>CAVPGJ010000001.1:0-1051589 GCA_963704005.1 uncultured Actinomycetes bacterium
ATGGCGACCGCGAAGCTCAGGAACGAGAAGATCAACGCCGGCGTACGACCGACTGGCCGCTGACGAACATGTGGTGGCCCCAGACGAGGAAGCCGAGGAAGGCGATCGCGAGGCTCGAGATGGCGATGAAGCGAGTAGCCGAAGATGCGCTTGCGCGAGAAGCAGGTGATCATCTCGCTGATCACGCCCATCGCCGGCAGGATCATGATGTAGACGGCCGGGTGCGAGTAGAACCAGAAGAGGTGCTGGAAGAGGATCGGGTCGCCGCCGAGCGCCGGATCGAAGATGCCGAGGTGGAAGCCGCGCTCGAGCGCCGACCAGCAGCGATCGTGATGGCGATCACCGGCGTGCCGAGGATCATGATCAGGCTGGTGGCGTAGTGCGCCCAGACGAAGAGCGGCAGGCGGAACCAGGTGAGCCCCGGCGCGCGCATCGGTGGATGGTGACGATGAAGTTGAGCCCGGTGAGGATCGACGAGAAGCCGGTGATGAAGATGCCGAGCGCCGTCGGGATGACGTTGGTGGTCGACGCCGCGGTGCTGTACGGCGTGTAGAACGTCCAGCCGGTGTCGACGCCGCCGGTGACCATCGCCCACAGCGTGAACAGCGCCGCCGACGATGTAGATGTACCAGCTGAGCAGGTTGAGCCGCGGGAAGGCGAGGTCGCGCGCGCCGATCATCAGCGGGATCAGGAAGTTGCCGAGCACGGCGGGGATCGACGGGATCAGGAAGAAGAAGATCATGATGATGCCGTGCATGGTGAAGAGCTTGTTGTAGGTGTCGCGCCTGCACGAGGTCGCCCGGCGGGCGTCAGCAGCTCGAGGCGGATGGCGACGCGCGAAGAGGCCGCCGAGGACGAACATGACGCGTGATCGAGACGAGGTAGAGGAGCGCGATCCGCTTGTGGTCGGTGGTGAGGAGCCACGAGCGGACGCCGTAGTCGACGTTCAGGTAGTGCGTCGCGGCTCGGTCGCGTCGGTGCTCCATGGCTAGCGCTCGTCCGTCGCGCTCGCGCCCGCGCGCCGCAGCGACTTGATGTACGCGATCGAGCTGCATGACGTCCTCCTCGCTGAGCAGGCCCTGGAAGGTCGGCATGATCGGCTCGATAGCCGGCGACGACCTTCGCCTGCGGGTTGAGGATCGACTCGCGCAGGTAGGCCTCGTCGGCGACGACCGTGCCGCCGTCCGCGAGCGTGCACCGTGCGTGCCGAAGAGGCCCGCGAGCGTGCGGCCCGCGCTGCGCCCGGCGTCGCCGCGATGGCAGGTCGACGCAGCCCTGCGCCTGGAAGAGCGCTTCGCCCGCCGCGGCCACGGGCGACGCCGCCGGCCGCCGGCGCCTCGCCCGCGAGCCACGCCTGGAACTCGGCCGGCTCCATCACGACGACGCGGCCGATCATGCCCGAGTGCAGCGTGCCGCAGTACTCGGCGCAGAAGAGGTGGTACGCGCCCGGCTTCGTCGCCTCGAACCACAGTCGTCGTGTAGCGGCCCGGGCACGGCGTCCTGCTTGATGCGGAACGCCGGCACGTAGAAGCTGTGGATCACGTCCTCGGAGGTCATGCGTCAGCTTGCACCGGCTCGCCCGACCGGGACGTGCAGCTCGTTGATCTCGCGCCGGCCCTCGAGGTGCTGCAGCTTCCACATCCACTGCTTGCCGACGACGTAGACCTCGAGCGCGTCGTCGGGCGGCCGGCGGATGCGTGACGTAGAGGCTCGCGCCCCAGAAGAAGATCACCATCGCGATGCACGAACGGGATGACCGTCCAGCCGAGCTCGAGCGCGCAGCGAGCCGTGGATCGGCCGTCGGGCAGCTCGTCGTCGGCGCGGCGGCGGTAGCGGACCACGAAGTACGACGATCAGCGCCGGCGATCAGGAGCGACGAAGAACGCGCGTCACGCCGAGCAGGAAGAAGAAGAGCGCGTCGACCTGCGCCGGCGATGGTCGACGCCTGCTCGGGGAAGAGCGCGAAGCCGCGCATCATCGCGCTCGCTCGGCGCCGGCGCGACGCGCGCGCGCGTCGCGCCGCAGCAGCGACGACGATGAACGCCGCCGAGCGCGAGCACCGTGAGCGCGCCGCCCGACGCGCACCGCGCTCGAGCGCCAGCCGGCTGTAGCGGCCCGGTCGCCGGATCGTAGTGGAAGCAGAAGAGGAGCAGCTGATCGACGAGCGAGCCGATGCGGTCCGTCCGCCGCCTCGACCAGCGCCGAGGCGCAGGTCGCGCGGCGCGAACTCGACGCCGAAGAAGTAGCGCGACGATCGCGCCCGTCGGGCGTCAGCACGACGATGCCGCTGGCGTGCGCGAACTGCTGCTGCGTCGGCGTCGTAGGCGTAGCGGAAGCCGATCGCCTCGGTGAGCGCGCCGGATCGACGCCTCGTCGCCGGTGAGGAAGTGCCAGCCCGTCCGCGGCGCCCGGGCGCCGGTACTGCGTCGAGGTAGGTCGCCTTCTTCGCCGCCGCGAGCGCGCGGCGTCTCGCGCGGGTCGAAGCTGACGGTGACGACCGTCGAACTCGCGTGCCGACGTCGAAGGGCAGCGCGCGCAGCGCGCTCACGAGGCCGTTCAGCACCAGCGTGCAGAGCATCGGGCACTCGTAGTAGGCGGGCACGAGGACGACGGGCTTGCTCGCGCGAAGTAGTCGCCGAGCGCGACGGTGCGGCCCGTCCTCGTCGCGGAACGGCGAGGTCGAGCGGCACGCTGCGCGCCGAGGCGCTGGTCGAAGCCGACGTCGCGCAGGATCGGCGGGCCGCTCGGTGTCGGCGCGGCGCCGGCGCGGCGACGAGCGCAGCGCCGCGTCACGGCGACCGCAGCGCGAGCGACGCGCGCGCTCATCGCGTCGCCCGCGCCGCCGCCGCGCCGCTCGGCGAGCAGCTCGCATCGCGCGCTCGATCGGGATGCGCACCACGCCCGCGCTCGCGGTCGACCCAGCCGTAGCCGTGCGAGCAGCGCGTCCTCCGCGGCGCGCAGCGCGCGCGAGGTCGTCGAGCGGGTCGGTCTGCAGGCGCGGCTCCGGCGGCTCGCTGCGGCCCGTACGTCGGCCGCGAGCGGGCTCGGCCGGCGGGCTCGCGGCGCGCCTCGCGCGCCGGCGTAGCGGCCGAGGAGCAGCCAGCATCGCGCCGCGACGACGAGCAGCACGACGGCGAGGCCGATCGCCGCGAGCGACGATCGGCCGCGAGCGTGACGTCGCGCGTGCTCGTGGCCGCCGGCGGGACGGGCTGCGTCGGTCGCCGCTCATGCCAGCCTCCGGCAGCGACGGGATCGCGCAGCGGCAGCGAGCGGGTGGCCGTCGAGCTGGCGCGACGAAGAGCGCAGAGCCAGAGGCCGCCGACGCCGAGCACGGCCGCGACGTCGAGCCAGTGCGACGCGCGAGCCGCGTCCGGCTCGAAGGCCGGCGCGACCAGCCAGAAGAGGTCGACGAAGCGCATCACCGACGACGCACAGCGCCACGACCGCGAGCGCGCCGCGCGTTGCGCTTCAGGTCGCGCGACAGCAGCACGACGAACGGCAGCGCGAAGTGGAAGACGACGCAGCGCGACGGCGAGCCACTGCCAGCCGCCGCGCAGCCGCGCGCAGGTACCAGGGGATCTCCTCGGGCAGGTTGCCGGACCAGATGATGAGGAACTGCGAGAACGCGAAGTAGGCCCAGAGCATGACGAAGGCGAGCAGCAGCTTGCCGAGGTCGTGGAACTGGCTCGGCGGTGATGCAGCCGCGCGAGCGGCGGGCGCGTCGGCGAGCAGCGCCGCGACCGGGATGACGAAGGCGAACGCGGTGAGCACGCTGCCGCCCATGAAGAGGATGCCGTAGATCGTCGAGAACCAGTGCGGCTCGAGCGACATCACCCAGTCGACCGCGGCGAAGGTCATGGTGAGGCCGTAGAGCAGCGAGCCCGCCGCGGCTCGAGCAGCTCGAGCCGGCGCGCCGGGCCGCGGGTCGCCGGTCGTCGTCCTGCTCGCAGCGACCAGCGCACCAGAGCAGCGCGCCACGATCGATCCAGACGGCGAAGTAGAACGCCGGCGCGCGCGAGGAAGAAGGGCACGTTCAGGTAGAGCTCCTTGTGCTGCAGGAGCGGGTCGTGCGCGACGCGCCTCGGGCCGCGCCCACTCGTAGAGCCGTGCCGAGCCCGAGCGCGAGCGGCAGGAAGAGCAGCGCCATCAGCGGCAGCGTGCGCGTCGCCCGACTCGAGCAGGCGGCGGATCGACGACGCCCCACGCGCCGCCCGGTGACGTGCTGGATCATCAGGATGGCGAGGCAGCCGAGCGCGATGCCGACCCAGAAGAGGTAGGCGACGAGGTACGAGCGGAGGAACTGCGTCGGGATCGACGAAGCGCGCCGAGCGCGCACACGAGCAGCGCCGCCGACGCCGACGCCGAGCGCGCCGCGCTGCACGCGATGCGAGCGGGTGGTCGGGCCGAGCAGGACGCAGCGCGCGGGCTCGCCGCTCATGTCAGCGCTGCTCCGTCGCGAGCCGGCGCGCGCTCGGCGTCCGGGCACGTCGGCCAGCGTCGCGTGCTGGCTGAGCTGCAGCGCGCGGACGTAGGCGACGATCGCCCAGCGGTCGCGCGGCCGGCACCTGCGCGCGCGTAGCTCGGCATGACGCCGAAGCCGTTGGTGATGACGTCGAAGAAGTAGCCGTCGGGCACCGCGCGCAGCCGGTCGATGTGGAACGACGGCGGCTGCTTGTAGCCGCGCTGCACGATCATGCCGTCGCCGGTGCCGACGCGGTCGTGGCAGGGCGAGCAGTAGATGTCGTAGCGCTCGCGGCCGCGCGCGCAGCAGCGTCGCGCGTGACGCGGCACGGGCAGCTCGCGACCGAGCGCGCCGTCCGACCTTGCCGGTCGTAGAACGCGTCGTCCGTCGTCGAGCTGCGCCGCGCGCCACCGTGCCCGGCACGAGCGGCCGCGACGGCGCGCCCGTCGGCGAAGAACGCGCTCGCGCTCGAGCGGCTTGTACTTCGGCTGGTCGTGCATGTCCTGCCGGCAGCCGGCGACCGCGAGCGCGAGCGCCAGCAGGAGCACGGCGGCGCAGCGCCGCGGCGCATCAGTGCTCCACCTCCGACACCTGGCGCGGCGACCAGCCGCTCGAGGAAGCGCCGCGTCTCCTCGCGGTCGAACAGCGGGTCGTCGCCTCGATGCAGAGGAAGAAGCGGTCGCGCGACGCGAGCGCGAAGCGCGGCACGTTGAACACCGGGTGGTACGGCATCGGCAGCCCGTTCAGCGCGAGCATGCCGAGCACCGCCGACGAGCGCGGCGCCCAGCACCGTGCACTCGAAGGTGATCGGGATGAACGACGGCCAGCTGTGGAGCGGCCGGCCGCCGACGTTGAGCGGGTAGTCGATCACCGACGTCCAGTACTGCAGAGCGCGAAGCCGCCGACGCCGCCGACGATGCCGCCGAGCAGCACGAGCAGCGGCAGCCGGCTGTGGTGCACGCCGAGCGCCTCGGCGAGCTCCTCGATCGGGAACGGCGTGTAGGCGTCGATCTGCGCGGTAGCCGGCCTCGCGCGCCTGCGCGCGCGGCGTGCGACCAGCTCGTTCGGGTCGCCGAACTCGGCCATCAGGCCGTAGATCGGCGGGCGCGCTGCTCATGCCGACCTCCTCCTTCACCTCGGCCTCGGGCAGCAGCGTGCGCATCTCGAAGATCGAGATCATCGGCAGGAAGCGGATGAAGAGGAAGAAGCAGCGTGAGGAAGAGGCCGATGCGTGCCGACGAACGTGCGCCCAGTCCCAGATGCGTGCCGGTGTACATGCCCCACGACGACGGCAGGAAGTCGCGGCGCAGGCTGACGACGATGATGACGAAGCGCTCGAGCCACATGCCGACGTTGACGACCATCGACGATCACGAACAGCGCCGGCACGCTGGCGCGCACGCGCTGGAACCAGAGCACCTGCGGCGACGAGCGACGTTGCAGACGATGCAGCGCCCAGTACATCGGCGCGTACGGCCCGGTGAAGCGGTTCGCAGATCATGAACTGCTCGTACGGGTTGCCGCTGTACCAGGCCATGAAGGCCTCCATCATGTAGCCGTAGGCGACGACCAGGCCGGTCGCGAGCATGACGCGCGCCATGTTGTCGAGGTGGCGCATCGTGATGAAGTCCTCGAGGCCGTAGATGCGTGCGCAGCGGGATGGCGAGCGTCAGCACCATCGCGAAGCCGGCGTAGATGGCGCCGGCGACGAAGTAGGGCGGGAAGATCGTCGCGTGCCAGCCCGGGATGATCGCCGACGGCGAAGTCGAAGCTGACGATGGTGTGCACCGAGACGACGAGCGGCGTCGACGAGCGCCGGCGAGCAGCAGGTACGCCGTCTCGTAGCGGTGCCAGTGCCGCGCCGAGCCGCGCCAGCCCATCGCGAGCATGCCGTAGACGGCGCGGCCGACGCGGCTCGGCGCGCGGTCGCGCAGCGTCGCCAGGTCGGGGATCAGGCCGACGTACCAGAACAGCAGCGAGACGGTGGCGTAGGTCGAGACCGCGAACACGTCCCAGATGAGCGGGCTGCGGAAGTTCGGCCACATGCCCATCGTGTTCGGGTACGGGAACAGCCAGTAGACGAGCCACGGCCGGCCGAGTGTGCAGGAGCGGGTAGAGCCCGGCGCAGGCGACCGCGAACAGCGTCATCGCCTCGGCGAAGCGGTTGATCGACGTGCGCCACTTCTGGCGCAGCAGCAGCAGGATGGCCGAGATCAGCGTGCCGGCGTGGCCGATGCCGATCCACCAGACGAAGTTGATGATGTCGAAGCCCCAGCCGACCGGGATGTTGATGCCCCAGATGCCGATGCCGCGCGACGAACAGGTAGGTGATCGCGATCAGCAGGAGCATGCAGCAGCGCGAAGCGCGATCGCCGAAGCCGACGAACCAGCCGCGCGGCGTCCGGCCGGTCGAGGACGACGGCGCTGATCTTGTCGGTGACCGAGCCGAAGGTGTGGCCCGGCCCGATGATCGGCGGCGCGCTCGAGCGTGCGCGTCGGCGTCGCGTCGGTGCTCGCCATCAGCCGCTCCGCTCTCCGAGCTCCGGGTTCGGGTTGCGCAGCCGCGCCAGGTACGTCGTGCGCGGCCGCGTGTTCGAGCTCGCCGAGCAGCGCGTAGTTGCGCGGCTCGGCCTTCGAGCTGCGCGACCCGGCTCGTCGGGTCGTTGAGGTCGCCGAAGACGATCGCCTCGGTCGGGCAGGCCTGCTGGCAGGCGGTGACGATCTCGCCGTCGCGGATCGGCCGGTCCTCGCGCTTCGCCTGCGATGCGCGCGTCGCTCGATGCGCTGCACGCAGTAGGTGCACTTCTCCATCACGCCGCGGCTGCGCACCGTGACGTCCGGGTTGCGCGCCATCTTGAGCGTCTCGCTGCGTCCAGTCGGCGTACAGGAAGAAGTTGAAGCGCCGCACCTTGTAGGGGCAGTTGTTCGAGCAGTAGCGCGTGCCGACGCAGCGGTTGTAGACCATGTCGTTCAGGCCCTCGCCGCTGTGCACGGTCGCGTCCACCGGGCAGACGACCTCGCAGGGCGCGTTCTCGCAGTGCATGCACGGCACCGGCTGGTGGTAGGATCGCGGGCGTCGTCGAGGTCGCCCTCGTAGTAGCGGTCGACGCGGATCCAGTGCATCTCGCGGCCGCGCGCCACCTGCGTCCTTGCCGACGACCGGGATGTTGTTCTCCGCCTGGCAGGCGACGACGCAGGCGTTGCAGCCGATGCAGGCGTCGAGGTCGATCGCCATGCCCCAGGCGTAGCCGTCGTACGCGATGCGGCGGGTAGAGCGTCAGGTCGCGCGGCGGGCTCTCGCCCGTCGTCGCTGCGCGAAGTCGGGATCGCGCGCGGTACTCCGTCGAGCGTCGCCGCGCGGACGAGCGTCGCGGCCCTCCATCGTCTGGTGGTCCTGCGTGCGTCGCGAGCGCGATGGCGCTCGCCGGTCTTGCGCGACCGTCGAGCCCGGCGCCGAACCACGGCGCGTCGCGCGGTGCGCAGCGCGTAGGCGTCGAAGCCGACGCCGTTGCCGACGCGCGCCGGCGCGCGTGCGGCCGTAGCCGAGGTGCACGCGTGACCGCGTCGGCGCGCGTGGCCCGGGCACGATCCAGACCGGCGCGCGCACGCGTGCGGCCGCGGTAGCGCAGCTCGACGACGTCCTCGTTCGCGACGCCGAGCCGCTCCGCCGTGGCCGGGCGCGACCAGCGCGGCGTTGTCCCAGGTGAGCTTGGTGAGCGGCCGCGGCAGCTCCTGCAGCCAGCCGTTGTTGGCGAAGCGGCCGTCGAGCACCGTCGGGTCGGGCCGGAAGACGATCTCGAGGCCGTTCGCGCGGCCGGCGGCGGCGGCGTCGGCGCCGCGGTCCCAGTCGGCGCGCAGCGCGACCGCTGCGCGCGGCGCGGCGCGTGCCGGCGACGACGCCGTCGTGCAGCGCCTTGCGCCAGAAGCGCCTCGAAGTCGGCGCCCGGCGCGCGCCTGCTGCCAGTGCGTCGCGCACGATGTCGTAGCCCGACGCGGTCCGGCTGGCCCGACGAGCGCGGCGAGCAGCTCGTGCGCGCGTCCGGCCGCTCGTAGAGCGGCGCGATGAGCGGCTGGACGATGCGTCGCCGTGCCGTCGTAGGCGCGCACGTCGCTCCACGCCTCGAGGTAGTGCGCCTCGGGGACGTGCCAGTGGCAGAGCGCGGCGGTCTCGTCGTCGTAGAGGCCGAGGTGGACGCGCAGCGCGACCTTCGTCGAGCGCGCTCGGCGAAGTCGAGGTCGGCCGGCGCCGTGTAGACCGGGTTGCCGCCGAGGATGAGCAGCAGCTCGACCGCGCCCGGCGTCCATGTCGGCGACGAGCGTCGCGCAGCGACGCGCGCTGGTCGTCGGGCTGCGCCTCGACCGGCTCGGTGTAGACGACCGTGCTGCCCGACGTTGCCGAGCGCCTGGTTCATCGCGTGCGCGAGCGCGTGCACCGGCGGCGGCTGCTGCGTCGCCGGCGATCGACGAGGCGCGGCGCCGCGGTGCGCTCGCAGGTCGCGCGCGACGCGCGTCGATCCACGCCGCGTGCGCGCTCGCAGGCCGGCGTCGGCGCGTGCGCACGCGGACGCCGAGCGCCGGCGGCGACCGCGCGCGCGAAGCGCCTCGACGTCGCCGGCGCGCGAGCGGCAGCCGATGGTCGGCCACGCGCGCCGGTGATCGATCGGCGTGCGCTCGACGACGTAGAGCCGGTTCATCTCGCGCTCGCGTCGCCCGACGCGGCGCCGCGCGGCGAAGTCGCGCGCGTAGCGCACGCGCGCCGGGCCGCAGCGCGAGGAAGTCGGCGTCGAGCGACGAGGATCGACGTCGGCGCGCGTCGAAGCGGTAGCTGCGTCGTCGACGTCCTCGCCGAAGGCGAGCCGCGCGCCCGGCGCGCGCGCTGTCGCGCGCCGACCGGCTCCCACTGGTGCCAGCGCGCCTGCGGGAACGTCGCGCGAGCAGCGCGCGCGATCTGCGCGGCGAGCGTCGGCGAGGTGACCGTGCTCGGTGAGGATGCGCAGCCCGGCGCCGCCGCTGCGCGCGCTGCGCCGTCGAGCGCCGCGCGCAGCGCGTCGAGGAAGCGCGCTCCACGGTCGGATCTCGCCCGACGCTGGTGACCACCTGCGAGCGGTCGGGGTCGTAGAGCGCCGAGCACCGAGCGCCTGCGCGAGCGACGTCGGTCGCGCCGAGGCTCGCCGGGATGCTCCGGGTTGCCCTCGACCTTGGTCGGCCGCCCCTCGTGGCTCTCGACCAGGAGCGCCGATCGCCGAAGCCGCCGAGCGGCATCGCGGTGGCGAAGAAGAGCGGCTCGCCCGGGCACGATGCTGCTCGGGCTGCCGCACGTACGGGACGATCTTCTCCGTCGGGCTGCCGCGTGCAGGCGCCCGAGGCCCGGCGAGCGCCAGCGACGCGCCCATCAGCTTCAGGAACTGCGCCGGCCGGTCGACCGGCCGTCGCGATGCCCGCCGCCTGGCGCGGGAACTCGCGCTCGAGGAACTCGTCGAACTCCGTCGCTGCCGGCGAGCTCCTCGAGGCTCCGCCAGAACGTCGCGGCCGCCGCTGCCGGCCAGCCGGCGGCGGATGGCGCCAGGTCGAGCGCGGAGCGGGCGCGTCGTCCACGCGGCTCCTCATCGGTGGCAGGTCGAGCAGTCGGTGCGCGGGTGGATGTCGTACGCCTCGCACGAGCTCGCGCGCCGAGCGCCGCCTGGTCGGCCGGCGGCTCCCAGGCCATGTTGAAGACCTCGCTCGCGCGGCCGCACGTAGCGCTCCGGATGGCGGTGGCAGTCGAGGCACCACTCCATCTGCAGCGACGGCTGCCTGCCAGATCAGGTTCATCCGGTCGACGCGCCCGTGGCAGGTCGACGCAGCCGACGCCCTTGTGCACGTGGATGCTGTGGTTGAAGTAGACGAAGTCGGGCAGGTCGTGGACCTTGATCCACGCGGATCGACGCGGTCGGTCGCGGAAGCTCGCGCGCACCGGCTCGAGGATACGGGCTGTCGGCCCAGATCTGCGAGTGGCAGTTCATGCAGGTCTTGGTCGGCGGGATGCCGGCGAACGCCGACGCTCTCGACCGACGGTGTGGCAGTAGCGGCAGTCGATGCCGAGCTCGCCGGCGTGGTGCTCGTGGCTGAACTGGCACCGGCTGCTCGCGCGCGACGCCGCGCCTGCGGTCACGTAGGCGGAGCGGTTGATGAGCGCGAGCCCCCAGAGCGGCCGCGGCGACCACGAAGAGCGCGCCGAAGATGCTGACCCGCGAGAGCGTGTTGGTGCTGCGATGGAAGATCTGCGGCACGACGGCCGCGCGAGTCTATTGGGCGCGGAACATCGTGCAACCCGCGACGCGCTCTATTCGGCTAAAGCGTTTCTGTAGCAACGCTCATGGCCCACCGATTCTCTTTGGCGAAGCGGCGGCACCCTAGCTCATGACAGGGCGCGATCATAGCCCCGGGAGCTTGCCGAGCAGGTCGTCGATGCGGTCGCGGACGAGGTGCTTCCGGATGTCGTCGATCCGTCCCTCGATCTCGGACGACAGGTCGTCGCGGAAGGCCTCGACCTCGTCGCCCGCGCCGCCGAGGAGCCCGAAGGGCGGCTCGCCACGCGGACGGAAGCGGTTGCCGACCAGCGGATCACGCGCGGCGATGCGCGCCACCGACGCGTGCGGGATCGATTCCCCGAAGCGCGCGTTCACGGCGTCGATGAACGCGTTTGCGATGAGGGCGTGCCCCGTCCGCGTGGGATGGATGCCGTCCAGGCTGAAGATGCCGCCCAGGTAGCGCGTGTTGAGGTCGGGGACGCCGTCACCGTCGATGTCGACGCCGGGGTTCGACGCGGCGTCGAGGAGGGAGAAGACGTCGACCAGCGCGATCGGCACGCCTCGCGCGGCTTCGACCTCGGCGATCGCCGCCGCGATCTCCGCGTTCCGCGCTTCCACCGCGGCGCGCACGGTGGCACGCTCGACGACGCTCAGGACCTTGGTGCACGGCGGCGTGGGCAGGAGGTCACGATCGAGGTCGATCGACAGCAGATCGTCGGGGGCCACGGGCTCGAGCGTGCCGTCTCCGTTTCGACAGGCGCTCACGTCGCCCGCGGCGCGCCGCAGCGCCGAGATCCCCGAGACGTCGGGCAGGTTGGCGACGGCCATCGGCGCGCCCGTGTCCGCGAGCATGCCGAGGAGGCGCCGGAAGCGCTCGCCGAACTCGGCGACGGTCAGCGATTCGGCGGCGGGATCCGTCCTCGTCGCCATGCCGAGCACGTCGTTGTTGCCGAGCCAGACGAGGAGGAAGCTCGGTTGAAGCTCGCGGGCGCGGCTCACCTGTGAGACCGAGCCGCCACGGAGTGGCAGGCCGAGGATCGCGAGCTTCAGTGTCTCCGGACCCGACACGCTCTGGCCGCTCAAGATGCGGCCAGCGACGTCCCCCGGCGAGATCTCCTCGAATACCGAGGTGAGGTCCTCGCCGGGAACCGCGAGGTTCTGCACGCGGGTGTCGGGGTTCGTGCGGAAGCCGAGTCCCGTCGCCGATCGCCGCACTTCGCCGGAATCGAGCGCGCCGTTCTGGTTGTCGTCCGCTATGGTGAGCTGCGGGGGCAACCCCGGTCGCCCGATACGCGGCAGCGGGAGCGCCGCGCGGGCGCGCCGCGCGAACACCTTCGCCGCGCTGTCTTCCTGGCCGGGTCGTCCGCGATCGACGTAGCCGCCGGAGCCGAAGCCGGCGAGCAGGCTGTCACCGACGACGACGATGCGACGGAAGCGTGCGCGGGCCGCGTCGGACGGAGGGGCGGCGATGGCGACGGCGACGACAGCGGACACGATGACGAGGAGCGAGCTTCGCATGGCGGGCCGTCGGGAGCAGGTTCGGTGCCACGGTGGGAAGTGCGGCTTCCGCACCACCCCGCCTGTATCGCGTGACTACATAACGCGCCCATGTGTCGAAGAAACCACCAAGGTCACGCCGTATCCGCACGGCGGCACGCGATGGCGCGCATGGCCTCACCCTTGCTGAAAGCGCGTAGGTGCTCGGAGCCCGATCCGAGCCAGTCGCATTCTTCTGAAGGAGGAACCGACGATGCTGAACTATGCTCTCGTCTTCTTCGTGGTCGCGCTGATCGCGGCGCTGCTGGGCTTTCGCGGAGTCGCGGGGCTCTCGGCAGAGTTCGGCTGGGTGTTCGTGGTGCTCGCCGTCATCTTCCTCGCGGTGGGGTTGCTCACGGGACGCACTCCCACCTCGACTCCATAGCGCGTCCGGCTCTGAAAGGAAGGGAAGACCATGAGACGACTTCTCAGGAAGGCGCTCCTCGCAAGCGCGCTCGTCGCCGGCGTCCTGCCGTCGGTCGCTTGGGCGACTTCCGACGCCTGGCTGACACTCAAGACCAAGATGGCGCTCCTCTCGGCCGAAGGGATGACCGGCGGCAGGATCAACGTCGACACCGTGAACGGGCGGGTGACCCTGCACGGCACGGTCCCCTCGTCCGAGGACAAGGCGAAGGCCGAAGCCGAGGCCCGGAAGATCGACGGCGTCGCGGAGGTGCGGAACCTTCTCCAGGTCGTGCCCGCTGCGAAGCGCGAGCAGCAGAAGACCACGGACGCCGAGGTGAAGACGCGCGTCGAGAAGGCGCTGCGTGACGACCCGCGTCTCGCCTCGGACGACGTCCACGTCGCTTCGGTCAACGACGGCGTCGTGCTGCTCTCCGGCGAGACCAAGACGGTGTCGGGGCATCTTCGCGCCATGCAGACGGCGAGCGCCGTGCCGGGAGTCATCCGCGTGACCAGCGAGGTGAAGAGCCCCGACAAGATCGCCGACTCCGAGATCCGTGAGCGAACGGACACCGCGGCGGAGGCCGGCACCAAGCGCAGCATGACGAGTGGGGCAACTGATGCCTGGATCACGACCGACATCAAGATGCGGCTCCTCGCTGATCGCGAGACGCCGGCGCTCGACATCAACGTCGACACACAGGACGGCGTGGTCACGCTCTTCGGTATCGTCGGAACCGCGGAAGCCAAGCGGGCGGCGGAGGCCGAGGCGCGGAAGGTGAGCGGTGTCACGCGCGTCGAGAACCAGCTTCAGGTCGTCCCCAAGGCGAAGCAGGAGACGGTGAAGGCCAGGGACGAAGACGTGCAGGCCGCCGTCGAACGGTCGCTCGAGGGGCGGGAGAACCTGCGGGATGCGAAGATCGCCGTCGAGGTCCGGAACGGAGTCGCCCGGCTCACCGGCGACGTCGCAAGTCAGGAGGATCGCCTGGAAGCCGCGGTCGTCGCGCGGTCGACGACGGGCGTTCGCGCCGTCGAGGACGCGTTGCAGGTGAACTCGAAGCTGTAGGTGGGGGCTCAGATGCGGGGCCGAGCTGACTGTCCCCCAGCTTTCCCCGTTTCCCCGCTTCACGGAGGGCCGAGGCATGTTGTCTCGGCCCTCCGGCGTTTGGTCCCAGCGGACCGTAACATCGACGAGGCGGCTCGTAACATTGGCAGCCGGTCCGCGTAACGTTGGCGGTCGGGACGGGTCACCCGGGCTAGTCAAATCTCAATGAGATGCTATTTAGGGGGTCCCCGACCTTTGCTGCTCGCCGGAACGCCGGCCACCATCCCACCGTGCGCATCGTGGAGCGCATCCAACCGCCGCTGAGAGGGCATCGACGCAATGCGTGGTTCCAATTTTCGGCTCACTGCATGGCTTCGTAGGAACGGCAGTTCCTATTGCATCCATGCAATGTCTTTGGAGCTTGCGCTATGCGCTACGCATGTCGCTCGCGGAGGGTGGCGCCGCGCTGCATCCTTCCCCTTTGTCGTAGGATATCCACAGATAGCGGAGCCCGGTTTGAAACGTCGGAGGAGGTGACCATATAACGCTCGACAACTCAGTCAGCTACAGGGTATTTCGAACTCAGAGCCAGAGGTGTCGCCTGGCGTGGACCGAAGCCGTATCTGTTGCGTCATTGCAATGGGTTATCCCACCGAAGCTAATGTTCGACGATTTGAAAGCCTCGTAGTTGTGCAAGGTTTCTCGGATTCATCTCACCCCGGATTAAATCGCCCGCAGCACCCCACTCATGGTGGTGATGTCGCATCTGCGAGGCCAAGACCGTGCATGGCTGCAAACGTTGCGGTCGTGCGAACGGCCTCACGGGATATCTGCTTGGTTTTTCTGATCGTCCTCACTGAGCCAGCGGCATGACGCTTGCTCGATACGGGGGTTCCGAATGCTGACGAAGTGGGTTCTGAACACCGGGATCGGGCTCCTCCTGGGCGCACTCCTCGGTGGTTGCGCGATGCGCACCCCGACCGAGCCTCCTCCCCGTCTCGATGCCGCATCGCCGGCTAACGCCTACATCCTCAAGGTGGGGGACAACCTGGACATTCGCTTCTACAAGACCCCTGAGCTGAACGTTGAGGTGCCCGTCCGCAGTGACGGAAAGATATCGCTCGAGCTCCTCGGGGACGTCCAGGCCGCGGGGCTCACGCCCGACCAGCTCTCTCGGGATCTCATCAAGCGCTATGCGAAGGAGCTGACCGACCCGCGGGTCACGGTGATCGTCCGCGGCTTCGGCGGGGCCGTGTACGTGAGCGGCGAGGTGAAGAAGCCCACCTCCGTCCAGTACCAGAACGGCATGACCGCCCTTCAGGCGATCGGTGAAGCCGGCGGCTTCGCCGAAACCGCGCGTCTGACGAACGTCGTCCTCATTCGCCACGAGGGCAGCGAGTACAAGGGCTACCTGATCAACGCCGAGAAGGCGATGACGGGTGAGGACCTGGCTGCCGACGTTCCGCTCCGGCCGTCCGACATCGTCGTCGTGCCGAGGAGCCGCGTTGCCAACGCAAACCTCTTCGTGAAGCAGTACTTCCGGGACATGTTGCCGGTCGAGCCGTCGACCATCATGACGGGCGCCGCCATAGCCTTCTGACGATGAACAACCTGACCCACGCCCCGTCCGTCCAGGAGCTGCTGCTGGTGCTGATCCGGCAGCGGAAGCTCATTCTCGCCGTCTATGTGGGCGTACTTCTCACCGCGATCGTCGGCATCTTCGTCCTGCCGCCGCAGTATCGGGCGGCGTCCAAGGTGCTCGTGTCGAGCATCCGCGCCGACATCTCGACGAGCGCCGAGCGGCCGACCGAGCTGCACCGCTCCGCCGACATCGGCCTGATGGAGCTCGCCTCGCAGCTCGAGATCCTCCGGAGCAGCGAGCTGGTCGCCCAGGTCCTCCGCGAGATGAGCGTGCCCGAGGAGATCGCGCAGGCCGAGGCCCAGCCGAGTCTCGTCGGTCGCATCCTCGGAGCGCCGATGGCGCTCCTCCGCGGCGCTTACCGCAAGCTCCACAACCTCGACGCGACCGAGGCGGAATCCGATCCCCTCGCGCCCATCGTGGCTTGTGTTCTCGCCTCTGAGATCACGAATCCGGGTCGGGTGAGCGCGTACGGCTCGCACGTCATCAAGTCGCTGACGTTCTTCCTGAGTTTCATTCTCGTCTACTACCTGACGGCTACGACCATTCAGCGCCGTGGCAGTGTGGAAATTCTTCTCAAGCTCGTCACGGTGTCCGGGGCAGCGATCGGAGTTCTTCGCCGTCTACGAACTTCGAACGCATTACAACGTTTTCGACCACCTCCACGCTGTGCTCCCCTTCCTCTCGTTCGAGGGCGCTTGGCCTATCTGACTGCTCGGGGGCAATCTTCGAGTGTTCGGCCCTTCACAACAGCCCATCGCTCTGGGCGCCGCGCTGATTCTCATCCTTCCTCTCGCCGTCTACTTCGCGCGAACGTCTGGGCGCGCGTTGGTGGCTCGCCGCGTTGCTGATCCTCCTCGGAGCCTTGGCGAGTGGCTCGCGCACGGCCGTCGTGATGCTCGCTGCCGAGGTGATCGTCTTTCTGCTGCCTCAAGCCGAACGAGACGAAGAAGCTCTGGCCTGCTCTCATTCCCGCGATTGCCGTCGTCCATTTCGCGTTGCCCGGAACGATCGGAGGATTGAAGGACGCGTTCTTCCCCAAAGGCGGACTCATCGCCCAGCAATCGAGATTCGAGGCCTGATTACAACCCCCTGCTTGCCGGCGGGCGTATCCGTCAGCTCAAGCCGATGCTGAGCGAGGCCAGCGGGAAGCCGTTCTTCGGCGAGGGCTATGGGACGAGAATCACCGGCTTCAATACGCCCGATCGAAATGCTCCGATCCTCGACGATCAATGGCTGAACAATGTGCTGGACGTCGGCTTCGTCGGCCTCGGCGCATGGGTCTGGCTCATGGTGAGGGCCGTTCGTAGGCTCTTTCGAGCGTCGCGAGCACCGAGCCACGTGGATGACGACTGGTTGTTCGCCGCGCTCGCTGCTTCGGTCACGAGCTTCGCCGTCGGGATGCTCACCTTCGACGCGTTCAGCTTCACGCAGGTCACCTTCATCTTCTGGGTTCTCCTCGGCCTGTCGGCCGCACTTCTCAGGATCTCGGGAGCCTGGCCGGCGTCCGATGCTCCCACGCCCATCTACGGCCGAGTCCGATCGCTGCCATGAGCGGGCTTGTTCACGAGGGAGAGACGCGCATGGACGACCTTGCTGTCATCGTGGTCTCGACGAACGAGGCGCGATGGCTACGCGCCTGCCTTTCGAGCGTCTTCGAGCACCGAGGCGCATGTTCCCTCGAAGTCGTCGTCGCCGACAACGAATCGACTGACGGGACCGCAGTCCTCGTTGAAGAGGAGTTTCCGGAGGCACGCGTCGTTCGGTGCGTGAACCGCGGCTTTGCGCACGCCAACAACCGAGCGTTGGAGACGACGAACGCCCGTTACGTCCTCTTCCTCAACCCCGATACCGAGATCCGAGACGGGACGTTCGAAGCGTTGGTACGTCATCTCGACGAGCACCCGGATGTGGGTCTCGCCGGCGTCATCCAACTGACGCCGGACGGCGAGATCTACCCGACGATCAGGTACTTCCCGAATGCCCTCCGTGCGTTCGGTCAGGCGTTGGGATCCGAACGCCTCCCGTTTCGCGCCCAGATGCTCCGCGAGCGCGACCTCGATCTCGACCGGTACAGCCAGGTCGTCGAGTGCGATTGGACGTCGGGGTCGTTCATGCTCGCGAGACGCGAGGCACTCGAGAGCGCAGGCTTCCTCGACGAGCGCTTCTTCATCTACAGCGAGGAACCAGACCTCTGTCTGCGCATGAAGCGCGCAGGCTGGAAGGTCTGTCATGTCCCGGAGATGACGATCGTGCATCACGCCGGCAAGGCCGGTGTGCGTCCGAAGATGTTTGCGCAGGACGCCTACACGCGAGATGCAGCACGCCCGAAAGCACTTCGGCCCCGTCCATCGCGCTGCATACAGCGCTGCGTTGGGGCTCGGCTACGCGGTGCGCGCGCTCGCGCCGGAACGGGATCGCGTCCCGCGCCGGGCGGCGCGCTGCAGCCCGCGCCGCGCTCCGAGTGTTGGTCGGTCTCGATGGTCCGCCGTTCGGCGAGCCGCCGAGGCAGGCGGTGCCGACCCATCGAGCAAGGAATGCGGAGTGAGCGAGCTCGCTCGTCTCGATCCTGATCGTCAACTGGAACACCCGCGAGCGCGTGCTGCAGTGTCTCGCTTCGCTGCCGAACGACGGTGCCGGTGACGTTTCGTGCGAGGTGATCGTCGTCGACAACGGCTCGGTCGACGGCTCGGCAGAGGTCCTCGCCAGCGGGCTGACATCACGCTGATCCGCAATGAACGCAATCTCGGGTACGCGGCCGCGGTCAATCAGGCATACCGACGCTTCGAGCGGCGAGTTCGTCCTGCTTCTCAACTCCGACGTCGCACTGACGCCGGGCGCGCTCAGCTCTCTCAGCGCAGTTCCTCGTCGATCATCCGGCCGCGGCCGGGGTCGGACCCCTGTACGTGAACCCGGACGGCTCACCGCAGCCGTTTCATTTCCGGTTTCCGACCTTCGAGATGACGCTGGCGAACGGAAGCGCGCTCGTGCGCAAGCTCCTGCCCGGAAGCAGACACGGCAGCTTCGCGAGTACCGGATGCTCGACGAGGATTTCTCGCAACCGAGACCGGTACCTCAACCCTCGGCGAGCTGTCTTCTCCTGCGGCGGTCGATTCCTTCCCGACGACCACATCTTCGACGAGCGCTATCCGATCTTCTTCAACGACGTCCAGCTTGCACGCTCGTTCGCCGATCGAGGCTTCGCCCTTTGGGTCACGCCTTCTGCACAGGTCGTTCACGACGCGCATTCGTCGATCCGGATGCTCGGCCCCAGCCGGCAAGCGGCAGTATCTCGGCTCCGTCATTCGCATGCTCACCGAGACGGAAGCCGCAGCCAAGGTGTGGCTCTACCGCGCGGTGGTCTTCCTCCAGAACATTCCTATCTCGGCGCTTGGCCGTCGCGACGCGCTGAGCGCGCCGGCGTTGTGGAAAGCCCTATCCGGTGATGTCGGACCACTCCCGTCGGGGCCGTCCACGCTCCGACACACCCCTGACCCAAACGAGAGCAGTAGCCGATGAAATCGAACGAAACAGGAGATGGCGGCGTGCGTACGGCATCCGAAATCGAAGTGGACCGCGCCATCGAGACCCATCTGATCGTCACGCCCGCGAGGAATGAGGCGGAAAACCTGCAGCGGCTAGGCGAGTGTCTCGTCGAGCAGACCTGGCGTCCCGATGCCTGGATCGTCGTCGACAACGGATCGACGGACGGCACGCAGACGTCGTGCGCGAGCTCGGTCGCGTCCACGACTGGATCCGCCTCGTCTCGATCCCGAGCGACGCAAGCCCCGCCCGCGGGCGTTCGAGTGTGCGTGCGTTCAACGCCGGAGTCATGGGCGAGCCGAGGCATGCCGACCTCGTCACCGGCCTCGACGCGGATGTGTCGTTCGGCCCGGAGTATCTCGACTCGCTCCGCCGGGAGTTCCAGAGGAATTCGCGTCTCGGCATCGCTTCCGGCTTGTGCTACGAGCCTTCCGGCGACGAGTGGGAGCCGGTTCACGTGACCCACCCGAATCTGCGCGGAGCCTCCCTCACGTACCGCAACGAGTGCCTCGCGCAGCTTCTGCCGCTGGAAGGGCGGCTAGGTTGGGACGCGATTGGCGTCGTCAGGGCACGCATTCGCGGCTGGGAAACAGCGATCCTCTCGAATCTCCCTTATTTTCACCATCGGCCCACCGGCGCTCGGGATGTCAGCCGGTTCGCGAGCCACGCAGAGGACGGTGATACGGCCTACTACATGTGGTATCGCGCCTCGTACATGCTCCTGCGAACGCTCTACCGTGCAATCGGTGGTCGCGATCCCGCGGCTGCAGGTCTCGCGTGGGGCTACGCACGCTCAGCTCTCGGTCGGAGGCCGAGGCATCCAGAGGCCGGCTTTCGCGAGTTCATTCGTTCGAATCAGTCGCCCGCGAACTGGCTGTCCCGGGCTCGCGAGGCCACCGGTCAACGTTAGCCAGAACCTTCCACCGGAGTTCCACAGTTGATGGGCATTTGAGGGCGGTTTCTGTCAAGGCCGGTCGAAACGGACCCCCGTCGCGCCGGTTGAAAATGGGCGGCGAATGGGTCGCTCGGATGGCCGCCGCCGGCATGCAGCGCCCCCTCGCGGTCCCAGACGAGCGTCTCCGGCAGCCCGCCCAGCCGCACGAGCACACGGCCGATCCCGTGCAGCAGGTCGGGCGCCTGCTTCGAGAACATGAGCGCGCCGGCGCCGACACGCGAGTAAGCAGGCAGCCGATCACGACGTAGCCGCGGGCGTCTGCCCGGCGCCGACCGGGATCTCCCGACCCGGCTCCCGGAGGTCGAAACTGGCAGAGCGCGCCCGGCCGATAGGAGGTGCGCTGGAAGGTGCGCGGCCGCGGCAGGAAGAGCGGCCGCAGCTCGCGCAGGTAGTCGTCCAGGATCGTCTTGCCACCCGCGTAAGCCCTGCTCCTCGAGCAGCTCGCGCACCCGCTTGCCCGGCAGGCGCGGATCCGACCGCAGCAGCCGGTGGATCTCCTCCCGAAACGGGTCGAGCTTCGACGGCCGCGGCGGCCGCCGATAGTGCGGCGCCTCAGCGGAGCGCAGCGCTCGCCGGATCGTGTTGCGGCCGCGTCCGGTACGCCGGACGATCTCCTTGAACCGGACAGCGCCCGCGGGGGCGCCAGGGGTCAGGTTTGAACCGGCGTCACGGGGTCGGTCTTGAACCGGCGTCGATATGGGGCACGAGGATTCGAGAATTCCTCACCGCCGCTTCGACGAGTTCGTCGACGCGATCGAGAAGCGCAACCGAGCCTTTCAGCCTCGTCGAGGGCGCGAGCGAGCTCTGCCAGGCCCGAGTCAGCAGCCGATGGTGGCGTTGTTGTCGTCCCAGACGTTCCCGGCCCAGGTCTGCCCAGTCGGCCGTGCAGTACGCAGTCGCGTGATGTCCGAACGAGCCGCCTCTCGGGTAGTAGCCGTGCGAGTCGGCCCCGCTCGCGCAGAGCCAGGTGTCCCCCGCCTCCCTGCTGCCTCGGAGGTCAGGCAGCGGGCGAAGCGGTTGCGCTCGACATCCATGTGGCTGGTGCCCACCGAGCTCGCGTTCCCGCACGGGTAGATCGTGAAGCCGCCGCCGCGCGAGCAGGTTGTCGGTGATGGTCAGCTGGTTACTGCACGCGCCACCGGATGCCGTTGTCCGTATTCGCGAAGATGTTGGCGGTCTGCGGCGCTGTATTCAGAAGCGTGTTGTGGCGGGCGGTCAGTGTGGCGTCGTCGGTGTACAGGTTCTCCAGATGGTCATTCGAGATCGCCAGGTGGATGATGCGAGTAGTTGTCCTCGATGTCGGCGTTGCCGCACCAGCAGAGCGCGTCGATGTTGCCGTGCTGGTAGACGTGATCGACGTTGATCTGGCCGCCGTAGGTATTGCGGATGCCATGCTCGACGGTGGTGGGGGCGTTCGCGGTTAGTTCAACGTGTGAGACGGTGACCGTGCAAGCGCAGCAGGTCGATCGCTGAGTTGCCGCACGTATTCGTCAGCCCGCATCCGGCCCCGGTCGACGGTCACCCGCGTGTTCTTGATCGTGACGTTGGTGGCGTTGACGGTGATCGTCCCGGTCACGTCAAGGCCGTTAATCACCGTCCCGGCGGTGTTGACCGTGATGTTCCCGGAGGGACTCAGAGTCGTCCCTGACGGGACCCCGACGTTTCCGGAAAGCGGATCCGGATACCCGCACGCGCCGGGCGATGCAAAGCAGCCGGCGCTCGGCGCCGGAGCACGCGCTCGTCTGCTGGCTCACGGTCGCGGTGCCGGAGACGTTGCCGGCGGCGTCGACGGCGGCGACGCCGAGCGTGTAGGTGGTCCCGCAGCGTGAGGCCGGTGAACGGTAGGTCGTCGCGGTCGACGTCCCGACCTGGGTGCCGTTCAGGAACAGCCGGTAGCCGGTGACGCCGACGTTGTCGGTCGAGGCCGTCCAGGAGAGCGTGATCGAGCGCTCGGCCGACCGCGCTCGTCGCGAGCCCGGTCGGCGTCGACGGCGGGGTCGTGTCGCCGCTGCAGGCCGCCGGTCGAGCGCGCTGATCGAGCCTTCGCGCTGTGGTTGCCGGCCGCGTCGTAGGCGTCGACCGCCACGGTGTACGCGGTGCCGCAGGTGAGGCCCGTGGCGGTCGCGCTCGTGCCGGTCGTCGTCCCGACCTGGGCGCCGTTCACGTACAGCGTGTAGCCGGTGACGCCGACGTTGTCGGTCGACGCCGTCCAGGAGACGGTCACCGACGTCGTCGTCGAGCCGCTCTGGGCGAGATTCGTGGGCGTCGAGGGCGGCGTCGTGTCGCCGGGGCACGCGCTCGTCGCCATCGTCGTGCTCGTCTGCGCGGAGTGGTTGCCGGCCGCGTCGTAGGCGTCGACGGCGATCGTGTAGGTCGTGCCGCAGGTGAGGCCGGAGATCGTCCGCGACGTCCCCGCCGCGGCGGAGCTCGCGGCACCGTTGACGTAGACCGTGTAGCCGGTGACGCCGACGTTGTCGGTCGAGGCCGTCCAGGAAAACGTGAGCGAGGTCTGGGTCGAGTTCGTCTTGGCGAGGCCGGTCGGCGCGCTCGGCGCGGTCATGTCGGTCGGGTTCGTCACGGCGAGGCCACACGTCTGGTGGCTGCCGTCGACGGCCGTCACTGCCCAGTTCGAGAGCGCGGTGACGCCCGTCTGCCCGGTGCGGAACCCGTAGTTGAGCGCGACGGGCGTCTCGGGCTTGCCGGGCGGCGTCACGTAGAGGCTGTACGTGTGACTCGGGACGTTGACGGCCGCCCGGAAGTGATAGGTCGAGCCGCCCGTGTACGGCACCGTGTTCACCGAGGCGTAGCCGCCGCCGTTGATCGCGTCGATCGACCCGCTCGAGGCGAAGCGGGCGATGACAGCGAGGTCGGTGAACGTGGCGGCGGGCGCGGCGGAGAGCCCGGTGAGGGCGTCGACGTTGTTCGCGTTCGGCGTCGCGTCGAAGGAGACGTCGAAGGTTCCGTCCGGGCTCAGCATCGACGTGTTCTGCCAGTTCGCCGAGCTCGTGACGCACGGGGTGCTGTTCGAGACCGTGACGGCCTTCGATGCGTTCGAGCTGTTGTTGCTCGTGTCGAAGGCCTTGACGAGGATCGTGTGTGAGCCGTCCGCGACCGTCGTCGTGTCCCAGCCGTAGCTGTAGGGCGCACTCGTGTCGGTCGCCTTCTTGGCGCCGTCGACCCAGAACTCGACCCTCGCCACCCCCACGTTGTCGCTCGCGCTCGCCGTTACGGAGACGGTGCCGGACACGGTTGCGCCGCCGGCGGGCGCCGTGATCGACACCGTGGGCGGCGTGGTGTCCGAGCAGGCCGCCGTCGTGGCGCTTACCGAGGCTCGGGACGAGTGGTTGCTTGCGGCGTCGAAGGCGTCGACCGCGACCGTGTAGGCGGTTCCGCAGCTGAGGCCCGTGGCGGTCGCGCTCGTGCCGGTCGTCGTGCCCTCCGGGGCGCCGTTCACGTACAGCGTGTAGCCGGTCACGCCGACGTTGTCGGTCGAGGCCGTCCAGGAGAGGGTGGCCGACGTCTGGGTCGACGAGATCTCGGTCACTCCGGCCGGGGTGGTCGGAGGCGTGACGTCGGGGCAGGCAGCGGTGCTCGCCGTGAGCGTCGACGCCGTCGAGGTCCTGCCGGCTGCGTTGCGAGCGGTCACGGCGAGCTTGTAGGGCTTCGCGCAGCCGAGCCCCCCGACGGTGTACTTCGTCGTCGCCGTCTTGCCGGCGAACTTGCCGTTCGCGGTGATGTCGTACTCGGTGATGCCGACCTTGTCGGTGGCCGGCGCCCAGGTGATCGAGATGGCCGAGGCGGTCGAGGCGGTCTCGACGAGCGGGCCGGGTGCGCTCGGCGGCTTGCCGAGCTGGTGGAGATAGTTGCTCAGCCCGTGCTTCGAGGTGCCGGTGGGCGTGACGGCGAGGTCGACGGAGCTCATAGCCGCGGCGACGCCGATCGCGTTCTGCCAGGCGGAGGTCGCGTAGCTATGCGCCCTCAGCTTGGCCAACGCGAGGATCCGCGAGCCGGACGACCCGGCGCCGCTGAGCTTCGCGAGCTGCGCCGGCCCGGTCAGGCGCACGGCCGCCGTCCGGTCGGGAGGCCCGCTGTGCGACAGCGCGATCGCGGTCGCGATCGAGCCCACGCTTGCGGCACACAAGGTCTCGGCGGGCCGGTGGGCCGCGCGGCAGGTCGTGCGGACGGCCTTGATGCTGCGCGTGGCCTTCGCATGCGCCGGCGGAAGGAGCTCGATCAACCACAGGTTCGCCCCTCTCGCCGCCTTCACCGTCGCCCTGAGCTGCTTCAGCGTGAGCCGTCTCGGGTCGACGACGAGGGCGTTGATCCCGGCGTGCTTCATCTGACCGAGGTACGCCGGCACGCAGGAACGTCTTTCCATGCGGGCCGATTTCGACGCCCCAGAGCCGGGGCTGGGCGGCGGCGCTCGCTACCTGGCCGGTACCGGCGCGGCCGGCGTCGACGCGGGCGTGCGCAGCCGCCGGCCAGGCCGCAGCCGTGAGCAGCGCGGCGAGCGCGCAGAACGATCGAAACCCCCCTGAAAGTCTAGGTCGCAGCACCCGCGAGGGCATTCTGACAAACCGCTTGGCCGGAGTTGCTCCGGACCGAACGAAACCACGGGCTGCGGCGTTCCGGGACCGTAGGTCGGCCTCGGCGGCAGTGGGGGCGGCTCCCACCATGACGCCGTAGGAATCGGCAGCCGCCGCGGCGATCGTATCCCTCGCGCGAGTGAGCCGGCAGCGGGTTGCCGTGCGGCGAAACACTCCGTGTCCCGCCAAAGTCAAGCCCCAGGACCGGTGTCACTCGTCGGCCTCGTCAGGGCTCGCCATATGGCCAGGCGCTGCGCTGACCAAGAGGCAGTGGGTTCGAGACCGAGGGGCCGCCTAGCATGTAACGGTGACCACTCGGGATCCGCGTCAGCGTCGTCGACAGCGCACCGGAGGACGGGAGCCTCGAGTCGTGATCGAAGGCCTCGCGGACGCGGAATCGACGAGCTGGTTTCGCCGGCGCGAAGCCTGCGCGACCTGCGTGCACATCACCTTCAGTTCCTGGCTGCGGACTACTGGCGCCGCATCGGCTTTCCCGTCCCCGAGGATCTCCTTCTCGAGGAGCGGAACGCTCGTGCTTCGTCACCTTGCGGCTGACGCACTTCTTCGGAAGGTACGCGACGCGCTCACCGGCACGATCGTTCATCTTCAAGGGCCCCGAGGCGGCGGCACATTATCCGGTCCCGGAACTCCGGCCCTTTGGCGACATCGATCTGCTGGTACCCAACCCGGAAGAAGCGCATCGAGTGCTCTTGTCGGCCGGCTTCGTCGCTACCGGCAACACGGAGGACTACTACGCCGGCCTCCAGCACGTTCAGCCGCTCCGTTGGCCAACCTTGCCTCTGTCGGTAGAGCTCCACCATCACCCGAACTGGGTCGAATGGACTGCGCCGCCCTCGGCGGCTCAACTCTTCGATGATCTCGTCCCCGCCCGCGTGGGGCCGCCCGGAGTTTCGGCGCTCGACCCAACGAAGCACGCACTCGTCCTGGCCGTCAACTCCTGGGCCGACGTCCCCATGAGGCGGGTTCTCGATCTGATCGACATCGCAGCCGTCCTCGCGTCGCTCGACCCCGCGACGGTCCAACCGCTCGCAGACGACTGGGGTGTCGGACGGATCTGGAGGACGACGACCCTGGCGATGAACCATGTGCTCTTCGGCGCGCGGCGCCCTGCTTCGATGCGGACATGGGGACGCGCTACCGCATCGGTCAGGGACATGACGGTCGCCGAGGATCACCTCCGGCGACTGGCAAGCGTCTTCTGGGCCCTCCCGCTCCACCGAGCGGCTGGACTCTTCGCACGTCGGCTGGTGCGGCGAGCTGATGCCGAGTGACGACGAGAGTTGGCGACCGAAGCTCAGGCGGACGCTCTTCGGGCTGAGGATTCCCGTTACGTAGACGCTGGGACCACGATCGCTGCTGGGCGACGATGCGCACCGGTTTCGCCGCCGACCACGGGGTGGCTGATCGAAAAGAGCATCGGGATCGAGCGGCTGAGGACGGTCTCAGGACCCATCGGCTCGTCGGGCGCGGCGGAGGCGCCGTCCGGCGCGGCCACGCGCGTGCGCTCGCCGTCGCCGTCAGTCGGCGAGCGCTTCCCGCCGGGTAGCACGGTCGCCCGCACCCGCCCGCCAGCAGCCGAGGCCGACGATCAGCCAGCCCGCGACCTCCGTGCCCTCCTTCAGCGCCGCTACGACCTGATACGTCCACGAGTGCTCGCCGCCGACGGCGTGGGCGAGAGGGCCGCCCAGAAGGTGGAGGAAGAACGAGCCGACAAGGAGCGCGCACCCGATCCGGAGCAGGCGGCGCGGTGTCCTCTCGAGCTCGCGCGCCTCCCGGAGCAGGAGCGCGAGCAGGACAGCGAGGGCGGGCGCGAGCAGCAGTGCCGAGCTGGCGAGCAGCAGTGTCGAGCGGTGGATGGAGAGCGGGTCGCCGAACGCCCCGCGCCGTCCGATCGCGACCACGAGCAGTCCGAAGAGGAGTGCCGCGACGACAATGCCGCGCGCGCGGGCCCCGCCGCCGCGGCGGAGGTGGGCGAGAACCCCCGCGAGCGCGAGCGCCATCCCTACCGGGGTCAGCCACGCGACCACGCTCTTGTCCGAGTTGGCGTTGAGCGCGCGGAGGTGGAGGTCGTAGAGCTGGAAGTCGACGAGCTGCGCGGCGATCTGGGCGAGCGCGACGGCGACCGGCAGCGCCAGCCAGAGCGCGAGCTCGCGGCTCTGGCGCGGGCTGGGCTGGGCAGACGCTTCGAGCCTCACAAGAGGCACTGTTCCAGCTCCGGGACGCCACTGCCAACTGGCCTATCGGGCACCTTGAGCGGGCCTGAGAGCCCTGCAATCGGCTAGTTCCCGCCCGCGCGGACGGTCTTGCCGTCTGGCCTTCAAATCACGTCTCGTCGCCCATAGCCTGACTCTGACGCTGCGATTTCACCCGCGGACTGGAGGCAACGCAGGAGATGCCGGAAATCGGAACAGAGGCGACGCTGCCGCTCCTCGAGCGGTCCGGCATCGCGTCCACGGCGATCTTCGGCGACCTCGCCGGCATCGCCGACCGCCGCACGCTCGAGATCCTCGAGCGGCGGCGGACGTCGAACCCGCATCGCCGGGGCTGGCTCGTCAGGCGCGCTCCTCGCGCTGGCCGACGTCGTGGGGCTCGTCCTCGCCTTCGTCGCTCGTGGAGCTCGCCTTCGGCGCCGGCGGGGGCCCGTCGAACCGCGCGACGCGCCCCGAGGAGTGGCTGCTCCTGCTCGCGACGCTACCGGGGTGGATCGTGATCGCGAAGCTCTACCGGCTCTACGACCAGGACGAGGAGCGGACGCACCATCCGACGACCGACGACTTCGTCGGCGTCTTCCACCTCGTCACGGTCGGCGTCTGGCTCCTCTTCGCCGGCACCTGGGTGCTCGGACATCGCCGACCCGGACCTGTCGAAGCTGATCGTCTTCTGGGCGCTCGCGATCGGCCTCGTCACGCTTGCGCGAGCGTGTGCCCGGAGCGATCTGCCGCCGCAGCATCGCGTACCTCCAGAACACGATCATCGTCGGCGCCGGCGACGTCGGCCAGCTGGTCGCGCGCAAGCTCCTCAGGCATCCCGAGTACGGGATCAACCTCGTCGGCTTCGTCGACTCGCGGCCCCGGCCGCGGCAGGACGGGCTCGACCACGTCGCGCTGCTCGGCGCCGTCCGAGCGTCTGCCGGAGCTCGTCCGCCTGCTCGACGTCGAGCGGGTCGTGATCGCGTTCTCGAACGACTCACGCCGAGGAGACGCTCGGCGCTCGTGCGCTCGCTCGAACGACGTCGACGTCCAGATCGACATCGTCCCGCGCCTGTTCGAGCTCGTCGGCCCGAGCGTCCAGGTCGACACGCTCGAGGGCCTGCCGCTCGTCGGGCTGCCGCCGCGCGCGGCTCTCGCCGTCGTCACGCGCTGATCAAGCGCGCGATCGACATCGTCGGCGCGCTCGTCGCTGCTCCTGCTCACCGCGCCGCTCTTCGCGTACATCGCCTGGCGCATCAAGCGCGACTCGCCGGGCCCGGTCTTCTTCCGGCAGACGCGGCTCGGCCTGAACCAGCGCGAGTTCACGGCGCTCAAGTTCCGGACGATGCGCGTCGGACGCCGACACGCGCGCGCACCGCGAGTACATCCGGCGGACGATGGACGCGCGACCGCGCGCCGACGGTCGAACGGCCTCTACAAGCTCGAGCGGCGGACGCGATCACGCCGTTCGGCCGCTGGCTGCGGAAGACGAGCCTCGACGAGCTGCCGCAGCTGCTTCAACGTGCTCGCGCGGCGACATGTCGCTCGTCGGGCCGCGCCCGTGCATCCCCTACGAGACCGAGCACTTCGAGCCGCACCACTTCGAGCGCTTCCTCGTGCCGGCCGGGATCACCGGGCTCTGGCAGGTGACGGCGCGCGCGCACTCGACCTTCGGCGAGGCGCTCGACATGGACGTCGCCTACGCGCGCGGCTGGTCGCTCGGGCTCGACCTGCGGCTGCTCTGCCGGACGCCGCTCGCAGGTCGTTCGCGGCGGAGGGCGACGGCGTGAGCGCGACTCCCGAATCCGCCGGCAGGCACGGCGAACGGGCTGCCTCGCCGCTGCCGCTGCCGGTGCGGATCGCGGTCGTCGGGCTCGGCTACTGGGGCCCGAACCTCGTCCGCAACCTGCACGAGCTGCCGGAGGCCGAGGTCGCCTACGTCTGCGACGGCGCGGCCCGAGCCGCTCGAGGCGATCGGGCGGCGCTATCCCGGCGGTCGCGCGGACGACGCGCTTCGACGACGCGGTCCTCGACGACCCGGCGGTCGACGCGGTCGCGATCGCGACGCCGGTCTCGACGCACTTCGAGCTCGCCGCGCGCGGCGCTCGAGGCCGGCAAGCACGTCTTCGTCGAGAAGCCGCTCGCCGGCTCCTCGGCCGAGGCGCTGCGAGCTGATCGAGCTCGCGCGCGCGCGCGGGCTCGTCCTCATGCCCGGGCACACGTTCCTCTACAGCCCGCCGGTCGACGCGATCCGCGACGCTGATCCGAGTCGGGCGAGCTCGGCGAGATCTACTTCATCTCGACGAGCCGCGTGAACCTCGGCCTGCACCAGCCGGACGTGAGCGTCGTCTGGGATCTCGGCCCGCACGACTTCTCGATCCTCCGCTACTGGCTCGGCGAGACGCCGTCGCACGTGTCCGCGCTCGAGCCGCGGCTGCGTCATCCCGACATCCCGGACGTCGCCTTCATCAACCTCGAGTTCCCGTCGCGGCACGATCGCGCACGTCGAGCTCTCGTGGCTCGCGCCGAGCAAGCTGCGGCGGACGACGATCGTCGGCTCGCAGAAGATGGTCGTCTACGACGACACGAGCAACGAGCCGGTGCGCGTCTTCGACTCCGGCGTCGACGCTGCCGCGACCCGGAGACGCTTCGGCGAGTACCAGCTCACCTACCGCACCGGCGACATCGTCTCGCCGCAGGTCGAGGCGGCCGAGCCGCTCTGCCTCGAGATGAGCGACTTCTGCGACGGCGATCCGCACACGGCGGCAGCCCCGCGTCGAGCGCAGAGCTCGGCCTCGAGGTCGTCCGGATGATCGAGGCGGTCGACGCGTCGCTCGCCGCCGACGGCAGCCGTGTCGCGGTCGACGACGTGCTCCCGTCGCTCGCGTCCTGAGGCGTTCCATGCGGGTACACGTCGTGCCGGAGCAATGACGACAGCAGCCGACATCGAGCTCCGCGCGGCCGAACGTGCGGAGCGCGATCTGCGGCCGCTCCCCGCGATCGAGCTCGAGCACCTGACGCGGACGTTCGCCGGCCAGGTCGCGCTCGACGGCGTCTCCATGTGCGTCGAGCCGGGGGAGATCCACGCGCTCGTCGGCCCGAACGGCGCCGGCAAGACGACGCTCCTGCGCGTGCTCGCGGGCCTGACGGCTCCGAGCAGCGGCTCCGTGCGCGTCCTCGGAGCCGTGGTCGAGGGTCGCCGCGACGACGGGCGCCGCCTCGTCGCCGTCGTCCCGGCCGGCGACCGGAGCTTCTACCTGCGCATCTCCGGGATCGAGAACCTGCTCTTCTTCGCGCGGCTCCACGGCTTCCGGCGCCGCGCCGCGGAACGCCTCGCGTGGAAGCTGCTCGAGCGGGTCGGGCTCGTCGACGCCGCGGAGCGGCGGGTCGGGGAGTACTCGACCGGGATGCAGAAGCGGCTCGCGATCGCGCGGGCACTGCTGCCCCGGCCGCGCGTCCTGCTCGTCGACGAGGCGACTCACGACCTCGACCCGCTCGGCGCGCGCGAGATCCGTGCGCTCGTCGCCGAGCTCGCCGCCGAGGGTGCCGCCGTGGTCTGGGCGACGCAGCGGCTCGACGAGATCGACGGGTTCGCGCCGAGCGTGACGGTGCTGCAGCAAGGGCGTGTCCGCTTCCAGGGCAGCGTGTCCGAGCTGCTCGCACACGGGCCGAAGAGCGCGTACCACCTCGTCCTGCTGGCGCGGGACGGCGGCGAGGTGCCGGAATCGACCCTCCGGCGGGCCGCCGCGGGCGTGGGTCGAATCTCGGGTGCCACGGAGCCAGGCGCGTACGTCCTGCACCTCCGCCGCGAGTCGGAGCTCGCGGGCGTGCTCGCGCGCCTCGTCGCCGACGGCGTGGAGGTCCACGGCTGCAGGCAGGAGCTGCCGGACCTCGAGCAGGCGTTCCTCTCGCTGACGACCACGGGCGAGGAGCGGTGAGCGTCTCGGCGCCGGCGAGCACGGTCGCGGGGCGGTCGCCGCTCGAGGGTCTCACGAAGCTCGCGGCCTTCGTGCGACGGGACTTCCTCGTCGCCTGGAGCTACCGGACCGCGTTCGTCGCCGAGTGGACGACGCTGGCGCTCCAGGTCGCGATGTTCGCGCTGATCGGACGCCTGATCGATCCGCGGCTGCTGCCCTCGTACGGCGGCACACACGCGTCGTACATGCAGTTCGTCTCGATCGGGATCGCCGTCGCAGCCGTCCTCAGCCTCGGTCTCGGCCGCGTCGCGACGGGGATGCGCGGCGAGCAGCTGATGGGCACGCTCGAGCAGCTGCTGCTGACGCCGACCTCGGCGCTGACGATCCAGGTCGGCACAGTCCTCTACGACCTCATCTTCATCCCGATCCGCCTCGCGGTCTTCCTGACTGTGGTGGGGCTGGTCTTCGGGCTGCACTACCAGGCGGCGGGCGTGCTCCCGGCGCTCGTCTTCCTGTTCGCGCTGATCCCGTTCGTGTGGGGGCTCGGAATCGTCAATGCCGCGTCTGTGATGACGTTCAAGCGCGGAGGTTCGGGCATGGGCTTCCTCCTCGCGCTGATCGCGCTCGGGTCCGGCGCGTACTTCCCGCTCTCGGTCCTGCCGCACTGGCTCGAGGTTGCGGTCCGGAACACGCCGGTCGCGCTCGCCCTGCACGGGATCCGGCAAGAGCTGATCGGCGGGACCGGCTGGTCGCTCATCGGCTGGAACCTCGTCATCATCGGCGTCTCGTCGCTGCTCTTCGTCGTCGTCGGATCGATCGCGTTCCGGCGCGCACTGCAGCGCGAGCGCCGGCGCGGCTCGCTGGGGCTCTATTGACGAGAATCGACCTCACAGCAACGGTCGAGCTCAGGAGTTGACGGCGGCCCGCGCCTGTTCCACGGCGAACCGCTCCGACGCCAGCTCGCGCAGCCAGAGCTCGACCGCCGCCAGGCGCCAGGCCGTCCACACCCAGGGCAGAGTCGCCTTCTCGGGCGGCGGCGGATCCGCGAAGCGGGCGAGCAGCTCTGGCCGGACGAAGGCCGCGATCCGGGCGCTCCGCGGGTCGAGCAGCGAGGGAAGAAGCCGCCGGTCGGGGCCGAGCAGGGAGTCCACGAGCAAGCGGTCGAACGGCATCTTCGTCGGCCGCAGCCGAACATAGTCGCCGACGAGGCCGCGCAGCGCTGCTCGCAGCACCGGCCGGTCGAGGCTTCCGTCGAGCGCGAGCTGGGGCGGCAGGCGGAGAACGAGCTCGATCAGCGGAAGGTCGTCGAGGAGCGGGTGGCCGCCCGTCAGCCCATACCAGGCCATCTTGCGGCGCAGGTGGTCGTGCACGCCCGCCTGCTCGCGGGCACCGGTGAGCAGGTCGGCCAGCGACGTCCACCAGCCGGGCCCGTCGAGTCGCAGGCCCTCTGGAAGCCCCGGGTCGTGCCGGACGAGGTCAGGCTGTCGGAGCGTCCGCGGCCGCCTCGAGCGCGGGCGTAGGAGGCCGCGGAGCCGTTCCCGCAGCGGCTCGCGCTGCTCCGCGAGCGCCGGCGAGGGCCCGAAGAGCTCGTCGCCGCCCTGCCCGTCGAGCAGCGTGTCGACGCCGTCCGCGCTCGCGAGCTCGAGCAGCGGCAGCTGGAAGAACAGCGTCGGCGCCGCGGCCGGGAGGCGCCACCGGCGCGCGTGCTCCGCCGCGGCGTCCAGGACGCTCGCGCCGTGGACCGCTCGCACCCGCGACTCGAGCCCGAGCTCGGCGGCGGTGCGTGCGATTCGTGCGCTCTCGTCGGTCTGTGGGTGGTCCGGGAAGACGGCGGAGTAGGCACGCAATCGCGGCGCGCGCGGCGCGGTGGCCGCGACGGCGGTGGAATCGAGGCCGCCGCTCAGCATCAGGCCCGGCTGCTTCCCGCAGCGCAGCGCGACCGCCCGCTCCAGCGCGGCGCGGACGAGCTCGGCGGCCTCGTCCATCTCGGCGTCGAGCGGCTCCTGGAATTGGGGTGCCCAGTACGTCTCGTGCGACCACCGGTCGCCCCGGAAGACGACGGCCTCGCCGCCCGGCAGCCGCTCGACGCCGCGGAGGAGCGTCTCGTGCCGCTCGAGCAGGCCGTGCGCGAGCAGCCGCGACACTGCGGCCGGCTCCGGCTCGGCCACGCCGAGCTGGGCGGGCTCGGCTGCGAAGTGGAGCTGCGCGCCTTCCCGCCGGAGGAACACCGAGCGGGCCCCGAGACGGTCGGTCGCGATCATGCCTTCGCGCGTCGTCCTGTTCCAGACGGCGAGCGCGAACGTGCCGCCGAGGGCGTCGAGGAGCCGCGGCCCGCGCTGGGCAAACGCGGCGGCAAGGAGCTCGGTCGCGGGGAGGCCGGAAGGCAGGTCGAGCGCCTGCGCGAGCGCCTCGAGTCCTTCGGGGAGACCCTCGCAGACGCAGTCGACGTCGGCTCCCGCGACCCGAAGACCCTCCGGACCGACCATGCCGACGAGGCCGCTCATCGCGGCCCAGGGCGCACCGGACCCGCGCAGGGACCGCTCAGCAGCTGCCGGAGAAGCCCAGCCCGGCCTTCTTGGTCCCGATCGGGAAGTCCGCGTCGAGGTAGCACCCGTCTGCGGCACCGGCCGTCAGTTCTGCCAGCCGCCCGTAGTCCGTCACGGCAGGCGTCTCGTACTGCGGCTGGACGTCCTGTTCTTCGGTCGTGAGGGTCAACGTGGTCGCTCCAGGCTCGGGGCTTGACGCAGAAGACTCTAAGCGGCAGAGCGGCGTGGCACAAGGCCGAAAAAGGTCCGAATTGGACCTAGCAGCCGGACGAGCGGCTCGAAGGAGCCGTTGCCGGAGGGAAGCAGACGGTGCGGGCCGAGCTCGACCCAGGCGTGCGCCGCGAACTCGCCCTCCGACTGCACGCCGATCACGACCGACGCGGCGATCCCGCGGCGCGCGAGCAGCTGGGTGAGAACGAGCGACTCGAGGAGGCAGCGCGACTTCCGCGGCGTGAACGCGAGCGTTCTGTGCACCGCCCGCGCGAGCCGGACGGCCTGGTGCTCGGGCGGCTCCGGCGCAATTGCGCTGCCGGCGCGCAGCCGAGCCACGACGTCGCGAACGTCGGCCCGGCCAATGGCATAGCGGATGCGGACGTAGGCCGTGACGATCTCGACCGCGAGCGACGCCTTGGCGAAGGCCGACAGCCGCGCGTCGCGTGCGAGTGCGTCCGACTTCGTCACGACAGCGCCTTCGGCAGGTGCTCGTCGAGGAAATGCGCGGTTTCCCGCGCGGAGGTGCCGGCCGGAATCTCGACATCGAGGAGCGCACCGCTCGAGGCCAGGCGGGAGCAGACCTCGAGGTGAAGCGCAAGCCGCCCAGGCGACTGCATGTAGCCGAGGAATGCAGAGCCGAGCAGGGCCGGCTGCGGCGCGGCATGGGGGGTGAGGCGCAGCGCCGAGGCCGAGCTGCGGCGGCGGAGAAACACCACCGCGCGGAGCGGCAGTGGGCCTGCCACGGGCGTCGTGTCGACGCGGAGCTTCTCGTCGGCCAGGCCCGGGCGACCGTGCCGCCGAGCCGCTCCGGGGAGGTCGGCGAGCTCGTGCGGCTCGAGGTTCGTGACGGCAGGCCCGGGATGCGCGCACAGGTGGCCGTCGGTGGGCGCGACCGCGAGCACGTCGTCGGTCACGAACGACCGGCCGAGCGCTCCGAGCTGCGCGGCGATCGAGGTCTTCCCGGCGCCCGGAGCGCCGACGAACGCGACCGCGCGCCCGTCGAGCTCCACGGCGCTCGCGTGCAGGAGGTCGAAGCCGTGCAGCGCAGCGGCAAGCGGCAGCGCCTGGGCCAGGAACAGCTCCGGCCAGCGATCTCGGCTCTCCGGCGGCAGCCAGGAGCGGATGATCGAGCCGTCGCCCGCGACGAAGTGCGCGCCGTAGCCCGGCGCCAGGACACGGTGGCTCCCACGCATGTCCCGGTCGACGCTCATGAAGAGACGGCCGTCCGGGTGCCGCAGCTGCTTGACCGTTGTCGCCGGCTCTTCCCAGGCGGACTCGAGCCCGTCGCCCTCGATCACGCGCCACTCCACGACCGGCGACGATTCAGGCACTGTCGCCCAGGGAACGCACGGGATCGGCTGTCCGGACTCGATCGTCAGCCCGAAGGCGCGACCCCGCCAGCGCGCCTGGGTGACGGCCGGCCGCGGTGCGTGCTCAGTGGCCGCCATCGGGGAGGAGCAGGATCAGACCGCGGTCCAGCAGGTCTGCGCAGAACGCACAGACGTCGCGCTCGACCTCGGCGACGCTGCGCCCGTACTCCTCGGCGAGCGCGGATGCCGCCGCGCCGATCGTCTCTGCCCGCTCGAGCGCGCTCAGGATCCGGCCGCCCGTGCGGTTGATGCCGTGGTAGTGCCCCGTCTCGAGGTTGAGCACGACGGTTTCGGTGACGAAGTCGCGGTAGACGACGTTCTCCGGCACGGTCGCCTTGCGCCCCAGCAGCGACTCGGCGGGGACTGCAAATGCCTCAGCGGCCACGGTCGTCTCCAGCCGTCGTCAGGGCGAGCACACCGAGGCCGAAGCCGCGGACGGGGTCGACGATCAGGGCGGTGGCCTCGCTGCGCGAGCGCGCGCCCAGCTTCGCGAACGCCGACGTGAGATGGCACTTCACCGTGCTCTGCGAAAGGTGGAGGCGCCGCGCGATCTCGGCGTTGCTCAGGCCCATCACGACGAGCCCGAGCACCTGCTTCTCCCGCCGCGTGAGGACCCTGCGGCCGAAGCCGTCGCGAAAGGACCTTGGCAGCACGATCTGGCCGGCGAAGCACGCCTGGATTGCTCTCGGCAGCGCCTCGACCTGCTCGGAGTCGACGATCCCGTCGACGCCGGCGTCGAGGAGCCGGCGGACAGTCGCGTGCGTGGGGCTCGAGATCATGACGACGAGCGCGACGCCGGGCGTTCGGCTCCGGAGGGCCGAAACGAGGTCGAGGTCGGCGCCGCGGGCCTCGACCAGGCCGATCACAACCGCGTCCGCGGCGGCCGCGGGCTCGTCCTCGCGCAGTACGTGGAGTCCGTCCGCGGCGAGGGCTGCAGCGATCCGGCGCCGCCTCGGGCGGTCGACGACGAGCTCGACGCTCGGCGCGGTCTGCCGCTCGAGGCTCGCTGCCGAACCGGTGAATGCTGCCCTGCCCATGACCGGAACACACCTCCTGAACGCTGGTGTCAGAGAGAGACTAGAAAGGTCCGAGTCGCTGGCCTAGGCCAGAAGTCAATACCGCCCTTGTGGACAGGGCCTCGCCGTTCGGACAGTCGTCCTGCAAAGCCGCCGGCTTTACGCTCAGCGCGTGTCCACGACGCGCCTGACGCCGCTCGAGCTGGCGGCCGGCTTCCCGCTGCCGGACGCCGTGGCCGCTCCCCGGCCGCAGTCGGAAGCGCACGTCGAGCCGCTCGCAGCCTTCCAGGCGGTCGTGCGCGCCGCGCTCGAGCGGCCGCCGTGCCTCGTCAGCTTCTCGGGCGGCCGCGACTCCTCCGCGGTGCTCGCGGTCGCTGCCGACGTCGCACGGCGCGAAGGGCTGCCGCTCCCGATCCCGGCCACGGCGCTCTTCCCGGGGAGCGCGGAGAGCGATGAGTCCGACTGGCAGGAACAGGTCGTGCGTGGGCTCGGGCTGGACGACTGGCTCCGGGTGGATGTCGACGGCGGGTTCGACTGCGTCGGTCCTGTCGCGCGCCGGATCCTGCGCCGCCACGGCGTGCTCTGGCCGCCGAATTCGCACTTTCACGAGCCGCTCCTCGCTGGAGCCGCCGGCGGGTCGCTCCTGTCCGGGATCGGCGGCGACGAGGTCTTCGGCCGCTCCCAGTGGACGAGAGCGCGCGCGGTGCTGGCGGGGCGCACCCGGCCGCAGCCGCGCGACGCGCTCCGTGTCGCCGTCGCCTTCGCGCCGCCGCGTGCCCGGGAGCTCGCCCTGCGCCGACTGGAGCCGCCGGAGCTGCCGTGGCTCCGTCCCGCCGCGTGCGACCTCGTCATCGAGCAGTTGCGCGCCGAGGCGGCGCACGAGCCCTTCTCGTGGCGCCGCCGCTTCGGTTGGATCGCCTCGCTGCGGTACATCCGGCTGGGAACCGAGAGTCTCGAGCTCCTCGCCCGGGCGCATGACGTAGAGCTCGCGCACCCGTTCCTCGACACCCGTTTCCTGGACGGCGTCGCCGCGCTCCCGCGGCGGGCGCGCTTCCACGACCGCGCCGCCGGCCTCGAGCGGGTCTTCGGCCGCGAGCTCCCGGCCGCGCGGCGCCGGGGCAAGGCCCACTTCGACGCCGTGCTCTGGGGCTCGGAGAGCCACGCGCTCGCCGCCGCCTGGGAGGGTGACGGCGTCGATCCTGAGCTTGTGGACGTCGAGGCGCTCCGGGCGCGCTGGGCGGCGGGGGCGAAGGGGCCGCACACGCTCCTCCAGTCGATCTGGCTCTCCCGGCTCGGCTCGCCCTCACGTGGCGGCGATGCGCTCGATCAGCTCAACCGTGTGTTCCAGTGAGGACCAGCTCCGCGGCCGCCGGACGACCCAGCCGGGGACGGCGGCGAGCTCGAGGAGCAGCTCGGGTGTCGCCGGCGGGATCCGCAGCACGCGCGCGGCGGACAGCCGCGCGACCTTCTCCGTCGGCCGCAGCTCCCGGAGCTCCTCCTCGGCGTCCCACTCGAGGAAGATCGAGCCGGCGAACGCGACCTCCTGCGGAGCCGGCGGGAGCTCGACGCGATAGCGGCTGCGCGACGTGCTCGGCTGGAGGGTGGACGGCAGGTCGAGACGCTCGGCGGCGTCCTCCCTCAGATCGAGCGTCCGCGGCCCGGCGAGCGGTCTGAGGCTGTCGAGGACGAGGACGTCGTCGCACAGGACGCCGTGTCCGGCGGCGGCCAGCGCGGCGAGCGTCGAGCTCTTACCGGACTCGCGGTCGCCGAGCAGCGCCCAGGCGCGGCCGCCGACAACGGCGGCCCCCGCGTGGAGGCTCTCGCGGCCGAACCAGTGGCCGACGACGGCCGCGACGGGCGCGAGGTACGGATGCACGACTTCCACGGGGTCGAGCGGGCGCGCAGTGTAGAAGACGGCCCGATCGCGGCTGATCTCGACGCGACCGCCGCCGCGCAGGCGGATGCTCGCGGCGTCGGCTCCGATCTCGTCCGGCGCGAGCGGCGCCCCGGCGCTGACCCGTGACTCGACCGTCAGCGCCGGCCACTCGGGAGCGGCCGGCACGAGCAGGTGCTCGGCTTCCTCCAGGCCGAGCAGGCGCAGGCCGTACGCCCCCGAGCCTCCGACCCCGATCCGTCCGCCGAGGCGCGAAAACTGTTCCATCGGGGGAGGATCGCAATGTCGGACGACGGTAGTGTGCGCACAAGATGGACGATCGCGCCGCACAGCCGGCAGCGCCCGCGGTCGACGAGTACGAGCCGCCTCGCCTCGAGACGTACGGCTCGTTCGTCGATCTCACCGCGGGCTGCTTCTTCGACAAGAAGCTCGGCAACCCGGACTACTGGTCGTTCATCCCGATCGCCTGGTGCTCGAGCTGAGCTCGGCGTCCGCTCGCTCGCTGGGTCCCTGACCCGGGGGCTACCGCGCTACCACTTCGAGCGGCGGCCGCGGCGGCTCGTGTAGACGAGCTTCGCGGGAGCCGATCGCAGCCCGGCCTGCTCGAACTGCTCGCTGTGGCCGAGCCGCCTGGCGACGCGGCTCGTGTCGGCCTGCTGCTCCGGGAGGACGAGCGTGATCGCGGTGCCGTTGCGGCCCGCGCGGCCCGTGCGGCCGGTCCGGTGGACGTAGCCCTTGTCCTCCTCGGGCGGATCGAAGTTGATCACGTGCGTGATGTCGTCGAGATCGAGCCCGCGGGCGGCCACGTCCGTCGCGACCAGCGTCGAGACCTTTCCGCTCCGGAAACGGGCCAGCGCCCGCTCGCGCGCGTTCTGCGACATGTCGCCGTGCATCGCCGCGGCGGCGACGTCGTGGCGGCCGAGCCGCTGCACGAGCCGGTCGGCGCCGCGCTTCGTCCGGACGAAGACGAGCGTGGAGTCCGAGGCGCGGATGTGGTCGACGAGCGTCTCCAGCTTCGTGTCCGACGTGACCGGGACGAAGTGGTGCTCGATCTCGCCGGGCTGCCGGCTGGCGGACAGCTCGCCCTCGATCCGCGACGGGCTGTTCGTGTAGGCGCGGGCGAGCTCGCCGACGCGGTCGTCGAGGGTCGCCGAGAAGAGCATCGTCTGCCGGTTGCGCGGCAGCCGGCGCACGATCCGGTCGACCTGGGGCTTGAAGCCCATGTCGAGCATCCGGTCGGCCTCGTCCAGGACGAAGACGCGGATGCGCGAGAGGTCGACCATGCGCCGCTCGGCGAGATCTTCGAGCCGGCCCGGCGTCGCGACGAGGATGTGCGCGCTCTTGGCCTTGGCCGCCTGCTTCCGCAGGGGCTGGCCGCCGTAGGCGGCCGCGACCCGCAGGCCCTTGGCGCCCACGAGAGACTGAAACTCCGCGGTGACCTGAGCGGCGAGCTCGCGGGTGGGCACGAGCACGAGCGCCGAGGGCCGCGGGTCGGCCGGCGCGGTGTGCTCGACGATCGGCAGCGCGAAGGCCAGGGTCTTGCCCGAGCCGGTCGGCGAGCGGGCGAGGACGTCGAGCCCCGCAAATGCGTCCGGCAGAACGAGCTGCTGGATCTTGAAGGGCTCGTCGATTGAGCGAGCGGCGAGCGCGTCGGCGACAGGCGCGGACACGCCGAGCTCGCGGAAAGATCGTTGTGACATCTGTTCGACTCCTTTTCGGGTTCGAGACTCCCTGCTCGAAACACCCGAAGGAGGAACGAGAAGCTCATCTCACGGGGCCGCCCGGTTGGCAGCCCGTTCTCGACACGGTAGCAGCCGCGGCTAGGCTGCCGGATCGTGGCAACCGAGAAACCCGAGCGCCTGACCCAGGCCGAGAAGGAAAGGCTCGAAGCCGAGCTTGCCGAGCTGGAGGGCCCGCGCCGTGCGGCGATGGTCGAGGCGATCGCGACCGCACGCGGCTTTGGCGACCTCTCGGAGAACTTCGAGTACCACGCCGCAAAGAACGAGCAGGGCCTGCTCGAGCGGCGGATCACGATGCTGCGCGACCGCCTCAGCCGGGTCGAGCTGGTCGAGAAGGGCGGGGCCGGGGACGTCGTCGAGGTCGGCTCCGAGGTCGAGCTCGAGGACGAGGGAGGCGAACGGCTGCAGGTCCGCATCTCCGGCGTCGAGGGTGTCTCGCCGGACTCGCCCGTGGGCCGCGCGCTACTCGGGAAGAAGCCGGGCGACGAGGTCGAGGTGGACGCGCCGAGCGGCGCCTGGCGCGCCCGGATTCTGTCGATCGACGCCTAACGGGACGGCCGATAGAGTCGGCTATCCGTGACACGAAAGGACTGCAATGCCCCGTGAAGCTGTAACCACGACCAAGCCCTACCACATCGCGTCCGGCGAAGGCCTCGCCGACGTCTGGTGGAAGGGCGGCCGCCTCACCGTCAAAGCAGGCGGCCCCGAGCCCGGCCACGCGTTCTCGCAGATCGAGGTCGACGACCCGCAAGGCACCGGGCCTCCCCTGCACATTCACCACAACGAGGACGAGACGTTCTACGTCCTCGAGGGCGAGGTCACGTTCCTGGTCGGCGGCGAGCGGATCGACGTCGCGGCGGGTGGCTACGTCTTCGGCGCGCGTGATATCCCTCACGCGTACGTCGTCCGCTCGGAGCGCGCACGCATGCTCGTGACCGCCAGCCCCGGCGGGATCGAACAGGCCCTCGTCAGCCTGGGAGTTCCCGTCACCGGCGACGAGCCCCCGACCGATGTCGTCATGCCGCCGATGGAGGAGATGGTGAGCGTGATGTCGAGGTACGGCGCCGAAATCGTCGGGCCCCCGCTCTCGCTCGACGACCTCTCCTAGCTTCGATCGTGTGAACGGAGCTGGGCCTTGGCGGCCTCGACGACGTTCTCGGGCGTGAAGCCGAACTTCGTCTGCAACTCCTTGAGCGGCGCCGAGGCGCCGAATGTCTCCATCCCGATCACTGCGCCCGTCGCGCCGGCGTACCGCTCCCAGCCGAAGGTCGAGGCCTGCTCGACCGCGACGCGCGCGGTGACCTCGGGCGGCAAGACCGAGTCGCGGTACTCGTCCGACTGGCGGTCGAAGAGGGCCCAGGATGGGAGGCTGACCACGCGGGCTTTGATTCCCTCGGCAGTCAGCTCCTCGTGGGCGGCGACCGCGAGCTGGACCTCGGTTCCGGTCGCGAGCAGGATCACCTCGGGAGCTCCGTCGTCCGGGTCGGCCAGGACGTAGCCACCGCGCCGGACGCCCTCGGCCGAGGCGTACTTCGTCCGGTCGAGGGTCGCCATGTTCTGGCGCGACAGAATCAGCGCGACCGGGTCGTGCCGGGACTCCATGATCCAGCGCCAGGCCTCGACGACCTCGTTCGGGTCTCCGGGGCGGAGCTCCACGAGGCCGGGCATCGAGCGAAGCGCCGCCAGGTGCTCGATCGGCTGGTGCGTCGGCCCGTCCTCGCCGACGCCGATCGAGTCGTGCGTGAAGATCGTGATCGTCGGGATCTCCATGATCGCGCTCAGCCGGGTCGGGGTTCGCGCGTAGTCGGAGAAGATCAGGAAGCCCGATCCAAACGGCCGCACCTTCGAGAGCGAGAGGCCGTTCAAGATCGAGCCCATCGCGTGCTCGCGGACGCCGAAGTGGAGGTTGCGGCCGTGCCGGTCGTCCGCGGAGAAGTCGCCGGCGCCGTCGAACGTGAGCCGTGTCTTGGTCGAAGGTGAGAGATCTGCGGAACCGCCGAGGAGCCACGGGACATTCGGCGCGATCGCGTTCAGCGCCAGCGCGGAGGCGTCGCGGCCGGCATGCCCCTTCTCGTCGGGCTCGAAGACCGGCAGGTCCCGGTCCCAGCCGTCCGGCAGCTCACGCCGCTGCATTCGGCGCGACTCGTCCGCAAGGCCCGGGTGCTCCTGCTCGTAGCGCGCGAAGTTCTCGAGCCAGCCTTCCCGCGCGGCCGCGCCACGTGCGCCGATGCCGCTCGCGAAGTGCTCGTAGACACCCTCGGGCACCAGGAACTCTTCATCCTCGGGCCATCCGTACGCGCGCTTCGTCGCGCGCACCTCGTCCTCGCCGAGCGGTTCGCCGTGGGCGGCGGCAGTGTCCTGCTTGTGCGGCGCGCCGTAACCGATGTGGCTGTCGACGACGATCAGCGTCGGCCGCTCGCTCTCGCTACGGAACGCCTCGAGCGCGGCTGCGACGGCTTCCGTGTCGTTGGCGTCCGGGAGGCGCTCGACCCTCCAACCGTACGCCTTGAAGCGCGAGCCCACGTCCTCGGTGAAGGCGAGTGACGTGTCGCCCTCGATCGTGATGTGGTTGTTGTCGTAGAGCCAGCAGAGGTTCGAGAGCTTCAGGTGCCCGGCGAGCGACGCGGCCTCTGCCGAGACACCTTCCATCATGCAACCGTCGCCCCCGAGCGCAAAGACGTCGTAGTCGAAGAGCTCGAAGCCCGGGCGGTTGAAGTGCGCCGCCTGCCACTGCCCCGCGATCGCCATTCCGACGGAGGTGGCGACGCCGGCGCCGAGCGGTCCGGTTGTCGTCTCGACCCCTGAGGTCCATCGATACTCGGGGTGGCCCGGGCACGCCGAGTCGAGCTGTCGGAAGTTCTTGATGTCCTCGAGCGAGACGGACGGCTCGCCGAGCGTCTCGTAGGCCGGATTCACGCCTTGGACGCGCGCGAGGTGAAGGAGCGCGTACAGCAGCGTCGAGGCGTGACCCATCGAGTGTACGTAGCGGTCGCGGTTCGGCCAGATCGGGTCGGCCGGATCGAAGCGCAGGAAGCGCTGCCACAGCGTGTAGGCGACGGGGGCCATCGCCATCGGGGTGCCGGGGTGGCCCGAGTTCGCCGCCTGGACAGCGTCCATCGCGAGCGTGCGAATCGTGGTGATCGAGAGGTTGTCGAGATCTGCGTCGCGTTCGGCGGCGACCGTCATGCGGTCTCCTTTCGGGTGGTCGGTCATGGCCTAGCGCTCCGCAGTCGCCCGACCAGCATTGTTCGGTCGATCGTAGACCAGGGCTACGGTCTTGGCTATGCGCCGACGGCCTCGGGCGTGTTCGCTCTCAGTCTGATCGGCCGGGCAGGGATCGAACCTGCGACCTTGGGACTAGAGGCGGATGCAGGGCTCTTCGCGGCATCTGGCAACACCTGGTGCAACCGCATTGTTATGCGGAATCCGCTCGGGCGTCTTCGGCGGCAACCGGACGCACTGCGGTGGCTCCGGCGCGTCAACGAGCAGGTTCGACCGTGACCGTAGAAAGAGGAAGGCGGATGCGGGGGTTCTCGGATGCGTGCCTAGTGCGGTGGGGGGATCGTGTAGGCGGCTCTCCACGTGGAGGTGCTTCGGCGTGCCCCGGAGAGGGCTCGACCGACTTGTCGTCACGAGAGGACGGTGAGGTTGATGAGGGTGCTAACGGTGTATGCGCATCCGAATCCCGCGTCTTTCTGTCACGCGCTGCTGGAGCGGTTCACGGAGGGGCTGACAGACGCCGGCCATGCCTCCGAGGTCGTCGACCTGTACGCGGTCAAATTCAACCCTGTCTTCGGGATGGACGACTTCAGCTTCTTCGCGCACGAGTCGGTGCCGCCGGAGATCTGGGACGAGGCCGAGTTGCGGGAGCGGATGGTTGCCGGTGCCGGCGGGCCGATGCGCCGCGCGCTCGCGAAACGGTGGCTGCGCGAGAAGCGGTTGCCCGAGTTGCTCGAAGTGGTGGCGAAGCAGCGGCCGAAGGACGTGCTCGCCCAGCAGGAGAAGGTCGCCGCAGCCGACGGGCTGGCGTTCATCGCGCCGATCTTGTGGATGAACCTGCCGGCGATCCTGCGCGGCTGGGTCGAGCGCGTCTTCACCTACGGCTTCGTCTACACGATGACCCGCGACGCCTGGCTGCAGGGGGACCTGAGTGGTCGGCAGCCGCTGATGAAGCAGCGCAAGGCGCTGATCATGACGCCGACGTTCTTCCGCGAGAGCGACTACCGCGACTCCGGCTGCGGTGCTTCGATCGAGCGGCTGGTCGACGACTTCGGCTTCCGCTACCCCGGGATCGAGCAGGTCGAGCACGTCTACTTCTACGCCGTCGGTGCGGTCGGCGAGGAGGCGCGGCGCGAGTACCTGCAGCAGGCTTACCGGCTCGGCCACGAGTACGAGTCGAGCCTCACCTCGGCCCGCCAGCCGACGCGCGAGCCGGAGACGGTCGAGGGAGGTGTGAGATGAGACGGCGAATGCTGGTCGGTGCCGTGGTGGTTGGTGCGGGTGTGTGCGCACGCCGCTGCGCGCGCGGCCATGGCGGTTTCGACTTCGAGAAGATGATCGAGCGGATGCCCGAGAACGCCCCGCGGAAATGGATGTTCCGGAACATCAGCGCGATCCGCGACAACACGGAGCGGATCCTGCAATTGCTAGAGCGGGAGCCCGCGGTCCCCACCGATCGGCCTGCACGGACGGCGGCATAGGCGGCGTCGATGGCGCTCGAGGCGTTTCCCACCGTTCCGGCTTCGCAGCTTCGGAAGCGAGGCGTGGCGAATCTGTTGCGGATGGGGCACTGCGCGCCGTCGGTGATGCAGACGGTCCTGGATGCGTCGGCGACCGAGGTGGCGTGGCCGGTCAGGCTTGCCGCCGGACTTCCCGGAGGGATCGGCAACACGCGCGGCGAGTGTGGCGGCCTGACCGCTCCCCTGGTTGCGATCGGGCTCAGGCATGGCCGGGACGAGATGGCAGACGGCCTGCCGGTCGCGGTCGACAAGGGAGGCGACCTGCTGCAGCGTTTCGAGGCTGCGCACGGCACGACCCAGTGCCGCGACATCCTCGGCGACGCGCGGCTACCGCTCAGGTGCGTCGGTGTCGTGCGCGAGGCGTCGCCGATGTGCGCGCAGTGCTTGGCCGCCGCCGGTGCAACCGCGCTATCACCGGAGACCCGCGCGGCATACCAGGAGCTCTACGCGCACTGGCGAAAGCGCGGCTTCCACTGCGCCGACGCGGTCTTCGCCGAGCTCGGCGAGACGGTCCCTGCTCCTCCGGAGTTGCGCGACGCGACGACCGCCTTCATGGGCGGCACCCTCTTCACCGGCATGACCTGCAGCGCCCTGACCGCGGGCGTGATGGCGCTCGGGCTGGCGCTCGGCCGGATCGAGGACAGCCGCCCGCGAGTGCTCCGCATGATCGCCACAATGGCTGCCGGCGGTGACGCCTTCGCCGACCACCTCAACGCGTTCAACCCCTTGATGAACCTCGGGCACAAGCTCGCAACCTGGTTCAAGGACGAGTTCGGGAGCACACAATGCCGCGCGCTCACCGGCTGCGACTTCGCGTCAACGGAGGAGGTGCGCGAGTACGTCACCCGCGACGGGACGGCTAGATGCGAGCGCATCGCGCAACGCGCCGCAGCCCGAGTGGCCGAACAGATTGATCAAGACCGTCGCGCGAGCCCACAGACACTTGCCGCGGGGTAGCTGCCGCTCGCCGCTGACCGCGTCGCGGGCAGAAGTTGACCTCACGTTGACCCCGTTGATGTTCCAGCGCGCAGCACCTACGGGGGAGAAGGGCTGCACCGGTTGGCGACTCTGGGATTGGGTGTGTGCAGCAGCCTTCGTGCTGCCTCGGAGCGGCTGACCCGGCAGCGGCTCCGCCTCTGGGTTCTTCTCGGAATAGATGGGCCGGGCAGGGATCGAACCTGCGACCTTGGGATTAAAAGTCCCCTGCTCTACCAACTGAGCTACCGGCCCCGCGGTCGAGTATAGGTTTGGCCAGTTGCGCCGGACTCCGGTCTTCTGGGAGAAGACTTCGAGCCTGCCTGAAGCCGCAGCTCACCAGGGCCCGTAGATGCCGCTGTTGGCTTCCCGTAGCGCCGCGACGTAGCCTGCTCGCTCGTAGACCTCCTCGTCCGCGTCGGCTGGAACGGCAAGCAGGCCGCGCAGCTCGTCGACGGTTGCGAATCCCTTGCGCGCCATCCAGTCCGACAGGCCGTCGAGCAGCGTGGTCGCATACCCGGGGCCGTGCCGCAGGAGTGCCGAGGCCGTCATCACGACGTCGGCGCCCGCAAGGAGGTACCTGGCCACGTCCGTCGAGGTCTCGACGCCGGTGGTCGCCGCAAGCGAGGCGCGAACCCGTCCACGCAGGAGCGCGATCCACGTGCGCGGCAGCCGGGCCTCCGCCGGGCTCGAGAGGCCAACCTTGGGCACCACGGCGAGAGTCTCAGGATCGACGTCGGGTTGCAGGAACCGGTTGAACAGTACGAGCGCGTCCGCCCCGGCCTCGTCCAGCCGAAGGGCCATCTCCCCGGTCGAGCTGAAGTACGGGCTCAGCTTGACCGCCACCGGCAGGGTGATCGCGTCCTTGACCTGCGCCACGATGTCGACGTGCCGCTGCTCGACATCGCGGCCTGAGATGCGCGAGTCGCCGGGGAGGTAGTAGATGTTCAGCTCGATTGCGGCAGCGCCGGCCTCCTGCATCGCGCGGGCATAGGCGAGCCAGCCGCTCGGCGTGACACCGTTGAGGCTGCCGATCACCGGGACTTCGACGACAAGGGCCGCACGCTCGAGCAGGCTCAGGTATTGGCGCGGGCCGGCCTCGTCTTCGGCGGCGGATGGGAAGTAGGAGAGCGACTCGGCGAAGCTCTCTGTCCCGGCGTCGACCAGCTGTGCGTTCTCGGCTGCCTCGCGCTGCAGCTGTTCCTCGAAGAGCGAGTAGAGGACGACTGCGCCGACCCCGGCATCGGCGAGCCGCCGCACGCCGTCGACGGTCCGAGAGAGGGGGGACGCCGACGCGACGAGCGGGTTGCGCAGCTCGAGGCCCATGTAGCGGGTCGAAAGGTCCATCAGCGATCCTTCCGCGCGTCGGCGGCGAAGTGCTGCGCGCCGCGGGTTGCCATCTCCTCGTACACGTCCCAGCGTTGCTGGACCGCTTGCTCGGCGAGCCCATGCAGCCGTTCGGCTTCGGCCGGGTCGGTGTTCCTCAGCGTGCGATAGCGCAACTCTCGATCGGTGTAATCGCCGAGCGCGATGCGCGGACGCGGCGAATCGAGCAGGAACGGGTTTCCACCCGCGGCACGGACCATCGGGTCGTATCGGATCAGCGGCCAGTAGCCGCTGGCGACGGCGCGGTATTGCTGGTCGAGACCGTCTCGCATCTCGATGCCGTGCGCGATGCAATGACTGTACGCAAGAACCAGTGAGGGGCCGTCGTAGGCCTCCGCCTCGCGGAAGGAGGTCAGTGTCTGCTGGGCATCGGCCCCCATCGCCACCCGGGCGACGTAGACGTCGCCGTAGGCGATCGCCTGCAAGGCGAGGTCCTTCTTGGCCACGGTTTTGCCGGCGGAGGCGAACTTGGCGACCGCGCCGAGCGGAGTCGCCTTGGACATCTGGCCGCCGGTGTTGGAGTAGACCTCGGTGTCGAGCACGAGCACGTTGACGTTTCGCCCGCTGGCCAGGACGTGGTCGAGCCCGCCGGAGCCGATGTCGTATGCCCAGCCGTCGCCGCCGACGATCCAGACGCTGCGCCGGATCAGGTGGTCGACGACGCTGAGCAGATCCGAGACGGCGGGGCTGTCCAGCTCTTCCAGCCGCCGCCTCAGCTCGGCGACCCGCTCGCGCTGCGCTCGCAGCTCCGACTCCCGCAGCTGCGACGCGTCCAGGATCTCGTCCACCAGCTCCGCCCCGACCTCGTCGCGCAGCTCGCCGAGGCGCCGGCGGGCCAGCTCGAGGTGTCTGTCGGCCGCGAGCCGGAAGCCGAGCCCGAACTCGGCGTTGTCCTCGAAGAGCGAGTTCGACCAGGCTGGGCCGCGCCCGTCCGCGTCGGTCGTCCACGGCGTGGTCGGCAGGTTGCCGCCGTAGATCGACGAGCAGCCGGTTGCGTTGGCGACCATCAGCCGGTCGCCGAACAGCTGCGAGAGGATCTTCAGGTACGGCGTCTCGCCGCAGCCCGCGCAGGCGCCGGAGAACTCGAACAGCGGCTCCAGGAACTGGGTGCCGCGCACCGTGCCGAAGTCGACCCGTGACCGGTCGATCGTGGGCAGCGTCTCGAAGAACTCGATGTTGGCCCGCTCAGCGGCGACCAACGGCTCGCGTGGTGCGAGGTTGATCGCCTTGCGGACCGGGTCGCCCGGCGCGACGGCCGGGCACGCCTCGACGCAGAGCTCGCAGCCGGTGCAGTCCTCGACGTAGACCTGCAGCGTGTAACGGGTGTCGGGCAGCCCGACGGCCTCGAGCGGAGCCGACCGGAACCCGGCCGGCGCGCCCTCCAGCCGGGACTGGTCGTAGTACGTGGAGCGGATCACGCTGTGCGGGCACACGAAGCTGCAGTTGCCGCATTGGATGCAGAGCTCGGAGTCCCAGACGGCGACCAGCTCGGAGATGTTGCGCTTCTCGTAGGCAGCCGTGCCGCTCGGATAGGTGCCGTCCACCGGCAGCGCGCTGACCGGCAGGTCGTCGCCCCGGCCCGCCAGCATCTCCGCGGTGACGGTGCGAACGAACTCGGGCGCTTCCGCGGGGACGACCGGCGGCAGCCCGCGGCTGGCCGTCACCTGCTCGGGCACCTCGACTCGGTGGAGGCCTTCCAGCGCCCGGTCGACCGCGGCCTGGTTGCGTTCGACTACCTCGGCGCCCCGACGGCCGTAGGTCTTGGCCACTGCTGCCTTGATCCGCTCGATCGACTCCTCGCGCGGCAGTACTCCCGAGACGGCGAAGAAGCAGGTCTGCAGGATGATGTTGATCCGTCCGGCCAGGCCGACCTCGCGGGCGATCCGGCCGGCGTCGATCGCGTACACGTCGATGTGCTTGGCGAGGATCTGCTCCTGGACCGGGCGGGACAGCGCATCCCACACCTCACCCGGGGCTCGCGTGCAGTTGAGCAGCAAGGTCGCGCCGTCCGCCGCCGGGCCGAGGACGTCGGCCCGGTCGAGCAGTCCGAACTGGTGGCAGCCGACGAAGCCCGCCTGCTGGACGAGATAGGGCGCCCTGATCGGCTCGGGCCCGAAGCGCAGGTGCGAGACGGTCTGCGACCCGGACTTCTTCGAGTCGTAGACGAAGTAGCCCTGGGCGTGCAGGCCTTCTTCCGAGCCGAGGATCTTGATCGTGTTCTTGTTCGCACCGACCGTCCCGTCCGAGCCCAGGCCGAAGAAGATCGCGCGCACCGTCTCGGGTGGCTCGATGTCCAGCGCTGCGTCGTAGGGCAGGCTCGTCCCGGAGACGTCGTCCCTGATGCCGATCGTGAACCGGCGTCGTGGTCGCTCACGCGCCAGCTCCTCGAACACGCCGGCGACCATGCCGGGCGTGAACTCCTTCGATGACAGGCCATAGCGGCCGCCGACGACGCTTGGCATCGGCCGCTCGCCGTCCGCGTGCGACTCGGTCAGCGCCGCGACCGTGTCGAGAAAGAGCGGCTCGCCGATCGAGCCAGGCTCCTTCGTCCGGTCGAGGACGGCGATGCGGCGTACGGTCGCGGGCAGCGCCTCGGCCAGCGCCTGCGCCGGAAAGGGCCGGTACAGCCGGACCTGCGCCACGCCCACCTGCTCGCCACGCGCGTTGAGCCACGCCACGGTCTCCCGGACCGTCTCCCCGCCGGACCCCATGACCACCAGTACGCGGTCAGCCTCCGGGCTCCCCGTGTAGTCGACGATGTGGTAGCGGCGGCCGGTGCGCTCGGCGATGCCGGCCATCGCGTCCTCGACGACGTCCGGGACGCGGGCATAGAACGGGTTCACCGTCTCCCGCGCCTGAAAGTAGACGTCCGGGTTCTGAGCCGTGCCTCGGATGAACGGCCGCTCCGGCGATAGCGCGCGGCCGCGATGAGCCCGCACGAGCTCCTCTGGCACCAGCGCGCGCAGATCGTCGTCGGAGAGCTGCTCGATCGTGTTCAGCTCGTGCGAGGTTCGGAACCCGTCGAAGAAGTGCACGAACGGGACACGGGTCTCGAGCGTTGCGGCCTGCGCCACCAACGCCAGGTCGTGGGCCTCCTGAACCGAGGCCGAGGCGAGCAGCGCGAAACCGGTCTGGCGGACGGCCATCACGTCCGAGTGGTCGCCGAAGATCGAGAGCCCCTGCGCCGCGAGCGATCGGGCGGCCACGTGCAGCACCGCCGGAGTCAGCTCGCCGGCGATCTTGTACATGTTCGGGATCATCAGCAACAGGCCCTGTGAGGCGGTGAACGTCGTCGCCAGAGCGCCGCTCTGCAGCGCACCGTGCAGGGCGCCGGCCGCCCCGCCCTCGCTCTGCATCTCGACCACGGCCGGCACGGTTCCCCAGACGTTGGGCCGTCCCTGGCTCGCCCACTCGTCCGCGAGCTCGGCCATCGGCGAGGACGGTGTGATCGGGTAGATGCAGCAGACCTCGTTGAGCCGATAGGCGACCGAGACCGCAGCCTCGTTTCCGTCAACCGTCGTGCTCATCTCAGTCGGGCTCCGCAACCATGTCGATCGCGTGCACCGGGCACTGCTCGAAGCACGCCCCGCAGCCGGTGCAGCGGTTGTAGTCGAACCGGTAGCGGTGTCCCGGGCCCAGCTTGATCACTGCGTCCTCGGGGCAGGCGCCCAGGCAGCCGTCGCATTCGAAGCAGTTGCCGCACGACAGACACCGTCCCGCCTCGTAGACCGCCTCCTCCGCGGAGAGGCCGCCGACCACCTCGCCGAAATCCGCGACCCGGTCCGCGGGCGGAACCTCAGGCTGCTGCCTGCGGGCGGCGTCGCCGAAGTACCACAGGTGCAACTTGTCGAAGGTCGCCAGGTCGTGCTTCGGCTGGCTCACGGCAGCGGCGCTTCGCAGCCAGGCGTCGATGTGGCGGGCAGCCTTCTTGCCGTGCCCGACGCCGACCGTCACCGTGCGTTCGCTGGGAACCATGTCCCCGCCCGCGAACACCCCGGGGGACCCGGTCTGGAGTGACGACGACACCTGCACGGTCCCGTCGGGGTCGAACTCCACTCCCGGCACCTCGCGCAGGAACGCGGTGTCGGTTTCCTGGCCGAGCGCCAGGATGACGGTGTCGGCGGCAAGCGTCTCGAACCGTCCTGTCGGCTGCGGAAAGCCGGACTCGTCGAGCTCCATCTGCTCGACCTGTAGCTCCGGGCCGTCGAAGGCCGTGATCGTCCGCAGCCAGTTGATCCGCACGCCTTCCCGCTCGGCGTCCTCGGCCTCCTCGAGATGGGCCGGCATCTGCTCGCGGTTGCGCCGGTAGACGATGATCGCCTCGTCCGCACCCAGCCGTCGGGCCACCCGGGCCGCGTCCATCGCGGTGTTGCCGCCGCCGTAGACCGCCACGCGCCGACCGATGGCCGGCCGCTCGCCCGAGGCGACGCTGCGCAGGAACGACAGCGCGTCCACGATCGGCCCGGCATCCCGGGCCGGGATGTCGACCCGCTTGGACAGGTGAGCACCGACGGCGACGAAGACCGCGTCGAAGCCGCCCTCCTGCCGCTCGGCAACGAGGTCCTCGACGCGGTGCTCGCAGGTCATCTGCACGCCCAGTGCCGCAACCCGGTCGAGCTCGCCGGCGAGCACGTCGCGCGGCAACCGGTAGGCCGGTATGCCGTACCGCATCATCCCGCCCGGCTCGTCCCCGGCGTCCCGGATCTCCACCTCGTGGCCGAGCCGGGCGAGATGGTAGGCGGCGGACAGCCCGCTCGGCCCCGCACCGATCACCAGCACCCGCTTACCGCTGCGGGCCGCAGGGGGGTCGAAGAGCCACTCCTGCTCCAGTGCGAGGTCACCCAGGAACCGCTCGACCGAATGGATCGAGACGGCGCTGTCGAGGCTGGCGCGGTTGCAGACGCTCTCGCAGGGGTGGTAGCAGACCCGCCCGTGGATCGCGGGCAGCGGATTGTCCGCGACGAGGGCACGCCACGCGTGCTCGTGCCTGCCCTCCTGGGTGTGCGACAGCCAGGCCTGGATGTTCTCGCCGGCCGGGCAGCCGGCGTTGCAGGGTGGCAGCAGGTCGACGTAGACAGGTCGGCGCTCTCGAACCGGGCCGGTCAGGGGGCGCCCGTGCAGCAGGTCCGGCAGCGGCGTCACATCCCGCATTGGGCCGCTCATGCCTGTCGTCGGCGTCGGACAGCCACGGCTCTCAGGCTACCGCGTGAGCGAGCGGAGTACGTTCGATCGGACTTCGTTCGCGGTATAGGCTGGGAATACCAGGGGCCAGGACATCGTTTTCATCTTCGCGACGGAGTGCGTGATTCGTCGTCCTCCGGCGACGTACTAGACGCGAAGGAGAGTGAGGAACACTGAGCACGATCAGTTTTGACGTACCGGTCCAGGCCGTCCTCGAAGAGGCGGAGGAGCGGGGCATGATCGAGGAGAGCGTCCTCGAGGCGCTCGCGCACGAGCACGAGCTCGAGGAGGATGAGCTCGCGGCGATCCGTGCCGAGCTGGAGGTCCGTGAGGTCGAGATCCTCGCGCCGGCCGAGCCCGAGCCTGCCCGCGCGGAGCCGGAGCACGCCCACGCGCAGGTGAGCGGCTCCACCGACGCGCTGACGCTGCTGATGCAGAACGTCGGCCGTTACCCGCTGCTCACAGCGGCCGAGGAGGTCGCGCTCGCCAAGCGCATCGAGCGCGGCGACCGCGAGGCCAAGGAGCGGATGATCAACTCGAACCTGCGCCTGGTGATCTCGATCGCCAAGCGCTACCAGAACCGGAGCCTGCCCCTGCTCGACCTCTTCCAGGAGGGCGTGATCGGGCTGAACCGCGCGGTCGAGAAGTTCGACTGGCGGCGCGGCTACAAGTTCTCGACCTACGCCACCTGGTGGATCCGGCAGGCGTGCCAGCGCGCGGTCTCGGGCCAGTCGGCCACGATCCGCGTGCCGACGCACGTGCACGAGCGCCGGGTGAAGCTCGGCGGCGCCGCGAGCCGGCTCGAGGCGACGCTCGGCCGCGAGCCGACGCGCGAGGAGCTGGCCGAGGCGACCGGGCTCTCGCTCCGGCACGTGGACGAGGCGCTCGACGTCGCCGAGGCGCCGGTCTCGCTGAACCGCGCGATCGGCTCCGAGGAGGACGGCGAGCTCGGCGACCTCTTCGCCGACGAGCAGGCGCCCGACCCGGCGGCCGAGGCCGCGGACTCGCTCCGCCGGCAGGAGGTCCGCCGGGCGGTCTCCGAGCTGCCCGAGCGCGAGCGGCGGATCCTCGAGCTGCGCTTCGGCTTCGACACGGAGCCGGCGTCGCTCGAGCAGATCGGCAAGGAGCTCGGCATCACGCGCGAGCGCGTCCGACAGCTCGAGGCGCAGGCGTTCGACCACCTGGCCGTCGAGCTCGACGGCCTCGCGGAGAACGACGACGAGGAGTGGGCGGCCTAAGGCGTCGCTTGCGACGCCGACCTCAGGAGGCACGGGCTCTGCCCGTGCCTCCGTCTGAACTGACCGGTCGACCCGCGAAGGTCGGCCGAGACGGCCCAGGGGCTATCGGGATAGGAGGAGAAGGCGCGGGAAACGCCGCAAAGGGCGGACACTCGGACCTAACCGGGCAGCTTTCAAACCTCTCAATACCGCCTTCGAGAACTTCGCGGCGGCTCCTCTCCTCCTAACCCGGCCCAGGATCACCCACTCGTCGTCAAACGCAGCTCTACCGGAGAATCCGGATGGCGAGCTCGGGCTCGCAGCCGGAGCCGCGCAGATGGCGCGCCTGACCGAGATCCGCCTTGGAGAACGCGAGCTCGGTGGCCAGCGCAGCGCTGAACCCGAGCGCTCGAAACTGCTCCTCGCGCCAGCGATGGACCTTTCCGTCTTCCTCGTCGGCTTCGAGAACAGGCCAGTCGGAGAGCTCGGGCAGCGTTTCCATACGGCCTACAACGCCGCGCGGCTCGAAAGGTTGCCGGCCGGGTCCGAATCCTTACAGGATCCTGATCTCTCGAAGTCGGCCCCGGGCCAAGATTGCTCGTGACCGGCCTCTGCTTTTGGGAGTAGAGGACAGGCCCAGGGAATGCCTCCACCGTGGTCTATGGACCGGGGAGGCATCTAACCGGAGCAGTCTTGCGCCGGCCCCGAGCCGGCGCAGCCAGATCCGGCTCGGCTATGCCCGTTCTCCACTTTTTGCGGCGTTTCCCGGCCCCTCTCCTCCTAACCCGGCCTAGGGCTATCCTTGGGTGCGCCCGCCCCCGTCGACTAGCGGCCTAGGTCACGGCCCTTTCAAGGCCGTAGCACGGGTTCGAATCCCGTCGGGGGCACTCAGCTCGCCGGCGTCAGCTGCGCCAGCCCGTTGAACTTGTTGCACTTGGCGCAGTAGATCGCGACCTGGGCGGTCAGGTCGCTCGCGGTCAGCTTCGGCATCGCGTAGTCCTGTCCGCCCCAGAACCGGTTGAGCGTGCCGACCTGCTTCCACTCGACCCGCTGCTGGCCGCGGAGCTTGACGAGGTAGACGTAGAGCTCGGGCGCCCGGTGCGTCAGGAAGTTCTTGCTCAGCCGAACCACGAGGCGGCCGTGCGGCTCGCGGACGATCGCCGCCGTGCCCCTGGTGCCCCAGGTGATCGACCGGAAGCTGCCGCTCGCGAGCACCGCCGGTTTCCCGCGCGCGAGCGCGTTGCCCGAGGCTCCGCCGGCGAAGACGAGCCCGGCGGCAATGCCGCAGACCGCCGCCGCGACCAGGATCGCCGCCAGGAAACGACGCCGTTTGCGGACGAATGCCATTGTGTCTCGGCCTCACTTTGCCATACCCGCCTCGTGCCGACTCGGATTCCTCTCTACGCTTAGGCCAGGGCGGTTAGCTCAGCTGGGAGAGCGCCTGCCTTACAAGCAGGAGGTCGCTGGTTCGAGCCCAGCACCGCCCATTCGTCGATCGAAGTCCGGCTCCGAGGCACAGCGAACTTAGTCATCAGATGCGTAGCTTGCTATCATCACACATATGGCGCGGACGACGATCGACATCGACTCGGTAGTTCTGCGAAAGCTGAAGGAGCGGAAGCGCCGCGAGGGCAAGACGCTGGGCCGGCTCGTCTCCGAGCTCCTGGCGAGCGCGTTGCGTGACAGCGATTCCCGGGGACAGCGAGAGCTCGACTGGAGCTCGCAACCGATGGGTGCTCGCGTCGACCTCGAGGACAAGGAAGCGGTCCGCCGCGCGCTCGAAGAGCGTTGAGCTTCACCTTCGACGTCAACGTCCTTCTCTACGCGTCTGACGAGACGAGTCCGTTGCACCCTCGTGCGCGTGCGTTCCTCGACAAGGCCGCCGGCGGCGAGGAGCTGGTCTACCTGTTCTGGCCGACCGTCATGGCCTATCTCCGGATCGCCACGCATCAGGCGATCTTCGAGACGCCGCTTCCGCCGGCTGAAGCCCTCGCCAACATCGAGCGGCTCCTGGCGCTCCCTAACGTCCAGACCGCCGGCGAGCACGACCGCTTCTGGGCCTCGTTTCGCCGGGTCTCGCGAGACGCAGATCCGCGCGGCAACCTCGTTCAGGATGCGCATCTGGTCGCCCTGATGATCGAGAACGGGGTGCGGACGATCTGGACGCACGACCGCGATTACCGCCGTTTCTCGGGCATCGAGCTGCGCGACCCGTTCGACTGAGCCGCGTACCACCTTGTCACGCCTCCGTTACCGAATTGCGGCCCACGGCTCTGCCCGCCGGCGCGACAGTTCGTCACGCGATGCGCGTCGCGATCGTCAGCCACCGGTCGAGCGCCACGAACCTGGCGCTGGCCACCCGGAGCTGGAACGGGGTCCAGCCCGAGCTGCTCTCGCCGCGCGAGGCGCTGCTGCGGCTCGGCCGCGGCGACCACGCGCTCGCCCGACTCGATGTGAGGGACGACCTGGACGGGATCGAGGAAGGCCTCTGGGCACTCGAGCGGCTCGTCGACTGCGGGGTCTCGATCCTGAACCGGCCGCCGTCGCTCCTGCGCGCGCACGACAAGCTGCTGACCGCGCGGACGCTGCGGCGGGCGGGCCTGCCGCACCCGCGCACCATGCTGGTCGATCCGGGCCAGAAGCTCCCCGACCTCGACTTCCCGGCGGTGCTGAAGCCGCGCTTCGGAAGCTGGGGGAAGGACGTTCTCCTCTGCCGGGACCGGGACGAGTTGGAGCGCAGCCTCGCCACCTTCTCGTCCCGGTCGTGGTTCCACCGCAGCGGCGCGCTCGCCCAGGAGCTGATTCCGCCGCTTGGCCACGACCTGCGGCTGATCGTCGCTCGCGGCGTCGTCGTGGGTGCGGCCAAGCGGATCGCGGCGCCCGGGGAGTGGCGGACGAACGTCGCCCTGGGCGCGTCGATCGTCCGCACGGTGCCTCCGCCGGTCGCGTCGAGGCTTGCGCTGGAGGCGGCGGCGGCTTCGGGGCTCGACCTCGTCGGCGTCGACCTCCTGCCCACCGGCCCCGGCGGCTACTGCGTGCTCGAGCTGAACGGCGCCGTCGACTTCCGCCCCGCCTATGCGTTCTCCGGCCGGAACGTCTTCGACGACACCATCGCCGCGTTGACCGGCGGCCGGGCCGACGGGCGCGGCCTCGCGGACGCCGTCGGCGCCCAGACCTAGACTCATCCTAGTGCTGATCGCACAGATCTCCGACGTCCACGTCGGCGGCGCCCGCTACCGCCAGGAGCTGCTTCGGACTGCGATAGACGAGCTGAACGCCGCCGAGCCGGACCTGGTCGTCGTCGCCGGCGACCTGACCGACGACGGCTACCCGGACCAGTACCCGCTCGCGCGCGAGGAGCTGGCCCGGATCGCGTGCGAGCACGTCGTCTGCGTGCCCGGGAACCACGACGCGCGCAACGTCGGCTACGTGCTCTTCGAGGACACCTTCGGCGCGCGCGACTCGCGCCTGCGGCTCGAGCTGGCCGGTGTCGAGCTGGCCCTCGTCGCGGTCGACTCCTCGAAGCCGGACCTCGACGAGGGCGAGATCGGCCGCGAGCATTACGGCTGGGTCGAGGAAGGCTTCGCGGGCGAGGCCGACCTGCGCGTGTTCGTCTGCCACCACCACCTGATGCCGATCCCCGGCACGGGGCGCGAGCGCAACCAGGTGCTCGACGCCGGCGACGTTCTCTCGCTGCTCCGCCAGAGCCGCGTCGACCTCGTGCTCGGCGGGCACCGCCACGTGCCGTACGTGTGGCCGGTCGCCGGGATGCTGCTCGTGCACTCCGGCACCGTCTCGACTCTCCGGACGCGTGGGTTCCCGCACCCCGCGTACAACCTGATCCGCGTCGAGAACGGGCGGATCTGGATCGAGCTCCAGATTCCCGGCGGCGGTCGCCAGAGCCTCGGCGACTTCCCGCGCGACTGGCCGGAGGAGATCTCCGCACGGCATACCGACCCGTTCGTCCGCCCGCAGCGCGGCGTCACGCTGGTCGAAGACGGCGACTGACCCTTTTGCCCGGGGCGGTTTGGGCCGATAGAAGGTCCCGTGGAAGCGGCCCCTTCTTGGAAACCCCTTGGCGAACTGTTGCTGCACAAAGGTCTCGTCACCGCAGATGAGCTAGAACGCGCGCTGACCGAGCAGGAACAGACGGGGCGCTTGCTGGGCGCGATCCTGGTGGAGCGGGGCTACGTCTCCGGTCCGGCGCTCGCCGTGGCCCTGGCCGAGCAGTACGGCGTCGAGCTCGAGCAGCAGCGCGGCTTCGGCACCGGCCTCTGGGCCGAGATCGACCGCCGCCACCGCGAGGGGCGCGGCTCGGAGCCCGAGGAGAACGTCGTCAGGCTCGAACCGGCGAAGCCGCCGCTCGAGGCCGTTCCCGACCCCGACCCGGAGCTCGACCGGCTCCAGGCCGAGAACCGCCGGCTGCAGGAAGAGATCACCCGCCTCCACGACGAGTTCACCAAGCTCCGGCTGGTCGAGGCACCCGAGGCTCACGCCTCGCACCTCCTCTTCGTCCCGACGCCCGCGCGCTACCTGATGGTCGAGCGCCAGGGCCCGCCGCCCGTGCCCGGCGACGAGCTGGAGCTGGCGGAGGGCACCTTCCTCGTCGGCAAGCTCGGCCGCGCGCCGTTCCCGGGCGAGCAGCGGCCCTGCGCCTTCCTGCTGGTGCGCTAGCCGGTCTGCTTGACGACCACGATCCGCCCGAAGCCCGGCGCGTTCGCGATCGAGATGTACTGATAGTCGGTCGACTTCGTCAGGTCGTCCACCGTCCGCCTCTCGGCCGGAGCGATCTGTCCGGGCAGCGGCGGCTGCGCCTCCGGGAGCGTCCTGCGCAGCGGGTGGTGCAGGCTGCTATCCAGGCCGCTGCGGTGGAAGAAGAGCGTCTCGCTGAGGCTCTTCGCACCGGCCGCCGGCGGGAAGAAGACAAGCACGTTGTCGACCGGCTTGGCGTACTCGAGTGTGTAGAGCGCGAGCTCGAGCGCCTCGCGGCGGAGCACCGTCACGGGCGGCAGTTGCTGGTCGCTCCCCGGGATCGCGCAGTCCTTGCCGGTGCCGCAGAGGATGTAGATCGCGTTCTTGCTCTGCGGCCGGTAGAGCTTGAAGTCCGCGAGCGTCTTCGGGTGGTCCTTCGTCTGGATGCCGATCGCCTGCACGCTCTTGCCTCCGGGCTGGCCGCCGACCCTGATCGGGGCCAGCGGGGCGCCGTTGCGGAGGAAGTAGCCCTGCCCGACGTGGTTGGCGATCTCGAGGAGCTGGGTGCGTCCCGTCGAGGCCGGCTTCCAGCTCGACCACGGCGGGGCCGGCTGCGGCCCGGGGCGGTTGGCGAGCACGATGAAGGTGCCGAGCGCCGCCCCGGCGATCACGCCGAGCGCCAGGTAGGCGATCGGTGAAGCGGTACCTCGTCCCTAGAGAGCGGGCCACGCGGCCTCCTTGGTCAGGTCGAGCTCGGGGGCCTTCAGCTTCGCCGACTCGAGGATCTGGACGAGCTCGTCGCCGAACAGCTCGCGCTTCTCGACCAGCTCGTCGGCGATCTTCTCGACCGCCTCCTTGTTCTGAAGGATGAACGCGTGCGCGGTCACGTACGCCTGGCCGAGCAGCTGCGCCGCGAAGGCGCGCTTGTCGCGGTCGTTCAGGACGCCGGCGAGCGGATCGTGGCCGAGGACGCCGCCGTCGCCGGTGCGGTTCATGATCTGCGTGCCGATCTGCTGCAGGCGCTGCGCGATCACATCCCGCCGCGCGTCGAGCGTCTTCTTGGTGGCGCGCCCGTTCGTGCTCGCGAGGTCGACCTGCTCCGGCGCCATGCCGCAGGCGCCGACCATCCAGGCCGCCCGGGCGGTCGCGCCCTGGACGTCGCCGCCGACCCCGGTCGAGTTCTCGCCGTAGAAGACGCGCTCGGCGGCCATCGCGCCAAGCGCCCAGACGAGCTGGGCCATCTCCTCCGAGCGCCAGGAGCTGAAGCGCTCCTCCTTCTCTCGCGCCTGGTGGTGGCCGAGCGCTGACCCGCGGCGCTTGATCGAGAGCCGGGTCGACTCGGCCCCCTGCATGTAGTGGTGGGCGGTCGCCGCGTGCCCCGCCTCGTGGATCGCGATCGCCCGCGTCTCCTTGGGTACGTACTCGGTGCCGATCGCGGTGCCGGACTCGACGGTCGTCATCGCCTCGACGATGTCCTGCCAGCCGAAGGCGAGCCGCCCGTCGTGGTGGGCGATCGTCAGCGCCATCGAGCAGACCTGCTCGATCATCGCGGGGCTGTAGCCGTTCGTCACGCGGGCCAGCTCGTCGCGGCGCTTCTCGGTGTCGAGGTCCTCCTCGTGCGAGACCTTGGTCAGGTAGAGGTCGAAGATGTCGAGCCGGTCGTTCTTGGTCGGCGTCCGGAACCAGACGTGGCGGCCCATTCGGCCCGGGCGGGTCAGAGCGGGATCGAGCACCTCCATCGGGACGTTGGTCGCGCCGACGAAGTAGATCTGGCTCGTGCCGGGCCTCGTGTGCGGCAGGCGCAGGCTCACGCCCTTGACCCGTCGCGGGACCACGTAGAGGGCGTCGAGCAGCGTGTTCATCCGGTTCGTGACCATGCGGCGGAAGAACGGCGGGTTGTCGATCCCGTCCATCACGACCAGGAGCTGGTTCAGCGCGAGGCCGCCACCGCCGCCCATCATCCCCGGGAAGACTCCCTGGTTGACGATGCCGCGGCGCGTCGGCTCGGGTTTGCGTTCCGCGAAGACCCGCTCGCGCCAGGCCCGCGACTCGAGGATCAGGTCCTCGCTGCCGGTGAGCGCGCCGTTGGGCCCGAAGAAGCAGAGGTCGTGGAGGCTCTGCGGCCTGGGGCTCATCGAGCCCGCCGCGCCTCCGAGCGACTGCCGCCGCGTGCCGACGGCGTCGATCTCATCGATGAAGATGATGCACTGGCCGCCCCACTTGCGCGCGAGCTTCTTGGCCTTGCGCGCCATGAAGCGGACGATGATCGCGTCCATGCCGATGAACGTCTGGGCGAAGCCCGAGCCGGGGATCGTGACGATCGGCGAGTTGAAGCCGGTCGCGATCGCCTTCGCGAGCATCGTCTTGCCCGTACCAGGGGCGCCGAGGAAGAGCAGCCCGCGCTCGCGCTTGCCGCCTGCCTGCTCGAACGCCTCGCCGGACTGCCAGAGGCTGACGACGCGCCGAACCTCCTCCTTCGCCTCGGCCTGGCCGCGGACGTCGTCGAGCTTGACGCCCCAGTCGGCGTCGCCGGGCTCGAAGCCGCGGATCTGGCTGACGCCCATCGCCATCAGCGGGCCGAGGAGGATCGCGAAGTTGACCAGGAAGAACAACGGCAGGATCGCGATCGTCGTGTAGAAGGTCGGGTTGGTCAGGACCTTGTTCCAGAACCAGGTGATCAAGTTCTTCGCCGAGTCGATCACGCTGGTGTCGGCGAACCCGTGCTGCAGCACGTCGATGAAGTAGACGACGAGCACGATGGCTGCGAAGAAGTAGAAGACCTTCGCCCAGAAGTGCCAGAACCAGACACGGCGGCGCGCGACGACGTCCTCCTCGCGTAGCTCCGGGCTGTCGATCCCGAACAGGCTCGGCCAGCGGATGAAGCGGTGGAAGATCAGGTCGAGCACGCCGCGGAAGGCGGCGATCGCGATCAGCGTTACGAGGAGCGCCCAGCCGAGCGGCCAGCCCTCGTGCTTGTGCAGGTAGACGAAGACTGCGGGCGAGGTGAGGACCGCGACCGCGGTCGCGGCTCGGCGCAGCCAGCGCCACTGCGTGTTCAGCTCGCGCTGTTCGTCCGCGGAGAGCATCCCTCCGGCGACCAGGCCGGTGCTCATCGTTTGAGTCTAGTTGGCACTAGTGTCAGGTACTTGGACGCAAATGTTTTGGATCTGTTTGCGGCGGATGAGATCGCGCGGGCGCGTGCGTACCACCGGCCGTTGTATCTGGCGCTGTTCCTGGACCTCGGGTTGCAGCTCGCCGTGCTCGTGGCGATCGCGTTCGGGCCGCCCGGCGACTGGCTCTGGGACGCGACCGGCGGGCCGTGGTGGGCGCGGACGCTCGAGCTGACCGCGCTCGTCGTGGCTGTCTCGGCGCTCGTGCGGCTGCCTCTCTCGTGCTGGCGGGGCTGGGTGCACGAGCGGCGATGGGAGCTCTCGACCCAGTCGCTCGGGGCCTGGTTCGGGGACATGGCCAAGGGACTGTCCCTGGGACTCGTCCTGACCGGGCTCGGCCTCGTCGCGCTCGTGGGCTCGGCTCGCGCCTGGCCGGGCTGGTGGCCCGCGGTGGCAGCTCCGGCCGCGGCGCTGCTCGCGCTCGTCCTCGGGCTGATCGCGCCGATCGTCTTCGAGCGGCTGTTCAACCGCTTCCGGCCGCTGCCGGACGCGGAGCTGGCGAGCGAGCTGCGCGAGCTGTCGGTGCGGGCGGGCGTGCCGGTGCGGACGATGCTCGTCTCGGATGCGAGCCGAAGGACGCGCAAGCACAACGCCTACGTCTCGGGGCTCGGGCCGACGCGGCGGCTGGTCGTCTTCGACACGCTGCTCGCGGACATGCCGCGCGACGAGCTTCGAGTCGTGGTCGCCCACGAGCTGGGGCACCGGCGCTTCCGCCACGTTGCCGCCGGGACGGCGCTGGCGATGGCCGGGGCCGCCGCCGCGGTGCTGATCCTCTGGGGCCTGCTCTCCTGGCCGGAGCTCGTCTCGGCGGCGGGCGCCACCGGGGCCGGTGACCCGCGGGTCGTGCCGCTCGTCCTGTTCGTCCTGCTCGTGCTCGGGTTGCCGGCGCTGCCGTTCGAGACCTGGGTGTCCCGGCGCTGGGAGCGCGCCGCCGACCGGTTCGCACTGGCGCTGACCCGCGACGCGGGGGCGTTCGAGCGCGTCTTCCGGCGGCTGGCGCGGGCCAACCTCTCCGATCTCTACCCTCCGCGGCCCCTCTACCTGCTGCTGTTCACGCATCCGACGCCGCCCGAGCGGATCGCGGCGGCCAGAATGGGGTCGTGACGCACGTTCACGCCCATACCTCGGCGCGCGGGAGGCTGGCCGCCTCCCTGGCGCTGATCCTCGCGCTGATGGCCGGCGAGATCGCGTTCGGGCTCGTCGCCGGCTCCCTCGCGCTGCTCGCCGACGCGGCGCACATGCTCACCGACGCGGCGGCTCTCGGGCTCGCGCTCGCGGCGGCCTCGTTCGCGGGCAGGCCGGCGCAGGGGCGCTGGACGTTCGGCTTCCGCCGGCTCGAGATCCTCGCCGCGCACGTCAACGGGATCCTGCTCCTGGTGGTCGGGATCGGGATCGTCTTCGCGGCCGTGCGCCGGCTGGTCTCGCCGCCCGAGGTTCGCGGCGGGATCGTCCTCGCCGTCGCGCTCGCGGGGATCGCGGTCAACCTGGTCGCCGCTTCGCTCCTTGCGGGCCCGAGCCGCGGCAGCCTGAACATGCGCGGTGCCTTCCTGCACGTCACCACCGATCTCGCGGCTTTTGCCGGGACCGCCGTCGCGGGTGGGCTCGTGCTCGCGACCGGCTGGAACCGGGCCGACCCGGTCGCGAGCTTGCTCGTCGCCGCGCTGATCTTCTGGTCGAGCTTCACGCTGCTGCGGGAGTCGACGCGGATCCTGCTCGAGGTCGCGCCGGACGAGCCCGCCGAGATCGCGCGCGCGATGCTGGAGGTGCCGCAGGTCGCCGACGTCCACGACCTGCACGTCTGGACGGTCGGCAGCGGCTTCCCGTCGGTCTCCGCCCACGTCCTCGTCGAGCCGGGGGCGGATTGCCATGCGATCCGTCGCGAGCTCGCGGACCTGCTCGCCGAGCGCTACGGCCTCAACCACTCGACCCTCCAGGTCGAGCACGCCCACGCGGCGGCGGCATCCGACGCTTCGCTCCTCCCTCTCGTCTCGCCCCGAGGCGGAGACCGAGCCTCCTAGAACCCCACCGGGGTCTGACCCCGGGCCGGGCAGGGGTCAGACCCCGATTTTCCCTCTCGTCTCGCCCCGAGGCGGAGACCGAGCCTCCTAGAACCCCACCGGGGTCTGACCCCGGGCCGGGCAGGGGTCAGACCCCGATTTTCCCGCTCCTCTCCCCCGGGGCGGGCGCCGAGCCTCTTCGAACCCGTCCGGGGGTCTGACCCCGGGCCGGACAGGGGTCAGACCCCGATTCTCCGCAGGACGCTCTAAGCTCCGAGGCGTGGCGGGGCTCGAGGGCAAGACGGCCATCGTTACCGGCGCCTCGAGCGGGATCGGCGCTGCGATCGCCCGCGCGCTCGCCGGCGCCGGGGCTCGCGTGGCAGGCGGCGCGCGGCGCACCGACCGGCTCGAAACCGAGATCGCGCTCGAGCTCGACGTCACCGACCCGGCCAGCTGCGAGCGCTTCGTCGCCGGAGCCGTCCGGGAGCTCGGCGGTCTCGACATCCTCGTCAACAACGCCGGCCTCAGCCTCGGCCGCGACGCCTTCGACAAGAGCACCGAGGAGGACGAGGAGACCGTCCTCGAGACGAATGTCCACGGACTGATGCGGATGACGCGCCTCTGCCTGCCGCACATTCGAGACGGCGGGCACATCCTCAATCTCGGCTCGGTTGCCGGCCGGCAGGCCTACGAGAACGCGGCCGGCTACGTCGCCTCGAAGTTCGCGGTGCGCGGCTTCACGTACGCCCTGCGCGAGGACCTGCTCGGCCGCCCGATCCACGTGACCACCGTCGACCCCGGCCTCGTCGAGTCGAACTTCTCGCGCGTCCGCTTCCGCGGCGACGAGGAGAAGGCGAAGGCCGTCTACGCGAACGTCGAGCCGCTCGCGCCCGAGGATGTCGCCGAGTGCGTGCTCTTCGCCCTCACGCGCCCGCCGCACGTCAACGTCGACGAGCTCGTCGTCAAGGCTCTGGCCCAGTCGAGCGCCGTCCGCATCGTCCGCAGCGAGTAATGGCACTCACGATCCTCGAGGGCTCGACCTTCTGCATCTGCGACGAGCGGGGCGACATCGACGGCCAGACGCAGGGCCTCTTTGCCGACGACACGCGCTTCCTCTCGCTGCTGCGGCTGACCGTGAACGGCGAGAAGCCGCTGCTGCTCTCGTCCGGGAAGGTCGACTACTTCTCCGCCGCGTTCTTTCTCCGGAACCCGATCGCGGGCGGCCTGCCGCAGGACACCGTCTCGATCACGCGCGAGCGGTTCGTCGGCGACGGCATGCAGGACCTGATCGTCGTCCAGAACCAGGGCATGGAGCCGCTCTCCTTCGAGCTGGCCCTGGAGATCGCCACCGACTTCGCAGACATCCTGACCGTCAAGGAGCACGACTTCGCGCTCGGCAACCCTGCCCGTGCCCGCCCGCTGCCGCCTCCCGTCGAGGCCGGCTACGAGGAGGAGCACAACCAGTTCGTCCTGCGCGACCGAAACGGCGACGGCGTCGCGACGACCCAGGTGATCCTCTCGCAGCGCGGCGAGATCGAGGGCTCCAGGGTCGCCTACCGGCTCGAGCTCGGCCCCCGCGAGTCCTGGTCGCTGCGGCTCGACATCCTCGCCTCGATCGACGGCGACTCGATCGCGCCGCGCACGGCCGAGCGGCGCTTCGGCGAGGAGCTCACCCGCGTGCGCGAGTCGCTCGCGGCCTGGCAGCTCCGCGTGCCGCAGATCCGCACCGACTGGGACGAGCTCGGCCGCACCTTCCAGCAATCCGTCGCCGACCTCGCCTCGCTGCGGATGCGCGGCAGCGGGCGGACCGGGCGCCTGCCGGCCGCCGGCATGCCGTGGTTCATGACCGTCTTCGGGCGCGACACGATCATCACGTGCCTGCAGACGCTGCTCTTCGGGCCCGAGCTCGCCCGCACGGCGCTGCAGGTGCTCGCCCAGCTGCAGGCGACGGACGACAACCCTGACGTCGACGCCGAGCCGGGCAAGATCGTCCACGAGCTTCGCTCGGGCAAGGCCGCGACCAACTGGTTCCGCACCTACTACGGCACCGTCGACGCGACGCCGCTCTACCTCGTCCTGCTCTCGGAGGTGTGGCGCTGGACGGACGACTCGTCGCTCGTGCGCGAGCTGCGCGAGCCGGCCATGCGCGCCCTCGGCTGGATCGAGAACTACGGCGACCGCGACGGCGACGGCTTCGTCGAGTACGAGCGCCGCACGCCGCGAGGGCTCCAGAACCAATCGTGGAAGGACTCGTCCGACTCACAGCGCTTCCACGACGGCACGATCGCGCGGGCGCCGATCGCTGCGTGCGAGGTGCAGGGCTACGTCTACGACGCGAAGGTGCGCACCGCCGAGCTGGCGCGCGAGGTCTGGCGGGACCGGCCGCTTGCCGAGCGGCTCGAGCAGGAGGCCGAGGATCTGCGCCGCGCGTTCAACGAGCGCTTCTGGACCGACGCGCGCGGCGGCCACTACGTGCTCGCGCTGGACGGCGAGAAGCGGCAGGTCGATTCGCTCTGCTCCAACATCGGCCACCTGCTCTGGAGCGGGATCGTGCCGAGCGAGCGGGTGGACGCGGTCGTCGACGCGCTGATGGGCGAGGAGCTCTGGTCGGGCTGGGGCCTGCGGACGATGTCGACCGGCGACGCCGGCTACAACCCGCTCTCGTACCACAACGGCACCGTCTGGCCCCACGACAACTCGCTCTGCGCGCAGGGGCTCGCCCGGCACGCGCGCTGGCCCGAGGCCCAGCGGATCGTCCGGCGGATGCTGGGCGCGGCGGCGCACTTCGGCCATCAGCTCCCGGAGGTGTTCGCCGGCCTGCCGCGGGCCGACACGCCGTTTCCGATCGCCTACCCGACCGCCGCGCGCCCACAGGCCTGGGCGGCTGCGACGCCGGTGCTGCTGCTCCAGTCGCTGCTCGGGCTCGAGCCCGAGCGGCGCCGCCACCAGCTCGAGACCACTGCGCCCGAGGAGCTGCCGTCCTGGGCCGGTCGCTCGCTGCGGCTCTCGGGGATCCGCGCCTTCGACCGTCAGTGGGACGTGCGCGTCGACCGCGGCCGCGTGTCCGTCGAGGAGGTCTGATGCGCGTAGCCATCCTTGCGCCGCCCTGGTTCGCGGTGCCGCCGACCGGCTACGGCGGGATCGAGTGGATCGTCTCGCTGCTTGCCGACGGCCTGACGACCAACGGGCACGACGTGACCCTGTTCGCCTCCGGCGACTCGCGCACGAGGGCGAAGCTGGCGGCCGTCTTCGAGCACGCGCCGAGCGAGCTGATCGGCCGCACCCTTCCCGAGCTCGAGCACGTGCTCTCGTGCTACGAGCGCGCCGACGAGTTCGACGTGATCAACGACCACACCGGCCCGCTCGCCGCCGGCCTGGGCGGGCTCGTCGCGACCCCGGTCGTCCACACAATCCACGGGCCGCTCGACGGCGAGCTCGGCGGGGTCTACGAGTCGCTGCGCACGATCGCCCCTGACGTCGGGCTGATCTCGATCTCGCTCAACCAGCGCCGGCCGAAGCCGGACCTGAACTGGGTCGCGAACATCCCGAACGCCCTCGACCTGGAGCACTACCCCTCCAAGCCGCACCGGGGCGACTACCTGCTCTTCCTCGGCCGGATGAACCACGAGAAGGGCGCGCACCGGGCGGTTGCCGTCGCGATGGAGCTCGGACTGCCGCTGAAGCTCGCGGGCAAGATGCGCGAGCCGCGTGAGCAGGAGTACTTCGACGAGTTCGTCGAGCCGCACCTCGGCGACGGGATCGAGTACCTCGGCGAGGTCAACCACGGGACGAAGGTCGAGCTGCTCCAGAACGCGCGGGCGACGCTCTTCCCGATCGAGTGGGAGGAGCCCTTCGGCCTGGTCATGATCGAGTCGATGGCCTGCGGGACGCCGGTGATCGCCACGCGGCATGGAGCGGTGCCGGAGGTGATCGAGGACGGGCTCAGCGGCGTGATCGTCGATACCTGGCGCGAGATCCCGGCGGCGCTGGAACGGGCCGACGCGATCGAGCCGGTCGAATGCCGCCGCTACGCCGAGGAGCTGTTCGCGCCCGAGCGGATGGTGGCCGACTACGAGCGAGCCTACGAGGCGGCCACCCGTTGAGGGATTGAGGTTTTCCGCGCGGCGGCCGATGGTTCGGCACCTCCGCCGCGAACCGAAGGAGCCGTATGTTCATCCCAAGGCACGTCTTCAAACCGCTTGACGAGTCCGGCCAGACCATGGCCGAGTACGGCGTCGTGCTTGCGATCATCACGCTCGCCGTGCTGGCGAGTATGACCCTGCTGGGCGGCAACATCAGCAGCGCGTTCTCGAACGTCGCCGCTCTGCTGCCCTGACACTGCGTGCCGGGACGGCCGCCCCGTCCCGGCCGTGCCTTTAGACCGCGGCTCTGCGCTGCAGCGTCCGCACGTCGCGAACGAACAGCACGGCGAGCGTCGCCCCGAGGCTGATCAGCCCCGCGGCGAAGAGCGTCTTCTCGGTTCCGATGGCCTCGGCGATCGGCCCCGCGGCGGCGAGCCCGAGCGGGATCAGCGCGAACGACCCCAGCGCGTCGTAGGAGTAGACCCGCGAGAGCCGGTCGTGTGGGATCTCCTGCTGCATGGTGGTGTCCCAGAGCACGCCGAACGTCTCGGCGCCGATCCCGGCGACGAGGGCGAGCGCGGCGACCCCGGCGAGCGGGAGCGGGATCGCCAGCCCGAACAGGAACGGCACGGTCAGGAGGAAGCCGAGCGTGGCCGTGAGGAGCAGGCGCCGGGGCCGCACTCGCAGGAGGAGCAGGCCACCGCCGATCAGGCCGATCGCGTCCGCCGTCAGCACGAGCCCCCAGCCGATGGCTCCGTGCAGGTGCTCCTTGGCGACAGCCGGGCCGAGCACGCCCTCGGTTCCCAGCTCGATCGCGTTCACGAACCCGAACTGGAGGACGATCACCCAGAGCCACATGCGCGAGGAGAACTCGCGCCAGCCGAGGGCGAGGTCGGCGAGGAAGTTGGTCGCCTCCAGCCGCACGGCCGGCGAGAGCCGGATCGCGCTCACCAGCAGCGCTGAGAACAGGAAGGAGACGGCGTCGACGGCGATCCCGGTAGCCGGGCTGGTGAGGCCGACGACGAGGCCGCCGAGCGCGCCGCCGGCGATCGAGGAGGCGTTCAGGCCGAGCCGCAGCGAGGCGTTGGCCTGCTGCAGGAGCGGCTCGGGGACGGTCTGCGGGACGATCCCGCTCGAGGCCGGGAAGAAGAACGCTCCGGCCGTCCCGTTCATGGCCGCGAGGACGACCAGCTGCCAGACCTCCGCGGTGCCCGAGAAGAGGAGGGCGGCGACGACGGCCTGAGTCGCGGCCGAGACGAGGTTCGAGAAGACCATCACCCGGCTCCGCGGCAGTCGGTCGGCCCAGATCCCGCCGACGAGCATGAAGACCACCATCGGGACGACCCGGGCGGCGAGCACCAGGCCGAGGTCGGCCTTCGAGCCGGTCAGGTCGAGGACGGCGAAGGCGAGCGCGATGTTGGCGAACGAGTTGCCGAGAGCGGAGACGTGCGGCCGGCGAAGAGCAGGCGGAAGTCGCGCTCGGCGAGCGGGCCGTCTAGCCAGCGCGCTTCTCCCAGTAGCGCTTCAGGCCGGCGTAGGACTGCCAGAACGGCATCGCCTGCTCGTAGGCGGCGAGGTCCGGGCCGAGGTCGGCGGCGGCCGCGGTGTCGAACTCCCCTTCGCTTGCGCCCTCGCGGACGCGCTCTGCCCACTCGCGCAGGCGCTCTCGCAGCTCGGCCAGGTGGCGCTCCGGGTCGTCGGCGACGCCGAAATGGATCAGCGCCAGCCGCTTCGGCCGCCGCGCCAGGATCTCGTCGATCGTGCGCTCCCAGGCCTCGAGGTCGACCTCCGGCGGCGGGGTGGGCGGGAGGACGAAGCGGCTCGGCTGAATGCGCACGCCGGCGGCGTCGCCCGCGTAGAGCGTCCCTTCGCCGTCGAGGTAGCAGACGTGGTGGCTCGCATGGCCCGGGGTCGGGAAGGTCGCGAGGCCGAGGGTCTCCGCGCCGACCGTGTGGATGTTCGCCTCCGGCACCGGCGCCAGCTCGCCCCAGAGCGCGTCGAACTCGTCGCCGTACAGCCGCCGGGCGCTCGCCTCGAGGCGGGAAGGGTCGAGCGAGGTGCGGGGCGCCGATCTCCGACACGTGCACCTGCAGCTCGGGGTGCTCGCGGACGAGCACGCCCGCCGCGCCCGCGTGGTCGAGGTGGATGTGCGAGAGGAGCAGGTGCCGCACGTCGCGGAGCTCGAGTCCGCGCTCGGCCAGGCGGGCCTTCAGCGCGGGCAGGCAGATCGTGGGCCCGCAGTCCTGCAGCGCGGGCCCGTCCTCGGTCTCGAGCAGGTAGGCGCCGATCACTCGCTGGCGGCCGAGGTGGTGCAGGTCGAGAGGCTCTGGCGGCATGCGGCGGATGCTATGCCGCCTGCCAGACTGCCCCGTATGGAGCAGCTCGCCGCCTTCCTCGGCGTGTCGGCCCTGGTAATCGTCACGCCGGGCTAGGACACGGCGCTGACCGTCCGCAACACGCTCGTCGTCGCCGCGCTGCTCGTCGCCTCGCAGCCGGTGTTCCTGGCACTGCGGATCGCGGGAGGCGCCTACCTGGTCGTGCTCGGCGCGCAGGACGCGCTCGCCGTGGCGAGGGCCGGCGACGCTCCTCGGCGCGGTCGGCTCCGGCGGGTGCTGGACACCCTGAGCGGCTGCGTCCTCGTCGTGCTGGGGCTACGCCTGGCCGCCGAGCGGCGCTAGGCGGTCGCGGTCGCGCGGACGAGGGCCAGCTCGAGATCCTCGACCAGGTCCTCGGCCGACTCGATTCCGACCGAGAGCCGCACCAGGTTGCGCGGCGCCGCGAACGGCGCATCGGCGGTGGAGGCGTGCGTCATCCGCGCCGGGTGCTCGATCAGGCTCTCGACGCCGCCGAGGCTCTCGGCGAGCTGCCAGATCTTCGTGCTGCGCGCAGAGCGCGACGGCCTCCTCCTCGGACTCGAGCAGGAATCGAGACCATCCCGCCGAAGTCGCGCATCTGCCGCGCGGCGATCGCGTGGCCGGGATGCGTCGGCAGGCCCGGGTAGAGGACGCGCTCGACCCGCGGGTGCTTGTTCAGGTAGCCGGCGATCGCGTGGGCGTTCTCGCAGTGCTTGCGCATGCGCACGGCCAGCGTCTTGATCCCGCGCAGCACGAGCCAGCAGTCGAACGGCCCCGGCACCGCGCCGAGCGACTTCTGCAGGAAGAGCAGGCGCTCCGCGATGGTCGGGTCGTTGGTGGCCGCGAAGCCGCCGACGAGGTCCGAGTGGCCGCCGAGGTACTTGGTCGTGGAGTGCACGACGATGTCGGCCCCGAGCTCGAGCGGCTGTTGCAGATACGGCGACGCGAACGTGTTGTCGACGACGACCAGCGCGCCGGCCGCGTGCGCCGCCTCGGCCGCGGCCCGGATGTCGACGATGTTCAGCACCGGGTTGGTCGGCGACTCGAGCCAGAGGATCCGCGTGCGCTCGTCCAGGTGCCCGGCCGCGTTCGCGTTCAGCTCCTCGGCCGGCACCCACTCGAACTCGTACCCCTTCGGCTCGTAGACCTGCGAGAACATCCGGTAGACGCCGCCGTAGACGTCGGCGACGGCGACGACGCGGTCGCCCGGGCTCAGCAGGTGCATCACCGTCGTCACCGCGCCGAGGCCCGACGAGAACGCGAAGCCGTGCTCTGCGCCCTCGAGCGAGGCGAGGCAGAGCTGCAGCGCCGTGCGCGTCGGGTTCGCCGTGCGCGCGTAGTCGTAGCCCTTGTGCTCGCCGACCGCCTCCTGGACGAAGGTCGACGTCTGGTAGATCGGAACCGTGATCGCACCGGTGGCCGGATCCGGCTCCTGCCCCTCGTGGATCGCGCGGGTCTCGAAGTCCACGATCCGATTGTAGTCAGGGTCTCCGGGGTCGAGGGCGGGGCGGAGGCGGCGGCCGGCGCGGGGGTGGGGAGCCGCCCAGAGCGCGCTCGACCTTCTCCAGGAGCCGCGCGAGACTGTCCGCTTCGGGGCGTGGAAGGTCGGCGAGGAGGGCTCCGAGCCGCGCGTTGACCAGACGGGTCGCCGAGCCGAGGGCGGCCGTTCCGGCGGGAGTCGGTGCGAGCGCGTGCCGGCGGCGGTCGCCGGCCTCCCGCGCTCGCTCCACGAAGCCCGCCTGCTCGAGGCTGCCGACGAGCTGCGAGACGGCCGCACCGGAGACGCCGGTCCGGCGCGCGAGCTCGGCTGCGGTCACGGGCCCGGCGGCGATCGTGCGCAGCGCCTGGAACTGGGCGAGGGTGAGAGGCGGGTCGTGCCCCGCGAGTAGGCGCTCAACCCAGCGGCTGACGTGGGCCGAAACGCCGATCAGGGCATCGACGGGGTCGCTGTGGCGGGGACGAGGCATAGTTAAGTACTATTAACAGTCAAGCGTGGTTATCAGAGTAATCCTCGCAGGGCTGGCGGTCGGCGCGACGGCGATCTGGCCGCGGGCGCGCCTGTCGGCGGCAGCCGCGCTCGGCGCTGGCGCGCTCTCGGCGCTCCTGGCCGGAGGCGGCGTCGCCGGCGATGCGGTTCGCGCGACCGCTCCGATGCTCGTCTTCCTGACGGCCGCGCTCGGCGCTGCGGCGATGGCAGAGCGGGCCGGGCTGTCGGCGTGGGCTGCGGGAACGCTCGCCGCGCTCGGCCGGGGCAGCACGAGGAGGCTCTACGCGCTCGTCTGTCTGGCGTCGGGGCTGCTGACGTGCGTGATCTCGCTCGACGGCGCCGTCGTGGTGATGGTCCCGGTCGTCCGTGCGCTGGCGCAGCGGTGCCGGGTCGCCTTCGCGCCGTTCTTCCTCGGCACGGTCGCGGTCGCCAACGCCGCTTCCCTCGCCGTCCCGCTCGGGAACCCGACGAACCTCGTGGTGATGAGCAGGCTCGGACTTTCGCCGAGCTCGTTCCTGCAGCACCTGTTCGTGCCGGGCCTGGTCGCGGCGGTCGTCTGCGGGCTCGTCCCAGCCCGGAGGCTGGGGACGCGGCGCTACGTCGAGCGCCCGGCGGATCCTGGGCGGCCGAGGGCTCCGGCGCTGTTCGTGCCCTGGCGAATCGGAGCGCAGCTGACCGGGCTCGTGGCCGCGCTCGACGGCCTTGCCCCGGCCCTCAACCTGCGCGGCGGAGGCCTCGCGGCCTTGCTCGCGGTCGCCGCCGGAGCCGCCGCTGCCTCCGCACTCGCAAACAACCTCCCGGTCAGCGCGAGCGTCGCGGCGCTCGCCACCGCCGGGCCCGGCGCGTACGCGGCGCTGGTCGGCGTCACCGTCGGCGCGCTCGCCACCCCGCACGGCTCGGTCGCCACGCTGATCGCCCGGGACCTCGCGGGCGAACAGGCGGACCGCCGCTGGGCCCGCCTGTGGGCCCCGGCGACGGCGGTCGCGGTCGCGCTCGCGACCCTCGTGCTCTGGGCGAGCCCCTAGGGGACGGCGACCACGCGCTCTTCGCCGGCGCGGTAGTCGTCGCCCAGCTTCTCGCGCAGCGTCTGCTCGAGCTCGCCGCTCTGCGTCGAGCTCCTCGACGATGTCCGCGCCGCCGATCAGCTCGCCGCGGACGAAGACCTGCGGGATCGTCGGCCAGCCGGAGACGGCCGAGAGCTCCTGGCGGATCGCCGGGTCGGGGAGGATGTCGACCGCCGTCACCGGCGCGCCGGCCCGCCGCAGGGCGTCGAGGGCGCGCTGCGAGTTGCCGCACATCACGAACTGCGGCGTGCCCTTCATGAAGAGCACGACGTCCTCGCGCTCGATGATCTGCTGGATCTGGTTCTTCACTGCGTCCCTTTCGTCGAGATCCGCAACTCGTGAATGGTGCCATCCGCGAGGGGGGCGGCGAGGGCGTCGTAGACGAGGCGGTGCTGCTCGACCAGTGAAAGCCCCTCGAAGCGAGGGCTGACGACGGTGACCTGGAAGTGGTCGCCGCCGCCGGTGCGGTCCTCGACGGACACCTCGTCGCCGGGGAACGCCTCGCGGAGCAGCTCTTCCAGCCTCGTCATCTCGCTGCGCGAGGTATTCGAGGAGATCGGAGCGGGTCAGCATCCCGGTCGGCTTTCCGCCGGAGGCGACGACGACCGCCGGGCTACCGCCGGTGAGGGCGGTGAAGACCTCGTCGACCGACTCGTCGGCCTCGACCGCCGCCAGCGGCGGCTGCATGGCCGCGGCGACGTCGTCGTTGACCGCCTCGGGGTTGCGGAAGACGCGGTCGAGCAGCCCGCGCTCCTGGAGTGAGCCGACGACGTCCGCCAGCGAGCCCGCCGAGCCGTGCCGCATCACCGGCAGCTGGGAGATCGAGTACTCGTGCATCAGGTCGATCGCCGCGCCGACCTTCTGGTGCGACTCGATCGTGACCAGGTCGGGGAGCTCGCCGTCGCGGCTCTTCGCGCGCAGCACCTCCGCGACCCTGGGTGCCGGCTCGCGCCGCTCGAGGAAGCCGAGCTCGATCAGGTAGTTGTCGTCGAAGAACTTCGACAGGTACGAGCGGCCGCCGTCCGGGAAGAGCGTGACGACGGTCTTGCCGGGGCCGAGCTCCTTCGCGATCTCGATCGCCGCCCAGGCAGCGGTTCCGCCCGAGCCGCCGACCAGCAGGCCCTCCTCGCGCGCCAGGCGTCGCGCGGTCAGGAACGAGTCGCGGTCGGTCACGGTCACCCAGCGGTCGACCACCGACGGCTCGAAGGTCTCCGGGTAGAAGTCCTCGCCGATCCCCTCGACCAGGTACGGGTGCTGCTTCTCCGGGCCCGCGGTGTAGATCGAGCCCTCGGGGTCGGCGCCGACGATCGTCAGGTCGGGCTTCTGCTCCTTCAGGTAGCGCGCCGTGCCGGTGATCGTGCCGCCGGTGCCGACTGCGATCACGAGGGCGTCCAGCTCGCCGCCGGTCTGCTCCCAGATCTCCGGGCCGGTCGTCTCGTAGTGGGCGCGCGGGTTCGCCTCGTTGCGGTACTGGTCGGGCTTGAACGCGCCGGGAATCTCCTCGGCGAGCCGGTCCGAGACCGAGTAGTAGCTCTCCGGCGACTCGGGCGCGACCGCGTAGGGGCAGATGATCACCTCGGCGCCGAACGCCTTCAGGAGCGAGATCTTCTCGCGGCTCATCTTGTCCGGCATCGTGAAGATGCAGCGGTAGCCCTTGAGCGCGGCGACGATCGCGAGCCCGGTGCCGGTGTTGCCGGAGGTCGGCTCGACGATCGTGCCGCCGGGCTTCAGCTTCCCTTCTCGCTCGGCGGCCTCGACCATCGTGATCGCGATCCGGTCCTTGATCGAGCCGCCCGGGTTGAGGAATTCGAGCTTGCCGAGAACCGTTGCGGCGCCCGTGGGCACGATCTGCTGGAGTTGCACGAGCGGCGTGTTCCCGACCAGCTCGAGCAGCGTGGGGTAGTCCCGCGGCATCCGGGTCAAGCGTAACGCGCGCGGAGTCCTAGGCTCTGGCGGGCTCGGCTTCCGCGCTCGGTTCGGGCGCGTGCGTTCCGCGCAGGAGGACGAAGGCGGCGACGGCGCCCACGAGCGCGAGGGCGATCAGCGCCCAGAAGGCGTCCTGGTACCCCTGCGTGAACGCATACGGCACCGGGTGCCCGCTCTTGACCAGGTCGTTCTTCGTCGTGATGAAGACCGTCGAGGCAAGCGCGATTCCGATCGCGCCGCCGACTTGCTGGTTCGTGTTGATCAGGCCCGAGGCGAGGCCGGCCTCCGAGGGCTTGACCTGCGAGAGCGCGGCGATCGTGACCGGCACGAACGAGAACGCGAGGCCGAGCGCGAAGGTGAGGTACGCCGGCAGCAGGTCGGGCCAGTAGTGGCCGTCGACCGGGATCTGCGTGTACCAGCCCATCGACGCCGCGAGGACGATCAGCCCGGTCACGATCACCGGCCGCGGGCCGTACTTCGTCGTCAGCGCCTGGGCGACTCCGGCCCAGATCACCGTCGTCCCCGCGGTCGCGAGGAAGGTGATGCCGGTCTTGAGCGCCGACCAGTGGAGGATTTCCTGGACGTAGAGGGTCAGGACGAAGAAGTCGGCGAAGATCACGGCGCCGAGCAGGAAGCCGACGATGTTTGCCGCCAGCAGCGTCCGGATCCGGAAGATGCCGAACGGCATCAGCGGTGCGCGGCTGCGGAGCTCGATCAGCGCGAAGGCCAGGAGGAGCGCGACCGCGACGAGCAGCAGCACGATCGTGCGGGTCGAGCCCCAGCCGACGTCCGGCGCTTTCGAGATCGCATAGACGAGTACCGCCAGGCCGCTGGTCACGGTGATCGCCCCGGCGAGGTCGAAGCGCCGGTGGCCCAGGTCGGCCTTGCTCTCCGGCACGAACAGGAGCGTCAGCGCGAAGACGAGCGCCCCGACCGGCACGTTGACGAAGAAGATCCACGCCCAGCCGAGGTACTTGACGATGATCCCGCCGAAGAGCACGCCCGCCGCGGCCCCGGAGCCGCCGAGGGCGCCCCAGATCCCGAGCGCCTTGTTGCGCTCGGCGCCTTCGCGGAAGGTCGTCGTCACGATCGAGAGGGCGGCGGGCGAGATGATCGCCGCGCCTACGCCCTGGACGGCGCGCGCTCCGATCAGCACGCCGGCGCTGTTCGCGAGGCCGCAGACGAGCGAGGCGGCGGTGAACAGGGTCAGGCCGGCGAGGAAGACCCGGCGTCGTCCGAGCAGGTCGGCCATGCGCCCACCGAGGAGCAGGAAGCCGCCGAACGTGATCGTGTAGGCGATCAGCACCCACTGGACGGTCGTCTCCGGCACGCGCAGGTCGGTCTGGATCGACGGAATCGCAACGTTGACGATCGCGACGTCGAGCACGGTCATGAAGAAGGCCGCGCCGACGATCGCGAGCGTCAGCCATTTGCGTGAGCTTGCTTCCATCTCGGCCCTCCCTCCGGCGGCGGTCATTGCTCGGAACGCCTGCCCGCGGCGCGGCATTCCGGGCGCGAACTCTAAGGCTCTTGCTGGACGGCCGTGTCGGCTGGAACACTGCGTGGATGTTCGGGGTCGGCGTTTCACCCTGTCGCACGGCGTGGCGCGCGGGGATCGCGCTCGCCGTCGGCGCGCTCGTCGCCGCGGCGGGCGGCTCCCCGGCCGGCGCCCTTCGAGCGCCCAGCGCCGCGGGTTGCCCGCGGCCGGCACCGGATCCGGCCTATGCGGCCTCCGTGAACGCCGCGCTGACCGCCAAGCAGGACGTCTGGGGGAACCAGCTCCTGGCCGATCCGGCCGGCCCGACCTACGCCGCCGCGGCCGGGTACCTGCGCCCGCTGCTGCTCGTCGGTCCGCCCCTGGGCTCCGCGCCGCACCGGCTGACGCAGTCGGGCGTCTACTACCTCGCCTTCGGCCGGCCCGCCGAAGGCCGCCACCCCCGTACGATCGACCTCCACGTCGCCGACGGAAGCCAGGTCGTCTCCGAGCGCACCACCGGCGTGCGGCTCTCGGTCGACGTCGGCGCCCGCCAACTCGAGCGGTACGGGTCCTGCCTCTCGCGCCTGGCGCCGGCGACCCTCGGCGGCGGCTACCTGCCGATCCTGGAGACGAGCTACGCCGACGCGCGCGGCGTCCACTACCGGCAGGAGTCCTTCGCCACGCGCGATCCCCGGGATCCGCTCGCTCGTCAGCTTCGTCCGCGTGACGATCGACCCGCGCGGCTCGGGAGTCTCCTCGGCGCGGGTTCGCTTCACGGTCAGCCCGGGCAACGGGCACGGACGCCGCTCGCTCACGTACTCGACGCCGGGCACCAAGCCCCGGATCGTCTACGTGGCCTGGCCCTCGGGAGCGCTGCCCTTCCGGGTCGACCGCGCCGCCTATCGCAGCGCGAGGCGCTCGGTCGCCGCCTACTGGAACCGCCGGCTCGCGGCGGGCGGCCAGCTCGTCGTCCCGGAGAAGCGAGTCTTCAACGCGGAGCGGAACCTGCTGATCCAGAACCTGGTCCACTCCTGGCGCTACAGCCTCGGCAACTCGTACGAGCGCTTCTCGTGGGAGCTGATCGACACCGCCGAGGTGATGGGCGCCTACGGGTTCACGGGCACCGAGCGCGCGATCGTCGAGAAGGCGTTCAAGAGCCCGACCGTCTTCCCCAACCGTGCAGCGGGGGAAGAGATGGACGGCACGGCCGACTACTACCGGCGCACCTGGGACGCGGGCCTCGTCGAGGAGGTGACGCCGGAGTTCCGCGAGGATCTCGACGAGTTCGAGTACGAGCTCGACACCGGGGGGAACGGCCTGCTCTTCCAGGAGCCCTACGGCGTCGACATCTCCACGCTGGTCTACGGGCTGCACGACCAGGCGCTCGTGCTGCAAGGCCTGCGCGGGATGGCCTGGGTCTGGGCGGTGACCGGTCACACGCTGCTCGCGGCGCGGGCAACCCTGATCGCCGGCCGGCTCGACGCCGGCCTGCGCGCCGCGGTCGCGGCGTCGGACTCGTGGCTTCCCGACGGCTCGCTGTTCGTCCCGGTCACGCTCCTGGACGGCCAGCCGACGGCGTTCGACGCGCTCACCACTTCACGGGACGGCAGCTACTGGAACCTGGTGATGCCCTACGTGCTCGCGTCCGGCCTCTTCGCGCCGGGGAGCCCCGAAGCGCAGGGCGTGCTCGACTACCTGCGCGGCCACGGCTCGCGGCTGCTCGGGCTCGTCCGCTTCCGCGCCTTCCCCAACACCGGCAAGCCGGGGTACCGCGCGCCCGGGTCGGACGACGTCTACGGGACGAACGTCTCGCGCTTCCTCGCGGACCAGGACCAGTCCGACCAGCTCGTGCTCAGCCTCTACGGCAAGCTCGCGGCCGGCATGACGCCGAACACGTTCGTCTCCGGCGAGGGCTCGACGATCGGCCCCGTGGACGGCGAGTACTACCGCTCGATGTTCCGGCCGCCGAACAGCCCCAACAACACCTTCTTCCTCGAGACGCTGAAGCTGATGCTCGTGCATGAGACCCGGGACGCGCTCGGCACGCCCGACGGCCTCGAGCTCGGGTTCTCGACGCCACGCGCCTGGCTCGCGCCGGGGAAGCGGATCGCCGTCCGCCGCGTGCGGACGAGCTTCGGCCTCCTCTCGTACACGCTCGACGCACAGGCCGGCTCGATTCACGCAGTGGTCGACGTTCCGGGCCGCATGGTGCCGCCGATCCTGAAGCTCCGGCTGCGCCTCCCGGCCGGCAAGCGGATCTCGGCGGTCTCGCTCGGCGGCAAGGCCTTCGAGCGCTTCGCGCCCGAGACGGGAACGATCGACCTCTCCGGCCTGCACGGCCGCCTCGACCTGACGGCGGTCACGACCTCGGGTTAGTGGCGGAAGTGGCGGCGGTGGGTGAAGACCATCGTCGCCCCGGCCCGCTCGACGGCCTCGAGCACCTCGGGATCGCGCTTCGAGCCGCCCGGCTGGATGATCCCGGTGACTCCGGCGCCGAGCGCGAGCTGCGGTCCGTCCGCGAACGGGAAGTAGGCGTCCGAGGCGAGCACGGCCCCGGCGGTCGGGTGTCCATGCTCTCGCGCCTTGTCGAGCGCGATCCGGACGGCGTCGACGCGGCTCATCTGCCCGGCCCCGATCCCGAGGGTCTGCAGGTCGCGCGCCAGCACGATCGCGTTCGAAGTGACGTGCTTGCAGACCCGCCAGGCGAAGAGCAGGTCGCCCCAGGCCAGCTCGTCCGGCTCGCCGGCGACGACCTGCATGCCCTCGCGCGCGTCGACGTCCCAGTCGCGCTCCTGGACGAGCAGGCCGCCGAGCACGCGCCGGTAGTCGCGCTCGCCCGGGTTCGAGAGGCGCCGCTCGCGGTCCTCGAGGATCCGCGTGGCGGGCTTCTCCTTCAGCTTCTCGAGGGCCGCCGGGTCGTAGCCGGGGGCGAAGAGCACCTCGACGAACTGCTCGGCCAGCCGCTCCCCGAGCGCCTCGCTGACCGGCCGGTTGAGCACGACCACGCCGCCGTATGCCGACAGCGGGTCCGCCGCCAGCGCCCGGTCGTACGCCTGCTCGATCGAGCCGGCGACGGCGACGCCGCACGGGTTCGCGTGCTTGACGATTGCGCAGGCCGGCAGCTCGAACTCGCGCGCGACCAGCCGCGCCGCCGAGAGGTCGTTCAGGTTGTTGAACGAGAGCTCGCGCCCGTGCAGCTGCTCGACCATCGAGAGCAGGTGCCGCCGCGCGCCGACCTCCGAGTAATAGGCCGCCGACTGGTGCGGGTTCTCGCCGTAGGCCAGCTCCTGCTCCTTCGCGAAGACCGGCATGAACGACTCCGGGAAGCTCTCGGCGGCCCCGAACCAGCTCGCGATCGCCGCCTCGTAGGCCGCGGTGACGGCGAAGGTCTCGGCCGCCAGGCGCCTGCGCGTCTCGAGCATGAGGTCAGGCCGGGCGCGCAGCTCGGCGAGCACCTCCGGGTAGCGCTCCGGCCGGCAGACGGGCGCGACGTGCGCGAAGTTCTTCGCCGCCGCGCGCAGCATCGCCGGGCCGCCGATGTCGATCATCTCGACCGCGTCCTGCTCGCCGACCGCCCGCCGCGCGACGACGTCCTGGAACGGATAGAGGTTGACGCAGACGAGGTCGAACGGCTCGATCGCGTGCTCCGCGAGCGAGGCCTGGTCGTCCGGGCGGTCGCGCCGCGCCAGGATCGCCGCGTGGATCTTCGGGTGCAGCGTCTTGACGCGCCCGCCGAGCAGCTCGGGCACCTCGGTCACGTCCTCGACCGGGGTCACCGGGATCGCGAGCTTGGTGAGGAAGGTGGCCGTGCCTCCGCTCGCGACCAGCTCGACGCCGAGTTGCGTCAGGCCGCGCGCGAACTCCTCGAGCCCGGACTTGTCGTAGACGGAGATGAGCGCGCGCTTCATAGGTGCCCCTCCAGCCGATGCACGCCCGCTCCTGGCCCGCGATCACGCGGCGCCAGGAACCACCCTCGCCCTTGCCAAGGCAACCAGCCTTGGCCGCGGACGAGTGCGGCCCCTGGCTTGGTGCTCGCAATCCAGGAGCTAGACAACATCACCTGAAGGGGCACCAATCAGCTCGCGGACAACGCGGGGGAGGAGCTGGTGCTCGACCGACTGGACGCGGGCGCGCAGGCTGGTCGCGTCGTCGCCGGGGAGCACGGGCACGCGCTCGGCCGCGATCACCGGGCCGCTGTCGATCCCGCCGTCGACGTAGTGGACGGTGGCCGCGGTCTCGGGCACGCCGGCCGCGAGCACGTCGTGGATCGGGTGCGGGCCGGGGAACTCGGGGAGCGGGGCGGAGTGCGTGTTGATCACGCGGCCCGGAAAGCGTTCGAGGAAGCAGCGGCGCAGCAGGTGCATGTACCCGGCGCAGACCACCAGGTCGACGCCGCGCCCGTCAGCCAGTCGGCCATCGCCGCGTCTCTCGCCTCGCGATCGGGGTGATCGTCGAGCTCGAAGACGGCGGTCTTGATGCCCGCCTGCTCGGCCCGCTCGAGCGCGCGCACGCCGGCCGTGTTGCTCGCGACCGCGACGATCGGCAGGCCCGCGTCGATCAGCGCCTGCAGGTTCGTCCCCTCGCCGCTGACGAGGACGCCGATCACGCGAGCCGCCCGATCACGAGCGCGCCCGCGCGGCGCGTCGGGCACGACCGCGCACATGCCGATCCCGAGGTTGAAGACCCGCCGCTGCTCGGCCTCGTCGACGCCGCGCTCGTCCAGCCAGGCGTAGACGGGCGGGCGGTCCCAGGCGTCCCAGTCGATCTCCGCGGTGACGCCCTCGGGAAGGACGCGCGTCAGGTTGCCGAGGAGCCCGCCGCCGGTGACATGGGCAAGCGCTTTCACGTCGGCCTCGGCGCGCAGCTCGCGGATCGCGTCCAGGTAGAGCCGGTGCGGCGCCAGGAGCAGGTCGGCGTCGAAGTCCCCGTCGCCGACGAGCTCGCGCACGAGCGAGAAGCCGTTGGTGTGCAGCCCGGAGGAGGGGAGGCCCGAGCACGAGGTCGCCCGGCTCGCAGCGGGAGCCGTCGATCAGGCGCTCGCGCTCGACCAGCCCGACGCAGGTGCCGGCGAAGTCGAGCTCCTGCTCGCGGTACACGCCGGGCAGCTCGGCGGTCTCGCCGCCGATCAGCGCACAGCCGGCCTCGCGGCAGACCTCGGCCGCGCCCTCCACCAGCTCGGCAACCTGCTCGAGGTCGAGCCGGTGCGCGGCGACGTAGTCGAGGAAGAAGAGCGGCTCGGCGCCGGTCGTGAGCACGTCGTCGATGCAGTGCGCGGCGAGGTCGCGGCCCGCGTCCTTCAGCCTGCCGGCGCGACGCGAGAGCACGAGCTTGGAGCCGACGCTGTCGGTCGAGGCGGCGAGCAGCCGCCGCTCGTCGAGCGGGTAGAGGCCGGCGAAGGCACCGAAGCCCTCCGCGCCCGTCGACTCGACCGCCGCCCGCAGCCGCGAGACCACGTCCTCGGCCGAGGCCAGCGAGACCCCCGCCTCCTCGTAGGTCTTGACCCTCATGCGGGCGAGTCTAAAGCCGTCGCCTGCCGACCCGCGACGAACTCGGTCTGGCCCTCATTCGAGGCATTCGGACAGCTCGGCTCTAGCCGACGAAACCAAGGACCGTCCGCTCCCCGATCCGAAAGGAGTTCTCCCGTGAGAGACCGTGCCGCTTACCTATCGCTGCTCTCGCTGACCGTTGCCGCGGTCTGTCTCGCCTCGGCCGACGTCTCCCGCGCTCAGCCCAGCTCGTCGAGCGCGCAGGCCGCAGGCGCGCTGAAGGTGAAGGCATACGGCGGACTGGCCCGTCGGGCTTTCCCTGTCTATCTCAGCTTCCGCGTTCAGGGTGCCGGCGCTGTCTCGGTAAAGCTGACGATGCGCCTGAAGAGCAGTGTCGCAGTGAGCACCGGGGTCAAGCTCATGGATCCGGTCTACTCGACACGGCAGGTCCGGCGGTCGATGGTCCGGCGAAACGTCCCCGCCGGACGCTACAGGTACTGCGCCGTTGCAACCGATCGTGCAGGCCACCGTGCGAAGAGCTGCGCCTACTACCGGGTCGTGTAGCGGCTCGGGCTAAGCGAAGACCTCGCCGTAGAGCTACGGCCGGCCGCGGGGGCCGCCCTCCAGGAAGCGCAGCAGGAAGAAAGCCGCCTGCGCGGAACCTTTGCAGCGGTTGCAACATGCGTTCCGCCGGCGTCCACCACGTCGATCTGGTCGTCTCGTCGATCGAGCGCAGCCTGCCCTTCTACCGCGATCTGCTCGGCCCGCTGGGCTGGCACGGCGTCAGCGAGGTGCAGGGCGAGCGCGACGAGACGATCTGGTACCTCTGGGGCACGGGCACCTCGATCGGCCTGCGCGAGGCGCAGACCCCGGGCGAGGGGCCGTACGACCGCTACCGCGTCGGCCTCCACCACCTCGCGCTGGAGGCGGCCTCGCGGGCCGTCGTCAACGAGCGGGCCGAGTGGCTGCGGGCCCAGGGCGCCGAGATCGAGAGCGGTCCGGAGGAGTACTGGTACCAGCCGGGCTATTACGCCGTGTTCTTCTACGATCCCGACGGCGTCAAGCTGGAGATCGTGCACGTCCCCGGCCTTGCGGCCTAGACGAAAGGAGAAGCAGGCATGACGAACCCCCCGGAGGAGCCTTCGAGGCCCTCGATGATGCCGGGCATTGCATCCGGCGCCACGCTGCCGATTCCCGGCAATGCGGAGTTCCTGCTCTACGCGGTCATCGAGATCACGCTCATCCTGATCTGGATCATCGCCAAGAGCGTCGACACGCAGCAGTGGTCGATCTACACGGTGGTCCTGACGTCGTTCTACATCCTCAGCCGCGGCATCGCGAAGGCGAGCCGCGTGCTCGAGCAGTAGCTAGACCGGCTCGAATCTCAGCTTCGCGGCCTCACGTGGGACATCCGTCGGATACTCCCGCGTGAGGCACGCGCGGCAGAGCTCGTGCTCGGGCCGTCGCGTCGACTCCGTTAGTCCTTCCAGCGAGAGGTAGGCCAGCGAGGTCGCGCCGATGCGCTGGCGCACCTGCTCGACCGAGCGCCTGGCCGCGATCAGCTCGTCCTCGTCGGCGAAGTCGATCCCGTAGTAGCACTGGCTGATCACCGGCGGTGACGAGACGCGCACGTGCACCTCGGCGGCGCCCGCGTCGAACAGCATCTGCACGATCTTGCGGGTCGTGTTCCCACGGACGATCGAGTCGTCGACGACCACGAGGCGCTTGCCCGCGACCTCGGCGAGCGGGTTGAACTTGAGGCGGACGCCCTGCTCGCGCAGGCCCTGGTCGGGCTGGATGAACGTCCGGCCGACGTAGCGGTTCTTGATCAGGCCCTCCGAGAACGGGATCCCGCTCGCGCGTGAGAAGCCGATCGCCGCGGGCGTGCCCGAGTCGGGGATCGGCAGTACGAGGTCGCCGTCGACCGGCGCCTCCTCGGCCAGGCGCTCGCCCATCCGCACGCGCGCGCCGTGCACCTCGACCCCGGCCAGCCGCGAGTCCGGGCGGGCCAGGTAGAAGAATTCGAAGATGCAGAGCGCCCCGCCGCCGGCGGTCTCGAGCGCCTGCCGCGCATGAACGCCGTCCTCGTCGATCACGACCAGCTCGCCGGGCGCCAGCTCGCGCACGACCTCGGCGCCGACGTTGTCGAGGGCGCTCGTCTCGGAGGCGAGCAGCGCGTGCCCGTCCTCGCGGCCGAGGCAGAGCGGCCGGAAGCCGTGCGCGTCGCGGAAGCCGATCAGCTTGCCCTCCGAGAGCGCGACGACCGAGAACGCCCCCTCGAGCCGGGCCATCGCGTTGGCGACCGCGTCCTCGACCGGCGCGGGATCGTTGGCGATCAGCGCGGCGATCAGCTCGGTGTCGGAGGTCGTGCTCAGCGTGATGCCCTCGGCGGCGAGCTCATCGCGCAGCTCGGAGGCGTTGACGAGGTTGCCGTTGTGCCCGAGCGCGACGGTGCGCCCCCGGCCGCGCTGGATGAGCGGCTGCGCGTTCGCCCAGTGGGTCGAGCCGGTGGTCGAGTAGCGCGTGTGGCCGATCGCCGCCTGGCCGCACAGCCCGCTCAGCTTCTGCTCGTCGAAGACCTGGGTGACGAGGCCCATGTCCCGCAGGACGGTGAGGCGGCCCTCGTCCGAGACGGCGATCCCGGCCGACTCCTGGCCGCGGTGCTGGAGCGCGAACAGGCCGAAGAAGGTGACGCGGGCGACGGCGCGGTCTGGCGCGTGGATGCCGAAGACGCCGCACATCAGGTGACCGTCCCGAGCTCGCGCAGGCACGGCCAGTCGAGCTCGGTCCCACTTGCGCAGGCGAGGACGACCGAGCCCCGGGGCGCCTCGCCCTCAGCCCGGAAGTCGTGCCCGCTGAACGCAGAGGCTTCGACCAGCCCGTGGGCCAGGCCGCCTTCGCCCACGTCGTGGGCGAGTGAGAGCAAGGGCGCGGCGCGCCAGACGAACTCGATCAGCGCCACGTCGCCCGCGAGGGTGCCGTCGCTCTGAGCAAGTAACACTGTGTTACTTGAGTTCCAGCCGTCCGGGGTCGAACGCACGTCGGGCACGAGGCCGACGCAACCCACGACCGGCGTCGGTGGAATCGCCCGCCCTTCCGTCTCGTTGTAGAGGGACACGTTGCCCGAGACGACCGGAATCCCGAGCGCCTCCGCCGCCTCCGCGATGCCGTCGATCGCCTCCTCGAGCTCCCAGCCGATCTCCGGCTTCTCGGGGTTGCCGAAGTTGAGGCAGTCGGTCAGCGCCAGCGGCTCGCCCCCGGCGCAGGCGACGTTGCGCGCCGCGTCGAGAACCGCCTCGCGCCCGGCCGCCCGCGGGTCGCGCTCGCCGAGCGGCGGCCCGTCGAGCGAGACCGCGAGCCCGCGCCAGGACGGTCGCAGCCGCAGCACCGCCGCGTCCAGCCCCGGCCGCCGCACGGTGCGCGACTGGACGAGGTGGTCGTACTGCTCGTAGATCCAGGCCTTCGGCTCGTGGTTGGCGGGATCGACCGGGCCCGGCCGCCGCGTGACCTCGAGCCGGTCGACCTCGTACCGCGGGCACTCGTCGGTCAGGAAGGCGGCAGGGATCTCGCCGACGAGCTCATCCTCGGAGAAGGCACGCAGCTCGCCGCCCTCGGTGACCTTGCCGATCGCGGCGCGATGCAGCTCCCAGCGGTCGAGCACGGCCTCGACCTCGCCGAGCCGCTCTGGCCGGACGACGGCGACCATCCGCTCCTGGCTCTCGGAGATCATGATCTCCCACGGCTCCATGCCCTCCTCGCGCAGCGGGACGCGGTCGAGCCGGACGTCTACCCCGGCGCCGTCGCGCGCCATCTCGGCGAGCGCGGAGGCGAGCCCGGCGGCGCCGCAGTCCTGGAGCGACTCGACGAGGCCGCCCTCGACGAGCTCGAGCGAGGCCTCGATCAGCTTCTTGCCGGTGAACGGGTCGCCGATCTGAACCGAGGGCCGCTTCTCCTCCGCTGCGAGGGCGGCCAGGCCGGCAAAGCCGTCCTGGCCTCTTTTGGTCGCCGTCGCAAGCGACGGCTCAGCGCCGAGCTCCTGGCTCGCGAGCACCGAGGCGCCGCCGATCCCGTCGCGGCCGGTCGTCGCGCCGTAGAGGACGACCAGGTTCCCGGTCCCTCGCGCGCGCGCGCGAGTCACCTGCTCGGCCGGGAGCAGCCCGACGCACATCGCGTTGACGAGGCAGTTGCCGGCGTAGGCCTCGTCGAAGACCGCCTCGCCGCCGACCGTCGGCACCCCGACCGAGTTGCCGTAGGCGCCGATCCCGGCGACCGCGCGCTTGAACGCGTGGTCCGCCGCGCCGAAGCGAAGGCCGTCGAGCAGCGCCACCGGCCGAGCGCCCATCGCGACGATGTCGCGCAGGATCCCGCCGACCCCGGTGGCCGCGCCCTGGAACGGCTCGACCGCCGACGGATGGTTGTGCGACTCGACCTTGAACGCGACCGCCTCGCCCTCGCCGAGGTCGATCACGCCCGCGTTCTCGCCCGGCCCCTGCAGCACGCGCTCGCCGGCGGAGGGCAGGCGCCGCAGGAGGGGCGCGGAATGCTTGTAGCCGCAGTGCTCCGACCAGAGCAGCGAGAAGACGGCGAGCTCGAAGTGGTTCGGCTCGCGCGCGAGCAGCCCGCAGATCCGGGCATGCTCGGAGTCGGTCAGGCCGAGCGCCCGGTGGAGCGATTGTTCGGCGACCCTCGACAGAGACCCGAGTCTAGCCGCCTCACAAGACAGGCACGAAGGACGTTTTCATGGATGTGACCCGGCAGCGGAACCTGGTGATGCTCCTCGCCCTCGCCGGGATCTGGGGCGCGTCGTTCATGTTCATCAAGATCGCGGTCCGGGAGCTCACCCCGGCGACGCTGATCGTCGGCCGGCTCGGGCTCGCGGCCGTCACTCTGGGTCTGCTCGTCCCCTTCGCGGTCGGCACCCGCGAGACGCTTCGGCAGCTCCGCGAGAACTGGGTCTGGCTGCTCGTGGTCGCGCTCGTGAACACGGCGATCCCGTTCTGGCTGCTCTCGTGGGGCGAGACGCGGATCGACTCCGGGCTCGCCTCGATCATCCAGGCCTCGGTTCCGATCTTCAACGCGGTGATCGCGTTCGTCGCCTTCCGCGAGGTGCGGGTCACCGGCTCGCGGCTCCTCGGCGTCCTGGTCGGGTTCCTCGGCGTCGCGCTGCTCGTCGGCGCGCAGCCGGAGGGGAAGGTGCTCGGCGCGCTCGCGGTCGTCGGGATGGCGTTCTGCTACGGGCTGGGCGGGCTCATGACCGGCCGCTACCTGAAGCCGGCGCAGCCGGTGGTGGTCGCCTTCGCCTCGACGGCGATCGCGACACTGGTCTGGCTGCCGGTGGGCGCTGCAGAGGCGCCGAGCCAGATGCCGAACTGGGAGACGATCGCGCTCGGTGCTCGCGCTCGGCATCCCCGGGACGGCGCTCGCGTACCTGCTCTTCTTCGGCCTGATCACCGGCGCGGGCGCGGCCTACACCTCGCTCGTGACCTACCTGATCCCGCCGATCGCGCTGGCCTACGGCGCGGTCTTCCTCGGCGAGCGCTTCGGCGCCTCGGCCTTCGGCGGCCTCGCGCTGATCCTCGGCGGCGTCGCGCTCGGCACCGGCGCCCTGGGCTTCCGCCAGGCCCGCGCGCGTGCCGCTGCGGCCGACGGCTAGCCGAGGGCCTTCGGACCCGTCCGATTCGCCTCAGCACATGACCATCACGTTGAAGTCGTAAGAAGCCCTCGTCTTGCCGTCGGGCAGCGTGGTCACGACCATCACGATCGTCTCGACCCCGGGCGCGATCACCGGATAGGCCTGGATGGTGCCGTTGGCGCCGTTGATGCCGTTCGTCGAGTAGTCCGAGTTGTCGCGGCTGATCGTCCCGAACGCGGCGCAGTTTCGGATGCTCTGATCGAACACGACCCGGTAGACCCCATCTGACCCCGAGACGGACGTGACGCCGCTGCCGCGGTCAAGCGTCCCGTCGCTCACGTGGGCCCACAACCTCGTCGCGTACTTCGCGGCCGCGACCCCGCCGAGCGCTGCAGCATTCGTCGCAGCGTCGGAGTGGCTCGCCGTGATGGCCTTGGGCACGCGGCCGAGTGTCGCTTCGTTCACATCTGCGCCGGTGACCTGGCCGTTCTTGATCTTGCGGCTGGTCACTGAACTGTTGCGGATCTTCGCTGCGACAACGGCGGCGTTCCTCAGCTGCCGGGTTCCGACGCTGTTTCTCGGCAAGGTGACCGCCGCGTAGCTCGTGCCGCCGAGTGCGATGGCCAGTGCGATCGAGGCGACCACCATCGCCGGCGACAGCCTGCGATACGGGTTGCCTTTCATCGGGCACCTCCTGAAGGTCGTGTGACGACTCGGCTTATCACATCGCCGACCGGCCGGCGCCGGCGCATCGGTAGCCTCGAACCGTGTCGCGCTCGTACGTGATCTACATCGGTCTGCTCGCCGCCTTCTGGGGCGCGTCCTACATGTTCATCAAGGTCGCCGACCGCGCCTTCGCGCCGGCGACGATGATCATGCTGCGTCTCGCGCTCGCGGCCTCGCTACTGCTGGTGGTGCTCTTCGCGCAGCGCGGGGCGCGGGCGACGCTGGCCGACATGCGCCGGCTCGGCTGGGAAGGCTTCGGCCTCGGCGTCGTCAACGGCGCGATCCCGTTCACGCTGATCGCGTGGGGCGAGAAGTACATCGACTCGGGCGTGGCCGCGATCGCGAACGCCTCGATGCCGATCTTCGTCGTCCTGCTCGCGATCCGCTTCAAGCCGAGCGAGCGCGTGCGCGGGCTGCGGCTGGCCGGCTTCCTGGTCGGCCTGCTCGGCGTCGGCGTGCTCGCGGGCGTGCACCCGCAGGGCGGCTGGTGGGGAGTCGCCGGGACGATGGCGGTGGTCGTCGCGTCGGTCTCGTACGCGATCGGCGCCCTCTGGGGCCAGCGTCTGGTCGCGCGCACGAGCGGCCTGACGCTCGCGGCGACCACGATGATCGGCGGGCTCCTCGTCCTGCTCCCGCTCGGGCTCTGGCAGCTGCCGTCGCACGTGCCCGGCTGGAAGGAGAGCGGCTCGGTCGTCGCGCTCGCGGTGATCGGGACGGCGCTCGCGCAGATCATCCTCTACCGCGTGCTGCGCTCCGACGGCGCGGCGCGCGTGAGCCTCGTCACCTACCTGCTGCCGATGACCGCGCTGATCTACGGCGTGTTCCTGCTCGGCGAGCCGCTGACCTGGCAGGAGCTGGGCGGGATGGCGCTGATCCTCGGCGGCGTCGCGCTCGGGTCCGGGGCGGTCAAGTTCCCGCGCCGCGAGCCGGTCGCCGCGCCCTCGCCGTGAGCGTCACGCTTAGGCGCGCCGAGCCGGGCGACGTCGACTTCCTGGAGGAGCTGATGACCGACGAGGACGTCGAGCCGTACCTGGCCGTTGTCCGCCCGCGCGACCGCGAGGGCCTGCTGGAAGAGATCGAGCGCTCGCAGTCCGAGCCGCAGGAGTTCGGCCGCTTCGTGATCGAGGTCGACGGCGAGCCGGCCGGGCTGATGGGCTTCCAGGTCGCCAACCGCCGCAGCCGGATCGCGAACCTCGGCTCGCTGGCGGTGCACCCGCGCTTCCGCGGCCGGCGCCTCGCCGACGAGGCTGCGCGGCTCTTCCAGCGCTACCTCTTCGACGACCTCGGCTACCACCGGCTGCAGCTCGAGATCTACGGCTTCAACGAGCGGGCGATGCGCCACGCCGAGCGCGCCGGCTGGATCAAGGAAGGCGTCCGCCGAAAGGCCTACGACCGCCACGGCGAGTGGGTCGACGGCGTGATCTACGGCCTCGTGCGCGAGGATCTGGAGGCATGAGCCCTGCCTGGCGAGGCCTCCTGGTCGTGCCGGTCACCGCGGCCGTCGCGATCGCGTTCGCCGACTCCTCGATCGTCGTCCTCGCGCTGCCCGAGCTCTACGGCCACTTCCACACGACGATCGAAGGCGTCTCGTGGGTGGTGACCGCGTACAACCTGGCGGTTGCGGTGACGGCATTGGCGCTCCTCTTCGTCGTGCACCGCGTGAGCACGCGGACGCTGCTGGCGGTGGGGCTGGGCGTCTTTCTCGCGGCCTCGATCGCCTGCGCGGCTGCCGGGAGCGAGGCCTTCCTGATCGCGGCCAGGTCGGTGCAGGGCATCGGCGCGGCGCTCCTGCTCGCCGGTTCGCTGTCGGTGCTCGGCGCCAGGCGGTGGACCGCCGCGGGGACGTTCGGCCTCGCGCTCGGCCCCGCGCTCGGCGGTGTACTGACGCAGGCCTTCGACTGGCGCGCGATCTTCGTCGCGCAGGCGCCGTTCGCGGCGGTCGCCCTCGTGGGGGTCCTTCGCGAGCGGGGGGTCCGGCGGTGGAGGAGGGCTGGCGTCCGTCGCTCGCCCGGACGCTGCCCGCGAACGCCTGCCTCGGCCTGCTCTTCGGCGCGCTCGTCGGCGCGCTGTTCCTCGCCGTGTTGCTCGTGATCAGCGTCTGGGACTACTCGCCGATCGCCGGGGCGGGGATCGTCAGTGCGCTGCCGCTTGCGGCGCTGGCCGTGCGACCGCTCAAGCTCTCCCGGCTGACCGCGGTCTGCGGCGGCTCGGCCTTGCTGGCGGCGGGCCTGGTCGGCCTTGCCCTGCTGCCCTCGGCGAGCGTCGGCCTAGCGGTCTGGGCGCTGGCGCTCTGCGGAGCCGGCCTCGGCCTCGCGATTCCGGTCCTGTCGGGCGCAGCGCTGGATCGAGACGCAGGGCTGACGCGCAGCGGCACGCTCACCGTCGGCGCAAGGCACGTCGGCCTCGTGCTGGCGCTCGCGCTGATCGCCCCGCTGCTCGCGTCGAGGGTTCCGGCGGCGGGCGACCGGGCGCTCCTGCGGGGGACGGCCGTCCTGCTCGACGCGCCGATCGGCCTCGACAAGAAGGTGCCGGTGGCGCTCGACCTGCGCAAGGCCTTCGACCGCGCGCAGGCGGGGGAGACGCCTGACCTGCGGCAGCCGTTCAACGCACACGGCGCCGCCCACGACTCGGCTCTCGCCGCTGTCCGCGACCGCCTCGCGGGTGCGATCGCCGCGACGATCACGCGCGCCTCGCGGCCGGCCTTCTTCCTCTGCGCGGGCTTCGCGGCACTCGCGTTGCTGCTGGCCGCCGCCTTCCGCCGTCAGGTCGTGCGTTGAGCCGCGGCGCCTGGATCGTGGCCGCCCTGCTGCTGAGCGGCGCAGCGCTCGCCGGCGTCGAGCTCGGCAAGGGCGCGCTGAGCGAGCCGGCGCCGAAGATCGCCGACCCGTGCGTGGCGCGCGACGGCCGCACCGGCGGGATCGACGCGACCTTGCAGCGGATCGTCCTCGACGGGCTCGACGGCGCGGCCTGCCGGTTGCACACGACGCGCGAGGAGCTCGTGCTCTCGATCGGCGGCGGCGGCGTCGGCGTCACCCGCCAGTGGGACGAGCACACGATCGAGGTGGCGCTGAGGGCGGGCCTGCTCCGCTCGGTCGACGCCGCCGAGCAACGCGGCGATCTGCCCGGCTTCGTGGCGGACGCGCTGCGCGGGGTCGTCGAGAGCGCACCGCTCGACAAGCTGATCCGGGGTGGATTCAGCCTGAGCAACATCCTGGGCTAGAGTCGGTCCGTGGGCTTCACCCAGCGCTGGGCCGACAGGTACAAGCTCGCGTGGGAGGCGGATGACCCCGCCGCCGCGGCCGCGCTTTACCGGCCCGACTGCGTCTTCCGCTCGGCTCCGTTCCGCGGGCCGGAGCCGCCGATCGAGTACACGCGGCGCGTATTTCCCGAGGCAAGGGCCGAGGACGTGCGCTTCGGGGAGCCCGTCGAGGAGGGCGACCGCGGCGCCGTCGAGTGGTGGGCGACGCTCGTCTCGCCCGACGGCGCGGAGCAGGCGATCGCCGGCTGCTCGGTGCTCCGCTTCGACGAGCAGGGGCTGGTGGCCGAGGCGCGCGACTACTGGCACCTGGAGCCCGGCCGGCGCGAGCCTCACGACACCTGGGGGCGCTAGGCGGCCGGCTTCGGGCCCTTCGGTGCCTCGATGCAGATCACGCGCGCATCCTCGTCGCCGATGACCGTGTACGAGTGGGGCGTCCCGGCCGCAGTGACGATCACGTCGCCCGGGCCGCAGTCGAGGCTCTTGTCCTCGACGGTCCAGCGCATGCGGCCCGAGCGCATCACGATGATGTGGTCCTGCGGCGGGTTGTGGACGTGCGTCTCCTTGACCTGGCCGGCCGGGTGCGTGACGAGGTGAGCCTCGAGGTACTCGAGCCAGATGCCCTCGTCCTCGCCGTCCGGCCGGACGAAGCGGCTGTAGTCGCTCGTGTCCGTGATCTTGACCATCAGGACTGCAGGTGCGCCTCGACGAACCAGAGGTGCTTGTCGATCCCGCGCGAGATCTCGGTGAAGAGATCCGCGGTGTCGAGGTCGCCGTGCTCGGTCGAGGTGTCGATCGCGGCGCGCACCGCGGCGCCGTAGGCGGCGAGCCGGTCGGCGATCGCGGCGGCGGTGTCCATCCCGTCCACCGCATCGAGCGGGTACTCGTCGAGCGACGAGGCCTCCGCCGCCAGCCGCGCGGTGCCGAGTGCGAGCCCGCCCAGCGCGGTCGCGCGCTCGGCGATCTCGTCCACGTGCTCGAGCACGCTCTCCGCGACCTGGTCGTAGAGCAGGTGGAGCTGGATGAAGTCGCTGCCCTTGACGTTCCAGTGCGCCTGCTTCAGCTGCGAGTAGAGGTCGAATGTGTCCGCGAGCCGTGCGTTGAGCAGCGCGACGAGCTTCTCGCGCGCATCCTCGGGGATGTCGATCCTCGTGTCGAAGGTCTGCCGGGTCTGCGTTGCCATGGTCACCTCCCGTTAGGTTCGCCTCGATGGTTGCACGCCGGAGAGGGCCGGGCGCGGCTGAACCGCTCCTCTACCGCGGCCCGCGATCATGGGAGCATGACCAGAGCGGTCTTCGCCGGCCTGCTCGCGGCCGCGCTCGCCGGGTGCGGCTCCTCGAAGCACGCCGCGGCGTGCAGCCTCGAGGGCTCGGTCTCGTTCCAGGGCGCGACCGGCAACCTGCTCGGCGGGTTCACGTTGAAGAACAGCGGCTCGGGCCCGTGCCGGCTCGGCGAGTTCCCGAAGCTCGAGCTCTTCCGCGCCGACGGGAAGCAGGTCGAGCTCTCGGTCCACCGCGGCGACCGCGCGTTCCCGCAGGGCCGGCCGGTGCGGGTGCTCCAGCCCGGGCGCCGCGCAACGGCGCGGATCAAGTGGGAGAACTACTGCGGCTCGCTCTGGAACCGGCCCTTCACGTTCCGTCTGACGCTGACGACCGGCACCCAGATCTCCGCGCGCTCGGCCGACGCGGAGAAGTGCCAGACGAACGGCGGCGCGCCCCAAGCCGGCCCGGGCAGGGCCGAGATCAGCCTCAGCGGCTTCCACTGACTTCTACTAGGTACACGCGCACGACCCCACCCGGGTGGGGAGGTTAGGTCCACCCGCCACCCGCGTTGAGCGTACCCAGAACTTCGTCACGTGTCTGTGCCGGCTTCGTGCCGGTTCCGCGCCGCTCTGCTTAAGATCCAGCCGTGGAACTGATCCACACCTGCTACCGCGTCACCGATCCGGAGCGGTCGGTCGCCTTCTACGAGGCGCTCGGGCTGGAGAAGCGGCGCGAGCTGCCGATTCGCGACGAGGCGGTCAACTACTTCCTCGGCGTCCCGGGCCAGGACCTGCCGGAGCTCGAGCTGACCCACAACTTCGGCGTCGACTCGTACGAGCTCGGCACCGGCTACGGGCACGTCGCGCTCACGGTCGAGGACCTCGACGGCACGCTCGAGCGCCTCGCGGCGCAGGGCATCGAGCCGGAACGCCCGCCGTACAGCATCCGAGAGGGCGGCTCCCGCCTCTGCTTCGTCCGCGACCCGGACGGCTACCGCATCGAGCTGATCGAGCGCGGCGCCTAGAACGGGTTCTCGCCGATCGCGACCAGCTGGGCGACGACAGCCTCGAGCGGCTGCGCCGCGTCGATCTCGTGGGTGCACGTGGCGCGCAGCAGCGGCTCGACCTCTGCGAGGTGCCGGAGGATCAGGTCACGCTCCTCGGCCGTCTTTCCGTAGTCGTTCGTCGTCCGGCTCTCGATACGGCCGAGCAGCACGTCGGCCGGCGCGCTGAGAAGGACGATCGCGTCGAAGTCGCGGTAGAACCGTCCCTGGTTCGGGACGGTCGCCCGACACGTAGAGCGGCGCCTCGCGCTCCAGGGCGAGCAGTTCGGCGATCCGATCTTCCTTCCAGACGAGGCCGGCCTCCTGCTCTGACCATTCCGTCCAGCCCGGCTCATCCGTGTCGACTACCGCGAACCCGCGCCTCTCCAGCTCGGCGAGCGCCGCCGACTTGCCGGTGCCCGACATCCCCGTGACGAGAACTCGTCGCACGCGGCAAGGCTAGAGGCAGTGGCTTTACCGGGACGTAGGCGCGGCTGAACCGGCGCTGTTCCCATTTGTCGGGATCGAGGTTACGATGCTTCTCGGTCCGGGGGGTCGAACACGAAGGGGGCACAGTGCGGGGCGCAGGCAAGTTCGGGCGGCGAGCGGCTGGTCCTCGCGGTCCTCGTCGCGAGCTGCTGGTCCGGGACGGCGCTGGCCGGGCCGCCGCCGCAGGTCCCGCCCGGCCGCTACGAGTTCAATGCCGCGCTGGCCTTCGCCTACGGCTTCGGCGCGCCCTCACACATCCTGCAGGGCGGGCAGACCCACTTCGGGCCGAACGGCGAGATCGACGTCGACGCCTGCCGCCAGCCGAAGCCCGGCCAGGCCGCGTGCTTCGCGCGCGTCAGAGTTGACGCCGCCTCGCGCGCGACTCGACCGGCGGGCGCACGCGGCTCCGTGCCGGCCGATCCGCCGCCGATCGGCGACAACGGCGCCTACAGCCCCGCCTACCTTCAGTCCGCCTATAACGCCCCGTCGGCGACGAACGGCGCCGGCCAGACGGTCGCGATCGTGGATGCCTTCGACGACCCGCACGTCGAGAGCGACCTCGCGATCTACCGCGCCCACTACGGCCTGCCGCCGTGCACGACCGCCAACGGCTGCTTCCGCCGCGTCGACCAGACCGGCGGCAGCACGCATCCGTTCGGCAGAGCCAGGCTGGGGCGTGGAGATCTCGCTCGACGTCGACATGGTCAGCGCGATCTGCCCCAAGTGCCACATCCTGCTCGTCGAGGCCCAGGATCAGACCTTCGAGAGCTTCGCGGTCGCCGAGAACGAGGCCGTGCAGCTCGGCGCGACGGTCGTCAGCAACAGCTGGGGCGGGGTGGAGGATCCGAGCGACACCGAGCTCGACCCGGCCTTCCATTACCCCGGCGTGGCGCTCACGGTCGCCTCGGGTGACTTCGGCTTCGGCTTCGGACCGTCGTACCCGGCCACGTCACCGAACGTGATCTCCGTCGGCGGCACCGCGCTGCAGCAGGCGACGGCCACCGGCGCCCGCGACGCGACCGAGACCGCCTGGGAGTTCGCGACGAGCGGCTGCAGCCTCTACGAGCCGAAGCAGTCCTGGCAGCAGGACGCGTGCCCGACGCGAGCCTCCGCCGACGTCTCGGCGGTCGCCGACCCGAACACTCCGGTCTGGGTCTACGACACGTTCACCTACGGCGAGCTTCCTACCTGGATCCAGCTCGGCGGCACGAGCGTCGCCTCGCCGATCGTCGCGGCGATGATCGCGCTCGCAGGTGGTCCGGCCTCCGCCGGCTACGCGCCCGAGGTCGCTCCGTACGCCCATCCCGGCGCGTTCAACGACGTCACCTCCGGCTCCACCGCCGACTGCGGGAACCTCCTCTGCGAGGCCGGCCCGGGCTACGACGGCCCGACCGGGCTCGGGACGCCGAACGGCACCTCCGGCTTCCTCGCCGCCGGCCCGGGCGCGCCCGAGAGCCTGAAGGCAGGCGGCCGCGACGGAGCGGTCGTCCTCTCCTGGCACCCGCCTTCGGTCAACGGTGGCGCCGACGTCACGCAGTACCGGGTCTACCGCAGCGACCACGGCGCAACGCCGATCGGAGTAACCGGGGGCCCGAGCGCGACGTTCAGCTTCGACGACACCGGCCTGACGAACGGGCACGCCTATACGTACCAGGTCAGGGCCGTGACGGCGGTCGGCGAGGGCCCGGCCACCTCCGTATCGAGGACGCCGCGGCCACTCGACCACGTGACCCTCGGCCCGGCGGGAGGGTCGATCGCGGCGGGCGGCATGCAGGACTTCCACGTCGAGGGATTCGCCGCCGACAACACCGACCTCGGCGACGAGACGCCGGCCGCCCTGTTCTCGATCGAGGCTGACGGCAACTGCACCGGCTCGAGCTGCGGCACGACGGTCGCGCACGACTTCAACGTGACCGCGGTCGTCGCCGGCGTTTCCGGCACCACGGTGCTCCACGTCCTACCCGGGCCGCTCGCGGCAATCAAGGTCTCGCCGGCGAAGGCGACGATGCCGCGGCATCGACGAGGACGTTCGCGGCCAGGGGCTACGACCAGTACGGCAACCTGATCGGCGACGAGACGCCGAACGTCGTCCTCACGATCGCTCCGAACGGCTCCTGCTCCGGCGCGACCTGCACCGCGCAGGCCGCCGGCGTCCACCACGTGTCGGCCACGATCCCGGCCACGTCGGTCGCGTCCGGCTGGGACGTCCACAGCTGCGCGGTGACCTCGATCGGCGCCGAGTGCTGGGGCTCGAACCTCTGCGGCCAGGTCGGCACCGGCGGCTTCGAGGACGTCGACCGCCGACGCCTGTCACCGGCCTGGGCCACGTCACCTCGATCGCCGCGGGCCCCGGCGACACGTGTGCGGCGGCGGGAAACGTCTCGTGCTGGGGCTTCGACGCCTACGGCAGCCTCGGCAATGCGGGGTCCCGCAGCTCGGCACTCCCGCTCGGGGTGCCCGGGCTCACCGGCGTCTCGCGGGTCTCGGCGAACCTCAGCACCTGCGCCATCGCCCTCGCCGGAGCGCTCGAGTGCTGGGGGCTCAACTACTTCGGCCAGGTCGGCGACGGCACGACCACCGACCGCTGGACGCCGGCCGCGGTGAGCGGGCTCGGCAGCGGGGTCACCGACGTCTCGGTCGGCTATCTCCACGCCTGCGCGGTCACCGCGGCGGGTGGGGCGAAATGCTGGGGGAACAACTGGGACGGCGAGCTCGGCAACGGCACCTTCGGCTCGGGCGACTGCGCCTGCCTGTTCGAGACGCCGGGCGACGTTTCCGGGCTGACGCACGGTGTGCGCGCGGTCTCGGCCGGGCTCGAGCACACCTGCGCCCTGACGACCGGCGGGGGAGTCAAGTGCTGGGGCGACAACCAGTACGGCGAGCTCGGCAACGGCACGACCGACATCTCGGCGCTCCCGGTCGACGTGCAGGGCCTGTCGAGCGGTGTCACCCAGCTAGCGGCCGGAGCCGACTTCACCTGCGTGGTGACGACGGCCGGCGGCGTCAAGTGTTGGGGGCACGGGCCGACCGACGACTCGGGCCAGGGCTCGCCCGTGACCACGCCGGAGGATGTGGCCGGCCTCGAACACGGCGTCGCGTCGGTGTCGGTCGGCTCCTTCGACGCCTGTGCAGTGCTGGCCGGCGGCGCCGTCGCCTGTTGGCAGGCGGGCGCGACCTCCGGCGCGCAGCCGATCCCGGTGCCGATGGCGGCGTCGACCGGCGCCGTCCTGGGCGTCGGCAATTGCGTCGTGCCGAAGGTGACCGGGAAGCCGCTCGGGGCGGCCAAGCGCGCGCTCGGGAAGGCGCATTGCGGCGTCGGCAGGGTGCGGCGGGCGTACTCGTCGCGCGTACGGGCCGGGCGAGTTCTCTCCCAGAGCCCGCGCCACGGGCGGCGCCTCGTTTTTGGCGCGAAGGTCCGGCTGGTCGTCAGCCGGGGCCCGCGGGCCTAGCCGAGCTCGATCGTCAGGCGCGGGGGCGAGCCGGAGCTCGTCAGCTTGAAGGGGCGCCGTTCGGAGAGACCGATCGCCCAGGTGAGGACGGCCTCGAAGTCGCCCGTCTTGCTCACCTGCCGGACGAAGTGCATGCCGCCCGGGGTGATCGTGCGCGGGCCGGTGTAGGTCGGCTCGAGCTTCGCGCCCGAGAGGTCGGCGGTGGCCGCCGGCTCGAAGCGGACGACCAGGAAGGCGTTGCCGGTGATCGGGATGTGCCTGCCGGACGCGTCTTCGGTCTGCGCCTGCGCAGCGGACCGGTACTCGACCGTGTAGCCGGGCGTCTGGCCGCTCGCCGGACGGAAGTCGAACACGATCCGGTCGGTGCAGGCCCCGGAATCGACGAGGACGGCCGTGAGGAGCAGGGTTTGCGCGGGCTTCGTCGCACTGACCTGCTTGGCGGTGGCGCCATCGAAGGGCGGGCAGGTCTTTTTGCCGACGCTCGCCGTCGGGGTGGTGGGCGCCGCGGCTGTCTTGCCGCCGCCGCCCCCGCAGCCGGCGACGGCGAGGGTTCCGGCGAGGAGGAGGGCGGCTCGCTTCATCGCCGTGAATCTAGCTCCCGGGACGGCCGCAGTTGTCACAGTTTCGGCACAAATCGGTCACAGACGCGTGATGGTTTCGCCGCTACGGTGGCTCTCATGGCGAGAGCAGCGACACCCTGGGGGCCGGCCGAGCTCGTCGAGGAGCTGACGCTCGCGCAGAGGGCCGGCGACAAGCGCTTCACCTCCCACGTGCAGCTGCTCGAGACGCCGCGCGGTGAGCGCCTCGTCCGCTTCGCCTACGCCACGGACGGCTCCGCGCGGCGCGGGCCGGTCACGCTCCGTGCGCGTGACCTCGAACGGCTGCGGACGCACCTGGCCGACCGGCCGCAGCTGGCCGAAGCGCTGGGGTTGATGCCGCTGTAGTGCGCTGCCGACAATTCAGCCGGCCCGGTTTGGCCTAGTAGGCCGGCGCGGCGACCCGTGTGCGCGCAGCGTCGACGAGCGAGCCGAGCACGAGCGACCCGTCGGTCGAGCCGAGCAGCGGGTCGACGGCGTGCTCGGGGTGCGGCATCAGGCCGAAGACGTTGCCCTCTGTGTTGAGGACTCCGGCGACGGCGGCGACCGAGCCGTTCGGGTTCTGCTCGTAGCGCAGCGCGATCTGGCCGTTCGCCTCCAGCTCGGCCAGCAGCGGCCCGTCGGCGAAGTAGCAACCCTCGCCGTGCTTGATCGGGATCGTCAGGCGCTGACCCGCCTCGCAGCGGGCGGTGAACGGCGTGTCCGCGTGCTCGACGACGAGCGGCACGTCCCGGCACGCGAACGCGAGCGACGCGTTCGGACGCAGCGTGCCCGGAAGCAACCCGGCCTCGCAGAGGATCTGGAACCCGTTGCAGATTCCGAGCACGAGCCCGCCGTCGGCGGCGAAGCGTGCGACGGCGTCCATCACCGGCGCGAAGCGGGCGATCGCCCCGCAGCGGAGGTAGTCCCCGTAGGAGAAGCCTCCCGGGAGGACGACGGCGGCGACGTCTGGCGGCAGCTCGAGCTCGCCGTGCCAGATGAGTGCCGGCTCCGCGCCGAGCGCGTCAAGCGCAAGGGCCGCGTCCCGGTCGTCGTTCGAGCCGGGGAAGACGACGACCGCGATCCTCGGCCGGGGCTCGGTCACGGCGCCACCGTGATCTCGTATGACTCGATCAGCGGGTTCGCGAGCAGCTGCTCGCACATCCGCTCGAGCTCGTCGCGCGCGCGCTCGGGATCCTCGCCTTCGAGCTCCAGCTCGACCAGTCGCCCCACCCTGGCCGTCTCGACCGCGAAGCCGAGATGCCGCAGCGAGCTCTCGACCGCTTCGCCCTGCGGGTCGAGGATCCCGGGCTTCGGGCGCACCAGCACGGTGGCCTTCAACCGAGCACCACCTCGGGGTCGGCGAGGTAGTCGTCGAAGGCGATCTCGGTGATCCGCTCGAACGCGTCCACGTAGCGGGCGCGAGTTCCGGCGACGATGTCGGCGGGCAGCTCGGGGCCCGGATAGGTCTTGTCCCAGCCGAGCGTCTCGCAGTAGTCGCGCACGTACTGTTTGTCGAAGGACGGCTGGCCACGTCCTGCCTCGTACTCGTCGGCCGGCCAGAAGCGCGAAGAGTCCGGCGTGAACGCCTCGTCGGCCAGCACGAGCTGCCCCTCGGGATCGACGCCGAGCTCGAACTTCGTGTCGGCGATCAGGATCCCGCGCTCGGCGGCGCGCCGGGAGGCGAAGCGATAGAGCTCCAGCGAGATCCGCTCGACCTCGTCGAAGCGCTCCTCGCCGACCAGCTCGACGGCCTTGGCGCGGTCGATGTTCTCGTCGTGCCCCTCGAGCGCCTTTGTCGACGGCGTGAAGATCGGCTCGGGAAGCTGTGCCGACTCGACCAACCCCTCCGGCAGCTGGTGGCCGCAGACCGCGCCCGTCGCGCGGTAGTCCTTCCAGCCCGACCCGGCCAGATAGCCGCGGACGACGCACTCGAGCGGCAGCATCTCCAGCCTCCGGCACTCGGTCGAGCGCCCGTCAGGCCGGAGTGCCAGCAGATGGTTCGGCACCAGCTCGCGGGTCCGGGCGAACCAGAACGCGGACAGCCCCGTCAGCACGCGGCCCTTATCCGGAATCTCTGTGGGGAGCACGACGTCGAAGGTGGAGATGCGATCGCTGGCGACGAGCAGCAGCCGCTCGGAGTCGAGCTCGAACAGCTCCCGGACCTTCCCGCTCCCGACGTGGGTTGCGGCCTCAGGCATGGATGGGTTCCTCCTTCCGGTCGAGCGCGGTCAGCCGCTCGAAGACGGTGTCGATGTTGCGTGTGTACCAGTCGAGGTCGAAGAGCGAGTCGAGGTCGACCCGGCTCGCGATCTCGGAATCCGCGCGCACGAGCTCGCGGAAATCCTGCTCCTCCTCCTGGGCCCGCAGCGCGTGCCCCTGGACGAGCCTGTAGGCCGCGTCCCGCTCCAGCCCCGACTCGACGAGCGCCAGCAGCAGCCGCTGGCTGAAGAAGAGACCGTGGCCGGCGTCGAGGTTGCGCAGCATCCGCTCGGGCCGGACCTCGAGCCCTTCGACGAGCCAGGCGAAGCGGTCGAGCATGTAGTCGAGCGCCAGGAAGGAGTCCGGGATCACGACGCGCTCGGCCGAGGAGTGCGAGATGTCGCGCTCGTGCCAGAGGGCCACGTTCTCGAGGCCCACGACGGCGTTGGCGCGCACGACCCGGGCCAGCCCGCAGAGGCGCTCGGCCACCACCGGGTTCCGCTTGTGCGGCATCGCCGACGAGCCCTTCTGGCCCTTGCCGAACGGCTCCGCGACCTCGGCGAGCTCGGTTCGGGCGAGGTGGCGGATCTCGACCGCGAAGCGCTCGAGTGACGCGGCGACCAGGGCGAGCACCGCCAGCAGCTCGGCGTGCCGGTCGCGCGGCAGCACCTGGGTCGAGACCGGCTCGGGCTCGAGCCCCAGGCGCTCGCAGGCGAGCCGCTCGAGCTCCGGCTCGGTCGCGGCGTAGGTGCCGACGGCGCCCGAGAGCTTTCCGACCCGCATCCGCTCGAGGGCTTCCCGTAGCCGCGCGCGCCCGCGCTCGAGCTCGAAGGCCCAACCGGCGAGCTTGAGGCCGAAGGTGGTCGGCTCGGCATGGATTCCGTGCGTTCGCCCGATGCAGAGAGTCCGCCGGTGCTCGCGCGCCCTGGCGACGACCGCCTCCTGCGCCCGCTCCAGGCCCTGAAGCAGCAGCGCCCCGGCGTCCCGCACCTGCAGTGCAAGCGCCGTGTCGACGACGTCCGACGAGGTCAGGCCATGGTGGAACCAGCGCCCCTCGGGCCCGAGAGTCTCGGCGACCGCGTCGACGAAGGCCGCGGTGTCGTGGTGCAGAGTCGCTTCCAGCTCCGCCACGCGCTCCGGGCTCGGCAGCCGCGCCTGCTCTCGGATCGCCCGGGCCGCAGCTTCCGGGACGGCGCCGAGCTCGGCCCACGCGTCGAGGGCCGCGAGCTCGACCTCCAGCCAGCACGCGAGCCGGTTCTCGTCCGACCAGACCCCGGCCATCGCCGGTCGGGAGTAGCGCGCGATCACCGACTCGACTCTAGCCGAGCCGCAGGATACGCACCGCCAGGACGGCGGCGTTCCGCGCATTGTCGATGCCGACGGTGGCCACGGGCACACCCGGGGGGAGCTGAACGATCGAGAGCAGTGCGTCGAGCCCGTCGAGCACGCTCTTCTCGGAGCGCAGGGGAACGCCGATCACCGGCAGATCGGTCTGCGCCGCGACCACGCCTGGCAGCGCGGCCGCCAGTCCCGCGCCGGCGATCAGCACCTTCAGGCCACGGTCACGCGCCGAGCGCGCGTACTCCGCAACCGCGTCCGGGTTCCGGTGGGCCGAGCGCACCTCGAGCTCGTGGGGAATCCCGTGCGATGCAAGCTCGTCCAGGGCCGGCTGCATCCGGTCGCGGTCCGAGTCGGAGCCGACCAGGATCCCGACGAGCGGCCGCTCAGCTGCGGACATGACCCTCTGCGGCTGCGAGCCCGATGTCGCGGCGGAAGCGCATGCCCGCGAACGAGATCCGGCCGACCGCGTCGTACGCCTGCGCCCGGGCGGCGGCGACGTCGTCGGCGAGAGCGGTCACGCTCAGGATCCTGCCCCCGTTGGTGACGAGCCTGCCGTCGTGGCGCGCGGTCCCGGCGTGGAAGACGAGCGCGCCAGTGTCCTCGGCTTCCTCGATCCCTTCGATCGGCGTGCCGCTGTCGCCCCGCTCCGGGTAGTCGCCGGAGGCGAGGACGACCGTCACGGCTGCACGGTCGGAGACGCCGAGCTCGCCCTCGAGCCTGGCGGCGGCCGCGGAGGCGAGGGACGCGAGCAGGTCGCCCTCGAGCCGCGGCAGGATCGACTGGGTCTCGGGGTCGCCGAAGCGGCAGTTGAACTCGAGCACCCGCGGGCCGTCCTCCGTCAGCATCAGGCCCGCGTAGAGCAGCCCCGAGAACGGTGCGCCGCGGCGGGCGAGCTCGGCCAGCACCGGCCGGTGGACGGTGTCGACCAGCTCCTCGACCTCCGGCTCGCCGAGGCCGGGCACAGGCGAGCAGGAGCCCATGCCGCCCGTGTTCGGGCCCTCGTCCCCCTCGCGGATCCGCTTGAAGTCCTGCGCCGGCGCGAGCGCGGCCGCATCGCGCCCGTCCGCGACCGCGAAGAGCGAGACCTCCTCGCCCTCGAGCAGTTCCTCGATCAGCAGCTCCCCGCCGAGCGCCGCCGCGGCGCGGAGGCCGTCGTCCAGCTCCTGTTGGGTCCGGCAGACGAACACGCCCTTACCGGCGGCGAGCCCGTCGGCCTTGACGACGCAGGGCGGCCTGGCGACCGCGAGCCGGGCGGCGGTGGGTACGCCGGCCGCATCGAGCACGTCCTTGGCGAAGCTCTTCGAGCCCTCGATCCGCGCCGCCTCGGCAGTCGGGCCGAAGACGGCGACGCCCGCGTGGCGGAGCACATCCGCAAGCCCGGCCACGAGCGGCGCCTCGGGGCCGACGACGACGAGGTCGATGTCGAGCTCACGGCAGAGGGCGAGCAGCCCCTCGCCATCCTCGGCGCGCACGGGGTGGCACTCGCCGATTCGAGCAATTCCGGGGTTGCCCGGTGCGGCATGGACGGCATCGAGCCGCGGGCTCTGCGCGAGCTTCCAGACCAGCGCGTGCTCGCGCCCGCCCGACCCGACGACGAGGACCTTCACGCGCCGAGTCTACTCGCGACCCCGGCGCGACCCACCCCGCGAAACCCCGCGCCTTGGTCCCGTAGTTCGGTTCGCCCGGCCTCCTCCCCGAGGCGATCGTAACCGTGAAAGACGCACGTGTCTGTGACGGGACTGTGCCGAAAACGTGTCGGCGCGGATCGAGGTTGACCTGGCGCCGCTCGTCAACGTGAATACCCGGATGAGCTTCGACGTCTCGGGTGAGGCCTACGACAACTTCATGGGGCGCTTCGCGCGGGAGCTCGCCCCTGCCTTCGCCGATTTCGCCGGCGTCGAGCGGGGCCAGACCGCAGTGGACGTCGGCTGCGGCTCCGGGGTCCTGACCGGGGAGCTCGTCCGCCGGCTCGGAGCGGATGCGGTCGCGGCGGCGGACCCGTCCCCGCTGGTCGAGGCGGCCGTGGCGCGCGTACCCGGGGCCGACGTGCGCACCGCTCCGGCCGAGAACCTGCCCTGGCCCGACTCGAGCTTCGACGTGGCGCTGGCGCAGCTCGTCATTCACTTCCTCGCCGATCCGCGCGCCGGGCTCGTCGAGATGCGGCGCGTCGTCCGGCCCGGCGGCGTGGTCGCCGCGTGCTCGTGGAACTTCCCGAAGATGCGGCTCCTGGGTACCTTCTGGGAGGCTGCGCGCCACGTCACGCCGGCGGCGCCGCGCGAGACGCTCGAGTTGGCCAGCCTCGACGAGCTCGCGGAGCTCGGCCGCGACTCCGGCCTGCAGGACGTCGAGGCCGCGCGCCTGAAGGTCGCGTCCCGCTACGAGAGCTTCGAGGAGCTATGGGAGTCGTTCCAGCACGGCGTCGGCCCGGCCGGCCAGTATTGCGCGTCACTCGACGCCGACCAGCGCGACGCCGTGCGCGACGAGTACCGCCGTCTGCTCGGCGACCCACAGGGCGGCTTCGAGCTGAGCGCCGAGGCCTGGGCCGTGCGGGGCAGCGCCTAGGCCAGCGCCTCGAGCCCGGGCTGCGTCAGCACGCGCTCGCGCTCTCGTCCGGTGCCGATCAGGCAGACCGGCACCTCGAGCCGCTCCTCGATCAGGTCGACGTAGCGCCGCGCCGCCGCCGGCAGCTCCGTGGCGTCGGTCAGCTCGTGGATCGGCTCGCTCCAGCCCGGGAGCACCTCGTAGACCGGCTCGCAGTGGTGGAAGTCGCTCTGGTGGGCAGGGAACTCCTCCGTCTCGCTCCCGTCGCGCAGCCGGTAGCGCACGCAGACCGGTAGCTCGGCGAAGGCCGAGAGGACGTCGAGCTTCGTCAGCGCGAGCGAAGTCATCCCGTTCAGGCGCACCGCGTAGCGCAGCGCGACGACGTCGAGCCAGCCGCAGCGGCGCTCGCGCCCAGTGACCGTGCCGAACTCGCCGCCGAGCTCACGCAGCCGCTCCTGGTCGGGCCCCTGGATCTCGCTCGGGAACGGGCCCTCTCCGACGCGGGTCACGTATGCCTTGGCCACGCCGATCACCGAGTCGATCCGCGTCGGGCCGATGCCGGTGCCGACCGCCGCGCCGCCCGCGACCGTCGGCGACGAGGTCACGAACGGGTAGGTGCCGTGGTCGAGGTCGAGCAGCGTCCCGTGGGCGCCGTCGAAGAGGACGCGCTTGCCGTCGCGCAGCGCGCGGTCGACGAGCAGCGAGGTGTCGGCGATCATCGGCCGCAGCCGCTCGGCGTACTCCTCGTGGCGCTCGACCAGCCCCTCGAGCTCGACGCGGCTCCTCCCCGTAGACGCGCTCGAGCCAGACGTTCTTCTCGGCGAGCGCGACCTCGATCTTCTGCCGGAGGATCTTCGCGGTCGAGCAGGTCCTGGACGCGGATCCCGAGCCGGTAGGCCTTGTCGGCGTAGGTCGGCCCGATCCCGCGGCGGGTCGTGCCGATCTGGAGCTTGCCGAGCCGGCGCTCGCTGGCGCCGTCGATCGCGCCGGTGCCACGGCATGACCAGGTGCGCGTTCGCCGGAGAGCCGCAGCGACTCGGTCGAGATGCCGCGCGACTCGAGGTCGTCCAGCTCCTCGATCAGCACCTGCGGGTCGACGACGCAGCCCGCGCCGATCACGCACTCCTTGCCCTGGAGGATCCCGGACGGGATGTGCTTGAGCTTGTACGTCTCGCCGTCCGCGACGATCGTGTGCCCGGCGTTGGGCCCGCCGTTGTAACGGCAGACGAGATCCGAGTGCTCGGCGAGCAGGTCGACGATCTTGCCCTTCCCCTCGTCGCCCCACTGCGCCCCGACAATCACGGTCGCAGGCACGGCCGGGAGTGTGCCTGATCCGGCCGGATGTCAGGATTCTGGCGTGAGTGACGAGTGAGCCCCGATCAGTCGACCAAAGACTGGTTTGAACGGCGGCGCCGGATCAAAGAGCGAAAGATCGTGCACGCCCGGGGTCTGACCCCGTACACGCCGCGGCAGCGCCACGACGCGCTTCCGTCGCAGCTTGCACGTCCGGGGTCTGACCCCGTACACGTCCGGGTCTGACCCCGAACACGCCGCGACGGACGGGCTACGACACGCTCCCGTTACGGCAGGCATTTCGGCCGATCGCCAGGTGTGCAGGCCTTTTCGCAGACGCCATGTCTGAAGCGGACACGGCCGGAGTCTGACCCCCGACATGGCTTGGCCTACACGGCGACGTGGCGGCCGCGGAGTAGCTTGGCGCTACCAGAGCGGCGAGGTCGCCTCGGCCCTGACCCCGCCGCCGGCGCGGATCACGCGGATGCGGTGACCGCGGGGGCAGGTCGTCCAGCCGAGATCGTCCTCGAGCCGCAGCGTCCCCTCGGCGGTGAGGGCGGTGTACTCGCCTTCCGGCTCGAGTTCGGTGCAGGCCTGGCAGACGACCCTGAACCCCGCGGTGCGCGCGAGGAGCACGACCGTCTGCTCGAAGGAACTCAAGGCGTCGCTCGCGATGCCGTACGTCTGAACTGACCGGTCGACACAAGAAAGGTCATCGCATCACGGTTCTAAGCCGCGGGCGCGAGGTCGGCGAACTTGGCGTAGCGCTTCAGGAACGAGAGCTTGACCGTGTCGGTCGGCCCGTTGCGGTGCTTGGCGAGGTGCACCTCGGCGATGCCCTGCTGGTCTGACTCGTCGTTGTAGTACTCGTCGCGGTAGATGAACATGACGAGGTCGGCGTCCTGCTCGATCGAGCCCGACTCGCGCAGGTCGGAGAGGATCGGCCGCTTGTCGTGGCGCTGCTCGACCGCGCGCGAGAGCTGCGACATCGCCAGGATCGGGACGTCGAGGTCGCGCGCGAGCACCTTCAGCTGGCGCGAGATCTGCGAGACCTCCTGGACGCGGTTCTCCACCGACGCGCCGGAGGTCATCAGCTGCAGGTAGTCGACGACGATCAGGCCGAGGTTCGGCTCGCGCGACTTGAGGCGCCGCGCCTTCGAGCGGATCTCCATCATCGTGATCGAGCCCGTGTCGTCGACGTAGATCGGCGCCTTCGCCAGCCGGTCGCAGGCGGCGGTCAGGCGCGGCCAGTCGTCGGCGCCGAGCTTGCCGGTGCGGAGGCGCTGCGACTCGACCTTGGCCTCGCTGCACATCAGCCGCTGGGTCACCTCCGACTTCGACATCTCCAGCGTGAACACCGCGACCGGCCGCTCGTCGCGCATCGCGAGGTTTGCGGCCATGCAGAGCCCGAGCCCGGACTTGCCCATGCTCGGGCGGGCGGCGACGATGATCAGGTTCCCGGGCTGGAAGCCGGAGGTGAGCCGGTCGAGGTCGCGAAACCCCGAGGGCGTTCCGGTCACCTCGGCGCCCGCCTCGTAAAGAGCGGTGATCCGTTCGAAGCTGTCCTTCAGCAGCTCTTCGATGTGGCTGAACTCGCTCGTGACACGGGACTGAGACAGGTCGAAGACGATCTGCTCCGCCCGGTCGACGAGGTCGGTCGCCTCACCCGGCCGCTCCCAGCCGAGGATGGAGATCTCGCCGCCCGCCCGAATCAGACCGCGGAGCGTCGCCATCTCGCGCACGATGCGCGCGTAGTGCCCGGCGTTCGCGCTCGCCGGCACGAGCCGCGCGAGCTCGTGGATGCGAACCCGCCCGCCCGCCTGCTCGAGGTCGCCTCGCTCCTCGAGCTCGTCGACGAGCGTGATCGCGTCGACGGGGTCGCCCTTCGCGTAGAGAGCGAGCGCAGCGCGGTAGATGACGGCGTGGCTCTCGCGGTAGAAATCGCTTGCGTCCAGTGCTTCGCTGACCGCCCCGATCGCGCCGGGGGAGAGCATCATCGCGCCGAGGACTGACTCCTCGGCTTCGAGATTCTGCGGCGGGACCGGGGCGGTCGGCGAGGCCTGGGCGAGTTGGGCCATCGGGCGCTACCCAACCACGCGCGCCGGTGTCACGGAAGGTCTGGACGACCCGTCTTTCGACAGGCCTGCACATGCCGGGTCCGCTCGGTTTGCAGGCACAAGGGAACGCATGTTCCCAGAGCCCCCGGACGGCGCCTGTGGGTGGTTTTCCCGCTCTGAGCGAGAAGTTCGTGCGCAATTCCACAGGCCCCAAGCGACCTGTGGAGAAGGTTGTGCGCTTTCTTTAGACGCACGTCCCGGCCAAGCCGGGCCGTGCTCCATGGTCGGCGTCGCAAGCGACGCCTTCGGTTACTCCTCGGCCGGCGGCTCGGGCTCGGCGGCCGGCTCTTCCTCCGCCTCAGGCTCCGCCTCTTCCTCGGCGACGACCGCCTCGACCACGGCCTCGGCCTCCGCGCGCTCGGCCTCGGCGGCCGCCCGCGTCTCGGCTTCGGCCTGCGCCTCGGCCGCTGCGATCGCGTCCAGCTCCTCCTGGGGCGGTAGCTCGCCGCCCTCGGGGACGACCGCGACCCGCAGCGTGGCCGCCACGTCCGCAAACAGCTCGACCGGGATCTGATAGCGCCCGATCCGCTTGATCGACTCGGGCAGCTCGAGCTTGCGCCGGTCGATCCGCACCTTGAGCTCGCGCCAGGCCGCCTCGGTGATGTCGGTCGCGGTGACCGAGCCGAACAGCGTCCCGGTCTCGCCGGCCTGGACGTCGAAGCGCAGCTCCGTGCCCTCGAGCCTGGCCGCGATCTCCTGCGCCTGCTCGAAGGTCTGCGCCTCGTGCTTCGCGCGCTTCTCCTCGTGCTTGCGCAGCTCGGCGACCTTGGCCGGCGTCGCCGTCTCGGCCAGCTTGCGCGGCAGCAGGAAGTTGCGCGCGTAGCCTCGCGCGACGTCCACGACCTCGCCGCGGAGCCCGAGCTTCTCGACGTCCTTTCTCAGGATGACCTGCATTAGTGCTCCTTCCAGTGATGTTGCCCAGGCTCTCGGTCGCTAGCACCAAGGCCGAGGCCGCACTCGGTCGCGGCACAGGCTGGTTGCCTGAGCGAGACCGAGGGTGGGCTCTGGCGCAGCGTGATAGCGGGCGAGAGGCGGGTGGACATTGCTGGGAGGAGCACTACCCCTTGGCGTATTCCAGGAGCGCCATCTCGCGCGCCCGCTTGACGGCGACCGCGACCTGCCGCTGGTGCCGCCGGCAGGCGCCGGTGATCCGCCGCGAGCGGATCTTGCCCTTCTCCGAGACGTACCGGCGGAGCTGGTTGATGTTCTTGTAGTCGACCTCCTGCACCTTCTCGCGGCAGAAGTAGCAGTTGCGCTTGCGGATCGGCCCGCCGGGAGCGGGGCGGCCCTTGCGCTGCTGCTGTCGCTGGTCTCGCTGCGCCATCAGAACGGGATGTCGTCGTCGCTCGCGGAGCCGAAGTCGGCGCTCTCGGCGGGCGCGCCTGCGCCGGTCGGCACGAACTGCGGCTGGGCGCCCTCGCCGTCGGGGCGGCCGCCGAGGAACTGGACGCTGTCGGCGATGATCTCGACCGCCTGGCGCTTCGTCCCGTCCTGGGCTTCCCACTCGCGCCAGTCGAGCCGGCCGTCGACGCCGACCGGGCGACCCTTGGCGAGGTACTGCGCGCAGCTCTCGCCCTGGTTGCCCCAGACCGTGACGTCGAAGTAGTTGGGCTTGTCGCCCCACTCGCCGGTGGCGCCGTCCTTCTGGCGCGTGTTCACGGCGAGGCGCAGCTTGCAGACGGCCGTGCCGCTCGGCGTGTGACGCAGCTCGGGATCCTTCGTCAGGTTGCCGACGAGGACGACGCGGTTGATGTTGGCCATTCCTCCCTCTCCTCTCTCAGCTCTCGGGCGGGCTTTCCTCGGGCGGGCTTTCCGGGCTCTCCGGTTCCGGCTCTGAATCCTGACTTGCCGGAGCCGCCACCGCTACGGGCTCTTCGTGCCTCGGCTCTTCACGGCGAGGCTCTTCACGGCTGGGCTCTTCGCGGATGGGGTCCGGGGGCCGCGTCGATCCGCCCTTGACGCGGCGCACCGCCAGGTGGCGCATGACGCCGTCGGTGATCTTGAGCACGCGGGAGATCTCGTCGAGCGTCGCCGGCTCGGTCTCGAACGTCAGCAGGTGGTAGGTCCCCTCCGGCTTGTGGTCGATCTCGTAGGCGAGGCGCCGTCGGCCCCAGGGCTCGTGGCCCTCCCAGCGGCCGTCGTGCTCGACCGCCTCGCGAATGCGCGAGACGATCTCGTTCTGGCGCTCCTCCGGGAGCTCCGGGTCGAGCATCAGCAGGATCTCGTAGTCGGTCATGCTCCCGAATCCTCCCTTCCTTCGGTCTCAGGCGGCCTCACCGGCGAGCGCCGCTCGGGAACGGACGGCGCGAGGGCGAGGCAGGAAGGCGGCCAGTGTAGCATCGGCCTCGTGAGAGCCCGGACCGCCTGGCTGGCCGGTGCCGCGGGCGCGGCGATCGCCGTCTACCGCAGGATGCGAAGGCCCGCTCCAACGCCGGCTCCGGTCGAGGATCCGCGCGCCGAGGAGCTACGGCAGAAGCTGGACGAGTCGCGCGCCGTGGTCGACGAGCGCGAGGAGTTCGAGGCGGGCGAGACGCCGGGCGACCAGGCCGACACGGACGCCCCGGTCGAGGACCGCCGCCAGGCCGTCCACGACCGCGGCAAGGCCGCCGCCGAGCAGATGCGCCGCAAGCCCTCCAAGTAACACAGTGTTACTAAGTCGGTTTCAGGGCCGGACGAAGGCGGCGACGCCGGCGGTGAGGCCTCGGGCGACCCGCTGCTGGTACGACGGCGTGTGCAGCAGCTTCCAGTCGCTTGCATTCGAGAGGAAGCCGGTCTCGACGAGGATCGCCGGGACGTTCGCCCAGTTGAACCCCGTCAGGTCCGACCGGCGGACGATGCCGCGGTTCAGCGCTCCCGTCGAGGCGACGACCGCCTTCTGGACGTCGCGCCCGGCGCGCAGGCTCGGCGCGTAGATGTCGTCCGTCCAGCCCCTGTGCCAGGCGGGAACGAGCGTCGAGATCCCGTGCAGCGAGCGGTCGGGCGAGCCGTCGGCGTGGATGCGCACCATCAGCGCCGCGTGGCGGCGGTTGCAGAACCTGGCCCGCGCGACGTTGCCGTTGCCGTCGCCGAGGTGGATCGTCGGCCCGGTGCGCGTCATCGCGACGCGGTAGCCGCGCGCCAGAAGCAGACCGCGCATCCGCTTCGAGACCGCCAGCGCGACCGCCGCCTCGCCGTGCGTGCCGCCGCCGTCCTTGATCTTGAAGACCTTCGAGCCCGGCCCGATCGGCTCGGTCTGGGCGCCGATCGCGGGCGGCGTGCCGTGGCCCGGGTCGATGCAGATCAGCGCGGCCGCGGCGACCCCCGCCGCGATCACGACAGGCGTTCAGCCAGGTACGCGAGCCCCAGCGGGTAGCGGTACTCGATCGCCGAGTGGGTCGCGTCGAAGAGCTCGAAGAAGTAGTCCGTGATCCCGATCGCCTCGAGCTCGCGCCGGAAGGCCTCCGCGCCGAGGTCGAGGAAGAACTGGTCGCGCTTGCCGCAGTCGATGTAGATCGCCTTCAGCGAGCGCAGGGCGTCGGCCCGCTCGCGCGCCATCCGCACCGGGTCCCAGGCGAGCCAGCGCTCCCAGACCTCCGGGCGCAGCTCGCCGGTGTCGAGGTCGTAGGGCAGCTGCACGGTGCCGTCATCGTCGGCCGAGTAGCAGGCGGCCATGCAGTAGTCGTTCAGGAGCGTGTGGTCGGTGTCCTTCGAGAAGGCCGGCCGCGAGCGGAAGTCCTCCCAGAAGCGCTCGAACGACCCGTCGTAGTGGTTGCGCAGCGAGCGCACGGAATTGCGGAACTCGGGCAGGTAGCACATCTCGAAGAGCGCGTCGCCGGCGTGCGTGGCCAGGCCGCCGAAGACGTCGGGGCGGAGCATCGGGTTGACCATCGCGCCGTAGCCGCCGCTCGACTTGCCCGCGATCCCGCGGTGCTCGGCGCCGGCCAGCGTACGGTAGTGCTCGTCCACGAACGGCACGAGCTCGTCGCAGATGTGCGTGTGGTAGCGGCCGGTTCCCGGCGAGTCGATGAACTGGCTACCGCCGACCGACGTCCACGCGTCGACGAAGACGAGCACGCACGGCGGGCACTCGCCCTTCGCGATCGCCGCGTCCGCGAGCTCCGGGAAGTTCTGCCGGAAGGAGCTGCGGTTGCGCCACATGTCGACCTGGCCGGTCAGGCCCTGGATCACGTAGATCGACGGATAGCGGTCGTCCGAGTCGTCGTAGCCGGGCGGCACGTAGACCCAGAGCGGCCGCACGTGCGGGTCGCCGAGCGCGTTGTCCTTCAGCACCTCGCTCTCGAACGCGTGCTCGTCGAAGCGGCCGGCGAGCTCGTACGACCAGGGCTCCATTGCTCTCAATGCTACGGAACGGCGACGGGGAGCTTCGCCTCTTGCAGCAGCGAGCGCAGCATCTGGGCGTTGACCGGCGCCTGGGCGACCGTCTCGCCGCCGACGAGCTCGCCGAGCCCGGGCGTCGGGATCGTCGAGCGGCCGTTGTTGTTGAACATCGCGTAGACCACCTCGGACCGGCCGGCCAGCTCGCTCAGCGGGTCGACCCACTCGCGCAGCTCGTCCTCGGAGTAGAGGTAGTCGAAGCGCTCGGCCGCGCTCCCCGTGCGCTTGTTCCAGGTCTCGGCGTTGCGCCCGTGGAAGCGCACGTAGGCGGTGGGGCTCGTGGTCGCGACGACGGTGGGGAGGACGTTGCGCGCGCCGGTGCGGGGCGCGTCGACGATCACGTAGCTCATGTGGTTGCGCTCGAGGAAGGCCAGCGTCTCGGCCCGGTGCTCGTCGTCGAGCCAGCTCGCGTGGCGGAACTCGACCAGCATCTCGTCGCCGCCGAGCTGCTCGTGCGCCCACTCGAGGTAGTCGAGCGAGGCCGGCTTCGGGACGACGTAGGGCGGGAACTGCATCAGGATCGCGCCGAGCTTGCTCGTCTCGCGCAGCGGCTCGAGCGCGTCGTGGAAGCGGCGGAAGACCTCGGCGCGGAACTCGCGCGGCGGCCGGTCGACGCGGCCCTGCTCGTCCCTCGGCGCGTCCTCGCGCAGGTCGGTCGGCAGCTGCTCGACCTTGACCGGGTGGCGCGTCATGAAGCCGAACGCCTTCACGTGCATCACGAACCCGTCCGGCGTGCGGTCGGCCCACTTCTGCACCATCTCGCGGTCGGGCAGCCGGTAATAGGTCGAGTTGGCCTCGACGACGTCGAAGCGCTCCGCGTAGTAGCGCAGCCGCTCCTCGGCGCCCTTGACCGACGGTGGGTAGAAGTACTTCGTCAGCGACTCGTCGGCCCAGGAACAGGTCCCGATTCTGATCGCAGCCGCCATCCCGCGATCGTACTCGCCTTGCCGACGGCGTCCTGTCCGCGGGGCAGGTTTGCGGTCTGTCAGGCGTCGATCGTGACGTGGCCCGGCTGGGCTGCGACCCGCTCGAGCCAGGCCCGGATCGACGGATACGGCGCAAGGTCGAAGCCGCCCTCATCGGCCACGTGCGTGTAGCCGTAGAGCGCGATGTCCGCGAGGCTCATCGAGTCGCCGACGAACCAGTCCCGGCCCTCGAGGTGTCGCTCCATTGCCGCGAGCGCCCGGTTGCCGTTGCGGTGCCATTCGTCGAGGCGGTCCGGCATCTTGTCCGCCGCGCTGCCTGCGTACTCGAGCCAGAAGCGGGCGACCGCGATGTTCGGCTCATGGTCGTACTGCTCGAAGAGGAGCCACTGCAGCACCTGCGCCCGCTGATAGGGGTCGTCGGGGACGAAGCGGGTGCCCTCGCCGAAGTACCAGAGGATCGCGCCAGACTCGCCGAGCGAACGGCCGTCGTCGAGCACGAGCGTCGGCACGCGCAGCGCCGGGTTCAGCCCGCCGAGCACCTCCGGGCGGTCGGAGCGGTCGGTGACGCTGAGCTCGCGGCGCTCGTACGCGATGCCGAGGTGCGCGAGCAGCAGTCGAACCTTGTAGCAGTTGCCCGAGACCGCGCTGTCGTAGAGCAGCACGCGGCGAGCCTACCGATCTCTAGAATCGCGCTTCGACTCGCGAGCGGAGGAGGAACGATGGCCGTTGGGATGCTGCTGATGATCCCGGGAGGGACGAAGGAGCTGTACGACCAGGTGAACACGGAGATGTTCGGGCAGGCGACGCCGCCGCTCGATCAGATGCCGGAGGGCCTGATCATGCACAGTGCCGGCCCTGCGGAGGGCGGCTGGTACATCTACGACGTCTGGGAGTCGAAGGAGGATTGCGGGCGATTCATGGACGGTCCGCTCCAGGAGGCGACCATGGCGGTCCTCGGCGACCAGCCACCGCCGCCCGGCCCCGCCCCGGAGCCCCAGTGGTTCGAGGTCGCGGCCCTCGCCGTCCCCAAGTAGCGCAATCGCTGTAGCGGAGCGGCGCCGGAGTCGAACCGACCGAGCCGTGGGTTGCACGACCGCAGCGGTTTTGAAGACCGCCTGGGCCACCGGGCCCATGCCGCTCCGCCGCGGAGGGTAGACGTTGGGGGAGCGCCGTAGCGCTCCCCCTCCGCCGTCAGCAGGGATTCTCGGCCTTGATGTTCTCGATCGCCGCGAACAGCTGGTCTCGCTGCGCGGTGCTGATCTTCTTCGGCACGTACGACTGGATCTGCGCCTTGAGCGCGTCCAGGTCGCCGCACGGGTTGTCGCCGGCCTTGACCTCCTTGCGGATCGACTCGATCGAGTTCGTGAGGATCGATGTCACCCCGGCGACAGGCTCATGCCCGTGACCGTGTTCGAGAGCGTCTGCGGGTCGGCGACGACCTGCGGGTCGCTAGGTGCTCCGAGCTAGACTCTTCGCCACGGTGCGCACTCCCCGCGATCCGGATTCGCTCCTCATCGAAGCAATGCTTGCGCCCCCGCCGCTCGACGACGCACGCCGTTCGCTCGAGTACTGGAGACGGCGGCAGAAATCGCTCCAGCTCTATCAGCGAGAGGCGCGGCGGGAGGCTCGCGAGATGGCGCTTCGTTGGGAGGCGCGGGTTCGGGACGCCGAGCGCGCTCGCTTCGAGGCCACGGTGCCGGGGAGGATCCTTGCGCGGCTGGGGCTCTCGGGCCTGTGGGCGCAGCGGGTACGTCTCAGCAACCAGCGCTTGCCCTCGCTGGCGTGGGCAGTCGTGCCGCGAAAGCTCAAGCTGGTCGCCTACGGGCTCGTGGCTGCGTGGCTGCTCACCGCGGTCCTCACGGTCACCGTGCTCGCCGCAGTCGCCGCGCGGCTCGGCTAGCCACCGGTCCGATGGAGCCCGCGTCGAGGCGGGTACCTATGCGGTAGATGCCGGCCCGGAAGCCCCGCCTGCTCATGCTGATCACGCTCAGCGAGCTTGGGGGCGCGCAGTCGGCCGTCGCACTCCTCCTCCCGGGACTCGTCGGGCAGTTCGAGGTGACGCTCGCCGCGCAAGGATCGGGTCCTCTGCGCGGTGCGGCCGAGGCCGCGGGCGTCCGGTACGTCGAGCTTCGTCATGTCCGCCGGCCGATCGATGCGTGGCACGACGCGCTGGCTCTCGTCGAGCTCGTCCGGCTCTGCCGGCAATTGCGGCCCGACGTCGTCCACGCCAACAGCTCGAAGATGGGCGTGCTCGGACGCCTCGCGGCCTGGCGCGCCGGGGTGCCCGTACGCGTTCTGACGGTGCACGGCTGGTCGTTCGCCGCCTACGACGGTCTCGCCGGCCGGCTCTTCCTCTGGATCGAGCGGCTGATGCGGCCCCTGACGACGACCTTCGTCTGCGTGGCGGAGGCGACGCGGGAGCAAGGACTGGCGGCACGCACCTGCGAACCGCGACGCACGGTCGTCATCCCCAACGCGGTAGAGGTCCGATCCTTTCGCCCCGCGAGCCGGCGGAGTGGGACTGCCCAGATCGTCAGCGTCGGCCGCTTTGCCTACCCCAAGGACTTCACGACCCTCCTCGAGGCGCTCACGCTCGTGCGCGCGCCCTGCCACGCGGTGCTGGCGGGCGACGGGCCGGCCCTGCCGGCGGTCGCGGCCGCCGTCAGGCGGGAGGGGCTTTCGCAGTGGGTCGAGCTGCTCGGCGCCCGGGCCGACGTTCCGGACCTGCTCGCGGGGGCAGACGTCTTCGTGCTGTCGAGCCGGTCCGAGGGCTTCCCGATTTCCGTTCTCGAGGCGATGGCAGCCGGGCTTCCGGTGGTGGCGACGGATGTCGGCGGGGTCGGGGAAGCGGTCGAGAACGGAGAGACCGGGATTCTCGTTCCGGCTGCCGACTCCGAGGCGCTTGCGCGCGCGCTCGAGCGCCTCGTGGTCGACGCCGACCTGCGCCGCCGCCTGGGAGCTGCCGGCCGGGCGAGAGCCCTCCGACTGTTCGACGTGTCGCGCTATCGCGCGGCGTACCTCGAGCTCTACCTGCGCGAGCTTCGCTGCGCGACGCCGGCGGCGCTGCGGCGGTTCAACGCCTCAGCTGAACCCGGCGAATCGCGGGCCGCTCGTCCGTAGCAGGTCGCCCCTTCGGAGCGCGCGCAGCCAGCAGGAGGAACCTCGTCTCGCCGATCGCGAGCAGTACGAGCGCAAGGCCGACGAAGAGCAGCAGGAGGGGCGTGCCGGAGGACGGGGTGGCGGTCGAGGTGGCGAGCAGCTTGCCACGCAACGCCCAGGACGCCAGCGACCGAAACGATCGCGTGTCGCCCGGCCGAGCGGCGCGGGTCGTCGTGCTGCGGGTGCGGGTGCGCCGCTCGACCGTGCGCGTGCGGCCGCGAACGCTCGTCCGGATCGGGACGACCTGTGCAGGCGTCAGCGAAGGGGTCGAGGCTGGAGCAGAGGGCGTGGGCGCGCCGAGGGCGGGCTGAGGGCGGATCGACGCGTGGGCCGACGGCGGCGAGGGCTGAGGCCCGGGCGGTCCCTGGGCCGCTGCGTGCCCGGCCGCTCCGGCGAAGACCACGCCGCAAGCGAGAAGCCCGGTGGTGCCTTGTCGCAGTCGTTTCGACCCGATGCCCACGATTCGACCTCCCCAGTCGCGTCGTGCCTCGGGCACTGTACTCCCTTGTCGCGTTCGGCGCGAGCTCGCGGCTAGCGTGTCAGAACGGCGACGAGCACGACGATCGCGACGACTGCCGCCAGGGCGACCAGGATGCCGTTCACGACGAGCAACGTGCTGCTGAAGCGCGAGCCGCCGGCAGACGCCGCCGTCCCCTGTTCGGCCTCGTTGCCGACCTCGAGCGGGCGCACAGCGCGCCCGACCCGAGTCTTCTGGCCGGTTGTGCGCCAGCCGAGCGCTCCGGCCAGCACGTCCGTGATGAACTGGTTGAGGCTCACCTTCTCGCGCTCAGCGATCCGCGCCAGCTCGGCGTGCAGCGTCTGCGGCATCCGGAGCAGCAGCCGCCCGCTGTGGGACTGGGCGGTCTTCGGCTCGGGGATGTCTTTGCCCTCTCGCCTGGCCGAGGCCAGCCACACGGTCATCGCCTCGGCGGCGCTCTGGACGGCCTTGTCCGGGGTGGCCCCCCGCGCCGTGCACCCCGGGAGCGCGTCGATCGTCGCGGCCCACTGACCGTCGTCCTCGCGCACGAGGGTGAGCGGGTAGGGCAACTCCGGCTCGAGCCGCGCCCGGGCCGGTGCTGGATCCTGCGCGGAAGCCGGGTCGGCTTCCTGGCGAGTTCTCGGCTTCACCCCTGGAAAGTGTACGACGCACCCACCGAGGTTCGAGCACGGCTGAGCCCGCGGGTCCCCTCAGCCGGCGACCGCTTCGCGCGGGGGAGCGGTGCTCTGCATCGGGCCGATCTCGTCCCTCAGCTTGACGAGGGCGCGACGCGTCAGCCGTGAGACGTGGATCGTCGAGATTCCGATTTCGGCGGCGATCTGTGGCTGGCTCAGCCCCTCGAAGTACCGCAGGTGGAGCAGGCGGCGCTCGCGCTCGTCGAGCGCGCGGAATCCGCCCGCGAGGAGCGCCCGTTGCTCGCCGCGCTCGTAGCCGCCCTCGAGGACGTCGAGCTCGCAGTACGCCTCGTCGTCCTTCGTCGCGGCGTCCGAGAGGGAGAGCGGCGTCTGGACGCGCTCCGTGTCGAGGGCGGCTGCGACTTCTCGCTCGGCGATTCCGGAGCGGTCGGCGATCTCGGAGATCGTCGCCGGGCGCGCGAGCTGCGCGGACAGTTCGGCCGAGCACGCGCGGAGCCCGGGCCGGAGCTCCTGCAGGCGGCGTGGTACCCGCACCGGCCAGGCACGGTCGCGGAGATAGCGCTTGATCTCGCCGGCCACGTTTGGGATGACGAAGGCGCCGAACTCGGCGCGGCGCGAGTCGAAGCGGTCGACCGCCTTGATCAGGCCGATGCACCCGACCTGGACGAGATCCTCGTACAGCTCGCCGCCCCCGCTGTACCGACGGGCAAAGCTCTTGACGAGCGGCATGTACTGCTGAATCAACCGCTCACGGGCGGCCAGGTCGCCGTGCTCGTGGTACTCGCGGAGCAGGACTCGGGCCGTTTCGCGTGTGCCTCGGCGTCGCGACGAACGCGGGCCCCGAGGCTCCAAGGGTGCTGCCCGCGTCGAGCCCACCCGCGGCCGGTAGGGCGCCCGTGTGGCCGAGTGGCTCTTGGATCGCATCATCCAGTTTCTTTTGCCTGCGATGTAACCGGACGCCGACTATAGCGATCGAATTACACAAGCGCAAGAGTTGATCTTTCTCGAAGATAATTGTCCGAAAATGATCTCAGATCTCGTGATCGTGGTACTTACGAATCATCACGAGAAGCACCGGTCACACGCAGGTCGATCCTCGTCGCGACAGTTCGGCGGACCGTTTCGTCACGGACCGGAAGAGCGGATCGCTCCTGGTGATCGGCTGCTGCGCATTCCTCGTTGCGCCGGCCGGCGCTTCCGCGGCGAAAGCCTGGCCCGAAGGCGGTGTTTCCGCGCGATATCAGGCCGTTTCCCGTGATACTGCGGCCGGCGTCGAGCTCGCCGGCACTCGGGTAGCCGCAGACAGCCTGGTGCTCAGGCCCCACGCCGGGATTCCGGCTTCGTACCTGCGTCTTCCGTCCCAAGAAAGGCGCCTAAGTATTTCCGGATACCAATTATCTGACGTGATATCAAACAACCAACGGCTAGTTTCATATCGATTTCTAAAGAAGAGCGTTCGGCCGATCTCCGGTACATCCGCCGATAACGCAAGCTGGACCTCACCTGAAATCTCCGGAAAGACGCCGCGTGGGCAGGCGAGACTCCTGACCCAGCTCGCTGTCGCCTTCGCGGCCGCGTATGTCCTCTTCCTCGGGGTCTGGTTCTGGGCGACACGAGATCGCCGCAGCCGCGTGGGAGGCGCGGTGCGCTCCTAGCCATGGCCGCAGATGCTGGGAGCGCGCCGCGCCTCTCGCGTGCGCTGATCGTCTCGAGCTTCGTGCTGCCCCGCGCCGGAGGCGTCGAGCAGTTCGTGGACGTCGCGGCCCGGCTTCTCCGCGACCAGGGCTGGAACGTTCGTGTGCTCGCCTGTCGGCCGCGTACGGACCAGGCGCAGGCCGATGTCACCGTTCCGACTCGGTTCGTCGGGGCCGGAGGATGGCCGTTCCCGGTCGGCGGCTGGCGCTCGCTCTGGCGCGAAGCCGGCCGCGCCGACGTCGTGGTCGCGAACGGAACGCGGCACCTGCTCCCCAACGTCGCGGCCTTCGCCGGGCGCCTGCGCGGAAAGCGAGTGGTCTTCGTCTTGCACGGGTCGGGCGCGCCGTTCTCGACGAGCTCGTTCTTCTACCATCGCGTGCTCGGCCGGCTGTTCGAGCGGCTGGTCGCGTGGCCGGCGCTGCGGGTCTCGCAGCCGGTCTCCCTCTCGCGGGTCGGCGTCCAGGGCTGCCGCACGCGGTACGGCGTGGAGGCCGCCTACGTCCCCTTCCCGCTCCGCGAGCTTCCACCCACGCCGCGGATCGCGCTCAAATCGGACGAGCCGCTGCGGATCGTCTGGGTTGGACGGCTCTACCGTGAGAAGAACCCGCTCGCGGCCGTCGAGGTGGTCGAACGGGTGCGCCGCCGGCGGGCTGCCAGGCTCGACATCTACGGGAACGGCCCGCTCCTGGACGCTCTCGAGGAGCTCGCGCGGGATCGCCCGTGGCTCGCCGTGCGAGGAGCGCGCACCTGGGAGGAGATTCAGGATGTCCAGGGCACCGCCCACCTCTGCCTGTCGACGTCGTTGCGCGACGCGACCCAGATCGCGGTCCTGGAAGCGCTGGCGCGAGGCGTTCCCGTGGTCTCGACTCGGGTCGGCGACGCAGGCGGCTACTACGCGCGTCGGCTGCGCGCCTTCTGCGTGGACCGTCGGGACTCGGAGGCCGCAGTGGAAGCGATCCTCACGCTCGCGGACTCGTACGACCGCTACCGGGAGCGCTTCGCAGCGAACGCGCACGAGCTGCTCCGACGCCATCGCGACGGAGCACGGCGCCTGGCCGCCGTGCTCCGGTCGCCGACCTCCGCGCCCCGCGACGGCGCGTCCGCCGGGCGCGGCCGGACGGAGCTCCCAGTGACGTGAGTGGGCGTCAAGGAACACCCCCAGCCGGAGTCGAGCCGCGGACCCGCGCTGCTCTTCTGGGCGCAGATCGTCGGGAACGCCGGACTCTTCGTCGGGTTGCTGCTCGTGACGCGTTCCCTCGGCCCGTCCGGCCGGGGGACGGTCGCCTTCCTGACGGTGACCGCGCTCGTGACCGCCTGGATCGCCAGGCTCGGGGTCACCGAGGCGACGGTGGTCTTCGCCGCGAAGTGGCCCGGGTTGCGGCGCGAGCTGTTGACCAACAGCTTGACCTTCTCCAGCCTGATGGGCGTCGCCGGCGCGGCCGTCGTCTGTGGGACGCTCTGGCTGGTGCCGGCCGCACGGCCCCATGGCGTCGGCAGCGTCGAGCTGTGGGTCCTCGCGCTCAGCATCGTCGCCGCCTGCCTCGCGGACGCGGGCTACCGGTTCACGCTCGGCTGCAGCCGCTTCCGGACGCACGCGCTCGTGACCGCGGTCACGTCGTGGATCTACCCGCTGCTCGCAGTGCTGCTCTGGGTCTCGCTCGGCCTGACTGTCGCGCTCGGCATCGCGATCTGGGCCGCCACCCAGGGGTTGCGGGCCGTCTTGCTCTTCTCCGTCGCGATCCGCCGGGAAGGCCTCGGGCGGCCGAGCCTCGGCCTGCTTGGCCGGACGATCTCGTTCGGCGTGCGTGCCTGGCTGGGGACGCTCGCCGATTCGCTGGGCTTCCGCATCGACCAGATCCTGCTGGCCGTGATCGCGTCGGAGGCCGCGCTCGGCTTCTACGTGGTCGCGGTCAACCTCTCGGAGATCCTCCTCTACTTTCCGGGCGCGGTCTCGACGGCGCTGCTGCCGCTCGCCGCCCGCAGCGCAGCGGGACCGCGTCTCGGCCAGACCTTGCGCGCGTGGCGCTCGGCCATGTACGTGACGCTCGCCAGCATCCTCCTCAGCGCCGCGGTCGTGCCGCCGCTGATCCCGCTCGTGTTCGGGTCGTCGTTCCGCGCCTCGGCGATTCCGTTCCTCCTGCTTCTGCCGGGGCTGGTCGGATTCACCGGGATGATCGTGTTCTGCAACGCGCTGATCGCGTCCTCGCTGCCGGCCCTGTCGTCGATCCCGCCCGCCGCGTGCTTCGTCGTCGGGATCGTGCTCGACCTCGTGCTGATCCCCTATTTCGGCGCATCGGGCGCCTCAGCGGCGGCCAGTGCCGGCTACCTCGCCGCCGGCGCCTCTGCGATCGCGATCTTCCGCGGCCGTACGCCGTTCCGCCTGTTGGAGCTCGTGGTCCCGCAAGCCGGCGACTTCGCAGTCCTGCGGACGCTCGCGCCGGTCCCACGTGCGCCGCTCGCAAAGAGGGCCGCGCAATGAGCCGTGATCCCTGTACGAGGTCTTTCCGGAGGTGAGCACATGAGCCAGCAGCACAAGCCGAGCGCCCCGGTCGCGCAGCTCCACACGTTGGAGCTGCCGCCCGAACAGCCGATCGACGTCGGCCGCTACGCCAACGCCCTCCGCCGCTCGAAGCTCTTGATCGTCGGGATCGTCGTGGTTGTGACCGGGCTCGTGCTGCTGATGTCGCTCGCCCTCCCCAAGACGTACAGCGCCAAGGCGACGATCGTGTTCGACGAAACGCAGACCACTACGACGACGACCGACGCCGCCCGCCAGCTGGCAACGATCCAGAAGCTCCTGGTTACACGTGAAGTGCTCGCCAGGAGCGCACGGCGCCTACCGGGAGAGTCGGTCGGCTCGCTTGCGCACGACGTTCAGGCGTCGGTCGACCCGACCGCCAACATCATCACGATCACCGCCTCAGGCTCGTCGCCCGAGCGTGCCGCCCGCACCGCGAACGTCGTTGCCGGCGCGTTCCTCGCGCGGGAGCGGACGGCCGAGGTCGCCCGAATCACGTCGGCGGAGAAACGGCTCAACGCGATGATCGCGGGGCTGAGGGGTACACCGGGGGGCGCCGCGCAGATTGCGCTCATCCGTGAAAATCTGAGCGAGCTGTCCCTGAGCGAGGCGACTGCCGGCTCGGAGCTCCAGCTCGCTGATCCCGCACACCCGCCGTCGACCGCAAGCTCGCCGCGTCCCCTCCGCAACGCCGGCTTCGCGTTTGTCGCGGCGCTGTTCGTGGCCATGCTGGTCGCGCTCGGGCGGGAGCGCGTGGCGCCGCGCATTGGCGAGGCACGGGAGCTGGAGCGGCTCACCGGCTATCCGATCCTGAGCGAGATCCCGGAGCCGCGCCGCCTCTTCCGCGACCCGCAGGCCGCGCTGCGTGAGCGCGACGCTCACGAGGCGCTCGCCGCTGTGGTGGCGGCGCACCTGCCGCCGCAGCGCCGGCACATCCTGATGCTCACGAGCCCGGCCGCAGACGGGGCCAAGGCGCGGGTAACGGCGGGTCTGAGCCGCGCGCTGGCGCAGGTCGGCGAGACCGCGCTCGTGATCGACGCCGACCTGCGGCGGCCTGCCCTGGAACAGCTCTTCGGAATGGAGCCGGCGCCGGGCCTCGCCGAGCTCTTGGCCGCCGCGCGGCAAGGCGACCGCGAGGCCGCGGGCGAGATGATCGTCGAGCCTCCGCGTTCGGCCTCGCCGCGGCGCACCGGAAGTCTGGCGGTCTTGGGAGCGGGCGAAGCCGCCTCGCCGGCGCTCGTGACCGATGATGCCCTGCGGATCCTGTTCGAGGAGCTCGGCCAGACCGGCTTCACGTGCGTCATCCTCAACGGCCCGCCGCTCCTCGGCTATCCCGAGTGCAGGGCCTGGGTGCGGCACGTCGACGCGCTGGTCGTAGTGTCGCGTCCCGACCGGCTCCATCCCGGCGACGCCCTCGAGCTGCGGAACCAGCTCGACCTCCTCGGCACGCCGGTGCTCGGGCACGTCGCCGTCGGCGGCAGCTCCTAGGCCGAACGGTTCTCGAAGCGGGAGGCGCCGGCCCAGATCAGCGCTGCGACAAACCACAGGTGGCGCCAGTGCAGGGTGTCCACGAACGCGCCGTTGAGCAGGATGCCGAGCCACGCGCCGAGCAGCGCGGCCGAGCCGATGCCGTACGTGTCGTGACCCCGGATCGCGTTGCGCAGCGCCCAGCCCAGGGTGGCGAGCATCAGCGCGAGGATCGCGAGTAGGCCCGGCACCCCTTCTTCTGCGAGCGAGCGCGCATAGAGGCTGTGCGCGGCGATGTGGGCCTGCCGCTCGAACTGCCCAGGGCCGATGCCGAATGGTCTCTGCAGGCCCCACTTGATGCTCTCGGACTGCGCCCCGAAGCGACCGCTGTCGTAGCTCTGGTGCACCTTCGCGCGCTGCTCCAGGAACGACAACGAGCCCGAGAACGCGACGACCGCCGCGACCGAGGTGAGGGCGACCAGCACGACGGCGAGCGCGCGGGCGGCGCTCCTGCCTCCGCCTCGCCGGAAGCTGACGATCACGAGCACGACGAGCAGGCCGACCGCGAGATTCAGCCAGGCGGCGCGCGAGTACGAGAAGAGGACGCCGAGCGAGAGCACGAAGAACAACGCCACCTTCGTCGCGCGCCGGCCCTGCAGCAGGCGGGGCGAGAGGGTCTCCTCGAGCACGATCAAGGCCGCGGGGACGAGGAAGGGCCCGAAGACGTTCGGGTCCTTGAACAGGCCCTCCGCGCGCCCGATCCGCGTGAACACGTCGTGGCCGGGAAACGGCACGAGGAGGGCGAGGGTCGAGACGAGTGCCGAGACGACCGCCGCGGCAACGTAGCAGCGCGTGATCCGGCGGGCGATCGCCGACGAGGTGACGTATGCGGCGAGCCAGAGCCCGAAGCAGGCCACGTAGAAGGTGATCGCCAGGAACGACAACGCCCGCTGCGGGTCGGCCACGCCGACGGTGGCGACGAGGTTGAGCGCGAGGTATGCCCCCACCAACAGGACGGCGCCCGGGATCACGCGCCGCAGGCGAAACCGGCTCGTGACGACCCCGACGGCGATCAGCACGGCGAAGACCACGTCCGCCGGCGCGGGCTGAAAGCGAACTGCGGCGAGCAGGACGACGGCGACGGCCAGCGCGACGTCGTACGCTGCGATTGCCAGCCAGAGCGCCCCCAGGATCACGATCGCGAAGGCGACGATGATCAGCGCGCTGGGCGGATGGCGGTAGAGGATCAGCGAGAGCGCGCCCGCGAATGCCGCGAGAGCAGCACCGGCTCCGAGCAGGCGACCAGCGACGATCGCCCTGGGCGGGCGGAGGACTAACGTGTACGCCATCAGCGCGTCGCCGCAGCCGGCGAGCTCAACGGCGCACCCTCTCCGTAGCGCACGCGGCGGTAGAGGCCGCGCAGCGGCAGTGGCGTGTCGTGTCCCCCGCCCACCTTCGCCCGGAAGTCGAGCAGCCGGTCGGCCGGGTCGATCTGGCGCCGGCGCAGCGTCAGCAGATCCTCGCCGGGACGGTTGACCCCCGGCTCGCAGGACACGGCGGCGCGGAAACCGGACTCGGCGACGAACCTGCGCTCCCGCTCGCCGAACAGCCCGGCGGGGTAGCAGAACGCCTCGACGGGCCGGCCGAGCCTCGTCTCCAGGTCGAGCTTGGACCGGGCGATCTCGTAACGCGAGGCCGGGTCGTCGAGGAGGAGCAGGTTTGGGTGGGTGACCGTGTGCGCCTCGAAGCTGAGGGTGCCCGCGCGGTCGAGCTCGAGGACCTCGTCCCAGCCGAGCAACGGTGGCTGACGCTCGTACCACACAAACGAGGCCGTGCCGTCGATGACGCCAGTCGGCAGGAACACGGTCGCCCGGAATCCGAGCCGCTCGAGCACCGGCAGGGCGTTCTCGGCCACGTCCTGGTAGCCGTCGTCGAAGTTCAGCGCGACGACGCGAGGCGGCGAGAGCCCGCAATCGAGCAGGTCGACGGCGCTCGCGACGTCGATCACCTCGTAGCTCTCGGCCGCGAGCAGCTCCATCTGCTGCCGGAACCGGCGCGGCGAGACGGCGAGCGGATCGTCGTCGTCGGAGACCCGGTGGTAGAAGAGGATGCGCAGCCCAGCGCCGTCGGGGCGGCCGCGGCTGCGTATCAGCCACCATGCCGAACGCGTGCGCGTAGCCGCGGCCTTGACGGGAGCGGGGAGCGTGGGGCCGACGCCGGGGATCGCCCGTCGCCGGGCCAAGGCTGGGCTCGCCACGCTAGTCGCCCGTGCGCCGGACGCCGTTCGGCCGGAGCACGTCGCGACTTCGCGTGAGGCGGTTGCGAGCACCTGCCGAGCCGTAGTAGAGCTTCCTCGCGAGCCCCGAGCTCTTGCCGCGCTCGCGCACCCCGAGCCAGGCTGCTCGGCTCCGGACGACTGCCCGTCCGGCTGCGCTGCCGGGAAGGCCCAGCCCGAGGTGGAGCGGCTCGAAGCTGTCGGCGAGCTCGACCTTGTACCGCTCCGCGCCGCCGAGGAACTCGACGCGCGTCACGCCCTGGCCGGCCACGGACTCCAGCGTGTCCAGCGCATTGATCAGGCCTGGAGAGCAGCGCGCGAACGCCGGGTCGAACGCGAGCCGGTGCAGGTAGGCGCGGTCTCCGAGCACGAAGTACCAGGAGAACGCGATCGTCCTGCCGTCCACGAGCAGCGAGACGATCCGCGCCGCGTCGAGCTCTGCCAGGCCTCGAAGAGCTTCGCGGTTGAACCGCATCCCCGTCTCGGTCACGAGACCGGAGCCGTCCGGACGGCCGCGCCAGCGCAGCTCGTGGATTCGAAAGCCCTCCTCGAGCGCGGGCGCTAGCTCGTCGATCGTCCGTGCATGGCTGACCTCGACCTTGCCCAGCTCGCCGAGCTGGCGTCGGCGCCGTTTGTGGTGCGACCGCTTGCGCGAATGCGTCTTCGCGCGGTAGGTGGCCGACCAGCCTCGGCTCAGGTCGAGCACCGGGGCCGCGACCCGCTGGAACAGGCGGACGGAGCGGGGGCCCTGCAACGTTCCGAGCTGCGAGTCCGCGGCCAGGCCGAAGAGCTCGGCGTAGTCGTGCTCGGATGCGCTCGCGCGGTCGACGAGCGCCTCGGCGAGCTCCGTTCCCTCTCCCTCGGCGAGCAGGACGTCGCCCAGAGAAGACTGTCGCGCGCCGATGAATGTCGCGACCCGGAGGCCGCGGCGCGAAAAGGTGACCAGCGGGAGCGCGCCGACGAGCCTTCCCCCTCGGTAGGCCGTCTCGACCGCAAGGCGACATCCCTCCCCGTAGTTGCGCCACCACTCGAGTAGCCAGCAATGGAGCATGAACGGGCTCGGACGCGCCGACGCGTAGACGAGGTCGTTCCACTGGTCGCCGAGGCGCGCGAACGCGTCCTCGGAGTCGACCGTCTCGAACCTCGGTGCGGCGCGCTCCCCCGTCGTCTCGGGAACAGCGGCGTGCTCGAAGACGAGTGTGGTCACAGATGGGTAATTACCCAGCCGGAGGTAGATGGGCGTCATTGGGAGCAGCGTCATGTCTCTGGGCATCGCCACGGTGGTCGCGTGCCTCGCACTGCTGATCGCCGTCGAGGCCGGCTGCGCCGCGAAGGCGGAGCAGTCCGCAGAGGTGAGCACGACGAGCGTCGGGCTTACGCCCCCGGCCGCGCGGTTGCCCGCCCGACCGCGGCCGTACGCAGTTCCGGCCGGCGCCCGGGTCGTCTCCTCGTCCCGCGAGCTTGTCGCGGCCCTGGCTGACGGCCGCCGCGAATCGATCGTCCTCGCGCCCGGGACCTATGACAACCCGCAGCCGTTTGCAGACCGCGAGGGCGACCGGCTATACGCGGCCCGTCTCGGGAGGGCCGTCTTCAGGGCGGGAGTCGTCCTCGGCGCCAACGGCGGCCCGCCCGGCGCCTCGATCAGAGGGCTCACCTTTGACGTCTCCGATCCCGCCAAGACGCTCGACGGCGCGATCGTGCACGTCTGGGGGTCGGCGGCGCACGCGTCGGTCCTCGACACGCGGATGTACGGCCACAGCCGGGTCGACACCGGCTTGCTCGTCCGGCAACCACAAGGCTTCGTCGGGCGGCGAATCGTGGCGAGCGGCTTCCGGAGCTACGGCGTCGCCGTCGACCCCAACGACGTCGGCTACCGGACGCGGGCGCCGTTCTCGCTGGCCGACCTGGCGATCTCGAAGGTCCGCCGCTCCGTGCGAGGCTCGTCGAACGGCCGCGCGGAAGCATGCCTCTGGCTCGGCAGCCGTGGCACGGCGCAGCGGATCAGCGCGCGCCGGTGCGGCATCACCGGCATCTGGACGGGAACGGCCATGCACGGCTCGCGCATCTCCGACGCGACGATCGACCGCGCGCCCGTCGGCATCTACATCGAGCACTTCACGACGAGCACCACCTTCGAGCGCCTGCGAGTAGGCCCGAATGTCGGCCGCGGCGTGAACGCGGAATGGTCGGACCTCGCGCTCGGCCAGAAGCCGGCGAGCAGCGACAACCTGATCGAGGACGGTTACTTCCGTACCACCCACGTGGGCGTCTACCTCGACCAGGGGACCACCCGTACGCTCGTGCGCCGCTGTGTCTTCGTCGGGCAGGCTTGGGCGGCCATCGGCGACTACCTCGGCGAGGGCAACCGCTACCACGAGAACGACTTCGCCGGGATTGGCGCCGGCGCCGTCGCGATATCAAACGACCATGACCCGGCGGGGCCGAAGGGCCCGTGAGCACCAGCATCGTCGTCACCGACGCAGAGGAGCGGGCCGTCCTCGGCGCGTGCCGCGGGCTGACGAGCGCCGGCTACCGCGTCTGCGCTGTCGCACGCCTCCGCCCGGCCGCGACCCATTGGTCACGCGCCTGCACCGAGCGGGTCATCCTGCCCGACCCCCGAATCAGCGTCGCCGGGTTCGTCGAGAGGCTTGCGGAGCTTCTGCAGCGGGGCTGCTACGACGTGCTGATCCCCGGCAGCGACGCCTCGCTGATCGCCGTCTCGGAGCACCGAGAGCGCCTCGAGCCCTTGGCGCGGCTCGGCCTGCCCTCACGCGAGGCTGTGCGCCGCAGCGTGGACAAGCTGGCGCTGCTCGTGGCGGCCGCCGACGCCGGGCTCGCGGCGCCATCGAGCCGTCGCTGCGACTCTCTCGAGGACGCACGGGAGGCGGCGGCCGAACTCGGCTTTCCTGTCGTCGTAAAGCCCGCGCAGTCGTTCACCGCCGTGAACGGCGGGCTGCGCCAGCAGGGGGTGGTCGTCGCCGCCGATGCTGCGGGCCTCGCCGCCGCCGTGCCGGCGTTTGCGACGCCCTTCGTCGTCCAGCGCTTCGAACAGGCGCAGTTCCTCTCGTGCACCGGAGTCGTCGCGGACGGACGACTGCTCGCGCTCACCACCTCACGCGTCGACCGGCTCTGGCCTCGCGGCGCGGGCATGCACGCCTTCGCCGAGACCGTCGTTGCTCCGCCCGGGCTCGCAGAGCGCCTGCGGGCGCTGCTTGGCTCGCTTGGCTGGCAGGGGATCTTCCAGCTGCAGATCCTGGAGCTCGCCGACGGCCGTCTGGCCGTGATCGACCTGAACCCGCGGGTATTCGCCTCGATCGCGCTCGACGCCGACGCCGGCGCGAACCCCGCGGCGGTGTGGTGCGATTGGCTCCTTGGCCGCGACCCAGCCCCGGTGACGGCACGACCGGCCCATCGCTACCGCTGGGAGGAAGGCGAGCTCTGCAACTTCGGCTGGGAACTCCGTCGTTGGCGGCTTCGAGCGGCGGCAAGCGTTCTGCTCCCCCACCGCCGGGTCACGCACTCGTGGTTCCGGGCCACCGACCCCGGGCCGCTGCTCGCGCGGGGCCTCAACCTGGCATTCCGCAGGATGCAGTCGGGCAGGGCGGCATGAGCGCGACCCCCAGCACGCAGGCCCGGCCGCTGGAGCGAGAGCGCCTGCTCTCGGCGCCCGGGCTCGAACGGAGCGCGAGGTCGATCGCCGCGCCGCGCAACCGCGTCGGCTGGCTCGTACTCGGCGGCCGAGTGCTTCTGATCTGGCTGCCGGTCTACGTCCTTCTCGCACCGTCGCTGCCGCCGTTCCAGGCCGTGTTCGCTACGAGCATCGTCACCGCGATCTGGACGCTCGGGCTGCGCGCCGCCCTGAGCACGTACTTCACCCTCGGCCCTGCGGTCGCGTCGGCGGCCGGGACGGTCATGGGGCTCATCGCGATCTCCGCCCTCGACCTCTGGGTTTCCGACCTGGAGCTGGGACCAGCGAGGCTGGCGGAGGCGGCGATCGCCGTGTTCGTGCTCTCGGCGGCGTGGGAGCACGTCGTGCGCAGCATCGCCAAGCGCCGCGTCCTCGTGGTCGGCACGGGTGGTTGCGCCTCCGAGTTGCTGGTGGAGCTCCATAACGGCCGCCAGGCGCCGTTCACGATGCTCGGCCTCGTCGCCGAGCGCCGCGACACCGAGGCGGAAGGGGTTCCGCGGCTCGGATCGTTCGGGCAGCTGTCGCAGATTGTGGCGGCACAGCGGCCCGACATCATCATCCTGACCGACGAGCAGGTCGGCTCGTGGGCTGTCGACCCCCTGCTCGAGCTTGCGCCGGCCGGGTTCCGCGTCGTCGGCATCTCCCATTTCATGGAGCACGCTCTCGGGCGGGTCCCGCTGCGACACCTGACGCCGGCCTGGTTCATGAGCATGCTGCATCTCCGCCAGAAGCCGTACACGCGGATGTCGAAGCGCGCCTTCGACCTGGCCGTCGCGTCGCTCGGCCTGCTGCTGATCGCGCCGCTGCTGCCGGTCCTCGTCCTCCTCGTACGCCTGACGCCCGGGCCTGTGATCTATCGCCAGACCCGGGTCGGCGAGGGCGGCCGCCACTTCACGATCCTCAAGCTGCGGACAATGCATCCCGACGCGGAGGGAGACGGCTCGCCGCGCTACGCCCAGGTCGCGGACCACCGGGTCACGCGGGTGGGCCGGACCCTGCGCCGGACGCACCTCGACGAGCTTCCGCAGCTCTGGAACGTCGTCCGGGGCGAGATGTCGATCGTCGGGCCGAGGCCCGAGCGGCCCGAGTTCGTCGACCTGCTCGAGGAGACGGTTCCCTTCTGGACGCGACGCCTGCTCGTGAAGCCGGGCATCACAGGCTGGGCTCAGCTTCGCTGCGGCTATGCGTGCGACGCCGCCAGCGCCGCCGAGAAGCTCTCCTACGACCTCTGGTACCTGCGCAACCGCAACGTCGTCGTCGACCTGGCCATCTGCTTCGAGACCGCCCTTTCGCTGCTCTTCAGATCCGGGCGCTAGCTCTCCGCCGCCGTACAATCAGGGAGTGGCCGAAGGAGACCGGAGCGAGAACGTCGAGCAGCGGACGGGCGAGGCGCCGCGGCGGTTCTGGTTCCACCTCGAGGAGGTCGAGCTCAAGTGGCTCCGGATCAGTGAGGCGGCGTTCCTCCTCTGGGTGCTGGCAGCCCTCGTCCTCGCATGGTTGATCGTGGCGCTGCTGTTCCTGGTCTAGCGCGCGAAGAGGAACGAGCTGCGCCCCACGAGGCCTCCGTAGCGAGCGGCTGCGAGCGGGCCGAAGCCCGGCCAGACGTACCAGCCGTACACACCGGGATGCAGGCGGTAGCGGTGCCCGTCGAAGACCCAGCTTCGCGGGAGCCGCAAGTGGGTCGTCCTGGGCCAGAGGCTGAGGATCGTCCTGCCCCGGACCAGCTGCACGTTGTAGTAGCTCGCACCGCGCGTAGGCGTCCACATGAGACGCGGTCGGCCCGTGACGTGCGCGCCGGGCGCCGGGGCGAGCAGCGCTCCCGTCGCGGTGAGGGTGATGGTGCGGTCGGCCTCGTTCGCCGCCGCGTCGAACGCGCTCACCGTGTAGCGGTACCTCCGGCCGACCCGCAGGCCTTTGTCAGAGAACGTCGTCGCCGTGCCGGAGTACACGATCGCGTTGGTTCCCTTGGCCTTTCCGGGCGACCTTGTCACCTCCACCCGTTGCGTGTCGGCGGATGCCGCCCAGAGCAGGACGACCCCTCGGTTCGCGGGCTTGGAGCTCAGCTTGAGCAGCTGCGGCGGGGTCGCGTCGTAGGCGAGCGTGAACGTGCGCTTTCCGACGTTGCCCGCGACGTCGGTACAGGTGCCGGCAACCTGCGCGGCCGCGTTATCCGGCCCTGAATACGTCGTCGCCGAGCAACTCGCGACACCTGAGGTCGCGTCGGTTCCGGAGAAGGAGACTTTGACCGGGCTCTTGTACCAGCCGTTCGAGTCGGGGACACGTGCGGCCGCGGCCGTCACTGCGGGCGGCGTTGCATCGATCTTGATCACCTTGGTCGTCACGCTGGTGGTGCCTCCGAGGCTTGTGGCCGAGCACGTGCGCGTGGTCCCCCCGCTCGGACCGTTGATCTGGACGGCCGGCTCGCAGCCGGAGGTGGAGATGATGGTCGAGTCGGGGTCGGTCGCCGACCAGTGGACCACGACGAAGTTGCCGTTTGCGCTTGCGCGATACCAGCCGTTCGCGCCCACGATGCCGTCGATCGAGTACGTCACCACCGGCGGGGTGTCGTCGCTCGTCAGAGCGTGGGCCGGAGCCGGCCCGGGGAGGAGCAGCACCGCAGAGACAACAGCCAGGGCGGCCGGCCACGCGGCTCGACCTCGGCGGGCTGTCGTACTTGGTATTCGGTCCCTCCGCCACATCGAGGGTCCTCTTTTTTCGTCTCCCACGGCCCCTCCCGAGCCGACCTTCCTAGGATCGAAGATACCTCCATGTTGCGAAAGTGTCAATCGGGGACGAAGAGGTCAGGGAGGCCCCGAAGGCCCCCTGCGCTCTAACACGGATTTTCGCTCTTGATGTTCTCGATCGCCGCGAATAGCTGGTCTCGCTGCGCGGTGCTGATCTTCTTCGGCACGTACGACTGGATCTGAGCCTTGAGCGCGTCGAGATCGCCGCACGGGTTGTCACCGGCCTTGACCTCCTTGCGGATCGACTCGATCGAGTTCGTGAGGATCGACGTCACGCCGGCCGAGAGGCCCATGCCCGTGACCGTGCTCGAGAGCGACTGCAGGTCGATGACGACCTGCGGGTTGTAGCGCGGCGTGCCCGCGACGAGCGGGATCCGCCACGTGCCGCGTCCGAAGGTCGCGACGTAGAGCTTGCCGGAGCTCGCCTGGATCTTGACGTCCTCCGTGGCCGTGTTCGGCAGGTTGTCGCCGAGCTTCGTCCAGGCCTTCGTGTCGCTCTGCATGAAGAAGACGCCGAGGTCGGTGGCGGCGTAGATCGTGTCGTTCGCGCGGTCGTACGCGAGGCCGTTGACCGGTGCGTTCGGCAGGTTGCCGCTGACGTTCTTCCAGCGTGATCCCGCTCCCGGCGCCGCCGCCGGACAGCGTCGTCTCGTAGACGTTCGCCGAGCTGTAGCCCTGGCGGAAGCCGCCGTACGAGGCGTAGGCGTGCGTGGCGTCGGCCGGGTCGACGACCACGGACGTCACCCAGCGCGCCGGATCGGGGGCGAACGGGTTCGGGAACTCGAGCCACGAGGCGCCGAGGTTCGTCGTCTCCCAGAGACGGCCGTTGTCGGTGCCGGCGTAGATCGTGTTCGGGTCGGACTTGCCGACGCCGATCGTCGAGATGGTCGCGAACTGGCCCGCGTAGAGGGGGTTGTTGCTCGCGGTGTCGTCGGGCGGCGAGGGCCCGGTGAGCAGGTCGGGCGCGGCGATCTGCGTCCAGTTCGCCCCGCGGTTCGTCGAGCGGGACAGGTTGTTGCAGCCGAGATAGAGCGTTGAGGCCACGCTCGGGTCCGTGACCACCGGCGCGTCGGTCGTGCACCTGAGCCCGCTCCCGCGTGAGCCGAAGCCCAGGCTCGCGGTGCTCGGGACGCCGTTCTTCCAGACCGTCGCCCCGGACGCGTGCGCGAAGGCGAGCGCGGGCGTGAAGTTGACGCCGGTGCCGCCGGCGCCGGAGGTGCCAACGGTGGTGATCGTCACCGTCTCCGGGTTCGCCCCGGCGGCGTCGATCGTCAGCGTGCCGCCGGCGACGAGGCTGGTGACGCTCGCCAGCTTGACGTTGGTCGCCCCGACGGCCGCCGCCGCCGAGAGGGTTGTCGTCGTGAACGACTGGTCGTGGATCCCGCTGCAGCCCGCGTTCTGGCTGCAGGAGTAGGCGTACGTGTCATCGGCCTGGTCGATGACTACGTAGTGGCCGTCGCCGCCGCCATACGAGTTCCAGTTCGCCGCGACGGGGTCGGACGGCTCAGTGACGCCGGTGTAGCTGCGGTTCGAGCCGTTGTCCTGGAGCCCGATCGCGATCCGGTTCGGCCGCTGCTGCGAGACGGCGACGTGGTACTCCTGGAGCCACGGCATGTTCGTGCCGTGCACCCAGCCGCTGTTGCCGTTGGCGTCCGAGCGGTACATGCCGCCGTCGTTGCCGAGGTAGACGCGGTTGGGGACGTTCGGGTCCCAGGCCATCCCGTGCTGGTCGGCGTGCGGGCCGCCGACGTTCGACCAGGTCGTGCCGCCGTTCGAGGAAACGCGCAGGCTGACGTCCATCTTGAACAGGTGGTCCTTGTTGACCGGGTCGACGAACAGCCGGCCGAACCACCACTCGAAGCGCGGGTTGCCGCCGGCGTGGCCGCCGGCCACGAAGGTCGGGCCGCCGTCCGCGAGCGAGCGGTCGCCGTTGTCGGAGACGAAGAAGCCCTTGTCGTTGCCGAGCGACTCGCCGGTGATCAGGTAGACGCGCGTGTGGTCTGACGGTGCGATCGCGACGCCCATCCGGCCGAGGCTCGGGTCGCTGTTGAGCCCGGAGCCGGAGGCGTCGTAGCTCGGCAGCGGGCCGGAGATGTGCGAGTTGCCGATCCGCTCCCAGGTCACGTTCGAGGCCGGGATCTCCATCGCGTTGTCGGTGACGTAGAGGCCGGAGCCGATGCCGCCGTAGGGGCGCAGGTACGAGGTGCGGTGGTGGTCCCACTCGGTCGCGTAGACGCGGTTCGGGTTGACCGGGTCGATCGCGACGTCGACGACGCCGGTGTACGGCGCTGCGCCGAGGTCGGGCGTGAGGATCGGGGCCCAGTGGTCGCCGCCGTCGATGGTGCGGTAGAGGCCGCGCTTGCCGCCGGTCGAGTAGATCGAGCCGGTCGCGGCGACGAGAACGACATTCGGGTCGGCCGGGTCGACGGCGATCCGGCCGATCATGCCGGCGTTGCCCAGGCCGACGTTCGTCCAGGTGGCGCCGCCGTCGGTCGACTTGTAGACGCCGTCGCCGACGTAGGTGATGCCGCCGCCCGAGGCGTTCGCCTCGCCGGTGCCGGCCCAGAGCGTGCCGTCCGAGCCGCGCGCCAGCGATCCGATCGCCTGCGGGTAGTCGTTGGGCCAGGCGGGCGTGTAGGTCGCGCCGGCGTCGGTGCTCTTCCAGACGCCGCCTCCGGCTGAGGCCACGAAGATCGTGTTCGGCTGGGTCGGGTCGACGACGACGTCGGTGACGCGGCCGCCGATGTTGTTGGCGCCGACGTACTCCCAGGAGCCGCCGGCCGAGTCGATCAGGGCCGCCTGGTGCGCCGCCCGGAGGAGCATCTTGCGGGTCAGTGTCCGCTTCCGGCCGCCGAGCTCCTTCGCGACCAGGCTCGCGCCCGGCGCCTCGCCCGAGGCGTCCGGGTCGGCGGTTGCCGGGGCTCCGGCAAGCCTCGTGTGGTCGGCTCTCGCATAGCCGAACGCCCCGAGGACGACTGCAAAGAACAGCGCTGCGATTGCGACTGCGATTACCCGCTTCATGCCCGCTCCCCTCGTCTCGACCTGCCGTGCCGCGCGAGCGTACTCGGGGCTGTGGTGAATGTCGAGTTTGGAGGCCAGGAAGGGTTGACGAAACCCCTTCTAGCGACGGTGGGCCGCGCGGAGCCGGCGCTCGTCGCCGGCGCGGCGGGTGATGCCGTCGGCGTCGTAGCGCTCGAGCAGGAGCTGCGCCGTGCGCCGCGAGATGCCGAGCGCGTCGCGGAAGCCGGCCAGGGTGATCGGCTCGAGGCGCTGCAGCGCAGCCCGGCCGCGCTCGTACAGCTCGGCGGAGACCGCGAAGCCGTCGCCGACCCGCTTCAGACGGCCCTCGGCTTCGAGGAAGGCCGCGAGCTCCGCGTCGTCGACCCGGACGAGGCCGTTTCCGGCCAGCTGGGCCTCGAGCTGCTCGGCGGCTGCCTGCTTCTCCGCGAGCTTCGGCGCCGCGCCGGGCAGGTACGCCTTCGCGCCGCGGCGCTCGACGTGGAGTAGGGGCGCGACCGACGGCGCCCACGGCTCGGGCGGCAGGAGCTCCGCGAGCGGCAGGCCGGGGTCGAGCGGCGACTCATCGGCCCGCCGGGCCAGGCGCTCGCGCACCGAGGCGCGCAGCTCGTCGAGCCATTCCGGCGCGAAGAACCAGTCGCCCGCCTGCTGCAGGGAGGCGAGGCCGCGGGCCAGGTCGGCGGGGGCGAGCAGGCCGCGCGCCTGCAGGCTCGGGCCGGTGACCGGCTCGCGGACGAGCGCGCGGACGATCGCCTCCGGATCGTCCTGCTCCAGCACCGTCAGGCGCTCCGGGTCGAGCCCGCGCGGCGGCGCCGGGTCGAGCACGACTCCGCCGCCGACGGTGGTCTCCGTCCGCAGCACGACCCGGTCGCCCCGCGCGGCGAGCACCGGCTCGCGCAGGCGCAGCTGGGCGAAGCGACCGTCTCGCACCACCCGGGCCGGCACGTCGCTCGTCCCGATGTGCACCGTGACCGCGGCTGGGATCGGCTCCAGCTCCTCGAGCGCCACGTCGAGCCGCCAGGTCACGGGGTAGAAGCCCGGCTCGACGAGGACGTCGCCGCGGCGCAGGCGGCTGCGCTCGATCCCGGGGAGGTTGACCGCCACGCGCTGGCCGGCCTCGGCGCGGAGGACGTCGAGGTCGTGCACCTGCACGCTCCGCGCGCGGGTACGCAGTCCGGACGGCTCGACGCGCAGCTCGTCGCCTGGGCCGATCGACCCGGCCCAGAGCGTGCCGGTGACGATCGTCCCGATCCCGGTCAGCGTGAATGCGCGGTCGACGTACAGGCGGGTCCCGCCGGCGCCTTCGGGCCGCTCGGCCGCGTCGGCCGCCCGCGCGAGCGCGGCGCGCAGCTCGTCGAGCCCCGCGCCGGTCTTGGCGCTCACCGCGACGACCTCGGCCCCGGGGACGAGCTCCTTCGCCTCTGCGAGCGCGAGCTCGAGCGTCTCCTCGTCGACCGCATCTGCCTTCGTCACCGCGACGACGCCGCGCCTGACGCCGAGCAGCCGCAGGATCGCGAGGTGCTCGTGCGTCTGCGGCCGCGCGCCCTCGGCGGCGTCGATCACGAGCAGAAAGAGATCGATCCCGGTCGCGCCCGCGACCATCGTCCGGACGAAGCGCTCGTGGCCGGGGACGTCGATCAGCGACAGCGAGCGGCCGTCCGGCAGCTCCAGCGGCGCGTACCCGAGCGCGATCGAGATCCCGCGCTCCTGCTCCTCGGGCAGCCGGTCGGTGTCCACACCGGTCAGCGCCCGCACGAGCCAGGTCTTGCCGTGGTCGATGTGGCCGGCGGTCCCGACGGTCAGAGGCATCGCGCCTCGATCAGCGCCGGATGGAAGCGGACCGGCTCGAAGCCGCCCGCCGCGAGCAGCTCGCGCCACTGCGCCTCGTTCCGCTCCTTGCCGCCGGCGAACGCGAGCATCAGCAGGTCGAGCCACTTGCCGCCACCGGGCTCGTTCCCCGGCTGGACGACCGCGTCGATCACGAGCAGGCGCGCCCCGTCCGGAGCGGCCGCGTGGATCGTGCGCAGGATCGTCGCCGCCGGGTCGTCGTCCCAGTCGTGGAGGATCGTGCCGAGGATGTAGACGTCGCCCTCTGGGACGCGCTCGAAGAAGCTCCCCTCCACGAACTCGATCCGCTCTCCGAGCGCCGCCTCGTCGCGAACCGTCTCCGGCAGGTCGAACACGATCCCGCGCAGGCCCGGGTGGAGCTTCAGCAGCTCGACGAGCAGCGAGCCGTTGCCGCCGCCGACGTCGACGACGGTCTCGTCGCCGCGCCACTCGACCTGCTGCAGCCGCTCGATCCGGCCTTCCTGGCCCTGTCCCATCGCGCGGTCGAAGGAGGCCCGCTCCCCGGGGTGAGCCGCGAGCCAGGACCAGAAGTCGGTGCCGAACTGGCGCGGGAAGGGCACCTCGCCGCTCGCGTCGAGGTCGGCGAGCGTACGGTAGAAGACGCCGCCGAAGAGGTGGGCGAAGTCGTTCCAGGGGCCGCCCAGCCGGAGCCACTCCGAGGAGGCGGTGTTGCGGAAGACGCCGGGCTCTTCCTCGGCGAACACCCCCTCGCTGGCGAGCGCCCGCAGGAAGCGGTGAAGGGTCTCCGGGTCGGCACCAACCTCGGCTGCGACGTCGCCCACCGGCCGAGGGCCGGCGGCGAGCGCGTCGGCCACGCCCAGCTCTGAGACGACCGCGAGCGCTCTTGTCGTCAGCGCGCCGCGCGTCAGGTTCCAGAGAAGCTCTTCGGGCGAGGGCTGGCTCACGCCCGGAGAGCAGGCACCAGCGAGGCCAGCTCGTCGGCCTCGTCGTCGGTGAGCGTGCGGCAGTCGAGCAGCAGGCGGCCGTCGCGGATCACGCCGACGGCCGGGGGGTCCGCTTCGCGCAGCGGCGCGGCGAGCTCCTCCTCGACCGCGCAGGCGAAGCTCGGCAGCTCGGCCAGTGGGAGGGCGCCGCCGCCGACGCGGGCGACGGTCTCCTCGACCTCGCCGCCGGTCGCTTTCGCCAGCCGCTCCGCGCGGGCTCGCACCGTCTCGGACGGCTCGTGGAGCATCCGCAGGACCGGCACCTCGCGGGCCGCCCGCTCCGGGTCGAGGTAGAGGGCGAGCGTCCCCTCGAGCGCGGCCAGGGTCAGCTTGTCCGCGCGCAATGCCCGCTGGAGTGGATGCCGGCGCAGCTTCTCGACGAGGTCGGCGCGGCCGACGACGATCCCAGCCTGCGGCCCGCCGAGCAGCTTGTCGCCGGAGAAGCAGACCAGGTCGGCCCCCTCGGCCAGCGCATCGCGGGCGGCCGGCTCATCACCTAGTAACACAGTGTTACTAGGAGAGAGCGCCCCGGAGCCCAGGTCGTCGACCAGCGGGAGGCCGTGGCGCTGGGCGACGGCGGCGAGCTCGGCCACCGACGGCTGCTCGGTGAAGCCGACGACGCGGAAGTTCGACTGGTGCACGCGCAGCAGGACCGCGGTCTCGGGTCCGACTGCCCGCTCGTAGTCGGCGGCGCGGGTTCGGTTCGTCGTGCCGACCTCGCGCAGGCGCGCGCCCGAGCGGGCGAGCACGTCGGGGATCCGGAAGCCGTCGCCGATCTCGATCAGCTCGCCGCGCGAGACGAGCACCTCTCGCCCTTCGGCCAGCGCGGCCAGCGCGAGCAGGACCGCGGCCGCGTTGTTATTGACGACGAGCGCGCCCTCGGCGCCGGTCAGCCGCCGAAGGATGGCCGCGACGTGGTCCTGCCGCGAACCGCGCGTGCCCTCGTCCAGGTCGTATTCGAGGTTCGAGTAGCCGCGCCCGACCTCGAGCGCGTGTTCCAGCGCGGCGGCGGGCAGCGGCGCGCGGCCGAGGTTCGTGTGCACGATCACGCCGGTCGCGTTCAGCACCCGCCGCAGGCTCGGCTCCCGCGCCGACGAGAGCTCCAGGAGCGCCCGCTCGCCGAGGTCGCCGGGGTCGTGGCCGGCCCTGATCTCTTCACGCGCGCGCGCGAGCGCGGCCCGGGCCGCCTCGACCGCCAGGCCCCGGGGCTCGCCCGCGAGGCGCTCGTCGCGGGCGAGCTCGTCCACGGATGGCAGGTCGCGAAGCTCCATTCCGCCAAGTGTAGGTGGCAGATCCTGCGACTAGACTCGAATGCCTGTGCGGTACTCGGTCCTGCAGCCCGTCAAGCGTCCCCCTCGTCGCCGACGTCGTCGCACGCTCGCGCTGCTCGTCATTCCAGCCGTCGGCGTCGCCGCCTTCCTGGCCGTGCGCCACCTGCACAACCACACCGCCCCCGCCGCGGCTGCGGACCGGCCCGCGCCGGCGAAGAGGCACGTCCTCAGGCCGCCGACGCTGCTCACGACCCCGGCCCCGCCGGCCAGCGGCACGCCCACGATCGGCGCCCGCTCCGGGATCCTCGTCGACGGGACGACGGGCGCCGTGCTCTGGGTCAAGCACCCGCACGCCGAGCGGCTGATCGCCTCGACCACGAAGATCATGACCGCGACCCTTGTGCTCGAGCGCCTCCCGCTCGACTCGGTGGTGACTGTTCCTCCGGCAGCGGCGCGCGAGCCGCTCGTCCGCGAAGGCCTCCGCCCCAACGAGAAGGTGCCGGCCTGGAAGCTGCTCGACGGCCTGCTGATCTTCTCCGGCAACGACGACGCCTACGCCCTCGCTGCCGCGGCCGGCCAGACGCGCCGCCACTTCGTCACGCTGATGAACGAGAAGGCGCGGGCGCTCGGGCTCCACGACACGCATTTCACCTCGGTCAGCGGCGTGATCGACCAGGGGAACCACTCCAGCGCCTGGGACCTCGCCGCGCTGGCCCGCTACGCGCTGCGCGACCCGCGCTTCCGTAGGGTCGTCGCGACGAGGATCGCCCGCGTGCGCTGGGCCGCCCCGACCTACGGCAAGGTCTACGTGAACAAGAACCATCTGCTGACGACCTACCGCGGCGCCGACGGCGTCAAGACCGGCTGGACGACCCTCGCCGCCCACTGCCTGGTCGCCTCCGCCCACCGCGGCGACCGCCGCCTGATCGCCGTCGTCCTCCACGCAAACGACCCCTACCGCGACGCTCGGCGTCTGCTTGACTTCGGCTTCGCCCAACCGCGCTGAGGGGTTTATGAGAACGACGACAGGAGTGTTCGCGATCGCTCTCGCCGCGCTGCTCGCCGCGCTCGCCGGCGGGGCGGCCGGCGCGCCCGTCCCGGTCGGCAGCGGCAAGATGCGCGTGTCGCCGAACACGGTCAGCGCCGGTTCCACGAACGATTTCACCTTCACGTTCAGCGCCGACCGCTCCGCGCTCAAAGGCACGACGACCGTCAACTTTCCCTCCGGCTGGACGCCGCCGCAGCGCAATGGCCCTGCCGCTCCCGGCTTCCTCGAGTTCCGGCGCGGGACCTGCGCGTCCTCGACGAAGCTCGTCTCGCTCAAGGCGCGCCGGCTGACGATCGCAACCTCGTGCAAGCGGGGCCAGAGCTACACGGTCGTGTACGACAAGGCGACGGCGCCGACGTCCGCGGCCGACGGCTACATCTTCGTGACGCGCACGCGCCAAGCCGCCGCAGGCAAGAAGGCAAAGCTGCGGGCGCTCGGGCTCAAGAAACAGCCGATCGTGAAGGTGCGAGGCGGGGCGGTGGTCGGGCTGGCGATGACCGTGACCACGATCGCCACGGCCGGCGTCGACTTCGGCGTCACCGTCCGCGGCGTCGACGCCTACGGGAACAACGGCTACCCGTACTCGGCCAGTGCCTCGCTGACGAGCAGCGACCCGGCCGCGACCGTTCCCGGCCCGTACACCTTCATGACGGGCGACGGCGCCCAGCACACCTTCGCAGGCATGGTTCTCCGCACCCCGGGGACGCAGACGATCACGGCGACCTCCTCGGACGGGCTTAAGGTGACGAGCCCGCCGATCACGGTCTCGCCGTTTGCGGGCTGACGACGGCGAGGACCATGCGCACGACCTCCTGCGGATCGTCGGTCACGGTGAGCAGGGCGAGGTCTTCCCGCGAGATCATCCCGTCGGCGAGCAGCCGGCCGCGGATCCAGTCGAGCAGCGGCTGCCAGTAGGCCGTGTCGAAGAGGATGACCGGGAAGTGGAGCACCTTGCCGGTCTGGATCAGGGTCAGCGACTCGAACAGCTCGTCGAGCGTCCCGAAGCCGCCGGGGAAGATCACGAAGCCCTCGGCCGCCTTCACGAACATCGTCTTGCGCACGTAGAAGTGCTTGAAGGTCAGGCCGAGGTCGACGTAGGGGTTCAGCGCCTGCTCGTGCGGCAGCTGGATGTTGAAGCCGACCGAGAGCCCGCCGCCCTCGCTCGCGCCGCGGTTGGCCGCCTCCATCACGCCCGGCCCGCCGCCGGTGACGACCGCGAAGCCGGCCTGCGCCAGCAGCCGCCCGACCTCGCGCGCCTGCGCGTACGCCGGCTGGTTCTCGCGGATGCGCGCCGAGCCGAAGACCGTGACCGCAGGCCGGCCGATCCGCTCCACGGCGACGAACCCCTCGCGGAACTCGTCCGCGATCCGCTCGACGTGCTCGGCGAGGTTGCCTTCCCGCCGGTCGAGGACCTTGCGGTCCTCCACTAGAACGAGTGCGGGACGTGCGTGGCGTGCATGCCGAACACGAGCGCGCCGGCGAGCCCGAAGTACATGACGCCCGCCGTCAGCCGCTGCCACGGCCGCACGGCGTAGTACTCGCGTGAACCGGCGAAGTTCCGCGTCTTCCAGCGGTCCCAGAGCTCCATCGCCGCGATGATCAGGATGATCACCAGCAGCCCGTTCGGACGGAAGAACACGAGCCCGACCAGCGCGAGCAGGCCGAGCACCCAGAGCGCGGGATGGATCGCTGCGACGATGCGGCCGCCGTCGAGCGGCACGACCGGGAGCAGGTTGAAGAGGTTGATGAAGAAGCCGAGGAACGCGATCGCCCGCAGGCGGTTCGAGTCCTCGGCGACGGCCACCGCGTAGACGGCCAGCGCGCCGAGCGAGCCGAGCAGCGGCCCGGCGATCGCGAGCTGGAACTCGCGCCACGCGTTCTGCGGGCGCTCCTTGAGGAAGATGCTCGCGCCGAGGAACGGGATGAAGAGTGGCGCCGTGACGGGCAAGCCCTGGCGCTTGGCCTCGAGCCAGTGCCCGCACTCGTGCACGAAGATCAGCCCGATCAGGGCGACCGCAAACCAGACCCCGCCGAGCCAGAGGTAGGCGCCGAACGAGATGAACAGCCCGAGCAGGAACTTGTACTTGAGGATCGCGACGCCGAACTTGGCGATGATCGCGCCGACCGCCGCGAACGGCGCCCAGATCTTCCGGCCGAGCTCGCGCCAGTCCGTGCCGCTGCGCGGTTGGATCGGCTCGTAGTCGCGAAACTCGGGCTCGAGCTCAGGTCTGGGCGAGAGCTGGCTCACCGACTCATCGTAGCCGCGGAAGAAGCCATGGCGGCCGGACGTCCTGTTAGACACAGGGCAGTCTCCCTGTACGCCGTCAGACCAAGGAGGAGTTCACATGAACAAGCGCTTCGGGCGCTTTCTGCGCCGAAACACGATCGCGCTGCTGGCGTTGTTCGTCGCGCTCAGCGGCACGACGTACGCCGCTGCGAACGTCGTCCTGCCGAAGAACAGCGTCGGCACGAAGCAGCTCAAGAAGAACGCGGTCACGAGCGTCAAGATCAAGAACAACCAGGTCACCGGAGCCGACGTGAAGGAGTCGAGCCTCGGCAAGGTGCCGTCCGCCTCAAACGCCGACCACGCATCGAGCGCGGACAGCGCGACGAACGCAACGAACGCAGCCTCGGCTGCAAACGCGGGCAAACTCGGAGGCGTCGACGCTTCGAGCTATGTGCAGAACGCGGGGTCGATCTTCGTCTCCACGGGATCATCGAACTGGGTGACAGTCGGCTCAGCAGATCCGATCTCTTGGACCTTCACCGTCAACGCAACTTGGGCAACGGCCTCGGGCGCAACAACCGTCAACCTCACAGCCCATCCGTCGCTTCCCACAGCCCTCTATGGAAAGAACCTCGCAGTGACCGGTGCAACGCTCTGTTATTCGGCATCGGCAAACGCGAAGATCAGTGCGGTCAGCATCTACCAGAATCGTTACTCAAACAGTGGAATTGGAGCTGCGAATCTCGTCGCCACCGACCCGACCGACCGGACGGACGCCGCGTGTCGGACGTATCCGCTCACGACGCCCGTGACCCTGTCGTCGCTCGACGACATCGGTCTCGCGATCCAGGTCGTTTACAGCGGGGCTGCGACGCTCTTCCTCGGGCAGAGCGGCGTCACTCTCGCACCGACGAGCGCAGCGGCGGCCGCTCCCGCAACGGCGAGTGGAAGGTCCACACCCGCGACGCGCACGCGGGGAATCGTCACACGCTAGTTGAGCCGCCGGAGGAGGTCGGCTCGGGTCGGCCTCCTCCTCCTCCTCCTCCTCCTCCTCCTCCTTCCGTTGTCTCTCCGTTGCCGTCCTGTGAACACACGAGAGTTCCCCGCAGAACCGTCAATAGGAAGGAGCTGAGATGACAACGAGGTTCGCGCGCTTCCTGCGCCGGAACACGATCGCCCTGCTGGCGCTGTTCATCGCGCTCGGAGGGACGACCTACGCCGCGACCGCCTTGCCCAAGAACAGCGTCGGACCGAAGCAGCTGCGGAAGAGCGCGGTCACGAACAAGAAGATCGCCAAGAACGCGGTTACCGGCGCCAAGGTGAAGAACGACTCGCTGACCGGAGCCGACATCCTCGAGTCGAGCCTCGGCCAGGTCCCGTCCGCGGCGAGCGCGGACGCGGTCGCGAAGACGTTCCACACGGGGATCATCAAGGTCGCGGCCGGCCAGATGCAGAACATCGTCACCTTCGCGCCGTTCACCGTGTACCTCAAATGCAACGACCTGGGCTCCGGCATCTACCAGGCCCAGTGGTTCATCAGCACGACCGAGGATCACTCGGCGTTCGCCGGGGCGGGGACCGGAAACGGCGACTTCGGCCCGGCGACGGTCGAGGCAAGCCGGCAGTTCGGCGTCTATCAGAGCGCGAACCCGGTCTATTTCAGCCCGTACAGCATCGACCTGTCAGCCGCAGCCCCGTCGGGCCCTCGCATCAACGCGGTCGGCACGACGGGCGTGCACACGCTGGGCACGGGCTGCGTCGGCAGCCTGGACGGCTTCACGAGCTAACCGAACTACCCGGCGCCTCCGGCTTTGACGCCGGAGGCGCCGGCCCTGCCGATTCCCCGACCCAGGGTGCTCGTTCCTCCGCACCGCCGCAGCTCGCTCAGGAGCCGCGGCCGATCCACTCCTCGCCGCCCTCGTAGACCTCCTTCTTCCAGAGCGGCACCGTCTCCTTGAGCGTGTCGATCGCCTCCTTGCACGCGGCCAGGGCGGCCTGCCGGTGGGGCGCTGATACCGCGATGACCACGCTCGCCTCGCCGATCTCGAGCCGGCCGACGCGGTGGTGGATCGCGACCGCGCAGAGCTCGTGCCGCGCCTGCAGGTCGGCGGCGAGCTTCGCCATGACCTCCTCGGCCATCTCGGCGTAGGCCTCGTACTCGAGCCGCTCGACCTCGCGGCCGCGGGACTGCCGCCGCACAGTGCCGGTGAAGGTGGCGACCGCGCCGGCGCGCTCGTCGGCGACCTCGGCGGCGGCGGTCTCGAGCGAGAGCGGCTCCTCGGTGACGCGGAACGCGCCTCCCGAGACCGGCGGGATCAGCGCGACCTCGTCGCCGTCCTGTAGTTCCCGTTCGCGGTCGGCGTACTCGCGGTTGACCGCGTAGAGCGAGGCCGCTCGGCTCGTCGCCCAGGCCGAGCAGCGGCCACACGTCGGCGAGCCGGTCGACGCCATCGAGCTGCCGCTCCGACCAGCCCGCCCGCTCGCGCAGGCCTGCGAAGAGACGGACGCGAATCACCGCATGAGCGTACTTGACAAGATAAGGCGGATCCGCCATAGATATGGCGAAACCGCCCTATCATGACCAAGGCCCTCTCACTCCTGTTCCTCGTCGCTCTCGGCAGTGCCCCGGCGCCGAGCGTCCATGCGGTCTCGGTTCCTCGCCACGCCGTCAAGGGCGTCCCGTGGCGGGCAGTCGTGGCGGTGTCGCCGCCGACGAGGGCCACGCTGCGGGTGACGGGCCCGAAAACGATCGCGGTCACGCTGCGGCCGACGAAGCGGCGCGGCCGCTACCAGGCGACGCTCCGCTTCCCGTTCGCCGGCAGCTGGCGGGTCGCGGTCACCGCCGGCCGGCGGACGACGCGGCTCGGCTCGGTCGCCGTCGACGTTCCCCGCGATCCGCTCGTGAAGGACCCGATCACCATCGCGGCCGAGCCGTCCGGCTCGCTGGTGGTCGGGCAGCTGCACGCGTCGCCGGTCCTGCGCATCGCGCATGCGCGCGCCTCGAAGGTCGCAGACGGCCCTGGCCTCTTCCACGTCTATGTCGCCGGCGGGACCACCTACGCGGCCGGCCGCGACGGCGTCGTCTACCGCCTCGACGGCTCGACGCTGACGCCGCTCACGCCGCCGATGGACGCGAGCGCCGTGGCGGTGGACGCCGCCGGCAACCTCTACGTGACGCTCTACGTCGGCTGGATCAAGAAGGTGGCGCCCGACGGGACGGTCACGCCCGTCGCCGGCAACGGCACCGAGGGCTACAGCGGCGACGGCGGCCCCGCGACGGCCGCGCAGCTCTTCCACCCGCACTCCGTCGCGATCGGCAAGGACGGCGCGCTCTACATCGCCGACACCGAGAACCGGCACATCCGTCGCGTCGACCTCGCCACCGGTCGTATCTCCACCTTCGGCGGGGATGTCGGCATCACCGTCTCGCTCGCGGTGGGGCCGGACGGCAGCATCTACTCGGCGGACGTCGTGCGGGACGGCGCCGGCGGGGGCATCACGCGCACGACCCCCGGCGGCCTCACGACCCGGATCCTCCGCTCGGTGACGGCCAACGGCGTCGCGGTGGCGCCCGACGGCGCCGTCTACGTGAACCAGTGGGAGGCGAAGCGGATCCAGCTACTTACCCCCGCCGGCAAGCTCGTGCCGGTCGTGCGCGGATAGCCCCCTATGATCGCGGCGGTGGCCGAGGCCGAGCCCATCGTCCGCGGAGCGATCGTCCAGGAGCTCTTCGTCGCCGCGCGCTACGGCTGGGAGCTGACCCAGGAGGCGCTGCGCGCAGAAGGCGTCGACCCCGCCGAGTACGGGCCGCTCTCGTTCGTCGGGACGCTTCAGCCCGTGACGCGGACGCGACTGACCCAGGCGATGGGCCTGCGGCGGACGACGCTCCGTGACCTCGTCGCCCGCTTGATCGAGCGCGGGCACGTCCGCGAGGAGCCGAACCCGCGCGACGGCCGCTCGACGCTCCTTACGCTGACGCCGGCCGGCCAAGAGATCTTCGACCTCGGGCTGCCGGTCTTCCGCCGCCTTCTCGCGCAGATCGACGACGAGCTGGCCGGAGGGCTCGACGAGCACGAGCAGGCGGTCCGGCGCGTTCGCGTCGCCCTCCAGGGGCTGAGCGCCGACTGAGCGTACGATCCAGCTGATGGCCGCGACAGACCGTTGCGAGACCGACTCTGGCATCGAGATCAAGCCGGTCTACACGACCGACGACGCGCCGGGCGAGCTCGAGCCGCCGGGCGAGTTCCCGTTCACCCGAGGCCCGTACGCCGACATGTACCGCGGCAAGCCGTGGACGATCCGCCAGTACGCCGGCTTCGCCTCCGCCGAGGAGACCAACCGCCGCTTCCGCTACCTGCTCGACCGCGGCCAGACGGGGCTCTCGGTCGCTTTCGACCTGCCGACCCAGCTCGGCTACGACTCGGACGACGAGCGCGCGGCCGGCGAGGTGGGGCGGACCGGCGTCGCGATCGACTCGCTCGCCGACATGGCGCTGCTCTTCGAGGGCATCCCGCTCGACCAGGTCTCGACCTCGATGACGATCAACGCGCCCGCCGCGCTGCTGCTGCTGCTGTACGAGCTCGTCGCCGAGGAGCAGGGCGTTGCGCCTGAGAAGCTGCGTGGCACCGTCCAGAACGACATCCTCAAGGAGTACATCGCCCGAGGGAACTACATCTTCCCGCCGCGGCCCTCGATGCGGCTGACGACCGACCTGTTCGCCTACTGCGCAGAGCGGCTGCCCGCCTGGAACACGATCTCGATCTCCGGCTACCACATCCGCGAGGCGGGCTCGACGGCGGTGCAGGAGATCGCGTTCACGCTCGCCAACGGGATCGCCTACGCGCAGGCCGCGGTCGACGCTGGGCTCTCGCCGGATGATTTCGGCGAGCGGCTCTCGTTCTTCTTCAACGCGCACAACCACTTCTTCCAGGAGGTGGCGAAGTTCCGCGCGGCGCGGCGGTTGTGGGCGGAGATCATGCGCGACCGCTTCGGCGCGACCAACCCGCGCGCGCAGGCCCTGCGCTTCCACGCGCAGACCGGCGGCTCGACCCTTACCGCGCAGCAGCCCGAGAACAACATCGTCCGCGTGGCGGTGCAGGCGCTCTCGGCGGTGGCGGGCGGTGCGCAGTCGATCCACACGAACTCCTTCGACGAGGCGCTGGCGCTGCCGACCGAGCACGCGGCCGGGATCGCGCTCCGCACGCAGCAGCTCCTTGCGCACGAGGCCGGCGGCACCGACACGGCCGACCCGCTCGGCGGCGCCTACTTCATCGAGTCGCTGACGGACGAGCTCGAGGCGCGGGCACGGGAGCTGATCGCGCGCGTGGACGAGCTTGGCGGCGCGGTCGCAGCGGTGGAAGAAGGTTTCGTTCAGGGCGAGATCGAGGAGGCGGCGTACCGCTACTCGCAGCAGGTCGAGTCGGGAGAGCAGGTGATCGTGGGAGTGAACCGCTACCAGGAAGCCGAGCCGGAGCAGATCGAGCTCCTCCACATCGACCCGGAGGCTGAACGACGCCAGCTCGAGCGGACCGCGCAGGTGCGGGCCGAGCGGGACGCAGCCGCGGCCGAGGCGGCGCTGGCGCGCGTCCGCGAGGCGGCGGGCGGGAGCGAGAACCTGCTGCCGCCGCTGCGCGAGGCCCTGCGCGCGCAGTGCACGGTCGGCGAGCTCTGCAACGTCCTCCGCGAGGAGTTCGGCATGTACGACGCCCAGCGCGTCTGACGCCGCGCTGAGCGTCGTTAACGGGCGCACCGGCAAAGCCGGTACGCCCTCCCAAACGGCGTCGCAAGCGACGCCTCAGCGCATCGCGCGCCGTAGCATCGCCGTTTCGTGAGGATCCTCCTCGTCTCGCAGATGTACCCCGGCCCGGACGACCCGGACCTCGGCGTGTTCGTCGCGCAGCTCGAGCGGGCGCTGCTCGAGCGCGGGCACGAGATCGAGCGGGCCGTGCTCGACTCGCGGGCGGGCGGCAAGCGCCGCTACCTGACGCTCACGCGGCGCGCCTTCTCGGCCGCACGGCGTTTCAAACCGGATGTCGTCTACGCGCACTTCCTCGTGCCGGCGGGGGCGATCGCCGCGCTCGCCTCGCGCGCGCCGCTGGTCGTGACCGCCCACGGGCGGGACGTCCGCAACGTCGGTGCCATCCGGGGCGTCGGCACGCTGACGCGGGCCACGATCCGCCGCGCCTCCGCCGTGATCGCCGTCTCCGACTACCTCCGCCGCGAGCTCGAGGCGAAGGTGCCCGAGGCGCGCGGCAAGACCGAGGTGATCGACTCCGGCGTCGACCTCGAGCGCTTCCGGGTCGAGCCCGCCCCGGACGGCGAGCCGGCGTTCCTCTGCCTGGGCGCGCTCACCGAGCGGAAGAACGTCGTCCGCCTCGCAGACGCCTTCGCCAGGCTCGGCGGCGGCACGCTGACCTTCGTCGGCGAGGGGCCGCGGCGCCCGTCGCTCGAGGGCCGCGAGCGGGTCGAGGTACTCCTGCCGGTGCCGCACGACGAGATCCCGGCGCTGATCGCCCGCGCCCGCGTCGTCTGCCAGCCGAGCCTCGTCGAGCCACTCGGACAGGCGCTGCTCGAGGCGATGGCCTGTGGCCGCTCGGTGGTGGCGACCCGCATCGGCGGGCCGCCGGAGTTCGTTCCGCCGGAGGCCGGCATGCTCGTCGACCCCTTCGACACGGAGGCGATCTCGGCCGCGCTCGCCGCCGCGGCCGAGCTGCCGTGCCCCAACCCGGCGGCGAGAGCGGCCGCCGAGCGGCACGACGTCGCCGAGCAGGCGCGCCGGGTCGAAGCGGTTCTCGGACGCGCGGTCCGGGCCGGCTAGCCGATCGCGGCGATCATCGAGGCGGCTCGGCTATCCTGAGCGAGCTGTGCTCCAGTTCCTCGCGGTCCTGCACGTCCTGATCTGCGTCGCGCTCGTGACGCTGATCCTGATGCACTCCGGTCGTGACACCGGGTTCGGCGGCATGGGCTTCACGCCGGCCTCGCAGGGCGGGACGCACATCGTCGAGAAGAACCTGACGCGCCTGACCGTCGTCGTGGCGCTGCTCTTCCTCGCGAACACGATCGCGCTCTTCCACTACCTCAAGTAGGCAGTGACACGGCGTCTTGCCGCGCCGCTCGCCGCGCTCGCGCTGATCGCGACGGGCTGCGGGTCGCACAGATCGGCCGGGCCGCAGCTGCCGGCGACAGGCCCACCGGGGGTGGTCCGGATCGCGCTCGCGCACCTGCTCTGGCCGCTCGACCCGGCCCGCGCTCGCACGCGCGATGAGGTCGCGGTCGCACGCGCGCTGTTCGCGACGCCGCTGCGCACCGATCCGCGGACCGGCGCTCTGCGGCCGGGGCTCTGCTCGAGCTGGAAGGCCTCGGCGGACCGTCGCCGCTGGAGCTTCCAGTGCCGACATGCGCAGGCGATCGCGATCGAGCTCAAGCGCACGGGCCTGGCCCCGAGTGCGTCGGCTCGAGGCCGCACTCTGACCGTCTCCTCACCCAGGGCGCCCTATCTGCTGACCGAGGCGCGAGCGGCGCCGCCTGCCGTCCCGGGACCGTTCCGCCTCCTGCGGGCGAGCCCGACCCGGATCGTCGCCGAGCGCGACGGCCTGCGGCTCGACTTCCGCCAGGTCGACCCGACGAGCGCCGCACGGCTCTTTCGACATGGCAAGCTCGACGAGGCGCCGGTCCCCCTCGGCGACCTGCAGGCGGTGCTGCGCGACCCCGAGCTACGACCGGCCGTCCGGATCCGGAGGCTGCTCGCCGTCGACCTGGTCGTGGCCGAGCCGCACGGTGCGCTGACCCGCTTCCCGGCCGTGCGCCGCGCCTACGACGACACGGCCGACCGCGCCGACTACCAGGCGCTCGTCCCCGAGCTCGAGGCGCCCGCGGCGGAGAACCTGGTCGCTCCCGCGTCCGCGAAGGTCGTACGCGCCGCGGTCCTCGCCGCCGGCCGCGCCAAGAGCCGCGTCTCGAAGCTGCCGCAGGTCGCCGTGCGCTTCGCCCGGCCGGCCGATCCCGACCTCGCCTACGGCGCCGGCCTGCTCGTCGCCGCCTGGCGCGACATCGGCCTCGGCCCCTACTTCGCCGAGGGCAGGCCCGACGCGCGCTTCGAGCGCCTGCTCGCCGCCTACCCGCGCCCGGACGCCCTGCGCGCAGCGGCCCGCGGCGAGAAGGTCATCCCCGTCTCGTGGGTCGTCGACGGCCGCCTGGTCTCGCCGCGCCTACGAGGCTGGTACGAGGACGAGCTTGGCGGTGTCGACTACACCGGGGTCAGACCCCGGGCGTAGACGGGGTCAGACCCCGCGGTAAGGGCTCGCGCGAGCGTGGACTCGCTGCCGTCGGCTACGCCAGGGTCAGACCCCGTGCTGCACCGGGGTCAGACCCCGGGCGTCGAGCCGATCCCGGTGATGTCGAAGCGGGCGGTGGCGACCGCCGGGGTCAGAACGCCGTTCGGGTAGCGCTCGTCGTAGTACGACTCCTCGTTGACGAGGACGGGCTCGCGGGTGAGGCCACGCAGCTCGGCCAGGAGCTCGGGCACGGAGACGGTGAAGCGCAGGTTGACGAGCGGGTCGGCGATCCGGCCGCCGCGGATGCGGAAGGTCCCGTCGCGCGTCATGCCGGTGACGATGCCCTCGCGCGGGTTGACGATGCTCAGGTAGTGCAGGCGGGTGACGTAGATCCCGTCGCCCACGAGCTCGGCCAGCTCCTCGGCCGACTCCGCCTCGCCGCCCGCGACCGAGAGCGCATAGGTCAGAGGGCCCCAGTGCCGCAGCGTCGAGGGCGGCGCGTGCCCGGTCGTCTCCTGCCCGCCGCCGGCCAGGGCTGCGGTGCGCCGGTCCCAGACCACGCTCTCGAGCACGCCGTCGCGGACGAGCTCGACCCGCCGTTTGGGGCTGCCCTCGAAGTCGAACGCCTTCGGAAAGCCGCCCGGGTCGAGCGCGTCGTCGGCGAGCGAGAAGCGCTCGTCGAAGACCTTCTCGCCGATCCGCCCGGACGCGAAGCTCCGCTCCTCGAGCAGCCCGAGCGCGCCGAACGCGTCGTAGGAGAAGTAGAGCAGCAGCTCGGCGAAGGCGTACGGCTCGAGGACCGCCGCGTAGGAGCCCGGCTCGAGCTCGGTCGCGCCGCGCGTGCGCTCGGCCTTGGCGACCGCCTCGCGCGCGGTGGCTGCCGGGTCGATGCCGCCGATCCGCCAGGACGATTGCTCGGCGTAGCCCGATGCGCCTTCGACCGCGGCCAGGGCGAGCACGGCCGCGTCGGTCATGGTCTGCGAGAGTGCGAGGCCGGTCGTCGAGGCGATTGCGAGCTCGGTCTCGGCGCTCGTGACGAACCCGTAGAGGTCGAGCTCGGAGGCGCCGATCGCGGTCGCGGCCAGGGCCGCCTGCTCGGCGGCAGCGAGTGCTGCGGTCTCCTCGTCGTGGCTCTCGACCTGCGGTTGCTCGGTCTTCGCGGCCAGGCCGGGGAAAGCCGGGTCGGCCGGCGCGCTCCCGGCCGCCTCCGCGGCGCGCGCGGCGAGCTGGCGCAGCCCGTCCTCTTCCGAACGGTTGCCGACCGCGATCCCGAGCCGGCCGTCGCGGACGACCTGCAGCTCGACGACCTCGTTCTCGACCAGCGTCGGCTGGTGCACCTCCGACGCGGCGAAGCGCGCGAGCCCGGAGCGCTCGCGGCGCACGATCGCCTGGGCCTCGTCGCCTTCTGCCGCGCGCACGGCGCGCTCGGCTAGCTCGAGCCCCTCGCTCACGATCCGAACCCCACCTGGACGTTGCGGAAGCGCGCCGGAGAAGTCCCGTGGGAGACGTGCGCGTGCTGGCCCGGCTGGCCCTTGCCGCAGTTCGTCAGGCCGTGCAGGACCCACTCCTCCGGGCCGGCGACTGCGTCGAGCGAGCCCCAGAAGTCGGGCGTTCGCCCGGTGTAGGTCGCGTCGCGCAGCATCCGGCCGAGCTTGCCTCCTTCGATCTCCCAGGCGACCTGCGTGCCGAACTGGAAGTTGAGCCGCTGGTCGTCGATCGACCAGCTCTTGTTCGTCTGCAGGAAGAGGCCCTCGTCGACGCCGGCGATCAGCTCCTCGAGCGAGCCCTCGCCCGGCTCGAGGTTGAGGTTCGTCATCCGCACGAGCGGCATCCGGCTCCAGCCGTCGGCGCGCATCGAGCCGCCGGCGCCGCTGCCGATCCGAGCCGCCGTCTCGCGCGAGGTCAGGAACCCGCGCAGGATCCCCTCGGCGACGACCGGCTCGCGCCGCGCGGGAACGCCCTCGTCGTCGAAGCCGAAGGTGCCGAGGCCGCCCGGGGTGGTGGAGTCGGCGGTGATGTTCATGTGCTCGGAGCCGTAGCGCAGCGAGCCGAGATCGCCGGGCGAGAGGAAGCTCGTGCCCGCGTAGGCGGCCTCGGTGCCGTAGACGCGGTCGAGCTCGGTCGGGTGGCCGACCGACTCGTGCACCTGCAGCTCCATCTGCTCGGCGTCGATCACGACCGTCGTCTCCCCGGCCGGGCACGGATCGGCCCGCAGGAGGGCGGCGGCCTGCTCGGCGACGCGCGGCGCCTCGCGCTCGAGCGCGAGCGACTCGACGTACTCCCAGCCGGCCTGAGCGCTCGAGCCTCCGTGGGCGCTCGGGTGGCTCCGGATCTGCGTGATCCCGTCCCGCACGGCCATCGCGTCGATGCCGCCGCCGCACTCGACGGTCTCCTGCTCGATCGAGGCGCCGTCGGAGGAGACGAAGAGTTTCTCCTCCTGCTGGGCGCGGACCGACGCGGCCGTCACCTTGACGTCCTCGTGCTCGAGCGCGGCCTCAGCGCGCAGGCACAGCTCGACCTTGTCGGCGAGCGAGACCTCGAACGGGTGCTTCTCGTAGGCGGCGCGGTACTCGCCGCCGGCCGGCTCGAGCGGCGACAGCTCCCGCCGGTGGCTTCCCGGCGCGGCCTTCGCGAACGCGCAGGCCCTGGCGGCCGTCGCGCGGGCGGTCTCGATGGTCAGCTCGTTGTCGCAGGCGAAGCCCCAGGCGCCGCCGAGGAGCACCCGCACGCCCAGCCCCTGCGTCTCGACGTCGTCGAGCCGGTCGACCCGGCGGTTGCGCGTCGAGACGGTCTGCGAGCGCCGGATGACGACCCTCGCGTCCGCATAAGACGCCCCTGCCGCGAGAGCCGCGGCCACCGCCTCGTCGCACAGCTCTCGCACGACGGAGAACCTTATTGCCCAAGGGCCGCGGATGGAAGGCGTGGCTACAATGGCCCGCGCGCGCTGGTGGCGGAATTGGTAGACGCGCAAGGTTGAGGGCCTTGTGGGGTTGATACCCCGTGGAGGTTCAAGTCCTCTCCAGCGCATGACGGCGGCCGTACCCGCGGCCGCTTTCGTTTGGTCCTTGACAGACCTAGCGTGACGATATATCGTCGCGATACATGAAGCAGACAGCGGTCACTCCGGTCGTGCTGGGGCTCCTCGCCCTCGGGCCGCGCTCCGGGTACGACATCAAGACGGTGGTCGACCGCTCGACGCGGTTCTTCTGGGCGGCGAGCTACGGGCAGATCTACCCCGAGCTGCGCCGGCTCGAGGAGGAGGGCCTGATCGAGGGCGAGGACGCGCCCAACGGCGGCCGCGGCCGGCGGGTCTTCCAGCTCACGGACGCCGGCCGCAAGGCGCTCGAGGAGTGGCTGCTCGGCTCGAACACCACGATCGAGTACCGAGACGAGTCGCTCCTGCGCCTCTTCTTCGCGGACGCGCTGCCGCGCGAGCAGGCGCTGGAGCTCCTCGAGGCGCGCAAGCGCGGCCACGAGCAGTACCTCGACGCGCTCCGCGCGATCGACGCCATCCCCGGCCAGGACCCGGACTTCGTCGACCTCGTCCTGCACTGGGGCATCGACTTCAACCAATGGGGAGCGGACTGGTGCGAGAAGCAGCTGAAGCGGCTGCGCGCCGAAGAAGGCGGCCTGAGCGCGCCCGACGTTCTGGGGCGTGATGATGACGGGGCTCCCCGGCTTTCTCCGCGAGGGCTTCCTGCCGCTCGGCGCCTTCTACGCCGGGCTGAAGCTCGAGGGTCTGGCCGCGGGGATCGTCGCCTCGGCGCTTGCTTCGGTGCTGATCTACGTCTACGAGCGGCGGGCCGGCCGCGACGCCCTGCTCGTGCGGCTCTCACTCGGCTTCGTCGCGGTGCAGTCGATCATCGGCCTGGCCGCCGACAGCACCACCGTCTACCTCGCCCAACCGGTGCTGGTCGCCGCGGCGTGGGGGCTCGCGTTCTTCGTCTCGGTGCCGCTCGGCCGGCCGCTCGCCGGCGCCCTCGCCCGCGCCTGGTACCCGTTCCCGACCTGGCTCCGCGAGACCTCGGCCTTCAAGCGCGTCTACGGGATCCAGTCGCTCGTCTGGGGCGCCTACTTCCTCGCGCGCAGCGGGATCCGGCTCGCCGTCCTCCTGAACGGCAGCCTGGAGAGCTTCCTGCTCGTCACCCTCCTGACCGGGACACCGGCGATGCTCTTGCTCCTGGCCTGGTCGATCCGCTATTCGATCCGCGGGCTCGCCGACACCGAACCTCCTGAGGCTCTGCAGGCGGCGTAGACGGCCCGACCGGCAAAGCCGGCCGGGCCTCTCTGGTCGGCGTCGCAAGCGAGCGCCTTGACTCCGTCCGGGAGGACGGCTACCCTCGGTGTCGAACATACGTTCGTTCCCGCTCCCGACCCAGGAGACCCGATGCTGACCGGACGCCAGCAGGAGATCTGGAAGTTCCTGACCGACTACGTCGACGAGCACGGCTACCCGCCGACGGTGCGCGAGATCGGAGAGGCGGTCGGGCTCGCCTCGCCGTCCACGGTGCACGCCCACCTCGCGAATCTCGAGCGCGCCGGCCTGATCAAGCGCGATCCGACCAAGCCGCGGGCGCTGGAGCTCCGCCGCGACCCGAAGACCGAGCGCAGGCGGGCGACCGACGTCCACCGGCTGCCGCTCGTCGGCGAGATCGCTGCCGGCGGGCCGCTGCTCGCCGAGCAGAACATCGAGGAGTACGTCTCCGTCCCGGAGCCGCTCGCCGGCGGGGGCGAGGAGTTCGTCGTGCGCGTGAAGGGCGAATCGATGGTCAATGCCGGCATCCTCGACGGTGACCTGGCCGTCGTGCGCCGCCAGCAGACCGCGCGGGACGGCGAGATCGTCGTCGCGCTCGCGGGGGCGGACGAGACCGCCGACGAGGCGACCGTCAAGCGCTTCTTCCGCGAGAACGGCCGGATCCGGCTCCAGCCCGAGAACGACGCGCTCGAGCCGATCTACGCCGAGCATGTCCAGATCCTCGGCGTCGTCACGGGAGTCTTCCGAAGCCTGTGAGCGTCGAGCCGTTCAACCGCACGCTCGAGCAGGAGCTGAACGCGCTGCTGCGAGGCGCCAGCCTGGAGTGCCTCGCCTGCGGCGAGTTCGTCATGCGCTTGCCCCAGGGCGGCGTCTTCTGCCCCGAGTGCGGTAGCGGGCTCGACGTCGCCGCCGAGCCCGCTCGGACTTCACGGCTCAGGGAGTCAGGTGGAAGATGAAGTCGTACTGCGTGCCGCCCGCGAGCGAGTTGAGCTGCATCCAGCCCCGCGCATGTGAGTAGGCGCCCGTGCCGCCTGTGATCGCGAGCTGGCTGTTCTTGGTGTCGTAGAACGGGCCCTCGACGGTGATCTGCCCGCCGGCGAGGAGCGTCGTCCAGTTGCACTCCCAGGACTGGCCGACGACCTCGCGGATGCAGTAGCCCTGGTCGCTGCCCACCTGCTTCGAGTTCTTCGCGTCGAACACGGGATTGGCGAACGTGAGGATGTCGCCGGCGTTGTCCGCGCCGCCGCCGTTGCCTGAGTTCGTCACCGCGTCGGTCGTCGCGTGCTCGATGACGTGGAGCACGTTGCCGTGAGGGTGCCCGTGGCCGTGATGAGCTCCCGCTCCGAGCGCCACGCCGGCCGCGACGGCTCCCGCGATGCCGAGGACGAGGATCGCTGCGATGCGCTTCATTGCCTGCCTCCTTTCGGTTCGGACGATCTTCCCACGACCACGGCTACACTGTTTCGTGCAGGCCGGGTGACCGCGGAGCGTGCAGGCGCTTCGAGGAAAGTCCGGACACCGCAGGGCAGGACGCTGGGGCGACCCAGGCGGCGAAAGCCGACGGAAAGTGGCACAGAAAGGAGACCGCCGGCGAGGGATCTCGCGAGACCTCGAAGGTAAGGGTGAAACGGTGGGGTAAGAGCCCACCAGCGTCGTGGCGACACGGCGGCTAGCCAAACCCCGTCCGGTGCAAGGCGAACAGGCTCCGCCGACGCGGCCCGCCGAGGAGCCGGGTAAGCCGCACAGAAGGATGGTCACCCAAGACAGAATCCGGCTTACAGGCCTGCTACGGGAAAGCCCCGCTCTGGTGGGGCTTTTCTATAGGACCTGTCGCTACGGACTCGTCACGGTACGGGTCAAGCAGCCTCTCGGCGGTTTCCTGGAACCGCTCGGCGCGGGCGCCCGGCTGGCGCCTCGTCGGCTGTGCCGGCTTCGCTCCGCCCCGCACGAGCGAGGCTAGCAGCGCGGCGCGGGCGTGACCGAACCGTCGTCGAGACCGGCCGGACCGCAAGCGCCGCTGCCGCCTCGTGCAGCTCCTCGGCGGCGACGTGGGCGTAGCGGCTGACGGTGGAGAGGTCGGCGTGGCCGAGGTAGGCCGCCACCAGGCGCGCATCGCCGCTCTCCTGGCGCAGCCAGGTGGCGGCGCTGTGGCGGAGCGTGTGCGCGGTCACCCGCTTCTCGAGCCCGGCCCGCTCGGCGGCGCGGCGGATGATCGCGGCCAGGATCGTCGGCTGCAGGCGCTTGCCCTCGAGGCCGCAGAAGACGGGCGCGTCGGCGGGCGCTTTGCGGGCAGCGCGCAGGCGGGCGAGCTCGCGCGCCAGCGCCGGCGCCAGCGGCTGCCGGCGGGGCTTGCCGCCCTTGCCCCGGCGGACGAGCAGCGTCGGTCGCGCTCCTGCGAGCTCGAGGTCGGCCCAGTCGAGCGCGATCAGCTCCGAGCGGCGCAGGCCGGTCTGGACAAGGGTGAGCAGGACGAGGCGGTCGCGCTCGGCCAGGCCGCGACGTCGTCGCGGCGGGTGCTCGGCCGCGGCCAGCAGGCGGGAGAACTCGGACTCGGTCAGCCAGTCGGCCTCCTGCTGCGGTTTGGGCGGCGGCTGGAGCTCGAGGAAGGGATCCGGCAGACCGCTGCGCCGGCTCAGCCAGCGGCAGAAGCAGCGCAGCAGCCCGAAGCGTCGGTAGTAGGTCGCAGGCGCCGGTCGGGCCTCTTCCTGGTAGGCGGCGAGGTAATCGACGAGCGTCCGCTCTTCGAAGACGTTTTCGCCTTGCTCCTCGCTCCAGTCGAGCAGCCCGTCGATCGCGATCCGGTAGGCGGTGATCGCGCTCTCGCTGCGCCGTGCCGCCTGCAGGCGGCGCAGCCAATCGTCCCGGGCCTGACGGAGTTCGAGCGGGTTCGGCGCTTGCCGGACGGCAGGGCCAGCGAGCCGGCTCAGGCATCGGGCAAGCAGCTCGGACAGGTTGTCGTCCACGACGGATGAGCTCGAAGTGGGCTGCGCGGCGGTCGGGATCGGGTCGGGCGCGGGCCGGGTGCGATCCGGGCCCTGAGGAGATGATGGGGCGCGGAGGATGCGCGGCTGGCCGTTAGCGTCGACTTCGAAAAGCGCGAGTTGGCCAGGCGCGAGCTGCATGGGAGTCTCGTAACTTATCAGGTACGCGCTGCTAGGTCAACACGGAGGTAGACTGCCGCCATGACCGCCGCACAGCTGATCCGCGAAGCCCGCCTGCGCGCGAGCCTGACGCAATCGGAGCTAGCGGCGCGTCTCGGCCGCGAGCGGGCCCAGGTGGCTCGCTGGGAGATCGGCGCCCAGGAGCCGAGCTTCGCCAACCTGCGCTCGGTCGTCGAGGCCTGCGGCTTCGCCTTGCGCGTGGAGATCGGCGAGCGGGCGAAGACACCTGCCCTCGACGCCGAGCTGGCCGAGAGCGTGCCGCAGGCGCCCCAGCAGCGCGTTCAGGCGCTGCTCGAGCGGCTCGGACAGAGCGAGTGAGCAGGCAGCCGCCCTTCGATCCCTACGCTCTCTTCGCGGCGCTCGAGCGGGAGAAGGTCAGCTACCTGGTGGTCGGCGGCTTTGCCCGGGTCGTGCACGGCAGCGCCGAGGCCACCGACGGGCTCGACGTCGTCCCCTCGCTACGCGAGGAGAACCTGCGCCGGCTCGGGCGCGCGCTCGAGGAGCTCGAGGCCCCGCAGTCTGATCTCGCCGAGCGACTTGCCGGCTCCGAGCCGCTGACAGCGCAGACGCGCGCCGGCGAGCTACGGATCGTGCCCGAGCCGTGGGGGACGCACGGCTACGACGACCTGCGCATCCGCGCCTTCCGCGAAAACCTCGGGCGCGGCGCCCGGCCGCAGGTCGCCTCGCTCGTCGACTGCGTGCGCATGCTCGAGGCAAGCGAACGTGAGCCCGACGCCGAACGCCTGCTGCGACTGCGCCGCCTGATGGAGCTCGAACGCCAGCTCGTCCCCGAGCGCGGCCTCTCGATCGACCTCTGAGGCGCACAGCGACAAAGTCGCGAAACGAGTAACTACTCACCTCCATAGCCAGCGAGACACAGATGCACTTTGAAAGTGCCGGTGTCTGGTGAGACAACCTGAGCATTGGGATGCATCTGCGTCTCGCGTGCTATCCACCTGCATAAGTGACCCGTACGAATGGGCGGCGAGGGTATTCGGGCCACGATGAAAACCTCTGGAGGCGCGTCCATTGCTCTCGAGCCTTGTCCAGGCATGTTTCTGACTTTGCTTCGACGCAGCTGGCCGCGGCACCCGCAATGGTTGTCTCGGGGACGCCCGAAGAGAAATTGATGAAGACCTCTTGACAACCGCATTGCGATGTGTCAAAAGAGCATGGCCGCTCAGTTTCATTTTCGGGGAGGTTCGCTCAAATGAAGCAGTTCTCCCTCGCGTGTCGTCGGGCCATCTCGGGGTTCGAGCGCACTCTGCGCATCAGTCGACCGCTAGAACGGCTCCGTCAAGCCAGGCGTCGGCAGGTCGGCAGCATCAGCGTCTTGACTGCCGCGGTTCTAATCGGGGCCGGTGCTGGCACGGCCATGCGATCACCGAGCGAGGAGGCCCAGGGCCCTAGTGGTAGCACTAAACCCCCAACGCCTGCCTACGCGCCGATGCTACGCACGGAGGCTGGTGGTCGTGTTCTGGAGGAGACGCCTGTCCTCCAGCTGCTCCCGGCCGAGCCGCCAAGCGGGAGCGGTCAGCCGCGACAGGTGGTCCGCATTCCACCCATGCGGCGTACGATCCCCAAGCGTTTTCGCGGGCACCACTTCCTCGGACCGCCGCCGCCCTGCACCATCCCGAGCAACACCCTTGCGCCGCAAGTCACCGCACCAAACCCTGCCTACGTCGGCAATACGATCACCACGAACAGCGGCTCGTGGAACTGCGTCCCGACCTCCTACGCCTACCAGTGGCTGCGAAACGGCGCCGCGATCAGCGGCGCTACCTCGTCCTCGTACACGATCCAAAGTGGCAACTCCGACGTCGGGGCGACGATCCGCTCCTCGGTCGAGGCCTGCAACGCGATGGGCTGCTCGTCCTACATCCAGAGCTCGAACTCCGTCATCCCTGCCAACCGCCCTCCGAATGCCCCCAGCAACCTCCTACCGGCAGACCCGACCATCTCAAACGGCACCACGCCCACCCTGTCGGGGACCTTCAGCGACCCGGACGGCCAGACCGGCTACATCAGCTTCAGTGTCCTGCGCGCCTCGACTGGAGCGCTCGTCACGAGTGGTAGCTCACCGACGGTCAACTCGGGCAGCACCGCCAGCTGGACCGTTCCCGTCGCGAAGCTGATCGCCGGCGTCCAGTACAAGTGGTACGCGCAAGCGGGCGATCACAGCGGCGCCAGCTCGAGCAGCGTTGGCCCGCGAACCTACACCTTGCTGCCGGCGACGCCAATCCTGGTGAGCCCGACAAGCGGGGCAAGCCTCCCGACCGCGACCCCGGTCCTGAGCGCGAGTCCGGGTAGCTCCGGCAGCGACACCCTCTCCTACGACTTCCAGGTGGCGAGCGACTCTGGTTTCCAGAACGTCGTGGCGGTCGCCAACTGGAACACGACCACGAGCACCTGGACCGTCCCGCCGGGCCTGCTCAGCGACGGCGCCACCTACTTCTGGCGTGCCCGAGCCTGCGGCCTTGCCTGTCCTAACGACACATCTGGTTGGAGCAGCGGACAGATGAGTTTCCAGGTCCGTCTGCCGAAGCTCGGCAGCCGTGACTACTGGCCGATGTGGAGCCACGGCCCGGTGGCCGTGAACGAGGCGAACGGGAACCTGGTCGTCTCGCTTCCGGGACCGAGCTATCCGACCGCCGTCGGCTCGATGGGGGCTTCCCTCACCTACAACTCGCAGTCGACCATCAGCGACCCATCCTTCGGCCTCGGCTGGAGCCTGAACGCGGGCGACCAACTCAGCGATCCCCCTTCGAAGCTGATCGACCACAGCGTCAGCGGGGCAAGCCCTCAGCTCAATGCGGTCGAGCGGGTCTCCGCCGACGGGAGCTCCGACTACTACACACGAGTCGGTAGCTCGAACACTTACATTGCTGCTCCCGGCGACGGGTCGCAGCTGACCAAGAACGCCGACGGCACCTGGACACTGCTCGACTCGGATGGAGCGATCTACACCTTTGGTGTTGCCGGCAGCGGCGGCGTCGCGCCGCTGCAGAGGGCGGAGATCGTCGATGCCTCGAAGGGAAGCGCTGCTCTCATCTACACCTACAGCAACGGCAAGATGGCGAGCATCGACGCTGGCGGTGGGCGCACACTGACCTTCACCTGGAGCTGCACGTCGCCAACCGCCATCCTCTGTGTTACCGGACCGGACGGGGTGAAATGGAGCTACATCGGCGACGGCGGCGGTGGCGCCAGTGGCAAGCTCGTGCGCGTCAACGATGGCGTCCGTGACCTCTACCTGCTCGGCTACGACGGTAACGGCCGGGTCAACTCGGTCAAGAACGCCAACGACCTCGATCCGACTCATGCCAGCCCGAACTACAACGGCGCCCACACGCTCACGATCGGCTATGACGCCAGCAGCCCGGCACGGGTGACGGGCGTCAGCGACGGTCCGGTCACGAACCAAACGCCCTCAACCTCGACCTGGAGCTTCGTCTACCACCCGGGCTCGGGCACGCTCACGGCCGAGCGGGCCAGCCACTACGGCTACCTCGTCCAGAACGACGCACCCAGCGCCTACTACCGGCTCGACGAGACGAGCGGCACCAGCGCCGGCGACGGGAGCGGCAACGGGAACGGCGCCACCTACTCGGGCAGCTACACCCTCGGCCAGACCGGCGCCCTCGCCGGGAGCAGCGGCGGCAACTCGGTCAGCTTCGCCGGCGGCGCGGTCGCAGGAAGCGTGAGCGCACCGCAGCTCAACCTCAGCTCCGGCGCCGTGAACACGGTCGAGTTTTGGATGAACTGGAATGGCACCAGTGGGGTGATGCCCTTCGGCTTCAACCTCTACGACCTCTATTTCTCCGGCGGCAACTTCGGCTTCAACACCGGCTGCAGCGACCTCTACGGCGTCACCGCTCCGAGCGCGAATGTCTGGCACCACGTGGTTGCCCAGTTCTACAACGGCAACCCCGTCGGCAACGTCAAACTCTGGATCGACGGTGCCCAGCAGACACTGACGCTCAAGACCGGTACCCCCTGCTCGCGCAATATCACGAGCAGCTTCGACATCGCGGGCTGGCCCTACAACTCGAGCTACCGCTTCGGCGGCAAGATCGACGAGGTTGCCCTCTACGGCAGCGCCCTCTCCTCGGCGGCAATCAAGGCCCACTACCAGGAGGGCCTGCACAACCGCCAGCCCGACGGCTACACGACCCTGACCCCGCCCAACCAGCAGGGCCAGTCCTGTCCCTCCAAGTGCGTCACGGTCTACTACGACAACCTCGGGCACCCGATCGAGAGCGACGACATCCTCGGCAACGTGACCATGGCCGCCTACAACGCCAAGGACGAGCAGCTCTGGGCCGAAGATGCCGACGGCAACCCGACCGACTACCTCTACGGCGGCCCGGACGGCAAGCCGACCGCCAACCCGAATGTCGCCGACGCGCTCCTGCAGACCATCGCCCCCGATCCCGACGGTGCCGGTCCGCTTTCCCGTCCGCTGACGACGAGCCGTTATGACGAGACGCAAATCGGCACCAGCCAGGCACCGGGCGCAGGCTTTCAGGGTCTACAGGCTTCCTACTTCACAAACCAGAACCTGGCCGGTCGCGCCGACGCCAGCCAAACCGACTCGAGCGTCGACTTCAACTGGGGCTCGGGCGGGCCCGCTGCGGTCGCTCCGACCGTCGACCACTTCTCGATCCGCTGGAGCGGCGACCTGCTAGTCACTGAACCTGGCTCGTACACCTTCACAACCCTGGCAAACGACGGGACCCGTCTAACGGTTGATGGAGTACAGGCGATCGATAACTGGGTCGACCAAACCACAACCCCGATCGACTCTCAGCCGATCAGCCTCGGCGCTGGTCTGCACAAGATCGTGCTCGACTACTACGAGAGCGCGAATACCGCGGAGGTCCATCTCAAGTGGGCCTGCTCCGCATGCTCGCCGGCCATCGCCAGCCAGGTGATTCCCACCACTGCGCTGCGACCTGCCTGGTTCAACAAGACCTCTACCGTCTCGCCCGCCGGACGAATTTCATTCTCGCACTTCGCCGACCCGGCGGCCGGACACCCCGACTACGACCTCGTCAAGCTCGACGACGGCACCAACCTGATCACGAGCTACAGCTACGAGGCCCCGCCCTCGTCCGGCCGCATCGTTCAGAAGGTGATGCCGAAGGGGAACGCTAGTCGCACGATCGACTCGCAGGGCAACCTGCAGGGCTCGCCGGACACGAGCTATGCCACCACCTACGCCTACTACGGCGTCAACGACACGGCGGCGCCGCCCAGCGCTTGCGGCGGCGGCAGTGCCGTCAACCAGGGCCAGGGCCTGACGTCTCAGACGCCGCACGGCGACGCGACGACCACTTACGTTTACGACCTGGCCGGCCGGACGATCGCAAAGACAAACGGCGCCGGAACGACCTGCTCAAGCTTCGACAACGAGAGTCGGCTTGCGAGCACGAACGCACCCGGGGACCCCCAACCGACGACCTACACCTACGACCCCGCGGGAGCGCAGCTCACGGCAACCGACGCGAGCGGAACGGTTACGAGCCATTACGACGAACAGGGCCGCCTCATCTACTCACAGGACAGCTACGGAGCCGAGGCAACCTTCAGCTACGACGCGGACGGCAATCAGGTCTCGCGGACAGCCGCAGCCGGCTCGCTGTCAGGCAACCCCAACTACACAACCGGCTACGCCTACGACAACGCGGACCAGGTGACGAGCACAACCGACCCGGCCGGACTCATCTATCACTTCTTCTACGACGGCCGCGGCAATCTCCATGCGACCCAGTACCCGAACCACACCTTCTCGTGGATCGACTACAACTTTGACGGCTGGGTCACCGGGGTCTACAACCGCCACGACAGCACTGATCTCTCCGCGCCGCTGCCGGGCAGCGTTCCGGCCGACTCCCAGGGGAGTCCTCTGGTCGACTATGCCTACGGCAGTTACGACCTCGACGGCAAGAAGTTGCAGGAGATCCGCACTGGCGGCGGCTTGACTTCGCAAACGACGAGCTACGTCTACGATAACCTCGGCCGCCTGAGCCAGGTCACCCTGCCGAACGGGATCTGCCGCAAGTACCTGTTCGACCTCGACTCGAACCGGACGCAGATCCAGGAATCGCCGACCGGCTGCGCGGGAACGTTTAGCACGACCGCCAGTTACACCTACGATCAGTCAAACCCGAACAGCCCCGGCATCGACGAGTTGACGAGCGTCGGCTCGACCAATTACGCCTACAACGCGGATGGCGAGCTGACCCAGCGCGGCAGCGAGACGCTCTCCTGGGACGGCTGGGGCAGGCTCAGCGGCGGCAACTTCGCCGGCGGGAGCATCGGCTACGGCTTCGACGCCACCGGAAGTCGCCGCTTGCGGGTCACGATCGGCAAGACGACCCACTACCTCTTCGCCGGCGGGGCCAACCTGTTCGAAACCGACAGCTCCGGCACGGTCACACAGACCTACGTCGAGGGCGCCTCTTTCGACCTCGCCCACTACGCTGGCGCACCTACGACCGGCGCGACCGTCAGTTTTCTCTACTACTCGGGTCACGGCGACCTGGCCGCCGAGGCCGATGCGAACGGCACCCGCACCAACGCCTACAACTACGATCCATTCGGCGCCCCCAATGAGTCAGTTCCCGCCAACAGCACGACTGAGCGCTGGCTCGGCCGGTGGGACAAGAAGCTGGACACTGCAAGTGGCTTGATTGAGATGGGCGCCCGGCCATACGATCCGACGCTTGGGCGTTTCCTGGAAGTCGATCCAGTCGAAGGTGGTTCGCTCAATGCTTATGACTATGCAGCGCAGGATCCGATCAATGCTTTCGATCTAACGGGAACTTATTGCAACCCTCACGAGTTCGACCACTGGCTGTATGAGGGTACTCCGCTCTCGGACTGCAGCAAACTTTACGTAAACTATCGGGCATGCATGAGGTCCCGAAAAGGCCCCATCCGGGACAACCCAAGCAATCCATGCTATGCCTATGCTGCGATTAAGTACTGGCGGAGGTACGGAAAAAATCCAATCGGACCGTCGCACAACTTGCTCTTGGGTTTCTGGCGCATTATTAAATGTATGCGAGTTGGAGAAGTAGGCGGTATGACGCCAGCTAACGCGGAGTTCAATCAGTTGATGTACTGCATTGGCCATGTCAAGTAACACGATGCTGAGTTGAGTGTGCGCGAGTGCCGTCGGCGGCATGCAAATGAGGCTCTACAAGGACATTTCGTCAATTCCGGCGCGCGCGATAGTAATCGGCTATGCTGGTTGCGCGCTGTTCGGTTGGATGCTGGTACTTGTTGGGGGAACGCGGCTCCCAACGCTTCCCTACGTATTAGCCGACCTTGGGTTGGACACACTCATAGTCGTAGGGCTATGGGCCTTGTGGCGTCCAATTTGGTTCCTTGCGGTCGGACTCACCTTTCTAGGAGACCTGTCGTTCGCAATCTGGGAACCGGTAAACCACGTAGCGTTGTTGTTTCTGGGCGTCGTTCAGCTCGGCCTTCTGCTGCTTCCGCCTCTGAGGAGAGCGCTACAGCCGCACCCAGCCTTTTGACCTCGTCCAGAGTCCTCTCAGAAGGGCGAAGGTCGAGCGGTCACGCTCCGCCGTGGTCAAGTCCTGGTCCAGTAACGGGTGTAGAAACACGCCGCCTGGCGAAGACGTGTATGCCGCGGTGCCGAGCCATTTGCGACTCCTGGTAGGCGCCGAAGCCGCTCGAGTAAACCGCACATGACCCGCGGGAGCCGCGAGCAGCTCCCCGGTGGTCGGCCCTCGCTCTCGACACTTGGAATCGGGCTGGACGAGTCACGGCGATGTCGTCTCAGCCGATGAGGCTACGTCGTGGTCAAGCTTTGGTCAAGTAGCCGCGGCGAAGGGCGAAAAGCGGTATCGAAGGCTTCGACGGAGAAACGGTAATGACTAGCCAAATGACGCCTGCCGACGAGCGGCGGAAAAGCACTCGGAGTAAATCGCACCCAGGAGGTCGCCGGTTCAAAAGCCGTGGCGGGAGCCGCACGTGCAGTACCCAGCTCCGCTGTGGCGTACCCGCCCCAGCCCGTGCCGGCGGTCCGATTGGAGCCGAAACCATTCGCACCAGACCGTACGGGGTCTACGTGGGGTCCACCTTCTTGTCGTCCCAGGTCTTCGGCCTCCATCTCGGCGCTGCTGGATCCTTGGAGCGAAGCGGCTTCGCGCGACTGGCAGTGACCTGGAACGACTCCTGATCAACGCTCGTAATGAAGCGGTCCCTCGTTCGAGTCCGGGTGTCGGCTCTCTCGATCCGCAGGGACCTCTTCGGAGAGCGGGCGGCACGACTCGCCGCTTGGCGCCCGAGGGGTCTACACGGTGTCTACGACTAGCCGCGACGCGGCGCTTGCGGAGATCCCTTCACTGATGGTGATGCGACGCCGTCGCGGGGCGTCACGCACGACGTGCGCGTAGGTGCGGGCGCAGAAGCAGCCGTGGATGCTGGTGCAATACAGCGGGGGTGTGACGCGGGTCGTCGGGCAAGGAGCAGGTTCCGCTCGGCCTAGCCACTTGGAGGCGCGGTGGCCGGGCCTAGCTCCTTCGTTGCCAAAGCCTTCCCACCAGCGTCGTAGGCAACAACGGCCGAAGCAAACGTGCTCGGGTCGTTCGACGAATAGACGAAGGCTTGGTCGACGAGTGGCACCGCAAATGTTCCTCCGCCTTGCAGCTCGATCGCGACGCGAGCCACGTCTGGTGCGACTTCACCCAGCACCTCTCGGGAATCGACCGTCCCTCCCGAGCCCGAGTCCGCCGAGTGAACGTAGAGCTTGTTGGTGGCGAGGTAATCGGTCATGTGCTGTTGAGGCACAAAGGGACTAATCTCGTTGTCTGATGCAATGGCGATGACGCTTTGACCGGCCTGATCGCTTCCAGAAAAGAAGCCCAGGTGATTCGGGCCAGCGGGACCTATCCGCTTAACGTTTGAGATGTCTTTCGTTGCTGCGGCTTTAACGAGACCGGGTGGGATGGCAGAGGCCGACGTACCGGCGGCTGATCGGGCAGCCGGTTGCGCCCCTCCGCACGCGGCGAGCAGCAATGTAAGGAGTCCAAGAACAGCAGCGGAAAGAGCTATGTAAGCAACTCTGGGGGGCCGCCGAATCACGTTAATGGATTGGTCGCCCGACAGTTCACCCATACCGTAGAGAGGCCCTCAGGGTTGTAGCAGCCGAAGCGATCCTCAGAAGAGGTTGGCTGAATTGATGTATTGCAGTCGTAACTACCGAAGGTGGAACAGTAGATGACGTCGAACCCACATACCAGCGGGTCATACCAAGAGCCGTTCTGCTTGATCTCGATGAACCTCATGCAGTGGCTGCCGCCGGTCCACGACATCCGAATAGCTTGGTAAACGCCGCAAGGATAAACAAAGCAATTGACGTTCGTGTACTTGAGATAGTGCCGGTTGCCGCCGGAAGTCGGGAGGTTGCCCTGGAAATCCCAGTAGGCAGAAGCGATGGCCGGCGCTGCCAGAGCTAGAGCAGCTGCGGCAACGATGGTGCTAAAAAGCAATCGCTTTCTCGTGCGGGTCGCCACTTTCGAGGAGCTTACTCTTGATCATCGCGGAAATCAACGCTGATGTCTCAAGTGTCGCGCACGGTCCCGTGCTGCCTAGCGGGAGGAAGTCGCACAAAGACTTGGACGGCCAACTTTGCCGGTCACTGCTCGAGTCCGCGACTGTGGATCAAAGCTCGTAATGAACATCCGCGTAACCACCAAGCGGATGGCCCTCGCCGTCTTGATCGTACGCGTACGCGCGCCGACGTTGCCGATCCCGAGCCGGAAAGTGAAGCCGCCTCACCGCGCCCCGTAGCTCGTGTGCTGTCACGCGGGTATAGCGCTGCGTCGAGTCGAGGTGTTTGTGGCCGAGCAGCTCCTGGATCTGGCGCAGGTTCGCCCCGGCTCGCAGGAGCTCGGAGGCGAAGACGTGCCGGAGCGTGTGCGGCGTGACGCGCTTGCGCTCGGTCACGCCGGCGGCGCGCGCGTAGCGGAGGAAGGTCTGGGTCAGGATCGTCTGGGAGAGCCGGCGGCCGTGCACACCGACGAAGAGCGCCGGCTCGGGGTCGTGCGCCCTGATACGGAGGTAATCGAGGAAGAGCGGCTCGAGCGCGGGGTGGATCGGCACGACCCGTTGCCGACCGCCCTTCGCCCTGCGCACCTTCAGCAGCCGGCGCTCCAGGTCGACGTCTGCCCAGTCGAGCCCGAGCAGCTCGCTGCGCCGCAGGCCGGCGTAGGCGAAGAGCGCGAGCAGTAAACGGTCTCGCTCGCGCTTACCGTCATGCTTGCGCTGCCAGACGTCGTGACGCTCAACCGCGTCGAGCAGGCGCGCGAGCTCGCGCCGGTCGAGCACGTCCGGGAGCGCCTCGCGCTTGCGCGGCGTGCGCAGCACCTGCGCCGGGTCGCGCTCGAGCTGCTCGTTCTCGAGCAGGAAGCGGAAGAAGCACTTGAGCGCGGCGACGGTGCGCGCCTGGCTCGAGGGTGCCGGCCGCCGGGTCGCCTCGTCGGCGAGGAACCGCCGCAGCTCTGCGGGTCGCACCTCGCGTAGCGTGCCGATTCCCTCCCGCTCGAGGAAGGCGAGACAGGCAACAACGTCGCGCTCGTAGGCGGAGCAGGTAAGCGGCGCGAGCCGCCGCTCCAGCCCGCAGTAGGCGAGGAAATCGGCCAATTCTCGGCGCATGGTCGTCCTTTCGGCAGGCCGAGGGCTGCTGCTCCCAAGACCGTGACCAGTCTCCGGCTTACAGGCCTGCTACCGGAAGACCCCGCGGAAGCGGGGTCTTCCCATTTCTGAGATCAGTCATTAGTCCATGTTGGACTAATCCAAACTGGAGTGGTAACGTGGAGTCATGCAGGTGGCGAAGGCGACCGCTGTCTCCAAGCTGACGACCACCGAGGCTGCCGTCCTCGCGCTGCTCGCGATCGAGGGCGAGCGCTCCGGCTACGACCTTTCGAAGCTGGTCGCGAAGGCGATCGGGCTGGTCTGGTCGCCGGCGCGGAGCGGGCTCTACGCGGTGCTGCCGCGCCTCGAGCGCGCCCGCCTCGTTCGCGGCCGCGTCGCCACGGGCGGGAAGCGGCCGGATCGGCGGCTCTACCGGATCACGCCGCGGGGCCGGGAGGCGCTCGACGCCTGGCTCGAGGCGGTCGAACCGGGAGCGACCGAGAGCTTCTACCTCAAGCTCTTCGTCGGCGGGTTGACCAGCAGCGAGGTCCTGCTCGAGCACCTGGCGCAGTTCCGGGCCGACACGGAGGCGCGGCTGGCCGTCTATCGCGAGATCGAGCCGACCAACACGAATCGCGGGCACGACTGGCACCACCGGCACCTGCTGCAGCTCGGGATCGCGCGCGCCGAGCTCGACCTGCGCTGGGCCGACGACGTCGCCCGTGCCCTCGCCCGGGGACCGGAGTGATCGCGGCGCCGCCGAGCTGGAGCGGCAGCTACGCGCTCCCGGCATCCGCCGCCCGGGTGGCCGTCTCCGTCCAGGTGCACGGCCGCAAGGCCACCGTCTCGCTCGGGCCCGGTCATTCGAGCGCGACGGTGGTGGCGTTCCACGTCCGCGGCAAGCGGGTCCGCTTCACGCTGCCGGGCCTGCCGCACGACGTCCGCTTCGACGGGGCCGTTGTGGGCAGGCGGCTGAGGGGCACGGTCACGCAGGGGCGGCTGCGAGGACGGTTCTCGCTCCGCCGCGGGCTCGCGCGGATCGTCTCGCTGCTCGGCGTGTATCGAAGCGCCGGCGGCGATGGCGCCGCGATCCTCGAGGCCGACGGCCTTCCGCCCTTCCTGGTCGAGTTCCCCTCGGGCTCGACGCACGGGATCGGCCCGTCGCTGACCGTGGGCGAGCGGCTCGGCGACAAGCAGGGCAACGGCTCGCTTGCCATCGACTCGACCGGCTTTTCCTGGAAGGGCACGCATTACGCACGCGTGCCGCTTCGCCAGCGCGAGATTCGCGTCGGCGCGATCGCGGCAACGCTCTCGCTGCCGCGCGGCTCCGGCCCGTTCCCGGCGGTGGCGATGGTGCACGGCTCCGGGCCGCGCACGCGAGACGAGTTCGACATCTTTGCCGCCTACCTCGAGCTGAACGGCGTCGCCGTGCTCGCCGACGACAAGCGAGGCGTCGGCGAGTCGGGCGGGAGCTACCCGGGCGAGGCCGCGAACCCCGCGGCGATCGACGTGCTCGCCCGCGACGCCCAAGCCGAGGTGCGCTTCCTCGACCGCCGGCCGCAGGTCGACCCGGCCCGGGTCGGCCTGCTCGGGGACAGCCAGGCCGGCTGGATCATCCCGCTCGCCGCGCAGCGCAACCCCGCCGTGCGCTGGGCACTGCTCAACTCCGGCCCGACGACGACCGTCGGCGAGACGGACTTCTGGGGCCAGCTCGCCGGCGAGTCGGAGTCCCCGCCGAGCGGGACGCGCCAGCAGATGCTCGACGAGGTGCGGGCGGCCGGCCCCTCCGGCTTCGACCCGGTTCCGTCCCTGCAAGCCCTGTCGATCCCGGTGCTCTGGATGTACGGGTCCGACGATCGAAACGTCCCGACCGAGCTCTGCCTCGAACGGCTCGAAGGGCTCGTTCCGGCTCACGACTTCAGCTGGATCGTCCTGCCGACCGCCCACACGCCGCTCATCCTCCCGACCGGTCTGCTCTCGAGCCTGCCTCAGTCACCCGGCTTCGACGCGAGGTTCTTCCCCGGGATCGACGGGTGGCTCCACGCAAAGGGCGTGCTCTAGTGCGGCAGCGACCCGCCCGCTAGCGCAACGACGACCCCGGCCGCGCCGGCGACCAGCAGGGTGACGACCACGCCGCGCCGCAGCGCGAACAGGAGGACGGCTGGCGCCGGCGAGGACGCCGTACTGCCACGTCTCCGACAGCGCACGGGTGAGCGGGATCGCGGTGCCCAGGATCGCGCCGATCGCCGCCGGGCCGGCGCCGCCGAGGAACGCCTTCGCGCTCTCGTTCTCGCGCAGGCGGTCGAAGTGCCCGGCGCCCAGGAGGACGAAGGCGAACGACGGCGAGAACGCGACCAGCGCCGCCAGCAACCCTCCGCCGAGGCCCGCGGCGCCGTAGCCGACGACCGCAACGGTGTGGACGACCGGCCCCGGGGTCACCTGGCCGAGCGCGACGGCGTTCAGGAACTGCGCCGAGGTCAGCCAGTGGTAGTGGTTGACCGCATCGGCCTGCATCAGCGGGATGATCACGAAGCCGCCGCCGTAGGAGAGCGCGCCGACCTTGAAGGCGACCCACGCGAGCGCGCCGAGCCCGCCGGTGCCGGCCGTTGCGAGCGGGGCCAGCGCCAGCGTCGCGCTCGCTCGTCGGAGCGCGAGCTCGATCGCCCCGCAGCCGAGCAGGACGAGCACGAGCCACGGCCCGACCGTCGCGGCCGCCACCGCCCCCGCCAGGGCGTAGACGGCCCAGCGCACACGGCTACCGGCGCGCCGCAGGCTGTCGGGGATCAGGCTCCAGCCGGCCTGCACGGCCACTGCCGCGACCGCAGCGCCCGCTCCGGCGCCGGCGCCGAGGATCCAGCGCGGCGGCGAGCCGGCGAGAAAGAGTGCGGCGAGCCCCAGGATCAGGACGAGACCGGGACCGATGAAGCAGATGCCCCCGATAAGCGCGCCGACCCGGCCGCGGAGCCGCCAGGCGCAGAAGATCGCGAGCTGTGTCGACGCGGGCCCCGGGAGCAGGTTGCAGGCGGCGATCGCGTCCTCGAACTCGCGCGGCTCGATCCAGCCGCGCCGCTCCACGCACAGCTGCCGCAGGAGCGCGATGTGCGCCGGAGGCCCGCCGAACCCAATGCACCCGATGCGACCCCACTCCCGCGCGATCGTCAGCAGGCCCGGGCGCATGCGGCGAGTCTGACCGATCTTGACATGTGACCGTATGGTCACGTATCATCGCGAGCGTGACCGACGACGACGCAGTCTTCAAGGCACTTGCCGACCCGACGCGGAGGCATCTGCTCGACCGGCTCTACGAGCGCGACGGCCGCACGCTCACCGAGCTCGAGTCGGAGCTGGAGATGACCCGCTTCGGCGTGATGAAGCACCTTCGCGTCCTCGAGGACGCAGGGCTCGTCGTCACCCGCCGCGCCGGGCGCGAGAAGCAGCACTTCCTCAACCCGGTGCCGATCCGGCTCGTCCACGACCGCTGGATCGACAAGTACACCGAGCACCGCGTCGCGGCGCTCAGCGACCTCAAGAAGCGACTGGAGGAGTCAGCATGACCACCATGACCGCACAGGCGACACAGGTCTACCAGGTCTTCATCCGGGCGACCCCGGAGCAGATCTGGGAGGCGATCACGCAGCCCGAGTTCACGGAGCAGTACTTCCACGGCGTTCGGATCGAAGTCCGCGACGGCCGCCGCTACTCGCGCAGCTCGGGAGGCATCGACTGGGACGAGGCGGTCGTCGAGGCCGACCCGCCGCGGCGGCTCGTGCACGACTGGGTCTCGTACTACGACCCCGAGCTGGCCGCCGAGGAGCCCAGCCGCGTGACCTGGGAGATCGAGCAGCAGGACGACGGCACCTGCCTGCTGACGCTCGTGCACGACCGGCTCGAGGGCGCGCCGAAGACGGCCGAGAGCGTCTCCGGCCCGGGCTGGATGTACGTGCTCAGCGGGCTCAAGACCCTGCTCGAGACCGGCAAGCCGCTCGCCGGCTGACGAAAGCGCTGGAAGGGCCGGCCCGAAGAGAGCCGGCCCTTCCGGGAGCTCAGAAGCTCGCCGCCATCCCGCCGCCTATCCCTGAAACGAGGGATGCCAGCCGCGCGCGCGAACCACCGATGCAGGACTCGTGACCCGCCGCACGTCACTGTTGCTGCTCGCATCGGCCCTTGCCCTCGCACTCGCCTTCGCGACCACCCAGGTCGCCTCGGGCGGCGCCGCCTCGGCCGCCACCCGCCCGGCGCGGGTCAAGCCCCTTCCCCTGGTCGGCTTCGCGCCGATCGGGAACCGCAAGCGGCCGGCGCCTCCGAAGCCCCGGCCCACCTCGTCACTGACGCTCACCGACCGGATGTGGGTTTGCACCGGCCCGGTCGACCTCGACTCGGTCACGGTCACGATGACGCCGAACTATCCGAGCCGGCGCGGCGGCGACGCGGTTCACCTCGAGAACGGCTGCACCGGGCGGATCGGGAAGCTGACCGTCACCACCTCGATCGCCGACGGCGTCAAGATCGGGGACGGCGCGCACGACCTGACGATCGGCGGCGGCAGCGTGCGCTGTCTCGCCAAGCTGCCGGGCCTCCACCAGGACGGGATCCAGGCGATGGGCGGTGCGCGGATCACCCTCAAGCACCTGAGGGTCGACTGCGGCCGCGCGGGCGAGCGGCTGATCAACTCCGACCTCTTCATCAAGAAGGCCGGCCGTTCGCTCGACCCGCCGACCGCCGTGGTCTGCGTCGACTGCTACCTCGGCGGCGAGGCCGCGCACACGGTCAGCATCCAGGAGTCGGTGCGCTCCGGCGTCCGCTCGTCGACGCTCTGCTCGGCCAAGTACGCGAAGCTGACCCTGGATGTCGGGCCGCAGGCGGTCGATCCCGTCACGACCGGCGACTCGCTCGGCACCTGCTGACGCCTTCGCGGCTAAGGCGCCGACTTGGCGGCGCCGACCATGAAGGCCGTGCGGGCTTTGCCCGTGCGGCCGTCCAACGCACCGAGTAGGTGGGCATCCATTCCGTCGAGATTGCTCTCAAGCTGGTTATCGTCGCGGCCGTGGAGTACAGCGTCGTCATCCCGGCGCGTGACGCCGCGCGCACGCTGCGGCGCGTGCTGGACGCGCTCGCCCTGCAGGAGCCGCGGCCGCTCGAGGTGATCGTCGTCGACGACGGCTCGTCGGACGGAACCGCGCGGATCGCCGAGGAGGGCGGAGCCCGCGTCGTCGCGCCCGGCGGTCGGAGCTTCGCCGGTGGCGCGCGCAACGCGGGCTGGGAGGAGGCGCGGGGAGACCTGGTCGTCTTCCTCGACGCCGACGTCGTCCCGGATCCGGGGTGGGGCGAAGGCGTCGCCCGCGCGGCGCGCGAGTTCCCGGGCGCGCTCGTCGGCTGCGCCCGCACGTTCCACGCGGACACGCCCTGGGGCTGGGTCGCGCACCTGCAGGTCGAGACGCCGTTCCTGCCGCGCGGCGCGCCGCGGGAGACGGCGTTCCTGTCCTCGTTCTGCCTGCTCGCGCCGCGCGAGCTGCCGATTCGCTGGGACGAGAGCTACGGCGCCGAAGACGCGCTCTTCTGCGCCGCCGCGCGCAAGGCCGGCCTGCGCCTCGTCTTCGACCCGCGTTTCACCGCGGCTCACGAGCACGAGCGCCGTACGTTCGCCGACCTGCGGCGTCAGCAGCGGCGGCTCGCGTACGGCCTGGCGCGGGCGAGCTCGCTCGAGCAGGGGCGCGCGCGCAGGCTCGCCCGGCGGCTGCCGCTGCACTACTTCCTCCTGCTCCGGTTGCCGGTCGTCTACCGGAGGGTCGATTCCGACTCGGAGCTGCGACAACGCTTCCTGGCCAACCTGCCCCGGTTGGCGGTAGCCGAGTGGACGCTCGGCGCGAGCGCGATCCGGCAGGCCGCGCGCCGGCCTGCGCTCCGCGGTGGCCCGCAGCCCCTCTTCGAGTGAACGAGCCGATCCTCGTCACGGGGGCGCATCGCTCGGGGACGACCTGGGTGGGGAAGATGCTCGCACTCGCGCCCGGGGTCGGCTACATCCACGAGCCGTTCAGCCCGCGTACGCCGGCCGGGCTCGGTTCGGCGCCGTTCGACCGTTACTTCACGGTTGTCACTGCGGAGAATGAGGCGCGGTATTCGCCCAGCATCGAGAAGGCGATGCGCTTCGAGTACGACTGGGGCGCCGAGCTGCGGTCGCTCCGCACGCCACGCGACGCGGCCCGCGCTGTCCGCGACTCCCGGCGCTTCCGCCTCTCGCGGCGCGCCGGCGCGAGGCCGCTCGTCAAGGACCCGATCGCGCTGCTCTCGGCCGAGTGGCTTGCCGAGCGGTTCGGGATGGACGTCGTCGTGCTCGTCCGCCACCCGGCCGGCTTCGCGGGGAGCCTCAAGCGCCTCGGCTGGAAGCACAGCTTCGCGACCTTCCTCGTCGACGGGCGCGCGCCGGAGATCTTGCGGCCGTACGAGGACGAGATCCGCGCCCAGGCCGAGTCGCCGGGCGGCGCTCTCGAGCAGGCGGCGCTTCTCTGGCGGCTCCTCTACGCGGCGGTCGCCGGCTACCGCGACCGTCATCCCGACTGGGTCTTCCTGCGGCACGAGGACGCGGGGTCAGACCCCGTCGGCACCTACGAGCGCCTCTACGAGCGGCTCGGGCTCGAGCTGACGCCGGCCGCGCGCGGGCGGATCGAGCGGGCGAGCGGCTCCGAAAATCCGGTCGAGGCCGCCTCGCCGCACGCGGTCGAGCTCGACAGCGCCGGCGCCGTCTCGCGCTGGCGGACGATCCTCGAGCCGGACGAGGTCGACTTCCTGCGCAAAGAGACGCAGGACGTCTGGCCGCGCTTCTACTCGGAAGAGGACTGGTAGCCGAAGCGGCGCAGCGCGTCGCCGGCCCGCTCCTCGAGCTCGCGCACCGTCTCCGGTGAGGCCTTGCGCCAGCGCCCGAGCGACGACGGGGCACGGACCTCCTCCGCGGCGATCCGCTCGGCGTCGCCCTCGAGCCCGAAGAAGCGCAGCACCTCGGCCACGCGTGCGGCGGGCTCCGCGCAGAGATCCTCGAAGCGGAGGCGCAGGTAGCGATCGCCGAGCTCGCGCTCGCCGAGGTCGGCCGCGCGCAGGTTGACCTCCCGCCAGAGCGAGATCGAGCGCAGAGCCTCGGGCTCGTCCGAGGCGCCGAGCACCGCGTCGCCGTGCTTGCGCAGCTGCACCTGGTTCTCGGAGAAGGCCATGTCGCGCCCGTCGCGGACGACGTGGAGGAACCGTAGGCCGGGCACCTCCGCGGCGAGGAACGGCAGCAGGTAGACGCTGCGCGGCTCCTTCCAGCCCCAGGGCCGGCCGCCGGCCTCCTCGTGCTGCCGCGCGACCAGCGCGCGCAGTTCCGCGGTCGCAGCCGGCGAGGGCCCGCGCCCGACCCAGCGGTCGGCGAAGGCGGCGAAGTCGAGCGCGTCCAGGGAGCGGTTCAGGTCCGAGCCGACGAACATCCCGCCTCGTTGCACGATCGCCGCCAGCACCCGCGTTCCCGAGCCGCCGGTGGCGCCGATCACGCCGGGCTCGAGCCCCGCCGGTAGGCGCTCCACCGGGGGCGGAGGCGGCCTGCGGCTCTCGAACGGCGGCGGCCTGCGGCCCAGAAGGAGCGCGGTCGCGGCCCGTGCGGCCTCGCGCCGTCTCGCCTCGCCGTGGAGCGAACGAAGCCCGTAGCGCAGGACCAGCGCCCCGCGGAAGACCGGCCGCGAGACGGCAGGCAGGTTCTTGTCCGCGTACTGGAGCCGGGCCCAGGCGAGCTGCGTCTGCAGGCGTGCGTCGAGCGGCCGGTCGCTGTTGCCGTGGTGCAGGATCGTCACGGCCGGGCTGTGGACGACCTTCCAGCCGGCCCGCCGTACGCGCAGGCAGAGGTCGACCTCCTCCGAGTAGAGGAAGAACCGCTCGTCGAAGCCGCCGACGGCGTCGAGCGCCTCGCCGCGTGCGAGCAGGAACGAGCCGATCGTCCAGTCGCCCTCGAACTCCCGGTCGTAGCGCTCGAGTCGCAGCTCGCGCTCTCCGAGCCAGTCCGGACGGCCCGGGAAGCGCTCCAGGCCGAGGGAGTCGCCGAGCGCTCTCGACGCCGAGGGGAACAGGCGCATCGTCGGGATGAGCGCTCCGCCGTCGTCGAGCTGGCGGACGCCGGCGATCCCGACCTCGGTCGCCAATCCGGCGGCGAGCTCCGCCAGCGAGCCTTCCAGCACCTCCGTGTCCGGATTGAGAAACAGCAGCCAAGGCGCGTCGCAGGTCGCAGCGGCCAGGTTGCAGGCGTGTGCGAAGCCGCGGTTCTCGCTCGCGATCGCGCGGGCCTGTGGGAAGTCCCGCTCGACGAGCTCGCGCGCCGCGCCGGTCGAGCCGTTGTCGACGACGACGAGGTCGAGGGACAGGCCCTCGGCGTGCTCGACCAGGGTCGAGAGGCAGCGCGGCAGCCAGCGCTCCTGGTCGTGCGAGACGACGATGACCGCGAGATCGTCCACGCGCGGACGGTAGCTTCCAAGGCGTCGACTTGGCGACGCCGACCATGAAGGCCGGGCGGGCTTGGCCCGCCCGGCCGTCCAACGCACTTCTTTGGAGCCGGAGAGTTCGGAACCCGCATTTGCGCGTTAGCCTCTGAGGGTGGACGAGATTCGGCGCTACCTGGAGGAGCGGGAGGCCGCGAAGACGCGCGGCCTCGAGCGCGGCGCAGCTGTCCGCCTGCTCCGCCGCGTGTCCGGCTTCGAGGCCCGTCAGCAGGCAAAGGTGAAGGGCACGCGCCTGCTCGAGCCGGTCGAGCGGCGCAAGGCGCGGCGGCTCGCCGAGGCAGGCCCGCTGCGGCTGCACCTCGGCTCCGGCGCGCACCGCTTGCCGGGCTGGGTGAACGTGGACGTGCTCGGCATGGGCCCGGACCTGCACTGGGACCTGACCCGCCGGCTGCCCTTCGCCGACGGCGCCGCCCAGGCCGTCTTCCTCGAGCACGTCCTGGAGCACTTCCCGCTCGCATCCGTTTTCGGCCTGCTGGCGGAATCGCGGCGGCTGCTCGCTCCGGGCGGGATCGTCCGGGTCGGCGTTCCGGACTTCGGGCGCTACCTGGAGAGCTACGCCGGCGACCGTGCCTTCATCGAGCGCGAGCGGCCGGGCCGGCCGACGGCGCTGCTGGCGGTCGCCGAGGTGGCGCTGGGCCACGGCCACCGCTCGGTGTGGGACGCCGAGACCCTGGAGCGCGTCCTGGCCGAGGCGGGCTTCGTGGACGTGTCGCGCAGGACGTACGGAGACTCCGAGCTCGACCCCGCGCCCGACAACCCGCTGCGCGAGGGCGAGACGGTCTACGCCGAAGGGCGCAGACCCTAGGCACCAAAGTCGACAATCCCGCGCCGGTAGGCGCTTGACAGGGGCGGTCCGAAGTAAGAGGGTCGGCTGGCTCGCAAGCGACGACCAGGGGTAGAGGGTGCTCCTTAGCTGCTCCGAGGACAAACGTTCCTGGGCTGGCGACCAGGCTCTCCGGGCGTCGTTCCTGACCCTCGAGGTGCGAAGGAGGAGAGCGTGAAGAGCCGAGTAGTGCGGAAGTACGGCCTCGCGGTCCTCGTGGCAGGGGTTCTCGTCCTGCCGCTGGCGTCCGCGGGAGCCACCCCGAGCGGCACGCTCACCCGGGTGAGCCAGGCCACGATCGTCGACAGCATCGGCTACCAGGCCGAAGTGCAGCCGGCGCTGGCCTCGGCGCCCGGGTCGAAGACGCTCGTGTCGGCGTTCGAGGTCGGCCGGGCCTACAACGGCGGCGCCTCGGCGATCGGCTGGGCGACGTCCGTGAACGGCGGGAAGTCGTTCAAGCACGGGCTCGTGCCGCTAACGATCCAGGGCGGCGGCTCGGGCGGCATCTGGCGCGGGGCCGACCCCTCGGTGGCCTACAACGCGAGGTACGGCAAGTGGCTCGTCGCCGCCACCGGCCTCGGCAGCACGGCGAACACGCTGGGGCTCTACGTCAACCGCTCCGCCGACGGCAAGAGCTGGGGCTCGCCGAACCAGGTGCACGCGGCCGGAACCGGCGACACGCCGACCAAGTCGTGGATCACCTGCGACAACTACGGCAATAGCGCCGGCTACGGCAACTGCTACGTCGCGTACACGAACACCGCTTCGACCCCGGCCAACCAGCTCTTCGTGAGCACCTCGACGGACGGTGGGGCGAGCTGGTCGGCGCCCGCCGGCACGCCGGACACGTCGGTCGGCACCGGCGCGATCCCGCTCGTCCAGCCCACGGCGCCCAGCGCGTCGCCCGGCGCGACCTGCGGCCGGCTCGTGGTCTCGTACGCGAACGGCACCACGCTCGACGACTTCGCCTCGAGTGACTGCGGAGCGACCAACTCCGCGCACGCGGTGATCACGTCGACACAGGCCGCGCAGCACACCGTGGCCCAGGGCCTGCGGGTCTCGCTGTTCCCGTCGGCCACCATGGACGGGTCGGGCGCGATCTATCTCGCCTACCAGACCCGGAGCTTCCGGATCACGCAGACGACCCTCTCGGCGGCGGCCAACGCCGGCGACACGAACATCAAGGTCGGCAGCGTCACCGGCATGGTCGCGGGCAACACGCTCACGGTCGACACCGGCGCGAGCGCCGAGACGGTGACGATCACCACGGTCGGCACGGCCGGCGCCGGCGGCACCGGAGTCACGTTCACCCCGGCGCTCGCCGTCGCGCACGCGCAGGGCGCCTTCGTGACGGTGAACGGCATCGCCAGCACGTCGACGGCGGCGCCGAACGACATCGCGATGGCCGTCATGCCGGGCCCGACCGACGCGACACCGGCGCCGAGCTTCGGCGCCCCGTCGCGAATCGCGATCGAGGCCGACAGCGGCGCGTCGACGAACACCGTCGACCACTTCATCCCGGCCATCGCCGCCGACCGGGGCACCTCGGGCGGCAGCGCGCACCTCGCCCTCTTCTACTACAGCTATCCGATCGCGAGCTGCGCGTTCATCACCGGCGCGCCGCTCGACAACAGCGACGGCCCGCAGTGCGCCCCGGAGTTCCACTACGTCTCGTCGATCAACGGCGGCACGTCATGGTCGGCCACGCAGACGCTTGCGAGCATGCAGTCCCTGGCCGTCCTGCCGCGGACGGGGCCGATCGGCACGACCGGCAACGGTAACCCCGACCTCGGTCTCTATTCGTCTGCGGCCGTGATTCCCTTCGGGCCTCTGGCCGGCAAGGCGATCTCGGTCTTCGACTACGGCCTCCCTGCGAATCACCTGGACGAGTCGATGTATGTGCCAACCCACGGACTGGCGATCGGAGGTGGATCATGAACCGGCTCCCTGCGAAGAGGGCTCGACTCTGGATCGTCCTGGGCTCGGCACTCGCACTGATCACCGCGGTCACGCTGGTCACCGCCCTCGGGGCGAGCGGTAGCGGCACGAACATCCCGGGGCTGACGAAGGTCCTCACCGACCCGTTCGCCGACGGCATCGGCTACCACGAAAGCGGCGAGGAGCCGTCGATCATCGCGGCCAAGAACCCCGCACGCGCCGGGAAGTTCGCCAAGAAGTCGACGATCGTCGCGACCGAGCAGGTCGGTCGCGTCTACGACGGCGGCGCATCCGACATCGGCTACCAGGTCAGCGTCAACGGCGGCCAGAGCTGGAAGCACGGCGAGCTGCCGCTGACGGTCCAGGGCGGCCAGGCCGACACCTGCAGCGGCCCGCTGACCCGCGCCAGCGACACGGTCACCGCCTACGACCAGCGCTACGACGTCTGGCTGGTGAGCACGCTCGGGCTCTACGGCAACTCGGGCGACCCCGGCGTGAGTGTGATGATCAACCGGGGCACGGCCAACTTCACCACGAAGGACATCGACTGGGGGCCGCCGATCTGCCAGCACATCGACAACCTGGCTGCCAGCGCCCAGGACTCGCCGGACAAGAATTGGATCACGTGCGACAACTGGCCGGCGAGCAAGGGCTACGGCAACTGCTACGTCGAGTGGGACAACAACGGCAACGGCAACCGCGAGCTGATGCAGTACTCGACGGACGGCGGTCTCACCTGGAACCCTGGGCCGACCGCGGCGGTCAACGCGATGAGCCTGCCGGGCGGCGGCAACACGGGCGACGTGAGCGGTGAGACCACGCTCGCGAGCACGGCCGGCTTCGGAACGGCGGCCCACGCGGGCGACACGAACATCAAGGTCGCCAGCGTCGCGGGCATCGGCACGACCCTTGCCGCTGCGGCTGCGGCGGCCGACCAGAACATCAAGGTAGCGGCCGCCACGCCGTTCTTCACGACCACGCTGTCGGCGGCGGTCAACGCCGGCGCCACGAACATCAAGGTCGCGAGCGTGACCGCGATGGTCGCGGGCAAGACGATCAACATCGACACCGGCGCGGCGTTCGAGAGCGCCGTGATCCAGTCCGTCGGCACCGCCGGCGCGGGCGGAACCGGCGTGACGCTCACGGCTCCGCTCGGGAACGCGCATGCGAGCGGCGCGCAGGTCACCCCGGCCGGACAGCAGATCACCGTCGACACCGGTGCGGGCGCCGAGGTGGCCACGATCCGCACGGTCGGGACGGCCGGCGCCGCCGGCACCGGCGTCACGCTGACCGCTCCGCTCACCTTGGCGCACGCGTCGGGCGCCCAGGTCAACGACCGGACGATCAACGTCGAGGTCGACCAGAGCGGCGGCAACCAGGAGACCGTCACGGTCACGAACGTCGGCACCGCCGGCGCGGCGGGCACCGGTGTGGACTTCTCTCCGGCGCTCGTGCGCGACCACGTCACCGGTGCCCACGTTGCGGCGACGACTGCGCCTCAGACCGGTCACACCGGCGACATCGGCGGCGTTCCGCTCGTGCAGCCGCCGCCGCCGGGCTCGCCTGCGGGCAGCGTTTGCGGCAGGGTGGTCACCCCGGTGCAGAGCGGCGGCGGCGTGAGCTGGTGGACGTCGAACGACTGTGGCGCCCACTTCTCGGCGGAGACGCTGATCACGCCGAACATGACCGCGACGCACAGCGTTCCGCAGATCAGGACGTCGCTGCTGCCGACCTCCGCGATGGACGGGGCCGGCAACATCTACCTCGTCTGGCAGACGCGGAGCTTCCGTGTCGGCAGCGTCGCCTCGACGCCGAACGACATCGCGATGAGCATCATGCCGGCGCCGACAGCGGCCAATCCGAACCCGTCCTTCGGGCCTCCGTTCCGGATCCCGATCGAGGCGGACAACACGAACGCGAACACGAACGACCACTTCGTCCCGGGCATCTCGGCCGACCCGAACACGAGCGGGTCGTCGGCGCACCTGGGCCTCTACTTCTACAACTTCCCCGTAGCGGCCTGCGCGTTCTCCGACCCGGCGAACCCGGCGAACCAGTGCGACATGCGTGCCGGCTACGTCTCGTCGACGGACGGCGGCATGACCTGGAGCAGCCCGACCTACCTGGCCCACATGAGCCTGAACAGCCTCGTGCGGACGAGCCAGGGGTTGATGGTCGGCGACTACTCGACCGCCGACGTGATCCCCAGCGGCCCGTTCAAGGGCAGCTCGATCAGTGCCTTCGCCGTCGGTCTCGCCGGCAAGACGCTGACGCAGCTGATGTATGTGCCGACGCACGGCCTGCCGATCGCCGGCGGCCCGCTGCATCGGGTGAAGCCCTCCAAGTCCGTGATCGCGCGGGCGAAGAGGCAAGGCCCAACGAAGCAGAAGAACGTCCCGCCTCGCGGCTAGCAAGCAGGCGGAATCCCCAGGAACGAAGGCCCGCCCAGAGGCGGGCCTTCGTTTACCCCAAGGGCCGGCGCGAGAGGGCCGCGCCGCCGCGGCGGCGCAAGTACTGGGTCGTGCGCCCGAGGCGCGCCCGGTTGACGGCGGCGGCGCGAGCGGCGGCGACCGGCGCCGTGCCGAACGCCCAGGCGAGTCGCGCCGGCGAGGCCCGGACGGGCTCGCGCGCGTAGTCGAGCTCGTCCATCAGCCGGCCACAGCAGGCCTGGACGACCCCGACCTCGCTCCTGGAGAGCCGTTGCCGCCAGCGGTCGAGCGGCTCGGTCGAGACGCCCTGGCCGGCGGTCGCATAGGAGCTGTTCACGACCGGGATCTCGAGCAGCGCCGGCTCGTAGGCCAGCCCGAGCCAGGCGCAGAGCTCGCGCACCTCGTCCTCGGGCCGCTCGCCGAGGTGCTCGAAGCGCTGGATCCGCACTCGCTCCGCCCCGTGCCTGCGCAGCGCCTCGTGCGACGCCTGCACGACGCCTCGCCAGAGCAGGCTCATCAGGACGGTGTTGTAGGAACGGCGCGTGCGGCGCCGGTCCGCCGCGAGCTCCTCCGACTCGGTCACCTCGCGGCGCTCGGCGGCGCCGTGCCAGTCGCGGTACGAGGCGACGACCGCGCGCGGGTCGCGCACGAGGCAAACGACCTTGCCGTCGGGAAAGGCCTCGAGCAGGTCATCGATCCGGTAGACGTGCCGCGGCGTCTTCTCGCCCCAGCGCGGTCGGCTGCGCAGGCGGGCCCGGATCACGCAGAGCGCCTCGAAGTACGCGTCGCCGCTGCCGCCCAGCTCCTGCGCCAGCGAGCGGAGCTCCTCGCGGTCGACGCGGCTCTCGGCGGGGTCGCCCGCCTGGCCGAAGGCGCGGTGCGAGAGTGCGAGGAAGTACTCCTCGCAGCGGTCGCGGACGGCGCCCTCGAGCGATTGCGAGCCGCCTCCCGGCAGCCGCGGGCGTAGGTCGTCGAAGTAGTGCGTCTCGGCGGAGACCCAGAGCTCGCTGTGGCGGTTGAGCAGGGCGCGCACGAGGTTCGTGCCCGAGCGCGACGCGCCGACGACGAAGACGGGGTTCACGGCAGCTGCACGGTATCGCTCGCCGCCGCGAGGTAGCCGGGCCGGCGGGCGACGACGAGCCGCACCGTCGCGCCGGAGACCTGCGGGCGAAAAACGGCCTTCGAGCGGCGGCCGAGCCGGACCCGCTGCACGAGCGTCCAGCGGCCGTTGCGCAGCGCCTGCAGCGTCGCCCTGCTTCCGGCGTAGGGCCGCGCCGCGCGCACCTTCGCGACGAGCCTGCCGCGCGAGAGCTTCAGCCGCACCAGCGGCCGGACGAACACGGCAGTTGCGGGGCCGCGGATCGAGCCCGAGCTGAGCTGCACGGTCTCGCCGATCCGCGGCCGCAGCACGAGCCGGAAGCGCCCGTTGCGCCCGCTGTGCGTCACGCCCGCCCGGACGAAGCGGGAGGCTCCCCGCTTGCGCGCCTCCGCCGCGACGAGCGAGCCGGGCCGCTGTCCCAGGAAGAGGCCGGTCAGCACCAGCCGCCGGCCGAAGACGGCGACGTGCCGGCCGGGATCGAGCGTCAGCTCGCCGGGGCCGCACTGGCGAACCCTGTTGCCTCGCTGCACCGGGTCCTGCGCGCCGTGCCCGACCGTCATGGTCAGCTGCGGGAACCGGGCGATGCAGATCGTCGAGTCCCGCACGCCGGAGCGCAGGGAGTCCTGCACGCTCACCGTGTGCGCTGCCCAGGCGCCGAGCGAGCAGCCTTTGCAGACGATGTCGCGAGGCGGCAGGCGCGAGCGGCCGGCCTTGTTGACGAAGAAGTTCGAGTTGATGAGCCGCGAGCTCCGTCGGCCGCAGTCCACCTTCAGGTGCTCGAAGGTGATCCGCGCGCCGCCGAGCACCTGGATCCCGTCCTGGTGCAGCCGCGGCGCCTTGCCGAGGCAGCGGATGCTGCCGCCGCCGACGGTCAGGTCGTGCGCCCCCTCGGCGACCTTGACCCCGTCGCCGATCCACTGGACGACCACGAGCCGGCCGATCCGGCCGGTGCAGCCGGGCCGCAGGTGGACGGCGTCCTTGTGCTTGCGGTCGCCGATGACCGCGCGCGTGATCGTCACCTTGACCAGGTCGAGATCGACCGCGGACGAGCACGTCCAGGTCCGGTCGACCTGCACGACGTTATGGGCGGCTGGCGGCGTTGCGATCACGAGCGGGCGGCGTTGACGGCCCCCGGCCCGCGTCTGCCGCTCTCGGCGGGCGGACGGGCGGAGACCCAGAAGACGACAGCGTAGAGCGGCAGCACGATCATCGTCGCAATCGCCACCTCCGCGAGCGCGCTCGGCCAGGAGACGAGCAGAACGACCGGCGCGGCGGCGCCGACGGCCACCAGGCCCGCGGCGAGCGCCCGCACCGTCTCGGCGCGGAACGGGTTGATCCCGAACAGGAACCGCACCTGGACCAGCTTGACGAGGTTGACGAGCGTGATCGAGATGGTCGTGGAGCAGGCGGCGCCGTTGATGCCGTAGCGCGGGATCAGGATCACGCAGCCGGCGATGTTGAGCGCCGCGACCGCCGCGTTGTTGGCCAGCGTCACGTAGGGGCGCCCGGACATGTTGATCACCTGTCCGAGCGGCCCGGTCGCGGCGTTGAAGAGCTGGCCGGCGGCCAGGATCGCGAGTGCCGTCGCTCCAGTGGAGTAGCCGCGGCCGAAGAGGTCCAGCAGCGGGCCCGGCACCAGCAGCAGCAGGCCGAAGACCGGGATCGAGAGCGAGACGTTCCAGTACGTGACGCGCTTCAGCATCTCCCCGAGCGTGGCGCGGTCACCGCGAGCGTCCTCGGCGGCGATCCGCGGGGCGAACATCTGGCCGGTCGAGGTCGAGACGGTCTGGGCCGGCGAGAGCAGGCGCTGGACGATCGTGTAGACGGCGACCTCGGCGGCGGCGCGCAGCCGCCCGACCAGGATCGTGTCGGTCCAGAGGATCGTCTGCAGCAGGAGGCTCGTGAACGTCTGCGGCAGCGAGAAGCGCAGGAGCGCACGGAGGCGCCAGGCGCGCGGCACCGGCGCGAAGGCGCCCGGCAGCGCGCTTGCGACGAGCCCTCCCGAAACGATGAGCGTCGCCCAGCAAGTCACGAGGAACGCGGCCGCGAGAGCATTCACGCTGTAGCCGAGCAAGAGCAGCGGAGCCGCTACGACGATGTTCAGCGCGACCCGGATCGGGTTGAGCACCGCGGCGTACCGCATCACGCCTAGCCCTTGCAATCCGCCGATCGCGACCCGCGTCAGCGCGAGCGCCGGCAGCGAGAGCGCGACGAGCCGGATCAGGTGCGTCCCACCCGGCTTGCGGAAGAAGGTTCCGGCGAGCCAGGGCGCCTGCCAGTAGATGAGGAGCGTGAGGGCCGCGCTGACGAGCGCGACGACCGCCAGTGCCGCCTGGAGGCTGCCACGTGCGCCCTCCTCGTCGCCCGCGGAGGCCCGAAGCGCGACGAACCGGACGGCGCCGACGTCGAGGCCGAGCGTGGCCGGAACCTGCGCGAGCAGCACGGTTGCGAGCGCGATCGCGTATAGCCCGAACGCGTGTGCCCGGATGTTGTGGGTGATCAGCAGGCTGAGCGCGAACGACAGTGCCGTTGTCGTCAGCGCGCCGCCGACGTTCACGGCCGCCCCGCGGGCCATCGTCCTCGCGTCCGGGGCGAGCTCGGTCCGCATCCTGCGGGGCGAGCGGTTCATGCCGCAGTCTTCGAGTTCGGCGCACCCGGTCGGCGGCGCAGACGGCTGACCCAGCAGAGCTGGCTCAGCCTGATAGCGACATCGCAAGCGACGTCGCTCACGTCGCTAGTGCGCGCGCCCGCAGTCCGATCGCGGCGATCAGGAAGAAGATCAGCGTGCACTGGACGAAGGCGAAGGCGTCGAACGTGAGCATGCCCGCTCCGAAGCCCGCGCACGCCGCGGCGCAGGCGGCGATCAGGTCGCCGGCCGGGCCGCGCAGCCTTCGGGCCGTGCCGACCAGCCGGGCGACGCCGCCCCACACGAACCAGAGCACCCCGATCAGGCCGAGGAAGCCGATCGAGACGAGCGAGTTCATGTACTGGTCGTCGAAGATCAGCGGCGCACCGGTCTTGGGATCGACGATCGCGCCCGGCCCGACCGTCCCGCGCGTCTTGCCGATGCCGAGCCCGTGGCCGAAGAACGGCGCCTGCTTCCAGCTGCGCAGGCCCGGCGCGATGTCCGCGACACGCCCGGAGCCGACCGCGCTCGCCCGCCGCGTCTGCGACTGCACGAGGCCGCCTCGCGGCGCGAAGGAGTGGTAGAGGCTCCCGAGCGTGTGCGGCGCCGCGAGGTGGACGGCGACGAGCAGGACGATCAGCGCCGGCCAGTAGCGGCGCACGGCCTGCGCCCGGACGAGCAGCGCGACGACCAGCATCGCGATCGCCATCAGCACGACCGTCCGCGAGATCGTCGTCAGCGCGCCGACGGCGACGAGCCCGCCGACCGCGCCCCAGAAGAGCTTCGAGCCCTGCGTTCTCGCGCGCGAGGCCAGGTAGAGCGCGAGCGGCATCGTCATCGTCAGCGCGGCGCCGAGAGCGATCGGGTGCTGCGCGGAGGCGTGCACGCGCAGGCGACCTCCGCGACGTGCGGCCTGCTTGACGGCACGGGTCGGCTCGAAGAACTTGAACCACTTGTGCAGGTGGTCGAACACGTCGTAGTGCGTCCGCGCCTCGTAGACGGCGAAGACCGCGATCACGGCGCCGCCGAGGACAAGCGCGCGCACGACCAGCTCCACCGCCGAGAGGCTGTCGATCGTCGAGCAGACGAGCAGGTAGGCGACCAGGAAGCTGAGGAAGTACGTCAGTGACTTGATCGCCTGTGTCTGCTGCCCCTCGTGCGAGAGCGACGTCGCGTTGGCGAGCACGGACAGCGTGGCGACGGCCGCGAGCAGGATCACGGGCTTCGCCAGCCCGGCGGCCGAGATCCCGCGCGTGCCGCTGACGATCCCGACGATCCAGGCGCCGATCAAGACGATGATCAGCAGCCGGTAGACCTCGAGCGAGAACGGCAGGCTCACCGGCAGCCGGTAGGTCTTGATCGGGACGAGCCAGACGACCAGCACGAGCAGCGAGATCGCGCCCGCCCAGGAGAGGACGCTCTCGACCCTCTCGCCGGCGCTCCGCTCCAGCGACGGCCGGCCCAGCCCGACCGCTGACTCGCTCATGCTAAGAGTCGAGGTTGGGCGTTGCCGAGGTTCCGGGCGACCGCTGCGGCGCGGCTGCCGGCGCCGCCGACCCGCCGGCGCTCCGTCCGAGCACGAGCGCGAGCCCGCAGAAGGCGAGGAAGATGAGCGCGCCCACGAAGATCGGCAGACCTGGCTTCGGGCCGCCCGTGCTGGTCACGACCGGCGCCGTCAGCTCCTGCACCTGCAGGCGCTCCGACGACGGAATCCGCTTCGTCTTCTGCTCGATCCCGATCCACTTGGAGAACGCCTGGATCGTGTTCTGCACGAGCGTGCCGGCGTCGCTCGCCAGCTTGGCCCTGGCCGTCACGTCGATGATCGGCAGCGGCGACGGGTGGTACACCCCGTAGGTGTTGGTGGACGCGTTGTGCGCGGTGGCGGTCAGCGTCCCCGCAGTCGTCCCGTAGAGCGACTCCCGGTAGCGCGCGATCTGGTCGGACTGGATCAGGAACGGATAGAGGTTCGCCGCGTTGACGAGCGTCTGCGTGTCGGGGGGCACAGCACCTCCCGTGCTCGTCGTGCGGGTCGGCCGCAGCTTCGTCGACTGGCCCGTCAGCGATGTCTCCGAGCCTCGCAGGTAGGGCGCGCTCGGGCTGTTCACGAGCAGCTGCGCCGTCGCGACGTGGCGCTTGCCGTGCTGGGCGCTGTAGGCCAGCACGGCCGCCGCGCCGCCCACGATCAGACCGGCCACGACGAGCCACCAGAAGCGGGCGAGCGCGTGAACGCCGGGGCTCACAGTTGGCCCGCCAAGTCGCAGTTTTTCCGCCATCCCATCATTGAAAAGAGCCCCACACCCTGGTCCGCAAAAAGCCTAGCCCACGGAACTATAGGGTGCTATACCTGAAATTCCTAGAGGGGAAGTTTCCGAGCCCGGAGGTCGCTTGACTTTCGGCTCTGAATGAGAGATGAAGAGGGATACGTGAGGGTGATTCGGGGCTGGGGCGGGTTCGAAATCCTCTGGTCGGTTCTTCTTGGAGGATTCGCGGCGGCATGGCTGCATGGCTCGCAGCTGACGTGGGACAGCGAGCTGGTGGAGCCGGCGCCGCTCCCCCTGCGCGAGGAGCCGGAGCCGATCGCGGTTCCGCGGGCGGTCGCGCCGGCTTCCGAGAGTCATCGACTGCGCCGCCGAGGCTGGCTGCTGCGGCGTGCGCTGCTCGTCGCCGACCTCGTCGCGCTGACCTGCGCCGTGGTCGCGCTCGACGTCCTCGGAGCGGGCATCGCGCTCGGAAACCCGGCGATCTGGGCCTTCGGCGCGGCCGTCTTCTGCGCCTGGGTCCTGTTCGCGCAGGGATACGGCCTGTACGCGAACGACGAGATTCAGGCGGTCCGGCCCACGGCCGACGACGTCCCCGGCGTGATCCTGCTGGCGACCCTGACGACGTGGCTGGGCGTTCTGGCGCTGAACGGCACCGGCATCGGGCATCCGCAGCTCGGGCTGACGACCGTATTCTGGCTTGCGGCGATCACCCTGATGCTGACCGCCCGCGCGGGCGCGAGGTCGGTCGTGCGTCGCCGGTTCGTGCCGCGTGAGCGCACGCTGATCGTCGGCGCGGGCCGCGTCGGCTCGGAGATCGCACGCAGGCTCGGCCGGCGCCCGGAATACGGTCTCGAGGTGATCGGGTTCCTCGACGACGACCCGCTCCACGACCCGCTGCGCAGCCTCGAGGAAGGGCCGCCGCAGCTGGGGGCGACCTCGCGGATCGAGGCGGTGCTGCGCGGCTACCGGGTCGAGCGCGTGATCTTCGCCTTCTCGCGGATGCCGGCGCGGGAGCAGATCGACCTCTTCCAGCGCTGCATGGAGCTGGGGGTCCAGGTGGACATCGTCCCGCGGTTGTACGAGGTGATCGGCTCGCGGATGCAGGTGCACGACGTGGAGGGCCTGCCGCTGGTCGGGCTCCGCGCGCCGCGCCTGTCGCGTTCGTCGTGGCTGCTCAAGCGCTGCCTCGACGTGTTCGTCTCGGTGGCGCTGCTCGTCCTGCTGGCGCCGCTGTTCGTCTACGCCGCGCTGCGGATTGTGCACGAATCGCCGGGCCCGGCGCTCTTCCGCCAGGAGCGGATGGGTGCCGAAGGCCGCCGCTTCACGATCTTCAAGTTCCGGACGATGTACGCGGACGCGGAGGAGCGGAAGGCCGAGCTGGCGCACCTGAACAAGCACACCGAGGACGGCCCGCGGATGTTCAAGATCCCGAACGACCCGCGGATCACCCCGTTCGGGCACTTCCTGCGCCGCTGGTCGATCGACGAGCTGCCGCAGCTCTGGAACGTGCTCCGCGGCGAGATGAGCCTCGTCGGGCCGCGCCCGCTGATCCTGGCCGAGGACGAGAACGTCGTCGGCGCCGGGCGCGAGCGGCTGCGGCTGACCCCTGGCGTGACCGGCCTCTGGCAGGTGCTGGGGCGGAGCGACATCCCCTTCGGGGAGATGATCACGCTCGACTACCTCTACGTCACGAACTGGTCGCTCTGGGGTGACGTGAAGCTGCTCGCCCGCACCGTTCCGCGCGTTCTGCAAAAGAGCGGGGCTTACTAGACGCCTTTCCCGTAAGGTCGGCGCTGTGCGAACCGAGGTTGTGCGTTGGACGGCCGCACGGGCAAAGCCCGCACGGCCTCTTCGGTCGGCGCCGCCCAGTCGGCGCCTTGAGGTCTCGTGAACAGCGCGCGTTCCCGGTCAGCCTTGCTGCTCGTCTGCTCGAGCGGCGGGCACCTGCTGCAGCTCCTGGCGCTGCGCGAGGCCTGGGAGGGCTTCGACCGGGTCTGGGTGACCTTCGACGCGGGCGACTCGCGGGCTCTGCTCGCGGACGAGAAGGTCGTCCACGCGCACCAGCCGACCAACCGGAACGTGCCCAACCTGCTCCGCAACATCGTGCTCGCCGCCCGCGTCGTTCGGCGCGTGCGCCCGTTCGCCGTCGTCACGACCGGCGCGGGGGTCGCCGTGCCGTTCGTGTGGATCGCGCGTCTGCTCGGCGCTACGGTCGTCTACGTGGAGACGCTCTCCCGGATCGACCGGCCCTCGCTGAGCTACCGGCTCGTGGCGCCGGCCGTCTCGCGGACGTACGTCCAGTGGCCGGAGCTGCAGCGTGCGCTGCCGCGGGCGCGCTTCTGCGGCACCGTCTTCGATTAGTGCCCCGCCCAGCAATACATACCGGCTTCTGGCCGGCGATCACGCGGCGCCAGGAACCACCCTCGCCCTTGCCAAGGCAATCAGCCTTGGCCGCGGGCGAGTGCGGCCCCTGGCTTGGTGCTCGCGACCCAGAAACTCGGCTGCATCACTGGACGGGGCACAGGTGATCTTCGTCACCCTCGGGACGCAGGCCTACCAGTTCGACCGGCTCCTGCGCGGGCTCGACGGGGTCGACGAGGAGCTCGTCGTCCAGGGCGGCGCTTCGAGCTTCCGCCCGGCCGGCGCGACCTGGTTCGACTACCTCGAGTACCCGGAGCTCGTCGGGCACGTGCGCCGGGCCCGCGCGGTCGTCTCGCACGCCGGCGTCGGCTCGGTGATGACCGCCGTGGCGGAAGGCAAGCGCCCCCTCGTGGTGCCCCGGCTGCATCGCTACGGCGAGGCGGTGGACGACCACCAAGCGCCCTTCGCGCGCAGGCTCGCCGAAGCGGGCCTCGTGACGCTTGTCGAAGACCCTGGCGAGCTCTCCGCCTTCCTCGCCGATCCGCCCGCGCTTCCTGAGCGAGCGGGCTCGGAGAGCAGCCTGGCGGCCGACCTCCACGCTTATCTGGTCGGCCTCTACTCGACGTAGCCGAGGCTGCGGAGCCGCTCCTCGACCTCGGGCGGGCTCTCGAGCTCCTCGCCCGCGGCGACGAGGGCCGCGACCGCCTCGGTGTCGGCGAACTCGGGCAGCCGCTCGTCCAGCAGCGCCGGGTCGATCGCCTCCGCCAGCAGGCGTCCCTCGAGCTCGGCCGGGATCGGCTCCCCGAGCAGGTAGAGGATCGTCGGAGCGATGTCGGCGATCCCGCCGTGCAGCTCGGCGCCCGCGCGGGCGGCCGGCCCCGAGAGGACGAAGATCCCGTCCGGGCGGTGGCTGCCCACGTACGCCTGAGTCGGGTGCGCGCGAATCGTGACGGTGTCTTCGATCGTGGGCGTGCGCTGCGAGAGGTTGCCCTTGCCGAGCCACGCGTAGTCGCGGAACTCGACGATCAGGTCGGGGATGCGCTCCAGCTCGGGCCCGGCGTAGAGATCCTCGCGCCGGTGCACCGCAGCCACGATCCGCTCGCCGTCCGTCCAGCGGAGGTCGAGCAGACGCTCGCGGATCTCTTCCCGCAGCCGCTCGTACTCGTCGCCCGGCCGGACGATTCCGAAGCGCTCGCGGCCGGCGACGTTGAGGACGACGTTGCCGAAGATCCCGTATGCGAAAGCCTGGGTGCGGTGCCAGTCGACCACGCTTGGCGCCTGCAGCCGGTACGCCCGCTCGCGCAGGCGCGGCAGGCGCTGCTTGACCGAATAACGGAGCTCCTGCGGCAGCTTGCGCCGCAGCTCGTACACCCGCCGCCCGAGCCCGCGGCCGATCGCGCCGTTCGTGTGCCCGTTCGCGTAGTGCAGGTAGCCCTGCTCGGCCAGCCAGGCGTTCAGGTTGACCACGCCCTCGAGCGAGCCGCCCCCGTGGTCGGAGACGACGAGCACGCTCGGGTCGGCCCCGAGGCGCTCCAGCATCGTCCCCAGCGCCGAGTCGAGGATCCGGTAGACCTCGGCGACGGTGCTATCGCGGCCGCGCTCCTCCCACTCGGGCCAGCCGAGGTGGTGGATGTGGTCGGCCGCCATGAAGACGACGAAGAGCAGCTCGGGCGCGAAGCGCGAGACGAGCCAGTCGACGATCTCGACCTTCTGTGCGGCCCCTCTCCGGACGAGCTCGAGGTCGAGCCGCCCGCGGCTGTCGAGCGGGAACGAGTGGTCGAGCAGGAGCCGGCCGAAGTGGCGCTGCAGCTCGGCGATCAGGTCGCGCGGCGAGGTCATCCCGTCCTCGCGCGCGGCCGCGTCCATGCCGGCGATCGCGAAGCCGTTCACCTCGCGCGCCGGCCAGGTGAACGGGACGTTGACGATCCCGACCCGCCGGCCCGAGGCTGACAGCCGCGACCAGACGGCCGGTGCCCGCGCGCGGCTGCCGTTCACGATCCGCATCCTGTAGCCGCTCTCGTCGCGCTCGGTGAAGTCCCAGATCCCGTGCCGGCCCGCGTTGACGCCCGTGACCATCGTCGTCCAGGCCAGCGGCGTCAGCGGATGCGTGGTCGAGCGCAGCGACCCGCGGGCGCCGCCTTCGAGCAGGCGCGCCAGATTCGGCAGGTCACCCGCCTCCACAAGAGGGTCGATCACGTCGAAGGTCGCCGCATCGAGCCCGATCACCGTCAGCTCCGGGATAGGCATCGATATCAGTGTAGGTCAGCTTTCGTGATTTGCCGGTAAATCGGACTACACTCCGTGCGGGGTGGGGGCGAAGGTGATGCTGATCGGGCTCGACTGCGCCGAGCCGTCGCTCGTGCTGGAGCGCTGGCGGGCGGAGCTGCCCACGCTGAGCGGCCTGATGGAGCGCGGCCGCTACGGGCGACTGCGCTCGGTGGTGCCGCCGATCACGGTGCCTGCCTGGTCGTGCATGATGGCCAGCCGCACGCCCGGCGACCTCGGCATCTACGGCTTCCGCAACCGCGCCGACCACTCCTACGACGGGCTCTACGTCGCCGACGGCTCGGCCGTCCACGCGCCCCGGCTCTGGGACCTCGCGACGCGCTACGGCAAGCCGTCGATCGTCCTCGGCGTCCCGGGGACCTACCCGCCGCGGCCGCTGAACGGCGTGCTCGTGAGCTGCTTCCTCACGCCCTCACTCGAGAGCCGCTACACCTACCCGCCGCAGCTCGCGCACGAGATCGAGCAGGTCGTGGGGGAGTACCTGTTCGACTGCGACAACTTCCGCACCGAGGACAAGGACGACCTGCTCCGGCAGGTCTACGAGATGACCGACCGGCGCTTCCGGCTCGCCGAGCACCTGCTCGACACGCGGCCCTGGGAGCTGTTCGCGATGGTCGAGATCGGCCTCGACCGGATGCACCATGGCTTCTGGAAGGACCTTGACGAAGGCCACCGGCGGCACGACCCCTCCAGCCGCTACGGCAACGCGATCCTCGACTACCTGCGGCACCTCGACGGGCTGATCGCCCGGCTGCTCGAGCGCGCCGACGACGAGACCACGGTCCTCGTCGTCTCCGACCACGGCGCGCGCCGGATGGAGGGCGGGATCCGCCTGAACGAGTGGCTCCGCCGCGAAGGCTTCCTGCGCACGCGGGCCGAGCCGAACGGGGTCTCGTCGCTTCGCGAAGCCGGCGTCGACTGGAGCGGCACGACCGCCTGGGGCGAGGGCGGCTACTACGGCCGCGTCTTCCTGAACGTCAAGGGCCGCGAGCCGCAGGGCACCGTGGCCCAGGAGGAGCTCGACGGCGTCCTGGAGGAGCTCTCAGCGCGTCTGGAGGCCATTCCGGGGCCGGATGGGCAGCCGCTCGGCACCCGCGTCTACCGGCCGCAGGACCTCTACGAGGAGGTCAACGGCGTCGCGCCCGACCTGCTCGTCTTCTTCGGGGATCTCGCCTGGCGCGCGGTCGGAACGGTCGGCGGCGGCGACAGCGTCTACACCTACGAGAACGACACCGGCCCGGACGACGCCAACCACGCCCAGGACGGCCTGCTGATCATGGCCGGGCCCGGAATCGAGCCGGGGCCGGCGGAGGAGCTGGACCTGCTCGACGTGGCGCCGACGGTGCTCGAGCTGCTCGGCCTCGAGCCGCTACCGTCGATGCGCGGCCGGTCGCTGGTCTAGCAGCCGCCGCTGCCGAGAGCCCGGCTGCTGGACGGCGCGTAGCCGGCCGCGAGGTGGCGTCGGAGGGCGCTGACCCGGACGGTGCCGCCGTGCGCCGGGAACGAGACGCTCCCGGTCGCGCCCGTCGCGCGGGATGAGAGCTCGCGCCAGCGTCCCTTCGTGCGGCACTGGAGGGTGAGCTGCGAGGCCGCGCCTCGCCGGGGTCACCCGCGCGTGAATGCGCCCGCCGCGCGCGGAGACCGAGATCGCCGGCTTCACGTCGACCGTCACGGTCCCGGAGCGGATCCGCCCGGCCTCGATCGAGGCGCGCACCTTGCCGCCGCGCTGGAGCCGCACCGTCGCGGCGAAGCCGCCGCCCGAGCCGCTCGAGACAACCTTGAGCCGCGTCCAGCTCGTGCCGCCGCCCGCTCGCAGCTCGAGCAGCACGGCCGTGTGGTGGCGGCTGGCGACGCCCTTGAGGCGAACTGCGTGGCCGCGCGCCACCGCGACCGGCCTGGCGCCGAGGGAGACGTGTCCGGAGAACTTCACGATCACGACTCCGGGGTAGCGCTTGGCGCCGGTCTGCCGGTAGCCGTAGGTGATCGTCCGGTTGGTGAAGGTGGTCGTGTAGGTCTGGCCTGCCGGGATCGCGTCGACCTTCAGTTCCGGGTAGCGCGAGGTGAGCCCGTGGCCGACGGAGTCGTCGTTCTCGATCTCGAGCGTGTCGCCCCAGGCGACCGTGACGGTGGCCGGATCGGGGCCGTGTGAGTTGAGCGAGACGCTCTGGGTGTCCGCGAGCGCGTACCCGGCGGCCCCGAGCGCCAGCGAGCCGACGACGGCCAAGACCCCTTTTCTGACTCCCACGATCCTCATGCTCCCCTTTCCTCGCACGCATCGTAGAGACAGGAGGGCGAGCGCGCCACCCCTGGAATGACGAAGGGCCGCCCGGAGGCGGCCCTTCGTTGGTCGAACTGTGCCTTTCGCTTACGGGGTGATCGTCAGCGTCACCGGAGCGATCGTGCCTCCGTTGACGAGGTTGGACAGCATCGTTGCGTCCGAGTGCCACGTACCGGTCTTCTTGCCCCAGACGTCGAACGGAATCGACACCGAGCCGCCCGCCGTGGGAGGCGTTGTGTGGAGGAGGAACTCCGAGCCGTTGGCCGGTGCGGTCGCGATGTTCGCGCCGCTCGAGCCGTCACGGTTCTCGGCGCCCCAGTTCTGGCCCGAGTCCGGGTCGCCGGAGCCGGCGTTGCCCAGCCCGGGGCCGTCGCCCGGGAACGCAAGGTTCGGGCCGTACGAGTACGTGATCTCCTCGCTCGCAGGCCCGGTGTTCGTGCCCTTCGGGATTCGGAACCAGACCTCGAAGGAGTGAGTCGTCGCGTTGCCGAAGTTCTTCACTCCCTCCCAATCGACGACTAGCCAGCCGTCGTTGGCCCCGCCGCTGAGCACTGCGACGTAGAGGTGACCGGCCCCGGCCGGGTTGAGGTCGGTCCACAGGGGAGCGACCGTGTTGTTCGGCCGTGCCGCGTTCGGGAAGTGCTGCGGCGTGAACACGATGTCCGCGCTCGTACCGCCGCCGACCACGACGTAGCCATTGGAGACGACACCGACCGACGTGTACGGCTCACCGCCGTAATAGAACGTGGGAACGGTGAAGTTCGTGATCGTGTCGTCACCGACGCCCGCGACCGGCCCAACGCCCAGCAAGGCCAGGTTCAGATAGCCGCCGTCGGGCCCGCTCGTCGGAGTGAAGCCCGTCACCTGCGGCGGAACCGCAGGCGAGAGCGTGCCGCTCCACTGGACGCCGTCACCGGAGTCGATGACCGAGCCGGGAGCCCCGATGTTCTTGTAGCGGAGCGCCTTGCCCTTCTCTCGCGTGGTGACGTTGATCGACGCGGTCGCCGAGCCCGCCGCGAAGTTCGCCGCGCCCACGGTGCAGTGCGAGACGCCCGTGTGCGACGCGAACGAGAGCGGCGAGCACGTGTTCGTCAGCGTGACCGGCCCCTGCTTCTTCACGAACGCGACCGGCATCGAGACGGTGTTGCCGCCCTTTGCCGAGACGAGGTTGATCCGGGCGAAGTACTGCCCGTTCGCCACGTCCGGAGCGCTGATCGTGATCGGGAAGGTCAGGGTCCCGGCCTTGTCGATGTGCAGGTCGTGGTTGTTGTTGCCGACCGTGATCGTGACGCCGGCCGGCTCCGTGATGTGCACCGACATGTTCTGGCTCTTGCCGGAGACGTTGATCGCCGTCCGGTGCGTCGTGACCGAGCCGGCCATCGTCGTCGCGTCAACGCTCGCCAGGTTCAGGTCGATCCGGTGGATCGTGTCCGAACCTGCTGCGGCGAAGTTCGCACCCGTCTCGTTGAACACGAGCGTCGGGTTGACCGCGCGGTCTGCGCGGATCGAGCCGTCGCCCATGTCGAAGGCGTCCGCAGGCGTGACGCCGTCCTCCTTGACCACGGTCTGCACCGATGAGGTCATGAGGGCGGACTTGATTTCCTCAGGCGTCCAGCTCGGGTGCGACGCCTTGACGAGCGCCGAGACGCCGGCCGAATGCGGGCTCGACATCGAGGTGCCGGCGATCGCCTGGTAGAGGTTGCCCGGAGGACCGTTGTCGGCCGTCGTCTGGTCCGGTTGCGGTGTCATGCCCGCGAGCACCTGCACGCCCGGGGCGGTGACGTCCGGCTTGATCCAGTCGCTGACCGGGCCGCGTGAGGAGAAGCTCGCCATCACGTCGGCCTGTCCCGCCTGCGCCGTTCCCTGCGCCCACGTCGCCATCACGTTCGTGTGCGAGCCGACGAAGTTGGCGATCGAGTTCGAGTTGAACTGCGTCTGGATCGCCGGCAGGTAGTGGTTGTCGGACTCGAGGTCGGTGACCGCGGCCGACTGGTTGTAGAGGATCATCCCTGCTGCGCCGCCGGCGAGGACCCTGCGGCCCTTGTCGATGCGGCCGTTGTTCCCGCGTGCGCAGACCACGACCTTGCCGGTGAACGTGCCGGCGGTGGCGGTCACGTCGCAGAGCGCGTCCTCGGGCGGTGCCGAGGCGGCGAGCACGACCGGAGTCGCGCTGCCGATGCCGTTGGTAAGGGTGACGCCCTGAACGTCGAGCGTCGCGCCGCCGTCGGCGGTCAGGTGCAGCGTCGAGTTGAACGAGCGCGGGCCCGTCGAGGCGCCCACGGTGGTGACCCACGGCCCGCCGTGGTCGGAAGTGGCTGCGCCTGGGCCGGCGTTGCCGGCAGAGGCGTTGACCGAGATCCCCGCATTCGTTGCGTCGAGGAACGCGAGCTCGACCGGATCGGAGTACGGCGAGGCGCCGCCCGAGATCGAGAAGTTGATGACGTTGACGCCGTCGGCGATCGCCTGACTCACGGCCGAGACGGAGTCCGAGCCGAAGCAGCCCTGCACGAGGCAGACGCGGAACTGCTCGATGTGCGCGCCCGGGGCGATTCCGCAGACCGGGCCACGCTCGACGCCGTAGAGCACGGCCGAGGCGACGCAGTCGCCGCCGGCGGTCGTCGTGGTGTGCGTGCCGTGACCCTCGGAGTCGCGCGGTGAGCACACATCGGTCGTGTCGTTGCAGAACTCGTTGCCGTTCGAGCCGATGTTCGCCATGTACGTCGCGGTCTTCGCGTAGGCGCCGACCAGCTTGTTGTTGCACGCGAACGTCGGCCCCAGGTGGGCGACGTCGCTGCCGTCACCGAACTGGCAGCCCTTGATGCCGCCCGCGGGCGCGGGAACGCCGGCCGGCGAGAGCATCGGATGCTCGGGCCAGACGCCGGTGTCGATCACGCCGATGACGACGTTGTTGCCCGCATGGGCCGAGCCGCCGAGTGACGGCCAGACGTTGGTCGCCCCGATGAAGCTCGTGTTGTCGTCGAGGGGCTGGTTGAGCGTGTCCTTCTGGACCGCCACAACGCCCTTGACGCCGAGCAGAGCCTGAACCTTGTTGGCGGGCACGCGTGCAGCCACGCCGCCGTAGGCGATCGTGAAGCGCGACCCGAGCCTGATCGCCGGAACGGCGTGCTTGACCGCCCCGTTGATCTTCTGGGTCTTCTTCGCGGCGAAGGCCTGGTAGGCCTTGACCGCGCGAGCGTTCTTCCGCAGCGACTTGTGCGTCACACGCGGGCTCGTGGCCTTGAGGCCACGGATCTTCCCGGTGTAGCTCGCTGTCGGTGTGAACGCATACTTGATGACCACGTTGATCATCTTCGAGTCGGTCCTGCCGAGCAGCGACTGGTCCGTCTTCGCAACGTAGCCGCTGGCCGACTTCCCGACCGCGTAGGTCGAAACCGCTCGTATCTGACTCTGCGCTGCCGTCAGCTTGTTGGCCGACCCCGAGGCGATTCCGGTCGTGGCGATGATCAGTGCCCCGACCAGGAACAGCGCCGCCAGCAGGGCGGTACTCCGGCGACGCCGGAGGTGCGTCCTCTTCGACACCTTGTACTCCCCTCTCCCGTTTGCCCGAAGGCGACCTACCGCCCCCGTGTTCCGTCGCGGTGATATTGGTATGAAGACCGCGTGAAGTCAAGTACGACGAGGGGCCGCCCGCGGGCGGCCCCTCGCTTTTCGTCGGTTGCTTTCGCGCCTAGGGCGTGACCGTGAGCGTTTGCACGGCCTGGGTGATCCCAGGCGTGGTGCTCGAGGTCAGCGACGCGTCCGAGTGGTACGTGCCGGGCTTCTTGCTCGTGATGTCGAACGGAATCGACACCGAGCCGCCCGGGGTGGGCGCGCCCATGTGGACTGCCCGCGAGACGCCGTTGCCGGGGTATGCGCTGAGCGAGATGCCGCTCGACCCGTCACGGTTCTCGGCGCCCCAGTTCGAGTCTCCAGGCGGGTTGTCCGGATCCTGCGCACCGTTCGCGCCGTACTCCATCGAGATCTGCTCGCTGCCGGCGCCGCTGCCACCGGTGCCGCCGGGGAGCCGGATCCAGACCTCGAAGGTGTGCGTGTCCGCAGTGTCGTAGTTCCGGACGTTCTCCCAATCGGCAACGATCCAGTTGTCGGTGCCGTCGCCGACGGTGGCGACGTACAGAGCGCCGCCGAAGGCCGGGTTGAGATCCGTCCAGAACGGAGCCACGACGTAGCCCGGAGAGTCAAGCGGGCTACGATCTGCCTACGCGCGAAGCACGACTTCGAGCGCGGTTCCGCGGCCCGGCGTCGAGACCAGGCGGAAGCCGCCGCCGATCGAGGCCGCGCGGGCCCGCATGTTCTTCAGTCCCTGGCCGGCCGCGATCTCGTCCTCGAGGAAGCCGGAGCCGTCGTCGACGACGCTGACGAAGCGCTCGCCCACGCGCTCCTCGATCCGCACCTCGGCCCGGCGTGCGCCCGCGTGCTTGCGCGCGTTCGCGAGCCCTTCCTGGACGATCCGGAAGACCTCGATCTGCTCGTCGGGCGCGAGGCGGATCCCGTCCTGGATCTCGAGGTCGACCTCGAGCTGGCCGTCGGCAGTCAGGAAGTCCACGTAGCGGCGCAGGGCGGAGTCGAACGGCGCCGAGCCGCCGGCCGACGAGAGCGCGAGGACGGCGAAGCGCGCCTCCTGCTGGGCGGCCGCGGCCGCATCCTTGAGCTGGGGCAGGATCGTCTCGGGGGAGCCGCCGCTCTCGAGCCTGCTCGCGTGGGTCGAGACGGCGAACAGATACTGCGCGAGCCCGTCGTGGATCTCACGCGCGACGCGGGCGCGCTCCTCGGCGACCGCGCGGCCGAACTCCGCGAAGCGGATCGCGCGCCAGACGCCGACCAGCAGCACGCTGTACGAGAGCAGCCGCAGGAAGTCGCCCTGCGAGACGTAACGGGCCGAGAGGAGCGGCGTGAAGACGTAGTGGAGCTCCGCGAACAGGGCGAGGGTGGCGGCGAGGCACAGCCACCGGTCGAGGTCGTTCCGGCGCGCCCGGAAGCGGAGCCCCCAGCCGACCATTGCCACGAGCGAGAGCAGCGCCTGGACGCCCAGGGCGCCCATCAGCTGGAACGGCTGCTGCGCGGCGTCGTTATCCCCGATCGGCGGCAGGGCGCTGCCGGCCTTCTGCGCGATTCCCCAGCAGAGTGCGAGCACGATCGCGACGGCGAAGAGCATCTCGCCGAGGGCCCGCCTGCGGGCGTTTACCCGGCGCTTGGTAAATGGCGCGGCCGCGATCAGGGTCAATGCGAACAGGCGTGCTCCGAGCCCGGCCCAGAACTCGGTCCGATGCAGTGGCTGGCCGCCGAGCACCGGTGCGATCGAGAAGGCGAGCGTGGAGGCGGCCGCGGCGGCGAACCCGCCGCAGAGCAGCAGATCGAGCCGGCGCCCGTCGACCGAGAAACGGATCCCCGCCAGGAGTGCGACGATCGCGGCGGCCAGGGTGACGGCGGTGTCGAGCACGAGCCGCACCTGCGGCAGCGAATAGGTGTTGCGGAGGCTCGGGTAGGCGACAAACAGCGCCAGCGCGGCGCCCAGCAGCCCGATCAGGAGCACCTCGCCCCAGAGCCAGGCCTGATAGTCGTCACGCTCCTCGTGCCGCATAAAACCCTTGTCGGCAAGCGGGCCGCTGCCGATAAGGGCTCCGTGCGGATTCTGCTTGCGGACGACCATCCCATCACGCGCGAGGCCCTGGCCGCGCTTCTCGGCCAGCACGACTTCACCGTCGTCGGCGAGGCCGCGGACGGCGGGGAGGCGATCGAGCTCGCGCGCAAGCTGCAGCCGCAGCTCGTGCTGCTCGACCTGTCGATGCCCGGACTGGGCGGCCTGGAGGCGCTGCCGCAGATCCGCGACGCGGCGCCCGAGTGCGAGGTCGTCGTCCTGACCGCCTCCGGCACAGAGGAGAACCTGCTCTCCGCGATCCGCGGCGGCGCTGCCGGCTACCTGCTGAAGAGCGAGCCCCCGGAGCGGATCGTCCAGTTCCTGCGCGGCGTCGGCAACGGCGAGGCCGCGCTCTCCGGCGAGGTCGCCCGCCGGCTACTCGAGCAGGTGCGCGAGGGCGGAACGCGCGGCGTCCCCGACCAGATCGCCCACTCGCTCAGCGCCCGCGAGGTCGAGGTGCTGCTGCTGCTCGACGACCATCTCGGCACCGACGAGATCGCGGCGCGGCTCTACATCTCCGAGCACACCGTCCGCTCGCACGTCAAGAGCCTGTTGCGCAAGCTCGGCGTCTCCTCGCGTCGCGAGGCGCTGGAGGCTCTGAATTCCGCCAGAGCAGCCTGAAGATCACCCACCGTGGGGGATGCGATTCACCCACGGCCGAAGGCGCCTCGCTCCGATACTTCGTGGGACACCCTCTCCCCCTCCCATAGGTGTCTGAAGCGCGGTGGCTCTGTGCTTCCTCGGCGACACGGCCGGCCTCCAGAAGGGCCGGCCGTAGTCATTTCGAGAAGCCGTCGAGCGCCGCGGCGACCAGGCCGGGAAGGGTGCGCGGGTCGTAGCCGCCCTCGAGCACCGCGGCCACGCGCGGTGCGAGCTCGGCGCTGCGGCTCGCCAGCTCGCGGAAGCCGTCCGCGGTCACCCGCATCCCGGCAAGCGGATCGTCGACATGCGCGTCGAAGCCGGCCGAGACGAGCACGAGCTCCGGCTCGAAGGCCCGCACCGCCGGCGCGACCAGCTCGTCGAAGGCGCTCAGGTACTCCTCGTCGCCCGACCCGGCCGGAAGCGGCACGTTCAGCGTCGTCTCGTCGCCCTCGCCCGGGCCGCCGCTGCCGGGATAGAACGGCCACTGGTGCAGCGAGACGAAGAAGACCGAGCCGTCGCCGCGGAAGATCTCCTCCGTGCCGTTTCCGTGGTGCACGTCCCAGTCGACGATCGCGACCCGCTCGAGGCCGAGCTCGGCCTGCGCGTGTCGCGCGGCCACGGCGACGTTGTTCACCAGGCAGAAGCCCATCGCGCGGTCCCGGAGCGCGTGGTGGCCGGGCGGGCGGACGAGCGCGAAGTCACCTCGCTCGGCGGCCTCGACCGCGCAGCCGGCGGCGAGAAGCGCGGCCTCGCAGCTCGTTTCCGAGGCGATGGTGTCCGGGTCGAGCAGGGTCGGCACCTCGAGCCCAGCCAGGCGGTCGAGGTAGGCGGGCTCATGGCAGCGCTCTACTTGTTCACGCGAGGCGGGCCGGCCTTCGACCACGTCGAACGCGTCCAGCAGAACGAGGAGCCGCTCCCGCGTCTCGACGTGCGGCTCCGTCGGATGGAGCTCGCCGAGGAGCGGATGGCTTACGAGCTCGATCTTCAGCCCAACTTCGCCAGGCGTTCGGCCAGCGCGTTCAGGCCCCAGTCGCTCGCGAGAGCGGACGCCTCCGCCCAGGAGGGGATTTGGTCTTCGAGGGGAGGAAGAGGGGCGGAGGCGTCCAGCACAGCTATTCGGCGGTAGAGCCGCAAGTCCTCCGCCTCCGCGGAGAACCTTCCCGCCTCGAGCGCCGCCTCGAGCGTGCCGTACTCGCGCAGCACCTCGGCCGCCTTCTTCGGCCCGACTCCGCGCCGCGCCGGGCAGCTTGTCGGACGGGTCGCCGCGCAGCGCGATGAAGTCGGGCACCTGTTCGGGCTCCACGCCGTAGCGCTCGACTACCTCCGCGGGCCCGATCCGCGCCAGTTCCGAGACGCCGCGCACCGGCTGGAGGATCGTCGTCCGGTCGCTGGCCAGCTGGAAGGCGTCCCGGTCGGAGGTGGCGACCAGCGCCTCGCCGCCCCGCGCCTCCTCCGAGGCGACCGCCGCGGCGAGGAAGTCGTCCGCCTCGTAGCCCGCGCCCTTCGCGGCCGCGAAGCCCATCGCGCCCACGAGCTCCGGCAGCATGTCGAGCTGCTCGAGGAGCTCCGGGTCGAACACCCGGCCGCCCTGGTAGGGCTCGAACGCCTCGCTGCGGTAGGTCGGCTCGCCGAGCGAGTCCCACCCGACGAGCACGGCCCGCGGCTCCTCGGACTGCCAGAGCCGCAGCAGCATGTTCGCGAAGCCGACGACGCCGCCCAGGCGCACGCTCTTCGGCATCGCGTGGTAGGCGCGGTGCGCCAGCGAGTCCCCATCGACGACCAGCAAAGGCTTCAAGGCGCTCGCTTGCGACGCCGACCAAAAGAGGCCGTGCCGGCTTTGCCGGTGGGGCCGTTCAATTCGGCCCGCAGCTCCTCGATCCGAGCCATCAGCCGCTCGGTGGCCAGCTCGGCGGCCTGCTTGTGGTCGAGCCCCCGGTACTCGGAGAGATCGAGCGGCTCGCCGTAGGCGACGCGCAGCGGGCCGAGCCGGAGCAGCCGCTCGGTGCCGGCGATCGCGGCGGGCACGAGCGGCGCGTTCGCGGTGAGCGCGATCCGGGCCGCGCCCGTGTGCGGCCGGGGGGCGCGCCGCTTGAACAGGCCCTTCTCGCGCCTGGTGCCCTCGGGGAACATGACCACGATCTCGCCGCTCTCGACCAGGTCGACCGCGGTTCGGATCGCCTCGACGTCGCCCGTGCCACGGCGCACGCGGAAGGCCCCGCCCGCCCGCAGGATCGGCGCCAGCAGCGGGTTGAAGAGCTCCGACTTGGCCATGAACCGCAGCTGGCGCCGAGGCAGGAGCGGCGTCCCGATCGGCCAGGGGTCGAAGTTCGAGACGTGGTTGGCCGCAAGCACGAAGCCTCCCTCGGGAAGGTATTCGAGGCCGCGAGCGCGAAGACGATAGACCCCCTTCACGACCGGCCAGCTGACGAGGCCGACGAACAGATAGAGAGGCGACACCATGGCAGCCAATCGTCACATTTCCGTCAGTCACACGCGCGTGTTTCGCGGCTACTGTCGCGGCCCAGGGCTTCGCTAAGGTGATTTCGAGATGAAGACACTCGTAATCGCCGAGAAGCCGTCCGTCGCCCGCGATCTGGTCGATGCGCTGCCCGGAAGCTTCGAGAACCACGATGCCTACTACGAATCCGACGACACGATCGTGACGTTCGCCGTCGGCCACCTCGTAACGCTCGTCGAGCCGGAGGAGTACGACGAGAAGTTCAAGAAGTGGCGGATGGACGACCTGCCGATCGTCCCGGAGGAATTCCGGCTGCAGCCGCGCGACAAGAAGACCGCGAAGCAGCTGAAGGCGATCCACAAGCTGCTCCAGCGCGACGACGTCGACCGGATCGTGAACGCCTGCGACGCCGGCCGCGAGGGCGAGCTGATCTTCGCCTACATCTACGAGACCTCCGGCGTCGACAAGCCCGTCGAGCGGCTCTGGATCAGCTCGATGACCAAGCAGGCGATCCGCGAGGGCTTCGAGCAGCTGCGCCCCGGCGAGGAGCTGCGCCAGCTCGAGGCGGCCGCCCGCTCGCGCTCCGAGGCCGACTGGCTCGTCGGCATGAACGCCACCCGCGCAGCGACCATCCGCGGTCGTGCCTGGGTCGGCGGCGTCGTCTCGCTCGGCCGCGTCCAGACCCCAACGCTGGCGCTGATGGTCAAGCGCGAGCGCGAGATCCAGGCCTTCGTCCCGGAGCCCTACTGGCTCGTCCACGCCCAGTTCGATCCCAGGTACGAAGGGCTCTGGTTCGAGGGCGACGAGACGCGGCTCAAGGAGGCGAAGCGCGCCGAGGAGATCGCCGCGAAGGTCGCGGGTGTGGACGGCACCGTCGAGTCGGTCGAGCGCAAGGAGCAGTCCGAGCGCGCGCCGCTCCTGTACGACCTGACCTCGCTCCAGCGCGACGCCAACCGCCGCTTCGGCTTCTCCGCGCGCCGCACGCTCCAGGCCGCGCAGTCGCTCTACGAGGACAAGAAGGCAATCACCTATCCGCGGACGAGCTCCCGCTGGCTCTCCGGCGACCTCGTCCCGCAGCTGAAGCCGACCGCCGCCACGCTCGAGCCGGTCGGCGAGTACGCGGCCGCCGCGCGCTACGTGCTCGGCCTCGACCAGCTGCCGCTGGCGCGGGTCGTCAACGACGCGAAGGTCGACGACCACCATGCGATCATCCCGACCGACGTCGAGCACGAGGTCGAGCGCTTCTCGCCCGACGAGCGGCGTGTCTTCGACCTCGTCGCCCGCCGCTTCCTCGCGGTCTTCCACCCGCCGGCGCGCTACGCGCGGACGACCGTCGTGACGCTGGTCGAGGAGGAGCGCTTCCGCACCCGCGGCAAGGTCACGCTCGAGGCCGGCTGGCGCGGCGTCTACGGCCTGCTCTCCGAGGCCGACCAGCAGGCGGCGCGGCAGGACGAGGAAGCCGAGAACGAGAGCGCCGAGCTGCCGGAGCTGCAGCAGGGCCAGACGGTCAAGTGCACCGCGGCCGAGGTCGAGGCCAAGGAAACCAGGCCGCCGCCCCGCTACACCGAGGCGACGCTGCTCTCCGCGATGGAGACGGCGGGCAAGCTGATCGACGACGAGGAGCTTCGAGAGGCGATGAAGGAGAGCGGCCTCGGCACGCCGGCCACCCGCGCCGAGACGATCGAGACCCTGATCCGGCGCGAGTACATCGAGCGGGTCGCCAAGGACCTGCAGCCGACGCCGAAGGGCTTGCAGGTGATCACGATGCTCGAGGAGCACCCGCTCACCTCGCCCGAGCTGACCGGCGACTGGGAGAAGCGCCTGACCGACATCGAGCACGGCAGCGACGACCGCAAGAAGTTCATCGGCGACATCGCCGACTTCACGCGCGCGACCGTCGAGCAGATCGCCGCCCTCGACAAGGAGAAGCTCCGCCCGGAACGCGTCGAGCTCGGGCCGTGCCCGCGCTGCGGCGCCGAGACGGGCGAGATCATCAAGGAGAACTCGAAGGCCTACGGCTGCACCAGCTGGAAGAGCCGCGAAGAGACCGGCTGCGGCTTCGTCATCTGGAAGCGCGTCGCGGGCCGCACGCTCACCCCCGAGATCGCCCGCCAGCTCCTCGAAGAGGGGAAGACCAAGGAGGTCATCTCCGGTTTCCGCTCCCGCGCCGGCAAACCTTTTCGCGCCCGGCTCGTCTTGAAGGATGACGGGAAAGTCGAGTTCGACTTTCCCGCGCGTGCGCAAACCAAAGAGGCCGCAGTCGCGGAATAGCAGTACCGAGGACCCCGTTGTGAAGAACGAGCTCGAGAACCGGTTGCCTGCCCCTGTTCAGGCGAGGAGAATGGTCATACAGTGAGAAAGATCCAGGAACGTCCGTCGTCTAAGACCGAAGAGGAGAAATTGACCCAGAGCCAGCTTCAAGAGCTGCTCGAAACCGAGCCCGCACGCGTCCTGCTCGAGGGCGCGGAGGAGCGCGGCTTCGTCGAGCCGTCCGAGATCGAAGCCTTCGCGCTCGAGCAGGATCTCGCGGAGGACGAGGTCGAGGCGCTGACGCGCGAGCTCGAGGCCACCGGCCTCGAGGTGCGGGACGCTGGTCCTGAGCCCGACCGCGACGAGGCGCAGGCGGAGAAGAAGCCCGAGCCCGAGCCCGCCACCGAGCGCGAGGCACAGGCGCTGGTCGGCGCCGCAGACAGCCTGCAGCTCTTCCTGGCGGACATCGGCCGCCACAAGCTTCTGACCGCGGCGGAGGAGGTCATGCTCGCGAAGGCGATCGAGCGCGGCGACCTGACCGCCAAGCGGCGCATGATCGAGTCGAACCTGCGACTGGTCGTCTCGATCGCCAAGGGCTACCGGGGGCTCGGCGTTCCGTTCCTCGACCTGATCCAGGAGGGCACGCTCGGGCTGAACCGCGCGGTCGAGAAGTTCGACTGGCGCCGCGGCTACAAGTTCTCCACGTACGCCACCTGGTGGATCCGCCAGTCGGTGCAGCGCGCGGTCGCGAACCACGCGCGCACGATTCGCGTGCCCGTCCACGTGGTCGAGCGGCAGCAGAAGCTCGGCCGCGCCGCGCGCCGGCTCGAGGTCGAGCTCGGCCGCGAGGCGACGAAGGACGAGCTCGCCGAGGCGACCGGTCTTCCGATCCAGCACGTCGACGAGGCGCTCGGCGCCGCGCAGGCGTCGGTCTCCCTGAACCAGACCGTCGGCGCGGACGACGAGGGCGAGCTCGGCGACCTGTTTGCCGACCGCGAGGCTGCCGATCCGTTCGAAGAGGCCGAGGAGTCGCTCCGCCGCCAGGGCGTGCGGCGGGCGCTCGACGCCCTGCCCGAGCGCGAGCGGCGGATCCTCGAGCTGCGCTTCGGCTTCGAGGGCGAGCCGTGGACGCTCGAGGCGATCGGTCACGAGCTCGATCTGACGCGTGAGCGCGTCCGCCAGCTCGAGGGCCAGGCACTCGCCCGGCTCGCCGCGCTGCGCGAGCTGCAGACTGCCGCAGCGTAGGCCGCACTCCCTCTAACATCCGACTCCCGCTCGGCGTCCGTATCTCCGAGCGTTCGCTCAGTCCCGACGGAGGGAGTTGTCGTGAAGCGTCTGGTGTTGTTCCCGGCGGCGGTCCTCGTTTTGGTGGCCCTCGTCGCAGGCTGCGGTGGCAAGAAGAAGAGCGCCTCCCAGCCGACCGGAAACAAAGGCGGCACGTTGATCACGTTGGCCAACGCGGCGCCGTCCGGCTCGCCCGATCCGCAGGTCAACTACACGTTGCAGGAGTGGCAGTTCCTGATCATCACCCACGACGGGCTCGTGGGCTTCGCGCACGCAGGCGGGAAGCAGGGCACGAAGCTCGTCCCGGACCTGGCCACCTCGATCCCGGCGCCGACGAACGGCGGCAAGACCTGGAAGTTCACGCTGCGCGACGGGATCAAGTTCTCCAACGGCCAGACGCTTACCGGCAACGACGTCAAGGCGACGTTCGAGCGCCTGTTCAAGATCGGCGACAGTCCGAACGCGGGCACCTGGTACAACGCGATCCAGGGTGGCGACGCGTGCGTGAAGACGCCGAAGAGCTGCGACCTCTCGAAAGGGATCGTCGTCGACGGGAACACGGTCACGTTCCACCTCGCGCGACCCGACGCCGAGTTCCTCGACCAGCTCGCGCTGCCGTTCGCGTTCATCCTCCCGGCCGACACGGAGGCCAAGAACCTGAATATCCCGCCCCCCGGGACGGGCCCGTACAAGTGGGCCGAGTATGTGCCGACCAAGCAGATGAAGCTAGTCCGCAACCCGTACTTCAAGCAGTGGTCTGCGGAAGCGCAGCCGGCCGGCAACCCGGACGTGATCCTGCAGAAGTTCGGCCTCAGCGTCGAGTCCGAGGTCACGCAGGTCGAGAACGGCGAGGCGGACTTCATCGCCAACTCGGACCAGATCCCGGCCGACCGGCTGAACGAGCTCAGCACGAAGCACCCCGACCAGGTGCACATCCAGACCCTGACCGCGACGTTCTACTTCGCGCTCAACACGCGCATCCCGCCGTTCAACAACCTGAAGGCGCGCCAGGCCGTCAACTACGCGGCCGACCGCAATGCGCTGGTCAAGATCTACGGTGGCCCCAAGCTGAACACCCCGACCTGCCAGGTGCTGCCGCCGCAGTTCCCGGGCTACACGCCCTACTGCCCGTACACCAAGAACCCCGGCTCGGGCAAGTGGACGGCGCCTGACCTGGCCAAGGCGAAGCAGCTCGTCACGGAGTCGGGCACGAAGGGCGACACCGTCAAGGTCAACACGGACACGACGCCGGCCGACAAGGCGCTCGGCGAGTACTTCATCACGCTGCTGAACAGCCTCGGCTACAAGGCGAAGCCGCAGTTCCTCTCGAACAGCATCCAGTACTCGTTCATCCAGAACTCGAAGAACAAGGTCGAGTTCGCGTTCTCCGACTGGTTCCAGGACTACCCGGCGGCCTCGGACTTCCTCAACATCCTGCTCGGCTGCGGCTCGTTCCACCCGGGCTCGGACTCCAGCCCGAACATCGCTGCGTTCTGCAACCAGGGGATCCAGGCCAAGATGGATCAGGCGGCGACGACCGGGGTGACCGACCCGACTGCGGCGAACCACACCTGGGCAGAGGTCGACCACGAGGTCACCGACCAGGCGCCGTGGGTGGCGATGTTCAACCCGAAGCAGCTGAACCTCGTCTCGCCGCGGCTCAAGAACTACATCTGGAGCCCGCAGTGGTACCTACTCCTCGACCAGGCCTCCGTGAAGTAGGCGCGAAGCACAGTTGGCCGAGTTCGCCTTCGGACCCGAGGAGGAGGTCGTCCTTGCGCCCGGCGAGGCCGTACAGCAGATCGCGGGCAAGAGCCCGTGGCGGCTCGCCGGGCGGCGGCTCCTCCGCGACCGGGTCGCGCTCGGAGCGCTGGCGCTCTTCTTCCTGATCGTCGTCGTCTGCTTCAGCGCCCCGGTCTACGCGCACCACGTCGCGCACACCGTCGTCTTCGGCTCGAACCTCAACGGGACGACGACGGTGAACGGCAAGACGGTCGAGGTGATCCAGCAGGGCGGGGGGAAGCTGGGCATCGGGGAGAACCCGATCGGGCCGACCTGGCAATCGAACTACTTCATCGGCTCGGACACGCAAGGCCGCGACGTCATGGCACGCGTGCTCTACGGCGGCCGGGCTTCGCTGGGGATCGGGGTCGGCTCGGCGGCGATCTGCTGCCTGTTCGCGGTGGTCTTCGCGCTGCTAGCCGGCTTCTTCCGTGGCGCGACGGACTCGGTCCTCTCGCGCGTGATGGACCTGATCTGGGCGTTCCCGGTCTACCTGCTCGCGATCTCGCTGTCGACCGTGCTCCTCTCCCAGACCAAGCCGATCGTCAACCCGGCGAGCCTCTGGATCCCGACGCTGATCATCGCCGTCGTCTACATCCCGTACGTCTACCGGCCGGTCCGCGGCCAGGTTCTCTCCACGCGCGAGAAGGAGTACGTGGAGGCCGCGGTTTCCCAAGGGGCGTCGAACGTCCGCTTGATGTTCAACGAGATCCTGCCCAACGTCCTCTCGACGGTGATCGTGCTCTTCCCGCTGATGATCGCGACCACGATCCTGACCGAGTCCGCGCTGTCCTTCCTCGGGATCGGCGTTCAGTCGCCCCACGCGAGCTGGGGCACGATCATCCAGGACGGCCAGGATCTGCTCTACACGCGGCCGTGGGTCTCGATCGCACCCGGGGTCATGATCGTTCTGACCGTGCTGTCGCTGAACGTGCTCGGGGACGGCCTGCGGGACGCCCTCGACCCGCGCGCGAAGGTCCGGGCGAAGGAGTAGGGGTGACAGCTTTCGTCATCCGCCGGCTGATCGGGATGGTGTTCGTCCTCTTCACGATCACCGTCCTGACGTTCCTGATCTTCTTCGCGACCCCCGGGGTCGACCCTGCGCGCCAGTTCGCCGGCCGCAACCCGGACCCCACGACCGTGGCCGCCGTGCGGCACCAGTTCGGGCTCGACCGCCCTCTGCCCGTGCAATACGCGTTGATGATGAAGCGGCTGTTCATCTCGCGCGACCTGGTCTCGTACGGCAACCAGGCGCTCTCGGTCGTCCCCGCGATCAAGGCCGCGACTCCGGTGACGCTCTCGCTCGTGATCGGCGCGGCGGTGCTCTGGATCGTCTTCAGCATCCTCACCGGCCTGCTGGCCGTGGTCTTCAAGGGGACGCTGCTCGATCCGTTACTCATGATCCTTGCGCTGATCGGCATCTCGATCCCGGTCTTCTGGCTCGGCGAGGTCGCGAACCTGATCACGCTCGACCGCTGGCACGACACCTTCCTCTTCAGCTGGGTGCCGTCCAACGGCTACGTGCCGCTCACCCAGAACCCGTGGCAGTGGTTCCTGCACCTGGTCATCCCGTGGATAACCCTCTCGGTGCTCTACATCGGCTTCTACGCCCGGGTGCTGCGCGCGGACCTGCTCGAGGTCCAGAGCGAGGACTTCGTCCGGACCGCGAGGGCGAAGGGGCTGTCGCCCGAGCGCGTTCTGCTCAGGCACATGCTCCGCAACTCGATGATCACGTTCGTCAGCCTCTTCGGCCTCGACTTCGGCGTCCTCGTCGGCGGCGGCGCGCTCCTGACCGAGGTCGTCTTCGGCCTTCCCGGCGTGGGCAAGCTGACCTACGACTCGTTGCAGACGCTCGATCTGCCCGTGATCATGGCGACCGTCATCTACGGCGCCTTTTTCATCACGATCATGAGCGCCGTCGTCGACGTGGTCTACGCGCGGTTGGATCCGCGGATCCGCCCAACCTAATCGTTTGAAAAACGTCTCCACTCTGTAAAGATTCACTGACCGCCGCCGGCGGTCTACATGGGGAGGTTCGATGAGTGGAAAGAGACGATGGGGCTGGCTGCTTGGCGTTGTCGCCATAGCGGCCGGGCTCGCCATGATGGCGGCGGCATTCAGTGCCGCCGGAACCAAGAGCAGGACGCCGAGCAACCCGCAGGCATTTCCGAAGCTCCGCGCCGTGCTCGACACGATTGACTACCTCGATCCGCAGCAGGCCTACACGGGCCAGTCGTGGTGGGCGATGTGGAACGTCTACGAGACGCTTCTCACCTACCAGCACGTCAAGGGGCCGGCCGGCTACAAGCTCGTGCCCGGTTTGGCGCAGTCGCTGCCGACGATCTCGAAGAACGGCAAGGTCTACCACTTCAAGCTGCGCAAGGGTCTGAAGTACTCGAACGGCAAGAAGGTGGTCGCCTCCGACTTCAAGTGGGCGATCAAGCGAGGGTTCCTCGCCACCGGCCAGGGCGTCGGCTTCTACACCGACATCGCCGGGGCGAAGGCCTATGCCGCGCACCCGACGCCGAACGGGAACATCAGCGGGATCATCACGAACAACTCGAAGCGGACGATCACGATCAAGCTCGCCACCGCACGCGGCGACTTCCTCACGATCCTCGCGCTGATCTTCGCCGCGCCGGTTCCGGGCGATACCGCGCCCGACGATCCAGAACGGGACGATCCCGTCGACCGGGCCGTACAGCGTTCAAGAGCTACGACCCGAACCACGGGTTCGTGATGGTGCGGAACAAGTACTTCAAGCCGACGAAGTACATCCCGCGCGGAAACCCGAACGAGGTCGACGTGTCCCTCGTCGGTGACGCCGATGCCGCCACGCAGATGGTGATCAACGGCCAGGCCGACTACAGCAACGCGGCGATCCCGCCCGACCGGATCGCGAACGCGAAGAGCAAGGGTCGCCTCCGTCCTACGGCGAGACGGCGAACACCTACTACTTCTGGATGAACATCAATGAACCGCCGTTCAACAAGCTCAAGGTGCGCCAGGCCGTCAACTACGCCCTCGACCGCAGCAAGATGCAGACGCTGATCTGGGGCGGTCTCGGCCAGCCGACGCAGAACGTCCTGCCGCCGACGTACCCGTCGTACCGGAAGCTGAAGCTGTACAGCCACAACGTCACCAAGGCGAAGCAGCTGATCAACCAGGCCGGCGCGAACGGCGCGAAGGTAACGGTCTGGACGCGCAACGTCTCCGACGCGGTTGACTCGGCGACGTACTACACGAGCGTGCTGAACTCGATCGGGCTGAATGCGACCCTGAACATCCTTCCCCGAGCGACGTACTACACGACGGTCGGGAACGTGAACACGCACGCGCAGACCGGCTGGGCGCGGTGGCTGGAGGACTACCCGCACCCGCTCGACTGGTTCGACGTGCTCCTGAACGGCAACCGCATCACCGACCAGGACAACAACAACTACGCCTGGTACACGAACAAGAAGACCAACGCCGAGATCGAGGCCCTGAAGAAGGCCCCGGTCCTCACTCCGGCAGTCAACGCCAAGTGGGCGGCGGTCGAGAAGCAGATCATGCAGCAGGCTCCGTGGGCACCGTGGTCGAACCGCGTGTTCCCGGAGTTCTTCAACAAGTCGATCCCGGCGAAGTGCATTCACGTGCAGAACCTCTACGGGATCGACCTCGCGCGATTGTGCAAGTAGCGCGCTAGGTCCAGGCAAACGTCAGTGAGGGCGCCTTCGAGGCGCCCTCACTGACTACACTCGCCGCCCCAAGGAATGGTCGAGCCCGGAGCCACCGATCTCACCCTCGACAGCGCCCCCCTCCTGGCCACCGAGGCGCACGAGGTGGCGATTATCGGGCGCAGCCCGTGGTACCTCGCGTGGCGCCGCCTGCGCCGCAACTACGTGGCGCTGGCGTCGCTCGGCGTCTTCATCCTGATCGTCGTCTGCTGCTCGCTCGCGCCTGTCTATGCCCGCCACGTGGCGCACTCGGGGCCGAACGACGTGCACGCCGGGGAGCAGGTTCGTGTCTCCGGGAAGCTGCGGTCGGTGGTCAGCGGCGGCGCCGTCTACGACCCGACGACCAACACCTTCGACGTCAAGCCGGTCGTCTACCTCCCGCCGACCTGGTGGCATGCGAACGGCCGCTTCGTGCTCGGCACCGACAAGCTCGGCCACGACGAGGCGGTCCGGCTGCTCTACGGCGGGCTCAACTCGCTGAAGATCGGGATCGGCTCCGCCTTCCTCTGCACCTTCTTCGCGCTCGTGCTGGCCCTGCTCGCCGGCCACTTCGGCGGCTGGACCGACTGGGTGATCTCGCGCTTCTTCGACCTGATCTGGGCCTTCCCGGTGTTCCTGCTCGCGATCGCGATCGGTAGCGCGCTCCAGGTCAACGGCTTCCACCATTTCGGGATCAACATCGAGGCCGGCAGCCTCTGGATCCCGACGCTCGTGATCTCGTACGTCCTGATCCCCTACGTGGGGAGGCCGATCCGCGGCCAGATCCTGTCGCTGCGCGAGAAGGAGTTCATCGAGGCCGCGATCGGCCAGGGCGCCGGTCCGATGCGCCTCATGTTCTCGGAGCTGCTCCCCAATGTCGCCTCGACCGTGCTCGTCCTCTTCACCCTGATCATCGCCAACAACATCATCACCGAGGCGGGGCTCTCGTTCCTCGGGGCCGGCGTGCGTCCGCCGAGCCCGTCCTGGGGCAACCTGATCGCCACCGGGCAGGAACAGATCCAGACCGCACCGTGGCTTTGCCTCGTACCGGGAATCGCGCTCGTCCTGACCGTCCTCTCGCTGAACGTCTTCGGCGACGGCCTGCGCGACGCGCTCGACCCGCGCGCAAAGGTGAGGCTCGAGCACTAGTGCCCCTCCCCGCGATGCCCGCCCGCTTCTGGCCCGCGATCACGCGGCGCCAGGAACCACCCTCGTCCTTGCCAAGGCAACCAGCCTTGGCCGCGGACGAGTGCGGCCCCTGGCTTGGTGCTCGCGACCCAGAAGCTAGACAGCATCACCCAGAGGGGCACTAATGGTCGCGTTCATCATCCGCCGCTTGATCGGAATGGTCGCCGTGCTCTTCGGCGTCAGCGTGCTCGTCTACATCATCTTCATCCTGATCCCCGGCGGCGACCCGGCCCAGCGGATGGCCGGCAAGAACCCGCTGCCGCAGAACATCACCAACATCCGGCACCAGTGGGGCTTCGACCGACCGTTCTACGTCCAGTACGTGAAGCTGATGGAGAAGGCCGGCACCGGCCTGCTCCCGGGACAGCACAGCGAGTACAGCATCCTGCGCTCGTTCGACACGCGGCAGGACGTCGCCGAGGAGATCAAGAAGGGCATCCCGGCGACCTTCTCGCTCTGCATCGGCGCCGCGATCATCTGGCTCTTCTTCGGGATCGTGGTCGGGGTGATCTCGGCCGTGACGGCCGGGACGCTCTCCGACCGGCTGATCACGACCTTCGCCTTGATCGGGGTCTCGATGCCCGTCTTCTTCCTCGGCATCGTGCTCCGCTATTTCCTGGCCGAGAAGCCCACGAACCCGCCGTTCCCGGACGGCGAGTACGTTCCCTTCTCGGTGAGCCCGACCCAGTGGGCCTACCACCTGATCCTTCCCTGGTTCTGCCTCTCCGTGCTGTTCATCGGCTTCTACGGCCGCGTGCTGCGCTCGAACATGCTGGACACGATGAGCGAGGACTACGTCCGCACGGCCCGGGCCAAGGGCCTGTCCCCGCGGCGGATCCTCGTGCGCCACGTCTTGCGCAACTCGCTGATCCCGATCGTCACCCTGTTCGGGCTCGATTTCGCGGCGGTGATCGGCGGCGGCGCGATCCTGACCGAGACCGTCTTCGACCTGAAGGGCGTCGGCTGGTACGCCGCGCAGTCGGTCGGTAGCCTCGACCTGCCGCCGATCATGGGCGTGACCCTCTACGGCGCGTTCTTCATCGTCGTCTTCAGCGCCCTCGTCGACTTCGTCTACGCGTTCCTCGACCCGCGAATCAGGCCGACCTAGATGGCCGAGCGACTGCTGGAGGTCAAAGGCCTCAAGGTCCGCTTCACGACCGAGGACGGGATCGTGCACGCCGTTGACGGCGTCGACTTCGCGCTCGATCGCGGCAGCGTGCTCGGGATCGTCGGCGAGTCCGGCTCCGGCAAGAGCGTGACCGCGATGACGATCCTCGGCCTGACGCGCGAGAAGAACACCGCCTTCGAGGGCGAGGTGCTGTACAAGGGCCAGAACCTGCTCGCGCAGTCGGAGGCGCGCCTGCGCGACGTCCGCGGGGACGAGATCGCGATGATCTTCCAGGACCCGATGACGTCGCTGAACCCGGTGTACACGGTCGGTGACCAGATCGTCGAGGCGATCGTCGCCCATCGGCAGACGAGCAAGCGCGAGGCGCGCCACCGCGCGGTCGAGCTCCTGCGCCAGGTCGGCATCCCGAACGCAAGCGAGCGCGCCGGCGACTATCCGCACCAGTTCTCGGGCGGCATGCGCCAGCGCGCGATGATCGCGATGGCGCTCTCGTGCAACCCCGACGTGCTGATCGCCGACGAGCCGACCACGGCGCTCGACGTGACCATCCAGGCGCAGATCCTCGAGCTGATCGACAAGCTCAAGGACGACTTCGACTCGTCGGTGATCCTGATCACGCACGACCTGGGCGTCGTCGCCGAGGTCGCGGACGAGATCATCGTCATGTACGCCGGCCGCGTCGTCGAGCAGGGCGGGAAGCGCGACATCTTCTACGACCCGCAGCACCCGTACACCTGGGGCCTGCTCGGCTCGATCCCGCGGCTCGACCGGCCGAAGCCGGAGAAGCTGCACTCGATCCACGGCATGCCGCCGTCGCTGATCAACCTCCCCGAGGGCTGCAAGTTCCGGCCGCGCTGCCCGCACGCCTTCGAGAAGTGCTACGAGGAGCCCGAGCTCGCGAACAAGGTTGACGCACGCAACCACCTCGACCGCTGCTGGCTGAGCCTCGAGGAGAAGCGAAAGCTGCGCGAGACCACCGTCGTGGGCGAGGCGGAGGAGGTCGCGTGACCGAGGGCTTGCAGAACGGCGCGCTCGTCGAGATCACGAGCCTCAAGAAGTACTTCCCGATCCGCGCGGGGATCCTCCAGCGCGAGGTCGCGCGCGTCCATGCCGTCGACGACGTCTCGCTCACGGTCTCGAAGGGCGAGACCGTCGGCCTCGTCGGCGAGTCCGGCTGCGGCAAGTCGACGCTCGGCCGCTGCGTCGTCCGCCTGCTCGAGCCGACCGCCGGCGACGTCGTCTTCGACGGCCGCTCGATCGGCAAGCTCGGCGCGCGCTCCCTGCGCCCGCTGCGCCGCCAGATGCAGATGGTCTTCCAGGACCCGTACGCGAGCCTGAACCCGCGCAAGCGCGTCGGCACGATCGTCGGCGACCCGCTCAAGATCCATGGCCTCGGCGACCGCAAGGAGCGCAAGAAGCAGGTCGAGGAGCTGCTCGAGACGGTCGGCCTCTCGCCCGAGCACTACAACCGCTTCCCGCACGAGTTCTCCGGCGGGCAGCGCCAGCGGATCGGCGTCGCTCGGGCGCTCGCGCTGCGGCCGAAGCTGATCGTCGCCGACGAGCCGGTCTCCGCGCTCGACGTCTCGATCCAGGCGCAGATGGTCAACCTGCTCGAAGAGCTGCAGGACGAGTTCGGGCTGACCTACATCTTCATCGCACACGACCTCGGCGTCGTCCGCCATGTCTCCGACCGGATCGCGGTCATGTACCTGGGCAAGCTCGTCGAGCTCTCGCCGGCCGAGGAGCTCTACACCCGGCCGATCATGCCGTACACCGAGGCGCTGCTCTCGGCCGTCCCGATCCCCGACCCCGACCTCTCCGAGAAGCGCGAGCGGATCGTGCTCGAGGGCGACGTGCCCTCGCCGATCCACCCGCCGTCGGGGTGCCGCTTCCACCCGCGCTGCCGCTACGCGACCGAGGTCTGCAGCCAGATCGAGCCGCCGCTGGTCGATTACGGCAACGGACACCTCGCGGCGTGCCACCACCCGCTCAGCGTCGACAAAGCGACACTCGCTCGCGTCAGCGCCCTCGCACCGCCGAAAAGCCCGGAATCCGCTTAGTAAGCGGCGGCATCCCTGAAACGGGGTAGGTCTCTGGTCTAAAGCGGCGCGGTAGCGAGGCCGATACGGCGGTTACCGTGGATGCTGCCGAGCGCAAGGAGATCCTGTCCCGTTACGTGGACCACAGCCGCCGTTTTGACGCGGTTGCGAAGCGCCGCGGCAACAAGGGCGCCGAAGTCATCCCCTTCGCCGGCCCCCTGCAGGAGCTCGAGCAGGAGCCGACGGCGCGCGAGATCGAGGTGCTCCAGCTGATCTCCGACGGCCTTGTGAACCGCGAGATCGGCGTGCGTCTCTTCCTCTCTGAGGAGACCGTCAAGTCGCACGTGCGCCACCTGCTGGCGAAGCTGCAGGCCCGCTCGAGGGCCCACGCGGTGGCAGTCGGCTTCCGGCGAAACCTGATCGCCTAGCGAGAAGAGCGCAAAGAGAAAGACCGGATCTCTTCGAGGCCGATTTCCACACCCCTGTGGAAATCACTCAACAGGGTGATGTGGAGAGTCTGGGGAAAACGGAAGCTACGACCCGCACCATGGGTCCGAGAAGCCGTTACCAGAGCTTGACGTTTCCCGATGTCGCCGCGAGTGACGCGATCGCGAGCACCGGCTTGATGATGCGAGAGCGCATGTTTCCTCCCTGGGGGGACTGACGGCATGTCAGAACCTATCACCCAAACGGGGGAGTTTCAAGGAATTTCGCTGAGTCTTCGGACGAATATCGAGCGTCGGTTTCGGGCGCTTCTCGGTATTGAGACGGTGCCCACGAAACGCGACTGGGCTCTTGTTGGATACACCAGTTGGCTAGTTGTGCTGCTCATCGCGCTGGTGACGTCTGTGCTACTGACCAGCTCTGGTCCCGGTTCGGCTGTTTCTTGGCCGTTGGCGGCTCTTGCGGTCTCGGCCTTTCTCGCCGAGATGCAAAGCGTCCGAATCACGCCGCGCGCGGCAGTTTCGGTCTCTTCTCTACCGATCGTCCTTGCCGCTGTCATCTACGGGCCTTTTGCTGCGATCGTCGTGAGCTGCGCGAGCCTGCTCTGCGACTTGCGCGCCCCTTATGCGCGATGGCTTACGTGGACCTCGTCCCGTTCAATTGCGGCCGGCTGCGCGGGCGTGGTGGCGTTCCAGATTGATGGATCAAGCACGCATGGCTTTGGGCCCGTCGTCGCGGCGGTTGCGTGCGCGACCATTGTCGAACAGGTAGGCGATTTGGGCCTTGGCTCGGTGGCGGCGCGGCTGCGTGGCATGACCGTCAGAGAAATCGCGAAGGTCTCGAGCGCGGCCTTCGTCGCGTTGCCCCTGTACGTCCCCATGACCGCACTACTGGTCTATGCCTGCCGTGAGGTCTCTACTTGGAGCGTTGTTCTGTTCTTGTTCCCGGCATTTGTCGCTCAAAAGTTTTTCCTGCTCTACCGAGAGCAGCGAGCCACTTCCGAAGAATTGACGGCTGCCATAGAGCGCCAAGAGCGCGCCAACTTGTCCTTCGCCACGGCACTCGTCGCAACGCTCGATGCTCGAGACCGCTACACAGCCGGTCATTCGGCTGCCGTGGCAGTTTACGCTCGAGACATCGCCGAGAGACTCGGGCTAAGCGAGAGGGATCAGCGTCTCGCGCACCTTGCGGGCCTAGTACACGACATTGGCAAAGTCGGGCTCCCTCCCGGCCTACTGGAGAAGCCTGGTCCCCTGACGGCTGATGAACGCCTACAGATGGAGGAGCACCCGGTCATCGGGGAGCGGATCCTTGCTCGGGTTGAGGGTTACAGCGAAATCGCGGAAGTCGTTCGTCATCACCACGAGCGCATAGACGGCGCTGGCTATCCCGACCGGTTGCGTGGTGATTCCATCCCGCTCCTTTCGCGAATACTCGCCGTCGCGGATGCCTATAACGCGATGACCTCGCGGCGGCCCTATCGAGACGCTATGGCTGTCTCTGTGGCTCGCATGCGGCTTGCGCAAGGCGTGGAGACCCAGTTCGACACCACGATTGTTGCAGCGTTCGAGGCGCTTCTCGTGGGCGCAAACGACGCCTACCGTGCCGGCATTAAAGACGAGTTTGCATTCGCCGTGCAGCACAGGCCGCGCCTAGTTGCCGTGGCTGCTTCGGCTTAGACCGGATTCTCCTAATCGGTCGGTTCGTGCCTACTACGGTCCGCATGGCGACAAGATCGCACGCCTTCTCCGCAATGAGTTGGTGTCTCGGCGTGGTTCCAGGTTTCCCATTTCGTCGACACGTGCGCCTATAGAGAGTGGTCCCGAAGAGCTGTACCGGGTGAGATCGCTCGTTCCGACGCAAGATTCGTAGCAAGTACGGCTGCTTCTGTCCGTGACCGGACGCGCAACTTTCGGAGAATGTTGCTGACATGCACTTTCACGGTTACTTCTTCGATCACGAGTTTCGCTGCGATCTCCCTGTTCGTATCCCCGAGCCTGAGAAGGGCCAGTACTTCGAGTTCCCGCTTTGTCAGGCCGGCGAGGATGTGCTGTCCGTCCGTGGGAGTGGTCGACCGGGGCAGCCTGCCGAAAGCGGCGACGTCTTGAGGTGCAAGATCATCCATGGCTGCAGCGAGCTCCTCGGACCCATGTCTTGCGATGAGAATGGAATCCACGGCACCGGTCGCCTTCGCCGAAGCCAACTCTCTGCGGACTGCATCTCGATCCTCCCTTCTCGCAGCTAATACCGCGCGAACAGCGAAAGCCAACGATTGAACCTCCTGAATAACGGAGGCTTCCAACGCTGCGGCAAGGACTCGTTCAGCCTCTGGGACTCTTCCAGCGCATGCCAAGGCGAGCGCGTTGGTTGCCTGATACTCCCCGCGCATGCCAGCAGTCACCCCTAGAGCTTCGTCATCCGTGAAAGCTATTGCTCGATCGGGCTGGCCGGTCGCAATCGCGAGTTTCGAACGGACCGTGCGAGTATCGAACAGGTTGTGCTGATCGCCGATCTTAGAGGCATGTCCTTCTGCCTCCTCAAGCGCACTTCGAACATCGGCGTAGCGTTCGAGACCAAGAAGAGCTCCGGCCTTTGAGACGAGGGCATGAGGCAGCACGAACACGAGCCCTGTCGCCTCTGCCACCGCGATAGCCTCGTTAGCGACCTCAAGTGCCTGTTGGTATCGCCCAAGAAGGATCAGGGATCTACCTAAAGAGTTCTGGAAACTTGTGAGGATGACGGGGTCAACATCGTCGGAAGTCAAGGACATGACCGGAAGGGCAGCTTCAACAGCCTTCTCTATGCCGCCAAGGACACTGACGCCGACAAACAGGCGCGCCGTGCCTGCCCGCACCTGGTCATCAGGTCCCTGAGGTTCGTATTCGAGAAATGCTGTAAGGGCCTCTCGAACTTCGTCTTCAGTCCGAAACGCGGTAGGGCATAGCAATGCGCCCCACCTGGCTTCGTGTCTCTCCTGTTCGTTCTGCGCCAACGCCTCCGCGGCTTGAAAATGACGAAGTGAGTCCGATTCTCGATTGTCAAGGTGCGCGATCCGACCCGCAAGGCATAGCGCGTGGAAGCGAATTGACGACTCGCCTCTATGTGCCGCGTACAAAGCCATTCGCTCCGCCAACCTTGTGCGACCTTCCCGCGCGGCAAGCTCCGCTTCGATGAGATCGAGTAGTGGCGTCTCAAGGCCTTGTCGACGGGCCATATCGAGCCATTCGGCCAAAGTTGCTGTGCGGCCAGTGCGCAGCATAGGTCCGTAGCCGGCTTTGATGAGCTGTAGAAGCGATTGCTGGTCAGGCATATTTTGAATGACATGGAATGCGTCGTCCCAGGCGCAACTCTGGAGGAACAAAGAGACCAGGTCCGTGGATGCCTGAAGGGCGCGCTCGTCCGTTGGGTCGAGCTTGGCTAACAAGAACTCCTTTAGAAGTGGATGAAAGGACAGGACGCCGCTCGAATCACCCAGATATCCAACCTCAGCCGCCTCACGCATGACGCAGCCAGCCTCGTTTGGCCCGCATAGCACTGCCGCGACCTGCGGTGATACTCGCGGAGCAAGCGCAAGCATCGGCAAGGTATCTCTTAGCACCCGGGAGCTCTTGTTGAAGAGTTCGTCAGCCAGGTATTCGTACAGCGTTTCCGGAATCGCGTCCGAGAGATGCTCTACGGGGGTAAGGGCAGCCAATCCGAGTACTGCAGGCCATCCCGCGGCGATTTCCAAGAGAGCTTCCGAAATGGGCCGATTAGCGTTCGCGAGAACCTGCTGCGCTTCCTCTGAATCCATCTTCAGTAGCGAGCGATCGACGAGGGTAAAGTCACCGTAGATTTGCCTTCGCGCAGTTGCCCAACCCGGCCTAGCTCGACTCGTCAACAACAGATTAAGAGTCGAGCCCTCCAGCAAAAGGCTCACGTATTCATTTGCCGCACCGGAAGCCACGAGCCACTCGTATTCGTCGATGACCAGCCACGCGTCTCTGGGCCAGTTCGATAGTTCCTCGATCTGAAGTTTGGCCAGATCAGAATGTTTGTGTGGTAGTTCGTGACCGCCGCTGAGACGGGTAACGACAGACGAGCTTCTGGTCCCTAAGATCGCTGAAACCGCACTAGCTATGTCTCCAGCAAGCGCCGCAACATCGCCCGAGGCGCGGGTGGCCGCTAACCAAGAAAATCGGCGGTTCGCGAGCCACTGCCGGGCCAGCGTCGTCTTGCCATACCCGGCTGGCGCCACGAGCATGATTACGCGCGCCGAGGTCTCGTCCAGTAGGCGCGTCAACCGGGGGCGTTCGATGATGTGGCGACGCCCGAGTGGGACCTCGATCTGTTCCTCTTCTTCCATCCTGCCTCCGGGCGCCGCAAGCCCGCGGGCGTAGGCTAACCCCTCATTCGCCTACGCGCCAAGACGTCAAGAAGGGACTCCGCGCCTGCGACCCCGGAAGGCCGCAGGCGCGGGCCGTCAGTCCCCGGAGGCGGCCGGGACCGCTCCGAGGCCTTCTGAGAGCGGGTCGCGTCCGGTCAGCAAGCGGTAGGCACTTGGGATCTGCCGGCGCCTGGTGCAGCCGAGCTTCTGGCGCAGCACGTCCGAGTGAGCCTTCGCCGTCCGCGGCGAGATGCCGAGACGGCGGGCGACCTCCTCGTTCGAGTAGCCAGCGGCGATCAGCTCGATCACCTGACGCTGCCGATCCGTGATGACCGGCGGGCCCTCGTGCAGCAGTTCGATCATGCCGCGACGCTAACAACGCTGCCCCCGCGTGCCTATTGATCGCGCGGCGTATCTTGATCGCTACGCCTTTCGGCGTACCCTTCCCGCGTGAGCGTCTGTCCGACATGCGGCCAGGAGAACCCGGCGGGCGCGCGGTTCTGCAACAACTGCAGCACGCCGCTCGAGCCCGCGGCCGCGCCCGTGCGCGAGGAGCGCAAGGTCGTCACCGTGCTCTTCGCCGACCTCGTCGGCTTCACCGCGCGCGCAGAGCAGCTCGACCCCGAGGACGTCCGCGCGCTGCTCGCGCCCTACCACGCGCACCTGCGCGGCGAGCTCGAGCGCTTCGGCGGGACCGTCGAGAAGTTCATCGGGGACGCGGTGATGGCGCTCTTCGGGGCTCCGTCCACGCACGAGGACGATCCCGTCCGGGCCGTGCGCGCCGCGATCGCGATCCGTGACTGGGCCGCCGAGCAGGGCGAGCTGCAGGTGCGGATCGCCGTCACCACCGGCGAGGCCCTCGTGGCGCTCGGGGCGCGCCCCGCGGAGGGCGAAGGCATGGCGGCGGGCGATGTCGTCAACACCGCTTCGCGGCTGCAGTCGGCGGCGCCGGTGAACGGGATCCTCGTCAGCGAGACGACCTTCCGGGCGACGCGGCACGTGATCTCGTACCGCGAAGCGGAGTCGGTCGAGGCGAAAGGGAAGTCGGAGCCGATCCGCGTCTGGGAGGCGCTCGAGGCGCGCTCACGGTTCGGCATCGACCTGCTGCGGGCCGACTCGCCGCTGGTCGGGCGGGAGCGCGAGCTCCACCAGCTGGGCGACGCGCTCGAGCGGGCGCGCTCGCAGCGTCAGCTCCAGCTCGTGACGCTCGTCGGCGTGCCCGGGATCGGCAAGTCGCGGCTCGTCTACGAGCTCTTCCAGCTCGTGGACGCGGAGCCCGACTTCACGACGTGGCGCCAGGGGCGCTCGCTGCCCTACGGCGAGGGCGTCAGTTTCTGGGCGCTGGCCGAGATCGTGAAGGCGCAGGCGGGGATCATGGAGTCCGACTCGGAGGACGAGGCGGGGGCCAAGCTCGAGGAGGCCGTGCGCGCTGTCGCCGTCGACGAGGGCGAGGCCGGCTGGATGACGGCGCGGATGCGGAGCCTGCTCGGGGTCGGCGGCGCCGACGAGGTGCCGCAGAGCGAGAACTTCTCCGCCTGGCGGAGCTTCCTCGAGGGCCTCGCCGACGAGCAGCCGGTCGTTCTGGTGTTCGAGGACCTGCACTGGGCCGACGACGGCCTGCTCGACTTCGTCGACGAGCTCGCCGACTGGGTGCGCTCCGCGCGGATCCTCGTACTCTGCACCGCGCGGCCCGAGCTGCTCGAGCGGCGGCCCGGCTGGGGCGGAGGCAAGGCGAACGCGACCACGCTCTCGCTGCCGCCGCTCCAGGACGAGGAGACGGCGCGGCTGTTCTCGTCGCTGCTCGGGTCACCGGTGCTGGAGGCCGGGACGCAGGCCGAGCTGCTCGCGCGCGCGGCCGGGAACCCGCTCTACGCGGAGCAATACGCGCGGATGCTCGCCGAGCGCGGGACGCTCGAGGAGCTCCCCGAGACGGTGCAGGGGATCATCGCTGCGCGGCTCGACGTGCTCTCGGACGGCGAGAAGCGGCTGCTGCAGGATGCCGCGGTCGTCGGCAAGGTCTTCTGGCTCGGCTCGGTTTGCGCGATCGGCGGCGTCGACCGGCGTGCTGCGGAAGAGGCGCTGCTCGCGCTCGAGCGGAAGGAGCTCGTCCAGCGGGCGCGCCGGTCGTCGGTCGAGGGCGAGGCCGAGTACGGCTTCCGGCACCTGCTCGTCCTCGACGTGGCGTATGGGCAGATCCCGCGCGCGGACCGGGCGGCGCGGCACCGTGCGGCGGCAGCCTGGCTCGAGGCGCTCGGTCGACCCGAGGACCACGCCGAGATGCTCGCCTCGCACTACCTGCATGCTTTGAAGTACGCGCGCGCCGCGGGCACCGACGACGCGGAGCTCGCAGCGCGCGCACGGCCGGTGCTCCGCGACGCCGGCGAGCGTGCTTCCTCGCTGCACGCGTGGCCGGCGGCGGCGCGCTTCTACATCGAGGCGCTGGAGCTCTGGCCGGAGGACGATCCGGAGCGCCCGTACGTGCTTTACCGCTGCGGGGTGGCGCGGGTCAGCGCGGACGGATCGGGTCTCGAGCTCATCGAAGAGGCGATCGACAAGCTGGAGGCCGCGGGCCACGCCGAGACGGCTGCGCGCGCCGCGGTCTACGCCGCCCGGACGCAGTGGTGGCTCCACGGTGATGCGAGGGCGCACGACGCCGGCCTCGAACGTGCACTCGCCCTCGTCGGCGACCGGCCCGATTCCCCGTCGCGGGTTGCCGCGCTCGCGCAGCGGGCCGCAGCGCTGAACGCGAGGGGGCTTTCGGCCCAGGCGATCGACGTGATCGACGACGCCCTACCGGCTGCCGAGCGGCTGGGGCTGGACGAGCTCCGCGCCCGCCTGCTGGAGCTGCGCGGGGCCTCCCATCTGGCGCTCGGCGAGGAGCGCGGCTTCACCGACCTCGAGAACGCCGTCGGGCTCGCCACCGAGGCGCGGGCCTATACGCAGCTGCACACGGCCCTCAACAACCGGGCGACGAGGGAGATCTCGCTCGGCCGGCTCGAAGACGCGCGGCGGAGCCTCGCCGCGATGCAGGCGAACCTGGAGAACGATGCGAACATCGGGACGCGCCGCTGGGTCAGTGCGCTCACGGTCGAGATGTACTTCATGACCGGGGAGTGGGCGGACGCGATGCGCCTGGCCGACGCCTTTGTCGCCGAGGCCGACGAGGGCGCAACCCACATTCTCGAGCCTTCGGTGCGAATGCTGCGAGCAGCGATGCTCTCGGCCGCCGGGGAGGCAGTGAAAGCCTCCGGAGAGATCGAGGCGGCCGTGGCCCAGATTCGCCAGACCAACGACCAGAACGGCCAGACCGGCGCGCGCGCCGCCTGGGGTCTCCTCGCGGAGGGACGGAGCGAGGAAGCGTCGGAACTGCTGTCTGCGGTGCTGGAGCTGGGCGAGAGGATGATCCCGGTGCTGAACGACTCCCCAATCGTCGACGGGGCCTGGGCCGCGCACGATCTCGGCCGCGGCGAGGAGTACCTGGCTCGTATCGAGCAGACCGGGAGGACCGGCGCCTGGGCCGAGGCGGCCGCGGCGATCTGCGTCGGCGACTTCCTCGCCGCTGCGGAGACGTGCCGGGAGATCGGCCACCGGCCCGGAGAGGCCTACGCGCGGCTGCGGGCGGCGAAGGAGCTCGTCGAGGAGGGCCGCCGCGCAGAGGCTGACGTCGAGCTGCAGCGGGCGCTCGCGTTCTGGCGCGAGGTCGGCGCGACGCGCTACGTGCGCGAGGGCGAAGCGCTTCTGGCCGCCTCGGCCTGAACGAAGCTCGCATCGTGGCCGCGCCGGTTCGCCTCGGCCAGCTCGTCGTCGTCGAGGGCGCCGATTCGCTTCAGGAGGTCGAGCTCGTCGCGGAGGTGTGTCCGCATCATCTCGGGGCCGTCGGTGGCGATCGTGAAGGCAACGCCGTGCTCGACGAAAGCTCTGAAGGTGTCGCGGACCGCGTCCTCGTCGGGTAGCGCCCGGGTGAGCAGATTCGAGGTGGGGCAGATCTCGAGGACGATCTCGGCGTCGTGGAGCGCGCGCATCAGCTCCGAGTCGCGCGCGGCGAGTATGCCGTGCCCGATCCGGTCGGGTCGTAGGGTCTCGATCACCTCGCCGATCTCGGCGGCCCCGTGCTCCTCGCCCTCCTCGCCGACGTGGATCGTGATCCCGAGGCCCGCGTTCCGCGCCTCCTCGACCAACGGCTGCAGGTCGCGATAGGGGTAGCGCTCGCCGCCGGGGCGCGGGCCGGCGATGTCGACGCCGACGATCCCGCGCGGCGCGTAGCGGATCGCCTTCTCGACGATGATCGCGTTCTGCCGCTCGTCGAAGGTGCGGTCCATCATCAGGATCAGCCCGGCGCGGACCTGCGGGTACTCGAGGCTCGCGCGGTCCAGGCCCCGGCCCGCGGCCATGATGATGTGGTCGAGGTCGCGCTCGCCGCCGCGGTTTCGCTTCATCGGGTTGAAGCGGACCTCCAGCGTCGTGATGTGCTGCGAGCGGTAGGCGCCGCCGATCGCCGCGTGCACCGAGCGCTCGACCGCGAGAGGGCTCGACTGGATCAGCTCCGTCCAGTGGTAGATCTGGTCGAGGGCGTCGAGGCTGTCGACCCGCCGCGGGTCGGCGATCGTGACGAGGCGGTCGAACTCGGAGTAGTCCTTGACCGGCAGCGCGATCCCCTGCTCGTGCGCGAGGCTCCAGAGGATGTCGGACGCGACCGACGCGCCGAGGTGGGTGTGAAGCTCGGCGAGACCGTCGTCGGGCATGTGCCGAGTCTACGGTCCGGGAGGGCTTGGCGAAATACCGTCTATGCCGCCGGGCCGCGCTGCTCGCCCCGAGGCGGCGTCCTCAGTCGCGCACGTACGTTCCAGTACGGGCACTCCCTGCGTCCTTGCCTCGGAACGAGCATCACGCCCCGGCGACGAGCGCTATTCCGCCAAACCCTCCCAACCGTCCCCCGAACGGGTGATGCGCGGCGTCGGGCCAGGCGGGATAGTGGCGGCTGGGAGGTGCCAAGGTGTCGTCGCTTCAGCTAACGCTTGACGAGCCGGTCTCACCGGAGCTGGCGCTCGTCAGTCCCGAGCTCGCCGAGCGGGCTCGACAGCTCCTGCCGGAGCCTGGCTGGCTCGCGACGGTCGTGCGTCTCGAGACCGTGGCTCGCCTCCGCCCGCTGCAGAGGCTCATGCTCGCGCTCTTCGTCGTGCTCATGACGGTGACGCCGCTCGCGCTGCTGGTGCTCGCACGGTCGCCGCGTTTCCACTAAGGGTGGATCACGACTTGCGCGCCCAGCGGGACTGAGCGCATCAAGTAGCGAAGCGCAGCGGTTGAAGCGTGCAGGCAGCCGGTGCTGACGGCGCCGGCGGTCGAGCCGGCGTGGATCGCGATCCGGTCGCCGCCGGTCCAGCCGCTCGGCAGGTGCGACTGGTGCGCCGAGAGGGCGAGGATGCAGCAGCCGTAGACCGGGGAGTAGGCGGCGCCGTTCAGCTTGTCGGTGACGGCGAAGCGTCCGGTCGGGGTCGGCGTGCCGGGCGCGCCCTTGCCGACGCGGATCGTGCGCGTCACGCGCGTGCCTTCGTGGACGCGGAGCACGCGGGCGGAGAGGTCGACCTCGAGGGTCGCGCGCGCGTGCGAGAAGGTGAAGGTGCCGGGCGCGGCGTCGATCCAGCCGGTGCGCCCGTTCGGCAGCTTGGTCGAGAGCACCCGGTAGCGACGGCCGGGGAGTAGCCGGGTGACGGCGAAGGTCTGCGGCGAGCCGAACTCGGTCCTCGAGGTCAGCCGGGCGACGACAGGCCCGCGCGGCGCGCTACGGAGGAGCACGGCGTGACCGGGCCGGACGCCGGCGACCAGCGTGCCGCGTTGCGGACGCTGATGCCGGACCCGGGGCTTCACGGCAGGCTTCTCGACCAGCTGGACGACAGGTGCTGTAACCGGCGCGCTTCGGGCGCGCATGGAGCCGCCGAGCGAGGCGGCGAGCACCAGCACGAGCAGGAAGGCGATGCGCCGGGCCATGTGGCCCGGATCGGCCGGTCGTATCTCCCAGCCGTCCCTCGTTCGAGGGACAGCGGCGGGACCCCCTCAGCCGACGTCGATCTGCGCCGAGCTGCGCCGCACCCCGAAGATGCTCGCCCGCGGTAGGTCCTTGGGCAACTCGTGCCCGGGAGTTGAGGTCCCCAGAGGGGTAGGCGTCAAGGGCCGCTATCGCGGCAAACGGTCAACGCGGCCTTCTCCGTCGGTGGCTGCGTGATCGTTGTGGGCCAGGACGCCGCGCCCGCAACGTGGTGGATCCTGATGCGCGGCGCCTCGGTCTAGCGCTCCGTCAGAATCGGGGGCGATGAAGGTCGGCATCGTCGTCCCGTACTCCTGGTCCTACTGGGGCGGCGTCGGCGAGCACGTCGAGCTAAAGGTCGAGGCGCTGCGCAAGCTCGGGATCGAGACCCGGACGATCATCGGGCACGATCCGCCGGGGAGCTTCACGCGCGTGCTGCACCCGCGGCACGGGCGGCACGGCCGGCCCACGCCCGATGTGATCCCGGTCGGGCGCTCCGTGATCGTCCCGGCCAACGGCGCGCTGCCGAACATCGTCCTCAGCCCGTCGACGCCGCTGAAGGTCAAGCGCGCCCTGCGGGAGGAGCGCTTCGACGTCCTGCACCTGCACGAGCCGATGACGCCGGCGATCTGCACGTCGGCGCTCGCCTACGCGGACGTTCCGGTCGTCGCCACCTTCCACGCTCACGGCAACCTGGCCTGGAACGCGATCGGCAAGCCGGTGTGGGGGTTCCTGATGGACCGGATCGACCACCGGATAGCGGTCACCGAGGCGGCGCGCGAGTCGGCGGCGCGCTGGTTCCCCGGCGAGTACGAGCTGATCCCGAACGGCGTCCTGATCCCGCCCGAGGCCGACCCCGCCGGCCGCGAGAACCGGATCGTCTTCGTCGGGCGGCACGACCCGCGCAAGGGGATGCCGGTGCTGCTGCGGGCCTGGCCGGAGATCCACCGCCGCACTGGCGCCCGCCTTCGGATCGTCGGCGCCGACCCGCTGATGGTGCGGCTGGCGCTGAGCAGGCTCGGCGTGGAAGCGGAGAGCATCGACCCGCTCGGCTTCCTCGACCAGGACGCATTGACGGAAGAGCTGCTGGCGGCGAAGGCGCTCGTCGCGCCGTCGCTCGGCGGCGAGAGCTTCGGAATGGTGCTGACCCGCGCCTTCGCCTGTGCGACTCCCGTGGTCGCGTCCGACATCGAGGGGTACCGTGACGTCATGACCGACGAGACGGGCGTGCTCGTCCCGCCGGGGGACGCGGCCGCGCTGGCAGAGGCGGTTACCTCGCTCCTCGCCGACGAGCCGCGGCGGGAGCGCCTGGGCGCGGCGGCGCGAAAGCTGGCGCTGGAGCGCTACGCCTGGGACGACATCGCGCGGCGGCTGGCTGCGACCTACGAGCGGCTGGCGTGAGCCTGAAGAAGCTCGCGGAGTCGCGGTGGCCGCGGGTGGTCGTGGTCCTCCTCGCCGCCGGCGGCCTCACGGCGCTCGTCTGGTGGCGCGGGCCCGACTGGCACCAGGTAGGGCACGCGTTCGACCGCGTCCAGTGGGAGTACGTGTTCGCGGCGATCGGCCTCAACCTCGTCTCGGTGTTCCTCCGTGCGGGCGCCTGGCGGACGATCATCAACCAGGCGATGGAGCCGCCGCACCCGAGCTACCGGCTCGTCTTCTCAGCGTTCTCGGTCGGCCTGTTCGCGAACGCGGTGCTCCCGGGCCGCATCGGAGAGCTGGCGCGCGTGGCCGTGCTGACGCGGAAGCTGCGCCTGCAGGGGCGCGGCAACGGAACCTGGGCGGTGCTGGTCGGCACCGTCTTCGCGCACCGGCTGTTCGACCTGGTGCCGACGCTCGGGCTGATCATCTACGTCCTCGCGACGGCAAAGATTCCGCATTGGGCGATCTCGAGCCTGGTGATCGTGAGCATCATCGGCTTCGGGCTGCTCGCCTTCGCGTTCATGAGCGCGCGCCATCACGGCCAGTCGGGGCTCGAGGGGCTCGGGCCGGTCCGCCGGCTGGTGACCATGGCGCGCTTCGGGCTCGGCGTGCTGCATCGGCCGTGGCCGGCCACGGTGGCGGCGTTCTTCCAGTGCTGCGGGTGGCTCTGCCAGTTCCTCGCCGTCTACGTCGCAATGCGTGCCTTCGATATTCACGCGCCGCTCCCGGCGGCCGGGCTCGTACTGCTGCTGATGAACGTCGCGACACTCTTCCCGCTCTGGCCCGGGAACATCGGCCTGCTGCAGGCGGCGATCGCGCTGCCGCTCCGCTCCTACGGCGTCGCGGCAGGGGTGGCGATCGCGTACGGCTTCGGGCTGCAGGCGATCGAGGCGTCGGTCGGCGTCGGCGTCGGGATGATCTTCCTCGCCCGCGAGGGCCTCTCGTTCGCGATGCTGCGGCGGATGCCCGACGCCTCGGAGGCGGAGGTTCCGGCCGAGGAGGAGGAGCCCTCCCAGGACGGGAGCGAGACCCGTGCGCGCGCTGGCGTGCCCGGCTAGCCTCAAGGGCGTCCTCGGCGCGCCGGAGGCGGCGCACCTGCTCGCGGCGGGCTTTGCGGCCGCCGGCGCCGAGGCCGACGAGTGCCCGATCGCGGACGGCGGCGAGGGGACGGCCGACGTGCTCGGCGCGCGGTTGTTGCGACGCGTTGGCGTGCACGACGCGTTCGGGCGGCCGCACGAGGCGCCGGTCTACGGGCTCGACGGAGCGGTCGTCGTCGAGAGCGCGGACGCGATCCCGCTCGACCCTTCTCGCCTCGACGTGCTCTCGGCGTCGAGCCGCGGCTTCGGCGAGCTGGTCGCGGCGGCCGGCGGGGGTGAGCGGCTGCTCGTCTGCCTCGGCGGGACGGCGACGATGGACGGCGGCGCCGGCTTCCTCGAGGTCGTGCACGAGCTGCCTGCCCCGACGACTGTCCTCTGCGACACGCACGCGACCCTCGCCGAATCGCCGCGTGCCTTCGGGCCGCAGAAGGGCGCGACGCCCGCTCAGATCGCCGAGCTGGAGAAGCGGCTCCGAGGCAGGGCGTGCAGCGAGCTTCCCGGCTCGGGAGCGGCCGGCGGGCTCGGCGCTGCGCTCGCGTCGCTCGGAGCCGAGCTCGTCTCCGGCGCGGACTTCGTGCTCGACGCCGTCGGCTTCCGGGAGCGAGCGGCTCGAGCCGACCTGGTCGTCACCGGCGAGGGCACCGTCGACCGGACGACCTTCGAGGGCAAGGCGCCTGGCGAGGCCGTCCGCGCCTGCCGCGAGCTCGGCGTGCCCTGGGTCCTCTTCGGCGGCCGCGTCGAGGACGGCTTCGAGGCGACGCCGCTCAGCGGCGACCCGGCCAGCGCGCGCGAGGATCTCGAGGAGCTCGCCCGGCGGCTGGCGTCAGTCTGAGGCCTCGGCTTCGCGCAGGCGCTTGGCCATCGCCTGTAGCAGCGGCCAGGCGATCCGCGCGTCGCTCTCGACGAGCGGGCGGAAGTCCCAGAAGGTGAGGCCGTAGCAGTCGAGCGTGCTCTCCGCGGTGACGGTCGCCGTCCGCGCGCCCATGTCGATCAGCGCGATGTCGCCGAAGTAGTCGCCGGGGCCGAGACGGCCGCGCTCCTCGCCGCCGACCTGGACGGCAGCCTCGCCGCTCTCGATCACGAAGAAGCCGGCGCCGGTCTCGCCCTCGCTCGCCACGGTGTCGCCGGGCTGGAAGGTGCGCTCCTTGAACGAGCCGCCGAGCCGTTCGAGCTCTTTGGGCTCGAGGCCCGCGAACAGCGGGATCCTCTGCAGCAGCTCGACAGACGGACCGGCCATGGGCGCGGATTCTAGACCGCCGAGACGCCCAGGCGTGCGCCGACCACCGCCTCGGCTGCCTGAGCGCTGCCCGCGTGCCCGGTCACGGCGCCGAGGAAGTCGTCCCGCTCGAGCGCATAGAGCTCGACATCGGTCTTTGCCCGGACCGTCGCCGTCCGGGGAACGTCCCGCAGGAGCGCGATCTCGCCGAAGTGGTCGCCGGGCCCCTGCGTCGCCTGCGCCTTCCCATCGACGCTGACCTCGACCTCGCCCGAGGCGATCACGTAGAAGCGGTCGCCGTGGCCGCCCTGCTCGACGATCGTCTCGCCCGCGGGGGCCTCCACGAGCACGAGCTGCGCGGCGAGAGCCTCGAGCACCGGAGCGCTGAGCGGCGTGAAGATCGGGATCGAGCGCAGCAGGTCGATCTCGCGGGTGCGGTCGACGGCCTCGTCGTCGAGCCGCACGAGCGGGACCCTCGTCGCGACGGTGAGCACCGGCAGGACCGCGCCGGTCGCGACCAGCGCCCAGCGGATTCCCAGCCAGTGGACGAGCACCGGGGCGAGGATCGCGCCGACCGCGACGGTCGCGAAGAAGAGGCTGTGCAGGACGCCGAAGACCCGCGCCAGCACCGCGGCCGGGCTCGTGCGCTGCAGCAGGGTGAAGCCGGCGACGTCCTCGACGATGTTCGAGATCCCGACCAGCGCGAAGGCCGCGAACGCGATCGCGAAGGTGGGGTGCGGCGCGATGAACAGCATCGGGCCGCCGGTTCCCGCGACCGCGAGCCCGAACGGCCCGGCGAGCCGGCGGCGCCCGACCAGCATCAGCGAGAAGACCGCGCCGAGCAGGCCGCCGACCCCGACCGCCGCGTTCAGGTAGCCGACCCCGCCCGGGCCGAGATGCAGGAGCTCCAGCGCGCAGACGGCCAGCAGCACGCTCATGGCGCCGTTCACCAGCGTCTGGGCCGAGAAGAGCCCGATCACGAGCTGCAGGCGACGGTCGGCCGCGATCGCCCGGAAGCCGTCGGCGGCCTCGTGCAGGAGCGACCGCTCGCCCTCCTGTCGCGGCGGCGGCTCGTCGGTGCGCAGCAGCCCGGCGAGCTGGAACGCCGACCAGAGGAACGTCGCGGCGGTCACCAGGAAGACGACCCAGATGGTCGAGACCGCGAGCAGCAGGCCGCCGAGGGCGGGGCCGACGCAGAAGCCGAGGCTCTCGAGCGTGCTGGAGCTGACGTTGGCGGCGGTCAGCTCCTCGGGCGTCCGCGCCAGCGACGGGAGCAGCGCCGCCTGCGCGGGCTGGAAGGCGGTCGAGATCACGGCCACCAGCGCGGCGAGCACGTAGACGACGGCGGTCGGCGCGTCCAGCAGGACGCAGGCCGCCATGCCGTAGAGCGCCGCGGCGCGGAGCAGGTCGGCCGAGAGCATCACCAGCACCCGGCGGCAGCGGTCGCCGAGCACCGAGGCGATCGGCGAAGCGAAGGCGGACGGCAGCCAGCGGATCAGGCCGACGAGCCCGACCGCCGAGGTGCCTCCCGCGTCGTAGGCGTAGACGATCAGCGCGACGGTGTAGGCCCAGCTGCCGACGATCGAGCCGGCCCACGCGAGCTGCAGCCGGCGCAGGCCGGGGTTCCGGTAGACCTCGCGCAGTGCGGTGGACGACTCGCGAAGCTGCTCCCGAAGCGCTTTCACAGGCGGAGAATCACGGAAATTGCGTTCCGGGGGCAAGCGAGGGAAGATTCCAGGGGCGACGACCGTCTAGTGAGCAAGTTCAAAAGTTCCCGGAAGGAGGACCACCGTGTCGGAGCAGGACAAGCATCTGGAGCCCAAGGAGCAGGAGGACGTCGAGGCGCACGCCCACAAGAACCGGAACGTGGCGAAGGACGACGACGTCGAGGCGCACGCCCACAAGAACGCCCACAAGAACCGGAACGTGGCGAAGGACGACGACGACGTCGAGGCCCACATGCACAAGGGCATGCACAAGGGCCAGCACAAGGCCTAGTGCGCGCAGCAGACCGCTAGCAGGTCCGCGAGGGAGCCGAGAGGCTCCCTCGGCGTTTCTAGAGACTGTCGTCGAAGGCGGGCGGCTCGAGCAGCGCCTCGATCGCCTCGAGCAGGCGATCGACCGCTTCGCGCCGCTCGGGCTCGAGGTCGGCGAGCTTCGCCGCCAGCCGCGCCAGCGCCTCGCCTTCGCCGCCCTCGTCCTCGAGGACGGCGCGTGCCTTGCGGGCGCGCTGCAGGAGGTCGAGCGCGATCGCGGCCTCGTTCGCGAACAGGCCGAGCAGCTCCATCTCCTGGAGCGAGAAGACGGCCTGCTGCGGGCGATCGAGCACCTCGAGCACGCCGAGGGCCCGCTCCTCGTGCAGGAGCGGCACGGCCATCAGGGCCTTGGGGACGAAGCCGGTCGACTCGGCCGCCTCGCGCGCGAAGCGCGGGTCCTCCTGGAGCTCCTCGATCACCAGCGGCTGGCGCGTGGTGAGCACCCAACCGGCGACTCCCGTGCTGGACGGGAAGCGGCGGCCGATCAGCTCCTCGGCGCCCTCGCCGGCGACGGCCTCGAAGACGAGCTCGTCAGTGGCTTCGTCGTGCAGGAAGATCGACGAGGCCCGCGCGCCGAAGATCGCCCGCGCCACCTCGACGATCGCCTGGAGCAGCGCGCGGTAGCTCTCCTCCGAGCCGAGCGCGCCCGCCGCGACGGCGGCCCGCAGGTCGCTCATTTCGCGCTTCCGCCGACGTTGTTCGCGGTCAGGTAGAGCACGCTCTTGAGCTGGAACGGGGTCAGCTCCGGGTGCTTCGCCATCACGAGCGCGCAGATCCCGGCCATGTGCGGGGTCGCGAAGCTGTTGCCGCTCGAGCGGATAGTCGAGCCGCCGAGCCACGCGACCTCGACGCCGACCCCGCGCGCGAAGAACTCGACCGGCGGGTTGGGGTTGTAGAAGAACGTCAGCGGATCGGGCTCCTCGTGGCTTCCGACGGAGATGACCGAGGAGAAGCGCCAGGGATAGCTCTCGACCGGCATGTTGTGGGCGGAGGCTACGAGAACCGTGCGGCGGAAGTAGGCGCTGTCGGCCAGCTCGTGCAGCAGCTCTGCGAAGTGCCGCTTCGTCGTCGAGAGGCTCATGTTGATCACGTCGAACCCCTGGTCGACCGCCCAGCGCAGGCCGCCGAGCAGCACCGAGCCGCTGCCCTTGAAGCCGGCGCCGAGGACGCGGACGCTGAAAAGGCTCGCCTCGGGGGCGAGCGAGTGGACGATCCCGGCGCACGCGGTCCCGTGGCCGCAGAGGTCTCCTTCCGTGTCCTCGACGAACTCGATCTCGTCGTCCTCGCCCTTCACGACCGCGATCGCGCCCTCGAGCCCGCCGACCGCCGGGTGGCCGGCCTCGACGCCGCTGTCGAGGATGCAGACGCGGGCGCCCTTGCCCGTCGAGCCGCCGAAGGCCCACTTGCGCGTGACCTGCTCGGGCCACTCGACGCCGATCGCGATCCGCCCGGCCGCGTCGGCGGGAAGGCTCCAGGCGGGAAGCCCAGGGTCGTCGTCGTGCTCGTCAGGCGCCGCGGGCGCCTGCTCGTTCGCCATGGCGAGGATCGTAGACCGCTTACTAACAGGCTGTTACTTGAGGATCCCGATCGGGTTAGTAACAGTCTGTTACGTGAGAAGGGACGAGCATCAGCGACTTTGGCCACCCTGGAGCTCGCGACTTTCGTGGCGTGGGGGAGTCGTCGTCGCCGCGCTGGCGGCTCTCGGCTTCTGCGTGTCCGGCTGTGGTGGGACTCCGACGAGTCAGTCTGAAGCTCGCCCGATCGCCACGAAGTTCGTGCGCGCGCTGCTCGGGTCCAGCGAGCAACGAGTCGCGGTCGCCGCCGCACACCGGCTGGGCAGCCCGGCCGTCGCCGATGACGTCACCAGCTGGTACCCGGGGTTCAGGCGAGATCGCGAATACGTTCTTTTCGCGGCGGACGGCTGTCCGAAGAGTCAGACGGGGCACGACGTCGCGCCAGCCGGGAACGGGCCGTGCTTTGACTTCCATCTCGGCAGTCGGCCGGTGCCTGACCCGATGAACCCCGGTTACGCGCACTACGCCGAGGGCCAGCTGTTCGTAAGCATTGCCGCGCATCACCCGATCCGCGTCTACGACTTCACCTATCTCGGGGGCGGGGGAGACTGCAAGCTCGGAGCCTCGTGCAGGCAGATCGTGGCCGCGTTCGAGCGGACCCGTCGGGCCGCTACCTCGAGCTAGCCGGAGACGCGGCGGCGGAGCTCGTCGAGCAACGGCCAGGTTGGCTCGACGCCCTCCGCCCGCAGCGCGCCCTCCAGGTCAGCGATAAGCGCTCGCCGGAACTCGGCATCGGCCTCGGCTCGGGCCACGATCCCGTCCAGCTCGCGGCGGGCTTGCGGCAGCTCCTGTGCCGCGCCAACCCAGGCGGCCGGAGCCGGCGGGAGCATCCCGATCAGCCGGGACAGTCTTTCGATGTCGTATGCGCTCATCACGTCACCTGCTCACTGGACGCGTCAGGGACGTCTTTTCTTCCCTCGCCGTCTGAAATGGCCGGTCGACGCGAGGGAATTCAATTCCTCACCTCAAAAGCATCACGCAGTTTCTCGAGGCAGCGGGAGATGCGGCTCGCGATCGTGCCGGCGGGCAGCCCGAGCGCGTCGCCGATCGTCCGGTAGCTCTCGTCGCGGGCGAAGAAGCGGTCGAGGACCTCGCGGCAGTTCTCCGGCAGCGCGGCCATCGCATCGTGGACGTCGAAGGACTCCTCGAGTTGCGAGAGGACGTCTTCGGCGGCGGTCTCCGGCAGCTCGTCGGTGTCCTCGACGGTCTCCCGCGAGCCGGCGCGGAGGCGGTCGATGCAGAGCCGCCGCGTGAGCTGGCCGATCCAGGGGCGCACGGCGTCGTCCTCGCGGAGGGTCCCGAGCCGCTCGTAGACGCGGGCGAAGACCTCCTGGAAGACATCCTCGGCGTCGTGCTCGGGCAGCCGGAACGCCTGGACGGAGATCGCGTACACGTAGCGCGAGAAGCGTTCGACCAGCGTGCGCCAGGCCTGCTCGTCGCCGCTCCGGCACTGCGCGACCAGCCGCGCGTCGGTGAGCTCGGTGCTCAGCGCTGCTGCGCTGCGCGCAGCCGCTGCGCCATGGTCTCGAGCAGCTTCCATGCCATTGAGGCGTTCGACTCGACGAGCGGACGGAACTCCCAGGAGGTGAGTCCGTAGCAGTGGAGGTCGCTGACGGCGGTGACGGTCGCGCTCCGGGCGCCGTCGTCGATCAGCGCGATCTCGCCGAAGTAGTCGCCGGGGCCGAGCGAGCGCCGCTCGTCTCCGCGCACCGAGACCGTCGCCTCGCCGCTCTCGATCACGAAGAAGCCGGCGCCGGTCTTGCCCTCGCCGGCGACGGTGGTGCCGGCGTCGAAGGTGCGCTCCTTGAACGAGCGTGCAAGCCGCTCGAGGTCGCCCTTTTCGAAGTGCTCGAACAGGGGGACGCGTTGCAGGAGCTCAACCGGAGCCTCGGCCATGTGTCCGTTGATTCTACGACCTTTCCGGTTTTGCGTCCTGCACGCGGCCGGCCAGCTCCTCGATCCGACCCTCGGCCCCGTCGAGCCGCTCGCGGCAGAAGCGGTAGAGCTCCTCGCCGCGCTCCCAGAGCTTCAGCGCCTCGTCGAGCGGAACCTCGCCGCTCTCGAGCCGCTGGACGATCTCCTCCAGCTCGCGCTGGGCCTCTTCGAAGGTCACTTCACATCCTCGATGCGGGCGCCGAAGCCACCCTCCGCCAGCTCGACGTCGACGCTCTGGCCGGGCTCGACCGCGCGGCTGGAGCGGACGATCTCGTCGCCGGCCCGGACGATCGCGTAGCCGCGCTCGAGCGTGCCCTGCGGCGAGAGGGCGCGGAGGCGGCCGGCCGCCTGGTCGAGCCGGGAGCGGCCGCGCTCGACGAGCAGGCGCGGGGCTCTCTGGAGACGCTCGTGGGCGCGGTCGAGCCGCTGCCGCTCGCGCTCCAGGCCCCGGCGTGCGCCGCGCTCGAGGCCCTGGCGGTGGCGGTCGAGGCGCTGCACGAGATCGGCCAGGTCGGGGACGACCAGGCGGGCGGCGACGCTCGGCGTCGAGGCGCGCGCGTCGGCGGCGAGGTCGCAGAGCGGCGTGTCCTGCTCGTGGCCGACCGCCGTGACGACCGGGACCGGGCAGTCCGCGATCGCCCGCACCAGCCGCTCGTCGCTGAAGGGGAGCAGGTCTTCGAAGCTGCCGCCGCCGCGGGCGACGACGATCACGTCGATCTCGGGCTCGCGGCTGAGGACGCCCAGCGTCTCGATCACGGCGCCGGCTGCGCGTGGCCCCTGGACATAGGTCTCGGCGACGAGCACCGCGGCGGGCGGGAAGCGGGTCTGGATCGCCGTCAGCACGTCGCGCTTGGCGGCCGCATCGTTGCCGGTCACGAGGCCGATCCGGCGGGGCAGGAACGGGAGCGGCCGCTTGCGCTCGGCTGCGAACAGCCCCTCGGCGGCCAGCTTCTGCTTCAGCCGCTCGAGCGCGGCCAGGTGGTCGCCGAGGCCGAAGCGCTCGAGCGAAAGCGCCCGGAGGCGGAACTCGCCGCGCGCCTCGTACAGCTCGGGCCTGCCGTACACGTGGACGCGGTCGCCGTCGGCGAGCTCGAGCCGCAGCGCGTCGAAGCGGCCGCGCGGCATCGAGACGCCGAGGCAGGCGCCGTCCGCGGGGTCCTTGAGCGTGAAGAAGACACTGGCCCAGCGCGCCTGGCGCCGGAGCTCGGTGACCTCGCCCTCGACCCAGACGGTGGGCAGGCGGGCGAGCCAGGAGGCGACGCCGCGGTTGAACGCACCGACGCTGTAGACGCGCCGGTCGCCGTACTCGATCGCCTCGGCCTTCAAACAGGGAAGGCTAGATCAAGATCTCGGCGGCCGTCTCGGGCTCGCAGCCGCGGGAAAGGAGCTCCACGGCGTGGTGCAGGTCGGCGCTCGAGTGCGCGATCCGTTCGGCCAGCGGAAGCGGGTATCCGGCCTCCATCAGCACGTGCAGGCGCCAGCTCTCGACTTTCGCCTGTTCGTCCCGGGGTGTCTCGGCAATCTGCGTCATCGGCGTCGGGTGGGTTCGCCCTGTCCTAGACGAACCCTTCTCGGAGAAGTTTGCGCCAAGCTAGCCCGGCCGAAACGTCGGGGCCAGCCGGGACTCCGTCTCGTTGAGCAGCGCGTCGACCCGCCGCTGGAGCTCGTTGAGACGCGCGCTGAGAGCGGTTCGCTCGGCCTCCGCGTCCGCGGCGAGCGATTGCACGTGCGAGCGGAGCTGGGCCTCCGTGTCGACGACCCGTCGCTGCAGCTCGGCGGCCAGCTCGTCCTGCTCGTGCTCGAGCGTCGAGCCGATCTGCGAGAGCTTTCGCTCGAGCCGCTGGCCGCCCGCGTCGGCGACGTGCGCCAGCCGCTCGGCGAGGACGGTCTGCGCCTCGCGGGCGAAGTACTCGACCGCCTTGTCGAGCTCGCGGCCGAGCCGCTGCGCCGCGCTCTCGCGCGCCCGCTTGATGTCTTCCGCGAACTGTCTCGAGAGCGCGTCGGAGAAGCTGCCCGAGGTCCGCTCGACGACCCGCTTCAGCTCTTCGACCTGGCGCCGCTCCGCGTCGGCGAAGCCGGCCTGGATCCGTTGGACGGCCTCCGACTCCTCGGTCGAGACTCGCTCGCGCAGGTCGCGCTCCCGCTCGCGCAGCCGCTCGGCGACCTCGTGTAGGGCGCGGCGCCGCTCGCTCTCGTGCCCTTCGAGCTGGGCGCGCGCTGTGTCGGCGATCTCGCGCCCGGCCTGCTCGAACTCGGCCACGAGCGCCGCGAGCCGCTCGCGCTGCTCCTCGCTCGCGGTGTCGAGTCGCTCGGTGTCGAGCGCCAGACGGCTTGTCGCCTCGGAGAGCAGCTGCTCCTGGCGCTCCCGCAGGCTCGCAAGCTGCGCGTCGAAGGCCTGCGCCGTCCGCTCGAGATCCGCCGTCCACTCGGCGAGCCGGTGGCCGATCCGCGCCTGCACCTTGGCCAGCGTCTCGCTCAGGTCGGCGCCGGCGCGCCGCTCCTGTTCCTGCACGGCCGCACGGCGCTCCTCGGCTATCCGTCGCTCCTCCTCGACGAGCCGGGCGAGCGACTTGGCGCGGGCGAGCGCCAGGGTCCGCTCGAGCTCCGCGGCGTACGACTCCGCCTCGCTCGCGACGAGCGTCCGCAGGCGCTCCTCGGCTTCCGCGAGCTGTGCCTCGAAGTCGCTAGAGCGGGTGAGTCGCCGCCTCAGTGATTCGAACATGAGGCCTAGGCTAACCGGTAGGCAGGCCGGGTGTCTCGGTGCCGAGGAAGGTGCGTCAAACGGCCGCACCGGCAAAGCCGGCACGGCCTCCTTGGTCGGCGCCGCCTAGTCGGCGCTTAGGCTAACCGGAGGACGAGCAGCGCGCCCGCCAGCGCGACGTTCGCCGCCGCGAGGAGCTGCAGCGCGGTCTCCTGCGACGCGTACAGCAGCTCGGGCGTGACCGGCTCGCGGGTGCCGTCGCGGAGCTCCACCGTCCCGCCGACCGCCGCCACCCGCCGGCGCATGTGGCGCACCGGAGTCGAGAGCAGCCGCTGCACGTAGCTCGTCAGCGCTGCGTAGGCCGCCGCCAGGATCGCGACCCAGCCGATCGTCCCGGCGCAGGCAAAATACCCCGTGAGCAGGGGGAACGCGCCCCAGGCAAGCGCGAAGCCGGGGTTGTTGTGGATCGCGCCGCCGAAGAGCTCGAGGTTGTAGACGGGCACGAGCAGGGCGCCGATCGCGACGAAGACGAGCAGCCAGAGGTTGAACGAGATCGCCCCGGCGATGCCGATCCCGACCGCGGCGGCGAGCGAGACCACGGTGAGGAAGACGAGCGTGGGGCGGGGGATGCGCGTGGCGAGCGGGCGGCCCTGGAGCTCGTCCAGCGCGTGCGCGCCGATGCCCATCGCGAGGAAGAACGCGACCGCCGCGGCCGCAAGCCGGCCCGGGTAGAAGTGCGGCGCCAGCGCGGCGCCGATCGCGATGTAGCTCAGGTGCCAGGCCGTGTAGGGCGGGTGCAGCAGCGTCACGTAGTCGCGCCAGCCACCCGGCGCGAGCGCGTAGAACGCCGGCCTGGCCTCTGTCATCCGCCGCGTCGTGCCCAGACGACGAGGCAGCCGCCGAGGCTGAGCCGCCGCGCGTGCGGGTCCTCGAAGCCCGCCTCGCGCCAGGCCTGCAGCAGGCTCGTGAGCGGCCAGCGCCTGTCGAACTCACGGATGCTGCCACCGAGGAAGCGCCCGACCTCGTGCCAGCCCGGCGAGATCGCGCTTCCGAGCAACGGCAGGCCGAGGTCGACGTAGAGCTTCCATGCCGCGCGCGCGACCGGGGCGGGCGGGACGCCGAAGTCGAGCAGGGCGGCGGTCGCGCCCGGCCGCAGCACCCGCGCCAGCTCGCGCAGGCCGGCGGGAAGGTCGTCGAGGTAGCGGAGCAGGTAGGCGGCGGTGAGCCCGTCGAAGGACGCGTCCTCGAACGGAAGCTGGTTCGCGCTCGCCTCGACCAGCCGAACCCGCTTCGTCTCGGCCGCGAGCAGGAGCCGCCGCCTTGCCTCGTCGAGCATCTCCGCGCTCTGGTCGACGCCGACGACGGAGCAACCCTTCTGGCGGACGAGCTCGAGCGCGACCGCCGCAGTGCCGGTGGCGACGTCGAGCACGACGTCCTCGGGGCCGACGGGCAGTCGCGAGACGAGGAATCGGCGCCAGCGAGGGTCCTGGCCGAAGGAGAGCAGCCGCGCGTAGCGGTCGTAGGTCGGCCCGAGCGGTGCGAACAGCTCGCGCGCGCGCCCGGAGAGCGTCTCGACCACGGGCGTGAGTCTAAGCTCACTTCGTGGAGGGGGAGCTGAGGCGGATCGCGGAGGCCGCGGTTGCGTACACAGGCGACGGCGAGGAGCTGGCGGGGATCGTCCCGGCCGAGCCTTCGGAGGGTGTTCGCGTCTACCTCTGCGCCTACCGCCACGGCGAGGAGACGAGCTGGCTCGTGCTCGACGCCGACGGCGCGCCCGTCGGGGACCGCTCGCTCGTGCGGGACGCGGTCTCCATCGCCGCGCTCTGGGAGCTCGCGAACGAGCTCCGCGGCGACGAGACGGACGGGACGCAGGCGGCGAGCCCGGCCCTCCTCGACGAGGCAGGCGCATCCGCCGAGGACCCCGCTGCCTTCGCGCAGGCGATCGCGCAGGCGGCCGGAACCGTCGACGAGCTCGTCCGCGACGTCGAGCGCGGCTACAAGCGTCCGCTGAGCTGAAATCGCCGTGAGGCGTCCAACCTGGTGCCTCCCAGCAGGTGCGTCAGACGCTAACCTGCGGAGATGGAAGGAAGCGGCTTCGGATTCCCGCTCGGGGGCGACCCCGAGGACCTGATGCGGAGCCTGCGCGAGTTCGCCGAGCAGCAGGCCGAGTCGGTGCAGGAGGCGCAGCGCGAGCAGTTCGCGACGCTGACGCTGAACACCGCGGTCGAGCTGACCGCCGCCGCGTTGCAGCAGGTGGCCGCCCCCGGCAGCGCCGACGAGCAGGCGGTCGCTCTCCGCGACGCCATGCGCGTGCTCTTCCCAGAAGCGGTGGCGCTGGTCTCAGCAGCGCGGCAGGGCTTCATGCGCGAAGGCTGACCCTCCGGCCGGCCGCGCCAGCCGCTCGCCCGCGCGGATCAGAAGCACACCGAGCGCCCGGCGGGCAGGGCGGGGGGACTTCGCGGGCCAGTCGAGCCTGAGCCGGTCGGCCTGCTCCCTGCTCAGCTGTGTGCGGATCTCGTGGTCGAACATCCGACCCTCCTCTCGAGCTAGAGTATCTTGATGTCGAAGCTTATAGATGGAGACTCTTGACGTCAAGAGGTTTTTGACCAAGAATCACGACATGGCAAAGACCGAAGAACGAGACCACGTCGACCGCTTCCTGGAGGAGAACGAGCTTCCCGGGGATCGACCTCGAGGTCGAAGGGATCGTCGATCGCATCAACGGCCTCCGGCGCCGGTTCAACCGCATGCTGGACGAGACGCTCGTCGACTTCGGCCTCAGCGAAGGCGAGTGGAAGGCGCTGAATCAGCTGAGCCTGGCAGGGCCACCGCACCGGCGCTCGGCTGGGCAGCTCGCCAAGTGGGCCGAGCTCTCGAGCGGTGCCATGACCAACAGGATCGACCAGCTCGAGCGGGCTGGGCTCGTGCGACGGCTGCCGGACCCGGAGGACCGCCGCGGCGTGCTCGTCGAGCTGACCGACGCGGGCCACAAGACGTGGAAGGACTCCGTCGCCACCCAGGCCGCCAAGGAGTCGCTGATCGCCGCTGCGCTGACCAAGGACGAGAAGCAGGAGCTGAACGCGCTGCTGCGTCGGCTGATGCGCGAGTTCGAGCGGCGCGAGCAAGACCGCTCGTAGAATCGGCGCCCGTGGCCCTGCTCGATCGCGCCCTCGTCCGGCTGCTCCCGGCCGTTCCGAAGCCCGTGGTGCGCCGGGTCTCGTCGCGCTACATCGCGGGCGAGGAGCTCTCCGATGCGGTTCGGGTCGTAAGGCAGGTGAACGGCGAGGGGAAGCTGGCCACCATCGACGTCCTCGGCGAGGAGATCGCGAACGCGGACGAGGCGCGTGCGATCGCCGACGCCTACCGGGAGTCGCTCGACGCCTTCGAGCAGGAGCGGCTGGACTCCAACGTCAGCGTCAAGCTGACCGCGCTCGGGCTCAAGCTCGGCTACGACCTCTGCCGCGAGAACCTCGAGGCGGTCGTCGCCCACGCGGCCGAGCAGGGCAACTTCGTCCGGATCGACATGGAGGACTCGTCCACGACCGACGAGGCGCTCCGCCTCTACCGCGAGCTGCGCGCGGCGGGCCACGAGAACGTCGGGATCGTGCTGCAGGCGCGGCTGAAGCGGACGCTGGCCGACGTCGCCGCGCTGGCGGAGCTGCGGCCGAACGTGCGGCTCTGCAAGGGCATCTACCTCGAGCCGGCCGAGATCGCGTTCCGCGAGTTCGAGGCGATCCGCATCAGCTTCGTCCAGGCGCTGCACGCGCTCTGGGACGCGGGTTGCTATGTCGGCGTGGCGACGCACGACGAGTGGCTGCTGGAGGAGGCGAAGCGAGGGGTGGAGGCGCGCAGGCTCGGTCGCGAGGAGTACGAGCTCCAGATGCTGCTCGGCGTGCAGCCGGCGCTCGGCGACGAGCTCGTCCGCGAGGGGCGCCGGCTGCGGATCTATACGCCGTTCGGGCGGCACTGGTACGCCTACTCGCTGCGGCGGCTGCAGGAGAACCCGAAGATCGCGGCCTACATCGCGGCCGACACGCTCAACCGGCTGCTCCCGGGCCGCAACGGCGCCGGCTAGCGCTTATGTCACGGCTTGCGGGCGATCACGACCAGGTCGCCGGGGACGCGCAGCTCGCGCCGGCCCCAGCGGTTCGGGTCGGGTAGCTCCTCGAGCCGCTCGACCGCGAGCCCGGCTTCGGCAAGCGCCTCGACGAGCACTCCGACCGGCCAGGCGTCGAAGTAGCTGTCGTGCCAGTGGAGCATCTGGTCGAGGCAGGCCGCAACCGGGTGCTCGTCGTAAGCGATGAGCACGCCGCCGGGCCGCAGCGCCGCGGACACGCCTCCCGCCCAGCCCGCGAAGTCGGAGACGAGAGCCAGCGTCCCCCAGGACGAGTAGACGACGTCGAAGCGCCCGCGCCGCAGCTCGACCGGGAGCGCCTGGACGTCCGCCGTGACGAGCGCCGCGTCCGGGAGCCGCTTCCGCGCGGCGCGCACCGTCTCCTCCGAGGCGTCGACCCCTGTGACGAGCGCGCCGAGCCCGATCAGCGCAGCCGTCTCGCGGCCGGCGCCGCAGGAGAGGTGCAGCACGTGGCGGCCGTCGAGGTCCGGCAGCCGCTCGCGGACCGGCTTCGGCAGGCCCCGCTGCCCGCCGCGGCGGCGGAGGCTGCGGTGCGCGTCCTCCCAGGCGCGGAGGTTGCCCTCGGTCGGCTCCATCAGGCGAGCAGCGAAAAGCCGCCGTCGACGACGAGGGTCTGGCCGCGGACCATCTTGGCCTCATCCGAGCAGAGGAAGCAGACCGCGTCGGCGACGTCGCGCGGCTCGACCAGCCGGCCGGCCGGGGTGCGCTTCAGGCCGGAGGCGATCATCTCCTCGCGGTTCGGGAAGTACTCGAGCGCGCCCGTCTCGACGACCCCGGCCGAGACGGCGTTGACCCGGATCCCGCGCGGGGCGAGCTCGACGGCGAGGTAGCGGACGACCGCCTCGAGCGCCGCCTTCGAGACGCCGACCAGCACGTAGTTCTCGAGCACACGCGTCGAGCCGAGGCTCGAGATACCGACGAACGACGAGCCTTCGCGCATGCCCGGCGCGAGCGCCCGCGCGAGCGACAGCAGCGCCCGCGCGTTCGCCGAGAGCGTCCAGTCCCAGTGCTTGTCCTGCACCTGCAGCGCCGGCTCGATCACGCCGGTCGCCGCGTTATGGACGACGACGTCGAACGGGCCGAGCCCGGCGGCCTCCTCGACCACGCGCTCGGAGGCGACGTTGCCCCGCAGCAGCAGCGGCTCGGCACCGGCCGCGCGCAGCTCCTCGGCCGCCTCCTCGGCCGCGCGGTCGTTGCGCAGGTAGCCGATCGCGACGCGCTTCGCTCCCAGCTCCGCGAACCGGAGCGCGATCGCCTTCCCGATCCCCCGCGTGCCTCCGGTCACGAGGACCGAGGCGCCTTCGTAGCTCATCTCCGTGGAAGCGGCTCGTCCGCGGGCGCGGCGCTCGGGATCTCCTCCCAGCCGGGCACGTCGCGCCGCACGCGCGGGCCCTCGTCGGCCTTGGAGGAGGCGTGGCCGAGGCGATCGAGGAGCTCCATCTGCTCCTCGCCGTAGCGCCGCACCTCGTGGCCCTCGGGCAGGCCCTGGACGAGCTCACGTACGCGCGCGCGAAGCTGGTACGCGAAGTGCGGGGTCGCAGGCCCGACGAGCCTGTCGACGTCGTCCCTTGTCGGCTCGCGCATGGCCGAAAGCCTAATGGGTAGCGTCCGAGAGATGAGACGACCGGAGCTTGCCGACCTGATGTTGTTCTCGACGGTCACGCTCTGGGCTCTCAACTTCACGGTCACGAAGTACGTGATCTCGCACGGGTTCCAGCCGATCGCCTACGGGAGCCTGCGCTTCGGAGCCGCCGCGCTCGTATTCTGCGCGCTCGCCTACGCGCGGGAGCGCTCGCTCGCGATCCAGCGGCGCGACCTCGTGATGCTCGCGGCCGCGGCCCTGATCGGGATCTTCCTGAACCAGCTCTCGTTCGTCTACGCGATCAAGCTGACGACGGCGACGACGGTCGCGTTGCTCTTCGGGACGCTGCCGGTGCTGACCGGGATCTTCGCCTTCCTGCTCGGGATCGAGCGGCTCGGGTCTCGCTTCTGGTTCGCGGCGGCGCTCGCGTTCGGCGGCGTCGCGCTCGTGGCGATCGGCTCCGCCGGCGGCGTCTCGGGCCAGCTCTGGGGCGACCTGCTCGGTCTCGCCGCGGCGGCGACCTGGGCCTGGTACACGGTCTCCGTCTCGCCCTTGCTGAAGCGCTACTCGACCGTGCGCCTCAGCGCGGTGGCGTTCACGATCGGGGCGGTGCCGCTGCTCGCCGCGGGCGCGCCGCAGCTCGCGTCCCAGGACTACAACCTCGGCGCAACGATCTGGCTGCTCTACGCCTTCGCGATCGTCGGCCCGCTCGTGGTCGCGAACCTGCTCTGGTTCGGCGGGATCAGCCGCGTCGGGCCGTCGCGCGCGTCGGTGTTCGCGAACCTGCAGCCCTTCCTGGCCGCGATCTTCTCGCTGCTGATCCTCTCGGAGCCGATCACCCGTCTCCAGGTCGCGGGCGGCCTGACGATCGGCTCGGCGATCCTGCTTTCCCGCCGGTCGCAGCCGCTGCGAACTGCGCCTGCGATCGAAGGTGGTGCGTAGGTGACCCTTCGCGAGCGTCTCGCGCGCACGCCGCCCGGATACACGTACTCGATCGGCCGCGTGCTCGCGATCTACTCGGGCCTGATGGTCACGCTGATGCTGGCGGCGCTCGACCAGACGATCGTCGCGACGGCGCTGCCGAAGGTGGTCTCCGACCTGGGCGGCATCACGCAGTACACGTGGGTCTTCACCGCCTACATGCTCGGCTCGACGGTGACCGTCCCGCTGTACGGGAAGCTCGGCGACGCGCACGGGCGCAAGCCGCTGTTCATCGTCGCGATCACGATCTTTCTCGTCGGCTCGGCGCTGTGCGGCCTGGCGCAGAACATGGTGCAGCTGGTCGTTTTCCGTGCGATCCAGGGCGTCGGCGCGGGCGGCCTCTTCCCGCTGACGCTGGCGATGGTCGGGATGATCGTGCCCCCTCGCGACCGCGGCCAGTACCAAGGGCTGATCGGCTCGGTGTTCGCCGCCGCGTCGATCATCGGGCCGCTCGTCGGCGGCTTCATCGTCGACAACTTCAGCTGGCGCTGGATCTTCTACGTCAACATTCCGGTGGGCGGGCTGGCCCTCGTGGTGATCCTCGCGACGATGCCGCGACGGGCCTACAAGCAGGAGCACTCGATCGACTGGCTCGGAGCCGGAGTCCTCGCGGCGGGGACGACGGCGCTGCTGCTCGGGCTCGTGTGGGGCGGGCGCGACTACCCGTGGGCCTCGGCGGAAGTGCTCGGCGCGCTCGGCGTCGCGGTCGTGCTCCTGGCCGCGTTCGCGCTCGTCGAGCGGGAGGTGCGCGAGCCGATCCTGCCGTTCGACCTTCTGCGCAACCAGACGGTGGCCTCGAGCGTCGCCTGCATGGGGCTCGTCGGCGCGGCCATGTTCGGGACGATCAGCTTCGTGCCGCTCTTCGTGCAGGGCGTGATCGGCACCTCGGCGACCTCGTCCGGCGTCGTGCTGACGCCGTTCATGCTCGGCGCGGTGTGCACCAGCTTCATCTCGGGCCAGATCGTCTCGCGCACCGGGCGCTACCGGCCGAACACGCTGATCGGCCCGGTCGTGCTCGGAATCGGGCTGCTGCTCCTCTCGCGGATGGACGTGCACACGACCAACGCTGAGGCGTCGCGGAACATGCTCATCGCCGGGATCGGGCTCGGGATGATGATGCAGATCTTCGTCCTCTCGGTGCAGAACTCGGTGCCGCGGCGCTCGATGGGGACGGCGACGGCGCTGACGCAGTTCTCGCGCTCGATCGGCGCGACGTTCGGCGTGACGCTGATGGGCGTGATCGTCAACCAGCAGCTGCCGGCGAGCGTCCAGGGCGAGGGCACGGTCATCCACCGGCTGCCCGCGGCCGGGCGGATCGCACTCGCGAACGCGCTCCACCCGGCGTTCCTCGCCGCCGCCGGGCTCTGCGCGCTCGTCTTCGTGATCTCGTTGTTGTGGGTGCGCGAGGTGCCGCTGCGGCGCGGCGTCGAGGAGGAAGTTCCTCTCGGCGACGAGGCTTCCCCGCAACCGGCCGGAGTAAGATCACACGTGTGAGCTCGACCGATTTCATGCCGCTCGATGGCTGGGACCACGTCGAGCTCTGGGTCGGCAACGCGAAGCAGGCGGCCTACTTCTACGAGCACGCGTTCGGGTTCACGCCGGACCGCCTACGGCGGTCCCGAGACAGGCATGCGCGACCGCGCCTCCTACGTGCTCGAGCAGGGCGAGATCCGTCTCGTCGTGACGAGCGGGCTGCGCGCCGACAGCGAGGTCACGCAGTACGCAGGCCGGCACGGGGATGCCGCGAAGGTGATCGCGCTCCAGGTTCCGAGCGCGGACGAGGCGTACCGCCAGGCCGTCCAGCGCGGCGCGCGCGGGATCACGGAGCCGCACTGGGCCGAGGACGAGTTCGGCCGCGTCGAGCTGGCGTCGATCGGGACCTACGGCGACACGATCCACACCTTCGTCAACCGCCGCGACTACGCGGGCCCGTACCTGCCGGGCTATCGCGCCGCCGCCTCGAACGGCCAGCCGGCGGGCGGCGTCGGCCTGAAGGCGCTCGACCACGTCGTCGGCAACGTCGAGCTCGGCCGGATGAACCACTGGGTCGAGTTCTACGAGCGTGTCTTCGGGATGACGAACATCGTCCACTTCGGCGACGACCAGATCCAGACGGAGTACTCGGCGCTGATGTCGAAGGTGATGGCGGACGGGAGCGGCAAGATCAAGTTCCCGATCAACGAGCCGGCCGAGGGCAAGCGCAAGAGCCAGATCGAGGAGTACCTCGAGTTCAACGACGGGCCCGGCGTGCAGCACATCGCGCTGCAGAGCGAGGACATCGTGGGGACGGTCGAGGCGATGAAGGAGCGCGGCGTCCTCTTCCTCGACACGCCGGAGACCTACTACGACGACGTCGAGTCGCGGGTCGGCGAGATCGGCGAGGACTACGCCGACCTGCAGCGGCTGAGGATCCTGGCCGACCGCGACGAGGACGGCTACCTGCTGCAGATCTTCACGAAGACGGCGCAGGACCGGCCGACGGTCTTCTTCGAGGTGATCGAGCGGCACGGCGCGACGACCTTCGGCGAGGGCAACTTCAAGGCCCTCTTCGAGTCGATCGAGCGCGAGCAGGCGCTCCGCGGCAACCTCTAGGGCTTCACGGCGCCGGCATACCACCAGCCGATCGCGGGCAGCGCGCCGCCGTCGATCAGCCGCTGCTCTTCTCGCTGCAGGTCGTCCTTGTCGAGCATGCGCGCCAGGTACGGCCGCTCCGTGACGCCGAGCGGCTCGAAGACTGCCTCGAGCGCGGCGCGGACCCGTTCGCCCGGGTGGAGCTCGCGGTGCTCGTCTCGCCACTCCCCGACCGGGCGGGGCTCGCCGTGCTCGGCTACCCATCCGGCTGCGCGCACGTCGTAGGCCTCCCAGGAGAACTCGTCGACGAACAGCCGGCCGCCCGGCCGGAGCAGGCGCTCGATCGCCGCGAGCGCCGGTTCGAGCTCGGCGTGGTGAAGCGCCATCACGGCGCAGACCGCGTCGAAGCGCCCGATCGAGCCAGCGTCCTCGACGCGTTCACGGATCAGGCGCGGCCGTGCAGGCGCGTTCGGGTCGACGCCGACGGCGTCGAGGCCCTGCGCCGCCAGCCGGTCGACGAGGCTGCCGTCGCCGCAACCCAGGTCGAGCACGCGCGAGCGGGGCGGCAGGGCGCGGAGGAGCACCTCGTCGAAGCCACGCCACCAGCGATCCGCCGCCACCGCTAGCTCTCGCGCTGCTTCCAGCGCCGCAAGCCGCCTTTGGGATCCCAGGCGAGGCCGTAGCGGCCCGGAGCGAACTCGACGAAGCCGGCCGAGTCGATGTCGACGGCGAACGCGTGGTAGTTCGGCTCCTCGGGCTCCCAGTCGATCCGCGCCTTGACCGCCGCGCGGTAGCGCGCCCGCCGCTCGCTCTGCTCGACGGACACCGCTCGGCCGTAGAGCTTGAAGTCGCCCTCGTCGCCTTCGCGGCGCGAGACGACGCTGTGGACGACGAGGCGCGGGTCGCGCAGCAGGTCGAGCGCCTTCGGCGAGCGCCACATCATCCCGAGCATCAGCTCGCCGTCGACGAAGTCCGGCTCGACCGGGCTGATGCGCGGCCAGCCGTTGGCGCGCAGGGTTCCGATCAGGCAGAGCTCGCGGGCGCGGAACCGCTCCTCGCCGAGCGCGGCGAGCTCCGGGCACACCGCGGCGAACTCGTCCCAGCGCATCGACGTCCAGGCTATCGCCTGGTCGCGTGCGATCCTTCGCGCGATGAACCCGCAGCGGCGAACGGCGCTCATCTCGGTGCTCGCGGCCTGCGTGCTGATCGCGCTCAAGCTCGGCACCGGGCTCGCGACGCACAGCCTCGGCCTGCTCTCGGAGTCGGTGCACTCCGGCACCGACCTCGTGGCGGCGCTGCTGACCTTCGTTGCGCTCGGGGTAGCGGTGCGCCCGGCCGATCCGGGGCACGCGTACGGCCACGGAAAGGCGGAGCACCTGGCCGCGCTCGCCGAGGCGGCGATCCTCGTCGTCGCGAGCCTGTGGATCGGGTGGCGCGCGATCCTGCGCTTGACCGACCACGCGCCCGGCCAGGTCGACCCGAAGTGGTACGCACTCGTGATCGTCGGGGCGGTGATGGTCATCGATGCGAGCAGGGCGATCGTCTCGTACCGCGCGGGCAGGCGCCTGGGAAGCCCGGCGCTACAGGCGAACGCGCTCCATTTCACAAGTGACTTCGCCGGCTCGACCGCGGTGCTGATCGGGCTCGCGGCCGCCACTGCGGGCTACTACTGGGCCGACTCGGTCGCGGCGCTGTTCGTGGCTGCGCTCGTCCTGCTGGCAGCCGGCCGGCTGATGCGCGTCAACGTCGACGTGCTCATGGACCGGGTCCCGAGCGAGGCCGAGGCGGCGGCGGTGGCGGCGATCGAGGCGGTCGATCCACCCGTGGAGCTGCGCCGGCTACGGATGCGCCAGGCAGCGGGGCGCCAGTTCGCGGACGTCGTGATCGGTGTTCCGCCCGGAGCTGCAGTCGGCCAGGGACACGCAGCGGCGGACGCGGTCGAGGAGGCCGTTCACGTCGCGCTGCCCGGGAGCGACGTGGTCGTCCACGTCGAGCCGCGCGTCGAAGAGACCGTGCTCCGCGAGCGCGCCCTGGCTGCCGCGCAGAGGGTTCCGCGCGTGCGCGAGATCCACAATCTGACCATCGTGCGCGTCGGTCCCCGCACGGAGGTGTCACTCCATCTGAAGCTCCCAGGCGAGCTGCCGCTCGAAGAGGCGCATGAGGTGGCGAGCGAGGTCGAGCGGGCGATCGTGGAGTCGGTCCCGGAGGTGAGGGCAGTGCGGACGCACCTCGAGCCGCTCAAGGAGGCGGGCGAAGGGCGTAGCGCCGACGACGCAGTCGCCGACCGGGCCGTGGTCGAGCGGATCGTGCGCGACGCGACCGGGGCCGCTCCGCGTGAGCTCCGCTTCCTCCGCACCGACGACGGACTGGTCGCCTATCTGACCGTCGGCCTCGACTCTCACGCCTCGCTGGCCGAAGCGCATGTGCGGGCGAGCGAGATCGAGGAGCGCATCCGGCGCGAGCTTCCGGATATCGCCGACGTGATAGTTCACACAGAACCATGAAGCTCTGCATGTTCACTCCCGTGGCGCACGAGATCCGTGGCTGGCCGGGGCGGATCGAGGGCGACCGCGTGATCCAGCTCGCGGCGCAGACGCTGGAGGCCTTCTTCACCGGCGGGGGGCAGGCGCGCGAGCATGCCGAGTACCCGCTCGCGGAGGTGCGGCTGCTCGCGCCGGTGCGGCGGCCGCCGTCCGTCCGCGACTTCTACGCCTTCGAAGAGCACGTGCGGAACGCGCGCGCGGTCACCGGCCGCGGCGAGGTCGTGCCGGAGTGGTACGAGATCCCCGCCTTCTACTTCTCCAACCCGGCCGCGATCTTCGGGCCCGACGAGGAGATCCCCTACCCCGAGGGCTCCCAGGCTCTCGACTACGAGCTCGAGGTGGCGGCGGTAATGGCAGCGGACGGCGCGATCGGCGGGTTCACGATCATGAACGACTGGTCCGCGCGTGACCTGCAGCGGCTCGAGATGAAGATCGGGCTCGGCCCGGCGAAGGGCAAGGACTTCGCCACCTCGCTCGGGCCGCTGCTCGTCACACCCGACGAGCTCGGCGATCTGCGCCTTGAGATGGTCGCCCGCGTGAACGGCGAGGAGCGATCGCGCGGCAACCTCGGTGACATGTACCACTCGTGGGAGGCGATCGTCGCGCACGCGGCGCGCAACACCGAGCTGCGGCCGGGCGACGTGCTCGGCTCGGGCACGGTTGGGACCGGGTGCATCCTGGAGCACGGCGACGAAAGGTGGCTTCAGCCCGGCGACGTGGTCGAGCTCGAGGTCGAGGGAATCGGCGTCCTGCGGAACCGTGTCCGAACCGAACATGCTTAGAGCATGTGATAATGTTCTGCACATGGCGCACATCCAGATCCGCAACGTTCCGCCTGAGCTGCACCGAAAACTGAAGATCCGAGCCGCCGAAGCGGGGATGACGCTCTCCGACTACCTTCTGCGCGAGGCGGAGATCGCGGCCGACAAGCCGTCGCTCCAGGAGCAGATCCGCAAGATCCGGTCGGGCAAGCTCCACCGCTTCGACACGCGGAGCGCCGACCTGATCCGCGAGGACCGCGACAGCCGGTGATCCTGGACGCCTCGGCCGCGCTCGACCTGCTGACCGTCGAGACCGAGATCGGGGCGTGGGTCGGGAGGCAGCTCGAGGGGGAGCGCGTGCTCGACGCGCCTCAGGTGATCGACCTCGAGGTCCTCTCGGGCCTGCGGAAGCGGGTGCTGCGACGCGAGCTCGGTACCAGGTCGGCCCGCCTGGCCTTGACGGAGTTCCAGGAGCTGCGCATCCGGCGGTACCCGACGGTCGCGTTGCTCGACCGCATCTGGGCGCTGCGCGAGCGGCTCACGCCGTATGACGCCGCCTACGTGGCCCTGGCCGAGGCCCTCGGCGCGCCGCTTGTCACGACCGACCGTCGGCTCGCGCGGGCCGGCGGTCACCGCGCTCTGATCGTCGCCTACGGCGTCTAACCGGCACGATAGAGCCGTGAAGGTCGCGGTCATCGGCGCGGGCGTGATGGGTCTCGCCACCGGCTGGGCACTTCGGCGGCGCGGCGTGCAGGCGACCGTCTACGAGCAGTTCGAGGTCGGGAACCCACGCGGGTCGAGCCACGGGCGCTCGCGGATCTTCCGGCTCGCCTACGCCGAGCCCGAATACGTGCGGCTGGCGCAGGAGTCGCTCGGGCTCTGGCGGGAGCTGGAGGCCGAGAGCGGCCAGACGGTGCTCGAGCTCTACGGCCTCGTCGAGATCGTGCAGAGGCTCGAGGAGAGCACGGCGGAGACGCTCGAGGCCTGCGGCGTCGCCTGGGAGCGGCTCGACCGCAAGGAGGCGGAGCGGCGCTTCCCGATTCGCGTGCCCGAGGGATCGTTCGCGGTGCTGCAGCCGGAGGCGGGGATCGCGCGCGCCGACAAGGCGCTCGAGGCGTTCCGCCGTGGGCTCGACGTCCGCGAGCACACGCATGCGCATCCGGACGAGGTCGACGCGGACGCCGTCGTCGTCACCGCCGGCTCGTGGGTCAACGACCTCCTGGACGAGCCGCTGCCGGTGAAGGTGACACGCGAGACCGTCTGCTACTTCCGGCCCGAGGAGGGCCGCCCGATTCCGTCGGTCGTCTCGTTCAAGCCCGGCCGGCACACGCACGAGATGTACTCGCTCCACGACCCGGTCTACGGCCTCAAGGTCGGCGCGCACCATGCGGGGCAGGAGGCCGACCCCGACGTCCCGACCGAGCCCGAGCCGCAGCTCGTCGAGCGGATCGCCGCCTGGGCGAACGAGACCTACCGGCTCGCCGAGCCCGAGCCCGCCGGCCTCGATACCTGCATGTACACGACTACCGCGGACGAGTCGTTCATCCTCGAGCGGCGCGGCCGCGTCGTCCTCGGCTCGGCCTGCTCGGGCCATGGCTTCAAGTTCGCGCCGGCGATCGGCGAGCGGCTCGCCGCGCTGGCCGTCGACGGCTGACTATTCTTGCGCCGTGCCGACGTATCAGCTCCGTGGTGAGGTCCCGCGCAAGCGCCACATCCAGTTCCGCGACAACGGGCGGCTGCTCACGGAAGAGGTGATGGGCCTCGAGGGCTTCTCGGGCAACGAGTCGATCCTCTACCACCTGACCTCTCCCTGCCGCGTCACGAAGGTCGCCGGCTTCGAGCCGATCGAGCGGGACGAGTGGGTTCCGGACGGTCACCAGCACCGGCATTTCGCGACGATGGGGATCGAGCCCGAGGGCGACGCGATCAGCGGCCGGCGCCTGCTGATGTGGAACGACGACGTCGAGATCTCGCTCTGCCGGCCGGACGAGGAGATGGAGACGTTCTTCCGCAACGGCGAGGGCGACGAGGTCATCTTCGTCCACGAGGGCTCCGGGACGCTGGAGACGATCTTCGGCGACGTGCCGTACAAGGAGGGCGACTACGTCGTCGTCCCGCGCGGCACGACCTACCGCTTCCGGCCCGAGGGCGACCAGCGCTACCTCGTCTTCGAGTCGCCCGGCCTGATCGAGATTCCGCGGCGCTACCGCAACGACTACGGCCAGCTGCTGGAGCACGCGCCGTTCTACCACCGGGACATCCACCCGCCGACCGAGCTGCATACGCATCGCGATCAGGGCGAGTTCCGCGTGAAGGTGCGGGTGCGCGACGGCTACCAGACCTACGTCCTCGACTACCACCCGTTCGACGTCGTCGGCTGGGACGGCTACGTCTACCCGTGGACGTTCTCGATCCACGACTTCGAGCCGATCACCGGCCGGATCCACATGCCGCCGCCCTCGCACCAGACGTTCGAGGGGCGCAACTTCGTGATCTGCTCGTTCTGCCCGCGCAAGCTCGACTTCGACCCGCTGGCGATCCCGATCCCGTACCACCACTCGAACCTGAACTCGGAGGAGATGATCTATTACGTCTCCGGGAACTTCGGCTCGCGGCGCGGGATCGAGGTCGGCTCGGTGACGCTGCATCCCTCCGGGATCCCGCACGGGCCGCATCCGGGCCTCGCGGAGAAGTCGATCGGCCAGACGGAGACGCACGAGCTGGCGGTCATGTGCGACACGTTCCATCCGTTGCGGCTGACGAAGCTCGCGAAGGGCCTCGACGACGGCGAGTACGCCTACTCGTGGCTCGAGGAGCGCGTGCCGGCCGCGGGCGACGCGGACGAAGATCCCGCGGGCGTCACCTCCCACTTCTAGCGGCGCCTTGAAAGCCCGCTGCCGCAGGCGTAGGTTCCCACGACGCAATCAGAGGAGGATTCGCAATGGGGAATCGCCTGGCCATCGCCATCTCGTCAGCCGCGCTCGTCGTCGCCGTGCTGGGGGTCAGCCCGCTCGGAGGCGCGGCGATCCGCGCCGGGACGCAGGCCACCGGTCTGAGCGGGAAGACCAGCCAGGGCGCTCGCGGGCCTCGAGGCCCGCGCGGCCGGCGCGGCCCCCGCGGCGGCCCCGGCAGGCCGGGCGCGCGCGGGCCGACCGGCGCCAAGGGTGCGACCGGCGCCAAGGGCGCGGCCGGCGCCAAGGGCGCTACCGGATCCGCCGGCGCTCCGGCCTCGCAGCACTGGGCCGTGGTAGCCGGGGCCGGAACCCTGGTTCGGGGCAAGGGATTGGCCGCGAGCAACCCGGTCACTCGCGGCGCCACCGGCTCGTACTCGGTCCTCTTCAACCAGTCGGCGGCCGCGTGTGCATGGGCGGCCTCGATCGCGAACTCGGGCACGAGCGTTCCGACCGCGAGCTACCTGGAGCTCAGCCAGGGCGCGCAGACCAACGAGGTGGACGTGCACACGTACCACAGCGGCGCCATGGCGGAGGACCAGCCGTTCATGCTCTCGATCTTCTGCTGATCCTCGACTGGGACGGCACGGTCACCGAGCGGGACACGCTCGATCTCGTGCTGTCGCGGTTCGGCGACACGGAGGTCTACGAGCGGGCCGAGGCGGAGCTCGAGCGCGGGACGATGACCCTGAACGAGGTGATCGCGGCGGAGTTCGCGACGGTCACCGCGCCGCTCGACGAGGTCGTCGCGTACGTCGTGGCCGAGGCACGCGTACGGCCCGGGTTCGCGGAGCTTGCGCGGTCGCGGCGTCCGCTGGTCGTCTCGTCCGGGTTCCACGAGCTGATCGAGCCCCTGCTCGAGCGGGAGCGCGTGCTCGGCGAGGTCGAGCTGCGGGCCAACCGCGTCGACGCGTGGCCCAACGGCTGGCGGGTTCTCTTCCGCGACGTCCCGATCTGCGCGGTGTGCGGTGAGCCCTGCAAGCGCGCCGACCTCCCCGACGACGGCGAGGTCGTCTACGCGGGCGACGGCTACTCGGACTACTGCGCCGCCCTCGCCGCCGACCGGGTGTTCGCCACCGGCAGCCTCGCCCGCTACCTCGACGAGCGCCGCGTCCCCTACGAGCCGCTGACCGACTTCGTCGCGCTGGCGTCCGCGCTCTAGTCGGAGGGCTTGCGGGGGCCGCCGTGCGTTAGCAGGAGCCGGCTGGGCCGCCTCGTGTTGAGCGCCCGTTCGACCGACCGCCTCAGCCTTTCGACCGACTCGCCCTCACGGAGCCACGATTCCGGACACAGCCTCATGTCATCCGGATAGCCGAGCAGCGAGTCGCCGAAGACCACTGCGCGGTGGCTCGGCAGCCAGAACGCAGCCTCGCTCATGTGGTGGAGCGCGATCGCCTCGACGCCGCCGGGCAGCGCGTCTCCCTCCGAGAACGTTTGCGTCACCGGAGCACGCTTCGCGACCTCGTCCTCGGACGGCGCGTGCGCCCACAGCGTCGCGCCCTCGTACCGCTCCAGGATCACGGGTGCGCTCCGAACGTGCCAGAAGACCGTGATCAGGATCGCGGGCGGCCCGTGGTGCTCCACGTCGGCGTCGAGCGCGGCCCAGAACGCCTCCTCGTCGTCGCCCGGCACGAGGGGGTCGAAGAGCACGAGGTCGCCGCCCTCGACGAGCGCATAGCAGGAGACGTCGCGCTCCCAGCCCCGGTCGTCGACGAAATCCTCCGGGCCCCAGTCCGGGTGCGGCGCGGTCCACCACCACAGGTGCGGTGCGATCTGCTGGATCTCCACGCCGGCGACCGTACCGCACGTACGGTTGCCCGATGGGCGTCCTGCGCCTGCCCGAGCCGTTCGATTTCGAGCTCTCGACCGAGCGCTTCCGCGCCTTCGGGCCCGACCTGGCCAACCTCTGGGCCGACGGCGCGCTGCGCCGGGTCGTCGGGCGGCGCGAGGTGCGAATCGAGCCGGCGCGCGGCGGCGTGCGCGTCGAGCCCCTCGACGCCGAGACGAGGCCGGTGGTCCGCAAGTTGCTCGGCGCCGAGTTCGACCTCGGCGCGTTCTACGTCTGGGCGCGGCGCGACCCGGTGCTGCGGCGGTTGACGAAGGCGCTCGCCGGCTTCCGCCCGCCGCTCGCCCCCGACCCGTTCGAGACGCTCGTCACCTCGATCACCGCGCAGCAGGTCTCGCTGCATGCGGCCTTCGCGATCCGCAACCGCCTGATCGAGCGCTTCGGCCGCCGCGCCGCGCAGGCGTACGCCTTCCCGGCCGCGCGCCGGCTCGCCCGCGTCGGCGAGGAGGAGCTCGTTGCGCTCGGCTTCTCGCGTCGCAAGGCCGAGTACGTCGTCGGGCTCGCCGAGGCTCCGCCCGGCTTCGACGAGCTGGCCGGGCTTCCGGACGACGAGGTCAAGGCTCGCCTGGTCGAGATCCGCGGCCTCGGCGAGTGGACGGCCGATTGGTACCTCGCGCGCCACCTCGCCCGGCCGCGCGCCTGGCCCGCGGGCGACCTCGCCCTTGCGAAGGCGGTGCGGGCCTTCTACCCGGAAGCCGGGGACATCCGCGCCTTCGGCGAGCATTTCGAGCCCTTCCAGAACCTCTCCGCCCACTACCTGTTGACGGGGGCTAGGCTCGGGGCGTGAACGTTCGCGAGGCGACCCGGCAGGACACGGACGCGGTGCTGGCGCTGTTCGAGGCGATGGACTGGGACCGCCCGTGGCCGCGGCCGCAGCTCGGGCCGAAGCACCTCGAGGGCAAGCTCGTCCTCGTCGCCGAGGAGGACGGCGAGATCGCCGGCTTCGCGTTCGGCGAGACCGAGCAGCATGGCCGGGCCCACCTGAACGTCGCCTGCGTGCGGCCCGAGAGCCGGCGCCGGGGCGTCATGAAGGCGCTCCTGGCCGAGTTCGCCGCCCGGGCGCGTGCCGCCGGCTCCGACCACATCACCCTCGACGTCGACACGAGCAACGAGGTCGGCCGCGTCGTCTGGCAGCGCCTCGGCTTCACGGACTTCTCGCAGCGCCTGGTCGCCTCGGTGGACGCGCTGGAGGCACGGCTCGCCGCTCCGGTTGGCGAGTCGCGTGCAACCGTCTACGTCCAGACCGACGACGTGGACACGGTCGGGGCGGCTGCGGCCAAGTACCTGCCGCGCCTCGGCGGGTCGGGCGAGCAGGTGACCGGCCCCGAGAACGGCTGGACCGCCGTGCGCGCGGAGCTGCTCGACCGCGACCGCCGCGCACGGGAGCGCTTCGCCTCCGAGCTCTCGAACGCGACGGCGGCCGTCGCCTGCACGCTGGCGCTCGAGGACGGGCGGCTCGTCCGCTACGTGCTCTACGAGCGCGGCAGCGTCGTCGACGAGTACCAGTCGGTGCCGGAGTACTACGGCCCGGTGCCGCCCGGCGACGTCGTCGCGCTCGGCGCGAACGCGACCGTCGTTGCGCGGCTGACCGGCGCCGAGGCCGCACGCGTGCGCGCCGTCGCCCGCACGGCGGCATCGCCCGAGGAGCTACCGCCTGCGCCGGAGCTACTGCAGCAGATCGCCGAGCTACTAGGTCTGTCGGGCTAGTCTGCAGCCGTGTCGACGCTCTACACCGCCGAGCGCTGTCCCTACGCCGCGCGGGCCCGGATCGCGCTCGCAGAGAAGGGCATCGCCTACGAGGCGGTCGAGATCGACCTCGACGACCGGCCGGCGTGGATCTACGAGAAGAATCCGCTCGGCCGCGTTCCCGTCTACGAGGAGGAAGGCGGGCTCGTCCTGCCGGAGTCGCGCGTGATCATGGAATACCTGGAGGAGCGCTACCCCGAGCCTGCGCTGCTTCCCGCGGACCCGGCGGAGCGGGCGCTCGCCCGCCTCTGGCTCGAGCGTTTCGACGACCGGCTCGGCGGTGCCTACTACGCGGCCCGGCGCGGCGACGGGCGGGAGCGGCTCGACGCGGCGCTCGCCGACCTCGACGGCGCGCTCGAGGCTCAGCCGTTTCTGAACGGCCGCGAGTACGGGCTGGCGGACATCGGCTACGTGCCCTGGATCCTGCGCGCGATCGACCGCTTCGGCGTCGAGCTCGGACCCGCGCTCGCGGACTGGCTCGAGCGGCTCCTCTCTCGCCCGGCCGTCGCCGCCGAGCGCGAAGTCGTCGCGGCGCTGTGACCGAGTCTCCAAGTAACACGGTGTTACAAGGTTCGCTCCCGCCCCTCGTGGACGCCGCCTGGGTCGAGGCGCACCTCGGCGAGCCGGACCTGCTGCTCGGCGACTGTCGCGGGCCGAACGCGCACCAGCGCGGGCACCTGCCGGGCTCGATCCCGCTCGTGCTCGGCTCGCCGCCGCCGCTCGCCGATCGCGGAGACCGTGCGCGAGTTCGCGGTCGAGGTGCAGCGGCGGCTCGGCCGCCACGGCGTCACCGGCGAGGAGCGGCTCGTCCTCTACGACCGCGGCGACTGCGTCGGCGCCTCCGCGTCGGCCCAGGCCGCGGAGCTCGCGGGCCATCCGCAGGTGTCCGTGCTCGCCGCGAGGGCTCGCCGGCTGGCCGGGCGACCTCGAGACGGGCGCGGTCGAGCTGCGAGAAGACGAAGCCGAGCCTCGAGTCGCGGCCCGAGGCGGTGCCGACCTGGCGGGAGCTCCTCGAGCGGCTCGACGACCCCGCCCTGACGATCCTCGACGTGCGCACGCCGGAGGAGTACTCCGGCCGCGCCGGCTCGCCCTGCGACCCCCGCCAGGCGCACATCCCGGGCGCGCGCCTGCTCGAGGTCGAGCGGCTCTTCGCCGGGCCGGGCGAGCCGTTGCCGCCTGAGCAGGTTCGCGAGCTGGCCGGGCTGCCGGAGGGCGCGCAGATCGTGGCCTACTGCCACTCCGGTTCCCGTTCGGCGCTGGCCGCGCTGGCGCTCCGCGCCGCCGGCTACGACGCCCGCAACTACCCGGGCTCGTGGCACGAGTGGTCGCGGCACGAGGAGCTGCCGGCGGAGCGCTGAACGCCCCGCCGGCAGCCCGTTCGTCCTACTTGTGCTTCTTCTTGGGCGGTGCGACCGCGACCTGGGCGCCGGTGATCGGCGCGATCTCCTCGTGGAGACACGGGATCGGGAGGCCCGTCGGCGACGGCCCCTGGCAGCCGCCGGTCAGCTCCCAGCCGCCGAAGAACGCCTGGTAGAAGGTCTTCTTCTTCGGTCTCGTCCGCAGGGCCGTGTACGACCCCGAGGCCGGCAGCGCCTTCGTCCGCACCGCCTTGCCCTTGCCCGTGACACCGGTCGCCGAGGGCGTCAGCAGGTTCGGGGCGGGCTTCGACTTCGTCGAGTAGTAGAGGTCGACCTTGATCCCCTTCGGGTTGAGTCCGGCGACCTTCAGCTTCCCCTTGAACGCGGCCAGCTTGGCCTTCTTGCTCTTGCCCTTCAGGAAGGTCAAGGAAGCCGGCAGCCCGACGTACGTCTTGTACTCGACGGTGCCGGCCGGGTTCGGCATGGGGGGAGTGCCGGCGTACGGCGTGAAATCGGTCGCCCAGCTGTACGCGTTGCTCGCGGGTGCGTTCTTGAAGACGCCGTTGATCGTGTAGTCGGCCAGCCAGAGCTGCGCCTGGAAGGGCGCCGCGGCGGGAGGCAGCAGGCAGATCTCCTGCACCAGGTACGGGCCGAGCTGGTTGACGAAGGCCGGAACCTGGAGGCTCTGGCCCTGGAGCTGCGTGTTCAGCACCCAGACCGCAGCCGGCGTCGCCGGGTCGGCCGCGCTCTTGCACTGCGCGTAGGCCGTCACCAGAGCCGGGTCGGCCGGGTTGCCGACGACAACGTTGCCCGTCAGCGTCAGGTCGGCCCCGCCGAGCGCGCCGGCCCGGACGTAGGCGAACGCCTTGCCGATCGCCGTGCCGGGCGCCTGCGTGAGTGTGTTGGTGTAGCCGGCCGGCGAGAAGATCGTGAACTTCGCCGTCGCGTCCGCGGTCGGATCGGCGAAGAACAGAAAGCCGACGTTCGAGGCCGCGCCGACCTTGTAGCTCGACTGCTGCACCGTCAGCGACGGCGTGAACGCCTGCGGCGAGGGCGCGGCGCCGAGGTGCTGAACGGCGAGCGGCCGCGAGGACGACGCCGGGAGCGCCGTGGCGGCCAGCGCCAGCCCGGCGGCACCGACGACGGCGATCAGTGACAAGCGGAGTGGTTTCTTCATTGCCCCTTCTTTCGAGTGGAATCCCCCTGGGTGAAAAACTGTCGGTGGCTGAGACGTCTGCTGATCCCGATAGTTAACACCCGCACGAGGCCCCTGACTAGCGCGGATTTACGAGCGGGCCGAACAGCACCCAGAGGTTCTTTCGGTACCGGACCATCTTTGCCTTCGCGATCGGGAAGTAGTTCGTCGGGCTCGTGCGCACGAAGACGCCCGGGAGCAGGAACGGGTTGTTCCGCTCGTTCATGTGCGTGACCGCGTGCATCAGGCTCGCGCGGGTCGGGTTGCGGCCGGCGTGGCGGAGCGCGTCCACCATCGAGTACGCGACCGTCATCCCGTACCAGTTGTAGACGTCGGACGGCTTCCCGCCCGGGTCGTAGCGCTTGAGGATCTTCTTGTAGAGCTTGAGCCCCGGGTTCTTGGCCCAGCGCGGCGAGGTCGGGTCCTTGACGAAGGCGAAGCTGAGCGCGCCGTTCGTCTCCTTGCCGTGCGTGTTCGAGCGGGCGATCGACATGATCGTCGGCTCGATCGAGACCGAGCTGACGAAGAAGCGCGGGTGCCAGCCGAGCTTGTACGCGTAGATGAACGACTGGATCGCGTAGTTCGGCAGGGCGAAGAGCATGAACGTGTCGGCGTGCGAGGCGCGGAGCTTCGCGATCTGCGAATTGACGTCGGTGTCGGTCACCTCGTAGGAGGCCTTGGCGACGATCTGCTTTGCGTGCACGCCGAGGCCACGCTGGAGGCCGTGCAGGAGGTCGTTGCCGTAGTCGCTGTTCTCGTAGAGGACGGCGATCCTCGCCTTCGGCCGGTGCGCGGCGACGTAACGGCCGTAGATCGCGCCCTCGCCCGCGAAGCTCGGCAGGTAGCCCATCGTCCAGGGGAACTGCTTGTAGCCGTGACCTACCTCGGCGGCGCCGGTGCCTGCGAAGACCTCCGGCACCTTGAGCGCGTTCAGGTAGGCGCGGATCGCGATCGTGTGCTCGGTGCCGATCGTGTTGAAGACCGCGAAGACCTTGTCCTGCTCGACCAGGCGGCGGGTCTCGGTCAGCGTTCGCGTCGGGTCGTAGCCGTCGTCGCGGTAGACGTACTTGATCTTCCGTCCGAAGACACCGCCGTGGGCGTTGACGTACCTGAAGTACGCGGTCGCCGATGGGCCGACGGCGCCGAAGGCCGACGCCTGGCCGCTGAGCGGGACGGTGCCGCCGATCAGGATCTGCGTCGCCGTGACCCCGGGCGTGCCGGTCGGCGCGCCGGCGGCCGTCACCGTCAGCGCCAGGGCGGCGAGGACAACCGGGCCGAGGGCCTTCATCGCGAGATCGGCGTGCGCAGCACCGGCAGCGTCAGCCGTGCGGGGCCGAGCGTCACCTTCGCTGTCGACGGCATCGGCAGGTCGAGGTAGAGCAGGTTCCCCGAGTTCTGCGCGGTCGAGCTCGAGGCGAGCGTCAGCGTCAGCCTCGACCCGCGCGGGAGCAGCGTCGCGGTGTTGAGGAGCAGAATCGCGAACTGGTGCTTGCCCTGAAGCGAGGTTGTGTTGACGCCGCCCTCGCTGACGACGATCGTCTTGCCCTTCGGCGTCCGCGCGGTCACCACGGCGACGATGCGCGACCAGCCGCCGGCGACCTTCGCGGTGACGCGGACGCTGCCGGCGCCGAACGTCTCGAGCGGCGCGCGCAGCTTGCTGCTCGTGCGCGTGGACTTGCCGATCCCGGTCAGCGTGTTGGTGCCCCCGAAGACGTGCCGGTAGGGGCGGGTCGGCGGCAGGGCCTTGAAGACGCGCGCCTTGCCGCGCCAGGGATCGGGCGCGACCAGGATCGCGGGAGGCGGCTTGCCGGGTGTCGGCTGGAAGAGCCAGCGCGTGAACCAGGCCTGGCCGACCGCGAGCACCTCGTTCAGGTCGGGGCCCGGGAAGGTCGACGGCGAGTGGCCGAAGTCGCCGATGTAGAGCTCCTTCGGTCCGGCCACCCGGCGATAGCCCGCGGTCGCCTGCGAGATGTCGAAGGCGAAGTCGCGGCGGCCCTGGAAGAACAGCACCGGCGTGTGCACCTTGGCGAGCGAGCCGCGGCTCGAGCGCTGGGCGGCGAAAGCTCTGAGCGCGGCCTGGTTCTTGCTCGCGAGCGCGTCGTCCTTGATCGCCAGCACTGACGGGTCGAGGTGGTCCTGCGGCACCGAGGTGAGGAACTGGTAGATCGCGCCCGACTTGGACAGGTCCTGCGGCGCCAGGGCGCTGTAGAGGTCGGTCCAGGTCTCGACTGTCTCGACCGCTGCCCAGGGCACGCCGTCGACCAGCGAGCGCAGCACGGCGCCGCCGCCGAGGGAAATCCCCCAGGCGCCGATCTTCTGCGGGTCGACCCCCGGCTGGGCGGCGAGCCAGTTGAAGACCTCGTGCGTGTCCTGGATCTCACGTGGGCCGTCGATCGACGTGAGCCCCTCGGACTGGCCGTGGCCCCGCGCGTCGAAGGTGAGGACCTCGAAGGTGCTGGCGAAGTGCTGCGCGATCGCGTCCAGGTCCTGGCGCTTTCCGCCGAGGCCGTGGAAGAGCACGAGCGCCGGCCGGCCACCGGCGGGTGGGCTCCCGGCAGGCGTGTACAGCGTCGCCGCAAGGTGGACGTTGTCGTCCATCTTCAGCAACCACTCCTGCGTCGTGAATGCCGGGGAGCTTGTTCGCGGCGCCGCTGCGCCCGCCACAGCGAGCGCGAGCACGGCGACGGCGACGACTGCGACAACCCGGCGACCCACGGGCATCAGCGTAGCTCTCCTAGAATCGGCGTGTGGATTCCCGGCCGGTCGGTGTCTTCGACTCGGGCGTGGGCGGCCTGACCGTCCTGCACGAGTGCCTGGTGACGATGCCGCACGAGGACTTCGTCTACCTGGGCGACCACGCGCGGCTGCCGTACGGGCCGAGGCCGCTGGACGAGATCCGGCGCTTCGCCCGCGAGATCGCGGTCTACCTCGCGGCGCAGGACGTCAAGCTCGTCCTCGTCGCCTGCAACGCGGCCACCTCGGCGGCGCTGCCGCAGCTCCAGGAGGAGCTGACCGTGCCGGTCGTCGGCGTGATCACGCCCGAGGCGCACGCGGCGGTGCAGGCGACGCGCAACCGCCGCATCGGCCTGCTCGCGACGCAGGCGACCGTCGAGGCCGGCCGCTACGCCGAGCTGATCCGGGCGCTCGACGCCGGCGCGCAGCTCGTGCCGGTCGCCTGCCCGCGCCTGGTGCCGCTGATCGAGAGCGACGACCCGTTCTCCGCGCAGACGACCGAGGCCGTGCGCGAGTACGCGGCGCCGCTCAAGGAAGCCGGCGTCGACACGGTCATTCTCGGCTGCACGCATTACCCGCTGATCCGGCCGATCTTCCAGCGCGTCTTCGGCCGCGGCGTGACGCTCGTCTTCTCGGCCGAGGAGACGGCGCGCGAGGTGGCCGAGACGCTGGCCCGGAAGGGAATCGAGAACGGCGAGGGCCGCGAGGGCGCCTACCGCTTCCTGACGACGGGCGAGCCGTCGCTCTTCCGCGAGCTGGGCGAGCGCTTCCTCCAATTGCCGCTCGGCGACATCGAGCAGGTCGCGGTCGCCGACCTCGAGGCCGTCGCGTGAGAGAGGGCCGTAGATCAGACGAGCTTCGTCCGCTCGAGATCGAGGTCGACTATCTCGAGCAGCCGCTCGGCGCGGTGCTCTACGTGCAGGGCAAGACGCGTGTCCTCTGCACCGCCTCGCTGGAGGAGCGGACGCCGCGCTGGCTGAGCGACTCGGGCCGGGGCTGGCTGACCGCCGAGTACTCGCTGCTGCCGGCATCGACCGGCGAGCGCACGCAGCGCGAGGCGAGCGCGGGGCGGCAGAAGGGGCGGACGGTCGAGATCCAGCGGCTGATCGGACGCGCCTTGCGCTCGGTTGCCGACCTGGAGGCGCTGGGCGAGCGGACGCTCTGGCTGGACTGCGACGTGCTCCAGGCCGACGGCGGCACCCGCTGCGCGGCGATCTCCGGGGCGTACGTCGCCGCGGCGCGGGCGCTCGACCGGGCCGGGCTCGGGCGCGTGCTGCGCGACTCGGTCGCGGCCGTCTCGCTCGGGATCGTCGGCGGCGAGCTGCTGCTCGACCTCGACTACGTGGAGGACTCGGGCGCCGAGGTCGACCTGAACGTCGTCATGACCGGCGAGGGCCTGCTCGTCGAGGTGCAGGCGACCGCCGAGCGCGCGCCGTTCGCGCGGGAGCAGCTGGACGAGCTGCTCGACCTCGGCGCCGCCGGGATCGCGACGATCCGGGAGGCGCAGGAGCTGGCCCTCGACGCTGCTCGCGTCTAGCCTCTCCTCTCTGATTCTCGCTTCGAGAAACGCGAACAAGCTGCGGGAGCTCTCGGCGCTGCTGGGCCGGCCGCTGGAGCCGCTCGACGCCGACGGGTATCCGGAGGAGGGGAGCGACAGCTATTACGAGAACGCGCGGGGCAAGGCGGGCTACGGCCACGAGGTCCGGCCGGACGCCTGGGTGCTCGGCGAGGACTCGGGGCTCGAGGTCGAGGCGCTCGGCGGCGCGCCCGGGATCCACTCGGCCCGCTACGGCGTGGAGGGCGGCGAGGCGATCGAGCGGCTGCTCGGGGAGCTCCGCGGCGTCGAGGACCGCGCCGCGCGCTACGTCTGCGAGCTCGTGCTGCTCGGGCCGGGCGGCGAGGAGCTGCGCGGCTCGGGCGTGCTCGAGGGCCGGATCGCCGAGGAGCCGCGCGGCTCGGAGGGGTTCGGCTACGACCCGGTCTTCGTCCCGGCCGGCGAGGAGCGGACCGTCGCCGAGCTCGGGAACGACTGGAAGTCGCGCAACTCGCACCGGGCCTGCGCGGCCGGAGCTCTGCTACGCCAGGCCCGCGGCCTCCTCCGCCGGTCGGCGGCGGGCGGCTAGCCACCAGTTGACCTCGGCGCCGAAGACGATCACGTTCGCCATCACGTAGAGCCAGACGAGCAGCAGCACCGGCCCGCCGAACGCCTTCAGCGCGAGCACGTTGTCCGAGTAGCGCACGTAGAGCGGCAGCACCTGGAAGCTCGCCTCCAGCGCGACCGCTGCGAAGACGGCTCCGGGGAGGACGTCGGCGAACGAGTGCTCGACGTTCGTCAGGAAGTAGTAGATAGAGACGAGAAAGACGAAGACGCCGATCAGCGAGACCGCGATCGAGAGTCCGTAGGCGACGTACGAGTTGCCGGCGAACCCGGCCGCGTAGCGCTGGAGCAGGTCGAAGCCGAACGATCCGGCGAGCAGCCCGACGAACAGCGTCACGAGCGAGAGCAGCATCAGCCCGACCGCCAAAAGCTTCCCGCGCAGGAAGGAGCGGTTCGGCTGCCCGTAGACGATGTTCATCGCCGACTCGAGCACGCTGAAGAGCGAGAGCGACGCCCAGAGCAGCGCGGCGCCGCCGACGATCCCGAGCGCGGTCGCGTGCTTCCGGACCGCGTCGACCGTGTGCACGATGCTCGCGACCGAGCTGTTCGGGAACGCGCGCTTCAGCTCCGTGACCAGGTAGCTCGACTCGTCGGGCCGGCCGGCGAGGCCGAGGAGCGACACCGTCAGGAAGAGGAGCGGCACGAAGGAGAGCAGCGCGAAGTAGGCGATCATCGCGGCCAGGTGCGGACCGCGGTCGGCGTAGAACTTCCGCACCGGCTGGGGCAGCGCCCGCATGGCCGGAGTATCACTTGCTAGCGTCAGGTAGATGGCCCAGACGCCGGACGCGCTCAGGGAGCTCACCGAGATCTCGACCCAGATCGAGGCCGCCGTCGTCCTCGACCGCGAGGGGGCGGTGGTCGCCTCGACCCTCGACGACGAGCGGGCCGGAAGGCTGGCCGGCCCCGCGCTCGAGCTGCTCAGGGCGGCCGAGGAGACCAGGCCTGAAGGCGAGTCGCTGGTCCAGCTCGACGTCGCGCTTCGAGACGGCGTCGTCTTCCTCGTCGCGGACGGCGACCGCGTGATCACGGCGACGACCGGGCCGGAGCCGACCGCAGGTCTCGTCTTTTACGACCTGAAGAGCTGCCTGCGCGCGCTCGGCGGCGAGGAGAAGCCCAAGCCCGACGCCAAGCCGAGGGCGAAACGGGCGCCGGCCAAGAAGGCCCCGGCGGCCCGCACGCGCAAGAAGGCGGACGATGCGGGGACGTAGCTTCGTCACGGGCCTGGTGGTGGCGGCGGGCTCGGCCGCGGGCGCGATTGCCATCGGCCGCCGCGCCGCGCGGCGGCGGGAGCGCGTCGAGCTCTACTTCGGCGACGGCTCGCTGGTGACGCTCTCCGCAGGCTCCCCCGGAGCCGACCGCCTGCTCGCCTCGGCCCGCCGGCTGCTCGCGACCGCCCGCGCGTGAACCTCGCCGTCACGTTGCGGGAGCACGCCTACCTCGAGGGCGACTTCGTCCTCCGCTCCGGGCGTCGCTCGAGCTACTACCTCGACAAGTTCCGCTTCGAGACCCAACCGGACGTCCTGCGCGCGTTGGGAGACGAGCTAGCAAGCGCGGCGCGTGAGCTCGAGCCCGGGGCGGCCCGGCTCGCGTGCCCCGTCCTCGGCGCAGTCGTGCTCGCCGCCGCGGCGTCGCTGGCCTCCGGTCTCCCCTTCGTGATCATCAGGGACGAGGCGAAGGAGTACGGCACCGCCAAACGCATCGAAGGCTTCTTCGAGCCCGGCGAGCTGGTCTGTCTGATCGAGGACGTCGTCACCTCCGGCGGCGCCGCGCTCGCGGCCGTGGAGGCTCTGCGCGAGGCGGGCCTCGAGGTGCGGAACGCCGTCTGCGTGGTCGACCGGGAGGAGGGCGGGGCGGAGGCGCTCGCCGCCGTCGGAGTGCGCCTGCGGCCGCTGTTCCTCGCCTCCGACCTCGCCGGCGCCGGTAAAAGCGCCGCAAAGCCGCATGGTTGAGCCGAAAGCGCACACCTGTTAGGGTCTTTCGCTGGTGGAACGACAACTGGGAAGAGAGGAGCGAACGTGACGAAGCAAGAGTTCGTTGACCGCGTGGCGTCGAAGACCGGAGGCTCGAGAAAGGACGCGGCCGAGGCGGTCGACGCCGTGCTCGACTCGATCCAAGAGATTCTGACTCAGGGTGGAGAGATCAACTTCACAGGCTTCGGGAAGTTCTCGACTCAGCACCGGAAGGAGCGCCAGGGCGTCAACCCGCGCAACCCGTCCCAGAAGGTGACGATCCCGGCGGCCACCGTGCCGAAGTTCTCCGCCGGCAGCACGCTCAAGTCGGCCGTCAAGGCCGGCGGCGGTATGGGCGGCGGCATGGGCGGCGGCTACTAGCCCGCCCGGCAACCGACGAGTTTCGAGCCGAGGGCCGCGCAAGCGGCCCTCGCGTTGGACCGGCCGCACGGGCAAAGCCCGCACGGCCTCCATGTCGGCGCCGCCAAGTCGGCGCCTGGGCGGCCGCACCGATCGCTAGCCTCTGTCGTGTGAGCGCCGAGCCGGCCCTGGCCACCTCGCTGTTCGCCGACCGGCTGGCCGAGGCGGTCGAGCGGAAGCGCTCCCAGCTGCTCGTCGGGCTCGACCCGCGTCCCGACCTGCTGCCCGTCGAGCTCGTCGGCGATGCGCAGGTCGACCGGGCTTCCGCCGCCGACGGCTGCGCGCGCTTCTGCCGGGGGATCATCGACTCGGTCGCGCCGCACGTCGTCGGGGTCAAGCCTCAGCTCGCCTTCTTCGAGGCGCTCGGCTCCGACGGGATCCGCGCGCTGGAGGACGTCTGCGCTTACGCCCGGGCGGCCGGGCTGATCGTGCTCGCGGACGCGAAGCGCGGGGACATCGGCTCGACCGCGCGCGCCTACGCGGCCGCGTTCCTCGAGCCGCGACCGGGCGCGGCGCCGCTGGCCGACGCGATGACGGTCAACCCGTACTTCGGCCGCGACTCGCTCGAGCCGTTTCTCGCGGCCTGCCGGCGCGAGGGCGCGGGGCTCTTCTGCGTGGTCAAGAGCTCGAACGAGGGCGGGGCGGACGTACAGGACCTGTCGCTCTCGGACGGCCGGCCGCTCTGGCAGAACGTCGCCCGCCTGGTGCACGAGCTCGGCCAGGAGCTGACCGGGACGCGCGGCCTCTCGAGCGTCGGTGCGGTCGTCGGCGCGACGCATCCGCGGGCGGTCGGGGAGGCGCGCCGGCTGATGCCGCAGGCGGTCCTGCTGCTACCCGGCGTCGGCGCGCAGGGCGCGACGCCTGCCGATCTCGCCCGCGCCTTCACGAGCGGCCCGGCGAGCGCGCTCGTCAGCGCCTCGCGGAGCGTGCTCTACGCCTTCCGCGCGAGCGGCGAGGACTGGCGCACGGCCGCCGCCGCCGAGGCGGCCAGGCTGCGGCGCGAGGTCTGGGCCGTCTCCGGCTGGTAAGTGGAGCGAGGTTGGCGGGCCGAGGTCAAGCGCTACGGCGCGCCTGCCGCCTTCCTGCTCGCGGTCACGATCGCCGTCCTGCTCGTCCGGTCGGGTTTGCGCCAGGACTCGGCGACCACGCCTGTCACGACCAGCGTGCGGACGACGACCACGACACCGGCCGCCCGCCGCCCGCGCTACTACAAGCTCCGCGCCGGCGAGACGCTCAGCGACGTCGCCGTCCGCTTCGACACGACTGTCGACCGGCTGCTCGCGCTCAACCCGCATGTCAAGCCGACCGCCCTGATCGTCGGCCAGCGCATTCGCGTCCACTGAGCTGCCGGGGACGGTCACAAGGGACGGTCCCCGGTAGATTGCTCCTTCGTGAAGTGCCGCCTCTTGGCGCCGGTGATCGTGGCGCTGGCGCTCGTCCCTCCGGTGCTCGGTGCGCCGCCGCAGGTGGCCGGCCGGGCCTGGCTGGTCGAGAACGGCGCCACCGGCCAGGTGCTGCTCGCTCACAACGCGTACCGGCCGGTCCCGATCGCGAGCCTGACGAAGCTGATGACCATCCTGCTGACGCTCGAGCACACGCACCTTGACGACGTCGTCACCGTCAGCCGTGACGCCGCGGAGGCCCAGGACTCGACGGTCACGCTCCGGGCGGGCGAGCGGCTGACCGTGCGCGAGCTGCTCGAGGCCGCGCTGATCGCCAGCGCCAACGACGCCGCCGACGCGCTCGCGTCCTACGTCGGCCACGGGAGCGAGGCGAGCTTCGTGGCGATGATGAACGCGCGGGCAAAGCAGCTCGGCCTGCGCGAGTCGCACTTCGTCAGGCCCGACGGCCTCGACGCGCCCGGCCATCTCTCGAGCGCGCACGACGTCACCTTCCTGGCGCGACTGCTGATGCATCACGCGATCGTCCGCCGGATCGTCCGGATGCGGGTCGCGACAATCTCGGACGGCCACGTCCTGCACACCTGGAACGACCTGCTCTACAGCTATCCGGGGATCTTCGGGGTCAAGACGGGCCACACCTCGGGAGCCGGCTGGAACGAGGTCGCGGCTGCGCACCGGCGCGGCGTCTCGATCTACGCCACCCTCCTCGGGAGCCCCGACCGCTCGACGAGGAACGCCGACCTGGTCAAGCTGCTCGACTGGGGCTTCTCCCGCTTCGTCGCCGTCCAGCCGGTGGTGAAGGGCCACGCCTACGCGAGCGCCCTGCTCGGCTACGGCCACCGGCCGCTCGAGCTCGTCGCCGCCGCGACGCCGAGGCTGGTCGTGCCCATCAGCCGCCCGCTCGTCCGGCGAGTGGTCTTTCCGGACGTGGTCTCGCTGCCCGTGGCCCAGGGACAGTCCCTGGGCCAGGTCCGCGTCTACCAGGGCGGGCGCCTGCTCGCCGCCGTGCCGCTCATCGCCTCGCGCTCGTCCTCGCGCCCGGGAGTGGCCGGCCGCGTGGGCTGGTACGCGACACGTACCCTGCACCACATGGCCGGGTGGTTCTCCTGATCGTCACGGTCACCATGAACGCGGCGATCGACCGGACGCTGACGGTTCCGAACTTCCAGCGCGGCCAGCGCCACCGCGCCAGCCAGGGCCTGACCCTCGCGGGCGGCAAGGGGATCAACATCGCCCGCGCGCTGAAGCGGCTCGGCGCGCCGGTTGTCGCGACGGGGCTCGCGGGCGGGAAGACCGGCACGCGCATCGTCGAGGAGCTGACCGCGGAGGCGATCCTGAACGACTTCGTCCGCATCGAGGACGAGTCGCGCACATCGACGGCGATCGTCGACCCGACCGGCGGCAGCTTCACCGAGGTCAACGAGTGGGGACCGCACGTCGAGCCCGAGGAGCTGGAGATCCTGTTCGAGAAGCTCGTCTACCTCTCGCGCGGCGCCCAGTACGTCGTCTTCGCAGGCTCGCTCCCGCGCGGCGTCGACGACGGCTTCTATGCCGACGCGATCCGCGACCTGAATCGGCGCGGCGTCCTGACCGTCCTCGACTGCGACGGCGAGCCGCTGCGCCTCGGCACCCAGGCGGAACCGTTCCTGGTCTCGCCGAACGAGCGCGAGGCGGAGAGCCTCGTCGGCCAGGAGTTCCACGACGACGAGGACTTCCTCGACGGACTGGAGGCGATCGCCGAGCTCGGCGCGCGCAACGTGCTGATCACCGGCGAGTCGGGCTGCTGGGGGCTTCTGCGCTCCGAACGCTCGCCGCGGCGCTATCGCGCTGTCGCGCCCCGGCTCGACCCGGTCTCGGCGGTCGGCTCCGGCGACGTTCTGCTCGCGGCCTTCGTCGCAGCGCGGCTCGAGCAGCGCTCGGACGAGGAGGCGCTGCGGGCTGCGGTCGCCACCGGCGCCGCGGCGACGCTCGAGCTCGGCGCTGGCCGCTTTGACCCACGGGAAGCCGGGCGCCTGGTCGCGAGCATCGAGGTCGCGCAGCTCGAGCCCGCGCGACGCTAAAGACCGGCTGCCGCCCGGCCGATAACCGGGAGGCGATGATTCGCCGGGCCCTGCCCATGGCCCTTTCTGCGGCCGCGCTCCTCGTTGCCATCCTCGGCGTGACGCCGCTCGGCGGCGCAGCCGTGCAGAACGTCACCAAGGTCGCGCTCTACGCGAAGAACGCCGGCAAGGTCGGAAAGATCGCGGCCTCGAAGAAGCCGAAGGCCGGCAAGCTCTTCCCGCTCGGCAAGGGCGGGAAGTTCCCGAAGTCCGTGTTGCCGAACGGTGGCGCCGGCCCGCCCGGCGCGGAGGGGCCGCAGGGACCCGCCGGCCCCGCCGGCCCGCAGGGAGCCCCGGGCCTGCGCGGCTACACCGGCCTGCGCGGCTCGACCGGCCCCGCCGGCGCCCAGGGCCCGACCGGCCCGCAGGGGCCTGTCGGCGCGCCCGGCGGCTTCGGGCTGCTCAACCTCGGCCGCAGCACGCTCGTCCGCAAGACGCTCGCGGTCGGAGGCGACTACTCGTCGGCCGTGTCCGGCGCTGACGGCCTCCCGCTCGTCGTGCTCGACGACTCGACCAACGTCGTCCTCGACGCCGTCCACTGCGCCGACTCCGCCTGCGCCTCGAAGACGACCACGCCGCTCGACTCCGGCCACGCCTATTACTTCCCGTCGGTCACGGTCGGCGCCGACGGCCTCGGCCTCGCCGTCTTCGTCGACCATTCGACTCACGGGCTCAGGGCGGTCCACTGCACCAACGTCGCCTGCACGTCGTTCACGCCCGCGACGACGCTCGACTCGAGCGGCAACGTCGGCGACGGTCAGACCTCGGTCACGGTCGGCGCCGACGGGCTCCCGCTGATCAGCTACTACGACTCGGCGAACGGCAACCTGGAAGTCGCCCACTGCGCGAACACAGCCTGCTCGTCGGCGAGCCAGACGGCGGTGGACAGCGCGGGCGACGTCGGCTCGGGCTCCTCGATCGCGATCGGCGCGGACGGCTTCGGGCTCGTCTCCTATCGCGACGCGACGAACGGCCACCTGAAGGTGGCGCACTGCACGAACCTCGCCTGCACGTCGGCCACCGCGACGACGGTCGACAGCGGGACCTCGGTTGGCGGGGACACCTCCCTGACGATCGGCGCCGACGGGCTCGGACTGGTCGGCTACTTCGACAACGGCAACGCCGACCTGAAGGTCGCCCACTGCTCCAACGCCGACTGCTCGAGCGCGACGGTGACCACCCTCGACTCGACGGGCCTCGTCGGCGAGTACTCCTCGGCGACGGTCGGGGCGGACAACCTCGCCGTGATCAGCTACTACGACCACACCGGCGCCAACCTCGACCTCAAGGTCGCCCACTGCGCGAACGTCACGTGCACGGCGGCGACGACCACGACCGTGGACAGCGTTGGCGACGTCGGCTGGGGCTCGTCGATCACGGTCGGCTCGGACGGCCTGCCCTTCGTCACCTACCGCGACATCACCAACAGCGCGGTCGTCTCGACGCACTGCCCGAACGCGTTCTGCGTGCCCTACTTCCGCCGAAGGTAGGACCCGTCCAGGGGCGGTGCTACGATCGCCGTCCACCTTGAGACACCTCGGCAGCTAGTGGAAATAGAGATCGGGCTCGGGAAAAAGGCGCGCCAGGCCTACGGGTTCGACGACGTCGCCATCGTGCCCTCGCGGCGGACGCGGGACCCGCAGGACGTCGACATCGGCTGGAAGCTCGGGCCGCACCTGCTGGAGCTGCCGCTGCTGGCCTCGGCGATGGACGGCGTCGTCTCGCCGCAGACCGCGATCGCGCTCGGCAAGCTCGGCGGCCTTGGCGTGCTCAACCTCGAGGGGATCTTCACGCGCTACCAGAACGCCGACCGCGAGCTCGACAAGATCGCGAAGCTGCCGAAGGAGCGCGCGACGGCCGGCATGCAGAAGATCTACGAGGCGCCGGTCGACCCGAAGCTGATCGCGGCGCGGATCCGCGAGATCAAGAAGGCGGGGGTTCTGGCGGCCGGCTCGCTGACCCCGCAGCGCGTGCGCGACCACTACGAGGCGGCCATCGGCGCGGGCCTCGACATCCTGGTCATCCAGGGCACCGTCGTCTCGGCCGAGCACGTGTCGTCGAACGGCCAGGCGCTCAACCTGAAGGAGTTCATCGCATCGCTGCCGGTCCCGGTGCTCGTCGGCGGCTGCGCCTCGTACCAGACGGCCCTGCACCTGATGCGGACCGGGGCGGAGGGCGTGCTCGTCGGCGTCGGGCCCGGTCAGGCGTGCACGACGCGCGGGGTGCTCGGCGTCGGCGTGCCGCAGGCGACCGCCATTGCCGACGCGACGGCTGCGCGGGTGCAGCATCTGCTCGAGACCGGCAAGTACGTGAACGTGATCGCCGACGGCGGCATGCGCACCGGCGGGGACATCGCCAAGGCGATCGCCTGCGGCGCGGACGCGGTGATGGTCGGCTCGCCGCTGGCCCGGGCGAAGGAGGCGCCGGGCCGCGGTTTCCACTGGGGCATGGCGACCTTCCACCCGACCCTGCCGCGCGGCGCGCGGGTGGCGGTCGAGCAGAACGCGACGCTGGAGCAGATCGTGATCGGCCCGGCGACGGAGAACGACGGGACGTTGAACCTGATGGGCGCGCTGCGCACCTCGATGGCGACCTGCGGCTACGAGTCGATCCACGACTTCCAGAAGGCCGAGGTGATGCTCGCGCCGGCGATCAAGACCGAGGGCAAGTCGCTGCAGCAGGCCCAACGGGTCGGGATGGGGTAGTGGGCGAGGTCGTCCCTCTTCCGGTCGCGGAGGCAGGCCCGGAAGAGCGGCCGGTGCTGGTGCTGGACCTCGGTGGGCAGTACGCCCAGCTGATCGCGCGGCGGGTGCGGGAGGCACGGGTCTACTCGGAGCTCGTGCCCTTCGGGATCACCGCGGCCGAGGCGCGGGCGCGGCGGCCGCGGGCGCTGGTGCTGTCGGGCGGGCCGGCGTCCGTCTACGCGGAGGGCGCGCCGCGGGTCGATCCCGAGCTCTTCTCCCTGGGCGTGCCGACGCTCGGCATCTGCTACGGCATGCAGCTGATGGCGCAGGAGCTCGGCGGCGCGGTCGATCGGACCGGCGTCTCGGAGTTCGGAAAGACCGAGGTGCGCGCCGAGCCCGACAGCGAGCTCTTCGCCGGGCTGCCCGAGGAGCAGACCGGCTGGATGAGCCACCGGGACTCGGTCACGGCCGCGCCGGCCGGAGCGCGCGTGACGGCCGGCTCGCCGTCGGCGCCGATCGCGGCCTTCGAGGACCCGGAGCGGCGGCTCTACGGCGTGCAGTTCCACCCGGAGGTCGTGCACACCCCGCACGGGCAGGAGCTCCTGAAGAACTTCCTCTACGCCGTCGCCGACGCGCCGCCGACGTGGACGGCGGCCGCCGTGATCGAGGAGCAGGTCGAGCGGATCCGCGCGCAGGTCGGCTCGGATCGGGTGCTGTGCGCGCTGTCGGGCGGGGTGGACTCCGCGGTCGCGGCGCTGCTCGTGCACAAAGCCGTCGGCGACCAGCTCGTCTGCGTCTTCGTCGACCACGGGTTCCTCCGGAAGGACGAGGCGGCGGAGGTCGTCGAGACCTTCGAGGGTCACTTCCACGTGCCGTTGGTGCACGTCTCGGCCGAGGAGCGGTTTCTCGCGCGCCTGGAAGGCGTGTCGGATCCCGAGGAGAAGCGCAAGGCGATCGGCGAGGAGTTCATCCGCGTCTTCGAGCAGGAGTCGGACCGGCTCGGGAAGATCAGGCACCTCGTCCAGGGGACGCTCTACTCGGACGTGATCGAGTCGGGCGGCGACGCCTCGGTCGCGGCCACGATCAAGTCGCACCACAACGTCGGCGGCCTGCCCGAGGAGATGGACATGGAGCTGGTCGAGCCGCTGCGCCTGCTGTTCAAGGACGAGGTGCGGCGGGTCGGCGAGGAGCTCGGCCTGCCGGAGCGGATGGTCTGGCGGCAGCCGTTTCCCGGGCCGGGCCTCGCGATCCGGATCATCGGCGAGGTCACGCGGGAGCGGCTCGAGATCCTGCGGGAGGCCGACTCGATCCTGCTGGAGGAGGTGCGGCGGGCCGGGCTCTACCGCGAGCTATGGCAGTCGTTCGCGGTGCTGCCGGCGATCCGGTCGGTCGGCGTCCAGGGCGACGAGCGGACGTACGGCTACCCGGTTGTGGTCCGGGCGGTCACGAGCGACGACGCGATGACCGCCGACTGGGCGCGGCTGCCCTACGACCTGCTGGAGACGATCTCGTCGCGGATCGTCAACGAGGTCCCGGCGGTCAACCGGGTCGTGCTCGACATCACGTCGAAGCCACCTTCGACGATCGAATGGGAATAGCTCAGCGGCGCCTGGCGGCCGCGACCAGCCCCGCGGCGAGGCCGAACGCCGCCGCGACCACGACTGGCCGCAGGTCGATGATCGGGTGGAAGCGCGTCTGCGAGCCGCGCAGCTCGATGTAGCCGACCGGCCAGGCCGATCCGCCGCCTCCGCCGCCCTCGCCTCCGGCATCCGCCGGGCCCGAGCCCGAGCCGCCGCCGAAGCCCCAGGCCGCGCGCGAGACCGGAATCACCGTCACCTCGCCCCGCTCGACCGGCTCGCCGAACAGCGTCGCCGCCCCAAAGCTCTCACCGACTCGCTGCGCCAGCCGCTCCACAAACGTCTGCTCCGCCTCCATCGTGCACCTCCTCGTCACCGTTTCGTGCCAGCCTAGTCGGCGTGGGCGCTGTAGGCGGGGTACCGCCGACGCACCTCGTCCACGTACGCGCTCAAACGCCCCGCGAGCTCGGCGTCCGGGATCTCGAGCACGTTCTCCGCGTTCTGCTCGCCCGAGTGCGAGAGGTTGAACGACCCGACGAAGACCACGTCATCGGCCACCACGAGCTTCGCGTGCATGAAGTCGTGCAGGCTGCCCGGCGCCCACGGCGTCGAGTTCTTACCGGAGAACTCGCCCGCCATTACCTGCTCGAGCAGCGGCAGCTTCCATGACACGGCCCCCTCCACCTGCCACTGGCGGATCACCTCGTCGACCTGCGTCGCGTCCACGCAGCCCGCGATGTCGCCGTGCCCGTCCGCGATCCGCTGCGCGAGCGTCGCGAGCACCGGGGCCGAGGTGATCACCGGCGAGCAGATCCGCACCCGCTGCGCGTGCCCGATCTTCTTCGCGAGCCGGTGCGTCAGCGCGTCCGCGAACCCCGGCGTGAACCACGGCCGCACGCGCAGCCCGTCCACCTCGACCGGCCGCGGCTCGACGAAGCCGCTGTGCTCGACGTCGCCGTCCTTCCACAGCTGCTCGAAGTCGAGCGCGAACGCGTGCGCGAGCTCCTCCGACGCGACGGTGACGAGCACGTTCTCCTGACGCGACCAGGAGTCGTCGGTCCAGTTCGTCGAGCCGCTGAGCACCGCCTCGCCGTCGCGGACGACGAACTTGTGGTGCATCAGGTCCGGGACCCCCGCGATCGCCTTCGCCGGCACGCCCAGCGACGAGATCAGGGCCACGTCGGGCTCGGGCGGCGGCGGCACCGGGATCGGCCGCGCCGAGTCGACGTTGTAGAGGATCCGCACGGCCACGCCGCGCGCATGGGCGTCCTTGAGCGCGCCGGCCACGAGGGCCGCCGTCTCCGGCTTGAGGTTGAAGTCGTACTGCGCCAGGTCGAGCGAGCGCCGCGCCTCGCCGAGGAACCCGGCCACGAGCTGCGCGACCTCCAGCGCCGGCTGGCCGCCGTCAGTCAGAGTGCGGATGCTGATGGAAGAGCTCATCGAGCGGCTCGCGCGCGCCGAGATCGGCGCCACCTTCAACTTCTATCGTGACGGGGACGGCGCGTCAGCGCGCAGGGAGCGGCTGCGCGCCTACCTCGAGGCACGGCAGGACGCGCCGCTGCTGCTCGTCGGCGAGGCGGCCGGCTACCGCGGCGCCCGCGTCTCCGGGATCCCGTTCACGTCCGAGCGCCAGCTCACCGGCCGCGGCCCCGCCGAGGCGAGCGCGACGATCGTGCACCGCGTCCTCGCCGAGCTCGGGCTCGAGGAGAGCGTGCTGCTCTGGAACGTTGTCCCCACCCACCCAGGCAGTTCGACCTCGAACCGGCCGCCGCGGGCCGTCGAGATCGAGGCCGGGCTTCCCTTTGCGCTGGAGCTGGCGCGGGGCCGCCTCGTCCTCGCCGTCGGGCGCTGCGCGGAGGCAGCGCTCGGCGCCCCGTACGTGCGCCACCCGAGCCACGGCGGCGCGGCGGAATTCCGGGCCGGGCTGCTACGATTCCGCCCCGGCGGACGGTGAGTTCGCCGCTTTTTATGCAAAAGACCTGGAACGCAAAGCCTGGCGAGGTCGAGCGCCGCTGGTACCTCGTCGACGCCGAAGGAAAGACGCTCGGGCGTCTCGCTACGCAGATCGCGGACACGCTCCGCGGCAAGCACAAGGCCGAGTACACCCCGCACGTCGACACGGGCGACTTCGTCGTCGTCGTCAACGCCGAGAAGATCGCGGTCACGGGCAAGAAGCTGGACGACAAGATGTACCACCGCCACTCCGGCTATCCCGGCGGCCTCCGCAGCCGGCCGCTCCGCGACCAGCTCGAGCGCCGGCCGACCGAGGTGCTGCGCAAGGCGGTCAAGGGCATGCTCCCGCGCAACCGCCTCTCGCGCGCCCAGATCAAGAAGCTGAAGATCTATGCCGGCCCCGAGCACCCGCACGAGGCGCAGGCGCCGTCCGAGCTGGAGCTGCATTCGTGAGCGATCTCGCGCAGTACCGCGGCACCGGCAAGCGTAAGACGTCGGTCGCGCGCGTGATCCTCAAGCCCGGCGACGGCGCGACCTGGTTCAACGACGGCCGCACGATCGAGGAGTACTTCCCGCGCGCTGCGCACCGCGAGCTGGCGCTGGCGCCGCTGAAGGTCGCCGGTGTCGAGGGCACGTTCGACCTTCGCGTGCGCGTGCAGGGTGGCGGCCCGAGCGGCCAGGCCGGCGCCGTCCGCCACGGGATCGCCCGCGCGCTGGTCGATGCCGATCCCGAGCTGCGCGTCCCGCTCAAGCGCGCCGGCTACCTGACGCGCGACGCGCGGATCGTCGAGCGCAAGAAGGCCGGCCTGCACAAGGCGCGCAAGGCGCCCCAGTTCTCCAAGCGCTAGCTCGTTGGCCCGCCGCTACTTCGGGACCGACGGGGTCCGGGGCGTCGTCGGCGAGGACCTGACCCCGCAGCTCGTCGAGCGGCTCGGCCGCGCCGCCACCTACTGGTCTGACGGCGGCCGCGTCTTCGTCGGCCGCGACACGCGCGAGTCGGGCCTGGAGCTGGAGGAGGCCTTCGCCCGCGGCGTCGTCTCGGCCGGCGGCAACGCCGTCCTGGCCGGCATCCTGCCGACCCCTGCGGTCGCCCTGCTCGCGCTCGACCTCGGCGTCGTCATCTCGGCCTCGCACAACCCGCCCGAGTACAACGGCGTCAAGCTCTTCGACGCCGAGGGCCAGAAGCTGACCGACGCGGCCGAGGAGGCGGTCGAGGCGCTGCTGGACGAGCCGCCGGCCGCCGATCCAGGCAGGGCCGACCACGTCGGCGTCGCGACCGAGAGCTACCTCGAGCACATCGTCGAGCGCTTCGGCTCCAACCTCGCCGGCCTGCGGGTCGTGGTCGACTGCGCGAACGGCGCCTACTCCGGGATCGCCCCGAGGGCCTTCGAGGAGCTCGGGGCCGAGGTGACCGCGATCGGCTCCGACCCGGACGGCTCCAACATCAACGTCGGCTGCGGGGCCACCGACCTCCGGGCCTTGCAACACTGTGTTACTAAGTCCCGCGCCGACCTCGGGATCGCGTTCGACGGCGACGGCGACCGGATGCTGGCGGTCGACGCCCGCGGACAGGCCGTGGACGGCGACCAGATCCTCGCGATCCTGATGCTGCACCTCGGCGTCGACCTGGTCGCGGTCACGGTGATGACGAACCTCGGGCTCCACCGGCTCGCAGCCGAGCGCGGCATCCGCGTCGTCACGACCGACGTCGGCGACCGCTACGTGCTCGAGGCGCTGCGCCGGGAGGGCGGCGTCCTCGGCGGCGAGCAGTCGGGCCACCTGATCTACCTGAACGGCCACGTGACCGGGGACGGCCTCGTCGCCGGGCTCTTGCTCTGCCGGGCTCTCGAGGGCGGCACGCTCGAGACGGCGGCGGCCGTGATGCCGCGCTTCCCGCAGGCGACGGCCAACATCCGCGCCGCCGAGAAGATCCTGCCGGAGAGCGTCGTCGAGGAGGTCGAGCGCCTCAACGCCGAGCTCGACGGCCACGGCCGCGTGCTGGTCAGGCCCTCCGGCACCGAACCCCTCATTCGAGTGCTTGCAGAGGCCGAGACGCGGCCGGAAGCCGAAACAGCCTGTGCTACCATTTCCGCTCTCGTAACACGAGAGCTCGGCTGACCCGCCTCGACGAAGGGACGGGGTAGCAGCCGGGCCTTTTGCGTTTTCAAGGGAGGTTTTCTGGCGTGTGCGGAATCATCGGCTACGTCGGGCGCAGGCCCTGTAAGGATCTTCTCCTCCAAGGCCTGGAGCGCCTGGAGTACCGGGGCTACGACTCCGCCGGGCTCGCCCTCCGCGAGGACGAGCGCCTCGACTACATGCGCGCCGTCGGCAACCTCCAGGTCCTGAAGCAGGCCGCCGGCCCGAACGGCTCGCAGGCGACGACCGGGCTCGGCCACACGCGCTGGGCGACCCACGGCGCCGTCACCATGCAGAACGCACACCCGCTCAGCGGCTGCGACGAAGGCAAGCTGGCGATCGTCCTGAACGGAATCGTCGAGAACTTCCGCGAGCTGAAAGAGTCGCTCGAGGCCGAGGGCCATACGTTCAAGACCGAGACCGACGCCGAGGTGGTCGTGCACCTGATCGAGCGCCACTACGACGGCGATCTGGCCGAGGCCGTCCGCGCCGCCTACCGGGAGCTCGAGGGCCACTTCGCCTTCGTCGCCGTCCACCACGAACATCCGGGCGAGCTGGTCGGCGCGCGGCTGCAGTGCCCGCTGCTCGTCGGCGTCGGCCAGGGCGAGATGTTCCTCGCCTCGATGGCCGCCGCGTTCATCTCCGAGACGCGCAGGATCCAGCTGATCGAGGACGGCGAGGTCGTCTCGATCACCGAGGCCGGCGCGCGCTTCCTCGACGTCGAGAACGGCGAGGTCGAGCGCGAGACGGTCGAGGTCGACTGGGACCTCGAGGCGGCCGAGAAGAGCGGCTTCGAGACGTTCATGCTCAAGGAGATCTACGACCAGCCCGAGGCCGTCGCCGAGACGCTCGGCGACCGCGTGCGGCACGGGAAGCTCGTCCTCGAGAGCCTGGGCATGACCGAGACCGAGCTGTGCAACCTGCGCCGGATCGTCATCGTGGCCGCGGGCACCTCGTACCACGCAGGCGTCGTCGGCCGCTACATGATCGAGGAGTGGGCGCGCCTGCCCGTCGAGCCAGACATCGCCAGCGAATGGATCTACCGCAACCCGGTGCTCTCGAAGGACACGCTCGTGATCGGGATCTCGCAGTCCGGCGAGTCGCGCGACACGATCAACGCGATCAAGCTCGCGGGCGAGCTCGGCGCGCGCACGCTCGCGATCACGAACCTGATGGGCTCGCAGATAACGCGCGAGGCCGGGGCCGTGCTCTACACCCGCTGCGGCCTCGAGGTCGGCGTCGCCGCCTCGAAGACCTTCACCGCCCAGGTCGCCCTGCTGGCGCTGATCGGGCTGAAGCTGGCGCAGGTGCGCAAGACGCTGGAGCCGAACGAGATCGAGTTCATCCTCGACCGCCTCTACGAGCTCCCCGACAAGATCCTCCAGTTCCTGGACGGCGACCACCCGATCGACGAGATCGCCCAGCGCTTCTACGACAAGCCGTTCTTCCTCTACCTCGGCCGCCACATCGGCCTGCCGGTCGCGCTCGAGGGCGCGCTGAAGCTGAAGGAGATCTCGTACATCCCGACCGACGCCTACTCGGCCGGTGAGATGAAGCACGGCCCGATCGCGCTGCTCGAGGAGGGCACACCGGTCGTCTGCGTCGCGACCGACCAGAAGGTGATCTACGACAAGGTCGTCTCGAACATCCAGGAGACGAGGGCGCGCGGCGCGCACGTGATCGCGATCGCGACCGACGGGAACGAGGACATCCAGCACCACGCCGACGACGTGATCTACGTGCCGAGGACGCCGGCCTTCCTGCAGTCGGTGCTCGCGGTCGTGCCCCTCCAGCTGCTCGCGTACCGGATCGCCCGCCTGCGGGGCCTGAACGTCGACCAGCCGCGCAACCTGGCGAAGACCGTCACCGTCGAGTAGCCGCGACTACGCTCGGCGGGTGGACGTGCTCGGCCAGATCGGGCAGGGGCTCTGGAACGCCTTCCAGATGGCGTGGGCGGTCTGGTGGGCGCTCGTGCTCGGCTTCCTGCTCTCGGGGATCGTGCAGGCCTGGGCGCCGCGGCACGGGATGGAGCGCGCGCTGGGAGGGCGCGGGCTGCGGTCGGCCGCGCTCGCGACGGGCTTCGGCGCCGCGTCGTCCTCCTGCAGCTACGCAGCGGTCGCGATCGCCAAGTCGGCCTTCCAGAAGGGCGCGAGCCTGCCGGCGGCGATGGCCTTCCAGTTCGCCTCGACGAACCTCGTCTTCGAGATCGGGATCGTGATCTGGGTGTTCATCGGCTGGCAGTTCACGCTGGCCGAGTTCGTGGGCGGGCTGATCCTGATCTGCCTGATGTGGCTCGTCCTGCGGCTGCTCGTCTCGCGGCGCACGGAGGAGCGCGCCCGCGAGCACGCGCTCGCCGCGGACGCAGGCCACGTGCACCACAGCGCCGGTGGCTCGCCCTGGCGCTCGCTCGACGCCTGGCGGGACGTCGCCCGCAACTTCAGGCACGACTGGAAGATGCTCTGGAAGGAGATCGTGGCCGGCTTCCTGATCGCCGGCTTCGTCTCGCTGTTGCCGCTGCACGTCTTCAACTCGCTCTTCCTGACGCACACGGGCGGGGCGGGGCAGCTGTTCGAGAACGTGCTCATCGGGCCGGTCGTCGCCGTGCTCTCGTTCGTCTGCTCGGTCGGGAACATTCCGCTGGCGGCGGTGCTCTGGGCGGGCGGGATCTCCTTCGCCGGCGTGATCGCGTTCATCTACGCCGACCTGATCATCCTGCCGCTGATCGTGATCTACGCGCGCTACTACGGGCGCCGCTTGGCCGCGCTGCTGGTCGCGGTGATGTTCGGCTCGATGGTGCTCGCGGCGCTGGCCGTCGACGGAATCTTCAGCTGGGCCGGTCTGATCCCGGAGCACCGGCCCTCGATCGACTCGATCGCCGACCGCGGGATTTCCTGGAACTACACGACGGCGCTGAACATCGTGTTCACGGCAGTCGCGCTTGCCCTCGTCGTGCTCAGCAGGCGGCCTGGGCCAGGCCCAGGCCCGGCGCACGCCCACGTCCACGGCTCAGGGCAGGCCGCCGAGGCGACCAAGTAACAGTCTGTTGCAAGGGTCCGCCCCGCTAGCGACGCGCGCGGCGCTGGGCCTTCGCGGCCCGCTCGAGCGTCTCCAGCTCGTCGAGGCTGCGGCCCGCGCCCTCGACGACGCAGGTCAGAGGCGACTCGACCAGCTGCACCGGCAGCCCGACCTCGTGGCGCAGCCGCTCGCCGAGCCCGCGCAGGAGCGAGCCGCCACCGGCGAGGACGATCCCGCGCTCGCCTAGGTCGGCCGCGAGCTCGGGCGGCGTCCGCTCGAGCGTGTCCTTGACGGCGCTGACGATCCGCGCGACCGGCTGCTCCAGGGCCCGGCGTACGTCGTCTGCGCCCACGCTCACGCGGCGCAGCAGGCCGGTGACGAGATCGCGCCCGGCGACCTGCGTGTCGGCCGGCTCCTCCTCGACCGGCCACGCAGAGCCGACGGCGATCTTGGCCGCCTCGGCGGTCTCCTGCCCGATCAGCAGCTTGTGGGCGTTCTTGACGGAGTCGACGATCGCGTCGTCCATCTCGTAGCCGCCGACGCGGATCGACTCCCAGACGACCATCCCCCCGAGCGCGATGACCGCGACCTCGGTCGTGCCGCCGCCGATGTCGATCACCATGCTCGCCACCGCGTCCCCGACCGGCAGGTTCGCTCCGATCGCCGCGGCCATCGGCTCTTCGATCAGGTAGACGGAGCGTGCGCCGGCCGAGCGCGTAGCCTCGTCGACCGCCCGCCGCTCGACATCGGTGATCCCGCTCGGCACGCAGAGCACCACCCGCGCGAACGAGAAGCGGCCCCCGCCGGCCCTGCGGATGAAGTGGCGCAGCATCTGCTCGGTGATCTCGAAGTCGGCGATCACGCCGTGCCGCAGCGGCCGGATCGCGCGGATCGTCGCCGGCGTCCGGCCGATCATCCTCCGCGCCTCCGAGCCGACGGCCTGCACCTCGCCCGTCTCCTCGGAGAAGGCGACCACCGACGGCTCGAAGAGCACGATCCCCTGTCCGCGGATGAACACCAGCGTGTTGGCCGTGCCGAGGTCGACCGCAAGGTCGCGGCCGCCGCCGAAGGACCCGCGAAGTAGCCGCATGTCCGGACCCTAGCTATGCGAGAGGCCGCCAAACGGCGGCCTCTCGCGGGGCGGGGGAGGGCGCCCTACCTACATGCCGGGCTCGTGGTCGCCGACGTGGTTCGCCGGCACCTGCTCGACCTGGCCGAGCGAGGCGGCGGCCCGTGCGCGGATCCGCACCGAGATCCGGTCGCCGACGACGAGCTGGCTGGGCGAGATCAGCGTCGGGACGCCGCCCTGCCAGAGCACGAAGATGGTGTGCGAGTCGTAGCTGAAGGTCTGGTCGAGCGGCTGCCCCAGCATCCTCTGCAGCGCTCGCTGGTTCCCGTTCACGATGTGCAGCGTCAGCTGGCCGCCCGAGGCGGGCCCGTCGAGCTTGCCGACGAACAGCCAGAGCGGTTTGTGCGCGAAGCTCGGGTTCGGCCCGCGGTCGGCCACGCGTCCTGCTGCAGTCGCCTCGATCTGCGCCAGCGACGACCTTCGCGGCGACCGGACGCGGACGCTGACGCGGTCGCCGGCCACGAGGTTCGACTCCGGCACGACCGTGGGCACGCCGTTCGTCCAGCGGATGTACTGCGTGTTCTGCCCGACCGCGAACTGCTGGCTCTTGCCCTGGCCGACGAGCTTCTTGAGCGCGATGCGGTTGCCGCCGGAGATGTCGACGTAGAGCGTCGGCGAGCTGCCGGCGTCGGCCATGAGGTGGCCGTTGAAGATGAAGAGCGCGCCGCCGCCGTTCCCAGCGGCGAAGGTGCTCGAGGCGCCCGCTGCGAGGACGGCGAGAGCAACGAGCGCGAGGGGGAGAAGTTGCCGTCTCATCGTGATCCTCCTGATCGATGGTGATTCCGCGCTCATGGTCGCTTCGAGGTGTCAGGGGCCGATGTGCGGGCTGTAAGGCCTCGGTAAGCGGACGTAAGAAGTTGTGGGAAGATCCCGGCGTGGCCGTCGCCGACCGCGTCCAGGAAGGCTTCGTCCCGTTCCGCGGCGGCCGCACCTGGTACCGGTCGGTCGCGGCCGGGAGCGAGGACCCGGCGCGCCTGCCGCTCCTCTGCCTGCACGGCGGCCCGGGCGCGAACTGGCTGCACATGAAGCCCTACGAGGCGCTCGCGGACGAGCGGCGCGTCGTCTTCTACGACCAGCTCGGGTCGGGGAGCTCGGCGCTGGAGGAGCCGCACGACCCGTCGCTCTGGACGCCGGAGCTCTATGTCGAGGAGGTCGGCGTCGTGCGCGAGGCGCTCGGCCTCGAGCGCGTCCACGTCCTCGGCCACTCCTGGGGCGGGATGCTCGGGATGCAGTACGCACTCGGGTCAGCCCGACGGGCTCGTCTCGCTGATCGTCGAGAGCTCGCCGCCGAGCGTGCCGGAGTGGATGCCGGAGGTCGCGCGCCTGCGCTCGGAGCTGCCGCCGGAGGTCGACGCGACCCTGCGCCGGCACGAGGAGGCCGGCACGACCGACTCGCCCGAGTACGAGGAGGCGACGATGGTCTTCTACAAGCGCCACCTCTGCCGCGTCGACCCGTGGCCCGACTGGCTGGTCGAGTGCTTCGAGCTCCTCGAGGCGAATCCGGAGGTCTACCACTCGATGAACGGCCCCAGCGAGTTCCACGTGATCGGCACGATCAGGGACTGGGACATCACGCCGCGGCTCGGCCGGATCCAGGCGCCGACGCTCGTCTTCTCGGGCCGCTACGACGAGGTGACGCCGGCCTGCACCGAGGCGGCGCACCGCGCGATCCCCGGCTCCGAGTACGTCGTGCTCGAGGAGAGCTCGCACATGGCGCAGGCCGAGCAGCCGGACGAGACGCTCGCGCTCGTCCGAGACTTCATCGCGCGAGCCGAGTCGGACTAGCCCGCGGGACCTCTCTCGCGGCCACCGTCGTAGTGAGCGCAGATGCGCAAATTCGCCGTGACCGGGTTGCTCGTCGCTCTCCTCTTCGTGCCCGCCGCCGCGGCGAGAGCTCCGACCCGGATCGACGTAGGCCACGGGATCAGCGCTGTGCTGCCGGCCGGCTGGCGGCTAGTCCACCGGCAGGTCACCGAGTGCAGCGACCCTGCGCAGCGGGTCGTCGCGACCGATGCGGGCGGGACGTTGCGGCCGGGGGCGCACGCCCCTACGCGCGCGGCGGTCGTACTCGTCATGGAGACGAGCCTCGGCGGCCGCTTTCCGGCACGCCCTGCACGTTTTCACCTACCGCATCTCGCGTCGAATATCGGAGGTTGCTGTGAGATGCCCTACGGTCCGGGCGCCGAGCTGCTCTTCCGCGACCACGGCCGCGAGTTCTACGCCTTCGTCTACCTCGGCCGTCGCTCGAAAGACCGCTCCGCCGTGCTCGAGCTGCTGAACAGCCTGCGAATCTCGCCGAGCAGCTGACTGCTACTCCGGGTCCTGTTGCTTCGCCCGGAGCTCGGCGTCCTCGCGCTTCTTCGCCTTCCAGAAGATCCAGCAGATCACGCCGAGGACGACGAACGAGGTCGCCATCATCCCGACGATGACCGCGTCCAGCGCCGCCGCTCCGTGGTCGAGCAACAGCATCAGTCGAGCTCCCGGCGCCGGCGCTTGAGCTCGCTGCGGCGTCGCTTCTGCTCGAGCCGGCGCTCGACCGCCGCCCGGCTCGGCTTCGTCGGCCGCCGCCGCCGTGGCACGAACAACGCCTCGCGCAGCGCCTCGACCAGGCGCTCGGTGGCGAGCTCGCGGTTGCGCCACTGGCTGCGCTCGTCCTGGGCGACCGCGCGGATGACTGGTCCCGCGCGCGCGAGGACCCTTCGCTTCTGCGCCTCCGTCAGCGACGGGGAGGCCTCGACGTCGAAGCTCGCCTCGACCCGCGTGTCGCTCTTCTGCGCGTGCTGGCCGCCCGGCCCGCTCGAGCGCGAGAAGCGCAGCTCGATCTCGCGAGCGCGGGATAGTGACCGAACGGGTTACCTGAATAGACTCGCGCTCCATGGCCGCCATTCTCCTGGACGTGGACGGGGTGCTGCACGTGTCCGGCGCACCCGATCCTCGGCGGCGCCAAGGCGATCGCCAAGCTGCGCGAGGCCGGCCACCGGCTGCGGTTCGTCACCAACAACACCACCGCACTCGCGGCAGGCGCTGGCCGACGAGATCCGCTCGTTCGGGGTCGAGCTCGACAACGAGGAGCTGCAGACGACGCCGATCGCCGCCGCACACGCGCTGGCCGGCAAGCGCGTCCTTGCGCTGACGATGCCCGCGATCGTCGATGACCTCGAGGGCATCGAGCTGGTCGGCGAGGGCGCGGACGCCGTGCTGCTCGGCGGCGCCGACGAGGGCTTCGAGACCAACCGCGTCTTCAGCTACTACAACCTCGCGCGCGCCTTCGCCGAGCTGCAGGAGGGCGCCGAGCTCTACTGCCTGCACAAGAACCGCTGGTGGCAGACCTCGCGCGGCGCCATGCTCGACGCGGGCGTGTACGTCGCGGGGCTCGAGTACGCGGCCGAGACAGAGGCGACGGTGCTCGGCAAGCCGAGCGCCGCCTACTTCGCCGCTGCGCTGGAGGTTCTCGACTACGACCCCGGGCAGACCTGGATGGTCGGCGACGACGTCGAGGCCGACATCGGCGGCGCCACTGCGTTCGGCCTGCGTAGCGTCCTCGTCCGCACCGGCAAGTACCGCGAGGAGGCGCTCGACGAGGCGACGGTCAAGCCCGACGGCGTGATCGACTCGATCGCCGCCCTTCCCGCTTGGCTGGAGGAACACTGAGAGTCGGAGTGGACTTGATCGAGATCGAGCGGATCGCCCGCGCGCTCGAGCGCTACCCGGGCTTCCGCGAGCGCTGCTTCACCGAGAGGGAGCGCGCCTACTGCGACTCGAAGCCGAACCCGCCGCAGCACTACGCCGCGCGCTTCGCCGGCAAGGAGGCGGTCGGCAAGGCACTCGGCTCGGGCATGAACTTCAACTGGCGAGAGGTCGAGATCGCCGGCCGGCCGAAGCCGGGCGTGACGCTGAGCGGGAAGACGAAGGCGTGGGCCGAGCGCGTGGGCGCCGGGGAGATCGACCTCTCGATGACCCACTCGCGCGAGCTCGCCCAGGCGGTCGCTCTCGTCGCCGATGCTTGAACCGCTCTACACCGCCGAGGAGATGAAGCAGGCCGAGGCGGGCCACGACGTCGACGAGCTGATGGCCCGCGCGGGCCGGGTCGTGGCCGAGGAGGCGATGCGGCGCTTCCCGGAGGCGCGGCGCTTCGTCGCCATCTGCGGCGGTGGCGCGAACGGGGGCGACGGGCGGATCGCGGTCGACGTGATCGCCGCGGCGGGCCGCGAGGCGGTCGTGAGCGACGACGTCGAGGGCGCCGACGTGATCCTCGACGCGCTCTTCGGCACGGGCTTCCACGGCGAGCCGCGTGAGGACGCCGCGCGCAAGATCGACGCGATCAACGCGGCCCGGGCGCCGGTGGTCTCGGTCGACCTGCCCTCCGGCGTGGACGCCTCGACCGGCGAGGTCGCCGGAGCCTGCGTCGACGCGACCGTCACGGTGACGATGCACGGGCGCAAGGTCGGGCTCGAGGTCGCGCCGGGCCGCTTCCATGCGGGCGAGGTGGTCGTGGCCGACATCGGGCTCGAGCCCGCCGCAACCGAGCACCGGCTGGTCACGGCCGAGATCCTCGCGCAGGTGCCGCGCAAGCGCGCCGACCAGAACAAGTACTCGGCCGGGACGGTGCTGGTCGTCGGCGGCTCGCGCGGGCTGACCGGCGCGCCGAGCCTCGCCGCCGAGGCGGCCTTCCGCGCCGACGCGGGCTACGTCGCGGTCGCAGTGCCGGCCTCGACCCTGCCCGTGCTCGAGCAGCGCCTGCTCGAGGCGGTCAAGCTGGCCTGCCCCGAGGACGAGGGCCGCATCTCGCCGCGCGCGGTCGAGCCGATCGCCGAGTTCGCTCAGAAGGCCGGCGCGGTCGCGCTCGGGCCGGGGCTCGGGCGGGGCGAAGGCCCGCACGAGGTGGTCGCGCGGCTCCTTCACGAGCTCGACGTGCCGGCGGTCGTCGACGCCGACGGGCTCTTCGGCCTCGAGGTGTTCGAGCGCTCCGGCGAAACGGTGCTGACACCGCACGAGGGCGAGCTCGCGCGCCTGCTCGGCGAGGAGTCGAGCTGGGTCGCGGCGCACCGGCTCGAGGCCGCTCGCCGAGCGACGGAGCGCTTCGGGTGCGTCTGCCTGCTGAAGGGCGCCGACACGCTGGTCGCCGCGCCCGGCGAGGGCGTCTGGGTCTGCTCGCTCGGCACGCCGGCGCTCGCTACTGCGGGGAGCGGCGACGTCCTGACCGGGATCGTGGCCGCCTTCCTGGCGAAGGGGCTCGAGGCCCGCCTCGCGGCCGCGGCGGCAGCCATCGCCCACCAGCTCGCCTCGCGAGAGGTCCCGCAGGCCGGCGCCGTCGCGAGCGACCTGATCGGCGCGCTCCCGCTCGTGCTCGACCGCTGAGCCGGTTCAGTCCATTCGAACCGATTGGTTCAGTTCCGTCGAACCAGCTTGCTAGCGTGAGGACGTGGCCGACGTCAATCCCTTCGTCTACTCGCGACCGGTGGCGCCCGAGGACGTGCTCGACCGCGAGCCGGAGATCCGCCAGCTGCTCTCGCTGGCCGGCGGCGGGCACTACGTCCGCCTCTACGCGCCCCGGCGCTTCGGCAAGACGAGCCTCCTGCGCAAGGCGCTCGCCGAGGCCGCGCGCGGCGGCGAGCTCGTGCCCGTGCTCGTCGACCTCTACGGCGTGCTCAGCTTCGCCGACGTCACCATCCGGATCGAGCGGGCCTACGCGCACCTGCACGGCCCGATCCGCAAGACGATCGAGAGCATCCTGCGCACGACCGGGCTCGGGCTCTCGCTGGGCGCGCCGGGGATCTCGGTCAGGCTCCAGCTCGAGCCGCGGACCGACCCGCTGCCCGCGCTCCACGCGCTGCTCGACCTGCCGGAGCGCGTCGCCGAGCGCAGCGGCTCGCGTGTTCTCGTCGCGCTCGACGAGTTCCAGGACATCGTCAAGGTCGGCGACTTCGACAAGCTCCTCCGCAGCCACATCCAGCACCAGGGCGAGGTCGCCTCGTACATCTTCTGCGGCTCCGAGCCGGGGATGATGCGCGAGCTGTTCGACGTGAAGGGACGACCGCTCTACGGCCAGGCCGAGCCACTGCGGCTCGGCCGCCTTCCCGACGACGAGATCGCGGCCTACATCGCCGAGCGCTTCGCGCGCACCAGGCGCGGGGCCGACCGCGTCCTCGACGCGCTGCTCGCGACCGCAAGGGGGCATCCTCAGCGGGCGATGCTGCTGGCGCACCGGCTCTGGGACGAGGTCGCCCGCGGCAAGGCCGCGGACGAGGACGACTGGCAGGCGGCGCTCGCGCGGACGCAGAACCAGGTCGCCGCCGAGTTCGACGCTCTCTGGCGCGGGCTGGAGGCCAACGAGCAGCGGGCCCTGCGGGCGGTCGCGCTCTTCCCCGACGCGCCCTACGGCGCCCGCGCTCTCGGCGCCGTCGACCTGAAGAAGTCGGGAGCGCACTACGCCGTGCGCTCGCTGCTGGCGAAGGGCGAGCTCGAGGAGGAGAACGGACGCACGGTCTTCGTCGACCCGCTCTTCGAGCTCTGGCTCCGCGACGTCCAGCAGGGCGGCGCGGGAGGCGAGGATGCACCGGTCTGAGCTGACCGTCGACCTCGGCGCGATCCGGCGCAACGCGCGGACGCTGCTGCGCGTGCTCGACGGCTCGCAGCTCTGGGCGGTCGTCAAGGCGAACGCCTACGGCCACGGCGCGGTCGACGTCGCCGGCGCGGTCGTCGACGAGGGCGCCGGTGCGCTCTGCGTGGCCACCGTCGCCGAGGGGCTCGAGCTGCGCCTCGAGTTCCCGCTCGTCCGGATCCTCGTGATGGGGCCGACCGGCTCGAGCCGCGAGGTCGCCGAGGCACGGGAGGCCAAGCTCGAGCTCGCGGTGTGGGACGAGGAGCTTCCGGAGGGCGTTCGCGTCCACCTGAAGCTCGACACCGGTATGGGCCGCTGGGGGCTTTCCGAGCTGCCGACGCTCTCGGCCGAGGTCGTCGGCCTGATGACGCACCTGGCGACCGCCGACAGCGACCCGGCCTTCGCCGAGCAGCAGGTCGAGCGCTTCCGCGAGGCGACCGCGCCCTACTCCGACCTGATGCGCCACGCGGCCAACAGCGCCGCCGCGCTGCGGCTCCCCTCGTCGCACTTCGATGCCGCCCGCTGCGGGGTCGCGCTCTACGGCCTCTCGCCCTTCGGCGAGGATCCGGCCGTGGACGGGCTCGAGCCGGCGCTCTCCTGGCACAGCTACCTCGCGCAGGTGAAGCTGCTGCAGCCGGGCGAGAGCACGGGCTACGGGCGCCGCTTCGTCGCCGAGCGGCCGACCTGGATCGGGCTCGTGCCGGTCGGCTACGGCGACGGCTTCCGGCGCGACCTGACCGGGACGGAGGTGCGCGTCGGCGGCGAGCTTCGCCCGGTCGTCGGGACGGTCTCGATGGACGCCTTCGCGGTCGAGCTCGAGCACGAGGAGCCGGTCGGCGCGCCCGTGACGATCCTCGGGCAGGGCGTCCTCGCCGAGTCGCACGCCGCCGTCGCGGGGACGATCAACTACGAGCTGCTGACCGGCGTCGTCTCCGACCCGCGGCGCGCGCGGCGGATGGTCGTCGATGCTTGAGACGCGCGCGGGAGGTGCTGGCGGGCGAGGAGGCGTGGGTCGTCGGCGGCGCCGTCCGCGACGAGCTGCTCGGCCGCGAGCTGGTCGACCTCGACATCGCCGTGCGCGACCCGGCCGGCGCGGCGCGGGCCTACGCGAAGCGCTCGGGCGGCGCGCCCTTCCCGCTCTCGGAGCGCTTCGGCGCCTGGCGGGTCGCGCTCGAGGACGGCCGCACCGTCGACTTCACGCCGCTCACAGAGCCGGTCGAGGACGACCTGGCCACGCGCGACTTCACGATCAACGCGATCGCCGCGCCCGCTGGCCGGCGGCGACGCCGTCGATCCGTTCGGCGGCGAGGAGGATCTCGCGCGCCGGCCGCCTGCGCGCCGTGCGCGAGTCGGTCTTCGACGACGACCCGCTGCGGCTGCTGCGCGCGGTCCGGCTCGAGGACGAGCTCGACTTCCGGCTCGACGAAGAGACCGAGCGCCTGGTGCGCGAGCATGCCGCCCTCGTCACGCGGCCGGCGGGCGAGCGGATCCTCGCCGAGCTGCGCCGGCTCTCGGCCGGCGGCTACCGGCGGCTCGACGAGCTCGGGCTGCTGGAGCCGCTCGGCGGGTCGATCGACCGACCGGCTCGACCGCGTCGACTCGCCCGACTACCGGCTCGTCGCCGTCGTTCGGCGACAACCTGCGCCGGCTGCCGGTCTCGAACGAGCTGCGCCGCTACGCGCGGGTGCTGCTGCGCGCCGAGCGCGCCGGAAGGCGACGCGCGCTCGATCCACCGCTTCCGCCGCGCGACCGAGCCGTGGGCGCTCGACGCGCTCGCCTTCCTCGGCGCCGGCGAGCTGGCTGGAGCGGTCGAGGAGGCGCGCCGCGCCGACCCGGCAGAGCCGCTCGTCCGCGGCGACGAGCTCGGCCTGCCGCCCGGCCCGGAGATCGGCCGCCTGCTGGACGAGATCGCCGAAGAGCGGGCGGCGGGTACGATCGCCACCAAAGAGGAGGCGCTCGACTATGCACGACGCAACGCGCGAGCGGTTCGGCAGGACGGCTGAGCGGATAGCAGAGCATCAGGACGCACAGGCGGCCGAGCTCGAACCCCGGATCGTCCGCTTCGTGGCCCCCACGGGCGACGAGCGCGCGCTCGACTCCGGCACCGGCACGGGCGCGCTCGCCTTCGCGCTCGCGCCGCACGTTCGCGAGGTGGTCGGCGTCGACCTCGTCCCCGAGCTGCTGGAGCAGGCGCGGAAGCGGGTCGGGCAGGTCCCGAACGTCACGCTTCGCCGAGGGCGATGCGACCGCGCTTCCGTTCGGCTACGGCGAGTTCGACCTGGCCGGAACGCTGCGCACGCTTCCACCACCTCGCGCGGCCGGAGCTGGCGATGGCCGAGCTGGTGCGCGTCACCCGCGCGGGCGGGCGGCTGCTCGTGATCGACCAGATCGCGCCGGTCGACCCGGCCGCCGCCGCCGAGCTGAACCGCTTCGAGCAGGCCCGCGACCCCACGCACACGAGGACGCTCGCCGACGTCGACCTGCGCGGCCTGTTCGAGTCGAACGGTCTCGTCCTCCTGCGCGCCGAGTACGAGCGCGAGCCGCGCGAGCTCGACCCGTACCTCGACCTCGCCGGCTGCGAGGGCGAGGCCCGCGAGCGCGCGAAGACGCTCGCCCCGCGCGGCTACACCGCCGACATCGGCTGGTACCTGCTCGAGAAGCGCTAGCCGGCGAGAGCGGCGCGCACTTCGCCGTCCTCAGGGAAGCGCCCGGTCTCCGCCTTCGAGAAGACGAGCCTACCGTCGGCGAGCACGTCGTACTGGCCCTTGCTGCCCGGGATCGCCTCGGCGTCGTGCCCCTCGTTCCCCAGCTCGGCCGCGAGACTCGCGGCCCGTGTGTCGTAGCCGCTTCAGGTGGGGCAGTAGAAGATCTCGACGCGCATCGGCACTCAGACCTCGAGGGGCGTGCCTCGGAGAGACGAGAACGCATCGAGCAGCGCCTGGCGCTCGGCCTCGTTGGTGGTGAACGACCGCTCCAGCCGCCGCTCGCCCTCGGGCGTCAGGCGCAGGAACGCGACCCGCCCGTCGTCGGGAGAGCGCTCGCGCTGGAGGAGGCCGACCTCCTCGGCCCGGCGGACGAGCTCCGTGACCGTCGACTGCGCGAGCTGCAGGCGCTCGGCGAGCTCCGTCACCGTCGACTTGCCGCTCTTGTCCTCGGCGCCCTTGATCATCAGGAGCAGCACGTAGCGCTGCGGCGTCAGGCCGGCGGCGCGGGCATTGCGCTCGGTGGTGCGCAGGAAGCGCCGCAGCGCGGCCCGGAACTCGGCGACGCGGGCGACCTCCTCGGTGCTGAGCCGGTCGGCCATGGCTCGATTGTAGTGCCCAGTCCAGCAATACATGCCGGCCTCTGGCCCGCGATCACGCGGCGCCAGAGCCCACCCTTGCCCTTGGCAAGGCAGACCAGCCTTGCTGCGGGCAAGTGCGAACTCTGGCTTGGAGCTCGCGACCCAGAGACTCGGCGGCATTACTGGACTGGGCACTAGTCCCCCGAGGGACGGACTCCTCGCGCGCCGGCCCAGGCGACCAGCCCGGGGACGATCGCCTGCGCCAGCGGAGCGATCCGGTAGAAGCGCGGGACGACCACCTCGCGGCGGTCGTGCTCGACCGCGGCGACGATCCGCTCGGCGATCAGCTCGGGCTCGGCGATCAGCGTGCGGAGGAAGCGGTTCGAGAAGCGCGAGCGCTGCGGGAACCCCGGCGTCTCCACGAATCCCGGGCAGGACGGTGTGCACGCGGATCCCGAGCGGCTGCAGCTCGGCCCGGGTCGCGCGCGAGAACGCGAGCTGCGCGTGCTTCGAGGCGGTGTACGGCCCGGCCGAGCCCGAGGCGACGGTGCCGGCGACCGAGACGACGTTGACGACGTCCGATGGCGCCGCCGCCCGGAGCAGCGGCAGGAAGGCACGCAGGCACCAGACAGAGCCGAGGTAGTTCGTCCGCGTCACCTGCTCGATCGTCTCGGGTGATGCGCGCAGGAAGCCGCCGCGGCCGGGGATCCCAGCGTTGTTGACGAGCAGGGCGAGCTTCGGGTGGCGCTCCGCGATCGCGGCGGCCGCCCGCTCGACCGCCTCGCGGTCGCCGACGTCGCAGCGCTCCCACTCCGCGCCGAGCGGCTCCGCGGCCGAGCGCAGGCGCTCCTCGTCGCGGCCGACGAGCACGCAGCTCCAGCCCCGTTCGACGAGCTTCCGGGCGGTGGCGGCCCCGATCCCGCTCGAGCCGCCCGTAATGACCGCTATCTGTGACACACGCGGACGACCTGCCGCGCCTGCGAATGCGCGCCCTTGCGGTCGGTCACGACCGCGCGCAGCACGTGCCGCCCGTGGGCCGCCTTGCCTGCGTGCCAGACGGCGGAGTAGAGCCCGAAGAAGCCGGCCCGCTGGGTCGAGATCCTGTGGCGGCCGACGTAGAAGGCGACCTTCCGGACCTGCTTCGGCGAGCCGGCGCTCACGATCAGCGACTCCGTCTTGGCGACGCAGGCGTTGCGGCTCGGCAGCAGCCAGTTCACGACCGGCCTGGCGACGGCGCGCAGCCGCACCTGCTTGAAGGCGGTGTTCGGAAGGATGTTCGCGCCCGCCTGGTCGACGTTCTTCGACTCCTGGTAGTCGGAGCCGACCGCGATCGCAGCGGTCTTGCCGACCGGGATCTTCGGCGCGCCGTCCAGCAGCCAGACCGCGAGGCCGGAGCCCGGGTCGTAGAAGGCCGCGAGCAGGAGGATGCCCCGGTAGCCGACGACGAGCGAGAGTGGGTCGACCCCGGCGCCGTTGTCCTTGACGATCGCCGCCAGCGCGGGCCGGCCGGAGCTGACGCGCGCCGTCAGGAAGCGCATCCGCGGCGGCGTGACGTCGTTCTGCCAGAAGTGGAGCCGGTACGGCCCGGCCAGGCTCTGGTCGGTGAACGGGTCCGCGCGCGAGTCGACCGCGACGAAGTAGCGGCCCTCGTGCGGGAACTCGAGCCCGGCGGCCTGGTTGTCGAACTGGTACTCGAAGGTCAGCCCGTTCACGTTCACCGGTGTGCCCGGGTAGCCCTGGACGTCGTCCTCGTTCAGCGAGCCGAGGAACCACGGTTCGGGCAGCGCGTTGAGCCCCTCGGCCGTGATGGCGGCGCCGGCGTTCGCGATGTGCGTGTTCACGTGGACGGCGTAGACGTGCTCGGCGCCCGACTCGTGCATCCCGGGACCGGTGTAGCTCGGCGGCGGGCCGAACGGGAAGGACGGGAAGCGGTACACGTCGACGAAGTCGGTGCCCTTGCTCGTGTCGCCGAGCTGGCTGCGCTTGATCACGACCTGCGGCGCATGGCCGATCTGCGGCAGGACGACCGAGAAGTAGTACGGGCACGCGGATCCGGTCGGCGCCCCGCGTGAAGACGACGAAGCCGGTGTTGTCGCCGCGCGGCGAGAGCTTCGGCGCGGCCGCGACGATCGGCACGTCGACCGTCCCGCCGGGCGGCACGGTCACGATCGCGGCCTCCGGCGTGACCGACGCGCCCGAGCTCGCGGACTGCGCGTCGATCGAGACCGTCCAGGCGCCCGCGCCGCCGCCGGCGTCGCTGAGCGAGACGAACAGCGGCTTGCGCGCACCCGCGTTGGCGGTGTTCAGGAAGCCGAACGAGAGCGAGCTCGGATTGGCGAAGAGCTTCGGGCTGTTCGCCGTGGCCACGTTGACGAGGCCGGCTCCTTCCAGCAGCACCGAGGCCTCCTGCGTGCGGGCCGTGTTGCCCCAGGCCGGGCCGGCGGTCGTCATCAGGGCCGACTTGACCTGCTGCGGCGTCCAGGCCGGATGCTGCTGGAGCAGCAGCGCCGCCGAGCCGGAGACGTGCGGGGCCGACATGCTCGTCCCGTCGAAGACCGCGAAGTTCGAGCCGGCGAACTCGGTGAGCGTCGAGGAGAGGATCTGCCCGCCGGGCGCGGCCAGGTCGGGCTTGAGCGCGTGGGTGAAGTTGGTCGGGCCCGCGGACGAGAAGCTGGTGACGATCCCGCTGCGGCCGGTCTGGATCTCGAGCGGGTTGTTCTGGCCGGTCGCGCGGAAGGTCGTGCGGCCGGCGTGCGCGTCAATGAACGCCCGCAGGTTGGCGCCGTCGAGGTCGGAGATCATCCCGCCGGGGATGGCGAGCAACTCGGGGATGAAGTTCGCCTCGCCGAAGCGGTTGTCGACGAAGATGACCCCGGTGCCGCCGGCGTGCTGGATCCGTTCGACCTTCGAGTCGAAGGTGCAGCCCCCGCGCGAGACGAGCGCGACCAGGCCGCCGAGCGAGCCGGGCGGAAGCGTCGACTTCGTGCCGTCGTTCGGGTCGAAGCCCGCGGGTGCGCACAGCTGCCGGTCGACCGGGTGCCCGTCGGTGCCGGTGATCGTGCCGACGTCCTGCAGCAGCTGGTCGAACTGCTGCCAGCCCGGCGGGACCTGGAGGTTGTACGAGAACGGGATGTGCTGGGCGTTCGCGGGCGCCCCGGCGGCGGTGTCGGTGATCTCCGGGCCGAAGACGTGCAGGTTCGAGACGGCCGCGACCGAGATCGCGTCAGGTGCGTTGCTGGGCGAGCCGACCGAGCCGAGGCCGAAGTCGTCGCGGTCGTTCCCGGCCGAGATCACCGGCACGACGCCCGCGGCGGCGACGTTGTCGGCCGCCTCGATCAGCGCGTCGTTGGCCGGATCGACCTCGGGCCCGCCGCCGGAGAAGTTGAGCACGTTCATGCCGTCGCTCACGACCGTCTCGTAGGCCTCGACGATCTGCGGTGTGAAGGCGTCGTAGCCGCCGGTCAGCACCGGCGCGTTGAAGACGCGGTAGTTCCCCAGCCAGGCGCGCGGCGCGATCCCGGAGAGCCCGGTCACGAGCGGGTGGTCGGGCCCGGGCCCGGCGATCGTCCCCTGGACGCCGGCCGCGATCCCCGACACGTGCGTGCCGTGGAACGACTGGGTGCGGACGAGCGGGAGCTTGCCGAGCTTCCCCGACCCCGGCCCCGGGAAGGATCTGGCGACGATCACCTTCGGCGTCGTGAACTTCGTGTTCCCCTTCGGGAAGCCGGCCGGGTACGAGAAGCCGTTCGGGTTGAAGAACGGGTTCGTCTGGTCGATCCCGTCGTCGACGACGCCGATCTTGATCCCCTGCCCGAAGCCGCCGGTGTTCGCCCAGAACTGGTCGGCGTGGATCACCGAGGGGCTCTTGTTCGTGTCGAGGTGGTAGCCGAGGCTCGGGTAGACCTTCTTGACGGCCTGCAGGCGCGCGAGCGTCGGCAGGGCGCGGTAGGGGAGGCGGAGCGCGAAGCCGTCGAGGACGATCCGGTAGCGGAGGCCGATGCGCGCCTGCGGGATCGCGTGCCGGATCTGCGCGACCGCCTGGGCCTGCAGGCGGGCGAGGTGGGCGAGGTAGGCGCGCGAGGTCGCGCTGTGGACGTTCAGCGGGTGGCGCTGCCCGGCGGCTTCGAGCCCGTGCCCGTAGGCGACCGCGAGCGGCGGCGCCTGCAGGTCGACGATCACCGTCACCCGGCCGGACGCGTGGCCGGCGGGGATGCGGATCACACCGTGCCGGATCCGCGGCAGCACGTGATCGCCGGCGCGCGGGAGCCGAATGCGCTCCAGCTTCGCGGAGGCTGAGGCGGCTGTGAGGAAGAGCGCCGCGGGAAGGACGAGAAAGACGAGTGCGCGGCGCAAGGCCGCTCAGAGTAGCGGAGAATCGCCGTAGACTCGACTCGTCGTGGACGGTGCATTCGCAGGCAAACGCGGTCTCGTGCTCGGCGTCGCCAACCGCCGCTCGATCGCGTGGGCGATCGCGAGCAGGCTCGCCGCCGGCGGCGCCGAGCTGGCCTTCACCTTCCAGGGCGAGCGGATCGAGAAGAACGTCCGCGAGCTGGCCGAGTCGGTCGGCTCGCCGCTCGTCACGGCCTGCGACGTGCGCTCCGACGAGGACCTCGAGCGCGTCTTCGGCGAGGTCGGCGAGGCCTTCGACGGCGGGCTCGACCTGCTCGTCCACTCGGTCGCCTACGCGGCGGCCGAGGATCTCGAGGGCCGCTTCACCGACACGCCGCGCGACCGCTTCTGGATGGCGCTCGACGTCTCGGCCTACTCGCTGGTCGCCTGCGCGCGCCTGGCCGAGCCGCTGCTGGAGGCGCGCGGCGGGGGCTCGATCCTGACCATGACCTACCTCGGCGGCGAGCGGGCGGTGCCGCACTACAACGTGATGGGCGTGGCCAAGTCGACGCTGGACTCGTCGCGTGCAGTACCTCGCCTGGGACCTCGGCCAGAAGAACATCCGCGTCAACGCGATCTCGGCCGGGCCGGTGCGCACGCTGGCCGCGCGCTCGATCGCCGGCTTCCCGACGATGGAGGCGATCGTCGAGGAGCGCTCGCCCCTGCACCGCCCGATCGACGCCGACGACGTCGGCGCAGCCGCCGCGTACCTGCTCTCGGACGACGCGAAGAACGTGACCGGGACGACGCTCTACGTCGACTCGGGGTACCACGCGATGGGTATGTAGGGACCGCCCAACGGGGCGAGCGCGACCCATCGAAGTGGCTTGTTCAAGCGCTTCCTGATGCCCGCAGAGCCGCTTCGGTTGCACATTCTTCCTGCGTGGTCAGCTTGACCCTCGGCACGCCGAGAAAGGGTCGGTTAGACGTGCGCGTGTTGTCATGGTGATGGCACGGCAAGACCAGGGCAGCGGGTGCGTACTCACCTCTACGCGGATGGGCCATTGAAACCTTGGCCGCCGAATCCTCCTTGCGGTCGCGACGGCAGGTACTGACTGCAAGCGCGGAAGGCCTTCTGCGTCTTGGCATCGAAGGTCGGCCGCTGCCCGGGTTGGCCACCCTGCGGGCGCCCGCGCGGAAGGGTCACGCCGTGATCTTGAAGGCACTGCTGAAAGCGCTCGAAGGCCTGCTGGTTGATCCGAGGCGGCTGTCCGCCCTGGCCGGCCGCGAACGTCGCAGAGGCGCTCTTCTTGCTCGAGCCGCAGCTCGCAGCGAGGAGGGCGAGGGCTGCCAGAAGGCTCGCGAGAACGAGCGCCTTCACAGTCGTGCCTCCTGTTCGGTTGCGCTCGTGGTGGCGGAAAGCAGCCGGCCGTCCTGCATTCGAATGACTCGCGGGGCCTCTGCCGCGATCTCGGCGTCATGCGTGATCAGGACGACCGTGTGGCCGCTGCGGGTCGAGAGATCCTTGAGCAGCGCCATGATCTCCTCGCCGGTTGCGGTGTCGAGGTTTCCGGTCGGCTCGTCGGCGAGCAGGACGTGCGGGTTGTTGGCGAGGGCTCGGGCGATCGCGACGCGCTGCTGCTCGCCGCCGGAGAGCTGCGACGGCAGGTGGTGGGCTCTTCCGCCGAGTCCGACCGACTCGAGGAGCTCATGGCTGCGGGCCCGGCGCGCATCGCCGCCCAGTCCACTCGGCGCGAGCGCGACCTCGACGTTCTGCGCGGCGGTAAGTGTCGGGATCAGGTTGAACTGCTGGAAGATGAAGCCGATCGTCCTCAGCCTGAGCTCGGTCAGCTCGGCGTCGCCGAGTCGTGCGAGGTCACGCCCCTCGAAATCGATCTGGCCGTCCGTGGGCCGGTCGAGGGCGCCGAGGAGCTGGAGCAGCGTCGTCTTGCCGGACCCGCTCGGGCCGACGACCACGAGGAACTCGCCGCGGTCGATCTCGAGGTCGACGTCGCGGACGGCGTGCACCTGGTTCGTGCTCTGGCTATAGACGCGACCGACGCCGTGGAGCGAGTAGATCGGCTGAGTGTCGATGCTGGTAACGCTCATGTCGTTCTCCTTCATTCGATGGTGCGGAGGGCCTCAGCGGGTCGCAACCGGGCGGCGCGCAGGCCGCCGACCGCTCCGGCGACGATCCCGCCGACCATCGCGAGAACGACGGCGGCAACGATCAGGCCGATGCTGAGCGGGGCGTCGAGCTTGACGAGAGTCGAGCCGGCCGTGTCGACGGCGCCCTGGCCGAATGGCCCGAAGCCGGGCCCGGCGGCGCCGGACGCCGAGGGGACACTCGCCTTGAGGTTGATGCCGATGGCGTCGATGGCGAGGGCGCCTGCGATCCCGATGAGCACGCCGAGCGCGCCGCCGAGCAGGCCCTGCAGCAAGGATTCGCCCGTCACCTGTCGGACGACGAGCCTCTGCGACCAGCCCACGGCCTTCAGCGTGCCGAGCTCGCGGACCCGCTTCGCGACCGAGGATAGCGTCAACAGGCAGGCGATCAGGATGGCCGCCAGCAGCCCGACCAGCTCGAGCGCGGTGCCGAGCTTCTTGGTCAGGTTCTTGGCGTCGACCAGCGAGCCGGAGACGCGCTTGGCGAGATCCTTGGCGGTCGTCACCGACGAGCCTGCGAAGTTCCCCTTGATCGCCTTCGCCACCGAATCCACCGCACCGGCGCTGGTCGCGCGGACGTAGACGGCGTTGACGCGGCCAGCGCGGCCGGACAGCTTCTGGAGCTGCGCGAGCTTGAGGTAGACGTCGGAGGACTGGCCGCCGATCGGCGTGCTGGCGAGGCCGACAACGGTGAACTTCTTGCCGCCGAGCGTGATCTTGTCGCCAAGCCCGAGGCCCTTCCGGCGTGCGTAGCTGATGTTCAGGATCGCCTCGCGCTTCGAGCCCGCCGAGAAGTAGCGTCCGCTCGTCACCTGGCTCGACGTGATCGCGCCCAGGTCCGGGTGCGCCTGGTCGACGCCGGCGACGTTGATCGCGTTGAAGTTGATCGCCCTCGGTCCGTCGAATCCTCCGCCGCCGCCACCGCCGCCGCCCGGAGGCCCGAAGCCCTGCGTCGGCGACTGCTTGGGGACGGTCCCCGAGATGTGCGCCGAGCTGAGGGTCAAGCCGCCGACCGCGCCTTGGACATCGGAGAGCGTGCGGATCGTCGAGACCTTCGACACCGGGAAGCTGAGCTGTGAGGTCGAGTTGAAGATGTCGCGTGAGAAGTGAGTGCCGGGCTTCAGCGACCTGAAGTCGAAGCGCGCGCCTCCATTCTCCCTGCGGAGCTGTTCCCGCTCGCTCGGCGAGAGGCTGCGGAAGCCGCCCGAGCTGTTCGAGATCTGCAGCGGGCGGGTGACCGACATGTCGGTTCCGACCCCGGTCAGCGGCTTCAGTACCTTCGCCTGGGCGTGATCGAGTCCGGTCGAGAGCGCGGTGACGGTCACGACGAGACCGACGCCGACGCCAAGGCCGAGCGCAGTGAGCAGCGTACGTCCCTTCCGACGCCGCAACTCGGAGAACATGTACGAGAGGTAGAACACGATCGAGGCTCCTTGTCGGGTTTGCGCTTGTTCCGCTTAGGAGTAGTGCCCGCGGTTAAGAGCGCCATGAGCCGAACCTGAAGAGATGCTGAAGACGCGTTCTACGCGTGCGAAAATCTCTTAGGAAATTCTCAGCTTCATTTCAGGTCGCCCTCAGGGGCACGCGCCAGAGTTAGTTGCGTCGGGTGGCTCGTAGATGCGAATAGAGACAGACAGCCCGAGCGAAGGACGCTCGCCGGCTCGAATTCTCGTCGTCGACGACGACCGGGCGTTGCGTCGTGCGATCAGTCGCACACTCGAGCTCGAGGGCTATGACGTCGAGCTGGCCGAGGACGGCGTCCAGGCGCTGACGCTCCTCGATGGGGACGGCGAGACGTGGCCGGACCTCATCGTCCTCGACATCCTGATGCCCAATCTCGACGGCCTGACCGCCTGCCGCTCGATTCGTGCCAAGAGCCGGGTCCCGATTCTGATGCTCACCGCCCGCCAGGCGGTCGACGACCGTGTCGAAGGGCTGGAGGCGGGCGCCGACGACTACCTGGCGAAGCCGTTCGCGGTCGTCGAGCTGATCGCCCGCGTCCGTGCGCTGCTGCGGCGCTCAACCTTCGACGAGGACGTCCTCCGCTACGCCGGCCTCGAGCTCGATCGGGAGGGGCGTCGCGCGCGCCGCGGCGAGCGGCAGCTCGACCTGACCCGCATCGAGTTCTCGCTCCTCGAGCTGCTCATGTCGCACCCGCGCAGGGTGCTCTCGCGCGAGACGATCTTTTCTGCGGTCTGGGGCTACGACCTTGCGTACGCCTCGAACTCGCTCGAGGTCTACATCGGCTCACTGCGGCGAAAGACGGAAGCGGAGGGCGAACCGCGGCTCGTCCAGACCGTCCGCGGTATCGGCTACGTGCTTCGCGAGGAGCGGTGAGCGGTGCGTTTCCGTTGAGCCTGCGCGCACGGCTTACGATCGGAACGGCCTTCACTCTCGCGCTTGCGGTCTCCGCCGGCTTTGTCGTCGCCTACTTCGTCGTCCGCGGGCAGCTTCGGGGCGAGATCGACCGCGCGCTCGAGGAGCGAGCGACCTCGCTCGCCACACTTGCACGCCAGGCCCCGAGGCTGTCGCCGCTGCGGCCGCCGCTCGGCAGGATCCGGATCGCCCCGCCCCGGCTCGGCGGCGCCGCCGGCTACGTCCAGTTCGTCGAACGGGGAGGCAAGGTCTCGTTGCCGGCGGGAGAGCGCACCCGCCTGCCGACCGCCGGCGCCCGCGCCGTTGCCGCCGGGCGGCGGCCGGCGTTCTTCGGAGACGCGACGGTCGCCGGCACCCACCTCCGTATCTACACGGCGCGTCTCGACAAGAACACCGCCGTCGAGATCGCCCGGCCGCTAGGCGAGGTCGATCACTCGCTCGCGCGGATCCGGCTCCTGTTTCTGATCGTCGCTCTCGCGGCCGTGGCTGGAGCGGCCGCCGTCGGCCTGGCCGTCGCCCGAGCGACCTTGCGCCCGGTCCAGCGTCTCACCGACGACGCCGAATGGATCGCTGCCACCGGGAATGTGCGCCAGCGGACGGACGAACAGCGCTCTGACGAGCTAGGACGGCTCGCCGGCGCCTTCAACACGATGCTCGACGCGCTCACACGGTCGGTCAGCGCGCAGCGTCAGCTGGTCGCCGACGCGTCGCACGAGCTACGCACACCGCTTGCCTCGGCGCGGGCAAACCTCGAGCTCGTCGAGTTGCACGAGTCGCTGCCCGCGGAGGAGCGCCGCGCTCTCGTCGCCGAGGCGGTCCGAGAGCTGCGCGAGATGACATATCTGATCGAGGAGCTCGTGGAGCTGGCGCGCGGCGATGTCCAGGTGCCCGTCAAAGAAGTTGTCCGCCTCGATCATCTGGTCGAGGACGCGGTCGCGGCCGCCTCGCGACGCTCGGCGGCGGTCTTCCGGACCAATCTCAAGCCGGCCCTCGTCGACGGAGCGCCGTCCGCCCTGAACACTGCAATCGCGAACCTGCTCGACAATGCCGTCAAGTGGAGCCCCGAGGGGGCGCCGGTCGAGGTCTCGGTCAGAGACGGAGCAGTGACGGTGCGCGATCATGGACCTGGAATCGACGCAGCCGACCTTCCGCACATCTTCGACCGCTTCTACCGCGCGCCGGGCGCGCGAACCCTTCCGGGCTCCGGCCTCGGACTGGCGATCGTGCGGCAGGTCGCCGAGGCGCACGGGGGATCCGCCACCGCCGAGCCGGCTCCGGGTGGGGGCTCCCTTTTCAAGCTCCGCCTGCCCGTCGGCACGTCGGCGAGGTCTGACGAAGACGCGATCGGGACGCTGCTGCCAAACGGCCAGTCGGCGCAGCCGACGAAGCGCGTCGTAGAGGCTTCTCCTGGTGACGACATGGTGGTGGCATACGCGCCGCCGCCAACGGAAATGCCTGCAAATGAGCCACTATGAACCACACGATGGGCATGTAGAGAGGGCCGCTCGAGGGTGGAGCATTTCGTTCTCGAGCTCGCCGACGAGCGGCGTTCGCGCTGGGACGGCCCCGGCCCGCGGCCCGTGCGCACTCACGTCTCGCGGGCCGGCGAACGCAAGGCGCCGGCCCGAGTCGTGCTCCTCTCGCACGGAACGGGCGGGTCGGCGTGGCAGATGACCTGGCTCGCCGAACCGCTCGCCGAGGCGGGATTCCTCGTCGCGGCGGTCGATCACCACGGCAACAACTTCGTCGACGGGTACCTCGCGCAAGGGTTCACGTTCTGGTGGGAGCGCGCGCTCGACCTGAGCTTCGTGCTCGATGCGCTCTCGAAGGACTACGACTTCGGCTCCGCCGGCGCCGCGGGTTTCTCGCTCGGCGGCTACACGGTCGCCGCGCTCGCCGGCGCCCGCGTCGACCCGGAGCTCTACCGGCGCCTGCTCGACGGCCGCACCGAGATTGCGCCGCCGCCCGAGTTCCCGGACCTCGCCGAGCAGCTCCAGGCACACCTGCGGGGCGACGAGCAGGTCGCAGCGGGCGCCTCCTACCGCGACCCCCGAATCGCCGCCGCGTTCGTCGTCTGCCCGGCGCTCGCGGGCACGCTGGATCCGGCGAGCCTCGGCGCGATCGACCTGCCGTTCGCGGTCCGCTGGGCCGGAGCCGACGAGATCGCCGCGGACGCGCAGCGCTACGCAGAGCTGATCCCGAACGCGGACGGACGGTGTGTCGGCGACCGCGTTGGCCACTACGACTTCCTGTACTCGACCGAAGGGGCCGAGCCGATCCGCGCCGCCGTCGCCGCCGACGCGGCCGACTTCTTCCGCCGCAACCTGCTGTAGCGGTGTCGGTGTTTTCCCGCGAGGGGGCGGCGCGTCTTTGCGGATGCAGCGCCGGGCGGCTTGCAGCATGATCGCCATGTGAGCGAAAAGCCGTTTCGAGTCGTGATCGCCGGCGGAGGCGTGGCCGGCCTAGAGGCCGTGCTCGCGCTGCGCGACCTGGCCGAGAACCGCGTCTCGATCGAGTTGATCGCCCCCGAGCACGACTTCGTCTACCGGCCGCTCGCGGTCGCAGAGCCGTTCCGCGTCGCCGATACGCGCAGCTTCCCCCTCGCCGCGCTGGTCGACGACGCGGGCGCCTCCCTGCGGCGCGACCGCGTCAAAGCGGTCGACCTCGACGGGCACGCGGTCGAGCTTCCCGACGGCGGCCGCGTCGAGTACGACGCCCTGCTGGTCGCGCTCGGCTCGCACGCCAGCGAGGCGGTACCCGGCGCGGTGACGTTTGCCGGGCCGCAGAGCTCCGAGGCGGTCAAGGCGGTACTCGACGAGATCCTCGCGGGCGAGGTCCACCGGATCGCCTTTGCGCTTCCCTCCGGCGTCACCTGGTCGCTGCCGCTCTACGAGCTGGCCCTGCTGACCGCCAACTTCGCGGTCGACCACATGGCCGGCGGCGTCGAGATCGTGGTCGTCACGCCGGAGGACCGGCCGCTGGCGCTCTTCGGCGACCAGGCGAGCGACGAGGTCCTGGAGCTGCTCGAGGAAAGCGGCATCGATCTCCGCCTGGGCACGACGCCGGGCGAGTTCGCCGGCGGCGAGCTGCGGATCGCACCCGGTGGATCGGTCCCGGTGGACAGGGTGGTCGCCCTGCCGACGCTGGAGGGACCGAAGCTCGCCGGCCTGCCCTGCGACCGGAACGGCTTCATCCCCGTCGACGGTTGTTGCCGGGTCGGCTCCGAGGTCGACGTCTTCGCGGCGGGCGACGCGACGCAGTACCCGCTCAAGCAGGGTGGGATCGCCGCCCAGCAGGCCGACGCCGCGGCCGCGCAGATTGCGGCGCTGGCGGGCGCGCCGATTGAGCCGGAGCCCTTCAAGCCGGTCTTCCGCGGGCTGCTCCTGACCGGCATGGCCGCGCGCTACCTGCGCAGCGAGCCGGGCGGCCGGGATTCCGAGGTGGACACCGAGGCGCTCTGGTGGCCGGCGGCGAAGATCTCGGGCCGCTACCTGGCGCCGTTCCTCGCCACCGAGCTCGGCCTCGCGTCAGCCTCGGCCTAACGCACCGAGATCCCGACGAGTCGCAGCCTGCGGTCGGCGCGGCGGACGTCGACGTGGACGAGGTGCCAGCGCTGCGGGCCGAGCGGGACGGTGAGCGTCGTCGGCCGGACGACGCGGCGCGAGCGGGTGTTCCCGTCGACCGTGAACGTGGCGCGCACCGGGCCGGCTGAGGCGAGCCGGAGCACGAGCTTGCCGTGGCCGCGTACCCAGAACCAGTTCTTCCGGTAACGCGGCCTCCGCTGCTTCCACTCGGGGCAGAAGACGACGTTCGTGTGCGTCGGCTCGTGCATCGGCGGCGGTTCGGCCGGACGGCCGCGGGCGAAGGTGGTGACCCCGCCGCCGCGGGCGAGCACGCCCCAGCCGCGGGCGGCGAGCGCGCGCCACGCCAGCCAGCCCGCGCCGTGGCCGTAGAGGCCCGCGTGGAAGGCGAGGTAGCGGACGCCGAGGCGGTCGAGCAGCTTCTCCGTTCGAGGCGTCCAGACGCCGCAGTCGATCGGTTCGAGCTTCAGCGCGAGCAGGGCCGCCTTGAGCGGCGCCACGGTCGAGTACCCGCCCGGCCGCTGCCGCTGCGCCTGCATGTCGTAGTAGAGGTACAGGCTCCCGTGCCCGACGCTCGGGTGCAGGACGGGCAGCTCGAGCAGCCGTCCCGGCGGCCGGGAGCGAAGCGCCGCGTAGGCCGCGTTGTCCGGATCGGCCAGCACCGAACGGTAGGAGGAGACCCCGAGCCGCAGGTCCAGGGCCACCGCGACCACCGCGAGCAAGTAACACAATGTTACTAGGCGGGGGACGGCCCTGGCGATCCGGGCGAGGGCGACGGCGGCCAGGGCCGCGAGGGCGAGGCAGGCGACGGGGAGCTCCCGCTCCGGCACGCGCGGGTAGCGCAGCGGCGGGAAGTGGTGCCAGAGCGTCGCGTAGAGCGGGAAGTGCGTCCCGAGCGCGAGCAGGACCGGGACGACCGCGCCGACGGCCAGCGCGATCGCGAGCCCCCAGCGCCGCGCGACCAGAAGCACGACCAGGCCGGCGAGGGCCAGCAGCGGCAAGAGCCAGCCGACGAAGATGAAGCTCTCGGGCCCGTGCCGCCGGTGCCTGGTGACGAGGTCGAGCCCGGTCGCCGAGTAGTGCGCCACCTCCCGCAGCGAGCGGCCGCCCGAGCCGATCGACCCGGAGATGTTCAGCGTGGCCACGAGCAGCGCGGCGCCAACGGCCGCCGCCACGCACGCGGCTGCGCCTGCGAGCAGCCACGGGCTCCGTGTCCGGCAGAGCGCGTAGATGAAGAAGAACGGGACCGCGCCGAGGGCGAGGTGAAGGTCGGAGAACGGGATCGACGCGATCGCAGCGCCGGCCAGGACGAGCCACCAGCGGCTGCCGCGCCGCGCGCGCTCGAAGGCCCAGAGCGCGAGCGGGATCAGGATCGAGATCGGACCGCGCAGGTGCCCGGCGCTCTGTGCGACGCGGTACGGGGCCAGCGTGTAGGCGAGCCCGCCGACCAGCGCCGCCCCGCGCGGCAGACCGAGCTCCCGCAGCCACATGCACGCGAAGCCACCGGCAGCGAGGTAGGTCAGCAGGATCAGGATGTTCCAGGCGACGACCGGTCCGAACGCCTCCGTCAGCGGCCAGAACGGCAGCCCGAACGGCCAGCCGCCGAAGTTGACCCGTGGGCTCGACTCCGGCTGGAAGGTGTACGGGTCGAGCCAGGGCGCGCGGCCGTGGTCGAGCTGGTGCCCGACGAGCCAGAGGTGGTAGACGGCCTGCAGGTCGTCGCCCGACGAGGCCTCGCCGCGAATCGCCTCCGCGCGGGCGGCGAAGCGCGTGCCGAAGTGCTCCGGCGCGGGCCACATCGCGGCCACCCCCGCCGCGAGGTAGAGCGCGCAGGCGAGGGCTACAAAGCCCGGGCGGCCGAGAGCAGCTCGTCGAAGTCCGGCACCTCGGCCGTCTCGTAGCGCCATGCGCCGCGGACCGTACCGCTCCGGTCGACGAGGAACGCCGTCCTCTCGGCGACGTCGCGGTAGCCGCGAAACTCGTGCGCGATCCCGAAGCCGCGGACGGCTTCCGCGTTCCAGTCGGAGAGCAGCGGGAAGTTCAGGTCGAGCGCCTGCATCCAGGCGACGTGCGACCAGGGCGAGTCGCGCGAGACCCCGAACGCCCGCACGCCCGCCTCCTCGAACTCCGCGCTCCTGTCACGCAGGAGCTCCATCTCGCTCGTTCAGGTCGAGGACCAGTCGAAGAGGTAGAAGAGGAGCAGGAGCGGCTGCTCGGCCGCGAGCTCGCTCAGGGACACGCGCTCCTGCGGCCCGATCCAGACCTGCATCTCGGGGATCTGCTCGCCTACCTGAAGCACGGGTCGATCCTACGGGACGAGCGCCACGTCTCTCGCGACCGGCGCTACGCGCTCGACGAGCAGGCGGCGTCCGCCGCGGAAGACGCTCAGCGTGCCGCCGGTCAGCGAGGAGGTGGCGATGAGACCGCGGTCGACGGCGAGGTTGAAGGATCCCGGCGCGGTCCGGAGTGTGCGGACGAGCTTGCGGCGGCGCCAGTCGTAGACGCGGAGCACGCCGTCGTTCCCGCTCGTCACGTACGCGTAGCGGCTGAACTGCGGCAGGCCGTCGGCGTCGTCGAAGCGGACGTGGGCAGGCGGGGTGCCCGCGGGAAGGGTCGCGACCGGGCGGTGGGTGCGTGCGTCGAAGACGCGGAGGTACGAACGGTCGTCGTAGGTGACCCAGACGTAGCGGCCGTTCGGCGTGAAGGCCGCGTCGTGGGCGAGGCCGCGCGGATCGACGTGGCCGATCAGGCGCGGCCGGTCGACCGTGTGCGTGTCGACGACCGCGATCGAGTGCGCACGCTCGCCGAGCACGACCCAGAGCCGGCGCTGGTCGGGGCTGAATGCCATGTGGTGCGCGCCGTAGCCGACGAAGATGCTGCGGATGATCGTGGCCGAGGATCACGTCGAGCCGGCCGCGGGCGTCGTCGCTGACGTACAGGTAGTCGCCGCCCGGCGCGAAGGCGGCGATGTGCGGCGAGCCGAAGCCCCGGATGACGTGTCGCTTCAGCGTCTGCGGGTCGACCAGGGTGACCGCGCCCGCCTTCGCGCTCACGACCGCGACCTCGCCTGCGTAAGCCTCGACGTTCTCGGGGTCGGCGGGCAACGTCCACCAGCGGACGACGTGGCCGGTCGCGACGTCGATCGCCAGCAGCCGGTTCTCCGACTCGACCGGTAGACGAGCGCGAGCCGCCTCGTTGCGGCCATCGTGTGCCGCGCGCCGAGCCCCTGGGCGAGGGAGAGGACGGCGTGCGCGTGGCGGAGCGCGGTCGCGGCGGAGATCTTCCCGGCGGGGAACTCGACGACGAAGTGCGGGCCGCCCGGGAAGCGCTTCCGCTCCCAGCGGGTTGCGGCGCCGGCCGGCGCGGCCAGGCGGTGGTACGGGCAGCCCGGTCAACCGCGCGTACTGCTTGAGCACCGCGACGTGCGGGTCGGAGCCGTAGACCTCGTCGAGCGGCTGGTGGTACCAGATCGTCAGCGCCGGCTTGACGCGCAGGATGAACGAGCGCATCGCGCGGTTCTCGGGCTCCGACATCGGCCTCGGCCCCGAGTAGTAGCCGTCCCAGGGCCGGCCGTTGTGCACCCACGCGACCGGCCAGTTGCGGTTCAGGTCGACGCCGTGCGCGTTCTGCCGTGTGCCGGCCGCGACGCCGTCGGGGTTCAGCTCGGGGACGAGCCAGAGGTGCACGCCGGCCGGCAGCGGCATCGTCCGCAGCCGCCGGATCACTGCGAGCCCGGCCGTCTCGTTGCCGTGGATGACGCCGACGACGAGCGTCACCGGCGCCGAAGGGTCGCCGCGCTCGTAGGCGACGATCGCCCGGCCCTTGACCGAGTGGCCGACGACCGTCTGCGGGCTCGCCGCCGCCACGCCGGTCGCGACAAGCGCCGCGAGGATCAGCCCGCGCAGCACCAGCCCTCGATGCGCGGGAAGCCGCCGAACTGAGACGAGATCCGCGATACCCCGACGATATGTCTCGGCGGTCCCGGCCGGACGAACACCCACTGGTCGGCCGTCGGCCAGGTCACGAGCAGCCAGCGTCCATTGGGTGAGCGTACGGCCTGCCCGAAGCTGCCGGTGCCGCGGAAGACGACGCGGCCGTGGCTGACGACCTCGCTCAGGCCCGCGCGGCGGCGGATCACCGGCCTCGCCGGGCGGGGCGTCGTGTGCCGGAACGATCCCGACGTGACGTCGTACGCGACGAGGCGGTGCCCGTTCGAGTAGACGATCACGCGCCCCGGCAGCCAGATCGGCGGGACCGCGGCCGCCGGGCCGATCGTGCGGTCGCCGGTGCCGTCGCCGGCCACGACGTGGAGCTTCCCGCCCGCGAGGTAGGCGATCCGCGTGTCGGCGCGCGTTCCCGTCCACGCGCGGGAAGCGCGGCGAGCGGCGCGGCAGCGTCCAGCGCACGTTGCCCTTCGGGTCGAGCGCGACCAGCTCGTTCGTCGCGGGTCGCAGCGACGAAGAGGCCGTGCGGCGACCACGCTGCGTCCAGGTAGGAGCCGAGCCGCCGGCGCGAGCCGTCCTGGTTGACGATCCAGGTCCCGCCGGAGCCGGAGACAAGCAAGCGGCCGGGCGCCGGGAGCGAGGAGAGCTCCGTCTGGGCGTGCTGGACGCCGACGGCCTTCCGCAGCGAGTGGACGACCGAGCGCCCGGGCGGGCTCAGCACCGCGGCGACCGCGGCCGCGACGAGCGCGCCGGCGACGAGCGGCCGCGCGTGCCGTCGCGGCCAGGCGACCGGCTCGCGCTCGGCGTAGGCGCGGCGGACGACCGCCCAGGCGCGGTCCTCGGCGGCGCGCTCGTCCAGGCGCCTCGAACTTCACTGCAGCCGCTCCTTCAGCGAATCGAGCCCGCGGCGCAGGCGCGAGTTGACCGTCCCGCGCGGCAGCTCGAGCAGCTCGGCGATCTCGCCCGGCGTGTACTCGAGCAGGTAGCGCAGGACGATCACGGCGCGGTGCTCCGGCGAGAGGCGGCCGAGCTCGCGCAGCAGCTCGTCGTCGCGCTCGGGCCGCTCGGGCGCTGGAGTGTCGACCGCCTCCGCCTCGGGCCGCAGCGCGCGGGCGCGGGCCCAGTCGATCGCGCGGTTGACGACGATCCGGTGCAGCCACGGCCCGAACGGGCGCCGCCGGTCGAAGCGGTCGAGCGCCCGGACGGCGGCGAGGAACGCCTTCCTGCGCGATGTCCTCGGCAGCGGCCGCGTCGCGAACGACCAGGTAGGCCGCGCGGTAGGCGCGGCCCCCAGTGCGCGCGGAAGAGCGCCTCGAAGTCCGATTGAGAGCCTGCCTGGGCCCGCCGCACCCAGGCCCGCTCGTCGCGGCCGGAGCCCGCCATGGCGTGCCGACTATACGGCGGCGCTTGTGTAGGAGGTCCATCGCGGCCAATACGGATGGACCCCTTCCCGAGGTCCAGGCGTAGTACGGGCGTCGGCCAAAGGAGGAGCGATGAGACGGGCACTGGCGGTGGCGGCGATCCTCGGCTCGGTAGGCGCCGGGGTGGCGGCAGCGGACGGTGGCGGACCGGCACCGGGGCTGGATTTTGGGAACGGGATCGTCATCCCGGGCGAGCATCGGGACGTCGCGCTCACCGACGGGCGCACGACGTTGCTGGAATCGATCGTCATCCCGAGCGGAAGGGTGGAACGGACGCGGTACCTGAAGGGCTCCCTCGGCATCCCGCTCGTCTCCTACAGCGGCCAGACCGGCGGGCTTGCGCGGGACGACTCCCGGCTCGTCCTAGCTACCTGGCCCGGCGGCCAGTCCGCGACGCGGTTCGTGGCCGTCGATCCGTTCGACTTCAGTGTCCAGGCGCGCGTGAAGCTGCGCGGGCGCTTCGCCTTCGACGCGCTCTCGCCGGACGGATCGCTGATGTACGTGATCCAGTACCTGGGCAACCCCGGCGCGGTCGCTCAGACCTACGCCGTCCGCGTCGTTCGACTGGCGCACGCGGAAACTCCTTCCCGGCGCGATCGTCGACAGGCGCGAGCCCGACGAGAAGATGACCGGCCTCCCGATGAGGCGGGTCGGGACGCCGACCGGCTGGGCCTACACGCTCTACTCTCGCCAGGGCAAGCGGCCGTTCGTGCACGCGCTCGACACGGTCCGCAGGCGAGCCTTCTGCGTCGACCTTCCGTGGGGCAATTCGGCCAGCTGGATCTCGAGGATCAAGATGCGTGTCCGCGGCGGCATGCTCGAGCTGCGTCGCGACGGCCACACGATCGCCCGAATGGATCGGAAGACGCTCGAAGTGACGCGTTAGACGCCGCGTCCGCCGCCGGTTTACCGCCCGGCTACCGGGCGGCTACTCGGCTGTTCCGGCCGTGCCGTCTTCTGGTCGAGACATTCGACCGAGGAGCGCGACATGGATCCCAGCCGACGAGAACGACGACGAACGAGCGGCATCTCCGCCGCTCTCTTCCTCTGCCTGTTCGCGGCGCAGGCGGCGGTGATCGCGCTCTCGCCCGTGCTCGCGAGCGTGGCGGCCGACCTCCACGTCTCGACCGCGGCCGCCGGACAGCTGCGGACGGCCTCGGGCCTCGCCGCCGGCCTGACCGCCCTCGCTTTCGGCCGAATCGCGGCACGGATCGGCCTGCGCACCGCGCTCCTCGCCGGTGCCGGGCTCCTCGCTCTGGCCTCCCTGGCGAGCGCCGCCGCGCCCACCTTTGTCCTGCTCGCCTGCGTGCAGCTGCTCGTGGGCATGGCCGTTGCCCTCCTCATCGCGGGCGGGACGACGGCCGTGGCGGAATGGGCTCCGTCCGAGCGGCGCTCGCGCATTCTCGCGCGGGTGATGGTCGGCCCGCCCGCCGCCTGGATCGTCGGGATGCCGCTGAGCGGCCGGCTCGGCGCGGTTAGCTGGCGCCTCGCCTGGGTCGGGCTTCCGCTCGCGGCGTCCCTGCTCGCCGCCGGGGCGCTGGCGCTGCGCGCCCCAGTCGGCGAGGCTCCGCCCCGGCGCGGCGGGCTCCGCGAGGCCCTGAGCGACGGCGCGGTGGCGGGCTGGCTGGCCGGCGAGCTGCTCGCGAGCTCGGCCTGGCTCGGGACGCTCGTCTACTCGGGCGCGCTGTTCGTGGAGTCGTACGGCACCTCGCCCGGAACGGTGGGCCTGATCCTCGCGGCGGGCGCGGGCGCCTACGTCGTGGGCACCCTTGTCGCCCGGAGAGCCGTCGAGCGGGATGCGCGGGGTGTCATTCTCCGGACGGGGCCGGCGCTGGCCGGCGCGGTCGTGCTCTTCGGCGCCCTCCGGCCCGGAGCGCTCGTGAGCGGAGGGCTCTTCGCCACCGCCGCCGCGATCGCCGGGGCGCGCATCCTGGCCGGTAACGCCGCGGGGCTCGCGGCGGCGCCGGAGCTGCGTGTCGGCGCGGTGAGCGCACGGGCGGCGGCGCAGCAGTTCGGCTACTTCGTCGGCCCGGCGGTCGCGGGCGCCGCCCTGGCCGTGGGAGGCTACGCCGGCGTCGGCCTCGCCTCGGGGGCGCTGCTGCTCCTGGCCACCGCGGCGCCGCTCGTCCAGACGCACCGGACGCTTCCGCTCCTCCGGGCCCGGCTCATGCGGGCCTGAGCGCGGCCAGCCGCCACTCGCCGGGAACCCCGTCGAGCTCGTGCGTGCCGCGATCGTCGAACTCGAGCCCCGACCCTGCGACGAGGTCTCGGACCGTGTGCGACACGAGCACCTCGCCGGGGCCCGCCCTGCTCGCGACCCGGGCGCCGATGTGGACGGCGATGCCCCGAACCCCGCCGTTCGCGAGCTCGACCTCTCCGGTGTGGAGCCCGGCGCGGACCTCGAGGCCGAGCGCGCGGACCCCCTGGACGATCGCGCCGGCGCAGCGGATCGCGCGGGCCGGCCCGTCGAAGGTCGCGAAGACGCCGTCGCCGGCGGTGTCGACCTCGCGGCCGCGGTAACGCGCAAGCTGTCCGCGGACGAGTGCGTGGTAGCGGTCGAGGAGCTCCCGCCAGGCGCGGTCGCCGAGCTCGGCCGCCTTCGCTGTCGAGCCGACGAGGTCGGTGAACAGAATCGTGGCCAGGACGCGGTCGAGGTCGGTCTCGTCGCGGACGTCGTGGACGAACAGCTCGAGCTCGTCGAGCAGCGCGTCCTGGTCGCCCTCCCAGGGCAGGTGGTCCGAGCCGGGCAGGAGGACGAGCTTCGCTCCCGGGATGCGCTCCGCCATCCACGTGCTCCCGTCGCGGTACGGCTGGAACTCCCCGGCCCGGTGCAGGACGAGCGTCGGCACGTGGATCGCGGAGAGGACGTGGCGGACGTCGATCGCGTTGTTCATCAGACGGAGGGCGCGGATCGCCCCGGGGCCCCCGCCCCGTGCGACATACGACGCGTACCAGCGGAGCGTCGCCTCGTCGCGCGCAGCCGAGGGCGCCACTCGTCCGAGCCACTCGAGCGCCGTCGCCCGCGCCCAGTCGCCGTGCTCGGCGATCGCGATCCGCCGGTTCACCTGCTCCTCCGGCTCGCCGATCGGGTAGTCGGGCGCCCACAGCCGCCGGGCGAAGCCGCTGATCAGGCCGAGCGCGAGGGTGCGCTCGGGGTAGGTCGAGGCGAACAGCATCGACATCGCGCAGCCCTCCGAGACACCGAGGACGACCGCGCGCTCGGAGCCTGCCTCGTCCATCACGGCGCGGACGTCGTCCATCCGCGTCTCCAGGTCGGGCAGCCGGTCCGGCGAGACGCGGTCGGAGAGCCCCGTGCCCCGCTTGTCGAACAGGATCAGCCGGCCTATCGAGGCGAGCCGCCGGTAGAAGTGGGCGATCCTCGGGTATTCCCATCCGGGCTGGAAGCTGCAGATCCAGCCGTGGACAAGGACGAGGTCGAGCGGGCCTTCGCCGATCACCTGGTAGGCGACGCTGACGTCGCCGCTCCTCGCGTGGCGCACCTCGGGCTGCGCAGCCGGGACCGTGACGGCCGGCACCGCGCTCGGAGCGAGCTGCGGGTCCTGGCGCAGGATTCGGCTCTCGAGGTCCCTCAGGCCGGGCGAGGGCTCGATTCCGAGCTCGTCCGCGAGCAGGCGGCGGTAGTCGCGGTAGGCGGCGAGCGCCTCGGCCTGGCGCCCGGAGCGGTAGAGCGCGACCAGGAGCTGCCGGCGGAGCCGCTCCCGCAACGGGTGGCGCTCGATGAGCCCCTCGAGCTCGGCGGTCACCTCGGCGTGGCGGCCGAGGGCGAGGTCGGCCTCGACGCGGTCCTCCAGTGCCGCGAGGCGTAGCTCTTCGATACGCGCGGACTCGCCGCGCGCGAACGGCTCGTCGAACTCGGCCAGCGCAGAGCCGCGCCACAGCGAGAGCGCCTCGCGCAGCCGCCGGACCGCGATCTCGGGGTCGTTCTCCGCGAGCGAGCGCCGACCCTCGGCCGCGAGCGCCTCGAACTGTTCCAGGTCGAGCTCGCCGGGCTCGACGCGGAGCATGTAGCTCGCGCCGCTGGTCTTGAGCCGTTCCTCCGGCAGTGCCTTCCGCAGGCGCGAGATATAGACCTGGATCATCTTGGCGGCAGTCTCCGGGACCTCCTCGCCCCAGAGGTCGTCCACGATCCGGGTCACGGCGACCGAGTGGTTCGCCTCGAGCAAGAGCAGGGCGAGGAGCGCACGCTGCTTGCCGCCGGGAAGCGGGAGCGGTCCGCGGTCGCCGCCCACTTCGAGCGGGCCCAGGATCCGGAACACCATCGTCGCGGGCTAGGCGGGAACCGAGGCCGGCTCGGTCGCGTCGGCGATTGCGCGGACGACCTCGGCGATGTCGCGCTTCGCGTGCCAGACCTTGCGCTGGCGGTCGGCGCCGTTGCCCTTGCGCAGGATCTCGGAGATGCCCTCGAGCTCGCGCTCGCAGCCGAGCTCGCGCGCGTGGGGCTCGAGCTCGGCCAGCGTCCGCCGGACGAGCTGCGCCACCGGCACGCGGTTGCGCCGGCCGGTGGCGAGGTCCATCACCGGCGCCTCGAGGCCGTAGCGCGCGGCCAGCCACTTGTTCTCGGTGGTCAGGATCCGGTGGTAGGACGGAATCTCCGCGCCGACGGCGTGCCGCTCGGAGTAGAGCTTGACCAGGCACTGGCAGTAGGCAGCGAGCGCGACCGCGTCCTCGACCCGCGTGACGGCGTCGCAGACGCGGATCTCGATCGTGCCGAAACGCGGGTGCGGGCGGATGTCCCACCAGATGTGCGTGTAGTCCGCGATGCAGCCCGTCTTCTCGAGCTGGCCGACGACCTCGGCGTAGTCCGCGTAGTCGCGGAAGCGCGGCGGCGGGCCCGAGCGCGGGAAGGCGGCGAAGACCATCTGCCGGCTCGAGGCGAGGCCGGTCGCCTGGCCGCGCCAGAACGGCGAGTTGGCCGAGAGGGCGAGCAGTTGCGACAGGTGTGCGAGCAGCCCGTTCACGACCTGGATCGCCCGCTCGGGGTCGTCGACGGCGACGTGGATGTGCAGCCCGAAGATCAGCTCACGCCGGGCGACGTACTGGAGCTGGTCGACCAGGTACCGGTAGCGGTCGCGCGCCGTGATCCGCTGCCGCTCGAAGAGGCTGAACGGGTGCGTGCCGGCCGAGCCCACGCGCATCCCGCGCTCTGATGCGATCCCGGTCACGAAGGCGCGCAGCTTGCGCAGCTCCGCCTCGACCTCGGCCGGCGACCGGCAGACCGGCGTCGCGATCTCGAGCACGGACTGCATCAGCTCGGCGTTCACCTGAGGCTCGAGCTCGTGCCCGGCGGTCGCGGCGAGGACAGCCTCGACGTGCTGGACGAGGTCCAGCGTCTTGCCGTCGAGCAGCATGTACTCCTCCTCGACCCCGAGCGTGTACGGGTCGCCGGTGCCAAAGTTGTGATCGAGCACGCTGCCTCCCTCGGCGAAGCTCGAGCCCATGATCGTCGGCGGGAAGATCTGTCTTGTCACGTCACTACCGCCTCGAGCTCGATCTCCAGCAGCCAGCGCGGGTCGAGCAGCGCGGCCACCACATAGCTCGTGTTCACCGGCCGCACGTCCTTGAAGACCTCGCCGTGGGCGCGCGCGATCTCGGGGAAGTCGTCCGCGCGCGTGAGCATGATCCGCGTGCGCACGACGTCCGCGGCCGAGGCGCCGACCTGCTCGAGCGCGGCCAGGGCGATCGCGAGGCAGCGGTGCGTCTGGCCGAAGGGGTCGGGCGGCGGGTCGGCGTCGTCCGGCATGATCGGCGCCGTGCCGGCGACGAAGGCGTGCTGCCCGACGCGGACGACCCGCGAGTAGCCGGCGGCCTCGGCGAAGGGCGAGACGGCCGGAACGAGCTGCCTTTCCATCCAACTAGTATCGCGCGCCGTGGACGCTCTTCGGCAGGTCGAGGGCTGGCCGGCCGAGACGGTGGCGGTCGGCGTCCTGCGCGACGGCGAGGAGGTCGCGGCGCACGGGCCGCGCGAGCGGGTCTTCCGGTGGGCCTCGATCACCAAGCCGGCAACCGCGCTCGCGACGCTGGTCGCAGCCGAGGAGGGCGTCGTCGACCTCGACCAGCCGGCCGGGCCGCCTGGCTCGACCCTCCGCCACCTGCTCGCCCACGCCTCTGGCCTGCCCTTCGAGGGACGGACCCCGATCGCCCAGCCGGGCCGGCGGCGGATCTACTCGAACGGCGGCTTCGAGGTGGCTGCGGAGACTGTCGCGGCCGCCGCGGAGATGCCCTTCGCCGACTACCTCGCCGCCGCCGTCCTGCAGCCGCTCGGGATGCACGCCTTGCTACGCGGCTCGCCCGCCGCCGGCCTCGATGGAACGCTTGACGACCTGCTCCGCCTCGGCGCCGAGCTCCAGCGGCCGAAGCTGATCGCCCCCGAGACCCTCGCCGAGGCGACGAGCGTCCAGTTCCCCGGCCTCGACGGCGTCCTTCCGGACATCGGCCGGATGAGCCCGAACGACTGGGGCCTCGGCGTCGAGCTGCGCGACGAGAAGTCGCCGCACTGGACCGGATCGCGCAACTCGGCGCGCACGTTCGGCCACTTCGGCGGCAGCGGCACCTTCCTCTGGGTCGACCCCGAGCAAGGCGTGGCGCTCGCCTGCCTGACCGACCTGGACTTCGGCCCCTGGGCGCTCGAGGCCTGGCCGCGGCTCTCCGACGACGTTCTCATCGTTTTCTAAGAATCGGCTTGGATACTTGGGCCGCATGGCTCGGCCCCCGGAAACGGAGACGCGCCTCGGGCCCGCGCGCCACCGGGCGGCCGTGGCGAAGCTCGTCCTCGCGGCAAGCGCGGCCTCGGTCTTCGTCGTCGCCGGCGTTCTCGCCCGCGTCGCCTACCCCGGCCACGCGAAGCGCGGCTCGCGCGACCTCTCGCCGCCGCCGCGCTTCGTCCACATCGTCCGCCAGAACCAGCTCGAGGCGGGAATCCTGGCGCCGACCCAGGCTCCGCCCGTGGCCGTGTCCGGCTCCTCCTGACCCCGTGCATCTGACGACGAGCCCTGTCGACTGGTACGCGGCCCGCGCGGCCGGCGTGGCGGCCTACCTGCTGCTGAGCACGGTCGTCTGCCTCGGCATCACGATGGCCGGCAGGAAGCGGCTCGAGCGCTGGCCGCGGTTCGCCCTCGAGGACGTGCACCGCTTCGGCGGCCTGCTCGTCGGCGCCTTCGTGATCATCCACGTCGCGACGATCGCGATCGACGCCTACCTGCCGTTCTCGATCGCCTCGATCGTCGTCCCGTTCGTCGCCGTCTACCGGCCGATCTTCACGGCGCTCGGCATCGTCGCCGCCGAGCTCCTGCTGGCACTCGCCGTGACCAACCACTACCGCGACCGGCTGCCCTATCGCTACTGGCGGCGTGCGCACTACCTCAACTTCGCGGTCTGGACCGGCGCGACGGTGCACGGCCTCGGCAGTGGCACCGACCGGAGCACGCCCTGGCTGATGGCCATCTTCGCCGCCTGCGTCGCCGCGGTGCTGACGGCGATCGCGTGGCGCTTCCTGCGCGGCTACGGGCGCTGGGTGCCGGCGGCGACAGCGACCGCCGGAGTGCTCGCGATCGTCCTGATCGCGAACGGCCCGCTCCGCTTCTCGCCGCGGCCCTGGAACTCGCGCGCGTTCGACGGCGTCCTGACGGGGCAGGTCATCCGCAACGTGGGCTCGACGAGGGCGCTTGTCTCGGCGGCGGCCACCGCCTCCGGTCGGCAGCGGGCGCTCCTGCGCGCGGACCTGCTGGTGGAGCCGAACCATCTCGCGGCGACCTCGTTCCAGCTCGAGTTCCTGCCGAGCGGGATGCTCTGCACCGGCCGCGTCACGAAGGTGCACTCGTTCGGCTTCGAGGCGACCTGCCGCGCCGAGGACGGCACGCGCCGCTTCGTCAGCGCGACGTGGGGGCAGCAGGCGGACGGAAACAGCTTTACCGGCCAGGTTCACGTGCATGCCTAGGGCCGCAGCGGGGCTCGTCCTCGCGCTCCTGCTTGCCGGCTGCTCGTCCGGCGGCGCTGGACACCAGGCGGCCCAGGCCAAGAAGCGGAAGGCCGCCGCGCACCTCGCCGCCCACCGCGCAGCGAAGCCGCAGGGAATCGCCGAGCGCGCCCTCGGCCTGCCGCCGGTCCACTCGCGCGTCGTCCCGGGCTACGTCCTGATCGCCGACCGGAACAACAACCGCGCGCTGATCGTCTCGCCGTCGAAGCAGGTCGTCTGGCAGAAGACCGGTCTGCGCGGGCCCGACGACGCCTTCTTCACGCCGGGCTACCGCTCCATCCTCACGAACGAGGAGTTCAACGACACCCTGACCGAGGTCTCGTTGCGCGGCAAGCGCGCGATCTGGCGCTACGGGCACGCAGGCGTCGCCGGCTCGAGCCCCGGCTATCTGAACACCCCCGACGACGCCTACCGCCTGCCGAACGGCCTGACCGTCGTCGCCGACATCCAGAACTGCCGGATCGTCTCGCTGTACAAGACGGGCAGGGTGGCGCGCATCCTCGGCGGCAGCTGCGTCCACGATCCGCCGCGCGGGTTCGCCAGCCCGAACGGCGACACGCCGCTGCCTGACGGCGGCCTGCTCGTGACCGAGATCGGCGGCTGGATCGACCGGATCGCCGCGAACGGGAGCCTGATCTGGTCGATCCGCTCGCCCGTCGCGTACCCCTCCGACGCGCAGCTCTTGCCGGACGGCCGCGTGCTCGTCGCGAGCTTCACCTCGCCGGGCCGGATCGTGATCGTCGATCGGCTCGGGCACGTCAGCTGGTCGTTCGGTGCGGCCGGCGGGCCGGACTACCTCGACAAGCCGTCGCTCGCCGTCCGCTGGCCGAACGGGATGATCGTCGCCAACGACGACTACAACCACCGCGTGATCGTGATCGACCCGCGGACGAAGCGGATCGTCTGGCAGTACGGCCACACCGGCGTCCTCGGGACCGCGCCCGGCTACCTGAACAAGCCCGACGGGCTCGACCTTCTGCCGGCGGCAGTCGTCGCGGCCCCGAAGCGCCCCACCGCGTCACCGCTGCACCTGCGCGTCCAGCGGGTCGGGAGCCTGCCGCAGCCGGTCTCGAAGTTGGCCGCGGTCGCGCTCCCGGGTGGGAGGATCCTCGCGCTCGGCGGCCTCGTCGGCGGCAGCTCGTCAACGGAGGTCCTGCTCGGCCCGCCCTCGCGGCTGCGCGCTGCCGGTCGCCTGCCGGTGCCTACGCACGACGCCGGCGCGGCGCTCGCGGGCCGCAGCGCCTACCTGTTCGGCGGCGGCGAGGCCGTCTCGACCCCGGCCGTCGTCCGAGTCGACCCGGCGACCGGCGCGGCCCTCGCAGCCGGGAGCCTCGGCGAGCCGCTCTCCGATCTCGGGGCTGCGACGGTCGGCGGCACGGCGTACCTGGTCGGCGGCTACACCGGCACGCGCTACGCCACCGCCGTCCTGCGCTTCCGGCCGGGCCGTTCGCCGGCGCTCGTGACCCGGCTGCCGGCCGGACTGCGCTACGCGGGCGTCGCGGCGCTCGGCGGTCGCATCTACGTCGCCGGCGGGCTGACGACAGCCGGGCCCTCTCGCGCCGTGTACGCGGTCGACCTTGCCGCCGGAACGGTGACCCGCGTCGCGACGCTGCCGGCGCCGGCCGACCACGTCGCGCTGGCCGCGCTCGGCTCGCGCCTGCTGCTCGTCGGCGGCGGCTCGCGTTCGGTGCTCGCGATCGACCCGGCCAGGCGCACGGTCCGGGCGGTCGCCGGCCTGCCGCAGGCGCTGACCGACCCCGCGGCGGTCTCGCTCGGCGGCAGCGTCTACGTCCTCGGCGGCGGCACCGCCGACGTGCTTCGTCTCCGCTAGTCCTCGGCGAAGAGCGGGCGGAGCAGCTCGTCGAACGTCTCGCGGTCGCAGCTCGCGACGACGGCCGGCGTCAGCGCCCGCACGGACGCCGTCCGCGGAACGTTCATCGCCAGCGCGACCTCGCCGAAGTAGTCGCCCGGCTGGAGCACGCGCCGCGGGCCGAGATCCTCCTGGCTGACGGCGAAGAGCCCCGAAAGGACGAGGTAGAAGCGCTCGCCGGGCTCGCCCTCGCGCACGACCTGCCGGCCGGGTGGAACCTCCTCACGCTCCATTCGCCTGGCGATCTTCATCAGCTCCTCACCCGGTACCGAGGCAAGCAGGGATACGCGGGAAAGCTCGGAGACGGTGGCGGGCACGAACCGCGGCATCGCCGTATTGTGGCCGTCGTGGGCGAGCTGGGGGAGTGGCGCTTCTGCCCGCGCTGCCGCGCGGAGCTCCGGCACGAGGGCCCGCGGGTCGAATGCGAGGCCTGCGGGTTCGTCGCCTACGCGAGCTCGAAGCCGACCGCGGGGGCGCTCTGCGAGGACGGGGAGGGCCGCGTGCTACTCGCCCGGCGGGCACATGAGCCGTTCGTGGGCCGTTGGGACATCCCCGGCGGCTTCCTCGAGGAGGGCGAGCACCCGCTCGACGGCGTGCGGCGCGAGCTGCGGGAGGAAACCGGCCTCGAGATCGAGCCGGTCGAGTTCCTCGGCGCCTGGATGGACCGCTACGGCGGCGACTCGACCGCGGAGGCGACGCTCAACCTCTACTGGACGGCGCGGGTGGTCAGCGGCGAGCCCCGGCCGGCCGACGACGTGGACGCGCTCGCCTGGTTCGCGCCCGACGAGCTCCCCGCAGAGGACGAGCTGGCCTTCGAGAACGTGCCGCTCGTCCTTGCCGCCTGGCGTGCGCGGCAATAGGCGCTTCCGACCTCGACGCGGTCGAGCGGCGCTGGCAGCCGCTGGCTAGGCGGCAGCTTCGGCGAGGCCGAGGCGCTCTTCGAGCATGGACTTCGGCATCGCGCCGACGGCGGCCGCGGCGGGCTCGCCGTCCTTGAACAGGATCAGCATCGGGATCGACATGACCCCGTAGCGCTGGGCGACGGCGGGCTCCTCGTCGATGTTCAGCTTGACGACCTTCAGGTCGCTGCGCTCCTCGGCGATCTGGTCGAGCACGGGCGCGATCGCGTGGCACGGACCGCACCACTCGGCCCAGAAGTCGACGAGCACCGGCTGCTCGCTCTCGAGCACCTGCTCCTCGAAGGTCTGTTCGGTTACTGCATCTGCCATCAGTGTCGAGTTCCTTTCTGTCTCAGGTTCCGGATGGTGAAACGCGCCGCGGGAGGCCATTGTTCCCACTCGCTACGATCGGTCGATGGAGCAGGTCTTCACCCCGCTGCCGAGCGTACCCGACCATCCGGCTCTCGAACGCGAGCTGCTCGAGCGCTGGGACGAGGAGCAGACCTTTCAACGCCTCCGCGAGCAGAACGCCGGGGGCCCGCGTTTCCGGTTCATGGACGGGCCGATCACCGCGAACGCGCCGGCCGGAGTCCACCACGGCATCGGCCGGACGCTGAAGGACGTCTTCCAGCGCTACAAGGCGCTGCGCGGTTTCGACCAGCGCTATCAGAATGGCTTCGACTCGCAGGGCCTGCACGTCGAGGTCCAGGTCGAGAAGGCGCTCGGGCTCAACTCCAAGCGCGAGATCGAGGAGTTCGGGCTGGCCGAGTTCGCCCGCCGCTGCCGCGACTTCGTCGCCGAGTTCGCAGCGGTCCAGACGGGGCAGTTCAAGCGACTCGGCCAGTGGATGGACTGGGGCAACGACTACTTCACCTTCTCGGACACGAACATCGAGTACATCTGGCGGTTCCTGAAGGAGTGCCATCGCCGCGAGTGGCTCTACAAGGGCCATCGCGCGACGCAGTGGTGCCCGCGCTGCGGCACGTCGCTCTCGAAACACGAGCAAGCCGGCGACGAGAACTACGCGGAGCTCGAGCACCCATCGCTCTACGTTCGCTTCCCGCTGAAGGAGCAGGGAGGGCGAGTCGCTCGTCGTCTGGACGACGACGCCGTGGACGCTGCCGGCGAATGTCGCCGCCGCGGTGCAGCCCGAGGCCGAGTACGTGCTCACCGCGGAGGGCGAGTGGCGCGCCGCTGAGCGCGTGGGCGACGCGGAGGTGGTTCGCACCGTCTCCGGCGAGGAGCTCGTCGGGCTCGAGTACGACGGGCCCTTCGACGACCTGCCTGTGCAAGAGGGCGTCGTTCACCGCGTGATCCCGTGGGACGAGGTCTCGCTCGACGAGGGCACGGGAATCGTCCACATCGCCCCGGGCGCCGGGGCCGAGGACTTCGAGCTCGGGCGGATCTACGAGCTTCCGGTGCTGATGCCGATCGACGACGGAGGCCGGTTCGTCTCGGGATACGGCGCCTTGGAGGGGCTCTCGACCGACGAGGTGGTCGAGCCCGTCGTCGCGGCCCTCGAGGAGCGCGGGCTGCTCGTCGAGCGCGGCACGATCGTCCACCGCTACCCGGTCTGCTGGCGCTGCCGCACGCCGCTCGTCTTCCGGGTCGTCGACGACTGGTTCATCTCGGCCGACGGGATCCGCCAGCCGATGCTCGACGGCAACGCGACCGTCGAGTGGACGCCGCCGCAGTACGGCAAGCGGATGGACGACTGGCTCCGCAACATGGACGACTGGAACATCAGCCGCCGCCGCTACTTCGGGCTGCCGCTGCCCTTCTACCCCTGCGGCTGCGGGCACCTGAACGTGATCGGCTCGCGTGCCGAGCTCGATGAGCGGGCCGTGCGGGGGCTCGACCAGCTCGAGGAGCTGCACCGTCCGTGGATCGACGCCGTCGTCGTCCGCTGCGAGGAGTGCGGCGGCGAGGCGGAGCGCATCCCCGAGGTCGGCGATGCCTGGCTCGACGCCGGGATCGTCCACTTCTCGACGCTCGGCTGGCAGAACCCGGCCTGGATCGAGCACGGCAGCGCGACGGGTGCGGCCGCGGGGCTGACAGAGGCCGACCTGCCCGACCACGCCTACTGGGAGGAGTGGTTTCCGGCCGACTGGGTCTCCGAGGGCCGCGCCCAGATCCGGCTCTGGTTCTACTCACAGTGCTTCATGGCGATCACGCTCGACGGCCGCCAGCCGTACCGCAAGGTCCTCACCTACGAGAACGTGCTCGACGAGACCGGCCGCGAGATGCACAAGTCGTGGGGCAACGCGATCGAGCTGAACGAGGCGCTCGAGCGCATGGGCGCGGACGCGATGCGCTGGGTCTACTGCGAGCAGAACCCGAGCCAGGACCTCCGCTTCGGCTACGGGCCGGCGGAGGAGGTCAAGCGGCGGCTGCTCACCCTCTGGAACTCTGCCGGCTTCCTGATCACCTACGCGAACATCGCCGGGTGGCGGCCGGAGTGGGGGGCGGAGCCCTCGTCGGAGCGGGCGCTCGACCGCTGGCTCGTCGCGCGCACGGCGCAGCTCGTCTCCGAGGCCGAAGGGGCCTACGAGCGTTGGTGGACGCCGGCGCTGACGGCGTCGTTCCAGGCGTACGTCGAGGACCTCTCGAACTGGTACATCCGTCGCTCCCGCCGCCGCTTCTGGGACGGCGAGCCGGCGGCGCTCGAGACCTTGTGGTGGGCGCTCGTCCAGGCCCTGCGTGTCGTCGCCCCGGTGATGCCGTTTCTCACCGACCATCTCTGGCGGACGCTCGTCCTCTCGGGGCCCGACTCCGTCCATCTTGCCGGCTGGCCCGAGCTCGGCAACCCGGACGAGACGCTTCTGCGCGAGGTGGCCGAGGTGCGGCGCGTGGTCGAGCTCGGCCGCCAGGCGCGCTCGCAGTCGGGCATCAAGCTGCGCCAGCCGCTCCGCCGGCTCGTCGTCCAGGGCGCGGACGGTGTCGCCCCGCACGCCGCCGAGATCGCCGAAGAGCTGAGCGTCAAGGACGTCGAGTTCGGCGAGGTCGAGGCGAGCGAGCTACGCGTGAAGCCGAACCTGCCCGTGCTCGGCCCGAAGCTCGGCAAGGAGCTGGGCGCGGTCCGCGCGGCGCTGGAGGCAGGCGAGTTCGAGGAGCTGGATGGAGGCCGCTTCCGCGTGAACGGCTACGAGCTCGAGCCCGAGGAGGTGCTCGTCGAGCGGCACGGCCGAGAAGGCTGGGCGGTCGCCGCCGAGGACGGCCTCACCGTCGCGCTCGACCTCTCCCTCGACCCCGAGCTCGAGCTCGAGGGCCGCGTCCGCGACCTGATCCATTCCGTCAATGCGCTGCGGAAGGAGGTCGGCCTCGACATCACCGACCGGATCGTTCTCACGGTTCCGGAGGGCGACGCCGACCTGCTCGCGCACGAAGACTGGATCAAGGAAGAGACCCTCGCGGTCGCCGTCGAGGCAAGCGGCGAAGAGCTCAAGCTCGCAAAGACCTCCTAGGTTTCGAGAGTGCCCGCCGCCGGAGCCGGGCTTAGCCCGGCGGGAGGCTCACAACGACCAGATCGGTTGCATGATCGGGCCAGCCGCCGGCTCCTGACACGTTCGGACGAAGAGACCGCCCGCAAGGAGGGGGTTCGTGGGGGAACCAGGGGTTTCCCCACGACTCCGAGCACTGCGAGGAGGAGCCCGTCACTCGGGGGGTGGTGGTGACGGGCTTCTCCCCAGTGCTCGCCGCGGGCCTCAAAGGCCAGTTAGAGAGCCACACGGCTCGCATCGCCCAGTAGCGAAGAAGGTATCCCGCCCGCTCAAACAAGCCAATAGGCCGACCGGCCCATCTTTCCAAGTCGCACGGGGCAGCTTTGCAACACCCGCTCTTTGCAGGCCGTTCCTTTTACTCCGGCGACGGCGCGGCCTAGAATCCGCAGCGCCCAGTGACACCCAGGACAAGGCTGTCTACTTCAACGCAATCCCACTACTCGTGGTGGTGGGTACGTACTTGCTCGTTTCGGGCAGCGCGAGTAACCGGGGCGGAAAGCGGGTATGGACGGCGAACGGTAGCGAGATGACGAGGGTGCTGATCATCGACGACGAGGCTCCGATCCGGCTCCTGTGCCGGGTCAACCTCGAGGCTGAGCAGATGGAGGTGATCGACGCGGGCGACGGGCCGACCGGGCTCGAGAAGGCCCGCAGCGAGCAGCCGGACGTGATCCTGCTCGACGTGATGATGCCCGGGCTCGACGGCTGGCAGGTCGCCGAGGCCTTGCTCGACGACGAGCGCACCCGATCGATCCCGATCATCTTCCTGACCGCCCGCGCCGAGATCCGCGACCGGGCCCGCGGGCTCGACCTCGGCGGGATCGACTACGTCACGAAGCCGTTCAACCCGGTCGAGCTGGCGCCGCTGGTGCTCGAGCTGATCCACCGAGTCGACCAGGGCGAGCGCGAAGACGTGCGGCGCGAGAAGATCGCCGAGCTGCGCGAGCTGATCTGACCTTCGTACTAGCTAGCCGGCGAAGTCGACGGTGACGACCAGGGCGTGCGCGTAGCCTTCGAACCTACCGCGGAGGGCGCCGACTCCGACCATCCGGTAACCCGGGCGCAGGAGGTTGGCGCGGTGCTCAGGGCTCGCGAGCCACATCGAGACGATCGCCTTCGCCCGCGAGAGCGAGCCGACGCCCCAGGCGAGGTTCTCGCCGACGCACGGGGCCTTGACGCCCACGGCGCGGATCCGCGCCGCGAACGCCCCGTGGAAGAGGCTCTGCATCCGGAGCATCTTGTTCGAATGCCCCCTCGCCGCACGCTCCAGCCGGTCGTCGAGCCGCAGGGGCCGCACGCCGTGCGCAGCGCGCACCTGGTTCATGACGGTCAGGAGCGAGGCCTCGGAGCGTCGCAAACCGGCTCCGTGAGCCTGTCCCCCCAAGATCGACGCGGCGATGACGGCCGCCGCCAATGTCGTTACTCGTCTGGCCACGAGTCCGGGCATGTAAGCACACATATCGGACGGAAACGTCTCCGAAACTGAGCGATTTACACTTTCTAAACACGAAAGATGGCGGTCTGAGGCGGATCTTCTCCCCTTCGGGTCGAAGCTAGACTGAGCCACCCCGGGACGTAGCGCAGCCTGGTTAGCGCGCCTGCTTTGGGAGCAGGAGGCCGGCGGTTCGAATCCGCCCGTCCCGATCGTCCAAGTCCGCCTCCGCTGGCGGACGCATTAGATCGGGATTGCCGGCGTGGAGACCACGCCGAGGCGCGCGAGCAGCGCCTTCGCCTCCTTGCCCTCCGCGGTCCCATCTACGCCGCGCAGCTCGGCCAGGCGGGCGAGCGCCTCGAGGGCGAGCGCCAGCTCGTAGGTCTCGTCGGAGGAGCGGGCCAGCTCGAGGCTCTCGCGCAGGGCCTCGCCGGCCGCGTCGAGGTCGCCGCGCTGCATCAGCGCGTAGCCGCGGATCCGGTGGACGAAGGCGTGCTGGGGCGAGCCGCCGCCGGACTGCTCGATCGCCGTGAGGGCGGCATCCGCGCCGGCGAGGGCCCCGTCCGTCTCGCCGGCGAGCACCGCCCGCTCGGCCAGCCGCGCCTCGAGCTCGACCAGGAGGCCGCCGGCGCTGATCTCCTCGGCGAGCTCGCGCGCCTTGTGCAGGAGCGTCCGCGAGTCCTCGAGCCGCCCTTCGCGCGCAGCGATCCGCCCGAGATTCGAGAGCGCGTGCGTCAGCAGGTTCCGGTGTCCCGCGGTCTCGAAGACGGAACGCGCCTCCTCGGCGATCTCCGATGCAGTCGTCAGGTACCCCTGGTCGGACTTGACCTCGCCGATGTTGTTGGTGATCGTCGCGGCGCCGACCACGTCGCCGATGCGCTCGCGCAGCGCCTTGCTGCGCTCGTAGAGCTCGAGCGCCTCCTGCCAGCGGCCTTCGTAGTAGGCGTCGACGCCGAGGTTGTTGAGCACGTTCGCCTGCCCGAGCAGGTCGCCGAGCTCCTCGTAGATCGGCAGCGCCAGGCCGCGCAGCGCCGCCCGCTCCGGGCTGCGGTTCGAGATGTACGCGAGATGCATCAGGTAGTACGCGTGCGCGAGCGCCGGCAGGTTGTCGTCCTTCGCCGCCTCCTCGACCACCTGCTTGCACCAGCCCGCCGCGTCGACGAACTCGCCCTGCCGGACGCGCACCCCCGCGTAGGCCAGCCCGAGCTCGGAGCGCATCAGCGCCTGCTCGCCGGCCGGCAGCGAGTCGAGCGAGCGCAGGCCGCGGTTGTACCACTGCAGCGCCTCCGGATAGCGGCCGAAACGCTCGCGGATGATCCCTTCCTTCAGGAGCAGTCGCGGGTGCTCGTCGAGCGTGCGCGCCCTCCCGTACGCCTCTTCGGCGTCCGCGTACAGCCCGGCGAGCTCGCTGACGTCGCCGAGCGACTCCCAGACGGGCGCCAGCTCCGCCGCCGGCAGGTCGAGCTCGGGCGCCACCTCGAGCGCGCGCCGGAAGAACGCCGCGGCCTCGACGTTCGCGAACTTCTCCTGCGCCCGTTCGCCTGCGGCCAGCGAGTAGCGGTAGGCCTTCGCCGCGTCGCCGGCGTGGAAGAAGTGGAGCGAGAGGAGCTCGGCGAACTCGCCGCGGCCGGCCAGCTCGAGCCGCTCGTACGCCTCGCCGGCCTTCGCGTGCAGCTCGCCCCGGCGCTTGTAGGAGAGGCCTTCGTAGGCCGCATCGCGGAAAAGCGCATGCCGGAAGCGGAAGGCCCCGGCGGTGTACGGGTCGCGCTCGACGAACTCGGCCAGCCGGTTCCAGGCCTCGTCCGAGTCGGCGGATGCCTCCGGGTCGTCCACGAGCACCTCGGTCACGAGGTCGGCGCTGAAGGTGGCGCCGAGCACGGCCGCGTAGCGCAGCAGCGCGCGGTCGCCGGGCGGCAGCCGGTCGATCCGCGTCGCGACGACCGCCTCGACGCTCTCCGGCAGCGCCTCCTCCTCGGGCGCGCGCGACGAGACGACCAGCTCCTGCAGGAAGAGCGGGTTGCCGCCGGCGCGGTCGGTGATCGCCGAGACCTCGTGCTGGAGCAGGCCCTCTGCGGCCGCGGTCCCGACCAGCTCGCGGGCCTCGTCCGCCGAGAGCGGCTGCAGGTGGATCGTCATCGCCGGGATCGGCGGCACCCCTTCCGCGGCCGAGAAGCCGCCCTCGCCCGGGCGGCGCGTGACGCAGATCAGCCACGGCTTGCTCGACACCTGGCCGCCGAGGTGCCGCAGGAGCTCGGACGAGGCCTCGTCCATCCAGTGCGCGTCCTCGACCACGAGCAGCGTCGGGCCGTCCAGCAGCTTCGTCAGCAGCGACTCGACGACGCCGTGCAGCCGTGCACGCCGGAACGCCGGCTGCAGCTCGTCCACCTCGCGCGTCGGCTCGACGTGCAGGTCGAGCGGCAGCGCGAGCAGCGGCAGCCAGGGAAGGAGCTCGGGGTCGAGCGCCTCGATGCGCCCGCGCAGCTCGGCCGGGGCGGAGCCGTTCGCGGACAGCCCGAGCACCGAGCCGAGCACGCCGCGGAAGGCGAAGTACGGCGTCGAGGCCTCGTATTCCTCGCAGGAGGCGGTGAGCGTGCGCAGGTCCGGCGCACGCGCCTGGAGCTCCTCGACCAGGCGCGACTTGCCGAGGCCCGGCTCGCCGATCAGCTCGACGATGTTCCCGAAGCCCATCCGCACCGGGCCGAGCGCGGCGGAGACGATCGTCAGCTCCCGCTCCCGGCCCACGAAGGGAAGCCGCTGGCCCCGGCCGGTCTCGCCTGCGCCGGCCACGCCGCGGACGTCGAAGGCCGTCACGGGGCCCTCGATTCCTTTGAGCGGGAACGGCTCGAGCTCGACCGTCTCGAAGGCGCTGCGGCAGCGCTCGAGCAGGTCGCCCGTCGTCAGCAGCTGGCCGGGCTCGGCGCGGGCCATCAGCCGCGCCGCGAGCGCGGCGGTCTTGCCGAGGATCGTGTACGTGCGCCGGAACGGCGCGCCCACCTCGCCCGCGAAGACCCGGCCGCGGCTGGCCCCGATCCGCAGCGGCAGCTCGCTCTGGCTTCCGGCGATCCCGATCAGCGTCCGCAGCAGCCGCTCCTCGTCCTCGCCTGCGGTCTGCGGCGCGCCGGCGACGAGGACGATCTTCGCGCCGTCGCTGTCGATGTCGGTCTCGAGGAAGGTCACGCCGTGCTCGTCAGCGACGCGCTGGGCCGAGACGATGAGCCCCTCGAGCGCCGCGGTCACCTCCTCCACACCGCGCTCGGCCAACAGGGCGTCGATCGCGCCGGCGTGGACGAAGCCGATCGACGCCTGGCGATGCTCGGCCTCGCTCTCGCCGCCCTCGAGGTGCACGCGCACCGGTCGGGGGATGCAGGCCTCGATGCCCAGATGCTCCAGCGGCGGCAGCGGCGCCGGCTCGGTGGCGGCGCCGGGCGCCTGCTCGAGCAGGCGCCCGCCGTGCTTCGCCTCGCCGAACAGCGCCTGCGGAAGCGCGGCCGCCGTCTCCTCGCTGACGAGGATCTCGCCCGCCTCGGCGCCGGCCTCCATCGCGACGGTTCTCGTCACGCCGGGCCCGGTCAGCAGCAGCTCGCGGTGCGACTCGCCGACCAGGAAGAAGTCGTAGGCGTCGCCGTGGACGCCGACGTGCATCTTCAGCGTCACCGGCCCGGCCGAGGTCTGCGGCGGCCCCAGCTCCTGCAGCGCGTCGCGCATGCCGTATGCCGCCTCGCAGGCGCGGGCGGCGTGCCCGTCGCCGGAGAAGAAGAGCAGCAGCGCGTCGCCGCCGAACTTGAGCAGGCCGCCACCGAAGGCGTACGCCACGTCGAGCAGGCGCGCGAAGACGCCGTTCATCACCTGGACGACCTCCTCGGCACCGCGCTTGCCCTCCTGCGCCAGGCGCTCGGACATGGCGGTGAACCCCGAGATGTCGACGAAGGCGAGCGAGCCCTCCAGCCGGCGGTGCCGTGCCTCCGGCGCCTCGCGCAGCCAGTCGACGACCACGCGCGGCACGAACGGCGTCAGGTCGACCGGCGACCGAGCGGTTTCGGGAACCGCCATCAGTGGCGCGCTGCTTTGCATCGGCGTCCCTCTCCACGTGTTCCCCGGCCTTGCGCGAAGGAGATTGTCGCACGGTTGACAAACCAGGCGAACCGCGTCAGATTTGACGGTGGCTTCGACCGGAGCCATCGGACCGAGGGGGAGAGGGCTAGTGAGCGCTGCGGCCCCGGGGCGAATCGGGATTCTTGTACGCCTGGCGTGCCTTGCCTGCCTGGGCGTGGGACTGCTCACGCTCGGTGGCTCGGTGGCCGGCGCGGAGAGCAATATCCCGTCGACCGACTCGCTGACGCCGAACGCCTCGCTGACCCTCGGCGTCGGCACGTCGAGGACGCTCCACCCGACGCTCCACCTCGAGGCGCTGCCCCCGAAGGCGGACATCCTGCTCGCCTTCGACACGACCGGGAGCATGGGCGCCGCGATCGACGACGCCAAGAACGACGCCGACAGCCTCGCCGCCCAGATCGAGGACTCGATCCCCGGAGCGAAGTTCGCGATCGCCGACTTCAAGGACTACCCGAGCGTGGTCGACACGCAGGGCAACGCCGTGCCGGGCTACGGCGGCTTCCCCTTCGGCGGCGAGGGCGACTATCCGTGGAAGGTCGACCTGAACTTCAGCGACAACACCGGCGGCAGCGATTGCGGCGCGGAGATCACGCCGGTCCGGTGCTCACTGAACAGCCTGACCGCGGGCGGAGGCTCCGACGAGCCCGAGGCGTACAACCGGGCGTTCTTCGAGGCCTACAACGACACGAGCCTGAACTACCAGAGCGGGGCTCCCCGGTTCATGATCGTCCTCGGCGACTCGCTTCCGCACGATGCGGGGCTCAGCGGCGAGTTCCCGACGGGCGCCTGCCCCGACATCGGGCCGACCGACCCAGGCCCGGATGCGGTCGAAGGCACGACCGACGACCTGCAGACAGCGGCGACGCTGCTGGCGCTCAAGGCGCACAACACCAACGTCTCCTTCGTCACCTACAACCAGGACTTGCCGAACGGGCCGCACCAGATCGGCGAGCTCTCCGTCGCAGGCTGCCAAGCCGCTCTGGCGGCGTCCACCGGCGGCAGCGAGGTCGTCCACGGCCAGACCGACTCGCTCTTGACGCAGATCGTCGGGCTGATCAACCAGGCAGCCCAGCACATCGACAGGATCACCTTCTCGGTCACCAGCACGCAGGCGCCGGAGGGCGTGGAGTTCAACCCGTCGTCCTGGTTCAGCTTCAATCCGCCGCAGCCGTACGGGCCGACGGTTGCCCCGACGGACATCTCCTTCGACGAGACGGTCAGCGTCCCCCGGGACGCGGCACACGGCACCTACCGGTTCGAGGTCCAGACTGTCGCCGACGGCGCCGATCGCGGCGCGCCCCAGGAGGTGACGGTCAACGTGACCGACACCGGCGTGAGCGCGCTGCAGATGACCTCCGACGAGACCTCGATCCCGGCCGGGATCAAGAGCGTGACGCTCGGAAACATTCCGATCTCACGGCTCGCGACGCTCCCCGCCGACCCGACCTCGAGCGGTCAGGCGGGCTCGACGGGCACCTCCGGCTCGATCGGCACCGCCGGCTCGATCGGCACTGCAGGCTCGATCGGCACCGCCGGCTCGATCGGCGCTGCAGGCTCCATAGGCACGGCAGGGTCGATCGGCTCTTCGGGCTCGATCGGCACCGCCGGCTCGATCGGCACCGCCGGCTCGATCGGCGCGGTCGGCTCGATCACCGCCGGGAACATCGGCCTCGGCTCGATCGGCACCGCCGGCTCGATCGGCACGGCCGGCTCGATCGACACGATTCCGAACGGCGGCGCCGTGCTCGGCAAGGTCACACTCGACCAGCTGCCGCTGATCGGGACGACCTGGGCCGACATCCTCCACGGCATCAGGGGTCTCGATACCCAGCCGCTGCAGGCGATCCCGTTCCTGCAGATGGCGACCGACACGGACCGGAGCACCGACGCCGGCAATCCGACCGCGTGGGAGCGCCTGTCGGCCCTGCCGCTGAGCAAGGTGCCGTTCGTGACCTCGCTCTGGCGCAGCGCGCCGCTCGGGGCGCTGCTGCTCGGCAACACGCCGCTCGACCAGATCCCGACGCCGCTGAAACCTGACGGGACGCAGTACCCCAGCTGGGATGCCGCGATCCTGGCCGGTGGCGGCAGTCTCGACGGCGTCGACACCTCGAAGAACACCGCCCTCGGCGTCGCGATCGCCGGCGAGCTCGGCACGCAGAACCTCGGCTCGATCTCGGTCGCCGCGATCGGCACCGCAGGCTCGATCGGCACGGCCGGCTCGATCGGAACCGTCGGCTCGATCGACGTCTCCACGATCGACCTGCGCTTCACTGCGCTCGGCACAGTGCCGCTGGACCACGTCAGCTCCGTTTCGACACTCGTGGATTGCAACTCGATCGACTGCACGGCCGGAAGCGGAAAGACGCTCGGCGACGCCTCGGCGGCCAACGCGATCAAGCCCAACGTGACGCTCACGACGCTTCTGTCGGACCTGCAGCCGCCGTACGACACGACGAGCGTCACGATCGGCCAGCTGATCCAGGCCATGCTCTCCGTCTCGGACTACCCCTGGGAGCAGCTCAGCATCCAGGGGCTCCAGGACGTCGCCGGCACGAACCAGAACGTCCACTACCACGTCGACTTCGATCTCGTCTGCTCGGTGGCCCACGGCTTCAGAGTCCACGTGAAGCTGCCGGACGGGTTCTTCCCGGTCGCCGGCTCTTCGACGTTCTCCTACGCGGGCGGCGCCGCGGTTGCCGCGGTGGATCCGGGCGGGCCTCCTGGCGACCCGACCTGGTCGAAGGTCCCGCCGGGGCCGTGCGACGAGTCCGGGGCCACCAGGCACGTCCGGCTCAACTTCCAGTCCTACGCCGGCCTGACGCTCGGGAGCAAGACGTCGAGCGTCGACGTGACGGCGAACGACAGCACCTACTCGGCGTCCAACCAGGCGCCGGTGCTCGTGACCCAGAACTGGGAGCCGAACGACGACCCGTCCACGGCGCCGACGATCGCCAAGGACACGCTCATCGTCGGGCACATCGCGACGGCAAACGACGTCGACTTCTACGGCCTCCCGCTCGGCAGCCTCCCGCCCGGGAGCAAGGTGACCCTGTACCTGAAGGTGCCGGGCGACGGGACCGACCTCGACCTCGCGGTCAACAAGCCCGCCGCGCCCGGCGTCCAGTCGAGCGGGACCTCCGGCTCGATCGGCACCTCGGGCTCGATCGGCACGGCCGGCTCGATCCCGATCGAGGACACGCCGGCGGGCGTCGACAACTCGACGGCGGCGCTGCAGCCGGACGCCCAGTCCGATCTCGGCGCGGCCGCGATTGGGGCCGCCGGCTCGATCGGCACGGCCGGCTCGATCGGCACCGCGGGGAGCATCTCCGCGAACCGCGGCGCGGTGAACGAGGTCACGCAGTTCGTGACGCACGGCGAGACCGGCGTGGCCGTGATCGGCGTCAGCGGTTACAACGGCGCCTTCAGCAACCAGCACTACGTCCTGCGCGTGAAGGTGACTCCGCCGCCGCCGCAGCTCCCGTGCGACCCGGTCACGGGCCTCAACACCGCGACGCCCGGCACCCTGCCGTCCGTCAACTCGCTGCCGACGAGCACGAAGGCGCTCTTCCTCGTCGACCGTCAGCGCATGGCCGGCCTCTACGGCGCCGCGCGCACCGACGCGCTGCTGAACGGCGGCTCGTCGTCGCCGCTCAACCAGGTCGCGACGATGGAGAACGCCACCGTCCTGCAGGTCGACGGCAGCTCTGCCGTCCGCGCCGCGTACACCAGCTGGGACCAGAACCCCTGCAACCTCGAGAACGCCAACGCGGTCGTCCGCTCGATCAACGACCTCGTCGCGACCTACCGAGCGCGGCTGCCGAACCTGAAGTTCGTCGTCCTGCTCGGCACGGATCAGGTCGAGCCGTCGTGGCGGCAGCAGGACCTGAGCGACAACGCTCCCGAGGTGGACGAGGCGAGCGACCTCGGCTTCACGACGCGCGGGATGACCAAGGGGAACGAGATCTACGCGACCGCCGCGCAGAACGCGATCCTGACCGACGGCGCCTACGGTCACTTCACGCCGACGAACTGGCTCGGCCACGACATCCCGCTGGCGCAGATCAGCGTCTCGCGGATGGTGGAGACGCCGGAGGACATCAACGGTCAGCTCTCGCAGTTCCTGTCGGTGAACGGGACGCTCACTCCGACCACCGCGCTGACGACCGGCGACTCGTTCTTCACCGACGGCGCGGCGGCCGCCGACTCGGCGCTCGCCGCCCAGTTCCCCGGGATCTCGCACACGTTCATGCAGCCGACGTTCGACAACAGCACTCCGCCGCTGGTGACCGGCTGGACGCACGCCGACCTGCTCTCGAGCTTCTTCAACGCCTCGCCGGTACCGAGCATCGACGCGATCTGGGCGCACTACAGCCACTGGCTCGCGCAGCCCGCATTCCTGCCGACGATGTACTCGGTCGATGATTTCGGCACGACGGGCCAACTGAGGCCCAACACACTCAACGGCCGGCTGCTCTTCACCGTCGGCTGCCACGGCGGCCTGAACGTGCCCGACACGCTGCTGCGGCCGACGGACATCACGACGCTTGACGCCGATACCCAGCGGCGCTTCCTCGACTGGGCCCAGGCCTACGGCGCGGCGAGGGCCGCGGCCTACGTCGCCAACAGCGGCTTCGGCTACGGCGACACGGACACGAAGGACCTCTCCGAGCGGCTCTACGACCACTTCGCGAACAACCTCAACTCCGGCGGGACGATCGGCGAGGAGTGGGTGCGCGCGCTGCACCAGTACTACTCGGAGCCCTCGAACTACGACGTCATCGACGAGAAGGTGATGATCGAGGCGAACATGTACGGCCTGCCCTTCTACGGCTTCTCCGGAACGCCGCAGAACCCGCCGCCGGCCGTCACGCCGCCGAGCCATGGGATCGAGGGCGGCGTCGACACCGCGCACCTGCCTGAGGTGACGGGCTTCAACATCGGCCAGTCGGATCCGCTGCACCCGACCCTGTTCGACGATCCCGCCAGGCCGGACGGCTCGACCTTCACCCAGAACAGCGTGCCGTGGACGATGGGGACGCTGTCCGTCTTCTACCGGCCGGAGCAGCCGACGGTTTCTCGCGACGTGACGGTGCCCGGCACCGTCGCGCACGGCGTCTGGGTGCGGAGCCTCACGACGCACACGCTGCAGGACGTCACCCCGTACAAGCCCTTCCCGCTCGTCCACTCGTCGGACGAGAAGCCGGCGCGCGACTTCCCGAACATCTACTTCCCCGCCACGTTCGCGACGGTCAACCGCGACGTCGTGTTCGGCGCCCAGCACGACACGGCGGTCGTCAACCTCGGGCGCTTCTTCCCGAACCAGACCGGCGACCTGTCCAAGGGGACCGAGCAGGTCATCGAGTCCACCGGGCTCGACATCGGCTACTCGACCTCGAGCGACTACACGCCGCCGAGCATCCTGCAGACGGAGGCCGTGCAGACCGACGCGCATTCGTTCACCGCCTTCGTGCGCGCAGCAGACGAGTCAGGGCTGCACCGGGTCGGCGTCCTTTACCACGAGAGCGGAGAACCCACGTGGCACGTGCTCGAGCTGCAGCACGCGAGCGGCGATCTCTGGACGGGGACGATCACGACGGTCGGGACGGGCCCGATCCAGGTCGACTCCGAGGCGCAGGACAACGCCGCCAACGTCGGCTTCAGCTTCAACAAGGCCGTCAACTTCCAGTCGGTGCTGGCCGCAGAGGCGCCGGGGCCGTCGATCACGATCACCAAGCCGCTGCCGGGCGACGTCTACACCCTCAACCAGGACGTCCCCGCGCAGTTCACGTGCTCGAGCCCGGTCGGGATCGCCTCCTGCACCGGCGCAACCGACGGCGCGTCCGCCATCCAGGTCGGTGTGATCGGACTCGACTCCGTCGTGTCGAGCGGGGCGTCCTTCATCGACAGCTTCGACTCGAGTAGCGGTTCCTACGGCCCGGGAACCAAGAGCAGCGCGGCGAGGCTGCTGAGCAACGGCGCCATCTCTCTCAGCGGGGCGGTGCAGGTGAACGGCAACCTGCGCTCGACCCGAAGCTCGGTCGCGCTCACCGGCGCCAGTCTCGTGAACGGAAACGTCACGGCGGGGACGACGATCTCGAACGGCGGAACGATCACGGGCTCGGCCGTCCCGGGCACGCCCGCCTCGGTGCTCTCAGCGCCGCCGGCTCCGGCCTGTGGGCCGTTCAGCACGGCCGCCGGGATTGCCGGGAGGTTCAGCTACAGCGCCTCGGCCGGTGATCTGACCGTGAGCGGGGCCAATACCGCAACGCTCGCCGCCGGGACCTACTGCTTCCACAACCTGACGCTCTCGGGAGGCTCGACACTCGGCGTCGGAGGGCCGGTGGCGATCCGACTCACCGGGCAGCTGACCGTCAGCGGTGCCAGCTTCCTCAATTCCAGCACCAGCGCGGCGAACCTCCAGGTCTCCCTCGCGGGCACCGGCGGGGCAACGTTCTCCGGCGCCAGCCGCGGCTATCTGAACCTCTACGCCCCGACGGGCGGCGTGACGATCTCGGGTGCCTCGTCGCTGTACGGAGCAGTGCTCGGGAAGAGCCTGACGCTCTCGGGCGGCTCGGCCGTCCATCAGGACCTGCGGCTGGCAAGCCCGGGCAGCCCGCTCGACACGAGCTCGCCCGGGACGCACACGTTCACCGTCGCCGCCGAGGACCTGGCCGGAAACCTGAGCGTCAAGAGCGTCTCGTACACCGTCCAGTTCGTGTTCGGCGGCTTCCAGTCGCCGGTCAGCAACCCGCCGACACTGAACACGAACAAGGCGGGCTCGACGATTCCGCTCAAGTGGTCCCTCTACGACTCCGCCGGCAACGCCTACGCGAACCTCAACGCGCTGCAGTCGATCTCGTCGAAGCAGATCCGCTGCCCGAACGCCACCACCGATCCGGTCAACCCGCCGGACGTCCCGATCGGCACCAACGGCGTCGCCGGGATCACCGGTTCGAGCTTCCACTTCAACTGGGCGACGGACAAGCAGTGGGCGGGCACCTGCCGCCGGCTCTACATTCACCTGTCGGACGGCACGACGCCGTACGCCGACGTCCAGTTCAGCTAGGCAAGGCGGGCCAGATAGGGTCCCGGACCCAGGCGTCGAGGAGCTCGACCGCTGCGGCCAGCGCGGCCGCTTCCAGCGGGAGCGGTTCGGCGTAGGGAATCTGCTCGACGGCCGGCGCGGGGGGCCGGCCCGCGGCCGCGTCGAGGGCGTAGCGGACCGTCAGGCCGTGTGCGACGACGAGGATCGACGGCTCGGGCCGCTCGAGGATCGTGCGGTAGCTCTGGACGTAGCGGCGGACCGTCTCGACGCGGCTCTCGCCGCCGCCCGGGGCGGGGTCCTTCGGGCCGTGGGCGCGCGCCCACGCGCGATAGTCGCGCAGCGGGGCGCGCTCGAACTCGCCGAAGCCGATGTCGTTCAGCCCGGGGAGGACGAGGCGGCGAACCTCGCGGCCGGCCAGGGCACGGTCGGCGGTGTCCTGCGTGCGCTCGAACTCGCTCGTCACGCAGAGGTCGAGCTCGGTGCCCGCGAGCAGCTTGCCGAGGCGCCGAGCCTGCGCTCGACCCTCAGTCGTCAGCCCGCAAGCATAGCTCGGGTCACCGTTCGTCAATCCACGGACCGAGAGCTCGCTCTCTCCATGGCGTGTAAGGACAACTCGCTCCACGGCGCGCCGATTCTCTCGTGGAACCCCCGATCGGGGGATGGCAAGGCGTTGACTCAACTCCGAAGATGACAACTACAGACAACGCGGGGTCGCTCCGACGTCTCGCCGCAGGGTCTCGGAAATGCTCGCCGCAAAGGCCACCGCGTACTTAGCCGAACGGCCCCCGCAAGGGGGCCGTTCCCGTTTCGGGCTACGCTACGAGCCGCCGCGGGCGTAGCTCAATGGCAGAGCCCTAGCCTTCCAAGCTAGTCATGCGGGTTCGATTCCCGCCGCCCGCTCTCGTCGGAAGACGTTGAACGTCCGGCGCTGCCGCGATGCTCCACACATGATCCCGGAGCGCCTCGTTCGCTTCCGGCTGCACACGATCCTGGCCCTGCTGGCGACGATCATCGCGGTCGCGATCACCCTCGAGGTGATCTGGATTGCCCGTCACGTCCTGACCTGGGTGGTGATCTCGGTCTTCCTCGCCCTGACGCTGAACCCGGCGGTCGATTGGCTGCAGCGCCACGGCATCCGCAGCCGCGGCCTGGCGGCGGCGATCGCCTACCTGCTCACGCTCGCGTTCTTCGTCGCGATCGGCTTCACGTTCGTGCCGACCCTCATCAGCCAGGTAGACGACTTCGTGCACAAGCTGCCGAGCTACGTCCACGACGTCACGCACGGGCGCGGCCGGCTTGGCTTCCTGGAGACGAAGTACCACCTGCAGGAGCGGGTCGAGCACGCCGTGAAGACCGGCGGCGCCAAGAAGGCGCTCGGGCTCTCGGGCGTGGCTCTCTCGGTCGCCAAGGGGATCATCTCGATCGTCGTCGGCGCGATCACGATCGGGTTCATGACCTTCTTCATGATCCTCGAGGGCCCGACCTGGGTCGAGCGCTTCTACTCGCTGCTGCCTGAGCGCTCCCAGCCGCGCTGGCGGAAGGTCGGCCACGACGTCTACCGCACCGTCGGCGGCTACGTCACCGGAAACCTGCTGATCAGCGTGATCGCCGGGGTGCTGACGACGCTCGTGCTGCTGATCATGGGCGTGCCCTACGCGGTCGCGCTCGGGTTGATCGTCGCGATCCTCGATCTGATCCCGCTCGTGGGCGCGACCATCGCCGCGATCCTGATCGGGCTCGTCGCCTTCATCCACTCGATCGTGGCCGGGATCGTGGTCGTGGCCTTCTTCATCCTCTACCAGCAGTTCGAGAACCACGTCCTTCAGCCCGTGATCTACGGACGCACGGTCCAGCTCTCGCCGCTCGCGGTCCTGATCTCGATCCTGATCGGCGCGGAGTTGGCAGGGATCCTCGGCGCCCTCGCCGCGATCCCGGTGGCCGGCTCGATCCAGGTGCTGCTGCTGGATTGGCGCGCCCACCGCGGCGAGCGCGCACCCGTCCCGCTCTAGCTCCTAAATCATCCGTTTGGCCGATCCAGGGCTAAAGCCGCGCGGCCGATGGCGGTCACATGGCCGCGAAGAAGCTCCTCGCGCTCGCCGTTCTCGCCCTCGCGCTGGTCGTCCCCTCCTCCGTGTCGGCGCGCGGCAAGGGGTCGGTCAGCACCGCCGCGACGTTGCAGGCCGCGCTGGTCGACAAGGTGAACGCGGTTCGGGCCGCCCATGGCCTCTCGACGCTTCGCGTCGTCACGTCGCTCAGATCCGCGGCCACCTTCCACTCGACCGAGATGGCGAAGGTCGGGTACTTCAGCCACAACTCGGCCAACGGCACCTCGTTCGCGAAGCGGGTCGCCGGCTATTACACGCCTCACGGTTACCGCCGCTGGGCGGCCGGCGAGAACCTGCTCTGGGCCTCGCCCGACGTCGGCGCGGCGCAGGCGCTGAAGCTCTGGATGAACAGCACGCCGCACCGTCAGAACCTGCTCGACCCGCGCTGGCGCGACATCGGGCTCTCGGCCGTCCACTCGACGAGCGCGCCCGGCGTCTACGGCAACTCGGCGGCCACGATCGTCACCGCCGACTTCGGCGCCCGCTCGAAGTAACCCGCCAGCAGCGGCGCTACGCTTCTCCCGCGCGCCTGTAGCTCAGGGGATAGAGCGACGGCCTTCTAAGCCGTTGGTCGGAGGTTCGAATCCTCCCAGGCGCACTCTCGAACGAAGTCGCCGCCGCGACCCACCTGGCGCGCGCGGCTCACGGAGCGTTCTCGGGCGAGCGATCCGTCGAAAGTCGTCATGCCCGGGAAGCGGGCGGACTTTCGACGGGAGTGGCCCCGGGAGGGATCGAACCTCCGCACGCGGATTCGAAGTCCGCCGCTCTATCCACTGAGCTACGGGGCCTTACGATCCAGTTTGCCACGGAAGGCGAGCTATCCTGTCTGCGTTCGCGGTGGCGGTAGCTCAGTTGGTAGAGCCCCGGGTTGTGGTCCCGGTGGTCGGGGGTTCGAGTCCCCTCCGCCACCCCTCGGCTGTTCAGGGGTGCTTACGCGGCGGATCGGTCCGCCGGCCGGTACCGGCGGATCAGGGCGTGCACGAGCTCCTGCTGCGTGCGGACGAGCTCGACGCGGTTCTGCTCGAGGTGCTCGCGCGGGGCGCCGACAGAGCGCAGGGTCTGCCGCTCGAAGACGAGCCCGCGGATCTCCTCGCTGAGGGACTCGACGGTCGGAAGCTGGATGACTGTTGCGTTCATATCCACGTGTGAGACTGACCCTCGCGGGATTAGTTAGCCGCCTTCGTATTCCTCTTACACTTCGCTGACGCGGGTGTGGTGGAATTGGTAGACACGCCGGTTTTAGGGGCCGGTGCTCGAGAGAGCTTGAGGGTTCGAGTCCCTCCGCCCGCACTCCGGTCGAAAGTCCGGCCGCTTCGCGGCCATGACGACTTTCGACGGATCGCCTTCTCTATGAATCGTCGGCGGCAATTCGCGAATGCTTGCAAGGGCTGAGACACTTCGCCTGATGCGAGTCGCCTACGACGCTGAGGCGGATGCCGCGTACATCTACGTTCGCGAACCGGAAGCCCGCCAGGGCAGCGTCACCAGTTTGCCGGTACCGAACGCGCCGGCGATGATCGTCTTGGACTTCGACACGGACGGATCGCTCTTTGGCATCGAAGTCCTTGACGCTTCGACCGTCCTCCCGCCGGAGCTTCTAAAGGGTGCTGAGCGGCCGTGATCGCGCACTGGGACGACGTGGAGGGGGTTCGGCGCGACAAAGGGCCGATGGGGGCGACCTGGCAGCGGCTCGGCGACGCGGCGGGGGCGAAGGGGATCGGCGTCAACCGCGTGCGGATCGACCCGGGCCGCCTCTCGACGCCGCCGCACTCGCACGGGCGCTCGGAGGAGATCACCTACGTGCTCGGCGGCTCGGGCCTCCTCTGGCAGGACGAGCAGGTCTGCGAGGTGTGCGCGGGCGACACGATCGTCCAGGTCGCCGACCACTTCGAGCACACCTTCAAGGGCGGGCCCGACGGGCTCGACTATCTCGTCTTCGGCACGCGGCATCCGGTCGAGCTGGGCTGGCTGCCGCGGTCGCGGGCGATCCGGCTCGGCTACCCCTGGGTCGAGGGGCGCGGTGACGACCCCTGGGACGTCGAGGCCGAGATCGGCGAGCTCGAGTTCGCCGAGCCGGGCGAGCGGCCGGCCAACGTCGTCGCGCTTCGACGACGTCCCCTTCGACGAGGACGGCGACAAGGTGCTGGCCGCGGCCGCGGGCTCGGAGCGCTCGGGCCTGAACTGGATCCGCCGCGAGGCCGGCAAGCGCGGCTGCCCGCCGCACTGCCACTCCCGCGAGTCGGAGGCGTTCGTCGTGCTCGACGGGTCGGGAACGCTCGAGCTCTGGCCGGCGCCGGCGAACGCAGGCGCGGAGCTCGAGACGCATGACCTCCGCCCAGGGCACGTCGTCGGCCGGCCGCCGGCGACCAGGATCTCCCACTCGCTCGTCGCCGGCGCGGACGGGATCACCTACCTCGCGTACGGCACCCGCGAGCCGAACGACATCGTCTGGTACCCACGCTCGAACAAGGTCTTCTTCCGCGGCGTCGGGCTGATGACGCGCCTGGAGCACCTCGACTACGACGACGGCGAGCCCGCCGACTGGTGACCCTCTGGGACACGCCGGGGGTCTGACCCCGGACGTGCAAGGGTCTGACCCCGGACGTGGTTGTTCCGGCAGGCCGGGTCACTTTGCTTGAATGGTCCGGGCGATGGGGACGCAGGTAGAGGAGCTGCCCGATAACAGGGTCCGGCTGACGGTGGAGGTGCCGCAGGCGGACCTCCAGCACGCGGTCGAGCACGCGACCTCCGACCTGGCGCAGTCGGTCAAGGTGCCCGGCTTCCGCAAGGGCAAGGTCCCGACCGCGGTTCTCGAGGCCCGCATCGGCCGCGAGCGGATCTTCAACGAGGCGGTCGAGACGCACATCGGCGGCTGGTTCCTGCACGCCGCCGCCGACAACCGCATCCGTCCGATCGCCGCGCCCGAGTACGACTACGACGTGCCCGAGTCCGACGACGACGCGTTCAGCTTCACGGCCACCGTCTCGGTGCAGCCGAAGCCCGAGCCCGCGGACTGGACGAAGCTCGACGTCCCGTACGTCGAGCCAGAGGTGCCGCAGGAGGTCGTCGACCAGGAGCTCGAGGAGCTGCGCTCGTCGGTCGCGGAGCTGACGCCGGTGGAGGACCGGCCCGCCCGCACGGGCGACGTCGCCGTCATCGACGCGTTCGACGAGTCGGGCGACGGCCAGCGCGACCTGGTGGTCGAGCTCGGCACGGGCCGCCTGCTCGAGGAGCTCGAGCGGGCGCTGATCGGCTCGAGCCCGGGCGAGACGAAGGAGCTCGAGCTGGAGCAGCCCGACGGATCGAACGCGAAGGCGACGGTCACGCTGAAGGAATTGAAGGAGAAGGTACTGCCGCCGCTCGACGACGAGCTGGCGCGCGCCGCGAGCGAGTTCGACACTCTCGAGGAGCTGCGTGCCGACATCGACCGGCGCATCCGCGAGGTGCTCGAGGAGGAGGCCGAGACCGCCTACCGCGCCGCCGCGGTCGACACGCTCGTCGAGGCCTCAGGTGTGCAGGCCGCCGGCCCGCTCGTCGAGTCGCGCACGCGCGAGCTCCTGAACACGTTCGTCCGCTCGCTGGAGCGCCGGGGCATCAGCGCCGACGCCTACCTGCAGCTCTCCGGCCAGACCGGCGACCAGCTCGTCGAGCGGCTCCGCGCCGAGGCCGAGCTGTCGGTCGCGCGCGAGCTGATCCTCGAAGCCGTCGCCGACAAGCTGGAGCTCGAGGTCTCCGACGAGGAGATCGAGGAGCTGATCCGCGACCAGGCCGAGGCGCACGATGACGATCCGGACGAGGCGGTTGTGCAGGTCTTCGAGGGCGGAGCCCAGGAGACCCTGCGCGCCGACCTGCGAATGCGCAAGGCGCTCGACCGGGTCGCCGCCGAGGCGCAGCGCGTCCCGGCAGAGGTCGCGCGCGCCCGCGAGAGCATCTGGACCCCCGACAAGGAATCCCCCCCGACCGACACGAAACTGTGGACCCCCGGCAGCAAGGAGCCGGCTTGAACTCAGAGGAGACGCCATGAGCCCGTTGATCCCGATGGTGATCGAGCAGACCTCGCGCGGCGAGCGTGCGTTCGACATCTACTCGCGCTTGCTGAACGAGCGCATCATCTTTCTCGGAACACCCGTCGACGACCAGATCGCCAACCTGATCATCGCTCAGCTCCTCCACCTGGAGTCCGAGGATCCCGACAAGGACGTTTCGATCTACGTCAACTCGCCGGGCGGCTCGGTGTACCACGGGCTGGCGATCTACGACACGATGCAGTTCATCAAGCCCGATGTGCAGACGATCTGCGTCGGCACGGCGATGTCGATGGGCGCGCTCCTTCTTGCCGGCGGCGCGAAAGGAAAGCGGATGGCACTGCCGAACGCCAAGATCCTGATCCACCAGGTCTGGGGCGGCTTCCAGGGGCAGGCGACCGACATCGAGATCCATGCCCGGGAGACGATCGCCCTCAAGCGGCGGCTCGAGGAGATCATGGCGGAGCACACGGGACAACCGATGGAGAAAGTCTCGAAGGACATGGAGCGCGACTACTTCATGACCCCGCAAGAAGCGCAGGACTACGGCATCATCGACAGCGTGATCATCCATCGTGACACGGCGAAGGATGGGGCCAAGGACGGGGCCAAAGACGGGGCCTAGCCCTAGCTTCTAAGCCGATTTAGAGGTAAAAGGAGAGACGTGGCACGCGCATCCGACGGCAACGAGCAGCTTCTCTGCAGCTTCTGCGGCAAGAGCCAGCGACAGGTCAAGAAGCTCATCGCAGGCCCCGGGGTCTACATCTGCGACGAGTGCATCGACCTCTGCAACGAGATCATCGACGAGGAGCTGACCGCTCCCGCCCAGCTCGACCTCGACAATCTGCCGCGCCCCCGCGACATCTACTCCGTCCTGAACGACTACGTCGTCTCGCAGGAGGAGGCAAAGCGGACGCTCGCGGTCGCCGTCTACAACCACTACAAGCGTGTGCAGATGGCGGCCGAGGACGACGACGTCGAGCTGCAGAAGTCGAACATCCTCCTGCTCGGCCCTACCGGCTGCGGGAAGACGCTGCTGGCGCAGACGCTGGCGCGGATCCTCAACGTGCCGTTCGCGATCGCCGACGCGACCGCGCTCACCGAGGCCGGCTACGTCGGCGAGGACGTCGAGAACATCCTGCTCAAGCTGATCCAGGCCGCCGACTTCGACATCAAGAAGGCTGAGACCGGGATCATCTACATCGACGAGGTCGACAAGATCGCGCGCAAGGCCGACAACCCGTCGATCACGCGCGACGTGTCGGGCGAGGGCGTGCAGCAGGCGCTGCTGAAGATCCTCGAAGGCACGGTGGCCTCGGTGCCGCCGCAGGGCGGGCGCAAGCACCCGCACCAGGAGTTTCTCTCGATCGACACGACCAACGTCCTCTTCATCTGCGGCGGCGCGTTCGCCGACCTGGAGAAGATCATCGGCAAGCGGATCGGCAAGCACGCGGTCGGCTTCGGCGCCGAGATCCGGTCGCGCAACTCATTCGAGGCCTCGGAGATGCTCTCGAAGGTGATGCCGGAGGACCTGCTCGCCTACGGGCTGATCCCGGAGTTCATCGGCCGGCTGCCCGTCATCTCGGCCGTGCACCAGCTGCAGCGGGAGGACCTCGTCCAGATCCTGACCGAGCCGAAGAACGCTCTGGTGCGGCAGTACCAGCGCTTCTTCGCCTACGACTCGATCGAGCTCGTCTTCACGGAGGAGGCGCTCTGGGAGATCGCCGAGAAGGCGCTCGAGCGCGAGACGGGTGCCCGCGGCCTGCGCTCGATCATCGAGGCCGCGCTGCTGGACGTGATGTTCGAGCTCCCGTCGCGCAAGGACGTCGTCAAGTGCGCGATCACCAAGGAGACGATCGCGGGCGGTATCAAGCCGACGCTCGTCACCGCCGCCGGCGCCGACGACGACCAGCCCGAAGAGCTCGCCGAAGAGTCCGCCTAGGGAACGCGGGGAAACCCCTGGTTCCCCGCGAGCCCCCTCCTTGCGGGCGGAGGCTTCGTGAGGCCGGATCCACTGGTGCGTAGTTCCGCGCAAGGGGTCTCAGAAGCATCGCCGGATGTAGGTACGGCGTGGGCGTGAAAGCGTGGATCAGACGCGCGGCGTACCCACGCAAGCGCGCGAAGAACCGTCTATGAAGAGAGGAGGGCGGTGATGACGACAGTCACCGACGAGAAGCCCCGTGAGGAACTGCAGGTTTCGACCACGGTTCCGCTGGACTGGCACGAGGTGTGGTTCACGAACTGCCCGATGGTGGTCGGCGAACAACGTCGACCAGGAGCTGGGCTGGTGCCGTGAGGAGTTCAAGAAGATCGGCGTCGAGTACGCCTACTTCCGCCACGCGCCCGAGAACAACTGGTACCCGCACTACATCCACAACCTCGACAACCTGGTCCGCTTCGGCGGCCTCTATCCGCCGATCGCTGTTCACGCAGACATGCGGCGCACGGTGCTGCTCGGCGCGACTCAGGTCTACGAGGGCGGTGGGATGCTGGTGCGCGCCCGCGACGACATCTTCCGGATGGAGGAGCCTCGCGGGGAAGAAGATCGGGCTCACCAAGAGCCTGAACACGATCAAGACCGACTGGTGGCGGATCCAGGAGCACGCCGGCATCGAGCTGATGCTGCGGCTCCACGGCATGACCACGGACGACGTCGAGATCGTTGAGTTCCCGTATCCGGACGACTGGTACGACAAGCCCGAGATGCTCCAGGTGACGATGAACAACCCGTCCGAGCTGTGGATGCGGCGCGACCACAAGCACGACTACGCGTTCCGCCCGCTCGAGCAGGCGCTCGTCGCCGGGAAGGTCGACGCGATCTACACCCAGAGCAAGGTCTTCCAGCACATCCAGGAGGCGACCGGCCAGATCAAGATGATCGAGGACCTCTCGCGGTATCCGGACTGGACGCTGCAGATGGCCAACTGCCCGGCGGTCATCACCTGCACCGACGTGATGGCGGACGAGCACCCCGAGCTGGTCATGGCCTACATGAAGGCGATGATCAAAGTCGGCCTCTGGGCGAACAGGAACAAGCACGCCGCCGCGGAGATCCTCAACCGGCAGACCTTCTACCTCGATGCCGAGGACACCTACCGCGGCATCAAGGACGTCGACATGGTGCCGAGCCTGAGCGCGCAGAACATGGAGGCCGTCAAGATCGGCAAGGACTTCATGTTCAGCCACGACTACATCGAGAACGACTTCGACGTGGACGAGTGGGCCCGCCCCGAGTTCCTCGAGAAGGCAGCGGTCGAGGTCCTCGAGGAGGAGTGGCAGAAGCGGAGCTGGACGAAGCTCCCCACGGGCGGCGGCCTCGAAGCCGAAGGCATCCGGCTCGGGTGAGCCAGGAAGGAGAACGCGTCATGACAACTGCCGTGAAGACGAAGAGCGCAATGGAGCTGGTCAAGGAGGCGCACGCCCGCATCGAGAACGTCACGCCGAAGCAGGCGTACGAAGAGATCTCCACCGGAGAGGCTGTCGCGCTCGACGTGCGCGAGCCGGTGGAGTGGGAGCAGCACATCGAGGGAGCACTGCAGGTGCCGAGAGGGCTGCTCGAGTTCGCCGCCGACCCGACGAGCCCCCGCCACAAGGCCGAGCTCGACCCGACGGCGCGCGTGATCGTGTACTGCAGGTCAGGCGCCCGCGCGGCGCTCGCTGCGAACACCCTCGTAACGATGGGCTTCGAGCACGTCGCCAACCTGGACGGCGGGTTCAGCGCCTGGCAGGGCGAAGGTCTGCCCACAGACGAGCACCACTCCGACCTCTAGATCGGCGGGGGCGGCGAGCGTTGGGCTCGCCGCCCCCGGTCGCCGCCTCCACGCGAGCGAACTCTCGCTAGGAGCCCTTGGACTCCGCCGCCTTCGCGCGGTCGAGGATCTCGCCGAGGCGCAGCGTCCGCAGCATCGCGAAGAGCGCGATCGCGCCGATCACGACGTTGAACATCGTCACCACGACGTAGGTGCCGACGCTGAACGCGAGCAGGCGCGAGCTCGACGCCTGGCCGTGCAGGATGACGACGAGGAAGCCCTGCTTCGTGCCCGCGCCGCCGGGCGAGATCGGCAGGAGCGTCGAGAGGCTGTCCACGACCTGCGCGAGCAGCGCGTTGTGGACGGTGGCGTTGACGTGGAAGGCGCGCAGGAACCAGTACAGCGACGCGATCCGGCAGACCCAGCTCGCGAGCTGCCAGCTCACGACCTCGCGTGAGTAGCGGCGCCGGTCGCGCAGGATCGCGAGCCCGCGGCCGAAGCGCTGCCTCAGGCCCTCGTCGTGCTGCGATCCGCCACACGAGCCAGATCACGAGCACCGTCGAGAACCGCGACGATGATCGCGGTCGCCTTCGAGTGCGTGAACACCCAGCCCCAGTCGAACGCCGGCGCGTGGATGCTCGGCAGCACGCCGATCGCCGCCGCCCAGAGGAAGAACGCCGTCGCGATCACGAAGTCGAGCACCGTCTCCGCGACGAGGGTCGAGGCGAGCGTCGAGTACGCCGCGTGCGGGATCCGGTGCTTGAGCAGGTAGAGCTTGACGAGATCGCCCGCCCGCCCGGGCACGATCGAGTTCACGCCCACGCCGGCGACGTAGGCGCCCGCGACCGGCGCCCAGCGGACGTCCTCCTCGGGATATGCGGCTCGGACGATGTTCCGGTACGCGACCGTGCGCAGCAGGATCCTCGCCAGGTGCAGCCCGAGCCCGACCGCGAGGGCGCCCCACGCGACCGACGTCAGCTCGTTGAAGAAGACCGATACGGCGTGAAAGAACTCGTGCACGTCTCCGTAAACTTGCCTCATGGAGCCGCTGTACGAGCCGAAGGGCGTCGAGGAGCGCTGGCAGCGCGCGTGGGAGGACGAGGGCCTCTACGACGCCGAGCCCGGGTCCGGCCGCGAGACCTTCGTCGTCGCGCACCCGCCGCCGAACGTCACCGGCGCGCTGCACACCGGCCACGCGCTGCAGATCTCGCTCGCCGACCTGCTCGTCCGCTGGCACCGGATGCGCGGCTTCGAGACCGCCTTCCTGACCGGTTACGACCACGCCGGCATCTCGACCCAGAACGCGGTCGAGAAGCACCTCGTCGAGCAGGGCACCTCGCGCGAGGAGGTCGGCCGCGAGCGCTTCGTCGAGATCGTCTGGGAATGGCTGCGCGAGTACGGCGGCACGATCATGGGCCAGTTCCGGCGCATGGGCGCCTCGATGGACTACCGCCGCGAGCGGTTCACGATGGACGACGCCTACGTCCGCGCGGTGATGCGCTTCTTCGTCCACCTCTACGGCAAGGGCTGGATCTACCGCGCCAACCGGATCATCAACTGGTGCCCGCACCACGAGACGTCGCTCTCCGACCTGGAGCTCGTCCACGAGGAGGTCGACGACGCGCTCACCTACGTGCGCTACCCGTTCGCCGACGACCCGGCGGGCGGCGTGACGATCGCGACGGCGCGGCCGGCGACGATCCTCGCCGACGTCGCGGTCGCGGTCTCGCCGGGCGACGAGCGCTGGGCCGCGGCGGTCGGGCGCGAGGTCGTCGTCCCCTTCGTCGAGCGCGTCGTGCGCGTGATCGAGGACGAGCGCGTCGACCCGGAGTTCGGCACCGGTGCGCTCAAGGTCACGCCCGGGCACGACCCGCTCGACTTCGAGATCGGCCGCGCGCACGAGCTGCCCGAGCTGACCGTGATCGGCCCGGACGGCCGCATGAACGAGGAGGCGGGCGACCTCGCGCGGCTGAGCCAGGACGAGGCCGAGGAGCGGATCCTCGCCTGGATCCGCGAGCGCGGCCTGCTGGAGAAGCGTGAGGCCTACCGGCACTCGATCGCGCTCTGCGAGCGCTGCAAGTCGAGGATCGAGCCGCTGATCTCGCTGCAGTGGTGGTGCCGCATGGACGAGCTGAAGCGGCCCGCCCTGGCCGCGCTGCGCGAGGGCCGCGTCCGCTACCACCCCGAGTCGCAGCACCGCTACGCGATCGAGTCGCTCGAGACCGCGCCGGACTGGAACATCTCGCGCCAGATCTGGTGGGGCCACCAGCTGCCGGTCTGGGAGTGCCCGGACGGCCACCTGACCGTCCAGGAGACCGAGCCGGCGGCGTGCGCCGAGTGCGGCTCGACCGAGCTGACGCGCAGCGAGGACGTGCTCGACACCTGGTTCTCGTCGGCGCTCTGGCCGTTCGCGATCCTCGGCTGGCCCGACGAGACGCCCGAGCTCGAGGCCTGGTACCCCGGCACGCTGAACACGACCGCACGCGAGATCATCCGCCTTTGGGAGAACCGGATGATCTTCTCCGGCCTCGAGCTGATGGGCGAGATCCCGTTCGAGGCGGTGATCATCCACACGACGGTGCTGGCCGAGGACGGGCGGCGGATGTCGAAGAGCCTCGGCACAGGCATCGACCCGCTCGAGCTGATCGACCGGTACGGGGCCGACGCGACGCGCTACGGCCTCTTGAAGCTGACCTCGTCCCAGGACGTGCGCTTCTCGCCGGGCGTGATCGAGGAGGGGCGCAAGCTCGCGAACAAGCTCTGGAACGTCTCGCGTCTGATCCTCGCGAACGCCGGCGAGGCGCGGGCCGAGCTGCGCCCGCAGGAGACAGCGGAGCGCTGGATGGTCGCGCGGCTCGGCTTCGAGCAGTCGGTCGTCGACGCGAGCCTGGAGCGGTTCGAGTTCGCGCCCGCGGTCGACGCGCTCTACCACCTGACCTTCGACGACTTCTGCGACTGGTACGCGGAGGCGATCAAGCCGCGCCTCTACGAGGGCGACGCCGACGCGCAGGCGACCGCAGTCGCGAACCTCGAGCACCTGCTGAAGCTGCTGCACCCGGTGATGCCGCACGTCACCGAGGAGATCTGGTCGCAGTTCCACGACGACCGGCTGATCGTCGCGCCCTGGCCCGAGGCGGCACGCGCGGACGAGCAGGACCTGCGAGCGCTCGACCGTGTCCAGGACGCCGCCAGGATCTTCCGCCGCAGCGGCACGCCGGTTGAGCTCGGCGAGGAGGAGCGGCGGATCTTCGACGCCGTCGTCAAGCCGGAGCGGGCGAAGGCCGACGGCGGCAACCTCGAGGCCGAGCTCGAGCGGCTGCGGGGCGAGATCGCCCGGGCCGAGGGGATGCTGGCGAACGAGCGCTTCGTCAAGGGCGCGCCAGAGAGTGTCGTCGAGGCCGAGCGCGAGAAGCTGGAGCGCTACCGCCGCGAGCTCGATGCGCTCTCCTCTTGACTGGCTGGAATCGCTCTCGCCCTGGCCGGAGGAGTTCGGCCTGGGGCGGATGCGCGCGCTCCTGGCCGAGCTCGGCGAGCCGCAGCGCCGCTACCCGGCGATCCACGTCGTCGGCACGAACGGCAAGTCGACCGCGACGCGACGGGCGGCCGCGTTCCTCGCGCGCGAGGGCCTGAGCGCCGGCGCGTACACCTCGCCGCACGTGTCGGGCTGGGCCGAGCGGATCCAGGTGGACGGCGAGGACGCCGACCTCGAGGGCGCGCTCTCGCGGGTGCGGGAGCCGGCCGAGCGGCTGGGCGCGACGCAGTTCGAGGTTCTGACCGCGGCGGCTTTCGCCGAGTTCGCTGCGGCCGGGGTGAACGTCGCGGTCGTGGAGGCAGGCCTGGGCGGGCGGCACGACGCGACCAACGTCCTCGACGCGCCGGTGGTCGTGCTGACGAACGTCGCGCTCGACCACACGGACGTGCTCGGCTCGACGCGGGAGGCAATCGCCGCCGAGAAGCTGGCGGTCGTCTCGCCGGGTGCCACGGTGGTGCTCGGCGAGCCGGAGTGGGAGTCACTCGCGCGCGCGCGCGAGGCCGGCGCGGTCGCCGTCGCCGCCGACTCGGGCCGCGCAGCCGCCGAGGCGTTTCTCGGCCGGCCGCTCGAGGGCGACGTCGAGATCGCGCTCCCGGGCCGCTTCGACCTCGTCGGCGAGGACGTCTACGCCGGCGCGCACAACCCGGCAGGCATCGCCTGGCTGCTCGAGCGGCTGCCCCGTCGAGACTACGTCGTCCTCGCCTCGATTCTCGTGGACAAGGACGCCGGGGCGATGCTGCGCCTGCTCGGGCGCGCGGGCCGGACGTTCGTGGCGACCTCGTCGGGCAGCGCCCGCGCCTTGGAACCCAAAGAGCTCGCGCGCCTCGCGGAGCCGTTCTTCGAGGGCGTCCGGGCGATCCCGGACCCGGAGCGAGCACTCGATCGAGCTCGTGAGGAGGGCCCCGTTCTCGTCACCGGCTCGCTCTACCTGCTCGCCGACCTCAACGTCCGACTCCTGCGCGTACCATGGGAAAGCTCGGCGAGCGGCTGAGCGTCTTCGCGGTCGCCGCGATCGTGGTGCTGATGATCGTCGGCCTCGCGTTTGCCGCTGGCTTTCTCGTCGGGAGGATCCTCCTGTAGCGGAGGGCGTCGTGATCGCAGACAACGGAATCTTCAACTTCTTCAGCTCCGGCACCTGGGCGGTGATCCGGAACCTGACGCTGTTCTTCGTCGCCGTCTTCTGGCTGGCGACGGCGTTCTGGGTCTACAAGGACGCGCGCCGGCGGATCGAGGACCCCTGGCTCGTCGGGATGGCGACCGTCCTCGGGCTCGTCCCGCCGTTCATCGGCCCGTTGATCTACATGCTCTTCCGGCCGCCCGAGTACCTCGAGGACGTGCGCGAGCGCGAGCTCGAGATCAAGGCGATGGAGGAGCGGCTCTCGCGGCGCGAGATGCATTGCCCCGTCTGCCGCGCTGAGGTCGATCCCGCCTTCCTGATCTGCCCGGTCTGCACCACGCGATTGCGGCAGTCGTGCACGAGCTGCAAGGCGCCGCTCGAGGCGCTCTGGCAGGTGTGCCCGTACTGCGAGACGCCGGTCGCGCCCGCGCCGGTCGAGCTCGGCCAGACGCAGGCCCTCGCGCCGCCTCGCCGCGAACGTTCGTAGACTGCGCCGCGACTTGGCGGCTGAGCGAACGCTGATCCTGATCAAGCCCGACGCGATGGCCCGCGGGCTTGCCGGCGAGATCCTTGGCCGCTTCGAGCGGCGCGGGCTCGTGGTGCAGGAAGCGCGGCTCGTCCGGGTCGACCGCACGCTGGCCGAGGAGCACTACGCCGAGCACTCCGAGAAGCCGTTCTTCGGCGAGCTGGTCTCGTTCATCACCTCGGGGCCGACGCTGGCGCTGGCGCTCGAGGGCGAGGGCGCGATCGCTGTCGCCCGCTCGACGATCGGCGCGACCAACCCGGCCGACGCCGCTCCCGGCTCGATCCGCGGCGACCTGGCGCTCGCGATGCCCGACAACCTCGTGCACGGCTCGGACTCGCCGGAGTCGGCCGGGCGCGAGCTTGCTCTCTGGTTCGGTGACTGAACCCGACTACGTTGCAGTCAACCGCGAGGGCTGGACGCGAGCGAACGCGGAGTACACCGATCGGAGCGCACGCTCGGCCTGGGCCGAGGAGGAGATCACGTACGGCCAGTGGCACGCGCGCGAGAGCGAGCTGCGCGTGCTGCCGGAGATCGCGGGCAAGGACGTGATCGAGCTCGGCTGCGGGACGGCGTACTTCGGCGCCTGGCTGAAGCGAGCCGGGGCGCGCCGAGTGGTCGGCGTCGACGTCACTCCCGCAGCAGCTCGAGACGGCGCGCCGGATGGACGCGGAGTTCGGACTCGGGCTGGAGCTGATCGAGGCGAACGCGGAGGACGTGCCGCTCCCGGATGCAACGTTCGATGTCGCCGTTTCCGAGTACGGGGCTTCGATCTGGTGCGACCCGGCACTCTGGATCGCGGAGGCTGCAAGGCTGCTTGCGGCCGGGCGGCGAGCTCTTCTTCCTGCGCGGGTCGACGCTGCGGATCCTCTGCGCCCCCGACGAGGGCAAGACGACCGAGCGGCTCGCGCGACCGCAGAGAGGCCTCTACAAGCTGGTCTGGGACGACGACGACCCGGGCGTCGAGTTCCATCCGGGGATGGCGGAGATGCTTGCGATCCTGCGGACGAACGGCTTCGAGCTGCTCGACTTCCGCGAGCTGTTCGCGCCGGAGGACGCCAGCGATCACGAGTTCTACGACGACCCGCCGGCCGAGTGGGCGAAGCAGTGGCCCGCGGAGGAGATCTGGCGGCTCCGCCTGCATCCCCCGCTGATCCTCGCGTCGACGTCGCCGCGGCGGCGGGAGATCCTGGAGCAGCTCCGGATTCCGTTCGACGTGGTGGTGCCTCGCTACGAGGAGGGCAGCGGTGACCCGGTGAAGCACGCGGTCGGCAAGGCGCGTTCGGTGGGGGCGTTCGACGACAGGCCGGTGCTCGGCTGCGACACCGAGGTGATCTGCGGCGGGCGCGTGTTCGGGAAGCCGGAGAACGAGGCGGACGCGGAGGAGATGCTCGACTCGCTCGCAGGCAAGACGCATGAGGTGATCTCGGGGCTCACGCTCCTCACGCCCGCGTGGGAGGAGGTGCACCGCGAGGTGACGCTGGTCACCTTCCGGCCGCTGGATGCCCGCGATCTCGCGCACTACGTCGCGAGCGGCGAGTGGGAGGGCCGGGCGGGCGGCTATGCGATCCAGGGGCTCGGCGCGTCACTCGTGCAGCGGATCGAAGGCGACTACCTGAACGTGGTCGGCCTCCCTGGCGCGCTGCTCGTCCGCCTCCTCGCGCAACGCTTCCCCGGCGTCTACGGCTTCGGCTGATCCCGGCGCTGTCGACCCGGGGTCAGACCCCGGGTCGAACCGGGGTCTGACCCCGAACGCGTCTTCATCAACGGTCGCGCGGAGAATGAAGCGCCGCAGTTCAGCGCGCGCCCTTCTCGAGTCGTTCGCGAACTGGCCCAAGACGCGACCGGTACGAGAGGAACGCCGGCGGGCGAGCCTCTCCGACGAGTGCCCGGTAGCTGCTCCATTTCCAGCCGCCGGGGTCGGCGCAAAGACCTGCGCGCACAGGGTTGTTCAGCATGTAGCGGACAAGCTCCAGGAACTCGGCGTCGCTCTCGACGAGCTTCCCGTAGAACCGCCCTTCGAAGAGGTGCCCGGTTTGGCCGGAGCGCTTGTTGAACCATTGCGCGTAGCGGCCCTTCAGCCACTGCGCTCCCTCGGAGATGTTCGGCTCCGTCGTCTCGACGAGGAGGTGGAAGTGATTCGGCATCAGGCAGTAGGTGTGGCAGAGCCAGCCGTAGCGCGCCACGGTTCCGCCTAGGAGCTCGAGGAAAAGCTCGTAAGCGACTGCATCGTGGAAGAGCGTTCGCCTGCCGTTGCCGCGTGAGCCGACGTTGTAGATCCCCCCGGCAACCTGGATGCGGTGCGGTCGCGGCACGACGGCGACCCTAGAAGCGGTCCGGCCCTTCAGTGGCGCAGGGAGGCACCTTCGTGACGTTCCGGCGCGTCAGTTGTCACGAGGCGGGGTCTGACCCCGGGGTCGCCCGGGGTCAGACCCCGTTTCGGCCGACCCCGTTTCGGCCGCCGAAGTGCCGGTTTTTTCGTTTCCTGGCTAGACTCGTGCGGGCCGATGGGTCTCCTTGGGTATTTCAACGGGTTTGGCGGCCGCGACATGGCCGTCGACCTCGGAACCGCGAACACGCTCGTCTACGTGCGCGGTCGCGGTATCGTGCTCTCGGAGCCGAGCGTGGTCGCGATCGACCAGCGCTCAGGCGAGGTGCACGCCGTCGGCGTCGAGGCGAAGCGCATGCTCGGCCGCACGCCCGGCACGATCTCCGCGATCCGCCCGCTCAAGGACGGCGTCATCGCCGACTTCGACGTCACCGAGCAGATGCTCCGCCACTTCATCCAGAAGGTCCACCAGCACCGGTTCGCCCACCCGCGCGTCGTCGTCTGCGTCCCCTCGGGCGTGACCGGCGTCGAGAAGCGCGCGGTCGAGGAGGCGACCCTCAGCGCCGGCGCCAGGCAGGCCTACCTGATCGAGGAGCCGATGGCCGCCGCGATCGGCGCCGGCCTGCCGGTCGCCGAGCCGACCGGGAACATGATCGTCGACATCGGCGGCGGCACGACCGAGGTGGCCGTCATCAGCCTCGGAGGCATCGTCGTCTCCCAGAGCCTGCGCGTCGGCGGCGACGAGATGGACGAGGCGATCATCGCCCACATCAAGGGGGAGTACAAACTCCTGATCGGCCAGCAAACGGCCGAGGAGATCAAGCTCGAGGTCGGATCCGCCTTCGACCTGAAGGACGAGGTGCAGGCCGAGGTCCGCGGCCGCGACATGCTCACCGGCCTCCCGAAGACCGTGATCCTCAGCAGCGAGGAAGTCCGCCGCGCGCTCGACGGCCCGGTCGGCCAGATCATCGACGCGATCAAGTCGACCCTCGACAAGACCCCGCCCGAGCTCGCGGCCGACATCATGGACCGCGGCATCGTCCTCGCCGGCGGCGGGGCGCTCCTGAACGGCCTCGACGAGCGGCTCCGCCACGAGACGCAGATGCCGGTCCACCTCGCCGAGAGCCCGCTGACCTGCGTCGCCGTCGGCTCAGGCCGAAGCCTGGAGGAGTTCGAGGCGATCCACCGCAGCCAGGCCGCCAAGAAAAGGACGAACCACCGGCCGTAGCAGCGCGCCGAGGCTTTTCCTACACTAGGTCGTTCTCGTGCCAAGGAACCGCAACGCACGTCTTGCGGTCTTGGGGTCCCCCGTTCCTCGCTCCAGGCCCGCCGGGTTGTCCTCCCGCAGTGCTTCCGCCGTCAGGCGGCGCATCGTGGCAGGCTCGCTCGTCCTGCTCTCGATCGTGCTGATCACGATCTACTTCCGCGAGCCCGTGGGTGGGGGGCTGCACGGAGCCCAGAGCACCGGTGCGACGGTGCTGCGGCCCTTCGAAGTTGGCGCCAACCGTGTCGCGCAGCCCTTCCGCGACGCCTACGGCTGGTTCTCCGGAGTCCTGCACGCGAAGTCCGAGAACGGCCGCTTGCGGAAGGAGGTCGACGTCTACAGCGCCCAGTCGATCCAGAACGCCAACGCCGTCGACCAGAACGCCCAGCTCAAGAGCCTGCTCCACTACGTCAGCGCACCGCAGTTCCCGAAGGGCTACGACTACGTCGCCACCGACGTGATCACCCGGCCGCCGGCCGAGCTCGCGCAGCAGATTGGAATCGCCGCCGGCTCATCGAGCGGGATCCGCATCAACGACCCGGTCGTCAACGCCGACGGCCTCGTGGGCAAGGTCACCCAGGTCGCCAGCCACAGTGCCGAGGTGACGCTGCTGACCGACCCCGACATGATGGTCACTGCAGTCGACCGGGCGACGCAGGCGACCGGCCTCGTCGGCACCGGCCAGGGCCGCGGCACGCTGATAGTGGACCGCGTCTCCAGGGCGGACGTGGTCAAGCCGGGAGACCTGATCGTCACGCAGAGCTACCACTACAAGAAGCTCAGCTCGATCTTCCCGGCTGGCATCCCGATCGGCACCGTCTCCAGCGCCTCGGTGAACGACACCGACCTCTACTGGCAGGTGCAGGTGAACCCGCGGGTCGAATTCGGCTCGTCACTCCAGTCCGTGCTCGTGCTCGTTCCCAAGTCCCGCAAGCACTGATGCGCCTGCTGGTCGAGCCCGCCAAGGTCGGCGTCCTCGTTTTCGTCGCCGCGATCCTGCAGGTGTCCATCTTCTCGTCGTTCCAGATCCTCGGCGGGGCGCCCGATGTCGTCCTGCTGACGCTGATGGGGATCGCGCTCCTGCGCGGCTCGATCTACGGCGCGAGCGCGGGGTTCGCCGCCGGCCTGCTGGTGGACACGGCCAACCTGGGCACGCTCGGGGTCACCTCGCTGCTGCTGACGATCGCCGGCTACTGGATCGGTCGCTACGGCGAGACGACCGGGCGCGACCGCGCCCACGCGCCGTACGTCTCGGTTGCGGTGGCGACGATCCTCGTCCAGTTCGGCGCGCTGTTCCTGCACTACATGCTCGGCGACCCCGTCTCGGCGCGGGTCGTCCTGCTCGACGCGCTGCCGGCGAAGGTCGGGCTCAACCTGCTGCTGACGCTGCCGGTCTACGCGCTCACGCGCTGGGTGCTCGGGCTCGGCAGGGTGCCCGAGCGTGCGACGGAGGTGCAGCTCCTTGGCTAGCCGCGGGCGCTCCGGCTCGAACCGCTTCCTGCCGCCCGACCCGCGGGTGGAGGAGCCCTACCGCTTCACGCCGCAGCTCGCCCTCCGACTCGGGATCCTCGGCGCGCTGGCGCTCGTCGTCTTCGGCGTCCTCTTCTTCCGCCTCTGGGCGCTGCAGGTGCTCTCCGGGCCGCAGTACCTTCAGGCCTCGCTCGAACAACCAGGTGCGCTCGCTCCGGCTGCCCGCCCAGCGCGGCGAGATCCTCGACCGCAACGACCGGCCGCTCGTGGCGACGATTCCCGGCACCGCCGTCGCGCTCTCTCCCCAGGACCTGGACAAGAGCTCGTACCAAGCCTGGCTCGGTGAGCTGCGCAGGCTGTCGGGTGTCCTGCAAGTGCCGGTGGCCCAGATGGTCTCCGAGATCAAGCTGCGCAAGAACGATCCCGTCACCCCGGTGATCGTACGGACGTCGGTGACGCGCGATGCGCCGATCGATTACCTCTCCGAGCACCTCGACCAGTTCCCGGGCGTCCAGATCGTCAACACCTTCCAGCGCAGCTACCCGTACGGCTCGCTGGCCGCGCAGCTCGTCGGCTACGTCTCCCAGATCTCGCCGCAGGAGTTGAAGCAGCTCGGCCCGAAGGGCTACTCGGCCGGTGACGTGATCGGCCAGGCGGGGCTCGAGTCGACGTATGACTCGTACCTCCGCGGGCGGGCGGGCCTCGCCCAGCGGACCGTCGACTCGGTCGGGCACCGGACCAGCGGGCTCGTCCTGAAGCGTCCCCCGACGCCGGGCGAGTCGATCAAGCTGACCCTCGACGTCAACCTCCAGCGCGCCGCCGAGCAGGCGCTCGCGAACGGAATCCAGCTCGCCCGCAACAACCAGCAGTACCAGGCCGACGGCGGCGCGATCGTCGCACTCGACCCGCGCGACGGCTCGATCCTGGCAATGGCCTCGAGCCCGACCTACGACCCGCGCGTCTACACCGGCCGCGTCACCAACAAGCGCCTCGCCGCGCAGGGGCTCACCCCCGGGACCGCGCCCGGGCGCAACTACCCGGCGCTGAACCGCGCTCTCGACGGCGTCTATCCCGCCGGCTCGACCTTCAAGCCGGTGACTGCGCTCGCCGCGCTGCAGACGCACATCCTTCCCTCGACGTCGACCGTCCTGCAGTGCACGGGCTCGTACACCGTGCCCAGCCAGTTCCCCGGAGGAAAGCCGCAGGTCTTTCAAAACGTCGACCCGTACGTCGACCAGGCGATGACGCTCCCGACGGCGCTCGCCCAGTCGTGCGACACGTGGTTCTACCAGCTCGGCGACGACTTCTACAAAGCGCCTCCGAGCGCCGGCCACCCGCTGCAGGCCTGGGCGGCGAAGTTCGGCTTCGGCAAGAAGACCGGCGTCGACGTCGGTCCGGAGTCGGCCGGCCTGCTGCCGACCCCTGAGTGGCGCCACCGCGCCTTCACGGCCAAGACCGACCCGTCCAACTGGCGGATCGACCGGAGCTGGAAGCCGGGCGACTCGATCCAGCTCGCGATCGGACAGAAGGACCTGCTGGTGACGCCGCTGCAGATGGCCCGCTTCTACGCGCTGATCGCAAACGGCGGCAAGCTCGTCCGGCCCCACCTCGTCGACGAGGTGACCGAGGGCGGCGGCGGCCGCTCGCAGCCTCGCGTCGTCAAGCGCTTCACGGCCCCGGCGCCGCAGCCGGTCGGGCTCGATCCGCTCTACCTCCACGCGGTCCAGGACGGCCTCTACCAGGCGACGCACGCCTCCTACGGAACCTCGGCGGGCGTCTTCGGCACTTTCCCGGTGCAGATCGCGGGCAAGACCGGCACCGCACAGAAGGACCCGAGCACGAGCCAACGCGACCAGTCCTGGTGGTGCGGCTACGGGCCGGTGAACAGCGCCCAGCCGCCCGACATCGTCGTCTGCGCGCTGATCGAGAACGGCGGCTTCGGCGCCGACGCGGCCGCCCCCGCCGCGCTGCAGGTCTTCCAGCAGTTCTTCCGCAAGTCGCTCGGCGCCACCGGGGCCACGGGCGTGACGGGGCCGACCGGATGATCGAGGCTGTCGACAGGCGCGCCAGGGGCCTGCGGCCGGTCCGCAGCGAGGGCCTGGAGCTGACCGGCTTCCTGCGCCGGCTCGACTGGGTGCTGCTCGCCGCGGTCGCCGCGCTGCTCGGCTACGGCCTCTGGGCGATCGCCGGGATCACGAAGCACGACATCACCGGCGACCCGAGCTACTACGTCGTGCGCCAGGGTGTGTACGCGGCGGTCGGGGTCGTCGGGCTCGCGGTGCTCGTCCTAGTCGACCCGGACTACTACCGGCGCTACAAGCGGGCGATCTACATCGGCACGACCGGGATCATGCTCCTGGTGCTGCTCGGCGGCACCGTCTCGCGGCACTCGAAGCGCTGGCTCGATCTCGGCTTCTTCCGCTTCCAGCCGTCCGAGTTCGGGAAGCTGCTGTTCGTCCTCTTCCTGGCCGGCTTCCTCGCCGACCGGGCCAGGCGGCTCGGCGAGAGCCGCACCGTCCTCGAGGCGATCGGCTTCGCCTCGGTGCCGATCCTGCTCGTGTTCGTCCAGCCCGACGTCGGCACGGCGATGGTCTACACGGTCGCCCTGGCGGGCGTGCTGTTCGTCGCCGGGCGTGCGCTGGGCGCATCTCGCGATCCTCGGCGCGGGCGCCGTCGCGTTCGCGCTGATCGTGCTCTGGCTGCTGCCGGCCGCCGGCGTGCACGTGCTCAAGCCCTACCAGGAGCAGCGCCTGACGCACTTCACGCACCCCGACCCAGGATCCCGGCCGGCGCGACCTACAACGTCGCGCCAGTCGATCAACGCCGTCGGCGCCGGCGGCTTCCGCGGCCGCGGCGTCGCCGGCTCGACGCAGACGAACCTCGCACTTCCTGCCCGGAGCACGCGACCGACTTCGCGTTCGCCTCGCTCGCCGAGCAGCGCGGCTTCGTCGGCGTCTCGATCCTGCTGCTGCTCTACCTGCTCGTCGTCTGGCGCGGGCTGAAGATCGATCGCCGTCGCGCGCGACGCGTTCTCGGCGATCGCCGCGGGCGGGATCGTGGTCGCGTTCCTGTTCCAGATCTTCGTCAACGTCGGCATGAGCGATCGGCATCGCGCCGGTGACCGGGATCCCGCTCCCGTTCGTCAGCGCGGCGGCTCGGCGCTGATCGCGAACCTGCTCGCGATCGGCGTGCTGCAGGCGATTCACGCCCGCGGCACCGGCTCTCGGAGGCGCCTGCTCCGGTAGCCCCGGTGTCGTCCGAGCGGGGTCCTACGATCTCGCACATGGTCGCCAGACCAGAAGCCGAGGAGCTGCTGATGATCGAGGAGGCCGACGCCTGGTTCGAGTACCTCGAGGCGACGCGGGCGCAGTCGGCGATCCGCTACAGCGAGCTCGAGCCGTGGGCGTGGGCGCGTCTCAGTCAACGGCTGCGCGCCGTCCGAGCCAAGCGCGCCAAGCTCCGCCCCGCCGCGGCCGCGTAGCCGCCTCGAAGGTCGCGCTGCTAGCCTGTGGGGCTAGCCATGAGTTTTGACCCACATGCTGCAGCGCGCGCTCCGCCCTGACTCGAGCGATGACAGCGCGCGCGCACCAACCAAGGAGATTTCACTTGCTTGCGATGGTTCCGTCGGCGCAAGCCGACCATCGACGAGCGCGCCGCACCGCTGCGAGCGCGCCGCACTACCCCTGCCGAGACCGTAAGCCCGAAGCCCGCCGAGGCGGGCGCGACCGAACGAGACACCAGCACGCAAGCGCCGCGGCGCGGCAGCCGCGGCGGACGCGGCCGCAACGAAGCCGGCCACGGCCTCAGCCGCAACGGCCGAGGCAAGACCAAGCCGAAGCCGAGCCGGCCGCAGAAGAAGGAGGCAAGCGCCCCGAGCGGCGTCCCGCCGCCCGCAAGCAGCGCGCGCCCAGGCGCCGGACCCCGGAGCGCCGCCCGCCGCTGCCGCCCGCCAAGCGCGAGCTGCTGATCTCCGTCGACGTCAGCGAGCAGCGCGTCGCCGTCCTCGAGGACGACAAGGTCGCCGAGGCCTACCTCGAGCGGCCCGAGCGCCGCTCGATCGCCGGCAACATCTACAAGGGCACCGTCGACAACGTGCTGCCCGGGATGGAGGCCGCGTTCATCGAGATCGGCCTCGAGAAGAACGGCTTCCTCTACGTCGACGAGGTCGTCGCGCCGGAGCTGGAAGGCCGCTCGCACGGCCGCAAGATCCAGGACCTGCTGAGCCGCGGCCAGGAGGTGCTCGTCCAGGCGGTCAAGGACCCGATGAAGTCGAAGGGCGCCCGGCTGACGACCGAGATCTCGCTCCCCGGCCGCTTCGTCGTCTTCGTCCCGAGCGGCGAGGGCCTCGGCGTCTCGCGCCGGCTGGAGGACGACGAGCGCATCGCGCCTGCGCGACATCCTCAAGCGCCTCGACGTCAAGAAGGGCGGCGTGATCGTCCGCACCGCGGCCGAGGGCGCCTCCGCCGAGGACATCGAGCGCGACCTCGTCTTCCTGCAGCGGCTCTGGAAGACGATCGAGACGCGCGCCAAGACGGCGAAGTCGCCCGCGCTCGTCTACCAGGAGGCCGAGCTGCCGCTGCGCGTCGTCCGCGACCTGTTCACCGACGACTTCGAGCGGGCGCTCGTCGACCACGAGCGCACCTACAAGCGGATCGTCGGCTACCTGAAGAAGACCTCGCCGCACATGGTCGAGCGCGTCGCACCGCCACCGCGAGAAGACGCCGCTGATGGAGGCCTTCGGCGTGGACGACGAGATCCGCTCGACGCTCTCGCGCCGGGTCGACCTGCCCTCCGGCGGCTATCTCGATCTTCGACTACGCCGAGGCGTTCACGGTCATCGACGTCAACACGGGCCGCTTCGTCGGCTCGCGCTCGAAGTCGTCCGGCGCGCGGCTCGAGGACACGATCACGAAGAACAACCTCGAGGCGGTCAAGGAGGTCGTGCGCCAGCTGCGGCTGCGCGACATCGGCGGGATCATCGTCATCGACTTCATCGACATGGCGAACCCGAAGAACCGCGCCACCGTCGAGGAGGCGCTGAAGAACGAGCTGGAGCGCGACCGGACCAAGACCTACGTCGTCGAGATCTCGCCGCTCGGGCTGGTCGAGATGACGCGCCAGAACGTGACCGACGGGCCGCGTGAGATCCTCACGCGCAAGTGCACCGATCTGCGGCGGTGACGGGGTCGTCCTCTCGGAGGCCTCGGCCGCGGTCGACGCCGAGCGGCATCTGCGGGCGCTGGCCGCGAGCGCGCCGCGGACGAAGGCGTTCAAGGTCGAGCTCGAGCGCGAAGGTCGCCTCGGTGCTGATCGGCCCGGGCGCCTCGCGGCTGATGGCGATCGAGGAGGAGACCAAGCGCCGCTTCCTGATCGTCCCGCGCGAGGACGTCGCCGTCGACCACTTCGAGGTGCTCGGCAAGGGCACGCTGGAGAGCCTCGACGGCAAGCCGGCGCCGGTCGCGGAGGGCAAGCAGCTCGAGCTGAAGCTGGTCGAGGTCGGCAAGTACGACGTCAACGCCGGTATCGGCAAGCTCGACGGGCTCTCGGTCTGCGTCGGCGGGGCGGCGCCGCTCGTCGGCAAGAAGGCGAAGGTCCGGATCGAGCGCGTGCTGAACGGCACCGCCTACGCGACGCTCGTCGCCGGCGGCAAGCAGCCCGAGGCGCCGATCACGGCCGAGGGCGAGGCCGAGAAGCCGACCCGCAAGCCTCCGGCGCGAAAGCGCTCGTCCGGCGAAGCCGGACCGGTGGAGGGGGCCTCGGGGGAACCGGGAGGTTCCCCCGGCGAAGTGGCGAGCCCGGAGCCCGAGCCGAAGGCCGAGGCCGAAGAGGCGGCGGTCGAGGAGCCCGAGGCCGAAGAGCCAGAGGCCGAAGAGCCGGAGGCGGAGGAAGAAGCGGAGGCGGTTGCGGACGCGCCGGCCAAGAAGAAGACCCGCCGCGGCTCGCGCGGCGGCCGCCGCAGGCGCAAGAAGCCTGCCGGCGCCACCGCGGAGACTCCTGCAGGTGCACCCGCACCTGCAGCCGCAGCCGACGGCGAGGGCCCCAAGATCCACCTGCCCGCCCCCGACCTCGGGACCGACGAGCCCGAGGAGGCGCCCGCGCCGGAAGCGGCGGCGTCGGAGAACGGCGAGCAGCCCAAGCCGAAGAAGAAGACCCGCCGGGGCTCGCGCGGGGGCCGTAACAGGCGCCGGAAGAGCGGCACCGCGGCCGCCGGCGGCTCGGGCTCGGAAGCCGCAAAGAGCAGCTAAACTTCCGGATCCGCGGGCGGCTCAGCCCGCGTTTTGGTGCCATGAGCTACGCGATCATCTCACTCGGTGGCAAGCAGTACCGCGTCCGCGAGGGCGAACGCCTGCTCGTGGACCGCCTCCCGACCGAGGAGGGCAAGACCTTCCATCCCGAGGTGCTGATGCTCGGCGGCGACGGGAAGTTCGAGCTCGCGCCGAAGAGCGTGCAGGTGACCGCGAAGGTCGTCGGCTCGCCGCTCGGCCAGAAGATCCGGATCGGCAAGTACAAGCCGAAGAGCGGCTACCGGCGCCACACCGGCTTCCGCGCGAAGCTCTCGCAGATCGAGATCCAGTCGATCGGCTCGGGCCGGGCTGCCGGCGGCCGCGAAGAAGGAAGCCGCCCCGAATGCGGAGGCGCCCGCGAAGCTGCCGGGAGGGTACGCCGACATGACCGTGAAGGAGATCGCCGAGAAGGCTGGAAGCTGGTCGCCCGAGCAGGTCGCGGCGGCCCTTGAGTACGAGCAGGCGCACGGCAAGCGCAAGGGCGCGCTGGCCGCGCTCGAAGCGCAGGAGGACAAGTAGATGGCTCATAAAAAGGGACTTGGCTCTTCCAGGAACGGGCGCGACTCGAAGCCCAAGATGCTCGGCGTCAAGGTCTTCGACGGCCAGGGCGTGACGGCGGGGACGATCATCGTCCGCCAGCGCGGCACGCGCTTCCGCCCGGGCCCCGGGGCCGGCCTCGGCCGCGACGACACGATCTTCGCCAAGCGCGACGGCCGCGTGGCCTTTCAGACCAGCGGCGGCCGCCGCCTGGTCGCAGTCGTCAGTAACTAAAAGCGATAGCTGGTGTTCACGGATCGCGCCCGCATCCAGGTGCAGGCGGGGCGCGGCGGCGACGGCGCGCTCAGCTTCCGGCGCGAGAAGTACGTCCCGAAGGGCGGCCCGGACGGCGGCGACGGCGGGCCGGGCGGCGACGTCGTCGTCGTTCGCCGACCCGGATCTGCGCGACCTGTCCGGCTTCCGCTCGCGCCACTGGTTCGCCGCCAGGCGCGGCGGAGGCGGCGGCGGGTCGGGCAGGCACGGCGCGACTGGCGAGAGCGTCGAGCTGCGCGTCCCGGCCGGCACGCAGGTCTTCGATGCGGACGAGCAGCTGGTCGCCGACCTCGTGCACGCGGGCGCGCGCGCGGTGCTCGCCCGCGGCGGCTCCGGCGGCCGGGGGAACCGGCGCTTCGCCACCTCGACCCGGCAGGCGCCACGCTTCGCCGAGACCGGCTTCCCGGGCGAGCAGGGCGAGTACGAGCTGCGCCTCAAGCTCCTCGCCGACGCCGCGCTCGTCGGCTTGCCGAACGCCGGCAAGTCGTCGCTGCTGCGGCGCATCTCGAACGCCAAGCCGAAGGTCGCCGACTACCCGTTCACGACGATCCAGCCGGTGCTCGGCACCGTCGAGACGGACGAGCGGCAGCTCGTGGTCGCGGACGTCCCGGGCCTGATCGAGGGCGCAAGCGAGGGCGCGGGGCTCGGCCACGAGTTCCTGGCGCACCTCGAGCGTGCGCGCCTGCTCGTCCATGTGATCGACGTCTCCGAGGTCGAGCCGGCCGAGCGGTTCGAGCAGATCGACCGCGAGCTGCGCGCGTACGGCCACGGCCTCGACGAGCTGCCGCAGGCGGTTGCGCTCAACAAGATCGACCTCGTCTCCGAGGTGCCGGCATTCGAGCCGGCCGACCCGCGCGTGCAGCGGGTGTTCGCCGTCTCGAGCGCGACCGGCGAGGGGGTCGAGGCCTTCCGGCGGGCGCTGTTCGAGCTTTGCCCGCCCGCGCCCGAGCCGGAGCAGGCCGACGACGGGCTGGCCGACTTCCTCGTCTACCGGCCCAAGCCGGACCCGCGGCGCGGCTACCGGATCTTCAGAACCGACCGCGGCTTCCGCGTCGTCGGCCGCCCGCCCGGCCGAGGAGGAGCTCGAGCGCGCTCTCCGCGAGGCCGGCGCGAGGAAGGGCGACGAGGTCGAGGTCGCCGGCGAGGCGCTGGAGCTCCAGTGACCGGGATCCTCGGCGGTACCTTCGACCCGCCGCACAACGGGCACGTGGCGCTCGCGCGGGCGGCGGTGGAGAAGCTGCCGATCGAGCGGCTGCTCGTCCTCGTCGCCGCCCGGCCGGGCCACCGCCGGGTCGTCGCCGACGCCGACGCGCGCCTGCGCCTGGCCCAGGCCGCCTTCGCCGATCTCCCCGCCGAGGTCGAGCTCGACGACAACGCCTTCACCGTCGACGCCGTCCGCGGCGGGCGCTTCGGCGATGCGCTCTTCGTGGTCGGCGCCGACGAGGGCGCGGACTTCCCGTCCTGGAAGGAGCCGGACGAGGTGCTGCGCTGGGTGCGCCTCGCCGTCGGCACCCGCTCGGGCTATCCGCCCGCCGACCTCGAGCGCTATGGCGATCGCGTCGTCCCGTTCGAGCTCGCCTCGCCGCCGGTCTCCTCGAGCGAGGTTCGCGACCGCGTGGCGCGGGGAGAGCCGATCGACGACCTCGTCCCGCCGGCGGTCGCCGAGGCGATTCGCGGCCTCGGCCTGTACCGCGGCTACACTGATCGCGACTCCGACTAGGAACCACACGAGCCACTGACACCGATCGAACACGCCCGCCGAATCGCCGGCCTCGCGCAGGAGAAGCTGGCGCAGGACATCCTCATCCTCGACATGCGGCCCGTGTGCAGCTACACGGACTTCTTCGTGCTGGCAACAGGGCAGAGCCCGCGCCAGACGAAGGCGATCTGGGACGAGGTGCACGGCCGCCTCAAGCAGGAGGAGCGCTCGCTGCCCGCGTCGGTCGCCGGGGAGCCCGAGGGCCGCTGGATCGTCGCCGACTACCTGGACGTGGTCTTCCACGTCTTCACCGCCGAGGCGCGCGAGTACTACCGCCTCGAGGAGCTCTGGGGCGACGTCCCGAGCGTCGAGTTCGCCTCGGCGACGGCCTAGCTACAATCCGGGTCGACCAGGGGCCATAGCTCAGCTGGGAGAGCGTCTGGCTGGCAGCCAGAAGGTCACGGGTTCGAATCCCGTTGGCTCCATCGTCAGGAAGACGGGCTAGCCGCTCTGCTGGCCCAGGTCGAGCTCGAAGTGCGTCGCGGTGGCGACGTCGTGGTACTTCTGCCCGTCCGTCAGGTTGCCCGTGTAGGGGAACGTGTAGAAGGTCGGGTCGCCGCCGCTCTCGTTCGGGAGGCTGATCGTGTTGCAGATCACAGGCCCGCTGTCCCTGAAGTTCTGGTGGATCAGGCAGTCGGAGGTGGAGAACATGATCCCCTGGAACCCGGAGGGCAGGTAGCCGTCGATGCAGCTCGGGTACGAGCCGCTGCAGCTCGTCCCGCCCTGGTCGTACTCGTTCGGCATCTCCGACATCAGCACCATCATGTTCTGCGTCGCGTCCCAGTTGGACATGTCCGGATAGCAGCTCGTCGTGTAGGTGTTTCCGGTCGGGTTGCCGTTCGAATCGGTGGCGCCGCCGGCGCAGACGAGCGCGTCGATCTCGTCGTCGCGCGAGGACATGATGTTGGCGCGGCCGTAGTAGTGGATGATCTCGCCGTCCTCGTCGAAGCGGAAGTTCCCGTCGACGAAGATCACGCCCTTGATGTCCATGCGGTGCGTCGTGTGGTTCCACTTCAGCTCGCCGACGAGCTGGCCGTTCTCCCAGACCTCGCAGTCGTAATTCGAGTTGGAAGGGGCCATCTCGCCGTTGACGCCGATGCTGCCGTTTGGGCCGGTGGTCGAGCCGGCGTCGTTGTCGAAGAAGGTGCTCGAGAGCCCGGGGTTGGCGTTGGTGCAGAAATGCTTCGGCCCCGGCTTCGCGTTCGCCCACCAGTAGCTGTAGTCGACCTGCGGCATCACGAGCGCAGGGTTCGATCCCGCCGACGTGCTGGTGATCGCGCCGGCGTAGACGTGGTCGGTCGAGGTGCAGGGGGTGTGGGCCGACTGCGCGTTGTACGTGCAGCTGCCGCCGATGTTCGCCGTCGAGACCGGCGTGCCCGAGGTGCCGATGCCGTTGGTGTCGCCCGAGTAGGTGACGGTGATCGTGACGTAGTCGATCGACGCAGTGATGCTCGTGCTGTTGGTGCTGTAGTTGTGGACGATGATCTTGGCGCCGAAGTTCGCGTTGTTGACGTCCGACGCAGTCCACGTCGAGCCCCAAGCATCGCTACCGCTGCCGTAGTTGGCGACCCCGTCGGACGTCGGCCAGCTGGTGCCCGTCGCCGCCTTGTTGCTCCCGGTGGCCGTGCCGGCCTTGAGGAGCTGGACCGTGTTATCCCTCAGGTAGTTGCTGTTCGTGCCGCTGTTGCTGCTCGACTTGCGCTCGATCGAGACGCTGATGCCGCGGATGATGGCCGTCGACGGCACCGAGAAGCCGAAGCCGGTGACGTTCAGGATCGCACTGTTGCCGCTGTTCGTGCCGGGGGCGATCGCGCTCGTCGTGTAGCTCGAGTCGTTCGCGCTCGTCCTTGTCGGGTTCGTCCACGTGTTCGAGGCGCCGGAGTTGGCGCCGGTGCCGTACTTCGTCGAGGTCGTGTCCGGGCCGCTGATGCTCACGTTGCCGCCGACGTCGACAGTCACGTTGGAGCCGGTGATCGCGCCGTTGTTGCGGAGGCAGAGGTCGCCCCTCGTGGCGACGTTCGTCACGAAGGTCGTGTTGTCGATCGTCAGGCACGAGCCCGTGCTGTCCTGGTAGAAGCGGCTCCAGGAGGCGCTGTCCGCTCCGGAGTTGATCCCCACGACCGACACTTTCCGGGTGAGCGTGGTGTGACGTGCGGTCCTGCCGACCTTGACCGAGCCCGTCGACGTGATCGTCCAGACGTAGCTGGAGTTGATCGTGCCGGAATAGGTCACCGAGCCGCCGAGCGACGCGTAGTTGACTGTCGTCTGCGGTAGCAGGGTCGAGGTGCGCGGGTCGATTCCGCCGGCCTTGACCGCGCCCGTGCTGTCGAGCTGGTTGGCGAGGATCGAGAGCGCGTCGTTGATCCCGGCCTCGGCGAGCCCGTACGCGCCGCCCGAGGCCTTGGTGGAGCCGCTGGCCACGAAGTTTCGCGTCGCGTACTCCGTCACCGCGGTGCCGGCGATCGTCAATACGACGAGAATGCCGAGCGCGGCGATCAGCGCCATCGCGCGCTCTTCCGCACGCAGGCGCGCGAGGGTTCCCGCACGCACACTCGCCGTCGTGCGCGCAGGGGTAGCAAGCTTGAAGCGCCGCATCGACAGGTGCATCGGCCGATTCCGGCGTCGTCTCGGACGCTCGAACGAGTGATTCGGACGGTGGTCGTCGTGCCTAGCCGGCCGGTTCTTCCACCCAGTCGCGGGTGAGGTAGAGCCAGAATGCGAGGCCCGCATAGTCGCGGTAGCGACGGAAGCGGCGCTCGATCGTCCTGTCGCTCGCCTTACGGCCGTTCAGCCGCGCGTATTTCGGGCGCGTCCACGAGTCGAGGATCAGGCGTGAGTAGCGGCCGAGCAGCATCATCATGTGCGCCGTCGCGTACGGCCCGCAGCCGGGGAGGGCCAGCAGCCGCTCGGCGACCTCCTCGTCCGGGAGCCCGGGGTCGTTCAGCACCTCGAGGTCGAGGCTGCCGCCGGCCACGTCTCGCGCAAGCGAGCGCAGGTAGGGGCCGCGGTAGCCGGCGCGGACGACGTCCTTGTAGAACGCCTCGCTCGCCTCGGCCATCGCGCGCGGCGTCGGAAAGGCGCGGCGCGTGTCCGGCGCTTCCAGCCCGAGCTCCGAGACGAGCGCCGTGACCATGCGCACCGTGGCCGACCAGGCGCAGTTGGTGGTGCAGATCGTCTTGACCACGTCCTCGAAGACCGTTGGGCTGCGCAGCATCCGCCCGGCACCGGCGCAGACCCAGTCCAGCTCGGGATCCTCTCGCGCGGCCTCGTAGAAGGGCGAGAGGTCGGCGTCGAGCCGCAGCAGGTGACGCGCGGCGTCGGTGAGGATGACTGCGTCGCGCGCGCCGACGTCGTCGGCGTCGACGAGCGCGAACCCGGGCCGGCCGGCGCCGATGCGGATCGTGCGCGCCCGCCCGCGCGGGAGCGCGAGCGTCGTGGTCAGCGACCGGGTCTCCTCGTCGATCGCGCTCGGCGGCAGGTCGGCGACGCCGTGCGAGGAGAGAGTGCGCCAGAGGTCGACCGGCTCCCCGCCCGCCCCGACAAGCTCGAGCCCGGCCGACCAGTGCCGCGTCACTTACGACCGCCAGGGGCCGACGCCGCCGATCCGCTCGACGGCGATGCGCATCACGTGCCCGGGGGGCGGGTCGTCCATCGGCGGGAACTTCACGTCCGGGCCCAGGTAGACGTGCGCCAGGCGCTGCAGGAGCTCCGGCGCGCCGCCCTCCTCGAGCCGCGCCCGGCCATGCACGACCAGGTACTCCTTCAGCCCGGGCGGATGCACGGTCGTCCCCTCGAACGAGAGCGTCACGCGCGGGTCCCGCCGGGCGTTGGCGAGCTTGCGCTGGCCGCCGGAGAGGTGGCCCGAGACGAGGTCGTCCCCGTCGATCCCGACCCAGATGCAGGTCACCTGGGGCGAGCCGTCCGGGTTGAGCGTGACCAGGTGCCCGAGCGCGCCGGACTCGATCAGCTCCTTGGCGCTGTCGGGGAGGGCGACCATCGCGAAAGTTTGGCGCATGCGCGTGCTCCGCGTCGAAGTAGGGCGGCACCTTCACGGACGCCGCCCTGCTGTCCGGCGGCGAGCTGCCGGACGGCCAAGCTGCCGACCGTGCGCCGGCAGGACCGTGCACCCGGCCAAAAAGGCCACTAGGCAGCCCCGCGCGGCTGCGGTAGGACCTCTCCCGAAGATGTTGCAGTTCCGACACGTCTGTGTTTCACACGTGTGCGCCGGCCGTGCCTACCGTCGAGGGAAGTCGACGGAAGGCGAGGCATCGCCTCCGGAAAGGAGTCGGAGATGCAACTGGTCAAGTTCGCTCCCTTGTGCGCGCTGGCTGCAGCCGTGCTGACGATCGGGAGCCCGCGAGCCTCCGCGTCCGCCATCCCCTGCGTGTACGGGGCGATCACGATGGCCGCGAGCCCCACGCTGAGCGCCCCGAGCCCGGCGTATCCGGGCAACACGATCACCTCCAGCGGAGGAAGCTGGAGCTGCGGCGCCCCGTTCACCGGCTTCTGGAAGGAGTGGCTGCGCGACGGCGTCGTCATCGCGGGCCCGACGTGGGTGGTGGGAGCGCCCGGAAGCTTCGTCTACACCCTGCAGAGCGCCGACGCCGGGCACGCGATCAGATCGGCGGTGCAGCCGTGCAACGACGAGGTCGGCTGCTCCGGCTCCTACGCGCAGAGCTCGAACTCGGTCACGCCGGTGAGCCCGTCTCCGACTACCGGCGACGAGGCGTGCACGATGTTTCAGTCGCTGGCGGGCTGCGACGTGTGGTTCGGAACCGAGGACAGCGACCTGACTGATTGCGCCGACGGCACTCTGGGGCCCGATCCCGCCCATCCCGTCTGCGACGACCCGAGCCTCGATAGCAGCGTCCTCACTCGGATCAGTTGCCCGCACGACTTCCCGAACTGCAGCTGCCCGAGCTCAGGCGACATGAAGAGGCTGGTGAGGATCCGCCACAACTTCAAGATGAAGGGGACGGGCATCCTGATCATGTACTTCGGGATGAGGGTCTTCTGGTGCAGCAGCGGCGCCTCGGGCAGCGGGCGGATCACGAAGATCTACACCGTCTACGACCACCACGTGAGCACCGTGGCCTCGCTTTACTGGCACTGGGTCGGGCTCGATTCCACCTCCTGCAATGGAGGCCCCTACGGGCACTGCGCCGAGCAGGCGGGGGATGCTGCACATCCCGTGCACACGGTGACCATCTCCTCGAAGGGGCGGTTCCAGGAGTGCCTGACGGTCAGGTTCGTGTTCTGTCACGACAAGACTCTGGGCGTCTGGCTGCGCATCCATCGGGACATGTCCAAGGAAGGAGGCAGCCTGTGAAATGGACCGGGAAGCGGAAGGCGCTGGCGGTGATCCTCGTCGTCCTCGCCGTCAGCATCGCCCTCTACGTGATCTTCGCGACCGGCAACGACTCGAGCCAGATCAAGGGCTTGGCGGCCGCTCTCATCGGGTGAGGCACGTCGGCCGCATCCGGTTACACTGCGGCGAATGGTCTGGGAGTTCGTCTTCATGATGGTGATCCTGAAGATCCCGATCGCCTACCTCGGCTGCGTGGTCTACTGGGCCGTGAAGGCCGAGCCGAAGCCGCCCGAGCCGGCGGTGGTGCACGCCGGGCTCCCCGAGCCGGAGCCACGCGAGCCCTGGCGGCCCCGGCTGCGCGCGCCCAGGCCGGGCCCGCACGGCTCGCCCGGGCGTAGGGTCGCCCGCATCGCGCGGCCGGTGGCTCGATGAGCGCGCCGCCGGTCGCCGAGAGCCGCCCCGCCGACTCGATCGCCGGCTTCCTGGCCGCCCTCTCGATCTTCGCCAGCCTGATCGGGCTCGTTTATCACCCGGTGCGCCTGATTCCCTTCGCGATCCTGCTCGCGCTGGTCGCGATCGCGATGGGCGGCAGCCACGCGCGCCTCGCCCAGTTCGCGGTCTTCACCGGGGGGATCTGCTTCATCGGCGGGCTCGCGATCGCCGTGATCACGAACAACCCGATCTTCTGAGAAATGTCGGCAGTAGGGCGGCCCCACCGTCGAGGCCGGTAGGGCCTCCTTGGTCGGCGTCGCAAGCGAACGCCTTACAGGCAGCCGTGGCCGGCGCGAGAGGGAACGGCGCTGGTACAACAAAGAAGTGAGCATGCACGACGTCGACGGGCTCAATGCGGGCTTCGCGAGCGCGATCCTCGAGCAATACCTCGAGAACCCCGAGGCCGTGCCCCAGGAGTGGCGCGAGCTGTTCGAGAGTGGCTCGAGCGACCTGGTCGCCACCCATCCGGGACTCGCGCGACTCGTCGAGCTCGTGCGCGAGCAGGAAGACGGCAACGGCCAGGTCGCTGTTCCGCCCGCTCCCGCCGCTCCGGCGGCTCCCGCCGAGGCTCCGGCCCCGGCGCCTGCGGTCGACGAGGAGCTGCTGGGTGGCGTCGCCGCGGCGGTCGCGCTCGTGGGGTCAATCCGCAGGCACGGCCACCTCGCTGCGCACCTCGACCCGCTCGGTTCCGAGCCGGTCGGCGACCCGGCGCTGGAGGCGGACCGCCTCACGCCGAAGTTGACGCCCGAGCTCCAGGCCCGCATCCCCGCCCAGCTACTCGGCGTCCACGTCCCCGGCGAGACGGCGGCCGACGTTCTGCCGCGGCTGCGCGAGATCTACTGCGGCACGATCGCCTACGAGATCGAGCACATCTCCGACCACGAGCAGCGCTTCTGGCTGCGGGCGGCGATCGAGTCCGGGCGCTACCGAAGCCAGCTCGAGCCGGAGGAGAGGAAGCGGCTGCTCGAGCGCCTCACCGAGGTCGAGGGCTTCGAGCGCTATCTCCGCCGCGCCTTCCTCGGCCAGAAGCAGTTCTCGATCGAGGGGATCGACGTGATGGTCCCGATGCTGGACGAGGCGATCGACCTCGCCTCCGACGAGGGCGCGCACGAGGTCGTCTTCGGAATGGCGCACCGCGGCAGGCTGAACGTTCTCGCGCACGTGCTCGGCCGGCCCTACGAGTCGATCCTGCGCGAGTTCGAGGGCGAGCGCACGCTCGAGGCCGTTGTCTCCGACCCCGAGGGTGGCACCGGCGACGTCAAGTACCACCTCGGCGCCGAGGGCACTCGCCGCACCGAGGCCGGCGAGATCACCCTCACGCTGGCGTCGAACCCGAGCCACCTGGAGGCGGTCGACCCGGTCGTCGAGGGTCGCACCCGCGCGGAGCAGACCGACCGCTCGACCCGCGACGGCTACGCCGACTCGTCGGTCGCGATGCCGATTCTGATCCACGGCGACGCCGCGTTCCCGGCGCAGGGGGTCGTCGCCGAGACGCTGAACCTCGCCGCCCTGACCGGCTACTCGACCGGCGGCACGCTGCACCTGATCGCCAACAACCAGATCGGCTTCACGACCGACCCGGCCGACGGGCGCTCGACACGCTACTCGAGCGACCTCGCCAAGGGCTTCGACGTCCCGATCGTCCACGTCAACGCCGACGATCCCGAGGCGGCGCTCGCCGCGGTTCGCCTGGCGCTCGCCTTTCGCCGGCGCTTCTGCACCGATGTCGTCATCGACTTCGTCGGCTACCGCCGTCATGGCCACAACGAGCAGGACGAGGCCGCGTATACGCAGCCTCTGATGGCCGCCCGGATCGAGCGCCAGCCGAGCGTGCGCGAACAGTACGCCGAGCAGCTCGTCGAGGAGGGCGTGCTCTCGCAGGAAGAGGCGGACGGGCTGGCGAGCCAGGTCGAGGCGACGCTGAAGGAGGCACACGAGAAGCTGCGCTCGACCTTCGGCGAGGCGATGCCTGCAGTCGCGTACGAGGGGCGCATCCCGGCCTCGACCGACCACGAGATCGTGACCGAGGTGGCCGGCAGCAGGCTGCGGGCGCTGAACGACGAGCTGCTCTCCTTCCCGCAGGGCTTCACCGTCCACCCGAAGCTGGCCAGACAGCTGGATCGCCGGCGCACCGCGCTCGACGAGGGCGGGATCGACTGGGGCCAGGCCGAGGAGCTCGCGTTCGCGAGCCTGCTCGTCGAGGGCATCCCGGTGCGCCTGACCGGCCAGGACACCGAGCGCGGCACCTTCTCCCACCGCCACCTCGTCCTCCACGACGCCGAGAACGGGGAGGTCTACACGCCGCTCCAGCGCCTCCGGGAGTCGGCCGCGTCGTTCGAGGTGCACAACTCGCCGCTGTCCGAGGCGGCCTGTGTCGGCTTCGAGTACGGCTACTCGGTGGCCGCGCCGGAGACGCTCGTGCTCTGGGAGGCGCAGTTCGGCGATTTCGTCAACGGCGCCCAGGTAGCGGTCGACCAGTTCATCGTCTCCGGTCTTTCGAAGTGGGGACAGACCTCTCGCCTGACGCTCTTGCTGCCGCACGGCTACGAGGGCAACGGCCCCGAGCACTCGAGCGCGCGGCTGGAACGGTTCCTCCAGCTCGCGGCGCAGGAGAACATTCGGATCGCGAACTGCTCGACCGCGGCGCAGTACTTCCACCTGCTTCGGCGCCAGGCGCTCGACCCGAGCGCGCGGCCGCTGGTCGTGATGACGCCCAAGGGGCTGCTGCGCGTGAAGGAGGCGTCCTCTCGCCTCGACGAGCTCTCGAACGGCTCCTTCCGGCCGGTGCTGCCGGACCCGGAGGCCTCGCCGGAGAAGGTTCGGCGGCTCGTCCTGTGCTCGGGGAAGATCTACTACGACCTCGCCGGGCACGAGCTGCGGCGCGACGCCGACTGGGTCGCGATCGGGCGGCTGGAGCAGCTCTATCCGTTCCCGGTCTCCGCCGCGGCCGAGCTGATCGAGTCTTTCCCGAATCTCGAGGAGTTCGTCTGGGCGCAGGAGGAGCCGCAGAACATGGGCGCATGGCGCTCGATCCGGCACCGGCTCGAGGCGCTCGCTCGCGACGCCGGCCGAGTCGGCCGTGCGGGTTTGGCCCGCGCAGCCGCTGACGACGCGTTGCCGGAGGGCGTGACTCTCCGCTTCGTCGGCAGGCCGTGGCGCGCGAGCCCGAGTGAGGGCTACCCAACGGCGCACCTGCGCGAGCAGGATCGAATCCTGCGCGAAGCTCTGAGCTAGCCCGCCAGGTCATCAGCGGCCGGCTGTGGATACATCGACACAGTCTCGGCACGCTTAGCCCTTGACGAAAACCGGTGTCGGACACCGTTTTTCCGGGTTCGCCGCCACGGCTCTTTCGGCCGGGCTAGTGCCGCCGCCGGCGGCGCTGCTGGGCCTCGAGCAGGCTCGAGGCGATCCGCGGGCCGTGTTTGCGGGCCTGTCTGATCATCAGCTTGCGATGCTGCGGCGGGATGCGGCGCCAGATGTCCCAGGCGGCAAGCGCGAGGCCGACTGCACCGGGGCCACGGAATGGACGGAGGCGGGCCACGGCCGGATGCTAGTGGTTGTGCCCGTGGTCGTGCCTGCCGCCGGAGCCGTGTTCGTCTCCGTGCCCGTGGTCGTGCCCGCTCCCGTGGTCGTGCCCATTCCCGTGGTCGTGCCCATTCCCGTGATCGTGCCCATTCCCGTGACCGCCGCCGTGCCCGTGACCGCTGCCGTGCCCGTGGTCGTGGCCCTGGCCGTGGCCGTGGCCGTGGCCGCGCTCCTGGTGACCTGCCGGCGGCCCTTTGGGGGCTTGCGGCTGGTGGCCGTGGTCGCGTCCGTGTCGGTGACCGTGACCATGGTCGGGTCGCGAGGGCTCCGGAGGCGCCGCGGGCGCCGGTGTGGGCGTTGGGGCCGGGGGAGGGGGCGGGGCCGGGGGAGGGGGCGGGGCCGAGTGGGTGGGAGCAGGGCGCACCGCCCTCTGCGCGGCGGCCGGGCGCGACGCAACCGCCGCGTGCGCCGTCACGGGTGCGACGATCGGGGTCGGTACGAAGCTTGGGATCGCGGCCGCCGCCGGCGCAGGCCGGCGAGGCGCGGGCCGCGGCGCCGCAGTCGCAGGGACCACCGCCGGTCGCACCGCGCCCGGAGCCAGCGCCAGACGAGGCGCCTGCGGCTGCCGGTCGTTAACGACGAGTTGCGGCAGCTTGACCGCGGCCAGCGCGGCCGCGGCAAGGGCCGCCAGCACGACGACTATTGAGACGGTTCTGCTCAGGGTATCCCCTCCAACTGCCGATCCACTTTAGCGTGGCATCGGCGAGGAGCCGCCGGAACCTAAATTAGGGGGTCCGTATGAGCTTCAGGCTCAAACTCGTTGTGTATTTCCTGCTCGTCTCGCTGCTCCCGCTCGGCGCGGCGGCGTGGGGCCTGCACTCGATCGCCCGCCGGAGCGAGACGCGGCGCGTCGACGTGCGGCTCGACGCCGGTTTGCGCGCCGTGATCGGCTCATACAAGGACGAGCTGGAGCGGGCCGGGAAGCGCGCCGGCGCGCTCGCGGCGAGCCCTCGCTTCCAGAAGGCGCTCCAGCGTGGCGACCGGACGGTGCTGCGCCGGATCATGCTGGCCAATCCCGATCTTCGCCTGCGCTCGCGGACGCTTACCGCCGGCCCCGCGAAGACGATCGGCCCGGCGAAGGTGTTCACGGTGTCCGGCCCGCACCGCCGCCTCGGGACACTGTCGGCGGGAGTTCCGCTCAGCGCCGCTTCGTTGGCCGGCCTCGGCCACCGCGCCGGGATCGACGGCGACACCCTCGTCGTTGCCAGCGCCGGCCTCGTGCGCACCGGCCCGGCCCGCCTCCGCGGCGCTCGGCTGATACCCGCCTCGCACGCGCGGACGCTCGAGGCAGCGGGCGGGCGCTACCGCGCTCTCGCGATTCCGCTCGAGGACAGCGGCTCGACCTCGCTCGGCCTGCTCGCGACTCAGGCCGGGATCGACAGCTCCGTCTCCGGCGCCGACAAGCGCCTCCTGCTCGGCATCCTCGGCACGCTCGTCCTGATCGGCCTGGTCGCCTACGTGATCGGTGGTTCGATCGTCGTCACGCTCGGCCGGCTGGCCGACGCCGCGAACGCGATCGCCCACGGCCGGCTCGACCGGCGAGTCCCCGTCCAGGGCAGCGATGAGTTCGCTCGCCTGGGAATCGCTTTCAACGAGATGGCCGACCAGCTCGAGGCGCGGCTGGCCGAGCTCGACGCCGAGCGCGGGCGGCTGCGCGACTCGACCGTCCGCTTCGGCGAGGCGCTCGCCGCGACTCATGACGTCGACCAGCTCCTGCGCGTCATCGTCGAAACCGTGGTCGAGGCGACCGGCGCGACCGGCGGCCTCGTCATCGGGCTCGGCGGTGAGATCGTCCAGGTCGGTCCGATCTCCGACCGGGGCGAGCGCTTCGAGTTGCCGCTGACGGCCGGCCGCCAGAGCTTTGGCACGCTCACGCTCTCGGGGCGTGACTTCAGCGTCGACCAGCGGCACACCGCGGCGAGCCTCGTCGCCCACGCCGGCGTCGCCCTCGAGAACGCCCGGCTCCACCGGATCGTCAGCCGCCAGGCACTCGTGGACATGCTCACCGGCCTCGCCAACCGTCGCCACTGCGAGGAAGCGCTCGCGAGCGAGCTGATGCGCGCCGAGCGCTTCGGCGGCTCGGTCGCGTTCGCGCTGGCCGACCTCGACAGCTTCAAGTCGATCAACGACCGCTTCGGGCATCCCGTCGGCGACAGCGTCCTGCGCGAGTTCGCCGAGACCCTGCGGGAGTGCGTTCGCGAGATCGACGTTCCGTCCCGCTGGGGCGGCGAGGAGTTCGCGATCGTGCTCCCGGGAACCGACCTGGACGGCGCCGCCCGCCTGGCCGAGCGCGCGCGCACCGCGCTCCAGGAGCGGACGATCCTCGCCCCGGACGGCACGCCGATCGAGGTCACGGTCAGCTTCGGCGTCGCTGCCTTCGCGGAAACGGCCGACGCCGGCAACCTGGTCGCTGCCGCCGACGGTGCGCTCTACGAGGCCAAGCGGGCCGGTAAAAACCGGGTCGTCACGGCTCGGCCGCGGGCGCGCCGCACCGAAGCAGGCTAGAATCGTCCGCCGTCAGAGCGAGATCAGGGGAGGATCTACCCGGTGGAGACGCAATCGCTGTTCGCACAGGTAATCCAGGATCATCTGAAATTGAAGGAACGCAATTCGCAACTCGAGTCCGAGAGGCCGCTCGATCGCTACAAGGACCAGGACCCGTTCGAGAACCACCCGCTCTTCAAGACCGAGGAGCAGGCCCGGATCGAGGAGACGATGGACGGCGAGGAGCCGGCCGTCTCCGACGAGGCGCTGACGACGGAGTCGTGGCCGACGGAGGAGCAGGAACCTTCGGAGGAAGGGCTCTGGAGCCGCTCCCGCGATTTCGACTGGGGCGACTGACGTGCCGCGCAGGCCGGGCCGCCTCCGGCTGATCGCACTCGGCGCCGCGCTCGCCTACTTCTTCGATCCCGACAACGGCAAGGAGCGCCGCAAGGCCGTTGTCAAGCGGCTCGCGGAGCTCCGGAGCACAGGCGATCAGATCGAGTCGCCGGAGCTGAGCGACGATCTCGCCGCCTCCGCGCGCGAGTAGCGTCAGCCCCCACAGCTAGAGTCGCGTCCCTGGACGGGAAGCGCGACAACGCCGAGCGCTGCCTCCGCTGTAGCGCGGCAATGGACTGGCGGCACGGCACCTGGCAATGCCCGGTCTGCCGGTTCAAGCTCGGCTGCTGCGAGGGCGAGCCGCAGACGTGCTCGCCGCCCACCGCTGCTGAAGCGCCATAATCCCGGCCCTCGTGTCAGTTCAGGAGCGAACCGAGGAGCGGCGCCTCGAGAGAGCGCCTGCGGCTGCGGTCGGCCTCTTCGGGATCCGCAAGGCCTACGGCGACGTCGTCGCGGTCGAAAGCCTCGACCTCGAGATCCCCGCCGGCGAGTTCTTCACGCTGCTCGGCCCGTCGGGCTCGGGCAAGACGACGACGCTGCGCCTGATCGCGGGTTTCGAGCGGCCCGACGAAGGGCGGGTCGAGCTCGACGGCGCCGACGTCACCGACCGGCCGCCGTACGGGCGCGACGTGAACACCGTCTTCCAGGACTACGCGCTCTTCCCGCACATGACGGTCGCCGAGAACGTCGCCTACGGCCTGCGCGTGAAGGGGATCGCCAGGGCCGAGCGCAGGGCGCGCGTCGACGAGATCGCTGGGCCGGATGCGGCTGCCGGGAGTCGGTGGGCGCAAGCCGAGCCAGCTCTCCGGCGGCCAGCGCCAGCGGGTGGCGCTGGCCCGAGCGCTCGTCAACCGGCCGCAGGTGCTGCTGCTCGACGAGCCGCTCGGCGCGCTCGACCTGAAGCTGCGCCAGGAGATGCAGCTCGATCTCAAGCAGCCTGCAGCAGTCTCTCGGGCATCACCTTCGTCTACGTCACGCACGACCAGGAGGAGGCGCTGACGATGAGCGACCGCATCGCCGTCTTCGACCAGGGCGGCATCGAGCAGCTCGGAACGCCGGCCGAGGTCTACGAGCGGCCGGCCAACGCCTTCGTCGCCGGCTTCGTGGGCGTCTCGAACGTGATCGAGCGCGGTGGCAAGAGCTTCGCCGTCCGACCCGAGAAGATCCACATGAGCGACGCGGGCGCCGCAGCGGCGGGCGGTGGTCGACACGGAGACCGGCCGCATCCGCGAGGTCGTCTACGCGGGAATGGTCACCCGCTACCTCGTCGACCTCGACGGCGGCGGCGAGCTACAGGTCGTCCGGCAGAACCTCGAGACCTCGTCCGGCGATGCTCTCGACGCAAGAGGCGGAGCAGTCCTCCTCGAGTGGCGCCCGGAACACCAGCTCGAGATCGACACCGAACCGGGGGAGACGGAGGGAGAGCGAATGAGCAAGGCGTCACAGGAGCGGGTGCTCGGCTGGAGCGCGATGGCGCTGCTGGTCGGCGCGCTCGCGTTCACGGCCGCCGGCTGCGGCGGCGGCGGCAGCAAGAGCGTCCTCGACGTCGACGGCAGCTCGAGGCCTGGCCGACGCTCAGGATCGATCCAGGCGAAGGCCAAGCATGAGGGCCAGGTCGACCTCGTCACTGGGCCGGGCTACACCGCAGTCGCTGGGTGAAGCCAGTTTGCGACAGCGAGACCGGCTGCAAGGTCACGACCAAGGACGGCGCGGCTCGTCGGACGAGATGATCACGCTGATCGCCAGGGCGGCTCGCAGTACGACGGCGTCTCGGCCTCGGGCAACGCGACGCGTCCGGCTCATGAAGCGAGGGACGTCGCACCCGTCAACACCGACGCTGATCCCGAACTACGCCGACGTCGTCGCAGGGCTGAAGAACCAGGACTACAACTCGCTGAACGGTCAGTGCCTACGGCGTGCCGCATGGCCGGGGCCCAAACGCTGCTCGTCTGGCGGACCGAGCGGTGAAGCCGGCTCCGACGAGCTGGGAGGTGATCTGGAACAGAACACGCCGTACAAGGGCAAGATCTCGATCTACGACGACTCGATCTTCATCGCGGACGCGGCGCTGTACCTCAAGGCGACGCAGCCCGACCTCGGTATCGACGATCCGTACCAGCTGAACGACAAGCAGTTCGACGCGGCCGTCAACCTGCTGAAGAGCCTGAAGCCGCAACGTGGGCGAGTGGTGGGGCGACTACGCCAAGCAGATCGAGTCGTACGCGAACAAGGACGACGTCGTCGGGACGACGCTGGCCGTACCAGGCGAACATCCTCAAGGCCGACAAGGAGCCCGTGTAGACGAGTCAAGCCCAAGGAAGGGACGACGGGCTGGTCGGACACCTGGATGATCTAGTCGAAGGTCGACGCACCCGAACTGCATGTACCTGTGGATGAAGTGGATCATCGATCGCCGCAGGCGCAGGCAAAGGAGGCGGAATGGTTCGGCGAGGCGCCCGCGAACCACGAAGGCGTGTTCGATACACGACCGACAAGAACTTCTGCGACGCAGTACCACGCCAACCGACGAGAGCTGGTGGAAGAACATCTACTTCTGGACGACGCCCACCGCCGACTGCGGTAGGGCAAGGGGGGAACCTGCAAGACCCAGCAGGACTGGGTGAACGCCTGGACAGAGATCCGCGGCTAGCATCGCCCGTCCGTGACCGCGGTCGAACGAGAAGCCGCCGCCCCGGGAGACCCTGGGGCGGCGGCTCTCGACCTACTTCTACCGGCATCCACGGCTAGCGCTCGCGCTGCTGCTCGCCTGCCCGCTGGGCCTCTTCGTCGTCGTGTACCTGGGGTCGCTGTTCGTGCTGCTGATGGCGTCCGTCTGGAACGTCGACCCGTTCACGTCCCAGGTCGTCCACACGTTCACGCTGGACAACTTCCGGCGGCTCTTCCACGAGGACGTCTACCGCACGTCGCCTGGCGGACGATCGGGATGGCCGCTGCTGGTCACCGTCACCGACGCGTGCTCGCGTTCCCGATCGCCTACTTCATGGCGCGGGTCGCCTCGCCCGAAGCGCGGACGGTGCTGTGGTCGCGGTGCTGCTGCCGCTCTGGTCGAGCTACCTCGTCGGCATCTACTGCGTGGCGGACGATCCTGTCGGCGACGGCGTCGCTCAACTGGGGGCTCGTCACGCTCGGCCTGCCCGTCCACACCTGGCCTACTCGAACTGGGCCTGTGGATCGTCTTCACGTACCTCTGGCTCCCGTTCATGATCCTGCCGATCTATGCCGCGCTTGAGCGGATCCCGCACTCGTACTCGAGGCGTCCGCCGACCTCGGCGCCCGCGGCTGGACGACGTTCCGCCGGGTAATCCTGCCGCTGGCGCTGCCCGGGGTCGTCGCCGGGCTCGATCTTCACCTTCTCGCTCACGCTCGGCGACTACATCACGCCGACCTGTCGGCAACAGCCAGCAGTTCATCGGCAACGTCATCTACCGCAACGTGCTCGGCCTCAGCTGCAACCTGCCGTTCGCGGCGGCCTTCACGCTCGTGCCGATCGCGGTGATGATCGTCTACCTGATCGTGGCCAAGCGGCTGAGCGCGTTCGAGGCGCTTTGAGCACTGCGCCGATGATCGAGTCCCGTCTCACGCGCGTGCCCTCTGGCTCGCTGCGGGGCTACGCTCGCTCTTCATCTACCTCCCGCTCGATCCGATCGCTCGTCTACGCGTTCAACAAGAGCGTGACACAGAGCTGGCCGATTCTCGAGTTCACCACCAAGTGGTTCTCGCGTCGCCTACCACGACAGTGACGTTCGCAGCGGCGCTCTGGCTCTCGGTGCGCGCGGCGCTCGGCGCGACGCCGTCGCGCTCGTGCTCGGGACGCTGGCCTCGCTGGCCGTCGCGCGCTTCAGCTTCTTCGGGCGGGACGCGCTCTCGCTCGTGCTCGTCCTGCCGATCGCGCTGCCGGGCGATGATCACCGGGCTCGCGCTGTCGTACGCACGTACGCACGGTGGGCATCCACTTCGGGCTTCTGACGATCATCATCGGGCACGCCACCTTCTGCGTCGTCATCGTCTACAACAACGTCGCTGGCCCGCTGCGGCGCGTCTCGGGTCGCTGGGAGGCGTCGTCGGATCTCGGCGCAGACGCGTGGCAGACGTTCCGCTACGTGACGCTTTCCGCAGATGCGCGACGGCGCTCGTCGCGGGTGGGCTGCTCGCCTTCGCGCTCTCGTGGGACGAGGTCATCGTCACGATCTTCACCGCCGGCGCCCAGCAGACGCTGCCGATCTGGATCTTGGCGCAACTCTTCCGGCCGATCCAGCAGCCCGTCGTAACGTGATCGCGCTGTTCGTGATCGTCATGTCGATCATGCCGGTTGGATCGCCCAGCGGTGATGGCCGCAGCGGCCCGGGACGGTCGGGGTGCCGGTCGCTGAGGCTCGATGCGCGGTAGGCTGGCCACGAGCGACCGGGAGGTTTGTGCATGAGCGTGACGGTGTCCCAGCAGCAAGAACTTCGTCGGCGGCGAGTGGGTCGACGCCGTCGAGGGCGGGACGATGGAGGTCCTCAACCCGGCGACCGGCGAGACCATCGCCGAGGTCCCGAGTGGGACGCAGGCCGACGTCGATCGCGCGGTCGAGGCGGCGAAGAAGGCGCTGCCCGAGTGGCTCGAGACGACTCCCGGCGAGCGCGCCGAGGCGCTGCTGAAGCTCGCGGACGCGGTCGAGGAGAACGCCGAGGAGCTGGCCGAGCTCGAGTCGGTAAACGTCGGCAAGCCGCTCTCGTACGCGCGCGACGAGATGCCGGTCTCGGCGGACAACCTCCGCTTCTTCGCGGGCGCGGCGCGCGTGCTCGAGGGCAAGTCCGCCGGCGAGTACATGCGCGGCTACACGTCGATGCTCCGGCGCGAGCCGGTCGGCATCGTCGCCGGGATCGCGCCCTGGAACTACCCGCTGATGATGGCCGTCTGGAAGATAGGCCCCGCGCTTGCCGCCGGGAACGTCCAGATCGTCAAGCCCTCCGAGCAGACGCCGCTGACGACGCTGCGCTTCGCGGAACTTGCCGCCGAGATCCTGCCGCCCGGCGTGCTCAACGTGATCACGGGAGACGGCGAGCCGGTCGGCGCGGGGCTCGTGCGCCACCGCGACGTGCGCATGGTCTCGCTCACGGGCGACGTCGCCACCGGCAAGGAGATCGCCCGCACCGCCGCGGACACGCTCAAGCGCGTGCACCTCGAGCTCGGCGGCAAGGCCCCGGTGATCGTCTTCGACGACGCCGACCCGGCCGCCGTCGCCGAGGGCATCAAGATCGCCGGCTACTGGAACTCGGGCCAGGACTGCACGGCCGCCTCGCGCGTGATGGCGGGCCCGAAGGTCTACGACAAGCTGCTCGACGAGCTCGTGCCGATGGTCGAGTCATTGCACGTCGGCGACCCGGCCGAGGGCGACGAGATCGAGATGGGCCCGGTGATCTCCAAGTCGCAGCAGGAGCGCGTGCTCGGCTTCCTCGACCGCGCCAAGGGCGCCAAGGTCCTGACCGGCGGCGGCACGAACGGCGACCGCGGCTTCTTCGTCAAGCCGACCGTCATCACCGACGTCGGACAGGAGGACGAGATCGTCCAGCGCGAGGTCTTCGGGCCGGTCGTGACCGTGCAGCGCTTCGCCGACGACGACGAGGCGCTCGCCTGGGCCAACGACGTCGACTACGGGCTCGCCGCGTCGGTCTGGACGCGCGACGTCGGCCGGGCGCTGAACGCCGCCCGCAAGCTCCAGTTCGGGACGGTCTGGATCAACGACCACATCCCGCTGGTCTCGGAGATGCCGCACGGCGGCTACAAGCAATCCGGCTACGGCAAGGACCTGTCGGCCTACTCGCTCGAGGACTACACGCAGATCAAGCACGTGATGGCAAAGATCGACTGAGGAGCGTGGGGGATAGCCGAGGCGACCATCGCCGCCCTGCGCAGGATGTTCGTCAGGGCATCTTCACCGAGGTCCGAGCGTTGCGGACTACCCGAGGCGGATGGCACTTGTCTGCCCAGTGGAATTTTGCTTGAGACGGGGACGGAGTTGAAGGACCCGGTGGGTTGCAGCAGCCGTAATTGCTTGCGTGACGATGAGGCGAATCGTCGTGGTCGGTCTGGTGTGCGCGCTCGGCGCGGCGCTGCCGAGCTCAGCTCGCTCGTTTGCGAGCCAAGGCCACTGCGGGCCGGCCCTTTGCATCCGCGCCGAGCGAGGTTGGTTCGGCTCGGTCGGACCCGGGTGTTGTCCACCCGCCGCCTGGGTGCTCTTCGGCAACTTCCGGTTCCCAGCCGATGCGGCGGGGCACGAGGGGTATCCGTCCGTTCCTCGGGGGAAGGTGCTGATCGCGTTCGGCGACTTTCCGGTCGTAGGGAGATATGCGCGCTGGCGTCGCGTCACGCACCTTCGCCTTCCAGCAAAGCATCCGACGGGAAAGCGACTGGTCTCCTGGCATGTCCGCTTCGCAGGCAGAGCGGTGTACGTGGCCGTCAAGTTCGGCTCGCGCCCCGGCGCCCGCACGTGGCGTCTTGCGAACGCGAAGCTCAAGACGGTCCACCGTAAGCAGCAGTAACGATCCCGGTGATCTTGGTTGCCCGGATTGACTCGGCGCGAGCCGCCGTGGTTCAATCGCCCGCCTGATGGACGACGTGGCCTCTGCGGCGCCGGTCGCCGCCCCCGAGCCTTCACACGCGACGCCGGAGAAGGGACTCAAGACCGGCGCGCTCGGCTTCATCTCGAGCGTCGTGATCGGGGTCGCCTCGACGGCGCCCGGCTACAGCCTTGCCGCCTCGCTCGGAGTGGTCGCGGCCTCGGTCGCGCTTGCGTCCCCCGCGATCCTCTGGGTCGCCTTCATCCCGATGTTCTTCATCGCGGGCTCCTACTACGCGATGAACCGGGTCGACCCGGACTGCGGGACGACCTTCTCGTGGGTCACGCGCGGGCTCGGCCCCTGGACGGGCTGGCTCGCCGGCTGGGCGCTGCTGATCGCGGACGTGCTCGTGATGGCGAGCCTCTCGCAGATCGCCGGCAAGTACACCTTCCTGCTCTTCGGGGCCGACGGCGCCGCCAACAGCAAGTGGTGGGTGCTGGTGGTCGGCGTCATCTGGATCGTCGTCATGTCCTGGATCTGCTATGTCGGGATCGAGATCTCGGCCCGGACGCAGTGGTTCCTGCTCGCCGCGGAGATCATCGCGCTCGTCGTCTTCTCGGTCGTCGCGCTAGCCCGGGTCTACGCCGGCTCGTGGTCGGACTCGGTGAACCCGAGCCTCTCCTGGCTGAACCCGTTCTCGCTCAGCTCGGCGGCGCTCAGCGCCGGCGTGCTCACGGCCGTGTTCATCTACTGGGGCTGGGACACCGCGGTGGCCGTGAACGAGGAGACCGAGGACGCCGAGCGGACGCCGGGCCGCGCCGCCGTCGTCTCGACGATCTTGCTGCTGGGGATCTACGTGGTTGTCGCCGTGGCGGCCCAGGCGGTGCACGGCTCCGACTTCCTCGTCAAGAACCAGGACGACGTCCTCAGCGCGCTCGGCAAAGACGTGCTGCCGTGGGGCCTCGACAAGCTTCTGATCATCGCGGTGCTGACCTCGGCGTCGGCCTCGACGCAGACGACGATCCTGCCTGCGACCAGGGCGATGCTCTCGATGTCGGCGCACAAGGCCGCGCCGAAGACGTTCGCCGCGATCACTCCGAAATACCTGACGCCCGGCATCTCGACGATCTGGATGGGCGGGGTCTCGATCGTCTGGTACGTCTCGTTGACGCTCCTGAGCGAGAACGTGCTGGCCGACTCGATCACGGCCACGGGCCTCGCGATCGCGTTCTACCTCGGAATCACCGGCGTGGCCTGCGCGTGGTACTTCCGGCATGAGCTCTTCAACGACGTGCGCACGTTCCTGATTGCCGGGCTCGGGCCGGCGCTCGGCGCGCTGATGCTCGGCTACGTGTTCGTGAAGTCCTCGATCGACCTTGCGAACCCGGCCAACTCCGAGACGGGCTCATCGTGGCTCGGGGTCGGGCCGCCGCTCGCGATCGGCATTCTGTCGCTGCTGCTCGGCATCCTGCTGATGCTCCTGCAGTGGCGCGCTGCGCCCGGGTTCTTCCGGCGCAAGCTCGAGACCGCCGAGCCGGGGATCCGTCTGTGAGCGGGCCGATCGTCCTCGGGTACGACGACTCAGTCTCGGCCAACGCCGCGCTGGCCAAGACGATCAACCTCGCCGGCCGGCTGCAGAGCAAGGTGATCGTCGTCTTCGGCTCCTATGTGACGCCGCTCGGCGGCCAGGGCGGGGACGACATGCGCCAGGCACTCGAGCGGGTCGGCAACCACGCCCTCGGGCGGGCGAAGGCCGATCTCGAGGCGGCGGGGATCGAAGTCGAGACACGCATCGTCGAGCACAAGCCGGCCGAGGCGATCCTCCAGGTCGCGACCGAAGCGGGCTCGGACCTGATCGTGGTCGGCACCGTGGGCGAGCACCCGATCACCGGCGCGATCCTCGGCTCGGTCGTGCTCTGGCTCGTCCAGCGCTCGACGGTGCCGCTGCTCGTCGTGCCCACATCCGAGGACCATACGTAGGCTCAATGGGCGCGATGCGCGGAAACATGGTAAGAACGCCTCGCATTGCGTAGCGCCGAACAGCAAACGCGACGCGGAGCGGTCAACCGGCCGCGGGCGCTCGACCGCGTCGACCAGCTGCTGATCGAGGCGCTCCAGAAGAACGGGCGCGAGCCCTTCCGTCGCATCGCGGCCCAGGTCGGCGTCTCCGAGGCGACGATCCGTGCGCGCTACGCACGCCTCTGCGAGGACGACATCGTTCAGGTCACCGCCGTGACCAACCCGCTCGGGCTCGGCTTCGACGGCCAGGCGATGGTCGGCATCCGCACCGCCGGCGCGCCCGGACCGATCGCCGACGAGATCGCCAGGTGGGAGGAGGCGGGCTACGTCGTCGTCACGGCCGGCCAGTTCGACATCCTCGTCGAGCTCGTCTGCGCCGACCGGCGCCATCTCCTCGCGCTGACCAACCGCATCCGGGCGTTGGGCGGCGTGGTCTCGACCGAGAGCTTCCTCTACCTCGAGCTCTGGAAGCAGCTCTACGACTGGGGCGCGCGCACCGAGGGCACGCTTCGCAGCGTGGGGGCCGGGTAGTGGCGGTCGAGAGCAAGGCCGAGCCCCAGGCCGGCGTTCCTGCGACGCCCGTCACGGTCGACGTCCGGCTCGACCGGATCACGAAGCGCTTCGATGACGTGGTCGCCGTCGACGACATCTCGCTCGAGATCGACCGCGGCAGCTTCTTCGCGATGCTCGGGCCCTCCGGCTGCGGCAAGACGACGACGCTGCGGATGATCGGAGGCTTCGAGGAGCCGACCGGGGGCACGATCTACCTCGGCGACGAGCCCGTCACGGGCCGCCCGCCCTACAAGCGCGACGTCAACACCGTCTTCCAGTCGTACGCGCTCTTCCCGCACCTTTCGATCTTCGAGAATGTCGCATTCGGGCTCCGCCGCCGGGGCATCCGCGGGCAGGACGTCCGCGGCCGCGTGACGGAGATCCTGCGCCTGGTCGGCCTCGCCGGCCTGGAGGGGCGCAAGCCGCGCCAGCTCTCCGGTGGCCAGCAGCAGCGCGTCGCGCTCGCCCGCGCGCTCGTGAACCGGCCTCGCGTGCTCCTGCTCGACGAGCCCCTCGGCGCGCTCGACCTGAAGCTTCGCAAGCAGATGCAGCTCGAGCTGAAGGCGATCCAGCACGACATCGGCATCACCTTCGTCCACGTCACGCACGACCAGGAGGAGGCGATGACGATGGCTGACCGGATCGCGGTCATGAACGGGGGCCACATCGAGCAGCTCGGCCCTCCGGCGGAGCTCTACGAGCGGCCCAAGACCGCGTTCGTCGCCGGCTTCCTCGGCGTCTCGAACTTGCTTCCGGGCACCGTCGAAGGGCCGGACGCGATCCGGCTCGTCAACGGATCCGTGGTCCGCGCCCAGGTCGACGGCAAGACGGGGCCCGTGGCCGCGGGGGTGCGCCCGGAGAAGATCACGATCGGCGAGGGCGGCGCCAACACCCTCGAGGGCACCGTGAGGGAGACCGCGTACATCGGCGTCGCCACGCAGCTGGTCGTGGACACGAAGGCAGGGGAGATCCAAGTTTTCGCGCAGAACATCGATGCCGGAGGGCGCATGCCGTCACCGGGGTCGAGTGTCACGTTGAGCTGGAGTCCCGATTCGACGTTCGTCGTCGAGCAGGCAAAGGAGGAGACAGCGGAATGAACCAGAGAATGACTCGTGACCAGCTCCTGCGGCGGGGCGCCGTAGGTCTCGGTGCGCTCACGGTCCCGGGCCTGGTGGCGGCGTGCGGCGGCGGAGGCGGCTCCGGGAATGCCAGCGGCAAGGTCAACAACGTCCTCAACTTCGCGAACTGGGAGCTGTACATCGACACGCCGATGACGCTCAAAGCCGCCGGTATCGACAAGCCGACGACGCTGGAGCAGTTCACCAAGAAGACCGGGATCAAGGTCAACTACTACGAGGAGGTCAACTCCAACCCCGAGTACTTCGCGAAGGTGCAGGGGCGACTCTCGAAGGGAGAGGGAATCGGCCGCGACATCATCGTCTCGACCGACAACGACCGCTTCCTCGGCGAGTACATCGACAACAAGTGGGTGCAGAAGCTCGACAAGAGCCTGATCCCGAACATCAAGAACCTCATCCCGGCGCAGCAGCATCCTCCGTTCGACCCGAACCGCGACTACTCGCTTCCGTGGGCCTCCGGCATGGACGGCATCGCCTGGAACGAGGACGTTAGCGACCCAGTTACGTCCGTCAAGCAACTACTCGAGGATCCAAAGCTGAAGGGCAAGGTCGGGGTCTGGAACTCGATGGGGGACACGCTTGGGCTCATCATTCTCGAGAACGGGGACGATCCCGCGAACGTGACGGACGCTGTGTTCAACAACGCTATAGCGCGGGTCCAAAAGGCTGTGAACTCAGGACAGATCCGCAAGTTCTACGGCAATGACTACGCCGCGGCGCTGGACCGGGGGGACCTGGCGGCCACCATGGCGTGGTCGGGCGACATCCTGAACCTCGGCAATCCGAAACTGCACTGGGTCGTCGCCAAGCAGGGCGGGATCATCTGGACGGACAACATGCTCATCCCGCTCGGCGGGAGCGTCCCGACGGCGTCTACGTACATGAACTTCATGTACGACCCTGTGGTGTCTGCGCAATGGTCGGTCGGGTCCAACTACATCTCATCCGTCGAGGGGGTCAAGCAGGATGCGGTGAAGCTCGACCCGAAGGCGGCGAGCAACCAGCTCCTCTTCCCGACCGAGAAGACGCTCTCGCAGATGCATCAGAACGATCCGAAGATGCTGACCAACCCCGACTACAACAAGAAGTGGCTGGCGGTTCAGGGGCAGTAGTCAGCCGTGGGTGAGTTTCTGCACCGACACAAGGGCCTCACGCCCTACCTGCTTCTCGCGCCGGGGATGCTGTGGCTCACCCTCTTCTTCCTGGTGCCGATGGGGTTCCTCGGCTACCAGTCCCTCCAGTCGGGGCTCTTCCCGCACTTCCACTTCACCTGGGCGTTCTCGAACTTCTCGACCGCGCTCTCGGACTACCACACGCAGCTGATCCGCTCGTTCGTGTACGCGGGTATCGCGACCGTCGCCTGCCTGGTGCTCGCGTACCCGCTTGTCTACTGGATCGCGTTCCGGGCCGGGCCGTGGCGGAACCTGTTCCTCTTGTTCATCGTCGCGCCGTTCTTCGTCACCTACCTCGTGAGGACGCTCGCCTGGCTCAACATCCTCGCCGACCAGGGGCCGGTCGTCCGCATCCTGCGCGACATCCACGTGCTCGGGCCCAACGGCAGGCTGCTGGCGACGACCTTCGCGGTCGTCGCCGGGATCACCTACAACTTCTTTCCCTTCATGGCGCTGCCGATCTACGTCTCGCTCGAGCAGATCGACCCGCGGCTCCTGGAGGCGGCGAAGGATCTCTACGCGTCCCCGACGAAGGCGTTCATGCGGGTGACGGTGCCGCTCTCGATGCCGGGAATCGTCGCGGGAACGCTATTGACGTTCATCCCGGCCGCCGGGGACTTCATCAACGCCGCGCTGCTGGGGACGCCCAACCAGTCGATGATCGGGAACGTCATCCAGGCGAAGTTCCTGGAGTCGCTCGACTATCCGACCGCCGCCTCGCTCTCCTTCATCCTGATGGGGACGATCCTGATCATGCTGCTCATCTACGCCAAGGTCGTCGGCTCGGAGAAGTTGACGGGATGACCACCGCAGTCGAGACGCTGGCAAGCCCGCCGCGCCCGAGCGTGGCGAGCCGCGCGTGGCGGTTCGTCGGGCGGCACGCGCTGACGGTGTACGCGATCCTCGCGGTCGGCTACCTGATCGTCCCGATCGCGGTCGTGATCATGTTCTCGTTCAACCATCCGCCCGGCCGCTTCAACTACGTCTGGCACGCGTTCACGTTCGACAACTGGATCCACTGGAACTCCGTGCTCGGGATCCAGGGCGCCCTCGAGAAGTCGCTCGAGGTCGCCCTGCTCTCCACGTTCGTCGCCACCGCGCTCGGAACGATGATCGCGCTCGCGATCGTGCGGCACCGGTTCCACGGGCGCGGGGCGACGAATGTCGTGGTCTTCCTCCCGATGTCGACGCCCGAGATCGTCTTGGGCTCCTCGCTCCTGGCGCTCTTCCTGAACGATCAGAACACGATCCAGCTCGGGTTCTGGACGATCTTCATCGCCCACGTGATGTTCATCATCAGCTTCGTGGTCGTGACGGTGAAGGCCCGTCTGATCGGGTTCGACAGGCACCTGGAAGAAGCGGCGATGGATCTTGGCGCGAATGAGTGGATGACCTTCCAGAAGGTGACGCTGCCGCTGCTTGCTCCCGCGATCCTCGCGGCGGGGCTCCTGGGCTTCGCGCTCTCCATCGACGACTTCGTGATCACGTACCTCAACGCGGGGCCGGTACAGACGTTCCCGATCTTCGTCTGGGGGATCGCGAGGGTCGCGGTGCCGCCGCAGGTGAACGTCGTGGCGAGCGCGATCTTCCTGGTGGCGATCATTCTGGGCCTCGCGAACGTCGTCTGGCAATACCGATCCGCCAAGTCCACGAGAGGAGCAGCATGACGACCACGTCCGCGGGCCTCTCGCCTGCCGAGCTGCAGAAGGCCGCGCGCGATCACCTCTGGCTGCACTTCACGCGCATGGGCGGCTACGCCGAGTCCGACGTGCCCGTGATCGTCCGTGGGGACGGCTGCTACCTCGAGGACTCGAACGGCAAGCGCTACCTGGACGCACTCGCGGGCCTCTTCGCCGTGCAGATCGGCTACTCGTACGGAGACGAGATCGGCCAGGCGGCGCACGAGCAGATGCGCGAGCTGCCCTTCTACACGAACTGGTCGTACGCGCACCCGCGCGCGATCGAGCTCGCGGCGGAGGTGGCGTCGCTCGCGCCCGGCGACCTGAACCGCGTCTTCTTCGTGTCGGGCGGCTCCGAGGCGGTCGAGTCGGCCTGGAAGCTCGCGCGGCAGTTCCACCAGGCCCGCGGCGAGCGGCGCTGGAAGGCGGTCTCGCGCCGCACCGCCTACCACGGGACGACGATGGGCGCGCTCTCGATCAACGGCATCGCGGCGCTGCGTGCGCCCTTCGAGCCGCTCGTCCCGGACGTGATCCACGTCCGCAACACCGCCCGCTTCCACCGGCCGGCCGACGAGAGCGAAGAGGAGTTCACCGCCTTCCTGCTCGAGGACCTCGAGTCGGCGATCCTCCAGGCCGGCCCCGAGACGGTGGCGATGGTGATGATGGAGCCGGTCCAGAACGCGGGCGGCGCGCTGACCCCGCCGGCGGGCTACTGGCGGGGCGTGCGCGAGATCTGCGACCGCTACCAGATCCTGCTCTGCGCGGACGAGGTGATCACCGGCTTCGGCCGCCTCGGCGCCTGGTTCGGCTCGGACCTTTACGACATCCGGCCCGACCTCGTCACCTGCGCCAAGGGCCTCTCGTCGGCCTACGCCGCAATCGGGGCGGTCGTTGCGGCCGACCACGTGATCGAGCCGTTCATGGGCGAGAAGCAGATGTACGCACACGGGGTCACCTTCGGCGGCCACCCGGTGATGGCGGCGATCGCGCTCAAGAACCTCGAGATCATGAAGCGGGAGCGGATCGTCGAGCGGGTGCGCGACAACGAGGAGGCTTTCCGCTCGACCCTTGCTCAGCTGCTCGAGATCCCGATCGTCGGGGACCTGCGCGGGGCCGGCTACTTCTGGGCGCTGGAGCTCGTCAAGGACAAGGAGACGAAGGCCGGCTTCACGGACGAGGAGTCGGAGTCGCTGCTGCGCGGGTTCCTCTCGCCGGAGTTCTTCGCGCGCGGGCTGATCTGCCGTTCGGACGACCGCGGCGACCCGGTGGTGCAGATCTGTCCGCCGCTGATCGCGGGCCAGGCCGAGTTCGACGAGATGACCGGCATCATCGGCGACGTGCTGACGGAGGCTTCGCAGCGGATCTGAGGCGTCGCTTGCGATGTCGACATCAGGGCGCGCGAGCTTTGCTCGTGCGTCCGTCTGAAATGACCGGTCGATGCGCTTGGATTGGTCCATGCGGCTAGGAGACGTCTGGTGGCTCGACGAGGCACTGGCCGCCGGGCTGGGAGGCGAGCCGGCGCCTGCGCTCGAGGGTGACGTCGAGGCCGACGTCGCGATCGTCGGCGGCGGTTACACGGGGCTCTGGACGGCGCTGGCCCTGGTCGAGCGCGAGCCGTCGCTGCGCGTGGTGGTGCTCGAGGCCGAGGAGTGCGGCCGCGGGCCGAGCGGGCGCAACGGCGGCTTCCTGCACGGCTACTGGAGCCACCTGCCGCGGCTGCGAGAGCGTTTCGGGGACGAGGGCGCCCTGGCCGTCGCGCGGGCGGGCGAGGGAATCGTCCGCGGCGTGCGCGCCTTCGCCGAGTCGAGCGGCGCCGACTTCTGGCTCCGCGAGGCCGGGATGCTGCGCGTGTCGGCCGCGCCCGCCCAGGACGCCTCGATCGGCGACGAGGCCGAGGCGGCGCAGGAGCTCGGCGTGCCGGAGGAAGCCGTTCCGCTCTCGCGCGAAGAGCTGGCCGAACGGGTCCGATCGTCGGTCTTCCGGTCGGGTGTCTTCTTGCGGGACGGCGCCACGATCCAGCCGGCGCGCCTCGTGCTCTCGCTGCGGCGGGAGGCGCTTGCGAAGGTGGAGGTGCACGAGCATTCGCGGGTGACGCAGATCGACGACGGCCGCGTTGCGACTCCGCATGGGTCGGTCCGCGCGCGAGAGGTGGTCGTGGCGGTGAACGCGGCCGCGGCCGGCTGGAAGCCGCTGCGCCGGCGCCTGACCGTCTTCGGCAGCTACGTCGTCCTGACCGAGCCCGTCCCGGAGCTCCTCGAGCAGATCGGCTGGACCGGGGGAGAGGCGATCTTCGACGGGCGCATGTTCCTGCACTACTTCCGCACGACGAACGACGGGCGCGTGCTGATGGGCAGCGGCTCGGGGCCGATCGGCTTCGGCGGGAAGCTCGACAAGCGCTTCACACACGACGAGCCGACCGTCGCGCGGGCCGAGCACGGCCTGCGGCGGCTGCTGCCCGGGCTCGCGGAGGCCAAGGTGACGCACGCCTGGGGCGGGCCGATCGACGTCTCGTCCGACCACCTGCCGTTCTTCGGCACCGTGCCCGGGATGCGGATCCACTACGGAGCGGGCTATTCCGGGCACGGCGCCGGGCCGAGCTGGCTGGGCGGCCAGATCCTGGCGCGCCTCGCGCTCGGCGTCGACGACGAGCTGACGCGCCTGCCCCTCGTCACGCGCCGGGTGCCGAAGCTGCCGCCCGAGCCGATCCGCCGCCTGGGTGGCGGCGTCGTCCGCGCCGCGATCATGGCCTGCGAGGAGGCCGAGGAAGAGGAGCGCCGCCCGCCGCTCCCGGCTCGAGTCGGCGCCGCCCTACCGCGCCTGCTCGGCCTGCGAATCGGCACGCGCTAGCCCTGTGGATCGTTAGTCACACACTCGACACGCTTTGCCCTTGACAAAAAAAGGTGTCGGACACCGTTTCGGCCCGTTTCCGTCCGTTTCGGCACTCCAAGTCCCTCGTCCGAGGGATCACCGGCGCGGGCCGAGCCCCGATTCTGTTCCTGTGAATCAGTAGAGCCCAGCGGCCGGGCTCGTCCTAGGACTGAATGGCCGTCAACCGCAAACTCCTAGCCGCCACCTTCGCCGCCATCGCCTTCCTGACGGCAGGCCCCGCACGCGCGGCGCTCAGCCCGCCGAGCGCGACCGCGCCCGCGGCCGGCGTCACGGTCGCGTTTCTGCCGGCCTTTGTCTGGACGGCGGTCGCCAAGGCCGACCACTACGAGTTCCAGATCAGCGCCGACCCCGGCATGGCCTCGCCGGTCCTCGGCGGCGGCAAGGACGACTTCACCACCAGCAACACGCGCGCGACCCTCACGCAGACCATCCCGAACGGGACCTACTACTGGCATGTCCGCGCCGTCGGCGCCGATGGCTCGATCTCTGCGTGGACGCCGACGCGCGCCTTCACCAAGCTCTGGAACCTGAAGCCGGCGATCCAGACGCCCGGCGCCGGCGCGTCCCTGACCTTTCCCACCAACCCGGTCGTCCTGCGCTGGTCGGGGATCCCAGGCGCCGCCCAGTACCTCGTCCCCGTCGCGAGCGACCCGCTGCTCGGCTCGATCGTCTTCCGCTACTCGAACCAGGACGACCCGAGCGGCCCGCCCAACGTCGCCGCCACCTCGGCGGCGATCGCGTCGCCGCTGGCGCCCGACACCTACTACTGGGCCGTTCAGCCGGTCGACGCCGAGGGCAACCGCGGCGTGGCGACGCCGGTCACGACCTTCAGCTGGGTCTGGCCCTCGGCGACCGTTCCGCAGGTGACCGACCTCGACCCCTCGGCGGCGGTCTTCGACCCGAAGTTCTCGTGGAACCCGGTTCCCGGCGCGGCCCGCTACGAAGTCGAGATCAACCCGTCGGTCGACTTCGCGCCCGGCTCGAAGGTCTGCTGCACAGGGACGACGATCGCCACCTCGCTCTCCCCGCCGAAGGTCTTCAAGAACGACACCTACCACTGGCGTGTGCGCGCGATCGACGCGGACGGGAATGCAGGGGTCTGGAACGTCGGGCCCGTCTTCCAGAAGACGTTCGACAACGTTCCCCCCGAGACCGCTCCCAGCATCAAGAACCTGCGCATGCGCGACAACACCGGCGACCCGGGCATCGACCTCGACCCGGACACGCCCGGCTACCAGACGAAGGTGCCGATCGTGACCTGGAACCCGGTACCCGGCGCTTCGGCGTACCGGGTCGAGGTTGCGCCGTACGACACCGACACGAGCCAGTGCAACTGGACGGCGCCGGAGAACCACTGGGACGTCTCGACCGCGGTGAACGCCTGGACGCCGCTCGGCGAGAACTGGAACGGGCACAAGCCGTACGGGGACTCGCTCGAGGTCGCGAACGAGCTCGTCACCCTCGCCGTCGGCACCTACTGCGTCCGGGTCCGGGCCCGCACCGACCGCGACACCAATTCGCAGGACGTCTACGGCGACTACACCTACCTCGACGACGGTACCGGCCGCGGGACCGCATTCGAGTGGACGGGCTATCCGACGACCGTGTCGGCCGGCTGCTCCGGCTACCTCTGCTCCGGCGACTACCTGACGCCGGCGGCCCACGTCGTCGAGACCAGGACGCCGTACTTCACCTGGAACCCGATCGCCGGCGCCCAGAGCTACTTCGTGCTCGTCTCGAAGGACGCGAACTTCACCTCGATCATCGACTACGGCTTCACGCACGTCCCGGCCTACGCGCCCCGCACCGGGAGCACGGTGCGCACCTACACGGACGAGACCACCTCGTACTACTGGGCCGTGCTTCCGGCGCAGGGCTTCGACGGCAGCCTCGCCAAGGGCGACCCGCTCAGCGCGGCTTGGTCCGACTTCCAGAAGCAGTCGACTCCGCCGTCGCTGCTCTCGCCGAGCGCGGGCCAGGTCTTCCTCGACCAGCCGACCTTCCGCTGGAGCCCGGCCGAGGGCGCGCGCCGCTACCGGCTGCAGGTGGCCTCGGACACGAGCTTCAGCAACCTGCTCGACGACGTCACGACCGACGGCACCTCCTACTCGAGCAATACGACCTACCCGGCCGACACCGTCCTCTACTGGCGCGTCCGCCCCGACGACGAGAACCTGACCGCCCTCACCTGGTCGCCGGTCGGCACCTTCCAGAAGACGCTCCCCGTCCCGGTGCCGAGCGCCTCGAACCCGACCTCGGGCGACATGCTGCCCGTCTGGTCGTGGGCGCCCGTGCAGGGAGCCTCCTCCTACGACGTGGAGGTCGACCAGCCCGACGGGACGCACAAGGTGTTCAGCAAGCTGCGCTCGCCGGTGATCTCGTTCATCAAGATGACCGGAACCGGCATCTGGCACTGGCGCGTCCGAGCAGAGTTCCCGCAGGCCACGTCCGGCTCGACCCCGGGTTCCTATTCGGCCCTGCGCGCCTTCACGCGGACGATCAGCCAGCCGGTAAACCTGCAGACCGACAGCGGCAACGACCACGTCCTGCTGAGCTGGAGCCCGCGGATCGGCGTCAAGGACTACCGCGTCGAGATCGCGTCGACGCCGGACTTCAGCGCGTCCGTCGAGGACGTCACGACCGACAACACGAGCTTCGCGCCGACGATGACGCGGGCGGGCTACTCGGCAGGCGGCGCGCTCCTGTGGCGCGTCGCGGGGATCGACCAGGACGGCAACCAGGGCGACTGGTCGCAGGTGCAGCAGATCAAGCTCCAGCCCAAGCTGAAGGTGAGCGTCATCGGGCTGCTCCGGCACAAACGCTCCGGCCGACTGAGCGTGTCGGTGGGGGACGGCAGCGGCCGGCGCCTGGCCAAGGTTCTCATCCGCATCTCGGGCAAGGGGATCAAGACCCGCTCGGCCCGGACCAACGCCCAGGGTCGCGTGTCGTTCAAGCTGAAGCCGAAGAAGCGCGGCAAGCTGCTCGTCACCGCCTCCCGCCCCGGCTACCAGACCGCGTACGGCTCGGTGACGGTCAAGTGAAGCGCGAGCCGCAGACCAAGCGCCCCGTCCTGCGCCCGGTCCGTGACGAACAGCGCCGCATCTGGCGCGTCTTCCAGCACGCCCGCCCGGTCGTCCCGGCGCAGCCGCGCTTCACGACCTGAGCGCGGGCGTCAGCCCGCCGGCCGGACCAGCGGGAACTGCACGATGCTCGTGTCCCGCTGGATCACGCGCCGGGCGTAGAGGCGCTCGTCCGCCGCGCGGTAGAGCGAGAGCGCGTTCGTTCCGTCCTGCGGGCAGGCCGCCCAGCCGAAGGTGACTCTGGAGCCCTCGTCGGCGATCACCCGCTGCAGCCGTGCTGCGATCGTTCCGGCGTCCCGTGCGCTCGCCGCGTAGGTGAGAACTGCGAACTCCGTGTCGCCGATCCGCGCGACCTCGTCTCCGGGCGGCAGCGCGTGCAGCAGGCGGCCGGCGATCTCACGGATCGCCTCGTCGTCCTCGAGCGGGCCGGAGCGCGAGTGCCCCTGGCCGGGATCGACCGCCCCGACGAGCAGCGCGAATGGCTGCTCCCGCGCGAGGCGCTCGGTGATAGCGCGCTCGAACGCGCGCGTGTTCGGCAGGCCGGTAAGCGCGTCCCGCTCGGCCAGCAGCTGCAGCTCCTCGAGCAGCGTGCGATTCGCGTTGGCGAAGTAGCCGGTCACGACCCCGACGGTCATGTAGGTGACGAACCGGATGCCGGTGCTGGTGGTCAGCACCTCGCTGGGTGGGAGGTGCGGGTTGATGAGGACGCCCGCGGCGAACAGCCCCGTCGCGGCCAGGGCTCCGGCGGCGCCGATCCAGTACCCGCCGGCGAACGCGGCGAGAATGATCGGGATGTAGAAGAAATGGCCCAGGCCGAGGCCCGGCCGCTCCAGGTAGGCGAAAGCGCCGAAGATTGCGATGCCGCTCGCAACCGAAACGAGCAGCAGCCAATAGCGCAGCCGGGTCCGCATGGCAATAGCATCGAACGTCGGACGCCGTTCCACGTCGCTCGGACGGGTGATTCTGGCTCGGGCAGGATGTTCTCGCCCACATCGTCCAAACGTGGTTGACTCAGTACCTCGTCCCGCTTGCGCCGATGATGAAGCTGCTCTACAAGCCGTTCGCGATCATTGCCGGTGTGGTCGCCAGCCGGGCAGCGGGAGCGATCCTCAAGAGACTGTGGGCGTTTCTCGCCAAGGAGACGGAGATACCGCAGGCCATGGAGCAGTCCCGGGGTTGGACGGAAGTCGTCGCGGCCGCGATGCTCAAGGGTGCGGTCTTCGGTGGTGTGAAAGCCCTCGCGGATCGGACGTTCGCAACCGGCTACTTCCGCCGGACCGGCGTCTGGCCGGGGGAGACCGGCAAGCCTCAGGACTAGGACGGAGCGCCAACCGGCCGGGCTCCACGCCAGGCTCGCCGGAGAGATGTTCCGCGGCGTTGTGATGACGGTTGCGTATCCAAACCGGCAGGCGTAGTCTCGCGCCCAAGTCCCCTACCCCCGGAGGCCCTCATGACCACCACCAGCGTGCTCCCTGACGTCGGGATCGAGCTTCGGGAGGGTTACGCCGAAGTCGGCGATGTGAACTTGCATTACGTCGAGGCCGGTGAGGGGCCGCTGATCGTTCTGTTGCACGGCTTCCCGGAGTTCTGGTTCGGTTGGCGGCTACAGATCGCGCCGCTCGCGGCGGCGGGTTTTCGAGTCGTCGCTCCCGACACGCGTGGCTACAACCTGTCATCGAAGCCCGAGGGCTTCAAGGACTACGGTGTCGACCTGCTCGCCGACGACATCCGCGGCCTCATCGGAGCGCTCGGTGAAGAGAAGGCGCTGCTGGCCGGTCACGACTGGGGCGGATCCATCGCCTGGACCGTCGCGATGAACCACCCCGAGGTGGTCGACCGCCTCGCCATCCTCAACGCGGCCCATCCGCGGCGGCTCTCGGAGGGACTGCACCACCCGAGCCAGCTGCGGAAGTCCTGGTACTTCTTCTTCTTCGCAACACCGGGACTGCCCGAGGAGATCATGCCCGCCAGAGACTGGCACTTCTTCCGACACTTCCTGCACGACGCGACCCCGCCTTACACGCCGGAGGAGATCGAACGCTACGTCGAGGCGTGGTCGCAGCCAGGGGCAGCGGCCGGGATGATCAACTACTACCGCGCCTCGGTCAGACAGTCCCAGAAGGAAGCCGTGGCAAAGCTTCGCCCGATCCCGGCGCCGACACTGGTCGTCTGGGGTGAGCGCGATTCCTACCTCGGCTCCGAGCTGGCCGAGCCCGACCGCGCCGACGTACCCAACCTCGACCGCGTGGAGCGCCTGCCCGACGCGTCGCACTGGGTGCATCACGACGAGGCTGAACGCGTCAACCAACTGCTTGTCGACTTCTTCGCCCCCGCCGCGGCCTAGCCACTAGAGGCTCGGGCAGCGGAAGTCTTGGCGTGAGGAAGACCGGTGTTTTGCGAGCCCGGAAGCGTTCGGAACGACGTTTGCAACCGTTTCCTTAGCAGAACGTTAGCAGCGCTCGTTGCCAAGACCGACGACAGACGGAGCCGCTGGCTCGGGACCGATCCGCTATCGGCGCTACGGCAACAGCCGACGGCGTCCTGGCGCTCGGGCGCGGCCACCCCAGCGCATCTGATTCCAGAGCATCCGTCGCTCCCAGCGCCACGTCACGCGTGCCGGCGGCGTCTCGAGAGCGAGGCCGGTCCGAGCGAGTGCAAGTTCGAAAGGAACTTTGTTGCCGCTGGGACGGAAGCACGCCCCATCGATGGCGTGATTCACGGACCGGAACCGGTAGCGACCCAAGAGGACTCGTTCGACGGCACTCACTTCGGAAACTGGAATCACGAGCTCGGGCCACCCGAGGACGCGACGAAAGATCGTGCGCGGCAGGAGACGAATCTCCGCATCGGTGATTAAGCAGGTCGCGCCGGGACCTCTCATTCCGCGTCCGTCCCAGATGTAGCGCATGTCGCTTTCGGGGTAGGTCATTGATCCGGCTCCGGTAAAGAACGGCATCTGCCCCGATGACTCAGGGGTCAACTTGCCCATCACCTACTCACGGTAGTGCGATAACCCGCTCCCAGCGAGTCTCCGGCGTGGGATCTATCGCCCTGGGCCAGCGGGCGAGTCTTACCGCCCCCGAGCCGTCCCTAGTCGATCAAGATGCCGTGAAGGTTCCGACGCTCATAGCCACGGTGCCGTCTCGGTCTCGCTTCGCTTGGACTGCCAGAGAAACAATCTCGCTGGCGTCAAGAAACCGGTGTAACCCAAAGGGTGGCGCTTTCCGCTCGCATCGAGGTTGAAATGCCTCACGGAAATGGGTGCCCTTCCGCGATAGGTCGTCTCGACTTCGATTTGACCGCGCAGGATCTCCGCGACGAAGTCCACGATCTCTGTCGTCCACCGGTGGTCGTCGGGTTCTTCGTCCGAGGGAGCGAAGAAATGCTCGTGTGCTCCAAGCGTTCCGACGATGGCGTCGCGTTCACCGACCGTCGCCCAGATAGTCCAGTCCTTGCGGTCGATATGCGCCAACTCGACCTCAACGCCGCTCTTGTCGAACTTGACGGAACTTCGGTGGGGATCGACTTGCGTCGGCTGGACAGTGTCGAGCATGCGCCGCAACTCGTCATAGAAGCTTCGCGGAGCAGGCTTGAGCGACTGAGGAGGATCCGGCATCCACTGCGCGGTCATCTAGGGATTCTCGGTGCCGAGCGAAGTGCTCTTTAGCACGGCCCTGCCACCGAGGCAGGCGTGGAGGCTTTTCCGGCCCGTGGGCAGGATGGCCGCGTGGGTCAGTGTTGGGCTATGACGCCCGAACGGGGAGGCGCGGTTAGTCGTACTCGTCGGCGTCGATTTCGGCACCGATGCGAGAGAGGAAGTTGAGTGAAGCGGCGTCCAGGTGCCAACCGAGGAGCTGGTGTTGGCCCGCGAGCTTCTGCAGTGGCGCGTCCGGAGGTGATAGCTCCTCCTCTTCCCCCTCGTCGTCGTTGAAGTATCGGACGAGCTGCAAATAGCATCCACCGCCCTCGCCGAGGAGGTCGGCGCCGATCGTGACGAGGCGATCCTCGACCCCGCGAAGGCGGTCGAGGACGCTCGCGGCTTGCTCGTCAATCGTGAGCCCGGGCGAGTCGCATAGGAGTTGCCAGCTGTGCTGCGGCGGCCGGGGCGGGTCCGTCGAACGGGATCCTCGCCCCCGGATGCGGTCTGGAGCAAGACCGAGATAGCTGGCGATCTCGTGCGCGGTTGCTGTGTCGCTGTACACAGAGAAGTTGACGTACTGCCTGATCCGCACGCCGAGATGATGCAATACGCGTAATCGCGGCAGCTTTTGGGAGCGTCACGCCTGAATAGCACGCGAGACGCAGATGCATCCCGATGCTCAGGTTGTCTCACCAGACAGCAGCACTTTGAATGCTGGTGTCAGGTCTTGCATCTGAGCAGATCGCCGCCGCGACCGACATGGCGGTCGCGGCTCTGTGCCGATTTCCGGTAGCGCCCCAATCAGATCACCACTCGCTCGGCCGGCTCCGTCACCGATGGAAGGACGCGACCGCTGGCAAGGAGGGGGCTCGCGGGGGAACCAGGGGTTTCCCCGCGCCAATGGAGCGTACCGGGATCGAACCGGTGACCTCCGGCTTGCAAAGCCGGCGCTCTCCCAGCTGAGCTAACGCCCCGGGCTGACAAAGTCTAGAGGTGAACGTGTGCGGGTGAGGTCTTGCGATCGAGCAAATCGCCGCCGCGACCGACACGGCGGGCGCGGCTCACGTGCCGTCTTCGGTAGCGACACTCCGAATGCCGACGCGCTTGGCCGGCTCCGGCAACTGCGGAACTACGCCACCGATCGCAAGGAGGGGGCTCGCGGGGGAACCAGGGGGTTTCCCCGCGCAAAAAGAAGCCGGCGGGGCTAGCCGCCGGCTTCTTCGTTCACGGAGAGGACCCCGTCTTATGCGGCTCTCGCCAGTCGCTCCTCGTGGCGGGCGCGCTTGATGATCTCGTCGCGATCGCCGAAGCGGGCGCGGGCCTTGAGCGTGCGGTGCTCGTCCCAGAGCGCCGCTAGGCGCTCCTCGAGCGCATGCAGCTCGGCGGCGAGGTCGGCGTCGTGACCTTGGGCTAGGAGGTGCCAGAGCTCGGCGCGACGCTCGGTCGCGTCGTCGATCTCGGCACGGATTTCGTCGATGGTTTTCATGTCGAGTAGAACGATCTCACCGTACGGTTCATTCCTAATCGCCGGATAAGAACCACAGGAGCACGACGACCAGCCCGACGGCTCCGGCCGCGATGGCGATGCCGGTCAGGAGGCCCGAGCTCACCAGGTCGGTTGTAGCGGCCGGCGGAGGGCCACCGCCCGGACCGTGATCGCTCCGAACAGGAACCCGCCGATGTGCGCGAAGAAGGCGACGCCTCCGCTCTCCTCCGGGTGGAGGAGCGCGAAACCGCCCTCCGCGAACTGGAACAGGAACCAGATGCCGAGGAAATACATCGCCGGGATCTCTCGAATGATGAAGAAGATGAAGGTCAGCACCTTCGCGTTGGGCAAGAGCACGATGTAGGCGCCGAGAACGCCGGCGATCGCCCCCGAGGCGCCGACGTTCGGGACGCTCGCGCCCGCTGCGTTCGAGAAGGCGAGCGTCACGACGCTCTGGATCGTGATCGCGACGAGCCCGGCGGCGATGTACCAGAGGAAGAAGCGCACCTTGCCGAACGCGTCCTCGACGTTGTTCCCGAAGATCCAGAGGAAGAGCATGTTCCCGAGGATGTGGGCCCAGCTGGCGTGCAGGAACATCGAGGTGAACGCGCCCTCGTACCAGGGCAGGTGGTGGACCTGCGAAGCGGGCGCGACGCACGGCCCGTCGGCCGAGCACGGGTAGTAGCCGTCGTGGAGGACGGCGCTCTGGACGCCGGTGCTCCGCTCCCAGAGCCAGACGATCGTGTTCGCCGCGATCAGGCTGACCGTGACGAGCGGGAAGCTCCGCGTCGGGACGTTGTCCTTGAGCGGGAGCACTTCGCGGGGAGGCTACGGCATCACGAGCGCCATCAGGCCCTTCTGGGCGTGCAGCCGGTTCTCGGCCTGGTCCCAGACCGCCGACTGCGGGCCGTAGAGCACGTCCTCGGTGATCTCTTCGCCGTAGTGCGCGGGCAGGCAGTGGAGGACGATCGCACGGTCGCCGGCGAGGCTCACGAGCTCGGCGTCGATGCCGAAGCCCGCCAGGTCGCGCAGCCGCCGCTCACGCTCCTCCTCCTGGCCCATGCTCGTCCAGACGTCGGTGTAGAGGACGTCGGCGCCGCGCGCGGCCTCCTGCGGGTCGTGGACGACCTCCGGCTCGCCGCCGGCCTCGCGTGCGACCTCGACCGCCTTCGGATCGGGCTCGTAGCCCTCCGGCGTCGCGGCTACGAAGCCCATTCCGAGCTTTGCGGCGGCGACCATCAGCGAGGCGCAGACGTTGTTGCCGTCGCCCAGGTAGGCGACCCGCACGCCCTCGAGCCGGTCGAAGCGCTCGCGGATCGTCATCACGTCGGCGAGGGCCTGGCACGGGTGCGTGCTGTCGGTGAGGCCGTTGATCACCGGAATCGTCGCGTGGCGCGCGAGCTCCTCCACGTCTTCCTGCGCGAAGGTCCGGATCATCAGGCCGTCGAGGTAGCGAGAGAGGACGGTCGCCGTGTCGCGCAGCGTCTCGCCGCGGCCGAGCTGGAGGTCGGAGGCGGCGAGGTAGAGGCCGTGCCCGCCGAGCTGGGCGATGCCGACCTCGAACGAGACGCGGGTGCGCGTCGAGGGCTTCTGGAAGATCATCCCGAGCGTGCGGCCGGGGAGGAGGTGGTGCTCCTCGCCGCGCCGCTGGCGCGCCTTGAGGTCGTCTGCCACGTCGAGCACGTGCCAGCAGCTCCTCGCCGCTCCAGTCGGCGACCTTGGTGAAGTGTCGTCCGGTCAGCTCCGTCACCAGGCCGATGCTACTGGCCGAGCGTGCGCCCAACTAGCGGATCAGCGTCCCCGCGCGGCCTTCGATCGCCTCGCCCAGTGCGGCGGGCGAGGTGATCAGGGCCGTGTGGCCCGTGGCGCGGACGAACTCGACCGACGCTTCGACCTTCGGGCGCATCGAGCCGGCGGCCAGCTCGGGGACGAGCGCCTCGGCCTCTTCCACGGAGAGCTCGCGCAGCTCCTTCTCCTTCGCGCCGCCGAAGTCGCGGGAGACCGCGTCGACCTCGGTCAGGATCACGAGCCGGTCGGCGCCGAGCTCGCGGGCGAGGAGGGAGGAGGCGCGGTCCTTGTCGATCACGGCGTCGAGGCCGGCGAGGTGCGCGCCGCGCCGCATGGCGGGAATGCCGCCGCCGCCGCAGGCGACGACGATCGTGCCGGCGGCCAGCAGCGCGCGGATCGCCCCGAGCTCGACCACCTCGAGCGGCAGCGGCGAGGGGACGACCCGGCGCCAGCCGCGGCCCGCGTCGTGCACGACCTGCCAGCCGCGCTCGCGCTCCAGCTCGTGCGCCTTCGCCTCGTCGTAGAACGGCCCGACAGGCTTCGTCGGCTCCGCGAAGGCCGGGTCGTCGTCGGCGACGAGCACGTGCGTCAGCAGGCACGCGACCGGGCGGCCCGCGACCGGCTCGAGCTCGCTCTCGACCAGCGCGCCGATCTCGGCCTGCGTCTGCGCGACCGCGAGGTAGAGCGGCAGCGGCGGCGCCTCGTCGGCCGCGCGCTCCTGGCGGAGCAGCTGGTTGCCGACCTGCGGGCCGTTCCCGTGCGTGATCACCAGCTCGCGCTCGTCCAGCAAGGGCCGCAGCGCCTCGCAGGCCCGGCGCAGGTTCGCGCGCTGCTCGGCCGCCGTTCCCCGCTCGCCGGGCCGCATGAGCGCGTTCCCGCCGAGCGCGACGACTGCGCTCACAGCGACGTCGCTTGCGATGTCGCTTTCAGGCCGAGCCGGCTTTGCTGGGTCGGCCGTCTGCGCAGCTGGCCGGGTGCGCCGGAATCGACGCCTGCGCTCAAACCAGTGCTTTGTCGCCGATCAGGCCGCGCTCTTCGAGGATCTCGGCCAGCGTCGGCTCGCCGACCTCCTGCAGGCGGTAGGTGACCCGCAGCGCCGGCACGTCGAATCGGGATCAGCTTGCGCAGGTCGATCGGCGTCCCGATCAGGACGAGCTCGGCGCCCGACGCCTCGATCGTCGCCTTCGAGATCGTCCATCTGCCTGCGCCCGTAGCCCATCGCGGGCAGCAGCGCGCCGACGTTCGGGTAGTCCTCGAACGTCTTCGCGATCGAGCCGACCGCCGCCTCGCGCGGGTCGATCAGCTCCGCGGCGCCGTTGGCCTTCGCCGCGAGCACCGCCGCGCCGTAGGCCATCTCGCCGTGGGTGAGCGTCGGGCCCGTCCTCGATCGCGAGGACGCGCTTGCCGGCGATCTCGGCCGCGTCGCCCTCGACCACGAACGGCGACGCTGCGAGCACGATCCGCGCGCCCGGGTTGTTCGCACGGATCGAGTCGAGCACGGCGTCGACGCCTTCCTGCGGCGCGCTGTCGATCTTGTTGACCACGCAGACGTCGGCCATGCGCAGGTTCGTCTCGCCCGGGTGGTAGCGCAGCTCGTGCCCGGGACGGTGCGGGTCGACGACGACGACGTGCAGGTTCGGCTTGATGAACGGCGTGTCGTTGTTGCCGCCGTCCCAGAGGATCACGTCGGCCTCCTGCTCGGCGCGGTCGAGGATCGCCGCGTAGTCGATCCCGGCGAAGACGAGGTTGCCCTCGGCGAGGTGCGGCTCGTACTCCTCGCGCTCCTCGATCGTCGCGTCGGCGGCGTCGAGATCCTCGTAGCGCTCGAAGCGCTGGACGGCCTGCGCGGTGAGGTCGCCGTAGGGCATCGGGTGGCGCAGGACGGCGACGCGCTTGCCCGACTCGCGCAGCAGGCCCGCGATGTGGCGCGTGGTCTGGCTCTTGCCGGAGCCCGTGCGCACCGCGCAGACGGCGACGACCGGCTTCGTCGGAGGTCAGCATCGTCTCGCGCGGCGAGAGCAGCCGGAAGGCCGCGCCGGCCGCGAGCGACGCGCGACGCCGATGTGCATCACGTGCTCGTGCGTGACGTCGGAGTAGGCGAAGACGACCTCGTCGACCTCGTGCTTGTCGATCAGCTCCTCGAGCTCGTCCTCGGGCGCGATCGGGATCCCGTCCGGGTAGAGCGCGCCCGCCAGCTCCGGCGGGTAGACCCGCCCGTCGATGTTCGGGATCTGCGTCGCGGTGAAGGCGACGACCTCGTACTCGTCGCGGCCGCGGTAGACGAGGTTGAAGTTGTGGAAGTCGCGACCGGCAGCGCCGGCGATCAGCACCCGTGTCCGTCTGTCATGCATAGAGCTTATGCAGCTACGCAGGACGGACGTCTAGCGAAGGTGCTCGCGGACGCGGTCGGCGACGGCTTCCATCTCGATCGCGGTGCCGGCGACTTCCTGCAGCAGCTCGTCGGCGGTCGGGCGCTGGCCCTCGGCCCAGAGCTCGCGCAGCAGCGAGCCGGCTTCGCGCGAGGCGAACCACTCCGACCCGAAGCGCGTCCGCAGGTGGTCGTGCAGCTGTGCCTCGAAGGCCCAGGAGCGCAGGTACGCGTTCACGTAGAAGCCGTCGTCGATGTCGGCGAGGTAGTTCGCGGGGCTCGGCTCGATCCGGAGCGCATCGCCGAGCAGCTCGACGTAGCGGGCCGGCATCGCGGCCAGGTCGCCGCCGCCGTGGAACTCGAGCTCGTAGAGCAGCTTGGCCGAGTAGCGGCGGACGAAGAAGAGCAGCCAGACCATCCCCTCGGCCGCGTAGTCCTCGGGCCGCGGGAAGTCGAGCCGGCGCGAGAGCCACGCGGGCGAGTCGGTCAGGTGCTGCAGGAGCATCGCCCAGCCCTCGGTCACCGCCGAGTCGCCGAGCCGCTTCTCCTCCATGCGCAGGTCGGGCGAGGTGTTGGCGAAGTGCTCCGTGTGGCCGGCCTCGTGGAAGAACGCGCGCCAGTCGTCGGCGCCGCCGATCGGCTGGATGACGAGCATCACCTTGCCCGGAACCTCGATCGGCGAGCAGAACGCGCGCGGGGTCTTCTGCGGGCGCTGCTCGATGTCGAGGTGGACGTTCGGCTGGCCGTCGAGGTCGATGCCGAGGTCGGAGAGCGTCGAGCGGAGCGCTGGCACCATCAGCTCGCCCGGGAACGCCTCGTCCCACTGCGGCGAGCGGAGCGCGCGCTGGACGTCCCAGCGCTGGGCCTCGGCGAGGCCGACGCCGAGCGACTCGCGGAGCGCACGATCGAGCGTGCGTTCGTACAGCTCCTCGGTCGAGTCGAGGAAGGCGCGGCACTGATCGGCGAGCGCCGGCAGGTCGAGGCCGAAGCGCTGGTAGAGCTCGAGATAGGTGGACGCGCCGAGCGAGGGCAGCGTCGCCCTGGTCGCCTCGAGCCCCTCGAGGTAGACCGGGTTCAGGTGCTCCTCGGTCGCCTCCCACATCGCCCGGTCGAGCTTCTCGCGCACGCCGCGGTCGGCCTCGTTCGCGATCGTCGGGCGCAGCATCCGGAAGGGAACGGTCTCGCCGTCGACGGTCACGGTCAGCTCGGACTCGAGCGCCGCAATCCGCTCGGCGTGCTCGCGCGTCAGCCGGCCGATGTATCCCTCGCAGGCGAACTTCCACAGCTCGCGGACGCCGCGGTCGCCGTTGACGGCCTCCCCGATCGCCTGGGCCTGCTCGAGCTCGGTCAGGCTCGCGTGCCGCTCGTAGATCTCCTCGAGCTCGAGCCGGTCCTTCAGGCCCGCGTAGTGCAGGTAGTACTCCTCGTCCAGCTCGGCGATGAAGCGGTCGGCCCCCGCCCGGTAGGCGTCGAGCTCCTGCGCGGTCGGCGGCCTCGGCATTGGCCGTAGGATACCCCGGTGCAGGAGATCAGCCTTCGCACGGAACGGCGGACGCAGCTCGTCGAGATCACGCCCCTGGTCGAGCAGGCGCTGAACGGGGTCGACGGCGCCGCGGCTGCGCTCGTCTATGTTCCGCACACGACGGCCGGGGTCACGATCAACGAGGACATCGACCCCGATCTCGCCACCGACATCGAGGCGGCGATGGAGAAGATCGTCGAGGACGGCTGGGGTTGGCGCCACGAGGACGCCGACGGCCCGAACGCGCCCTCGCACATGCGCGCGTCGCTGATGAGCCCCGAGGTGCTGGTGCCGCTCGAGGAGGGCAAGCTCGCGCTCGGCCGCTACCAGGGCATCTTCTTCTGCGAGTTCGACGGGCCGCGCGACCGCAAGGTCTACGTGACTCTTCTCCGCTAGCGAAGCTCAACCGCCGCTCAACCTGAACTCAACAGGGCGCTCTTAGGGTGAGCGCGTGCCACGGCGGTTGACGATCGCGCTCTCGCTCACCGCCGCTGCGGTCACGGGTGTCTTCTTCTTCCTCCGGCCCGGTGAGCCGCGGGCGCATGCGATCTCGCACGCGGGCATCCACAAGATCCGGCACGTCGTGATCGTGATGCAGGAGAACCGCTCGTTCGACTCCTATTTCGGCACGTACCCGGGCGCCGACGGGCTCCCGCGCCACGACGGCAGTTTCACCGTGTGCTCGCCCGACCCGCGGAGTGGCCGCTGCCTGCGGCCCTTCCACGACCACCTCGACCGCAACCTCGGCGGCCCGCACGAGCACCTCGATGCGATGCGCGACATGGCCGGCGGCAAGATGGACGGCTTCGTCCGCGAGGCGCGGCGCGGCCTGACCCGGGGCTGCCTGCTCCATCCGACCGCCCCGATCTGCTCGCTCGGCGCCCGCCACCCGGACGTGATGGGCTACCACGACTGGCACGAGATCCCGAACTACTGGTCCTACGCACGGCACTTCGTCCTGCAGGACCACATGTTCCAGCCCGACACCTCCTGGAGCCTGCCGGCCCATCTGTTCATGGTCTCCGAGTGGTCGGCGCGCTGCTCCGTGCAACACGACCCGATGAGCTGCGTCAACGCGAAGGAGAACCCGCTCGCGCCGCCGCACGAGGTGCAGAACCCGACCGGCGAGCGGCCGGACTACGCCTGGACCGACCTCACGTACCTGCTCCACCGGCACCACGTCTCCTGGCGCTACTACGTCTTCGCCGGCAACGAACCGGACTGCGAGACGGGAGCGATGGTCTGCGCCGCGATCCGGCAGCGCGCGAAGACGCCGGGGATCTGGAACCCGCTGCCCTGGTTCGACACGGTCCGGGACGACCACCAGCTCCGCGACGTGACCTCGATCGCGCGCTTCTTCCGGGCCGCGCGGCGCGGCCGGCTGCCCGCGGTGTCGTGGGTGACGCCGAACAACCACGTCAGCGAGCATCCGCCGAGCCACGTCACGAACGGTCAGGCCTACGTCACCAACGTGATCAACGCCGTCATGCGCAGCCCCGGACTGGCGCTCGACGGCGATCTTCCTCGCCTGGGACGACTGGGGAGGCTTCTACGACCACGTGATGCCGCCGTCCGTGGACGAGAACGGCTTCGGCCTGCGCGTGCCGGCGCTCGTGATCTCGCCGTATGCGCGGACCGGGTTCATCGACCACCAGACGGCGAGCTTCGACACCTACGCGAAGTTCATCGAGGACGACTTCCTCGGCGGCTCCCGGCTCGACCCGGCCACCGACGGCCGGCCCGACCCGCGCCCCGACGTGCGCGAGGCGATGCCGCAGGTCGGCGACCTGGCGCTCGACTTCGACTTCCGCCAGAAGCCGCTCAAACCCCTGATCCTGCCCTTACATCCGCCGTTCTCCTAGTCCAGGCGAGTCGACCGGTCATTTCAGACGGACGGACAGCCGAGCTGTCCGTCCTGAGGTCGGCATCGCAAGCGATGCCTCTTGGGGCCGATACCCTCACCCTATGGCGGCGCCGGTAACCAGGGACCAGGAGCTCGAGCTCTCGATCGACTCGCTCGCCTACGGCGGGAACGGCGTCGCGCGGCTGAACGGGTTCGTCGTCTTCGTCCGGCGCGGGCTGCCGGGCGATCGCGTGCGCGCGCGGGTGACGAAGGTGCAGCGCAACCACGCCGAGGCGCTCGCGATCGAGGTGCTCGAGCCGGGCCCGCAGCGGGTCGAGGCGCCGTGCGAGCACTACCCGGCCTGCGGCGGCTGCCGCTTCCAGGATCTCGCCTACGAGGCGCAGGTGGCGGCCAAGGAGGAGCAGGTTCGCGATGCGCTGCGGCGGATCGGCGGGATCGCGGAGCCGCCGCTCGAGCCGATCGTGCCCGCGGAGGAGGTCTTCCACTACCGCAACAAGCTCGAGTACTCGTTCACGCAGACGCCCGAGGGGCCCGCCCTCGGGTTCCACCGCGCCGGCCGCTGGGACGAGGTGCTCGACATCTCGCCGCTGCTGGCTGACGACCGACCTCGGCAACGCGGTGCGCGAGGCTGTCCGCGACTGGGCGCGGGCCGAGAAGCTCGAGGCCTACGACCAGGCCGAGCACACGGGCTACCTGCGCCACCTCGTCCTGCGGGAAGGTCGCAACACGGGCCAGTTGCTCGTCCAGCTCGTGACCGCGGCGGGCGAGCGCTTCGACCGCGACGAGCTCGTCGAGGTGCTGCGGCGGTTCCCCGAGGTGCGCTCGATCCACTGGGCGGTGAACGAGTCGCAGGCGGAGGTGACGAACCTGCCGACGACGCTGCTCTGGGGCGAGGAGGCGATCGAGGAGGAGCTGTGCGGGCTGCGCTTCCGCGTGCGGCCGAACGCGTTCCTGCAGACGAACACGCGCATGGCGGAGCGGCTGTACGAGCTGGCGGGCGAGTACGCGGCGCTGACCGGCGGCGAGACGGTCTACGACCTCTACTGCGGGATCGGGACGATCGGGCTGACGCTCGCCTCGCGGGCGCTGACGGTGTGGGGGGTGGAGGTCTCGGAGGAGTCGGTCGCCTGCGCGCTCGAGAACGCCGACCTGAATGGGATCACGAACGCGGCCTTCTTCGCGGGAGAGGTGGGGGCGTCGCTCGAGGAGCTGGCCGAGCGCGCCGGGCCGCCCGACGTCGCCGTCGTCGACCCGCCGCGGGCCGGGCTCTCGGGGAAGGCGCTGCGCCGCCTCGCGCGGCTCGAGGCGCCGAAGATCGTCTACGTTTCGTGCAACCCGACCACGCTGGCCGGGAACGTGAAGGATCTCCAGCGCGACTGGGGCTACCGCCTGGAGCGCGCGCGCCCGGTGGACATGTTCCCGCACACTCCGCACGTCGAGACCGTCGCCCTCCTGGCGCGCGCCTGACCGGAATCAGGGTCTGACGGGAACCGGCGTCTGACCCCGAACCCAACCGGGGTCTGACCCCGAACCGAACCGGGGTCTGACCCCGAACAGCGAAACGACGGCCCTCTGATGCGGCCCCAATCACAACCGGAGTTTGACCCCTAGTCCACCCGGGGTCTGACCCCGAGCTCGGCTTCGATCGCGGCGCGGAGCTCGCCCAAGCTTCCCCGCAGCCCGCTGATCTGCTCGCCGCCGAGCCGCGCCTCCACAGCCTCTGCGAGGGAGCGGAAGCGAGGCCGGGCTTCCGCGAGGAGCTGCGCTCCCTCGTCGGTCAGGCGCAGCACGTACGAGCGGCGGTCGTCCGGGTTCGGCGCTCGCTCGACATGGCCGCGCTGCTCGAGCTTTCCGGCGCGGAACAGGACGGTCGAGAGCGGCATCTCCATCCGCGCGGCGAGCGCCGTCGGCGTCAGCGGGCCCTCGGCGCCGATCAGCACGTAGAACGGATAGTCCTGCGGCTGCAGCTCGACTTCCTCGAGCGCGGCTGCGAGGAGCCGCTCGCGGACCTGGTTCGTCCGGAACAGGTCGAGCAGGATCGTGTCCGGAGCGGGCTCGGACACTACCGCAACCTTGTGGTAAAGTAGCGCAAGATTGTGGTAATGCTACTCCGGACGGCGGCGGCCACCATCCTCGTGGCGGGCTTCGGGGGTCTGGCCTCGGCCGCGTCTCCGCCTTCGAAAGTGCACGTCGGTCTGTCCGCCTCGTTCGTCGCCGCAGGTGGCGGGGCGCTCTGGGTGACCGACCACACCGCCGGCCGGCTCGTCCGCATCGACCCGGCCGCCGGCCGCATCAAGGCAAGGATCTCGGTCCCGGGCTACCCGTTCGGGATCGCCTACGGCGCCGGCAGTGTCTGGGTCGGCTCGCGCTTTGCGGGCCGCGTCACACGGCTGAATGCGAAGACGAACCGGCGCCAGGCGCGAATCCACGTCGGCAACGGGCCCTATGCGCTCACCTACGGGGCCGGCTCGGTTTGGGTGACGAACGAGGGGTCCGGAACCGTGAGCCGCATCGCGCCTCGCCGCAACCGGGTGACGAAGACGATCCGCGTCGGCGGGCAGCCCGACGGAATCGCGCTCGCCTTCGGGAAGATCTGGGTCGCCGACTACGGCCGTGGCCGGCTGATCCGGATCGACCCGAAACGAAACCGCGTCGAGCGCAGCGTCGCTCTGAGCAGTGCCGACTGGATCACCGCCTACCAGGGCTCGCTCTGGGTCTCGAGCGAGACCGGTGTGGTCTTCCGCGTCGACCCTTCCACGATGGCCGTGCAGGCGACCGTCACCGTCGGGGCCAATCCGCTCGCGGGCTCCTGGATCGACGGCCGGCTCTGGGTCCCCAACATCGACGCGGGCACCGTCTCCGTCGTCGACCCCTCGACCAACGCTCTCGAGCGCACGATCCAGGTCGGCCCGAGCCCGATCGCGGTCGCGACGGCCGCCGGCTCGGCCTGGGTCACGTCGGAGCTCGACGGGGATCTCTGGCGCTTCGATCCCTGACCGCGCGCCAGAGCAGGTCGGCGTTCGGGAGCAGGAAGCCGAGTGAGAGCAGCGGCAGCGCCGGCAGGCCGCCGACGTCCCACCAGGTCGCGAGCGCCATCGTCGCGCCGACCGACGCCGTTAAACACACCCAGGTCCAGCCGACCCGCAGCCCCCAGCGCGCCGCGGCGCCGAGATAGAGCGCGAAGAAGAGCAGGTCCGGCAGCCCCAGCTTCGCCCCGCCGGGCTGCCCCGGAACGACGAAGGTGACCGAGAGCACGTCGAAAACCTGCGGCTGCTTGTTGACGATCGTGTTTGTCGGCCCGCGCCAGACCGAGTACGAGTCGACCCACGGCACGATGAACGCGACGAGCACCACCCAGCTCAGCTCCTCGAAGAAGCGAAGGAAGGCCCACGCGAGGAACGTCATCGCGCCGAGCTTGGCGAAGTTCGCCACCGGCCCCGCGCCGACCGCCTGCAGCAGCACCGCGGCGACGATGAACCCCGCCGCGGCAGCCAGCAGCTTCCCGGGCGGCGAGCGCCAGAGCGGCAGCGCAAGGTAGACGAGCCCGAACACCGCCGGGATGACCAGGAACGCGAGGAACGCGATCGCCCGCCACAGCGACAGGCCGAACCAGTACTGGTGCGTCCCGTAGTAGACGCCGAGGACGACCGCGAGCGCGACGAACGCGGCCCGGCGAGCGGTCAGTACGGCGGCAGCTCGGCCCACCACGGGCCCAGCGCCTTGAAGGCGTTCCAGAACTGCGTCTTGGCCGGCGCCTCGTCGAGCGACGCGTCGATGTCCGGGACGAAGAGCGCCTGGACCGTCGGCGTGAACCGCTGCAGCGTCCCCGGCTCGGCTGCCACCGTCTCGCCCAGTGGGAACTCGAGCCCGTTCAGGAAGCCGAGCGCCTGCTCGCCCATCACGACCACGAGCTTCGGCTGGACGATGTGCAGCTCCCGCGTCAGCCACGGCCCAGCCTCCTCCTCGTCGCCGTCCGCGAACTTGAGGCAGTTCGTCCCGTAGACGGCCATCGGGTCGACCCGCAGCCGCTGCAGCGACTTGAGGATGGCCTGGCCCGCCCGCCCGTAGAAGGCGACGCCTTCCTGCACCTCGGCCGGCTGCGGCGAGTACTTCAGGAGCATCACGTCCGCGAGCGGATGGCCGGAGCCGAGCACGGGCACGCGGGCGCCTGCTGCGCGGGCGATCTCGTCCCCGAGCTCGTTCGTCTCGGAGATCGCCTTCTGCAGGTACTTCTCGAAGATCTCGTCGCTCACTACGTGCATTCGCTCATCGGAAAGGGAGTTGGCGCGGGACTGGGAGAGGACTCATGGGAAGGTGAGTACGCGTGGAACTGGGACGCGTAGCGTGGCACGACCCCTTTCGACGGCTACCGGACTCGTTCCTTGGCCTGCGCCGCCCACTTGAGCGACTGCAGATAGAGGAGCGAGCGCGGCCGCCGCAGCACCTGGGCGGTGCGGAGGCTCTCGAGGAACTCCTCCGGTCCGTGAAAGGCGCGCATCCTGAGTCCGCCGGTGCCGACGCCCTGGAGCACGTGCGCGTCGGACCCGGCGCCCATCGTCAGGCCGTACTTGCGCGCGAAGCGCAGCGCCTCGTCGTTGTAGGCCTCGAACAGGAGGCGCGCGTTGTAGACCTCGAGCACGTCGAGCTCCTCGAGATGGCGGTGCAGCGTCGCCGGGTCGGGGATCGCGTGCAGCCGGTCGAAGGGGTGGGGGAGGTAGGCGATCCCGCCCTGGTCGTGGATCGCGGCGATCGTCTCGCCGAACGAGAGCCCGCGCGGGATCTCCTCGGAGAGGAAGAGGCCGATCACCTCGCCCTGGCCGTCGGTCTTCACCTCCTCGCCGGGGATCACGATCAGCTCGCGGCCGCGCGCCGCCTTGACCGCCTCGAGCGCGCCGCCGAAGACGTTGTGGTCGGTGACCGCGATCGCGCCGAGCCCAAGCGCCTCGGCGTGGTCGAGCAGTTCCTCGACCGGGATCTGGCAGTCGTGCGACCAGTTCGTGTGCAGGTGCAGGTCGGCGTGGATCCAGCCGCGCTCGTCCGGGATCGCACGCCCCGGCCGGCCCTCGCGCCGCCTCGTCGCCAGGCCTCGGTAGACCTCGTCGATCTCGCCGGCGAGCGCCGCGAAGCTCTGTCCCTCGGCCACTGCGCGCGCCCGCTCGCCGGAGCGCTTGCGGTAGGCCTCGTCCTCGGCCAGCCGTGCGATCTCGGCCGCGGCCAGCTCGGGCTGCTCGCGCACTCCCGGTGGCGAGACGACCGCCGCGCCGGCGGCCGCGGCCTCGAGCGAGACGCGGTCGAGGCCTTCGAAGGCCGGCACGAACACCGAGGCCTCGTTCAGCAGCGGGGCGCGTCCGGCGCTTTCGCGCAGCGTGCGGACCCGCGCGCGCCCACGCAGCGCGCGAGGGATCGTCGGGCGGCCCGACAGCGGCTTCGTCCGCAGCAGGACGAGCTCCCAGCCGGGGAGGCCGCGCAGCGCCCGCGTCACCGACCGGGCGAGCGCGCGCTCGGTCGGCCGCCACTCGTAGACGATGAGGCGCCGCTTGCGGCGCGGGTGGAAGAGCTGCGGGTCGACGCCGACCGGCACGACTCGATAGTCGCCGGGCAACCGCTCGGCCGCCGCCTCGGCGGTCTCCTCGGAGGTTGCGAGCAGCGCGTCGAGCCGCCCGAGCAGGCGCTCGCGCTGGGCGCGGCCGGGCGGGTAGCCGAGCCGCTCGGGCGAGAGGAAGGTCGCGACCGCGAAGGCGCGGGCGTCGCGCAGCGCCAGGTAGGAAAGGCTCGGCAGGCCGGGCTCGAAGCCGTGGACGACGTCGTAGCCGCCGCGGGCGAGTGCCAGCGAGAGGTTCGCGCGCACGCCGACCGGCACGCCGATCCGGCTGCGGCGGGAGACGGGCACCGCCGGCCCGAGCGCGATCACCTCGGCCCCGTCGCCGTCGAGCAGCGCGCGGCGGCCCGCGAGCAGGTCGGCCGCCCGCGTCGACGGCGCAAGCACGGTGACCGAGTGGCCGAGAATGCGTAGCTCGGCCGCGAGCCCCGCCACGTGCTCGTTGACGTCGTGGGGCCGCGACCAGGCAAACGGCGTGACCAGGCAGACGCGCAGGCCCATCGGCTCCGAGTCTAGCCGCGTGCAGCGAGAAGCCCCAAGGGCGCATGCTCTCGTAGAGCAGCGCCCCTGGGGTCTCTGGCGCTAAGCCTTCGCGGTCTCCTTCGCGCGGGTCCGCGCGTGCTTGCGGATGAAGTCCTCGGTCCGGTCGCGCGCCTCGTCGTCCGGGTACTGCTTGGGCGGCGACTTCATCAGGTAGGAGCTCGGCCCGCCGAGGGTGCCGGAGACGCCCTTGTTCAGGGCCAGCTTCGCAATTCGGACGGCGTCGATCACGACCCCGGCCGAGTTGGGCGAGTCCCAGACCTCGATCTTCAGCTCCGCGTTCAGCGGCACGTCGCCGAAGGCCGTGCCCTCGAGGCGGATGTACGCCCACTTGCGGTCCTCGAGCCACGGAACGTGGTCGGAGGGGCCGACGTGGATGTTCTTGTCCTCCATCTCGTAGGGCAGCGTGGACTTGATCGAGTAGGTCTTCGAGATCTTCTTCGACTCGAGCCGCTCCCGCTCCAGCATGTTCAGGAAGTCGGAGTTGCCGCCGAAGTTGAGCTGGAAGGTGCGGTCGACGCGGACGCCGCGGTCCTTGAAGATGTTCATCAGGACGCGGTGCGTGATCGTGGCCCCGACCTGCGACTTGATGTCGTCGCCGATGATCGGCAGGCCCTTCTCCTCGAAGCGCCGCTGCCAGTAGCTCTCGCGCGCGATGAAGATCGGCATGCAGTTCACCATCGCGCAGCCCGCGTTCAGGATCTGCTCCGCGTACCACTTGGTCGCCTCCTCGGAGCCGACCGGGAGGTAGTTGACGACCACGTCGGTGCCCGTCTCCTTGAGGATCCCGACCACGTCGTCGGTCTCGCCCGGAGCCTTGGTCACGATCTCCGAGAGATACTTGCCGAGGCCGTCGTGGGTCATGCCGCGGTGGACGGTGATCCCGGTCTTGGGCACGTCCGAGAACTTGATCGTGTTGTTCGGGTGCGCCCAGATCGCCTCCGAGAGGTCCTTGCCGACCTTGTCGGTGGTCACGTCGAAGGCGGCCGTGAACTCGATGTCGCTGATGTGGTATCCGCCGAGGTCGACGTGCATCAGGCCCGGGACGAAGGTGCCGGGCTCGGCGTCCTTGTAGTACTCGACGCCCTGCACGAGCGAGCTCGCGCAGTTGCCGACGCCGATGATCGCGACGCGGACCTTCTCGTCCGAGCGCCGCGCTTTGCCGTTCTTGCCGTTGCTGGAAGCCATGGGTTCCTTTCCGAGCCGCTCCGTGAGCGTCTCGACGATCAGGTCGTTGACCTTGCGCTTGCGCTGTGCCGCGCGCGCGGCGAGCGTGTCCTTCAGCTCCGCCGGCATCCTCAGGAGCACGGAGCCGCTGCGCCCCGGTGAGCGGCCCGGCCTGCCGCTCGGGTCGAACGGGACGGCGAAGCGGGAGGCGAGGATCCCGACCGCCACGTCGTTGAGGCTGCGCCCCGAACGGCGAACCTCATCGGAGAGGAGCCGCTTGAGCGCGTCCGGCATCCGGACGAGGACGTTCTTGCGCGTAGGTGCTAGCACAGAAGTGCTAGCAGCGTATCAGGTCGGCTTTACGCCGGGCGCTTGGCGATGCCCTTGCGCTCGAGCTCGGCCCAGCCCTGATCGACGAGTTCGTAGAGCCGCTGCAGGTTCGCCTTCGAGCGGCGCTCCCATTCCGCGAACTCCGCTTGCTCCTCAGGTGTCCTCTTCCGCCGCTTCTTCTTCATCGTCGCCTCCGAGTAGCCGCCGGATCTCTTCCAGCTCTGCACGTTGATCGCCCAGCAACATCATGATAGTGAGCACTTCTTCCCGGTAGGTCACGGGCTCGTCTGGCACCTCGCGATCGTGCCCGCGCCGCGGTCCAGCTGCAAGATGTCTCTACGGGCGCTGGCGCAACTGGGCTCGGACGCTAAGCACGCGCTGCAGCACCGTCAGCCACGCGGTTGCGGCCAGGAAGTAGATCACCCACTGCAGGCCGCCCCAGGGAGCGAAGACCAGCGCGGCGGTGATCACGACCACCCGCTCGGCGCGGCTGCCGAGGCCGACGTCCCCCTTCAGCCCGAGCAGCTCCGCCTTGGCCCGGGCGTAGGAGACGAGGAACGAACCGGCCATCGCGGCGATCGTGAACGCGATCGCGACGTCGTTGCCCTCGCGCGCGAATACGAGCGCGATCGCCGTCAGCATGAAGCCCTCGCTGACGCGGTCGGAGATCGAGTCGAGGAACGCGCCGAACGGCGTCGCCTTGCCACCGTGCCGAGCGAGCGCCCCGTCGAGGACGTCGAGGATCGAGCCGGTCACGAACAGGACGGCGGCGCTCCAGTAGAGCAGCCATGGTCGGTGGTACGCGAAGTAGACGACCACGGAGGCGGCGATACAGAGGCTGATCCCGCCGATCGTGAGCGCGTTCGGGGTCACGCGCGTGCGCGCGAGGCCCGTGATCCAGCGAGTGGCCAGCCGGCGCGTGCCGTCCGTGTACCCCCGTTTGACCGCGGCGAGGCCGCCGGTGCTTCTCAAGGTGCCAGAGGCGTCGCTTGTGACGCCGTCGTCAGGACGTGCGGGCTTGGCCCGTGCGTCCGTCTGAAACGACCGGTCGACCCGCTTGTGGTCATTGCGAAACCGTCTCTAAGCCGTCGCCGGGCGGCGGCGGCGGGCCCAGAGCGGGAGGCCGTAGACGATCGCGATCGCGATCGCGGCGACGAGAATCCCGGCGAGGACGTCGAGGGCGAAGTGGTTGCCGGTGCCCATGACGCTGAACCAGACCCAGGCCGGCCAGACGAGCCAGAAGATCTTGAGCACGCGGTTTCGGCAGACCGAGAAGAGCACGAGCCCGACGATCAGCGCGTCGGCGGCATGCAGGCTCGGCATCGCCGCGTACGGGTTCGCCGCGAGCTGCACGAGGCCGCTGCCGTGGTTGAGCCCGCCGAAGTCGCCGAGCGTGTCGGCGAAGCCGAGGTCCGGGAACATCCGCGGCGGCGCCGTCGGCAGCAGCACGTAACCGACCAGGCCGATCACATTCGCGAGCAGGATCGTGTTCCGGAAGCGGACGAAGGCCTCGTGGCGCCGGAGGTAGACCCAGAGCAGCGCCAGGCCGACGACGGTGAACTCCGAGTTCCAGTACGTCCAGGCGGCGAGGTCCGCGAGGAACTGCGACCCGTCGACGACCCGCTGGAGCGTCAGCTCGATCAGCGCGTGCGTGTGCCGCTCGATCCCGATCACGTGCAGCCCGTTCTGGAAGGCGCGCGGCGGGTTGCGGTCGGCCAGGCCGCGAGCGAGCTGGTACGCGGCGAGGAAGCCGAACCAGATCGCAAGCTGGCGCCCGAGGTCGGCCCACCCTCGGGGCAGGTAACGGCGGCCGGCTGCGACGAGAGCGCTCAAAGGAACTTGACGATTCTAACGCCCCCGTCAGAGGGCTTCTTCCCGGCGGTCAGCCGCCGATTTGGCTCATCGAGCGGAGGCCCGCACAAACCCAGGCTCGTTGATCTTGTGCTTGAGCTCCTTGTGGCGGACGGCGAAGCGGAGCAGGCGCTCGAGCTCGCCGTCGGAGGCGCCCTCGCGCAGCGGCGTCTTCAGGTCCCACTCGCGCCGCGAGAAGAGGCAGGTGCGGAGCTGGCCGTCGGCGGTCAGGCGGATGCGGTCGCAGCTCGAGCAGAACGGCTCGGAGACCGGGTTGACGAAGCCGATCTCGCCCGCGCCGTCGGCGAAGCGGAAGCGCTGCGCCGTGGACGAGGGCTTGGCGGCGATCGGCTCGAGCGGCCAGCGCTCCTCGATCAGCGCCCGGATCTCGGCGCCGGTCAGCACGTCGTCGCCGCGCCACGACTCGTCCGCGTCGAGCGGCATGAACTCGATGAAGCGGACGACGTAGGGCTTGCGCCGGGCCAGCTCGGCCAGCGCCGGCACCTCGACCTCGGTGAAGCCGCGCATCGCGACGCAGTTGACCTTGATCGGCCGCAGCTCCGGGTGGCGCTCGGCCTCCTCGAGCCCGGCGAGCACGCGGTCGAGCGCGTCGCGGCGGGTGATCTCGGCGAAGCGCACATGCGAGAGCGAGTCGAGCGAGACATTCAGCCGCCGCAGGCCCGCCTCGACGAGCGGCCCCGCGAGCCGGTCGAGGAGGATCCCGTTGGTCGTCAGCGAGAGGTCCTCGACGCCCGGCGTGCTCGGCCAGCAGCCGCACCAGCACCGGCAGGTCGCGCCGGACGAGCGGCTCGCCGCCGGTCAGGCGCACCTCGTCCACGCCCATCGCCGCGAGCACGCGCACGAGGCGCGCTAGCTCCTCGAAGCTGAGCAGCTCGTCCCGCTCGAGCCACTCCAGGCCCTCGGCCGGCATGCAGTAGCGGCAGCGGAAGTTGCAGCGGTCGGTGACCGAGACCCGCACGCTGCGGATCTCGCGGTCCCATCCGTCCACGAGCGGATTCACGATGCGCAGGCTACCGCGATCAGCTCCGCGAGACGCTCGGCCGAGCCTTCGCCGTAGAGGAGGTAGAGGGAGGGCTCCGCCAGCTCGAGCTCGAGCACGAGCGGCTCCGGGTCGTGGACGAGGTCCACGCGCGCGTAGAGAAGGTCCTCGAATGGAGCCGCGACAAGCGCCGCCTCGGCCACTCGCAGGTCGGCCGTTGACGGCTCCGCCGGCTCGACGGCCTCCTCGAGATAGAGCTCGGGGGCGTGCGGGGTGCCCTGCCGCAGGGAGACGCGCTTCCGGACGGCGTGCGAGTAGCGCCCGCCGAGGTAGACGAGCGCAATCTCGCCGGCGCGCTCGACACCGTCCAGGTGCGGCTGCACCATCGCCGCACGCCCGTCAGCGTGGAGCGCCTCGAGGTGCGCCGCCGCCGCGGGCGCCTCCTCCGGCTCGTAGCGGGCCGAGGCGCGGCCCCCGGCCGAGAACACCGGCTTGACGACGAAGCGCCCGGCCGGCGCCTCGAACGCCTCGCCCGGCTCGAGGAAGAGCGTCGGCACCACAGGCACGCCTACCGCCTCGAGCTCGCCGACGTAGCGCTTGTCCGTGCTCCAGCGGAGGACCGGGAGCGCGTTGAGGACCCGCGGCAGCCCGGCCGCCCACTCCAGGAAGTCGTCCCGCCGCTCGGCGTAGTCCCACGTTGAGCGCACGACGACCAGGTCGAAGCGCTCCCACTCGACCTCCGCGTCCCACACGGCCGGGACGCCTTCGACGCCTCGCGCCGCCAGCGCGGCCAGCAGGGCAGGCCCGTCCTCGTCGAGGTCGGGCACCTCCGCGCAGGTCGCAAGGCCCACTTGCATACCGCATGCTAGTGCGGGATGATCTGCTATCATCGGACTGAGATTTTCTCAGCGAAGGGAGTAAATACAGCATGGCAAAGACAATCGGCATCGACCTCGGCACGACCAACTCCTGTGTTGGCGTGATCGAGGGCGGCGAGCCGGCGGTCATCCCGAACGCCGAGGGCGGGCGCACAACGCCGTCCGTCGTCGCGTTCACGGCTGACGGCCAGCGGCTCGTCGGCGCGCCCGCGAAGCGCCAGCAGGTCACGAACCCGCAGAACACGATCTTCTCGATCAAGCGCTTCATGGGCCGCAAGTTCGGCGAGGTCTCGGAGGAGATGAAGATCGTCCCCTACGAGGTCGTCGAGGGCCCGAACGGCGACGTGCGGGTCAAGGCGGGCGACAAGGAGTACCCGCCGCCGGAGATCAGCGCGATGATCCTCCAGAAGCTGAAGGCCGACGCCGAGGCGTACCTCGGCGAGGCGGTCACCGACGCGGTGATCACCGTCCCGGCCTACTTCAACAACGCGCAGCGCGAGGCGACCAAGGACGCCGGCAAGATCGCCGGCCTCAACGTCCTTCGCATCATCAACGAGCCGACCGCGGCCGCCCTGGCCTACGGCCTCGACAAGGACGCCTCCGACCACACGATCCTCGTCTTCGACCTCGGCGGCGGGACGTTCGACGTCTCGATCCTCGAGCTCGGCGAGGGCGTCTTCGAGGTGAAGGCCACCAACGGCGACAACCATCTCGGCGGCGACAACTTCGACAAGACCATCGTCGACTGGATGGTGGCCGAGTTCAAGCGCGACCAGGGGATCGACCTGGCGCAGGACAAGATGGCCCTGCAGCGCCTGTACGAGGCGGCCGAGAAGGCGAAGATCGAGCTCTCCTCGACGATGACGACGCAGATCAACCTGCCGTTCGTCACCGCGACCCCGGAGGGGCCGAAGCACCTCGACCTCCAGCTCACCCGCGCGAAGCTGAACGAGCTCTCCGCGGAGCTGCTCGACCGAACCGTCGAGCCAACGAAGAAGTGCCTGGCCGACGCCGGGCTCGACCCGTCGAAGATCGACCACGTCGTTCTCGTCGGCGGCATGACCCGCATGCCGGCGGTCGTCGACAAGGTCAAGGAGCTGACCGGCAAGGATCCGCACAAGGGCGTCAACCCGGACGAGGTCGTCGCCGTCGGCGCGGCCATCCAGGGCGGCGTGCTCAAGGGCGAGGTCAAGGACATCCTGCTCCTCGACGTCACGCCCCTGTCGCTCGGCATCGAGACCAAGGGCGGCGTCTTCACGCCGCTGATCGAGCGCAACACGACCATCCCGACCAAGAAGTCGGAGCACTTCACCACGGCCGAGGACAACCAGCCGTCTGTCGAGGTGCATGTGCTCCAGGGCGAGTCGGAGATGGCGCTCTACAACAAGACCCTCGGCAAGTTCCAGCTCGTCGGCATCCCGCCGGCGCCGCGGGGCATGCCGCAGGTCGAGGTCACCTTCGACATCGACGCGAACGGGATCATCAACGTCTCGGCCAAGGACCTCGGCACCGGGAACGAGCAGCAGATCAAGATCGAGGGCGGCTCGGGCCTGAAGCCGGAGGAGGTCGACCAGATGATCAAGGACGCGGAGGCGCACGCCGAGGAGGCGCACCGCCTGCGCGAGCTGGCCGATGCGAAGAACCAGGCCGAGTCGCTCGCCTACGCGACCGAGAAGAGCCTCAAGGACCATCGCGACAAGCTCGACGAGAGCGATGCCTCGACAATCGAGGGCCGCGTGATGGAGCTGAAGCAGGTCCTGGAGACGGACGACCTGGGCGAGATCCGGTCGAAGACCGAGGCGCTCACCGAGGCGTCGCAGAAGCTGGCCGAGGCGGTCTACGCCCAGGCGGCCCAGGAGGCGCAGGCCTCCGCGGGCGGCAACGGCGAGGCGACCGACTCCGACGATGAGGTGATCGAGGACGCCGAGGTCGTCGACGAGGAGGCCAAGACCTCGTGACCGGCAGTGGAGCTGCCCGTCCGCGGAGCGGACATGTGGAAGGGGACCGGGGAACCGGGAGGTTCCCCCGGCTCCGGGCGTGGCCGAGCTCGAGGAGCGGCTGGCGGCGCTCGAGGCCGAGCGGGACGAGTACCTGAGCGACCTCAAGCGCGTCGCGGCCGACTTCGAGAACTACCGCAAGCGGGCCGCGCGCGACCAGGAGAGCCTGGTCGCGCGTGCCCACGAGCGGCTCGTGAAGGAGCTGCTGCCCGTGCTCGACGACCTCGAGCGCGCGCTCGCCGCCGCCGAGGAGCACGAGGAGGTCAAGCTGGAAGAGGGCGTCCGCCTCGTCCACGCCGAGCTCGCGGCTGCGCTGGAGCGCGAGGGCCTGGCGGAGATCGAGACGAACGGCCGCTTCGACCCGCACGTCCACGAGGCGCTGCTCTCGCAGCCCTCCGAGGCGGAGGAAGGTTCCGTGCTCGAGGTCGTGCAGAAGGGCTACCGGCTCGGCGACCGCGTCGTGCGGCCGGCCCGTGTCGTCGTGGCGGCAGCACCGGCGGAGGCCGATGGCGACCGTTAAGGATCTGTACGGGACGCTCGGCGTTGCGAAGGGCGCGAGCCAGGACGAGATCAAGAAGGCCTACCGCAAGCTCGCCCGGCAGCACCACCCCGACGCGAACCCGGGCGACGCCGACGCGGAGGAGCGCTTCAAGGAGGTCCAGCACGCCTACGACGTGCTCTCGGACCCGGAGAAGCGCAAGCAGTACGACCGCTTCGGCGGCGAGAACGGCGCGCGGCCGGGGCCGGGCTTCCGCTACGACGCGGAGGGCTTCGACTTCGCCGACCTGGGCGACCTGTTCGGCGGCTTCTTCGGAGGCGCGGGCCGGCAGCAGCAGCAGCGCGGCCGGCGCGGGAGCGACCTCGAGGTGGAGGTCAGGCTCTCGTTCGAGGACTCGCTCAAGGGCGTCGAGACGACGATCCCGGTCCAGCTCGAGACGGCCTGCCGCGAGTGCGGCGGCTCTGGCGCGAAGCCCGGGACGGCGCCGACGATCTGCCCCGAGTGCGGCGGCCGAGGGATCAAGGCCGAGAGCCAGGGGTTGTTCGCTTTGTCGCAGCCGTGCCCGCGCTGCCGCGGCAACGGCACCGTGATCGAGGATCCGTGCCCGCGCTGTCACGGCGCGGGGCGCGAGCGGCGGACGAAGCGCTACACCGTGAAGATTCCCGCGGGCGTGAAGGACGGCTCGCGGATCCGCCTGCGCGGCAAGGGCGAGGCCGGCTACGGCGGTGCCGAGGCGGGCGACCTCTACGTCGTCACGCGCGTGGCACCGTCGAAGACGTACACGCGCCGGGGCGATGACCTCGTCGTTGAGGTTGCGGTTCCGTTCTCCGACGCGGCGCTGGGCGCGAACGTCGAGGTGCCGACTCCGGACGGCCCGGTCACCGTCAAGGTCAAGCCGGGCACCGTGGACGGGACGATGCTGCGCGTGAAGGGCAAGGGGGCACCCCGGCTGAAGGGCTCGGGCCGCGGCGACCTCCTCGCGCGCGTGAAGTTGACCGTGCCGAAGAAGCTGAGCAAGAAGCAGCGCGAGCTGCTCGAAGAGCTCCAGAAGGCGGGCGCGTGACGATGAAGCCGTTCCTGAGCTGGTTGGGCGCGATGCTCTTGATCGCCGGCGTGGGCGTGGCTCTGACGTTCGCCATTCTCGACCTCCTTGGCAATGACGTGCTCCTCGGAAGGCTCTGGATTGGCCTTGGCTTTGGAGCCGTCGCGGTTACGTTGGCCGCGCTGCACGAGGCCGGGCGGAGGCGGCGGTGATGGGCATGCGAATCAGCTGCAAGCGAAAGAAGGCGGGCGCCTGATGGCGAAGCACGACGAGCTGCTGGAGCAGGGCCCGCACGAGGCGCCGGAGCCGGAGACCGCCGAGCAGCGCAGCAAGCGGCTCGGCGTCGGCACCGTGGCGGGCGGCGCCGCCGCCGGTGGAGCGGTGCTGGCCAAGCTCGGCTTCCTCAAGTTCTTCCTCTGGATCGTCGCCTGGCACGGCGTCGTCGACCTCTGGCGGATCGGCGGCTGGATCGCCCTCGCCGTCGTCGCCGGAGTGGCCACCGCATACCTCGTCATCCGCTCGCGGCGGGAGGCCTCGTGAGGCCGGTCTTCAAGGTGATGCTCAGATGGGCGCTGTCGCCCCTGGGGACGCTGCTGAACACCGGCATGCTGGCGACGCTCCTGCTGGTCAGAGGCGTCGACCCCGGCTCCGCGCTGTTCTGGCTGCCGCTCGCCATCTTCTTCGGCGTCGCCGCGGCCTACGACATCAACGCCTACGTCGTCCAGCGCCGCAAGGGGCTGACCTCGGAGCAGGTCTCCGATGCGGTCTTCGAGCGGCTCTGGTCGTCTCCGCCGGAGGAGAAGGAGGAGGAGGCGTGATGGACGACCGCCCGCGCTACATGATCTCCGTCGCCGCCGAGCTCGTCGGCATGCACCCGCAGACGCTGCGCATGTACGAGCAGAAGGGCCTCGTGCGCCCGCAGCGCACCGCCGGGAACACGCGGCTCTACTCGGAGGCCGACCTCGAGCGCCTGCAGCTGATCCAGAGGCTGACGACGGAGCTCGGCCTCAACCTGGCCGGCGTCGAGGCCGTGCTCGGGCTCGAGGAGCAGCTGCAGCGGATGCAGGCGCGGATGGAGCGGCTGGAGCGCGAGATGCGCGAGTCGATCCAGCAGGTGCACAAGCAGTACCGCCGCGACCTCGTGCTCTACGACCCAACCCAACTACCGGAGCGAAAGTGGACTTCAACAAACTGACCTTGAAATCGCAGGAAGCGGTTGCCGCCGCCCAGGAGCTGGCGCGCCGCATGGGGAACCCCGAGCTCTACCCCGAGCACCTGCTGCTCGCGCTGCTCGACCAGGAGCTGCCGCAGCAGCTCGTTCCCGACCCGGCCGGGCTGCGCGCCCAGGCCGAGGCGGCGCTGCGCACCAAGCCGGCCACGCAGGGCGCGGCCCAGCAGCCTCAGGTCTCGCGCGCCGTCAGCGAGGTGCTCGACAGGGCCTTCGACGAGGCGCGCCGCCTGGAGGACGAGTACGTCTCGACCGAGCACCTGCTGCTCGCGCTGGACGTCGTCCCCCGCGATGAGCTCGAGGAGAAGATCGCGCAGGTCCGCGGCGGCCAGCGCGTCACCTCGCAAGATCCCGAGGGCACCTACCAGGCGCTCGAGAAGTTCGGCCGCGACCTGACCGAGCTCGCCGAGAGCGGGAAGCTCGACCCGGTCATCGGCCGCGACGAGGAGATCCGCCGCGTGATCCAGGTGCTCAGCCGCAGGACGAAGAACAACCCCGTCCTGATCGGCGACCCCGGCGTCGGCAAGACCGCGATCGTCGAGGGCCTCGCCCAGCGGATCGTCGCCGGGGACGTGCCCGAGGGCCTGAAGGGGAAGCGCGTCTGGGCGCTCGACATCGGCGCGATGCTCGCGGGCTCGAAGTACCGCGGCGAGTTCGAGGAGCGGCTCAAGGCCGTCCTCACCGAGGTGCAGAACGCGGCCGGCGAGCTGATCCTCTTCATCGACGAGCTGCACACGATCGTCGGCGCAGGTGCGGCCGAGGGCGCAGTCGATGCCGCCAACATGCTCAAGCCGATGCTGGCGCGCGGCGAGCTGCGCGCGATCGGCGCCACCACGCTCGACGAGTACCGCAAGCACATCGAGAAGGACGCCGCGCTCGAGCGCCGCTTCCAGCCCGTCTTCGTGGGCGAGCCGTCGGTCGCGGACACGATCGCGATCCTGCGCGGCCTCAAGGAGCGCTACGAGGCGCACCACGGCGTGCGCATCCGCGACGCGGCGCTCGTCGCAGCAGCCGTCCTCTCCGACCGCTACATCGCCGACCGCTTCCTGCCCGACAAGGCGATCGACCTCGTGGACGAGTCGGCGTCGCGCCTCCGCATGGAGATCGACTCGAGCCCGCTCGAGCTGGACGAGGCCGAGCGCCGCGTGCGCCAGCTCGAGATCGAGCTCGCGGCGATGGCGAAGGAGTCGAAGGATGTGCGCGAGCCGCTCGAGCGCGAGCTCGCCGAGGCCCAGGAGCGCCGCAACGAGCTTGCCGCCCGCTGGTCGAAGGAGAAGGAGCAGCTCGAGCGCGTCAAGGAGATCACTCGCCGCATCGACGAGCTGCGCATGGAGGCCGAGCGGGCTGAGCGCACCGGCGAGCTGCAGCGGGTCGCCGAGATCCGCTACGGCGAGCTGCCGGAGCTCGAGCGCGAGCTCGAGGCTCGCGCGCAGCCCGAGGACCCGATGGTCAAGGAGGAAGTGGACGAGGACGACGTCGCCGCAGTCGTCGCGCGCTGGACGGGCATCCCGGTCGACCGCCTGCTCGAAGGCGAGACCGAGAAGCTGATCCACATGGAGGCGCGGCTGCACGAGCGCGTCGTCGGCCAGGACGAGGCCGTCGAGGCGATCGCGAACGCCCTTCGCCGCGCGCGCTCGGGCCTGCAGGACCCGAACCGCCCGATCGGCTCGTTCGTCTTCCTCGGCCCGACCGGCGTCGGCAAGACCGAGCTCGCCCGCGCACTCGCCGAGTTCATGTTCGACGACGAGCGTGCCCTCGTCCGGCTCGACATGAGTGAGTACATGGAGAAGCACACGGTCTCGCGCCTGGTCGGCGCGCCGCCGGGCTACGTCGGCTACGACGAGGGCGGCCAGCTCACGGAGGCGGTGCGGCGGCGCCCGTACTCGGTGGTGCTCCTCGACGAGATCGAGAAGGCGCACCCCGACGTCTTCAACGTGCTCCTGCAGATCCTCGACGACGGCCGCCTGACCGACGGCCATGGCCGCACGGTCGACTTCCGCAACACCGTCCTGATCATGACCTCGAACCTTCGCTCGGCCGAGGCGCTGACGGAGACTTTCCGGCCCGAGTTTCTGAACCGGATCGACGAGATCGTCGAGTTCAAGCCGCTGACGAAGGAGCAGATCGGCGAGATCGTCGAGCTGCAGCTGCGGCGCGTGGAGGCGCGGCTCGCGGAGCGCGGGCTGCGGCTCGAGCTGACGGACGCGGCGCGAGCGGCCCTCGCCGAGGCCGGCTGGGACCCGACCTACGGCGCGAGGCCCCTGAAGCGCGCGATCCAGCGCCTGCTCGAGAACCCGCTAGCCCTGCGCCTCCTCGAGGGCGACTTCGCGGAGGGCGACACGATCCGCGTCGACGCGGCCAACGGCGGGCTCGTCTTCGAGAAGGCACAGGCCGCCGCGCCTGCCGCAGCCTAGCCTGGATCGGCCATCTTGCCATCCTGGCCGACGGCCGCGATCATCGAGGGATGTGGCGCCGAGAGGAGTCGGTCCTCGACAGCGCTACCTTGGATGGCATCATCAAGATGTTGATGTCGATCAACGAGAACACACGGCGTCTCGTTGAGGAGCTGCTCGGAGACGATGGCGAAGAAGCGACGGACACCTGAGGAGCGCGAGGAAATCAAGCGGCTGCTGGCGCAGTCGGACGAAGCACGCAGAGAGCTCGAAATCGCACACGCCGGCCTGAAGGCGCGCTGGCAGGCCGTAAACGCGCGTCGTGAGCGGCGCCGACGTCTTCTCCGCTCGCTCATTCCCTTCGGCCGTTAGCGGTTCAGGCTTCGTTCCATGGCGAAGAAGGGGACGAGCAAGGCGCACGAGCCGCTGCCGGCGGCGTTGCCGCCCGCGGAGCGGACGGTCGGGCAGCTCGTCGCCGAGTCGATCAACTTCTACCGGCACCGGTTCTGGCCGTCGCTTCTGCTCGGCCTGGCTCCCGCGGCGGCGGGCGTGACGATCGCGGAGATGCCGAACGCGTTGAAGCTGCCGGTGGCGCTGACGTTCGGGGCCGCCGCCGCGAGCTCGTCGTACGCGATTGCCTCGGCAATCGTCGCCAGGCAACGGCTCGAGGCTCGGCGGCTCTTGCCCGCGGTTGCGGCCGGGATCGCCGTGCTCGTGCCCGCGGTGTTCCTGCTCGCGTTCCTGAGCATCTTCGGCCTCCTGCCCGCGGTCATCTGGCTCGGGCTGAGTGGCTTCGTGGTGCCGGTGGCGGTGATCGAGCGGCGGCTGTCGTGGCGGCGCGCCTACCGGCTGGCGCGGGTCGACCTGATACACGCCGTCGGCTCGCTGGCGACGCTCGCGATCGTGGGCCTGCTGACCGGCTACGTCATCTTCTTCACCCTTCGCTCGGCCGGGACGGCGGCGCTGCAGGCGGCGGCCTTCCTCTCCGTTCTCGTGATCGCCCCGTTACTGTTCCTCGGCGCCGCGCTGCTCTACTACGACCAGGCGGCGCGAGTCCCGACGAGGAGGAGCGATGCCGACCTACATCATGCTCTCGAGCCTGACCGCCCAGGGCGTCCAGACGCTGAAGGCCAACCCTGACCGCCTGCTCGAGGTGAACCGCGACGTCGAGGAGCTCGGCGCCAAGGTCGTCCACCAGTGGGCGACGCTCGGGCCGTTCGACTTCGTCAACGTGGTCGAGGCGCCGGACGCGGAGACGATCGCCCGCGTGTCGGTCGCACTCGGCGCGCGCGGGAGCGCGAAGCTGCAGACGCTGACCGCGTTCTCGATCGACGAGTTCCTCGCCTCGCTGAGCTGACCCGGATCGCCGTCTTGCTCGTGGCCGCCCTTGCGGCTACGGCCTGCTCCGGGCACTACCGGGCCGGGCCGCACTCGGCGCGCCTCAACGTTCGGCAGGTGCGGCAGCCCGGGCCGATCCCGGTCGAGGGCGCGTACTCCTATGCTCGGGTCGAACGCGACGGGAAGACGGTCGTACAGGTTCGCCTGTCAGGGACGCTTGTCCCGCGGGCGGTTGTCCGGCTCGACCCCGCCTCGTACCGGCTGGTCAGCTTCCAGCGGAACTGCGACGGCAACTGCCACTTCCTGGACGCGCCCTCCGACGGGTGCAGCCGGGCGTTCACGGTGCAGGCGGACGAGTCCGTGACGGCGACGGTTCGCGTCACCTTCGGGACCGGTTGCGAGATCAGCTTCCGCTAGCGGCGGCAACCTCGGCGGCGAGGCGGGCGTTGGCGACGATCAGTTCGCGGTTGACCTCGAGCGTTCGGCCGCCGCTGCGCTCGTGCAGGAAGGCGAGCACGAAGGGCGTCACGGCCTGGCCGGTGACGTTCTGCTCGGCGGCTGCGGCGAGACCCTCCTCGATCAGCGGCTCGACGTCGACGCCGTCCTCGGGCGGATTGCCGAGCAGCAGGCCGGCGCCGCCCAGCTGCCAGTGCGCCTGGGCGATGCGTGCCGCTTCCTTGGGCGACTCGACGCGCGCCGAGACCGGCGGCCCGCCGGCGGCGGCGTAGAAGAGCGGCAGCTCGTCCGTGCGGTAGCCGAGAACCGGGACGCCGAGGGTCTCGAGCGCCTCCGCGGTTGCCGGGACGTCGAGCAACGACTTGGCCCCGGAGCCGACGACGAGCGCCGGCGTGCGAGCGAGCTCGATCAGGTCTGCCGAGACGTCGGGCCGCTCGGCGAACCCGCGGTGGACGCCGCCGATGCCGCCGGTGCCGAGGAAGCGGATCCCGGCGAGGCGGCAGACGGCGAGCGTGCCGCCGACCGTCGTCGCACCGAGGGCTCCCTGGGCCGCGCAGGCGGCGAGGTCCCGCGGGCCGGCCTTGCGGGCCTGGGCGCCGGCCTCGCCGAAGCGCTGGAGCTCGTCCTCGCCGAGCCCGACCGCGACCGCGCCGTCGAGCACGCCGATCGTCGCCGGAACCGCCCCGCCGGCGCGAACCGCCGACTCCGCCGCGAGCCCCACCTCCACCCCCACCCCGGGTGGGAACCCATGGGAGATCAGGGTAGTCTCGAGCGCCACGACCGGGCGGTGGTCGTGGAGAGCTTGTTGCACTTCCGGCGCGATTCGGAGTAGTTCCGTGACACCTCGCCCGCTCACGCCGGCACCGCCCCGAGCTGGGCGACGCAGCGGGCCGCCGCTTCCAGTCCGAGCTCGATCCCGCCGACGATGAACCCCGCCGCCAGCGCGTCGCCCGCGCCCGTCGTGTCGACGACCGAGGCGCCGAGCGACGCGTGCTCCTCCGAGCCGCCCGTCCGGTGCACGAGCACCCCACGCGAGCCGCGCTTGACCACCGCCGTCTCCGCCAGCGCGTAGGCGCCCCCGACCAGCTCCCACTCGGGCTCGTTGGCGAAGACGACGTCGGGCGCGAGCTCGTCCAGCCGCCCGCGGAACCGATCCGGCCCATAAGCGCGGATCGCGCTCCACGAGGAGAGGTCGACGCTGACCGTCGCGCTCTCCCCGCGCGCCGCTTGGGCCGCCAACAGGGCCGCCTCGGCGATCGGCTCCGCCAGCAAGGAGTAGCCGGAGAGGTGCAGCCAGCGGCAGTGCCCGAACCACGCCGCGTCGAGCTCCTCGGCCCGCAGCTCCGGTGAGACGCCCCGGTCGGTCGCCATCGAGCGCTCGCCGTCGGGGCCGACGAACGAGACGACGACGCCGGTCTTCCCGGCAACACGCGGCCCGGCCAGCTCGACTCCGCGCCGTTCGAGCAGCGACCGCGCCAGCGCGCCCGGCTCGTCGTCCGCCTGCTTGCCGACGAACCGCGCCGGAACGCCGAGCTCGACGACCCAGGCCGCGACGTTGGCTGCCTGCCCGCCCGAGGCCACGCGGGTCTCGACCGGCGTGTCCGCTCCGGCCGCGAGCTCCCGCGGCGCGCGCACGATCACATCGAGGAGCAGATCTCCGAGGGTGCACACCACCAAGGCGCCGCTTGCGGTGCCGCCCTCAGCACGCACCGGCTCCGCCGGTGGGTGCGTCTGAAATGACCGGTCGATGCGTTCTGGTGGCGTCACGGAAGTGAGAACTACAATCGCAGCATGGACGGGGAACCGCGCGGGCAACGACTGCGATCGTTCCTGCTCGGTGGGCTGGTCGGCGCCTCGGCCGTCCTGGCCGCGGCCCGCCGCCGCCGGCCGCGCGCGCGCGCGACCCCGCCCGGCCTCGCCGCCTTCGAGGACGCGCCCTGCTTCCGCGAGACCCTCGAGCGCGAGCGGAGGCCATAGCCACAAGCACAACTATCCTTAGAACGTGCCGATCTACGAGTACCGCTGCCCGAACGGGCACCTGTTCGAGCTCTTCCAGCGCATGGGCGACCCGCAGCCCGACAAGTGCGAGGTCTGCGATGAAGGCCCGCTGGAGCGCGTGCTCTATCCGGTGGCGGTCCACTTCAAGGGCTCGGGCTTCTACTCGACCGACTACGGCCGGGGCGGGCGCAAGCAGTCGAAGGACGGCGCCGAGCCCGAGAAGAAGGCGGACAAGGCCGACAAGCCGGAAAAGAAGGAGAAAGCGGCCGAGGCTTAGGCGCTCGCTTGCGGCGCCGACCAAGAGGCCGTGTCGGCTTTGCCGGCGCGGCCGTCCAACGCACCGTCTTGGATTCAGGGCGAGGTTGCCCTCAAAGGGCAGGCGCCCCTAGTAGCTGCCCGGCGCCGGGTTTCCGAACACGCAGCCCGGCGGGTAGGTGTCTCCCGACGGCGCCGGCGGCTGTACCGCCGATTTGCCCAGCACCATCAGGATCACCTTCGCGTTGTCCTCGCTCGGCGTGATGTCCCCGCCGGTCGAGATGCCGCCGAGGCGGCAGTGGATGGAGTTGCCCGCCCGGAACTTGTTCCAGCCGAGCTCGATGAACTGGTTGGCGGAGAGGTCGGTCGCGAGCGGCTTCATCAGGTCGTCGCCGATGAACGGCATTCGCATGAACGTGCTGAAGCTCGCCAGCTTGCCCATCAGCGCCTGGAGCACCTGCTGGTTGCGCTGCTCGCGCGTAATGTCGCTCTCGCCCGGCGCGAGGGCGTTCTTCCGCACCCGCGAGTAGATCAGCGCGCGCCGCCCGTTCAGGTGCTGCACGCCCTTGGCGAAGCGCCAGCCCTGCCAGCGCTCGCAGCGCACCGCGGAGGCGAACGGGCAGTCGAACTTGGAGACGATCGCCCGCGGGACGTTCACGTCGATGCCGCCGACCTTGTCGATCAGGTCGCGGAACTCGGCGAAGTTGACCACGATCAGGTGGTTGACCGGGATGTCCGTGTAGCCGGCGATCGTCCGCGCGGCCAGGCGCGGCCCCCCGACCTGGAACGCGGTGTTGATCTTCGCGTCGCCGTAGCCCGGGATCTGGACGCGCAGGTCGCGCGGGATCGACAGGTAGTAGAGCCGGTGGTGGGTCGGGTCGGTACGCAGCAGCGTGATCGAGTCCGAATGCTGCTCGCCGGCGCGCGAGACAGCGAGGGAGTGGTCGGTTCCGAGCAGGAGGATCGAGGTCGAGTTGGTCAGCAGCGAGCCCTTGTCCGGGGCAAGGGCGCTGCCGACCGACTGCGGCAGCCGCTTGTTCGCGGCCGACACGCCGCCGCGGAAGGTCAGGTAGCCGAGCAGCGCCCAGAAGACGAGGAAGAGGACGACCACCACGATCGCGATCCCGATCTCGCGGCCCCAGCGGATGCGCCTGGCGGCCTGCGCGGCGGCCGGCCTCGCGCCCGGCCCGCGGTCGCGGGACTTGCCGTCTCGCCCGGGCCGTGGCCTGCGCGGAGGCGACGGCGGCTTCTGGGCGCCTCCCGTCGGCACGCGCCCCTTGACGCGCCCGCCGCGGTAGAGGCGATACGGCTTCTCTCCGCCGGGCGACGCCATCCGGCGGCGTATGGTAGCCGCGCGTGGCGGAGCCCAAGGTCATAGCCGTGGACCTCGGCGGGACGAAGATCCTCGGCGCGGTCGTCACCCACGAGGGCGAGATCGCCGCGCGCCACCAGTGCGACTCCGACGTCTCGTCCGAGGAGGCCCTGTTGGCCGCGATCGACGGGGTCGTCGAGGATCTCCGCGCCGAGACGGAGGTTGCGGCGCTCGGGTTCGGGCTGCCTTCGCGGATCGACCAGCGGACGGGCCGCGCGGTGGCGTCGGTGAATGTCCCGCTCGAGGACGTCGACTTCCGCTCGCGGATGCAGGAGCGGCACGGGCTGCCGGTCGGAATCGACAACGACGGGAACGCGGCCGTGATCGGCGAGTGGAAGGCAGGGTCCGCGCGGGGCGCGAGCTTCGTCGTCATGCTCACGCTCGGTACCGGCGTCGGCGGCGGTCTGATCCTCGGCGGCCGGCCGTACCGCGGCGCGACGGGCGGCGGCGCCGAGCTGGGCCACATCGTGATCTGTCTCGACGGCCCTCCGTGCGGCTGCGGCGGGCACGGGCATCTCGAGTCATACGCGTCCGGGCGGGCGGCCGACGCCGTGGCGCGCGAGGTTTTCGGCCCGGCCTCCGACGCCCACGACCTGGTCCGGCGCGCTCGGGCCGGGGAGGCCGAAGCGGTCGAGGCGATGGCGGGGATCGGGCGCCGGCTGGGGGCCGGGATCGCGAGCCTCCTGAACGTGTTCGAGCCCGAGCTGGTGGTGATTGGAGGCGGCTTCGGCGCCGCAGGCGAGCTCCTGCTCGGCCCCGCCCGCGAAGTCGTCGCGGTCGAAGGGCTCACGCCGGCGCGCGACACGGTGCGGATCGTCGAGGCCGAGCTGGGCGCGGACGCGGGCGTGATCGGCGCGGGCATGCTCGGCTTCGAGGCGCTCGAAGCGGAGTCGTAGGCCGTGCCGCTCGCGGTCTGCGCGACCCCGATCGGCAACCTCGAGGACGTCACGTTGCGCGTCCTGCGCGAGCTCGCGGAGGCCGACCTCGTCCTCTGCGAGGACACGCGGCACACGCGCAAGCTCCTCGAGCGGCACGGCCTCAAGGCACGGCTGCTCTCGTACCACCAGCACAACGAAGCGCAACGGACCGCGGAGCTGCGGCCCCGGTTGCAGGCCGGCGAGCGGGTCGCGCTCGTGAGCGACTCCGGGCTGCCGGCGATCTCGGATCCGGGGGCGCGGCTGGTCGCCGCCGCGCTGGAGGCAGGCGTGCCGGTGACCGTGCTGCCGGGGCCATCCGCGGTCGAGACGGCGCTCGTTGCGAGCGGCCTCGTGGCCGAGCGCTACCAGTTCCTGGGCTATCTGCCGCGGGGCGAGCGGGCACTCTCGGCGCTGGCCGAGGAGCTCTCCGCCTGGCCGTGTGCGGCGGTCGCCTTCGAGTCGCCGCAGCGGCTCGGGCGGTCTCTGCGGGTCCTCGCGCGCGTGATCCCGGACCGGCCGGCAGCGGTCTGCCGAGAGCTGACGAAGCGGTTCGAGGAGGTGGGGCGCGGCTCCGTCGCCGAGCTGGCGGAACGGTTCGGCGGGGGGGTCAAAGGGGAGGTGACGCTCGTGCTCGGGCCGGGCGCTGCCTCGGCCGGCGACGAGGAGCCGGCCGCTGTGGCCGCCGTAGCCGAGCTGGTTGCGGCCGGCGTGGCGCGGCGGCAGGCGGCGGACGTGGTCGCCCGCCTGAGCGGGGTCGCGCGAAACCGCCTCTATCGCGGCTCGCTGTAAGCGGATTTGACAACGTGCGGCCGCCTTGCTACCGTAACTACACGTTTGCATACTTGACAACGGAGGTCGTGCCCGGATGCGCCTGCTCCCACCGGCGGTGGCTGCCGCCGCGATGCTGATCGTCCCTGCGCCCGCCCTGGGGTGGAGCTGGCCCGTGCACGGCTCAGTGCTGACGTTCTTCTCGTTCGACCGGCAGCACCCGTACGCCGCCGGACAGCACCGCGGAATCGACATCGGCGCGCCGAGCGGTGCCGGGGTGGAGGCGCCGGTCTCCGGCTCGGTCGCCTTCGCCGGAGCCGTGCCGGTCGGCGGCAAGACGCTGACGATCGCGACGCCGGACGGCTACTCGGTCACGCTCGTGCACCTCGGGTCCTACGCGGTCCGACGCGGCGACGCCGTCTCGGAGGGCGAGGTGGTCGGCGCGGTCGGCCCCAGCGGCCAGCCCGAGCTGACCGTGCCCTACGTCTATCTCGGCGTGCGCCGCACGGACGATCCGCAGGGCTACGTCGATCCGCTCGCCTTCCTGCCCGTGCAGGGCCCTCCGCCTTCGCCCGCGCCTGGGCCGGAGCCCGTGCCGCAGCCCGCTCCGGTTCCCGATCCGGTCGGCGACCCCGGGCCGCCCGCCGCTCCTCCGCCGCCGCCGGCACCGGCGCCCGTTCCAGTGGTTTCGCCCCCGGGCACGGTCTTGCGAGTCGGACGCCGCGTCACCGTGCCTGCGCCGGGTCCGGTCGCGCCCGGCCGGGCGCCGCTGCCAACACAGCGCCTGCACGGGCGTTCCGCGGCCCCGCCCATCACGCCTCCTCGGCAGCTGACGCCGGCTGGACGGCCGGGCCTTTCGACAGTCGCCGAAACCGTCCGCCGGGCGGGGCCCGCGGTTTCGGGCGCGCCCCAAGGGTGGAGCGGGCGCGCCGGCGCAGGTGACGTCCGCCGCAGGGTTCCGCCGGCAATCCTCCCTTCCGAGCACCGCGGCCGGCCTCTCGTGGGTGTGCTGATCGCGGCTGCCCCTTGCCTCCTCGCGCTCGCAGCGGCTCTCCTCGCCGTCCGGCGATGCCGAGCCGCGGCACGAAAGGCCGTTCGTATCATTGACCGCGATGCGCTTCTACCTGACCACACCGATCTACTACGTGAATGCGACGCCGAGCATCGGCAATGCGTACACGACCATCGCCGCGGACGCGGTCGTCCGGCATCACCGCCAGCGCGGCGACGAGACGTTCTTCCTGACCGGAACCGACGAACATGCCTCGAGGGTCTACCGCGTGGCAGAGGAAGCGGGAGTCGATCCCAAGACGTTCGTCGACGAGATGGTCGAGAAGCACTGGCGTGAGCTGCCGAAGCAGATCAACGCCGAGTACGACTTCTTCATCCGCACGACAGACGAGGGCCACAAGCGGTTCGTCCAGGAGTTCCTCCAGCGCATCTACGACAACGGCGACATCTACCAGGACGTCTACGCCGGCCTTTACTGCGTCGGCTGTGAGGAGTTCAAGAACGAGGCCGAGCTGGTCGATGGCCTCTGCCCCGATCACGGCACTCGGCCCGAGTACATCGAGGAGAAGAACTACTTCTTCCGGCTGTCGGCCTACCAGGCCCGCCTGCTCGCCTTGTACGACGAGCGGCCCGATTTCGTCCTGCCGAAGTTCCGCTACAACGAGGCCCGCAGCTTCATCGAGGGCGGCCTCCAGGACTTCAGCGTCAGCCGCGCCGGCCAGCCGTGGGGCGTGCCGATCCCCTGGGACGAGGAGCAGGTCACCTATGTCTGGGTAGACGCCCTCATCAACTACGTGAGCGCTCTTACGTATGCGCGCGAGGGCGAGGATCTGCGGGAGAAGTTCTGGCCGCACGCGCACCACGTGCTCGGCAAGGACATCCTGCGCTTCCACTGCGTCTTCTGGCCGGCGTTGCTTCTGTCTGCCGGCTACGAGGTGCCGCAGCAGCTGTTCGTCCACGGCTGGCTGCTGCTCGACAAGCGGAAGATCTCCAAGTCGGCTGGCAACACGGTCGACCCGCTGGAGCTCGCCGAGACGTACGGTGCGGACGCGGTCCGCTTCTGGGCGCTGCGCTCGGTCTCGTTCGGTCAGGACGGGAACGCGTCGCTCGACGGCCTGCACGAGCGGTACGAGCGGGAGCTCGCGAACGACCTCGGGAACCTCGTCTCGCGCACTACGGCGATGATCGCTCGCTATCGCGAGGGGCGAATCGCCCCGGGACAGCGGAACGACGAGCTCCAAGGCCTGCTCGACCGTCTGCGGGCGAAGCTCGTCGAGCGCTTCGACGCGTGGGAGCTGACTCCCGCGCTCGAGGACATCTGGGAGCTCGTCCGCTGGCTCAACCGGCATGTCGAGGAGACGGCTCCGTGGGAGCTGGCGAAGAACGAGGCGAACGCCGGGCAGCTCGACACGGTCCTGTACGACCTCGCCGACGGGCTGCGCGCGGTCGCCGTCGCGCTCTCGCCGTACCTGCCCGAGACGGCGCCGCGGATTCTCGGCGCGCTCCGCCAGCCGCTCGACCTCTCCCTGGAGCAGGTCGCGTACGGCAAGACGGACGTGAGCGAAGGAATCGAGCCGGCCGCCCCGCTGTTCCCGCGCGTCGACCTGCCGACCGCTGCGGCGTGACCGACACGCACGCGCACCTCGACGCGTGCGCCGATCCGGCCGCCGACGTCGTCTCGCGCGCCCGGGCCGCGGGGGTCGAGCGGATCGTCGCGGTCGGCTCCGGCCTCGAGTCTTGCCGCGAGACGCTCGCGATCGCTCACGCAAACGCCGGCGTCTGGGCCGCGCTCGGCATCCATCCGCACCAGGCTGCCGACGAGGACGCGGGCCGCCTCGACGAGCTCCGTGAGCTGCTCGCCGACGAGCGCGCCGTGGCCGTCGGCGAGACCGGCCTCGACTTCTACCGCGACTACGCCCCCCGCGACCTGCAGCGCGACCTGTTCGCCCGCCAGCTCGAGCTGGCCACCGAACTCGCCAAGCCGGTCGTCGTCCACACGCGCGCAGCGGCAGACGAGACCGCCGCCGCCCTGGAGGCCTTCGCGGGCACGGTCGTCCTGCACTGCTTCTCCAGCCCGGAGCTGCTGCCCGTGGCGCTCGAGCGCGGCTACTACGTCTCCTTCGCCGGAAACGTCACCTACCCGAAGGCCGAGGAGCTGCGCGAGGCCGCCCGCGGCGTCCCCGCCGACCGGCTGCTCGCCGAGACCGACAGCCCCTACCTGAGCCCGCAGCCCCGCCGCGGCCGGCCGAACGAGCCGGCGAACGTCGTCCACACGGTCGCCAGCCTGGCCGAGGCGCGCGGCGAGGACGCGACGGCGCTCGCCGCGCAGCTCGACGCCAACGCGGCCTCCGCCTTCTCGCTGCCGTGAGGGTCCCGGCCGCCAGGAAGGAGCTCGGCCAGCACTTCCTCGTCGACGAGAACCTGCTCGGCGTGATCGGCCGCCTCGCCGAGCTCAGTCCCGAGGACGTCGTGCTCGAGGTCGGTCCGGGGCTCGGCGTCCTCACCGCCTACCTGGCGGAGCGGGTCGCCCACGTCCACGCCGTCGAGCTCGACCGCTCGCTCGAGGCCGCCCTCGCCGAGCGCCTGGCGCCCAACGGCAACGTCGAGCTCCACTTCGGCGACGCCCTCCGTCTCGACCTGGCCTCGCTCGACCCCGCGCCGACGAAGCTGGTCGCGAACCTCCCGTACAACATCGGGACACCGCTCGTCGCCGAGAGCCTCGAGGGCCTGCCGACGGTCGGGCTCTGGTGCGTGATGCTGCAGCGGGAGGTCGCCGACCGCTTCTTCGCCGAGCCTTCGACCAAGGCCTACGGCGCCGTCTCGGTGCTCGTCCAGCTCGCCGCCGAGCGGACGGGCTTCCATCCGGTCTCGCGCACCGTCTTTCGCCCGCGGCCGAACGTCGACTCGGCGCTCCTCGCCTTCCGCCGTCGCGACGGCTATCGCCTCGAGGAGCTCACCCGCGTGAAGGAGCTCGTCGCGGCGGCGTTCGCCCATCGCCGCAAGCGGCTCGCGAACTCACTCGAGCTCTCCGGCCTTGCCCCTCGCGACCGCGCCGCCGCCGCGCTCGAGGCGATCGGCCGCGACCCCGGCGCGCGCGCCGAGGAGCTGAGCCCGCCCGAGTTCGTCGCCCTGGCCGAGGCGCTCCGATGAGAATGCGCACGTGCCCGAGCTGACGTTCGAGACCGAGCGGAGAACCCAGCTGCTGGACGTGACCGATCCGGTCGCCGAGCTGCTGGCCGGCGGCGAGGGCTCGCTGGTCACGCTCTTCGTTCCGCACACGACCGCAGGAATCGTTCTCCAGGCCGCGGGCGAGGGCGCGACGGCGGTCGCGAGCGACGTGGCCCGGGCCTTCGACAGGCTGGTCGACGAGGACTGGAGCTGGGAGCACATCCACGAGGGCGACCGCAATCCGTGGTCGCACGTCCGGACCGCGCTGACAGCCTCGTCGGTGTCGGTGCCGCTCGTCGGTGGGCGCCTCGCGCTCGGCGCCCACCAGGCGATCTTTCTGGCGGAGTTCGACGGCCCGCGCGAGCGAACGATCCTCGTCACCGTCCTGCCGTGAACCGGTCGCCCGCGGCCGCGAAGCTCAACCTGGCGCTCGTCGTCGGCCCGCGCCGGGAAGACGGCCGGCACGAGCTGGCCACCGTCCTCCAGCAAATCGACCTGGCCGACCGGATCGCCGTCGAGCCGGCGCGGGAGCTCAGCGTCAAGGGGTTCGCCGAGGACACCCTCGTCCGCCGTGCGCTCGAGGAGCTGGCGGCCGCGGCCGGCGCCGAGCCGCGCTGGGCGGCGCGGATCTGGAAAGAGATCCCCCTCGCGGCCGGGCTCGGCGGCGGCAGCTCCGATGCGGCGACCGCCCTCCGGCTCGCCAACGAGACGCTCCCCGAGCCGCTCTCGTCCGAGGCGCTCCACGAGCTCGCGGCCGCGCTCGGGGCCGACGTGCCCTTCTTCCTCACCGCCGGCCCGCAGCTCGGCGAGGGAACGGGCACCGACCTGACGCAGCTCGACCTCCCGCAGGACTACTGGGTCGTTCTCCTGCTGCCGCACGATGCGAGCAAGGAGTCGACGGCGTCGGTCTACGAGGCCTTCGCCGAGCGCGGCGGCGAGCGGGGCTACCCCGAGCGCCGCGCCCGGCTCGACGAGGCGCTCGCGACGGTCCGGCGCGCGAGTGACCTCGGCACCCTGCCGCCGAACGACCTCGCATCGTCGCCCGTGGCCGACGAGCTCCGGTCGCTCGGCGCCTTCCGGGCCGATGTGAGCGGCGCCGGGCCGACGGTCTACGGCCTCTTCCAGCACCGCAAGCCGGCCGCCGCGGCCGAGCGCGCGCTGCGGCGCCGGGGCCGAACCTGGCTCACCGTGCCGACTTGGTACGGTTGAGGCAATGGCCACCAACAGCTCCCTCGAGCCCGCCAAACCGCTCGAGCACGGCAGTACCAAGACCGGCCGCTGGCTGCGCGCGCGCCGCACGCGGATCGTCCTCTGGATCGCCGTCCTCGAGGGAATCCTCGTCGCGCTCACGCACGACTTCACGAAGTGGACCGTGGTCGCGATCGCCATTCCGGTCCTGGCCGTCTATGTCTTCTGGGGGCGCAATGCCCGCTCCGACACCGTGCGCCAGGTCGCCTGGATCGCGGGCGCCTCGCAGGCGCTGGCCGTTGTCGTCGCGATCTTCGCCTTCCTCCTCAGCTGGCTGGCGCTGGCCCTGGCGGGCGTCTTCGCCGTGATCGCCCTGATCTTCCTCTTCTCCGAACGAGGCTGAGCGAAGCCTGGATAATGGCTGGGGCGCCAGGATTCGAACCTGGGATCGCGGGACCAAAACCCGCTGCCTTACCACTTGGCTACGCCCCACCAGAATGTTTTGTCGCCCAACGATATCTCCGCTGACTTGAGCGACCGGAAGCTGGCAGCGGTCATCCTCGCCGCCGGCTTGGGCACCCGCATGCGCTCGGCGACGCCGAAGCACCTGCATCCGCTGCTCGGGAGGCGGCTCGTCGACTGGGTGATCGAGGCGGTCCGCCCGCTCGGGCCGCAACCACTCGTGGTCGTGACCGCACCCGGCCAGGAGGACGCCTTCGAGGGCGTCGACGTCGCCGTCCAGAGCGAGCCCCGCGGGACCGGCGACGCCGCCGCCGCGGCTCGCCCGAAGCTCCAGGCCTTCGAGGGCGACCTGCTCGTCGTCAGCGGCGACGCCGCCACGATCACAACGGAGATCCTCGAGCGGCTGCTCGAGACCCACCGCCGCGAGCAGGCCGCCGCGACGGTCCTCTCCTTCGACCGCCCCGACCCGGGCGACTACGGCCGCATCGTCCGCGGGGCCGACGGAAGCCTCGAGGCGATCGTCGAGGCCGGCGACGCGACCCCCGAGCAGATCGCGATCACCGAGATCAGCTCGTCGATCTACGTCTTCGACGCCGGGAAGCTGTGGCCGGCGCTCGAGCGGCTTGCCCCCGAGAACCGGCAGGGCGAGCTCTACCTGACCGACACGATCCGCGAGCTCGTCGCGGCCGGCGACCGGGTAGCCGTGTACGAGGACGACGATCCCGCAGAGGTCGGCGTCAACACGCGCGCCGAGCTGGCCGCCACTGCGGCCGTCCTGCGCGACCGGATCAACGAAGCGCACATGCTCGCGGGGGCGACGATCGTCGACCCGGCGACGACGTGGATCGAGCCGTCCGTCGAGCTCGAGCCCGACTCGACCATCCACCCGTTCACGATCCTGCGCGGTGAGACCCGCGTGGCCGAGGGCGCCGAGGTCGGCCCGCACGCCGTGGTCGACGGTGCCGTCGTCGGCCCGCAAGCACTGGTCGGCCCCTTCTGTTACCTTCGCCCCGGAACCGTGCTGGAGGCCGGCGCCAAGGCGGGCACCTTCGTGGAGGTGAAGAACTCCCGCCTCGGAGCTGGGGTGAAGGCGTCTCACCAGTCCTACATCGGCGATGCGGACATCGGCGAGGGAACCAACATCGGAGCCGGGAACATCACTGCGAACTTCCCCCATCGCGAGGGCGAGCCGAAGGCCCGCACCGTGATCGGCCGCAACGTCAGGACCGGCGTCCACAATTCCTTCGTTGCGCCGGTCGAGATTGGCGACGATGCTTGGACCGGGGCGGGCTCCGTCATCACCGAGGACGTCCCGCCCGAAGCGCTCGCCGTCGCGCGCCAGCGCCAGGAGAACAAGGAAGGCTACGTACGGAAAAGGCGGGAAGGAAAATGAGTGAAGCGACACTCCCGGGGCTCGAGACGGTCGAGCCCGTCCTGCCGGTGACCGAGCGCGCGCCCTGGATCGAGCGCGGGCCGCAGAAGCGGCTGATGCTCTACTCCGGCCGCTCGAACCCGGAGCTCGCCGAGCAGATCGCCGACAGGCTCGGCGTCGCCCTCGGCGACGTCAAGCTGAAGACCTTCGCCAACGGCGAGACCTATGTGCGCTACGTCGACTCGATCCGCGGCGCGGACGTGTTCATCGTCCAGTCGGGGAACCAGCCCGTCAACGACCATCTGGTCGAGCTGCTGATCATGGTGCAGGCGGCGAAGCTCGCCTCGGCAAAGCGGATCACCGCCGTCGTCCCGTGGTTCCCGTACTCGCGCCAGGACAAGAAGTCGGCGCCACGCGAGCCGGTCACGGCCAGGCTCGTGGCCGACGCGCTCGAGGTCGCCGGCGTCGACCGCGTGGTGACGATGGACCTCCACGCCGGCCAGATCCAAGGCTTCTTCAACGTGCCGGTCGACCACATGACCGCGCTGCAGCTGTTCGCCCAGTACTACCGGGACAAGGGCTTTCATGGCGAAGGGGTCGTCGCGGTCTCGCCCGACCCGGGCCGCGCGAAGATGGCCCGCCGATTCGGCCAGATGCTCGAGGGCGACCTGGCGATCATGAACAAGACCCGGCCGGAGCACGACCGAGCGGCGGTCACCGAGGTGATCGGCGACGTCCGCGGCAAGGTCGCGATCATGAGCGACGACCTGATCGTCACCGGCGGCACGCTGATCGCCGGCGCCGAGTCGCTGCTCGACGCCGGCGCGACCGAGGTCTACGCCTGCGCGACGCACGGGCTCTTCCCCGGCAACGCGTTCGAGAAGATCGCCGCCAGCGACCTCAAGCAGGTCACGGTCACGAACACGGTGCCGATCGACCCGGTCAACCGGCCTGCCAAGATCGACGTCCTCCCGGTCTCGAGCCTGCTCGCCGAGACGATCCTGAACGTCTTCGCAGACGACTCCGTCTCGGCCATCTTCGCGGGCGAGAACCAGCTGTTCTAGAAACGCCGGGCAACCATGCGGGTCTGCGCCGCCTTTGCTAACGGGGTGCTAACGCGCGCGTTGTGCAGAGGGTCCGTCGTCTTGCCTTACTACGCTTCGGGGCATGAACGAGGAGAACGAACAGCCGAAGGCGGAACGTCCTCAGCCTGCCGACGTCGAGTCCGAGGTAGTCGAGCGGAGCCTTGACGCCGTCCTCCAGGGCGCTCAAGCCTTTGGCGAGGCCACTGGCGGTCTCGGAGCCTTGCTCTTAGGCGTGAGCAAGGTGAAGGAAACGTTCGGAGGTGGCGATCAGAGCGCCGACCCGCCGCCACCACCGAGCGAACCTCCGGTGAACTCGGACGAGCCGAAGTAACCCCGCCCTCTCAGGCGATCAGGGCCGCCACCTGCTCGGCCGTCTCGTCCTCCGACTGTGGAAGCAGGTGTGCATAGACCCGCAGTACAGTCTCGGGGCGGTCGCCGATCCTCTTTGTCCACGGATAACTGGGGCGCCGTGCTGCGCCGAACGGTGCGACGGGGTCACCCCCGACGCTTGAGTCCGCCTACAGAGCGAAGCTTCGGATGGCAGCCTCGAAGTAGGACCTCCAGGACGTAAGGCGGTCGGGAATTTGTGGCAAGGCGCATCAGTGGAATGTCCGATGCCTCAGAGGAGGGGGCGTCCGATGATCGTCTCGTTGCGAGCGGCAGCATCGTTGCGCTCGCGGGAAGGAGTGGCAATGGCAACGCGGACGAGGACGCATGCAGAGTCGAACGGAGCCGGCGTCGTGCGGGCTGAGGCATGCCCCTACTGCGGCCAGCCTCTGCTCAACCAGTCGGCGATACGTCACCTGGAGACAAGCAAGCGCCAGCATGAGCGGGACCTACAGGCGGCGGCGGAGACGCTGGCCAAGAAGCTCGCAAGCGAGCACGCAGCCGAGTTGGAGATGAAGCACGCGAAGAAACTGGCCCAAGCGGAGACGGCTGCAGCGCGCAAAGGGCGGGAGGAGGCACGGACGGAGCTGGGCAAGAAGGATCGCCTCCTCACGCAATTCAAGAAGCAGATTGCGGTTCAGGAGCGCCAGATCGAGCACCTGACAGGGGTCGAGCGCGGCGACCTGAACGAGGAGGAGCTCCTATTGGGGCTGCAGGCCGCATTCCCGGACGACGAGATCGAACGCGTCGGCCACGGGCGTGCAGGCGGCGACATCGTGCAGGAGGTGCGCGTCCGCTCAGATGGGAGCCTGGAGACGGCCGGGCGGATCGTCTACGAGTGCAAGGACACGCAGAACTGGTCGGACGGCTTCATCAAGCAGGCTCGCAAGGAGGGAGAGACGCACAACACGCCCTACCTGGTGATCATCAGCCGTGCCTTCCCAGCCGAGCAGAAGACGCTGTTCGTGAAAGACGGCGTCGCCGTCGTGGATCCGGTCCGGTCGGTCGACCTGGCGCGGATCATGCGGCGAATGGTCGTCGAGGTGCATCGTGCCGAGCTGGGCGCTGATGGGCAGGAGACGAAAGGTGTCGAGCTGTGCAAGTACCTCGGCAGCGCCGAGTTCCGTCACACGTTCGACGTAGTGGCCGGAAGCAGCGAAGAGCTGGCCGGCTTGCTGGCCAAGGAACGGACGTGGCACGAGCACTCGTGGGCCACGCGGCAGTCGATCTACACCGAGATCGGCCGCAAGACCGACGCGATCGACGCGCGTATCGACACGATCATTCATAAGCGGCATGCCCGGCGTTCTTGACCTTCTTCGTGGCTCGAAATCGCCGGCGGCCGCTCGCCTCCGAAAGGTGGAGGCGACGCTCTACTCGGGGACGGAGACGCTCGAGGTAGTCGGTGAATCGCATTATCAGGACGCGCTGTGGCAGATCGTCGGGGGCCGCAGGCCCGACCACGTTCGTTATGAGACCTTCGCCGTCCTCGTGCCGGACGCCGCTAACCCGTACGACCCGAACGCGATCGAAGTACAGGTCGCCGGCGCCCTCGTCGGTTACCTCTCGCGTGATGATGCGGTCGATCGCCGGAGTTCGATCGCTTCGACGGGAACATCCGGAAACTCGGCTTTGAGCTCCACCGGGATGCGCTGGAGACGTCGCTCGATGTCTGCTGTCAGAACCGCCACCTAACCCCCCTTGTCGTTCGAGAGCCCACCGCCAGTCTCTCTGAACCCCGAGCGGCTGCCATCGGTTCCCACTACGGATGCGGATTAAGGGATTCCCACGAGGCAGTCACCACGGCCTGGCGCTTCGGGAGACGTGCGCAGCGAAGAACCAGCTTTTCTATACGCGGCCCAGTCCAAGGAGTCGTCAGCGGACACGTCTCGCTACGGGCGGCTACGGGTCGTCATGACGGACAGAGAACCAGCTGTTCTAGACTCGCGCGGGCCGCGACCGGGAGGAGCCATGAACATTGCTGGAGCCGTTACCTACGATCCGATCGGGAGCTCGTCCGCGACCTCGTCCGGGCCGACCAATGTCAAGCGGTCCGGGCGCCCGCCGGCACGGACGCGATGGCGATCTCGCTCGAGAGCCCTCCGATCCGGGTCTCGTTCGACGGCAAGAACCCGGGCCCGAAGCATGGGTTGAGACTCGTGGGCCCGGACCACTTCTTCGCGATCGGGAAGTCGTTCAAGTTCGCCTCAGCCGAGCACGGGCACTCGGCGACGATCAACGTCATCTGGTTGCGCGCTCGCCTGCCGAAGCACGGCGCCTCAAGCTGACGTAAGGAGCGTCTCGGCCGCCCCGACCCGCGCGGTTGCGCCAACGCTGCGATAGAAGCCGAGGGCCGCCTTGAGGTGGGGTGCCGCCTCCTCCGTCCGGCCCGCGGCGAGCAGGAGCTGTGCCGCCCGGAGCCGCGCGTCGGCCTCGTCGGGCAGCGATCCGATCTCGCGGTAGAGCTCCGCCGCGCCCGCCGGATCCCGCTCCAGCGACCGCGCCGCCTCGATCCAGCGACTCGAGGCCGCGACGTCCGGGAACGGGAGCCCGAGCTCGGCTTGGACGACGCCGATGTCCGCCCAGGCGAGGCCGGCCCACACCTCTCTGCCGCGGATCCGCTCGAGCGCGGCGGCGATGTCGGCCTCGGCTGCGGCCGGGTCCCGTTCCCGGCGCAGTCGCGCCCGCAGGCCGAGCGCCGGCACGACCACCTGGACCTCGCCGATCTCCAGGGCCTGTGCGAGCGCCCGCTCGACGTCCTTCGCGGCTTCGGTCTCGCGCCCGCGGTCGGAGAGGATCCTGGCGCGCGTCAGGCGGGCCGGAATCTCCATGTACCCGGTGGCTCCGGCTCCGCCGGACTCGATCACCTCGTCGGCGAGCCGGAGCGCCTCGTCCCAGCGCCCTTGCCAGTGGTGCTCCCAGATCTGCTCCGCGTGGAGCCAGGCCGCGTAGCGCCTGTCGCCAAGCTCGCGGGCCAGCTCGCGGCCCTTCGCCTGGAGCTCGAAGGCGCCTCGAAGGTCGCCGAACGCCAGGCGCGCGCCCGCGTAGTTGATGATGTTCACGATCGCCTCGGGAGACCGGAGCTTCGTGGCGAGCTCGACGCTCTCTGCGTAGTCGTCGAATCCCTGCCAGTCGCCGGTTTGCGTGCGGCTGGCGGCGATCGCCCCGAGCGCCCGTGCGCGAACCTCGTCGGAGCCGACCTGCTCGCCGAGCTCGAGCGCGGCCTGCGCGAGGCGCTGCGCGTCATCCGTCTCGTCTCGGACGTTGTGCAGGCTCGCGAGGCGGCCGAGCACGAGCCCCTTGGTGCGCGTCGGCGGGAGATCGGTCACGAGCTCGCCCCCGCGGTTCAGCCACTCCGTCGCCTGCTCGGCGTGTCCGCGCGCCCAGAGCAGTGGCCCGAGCTTCGATGCGATCTCCGCTGCGGCTTCACGGTCGCCGGCGGCCTCGAGCGCCTCGTACGCCTGCTCGAGCTCCGTGGTGCCGCTTCCCTCGGCGTGGGAGCGCGCCTCGCCGAGGCCCAGCAGCGCGTAGGGCCGCTGCGGGTCGTCCTCCGGCCGCAGGTCGAGCTCGGCCGCGAAGAACCGGCGCGCCGCCTCGAAGGCGTTCATGCTCAGCGCCCGCTCGCCCGCCTGGTGGAAGGCCTCGACTGCCCGGCCCGCGAGATCGGCCGTCACCTCGCCGAGGGCCTGACGCAGCTCGAGCGCGCACTCGTAGTGATAGGCGAGCTGCTCGGCCAGCTCTTCGCCGCCGAGCGACTCGAGCCACGCAGCGGCGCGCTCGTGCGCTTCCGCCCGCCGCGGGCGCGGCAGCTGGCCGTAGGCGACGTCACGGACGAGGACGTGCCGGAACGCGAATTCCTCCTCGTCGGCGATCGACGACCGCCGCTCGCGCCGGACGAACTCCTTGCGCTCGAGCTGGTGCAGGAGCCGCTCGGCCTCCTCACGGTCGAGCCAGGCTCCGCCCGCGACAGCGCCGAGCCAGAAGACCTTGCCGACCACAGCCGCCTCCTGCAGGACGGCCTTCTCGTCGGCCGGGAGCGTGTCGATCCGCGCCGCGATGGTGCCCTGGACGGACTCCGGCAGCGGCAGGTCGGGCTGGGCCAGGCGCCAGGAGCCGTTGTCACGCAGAAGCAGGCCGCGTTCGACGAGCATCCGCGCGTACTCCTCGGCGTAGAGCGGGTTGCCGGCCGCCTGCGCGAGCAGCGCCTCGGCGACCGCGGCCGGCGGCTCCTGGCCGAGCACGGCCCCGACCAGGTCGCCGGTCTCCTCGTCCGAGAGCGGCGAGAGCGAGATCGTGATCGCGTTCAGCTTGCCGCCGCCCCAGTCGGGCCGGCGCTCGAGCAGTTCCGGCCGCGCCGTGCAGAGGACGAGCAGCGGCACGCCGCTGGCCCAGTCGACGAGGTGGTCGACGAAGTCGAGCACGCCGGGGTCGGCCCAGTGCAGGTCCTCGAAGACGAGTACCAGCGGACGCGCCTCGGCCAGTGCCTCGAAGAAGCGGCGCCAGGCCGCGAACGAGTCCTCGCGGGCCTCCGGCGCCTCGGCCGTCAGTCCGACCAGCGGGCGCAGATGGGTCTCGAGCCAGCTGGCGTCGGCCTCGCCGGAGAGCGCCTCGACCGCGGCCCGTAGCTTCGTTGCGGCCTCCTCTTCGGAGTCGGTGGTCAGGATCCCCGCCTGGGCGCGGGCCATCTCGGCAAGAGCCGCGAAGGAGACGCCGTCGCCGTATGGCAGGCAGCGGCCGCGCAGCCAGGTGGCCGTGTCCGGCTCGGCCTCGACCGCGTTCACGAGCTCTCGCGCGAGCCGCGTCTTGCCGATCCCCGGCACGCCGACGAGCGAGACGAGCTGCGGCGTCCGCTCCTCGCGCACGCGGACGAGGGCGTCGAGCAGCTGGCTCAGCTCCTGCCGGCGGCCGACGAGCGGCGTCGACATCCGCTCCGTGTTCTCCCGGAGCGCGAGGACCTCCCAGGCGGCGACCGGCTCGCCCTTGCCCTTGGCGTCGAGCTCGCGCCGCTCGCCGTAGTCGACCACGGTGGCGGTCGACCGGTACGTGGCCTCGCCGACGAGGATGGAGTCCACCGGGGCAGCCGACTCGAGCCTCGAGCACGTGTTCACCACGTCGCCGGTGACGAGGCCCTCGCCCGCGGCGGCGTCTGCACCGACCGCGACCATCGCCTCGCCGGTGTTGACGCCGATGCGGACGTGGAGCTCGGCGCTGTCGGCGAGCTCGTTCAGCTCCGCGACCGCCTCGCGCACGGCGAACGCCGCCCGCACCGCCCGCTCCGGGTCGTCCTCGTGCACGGTCGGTGCGCCGAAGACCGCCATCACGGCGTCGCCGATGAACTTCTCGAGCGAGCCGCCGAAGCGCTCGATCTCCGCCCGCGCTCGCTCGAAGTACGGCCGCTGCAGCCCGCGCACGTCCTCGGGATCGAGCCGCTCGCCGTGCCCGGTCCAGTCGACGAGGTCGGCGAAGAGCACGGTCACGACCTTCCGCTCCTCTGCCGCCGGAGGCGGGCTCGGCGAGATCGAGGCACCGCAGGCGGGACAGAAGTCCGCGTCGGGCGGGACCTCGGCGCTGCACTCGGCGCACTGGATGGTCAGCGCCGTGCCACAGGAGATGCAGAAGCGGGCACCGTCGACGTTCTCCCGGCGGCAGGAAGGACACGTCCTCACGGAACGAGGATAGGCCGTTTGCAGCGCCGGCCTCGAGGGCGCCACCCTTGCAACTCGCGATACGAACGTGGATCATCTGCTTCCAATCAGCAAAGGAGGGAGCTGCGATGCCGCACGGCTGGACGATCATCTACGGCACGCCCGACGAGTTGCGGGATGTCTTGGGGAACCCCGAAGCGGTCAAGCAAAAGATCCACGACATGGTGACGAGAAACGGTGCAGCGTTGGACGATGTGTACTTCGGCGCCGGTGACGACTCCCGGGTCGTCGCGCTGATTCACTTCTGCGGGAAGCCGGAGGACGCGCAAGCTGCGCTCGATCGCGTCCGGGACGCATTCTTGCCAGACGACGTCGAATACTTCCTCTCGGTCGAGGAGAAGGTGCGGGAGCAGCAGTCGGGCTAGGCTCCGGGCGGCCGCTTGCGCCCGGACACTGCCGCCAGCGCCTTCTCCGCCCGACGCGTGAGCCCAGTCGCATCGACGCTGCGGTAGAACTCGATCGCTCGGCTGAGCTCGACTTCCGCCTGGTCGCGCTCACCGGCACGGAGCAACGCGAAGGCTTCGTCGGGACGGCTTCCGATCTCGCTGTAGAGCCGGGCCGCCGAGCGCGGATCGTGGACGAACGCGATCGCTGCGTCGACCCACCGTGTTCGCGCGCCGGCCCGGTGGGCGAACGCCTCGATCTCGGAGCCGCGGTCGAGCGCCTCGAGGACGACGACGACGTCCGCGAGCCAGAACGACGCGGGAAGCTTCGGCTCGTCGGTCCAGAGAGCCAGCAGCTCGTCGACGAGCTGCCCGGCCGTCTCCGCCTCGCCGCTCGCGAGCCAGGCCCGTGCCTCGGTCGCGAGCGCGGGGTAGAGGCTCTGCGGGTGACCGGTCTGGCGTGCGCTTTCGAGGCTCCAGGCCGCGTCCTCGAGCGCGCCCTGGTCATCGCCTGACGCAAGGCGGATCTCGGCGCGGATCTCGTGGCAGAGGATCTCGCCGTAGTGAGGGGAGCCGTGCTCGGCCTCGGCGATGAAGTCGTCGGCCACGCGGAGCGCCTCGCCCCAGCGGCCCGCCCAGTAGCTGTCGAAGACGCTCTCGCTCTCGAGGAACCGGATCACGAACGGGTTTCCGAAGCGCTCTGCGTCGCTCCACGCCTCGGCGCGAAGCTTCGAGCTGCGCCTGAGGTCGCCCTCGTGGGCGAGCACGGCCGCGAGCAGGGACCGCGCACGGATGCTCTCCGGCGAGCCGGCGGCGTCGCCGATCTCGATCGCCTGCTCGAGCTCGCGGGTGCCGTCGACGGCGATCGTCGCCCTCGCGAAGCCCATCGTCGTGAGGGCATGCGCCCGAAGGTCGTCGAGCCCGAGCTGCCCTGCCATCGCCAGAGCCTCTTCGCCGAGGCGCACCGCCTCTTCCGGCTCGGTGGTCATGAGGAGCCCGGCGAGCTTGGTGAGCACCTGCGCCTTCGTCTGCGACGCCGGAGCGTCCTCGACGAGCTCGGCAGCGCGCTGGATGTGCTTGGACGCCGCGTCGGCCGCGCCCTCGCGCTCGAGCAGGACCGCCTGGAACACTTCCGCCTCCGCCGCCAGCCCGTACTCTCCGGCCTCGAACAGCTCCCGAGCGGCATCTGCGAGCACATCCGCGCCTGCGCCCTCTGCCTCGACGAGCGCCTTGCCGTACTTGAACCGGAGCCGTGCGCGGCCGATGCCGTCGTCCGGCCAGAGCGCGAGCGCCTCCTCGTAGAACTTGGCCGCCGCGCTGAACGCGTACAACGCGAACGCCCGGTCGCCCGCCTCGCGCGCGGCCCTTCGCGTCCGCTCGACGAGCTCGTTCGTCTCGGTGCCGCTCGCCCGCGCCAGCTCGAGCGCGCTGCGGTACTGGTGCGTGACGAGCTCCGCCTGGTCGTCGCGCCGGCCCGGGAGCTCCTCGAGCCACTTGGCGCACTGGCGATGCGCATCGACCCGCCGCGCGCGCGGGATCTGCCCGTAGGCGACGTCGCGTACGAGCACGTGGCGGAAGACGTACTGAGCCTCGCCCGAGATCGAGGAACGTCGGTCGCGCCGGATGAACTCCTTGCGCTCGAGGGCATGGAGCTGTCGCTCTGCCTCCGACTGGCCGGCGCCGACGGCTGCCGCCACGGCGCCGAGCCAGAAGACCTTGCCGACCACGGCCGCCTCCTGGAGGACGAGCTTCTCGTCCGGGAGGAGCCCGTCCACCCGCGCCGCGATCGTCCCTTGTACGGTCTCCGGGAGGGGTAGCTCGGGGACGGCCAGCTTCCACGACCCGTTCTCGTCGACCAGGGAGCCGCGCTCGACCAGCATCCGCACGTACTCCTCGGCGTAGAGCGGGTTCCCGCCCGCGCGCGCGAGCAGCGGGACGGCGACTTCGGGCGGCAGCCGGCCCTGGCCGAGGAGGGCCGTGACCAGCTCGCCCGTCTCGTCGTTCGAGAGCGGCGCGAGCGAGACGGTGATCGCGTTGCGCTTGCCGCCGCCCCAGCCGGGCCGCCGTTCGAGCAGCTCGGGCCGTGCAGTGCACAGCACGAGCAGCGGGACGCCGGTCGCCCAATCGACGAGGTAGTCGACGAAGTCGAGCACGGCCGGGTCGGCCCAGTGCAGGTCCTCGAAGACGAGCAGGAGCGGCCGGCGCTCGGCCAACGCCTCGAAGTAGCGCCGCCAGGCGGCGAACGACTCCTCGCGCCGTTCTCCGGGCTCGCCCTCGAGCCCGACCAGCGGGCGCAGGTGTGACTCGAGCCACGGGGCGTCGATCTCCCCGGGAAGCGCCTCGACGGCGCGGTGCAGCTTGGCCGTCGCCTCCCTGTCCGAGTCGTTGGAGCTGATCCCGGCCTCCGAGCGCGCCATCTCGGCCAGCGCGGCGAACGAGACGCCGTCGCCGTAGGGCAGGCAGCGGCCGCTGAGCCAGTCGCCGAACTCGGGCTCGGCGTCCACGGCGGCCACGAGCTCGCGCGCGAGACGCGTCTTCCCGATCCCGGGCTCGCCGACCAGCGAGATGAGCTGCGGCGTCCGCTCGCGGCAGACGCGAACGAGGGCATCGAGGAGCTGTGCCAGCTCGCGGCGGCGCCCGACGAACGGCGCCGAGAGGTCGGGCTGTTCCTCCTCGGGCTGCAGGCCGAGCGCCTCCCACACGGAGATCGGCTCGCTCTTCCCCTTGGCGCGCACGCCGTCGGCCTCCCGGTAGGCGATCGCTCCCGCGCTCGCCCGGTACGTGGTCTCGCCGACCAGGATCCCGTCGACGGGGGCGGCGGACTGGAGGCGGCTGCAGGTGTTGACCATGTCGCCGGTGACCACGCCCTCGCCCGCGGCGGCGTTGGCGCCGAGCGCGACGACCGCCTCGCCGGTGTTGACCGCGATCCGCACGTGAAGCTCGGCGTCGGGCGTCTCCTCGTTGAGCTCGACGATCGCGTCTCGGATCCCGAGCGCCGCGCGCACCGCCCGCTCCGGGTCGTCCTCGTGCGTGACGGGGGCGCCGAAGAGGCCCACGACCGCGTCTCCGATGAACTTCTCGACGACCCCGCCGTAGTGCTCGATCTCCGAGCGGACCCGCGTGAAGTACAGGGAGTGGAGCTCCCGCACGTCCTCGGGGTCGAGCCGCTCGGCGCGGCTGGTCGAGTCGACGAGGTCGGCGAAGAGAGCGGTGACGATCTTCCGCTCGTCCCCCGACGGCTTCGCCTCGACCGCGACCGGGGCGCCGCAAGAGGGGCAGAAGGTCGCCTCGGCGGGGACATCTGCACCGCACTCGGCGCACGCGAGGACGAGGGCCGTCCCGCACGCGGCGCAGAAGCGCGCGCTGTCGGCGTTCTCCCGGCGGCAGGAAGGACACGTCGTCACGCTCCTAAGGTACGCCCTTTGCAGGGGAAACGGCAATGGGGCGTGGCAGCTACACTTCCGCGCCGTGGCCGGCGAACGAGTCAAGCTGCAGGTGCTGGAGCGCGAGAGCCGCGGCACCCGCGAATCGCGGCGCCTGCGCAAGCAGGGGCTGATTCCCGGCGTCCTCTACGGGCGCGGGAAGGAGCCGCACGCGTTCTCCGTCCCGGAGCGCGATCTGCGGCGCGCGCTGACGGGCGACGGGGGCCTTCACGCGATCCTCGACGTCACCCTCGACGGCCAGAAGACGACGCGCCCGTCGATCCTCAAGCAGTACCAGCAGGATCCGGTGAAGGGCACGCTGACCCACATCGACCTGCAGGAGGTGCGCCTCGACGAGGCGATCCAGGCGCGGGTCGTGGTCGAGCTGATCGGGGAGCCGGTCGGCGTCACCGAGGGCGGCGTCCTCTCGCAGGTCGTCCGCGAGATCACCGTCGAGGCGCTGCCGCTGGAGATTCCGGAGCACCTCGACCTCGACGTCACCGGCATGGCGATCGGCGACACGCTGCGCCTGGTCGACCTGCCCGTGCAGGAGGGCGTGAAGTTCCTCGACGACCCGGAGGAGACCGTGCTCGCCACCGTGACGATGCCGACCAGGTTCGTCGAGCCGGAGCCCGAAGAGGTCGAGGGCGAGGAGGCCGAGCTCGTGGAAGGCGAGGTGCCCGAGGGCGAGGAGGCTCCCGAGGTCGAGGGCGAAGCCGCTGCCGAGGGCGAGGGCGGAGAGCCCACCGGCGAGCAGGAAACCTCAGAGGAATAGGTGCGCCTGTTCGGTCGGGGCGAGCGCGCCTCGACGCTGGATCTCCTCGTCGCGGGCCTGGGCAACCCCGGCCGCGAATACGAGCGCACCCGCCACAACGCGGGCTGGCTGGTCGCGGACGAGCTGGCGCGCCGGCACGACGGCTCGTGGCGCTCGAAGTTCTCAGGCTCGCTGACGGAGGTGCGCCTCGGCGAGGAGAGGCTTGCGCTGCTGAAGCCCGAGACCTACATGAACGAGTCCGGCCGCTCGGTGGCCGCGGCGGCGAGGTTCTTCAAGGTTCCTGCGGAGTCGATCCTGGTCGTCCACGACGACGTGGATCTCGAGCCCGGACGGCTGCAGGCACGGCGGGGCGGCGGCCTCGCCGGCCACAACGGCCTGCGCTCGCTGGCGCAGGACCTCGGCACGCAGGAGTTCCTGCGGCTACGGATCGGCGTGGGGCGGCCCGGCCGCGGCGACCCTCGGCCCGTGGCGGACTGGGTGCTCTCGCCGTTCGCGGCGGAGGAAGACGTCGAGGCGCTGGTCTCGCGGGCCGCCGACGCGGTCGAGACGATCGCCGCCGAAGGCCTCGAAGCGGCCCAGGCGCGCTTCAACTAACGGGCGCAGAGCTCGGCGCGTCTTGCCGCCGCAAGCTGCGGACCTCGCGGACAAACGCGAGCACGCACAGATTCGGCACGCACATCAGCGCGCCGGCGAGCACGAGGGTCGTGCGAACGCCGAGCGCGTTCGACAGCGGGCCTGCCAGCCCCTGACCGGCGGGCGTCAGGCACAGCGAAAGGAGCCAGTCGAACGAGCTGACCCGAGCGAGGCGGTCCGGCCGGACCTCCTGTTGTAACGCCGTCTCCCACAGGGTGTTTCCGATGATGATGGTGATGCCGAGGAGAGCGCTCGCCGCCATGATCGCGGGAACCGGTAGCGGTGGCACGAGCGTGAACGGAAGGACGGCGCCAAATGCCCAGATCGCGAATGCCGCGGCGACTGGGATGGCGCGGACGGACCCGGTAGCCAACCAGCCCGCCTACCACGCCGCCGATCGCCCCAGCCGTCAGGATCAGGCCCCAGGCTTTGGCGCCGCCGAGGTGCTGGCGCGAGACCAGGGGGCCGAGCACGAGGTAGAGCCCGATTCCGACGTTTCCGAGCGCAAAGCCGAGGAAGCCCGACGTCAGCCAGCCGTGCCGCCGAACCTCCTGCCAGCCGTCCCTGACCTCGTGCCAGAAGCGCTGGGCCCTCGGGCGGACATGGGCCTCGACGTGCAGGGCGCTCAGGAAGGCGGCGCTGACGAGGAAGCTCGCGGCGTCGATCGCGAACACCCAGCCGGCGCCGGCAACGGCCACGATCGCGCCCGACGCGGCCGGCCCGAAGATGTACGCGGCGCTCTGCGAGAGGGAGACGAGCGCGTTCGCCTGCTGCAGGCGGGGCGCGCTGACCGCCTGCGGCAGGAGCGCGGTCGAGGCGGGGTTGAAGAACCCGCCGGCCGCGCCGGCGAGTCCCTGCAGTAATGCGAGCTCCCAGACCTGCGCGGCGTGGCCGAACAGGAGCGCCGCGGTGGTCGCCTGCGTTCCGACGCGTACGAGGTCGGCGGTGAGCATCACCGCGCGCCGGGGAAGCCGGTCGGCCCACACGCCGCCGGCGACGGTGAACGACGCCCGGCCGATCGTGGCCGCCGCGAGGACGATGCCGAGGCCGCTCGCCCCGCCGCCGATCCTCAGCACCGCGAACGCCAGCGCGACGGGGATCAGCGAGTCCCCGATCGCCGAGCAGGTTCGGCCGAGCCAGAGCAGCCGGAACGGCCGTTCCGTCAGCGGCCCGAAACGTCCTCCGTCGCGCACAGCCGCAGCCTAGGGTGCTTCGAAGCGAGAAGCTCCCTGGGGCTAGTTCAGCGGTTCCAGTCGGGGCAGCAGGCGTCCCTGCGCAGGAAGATGCGGTGGCCGTCGACTCCGACGACCGCGAGGTGGACGCCGCTGACGTCGTTCCCGCTGCCGACCACGAAGCGGCCGTCGCTCGATGCCTCGTCCGCGTAGTCGGGGAGCCGGCGCAGCTTGCCGCTCTTCGTGTCGAGCACGGCGCCCTGGTTCCCGTTGTCGGAGCGGATCCCGGTGAGGATGTGGTTGCCGTCGAGCCACGCGAGCGGCTGTAGCCCGTAGAGCCCGTCGCCGGCCAGGTTCGCGGGCGCGCGGGCGATGACCGGCTTCACGTTCGAGCCGTCGGGGTTCATCGTCCAGATCCCGGGAGCCGAGCAGTCCTCGAGGGTGCCGCCCCCGGGGAAGTTCGAGAAGGCGATCCCGGACGGCCCCCAGACCGGGAACGCTTCGGTCCCGTCGCGGGTCAGGCGGCGAGGCGCCCCTCCCGCGAGCTTCGCCACGTAGAGGTCGAACACGTCTCCGCAGAGCCCCTGGCCGCTGACCGTCGGTGCGCGCGAATAGACCAACTCGTCGCCCTTGGGCGAGAAGTCGAACCCGTACACGGAGCCGCTGGTGAGCCTGCGCACGCGGCCCGTGCTCCGGTCGATCGCGTCGAGCTCGAGCACCGCGAGCTGGCCGGCCCTCGTTGCGATCAGCGTTTGTCCGTCCGGCGACCAGGCCTGCGGCCGGAGGCGCCGTGACGTCAGCTTCCGCAGCACCTTGCCGGTCGTCGAGAGCAGGTAGATCCCGTCGCTGCGGCGCACCGCGACCGTCTTCCCGTCGGGCGTCAGGACGGCGACCGAGCCGGCACCGAGCTTGCGGGCGTGAGAGCCGTCGACGTCGGCGATCCAGACGCTGGCCTGCGACGGGTCCTTTCCATAGACGTAGACGAGGTGCTGCTCGGCCGGTGCCGGCACCACGGCCTGCGTTTGACTGCCGCCGCTGCAGCCGGCGGCCGCAAGCGCCAGCACCGCCGCTGCGAGCACGCGTGTGCGCATGACGCCATGATCGCTGACGGACGGGCCGCGGGTACGATCTGGGGGCGGAACCGCCCGTTCCGTCTTTCGTCATGGACCTGGCAGAGACCACCAGACCCGTCCTCCACCCGCTCGTCGACGAGCTGCTCGCCGACGAGCGCCTCGACGCCTTCGCGGACGCGCTGCCGGCCGCCGCGCGCGTGTCGGAGCCGGTGTTGCCGCTCCTGCTCGCCGCGCTGCACGAGAGGCTCGGGCGGGCTCTCGTCGTCCTGCTGCCGGACGATACGGACGCCCGCGACGCCGCCGAGTCGGCGCGCTGGCTGCTCGGCGAGGAGCGCGTGGCGCTGCTGCCGAGCCGCGGCGTCCAGTGGGGCTCCGGGCTCGAGCCGCCGCCGCACCTCGTCGGTGAGCGCGCGCGGGCGCTGGACGTCCTCGCGGCAGGAGGGCTGGTCTGCGCGTCGGCGGCCGCGCTGGCCGAGCCCTTGCCGCCTCCGGCGGCGAGGCCCGAGCCGATCGTGCTCGACCGCTCCGCCTCGCCGGGGCTCGAAGCGCTCGTCGAGCAGCTGGCGCTCGCCGGGTACGAGCGGGTCGACCGCGTCCAGGAGCGCGGCCAGTTCGCGGTGCGCGGCGGGCTCGTCGACGTCTTCCCGACCACCGGGCGCGACCCGCTCAGGGTCGAGCTGTTCGGCGACGAGGTCGAGGCGATTCGCGCCTTCTCGCCGTTCACGCAGCGCGCGCTGCACGAGGTCGAGCGCGCCGTCGTCTACCCGGCGGCCGAGCGGCGGCTCGATCTGATCGAGCCGTCTCTTTCGGACCAGGCCGAGGGACTGTCCCTGGGACATGTCCCCGACGACCTCGTCCCGCCGCTCGACCGGCCACCCGATCTCGTCTGGGAGCCAGACGAAGTCCGCGCGGTCTGGGAAGAGGAGCAAGTCGTCTCGCCGCCGTCGCTCGACGGCGCTTCGGAGCTCGAGCCGCTGCCGCGCGGGCAGGCGTTCGCGTTCGAGGCGCAGCGGCCGGCGCTTGCCGCACGCGGGCTGGCGGAGGCCGAGAACGAGCTGGCCGCTCTCGTTCGCTCCGGAAACCGCGTCGTGGTGGCCTTCCCGCACCGCGGCGAGGCGCTGCGCACGGCCGGCCTGTTGCGCCGGGTCGAGGCGCGGCTGCTCGAGCCCGGCCAGCCGCTCCCGGACGAGCCGGAGCTCCTGTTCGCCGTCTCGCCCGCGCGCCGGGGCTTCGTCTGGCGCGACCTCGGGCTCGTCCTGCTCCCCGACACGCAGGTCTTTCGCAAGCGCACACGCGGGCGGGCGGCAGCGCCGGGCCGGGCGCTGCAGTCGTTCGCCGACCTGCGCACCGGCGACTACGTCGTCCACGAGGACCACGGCGTCGGCAAGCTGCTCGGCTTCGAGACGAAGACCGTCGCCGGGGTCACGCGCGACTACCTCTACCTCGGCTTCCGCGGCGACGACCGGCTCTACGTCCCGCACGAGCAGATCGGCAAGGTCTCGAAGTACATCGGCGCCGATGCCGGCTCGCCCGCGCTGAGCAAGCTCGGCGGCAAGGCGTGGCAGAACCTGAAGGCCCGAGCCCGCGCAAGCGTCCGCGAGCTGGCCGGCGAGCTGCTCGCCCTCTATGCGCGCCGCCAGCAGGCCGAGGGCATTCCGTTCGACCTCTCGGGCGACTGGCTCGAGCGGCTCGAGGCCGAGTTCCCGTACCGCGAGACCGACGACCAGCGGACGGCGATCGAGGCGGTCAAGGAGGACCTCGAGGCGCCGAGGCCGATGGACCGGCTCGTCTGCGGCGACGTCGGGTTCGGCAAGACGGAGGTCGCCGTTCGCGCCGCCTTCGCGGTCGCCCTCAACAGCAAGCAGACGCTGATGCTCGTCCCGACGACCGTCCTCGCCGAGCAGCACTGGAACACCTTCCGCGAGCGCTATCGGGACTTCCCCGTTCGGGTTGAAATGATCTCGCGCTTCCGCAGCCCGAAGGAGCAGAAGCAGGTGGTCGCCGACTTCGCCGCGGGCAAGGTCGACGTGCTGATCGGGACGCACCGCGTGCTCAGCCGGGACGTGATCCCGCAGCAGCTCGGCCTGGTGGTCGTCGACGAGGAGCAGCGCTTCGGCGTCGCGCAGAAGGAGCTGCTGCGCGCCCTGCGGCTGGAGGTCGACGTGCTCGCGCTGAGCGCGACGCCGATCCCGCGCACGCTGCACATGTCGCTCTCGGGCCTGCGCGACATCTCCGTGATCGAGACGCCGCCGGAGGGCCGCCGGCCGATCCGCACTCACGTCGGCGAGTACGACGAGGAGCTCGTCAAGGCGGCGCTGGAGCGGGAGCACGCGCGCGGCGGCCAGAGCTTCTACCTGCACAACCGGGTCGAGACGATCGAGGAGGCGGCCGCGAAGATCCAGCAGCTCTGCCCGGGCCTGCGCATGGCCGTCGCCCACGGGCAGATGCGCGAGCGCGAGCTCGAGGACAAGATGCACGCCTTCCTGCGAGGCGACGCGGACGTGCTCGTCTCGACCACGATCATCGAGTCCGGCCTCGACATCCCGCAGGCGAACACGCTGATCGTGGAGCGGGCGGACACGCTCGGGCTGGCCCAGCTCTACCAGATCCGCGGGCGGGTCGGCCGCTCGGACGTGCTCGCCCACGCCTACCTGTTCTACCCCGACTCGCGGGAGCTGACGCCGGAGGCGCGGGCGCGGCTGGCGACGCTCGCCGACCACACCGAGCTCGGCGCCGGGTTCGCGATCGCGATGCGCGACCTCGAGATCCGCGGCGCCGGCGACCTGCTGGGGGCGGAGCAGTCCGGCCACGTCGCCGCGCTCGGGTTCGAGCTCTACGTCGAGCTGCTCGGCGAGGCGGTGGCCGAGCTGGCCGGAGAGCGCCGCGCGGTTCCGCGCCCGGTGCGCGTGGACGCGCGGGTCGACGCCTACGTGCCGGCGGACTACATCGGCGCCGAGGCCCTCAAGATCGACCTTCATCGCCGGCTCGCGCTCGCCGAGACCGATGACGAGCTCCGCGAGCTCCGCGCGGCGACCGAGGACCGCTACGGGCCGCTGCCCGAGCCGGTCGAGAACCTGTTCGCGATCCAGGAGGCGAAGATCAAGCTGGCCCGCCTCGGGGCGGACTACGTCGTCTTCAAGGGCGGCCGGGCGACCGTCGGGCCGCTCGAGCTCGCCTCGGGGGAGCTCCGCGCGCTGCGCGCCGAGGTCGACACGGCCGTCTACACGACCGCCCGCCGCGAGGTCTCGGTCCGGGACGAGGACTTTTCGGCAGCGCTCCGGCTGGTCGATGCTATACTCGACGCGCGTCGCGCAGCATGAGCAAAATGGCTGCTCCCGGCGCTTTTTCCATGAGACGGATCATCGGAGCTCTCTCAGGGGTCGTCCTGGTTCTCGCACTCGCCGCTTGCGGCGGCGGCGGACCTCGCGCCGTCTCGGCCGACTCGGTCGCCGTTGTCGGCGACCAGTCGATCTCGAAGGCTTCCTGGGACCAGCTGATCGCTCAGACGAAGGCCAACTACCTGGCCAACCACCACGCCTTCCCGAAGGCGGGCACCGTCGACCTCGCCAATCTCCGCTCGAACGCGACGCAGTTCCTGATCTCGGCGAGCGAGTACGAGCAGCAGGCGGCCAAGATGGGCATCAAGGTCAGCGACCAGGACGTCGAGGCGCGACTGCAGCAGATCAAGCAGCAGTACTACGGCAGCCAGGCCGGCCAGCCGAAGCTCACGCCGGCGCAGGTCGAGAAGCGCTACCAGCAGGCGCTCAAGGCGCAGGGCTTCACCGACGAGCAGGTGCGCACCGGGATCAAGCTGACGCTGATCCACGAGCGCGTGCAGGCGGCCGTGACCAAGGACGTCAAGGTCTCCGACAGCGACATCCAGAACTACTACAACAAGAACAAGGCGCAGTACGAGACGCCGGCCCAGCCCGAGAGCCGGCCGGTCAAGCACATCCTCGTCAAGAAGAAGGCGCTCGCCGACCAGATCTACTCGCAGCTGCAGGCGAACCCGGGCGCGTTCGGCAAGCTCGCGAAGAAGTACTCGATCGACACGGTCTCGGCGAAGGCGGGCGGCGTGCTCGCAGGTGGCGACGTCAAGGGGCGGTTCGTGAAGGAGTTCGAGGACGTGGCCTTCAAGATCAAGACCGGCCAGATCTCGCAGCCGGTCCACTCGAAGTTCGGCTGGCACATCATCGAGGCAACGGGGCCGATCAAGCCGCCGACGCCTGCGAAGCCCACCCCGTTCTCGCAGGTCAAGGAGGCGATCCGCCAGACCCTGCTCCAGACCAAGCGCAGCACCGAAGCGCAGGACTGGCAGAAGAACATGGTCAAGGACTACTGCAAGACGATCGCCTACCAGACGGGCTACGGGCCGGCGCCCGGCCAGGATCCCTGCAAGACGCAGTCGTCGTCGACGTCTTCTACCGGTAGGTGGCCCTCGAGGCTCGGTGCGATGCCGACATCAGGGCACGCGAGCTTTGCTTGCGTGCCCGTCTGAAACGACCGGTCGATGCGTAGGAAGCAACCGCAGACGCAGCTGAGTGCGCTGCTGGATTTGCAGCGGCTGACCGAGCGGCTGCGGCGCGACTGTCCCTGGGACCGGGAGCAAACTGCCCGGACGATCGTCCCGCACACGGTCGAGGAGGCCTACGAGGTCGCCGACGCGGCGCTCGCGGGCGACGACGAGAAGCTGCTGGACGAGCTCGGCGACCTGCTCTTCCAGGTCTACTTCCTGGCGCTGCTGCTCGAGGAGCGCGGCGCCGGAGATCTCGAGCAGGTGGCGCGGCGGGTGCACGAGAAGCTCGTCCGGCGCCATCCGCACGTCTTCGGCGATGTCGAGGCGCGCACCGCCGGCCGCGTCCGCGAGAACTGGGAGCGGATCAAGGCCGAGCAGGAGGGGCGTGAAGGGATCTTCCACGACGTGCCCGAAGGGCTGCCGGCGCTGCTCTACGCGCGCAAGGTGCAGCGGCGGGCGGCGGCGATCGGGTTCGAGTACCCGGATGCGGCCGGCGCGCTGGCCGATCTCGACGACGAGCTCCGCGAGCTGCGCGAGGCGCTCGACTCGGCGGGAGAGACGGCGCCGGAGGTCGAGCCCGACCCGCACGTGGTCGAGGAGCTCGGCGACGTGCTCTTCGCCTCGGTCAACGTCGCGCGGCGCCTGAACGTCGACCCCGAGCTGGCGCTGCGCTGGATGAGCGACCGCTTCGTCTCGCGCGTCGAGCGGGCCGAGCGGCTGGCCGGCGAGGAAGGCAAGGAGTTCTCGCGGCTCGGGCTGAACGAGCAGGACGCGTACTTCGACCGCGCCAAGGAGGCGCTGCGATGAGCGCGGTCGCGTCGGTGCACGGACGCTGGATCCTCGACTCGCGCGGGAACCCGACCGTCGAGGTCGAGGTGCGGCTCGAGTCGGGCGCCTTCGGGCGCGCGGCGGTTCCCTCCGGCGCCTCGACCGGCGTGCACGAGGCCCTGGAGCTGCGCGACGGCGACCCGGAGTGGGGCGGCAAGGGCGTCTCTCAGGCGGTCGCGAACGTGAACGGTGAGCTCGCCGAGGCGCTGAAAGGGCTCGACGGCGGCGACCAGCGCGCGCTCGACGAGCGGATGATCGAGCTCGACGGCACGCCGAACAAGGCGCGGCTCGGCGCGAACGCGATCCTCGGCGCCTCGCTCGCTGTGGCGAAAGCGGCCGCGGCGGAGGCGGGCGTCTCGCTCTTCCGCCACCTCGGCGGCGCGGCGGCCCGGACGCTGCCGGTGCCGCTGATGAACGTGATCAACGGCGGCGTCCATGCGCAGAACTCGATCGACCTGCAGGAGTTCATGCTCGTCCCGGCCGGCGCGGAGAGCTTCGCCGAGGCGCTGCGGATCGGCTCGGAGACCTTCCATGCGCTCGGCGCGCTCCTGCACGAGCGCGGGCTCTCGACGGGCGTCGGCGATGAGGGCGGGTTCGCCCCGGATCTGGGGTCGAGCGAAGAGGCGATCGAGGCACTGCTGGAGGCGGCCGAGCGTGCGGGCCACCGGGAGCGGATCGCGGTCGCGCTCGATCCGGCCGCGACGGAGCTGTACCGCGACGGGCACTACGTCTTCGAGGGGCGCGAAGAGGACGGCGCCGGGATGGTCACGTACCTCGAGGGGCTCGTCTCGCGCTATCCGGTCGTCTCGATCGAGGATGGGCTCGCCGAGGACGACTGGGAGACCTGGGCGGAGCTGACCGAGCGGCTCGGCGACCGCGTCCAGCTCGTCGGCGACGACATCTTCGTCACCTCGCAGGATCGGCTCCAGCGCGGGATCGACGAGGGCGTCGCGAACTCGATCCTGGTCAAGGTGAACCAGATCGGGACGCTGACCGAGACGCTCGACGTGATCGCGCTGGCGCAGTCCCGCGGGTACGGGGTCGTGGTCTCGCACCGCTCCGGCGAGACCGAGGACACGACGATCGCCGACCTCGCGGTGGCGACGAACGCCGGCCAGATCAAGACGGGGTCGTTGTCGCGGACCGACCGGGTCGCCAAGTACAACCAGCTGCTCCGGATCGAGGAGGAGCTGGGCGGCGAGGCGGCCTACCCGGGCTGGGAAGCGTTCTCCCGCCGCGCTCACTAGCGTCTCTGCGAGCTACTCTCAGAGCGTGGCCGCCGCCGCGCCCAGACGCACGAAGATCATCGCCACGATCGGCCCGGCGTCCGCCTCGCCCGAGCAGCTCGCGGACCTCAGCCGAGCCGGGATGGACGGAGCCCGCCTCAACCTCTCTCACGGCACCCACGACGAGCACCGCGAGCGCGCGCGCCTGGTGCGGGCCACCGAAGCGGAGCTCGGCCGCCCGATCGCGCTGATCGCCGACCTCCAGGGCCCGAAACTGCGCATCGGCGAGCTCGACGACCCCGTGACCCTCACGCGCGGCGAGGAGATCATCGTCGCGGGCGGAGAGCGCTCCGACGACGGCGAGCTCCCTGTCAGTCCGGCCGTCATCGGCGAGGTCCTCCAGCCCGGGCACGAGGTCCTGATCGACGACGGGCTCGTTCGGCTCCGCGTCGACGAGATCGAGCTCGGCCGCGCGCGCTGCGCAGTTCTGTCCGGCGGCGTCGTCAGCTCCCACAAGGGCGTGAACCTGCCCGGCGTCCCGATCCCGATCCCGTCGCTCACGCGCAAGGACATGGACGACCTCGAGCTCGCCCTCGAGATCGGCGTCGACTTCGTCGCTCTGTCGTTCGTCCGCTCGGCCGCCGACGTCCGCGACCTGCGGGCGCTGATCGAGCAGGCCGGCTCGCACGCGCACGTGATCGCGAAGATCGAGAAGGCGGAGGCGGTCGACGCCCTCGACGACATCCTCGCCGAGAGCGACGTCGTCATGGTCGCGCGCGGCGACCTCGGCGTCGAGATCGGGCCGGCGCTCGTGCCGCTCCTGCAGAAGCGGATCATCGTCGCGGCCTTGGACCGCGGCAAGACGGTGATCACCGCGACGCAGATGCTCGAGTCGATGATCCACCAGGCCGAGCCGACGCGGGCCGAGGCGAGCGACATCGCCAACGCGATCCTCGACGGCAGCTCGGCGCTGATGCTCTCCGGCGAGACGGCGGTCGGCGAGTTCCCGGTCGAGTCGGTCTCCTACATGGACCGGATCGCGCGCGCGGTCGAGCCCAGCCTCGGCTACCGGCACGAGCTGCCCGAGGCAAGTGAGGAGTCGACCGTGACCCAGGCCACCTCGAACGCGGCCTGCGACCTGGCAGAGGCTCTGCGCGCCGCTGCGCTGCTCGTCCCGACCTACACCGGACGCACGGCCTCGGTCGTCGCGCGGCTCCGGCCCCGCCGCCCGATCCTCGGCCTCACCCACCACGACTACGCGCTCCGCCAGATGGCGATCGAGTGGGGCGTCACGCCGCTCCTGATCCCGGAGAGCTCGGACGTCGAGGATCTCTGGAGGCACTCGCTCACGGCGGCCCGCGAGAGCGGCCTCGTCGACGAAGGCGAGCGCGTCGTGATCACGGCGGGCACCGCGGTCAACCTGCCGGGCACGACCGACATGATCAAGGTCGCGATCGCGTAGCAGGAGGGACGCGTCTCGCGGCGAACCGGCCCGCGTGGCGAAACGTAAGCCTTCGCGCTCGAGCATCTTCCTCCGCTGGCTGGCCGTCGGCGCGATCCTGCTCGTCGCCCTGCTCTACGCGCGGCCGCTCCGCAGCTACCTGAACACGAAGCACCAGCTCGCGCAACGCGCCGCCAACGTCCGTGCGCTCGAGGCGGAGAAGCGCGACCTGCAGCACCAGCTGGCCGACGCGAGCACGCCGGAGGCGCTCCAGCGCGAGGCGCGGCGGGTCGGCCTCGTCCGCCCCGGCGAGCGCCTCTTCATCGTCAAGGGCATCTCGTCCTGGGTCCACCGAGCCGGGACTACGATCCACAAGGGTGGATGACCGGGCGATCGTCGAGAAGCAGCTTGGCCGCCCGCCCCGGGCCTTCCGGCGGGTAGCGGTTCGCTGTCCCTTCGGCCGGCCGGCCGTCGTCGAGCAGGCGCCCTTCGACGAGGACGGCGAGCCCTTCCCGACGACGTACTGGTTGACCTGCCCGCAGCTCGTCGCCGCGCTCGCCCGCATCGAAGCGGCCGGAGGTGTCGAGCGCTGGAGCGCCCTCGCGCGCGAAGACCCGGAGCTCCTGGCGAGCGTCGAGCGCGGCCACGAGGAGCAGCGCCGCCTGCGTCCGGAGCTGCCCGGCGGGATCGGCGGCCAGACCCGCACCGGCGGGCTCAAGTGCCTGCACGCGCACGCCGCCTTCGCGCTCGCGCTGCCGGGCTACGAGCTCGGCGAGCGGATCCTCGCCGAGGTCGAGCCGCTCTGGCCCTCGCAGAGCTGCTGCATGCCCGACTGAGGCGCCGACTGGGCGGCGCCGACCATAGAGGCCATGCCGGCCCCGCCGGCGTGGCCGTCTTGATCACCAGCTTGGAGTCACCTCGCTTTGGCCCGCGGCACAGCCTCCGAGTAGCATCGCCGTCATGCCGCCTGTGGCCCTCGAGGCGACCCGACACGAGTGGGAGCACGGCTATCGCCGGCTGGAGGCGAAGGCAAGCGACCGGGCGCTCTACGTCCAGTACCTGACCGAGCTCGAGATCGTCCTCGACCAGCTCCGCCGCCGCCTCGGCCAGACCTTCACGCTGGACGAGCTCGCCGACACCTACCCGGGAGCCGACCGCTGGGTGCAGGAGGCCCTGGCCGAGCACGAGCTCACCCGCGGCTGGCCCGTGCGAATGACGACCGTCATCGACGCTGCGTTCCACCTCTACTCGCGCGGCGCGGTCGACTATCGCCCGTGACGACGACCACCCGCGACCGCCGCCGCCGCCGCGCGACCCGCAGGAAGCGCCGGCTCGTCCTGGGCCTCTCGATCGTGCTCCTCTTCGCAGTCGGGATCGCGCTCGGCGAGGCGCTGAAGGACAACCCGCGGCCCGGCAAGACGACCACGCAGAGCCGCACGTTCACCCTCCCGCCGGAATCGGCGACGGTGACCGTGACAGCTCCGTGAGGCATCTCGGCTGGAGGGCAGCTTCGTTCTGATCTCGGCCGACCGGCACCTCGAGCGCTGGGTCGTCCACCACCGGGTCGGCTGGCTGAACTGGCTGTTCGTCGACCTCTCCCGGATCGGCACCGACGGGCTCGTGTTCGTCGTCGTCGCCCTCTTCCTGGCCGTGCTCTGGCGGCGGCCGTGGCTGTTCGTCGCCGTGCTCGCCGCCGACGCCGCCGCCGACGCGATCTCCCTCGGCCTGCGCGACTGGATCGACCGCAGGCGGCCGCCGCTCGTCTACCCGGAGCCGAAGCCACTCGTCGGCGTGCCGCACTCGGGCTCGTTCCCCTCGGGCCACGCCGCGACGGCGTTCGCGTGCGCGACGGTCATCGCCTGGGCGGCGCCGCGGCTGGCCGTGCCCGCCTTCGTGCTGGCGACGGCGATCTCCTTGTCACGCGTCTACGTCGGCGTGCACTGGCCGCTCGACGTCCTCGGCGGCGCGGTGCTCGGCGTCCTCGTCGGCGCAGCCCGGGCCGGCCAGGGGCGCGAGGCTATAGCTCTTCTGAAGCTCTCAGCAACCCTGCGACGATCACGGCGAGCGACGCGAACAGGCTGATCCAGATGCCGATGCCGCGCCCGGCGGGCGGCGGGATCGAGTCGGGGATCGAGATCAGGCGGATCAGGACGAAGATCGTCGCCAGCGAGCCGAGGGCGATCACGACCAGGCTCTCGGGGACAGAGGGCGGCAGCTCGAACCCGAGCTCGCTGAGGATCGTGAGCGCGAGCAGCACGAGGCCGATGAAGAACACGAGCTTGCCGAGCGCGCCGGTGTGCCAGCCGATCACGGCGATCGTCGGGCCGGCGAGCCCGCTCTCGGCGTACCAGTCGGTGAACGCGGAGACAGTCAGCACGAGCGCGGCGACCCAGGTCAGGCGGCCGCCGAGCGCCCAGATGCCGCCGGCGGGGCCGGGGTACGGCTCCGGCTCCGTCTCGAAGAAGATCTCCTCCTCTTCGGGCGGCGGGAAGGCTTCAGGCGTCTGCACGCGCGGAAGTATCCGCGATCCAGGCGGCTAAAGACCAAACAAGTGGTGGATCTCGTGCCAGATCAGGACGGCCAGCGTGATGCTGGTGGCGAGCACGGCGGCGACGGCCAGCCAGAAGCGGAACCCGGCCAGCATCCGCTCGCGCTTCCGGTCCTCACGGGCGCGGCGACGGGCCCGCTCGCGCCGGTAGGCCTGTTGCACCGCCGTCGGGTCGAGCAGCTCCTCCTCTAAGGCGTTCGCTTGCGACGCCGACCCAAGAGGCCGTGTGGGCTCTGCCCACGCGGCCGCATTACGACGCTTTCGCTCCGGCAGAGCCATGCGGGGAGTCTAAAGGGCCATACTTCGGGAGGGGGCAAACGCGTGACAGTGGCGAGGGAACCGAGGCGGAGCGCGATCGACCTGCACCGACGTAACGGCCGGCTGCTCCGGATCGGCCATCGCGGCGCGGCGGCGCTCGCTCCCGAGAACACGCTCGAGGCACTCGCGGCCGCGGTGGAGCTCGGCTGCGACCTGGTCGAGTTCGACGTGCTCGAGCTCGACGGCACGCTGGTGCTGGCGCATTCGGCGGCCGAGGTGCCCGCCGAGCCCGCCACGCTCGACGAGGCGCTGGCGTTCCTCGCCGGGACGCCGGCCGGCGTGCACGCCGATCTGAAGACGCGCGGCGTCGAGGCCGCGCTGGTGGAGCGGCTCCGCGCCCACAGGCTGGTCGAGCGCACGCTCGTGAGCTCCTTCGACCCGGCCGACCTGCGTGCGCTACACCGCCTCGAGCCCGGACTGAAGCTCGGCCTGGCCTACCCGGACGACCGATTCGGCGTCAGCCGGAGGAGAGTGCTGCTGCCGCTCGTCGTCGCGGCCCTCAGGCTGATGCGCGCCGGGCTCCCGCCGCGGATCGGGCGCATGCTGGCCGGCGCGCGGGCCTCGGCCGCGACGCTGCACTGGAGCGTCGTCAGCAGGCCGGTGGTCGAGCGTTGCCAAGCGCTCGGCGTGCCCGTGCTCGCCTGGACGGTGGTCTCGACCGAGGAGGTCCGCCGGTTGGACGAGCTCGGCGTGGACGGCGTGATCGTGGACGATCCTCGGATCGTCCCTGGCTAGACTCTTGACCGTGAAGCGGGCCGGTTTCGCACTTCTATTCGTGCTCGGGCTCGGCACCGCAGCGGGCGTCTCCGCCGGCGCGGTCACTACCACGACCGGTACGACCACGGAGCCGCAGCTGATCGCGGACGGCGTCACGATCGGCGGCATCGCTGTCGGCGGCCTGACCGCCGACGACGCGACCACCGCGGTAACGAGCTTCTTCGAGACGCCGCTGCCGCTGCTCGTCACCGGCCACCAGATCGCCGTCACGCCCGGCCAGCTCGGCGCGAAGGCCTACGTCAAGGACTCGGTCGCCGCCGCCCTCGCCGCCGCGCCCGACAGCGCGCTCGAACTTCACGTCAAGATCAACCGGCCCAAGTCCGAGGCGTATGTGCGCTCGGTGGCGAAGCGGTTCGACCGCGCTCCGGTCGACGCCAAGCTCTCGCTCCGCCACCTGCGCCCGTTCGTGACGCACCAGAAGCGCGGCTGGGCGCTCAAGCAGCTCAAGGCTCTCTCGGCGATCTTCGGGGCGCTCGTCGCCGACACGCGCGACCCGTTGCAGCTGCGCGTTCACAGCATCGCGCCGAAGGTGACGCGCAAGAGCATCGGGCCGGTGATCGTGATCCGCCGCGGCTCGAACCGGCTCTACCTCTACAAGGTCAAGCGCCCGTGGCGCGTCTTCGGCGTCGCCACCGGCCAGTCGCAGTACCCGACGCCGCTCGGCCGCTGGACGATCGTGGTCAAGTGGCGCAACCCCTGGTGGTACCCGCCCAAGTCGCCGTGGGCCGCGGGCGCGAAGCCGATCCCGCCGGGGCCCGGCAACCCGCTCGGGACGCGCTGGATGGGCCTCTCGGCCTCCGGCGTCGGCATCCACGGCACCCCGGACGACGCCTCGATCGGCTACTCGGCCTCGCACGGCTGCATCCGCATGCACATCCCGGACGCCGAGTGGCTCTTCAACCACGTCCGCATCGGGACGACGGTCTTCATCGTCAGCGGCGTGAGATGAGCGCTCGCCTCAAGCTCGGCGCGCAGGCCCTCGCGGTCGCGCTGGTCGCCGGGCTGCTGGCGCTGCTGGTCTGGAAGGTCACGCACGGCAACGGCGGCGGGGTCGCGGCGAAGATCGACAGGGGCCACATCGTGGCCGCCCCGAACTTCGTCCTCTCGCGCCTCGACCGGCCGGGCGGTTCGAGCTCGCCTCGCTGCGCGGGAAGGCGGTCGTGCTCAACTTCTGGGCGTCGTGGTGCTACCCGTGCAACCAGGAAGCGAGGCGCGCTCGAGCACGCCTGGCGGGACCATGATGGCCGTGTAGTCGTGCTCGGGATCGACGCGAACGACGCGACCGGTGACGCACGCAAGTTCATGCGCAAGCACGGAATGACCTATCCGATCGTCCACGACAACAAGTTGGTCACGGAGCCGAGATACGGGGTTGCAAACCTTCCCGAGACGTTCTTCGTCGATCCGCGCGGACGGGTGGTCGCGCACGTCACCGGGCAGGTCACAGCCGACGATCTGCGCCTCGGGATCGAGCAGGCGCTGAAGGCATGAGGCTCCTGCCGGTGCTTGCGGCCGCGCTCGTGCTGGCTGCACCGGCGGCGGCGAGCGAGCAGCACCCCACGCTCAACGAGCTCGAGAACCAGATCATGTGCCCGGTCTGCGCGGGCGAGACCCTGGCCCAGTCGGACTCGGCCGCCGCGGCGCAGGTGAAGCGCTACATCCAGGGGCGGATCGCGGCCGGTGCCACGCGCAGCGAGATCAAGCGGAAGCTCGTTGCGCATGTACGGCACGCGGATCCTGGCCGCGCCGCCGCGGCACGGGTTCGACCTGCTCGCGTGGATGCTGCCGCTGTCGGGATCCTCGGCGGGGCCGGGGCGATCGGCCTCCTGGCCTGGCGGTGGAGCCGGGTCCGCGAGGAGCCGCCGGCCGGATCGATGTCGATGAATGGCCGTCCGCTCGACCCGGACCTCGAGCGGCGCCTGGACGAGGAGCTTGCTCGCTTCGATGGCTGAGCGGATCCCGGTCGCGTTCCTCGCGGGCCTCGTCTCGATCGCGTTCCCGTGCGTGCTGCCGCTCGTGCCGGGCTACCTGTCGGCGGTCTCGGCCGTCGAGGTCGAGCGGCTCGGAGAGCGGGGGGTAGCGAAGCGGATCGTGCTGGCAAGCATCCCGTTCGCGTTCGGCTTCACCGTCGTGTTCGTCCTGCTGGGCGCGGCGGCCGCCGCTGTCGGCGGCGTGCTCGACAAGCAGCAGCAGACGGAGGTCGCGGGCTTCGTGCTCGTCGTGCTCGGGCTGGCGTTCGCGGGGCTGCTGCCCTGGCCGGAGCGCATGTTCGCGGCGGGCGCGCTGGGGCGGGCCCACGCGAGCGGATCGCGGGCGCTGCTCGGCGGCGCGTTCGCAGTCTGCGCCGCGCCGTGCGTCGGGATCACCCTGGCGGCGATCCTCGCGCTGGCCGCCGACTCGCACACCGTCGTGCGCGGCGTGATCCTCCTGGCGGCCTACTCGCTCGGGATCACGGCCGCGTTCGTGCTGATCGGGATCGCCTTCACCCGCGCGATGGCGGCGTTCCGCTGGGTGCGAGACCACTACGCGTACATCCGCATCGCGAGCGGCCTGACGCTGGTCGCGCTCGGGCTGCTGCTCTTCTTCAACCGCGACTGGTGGTTGAACGTGGCGCTGCACCGAGTCCTCGACTCGGTCGGCCTCGGCCAGCTCTGACGCTGGGGACAAAGAACCACACTCTCGGCACGCTTTCCCCTTGACGAAATCCGGTGTCCGACACCGTTTCTTACGTTTCGCGGACACGGCCGCTTTCGACGGCCGCCGCGTACACCGCGAGCGTCCGCTCGGTCACGCGGTCCCAGGAGCAGTACTCGCTCACGCGCTCGCGCGCGGCGGCGCCGATCCGTCGCCGCAGCTCCGGGTCGGCGAGGGCCCGTTCGAGCGCCGCTCTCGTCGCGGCCACGTCGCCGATCGGGACGAGGAAGCCGGTGACGCCGTCCTCGATCACGGTGGGGATCCCGCCGACCGGCGTCGAGACCACCGTCCGCCCGCGCGCCATCGCCTCGAGCACGACGTTCGGCAGCCCCTCGCGCTCGGAGACGAGCAGCACGACAGCGGCCCGCTCGTACAGAGGGAAGAGCTCAGCCTGCGGCACGAACCCGAGCGCGTCCGGGAGCAGCGACCGCAGCGGCCCGTCGCCGGCAACGATCCGAGGTAGGCCCTCGGTCGCCGCCGCGACGACGTCGATTCGCTTCTCGGGAGAGAGGCGTCCCGCGAACAACACCGTCGGCGGCTCGGCCTCGGGCCCGACCTGCGCCGGGATCTCGACCCCGTACGGAATCTCGTGCACGTTCTCCGCGCCCGCCGCGCGCATCGCCTCCGCGAGCACCTGCGAGACCGCGATCACCGCCCGCGCCGGCCGCAGCAGCCACCGCACGACCCGCGGGGAGCGCTCCGCCAGCCCGAGGTCGGAGAACCGTCCCGCCGTCCCCGAGCCGTGCAGCGTCACCACGAACGGCCTCCCGGCGAACCGCGCCACCAGCGCCCCCGCCAGCCAGTTCGCGTGGACGAGATCCGCGTCCCGCGCCGCCCGCCGCAGCGCCCGCGTCATCGAGACCAGCAGCGGCAGCGCCAGCCAGGGCCGCCGCCGCACGTTCGCCACGAGGCCCGCGCCGCCGCTCCCGGTCAGCCCGTAGTCGCGGTAGGCCCCCGGCCCGACGACCTCGATCTCGATCCCTTGCGCGCGAAGCTGCTCGACGAGGTCGAAGACGAACCGCCCTGCGAGATCCCCTTCGTGCCGGGGGTACGACGTGGTGAAGACCGCGACCTTCACAACGGCTGCTGCAGCTCGAGCGAGCCGGAGCGAACCACCTTCTCGGCCGCCTCCACGCGCTCCAGGATCGACGTCACGTCCACGCCACGATGCTCCGGAGCGTAGGGCCCGAGGCGGCGGGCGGCCTTCTCCAGTTGCCGCTCGCAGCCGACGCGGTTGCCGCGGCCGGCCTGGTACCACGCGACCGCGACGTGGACGAGGCCCTGGTAGAAGTCGCGCTCCTCGGCCGAGGCGGCCCGCCAGACGTCCTCGAGCACCTCGTGCGCGGCGAAGTACTCGCCCTGGCGGATCAGCTCGAGTCCTCGCTCGAGCTCAGAGGGCGACGCGAACCTCGCCGTCCTCGACCACGACCGGAAAGGTCTCGAGGACGATCGCGCGGTCGAACTCGTTCTCGCCGGTGCGGACGTCGTATTGCCACCCGTGCCACGGGCAGCTGAGCACGTGCCCGTCGAGCCGGCCTTCGCAGAGCGGCCCCTGCAGGTGCAGGCAGTGGCCCTGCACCGCGTAGACCTCGCCGTCGACGCGGGCGAGCGCGAGCTCCGTGTCACCCACCTTCACACAGGCGAGCGAGCCGGGCTCGATCTCTTCCAGCTTCGCAACGGTTTCGTAGTCGGCCACGCCTCGATCCTAACGGCGCGGGGTGTTAGCGTTGACGCCGTGGCGACGATCCTGCTGGCAGGGGTCGACGTGTTCTTCCGGGGAAAGCTGGAGGGGCTCCTGCCGGGGCACCACCTGATCACCGCCGACAACATCGACCCGCCGGACCTCGTCATCTGCGACGTCTCGCGGATCGAGCCTGAGGAGGTCGCGGACGCCTATCCGGACGTCCCGATCCTCGGCTTCACCAACCACACGGACACGGCAGGCCTGCGCCGAGCCCACACCGCGGGCTTCGACCAGGTGATCGCAAAATCGGCCATCGATGACCGCGCGAAGGAGCTCGTCGACCAGCTTTTGGCGTCAGTAGACTGACGCGCCGTGACGTACATCATCGCCGAGCCCTGCATCGACATCAAAGACCTCTCGTGCGTCGACGTTTGCCCGGTCGACTGCATCCACGAGTTCGAGCGGATCCTGATCATCGACCCCGAGGAGTGCATCGACTGCTTCTCCGGCGACGAGAAGCTGTTCACTTCGTACGGGCTGCGCACCTTCGCGGAGCTGGAGAACCAGGCCGTCAAGGTGCTGACCGACGACGGTTTCCGTCCGGCCGCGGTCAAGCGCTTCCGGCGCAAGCCGCTCGTCAAGCTCGAGCTGGCACCCGCCTTCGAGGAGCGCGACCGCTACGGCGGCACCAGGCTGACGACGCGGAACGTCTCGCGCTTCCGCCGCACGATCTGGGCGACGTCGACCCACTCCTGGTTCCTTGCAGACGGCGAGCGCACCGACTCGCTCGCGCCCGGGCAGTTCGTGCCGTCGGCGCGCTTCGCACCGAAGCGGGACTCCGAGACCTACCGGCTCGGCGTGCTGCACGGGCTCGTCTACGGCGACGGCAGCTGGAACAAGCAGGAGATCCGCTCCGGCGAGCACCTGCACTACGTCCAGCTCTACGGCGAGCGGGTTGCGCGCTTCCGCGACTTCTTCGATCAGGTCAACTTCTCGCCCTGCCTGGACGTCCATCCGGGCTACGCGGGCACCGGCGTCGTTCGTGCGCCCGTGAACCTCAAGCGGTCGCTGCCGGAGGACGCCGATGCCGAGTACGTCGCCGGCTTCACGGACGGCTGGCTCGCGGCTGACGGCGACCCGGTCAAGGCCGGCTCGTGGCGGCTCCGTTCGACCGATCACGACGCGCTCGCCTGGCTGGAGCAAGCCGCGCCGCTCGCGGGCTTTGTCGTCGTCGGCTCCGGAGAGGAGTCGAGCAGGGAGACGAACTTCGGCGTCAGGAGCCGCCCGATCCGCTGGCTGTACCTGGCGACGCGGGAGACGTACTGGCGCGTGATGAGCGTCGAACGGCCCGAACGCGAGGTGTGCGACACCTTCTGCGCGGTCGTCCCCGGCAAGCATGCCTTCACGCTCGCCGGCGGGGTCTTCACCGGCAACTGCGGCGCCTGCGAGCCGGAGTGCCCGGTCGAGGCGATCTTCCCCGAGGACGCGCTGCCGGCGAAGTGGGAGGCGTTCGTGAAGATCAACTACGCCTACGGCGACGCAGACGTGATCAACAAGCTCACGGACGAGTACGCCACCGAGCACAACGTCCAGAACGAGCCGCTCGAGTAGGCCGACGCCAGCAAGTAGGCGGTCGTTATCCTGGCGTGGTGAGGCCGGAGACGCTCGACCACGTCGCTCTCTGGGTGGCGGACCGGGATCCAATCGCGGAGTTCGTGACCGAGCGGGTCGGCATGCACGTCGTCGACCGCACCGACGCGTTCACGCTCGTCGGCTCCGACGCCCGTCGCGGCAAGCTGACGTTGTTCGCGGCCGAAGGGCCGCGGGAGCCGGGCGCGCTGAAGCACATCGCGCTGCGGGTCTCGAGCCTTCGGGAAGCCGAGCGCCAGCTCGGTGACGATTTAGCGCTCGACCGTCCCCGCGAAGGAGAGGTCTACTTCGGCGCGCGCGAGGGCCTTCGGCTCGGCCTGGTCGAGGCGCCGACGGACGTCGAGTACGACCTCGACCACGTCGCGCTCTGGTCGAGCTCGCCGAAGGAGACCGCCGAGGAGTATCAGGACCTCGGCTTCGAGGCCGCTTCGCCGGGGCCGTCGGGAATGCCGCGCGTGGAGGTCGGCGGTGCGTTCGTCGAGTTCCACGAGGGTGAGCCGGGCGACCCGGAGCGGCCGCTGCTGAACCATCTCGCGGTCAAGGTCGAGTCCACCGACGAGCACATCTCGGAGGCGAAGGAGCTCGGCCTCGAGATCGCGAACGTCGTCGACGCGCCGAACACGTACGCGGTCTTCGTCTGGGGGCCGGAGCGCGTCAAGGTCGAGTACGTCGAGCACAAGCCCAGCTTCTCCCTGACATAGTGCTGTAGTGCTGATCGCCGGGGCGGGTATGGCCGGGCTTTGCGCGGCGGCGCGCGCTCGCGAGCTTGGCATCCATCCGCTGCTCATCGAGAAAGGCGACCGGCCGGGTGGCTCGATGCTGCTCTCCAGCTGTGTGGTCTGGCGCTACCGCACGTTCGACGACTTCCGCCGCCAGTGCCCCGGTGGCGACGAGCGCCTGCAGCGGGTCGTCTTCGACGGCTTCGACGAGGCGCTCGACTGGCTCGTCTCGCTCGGGCCAGACGTCGTGTTGGAGGAGACACCCAACCCGCTGACGACAGGGAAGCGCTTCGACCCGCAAAGCCTGACGGACGCGCTCGTGCGCGCCGCCGGCGAGGTGCGGCTCGAACAGCGGCTACCGCCGGAAGCGCAGCCGCCGCTGATCCTGGCCACCGGCGGCTTCGCAGTCCGGTACGCGCGCGAACACCGGCTCCTCCTGCGCTGCAACCCGTGGAGCGAGGGCGACGGATTCGACTTCGCGCATGCGCGCGGCGCGGAGATCGCCGGCGACCTGGACGAGTTCTACGGGCGGGCGATGCCGGCGCCGCCGGCCGAGATCGGCGAGGACGAGTACGTGAACCTGTCTCAGCTCTGGGACAGCGAGGCGCGCTTCCTGAACGAGCGCGGCGAGGAATTCTTCGCCGGCCCGCCGGCCTGGCACGAGAGCGACCTCGCGCAGGCGATCGCCCGCCAGCCGGGCGGGACCGCCTGGTTTGTGGTCTCCGCGGACCACCGCGACGACGCCCGCGTGGTCGCCCTGCGCGAGGCGGGCGGAACGGTCGAGGAGGCCGGCGGCGAGCTGCGCCTGCACGTTGCCGCGGCGGTCACGCACACCCAGGGCGGAATCCGCGTCGACGAGCGCGCGCGTGTTCAGGGCGTCGACGGTCTCTTCGCCGCCGGCGTGGACGCCGGCGGCATCTCGACGGGCGGCTACTTCAGTGGCCTCGCCGCCGCGCTCGTCCTCGGCCGCGTAGCCGCCGAGGAAGCGCTCAGGTAACCGGCTGCAAGTAGGCGCAGCGGCGGGCGTCGCCGGGGAGCGGGGAGGGGGCGACCTTGATCACGGTGAGCGGTATCTCGTCCTCCTCGACCTGCTCGCCGACGCCGGGGGGAGCGCCCTCGCGCTCGCGCAGCTCGTAGCCGTTCGTCGTCCAGACGAAGCGCAGGTGCGTCTGCTGCTGAGGCTGCCCGTCCTCCACCGAAACGATGCTAACGGTGAGCCGCGTACGACGGCAGCGTCACCCGGACTGCGGTGCCGCCGTCCGGGCCGGCCTCGACCTCGAGCTGCCCGCTGAGCGTCCGGGTGCGCTCCTCGATGTCGTCGTAGCTCGCCCGGCGGCGCTCGCCCGCGCCGTCGTCCGCAATCACGGCCTCGACGCTTCCGTCGTCGGCCAGCGTCACGCCGATCGAGATCCGCGTCGGCGGGCCGCGGCGCAGCGCCTGGTTCACCGACTCGCGGATGATCTGGTAGAGGCCGACGCGCGCGTTCTCGGCCAGCGCCTCGCCCGCCTCGATGTCGAGGTCGACCTGGATCCCGTTCGAGAGCCCGACCTGGTCGGCGAAGGCGCGCACCGCCGGCCCGAAGCCCTGGTCGCGGAGCACCACCGGCTCGATGTTGAACGAGAGGTCGCGCAGCGAGCGGATCGTGTCGCGGTGGCGCTCGAGCGCCGAGGTGAGCACCTGGCCGGCCTCGTCCAGCCGGTCGGCCGCCAGCGACTCGACCACGGCGTCCAGCATCAGGCTGATCCCGGAGAGCGACTGCACCGGCCCGTCGTGGAGGAAGAGGGCGAGCCGTCTGCGCTCCTCCTGCTCGGCGATCACGAGCTGGTCCGACAGCCGCGCGCGCTCGGCCTCGCGCACCTGGGCCTCGGCGAGCAGCCGGGCGTTCTCGACCGCTCGCGAGGCGAAGTCGGCCAGCAGCGTCGCCCGTGCGATCTCCTCGCGATCGAGCGGCCGCGCGCGGACGAGCTGGAGCGCGCCGATCTTCTCGTGCCGGATGTGCAGCGGCACCAGGGCCGCCGTGTCGCTGCGCGGCGTGTCGTCCCGGGCGAGCAGCGAGGCCTTGGCGCCGAACAGGTCCCTCGCCTCGCGGAGCGTGCGCTCGAGCACCTGGTCGGGGTCGAGGCCCTCGGCGATCCTGCCCAGCGATTCGACCAGCGCCTCGAGCTCGCCCTCGGCATGCTCGTGCCGGCGGCGCTCGGTGACGATCAGGTGGAGGGCGAAGCCGCCCGCGCCGACGATCGCAGCTGCGAGACCGGCGAAGGCGAGCACCATCGAGCCGAGGGCCAGCCCGACCACCGACAGCACCGCCGCCGCGGCAACCGCTCCGACGAGGAGTGCCGCGCGGCTAGTCGATGATTGCTTCGCGAAGCGCGATCGCCACGGCATGCGTTCTGGTGTCCGCCTCGAGCTTGGTCAGGATGTGGCGCACGTGGCTCTTCACGGTCTCCTGGCTGATGAAGAGCTTGCCGGCGACGTCCGCGTTCGACATCCCGTCCGCGAGCAGCTTGAGGATCTCGCGCTCGCGCGCGGTCAACATCTCCTCCTCGCTGCCGGAGAGGAACGCGGGCATCAGCGCCGGGTCGACGAAGCCCTCGCCGGCGACGACCTTGTCGATCGCCTTCAGCAGGGTCTGGTGCGGGGCCTCCTTGAGGATGTAGCCCTTCGCGCCGGACTCGAGGCCGCGGCGCAGGAGCGGGCGCTCGCTGTAGGCGGTGAAGATCAGGACGGCGACGTCGGGGGCCTTCTGGCTGAGGATCTTCGTCGCCTCGAGCCCGTCCATCCCGGGCATGCGCACGTCCATGATCACCACGTCGGGCCGGCGGCGCTCGGCCAGCGCGACCGCAGTCGCCCCGTCGGCCGCCTCGCCGACGACGCGGATGTGCGGCGCGCGAGAGAGCGACAGGCGCAGCCCCTCGCGGACGACCTCGTGGTCGTCGACGATCAGACAGGTGATCTCCCCGTTCCTTCGCTCTTCGACGGCCTGCTCTGCCACGGCCTGCGGATTGTATGCGGCGGGTCGGAAAGTGCCGAATTTCCGAGCTCTCAAGCTGCGCGTGCGCGGGCCCGATGCTCTGTCCATGGGACGTTCTGCGATCGGCCTCGGCGCCGTCCTGGGCGGAACCGTCGGCAGCTACGTGCCGGTGCTGCTCTGGGGCGCCTCGTCGTTCGGCGTCGCCTCGCTCCTGTTCGGAGCACTCGGCGGCATCGCGGGCGTGCTGCTCGGCGCGCGCCTGAGCGAGGTCTAGACCGCCAGCGCCAGCTGCTCGGCGATCACGGGCGGCTCGGGCTCCAGCCTGAGGCGACGCCGGTCCCGCACGCCGTTCTCCTTGGCCAGCGCGCGGACCTGATCGCGCAGCGGCTTCGTCCGGTCGGTGCCGAGGTAAGCGCGCTTTCGGTAGAGGCGGTCGTAGCGCTCGAGCTCCTCGGGCCAGTCGCGGGCGAGGTTGTCGAGGAAATGCTCGCGCGTGCCGGGCTTGAGGAAGAGCAGGTTCGCCCAGACCCCGCAGGCGCCGGCCTCGCGGGCGGCGCGGACGACCTCGGCGAGCTGCTCCGGCCGGTCCGAGATCCCCGGCAGGATCGGCGCCATGCCGACACTGGCCTTGATCCCCGCGTCGACGAGGGTCTTCAGCGCGCGGAGCCGCTGGCGCGGGTGGGCGGTCCCCGGCTCGGTGCGGCGCCAGACCTCCTCGTCGAGGGTCGGAATCGAGAACGTCACCGAGACGGACGCGCGGCTTGCGGCCTCGGCGAGCACGTCGACGTCGCGAACGATCAACGGCCCGCGCGTGATGATGCCGAACGGATTCGACGCGTCGCGCAGCGCCTCGAGGCAACCGCGGGTGAGGCGGTAGCGCCCCTCGGCCGGCTGGTACGGGTCGGTGGCGGCGCCGATCGCGACCGACTCCCGTTCCCAGCTCGCCCGCGCCAGCTCGCGCCGCAGGACCTCGACGACGTTCGTCTTCACCCGGATCGAGGCGCCGTAGCGGTCGTCGGACGGCCGCTCGGCCCGCCGTTCGAAGTGGCGGACGTAGCAGAAGGTGCAGCGGTGGACGCAGCCCATGTACGGGTTCAGCGACCAGCCGAACGCCATCCCCTTGACGCGGTTCAGCGCGACCTTGCAGGGCTCTTCGCGGTACTCGGCGCGCACCGCACCACTATAGAACATACGTTCGTGCTAACGGACTGGTGGTGGCGTCGCCGGCGGGTTCTGCTCGTCGCTGTCGAAGGCGATGCCTGTCGCCGGATCGATCGCCAGCGCCTCGAGGCCGTCGTGGGCCAGGATCGCGGCCGCCGCGTCACCGCTGCAGCCGACGGACGTCGTGTTGAGATCGATCTCGCTGGCGACGCACCAGGCGCGGTCGTCCGGCCACCAGAGGTTGGCCGACTGGTAGCGCATGCCGTCCGCGCTCTCCGAGAACGCTTCCACAGGCCCGGCCAGGAGGTGGTACACGCGGTGCGGAGCGCTGAACGTCGGCGCAATGGCGATCTCATGGCGGATACCGCCGAAGCCGTTCCAGAACGCGAACCAGGCGGCTTCCGGTGTCGTCGTCTGCCGGCCGAGCACTTCGGCCAGCGACTGCGCGACTTCCAAGGGCAGGCTCCCGATCATCGGCGGCGCGTCGAACACTCCTGGTTGGGCGTTCGTGTAGAACTCGAACGATCCCGTCAGGGACGTGAGCTGCATCCCCGCGTGGTAGTGAGTTCCGTTTGCTGCCGCGATCTCCGACCACCGAACGGGCACGAGCCCTTCGCCGTGCGGCCGGTAGCCGGGATGGAAGATCCGCACCTACGCGGCGAAGCCCGCCGGAACGAGCGAGAGCACGGACTCGGCGAAGCCGCGCAAGCCGCCGACGACCCAGTCGGCGGGCGTGGCGTCGGTGGACGGCTCGAGGCTCAAGAGCACCCATTCTTGTCGCTCACGCTTGAATGCACGGATGGACGAGCTTCCCGGAGGGATTCGCCGGCTGACGTTCCCGCTGCCGCTGGGGATCGACCACGTGCACTGCTACCTGCTGCCGGGCGAGGACGGCTGGACGCTCATCGACACCGGGCTCGGCCTGCCCGGCGCGGAGGAGCGCTGGGCGCCGCTGGCCGGGCTCGACGCGCCCGTGACCAGGATCGTCGTGACTCACTTCCACCCGGACCACGTCGGCGGCGGCGAGGACGCGCAGGCGCTCACCGGCGCGCGCGTGCTCCAGGGCGCGAGCGACTACGAGCAGTGCGAGCGCGTCTGGGGCAGCCCGGACTGGTCAGAGCGTCTCGCCGACTACCTGCAGGCGAACGGCCTCCCCGGCGACACCGCAGAGGAGCTGCGCCACGAGTCGCGCACCTTCGGCCCGCTCGTCCGCTTCGCGCGCGATCCCGAGCCGCTCCGCGAGGACGACGAGGTCGCAGGCTGGCGCGTGCTCGAGCTGCCCGGCCACGCCGACGGGCAAATCTGCCTCGAGCGCGACGGCGTGCTCGTCGCCGGCGACCACCTGCTCGGCGCGATCACGCCGACGGTCGGGCTCTACCCGGAGTCGCGCCCCGACCCGCTCGGCGACTACCTCGACTCGCTCGAGCGGACGATCGAGCTCGCTCCGAGCCTTGCGCTCCCCGGGCACGGCGAGCCGATCGCCGACCCGGCCGGGCGCGCGCGACAGATCGTCCTGCACCACCGCCGCCGGCTCGACGCGACGGCCGCGGCGCTCGCCGGCGGGCCCCGGACCGGCTTCGAGGTCTCGGTTGCCATCTTCGGCGGTGACCTCGACGCCGTCGGCCGGCGTTTCGCACTTGCCGAGGCGCTTGCGCACCTGGAGCGCCTCGTCCGCGAGGGGCGGGCCCGGCGCCACGATGACGGCGGCAACGTCTCCTATACTGCGGCGTAGATCCGGTTGGACGACGAAGTCATTCCTAGACGTTCGCCCGACCTCGTCAGCGCTTGCGCTGACGACAGTAGAGGCCGTGCGGGCTTTGCGCGTGCGGCCGTATAAGGCCCAGACGTGATCCTCTCCCTCGAACTCCTTGCCGTCGCGGCGCTGATCCTGCTGAACGCCTTCTTCGTTGCGGGCGAGTACGGCCTGATCACCGCGCGCCGCACTCGCCTCCGCGAGCTCGAGGACCAGGGCAACCGCCGCGCGCGAGCGGTGCTGACGATCGTCTCCGACCCGCCGCGCTTCATCGCCGCGATGCAGCTCGGCGTGACGGGCACGAGCCTGGCCATCGGTGCTCTCGGCGAGCAGGCGCTGGCGAAGGTCTTCGACCCGATCATGGCCTCGGTGCTCGCCTTCGTGTTCGCGTTCCTGATCATCACCTTCCTGCACGTGGTGATCGGCGAGCTGGTGCCGAAGGGTTTCGCGCTGCAGCACTCCGACCGGGTCGCGCTCGCCGTCTCCGCGCCGGTGCGCGGCTTCTTCATCGCGTTCAAGCCGCTGATCTGGGTGCTCCAGCGGTCGTCGGAGCTGATCCTGCGAGCGCTGGGCACCGAGCCGCCGGGCGGGGAGGACGCGGCGCATTCGGAGGCGGAGCTGAAGATGCTCGTCTCCAGCTCGACCGAGATCGAGGGACAGGAGCAGGAGATGCTCTACCGGGTCTTCGACTTCGCCGAGAAGGAGGTCTCGACGGTGATGGTGCCGCGGCCCGAGGTGGTCGCGCTCTCGATCGAGATGCCGCCCGAAGAGGCGCTGGCGGCGGTGATCGACTCGCCGTACACGCGCTACCCGGTCTACCGCGAGTCGCTCGACGAGATCGTCGGCATCCTGCACGTGCGCGACCTGTTCTCGGCGCTCGTCGACCGCGGCATCGCAGGCGTTCAGCTCGAGCAGCTTCTGCGCCCGGCCCACATCGTCCCCGAGACCAAGGACCTCGCTGCGCTCCTGACCGACTTCCGGCGCACGAACCAGCACATGGCGATCGTGGTCGACGAGTACGGCGAGCTCGAGGGCATCGCCACGCTGGAGGACCTGCTCGAGGAGATCGTCGGCGAGATCGAGGACGAGTTCGACCTCCCGGACGAGTCGGTCGAGAAGCTTCCGGACGGCCGGTTGCGGATCGGCGGCACCTTCCCGATCGACGACTTCAACGAGCAGTTCGGCCGCGCGCTGCCGATCGAGGACTACCACACGATCGGCGGCTTCGTCTTCGGCCTGCTCGGCCGCGCGCCCGAGCCGGGCGACGAGGTCGCCGCGGACGGCTGCCGCTTCAAGGTGCTCGACGTCGAGGGCTCGCGGATCGAGCGGCTCGAGGTCGAGCTGGTCCCAGAGGAACCGGGGGAGGGCCGGCTCGAAGAGGTATCGTGACCGGCGTTCGGGGTCAGCTACAGAGGAGAGTCATGAAGCGCATCCTTGTCCTCGCCGGCGTCTGCGCCGCGGCGGCCGTTCCCTTCTTCGCCCTCTCGCCGTTCGCGGGTGCGCACCCCGCGGCTCAGGCCAAGACGTCGGTCACGGTGACGGCCACCGAGTACAAGTTCAAGCTGTCGCGCAAGAGCGCGCCGCACGGCGTGGTCGTCTTCAAGCTCGTCAACAAGGGCGTGCTCAAGCACGACTTCGCGATTGCGGGCAAGAAGACGAAGATCATCAAGCACGGCAAGTCGACGACATTGACCGTCACCCTCAAGAAGGGGAAGCACCCCTTCAAGTGCACGGTCGACAGTCACGCCAAGTTCGGCATGAAGGGCGTCTTCACGTCTACGTGAGCTCGAGCGGAGCGACCTTGCCGTCTGTGATCTGCCAGGCGGCGAGGTCGCCGGTGCCGAGCGAGATGATCAGGTAGGGCCGGCCTTCCCAGAGGCCGATGTTCTCGACGTCCGTGCGCGAGGGGCGCGGCGGCGACGAGAGGTGCGAGTGGAAGACGGCGAGCTCATAGCCCTCGTCCTCGAGGAACCAGTTCTGCGGGTCGGTCTCGAGCTCGAAGCGGTACGGGCTCGCCGCGGCGTTGCGCGCCGGGAGGTAGCGCTCGGCCGTGCCGTCGCGGAAGACGACCAGGCCGCAGGCCTCGTTCGGCGCCTCGGCGCGCGCGTGCTCCTCGAGCTCGGCGCGGATCCCGGGCGGGATCACCACCAGACGGCCTCTTCCATCTCGAGCGCCGGGTCGGCCGTCTCCCAGAACGGCGCCGAGAGGTACTTCCAGCCGGCGTCGGCGAGGACCGCTACCACCACGCCGTCGTCCAGCTCGGCGGCGAGCTTGCGCGCGACGTGCACCACCGCGCCGGAGGAGACGCCGGCGAAGACGCCTTCGCGTTCGAGCAGCGCGCGCAGGCCGGCGACCGCCTCGGCGTTGGAGACGAGCAGCTTCCGGTCGAGCTTCGAGACGTCGAGGATCGGCGGCACGTAGCCGTCGTCGAGCGAGCGGAGACCCATCACCGGGTCGCCGGGGAGCGGCTCGGCGGCCGCGACGGTGATCTCGGGAAAGGCCTCGCGGAGACGCGCGCCGGCGCCCATCAGCGTGCCGCCGGTGCCGAGGCCGGCGACGAGAACGTCGACCCGGTCGAGCGCCTCGGCGATCTCGGCCCCGGTGCCCTCGTAGTGGGCGCGCGGGTTCGCCTCGTTCCCGTACTGGAAGAGCATCCGGTACCGCGGCTCGCGCTCGGCCAGCTCGAGCGCGAGGCGGACTGCGCCGTTCGAGCCCTCGGCGCCGGGGCTCTCGACGATCTCGGCGCCGTAGAGCCGCAGCAGGCGGCGGCGTTCCTCGGTGACGTTCTCGGGCATCACGCAGGTCAGGCGGTAGCCCTTGAGCCGCGCGACGAGCGCGAGCGAGATGCCGGTGTTGCCGCTCGTCGGCTCGAGCAGCTCCTGGCCCGGATCGAGGTCAGCGGCCTCGACCATCTTCAGCGCGATCCGATCCTTGATCGAGCCGGTCGGGTTCTGGCCTTCGAGCTTGGCGTAGAGCCTGACCTCCGGCTTCGGCGAGAGGCGAGAGAGCTCGACGAGAGGGGTGTTGCCGACGAGATCGAGGAGCGAGCCTGCGACCCTGCTATCCACCGGCCATGGCCGGCAGCAGGATGATCTGCGAGCCGTCGTCGACAGGCGTGTCCAGGCCGTCCCTGGTGCGGACGTCCTCGCCCTCGACGTAGACGTTCACGAACGGCGCCAGCTCCTCGTCCTCGAACAGCTGTCCGCGGAGCGCCGGAAAGCGGCTCGTCAGGTCGTCGAGCAGCTCGCGCACGGTGCGGCCGCCGGCCTCGACCTCGCGCTCGCCGGCGGTCTCGGCGCGCAGCGTCGGCGGGATGCGCACGCGGCTCAATGCCCCACCGTCCCGGTTTCCTCGGCCGCCGCTGGCGGTGCGGAGCCGGAAGGCACAGTGCTGCGAGGCACGGGCCTGGAGAGCTCCGTGCCGTCAGCGGCGGCAGGCGTCGGCGGAGCCGGGCTCCGCCCGGCGTGAGCCGCCGCCGACGAGGAAAGCGGGCCGGAGCAGAACTCGACGTAGTCGATGTAGTCCGTGATCGTCGGCGACTCCCCGCAGACCGGGCAGGCCGGGTCGCGCCGTAGCTTCATCTCGTCGAACTCGCCCGAGAGCGCGTCGTAGAGCAGCAGCCGCCCGACGAGCGGCTCGCCGATGCCGAGCGCGAGCTTCAGCGCCTCGGCCGCCTGGATCGAGCCGATCACGCCGGGCAAAACGCCGAGCACGCCGCCCTCCGCGCAGCTGGGCGCCATGTCGGGAGGCGGCGGTTGCGGGAACAGGCACCGGTAGCAGGGCCCTGAGCTCGGCTTGAAGACGGTCACCTGGCCCTCGAAGCGGAAGATCGAGCCGTGGACGACGGGGATGTCGTGCCACACCGATGCGTCGTTGACGAGGTAGCGCGTCGGGAAGTTGTCGGCGCCGTCGACGATCACGTCCCAGCCCGGCTCGAGGATCCGCTCGACGTTCTCGGAGGTCAGCCGCTCGCGGAAGGGCACGACCTCGACGTCGGGGTTCAGGCTCTCGATCCGCCGGCGCGCCGAGTCGGTCTTCGGCTCGCCGAGCGAGTCGGTCGAGTGCGCGATCTGACGCTGGAGGTTCGTCTCGTCGACGACGTCGGCGTCGACGATTCCGAGCTTGCCGACGCCGGCCGCCGCGAGGTAGAGCGACGCCGGCGAGCCGAGCCCGCCTGCGCCGACGAGCAGGATCCGCGAGTCGAGCAGCCGCAGCTGCCCTTCCTCGCCGACCTCCGGGATCAGCAGGTGGCGGCTGTAGCGCGTCTGGCGCGTGGGGCCGAGCGTGCGCGGGAGCTCGGTCGGCAGGCCGTTGCGCTGCCAGTCGGTGTAGCCGCCCGCGAGCGAGACCGGCCGCTCGTAGCCGAGCTCGGCGAGCGTCTTCGCGGCGAAGACGGAACGATTGCCCGCCGCGCAGTAGAGGACGACAGGGACGGAGCGGTCCGGCGCAGCCTGCTCGATCCGCGACTCGAGGTTGCCGCGCGAAACGTGCGTGGCGCCGGGGATCCGGCCCTGCTCCCACTCGTCGCGCTCGCGCACGTCGACGAGCACGGCGCCCTCGTCCAGGAGGCGCTGGGCCCCCGCTGAGTCGGCCTCCTCGATCTCGGCGCGCACGGCCTGGAGCAGCTCGCGGTAGGAAGACATCGCTTTCGATTGTATAGCGACGGAGCCACCCCGGAGAGCCGCGCTAAGGTCGGCGCATGAGCCCGCGTGGACGCGTGTTCCTGATCGTCGCGCTGGCAGCAGTGCTCGTCTCGGGCGTGGTCGTGGCCGGCGTGCTCGCGACCCGCAGCAGCGTCCCGTCGGTCAAGCCGCGGAAGGGCCTGCCACCGCTCGCGCTCGACCTCGGCGTGCGCACCGATCCCGAGGCGCGCGCCCTCCGCCAGGCGCTCCGGCTCTACGATGCGCGCCGACCCCAGACCAAGCGGTCCGCCGAGATCTTCGGGCGCTACGGCTCGCTGGAGGCGGAGATCGGCGCCGCCTTCGCCGACTGGCCGGCCGGGACGCTGGAGCGCCTGCGGACTCTGGCCGCGACGCACCCGCACAGCTCGCTCGCGGCGCTGAACCTCGGCAACGCCCTCTACTGGTCCCGCCAGGACGCCGATGCGCTGACGGCCTGGCGCGCCGCGGCCCGTCTCCAGCCCGACACGTACTACGCCGTCCACGCCGACGACCTCCTCCACCCGCGCACCATCCCCGGGCTGCCCGCCTTCGTGCCCTCCTTCGCGCAGCCGCGGAAGCTGAACGGTCTCTCTCCGCCCCAGCAGCTCGCGCTCCTCCGGCACGAGGCCGCCCGCGGAGGCGCCCACGCGAAGATCCTCTACGGCGTCGCCCTGCAGCGCCTCTACCACCCGCGCTCCGCCGAGCGGCAGTTCGCCGCAGCCGCCCGAGACGCGCCGAACGATCCCGACGCACGCGTCGCGGCGGCCGTCGGGCTGTTCGACAAGGCGAGGCCGACGCCGGCGTTCAGCCGCCTCGGCCCGCTCGTCCGCGTCTTCCCGCACACGCAGACGGTGCGGTTCCACCTCGGCGTGATGCTGCTCTGGATCGACCAGCTCGACCGGGCCCGCAAGGAGCTTCAGCAGGCACACGACGAGGATCCGGGCTCAGCGCTCGGCAGGCTTGCATCTGGCTACCTGAGCGCCATCCGGATGGCTGGGACCGGCTGACCGAAAAATGAGCCGTTCGGCCTATGGCGTCCGTCCGGTACCCGTGCGAGAGTGCCGCATCCGCAACGGGGTGTGCGGACCGTCACGAGCCCAGGGAGGAGCTGCAAGTGAGGGAGCAGGGGGAAGGGGCCAAGCCGATGAGCATCGTGGACGTGCTCGAGACCGATGAGGCGCGGGGCCTGCTGGAGAGCGGTCGTGAGGCCGGCTCGCTCAGCACCGAGGAGATCGCGCTCGCGCTGTCGGAGCTCGAGCTCGATGCCTCGCAGGTGGACGAGGTCTACCACGCACTGGAGGAGCTTCAGATCGACATCGTCGACGGCACCACCGAGGAGCCGGAGCGCGAGGTCGAGCAGGCGCGCGAGGTCAGCACCGACTCGCTGCAGCTGTTCCTGAAGGACATCGGCAAGGTCGATCTGCTGACCGCCGCGCAGGAGGTCGAGCTGGCCAAGCGGATCGAGCGCGGCGAACACCAGGCCAAGCAGGCGATGGTGGAGGCCAACCTGCGCCTGGTGGTGTCGATCGCCAAGCGCTACCGCAACCAGGGCCTGCCCTTCCTCGATCTGATCCAGGAGGGGACGATCGGGCTCGTCCGCGCGGCCGAGAAGTTCGACCACCGGCGCGGGTTCAAGTTCTCGACCTACGCGACCTGGTGGATCCGGCAGGCCGTCGCCCGCGCGCTCGCGGACAAGGCCCGTACGATCCGGATGCCGGTGCACATCGTCGAGAAGCTGAACAAGATCGTCCGCTCCGAGCGCAAGCTGCGCGCCGAGCTCGGGCGCGAGCCGACCGCCGCCGAGATCGGGCGCGACGTCGAGTTGACGCCGGAGGAGGTCGAGGCGATCCGCCGCAGCTCGCAGGCGCCGGTCTCGCTCGAGAAGCCGGTCGGCGACGAGGAGGAGTCGGAGTTCGGCCACTTCCTCACCGACGAGAGCGAGCCGCTACCCGACGACGCCGCCGAGGTCGAGCTGCGCAAGGCGACGCTACTGCGCGTGCTCGGGACGCTGAGCCTGCGCGAGCGGCGCGTGCTCGAGCTGCGCTACGGGCTCAACGGCGAGCACCCGTGCACGCTCGACGAGGTCGGTCGCACGTTCAACGTCACGCGCGAGCGGATCCGCCAGATCGAGAACCAGAGCCTGAAGAAGCTCCGGGCCCTCGCGGACTCGGTCGCCCTCCGCGACGTCGCGTAGCGGCGCATAGACTCGCGGACCGTGGCCGAGGCCTGGTTCGACGAGCTTGCCGAGCTGATCGCGATTCCGAGCGTCAGCGCCGACCCGGCGCGGGCGGCGGACGTCGGGCGCGCGGCCGAGTGGTTGGCGGGGTTCGTCCGCGCCGCGGGCGGATCTGCCGAAGTCGTCCCGACCGATACGCAGCCGCTGATCCTCGGCGAGCTGCCCGCTTCCAGCGGTCAAAACCGGGGTCAGACCCCGGTGACAACCGTCTTGGTCTACGGGCACGTCGACGTCCAGCCGCCGGATCCGCTCGAGCTCTGGGAGTCCGATCCGTTCACGCTCGACGAGCGCGACGGCTGGCTCTACGGGCGTGGCGTCGCCGACGACAAGGGCCAGCTCTACATGCTCGCCAAGGCCGCGGCCGAGCTCCATGCGGCCGGCGAGCTGCCGGTGACGGTCCGCTTCGCCTGCGACAGCGAGGAGGAGACCGGCGGCCACCAGATCGTCGACTTCCTCGCCGCGGACGAGCGGGGCGCCGACGCGGCGGTGATCTTCGACAGCGGCATGACCAGGCGCGGCGTGCCCGAGTTCGCCGTCGCCACGCGCGGGCTCGTCTACTTCCACCTGACCGTCCGCACCGGTGGGCGCGACCTCCACTCGGGGCTCTTCGGCGGCGCCGCGCTCAACGCGCTCCACGTCCTGAACCAGACCCTCGCCGCGGTCCGCGCCGAGAACGGCCGCCTGCCCGAGCCGCTCCGCCAGGGGATCGCCGAGCCGAGTGACGAGGAGCGCGCCGCCTGGTCCGAGCTCGTCCCGGGCGAGGAGATGCTGACCGAGGCGAGCGCCCGCCCGGTCGATCCGAAGGCCGCCGAGGAGTTCTACCTGCGCACGACCGCCGAGCCCGCGCTCGACGTGAACGGCATCGCCGGCGGCTCGCCCGTCCTGCAGAAGACGGTGCTCCCGGTCGAGGCGGAGGCGAACCTGTCGATCCGGCTCGCGCCCGGCCAGGACGTCGAGACGATCGCTGCCGCGGTCGAGCAGCTCCTGCGCGAGGCGGCTCCCGCCGGCGCCGAGCTGGAGCTGACGCGCCTTTCGTCGGCCGCCGCCGGTCTCGTCCCGCCCGATGCACCCGCAGTGCAACGCGCCCAGGACGCCTTCGAGCGAGTGATGGGCCGCCGGCCACTGCTCGTCCGCTCCGGCGGCACGCTGCCGATCGTCCCGGCGCTCGTCGACAAGGGCATCCCGACGATCGTCACCGGCTTCGCGACGCCGGAGAGCAACATCCACTCGCCGAACGAGCGCCTGCTCGCCGAGTACCTGCCGCTCGGGATCGAAGCTGCGAAAGAGCTCTACAAGAGCCTGGCGAACCGCTAGCTAAACGGCCAGCGGCTCGCCGACCTCGAGCCAGACGTGCCCGAAACGGCGCATCTCCTCGATGATCGGCAGCAGCGCCGCGCCCTTGTCCGTCAGCTCGTATTCGACGCGAGGCGGCGACTCCGGGTAGCTGCGGCGCTCGACGATCTCCTCGTGCTCGAGCGCGCGCAGCCGCTCCGAGAGTGTCCGCGGGCTGATCCCGGAGCACGAGTGCTCGAGCTCGGTGAAGCGGCGCGGGCCCTCCGAGAGGTCGTGCACGAGCACGGCCGTCCACTTGGCGCCGAGGATCTCGGCGCAGGCCGCGACCGAGCAGCAGCTGGAGTTGTGGATCTGGCCCATCGTGCGCATGGCCTGAATCGTAGTACGGTTGGGACGCCGTGTCGCAGCTCGACAAGGAGCTCCGCGAGCGAATCGACGAGCCGGCCTCGGAGGAGGCGGAACGCGAAGCTCGCCTGACACCCGCCGAGGCGGTCGCGCAGATGCGGATCAAGGTGCCGGCGCAGCGCAGCCGCAAGTTGCGCGCGATCCTCGAGCGCGTCAATGCAGACGACGGGCTCAAGGGCTGGTGGCATGTCGCCAACGTCAACGCCGTCAAGCGCCTCGGGATCAACGACCACTCCTGGGTGCACATCCAGATCGTGGCCAACATCGCGCTGCGGCTGCTGCGGATCCTCGCCAAGCGGGACGTCGAGCCGGCAATGGTCGCGGACTACGAGATGAAGCAGGAGGACGCCGAGGTCGTCGTCCTGCTCGGCGCACTCCTCCACTGCGTCGGCATGGCCGTCCACCGCGACCGGCACGAGGACTGGAGCCTCTTCCTCGCCGAGCCGAAGGCGCGCGAGCTCCTGGCGGGAATCTACGAGGAGCCGGAGCTGACCGTCGTCGTCTCCGAGGTCTTGCAGGCGATCACCTCGCACCGCGAGTCCGGGCATCCGCTGACCCTCGAGGCGGGAATCGTCCGCGTCGCCGACGCGCTCGACATCGAGGAGGGCCGCTCGCGGATCCCGTTCGAGCGCGGCCACGTCTCGATCCACTCGATCTCGGCGGCGGCGATCGACGAGGTGATCATCTCCGAGGGCAAGGACCACCCGGTCTCGATCGAGATCAAGATGAACAACTCGGCCGGGATCTACCAGGTGGACGAGCTGCTGAAGTCGAAGCTGCACGGCTCCGGTCTCGAGCCGTACGTCGAGGTCGTCGCGCGGATCGAGACCGAGGGCGAGAAGAGCCTCGTGCCCATGTACCGGCTCGAGTAGCTAGGCGAGCAGGTCTCTCAGAGCCGCGAGCGGTTCCTCGCAGACGCGGAAGAAGGCCCAGCTGCCGCGCTGGTCACGCTCGACCAGGCCGGCCTGGTGGAGGACCTTCAGGTGGTGGCTGACGGTGGGTTGGCTCAGCCCGAGCGGCTCGGTCAGGTGACAGACGCAGGCCTCGTGGCCCGGCTGGGCCTGGATCAGGCTCAGGAGCCGTAGGCGGGCGGGATCGGCGACGGCCTTCAGCACCCCGGCGAGCTGCTCGGCGTCCTGCGGGGCGAGCGGCTCCTGCAGAAGGGGCGGGCAGGAGGCGGCGACGGTTGCGATCGGCTGCACGCCTTTGATATTGACAGACATCGATGTCCTTGTCATCATCGCGGACGGTAAGGCATCGATCAGCGTCGATATCTGAAGGAGGCGTCATGCCGCAGGCACTCGACCCGGTGACCCAGCATCACATCGACCAGGCCGCCGACCGGTTGGCGGTCGAGTTCGAGGGCGTCTTCTCTAAGGAGACGATCGCGCGCTACATGGCGGAGTCGCAGGACCTGCTCGGCGAGGCGCGGATAAACGTCTTCGTGCCGGTGCTCGCGCACCGCTTCGCCCGCGAGCGGCTGAAGGCGCTGGCCCAGGCCGAGGGCAAACTGACGAAGGAGCAGCCGGAAGTGCTCTTCGTCTGCACGCACAACGCCGGCCGTAGCCAGATGGCCGCCGGCCTCGTGAAGCTTCGGTCCGAGGGACGCATCCACGTTCGCTCCGCCGGCTCGACGCCCGCGGACGAGATCAACCCCGCGGCGGTCGAGGCGATGGAGGAGATCGGCGTCGACATGGGCGAGGAGTTCCCGAAGCCGCTCACCGACGAGGTCGTCCGGGCCGCCGACGTCGTGATCACGATGGGCTGCGGAGATGCCTGCCCGATCTTCCCGGGCAAACGCTACGAGGACTGGGAGCTCGAGGACCCGGCCGGCAAGGACCTCGACACCGTGCGCCGCATCCGCGACGAGCTCGACGAGCGCGTTCGGAAGCTGATCGACGAGCTGCTCGCGGCCTGAGCGTGCCGCTCGCCCGCCTGCTCGCGGCCGAGTTCGTCGGCACCTTCACGCTTGTCTTCGCCGGCGCCGGCGCCGTGATGGTCGACGCCAAGACGCACGAGCTCGGCCACGTCGGCGTCGCTTTCACGTTCGGGCTTGTGATCATGGCGATGATCTACGCCGTCGGCCACATCTCCGGCGCGCACTTCAACGGTGCGGTCACCTTCGCCTTCGCGCTCAGCCGTCACTTTCCCTGGCCCCGCGCCGCCGGCTACTGGTGCGCCCAGCTCGCCGGCGCCATTGCCGCCGCGGCGCTCTTGCGCGGCTCGCTCGGCAACATCGCGCACGTCGGCGCCACCCTGCCTTCCGGCTCGCAGGGCCAGTCGTTCCTCTGGGAGCTCGTACTGAGCTTCTTCCTGATGTTCGTGATCATGGCCGTCGCCACCGACACGCGCGCGGTCGGCGAGGCCGCGGCGATCGCGATCGGCGGCACGATCGGCCTCGACGCGATGTTCGGCGGGCCGATCTCCGGCGCGTCGATGAACCCGATGCGCTCGGCCGGCCCGGCGCTCGTCTCAGGCGACCTGCACGCGCTCTGGCTCTACATCGTCGCGCCCGTCGTGGGCGCGTCGCTCGGCGCGCTCAGCTACCAGCTGATTCGCGGCGAGCCGGCTCCTTCGGCAGCGGCTCGAGCGAGTAGCCGACCCCGTAGCGAGTCTGGATGAACGTGTGCTCCGAGGCGCGCTGGTCGATCTTCTCGCGTAGGCGGCGGACGCAGACGTCGACGGTGCGGTCGCGGTGGGTGGCGCGGCGGCCCCAGATCCGCTGCAGCAGCTCGTCGCGGCTCGCGACCCGGCCGCGGTCGAGCGCGAGCGCGTAGAGCAGCCGGAACTCGGTCGGCGTCAGCTGCGCGTTCTCGCCGTCGACGAAGGCCTGCACCGAGCGCGGGTCGATCCGGAGCTCGTCGATCACGAGCTCCTCGCCGCGCTCTTCCTGGACGCCTCGCACCCCGCGGCGGGCCGCGGCCTGGACGCGGGCGACGAGCTCCTTCATCGAGAACGGCTTGACCAGGTAGTCGTCGGCGCCGATCTGCAGCGCGTGCACGCGGTCGTGCTCGGTGCCGCGCGCGCTGACGACGACGATCGGGGTGCCGATGCCCTCCGAGCGCGCCTGCTCGATCAGGCTCCAGCCGTCGAGGCCGGGCAGCATCAGGTCGAGCACGAGCACGTCGGGCCGCTCGTAGCGAAGCCGCGCGAGGCCGAGCTCGCCGGCCGCGACTCGCATGGGATCGAGCCCCGAGGCCGTCAGGTGCTGGGCCATGCCGTCGGCGATGAGCTCGTCGTCCTCGACGATCAGAACCTTGGTCACGCGATACTCAGCCTATGCGGTCCGAGTATGACGAGCTCCGGATGGCCTTCACCGCCGCGGTCTCGCACGAGCTGCGGACGCCGCTGGCGCGGCTGCTCGCGCTGCTGGAGTCGGCCGAGCTTCCCGGCGCCGACCTTCCCGCGCTGCTTCGGCACGCACGGGACGAGGTGCTGGAGATGACCGAGCTCGTGGACGACATCCTCTTCCTGAGCGAGCTGGAGCAAGGGCGCGAGGTCGTCTCGCTCGGCGAGACCGAGGCGGCGCCGCTGCTTCGCGCCCTCGTCGACGAGAAGCTCGAGCGCGCCGAGCTGGCGGGGATACGCCTGGAGATCCAGATCGGCGACGAGGAGCTGCTCGTTCCGCTGCGGCGGCGCATGCTCCGGACGGTCGCCGAGAACCTGCTCGAGAACGCGATCCGTTACGCGGGTGAGGGCGCGACCTGCGTGATCGCGCTCCGCCGACAGGACGGCGAGATCGTGCTCGAGGTGAGGGACGATGGTGCCGGCGTGCCCGAGGAGGACGCGCCGCGGCTGTTCGAGCGCTTCTTCCGCTCCGACCGGGCCCGCACGACGCGCGGCAGCGGCCTCGGCCTGGCGATCGTCAAGCACGTGGTCGAGACCGCAGGCGGGCACGTCGAAGCCCGCGGCTCCCCTGGCCGCGGGCTCGACGTGAGATGTGTCTTTCCCGGCTAGCAGCTAGCTAGGAATGAATCCGCGCGATCGTCTTCTGGTCTGCCTTCACGACCACCTTCGGAAGGGGCAGGAAGAGCAGCGAGTGCCCCAGGGAGTTCCCCTTCGTGATCGCCCACTTGAAGAACGGCTTCATGTCGCTCGCCTTGGGCGACGTCAGCGGCACGATCACCCAGGTGAACGTGCAGATCGGGTAGCCGGCCTTGACGCTCTTGGGAGGGTCGACGACCGAGATCGCGTTGTTCTTCGGGACCTTCTTGACCGTCTTCGAGACCGCGGTCAGCGACTTGACCGTCGGCAGGACGAACCTGCCGGCGCGGTTCTTCATCTTCGCGATCGTGAAGTGGTTCTTGTACGAGTACGCGATGTCGACGTAGGTGATGCCGCCGGGGGTCGAGTTGAGCTTGGCGGCGACTCCGGAGCTGCCGTTCGCGCCGACGCCGACGCCCGACGGCCAGGCCGGGGAGGTGCCCTTGCCGATCTGGTTCTTCCACGTCTTGCTGACGTGCGACAGGTAGTCGGTGAAGTTGAAGCTCGTCCCGCTGCCGTCGCTGCGGTGGATCGGAACGATGTCCTCGGCGGGCAGGTTGACGCCCTTGTTGATCTTCTTGATCTGCGGGTCGTTCCACTTCTTGATGTTGCCCAGGTAGATGCCGGCCAGGATCGGACCGGTCAGGTGGAGGCCGTAGGCGACGCCGGACACGTGATACGGGATCGACGTCGCCGCGTACGCCCAGGGGATCTGCACGCAGCTCTTGCAGGCAGTCGCCTGGTCGGGCGTCAGCGGGGCGTCGCTCGCTCCGAAGTCGACGGTGCGGGCCGTGATCGCCTGGATCCCCTTGCCGCTGCCGATGGAGGCGTAGTTGATCGTGGCCGGGTTGTAGTGCGCCGTGAATTGTGCGACCAGCGGGGCGACGAAGCTACTGCCGGCCCCCTGGATCGAGTTCTTCTTGGACGAGGCTCCGGCAAGGCCGGTCCACGCGGTGAGCGCGAGCGCCGCCACTCCGAGCACGGCAAACACGGCCGCGAGGCTTCTCATGCGTTTCATGTTTTGTCTCCTCTCCGCTAACACGAAAGGTGTCCGCGTCAGGCTGCCGCGGCTCGCGCGAAGAGTGGGCTGAAAGGCGGTTGGCGTCTGGTAACGATCCGGTAACCGGCCGCATGAACATGGGGTCGGCGGTATAGCGTGGCCGCGCATGAGCTCGCTTCCCGCGACTTCTGAGTTCACGGGCCGTCGACGCGTGCGCGACTGGATCGGCGATCGGCTGCTCCTGGTGTTGACTGCCGGCGCCTCGCTCGCTGCGGTCGTGCTGATCGGGCTGATCGCCTACAAGATCCTGCACGGAGCGCACCTGGCGTTCAGCGCGTTCGGCCTCTCGTTCGTCAAGGGCTCGACCTGGGACGCGAACCACAAGCTCTTCGGGGCGCTGCCGGGCATCTACGGCACGGCCGTGACCTCGCTGATCGCCCTCGTGATCGCGACGCCGCTCGCGCTCGCGATCGCGCTCTTCCTGAGCGAGCTCGCGCCGAGCTGGGCCCGCGTCGTCGTCGGCTCGCTCGTCGAGACGCTGGCGGCGATCCCGAGCGTCGTGCTCGGGCTCTGGGGGATCCTCGTGCTCGGGCCGATCGTCGCGGGCCACCTCGAGCCGTGGCTGAACAAGTATTTCGGCTGGCTCCAGATCTTCAGCGGGCAGCCGTCCTCGAGCGGCATTCTCGTCGCGGGCCTGATCCTCGCGATCATGGTCCTCCCGATCATCGCCAGCATCTGCCGCGAGCTCTTCCTCACCGTGCCCGGCGAGCTCGAGGAGGGCGCGCTCGCTCTCGGCGCCACGCGCTGGGAGATGGTGCGCGGCGTGATCCTGTCCTCGTCGCGGCCCGGGATTGCAGCCGCAATGATCCTCGGGCTCGGGCGTGCGCTCGGCGAGGCGATCGCCGTGGCGCAGGTAATCGGCTCGAGCTGGTCGATCCCGCGCTCGTTCTTCAAGCCGGGCGACACGCTCGCCGGCAAGATCGTCGACGAGTTCACGGGCTACCAGACCTTCCTGCAGCTCTCGTCGCTCTTCTACCTCGCGGCGATCCTGCTCGTGATCGGGTTGGTGACGAATCTGTTCGCCCAGTACATCGTGCGCCGCTTCGACGTCTACCGGACGGACGCTCGCTGATGGCCGCAGTCGAACATGCGGTGAAGCTCGACCTGCGCGGCGGTGGCCGCGTCCGCCGCCGCAAGCTGGTCAACCGCGTCGCCGAGGCGATCGCGATCCTCGCCGCCGCCGCTGCCGTGGCCATGCTCGTCTGGGTCGTCTGGTCGGTCGCCGAGCGCGGCGCGAGCCTGATCTCCTGGAGCTTCCTCACCAGCGACCTGCCGATTCCGTTCAGCAACGAGGTCGGCGGCATCGCGCCGCTGATCGTCGGTTCGGCGCTCCTGGTCGGAATCGCGACCCTGATCGCGGTGCCCATCGGCGTCCTGATCGCGCTCTTCCTGGAGGAGTTCGCCGGCAACTGGCTCCGCGTGCCGATCCAGCTCGCGATCGACCTGATGGTGGGCCTGCCCTCGGTGATCATCGCCGTTTTCATCTTCAGCGCGCTCGTCTACGGCCATGCCCAGAACGGCCTGGCCGGCTCGCTCGCGCTCGCGATCGTGATGCTCCCATTGATCACGCGCACCACTCAGGAGGTTTTGCGCCTTGTACCGAGCAGCCAGCGCGAGGGAGCCCTTGCCCTCGGCGCCAGCCGCTGGCGGACCGTGGTCGGGGTCATCCTGCCCGCCTCGCTGGGCGGGATCCTGACCGGCGCCGTGCTCGCGGTGGCACGCGCCGTCGGCGAGACGGCGCCGCTCCTGTTCGTCACGGGGATCTTCGGGCGGACCGTGGAGCTGAACCCGCACAACGCGATCCCGAACATGCCCGTGCAGATCTTCATCTGGTCGGAGTCGCCGGACCCGGTCGATCACAAGCGCGCCTGGGCGACGGCGCTCGTCCTGATGACGCTCGTCCTCATAATGAGTCTCGTCGCCAGGATCGCGCTCAACTGGAGTCGTAGGAACACGACACGCTGAGGGGAGACGATGTGAGCCAGGATACGATGGCGCCGACGATGCGGCCGGTCGACGTCACCGCGCCACGGGAGTCGGCGCCCCAGACGCGGGAGACCGTCTTCGACATCAAGGACCTGAAGGCGAGCTACGGCTCGAACGTCGCCGTCAGGGGCGTCGGAATGGAGATCTATCGCAACCTGGTCACGGCCGTGATCGGCCCGTCCGGGTGCGGCAAGAGCACCTTCATCCGCTGCCTGAACCGGATGAACGACGAGGTGCCGGGCTTCCGGCAGGAGGGCCAGATCCTCTACCACGGCGTCGATCTCTACGGCGACGGCGTCGCCCAGGTCGAGGTGCGGCGCCGGATCGGGATGGTCTTCCAGCGGCCGAACCCGTTCCCGAAGACGATCTACGACAACGTCGCCTGGGCGCCGCGGATCCTCGGCCTCCGGAAGAACCTCGACGAACGGGTCGAGAAGGCGCTGCGCAGCGCTGCGCTCTGGGACGAGGTCAAGGACCGGTTGAAGAAGAGCGCGCTCGCGCTCTCGGGCGGCCAGCAGCAGCGGCTCTGCATCGCGCGCGCGATCGCGATCGAGCCCGAGGTGCTGCTCCTCGACGAGCCGGCCTCCGCGCTCGACCCGATCGCCACCGCGTCGATCGAGGAGCTGATGCACGAGCTGAAGACCGACTACACGCTCGTGATCGTCACGCACAACATGCAGCAGGCGGCCCGCGTGGCCGACCGCACCGCCTTCTTCAGCCTCGACGTCGACGAGTCCGGCCAGGGGGCCGGCGTCCTGGTCGAGTACGACGAGACCGGCAAGCTCTTCACCGCTCCCTCCGACAAGCGCACGGAGGACTACGTCACGGGCCGCTTTGGGTAACACTGCCGGAATGAGGGTCTCCTTCCAGGAGGAGCTGGACCAGCTCGAGGCCAGCCTTCAGGAGGAAGGGTCGCTCGTCCTTCGGGTCCTTCGCGGCGCCCTGAACGCGCTCGAGCAGCGCGACGTCGAGCTCGCCGACGAGGTGATCGCCTTCGACGACGACGTCGACGCGCTCTATCTCCAGATCGAGGCGGGGATCCAGTCGCTGCTCGCGCGGCAGACGCCGGTCGCCACCGACCTGCGGCTCGTGCTGGCGATGCTGCACATCAACCTCCACCTGGAGCGAATGGCCGACTACGCGGTGACGATCGCGAAGATGACGAAGCTCGTCGCCGATGTCGAACCGGACCCGCCGCTCTTGCAGAGCCTGCAGGAGATGGGCGAGCGCGCCGAGGAGATGATCCGCGTCGCGCTCGACTCGTTCGCGAACCGCGACCTCGCACAGGCCGAGTCGCTCGTCGAGCTGGACGAGCTGATCGACCGCTCGAACCGGCGCTTCGTCGAGCGGGTCATCGAGCTGGTCGCCGAGCCGGACGTTCGCGAATGGGTGTTGCGGATGGTGCTCGTCTCGCGGACGCTGGAGCGGATCGGGGACCACGCGGTCGACGTCGGCGAGCAGGTCTCCTATCTGCTGACGGCGGAGTTCCGCGAGTTCACCGACGCGTCGCACCCCGAAGAGCACGTGTGACCGTCAGGAGGGCTCGACGAAACCAAGTCTGTGCCGTCGGGCCGCGCTGTCCGCCCCGACGACGAGCAGGGTTCCGCCAAGCCCTCCTGGTAACGCGGACGTAACCAAATAGAATCCGGTCTGTAACCCACGCGAACCGCGTCAGGCGAGAGGATGAGGAGTTGGTGGCTGCGGAGACAGTCGAGGCGCCAGCGCGCTTTCTGAACCGCGAGCTCTCGTGGCTCGATTTCAACGCGCGCGTGCTCGAGGTCGCCACGGAGCCGAGCCTGCCGCTGCTAACACGGGTCAACTTCTGCTCGATCTTCTCCTCGAACCTGGACGAGTTCTTCATGGTTCGGGTCGCCGGGCTGACCGACCAGGCGGCGGCCGGGGTCGTGGTTCGTTCGCCGGACGGGCTCACCCCGCAGGAGGCACTGCGCCAGATCCGCGAGCGGGCGCTGCGGCTGACGGGCGAGCAGGCGAAGCTCTGGAAACGCCAGCTCAAGCCGGCCCTCGAGGAGCAGGGGATCACCATCGCCGAGATCGAGGACCTCAACGCCGCCGAGCTCGAGGAGCTCGAGGACGTGTTCAAGCGGGAGATCTTCCCCGTGCTGACCCCGCTGGCCGTAGGGCCGGGCCAGCCGTTCCCCTACATCTCGGGGCTGTCGCTCAGCCTCGGCCTGTTCGTGCGCGACCCGGAGACCGGCGAGGAGCGCTTCGCGCGGGTCAAGGTCCCGGAGCTGCTGCCGCGCTTCCTGCCCGTCGGCGAGCGCGGGCACTACCTGCCGCTCGAGCGGGTGATCCGTCACTTCCTCTCGTGGCTCTTCCCGATGATGGAGATCGTCGAGGTCACCGTCTTCCGCGTCACGCGCGACGCCGACTTCGCCGTCTCGGACGAGGCGGACGACCTGCTCGAGGCCGTCGAGCTGGAGCTCAGGCGCCGCCGCTTCGGTGAGGCCGTCCGGATCGAGGTCTCCGGCTCGTGCTCGGCGCGGATGCTCGCGCAGCTCAAGCAGGGGCTGGCCATCGAAGACCCTCAGGTCTACCTGGTGCCCGGGCTGCTCGGTCTCGACGACCTGCTCGAGTTCGTCGCGCTCGACCGGCCCGACCTGAAGGATGACCCGTGGGTGCCGGTCGTCCCCCGCCGCTTCCTGGCCGACGACGAAAGCGAGATCTTCGACGAGATCCGGCGCGGCCCGGTGATGGTCCACCACCCGTACGATTCGTTCGCCGGGACGTTCGAGGCGTTCATGACCATGGCGGCGCGCGACCAGTCGACCCTGGCGATGAAGACGAGCGTCTATCGGACGAGCGACGACTCGCCGCACGTCCCGGCTCTGATGGAGGCGTCCGAGGAGGGCAAGCAGACGGTCTGTCTCGTCGAGCTGAAAGCGCGCTTCGACGAGCGCCGTAACATCGAGTGGGCGCGCTCGCTCGAGTCGGCCGGCGTCCACGTCGTCTACGGGTTCCCGAGCCTCAAGATCCATGCCAAGGGCACCCTCGTCGTCCGGCGCGAGGAGGACGGCCTGCGCCGCTACGCCCACATCGGGACCGGCAACTACAACGCGGTCACGGCCCGGCTCTACGAGGACTTCAGCGTCTTCACCGACGACGAGGACAGCACCGCCGACCTGGCCGACCTCTTCAACCACCTGACCGGCTTCGGCCGGCCGCACCGCTTCCGCAAGCTGCTCGTCGCGCCCTTCAACATGCGCGAAAGCCTCGTCGGTCACATCCGCACGTGCGCGGAAGCGGCCTCGGCGGGCAAGGAGGCTCGGATCCGCCTCAAGGTCAACCACATCGCCGACCAGGAGATCGTCTCGGAGCTCTACGCGGCTGCGGACGCCGGGGTCGAGATCGACATCTTCGCGCGGACGACCTGCACGCTCCGCCCGCGGCGGGTGAGCGGCGGCAAGGAGGACATCCGCGTGCGGACGCTCCTCGGCCGCTTCTTCGAGCACAGCCGCTTCTACATCTTCGAGGCCGACGGGGAGAGCACGTACCTGCTCGGCAGCGCCGACCTGATGGCCCGCAACCTCGACCACCGGATCGAGATCCTCGTCCCGGTCGAGGACGCCCGCGCCCAGCGCGAGCTGGCCCGCACCTTCGACTCGATCATGGAGGACACCCGCTTCTCGTGGAGACTGCGCGCCGACGGCTCGTGGGAGCGCGTCAAGTCGAAGAAGGGCGGCCGCGGCCAGAGCCTCCACGGCGCGCTGATGCGTCGTGCCCGCGCGCGGGCGCGAGCCGCCGCCGTCCCGCGCGAACGATGATTGCCCGTCCGCCCCGGCGGACAGAATGAGGCGCGTGCGGGTCGCGATCATCGACGTCGGAGCGAACACGCTCCGCCTGCTCGTCGCCGGGCCGTCCGGGCAGCAGGTCGTGCCCGTGCACGTGGAGCGGGAAGCGCTCCGCCTGGGCGAGGAGATCGAGCGCTACGGCTACATCACTGCGCCTAAGTGCGCCGAGGCGGCTGAGATCGCGCGGGCCCAGACGCGGCGCGCGCGGCGGCTCGGGTGCGAGCGCGTCGAGATCGTCGTGACCTCGCCGGGCCGGCAGAGCGCCAACGGCGAGGAGTTCGCGGAGCTGCTCTCCCAGGCAGCCGGCGTGCGCGCCCGCGTGCTCTCGGCCGAGGAGGAGGGCGCGCTCGCCTGGGACGGCGCGGTCGCGGCGCTCGAGGAGCCGCCGGAGAGCATCGCCGTCTGCGACATCGGGGGCGGCTCGACTCAGATCACCGTCGGGACCCTCGCGTCCGGCCCGGCCTGGGTGCGATCGGTCGACCTTGGCTCGCTGCGGCTGACCGAGCGCTTCCTCACCGGCGACCCTCCGGCCGCCAAGGCAGTCGGGTCGGCGCACGCCGAGGCCGCGGAGGCGTTCGAGGGCGATCGTTCCGCCGATGGCGCTGCTCGGCCTCGGGACCGGCGGCACCGCCAGGGCGCTCCGGAAGCTGACGGGCGGCGGCGTCCTCGACGGCGAGAGCCTCGAGTCGGCGATCGAGCGGCTGGCATTGCGGCAGCGCGCAAAGATCGCCAAGCGGTTCGGGCTCGCGCCGCAGCGGGCGGCCACGCTGTTGGCCGGCTCGATCCTGTTCGCCGAGGCGCAAAGGCGGATCGGCCTGCCGCTGCGGGTCGCCTCGGGCGGCGTCCGCGAAGGCTGCGCGCTCGCGCTCTTCCGCGAGAGCGCCACCGCGTACGGCTAACGCCAGGCGCGCTCGAGCTTACGCCAAACCCTGGGCAGCGCGGCCCGCGCGCCCGACCGCCGCGCCCGCTCGCGCTCGACGAGCCGGCCCGCGGCGAAAGCCGCGCCAACGCCCGGCGCCTTCGCCAGGAGCTCCCGCAAGCGCGCCTCGGCGACGATCGCGTCCTGGTGCTCGCCGAGCACATCCTGCAGCTCGGTGGCCCGCTCCGTCACGCGCAGCGCCCGTTTCCCAAGATCCGGCTCGGCGAGCTCGGCCGCGTAGCGAGCGCGCTTGCCGAAGATCCGCGTGCGATGCAGCTCGGCATCCGTCGAGGCCCAGTTGAGCCTCCGGCCCCGCTTGCGCAGCCGCTTGAACTCCCGCTCTGCCAGACGCCCGAGCTGGATGTCGCTCCGCCGGACGCGCGGGCCGCGCGTGGCCGACTCCAGCTCGTCCAGAAGCCGGTAGTAACGCTCGCTGGAGAGAGCGTCGACCGCCACGGCCTGCGCCTGGTCGCGCTCCTCTCGGAGCAGCTCGATCAGCTGCTCCGCCGCCTCGCGCTCCGGCGCCTCGAAGTCGGCGATCTCTTTCCGCAGCCGTTCGATGAGGACGTCGAGATCGCGCCGCGGCCCGAGGACGCCGCCGAGCCACTTCAACTCCGCGCGCAGGGGCTCCGACCACTCGGTGTCGAGCAGCGGCCGGGCCGCGCGCAGGACGGCGCGGGCGCGCCGCACGGCCACGCGCATGCGATGGACGTCTTCCGCGTCGAGGTCGAGCCGGATGCCCGGGTCGTGACGCAGCACCTGTGCGTACTGCCTTTCCAGCACGACCCGCAGCCTCCAGATCGGATCGCGCGAGGATGCCTTGCCGTAGCGGCGCGAGACCACGCTGTCCTCGGGCGCCCCGTCCTTCGTGCCGAGCTCGCCGGCCTGCAGTCCTTCGAGGACCTTGGCTCGAAGCTCACCGTCGTCGCGCGCCACCTGCAGCCTGACGACCGGCTCCGGCTCGCTCCCGCGGAGGAACGCCGAGATGGCGCCGGCGATGCGCTCGGGCGGTGTGCCCGGGTCGCCGGTCTGCTCGAGCTTGAGTCGCTCGCCGCTGAGCCGGGGCAGCTCGAGGCGCCACATCCCGTGTCCGTTCTCCATCCGCCGCGAGAGCGTCGCGCCGGCACGCGCCAGGCGGCGGTCGCCGGCCTCGTAGTAGGCCACGCGGAAGACCGACCCGTTCTCGTCCATAGGCTTGATCGTACTCACGGCTACTGAACGGTTACGTTTCCGGGCGTTTCCTCCTGCGTGCGCGCGGAGATCGCCCCTCGTGAAGCCCCAATCGCTCATCCTCGTCCTGGCCCTCATGGCCGCAGGCTGCGGTGGCTCCGGTGGCGGCGATAGCGGCAGCGAGAAGACCCTGGTCGGGGCCGGCAGCACGCTCGTTGCCCCGCTCGTCGCGAAGTGGTCGGGCGACTACGAGCAGCGCACCGGCGTGACCGTGACCTACGGCGCGATCGGCTCCGGCGCCGGGATCGCGCAGATCACCGGGGGCACGGTTGACTTCGGCGCGAGCGATGCGCCGCTCACGACCGACCAGGCCACGGCGTGCAAGGGCTGCGTGCAGGTTCCGTGGGCCCTGGCGGCGACGCTCGTCGCCTACAACGTCAAGGGCGTGCCGAGCCGGCTCAAGCTCTCGGGGCCGGTGCTCGCCGGGATCTACCTCGGAAAGGTGACGCACTGGAACGACCCGGCGATCAAGCGCCTCAACCCGGGCGTTCAGCTGCCGGCGACCGCGATCACGCCGGTCTTCCGCAGCGACGGCAGCGGAGACACCTACGCGTTCAGCGACTTCCTGGCCAAGGTCAGCCCCGTGTGGAAGAGGACGAAGGGCGCCTCGACGACGATCAGCTTCCCGGCCGGCACCGGGGCGAAGGGCAACGACGGGGTCGCGTCCTACCTCGGCCGCAACGACGGCACGATCGGCTACCTCGGGATCTCCTACGTGTTCTCCGGCAACCTCGACTACGCGCTCGTCCAGAACGCGGCGGGTGAGTTCCCGGTGCCCGGGGTCCCCAGCATCGAGGCGGCCGCGAACTCGCTGGCGAATGTGCCGGCCGACAATGCGATCTCGATCACGGACCCGCCCGCCTCGGCACCCGCCGCCTACCCGATCTCGACCTTCACCTACGCGATCGTCCCGAACCCGTCCAAGCTCGCGCTGCTGAAGTTCCTCACCTACGCCGTCACGATCGGCCAGAAGTTCGGCCCGCCGCTCCAGTTCGCGCCGCTGCCTGCGACGGTGCTCGCCGCCGACCGGTCGACGATCGCTCGCCTACGGGCCGAAGGTCCAGGCACCGCCTAGCATCGTCGCGGCGACGTTGATCTCCGGAAGCTCTTCCGGCTCGACGGCGAGCGGGTCGCGGTCGAGGACGACCAGGTCGGCGTAGAAGCCGGGCAGGAGCCGGCCGCGGCGGTGCTCGTCGCCCGAGAGCCAGGCGGGCGTGACGCAGGTCGCCTCGAGCGCCTGCTCGACGCTGAGGGCCTGCTCGGGACGCCAGGCCGGCCGCTCGTCGAGGGTGCGCAGGACGCCTGCGCGGATACCCGCGAGCGGGTCGAGCTCCTCGATCGGCGCGTCGGACCCGTTCGCGACGACCGCGCCCGAGTCGAGCAGCGAGCGGAAGGCGTAGGGCTCGCTCGAGAGATCGCCCCAGAAGCGGTCGGCGAGGTCGCGGTCGGAGGGGGCGTGGCTGAACTGGACCGAGGCCGCGACGCCGAGCTCCGCGAAGCGCGGCACGTCCTCGGCCGCGAGGAGCTGCGCGTGCTCGATCCGCTGGCGCAGGCCAAGCGGCCGCCACTCGTCGCGTGTCGCCTCGAACGCGTCGAGCGCCTCGCGGTTGGCGAGGTCGCCGATCGCGTGCACGGCGATCGGGAACCCGGCCCGCGCGGCGGCGCGGATGTGCTCGGCGAGCTGGTCGCGGCTCGTGATCTCGACACCCGAGCCGTCGAGCATGCGCGCGGTCTGCGAGCCGAGCGTGCCGTCCATGAACGCCTTCAGGTAGCCGAGCCTGAGCAGCGGCCCGCCGAAGCCGCTGCGGATGTCGGCGTCCTCGAGCTCGCCCGCCTTCTCGGCCGGGAGCGACTGCCAGACACGGAGGCCGAGCGAGCCCTCGCCTTCGAGCCGCTGCCAGAAGCGCAGCGCGCCGAGCCAGCCGTCCTTGTCGTGAACGGCGGTCACGCCCCGCGAGGCGGCGAGCCGGACGCCGGCGCGCATCGCCTCGACGTACTCGTCGTCCGGGATGTCGACGTAGGCGTCGCGGAAGTGCCAGCAGGACTCCTCGCGCAGGACGCCGGTCGGCTCGCCCTGGTCGTCGAGCTCGACGACGCCGCCGGGAACCTGCAGGTCGCCGTTCGCGCGGGCGAGCGCGGCCGAGTTGAGCCAGAGCGAGTGCGAGTCGCGGGCCATCAGCACGACCGGCCGGTCGGAGACGACCTCGTCGAGAGCCTCCTTCGTCGGCTCGACCGCCGGCGACCAGTCGCCGCTGCGCCAGCCGCGGCCGCGCAGCCACGCGCCCTTCGCGCCGGGCAGCGCCTCGCGCACGCGCGCGAGAGCCTCGTCCAGCGAGCGCGTGTCCTCGAGCCGCACCTCGTTCTGCGCGACCGCCCAGGTGGGGAAGTGGACGTGCGAGTCGGTGAAGCCGGGCAGGACGCAGCGCCCGCCGAGGTCGACGCGCTCGGGGCCGGGCAGCGCGGTCTCGTGCGTGCCGACGCCGCCGGCGATCCGGTCCCCCGCGATCGCGAGCGAGCGCACGACCGGCAGCGACGGGTCGAGCGTCCGGATCACACCGTTCTCGAGGATCACGTGGGAGAGAATCTAGCCTCGCGCAACCCAAAGGAGGAACGATGATCGACCACGTCGGCGTCGCGGTCAGCGACTACCAGCGCAGCAGGGACTTCTACTCGGCCGCGCTCGCGCCGCTCGGCTTCGAGCTCGCGATGGAGTTCGACGGCCGCGTCGGCGGCTTCGCGCGAGACGGCAAGCCCTGGTTCTGGATCCGCGAAGGCGACCCGGGCTCGGGCACGCACGTCGCGTTCACCGCGCCGGACACCGCCACGGTGGAGGCCTTCCACGAGGCCGCGCTCGCGGCCGGCGGCGTGGACAACGGCCCGCCCGGGCTCCGCGAGCACTACCACCCGACCTACTACGCGGCCTTCGTCCACGACCCGGACGGAAACAACGTCGAGGCAGTGAACCACGGCAGATGAGAGCGCGGCCGGTCAGCGCGACGGTGTTGCTGCTCGGGCTTGCGCTTGCCGCCTGGCTCGTGCTGGTCGAGCGGATGCGCGGGATGGACGCCGGCCCCGGAACCGATCTCGGCGGGCTCGGCTGGTTCCTCGGGATCTGGGTGACGATGACCGCGGCGATGATGCTGCCCTCGACCGTCCCGATGGTCTCGGCCTACGCGCATTTCTCTCGGAGCGGGAGGACGGGCGTCTTCGTCGGCGGCTACGTGCTCTCGTGGACGGTCTACGGCCTCGCCGCGTACGGCGTCTACCGGGCCGTGGCCGGCGCGGGCCCGGTTGGCTCGGCTGGGACCGCGAGGGCCCGTACGTGGCCGGCGCCGCGATCGCGGCGGCGGGGCTCTATCAGCTCACCCCGCTCAAGGAGGCCTGCCTGCGGCACTGCCGCGGCCCGCTGCGCTACATCGTCGGCGGTTGGCGCGAGGGCCGGCTGGGTGCGCTGCGGATGGGCTCCGAGCACGGGCTCTACTGCGTCGGCTGCTGCTGGGGCCTGATGCTCGCGCTGTTCGCACTCGGCGTGATGAGCCTCTTCTGGACGGCGGTCGTCGCGGCGGCGATCCTTGCCGAGAAGGTGCTTCCGCACGGGCAGCGCCTGGTGCGTGTCCTCGCGCTCGCTCTCGTCGTGCTCGGGGCACTGGTCGCATTCGCGCCGGGCCACGTGCCGCAGCTGACCCAGCCCGCGCCGATGCGGATGAGCCCGTGACCTGGCGGATCGCCGGCTCGTACCTCGAGTCCTGCAACTGCGAGGCGATCTGCCCCTGCCGCCGGATCGACGGCGTCATGGGCGGCCGCTCCACCTACGGCGTCTGCCTCGGCGCGCTCTCCTGGCGGATCCTCGAAGGGCACGCCGGCGAGGTCGACCTGAGCGGGCTCGGCGTCGTGCTCGCGACCTCCTACAGCGACGACGAGGAGGGCTCGCCCTGGAGCTTCGTCATCTACGTCGACGAGCGCGCCGACGGGCCGCAGCGGGAGGCGCTGGAGGCGATCTTCACCGGCCGCTTCCCCGGCTCGCAGGTCGATCACTTCCCCTGGGCCTGGAAGGAGAGCCGGCTGCTCGGAGTCCGGCCGGCGGAGATCGAGATCGAGCACGTGCCGGGGCGCGGCTGGTTCCGTGCCGGCCGCTTCGTCTACGTGCGGATCGCGCAGCCCTTCGAGGGGGAGCAGGCCGTCACCTGCGTGATCCCGGGCCATGAGCGCACGGGCCGCGAGGTCGTCGCCGAGAGCCTCGAGGTCGGCGACGAGGAGCTGGAGTTCTCGTTCCGCGGCAACTGCGGCTACGAGAGCGACTTCGAGTACGCGGGCCCGGACTGAGCCGAGACCGGACGCGGGAACTATCGAAGGGTGCTTCGGCGGAGCCGCACCGACCCCCTCACGCTTGTCCGCGAGGACCTCAGCTCGATGAGGTCTTCCTGATGAAACTCGATGCTAAGGTCGAATGAGCTACTGATCTACCTCGGTATCGACGATGGCGAAGAAGAAGAAGAGACTGAGGATTAGCGCCGAGGAACGCGCTGACTGGGACGCAGCCCGCGCACAGCTTCAGGCGCGCATCGACCTCCACGAGGCCATCCGGCGCGAGGAGCAGGAGCGCGACGAGCGCCGGCGGCGCCGGCTGCAACGCCTCTCGTTCGGCCTCCTCGGTCGGGGCTGAGCCGATCCAGCCGGACTAGACTCACGGCGTGCCGAGCGACCCGCTGAGCCCTGAGCAGCGCGAGATTCGCGACCTCGTGCGCGATCTCGCGCGCGAGCGCGTGGCGCCGCGCGCGGCAGAGATCGACAAGTCGGCCGAGTTCCCCTGGGACATGGTCGAGCTGATGCGCGAGCACGACCTGCTCGGGCTGCCGTTCGAGGAGCGCTACGGCGGCACCGGCACCGGCGCGCTCATGGTGCTCGTTGCGATCGAAGAGCTCTCGAAAGTCTGCGCGACGACCGGGCTGATCCTGGCCGTCCAGGAGCTCGGCTCGCTCGGGATCAAGCTCGCGGGAACCGAAGAGCAGAAGGAGCGGTGGCTGCCGCGCCTCGCGAGCGGCGAGTGGCTCGCGGCCTACGCGCTGACCGAGCCCGGCTCGGGCTCCGACTCGGCGGCGATGCGCACCGAGGCCCGGCGCGAGGGCGACGAGTACGTCCTGAACGGCGGCAAGCGCTTCATCACGAACGCGGGCGTTGCCGGGCTCTACGTCGTCTTCGCCAAGACCGATCCGGAGGCCGGCCACGCGGGGATCTCCGCCTTCGTGGTCGAGGCGGACGCGCCCGGGTTCGAGGTCGGCCGGATCGAGCCGAAGATGGGGATCAAGGGCTCGACGACGGGCGAGATCTTCTTCGACGACTGCCGCATCCCGGCCGGAAACCTCCTGGGCGAGGAGGGCGAGGGCTTCCGGATCGCGATGCGCATCCTCGACCGCTCGCGGCCCGGGATCGGCGCGCAGGGCCTCGGGCTCGCGCAGGGCGCGACCGACTACGCGCTCGAGTACGCGAGGACGCGCGAGACGATGGGGAAGCCGATCGCCCAGCACCAGCTGATCGCGGCGATGCTGGCGGACATGGAGACGAAGTGCGAGGCGGCGCGCGGGCTCCTCTACCGCTGCGGCGCGCTGATCGACGAGGGCGCGGACGGAGCGGAGCTGACGAAGATCTCGGCGATGGCGAAGCTCTACTGCACCGATGTCGCGATGGACGTCACCACCGACGCGGTTCAGATCCTCGGCGGGTACGGCTACGTGCAGGAGTACCCGGTCGAGCGGATGATGCGGGACGCCAAGATCACGCAGATCTACGAGGGCACGAACCAGATCCAGCGGCTGGTGATCGCACGGGAGATGGTCAAGGAGCAACGCTCGTTCCTCCTGGCAGCCGCGCCGTGAGCCTTCCATCGTGTCGACCGGTCATTTCGGACGGACGCACGGGCAAAGCCCGTCCGTCCTGAAGCGGCGCCGCAAGCGTCGCCTTAGCGGTGTTTCCTAAAGAGGCTCCGCCCGATGCGTTCGGGCGCACCGCGCGCGAGTACGAGCTCGGCCGGCCGGGGTGGCCGGAGGGGCTGCTCGACCGCGTCGTCTCCGAGCTCGACCTCGGGGCCGACGCGACGGTGCTCGACCTCGGCGCGGGAACCGGGAAGCTGACGCGCGAGCTCGTGCCGCGGTTCGCGCGCGTGGTCGCGGTCGAGCCCGACGATGCGATGCGCGCGGTGCTCGAGGAGGTCGTGCCGGGCACCGAGGCGCTCGCCGGGCGCGGCGATGCGATCCCGCTGGGAGACGGCGAGGTGGACATGGTCTTCTCGGCCGAAGCGTTCCACTGGTTCGCCTCGGACGAGTCGATCGCCGAGATCGTGCGTGTGCTGCGGCCGCGCGGGGCGCTCGTGATCCTCTGGAACATCCCGGTCGAGTTCGCCGACATGGGCGAGGAGGCCGAGGCGGTGATCGAAGAGGCGTTCGCGCGCGGGGGCGAGCCCGGGCTGTCGCGTGTGCTCTCCGGCGAGTGGCGCCGCCCGGTCGAGGCGGCGGCCTTCGAGCCGCTGCGTGAGGCCGAGGCCGAGCGAGAGCTCGTCAACACGCGCGACGAGTGGATTGCCAACCTGCTCTCGGTGAGCTCGATCGCACACCAGCCCGACGAGCAACGCGCCGCCTTCGCAGAGCGGCTGCGCGAGCTGATTCCGCCCGACCGTGAGGCCCGCCGCCGCATCCGCACCGTTGCCCACTGGACGCGTCGTGTCTGAGCTGGCGTTCAGCTTCGGGCGGATCGCCGCCGAGTACGACGACGTGCGGCCGGAGTACGCGCCCGAGGCGCTGGATCGGGCGCAGGAGGCGCTCGGCCTTCGCCGGGAGTCGCACGTGGTCGACCTGGCCGCCGGGTCGGGCGTGCTGACACGCGCCCTCGCAGTCCGGTTCGCGGAGGTCGTCGCCGTCGAGCCGGACGACGAGATGCGGACGGTCTTCTCCGGTCGCACCTCCGGGGTCGAGGTGCTCGCGGGGACCGCCGAGCGGATTCCGCTCCCGGACGGCTCCGTGGACGCGGTCTTCGTCGGCGACGCGTTCCACTGGTTCGACGGCGCGGCCGCCGTGGCCGAGCTCACGCGTGTGCTGCGGCCGCGCGGGGGAGTGGCGCTGCTCTGGAACCACTGGTGGAGCGACGGCGACGACCGGACGACCAACACGCTCGACCCGCCGATCCCGGCCGAAGCTCAGAAGCTCTTCGACGACGTGTACTTCAGCTCCGGCCGGGCGGCGGCGCGCGCCGAGATGGCCGCTCCACTCGAGGCGTTTGCCGGGGACTCGTTCCAGCCGCTCGTCGAGGAGTCGTTCTCGCGCTTCGCCCATCTGTCGGGCGCGGAGGTCGCCGATCTCTATGCCACGGTCAGCGCGGTTGCCGCGCTTCCGCCCGCCGAGCGGGAGGAGCTGAAGCGCGCCGTGCTGGCGCTGCTCGAACCGTCGTACCGGCTCGAGATCACGACCGTGCTCGACTGGACGCGCCGTGCCTGACCTGGAGCTCGAGGTCGGCCGCCGCCGGGTGCGGCTGACGAGCCCGGACAAGCTCCTGTTTCCGGGCGACGGCGTGACCAAGCGCGACCTGGCCGACTACTACGCCGCGATCGGCCCGGCGCTCGTGCCGCATCTCCGCGACCGGCCGTTCACGCTCAAGCGCTACCCGTACGGCATTCGCGGCCAGCCCTACTTCGCCAAGCAGGCGCCGAAGGGCAAGCCGTCCTGGGTGCCCACGCGGCAGTTCCGCACCTGGCCGCGCGAGGGCGGCTCGCGGCTGGTCGACTTCGCGCTCGTGAACGAGCCGGCGGCGGCCGTCTGGATGGTGCAGATGAACTGCATCGACATGAACGCCTGGTACTCGCGGGTCGACAAGCCCGAGCGGCCGGACTATGTCGTCTTCGACCTCGACCCGCCCGAGTCGCGCAACGGCTTCGCGCAGGCGATCAGGGTCGCGCACCTCATCCACGAGGCCCTCGAGCGGCTCGAGCTGCGTTCCTACGTGAAGACGAGCGGCGCGGACGGGATCCACGTTCTCGTTCCGATCACGCGGCGCGTCGACCTACAAGGACACCTACGAGCTCGCCGAGCTGGTCTCGCGCAGGGTCGAGGCCGAGAACCCCGGGCTCGCGACGACGGAGTGGCTCAAGAAGAAGCGGCGCGGGGTGCTCGTCGACCACCGGCAGAACGGGCACGGGAAAACGATCGCCTCGGCCTACTCGGTCCGCCCGAAGCCGGGCGCGCCGGTCTCGACGCCGCTGCGCTGGGAGGAGCTCGGCCCGAAGGTGCGCCCGCGCGACTTCGGGATGCGCGAGGCGCTCGCGCGGGTCGAGAAGCACGGCGACCTGTTCGAGCCGGTGCTGCGCGGAGGGCAGGCGCTCGGGCCGGCCCTGCGCGCGCTGCGTTCGCGCTAGGGGCGGAGCTTCGAGGTGTCGACCACCTCGAAGCTCGAGCCCGTGACCTTGCCCAGCGTGTGGAGTTGGTCGTTCGACCAGCCCTTGTTCGGCGCGCCGCTGATGTACCAGTTCGAGCCGTTGTCGGCGACGATCATCCCGTAGCGCTTGAGGGCGATCAGGACGATTCGCGCCTGGCGCGGGAACCCGCTCACGTCGAAGCTCGCCTTCAGCCGCACGCGCAGGCCCATCGGCGGCAGGTCGGGATCGGTGAGCGAGCTCGCGTAGTGGCGCGCCGGGTAGATGTACGCGCGGCGCGTGTGCTGGACGGTGAAGCGGAGCGCGTGGTCGATGACGCCGCGCTTCGCCTCGTCGTAGCGCGCGAGACCGGGGAAGATCGGCAGGCCGGCCGCGTCCGCCGACGTCCAGCCCGCGGGACGCACGTGGTTCGAGCGCAGGCTCCAGGTCGCGCCGGCCCAGGCGTGCCAGCGGCCGTTCTGCTTCTGCAGGCCGCCCAGCTCGTAGAGCCGGCAGGTGCTCTTGTCGACCAGGAGCGCGTGGTGGTCGCTGCCGCCCTCGATGTGGACGCCCTTCGGGATCGGGTAGCCGACGTGGTCGCTCTCGTCCGAGTACTCGAAGGCGACGTGGCGCGAGCGCGGCGTCTTGCGCGTGACGACGTCGAACGGGATCCCGATCGGCTCGCCCTGCCACAGGCCCGAGCCGAAGTCGGCGTGGAGGCCGGTGTCGACCCCGATCGAGGCGATGATCGCCGCCGAATTCTGAGCGACCGGCAGCTTGTCGACGCGCCGGTTCCACGGGTTCGATTTCGGGAAGACCGGACAGCGCGGCGCGGTGGGGAGGCGCAGCGCGTGGGCTGCCCCGCCCGCGGCGGCAAGCATCCCCACGACAGCGGCGGCGAGGAGAGCGCGTGCGGTCATGGTCGGGTTATCGGCGCGTGCACCCGTTCACAGGAGCCGGTCGAGGAAGGCGCCGTGCTCGCCGTAGACGCTCATGCCTGCGCGCATGGGAATCCAGCGGCAGCGGACGGCGCCCGCGTGGACCCACTCGTCCTCCGTCTCCCCGGCTGGGATTGCGTGGACGAAGTGGTTCTCGTCCCGGATGGGCGGGACCCGCCAGCTCTCCTGCTCGGCCACGCCGAGCTCACTGATGAACCGGATCTCGAGCCCCGTCTCCTCGTCGAGCTCGCGAACCGCCGTCTCGGCGACCGTCTCGCCCGGCTCGACCCGCCCGCCGGGCACGACTGCGGTGAAGTCCGGCTCGTCGAGGATGTCGAACACGAGCAGCTCGGACCCGCCGTCGCCGGCTCGCTCACGCGTGACGTAGACGACAACCCTAGGCCGAGCGTTCAGCGCGCATCTTGGCCTTGTAGGCCCGCTTCTTCGCCTGGTAGGCCTCGAGCGCCTCGAGCGAGTCCACGTCGCCGAGCGTCGGATGGCCCGGATCGAGCTCCTCGGCGGCCGGGACGCCGAAGCGCTTCCAGAGGACGGCGCCGAAGGCCTTGATCTTCATGTCGCCGAAGCCGGGCAGCGCAGAGATCCGCTTGCGCAGGTCGGCGCCGTCGGCCGCCTCGCTCCAGACCCGGCTCGCGTCGCCGCCGTAGTCCTCGGCCACGACCGCGGCCAGATCCTGGACGCGACGCGCCATGTTGCCCGGGAAGCGGTGGATCGCCGGCGTCTCGCGGAAGATCGCCTCGAGCTTGCCGGGATCGGTCGCCGCGATCTTGCCGGGGTCGAGCGTGCCGAGCCGCTGCTGTAGCTTCAGCGGCCCCTGGAATGCCGTCTGCACCGGCACCTGCTGGTCGAGCGCGAACCCCATCAGCAGCGCGAACGGGTCGCGCGCGAGCAGCTCGTCGGCCTCGTCGACGCCGGTGTAGTGGAGCCTCTCGGGAGCGCGACCGCCATCGCAGAGATCCTACAGCCACTCCGCAGCCCGCTCGGCGAGCGCGATCGTGGTCAGGTTCGTGTTCGCGCTCGGGATCTCCGGGATCGCGGAGGCGTCGACGACGTAGAGGTTCTCGAAGCCCAGGACGCGGCAGCGCTCGTCCAGCACCCGCCCGATCGCGCAGGTCCCGACCGGGTGGAAGAAGCCGCGCGCCGTGGCCCGCACGTGCTCCTCGGCGCCGACCTCCGCGCCGGGCCGCAGCTCCGCGCCGCGGTACGGCCGCACCTCGTCGCTCCCGGCCAGCTCGCGCAGGCGTTCGAAGGCCTCGGCCAGCACCTCGGCGTCCCGCTCGTCGCGCAGGAAGCCATGGTCGATCGCGAGCGGCGCCTCCGGCTCGGGCGCGGTCAGGCGGACCGACCCTCGCGAGCGCGGCTTCATCGCGAAGGCCGCGCCGCTGATCTCGGGGCCGACGTCGAGCGACGGGAAGACGAACAGGTCGCGCACCCCCGGCGGGCAGGAGCGGCTCCGCCCCGCGATCGTGACCTGGCCCATGTAGAGCCCGTGCTCCGCCTCGTGCTCGGCCGTCTCCGTCAGCAGCCGCTCGGTCGGCTCCCAGCCGGCGCCGGCACCGACGTGGTCGACGAGCCCCTCCCCGACCGGCAGCTCGGCGACCTCGCACCCGGGGCCGATCCCGCTCCGCAGCAGGATCCCCGGCGAGCCGTAGGCGCTGGCCGAGACGACCACCACGTCGGCCTGCAGCTCCCGCCCCCCGGCAAGCGCACCCACGGCGCGGCCGTCCTCGAGCAACACCCGGTCGACGAGCGTGTCGGCGAGGATCGTCAGGTTCTCGCGGCCCCGCGCCGGGTCGACGTAGGCGAAGCCCGAGTGCCAGCGGACACCGCCGACGATGTTCACCGGATGGACGATCGACTTCTCGCCGCCCGCCTCGCGGAAGGCGCGGTGCCAGGGCGTCAGCTCCTCGTCGGGGAGCACGTGCGTCTGCAGCGTCTCGGCCGCGCGCCGCAGGTACGGCGCGAAGGACTCGTACGACCACCCGTCGCCCCATTCGTAGTCCGCGGGCGCGCCCTCCAGGACGACGCAGGCGTTGTGCGCCGAGCAGCCGCCGAGCACGCGGGCGCGCGACTGCGAGCGGTCCTCCACGTCCGCGCGCTCCCAGAGGTGCGACTCGAGCGCGAGCCAGCGCGGGTCGAGGATGTCCGCCGGCCAGCGTCCCTCGGAGAGGTGGCCGTAGTCCGGCCCCGCCTCGACGAGGCAGACGGTGCGGTCCGGGTTCTCGCTGAGCCGCCCCGCGAGCGCGCAGCCGGCCGCGCCGCCGCCGAGCACGAGCACGTCGTAGGTCACCGGACGAGCTCCTCCTCGGCGAGCCGGACCCGCTCGAGCGAGGCGAGGTTCCCCTTCCGCTCGAGGATCTCCGCTGCCTGCTCGAGCACCGCGGCGGCCTCGGCGGGCCGCCCTGCAAGCGCCACGATCTCGCCCAGGTCGGCGAGCGTGTCGCCATGCGTGTTCAGGAAGTCGGTGTGCTCGGCGATCGCGACGGCTTCGCGGGCCAACGCTTCGGCCTCCACGAGCTCGCCGCGGCGGGCGCGGATCTTCGCGCGGGCGCTGCGCCAGAGCACGTGCGAGAAGGCGTCCTCCGCAGCGGCCGCGTCCTCGCTGGCGCGGCTGAAGCGCTCCGCCTCGTCGAGCTCGCCTCGTGCCGAGAGGGCGTGTGCGAGCAGCGCGGCCACCGACGAGAGGTAGCCCCGCTCGCCCATGCGTTCGAGTGTGGCATAGGTCTCGCGCCCGATTCGCTCGGCGGCGTCGAGGTCGCCGGCGAGCATCTCGACGTAGAACGCCTCCTGCGAGCTCATCGCCGCTCGGAGTGAGAATCCCAGCCCGAGGATCGTCTCCAGGCCCTCGTTGACGAGCTCCCGTGCGAGCGCGAAGTTGCCGCGCATTGCCTCGAGCGCGCCGAGCTCGACGCAGGCGTTCCCGCGGATGAAGGCGTCATCGATCGCTTCATCGTGGAATTGCCGGCACCGGGCGATCCCCTCCTCGACCGGAAGCGGGCCGAAGTTCGCGCTCATCATCAGCCAGCCGATGCTCTCGGCGCGCTCCGCCCGCAGGTTGGCGCGCTCGGCGTGCGCGAGCGCCTGCTGCCAGGCGTCCTCGGCGCGGGCGAGAGACCCCAACAGCGTCCCCTCGATGCGGCCGAGGAGGTTGAAGGCCTGGGCGAGGGTGAGTGGATCGCCGAGCTCTTCCGCGGCCGCCAGAGCCTCGTGCACGTCGTCGAGAACGCCGTCGCTCCCGCTGAAGACGCGGAGCGAGGACAGCCCGAGGAGCGCCCGCGCCGGGCGGCGGCCTGCGATCCGAAGTGCGTCCTCGAGCGTCCGGCGTCCCTCCGCCACGTACCCGCGCGTCGACCAGAAGGCCCAGAGCGCCGTTCCGAGGCGCAGGAGCAGATCGCCGTCCTGTCGCTCGCGGGCCCACTCGATGGCCGCGCGCAGATTCGGGTACTCGGAGGCGAGCCGCGCGACCGCCGCCGGCTGGTCGCCGGTCCGGGACTCGGAGTCCAGGCTCTCGGCGAGCTCGGCGAACCACTCGGCGTGGCGGCCGCGAGCGGTCTGGGCGTCGCCGGAGGACTCCAGCCGCTCGAGGGCGTACTCGCGGATCGTCTGCAGCATCCAGAAACGCGGCTCGCCGTCGAAGTCGGCCCGCCGCAGCAGAAGGCTCTTCTCGACGAGCGAGTCGAGCCCGTCCAGGACGTCCGACGAGTCGCCGTCCCAGACGGCTTCTGCCGCCTCGAGCCTGAAGCCGCCGACGAAGACGCCCAGGCGCCTGAGCAGCGCCTGCTCGTGCTCGGGGAGCAGGTCGTAGCTCCACTCGATCGTGCTGCGCAGCGTCCGCTGGCGCTCGTCGACGTCCTGCGCGCCCCCGGTCAGCAGCGCGAGCCGCTGGTCGAGGCGGCGGAGAAGCGCCTCCGGCGTGAGCGTGCGCACCCACGGCGCCGCCAGCTCGATCGCGAGCGGCAGGCCGTCGAGCCGGATGCAGATCTCGGCGACGGCAGCAACGTTCTCGTCGTCGAGCTCGAAGTCGGCGGCAACGGCCTGAGCCCGCTCGACGAAGAGCCGGACCGACTCCGAGCCGGCCAGCTCGGCGAAGGCGGCGCCCTGGAGCTCTGGGAGCCCGAGCTGGGGCACGCGGAAGGCCCGCTCGCCCTGCAGGCGCAGCGGGATCCGGCTCGTGACGAGCAGCTTCAGGCCGGGTGCCGCGGTGAGCAGCCCGGCGAGCGCAGGCCCCGCCGCGAGCACCTGCTCGCAATTGTCGAGGAGGAGCAGCAGCTTCCGGTCGCGCACGTACTCGGTCAGCGTTTCCAAGAGGGTCTCGCCGGGTTGCTCCTGCAGGCCGAGGACGCGGGCGATCGTCGGCGCGACCAGTTCCCAGTCGCGCACCGGCGCGAGGTAGACGAAGAAGACCCCGTGCTTGTACTCGTCGAGCACGTCGGCCGCGAGCTGGAGGGCGAGCCGCGTCTTCCCCGTGCCGCCGGTGCCGATCAGCGTGAGGAGACGCACGTCGTCACGCTCCAGGAGCGCTCGGATGCCGGCGAGCTCCCGTTCCCGCCCGATGAAGGTGCTCAGCTGCGCCGGCAGGTTCGTGGGGCGGTTGTCGAGCGTGTTCAGCGGCGGGAAGTCGCCGGGCAGGCCCTCGGCCTCGAGCTGGAAGAGACGCTGGCTGCCGGCCAGGCTCTTCAGCCGGTGCGAGCCGAGATCGCGCAGCCGGAAGCTCTCGTCGAGCACCCCGCGCGTCGACTCGGACACGAGGATCTGGCCCCCGTGGCCGACCTCCGTCACGCGAGCGCCCTCGTGGACGTCGAGGCCGACGTAGCGGCCGTCCACCGGTCGAGGCTCCCCCGTGTGCAGGCCCATGCGCACGCGGATCACGTGCTCGCCCGGCCAGGCGTGCTCCGCGAGCGCACGCTGCGCCTCCACGGCCGCCGCCGCCGCGTCGTTTGCCGAGCCGAAGGCCACGAAGAACGCGTCGCCTTCGCTGTCCACGACGTAGCCCCCGTGCCGCTCGAACGCCTCGCCCAGCAGCCGGCGGTGCTCGGCGAGGAGCCCGGCGTAGGCCTCTCCCGCGCTCCGCAGCAGGCGGGTCGAGCCCTCGATGTCGCTGAACAGCAGCGTCACGGTGCCCGTCGGGGGGACGGCCATGTGCCAAGTATCGCGCTCGCCGTGAAGGCTACGAGCGCGCGTCCAGCCAGCTGCGAGCCTCCTCGACCGAGCGCAGCCGCACGAAGCGCGGGTCGCCGCCGTAGCGCCGCGGCCATTCGCGCCGATGGCGGAAGTGGCCGCGCAGCATCCAGACGAAGAGCGACTCCCAGCCGAAGACCGCGCTGCGCCAGCTCTCCTTGTTGCCGCTCCAGAGCTCGACGTCGTCGCGGATCCGCCGCGTCGTCCGCCGCCAGAGCCGCCGCAGCTTCAGCCCGAGCGGCAGGTCGAGCCAGACGATCGTGTCGGCCGGGCCGATGACGGTGTCGCCGAGCTTCACCTCGTAGTTGCCGTCGATCACCCAGCCTTCGGGTGCCGCATCCATCGCCGCGCGTACGCGCGCGCGAAACACGTCGTCGGTCGGCTCGCTCCAGTTCGGCCCGTGGTGCAGCGCGTCGAGCTCGACGTACGGCAGGTCGAGCCGCCGGGCCAGCTCGGCCGCGAAGGTCGACTTGCCCGAGCCCGAGGTGCCCTTGACGTTGACGCGCCGCATATGTGTCATACTAGGCACATGCGAATGCACATCGAGATGGGCGACGAACTTGTCGAGCAGATCGACGCCGTGGCCGGCAAAGGCAGGCGCAGCCAGTTCGTGCGAGACGCGGTGACGGCTGCCCTCGAGCAGCGAAAGCGCGCCGAGCTGGTCGTGGCGGCTGGTGGCGTTCTCGTCGATCGCGGGCACGACTGGGACGAGAACCCGGCCGACTGGGTTCGCGCGCAGCGGCGTGGAGACGACCGCCGCGTCGGGTGATCCTTCTCCTCGACTCGACCGTTCTCATCGACCATCTCCGGGGTCGTCCCGCCGCCGAGCGTGTGGCGAGCCGGGCCCGCAGCGGCGACCTGCTGGCGACCACGGCCATCAATGTGGAGGAGGTCGTGCGCGGGTTGCGCCGCGAAGAGGAGTCGGCTGTGGACGAGCTCTTCGACGGGCTGGTCGTGCTTCCGATCGGCCTGGAGGAGGGGCGGCAAGCGGGTTCGTGGCGGCGTGAGTTCGCGAGCCGGGGAACGACGCTCAGCCAGGCTGATTGCATCATTGCCGCCGTGGCGCACATTGCGGGCGCCCACCTCGCAACCGGCAATCCCGACGACTTCCCTATGCCGGAGCTGGTCGTCGAGCACTGGCCCGTCGGGTGACCAACTTCATCCGAGCGCGTCGGCGAGTGCCTCCAGGTCGGCGCGCCAGATCTCCTCGGGGACCGGCGGGAGAATGTCGTCCCAGATCGCGGCGAAGCTGCCGATCAGCTGCGGGATCCGGGCGGGGCGGGCCATGAACCACCAGTGCAGGTGCTCGCCGCCGTCGCCCCAGCGGCAGACGTGGACGCGGCCGATGTTGCCGAGGGCGCGGATCTCCCGCTCGATCCGCGCCAGCAGGACGCCGAGCTCGGCGGCGAGCTCGTCGGGGAGGTCGCCCGGCTCGCCGTAGTGCTCGCGCGACTCGAGCAGGACGATCAGCGGCAGCCCGGTCGGCTTGTCGAAGGCCCAGAGCCGCCAGTGCTCGTTCGTCCAGAGGTACTCGTCGTCGCCGGCCGCGCAGGAGTGGCAGTCGACGCCGCCCTCGCCGTGGCGCGGGCGCTCCACGGCCTCCGGCGGCAGCAGTGCGCGGGGTCGCATGTCGCCGTCGAACGGGAACGACTCCCACTCCTCGACCGGCGGCATCTGCAGCGCCGAGGCGGCGCGCGCGTACAGCTCCTCGGGCTTCTCGGGCACGGCTCGGCCGATGCTAACGTCGCCGTCGATGGAGTGGCCGAAGGAGTTCTACGAGCTCAGGCGCGGCGAGGGCTGTGCGATGTGCGCCCAGGGCCGGCCCGACGAGACTCGGTACGGCGTGCGCTTCCTCGCCGGCGAGGTCGCCGACGCGTACCTGCAGCGAGCGAACATCCAGCGCGGCTACTCGGTGGTCGTCTGGCGCGGCCGGCATGTCGCGGAGCCGACCGAGCTCTCACCCGAGGAGGCGTCGCAGTACTGGCTCGAGGTGCTCGAGGCGGGCCGGCGGATCGAGCGCTGCTTCGAGCCGGTCAAGCTGAACTACGACCTGCTCGGCAACTCGCTGCCGCACCTGCACACGCACGTCGTCCCGCGCTACGCCGACGACCCGAAGCCGGGCTGGCCGTTCCCGTTCCCCGAAGACGAGCCGGGGCCGATCGACGAGGACGAGCTCCGCCGCGACGTGGAGGCGCTGCGCGGATGAGCGCGCTGGACGTCTTCTCGCCCGAGACGCGCGCCTGGTTCGAGGCCGCCTTCGAAGGCCCGACCCCGGCGCAGGAGCTGGGCTGGCCCGCGATCGCGCGCGGCGGCCACACGCTGATCCAGGCGCCGACCGGCTCGGGCAAGACGCTGGCCGCGTTCCTCTACGGGATCGACCGCCTCAACCCGAAGCCGGAGGACGGCCTGAGGCTGCTCTACGTCTCGCCGCTGAAGGCGCTGAACTACGACATCGAGCGCAACCTGCGCGGCCCGCTCGCCGGGTTGCGCTCCGAGCTGCGGGTCGGCGTGCGCACCGGGGACACACCGCAGAAGGAGCGCGCGGCGATGCTACGCAAGCCGCCCGACATCCTGATCACGACGCCCGAGTCGCTCTTCCTCCTCCTTACTTCACGCGCGCGCGAGACGCTGCGCGGGGTCGAGACGGTGATCGTGGACGAGGTTCACGCCGTCGCGGGCACCAAGCGCGGCGCGCATCTCGCCCTGTCGCTCGAGCGCCTGCAGCGGCTCGTCGGCGAGCCGGTGCAGCGGATCGGCCTGTCGGCGACGCAGCGGCCTCTCGAAGAGATCGGGCGGTTCGTCTCCGGCGGGCGCGAGATCGAGCTCGTCGACGCGGGCCGGGCGAAGCAGCTCGACCTGCGCGTGGTCGTGCCCCTCGACGACATGCGGGAGCCGGAGGAGCAGCAGTCGATCTGGCCCTCGATCTACCCGGAGATCCTCGAGCTCGTCCGCGCGCACCGCTCGACGATCGTGTTCGTCAACAACCGGCGCCTGGCCGAGCGGCTCGCGCTGCGGCTCAACGATCTGGCCGAGGAAGAGCTGGCTCGCGCCCACCACGGCTCGGTGGCGCGCGAGCAGCGGGTCGAGGTCGAGGAGCTGCTCAAGCGCGGCGAGATCCCGTGCCTGGTCGCCACCTCGTCGCTCGAGCTCGGGATCGACATGGGCGCGGTCGACCTCGTGATCCAGGTCGAGTCGCCGAAGTCGGTCGCGCGGGGCCTGCAGCGGGTGGGGCGCGCGGGCCACGAGCTGCACGCGGTCTCGAAAGGCCGCATCTTTCCCAAGTTCCGCGCCGACCTGCTCGAGTCGGCGGTCGTCGCGCGGCGCATGCTGGACGGCGCGATCGAGGAGACGAAGATCCCGCGCAACCCGCTCGACGTGCTGGCGCAGCAGATCGTCGCGATCTGCGCCGACGAGGAGATCTCGGTCGACGACCTGCACGGGCTCGTCCGCGGCGCCTACCCGTTCGCCGACCTCTCGCGCGTCCAGCTCGAGAACGTGCTCGACATGCTCGACGGGCGCTACCCGTCCGACGAGTTCGCCGAGCTGCGGGCACGGGTGGTCTGGGACCGGACGGCGAACGTGGTCAAGGGACGCCAGGGCTCGCGGCGGCTCGCGGTCACGAACGCGGGCACGATTCCCGACCGCGGCCTGTTCGGCGTCCACCTCGTCGACGGGGGCGGGCGGGTCGGTGAGCTCGACGAGGAGATGGTCTACGAGGCGCGCGCCGGCCAGACCTTCCTGCTCGGCGCCTCGACCTGGCGGATCGAGGAGATCACGCGCGACCGCGTGCTCGTCTCGCCGGCTCCGGGGGTGCCCGGCGCAGTGCCGTTCTGGAAGGGCGAGGGCGTCGGCCGGCCCTACGAGCTCGGCGAGGCGATCGGCGCGACCTCGCGGGAGCTGGTCGCGCTCTCCGACGAGAAGGCGCTCGCGCGGCTCCAGGCCGAGCACATGCTCGACGAGCGTGCGGCGCAGAACCTGCTCACCTTCCTGGCCGAGCAGCAGGCGGCCACCGGCGCAGTGCCGAGCGACCGGACGATCGTGGTCGAGCGCTTCCGCGACGAGATCGGCGACTGGCGGCTCTGCATCCTCACGCCCTTCGGCGGCCGGGTGCACGCGCCCTGGGCGCTGGCGCTCGGCTCGCGGCTGCGCGAGTCGCTCGGGCTCGAGACGCAGGCGATCTGGTCGGACGACGGGATCGCGATCCACCTCCCTGACTCCGATGCGCCGCCGCCGACCGAGGACGTCCTGCTCGACCCGGACGAGGTCGAGGAGCTCGTGACCCGCGAGCTCGGCGACACCGCGCTCTTCGGCGCCCGCTTCCGCGAGAACGCGGGCCGGGCCCTCTTGATCCCGCGCCGCCGGCCGGGCGAGCGCACGCCGCTCTGGCAGCAGCGCCTGAAGGCGCAGTCGCTGCTCCAGGTCGCGCGCCGCTACCCGGCCTTTCCGGTCGTGCTCGAGACCTACCGCGAGTGCCTGCAGGACGTCTTCGACCTCCCGGCGCTCAAGCGGCTGCTTCAGGGCCTGCGCAGCCGCCAGATCGACCTCGTCGACGTCGAGACCGCCTCGGCCTCGCCCTACGCAGCCTCGCTCCTCTTCGACTACGTCGCCAACTACATGTACGAGGACGACACGCCGGCCGCCGAGCGGCGGGCGCAGGCGCTCTCCCTCGACCGCGACCTGCTGCGCGAGCTGCTCGGGCAGGAGGAGCTCCGCGATCTGATCGACCCCGGGGCGCTGGCCGCGGTCGAGGAGCAGCTGCGCGGCGGGGCGCGGACTCCCGACGAGCTGCACGACCTCCTGCGCCGGCGCGGCGACCTGCGCGACGGCGAGTACCCGGATGACCTGGCGGAGCCGCTGCTGGCCGAGCGACGGGCCGTCCACGTGCGCGTCGCCGGCGAGCGGCGACTGATCGCGGCCGAGGATGCGGGCCGCTACCGCGACGCGGTCGGCGCGATGCCACCCGGCGGTCTGCCGGAGGTCTTCCTCGAGGCCGACGACGCGCCCCTCGAGTCGCTGCTGCGCCGGTTCGCCCGCACGCGCGGGCCGTTCACGACCGCGGAGGCGAACGAGCGCTTCGGCCGCGACGTCGAGCCGACGCTACGGGAGCTGGAGCGCCGCGACGAGCTCGTCCGCGGCGAGCTCCGTCCCGGCGGCAGCGAGCGCGAGTGGTGCGACCCCGAGGTGCTGCGGCGGCTTCGGCGCGCCTCGCTGGCTGCCCTGCGCCGCGAGGTCGAGCCCGCCGAGCAGGCCGCGTTCGGGCGCTTCCTGCCGAGCTGGCACGGGGTCGGACGCCGCGCTTCGCTGCGCGAAGCGCTGGTGCCTCTCCAGGGCCTGGCTCTCCCGGTTGCGCTCTGGGAGAGCGACGTACTGCCGCGGCGGGTGCCCGGCTACCGGCCGGAGCAGCTCGACGCGCTCTGCGCCTCGGGCGAGGTCGTCTGGGTCGGGGCCGGGCTCGATCGCGTGGCGGTCTACTTCCGCGAGGACGCGCCGGCGCTCGGCCCGCCGCCCGCGGCCGACCGGCCGGAGCGGGAGATCCACGAGCGGGTGCGAGCGGCGCTCGGGCGCAGCGCTCTCTTCTGGCACGACCTGCTCGCGGACACCGGCCTCGAGGCGGAAGAGGCGCTGCCCGCGCTCTGGGATCTCGTGTGGGCCGGCGAGGTCACGAACGACGCCTGGAAGCCGCTCCGTGCCGGCCGGCACGCTACGCGTCTCAGGATCACCTCAGAAAGTCCGCGGGCGCGGCGCTTCTCGCGGCTGCGCGCCGCCGAGACGACAGCCACGCAGGGGCGCTGGTCCCTGACCGGCCGCCTGTTCACCGGCCGGGCCGACCGCCGGGCCCTCGCCGAGCTCCTGCTGGAGCGGCAAGGGATCGTCACGCGCGACGGCGTTCGCGGCGAGGGGATTCCGGGCGGCTACGGCGCGGTCTACGGCGAGCTGCGCACGCTGGAGACGCTCGGCCTCTGCCGGCGGGGCTACTTCGTCGAAGGGCTCGGCGGCGCCCAGTTCGCGCTCGGCGGCGCAGTCGAGCGCTTACGCGAGCTGCGGCCCAGGGACGGCGAGGAATCGGAGCCGCTCGTGCTCGCAGCGGCCGATCCGGCCCAGCCCTACGGCGCCGCGCTTCCCTGGCCCAAGCGCGCCGGGGCCAGAGCGGCCCGGGTGGCCGGCGCGTACGTCGTGCTCCTCGGCGGCGAGGCGGCGCTCTATGTCGAGCGCGGCGGCCGGACGCTCGTCCCCTTGCGCGAGCCCGAGGAGGCCTGGCTGCGGGCCGCCGTGACAGCGCTCGTCGCCCACGTCAAGGCCGGCGGCGTCAGGCGGCTGGCGGTCGAGCGCTTCGACGGCGAGCCGGTCGCCGACACGGAGATCATGCCGCTGCTGCTGGAAGCCGGCTTCGTCGCCGGCCCGCGCCGCGCTGTGCTGCGCCCGTAAGGCCGCTTGCCTCCAAAGGCTGCTTGACAGGGGGGCGGCGACCGCTTAAACCGTCGCCGAGCACAGGGTGAAAGTCCAGGGAGAGGGGAGCACCCATGGTGCAGGCGCACGCCGGGCGGAGTCCGCCCGCTGTGAAGACGATCGGCTCGACAGGGCAACGCAACTGTGAGATGCCAAAGGAGGCCGTATGAGACGTCTTGTCCTACCGCTACTGGTCCTGGCGGGACTGTTTGCCTTCAGCCCGCTGGGCAGCTCGCTCGCCGCAGACGACTACGGCGTTCCCAACTGCAGCTACGGGCTGGCGATCTGTACCGAGGTTGCCGACTCGATCGGCCCGAACGGCGCCTACACGGGCCATGACGAGCCCTCGCTGCTCTTCTACTCGAACAAGTCGGGCTCGGGGAACTCGAACCTGTACTCGCTCACGCTGCCGAGGGATCCGAAGCAACAGCCGAGCCAGGACGGGTCCGGCTCGACCTGGAACTTCCAGCTTCGGCCCGCGTTCTGGCTGGGGATGGCGATGTGCGACACCCAGTCGTTCCCGGAGTACACGAACACCTGCGCGCCGGACAGCGACACGAACATCAAGGACGGCACCGACCCGAGCGCGGCCAACTACATCGGCAAGCACACCGGGGCCGCGTTCATGGAGATGCAGTTCTATCCGCCCGGCTGGGTCTCCTGGCCCGCCGGCATCAGCTGTGACGCGACGAAGTGGTGCGCCGCGCTGACGATCGACGGCCTCAACCAGGATGGCAACACCGGCACGCTCAACAACGACGACTGCCTGAACAGGGTCGGGCTCGAGCCGGTCTCGTTCGCCTTCATCACGAAGAGCGGCGTGCCGCACTCGGCTCCCGACCCGATCTCGGTGTTCAGCTACCCGTACACGGCGCTGACGCCGAACCCGGCCACCGACCTGTTCATGGGGTCGGGCGACAAGCTGACGGTCGACATGCACGACACCCCGGCCGGCTTCCAGGTCGTGATCCACGACCTGACCACGCACCAGACCGGCTCGATGACGGCAAGCGTTGCGAAGGGCTGGAAGCAGGTCCTCTACGAGCCCAGCTCCTCCACGTGCCACGAGGCCGCGTACGCGTACCACCCGATGTACGCGACCTCGAGCGAGCACACCCGCGTCCCGTGGGCGGCGCACACCTACAACGTCGCCTTCTCGGACGAGATCGGCCACTTCGAGTACTGCAACGCGGCCGATGAGGACGGGAACTGCACCGACCCGGGCTCCCAGGAGGGCGGCACGCTCGACGCAGACGACGATCTCTGCTTCAACGCGGACGACTCGCTGCTAGTCCAGATCGGCGGGTGTATCGACTCGGACATCGACTTCGATGGCTCGTCCTACGGCCTCAACTGGCCGGGGACGCTGAAGAATCACGGTCAGGACAAGAAGCTGCACCCGACCTCGGTCGAGTTCGCGAGCCCGCTCTACAACGGGAAGAAGAACTACGAGCGCGTCGCGTTCGAGACCGACCTGCCTCGGATCGAGGCGGCGGACTTCGGCGGCAGCTGCGACCGCCTGACCGGAAACGGCTGCACGAACCCGCCTCCGGGCGCGGCCTTCTACCCGATCTACACGACGGGCAACGGCCACGGAGGCGATGGCCACGGCCACGGCCACGGCCACGGCTACGGCTACGGCCATAACGACGACCACGGCTGTGTCTGGCAGCTCGGCGGGACCCACATCCCGGGCACGCACGAGACGTTCGGCGGCAACTCGACCGCGGAGTACGGGCCGCTGCTCTTCAGCTTCTACCCCGGCCCGAACCCGGCCACGCGGACCCGCACGAACAACTACCACCGCACGCTGAACCACAATCCCTGCGAGGCCTAGGAGACCTCACGCGAACGCTGCGAAGGGCGCCGTCAGCGGCGCCCTTCGTCTACTTGACGCTGACGCGCCTGCTGTTCGACCAGTCCTGCCGGCAGGGCTTGTGCGGCGTGCAGTCCAACCCCGCGACGACGCCGGAGACCTCGACCCAGTAGCGGCCCTTGGCGAGCCGGTGCGCGGTACGGGCCCGGAAGCCGGTCGTCGTCTTCGTAGCCGTGAGCGGCTCGTCGAGGCGGACGTTCGCCTTGACGAAGGCGCCGTTCGGCTGGGTCTGACGGTGTGAGGCCACCACGATCCGGCCGGGCGCCAGGTCGCCGAGCCTGAAGGTCACGACGACGTGGCGCTTGTGCGAGGTAGCCGAGTTGAGGTGGGGAAGGCTGGTCGCCGCCGCGGCGCCGCCGAGAACGATGGCTCCAAGCGCGAGAGCGCTAGCGAATGCCCGGGTCATAACGGAAGTCCAGTTTCCCAAATCCGCCGCTGCTGACCGTCGCCGTCCGCGGCTTCAGGCTCGTGCGCAGGCGGGCGCCGGGCACACGCACGCGGTAGGCGCCGGGTGCGAGCTGGATCCGGTAGTGGCCCTTCGCATCGGTCTTGGTCTTCTCGGCGTGGCCTTGGCGGACGAAGACCAGGGTCAATCCGCGGGCCGGGCGCGTGCACGAGCTGCCCGTCCGGCAGACCGGGCTCGCGGGGGAGACCAGTACCGTGCCGGCAAGCCCCGCGCCCCCGCCGGCGCCGCTCCCGCAACCGGCCAGGAGCGAGGCGGCGGCTGCAACGAGAAGCACTCGCGCGCGCACGCGCGGAAGGGTAACCCCGAGCCGGTGCCCCCTGGCTTGGTGCTCACGATCCTCGACGGCATTGCCGGACGGGGCACTACCCTGGCGCCGCGATGCCCGAGGGCGACTCGCTCCATCGTGCCGCGCGGGCGCTCCAGGTGCTCGTCGGCGAGCGCGTCGCGGTCGAGACGCCGCACCCGCGGGCGGCGGCCAAGCGGCTGGCGCCGCGGCTCGACGGCCGGCGGCTGGAGACGGCGCAGGCCGTCGGCAAGAACCTGCTGCTCGGGTTCGAGGGCGGGCTCGTCCTGCGGAGCCACCTTCGGATGCGTGGCCGCTGGCAGGTTCGTCCGCGCGGCTCGCCGCGCCGCGGCCGGCCCTGGCTCGTGCTCGCCTCGCCGACACACGAGGCGCTGCTCTGGAACGGCCCGGTCCTGGAGCTGACGAGGCGCTCCGTGCCGCGCCTCGGGCCGGACATCCTGGCCGACCCGCCCGACCTGGTGGCGATGGTTGGCAACCTGGGCCGGGCCGATCGCGAACTGGAGGTCGGCGAGGCGCTCCTCGACCAGCAGCTCGTGGCCGGGATCGGGAACGTCTGGCGCGCGGAAGCCCTCTGGCACGCCCGCATCTCGCCGTGGCGCCGGCTCGGCGAGCTCTCGCCCGAGGAGCTCGAGCGCGTGCTCGGCGAGGCCGCGCGGCTGATGCACGCGGCGCTCGACGGTGGCCGGCCCCAGCGCGCGGTCTACCGGCGGGCGGGCCGGGCCTGCCCGCGCTGCGGCACGCCGGTCCGCTCCCGCGGGCAGGGAGACGACAACCGCACCGCCTACTGGTGCCCGGCCTGCCAGACAGGAAAGGAGACCCAGCCCCCGTAAGAGCAAGACGTGGCCGTACGCGCCCCGCACCTGTATCGCTCCCTGCGCTGCTTCTGTCTGGCCGCGTTCTCGGTGCTGGCCGCGGACGTCGAGGCGGGCGACGAGATCCCGTTCGCCTTCGAGGAGCACGCGAGTGGCCGCGGGCAGGCGTCGCTCTACGAGTACCGGCCGCTGCTTCGCTCCTACGTCCAGGCGCGGGCCGAGCGCCTGGGGGCACTCGCGGACGCGCGGTTTGCGCTCGAGGAGCTACGCGCCGAGCCCGCCGCCGCGATCTACGCCGCCGCGCACCAGGGCAAGCGCGGCGCCGGCGGCGACGAGGCGCTGCTCCGGACGATTCTGCTGCCGCTGCTTGCCGATGTCGCCGAAGCGGCCGGCGGAACCGACTGGCGCGACGACTCCTTCGACCGGGCCTACGCGGGGTTCGAGCACACGCTGCTGGCCGAGCGGCGCGCGTACGCCGCGCTCGCCCCGCTGACCGGGCTCTCGGTCGGCTCAGAGCAGCCGCTCGCCGATGGCCTGCGGGTTCGAACGGCGGCCGCCGGCGAGCTGGCCGCCCACTGGCCGGAAGCGTCCGGGCTGCTGCCCTCCGGCTTCGGCCGCGAGCCAGACCGGCTCTGCGTGCTCGAGCTCGAGCGGGCGCTCGCGCCGGAGACGCCCAGCGCACCGGACGCGCCTGCGGAGCTTGCGGACGCCGTCAGCGCGCTTCGTCTCGCCACCGCCGCGCCGGTCGCCGCGGGCCCGGTGCTGTTCGAGCGGCTCGACTGGCGGCCGCTCGGCATCCGGCCCGTCCTGCCGATCGCCGCCACCGAGCCGGCGGGTGAGCCGACCAGGCTCGACGCATTCCGGGCGCGGTTGGCGAGCGACCTGCTCGCGCGGCTCGGGCGCGCCGAGGAGGATCCCGAGCTGGCAGAGGCACTCGACCGCTGGGAGCTTTCGCTCTTCGCCGAGGAGCCGTTCCGCTCCGAGCAGCTGCGCGAGTCGCTGACGGCATTGCTCGGCGGACCCGACGGCATCTGGGCGGCGACCGTTCGCGCTGCCGTCCTGCTCGGCGAGACCGGGCCGCATCGCGCGGAGGAGCTCGAGCGGCTGCGCTCGCTCGGGCGGGGCGAGGCGGCCGACCGGGCCGCCGCCGAGTCGGTGCGGAAGGCGCTCGTCGAAGCGCTCGCCCACGGCGACCGCACAGCGCTGATCGTCTCGCTCGACGAAGCGATGCTCGGCGTCAGGCCGAGGCCTGCCGGCTACTTCGCCGCCCTGGCGTCCTAGTCCCGGCGGGTCGACCGGTCGATTCAGGCGGCAGCGGCAGCGTCTTAGAGGCCGGTTTCGAAGACGGCACGTGGAAGCACGGTCTGGCCGGGGCAGGGCGTCGCCTGCGACAGCTTCGCGACGAGGACGAGGCTCCGATCCGAGCCCCCGCGCAGGAATGCGTCGTGGACTCGGAGCGGCAGACAGTTCCGGTCGGCGCCCGGGACCGTGACCTGGAAGAGGTCGACCAGGTCGTCCACCGGCACCTGCCGCTCGGTCGAGAGGCCGCGGTCGAGGTCGGCGTGCATCCAGGACGTGTCGCAGCTCGAGTCGTCGCAGCCGCGAACCTGCGCCGCCTGGCCCGTGTCGTTCACGAGCCGGAGCGTGGTCTGCGTGGTGCTCGAGCCGGACAAGGCGATGACGACGACGATCCCGACGATCGCGAGGGCGCCCAGGAGGGTCGCCGCGCCGATCACGAGCTTGAGGCCCCGCCCGATGGCAATGCCGGTGTGCTCGGTGGGCGCGGCGAGGTCCGGGTAGGGGTCCTGCCAGGGCTCGCCGGTCATGTTGGCCCGCCGGCGGCTCTCGAGGCGAAGGTTCTGCTTGACGGCGTAGAGGAGGTTGGTGCGGCCGATGTGCGTTCGCTCGTCCGGCCCCTCGAGCACGTTGGCGAGGACGAGCAGGTGCTCGAGTCCCGCGGCATCGTGGTTGCGCGCGTAGCCGCGACGGGCGTCGTCGAGCCGCTTCAGCGCTGCGCGCTCGTCGCCGCGGTCGATGGCTGCCCGCGCGTCGGCGAGATCGCGGTCTGGATTCGGGGCCACGGCGTGGAAAGACCGTAACGCTTTCGTCACGGTCCGGGCACACACGCGCGCGGATTTCGCCGCTAGCGTCGATCGACATGGACGAGGCTCGTGCGGTCGTGCGGAGGTTGAGGCGAATCGAAGCGCTCGAACGCGGGCGGGCGCCCGCCGGGTCGCTGCTTGCGGAGGTGCGGGAGCTGCTCGCGGAGGCGGAGGCCTGGGTCCGCGCCGAGCCCTGCGGCACCGAGCCGGCGGAAGAGGCGCTGGAGCGGTGCCGCGACGCGCTGAAGGCGGGTGGCCGTACGCCGGCCGGTGCCGCCGCGCCGTGAGCCCTTCCGCGACGGGCAGAATGGAGCGTGTCGTCAGAGGGGGCGAGCTATCGCGACGGCGTCCGCGCCTCGCTGCCGATCGCGGCGACGGTCTGGTTCTTCGGCGTTTCCTTCGGGTTGCTCGCGCGTACCTCGGGCTTCGGCGCGCTGGCGCCGGTCGTCATGTCGGCGACGACCTTTGCGGGCTCGGCCCAGTTCGCCGCCGTCTCGATCCTCGGCACGAGCGGTGGCGCGGCGGCGGCGATCACTGCCGCGGTGCTGCTGAATGGCCGCTATGTGCCGATCTCGATCTCGGTTGCGCGGCTCTTCCACGGGCCCCGCCTGCGCCGGCTGGCTGAAGCACAACTGATCGTGGACGAGTCCTGGGCCCTCTCGAGCCGCGGCGACGGACGCCACGACCGCGGGCTGCTGCTCGGAGCGGGTGTCGTCCTCTACGCGGCCTGGGTGACGGGGACGGCGGTCGGCGTGGTCGGCGGCCGCGCCCTCGGCGACCCCGAGGCCCTCGGGCTGGACGGTGCGTTCCCGGCGCTCTTCCTGGCGCTGCTGATGCCGCAGCTCACGACGCATCGCGCGCGCGTCGCGGCGCTGCTCGGCGGGGCGATCGCGCTGGTGCTGATCCCGTTCACCCCGGCGGGGGTGCCGATCGTCGCCGCGAGCGCTGCGTGCCTCCTCGGCCTGCGGGGGCGCTCGTGACCGTCTGGCTGGTCGTGCTCGCCGTCGGTGCCGCGACGGTCGTCTTCAAGGCTTCCGGGCCGGTCCTGCTCGGACGGAGGCCCTTGCCGGCGCCTCTGGCCGGGGTGGTCGTCCTGCTCGGACCGGTGCTGCTCGCGGCGCTCGTCGTGACGCAGACTGTCGGCGGCGACCGGCAGATCGTCCTGGACGCGCGCCTGGCCGGGGTCGGCGCCGCCGCAGCCGCGATCGCCGTGCGTGCACCTCTTCCTGCGGTGGTGGTGGTCGCCGCCGCTGCGACCGCTCTCGTCCGCCTGCTGACGTGAGGCGGTGTGCCCACGCCAAAGCCCCTGCAAGTCGCGCCGAAATTCGCGGGCAATTTCCGGAGGGATAGCTAGCATGAGAGCGAAGAAAGGGGCTTGATGGGGCTTGCACGCCTGCTTCCGCGACCGGGAATCCGGACCGAAAACGCCAAAGGAGTGCCGATGGGGCACGTGATCTCCTTCGCCAACCAGAAAGGCGGCGTGGCGAAGACGACGACGACCCTGAATCTCGGCGTCGCCTTCGCCGAGCACGGCCTGAAGGTGCTCCTCGTCGACCTCGATCCGCAGGGCAACCTGACGATGAGCCAGGGACTCAATCCCGACTCGATCGAGCGCTCGATGTTCGACGTGCTCGTCCACCGGCTCTCGATCCAGGACGTGATTCACCACGCCGAGGTTGATCTCGCCGTCTCGTCGATCGACCTCGCCGGGGCCGAGCTCGCGCTCTCGAGCATGATCGGTCGCGAGCGCGCGCTCGAGAAGGCGCTGGCCGAGGTCAAGGACAACTACGACTACGTTCTGATCGACACGCCGCCGTCTCTCGGCCTCCTGACGATCAACGCGCTCGTCGCCTCGAGCGGCGTGATCGTCCCGGTTCAGTGCGAGTACCTGTCGCTGCGTGGGCTCGTCCAGCTCGAGAACACGCTCTCGATGATCCGCGAGAACCTGAACCCGAAGGTCGAGATCCAGGGGATCCTCCCGACGATGTACGACAGCCGCACGCTGCACTCGCGCGAGGCGGTGGAGATCCTCCAGGAGAATTTCGGCGATCTGGTCTTCGACACGAAGATCCGCAAGACCGTTCGCTACGCGGAGGCCCCGGTCAAGGGCACCTCCGTTCTCAAGTACGACCCCAGCGGAAGCGCCGCCGAGGCCTACCGCGACCTTGCGAAGGAGGTGCTCAATGGCGCGCAGGCGCGCGAGCATGCGTGAGGGCCCGCTCGCCGAGCTGTTCCGTGCCACGGAGGCAGCCCAGCGTCAGGCCGAGAAGGAAGGCCGCACCGAGCCGGAGCAGGAGGCCGCGCCGAGCCCGGCCGAGCCGCCCGAACAGACCGTCGAGCACGTTCCGGAGTGGGTCGAGGAGGCCAGGCCGGCAGCGCCCGAGCCGGTCCGCCTGCCCGAGCGCAAGCCCGAGCCGCCGCAGGCGCGACCCGAGCCAAAGCGCGAGCCGGAGCGCCCGCGCCTGGAACCGCTCCCCGAGCCGCCGCCACGGCTGCACCGCGTGCCCGAAGCCGGGCGCGTACATCGCCGTCATCCGCGTCGTCGGTGTCGGCGGCGCCGGCCTCAACGCGGTCAATCGGATGATCGACGCCGACATCTCCCAGGTCGAGTTCGTCGCCGTCAACACCGACATCCAGCAGCTGCAGACGAGCGATGCGCCGGTCAAGATCCACATCGGCCGCGAGCTGACCGAAGGGCTGGGCTCCGGCGCCGACCCGGATCTCGGCCGCCGAGCAGCCGAGGAGGCCTACGACCAGATCAAGCGGGCGCTGCGAGGCTCCGACATGGTCTTCGTCACCGCCGGCGAGGGCGGGGGCACCGGCTCCGGCGCCGCGCCGGTCGTTGCGCGGATCGCCAAGGAGCTCGGCGCGCTGACCGTCGGGATCGTAACCACGCCGTTCAAGTTCGAAGGCACGCGCCGGCATCGGCAGGCGACCGATGGCGTCGACGCGCTGCGCGGGAGCTGCGACACGGTGATCGTCGTCCCGAACGAGCGTCTGCTCGAGGTGCTCGACCGCGAGACCTCGATGCTCGATGCCTTCCGGATCGCCGACGACGTCCTCCGCCAGGGCGTGCAGGGCATCTGCGACCTGATCACGCTGCCGGGCCTGATCAACCTGGACTTCGCAGACGTCCGGACGATCATGAAGGACGCCGGCACGGCGCTGATGGGCATCGGCTTCTCCGCCACCGGCGAGAACCGCGCGCGTGAGGCGGCCGAGCACGCCCTGCGCTCGCCGCTGATAGACACGGAGATCGCGGGGGCGAAGGGCATCCTGCTCTCGATTGCGGGCGGCGACGACCTCTCGCTCTTCGAGGTCAACGAGGCCGCCGAGGTCGTTCGCCAGGCCTCAACGGGCGACACGAACATCATCTTCGGCGCGACGATCGACGACCGGCTGACCGGCCAGGTCTGGGTGACCGTCGTGGCGACGGGGTTCGGCGCCCGCGCCGCGCAGAGGCGGATCGCCATCCGTGCGGAGGCGGCGGACGAAGAGGCACTCGAGCCGCCGAGCTTCCTACAGCCCTAAGAGACACACAATCGTCACACCGCCGCCCACCGGGGCGGGTACCGTCCCTAACCCCCACCCACCCAGGGGCGTGCGCGCACGCGCGTGCGCGAGGACCTAGTTCCTGGTTCCTGGTTCGGTCTGCGCAGGTCGTCCGGCTTGCGCGGTCGTCAGCTCGTGTCGCAGGCCCGCTTGTCGTCGCCGACGACCGCGGCCAGCGCGCTCGCCGCGTTGACGCGGAAACTGAGCTGCAGCCTTCCCGGCCGCCGGGCGTCGATCGTCGTCATTCCGTCCGCCGCGCTCGCGAGACACGCGTTCTCTGCGTGCCAGTAAGGCGAGTAGCGCACGGCGAGCCGGTAGCGGCCGGGACGCGAGAGGTCGACGAGGACGCGTGAGCCCGTAAGGCTGAGGACGCTCGGGTCGCCGGGCCCTGTGAGGATCGGCCGCGGCCTTGGCACCGCGAAGATCGTCACGTTCGGCGCCCGGAAGACCGCCCGCAGGCCCGAGCGCCCACTGCGCAGGAGCGCCGCCTCCCCCTTGGCGCTGTAGTCCGAGGGCGCGTTCGTCAGAACGACGTAACGGACGCCGAGGCCCCGCAGCCAGCTCAGGTACGTGGCGGGGCCGAGCTCGTCATAGAGCACCTTGTTCTGGGGGAAGTCGTCCTGCCGGAACCCGCCGCGGGCGAGCGGGATCTGCGCCTCCGCGAGATAGACGGCCGGCCAGTGCCCGGCGGTGTCGACCGCCTCGACCCGGTACGAAGGCGAGCGGTGCGCCTCGAGGTATCCGATTGCGGCCGACCAGTAAGCGGGCTTCGAGGCGGGATCGGCCCGGCCCCTCAGGTACTGGAACGCGATCGGGGTCACGTTCCACGAGGCGGCGAGGGCAAGCGCGCCGAGGCAGACGGGCAGCGGTCGCCAGCGCCGCAGCGAGAGCAGCAGCACGGCGACCGGCACGGCCGCGTAGCGCAGCCGCGCGACGTTCTCTCCGATCGCGGAGGGGATCAGGAACGCGGTGACGCAGGCGGCCAGGTAGACGACGAACACCCAGCGCAGAGCGCGCGCCCGTTCCACGCGCCAGGTCAGCGCGGCGCCGAGGACGCAGAAGGTGACGGCCGCAGCCAGCTCCTGCGGCGAGAACGGGTAGAGCCCGCCGCCGGGGAAGAGGCGCCAGAGCAGCGCCTCCGCCGAGCCGAACCCGACCACGATCAGTGCCGGCACGAGCAACGCCGAGCGGTCGCGCCAGCGCGCGACGCCGAAGCCGGCAAGGAGCAGCGCCAGGAGGAGGAAGGCGAGCGGGCTGGCCGCAAGCGTCAGGGCGGCCAGCAAGGCGAAGCGTCCGTTCTTGCGCGCCTGCAACGCCCAGATCGCGAGCAGCGCCAAGGCCGCGCCGAGCGCGAAGGGAAAGGCCGCCGAGAGGACGATGCCCGCCCAGACGACCGCGAAGGTCCGGCTCGACCAGCGCACCGCCGGACCCCACTCCCGCCCGATGACGACCGCGAAGGCCAGTGCCGCGGTCGAAACGGTCGCCACGGCCAGGAGGCGGATCCCCAGTAGCCCCGCGAGCGGGTAGTAGAGGAGGCTGTAGGTGACGAAGCTGTAGCGGCCCGCGTACCAGAAGTTGTTCCAGAGCGCGAAGCCGTGGTGGAGGAAGAGCGTCCGCTGGTAGGCGTGCTCGGCCAGGTCGGAGCCCGGCGGCCCGAGCCACGCGAGCAGCGCGGCGCACGCGCCCGCCGCTGCGGCCGACAAGGATGCTTCGCGGGCGAGCGGGGTGGCCTTGACCAAGCGCCGGGACAATAGCGTGACCGCGGGCCGGCGCGACTACGCTAGCCGCATGCCAGGGGCGGTTGCAGCCGGCCACCCTCTCACCGCCGAGGCGGGTGCCGAGGTCCTGGCGGAGGGCGGGAACGCCGTGGACGCGTGCATCGCGGCAGCGTTCGTCTCATGGGTCGCCGAGAGCACGCTCACAGGCCCCGGGGCCGGCGGCTTCATGCTCGTCTACCGGGCCGCCGACCGGACGACCCGCGTCCTCGACCACTTCGTCACCGTGCCGGGGCTCGGCCTGCGGGGAGCGGTCCGCGAGATGGAGTCCGTGGACGTCGTCTTCACGCCCGAGTCGTCGCAGGTCTTCCGGATCGGTGCGGCCACCTGCGCCGTGCCGGGCGCAGTCGCGGGGCTCGGCGAAGCCCACCGCCGTTTCGCCACGCTCCCCTGGCCCGTGTTGCTCCAACCCGCAATTCGTCACGCCCGCGAAGGCATCGTGCTGACGGAGGGGCAGGCGTACCTCCACGACATCCTCGACCTGATCCTGCGGCACACCTCCGAGGGCGCGAAGGTCTACGGCGGCAACGGGAAGCGCCTCGAGGAGGGCGACCGCCTGGTGATGAGCGACCTCGCCGCGACACTCGAAGAGCTCGCCGAGCGCGGGGCCGACGACTTCTACCGCGGCGAGATCGCGCGCGTGGTCTCGGCTCACCTGAGCGAGGAGGGAGGCGCGCTCACCGCCCGCGATCTGTCGGATTACCGAGTCATCCAGCGGCGGCCGGTCCGCGCACCGTTCTTCGGACACGAGTTCGAATCGAACCCGCCGCCCTCGACGGGGGGCACGCTGATCGGCCTCGGCATCGGGCTGCTCGAGCGGGTCGGCCTCGAAGGCGGCCCCGGCAGCGCCGAGGCAATGGCGCAGCTCGCGGAGGTCATGCGCGAGCAGGAGTCGGCGCGCGCGGACGCCGGCTTCGGGAGGGGGTTGTATCGCGGCGGCCTCGTGAGGAAGCTCTACGCGGCGGGCTCGCTTCGGGCCGCCGCGCAGCGGCTGCGCTCGCGGCTCCCAGAGGTCGTGAGAGGAACGACCCACATCTCGGTGGTCGACGGCCGTGGCAACGCCGCCTCGCTGACGGCGTCCACCGGCTCCGGCTCGGGCGTGATCGTGCCCGGCACCGGCTTCCAGCTCAACAACATGCTCGGGGAGTTCGACCTGGCGGTGACGGGACGGACGCAGCGGCCGGGAGTGCGCTTCACGAGCGGGATGGCGCCTTCGCTCGTCCTGCGCGACGGGCGGCCGAGGCTGGTCGTCGGCAGCGCCGGCTCGCTGCGGCTCCGCGGCGCGATCCTCCAGATCGTCGTGAACGTCGTCGGCCACGGCCTTGGCGTCGAGGAGGCGATCGTCCGCCCCCGGGTCCACCTCGACGGTGACCATCTGCACTGCGAAGGCGGCAACGACCCGGCCGAGATCGACCGCCTGGCCGCCTGGGGCTACGACCTGATCCGCTGGCCCAGCCGCAACCTGTTCTTCGGCGGGGCGTCCGGGGTCGAGATCCAGCCCGACGGGACGCTCGCCGCGGCCGGCGACCCGCGCCGCGGCGGCCACGGCATCGTCGTCGAATGAGCGACGTCGCTTGCGATGTCGCTTTCAGGCCGAGCCGGCCTTGCCGGGTCGGCCGTCTGCGCAGCCGGCCGGGCGCGCCCGGATCGAAAGGCGCCGCGTGAGCGACGTCGCTTGCGATGTCGCTTTCAGGCCGAGCCGGCCTTGCCGGGTCGGCCGTCTGCGCAGCCGGCCGGGCGCGCCCGGATCGAAAGGCGCCGCGTGAGCGACGTCGCTTGCGATGTCGCTTTCAGGCCGAGCCGGCCTTGCCGGGTCGGCCGTCTGCGCAGCCGGCCAGGCGCGCCCGGATCGAAGGTTGCCGCATGACCGAGTTCACGATCCGCCGCGCGGTGCCCCGTGACGCTCCGGGCCTGGCGGCGCTGGGCCGCGAGATCGGAAGCGAGCCCGAGGGCTGGCTGATCTCGGACGGCGGCTTTCCCGGGGCGCGCGCCGAGCGGCGCTACCTGAGGGCGATTCGCCGCTCGCGGAGCGCCGCCGTGTTCGTGGCCGAAGCGCCGGCAGGGATCGTCGGCCGCCTCTCCGTGGCGCGCGACATCCATCCGGCCAGCCGGCACGTGGCCGACGTCGGACTGATGGTGGCGCGGAGCCATCGTCGCCAGGGCGTGGGCCGCGCCCTGCTCGCTAAGGCTGTCGACTGGGCCCGGGACGTGGGCGTGACGAAGCTCGAGCTGCACGTCTTTCCGCACAACGAGCCGGCGCTCCGCCTGTACGAGAGCTTCGGCTTCGAGCGGGAGGGCTACCGCAAGGGCCATTTCCTGCGGGCCGGCGAGCCGGTCGACGCGATCCTGATGGCTATCGAGGTGACGCCCAGGAGGGCTTGACGAAACACCGTCTGTGTCGCCGGGCCGCGCTGATCGCCCCGAGGCGGCGTCCTCAGTCGCGCCCGTACATTCCAGTACGGGCGCTCCCTGCGTCCTTGCCTCGGAACGAGCATCGCACCCGGCGACGAGCGCTGTTCCGCCAAGCCCTCCTACACTGGACGCGTGACCGGGCTCGTCCACCACTACGGCCTGCTCGCGCTCTTCCTGCTCGTGATGCTCGAGTCGTCGGGCGTCCCGCTGCCCGGCGAGACCGCGCTGATCACGGCCGGGATCTTCGCCTCGCGCGGCGATCTCGTCATCGAAGAGGTGATCGTGGTGGCGGCGGCCGCCGCGATCGTCGGCGACAACATCGGCTACTGGCTCGGCCGCGAGGGAGGGAACCGGCTGCTCGACGGGGTGGGGCCGTTGAAACGCTGGAGCGCGCCCAGCCGCGAGGGGGCGGAGCGCTTCTTCAAGAAGCACGGGGCGAAGACGATCTTCATCGCGCGCTTCGTCGCGGTCCTGCGCGTCACCGCCGCCTGGCTGGCCGGCATCTCGCGCATGCACTGGTGGACGTTCTTCGTCTGGAACGCGGCCGGCGGCATCTGCTGGGCGCTGCTCGTCGGCCTGATCGCCTACTTCTTCGGGCACGCCGCGGCGGACGCGATCAGCCACTACGGCCTGATCGGCGGCGCCGTGATCGTCGGCCTCGGGGTGGCCGCCGTGGTGGGAGTGCATTTCTGGAGGAAGCGGATGATGCGGACGGAGGCCGGGGAGTCGTGAGGCATCGCTTGCGATGCCGACCTCAGGACGCGCGAGCTCTGCTCGTGCGTCCGTCCGAAATGAGCAGTCGATGCGCGGTGTGTGAGGAGCTCGGCGCGTGAGACTCCTCGCTGCCATCGCCATCCTGGTCGCGTGCACCTGCCTCGGCGGGGCTCAGGCGGTGCCGACGCCCGTGCCGTCGTTCCAGCACGTGTTCGTGATCGTGATGGAGAACAAGGCGCAGTCCGACGTGCTCGGAAACCGGCACGCTCCGCACTTCAACTCTCTGGCCTCGCGCTACGCGGTGCTCTCGGGCTACGGAGGCGTCTCCCATCCGAGCCTGCCGAACTACCTGGCGCTCGTCTCCGGCTCCACACACGGCATCCACGACGACTGCACGGCGTGCCTCGTCTCCGGGCGGAACCTCGCCGACACCCTCGAAGCCTCCGGTCGCAGCTGGAAGACCTACGCCGAGGGCCTGCCGAGCCCGGGCTTCACCGGCGCGGCCGTGGGCCGGTACGCCAAGCGCCACAACCCGTTCCTCTACTTCCGCGACATCCTGGCCAAACGCGCACGCCGCCGGCGAGTGGTGCCGCTGAAGCAGCTTTCGGCCGACCTCGCCGCGAACCGGTTGCCGTCGTTCTCGCTCGTCGTCCCGAACCTCTGCCACGACATGCACGACTGCTCCGTGGCGACGGGAGACGCATGGCTCGGTCGCTTCCTCAAGCCGCTGCTGAAGAGCCCGAAGCTTTCCCGGAGCGCGATCTTCGTCGTCTTCGACGAGCCGCCCGGCTACGAGCCCGGGACCGCTCGCGTGCCCGCGCTCGCGCTCGGCCCGCTCGTCGTGCCGGGCTCGACCGACCCAGATCCCACCTCGCACTACGGGCTGCTGCGAACGATCGAGAACGCGTGGGGCCTGCCGCGCCTCGGCCATTCAGCGCAGGCTCTTCCGATCACCGGCATCTGGCGCTGAGCGCCGAGAAGGGATCGGCGCCTCGGGGTGGAAGCTTGCGACTCGTGGCGATGCTCTCCGTCCTCAGCCGGGCGATCGAGGCCCGCGACCCGTACACGCGAGGCCACTCCGCCCGGGTGACCGCGCTCGCCGAGTCGCTGGCGTTTCGACTCGGCTGGAGCGAGGAGCGGCTGGCCCTCCTCTACGTCGGCGGCCCGCTGCATGACATCGGCAAGCTCGCGATCTCCGACGAGGTGCTGAGCAAGCCCGGGCGGCTCGACGAGGACGAGCTCGCGCTGATCCGCGAGCACCCCAAGCTCGGCGCGCGGCTGCTGCTCCGCGTCGCCGCGTTCCGGAAGGCGCTCCCGTACGTGCTCTACCACCACGAGCGCTGGGACGGGACCGGCTACCCGACCGGCCGCGCCGGCGACGAGATTCCGGTCGAGGCGCGCGTGCTCGCGATCGCGGATGCCTTCGACGCGATGACGAGCGACCGGCCCTACCGGCGCGCGCTCAGCCGCGAGGAGGCGCTGGCGGAGGTCGAGCGCTGCTCCGGGACGCAGTTCGACCCGGAGATCGTGCGGGTGTTCCTCGCGCTGTTCGCCGAGGCCGAGCGGCTGCCGGCAGCGGCGGCCTCCTAAACTTCGAGCTTCGACCGAGTGCGGCGGATCACCTCGTCGGTGAACTCGCTCGTGCCCGCGTCGCCGCCGAGGTCGGGCGTGCGGATGCCGTCCGCGACCGCCTCCAGGCACGCCTCGCGGATAGCACGTGCCGGGGCCTGCGCCCTCTCGCCCGCGTACCCGAGCACCGCCGCCCCGGCGAGGATCATCGCCATCGGGTTGGCAACGTCCTTGCCCTGCAGCGACGGCGCCGTCCCGTGGGCGGCCTCCGCCAGCACGACGCGCGGGATGTAGTCCTCCTCGAAGGCGACGAGCAGCGACTCCGAGCCGGCGATCGATCCGAACAGCGGGAGCACCAGGTCGGAGAGGATGTCGCCGTCGCGGTTCAGCGCCGGGATCACGAGCGGGTCGCCGCTCGATGCGAGCAGGAGCGCGAAGGTCGCGTCGATCAGCTGCGGCTCGTACTTCACCTCGGGGTGGCGCGAGGCCGCCGCGTCCATCTCCTCCTTGAGCAGGCCCTCGTAGACCGGGCTGACGGTGAACTTCGGCCCCCCGAAGACCTTGGCGCCGCTCTCCTCGGCGAGCCGAAACGCGAACTCGGCGACCGAGCGGCTGATGCGGCGCTCGATCCGTTCCGTCCGGAACGCGACCTCGTCGTCGCCCTCGCCTTCGCGCCATTCCTCGGCGCCGTAGGCGTCGCCGACCGCCATCCGCACGACCGAGATCGGCGCGTGGACGCCGCCGAGCGGGGCGACTCCGGGGATCCGGCGGCCGGTGCGGACGATCACCCTGCCGCCGATCTCCTCGCGCAGGATCCGGTTCGGCGAGCCGACGTCGTCGGCCGACTCCGGGGTGATCGTGGCGGCCTTCAGGCCCAGGCCCGCGTCGCGAACCGCAGCGGCTGCCTCGTAGACGATCGCGTTCTTCGTCGCGCGGCGCGAGGCGAGCGAGAGGTCGAAGCGCGGGAAATGGAGCTCGAGGCCGACCACCTCCGGCTGCAGGACGCGCAGCGCCTCCTCCAGCAGCTCCTGCCCTGTCTCGTCGCCTTCGAGAACGACGATGGTGTGCGACTCCATCACCTGGACTCTATAAGCGGATTGCGCTTCGAATTCGCGAGGCGGAAAAAGCTGCGTAGTATTCGCCTTCCCCCGCCGATCTTCGGCGGAAAATCCGACGCAACGAGGAGGAGCGACTTGGCACGCAAGACAGTGCTCGTCTGCGACAAGTGCGGGAGCGAAGTGGGCGAAGGAAAGGGCGCGATGATGCGCCTCAACTTTACGGACGCGCGCCGCGGCTCGAAGCAGGCCGATCTCTGCGACAACTGCGCCGGCGGGATGCCCGGCCAGACGGTTGCGAGACGCGGCCGCCGGCCGAAATCCGCGACCGCCTAGGTTGATCTCCGAGAGCCCGGCCCGCGCCGGGCTCTCGCGTTTCCCGACCCAAGATCGCGACTCGGGAGAAGCAAAGAGGCACCGCTTGCGGTGCTGTTCTCAGGCGGGTGGGCTCTGCCCGCATGCCGTCTGAAATGACCGGTCGGCGCGTCCTGGATCGTCAGCCGACGCGACTAGGATGGGGCCGATGGGTCTCAGCCTGCTCGTCGGCCCGGCCAACGCCGGCAAGGTCAGCCGACTCCTCGAGCGCTACCTCGAGGCGATCGAGTCCGATCCGTATCTGATCGTGCCGAACCGGCCGGACGTCGACCGCGCCGAGCGCTGGCTCCTCGGCCAGACCGGTGCGCTCTTCGGCGGCGAGATCGGGACCTTCGACGACCTCTTCCGGCGGGTTGCGCGCTCGAACGGGGGCCATCGGCAGGTCGTCGGCGAGGCCCAGCGGCGGCTGCTCCTTCGCCGCGTCGTTACGCGGGCGGCGGCGGGCGGCTCGGCGCGCTTCGCCGGGTTCGCGGACGCGCTCGGCTCGACCGTGGCCGAGCTCGAGTCGGCGCTCGTCGAGCCGGCCGAGCTCGACGGCGAGCTCGCCGATCTGTACACGGCCTACCGCGAGGAGCTCGACCGGCTTGACCTCTGGGACCGCGAGCTCGAGCGCGGCCACGCGGCCGGCCGGATCGCGGGCGAGCTCGACGCCTGGGACGGCCGCCCGGTGTTTGCGTACGGATTCGAGGACCTGACCGGCGCCGAGTGGGCGCTCGTCGAGGCGCTCGCCGCCCGCGGCGACCTTACCGTCTCGCTCCCGTACGAGCCGGGCCGCGACGCCTTCGCCTCGCTCTCCCGCACCGCCGAGGACCTGAGCGCGCTGGCCGGGTCGATCGAGGAGCTGCCCGCCGGCCAGGAGGCCCGCGAGCCCGTCCTCGCGCACCTCGAGCGGAGCCTGTTCGGCGAGCCCGCTCCGCCGCCTCCACTTGACGGCTCGCTCCGCTTCCTCGAGGGCGCCGGCCTGCGCGGGACGCTCGAGCTCGTCGCCCAGGAGGTTCTCGAGCTCCTCCGAAAGGGCACCCCCGCCGAGCAGGTCGCGATCGCCTGCCCGTCGCTCGACCGCTGGCGCGCGGCGCTCGACACGGCCTTCGCCACCTACGGAGTGCCGTATGCGCTCGAAGGGCGACTGCGGCTCGGCCTGACGCCGTTCGGCCAGTCCCTGCTTGGCCTGCTCCGCTACGCCTGGCTCGACGGCGAGCGACGCGACCTGTTCGCGTTCCTCCGCTCGCCGTACTCCGGGCTCCCGCGCCGCCACGCCGACTTCCTCGAGGGCCGGCTGCGCGGTCGAGGCGTCAGCGCGCCGGAGCGGATCGAGGAGGAGATCCAGAAGCTGCGCGCGCAGCCGCTGCCGCGGCTGGCTGCGCTGCGCTCCGCCGAGGACCCGGTGGCCGCGCTGCGCGAGGCGGCCCGCGCTTTGGTCGAGGCCGCGCACACACTGCAGGCCCCGCCCACGGCCGAGGGAGCCCAGCTCGACCTGCGCGCCCAGTCGCAGGTGACGGCCCTGGCGGACGAGCTCGACGAGTGGCGCCGCCTTGGTGGAGAGGTCTCGCGCGAGGAGATCGTCGCGCTGCTCGAGCACGAGACCGTCCGGCTCGCGGGCACCGGCGAGGCGGGACGGGTCGCCGTGCTCGACCTCCTACGCGCCCGGACTCGCCGCTTCGAGGTCGTCTTCGTCCTCGGCCTCGAGGAAGGCAGGCTGCCGCGCCGCGCCACCGGCTCGCCGTTCCTCGACGAGGAGCAAAAGGCCGAGCTCGAGGAGTCCTCCCGGGCGGGGCGGCTGCTGCGCACCGACCCTGTCTCGCGCGACCGCTACCTCTTCTACACCGCCTGCACGCGGCCGACGCGACGGCTCTACCTCGTCCGCGAGGCGGCCACCGACGACGGCGCGCCGCGCGAGCCGAGCCCGTTCTGGGACGAGACCCGCGGGCTCTTCGATGCGGACGAGGTCGAGCGCTGGACGCGTCGCCGGCCGCTGGCCGCGCTGACGTGGCCGCTGGAGTCGGCGCCGAGCGAGCGGGAACGCCTGCGGGCGCTCACCTCCCTCGCCGCCGCGGAGCCGGAGTCGGCGCGGGCGCTCGCCCGGGCGAACGGCTGGGACCGTCGACTCGAGCGCGCGCTCGAGGCCTTCGAGCGCCCGACCCGCCTGACGGACCCGTCCGTGCTCGAGGAGCTGCGCGCGAAGACGAGCTTCTCCGTCACGGATCTCGAGCGCTTCGCCGACTGCTCCTCGATCTGGCTCTTCGAGCGGCTGGTTTCTCCGCGGACGATCGACGCGCAGGTCGATGCGCTCCTCCGCGGCAGCGTCGCCCACCAGGCGCTCCAGGCGTTCTTCAAGGGCCTGCCGAAGCGGACCGGCGCCGACCGCGTCCAGCCGGACACGCTCGACCAGGCGCTGGAGCTCCTGCGCGAGTGCCTCGCCGAGGCGATCAGCACGCACGTGCGGGCCGACCTTCCGGAGCTCGAGCGCCGCGAGCTGGAGGTGGGGCTCACGCGCGACCTCGAGCAGCTCGTCCGCGCCGAGTCGGACTCTCCCTCGCCGCTCCTGCCGCATCGCTTCGAGGTCTCGTTCGGCTCCGAACGCTCGGCGCCGGAGCTCCAGCGCGGGCTCGACCTCGGCGGCTTCACCGTCTCCGGCAAGATCGACCGGATCGACCGCGACCCGTTCGGCGCCCGCGGCCTCGTCGTCGACTACAAGTCGGGCAAGACCGCGCACTCGGCCCGCAAGATCGAGACCGAGCTGCACCTGCAGATCCCGCTGTACATGCTCGTCCTGCGCGACCTGGTCGGGATCGAGCCGCTGGGCGGCATCTACCGGGCGCTGGCCGGGGCGGGGCAGGCACGCGGAATCCTCCGGGCCGATGAGCGCGAGGACGCCGTGCCGGGCTACTCGCGGAACGACTACGTGGACGACGACGCGTTCTGGGGCCAGATCGACCGCGCCCAGGAGCACGCGCGCGGGGTGGTCGAGCGGATCCGGGACGGCGACGTGCGCCACGACCCGAAGGGCGGCTTCCCCTGCCCGACCTGGTGCGACCTCTGGTCGATGTGCCGGGTGAAGCGGACGTGAGCGACGTGACCGTGGAGTCCGCGCCGAACCTGGAGCAGACGCGGGCGATCGAGGAGCCGGGCGTCGTCTTCGTCTCGGCCGGCGCCGGCACAGGCAAGACGACCGTGATCGTCGAACGTTTCTGCCGCGCGGTCTGCGAGCGCGGCCTCGACGTCGACTCCATCCTCGTCATCACCTACACCGAGCGCGCGGCCGGCGAGCTGCGCGGGCGGATCCGACGGCGGCTGGTCGAGCTGGGCCGTCACGAGCTGGCACGTGAGCTCGACGCTGCCTGGATCTCGACCATCCACGGCTTCTGCCACCGGCTGCTGCGGGCCTATCCGTTCGCGGCGGGGATCGACCCGCGCTTCCGCGTGCTGGACGACAGCCAGGGGCGGGTGCTCCGCGGCGAGGCGTTCCGCGACGCGCTCGAGGAGTTCTGCGGCGACGACCCGGCCCGGCTGCGGCTGCTCGCCGCGTACGGCGGCCGGCGGCTGCGGCGGATGCTGACCGGCGTGCACGAGACGCTGCGCTCGTCGGGCCTGCCGCTGCAGCTCGAGGCGCCGGGGGAGCCGCGGCTCGAGGAGCGGCTCGAGGATCTCCGTGCCGCGGCGCGCGAGGCGGGCGACGCCGGCCTGCTGCGCTTCCTCGAGTCGCCGCCGGGCCCCGAGTCCCTGCTCGACCTCTCCGACCTTGCGCGCGGCGAGGCGCTCGTCGAGGCGCGCCGGGCCGTCGAGCGGGCGGCGCTCGAGGCGCTGGCGGCGGGCGACCGCGAGCTGCTCCAGGAGCTGCTGCTCGCCTACGACCGCGCCTACCAGGCCGCGAAGGACCGCGAATCCGCGCTCGACTTCGAGGACCTGCAGCTCCTCGCGCGCTCGCTCCTGCAGGAGCACGAGGAGATCCGGGAGCGCGAGAGCTGGCGCTTCCGCTCGATCATGGTCGACGAGTTCCAGGACACGAATCGCCTCCAGTGCGAGCTCATAGACTTGCTCGCGCGCGAGGACGGAGAGCTCTTCTTCGTCGGGGACGAGTTCCAGTCGATCTACCGCTTCCGGCACGCGGACGTCGAGGTCTTCCGCGAGCGGCGCGAGCAGGTCGGCGGCGTCCTCGCGCTGACGCACAACTACCGCTCGCGGCCCGAGGTGCTCGACGTGATCAACGAGCTCTTCGCGGCCGACTTCGGGGACACGTTCCAGCCGCTCCACGCGGCCGGGCGCTTCCCGGACCCGGCGTTCGGGCCGGCCGTCGAGCTGCTCGTCACCGACAAGGACACCTACAAGGGCACCGGCACGCACTGGCGCGAGGCCGAGGCTCGCCACATCGCCGCGCGTGTCCGCGACCTCGTCGACTCGGGCGAGGCGACCCCCGGCGAGATCGTGCTCCTCTTCGCCGCGGGCACCGACGCGCGGCTCTATGAGGAGGCGCTGCGCGCGGCCGGGCTGCCGACCTTCCGCGCGACCGGCCGCGACTACTACCACCAGCAGCAGGTGGTCGACCTGCTCGCCTATCTCCGGCTGCTGCACAACCGCTACGACGACGAGGCGCTCGTGACGGTGCTGGCCTCGCCGTTCGTCGGGGTCTCCAACGACGCGCTCGTGCTGCTGCGGCGGGCCGCACCGCGGCGGCCGCTCTACGCGGGGATCGAGAAGGGCGTCGAGGGGCTGACGCCGCGGGACGCGCGGCTCTTCCAGGCGTTCAGGCAGCGCTTCGAACGGCTGGCCGCGCAGGCGTCGTCCTCGACGCTCGAACGGCTCTGCGAGCAGATCGTCTGCGAGCACGACTACGACCTGGCCGTGCTGGCGCAGTGGGACGGGCGCCGCCGCTACGCGAATCTGCGCAAGCTCGCGCGGCTGGCGCGGTCGTTCGAGGAGCTTCGAGGGCCGGACGTCGAGGGTTTCGTCCGCTTCGTCGCCGAGCAGGACGCGGTCGGCGCCTCCGAGCTGGAGGCGGCCGCCGAGGAGGAGGGCACCGACGTGATCCGGCTCCTGACGATCCACTCCGCCAAGGGGCTCGAGTTCAAGGTCGTGGTCGTCGCCGACGCCGGCCGCGACCGGGGCCGCCAGGATGCGGACGAGATCCTCTGCCTGCCGGACGGGCGGCTCGGCTTCCGCGTGGCCGACCCGGCGAGCGGCCAGCGGCTCTCGACGCCGGAGTACGAGACGGTGAAGGAGGCCGAGCGCGACGCCGAGGAGGCCGAGCGCCGGCGCCTCTACTACGTGGCCATGACCCGCGCGATCGACCGGCTGATCGTCTCGGGCGCGATCGGCGAGGGTGGGGCCGACGCGGGCACGCCGATCGGCTGGGTGCTCGACCGGCTCGACGCGCGGGAGCTCGACGACGCGGGGGCCGAGCCTCTGGAGATCGAGCGCGGCGGGGCACGTCTGCTGCTGCGGGTCGACCGCTTCTCGGAGGAGGAGGCGCCGGCCCCGGAGCCAAGCGTCCCGCTCGAGGAGATGCAGCTGGAGCTTTTCTCGGTCTCGGCGAACGGCGACGCGAACGTCGAGGCGCCGACGCTGGCGCCCCTCGGGGAGGTGCCCGCGCCGCCGCTCCACCGCGTGCGCCGGCTCTCGTACTCGGCGCTCTCGCTGTTCGAGCGCTGCTCCTACCGCTACTTCGCCGAGCGCGTCGTCGGCCTGCGACCGGCCGAGCGGGCCGGCGCGGGGGAGGGTGGGCTCGCCGCGACCGAGGTCGGCGACGCGGTGCACATGCTGCTGGAGGAGATCGACCTCCGCGTCCCGTCCTTGCCCGCTGAGCTCGACGAGCTCGTCCGCGCCCGCTACCCGGACGCGACCGCCGAGGAGCTCGAGCGGATCCGCTCCTTCGTGGCCGGCTACTGCGACTCCGAGCTGGCCGCGAAGATCGCCTCGCTCGACGGCGCGGCGGCGGAGCGCCCGTTCGCCTTCGAGCACGACGGCGTGCTCCTGCACGGCCGCCTCGACGTCCTCCACCGCGACGGCAAGCACGCGCTGGTGGTCGACTACAAGACGAACTCGCTCGCCGAGGGCAGCCCGGCAGAGATCGTCGAGAGCGACTACCACCTGCAGCGGCTGGTCTATGCGCTCGCGTGCTTCCGCGCCGGCGCGGAGGAGGTCGAGGTCGTCTACCAGTTCCTCGAGCGCCCAAAAGACTTAGTAACACAGTGTTACTTGAAGGGTGAGGCGCCGGGACTGGAGGCGGAGCTGTCGGCGGCGATCGCGCGGATCCAGGCCGGCGAGTTCCGCCCGACGCCGGACGAGTTCGTCTGCGGCGACTGCCCAGCGCTCAACCTCGTCTGCGCGGGCCCCCGGCTCCGCGGCGCCTGATGGCGCGGAGCTACGTCGCCGAGGCCAGGCGGCGGGTCGGGCCGAAGCGCGAGCGCATCGAGCCGATCATCGAGCGGCTCCAGGCCGAGCACCCCGACGCTGCGATCGCCCTCAAATACCGCAGCGACCTCGAGTTGCTCGTCTCGGTGATGCTCTCCGCGCAGACGACTGACGTGAACGTCAACCGCGTCACCGAGCGGCTGTTCGAGAAGTACCGGCGGCCCGAGGACTACGTCGCCGTGCCGCTCGCCGAGTTGGAGGACGACATCCGCCCGACCGGCTTCTTCCGGCAGAAGGCGAAGGCGATCCGCGGGACGATGAAGCTCCTGCTCGAGGACTACGACGGGCGCGTGCCCGACCGGATGGAGGACCTGCTCCGCTTGCCTGGCGTCGCGCGCAAGACGGCGAACGTCGTCGTGGCCGAGCGCGGCGAGGCGCAGGGGATCGTGGTCGACACGCACGTGCGCCGGCTCTCGCAGCGGTTCGGGCCTGACCCGCCAGGACGACCCGGTCAAGATCGAGCGCGACCTGATGCGCCTCGTGCCGCGGCGCTACTGGAACGTCTTCCCGCACCTGCTGATCTGGCACGGGCGCCGCGTCTGCATCGCGCGCTGGCCACGCTGCGAGGCCTGCGTGCTCAACGACCTCTGTCCTGCAAGTCGGGTCGAAGTCGTGACAGTCACTACGCACACTGCGCGCGTAGCCTGGGGGCGTGCGCGGCGTCGACCTGGCGATCTACGCGGACACGCTCGCCGGCGAGTCGGCGAGCCTGGCCGCCCGCGCCGAGCGCGCCCACTCGCGGCTTCGCCAGGCGGCGATCGAGAAGCGCGCCCGCTCACAGCTGAGCGAGACCACCGTCGAACGGCTCGAGGCTCTGGGCCTGCTCGGCTCCGTCGACGAGGCGCTGACCCGCGCAGAGCTACGCGAGCTGGAAACAAACCTCGACGCGCTCGAAGAGCTCCAGGCCTGGGTCGAAGCGGAGCTCGCTACGAACGCGGCGTGAGCGCGACGAGCAACCCGCCGTCGTCGTCGTAGGCCGGGAAGAAGTCGGCGGTCACCGCCTTCGTGTGGCCGACCCGCGTGCGCAGCTCGAGCTTCTCGCCCATGCGCCGCACGCCCCACTCGAGCGCGATCTGCGCGGGGTTCTCCCCGTCGAAGCCCGTGATCCCGAGCGCCTCGATTACGTCGCGGCCCATCAGGTCCTGTTCCCGGTAGCCGGACAGCTCGAACACGTCGCGGCCGGCCGCGATCACCCGCGCCTGCTGGTCGCAGACCACGAAGCCGGTTCCCGGAGCCGGGTAGTAGTCCTCGAGCAGCTCGAACAGGAACCCGAACCCGCAGTGGTGGCAGGCGACCGCCTCCTGGGTCAGCCCCTCGCGCCTGTCGTGGTCGATCGAGCGCTCCTTGCAGTTCGGGCAGATGAAATAGGGCACGCGTCCAGCGTAGCCGCCGCTACTGGCGACGGCGCCTACCTGCCAGCGTTCGGGGATCGAGCCGCGAGAGCGGCGGCAGCTTCGGGCGGCCCATCGGCTCGCCGCCGATCCAGCCGAGCCAGCGGAAGAACGCAAGCTGCAGGATGGTCGTGAGGACGATCCAGCCCCAGCTCCACCAGTAGCCGAAGCCCCAGTGGAGCTCCGGGATGTTGTCGAAGTTCTGTCCGTAGACCCCGACGATGAGGGTCGGCACGAGCAGGAGCGACGCGATCACCGTCAGCCGCTTCGTAACCTCGTTCTGGTCGTTGGCGATCTTCGCCTGTTGGTAGTCACGGGCGCTCGCGAGCAGGTCGCGAGAGAGGTCGAGCCCGTCGACGGCGCGCAGCAGCTTGTCGTAGACGTCGGCGAAGTCGAGCTCGATCTCTCGCGGCAGCAGCTCGCCGCCGCTCCTCTCGCCGATGTCGATCCGCCGGTCGACGACGCGCCTGATCGCATCGCGAGTCGGTGCGACCGTCCGTCGGACGTGCAGCAGGTCATGCCGGAGCGTCGAGATCCGAGCCCGGATCTGCGCCGCGGGCCAGAGCTCGATGCCGTCCTCGAGCTCGTCGATCTCGGCGTCGAGCGCGTCGACGAGGTCGAGGAAGTACTCCGCGATCGCGTCGACGATCCGATAGACCATCAGTCCGACGGTCGGGTCGGTCTCCTCCGCGATCGAATCCTTCGCTGCGCTGAGGTCGAACGGGTGGCCCAGCTCCGGCTTCTTGCGGACGGTCACGAGCCGCTCGCGTGTCGCGATCAGGTCGATCTCCTGGTAGAAGATCCGGTCCTCGTCGCGGATGGCGATCGGGACGAGGAAGACGCCGAAGACGTAGTGGTCGTGGCCCTCGAGGCGCGGGCGGGGCTCGTCGTCGTGCCGCGTCGGCGTCAGCGCCAGCTCGAGGGCGCGCTCGTGGATCTCGCGAGGAAGCGCGTCGTGGAGTGCCTGCTCCGTCGGGTCGAGCAGGTCGATCCACTCGGCCATCGGCCGAGAGTAGCGCCGGGCTCGGCTAGACCCCGGCGGCTTCGGCCTCCGGGCGCGGCGCGGTCGCCGCGGTCCCCGGGTGGCCCTCGCGCGCCGCGAGCCAGCGCTCGGCGTCGAGGGCGGCCATCGTCCCGCTCCCGGCCGCGGTAACGGCCTGGCGGTAGGTGTGGTCGACGACGTCGCCGGCGGCGAAGACGCCTTCGATGTTCGTCCTCGTCGAGCCGGGCTCGGTCACGAGGTAGCCCGCCTGGTCGTGGTCGAGCTGGTCGAGGAAGAGCTTCGTGTTCGGGTCGTGGCCGATCGCGACGAACAGGCCCTGCGCAGAGATCTCGTGCAGCTCGCCGGTGTCGAGGTGGCGGACGCGGACGGAGCTCGTCTGGCCGTTGTCGGCGACGACCTCCTCGACGACGGCCGGGGTCAGGAACTCGATCTTCTCGTTCGCGCGGGCGCGGTCGATCATGATCGGCGAGGCGCGGAACTCGGGGCGCCGGTGGATCAGCGTGACCTTGTTCGCGAACTTCGTCAGAAAGATCGCCTCCTCCATCGCCGAGTCGCCGCCGCCGACGACCACGACCTCGCGGTCGCGGAAGAAGGCCGCATCGCAGACGGCGCAGTAGGAGACGCCCTTGCCCTGCAGCGTCCGCTCGGACTCGAGCCCCAGCTGCCGCGCGCTCGCGCCGGTGGCGACGATGACCGCCTCGGAGCGGTACTCGGTCTCGCCGACGTAGACGCGGAACGGGTGCTCGGAGAAATCGACCCGCGTGACGTCGTCGGTCACGAACTCGGCGCCGAAGCGCTCGGCCTGGCGCCGGAAGTCCTGCATCATCTGCGGGCCGAGGATCCCGTCCGCGTAGCCCGGGTAGTTCTCGACGTCGCTCGTGATCATCAGCTGGCCGCCCCAGGCGAAGCCCTCGATCACGAGGGGCTGCAGGTTGGCGCGCGCCGCGTAGAGGGCAGCCGTGTACCCGGCAGGGCCGCCGCCGATGATGATCAGCTCTCTGGTTTCGTCAGTCATTTCTCTCTCTGTATTAAACGATCTGGACCGGTCGAAGCTTCCTGGGCGACCGGGCCGCCACAGCGGTACAGGCTAGATCACAGGACTAGAATCGCGGAGCATGGCGGCGACGGTCACCTGGGAGGTCCTGCGCGACCTCGCGGCCTTCCGGGCGGAGCGGGGGTGTGCGATCAGCCTCTACCTCGACCTCGACGCGAGCGACTCGCCGACGCCAGAGTCGGTCGACACGCGGATCAACGCGCTCCTCGACGCGGTCAGCCGCTGGGAATCGGCGAAACAGTCCGAGCTCACGCGCGAGCAGAAGGAAGGACTGCGCGCCGACCTGGACCGGCTCAGGGGCTACTTCGAGGATGAGTTCAGCCGCGAGGGCTCGCACGGGCTCGCGGTCTTCTGCGACGGCCTCGACGGCGCCTGGCACACGCTCGCCCTCGGCGACCGCGTGCCCGATCTTTCCCTGGTCGACTTCGAGTTCTACCTCGCGCCGCTCGTGCCGCTTGTCGGCCGTGACGACGGCGTGATCGTCGCTTTCGTCGGCCGCGAACGAGGCGACCTCTACCGCCTCCGGGCCGGGCGGCTCGAGGAGACGGCCGAGCAGCACGACGACACGCCCGGCCGCCACGACCAGGGCGGCTGGTCGCAGGCGCGCTACCAGCGGCACATCGAGAAGCTCGTCCAGGACCACCTGCGCGACGTGGCCGAGCTCCTCGACCGGCAGGTGCGCGGCGTCCGCGGTGCCCGCGTGGTGCTCGTCGTCTCGGAGGAGACGCGGGCGGAGCTGGAGGAAGAGCTCTCGCACGAGGTCAGGAACGCGCTCATCGGCTGGACGAGCGCCGACGCGCACGCCGGGCCCTCGGAGCTCTACGAGGCAGTGGAGCCGCTTGTCGAGCGCTGGCGGTCCGAGCAGGAGAGCGAGCTGGCCGAGCGCTGGCAGGAGGCCGCCGGCCGCAACGGCCGAGCCGCCGCCGGGTGGCCGCAGACGCTGGAGGCGGCCTCAGACGGCCGCGTCGAGGTCCTGCTCTACGAAGCCGGCGCCGACCGTCACGCCTGGCGCTGCCCGAAGTGCGGTCGGCTCTCCGCCGAGCCGGGGCCTTGTCCGCTGGACGGCGTAGAGATGGAGGAGAACGAGCACGGCCTCGACCTGGCCGTCCACCGGACGCTCGCCAACGGCGGCACGGTCTCGGCGTTGCGCTCCCGCCGCGATCTCGAGCCGGTCGAGGGCATCGGCGCGCTGCTGCGCTACTGAACCTCCGGGCTGCGCGGCCGCTTCAGGAATACTCTGGGTATGGCCTCCCTCGCGCGCACGATTCTCGAAGAGCACCTGGAGCGCGGCGAGCTCGTCCCCGGCCAGGAGATCGCGCTCCGGATCGACCAGGCGCTCGCCCAGGACGCGACCGGGACGATGGCCTGCATGCAGTTCGAGCTGTTCGGCGTCGACCGGGTGCAGGTCGAGACCGCGGTGGTCTACGTCGACCACAACATCCTCCAGATCGACTTCAAGAACCCGGACGACCACCGCTTCCTGCAGGCGATGGCCGCGCGCTACGGGCTCTGGTTCTCGCGCCCGGGCAACGGCATCTGCCACTACGTCCACTGCGAGCGCTTCGCCGTCCCCGGCAAGACCCTGATCGGCGCGGACAGCCACACGACCCAGTCGGGCTCGTGCGGGATGATCGCGATCGGCGCGGGCGGTCTCGACGTGGCCGTCTGCATGGCCGGGCACCCGTTCGAGCTCCCGTGCCCGAAGATCGTCGGCGTCTTCCTCGAGAACGAGCTGCAGCGCCCGTGGATCCAGGCGAAGGACGTGATCCTCGAGCTGCTGCGCCGGCGCACGGTCCGCGGCGGCCGCGGCGCGATCTTCGAGTTCACGGGCCCTGGCGTCTCGACGCTGAGCTACACCGAACGCGGGACGATCGCGAACATGATCGCCGAGCTCGGCGCCACCGGCGCCGTCTTCCCGGCCGACGAGGAGACCCGCACGTGGCTCGTCGAGCAGCAGCGCGAGGACGACTTCGTCGCGCTCGAGACCGGCGACACCGGCGACTTCGACGAGGAGGAGCACATCGACCTGGCCGAGCTCGTCCCGCTCGTCGCCAGGCCGTCGAGCCCCGACAACGTCGTCCCGGTCGACGAGCTGGTCGGCACCGAGCTGACGCAGGTCTGCATCGGCTCGTCGGTCAACTCGTCATACGAGGACCTGGCCGTCTGCGGCGCGGTGCTTCGCGGTCAAGAGCTCTCCGAGAAGCTCATCTCGGCCACCGCGACGCCGGGCTCGCGCCAGATCCTCGACCAGATCACGCGCTCGGGCACCTACGTCGACCTCTTGATGGCCGGGGTGAGGATGCTCGAGCCGGCGTGCGGGCCGTGCGTCGGCATGGGCCAGGCGCCGCCCTCGGGCTCGGCCTCGTTGCGGACCTTCAACCGCAACTTCCCCGGCCGCAGCGGCACCGCCGACGACCAGGTCTACCTCTGCTCGCCCGCCGTTGCGGGCGCGTCGATGCTGACCGGCGTGATCTCGGATCCTCGCGAGCTGCCGGCGGTCGAGTTGCCGCCGCGGCCCGAGGCGAGGCCGGAGGTCGTGCAGAACCACATCCTCGAGCCGGTGCCTGCCGAAGAGGCGACCTCGATCCAGATCCCGCGCGGCCCCAACATCAAGCCGCCGCCCGAGCAGAAGCCGCTGCCGGACGAGCTGAAGCTGCGGGTGCTGATCGTCGCCCCCGACGACATCTCGACCGGCGATCTCTCACCCGACGGCGCGACCGTGATGGCCTATCGCTCGAACGTGCCCGCGATCGCCGAGTTCACCTTCCAGCACCGCGACAAGGAGTTCCCGAAGCGCGCTCACGAGTGGGGCGGAGGCTTCATCGTCGCCGGCGACAACTACGGGCAGGGCTCGAGCCGCGAGCACGCGGCGCTGGCGCCCGCCCAGCTCGGCGTCCGCGCGGTGATCGCGAAGAGCTTCGCGCGCATCCACCGGCGCAACCTGATCGCCCAGGGGATCGTGCCGCTCCTCTTCCAGGGCGACTCCGACTACGACAAGGCCGAGCTCGGCCAGACCTGGACGATCTCCCGGCTGCACTCGATCGCCGAGGGCGAGGACGAGCTCGAGACCGAGATCGAGGGCGCCGGCACGATCACGCTCACGCACGACCTCCTCCCGCGCGAGCGCGAGATCGTCGTCGCCGGCGGCCTGATCCGCTACCTCAAAGAGCAGCAGCCCGCGGGCGCGACTTCTTAGAACCGTCACTCTCGATTCAGTCGGTTCGACCGGTCGGTTCAGACGGACACACGAGAAACAGACGCGCGTCCTGACGCCGGCGCCCGCAAGCGGCGCCTAGGCCGCGTCGATCGCTCGCGGGAGCTCTTGCGCTTCGGCGGGCTCGACTGCGTCGTCCCAATCGGTCGCCCGCTCGAGTCGCGCTCCCAGTCGTTCGAGGCGCCGATCCGCTTCGCCGTACTTTGACTGCGCGTTCTGGATGTGCTTGCCGACCACGTCGAAGTCGGTGCGGAAACGCTCGAAGTCCTGTGCGAGCTGCCCGCAGTACGCCATGACCTCCTGCGCGTGCTGCTCGATCTGCATCCCCTTGAGCCCGAGCGTGATCACGAGCAGGTACGCGTGCAACGTCGTCGGAGAGACCGGGAACACGCGCTTCCCGAGGGCGTACTCGTAGAGGCCGCTCGAGCCGCAGACGACCTCGTAGTAGACCGACTCCGCAGGGAGGTACATGAGCGCGAAGTCGTAGGTGTTCTCGCCCGGGAGGACGTACTTCGACGCGATCGCGTCGACATGTCCCTTCACGTCCCTGACGAAGGCGCGCTCGTGCAGTTGCCGCTCGTCGCCGTCGCCCGCGGTGACGAGCCGCTCGAAGTTGTCGAGCGGGAACTTCGCGTCGACCGGGACGAGCTTGTCGACCTTGATCACGGCGTCAACGCGCTCGCCGGTCCGGAAGGTGTACTGGAGGTGGTACGCGTCGGGGGGCAGCGAGTCGCGTAGGAGGTTACCCAGCAGGATCTCGCCGACGCCTCCGCGGGCCTTCGGTGGGCGCAGCGCCTGTTCGAGGCGTGCCAGGTCGTTTGCCCGCGCGAGCATCTGTGCCGCTGTCCCGTCGAGCTTGCCGAGCCTCTCGACGATGTCGTTTGCGGTCTTGCCGGCGTTCTGCTGCGTGGAGAGTAGGCGGCCGTCGAGGCCCTCGAGCCGGCGGTCGACCCGCGATTCGAGGCCCCCGAAGCGCCGGTCGATCGCATCCGCGATACCTGTCAGGCCGCGGGCGGCCTCCTCCTTCTGCGTCTCCAGGAAACGGCGCAGCCAGGCGGCGAGAGCGAGGCCGCCGACGACGACCACCAACAGGACGAGAAGCGCAGTCATGAGCCGACAAACCCTAGAGACGGCGTCGGACAGCACTGAGGCGCCGCTTGCGGTGCCGATTCTCAGGACGAACGGGCTTTGCCCGTTCGTCCGTCTGAACTGACCGGTCGACCCGCGGGCATGACCGGGAACGACGAGGGCGGCTCGCGCCGCCCTCGTCGAAAGGATCGAGCTAGGACGCTCCGGGCGGGCTCTCCTGCCCTTCGGTCGCGGGCGGCTCGGAACCACCGGCGGGCGGCGTGCTCATCCCGCCCTGTTCCTGGCCCATGCCTTCCTGCTTCGTCGAGCCCTCGCCGCTCATCTCGTCCGTCTTCTTGTCACGGCCGAGCAACTTGTCGAGCCAACTCATGCGGCCTCCTTCGTATGTGTCTAGCAGTATCCGAAATGGCCGCCAAAAACGCCAGATCCGGACGACCTTTCGGCCCTCCGGATCTGACTCGACGACCCTACTTACTGGCCTGTCCGCGTGTCAAGGGCGGTCGAACCTGCTGCTACCCTGCACGCGCCCGTTGGCCAAGAAGTCCCGCACACCCGCCCCTCCGAGGAAGGTCCAGGCGCCGCAGCGCCGGGCCGACCGCCGCCAACCCCGCACGTCGGAGGAGCGGCGCACGCTCTGGGTCTCGGTCGCCTTCGCCGCCTCCGGGATCGCCGCGATCGGCCTCGTGGTGCTCGTCTTCGCCTTGACCAACAACAGCAGCAAGGGCAGCACCGGCGGGGCCCCGAAGCCTGTCAACGAGGGCAAGCTCGTCGGCCTCCAGACCGGCCCGGCGCCCTGGAACCCCGGGCTCACCAACCTGCCGGACCGGCTGAAGCCGCTCGGCCTGAGCGCGCTCGGCGCCGAGGGCGAGGTCGTGCACATCCACCAGCACCTGGACATCTTCGTGAACGGCAAGCACGAGACGGTCCCGGCCCTGATCGGCATCTACGACGGCCAGTTCCTGACCCAGCTCCACACGCACGACGCGAGCGGGATCATGCACGTCGAGTCGCCGACCAAGCGCACGTTCGACCTCGGCGAGTTCTTCGGCGTCTGGGGCGTTCGCCTGACCGACAAGTGCGTTGGCGGCTATTGCAGGCCGAAGGTTCCGTGGACGATGTACGTGAACGGCGCGGCGTACTCCGGCGACCCGAGCGCGCTGGTCCTCAAGCGCCACCAGGAGATCGCGTTCGTGATCGGCAAGCGGCCGAAGCAGATCCCCTCCACGTACAACTTCGGCGGCCTCTGAGCTTTCCCGGGCCCGGGCTATCCTTGCCGCGCCGGGGTGGCGAAACTGGACATACGCGCCTGGCTTAAAACCAGGTGTGGGCATCTGCCCGCGTGAGGGTTCGAGTCCCTCCCCCGGCATACACTCCGGGCGATGGCCGAGGTGCAGGAGGTTTCGCCAGGGTACGGCGAGCTCGAGTGGGAGACGCCGCTCTACCTGACGGCGCTGGCGCAGTTCGAGCAGGCCCTCCCGCATGCCGGCGTCGAGGACTTCGTGGCCGAGCGGCTGCGCTACCCGGAGCGCGCGCTGGTGGTCACCGTGCCGGTCCACCTCGACTCCGGGCGCCTCGGCGTCTTCCCCGGCTACCGCGTGCAGCACTCGACGGTGCTCGGCCCCTCCAAGGGCGGCGTTCGCTACGACATGGAGGTCACGCTCGGAGAGTGCGCCGCGCTCGCGATGTGGATGACCTGGAAGTGCGCGCTCCTGCGGCTGCCGTACGGCGGCGCCAAGGGCGGTCTACGCTGCAGCCCGCGCGATCTGTCCGCGGCCGAGCTTCAGAAGCTGACGCGGCGCTTCACGGCCGAGCTGCTCCCGATCATCGGCCCGCAGGCCGACATCCCCGCGCCCGACATGGCGACGAACGAGCAGACGATGGCCTGGATGATGGATACCTACTCGATGCAGGCCGGCCACGCGGTGCCCGAGATCGTGACCGGAAAGCCGGTCGCGCTCGGCGGCTCGCTCTTCCGGAGCGAGGCGACCGGCGCGGGAGTCGTGATGGTGATCGCGCGCGCGTGCGAGCGGCTCGGCTGGCCGCTCGGGGAGCAACGGTGTGTCATCCAGGGCTTCGGCAACGTCGGCGGCGTGGCGGCCGGCGAGCTGCACGACCAGGGCGCCAGAGTCGTGGCGGTCTCGGATCTTTCCGGCGGCGTCCACGACGCGCGCGGGCTCGACATCCCGGCGCTGAGGAGCTACGCGGAGGAGCACGGCTCGCTGGCGGGCTACACCGGTGGCGAGCGCGTCACGAACGAGGAGCTGCTCGAGCTGCCGTGCGACATCCTCGCCCTCGCCGCACGCGAGGACCAGATCACCGGCGAGAACGCCGCGCGGGTGAAGGCCAGGCTCGTCGCCGAGGGCGCCAACGGCCCGACCTCGCTCGAGGGCGACGCGATCCTCGCCGACCGCGGCATCGTCGTCCTGCCCGACGTGTTGACCAACGCAGGCGGCGTGACGGTCTCGTACTTCGAGTGGGTGCAGGACCTCGGCCGGCTGTTCTGGAGCCGCGCCGAGATCCGCGCCAAGCTGGCCGACCAGCTCAGCGACGCCTTCGACCGCGTCTGGCGGCTGGCGGAGGAGCAGGGCATCTCCCTGCGCAGCGCCGCGCTCGTCTCCGGGATCCGCGAAGTGGCCGGCGCGCTGACGGCGCGGGGGATCTACCCGTGAGCTCGGAGGCCCGCGCCCGCGACGCGATGATTCCCGAGCCGCTGACGCTCGAGGGCTCGGCGTCCGCGCAGGAGGCCGGGCAGCACCTGACCGAGCCGGACGTCCGCGCGGTCTACGTCTGTGACGACGGCCGCTTCGTCGGCGTGATCACGCGCAAGACGCTCGTGCGCGAGATCGTCGCCGCCGGGCGCGACCCGCGCTCGACCGGGCTGGGCGAGATCGCGGAGCCGCCACTCTGGACGCTGGAGCCGGACATTCCCCTGGATGAGGCCTTCAGTTTCCTCGAGGAGCACGACGCCGAGCGGGTACCGGTGATCGAGGACGGCCGCCTGGTGGGCGTGCTCTCGCGCAGCGTCCTGCGCCGGCGCCTGGCCGAGGACGAACCGCCGCCTCTGGAGGAGCTCTAGCAGCAGGTGTAGGCGCCCGGGGGCGCGTCGCCCTCCTGCGGCTCGGGCAGCCGGGCCGCCTCGAGCGCGGCGCCGTGGAGCAGGTCGCGCTCGCTGACCTCGAGCTCGTCGAGCTCATAGCGCTTCATCACCTCGTCGACGATCACGGCTCCCGCGACGATCACCGGCGCCCGGTCGGGATCGAGGCCGGGAAGCTCGCGCCGGTCGGCGAGCGGGAGGGAGGCGAGCCGCTCGAGCTGGGCCTCGACGGCCTCGCGCGAGAGGCGGTACCCGTCGATCCGCTCGGGGTCGTACTCGCCGAGCTCGAGCGCGGCCAGGCTCGTGATCGTGCCGGCGACGCCGATCCCTGCCACCGGCCGCAGCTCGGGGAGCAGCTCGCGGACCGCGTGCGCGGCGGCTTCGAGCTCCTCGCGCCGCGGCGGGTCGGAGTGGAGGAAGCGCTCGGTCACGCGCACCGAGCCCATGTCGATGCTGATCCGCGCGCGCTCGGTGATCAGCTCGGTCGAGCCGCCGCCGATGTCGAGCACGAGCGCCTCGGGATCGAGCTCGCGGCCGCCCGCGACGCCGCGGCGCGTCAGCTCGGCCTCCTCCTCGCCGGTGAGCAGCCTCGTCGTGAAGCCGTAGCTCCACTCGATCTCGCCGAGGAAGGCCTCGCCGTTCTCGGCGTCCCGGACCGAGCTGGTGGCGAGCACGAGCACCCGCTCGGCCCCGAGCCGCTCGAGCTCCCGGCGGTAGCCGGAGAGGACGTTGCGCACCCGAGCGACCGCGGTCGGCAGCAGCTTTCGCCGCTCGTCGACGGCCTCGCCGAGCCGCGTGATCGTCGTGTCCCGCGCGACCTCCTCGACGCGCCCGTCCTCGACGTCCGCGACGAGCAGCCGGGTCGAATTGGTGCCGAGATCGATCACTCCGACGCGCATTTCGAGGCCAGCGTAGCGGCGCTATACTTCGCAGCCGCGACGCGGGGTGGAGCAGTCAGGTAGCTCGCCGGGCTCATAACCCGGAGGTCGCAGGTTCAAATCCTGCCCCCGCTACTCGAAAGGCCCCGGGGACGGGGCCTTTTACTTGGGTTCGTTGTCGCAGCGGTGGTAGGAGGTTTGCAAACGCTGCCGTTTCGTTTCCGGCAGCGGCGGCGCGAATGCGGCTGCTTCAGCTTCGGGCCGCGATCTCGATCGCATCCTTGTGGAGTTCGCCGACTGTGAAGCTAGGGGGCTGGTGAACGAGCGACCGTCGAGGTCTTGCGCATCGGGTTGAAGAACGGGAGCTCCACCACCGTCCCCGCAATTCGGCTGCGCCGCGCCTCCACCGTCCACTCGACGTCGATCCTCGTGCCGAGCTCGCTTTGGTCGGCAGCGACTGACGCCAGCGCAACCACCTTCTTCAGCGTCGGGCTCCACGTCGTGCTGGTCGCCTTGCCGATCTGGCGGCCCCGCGCGTACAGCGGAACAGGGACGCGCGAGGCGGCCGGTTCCAGCGCCGGCGTCAGTCCTTTCGCGCGGTACAGCTCCTCGAGTGGCTCCCATTCGAGCTCCAGCCCGACGAGCCTCCGCGGAGGACCGCCGCGACCCTGTTCCCGCTCGAGCGCGCGTCGGCCGACGAACTCCACCGGCTTCTCGAAGTCGACGAAGCGGCCCAGGACGCCCAGCTCGAAGGGCGAGTACGACTGCTCGGGGATGAGCGCGCGCCGTACCGAGTCGAAATCCACTTCGATGAGGATCAGCCCTGCCTCGATCCGCGCGATGTCGAGGGCGAGCATCCCGGCCGGCCGGATGCCGTAGGCGCTCCCGGCCCGCACGAGGGCGTCCCAGAGCTCGACCGCCTGAGCGCTCTCGACCCACACCTCGTAGCCGAGGTCGCCCGTGTAGCCCGTCCGGGAGACGTCGACGGGGATGCTGCCGACCTGCGCGGCCCGCCGGCCGAAGTACTTGAGGTCGCCCCAGGACGTCTCGGTGGCCGCCTCGAGCACGTCGCGGCTCAGCGGGCCCTGCACGGCCAGCGCGGAGATGCGTTCGCTCACGTCCTCGATCTCGACGTCCAGGCCGCGAGCGTTCATCCGGAGCCAGCGCAGCGACGAGTCGGCGGCCGTCCAGCGGTAGGTCTGCTCCTCCAGCCGGCCGACTGTCCCGTCGTCGACCACGCGGCCGTCCTCGTTGCACCAGGATGTGTAGTAGACGCGGCCGACGGCGAGCTTGCTCGCGTCCCGCGTGATCACGCGGTCGACGAGCCGCGTGGCGTCAGGCCCGGAGACCAGGTACTTGTAGAGCGGAGAGACGTCGATGAGCGCCGCCGCCTCCCGGATGGCGTTGTACTCGATCTCGTGAGAGTCGGAGTACGCGCTCGCCGCGAGATAGCCCGACCATTCCCGCCACTGCAGCTTGGTGTTGAGTGGCGCGGTCCGGGGATAGAACGCGGTTCCGACCGACACGGCAGGTCTAGGACTTCGGGATCTGCTTCTCGGGGTCGAAAAAGGGCAGCGGCGCGATGGTCGCGTCCCTCATACCCTCGGGTGTCTCCACCGCGACGTGCGTCCCGAGCTCGCTGTGCCCGACGGGGAGCCACGCGTACCCGATGTTCTTCTCGAGGCGGGGCGAATAGACGGCGGAGGTCACCCGTCCGCTCGCGCCGTCGGCCGAAACCGGCCAGTCCGTCGCGTTCATCTCCAGCCGGTTGCCGTCGATCTCGACGCCGACGATCTTCTGTGTCACGCCCTCGTCGCGAATCCTGGTGAGCGCGTCGCGGGCGATGAAATCCGCCTCGGTGTCCAGGTCGACGAGCCGGCCGAGGCCCAGCTCGAAGGGGTTGTTCTCGTAGGTCATGTCGGCACCCCAGTTGAAGATGCCTCCCTCGATCCGACGGATGTCCACCGGCCCCGTCGGCCGGATCTCGTACGGCTCGCCCGCCTCCATGATCCGGTCCCACAGGTCCGTTCCGCGCGAGGCGTCGAGGAGGTAGATCTCGTATCCGACCTCCGACGTCCAGCCGGTGCGGGTGAGGATGAGCGAGATGCCGTCCAGCTCGAGGCGGCGGAAGTGGTAGTAGCGGAGGTCGAGGATGTCGTCGCCGAACAGGCTCCGCACGACGTCCTTCGACTTCGGGCCCTGGATTTGAAGCGGGTACGCCTCGGCCTCCGAGAGCTGTACGTCCATCCCCGCGTACGCCGCCAGCCCCTTCGCGTACGGCAGCACGTCGCTGTCCGCGAGCGCGAACCAGAACGTGTTCTCGTCCAGCCGCAGCATGACCGGGTCGTTGAGGATCCCGCCGTCCGGAGCCGTGATCAGCACGTACTTGCCCTGGCCGACCGCGCACGCGCTGAGGTCGCGGCAGGTGAGCAGCTGCGCGAAGCGGAAGCCGTCCGGGCCTGTCACCTCCACGTTGCGCTCGACGGCGACGTCCCAGAGCGTCACGTGGTTCAGCAGATGCCAGTACTCGGCCTCGAAATCGTCGAAGTTGATCGGGAAGAGCGTGTGGTTGTAGACGGTGAAGCCCTTCGGGCCGTGCCGCTGCGTCGCCTCGTAGAAGGGGCTGCGCCGCAAGCGCGCTCCACGCTGAACCGTCTCCATGTCGAACGGGCCGGGCATGGTCGGCAAGCATAGTCCCGGCGGCTTTTGGGGAGCGCGCCAGGCCGTGCCGCGGTTAGTGTCGCCGCTGATGGCGACCTCCCAGCACCGTACGTACGACGCCGTGATCGTCGGCGGCGGGCACAACGGGCTCGTGGCCGCGGCGTACCTCGCGCGGGCCGGACTCAAGGTCGTCGTGCTGGAGCGGCGCCACGTTCTCGGCGGGGCGGCGGTGACCGAGGAGGTGTTCCCCGGCTTCCGGTTCAGCGTGGCCTCGTACGTCGTGTCGCTGCTCCGCCCCGAGATCGTCCGGGAGCTCGCGCTGCCGGAGCACGGCCTCGAGATCCTGCCTCTCGACGGGACGTTCACGCCGCTGGACGACGACTACCTGTGGCGTGTGAACGACCACGGCCGCACCGTGCGCGAGCTCCGACGCTGGTCGCCGAGCGACGCGGAGGCCTACGAGGAGTACAGCCGCCTCATGGTCGAGATGGCGAGGTTCGTCAAGCCGATCCTGTCCATGGCGCCGCCGGACACGGGCCGGCTCGATCCGCGCGAATGGCTCCCCGTCGCGCGTCTCGCCCGCTCCTTCAACGGCCTCTCGCTGGAGCAGCGGGCGGTGTTCATCCAGCTCATGACGATGAGCGCCGCCGACTTCCTCGACCAGTGGTTCGAGACGGATCCGCTGAAGGCGACGATGAGCGCCTCCGGGATCATCGGCACGTTCCAGGGGATCCGCTCTCCTGGGACCGCCTACGTCCTCCTGCACCACTACATGGGCGAGATCGACGGCGTCCTGCGCGCCTGGGGAATACCGCGAGGAGGGACCGGCGCCGTCAGCGAGGCGATCGCGAGCGCCGCCCGGTCGTTCGGCGCCGAGATCCGGACCGAGACCGCCGTCGAGCACTTCCTGACCCGAGGCGACGAGGTGACCGGCGCCGTCACGTCGGCGGGCGACGAGGTGACCGGGCGGGTGACGCTGTCGAGCCTGGACCCGCAGCAGACGTTCGTCCGGCTCCTGCCGTCCGGCTCTCTCGACGGGTCGTTCCTCGAGGAGGTCGCGCGGTACCGGTACCGGGGCTCCAGCGGGAAGGTGAACCTGGCCCTGGACGGCCTTCCCGAGTTCACGTGCCTGCCCGGCGCGGGCGACCACCTGCGCGGCGCGATCAGCTTCAGCCCGAGCATCGACTACATGGAGCAGGCCTACGACGACGCGAAGTCCGGGCGCTTCAGCCGGCGCCCGTACATCGACATGGTCATCCCGACCCTGGTCGACCCGTCGATGGCGCCTCCGGGCAAGCACGTCATGAGCTGCTTCGTCCAGTACGCGCCCTACCGCCTGGCCGAGGGCGAGGAATGGGACGACGGCCGGCGCGATGCGTTCGGGGAGACCGTCGTCGACACGATCGCCGAGCGGGCGCCGAACATCCGCGAGCTGATCCTGCACGCACAGGTGCTCACCCCGAGGGACATCGAGGACCGGTTCGGGCTCTCCGAGGGAAACATCTTCCAGGGCGAGCTCTCGCTCGAGCAGCTCTTCTTCAACCGGCCTGTGCCGGGATGGGCGCGCTACCGGACGCCGCTACGGAACCTCTGGATGTGCGGCTCGGCCACGCACCCGGGGGGTGGGATCATGGGCGCGTCGGGGCGCCTCGCGGCGCTGCAGGTCTTGCGCGCGCTCCGCGCCAAGAAGGCCGCCTGAGAGTGGCCCGGGAGCGATACGACGCGGTCGTGGTCGGCGCCGGCCACAACGGCCTGGTCACGGCTTCGTACCTGGCGAAGGCGGGGCTACGGACGCTGGTTCTCGAGCGGCGGAGCCGGGCGGGCGGCCTTCTGGCTACCGAGGAGGTCGCGCCCGGTGTGCGTGCGCCGGTTGCGGCCGACTGCGTCGGAGGTCTCCGTGACGACGTCGTCCGTGACCTCGGGCTCGGCTCGCACGGCTTCCGCGCCATCGAGCCGGAGGTGGCGGCCTTCGCCCCGTCCGCCGGCGGGCCCGGTGTCACGTTGTGGCGCGACCCGGTCCGGACGGCGACGGAGCTCCGGACGGGGACCCGGCCACGCGACGCCGAGGCGTTCGTCGCCTTCGACCGCAGGATCCGTTCGCTGGGCGCCTTCCTGGCCCGCGTCCAGGCGACCGAGCCGCCGGACCTCGCGTCTCCGTCGCTCGCGGACGCCACCGGAGGCGTCACGCTGTTGAACGCCCTGCGGCACCTCGGGAGGCAGCAGCTGCGCGAGGCGCTACGGGTGCTGCCGATGTCCGTCGCGGACCTCGTCGGCGAAGCCGTCGAGGACGAGGCGCTACGCGGCGTCCTCGGCGCCCGAGGCGTCCGCTACGCGGCCATGGGCCCCCGCTCGGCGGGGACGGCGCTCAACTTCCTGTGGGACTCGGCCTCGGGAGGAGGAGCGGCGGGCCGCACGGTCTTCGCGCGCGGCGGGCCGGACTCCCTGGTCGAGGCGCTCGTCGCCGCTTCGCGAAGCAACGGCGCGACGATTCGCTCCGACGCCGACGTCGCGGCCATCCGAACCGGGCGAGGCGCTGTCGAAGGGGTCGCTCTCGCGAACGGCGAGGAGATCGACGCGCCGATCGTTGTGTCGAACGCCGATCCCAAGCAGACCCTTCTACGCCTCGTCGACCCGGCCGAGGTCGGCCCGACTCTGGGCTGGCGAGTCGAGCACATTCGCACGCCTGGCGTGGTGGCGAAGGTGACCCTCGTCCTGGAGGGCCTGCCGCCGATCGGCGGCGTCGACCGCGAGCGCCTGCAGGGGCGGATCGTCGTCGCACCGAGCCTCGACGACCTCGAGCGGGCATTCGACGACTCGAAGTACGGCCGGATCTCCGAGCACCCGTATCTCGAAGCGACGATCCCCACCCTCTCCGACCCCTCGCTCGCCCCTGAAGGGACCCACGTCATTACCGCGCTGTTCCAGTACGCGCCACGGCGCCTCCGTGACGCGGACTGGGACGAGGAAGCGCGCGATCGTGTAGCTGAGGGGGCCGTGCGCACGCTCGAGGTCTATGCACCGGGTATCGCGGACAGGATCGTCGCTCGCCACGTCGTCACGCCGGCCGACCTGGAGCGAGAGTACGGGCTCAGCGGTGGGCACCCGATGCACGGCGAGCACGCCCTCGACCAGGTCTTCGCCTGGCGGCCCCTCCTCGGCCATGCTCGCTACCGGCTTGACGGGATTCGCGGCCTCTACATGTGTGGGGCGGGGACACACCCCGGGGGCGGGGTCACCGGCGGCCCCGGGAGGAACGCAGCCCGGGCCATCCTGGCCGACGCCCGGCGAGGTCGACGCCGCAGCACGAGAAGTCGGGCACGCGGCGCGGACGCGTAGCGGGCGTGCGGACCAAGCACGCGATGGGGATGATGGCCCACTTCGAGGTTCGTCCCCTGATCGTGTAACGCCGGCCCCGTCGTGGGACTCTTCGCACGACAGCAGCACGGCTGCCGCAGGAGTACCTGCTGTCGATCGTCAGGCTCTGAGCTCGCGCAAGGTTTCCGGCCGCGGCTAGGCGACGCGGACGGCGATCAGGCGCCCGTCGGGGGTGACCTCGTCGGTGCGGGCCTCCGGGTAGCGCGCCGTGAAGCGCCTGCGGGCCTGCGACCAGAGGTCGGACTGCATGAAGACCACGAAGGGCGGCGACGCGTTGAAGCGGGGAAGAGCGGCGGGCGCGATCACGCCGCCAACCTGGGCGTCGCTACGGGCGAAGATGCGGATCCGCTCCTGCCAGATCGACGGCGTTCCCCAGACGTAGTAGTTCCAGCTGCCCTGGTCGGCGGCGACGTAGAAGCGCTCGTTCGCGGGCGCGTCGTGGCGCTGGACGTAGCGGCCGGTGCCGCCGATGTCGTCCCCGTGGAAGCGACCCGCGTGGACGAAGTCCCAGCCCATGACGCCGTTCCAGCTCCCGATCGCCAGCAGGGCCGCCACGGCCAGCGCGGCAGGCGCGGCAACATGGGCCCGCTCCGCTCGAGCCGCGAGGAAGCGCAGCGCCACGGTCACGAGGTAGGCGACGAACGGCAGGATCACGAGCATGCGCGGGTAGTCCGGCGCCTGGCCGACCACGAACGCGAAGGCGAGCCAGAGCACCAGGAAGCCGACGAGCGGGAAGAAGGCGAGCGGATCGTCACGGTGGCGCACCGCCGCGACGAGCACGACGAGAGCGCCGAGCCAGAGCAGCGCCCCGGTCAGCGGGTCGACGATCCCGTGCCCGAAGTTCGGGTAGATGTAGGCGTGGTCGACGCGATCGGTGTTGAAGGCGGTCAGGCCGTTGACGATGTTGCGCTCGATGCCCTGAGCGACGCTGTGCGCACCGACCCAGTGCTCCTGCAGCTTGCGCCCTTGCGGGTAGACCAGCAACGCCTCGCGCTGGTGCGCGGTCAGGTAGCCGGGCGCCTTCGCGTACGCGATCAGGTAGGGCGTCGCGACCAGCGCGAAGCCGCCGCTCGCGATCGCGCCGAGCCTGCCGATGCGCCCGAGCCCGAGCTCGTCGCGCCGCGCCAGCGCCAGCATCGCGAGGAAGGCCAGCCAGAGCGGGAAGATCATCCGTCCGGGAAAGTGGACGTAGAAGCCGAGCGCTGCGGTGACGCCGCCGGCGAAGGTTGCGAGCGGGTTGTCCTTGCGCAGGCCGAGCAGGAGAAGCGCCAGCGCGACGACCTCGACGAGCACGACCGTGTTCTCGCGCATGGCCATCCGGCTGATCATCAGGAAGGCGTGGTTGACGCCGAGGAGCGCCGAGGCGAGCAGCGCCCACGGCAGCACCAGGAGCTGGCGGAAGAAGGCGTACGAGAGCGCGACGGTCAGCAGCCCCGTGAGCGCGTGGAGCAGGCGCATGTGCCCGAGGTCGACCCCGCCGAGCAGGTTTCCCAGCTTCCCCCAGAGGACGAAGAGTGCGATGGGGTGCCCGAAGTAGGTGCTGAGGCCGAAGAGGTCGGCGTGGTGGGCGCTCGCCGACTGTTTGGCGAAGCTCATGATTGCGACCTCGTCCGAGTTGACCTGCACCGGGACGGTGTCGAGGTGGAGCAGGTAGAGCGGGGCAAAGCCGAGCAGCAGGACGAACGGGGCTGCGGCGTCGCGGCCGGACGGCATCCCGATCGGCCCGCCGCGCCCGGCGAGCCCCGCGGCGACGAGCACGAGAGCCGCCGGCCAGAGCCCGATCACAACTGTCGAGTAGCCGGCCGCGCCGTACAGCCCGACCGACGCGACGCCGAGCGCAGCTCCGAGGAACACCAGGCTCGTCCGGATACCCGTCATCCCTCCGACGGATTATCGCGGCCGTGGCGGACTCGGGAAGCTCTGGAGCGCCGCGGTCGTTTCCTGAGAGAATCGCGCGTCACCGAGTCACAAGGAGGGGAGACGATGGCTCTGAAGATCGGAGACACCGCGCCTGACTTCCAGGCGCAGACCACCGAAGGCCAAATCAGCTTCCACGACTGGATCGGCGACTCCTGGGCGGTGCTGTTCTCGCACCCGAAGGACTTCACGCCGGTCTGCACGACGGAGCTCGGCTACATGGCGAAGATCAAGCCGGAGTTCGACAAGCGCAACGTCAAGGTGATCGGCCTGTCGGTCGACTCGACGGGCGACCACGAGGGCTGGGCGAAGGACATCGCCGAGACGCAGGGGGAGGCGCCGAACTACCCGATCATCGGCGACTCGGACTTCCAGGTCTCGAAGCTCTACGACATGCTGCCCGGCGACGTCTCGGGCGAGGCGGCCGACCGCACGGCAGCCGAGAACCAGACGGTGCGGAACGTGTTCGTGATCGGGCCGGACAAGAAGATCAAGCTGGTGCTTGTCTACCCGATGACGACCGGCCGCAACTTCGACGAGGTGCTGCGCGTGATCGACTCGCTGCAGCTGACGGCCCACCACAAGGTGGCGACGCCGGTCAACTGGAAGCAGGGCGAAGACGTGATCATCGCCGGCTCGGTGTCGGACGACGACGCGAAGGAGATCTTCGGCGACTGGGAGGCTCCGAAGCCCTACATCCGGATCGTGCCGCAGCCGAACTGAGCGCGCCGAAATCGAACGCCGGCGCCGGCGTAAGGGGCGAGCACCTCGAGCCCGGCGACTCCGCCATGGCGACGACGAGCAAGGGTACGGCTACTAGCGTCGACCGGCCTCGTACACTGCGGGCGATGGACGGCCGCTCGCAGCTCGACGTGAGGCCGGCCGCGGAGCCGGACGTCCCGCAGGGGCGGATCGACGGCGTCGAGCTCGCCCGGGTCACGCCGTACGTCGATCACCGCGGCGCGCTTACCGAGGTCGTCAACTTCGATCACCCGTTCTGGCGCGACGAGGTCGTCTACGCCTACTGCTTCACGATCCTGCCCGGGCGCATCAAGGGCTGGGGGATGCACAAGCTGCAGAGCGACCGCTACTTCCTCGTGCGAGGCTCGGTGCGGACCGTGCTCTACGACGGGCGGGCCGAGTCGCCGACCTTCGGCGCCTTCGAGAGCCACAGCCTGACGGCTGCGAGCTCCGGGTTGCTGCTGATCCCGCCGGGTGTCTGGCACGCGAGCCAGAACTGGGGCGACGACGAGGCGGCGATCATGAACTTCCCGACGCGGCCGTTCGACCGCGAGAGCCCGGACAAGTACCGGCTCGACCCGCACTCGGACGAGATCCCGTTCGACTGGTCGCGGCCCGACGGCACAGGCTAGGTCGTCAAGCCGTCCTAGGCCAGGCCGGACCAAAAGTTCACCGAGCCGGGTGCGCTTTCGTCCCCCGTCCCCACTGACCTTCGGCTTCCGCCTAGTGCCCTCAGAGACGGCTTCGACCTACTCGCGTCCCGTGCTCGGTGCAGGCGGGAAACTAGAGCCTTGAAGGACCGAGCGCAAGAGGTCCGAGAAGGCGAAGTTCGGAAAGTGCGGATGTTTTTTTTGACGGGCCCAGATCGCCCGGCTCAGGCGCTCAGCTCTCGGAGGAACGCGCCGCCTCCGATCAGGCGCTCAGCTCCCGCGCCCGCCGCCTCGCGCAGCGCCCGGTCGGAGGTGACGAGCCACGCGCCGGGGTAGCCGGCCGCCTCGCGGGTCAGCCAGTCGTCTGCGCTCTCCGCGCCGGAGCCGACGAGGAGCGTGCGGTCGTCGAGGCGCTGCGTGCCGGTCACGCCGCCCGGTGCCTCGCCGTCGAAGACGAGCACGAGCTCGTGATCGTGCCGCTCCGCCCAGTCGAGCGCTCGCCGGACGAGCTCGCGCTCGGGGACGTTCGGCCACTGCGAGCGCAGGACGTTCCGCGCGTCAATCAGGACGGTGGCCACGGTCAGGCCGGCAGCGCGGCCAGGTCGAGCGCGTCGCGGAGGCTCTGAACGTAGTCCCCAAGCGCTCTTGCGCCCTTCTCGGCGACCTCGAGGGCGCTCGTTCCGACGACGATCCCGTCGGCGAGCTCTGCCGCCGCGCGCGCCTGCTCGGGCGTCGAGATGCCGAAGCCGGCGTAGAGCGGTAGGGCGGTGGCGCGGCGGGCGCGCTCGACCAGGCCCGCAAGCGTGGGGGAGAGCTCATCCCGCGCGCCGGTCGTGCCGGTCACGGTCACGAGGTAGAGCCAGCCGTCGGTTCCGGCGGCCGCGAGACGGATCCGCTCGTTGGTCGAGGTCGGCGCGACGAGCTGGATGCGCCGCAGATCGGGCCGTTCGCCCGCGGGGAGGTCGGCGACGATCAGGCTCGTCGCCCCGGCCGCGCGCGCGTCCTCGGCGAAGCGCTCCCAGCCATACGCCTCGAGCAGCGACGCGTAGGTCATCGGCACGAGCCCGGTCTCGGGGAGCCGCTCACGGGTCTCGGCGAGGAGCTCGAGGCACGCGCCCGTGCGCATGCCCTGCGCGAGGGCCCGCTCGGCCGCGCGGCGGATGACCGGCCCGTCCGCGAGCGGGTCGGAGAAGGGGAAGCCGAGCTCGACCAGATCGGCGCCCGCGGCGACGGCGGCCTCGGCCAGCTTCGGCGTCTCCGGGCCGCTCATCAGGTAGACGACGAGCGTCTTCCTCACGCAGGCCTCCGGAGGACGGCGAGGATGTGCTGGCCGCACGACAGCGCCCCGGGCTCGCCAGCGAGCTGGAGCTCGATCCTCGACAGGAATGCGCGCAGCTCGGGCTCCTCCGGCTGCTCGGCCGGGAGCAGGCCGGCCGCCGACGCGGCGACCACCTCTCCGTGCCGCGAGAGCAGGGCCTCGAGTTCGCTCCAGCGGAAGAGCTTCATCGCCAGGTGCCCGTAGTCCGGCTCCTCGGGGAGGAGGCCGGTGCGCAGGATCTCCTCCTGCCTCGCGACGCCGTCGCGGCGGGCGAGGTCGAGCAGGATCGGAAGGAAGTGGACGACCGTGCCGACGAGGGACATGACAGAGAGGAGGACGAGGCCACCCGGCCTAGTCACGCGGACGAGCTCGGCGACGCCCTCCTCCGCGCGGTCGACCACGTAGCTGAGCGGGCCGCCGAAGCAGACGGTCGCGTCGAAGGCCCCGTCGTCCCAGCGCGAGAGGTCGAGAACGTCCGCCACGGCTCGCTCGAGGATCCGCTCCTCGAGGCCGGCGGCGGCGACCTGCTTCCGGTTCAGCTCGAGCTGGCCAGGCGAGAGGTCGGCGACCGCGACGTCGGCGCCGAGGCCGGCCAGCTCGATCGTGAAGCGCCCCGGGCCGGCTCCCACGTCGAGAACGCGGTCGCCCGCGCGCACGAAGCGGCGCAGGTGCTCGAGGTGGACGTCGAGGCTGGGCGCGGGCGTGCGCCCGTCCTCGAACCGCGTCCACTCGCTCTCCCCGTACTCGTCGAAGAACGAGGCGGCCCGCTCAGGCTCCCAGGAGAGGGTCACAGCCGGGCGAGGAGCGCCTTCTCCACCTTCGCGACCATCGTGTAGGCGGGGTCGAAGACGTTGCCGACGTCGTAGCGGATGCACTGGCCGAGCAGCGCCGAGCCGGCGCGGTAGTCGAGGCCGTAGTCGTCTCGCAGCAGCTTCAGGAGCTCCGTCGTCGCGTGCTGGACCGCCTGGTCGAGCGGGCGGGCGTTGCCGACCGCCATCACGAACGTCTCGTCCTCGGCGCGCGGCCAGCAGATCGTCTTGCCCTTCAGCACCTCCACCGAGAGCTCGACGTCCATCGAGACCTCGATTCCGGTGCCGACGATCTCGCCGTCGCCCTGGAGCGCGTGGCCGTCGCCGACGTGCAGAAGCGCGCCCTCGGCGAAGACGGGAAGGTCGACGGTGACCCCCTCGCGGAAGCCGCGGTAGTCCATGTTCCCGCCGTGCTCGCCCGAGGTCGCGCAGGAGATCGCCTGGCGTTGCCGCGGCGCGACGCCGAAGCAGCCGAGCATCGGGTCGAGCGCCAGCTCGCCGAGCGACTCGAGCCCCGGCGGCGGGTCTTCCAGGCGGGCGGTGCCGCGCTCGAGGTCGAGCGTCCACCAGTCCTCGCTGTCGCGCGCGCCGAGCTCCGGGACGAAGCCGGGCTCGACGACGTTCGGCGCGAGCACGCCGCCGGTCACCCCGCGCGTGCGGTTCGGGCCGGATGCGGTCGAAGCGCACCCGGAGGGTGTCGCCCGCGCTCGGCGCCTTCGACGTAGAACGGCCCGGTCTGCGGGTTGCCGCCGTCGGCGATGTCGTTGCCGTGCCGGTCGTAGCCGCCGGAGTCGACCGTCCAGGTGCGGATGACGTCGCCGCTCGCGACACGGAGGACGGGCTCGTGCGAGCCGATCGTCGTGTGGAAGTGCGTGGGCTCGAACTCATGGATCACCTGGCGAGCACCTCCTCGAGGTCCTTGTCGCCGCGGCCGGAGAGGTTGAGCAGCACCAGGGTCTCGTCGAGGTCGGCGACGCGGGCCAGCGCGTGGGCCGGTTCGAGCGCGGGCACGATCCCCTCCGTTCGGGCCAGCCGCCGGAACGCGTCGAGCGCCTCCTCGTCCGATGCGGTCACGTACTCGGCGCGGCCGGAGTCGCGCAGGAACGCGTGCTCGGGGCCCGAGCCCGGGTAGTCGAGCCCGGCCGAGATCGACTCGGCGTCGAGCACCTGCCCGTCTGCGTCGGCCAGCACGGACGAGCGCGAGCCGTGCAGGACGGCCGTCCTGCCCGAGCCGAGGCTGGCCGCCCCGCCAGCCTCGACGCCGACGAGCCGCACCTCCGCGTCGTCGAGAAAGCCGGCGAAGAGCCCGATCGCGTTCGAGCCGCCGCCGACGCACGCGATCGCGACCTCGGGCAGCCGGCCCTCGAGCTCCAGGATCTGCTCGCGCGCCTCGCGGCCGATCACGGCCTGCAGCTCCCGCACCAGCTCGGGGTACGGCTGCGGGCCGACGCAGGATCCGATCAGGTAGTGGGTGGTCTCGACGCTGCCGATCCAGTCGCGGATCGCCTCGCTCGTCGCCTCCTTGAGCGTGCGCGTCCCGAACTCGACCGGGCGCACCTCCGCGCCGAGCAGGCCCATCCGCTCGACGTTCGGCCGCTGGCGCCGCATGTCCTCGGCGCCCATGTAGACGACGCAGTCGAGGCCGAAGCGCGCGCAGACGGTCGCGGCGGCGACACCGTGCTGTCCGGCGCCGGTCTCGGCGACGATCCGGCGCTTGCCGAGGCGAAGCGCGAGCAGCGCCTGGCCGAGGGCATTGTTGAGCTTGTGCGCCCCGGTGTGCAGCAGGTCCTCGCGCTTCAGGTAGAGCCGCACACCGGGGGCGAAGCGCTCCGCGAGCGTGAGCGGCGTTGGCCGGCCGGCGTACGAGCGGCCGAGCTCGTCCAGCTCGGCGCGGAAGGCCTCGTCCGCCCAGGCCTCGCGCCAGCCGGCCTCGAGCTCGTCGAGTGCCGGGATCAGCGTCTCGGGAACGAAGCGGCCCCCGTACTCGCCGTAGGTCAGCTCCATCGCGCGGCCTCCACGTAGGCGCGCACGCGTGCGTGATCCTTGATGCCGGGCTCGAGCTCGAGGCTCGAGCTGGCGTCGACCGCCCACGGTCGCACGCTCTCGATCGCCTCGCGCACGTTCTCGGGGCCGAGCCCGCCGGCGAGGACGACCCGGCCCTCGGCGGCCCTGGCCCGGTCGTAGTGCGTCGGGTCGGTCTCCTGCCAGGGGCGGTCGACGACCCTCGCGACCTGGCGGCCGCCGCGCAGGAGCGTTCCGTCTCTCGCGCGGTGGCCGTTCTCGCGCGGGTAGAGCTGGACGAGGTCGGCGCCCTCGTCGGTCACTTCGCCCACGTGGACCGCGACCGAGAGCATCGTCTCCGGGACCGGGAGCACGCCGGGCGCGCGGCGTGGCGTCTCGCGGGCGAGGATGAAGCCTGCGAGATCGGCACCGGCCTCTGCTGCCGCCGCGACGTCCTCCTCCCGGGTCAGCCCGCAGACCTTGACGAGCGGCCGCGAGATCAGCTCGGCCAGCCGGGCGGCCGGGTCGGCGGCGCGCATAAGGGTCGAGCCGACCAGGACCGCGTCGGCGCCGGCGAGCTCGGCCTCGGCGCCCTGGGCCCGCGAGGCGATCGCGCTCTCGGCGATCACGACACGGTCGCTCGGTGCGCGCTCGACGAGCGCGAGCTGGGCGTGGCGGTCGATCTCGAACGTGCTCAGGTCGCGCGCGTTGACGCCGATCACCTGCGCGCCGAGCTCCACTGCGCGCTCGAGCTCCTCGGCGTCGTGTGCCTCGACCAGCGCGTCGAGCCCGAGCGCCTCGGCGGCGTCCATCAGCCGGCGAGCCTGCGAGTCGTCCAGGTCGCGAAGCAGCAGGAGCACCGCGTCCGCTCCCAGCTCCCGCAGCTCCTGGAGCTCGGGCTCCTCGGAGAAGAACCCCTTGGCGAGCAAGGGGAGACGGCTGGCTGATCGCGCGGCGGTGAGATCGGCGGGACTGCCGCCGAAGCGCTCGTCGACCAGGACGGAGACGGCCGCGGCGCCCGCCAGCTCGAACTCGGCCGCGAGCCGGGCCGGATCGGCATCGGGACGCAGGTCGCCGGCCGACGGCGACCGGCGCTTGATCTCCGCGATCGCTGCAAGGCCGGAGCCGGAGAGGGCGTCGCGGAACCTCACGCAGGAACCTCTTCCAGCGAGTAGGCGATCAGCTCGTCGAGCCGGGCCGCGGCGGCGCCGGAGTCGAGCGCCTCGCGGGCGCTCTCGAGGCCCTCTCGCAGATCCGCTGCGTGGCCGGCGGCCGCGATCGCGCCGGCCGCGTTCAGGAGAACGGCCGAGCGCCGCCCGCCTTCCTCGCCTGCGAAGACCGCGCGGATCGCAGCCGCGTTCTCGTCGGGAGAGCCGCCGCGTAGCTCGTCGGGATCGCAGCGCGGGACGCCGAGCTCGAGCGGATCGATCTCGCGCTCGTGCACGGCGCCGTCGACGACCTCGCAGACGAGGTTCGGCCCTGCGGGCGAGAGCTCGTCGATCCCGCCGGCGCCGTGGACGACAAAGGCCCGGCGGGCGCCGAGCTGCGCGAGCACCTCCGCGATCGTCCTCACCAGGGCCGGAGCGTAGACGCCGACCACCTGCGCCCGCGCGCCGGCCGGGTTCGTGAGCGGGCCGAGCACGTTGAAGACCGTGCGGGCGGCGAGCTCGCGGCGCACTGGGGCGGCGTGTCGCATTGCCGGGTGGTGCGTGGGCGCGAACAGGAAGCCGAAGCCGAGCTCGTCGATCGAGCGCTCGATCCGCTCGGCGGGCAGCTCGAGACGGAAGCCGAGCGCCTCGAGCACGTCGGCCGAGCCGGAGGCGGACGAGACCGCGCGGTTGCCGTGCTTGGCGACGGCCGCGCCGGCCGCTGCCGCGAGCAGTGCCGCGGCGGTCGAGATGTTGATCGTGCGCTGTCCGTCGCCGCCCGTCCCGGCGGTGTCCACCAGGTCCTGGCGCTTCGGGCGCACGGCCAGGACGTGAGTGCGCATTGCCTCGGCGCAGCCGGCGATCTCGTCCACGGTCTCGCCCTTCAGGCGCAACGCGACCAGGAAGCCGCCGATCTGCGCCGGGGTCGCTTCGCCCTGCATCACCTCGTCCATCACGTCGCGGGCCTGCTCGCGCGAGAGGTCGTGGCCGTCGAGCAGCCGGGCCAGCGCCTCCTGCACGGTCATCTCGGGCCCTCCAGGAAGTTGCGCGCGAGCTGCGGGCCGGCCGGCGTCAGCACCGACTCCGGGTGGAACTGGACGCCGTCCACCGGGAGCTCACGGTGGCGGACGGCCATCACCTCGTCCTCGGAGCAGGTCGCGGAGACCTCGAGGCAATCGGGCACGCGCGTGGCCGCGAGCGAGTGGTAGCGGCCGGCCTCGAACCGCTCCGGCAGGCCCTGGAAGAGCCCAAGCCCGTCGTGGTCGATCTCGCTCGCCTTGCCGTGGACGAGCCGGCGCGACGGGCCGACCTCGCCGCCGAAGGCCTCGACGATCGCCTGGTGGCCGAGGCACACCCCGAGCGTCGGCACGCGCCCGCCGAGCCGCCGGACGAGCTCGACGCTGACCCCCGCGTCGCCCGGCCGGCCGGGGCCGGGAGAGATCACGAGCTGCGATGGGGCCAACCGCTCCGCCTCGTCGGGATCGATCGCGTCGTTCCGGCGCACGATCACCTCCGCTCCGAGCTCTCCGAACAGATGGGCGAGGTTGTACGTGAACGAGTCGTAGTTGTCGATCAAGAGGATCATCCGCGTGCCTCCGCGAGCTCGATCGCGGTCTCGAGCGCGGCCAGCTTGCGCAGGCACTCGTCGTGCTCGGCCGCCGGGTCGGAGTCGGCGACGATCCCCGCGCCGGCCTGAAGGAGCGCGACCCCGTCGGCGAGCACGATCGTCCGGATCGCGATGCACGCGTCGAGCGCCTCGCCCGGCAGCGCGTAGAGGACGGCGCCCGCGTAGGGGCCGCGGCGGTAGCGCTCGAGCTCCGAGATGATCTGCATCGCGCGCACTTTCGGGGCTCCCGAGACCGTGCCCGCCGGGAAGCAGGCGCGCAGGAGCTCGAAGTGCGACACGCCCGGCTCGAGCTCGCCGATCGACCTCGGAGACGAGGTGCGTGACGTGCGAGAAGCGCTCCGGCTCGAGGAAGCGGGCCACCCGCACCGTGCCGGGACGACAGACCCGCGAGAGGTCGTTGCGCCCGAGGTCGACGAGCATCACGTGCTCGGCGCGGTCCTTCTCGGAGGAGAGGAGCCGCTCGGCGTCGCCCTCACCCGGGCGGGTCGTCCCCGCGATCGGGTTCAGGGACGCGGCCCGCCCGTCGGCCTTGACCAGCGTCTCGGGCGAGGAGCCGACGAGCGCCAGGCCGTCGAGCTCGAGCAGGAACAGGTAGGGCGAGGGGTTCACGCGCCGGAGCGAGCGGTAGAGGTCGAGCGCGCTCGCCGAGGTCGGTCGCTCCGCGCGCTGCGAGAGGACGATCTGGAACGCGTCGCCGGCGCGGATGTGCTCCTTCGCCTTCACGACCGCCCGCTCGTACTCGTGCCGCGAGGGCAGCCGCCTGGTCGATCCCGACGCCGCGCCGCTTCCGGCCGCGTGTTCCGGGAGCGCACCGTGCAGGAGCGACGTCACCTCGGCCGGGTCGCCGGCCAGCACCTCCGCCATGCCCAGCGCGTGGTCGAAGCGCACCAGCGTCTCGGCCACGACGAACCTGCTCTCCGGGAGGTCGCGGCCCTCCGCCGGCAGCGGGACCGTCGGCTCCAGCGTGGCGGCGTGGTCGTAGCCGAGGTAGCCGACCACCGGCCGGCCGCAGGTCTCGGCCTCCTCGAAGCCCACCAGCCGCGAGCCGCAGCCGACGAACGAGTGCCGCCCGAGCCGCCCGCGCTCGACCGATTCGAGCAGGAAGCTGGCCCGCCCGCCTTCGCGCAGCCGGAGGTAGGCCCCGAGCGGGGTGAGGAGGTCGGTTGAGATGACGGTGAGTGCGTTCATGGGCACAAAAAAGACCTCCGGCCTGGAGGTCTCGAGCGGAACGGGCTTGCGTCTAGGTCGGTCTCAGGCGACGCTCCCGCCCCGCTCGTGGCGCCAGGCCCAGCCCCAGTTGCGCGGTGCAGGAGTCATCTCCCGCAGGGTAGGCGCCGCGGGGCCGCCGCGTCAAGGGCGTTAGTCTGCGCGGCGATGCCGGTGCCGGATCTTCTGCGTCGCCTGCTGACCGCACCCGGGCCTTCGGGCTACGAGACGGCCGCTTCGGCGGTCTGGCGCGAGGCGGCTTCGACGTTCGCCGAGGTGACGGGCGATGCGCTCGGCTCGTCGGTTGCCCGCGTGGCCGGAACCGAGGACGGGCCGACGCTGGCCGTGCTCGGCCATATCGACGAGATCGGCCTGATGGTCACGCACGCTGACGAGCAGGGGTTCCTCTCCTTCCTCCCCGTCGGCGGCTGGCGGGCCGAGGTGCTGCTCGGCCAGCGGATCGAGCTGCTGACCCGGGCAGGCCCGGTGCCGGGGGTCGTCGGGCGCAAGTGGCGCCGCCCGCTGCGGCGCGGCGAGGAGTTCCCGCGACTGGAGCTGGAGGAGCTCCACATCGACATCGGCGCGGGCTCGGCAGACGAGGCGCTCGGACTCGTGCAGATCGGCGACGTCGCGGTGATCGCCGGCGAGCCGGTCGAGCTCGCAGGCAGCCGCTTCGCCTCCCGCTCCCTCGACAACCGAATCGGCGCCTACGTCGCGCTCGAGGCGGCTCGGCTGGTCGCCGAGGCCGGTGGATCACCCGGTGACTTCGCCGCGGTCGCCGCGGTCCAGGAAGAGGCTGGCGATTTCGGCGGCGCGCGCACCACGGTGTTCGCGTTGGATCCGCAGGTCGTGCTCGCGATCGACATCACCGGAGCGACGGACATCCCGGACGGCGACCCCAAGCTCGACGGCGAGGCGAAGCTCGGAGCCGGCCCGATCGTCAACCGCGGCTCGACCATCAACCCGAAGGTCTTCGACCTGCTGGTCGAGACCGCCGAGGCCGAGGGCATCGCGTACGCGGTCAACGTCTCCGCCGGCGACACGCACACGGACATGGACGCCGCCTACGCGAGCCGCGCCGGGACGGCCACGGGGTTGATCTCGATCCCGACCCGCTACATCCACACGCCGACGGAGGTGGCCGCGCTCGAGGACGTGGACGCAGCCATCCGACTGGTCGCGGCGTTCGCCCAGCGGCTAGGGCCCGAGCTCGACTTCACTCGCTAGGCTCAGCACGATGTCCCGCTCGGTGATCGTCTCCGCCGTCCGCACGCCCTTCGGGAGGCTCGGGGGCGCGCTCGCCGGCTACCAGGCGACCGAGCTCGGCGCGATCGCGATCCGCGCCGCGCTCGACCGCGCCGGGGTCGAGAACGACGAGGTCGAGTACGCGATCATGGGCCAGGTGCTCCAGGGCGGCGCCGGCCAGGCGCCTGCACGCCAGGCCACCGTCGGCGCGGGGCTGCCGGTCGAGCTGCCCGTCGGACACGATCAACAAGGTCTGCGCCTCCTCGATCCGCGCGGTGGAGATCGCCGACCAGATGATCCGCGCCGGCGACGTCGAGGTGGTCGTCGCGGGCGGGATGGAGTCGATGTCGAACGCGCCCTACGCGCTCGAGAAGGCGCGCTTCGGCTACCGGCTCGGCGACGGCACGCTGATCGACCTGATGACCCACGACGGGCTGATCTCGACCTTCGACGACCGGCACATGGTCGAGCAGGCGTCGTTCGTCTCGCGTGAGCTCGGGATCTCGCGGGAGGATCAGGACCGCTGGGCGCTGCGCTCGCACGAGCGCGCGGTGAAGGCGATCGACGAGAGGCCGCTTCGACCCGGAGCTCGTCGCCGGTCGGCGACTTCGCGGTCGACGAGGGACCGCGGCGCGACACGTCGCTCGAGAAGCTCGCGAGCCTCAAGCCCGTCTTCGACCCGGAGGGGACGACGACGGCGGGGAACGCGCCCGGCGTGAACGACGGCGCGGGCGCCCTGGTCGTCACCAGCGAGGAGTTCGCCGAGCGGCGTGGCCTCGAGGTGCTGGCGACGATCGTCGCGCAGGGCTACGTGGCGGACGAGTTCGCCTACCTCGCGCGCACGCCGGCGAAGGCCGGCGCGATCGCGCTCGAGAAGGCCGGCGTGACGATCGACGACGTCGAGCGGGTCGAGCTGAACGAGGCGTTCTCGTCGGTGGTGCTGAACTCGACCGAGATGCTCGGCGCCGACCCGGAGAAGGTGAACGTGAACGGCGGCGCGGTCGCGCTCGGCCATCCGATCGGCGCCTCCGGCGCGCGGATCCTCGCGACGCTGGTGCACGAGCTGCACCGCAACGGCGGCGGGCTCGGCCTGGCCGCGATCTGCTCGGGCGGCGGCCAGGGCGACGCGATTCTGCTGGAGGTCTAGCTGCGCTTCGCACACGTGCTGGTGGTCGGCGCCGGCCAGATGGGCGGCGGGATCGCCCAGGTGGTCGCCGCCTCGGGGCGGCGAGTGTCGCTCTACGACGCGGCCCCCGGAGCGGTCGACCGCGCGCTCGAGACAATGCGCAAGAGCCTGGCGAAGCTGGCCGAGAAGGGCGGGGCGGACCCGGACGAGGTGCTCGCGCGTGTCGAGCCGGCCGACGATCTCGTACCCGCCGACCTGATGATCGAGGCCGTGATCGAGGACGCGGCGGTGAAGGAGGACGTCTTCAGGCGCGCCGACGAGATGCTGCCGCCGGAGGCGATCCTCGCCTCGAACACCTCGTCGATCCCGATCTCGTCCCTGGCGGCCGCGACCGACCGGCCGGACCGCGTGATCGGGATGCACTTCTTCAACCCGGTGCCGGTGCTGAAGCTGGTCGAGATCGTCCGCGGTGTGGAGACCTCCGACGAGACCGCCGCGGCGATCACCGAGCTGGCCGAGGAGCTCGGCAAGACGCCCGCTGTGGCGAACGACTTCCCCGGATTCGTCTCGAACCGGATCCTGATGCCCTTCATCAACGAGGCCGTCTGGGCGCTGCACGACGGCGTCGCCGAGGCCGAGGCGATCGACACCATCGCGAGACTCGGCTTCGCACACCCGATGGGCCCGCTCGCGCTCGCCGACCTCATCGGGCTCGACACGTGCGTCGCCATCATGGAGGTCCTGCGCGACGGGCTCGGCGACGAGCGCTACGCCCCTTGCCCGTTGCTGCAAGAACTGGTGTCTGAGGGCAAGTTGGGCCGCAAGTCCGGGGCGGGTTTCTTCGTCTATCGCTAGATCGTCGGGGACGGTGGCCCGGTCGACCCTGTCTGGTGCCAGAGCACGATCCTGCCCTTGACCACCCTGAAGATCGCCGTCGCCCGCTGGCCCGGGCCGTCGCAGCGGCTGTGGGGCCGGTCGCCGAGCAGGAACGTTGCGGTCGCGGTGTCGCCCTTGCCGTGGATCGAGAGGATGCGGCCGGAGCAGGGCAGGGCCGCGTTCCACGCGACCGCGTCGCCGTGCGTGTGCAGGGTGAGGACGCTGCCGGCCTGGACGACCTTCGCGCCGGGCGCGAACATCTTCGCGGCGGTCTGGTTGTCGTCCTGGTTCAACGCCGCGCTCCAGGCGCGGACGACGCTCTCGGCCGACGGCGGGCCTGCACCGCAACCGGCGAGGGCCAGGCAGGCGACGGCGCCGAGGAAAACGGCCGATCTCACGCGAGCGCCTCGCGGACGAGCCCCTGGAAGTGGGCGAGCAGGTGTCTGCTCTCCGGCAGCAACCGGCCGCCTTCGAGCAGCTCGGGATCGGAGTACCAGCTCCATTGGCAGCGTGTGCTCGGCGGATCCGGGAGGCGAAGCGGGCACGACCATGAGGCTATCGCGCCTTATACTCGCGGCCGGTCCAGGAGGCCAGCGTCTCTCGCACCTAGACGGTGGGTTAGACGGCCGCACCGGCAGAGCCGCTGCGGCCTGTTGGTCGGCGTCGCAGGCGAGCGCCTTATACTCGCGGCCCGATGATCTTCGAGCTTTCGGCGGACCAGCGGGAGATCCAGTCGCTGGCGCGGGAGTTCGCCCGGGCCGAGATCGAGCCGAACGCCTCCGAGTGGGACCGCGCGCACGGCTTCCCGCGCGAGCTGTTCGGCAAGCTCGCGGAGCTCGGCTTCCTCGGCGTCTGCATTCCCGACGAGTACGGCGGCGCCGGCGCGGACTTCCTCTCGTACATCCTGGTGCTGGAGGAGCTCTCGCGGGCCGACGCCGGAGTGGGGGTGACCGTGGCGGTGCACACCAGCGCGGTCACGCTGCCGATCCTCGGCTTCGGGAGCGACGAGCAGCGGAGCCGCTTCGTGCCGCCGCTCGCACGCGGCGAGGCGATCGGCGCCTTCGCCCTGACCGAGCCCGAGGCCGGCTCGGACGCCGGCTCGCTGCGGACGGCCGCGACTCCGAGCGGCGACGGCTGGTCGATCGCAGGCAGCAAGCAGTGGATCACCAACGGCGGCTTCGGCGGCACCGTGCTCCTCTTCGCCCGCACCGACCCGGAAACGCCGGGGCCGAAGGGCGTCTCGGCCTTCATCCTCGACGGGGCGGACGTGCGCGTGACGCGAGAGGAGGAGAAGCTCGGCCTGAACTCGTCGTCCACGGTCGATCTGGCGATCGAGGACGTCCAGGTCGGGCGCGACCGGCTGCTGCACGAGGAGGGCAAGGGCTTCAACGTCGCGATGTCGACGCTGGACGGCGGGCGGATCGGGATCGCCGCCCAGGCGCTCGGGATCGCGCAGGCCGCGTACGACGTCGCGCGCGGGTACGCCCTCGAGCGGCGGCAGTTCGGCAAGCCGATCGCGGAGTTCCAGGCGATCCAGTGGAAGCTCGCAGACATGGCGACGGAGATCGACGCCGCGCGCCTGCTCGTCTACCGGGCGGCGTGGCTGAAGCAGGAAGGGCGGCCGCACACCGAGGAGGGGGCGAAGGCCAAGCTGTTCGCGTCCGAGATGGCGCGGCGGCAGACCGCGGAGGCGATCCAGATCCTGGGCGGCTACGGCTACACGAAGGAGTTTCCGGTCGAGCGCTACTACCGGGACGCGAAGATCACGGAGATCTACGAGGGGACGAGCGAGATCCAGCGGCTCGTGATCGCCCGCTCGATTCTCGGCCTGCGCGAGCGCGAGCTCGCCCAGGGATGAGCAGGCGCCGCGACGAGCCCGTTCGCCTGACGAAGATCTACACGCGCGGCGGCGACGCGGGGGAGACCTCGCTCGGCGACGGCTCGCGCGTCTCGAAGCTCGACCCGCGCGTGCGGGCGTACGGCGCCGTCGACGAGCTGAACTCGATTGTCGGCTGGGCCCAGGTCGAGGCGCGAGACGCGAGGCTCGAGCGCGTCCAGAACGAGCTTTTCGACCTCGGCGCCGACCTCTCGGCGCCCTACGAGGAGGACGACGGGAAGCTCCGCGTCGCCCAGTCCCAGATCGATGCGCTCGAGCGCGACTGCGACGCCGCGAACGAGCCGCTCGAGCCGCTGAAGAGCTTCGTGCTCCCGGGCGGGAGCGAGGCGGCGGCGCGGCTGCACGTCGCCCGGGCAGTCTGCCGGCGCGCGGAGCGCGTCGCGTTGTCGGCGGCCGGCGAGTGCCCTGTCAACCCGCTGGCGCTCGTCTACCTGAACCGGCTCTCCGACCTGCTCTTCATCCTCGCCCGCGCCGCGAACGCCGGCGCGGACGAGCCGCTCTGGAAGCCCGGCGGCTCGCGGCGTCAGCTGTAGTTCGCGATCCAGCTCATCCGGGTCGCGGCGGGGCCGCTGACGCCGACGGTCAGGATGTCCAGCAGGTCGCCCGAAGCGAAGCTGACGGAGTGGGTGGTGTCCGTACACGACGTCGCGGTGATCGTGCAGGTGACCGCCGTGCTGGCGCCGTTCTTGCGGACGGTGACCGTCCAGCTGTTGCCGGCTCCGGGAGCGGTGTTCACGATGATCTTGAGATTGGTGAGCGAGCCCGAGGTCTGGACCGCCACCTGGGCGACCGACTCCGTCGCCTCGCCGCCGGCGGGGTCGACGAACGGGCCGATGAAGACGTTGCTGCCGCCGGTTGCGAGGTTGGTCTGCGTGCCGCCCGAGAGGATGCCGCCGCCGCTGGCCGGGCCGGCCGAACCGGTCACGCCCTTCGCGCCTGTAGCTCCCTTCGCGCCTGTCGCTCCCTTCGCGCCGGTGACGCCCTTGGCGCCTGTCGCGCCCTTGGCGCCCGTCGGGCCGATCGCTCCGGCCGGGCCGGTCGAGCCGGTCACGCCCTTCGCGCCCTGCGAGCCCGTGACGCCCTTCGCGCCCTGCCCGCCGGTCGGTCCCTGCGCGCCCGCGGGGCCCTGAGGCCCGGTGGTGCCATTCGCACCCTGGCTCCCGGTGACGCCCTTGGCACCCTGAGATCCGGTGACGCCCTTTGCGCCCTGCGCGCCCGTCGGTCCCTGCGCGCCCGCGGGGCCCTGAGCGCCCGTTGCGCCCTTGAGACCCTGGCTACCGGTGGTTCCCTCGGCGCCCTGGCTGCCCGTCGCGCCCTGTGAGCCGGTGACGCCCTTCACGCCCTGGCTCCCGGTGACGCCTGTGGCACCCTGAGATCCGGTCACGCCCTTCGCGCCCTGCGCGCCCGTCGGTCCGTTCGAGCCCGCCGGTCCCTGAGCTCCGGTGACGCCCTTCGCACCCTGAGATCCGGTGACGCCCTTGGCACCCTGGCTGCCCGTCGCGCCCTGGCTGCCGGTCACGCCCTTGACGCCGGTGGTGCCCCTGGCTCCCTGCAGGCCCGTCGGTCCCTGCGCGCCCGCCGGCCCCTGGGCGCCGGTGGTTCCCTTCAAGCCCTGGCTGCCGGTCTTGCCCTTGGCCCCGGTGACGCCCTTGTGGCCCACCGCGCCCGCAGCGCCCGTCGCGCCTTTGGCCCCGGCGCTTCCGGACGAGCCTGGAATGCCCTGGAGTCCCTGTGGGCCGGTCGCGCCGCGCCGCCCGTTGAAGTATCCGGAGCGCGAGCCGTTCCCGCCCGAGCCGGAGCCGTGCCGGCTCGAGTTGCCGCCGGCTGTCGTCGTCGCCGAACCGTTCTGTCCCGCCACGCCCTGGTCGCCCCTGCGACCACGCGAACCGGCGGGGCCGGTTCCGCTCCGCTGTCCGCGCGAGCCCGCCGTGCCCTTCGTTCCGTGCAGGACGACCGCCGAGAAGGGGGCCTTTGCGACCGCTCGCCCAGAGTGGCCCGGAGCGACCTTGCCGCGAAAGGCGAGGGCTCCGGCAGCCAGCGAGAGCACGAGTGCGAGCAGGAACAGCACTCGCGCTCCCAGGTGCCTCGAGACACGCCGCCGCAGATGCTTCGAACTCGCCACAACCCCGTCATCGGGAGCAACGGCTGGAATTCGGAAGTGTTCCGGTATGAAAAACGTATGAACGGCCTGCAAATCACTGATTCAGGGGAGGCCATCACCCGCCCCATCGGCGAAGAGCCGCTCTGGAGGCCGGGGCGGCCCGGGCTAGCGAGCCGGAATCGGCGAGATCTTGCCGCCGAGCACCAGCCGGCGCGCCGTGTCACCGGAGGGCGAGTACACCTCGACCTGGTACTTCGCGCCCGGGTAGCTGAAGTAGACGCTGGTCGGCCGGCCCGTGGCAAATACTGCGATCCCGCCCCGGTCGATCCCGAGGGAGATCGACCCGTCCTGCTTCGCAGCGTGCTTCAGGTCGGCGAACGAGCCCGGCTGCGCGTACGTTCCCACCACGAGGTAGTTCGGCCGCTGATCGCCCGCCCGGACGCCGGCGGGCAGGTAGCGAACGTAGAAGCGGCCCCTGCTCGTCGAGGTCAGCTCGTAGGAGTAGCCCGACTTCGGCCCGGCCCAGTAGACGGGGTGGCCGACCGACGACGCGAGCTGCTCGAGCTGCGCCTCGGAGACGAGCGCCGGCCCGCCGGTCACAGCCGGCTGCCCGGACGAGCCACCCTCCTTGTGGATCACCAGCCAGGCGACCACCGCCGCGGCGGCCGCGACCGCCACGACCAGCAGGACGAGCGGCTGCCGTGGATACCACGTGCGGGAGGCGCCCATCGGTCCGTGCGCGTTTTCGGTCATGGGTCGCATGTTCTCCTCGTGCGTCGCGGGTTCCTGCCAGACGCGGCTGAGCTGGTTCGAGGCGCTCTCGACGCCGCTGAGGACTGAACGGATGTCGTTCTCCACGTTGCTTGCTCCTCAGGGCAGCGGGATGACGATGATGTTCCGGTTGGCGAAGGTCCCCGTGCCGCCCGCGGTCGTGCGGTAGACGGCCGTGAAGGTGTAGGTCCCGGCGGTGAGCCCTGAGACCACGTACATCGCGCTGGCGGTGATCCCGCCGGTGCTGCTGCTCGTGCCCATCTCGCGCCGTAGCGAGCGCGCGTCACAGGCCGCCAGGTTCGCCGCCTGCGTGCAGTTGAGGATGGTCGGGCCGCCGGACTGCGAGAAGCTCATGTAAGCGGTGTCGGTACTCGTGGCGCTGATGGTTGCGGTCAGGACGACCAGTGCCTTCCCGGAGGCGGGGATGACGACGTTGCTCGCCGTCGGGCCGACAGTCGCCAGGTTCACGTAGTTCGCGGAAGTCGTCGTGGTCTGGGAGGTCGCGATCGCGGCCGGCGAGACGACTCCGACCGGGCCGGTCGCCCCGGTCGCACCCGTCGTGCCCTTGGCCCCGGTAGCGCCCTTCGCGCCGGTGGCACCCTTGGTTCCGGTCGGGCCCTTCGATCCGGCGGGGCCGGTCGATCCCGTGACGCCCTTGGCGCCCTGATTGCCCTGGCTGCCCGTGACGCCCTTGGCGCCGGTCGTTCCCTTGGCACCCTGCGAGCCGGTCGGGCCCTTGGCGCCTGCCGGGCCTGTGGCGCCCTTGGCACCGGTCGATCCCGTGACACCCTTGGCACCCTGTGCGCCCGTGACGCCCTTGGCGCCGGTCGTTCCCTTGGCGCCCTGCGAGCCAGTCGGGCCCTTTGCGCCTGCCGGGCCCTGAGCGCCGGTCGCTCCCTTTGCGCCCGTCACGCCCTGCGAGCCGGTCGTTCCCTTGGCCCCGGTGACGCCCTTGACGCCTTGAGATCCGGTAACGCCCTTCGCGCCCTGAGATCCGGTGACGCCCTTGGCGCCGGTGACGCCCTTGGCGCCGGTGACGCCCTTGGCGCCGGTGACGCCCTTGGCGCCCTGGCTGCCCGTGACGCCCTTGGCGCCCTGAGTTCCGGTGACACCCTTCGCGCCCTGGGATCCCGTCGCGCCCTTGGCGCCCTGCGAACCGGTCGTGCCCTTGACGCCCTGCAGGCCGGTCGGTCCCTGTGCACCCGCGGGGCCCTGGGCACCGGTTGCGCCCTTGGAGCCGGTCGAGCCCGTGACGCCCTTGGCACCCTGAGATCCGGTGACACCCTTCGCGCCCTGCGAGCCGGTGACGCCGTTGAGACCCTGGCTACCGGTGGCTCCCTTCGCGCCCTGCGAGCCGGTCGCTCCCTTGGCGCCCGTGACGCCGTTGAGACCCTGGTTGCCGGTCGCGCCCTTGGAGCCGGTGACGCCGTTGAGACCCTGGTTGCCGGTCGCGCCCTTCGCGCCCGTCGTGCCCTTGACTCCCTGCAGGCCGGTCGGTCCCTGCGCGCCCGCGGGACCCTGTGCGCCCGTTGCGCCCTTGGAGCCGGTCGAGCCGGTGACGCCCTTGGCGCCCTGCGAGCCCGTGACACCCTTCGCGCCCTGCGAGCCGGTTGCTCCCTTGGCGCCGGTGACGCCCTTGGCGCCCTGAGATCCGGTGACGCCTTTGACACCCTGGGATCCCGTCACGCCCTTGGCGCCCGTCGTGCCCTTGACTCCCTGCAGGCCGGTCGGTCCCTGCGCGCCCGCGGGACCCTGTGCGCCGGTTGCGCCCTTGGAGCCGGTCGAGCCCGTGACGCCCTTGGCACCCTGAGATCCGGTGACACCCTTCGCGCCCTGCGAGCCGGTCGCTCCCTTGACACCCTGGGATCCCGTCACACCCTTGGCGCCGGTTGTGCCCTTGACTCCCTGCAGGCCGGTCGGTCCCTGCGCGCCCGCGGGGCCTTGAGCGCCAGTCGCGCCCTTGAGACCCTGGCTACCGGTGGTGCCTTTCGCGCCCTGAGTGCCGGTTGTGCCCTTCGCGCCCGTCACGCCCTTGATGCCCTGCGAGCCCGTGACGCCGTTGAGACCCTGGTTGCCGGTCGCGCCCTTGGCGCCGGTGACGCCTTTGATGCCCTGGCTGCCGGTGACGCCCTTGGCGCCCTGAGATCCGGTAACACCCTTCGTGCCCTGCGAACCGGTCGTGCCCTTGACGCCCTGCGCGCCGGTCGGGCCCTGCGCGCCCGCGGGGCCCTGGGCACCGGTTGCGCCCTTGGAGCCGGTCGAGCCCGTGACGCCCTTGGCACCCTGAGATCCGGTGACACCCTTCGCGCCCTGCGAGCCGGTCGCTCCCTTGGCGCCCTGAGATCCGGTGACACCCTTCGCGCCCTGGGATCCCGTCACACCCTTGGCGCCCTGCGAACCGGTCGTGCCCTTGGCGCCGGTGACACCCTTGGCGCCCTGCAAGCCTGTCGGTCCTTTCGCGCCGGCCGGTCCCTGAGCTCCCGTGGTGCCCTTGAGACCCTGGCTGCCGGTCGCCCCCTTGGCGCCGGTGACGCCCTTGGCTCCCTGGGAGCCCGTGACACCCTTCGCGCCCTGCGAGCCGGTCGTGCCCTTCGTTCCCTGAGCTCCGGTCGCGCCGTGCGCGCCCGCAGGGCCCTGAGCGCCGGTGACGCCCTTGCTCCCCTTGGCTCCGGCAGCGCCGGTCGCTCCCTGTGCGCCGTGAGCTCCGGTCGTCCCCTTCAGGCCCTGCGCGCCGATGGGCCCCTGTGGGCCGATCGGTCCCTGCGGGCCAACGGCCCCGGTCGCACCTGTGGCGCCGCGGTAAGCCGCCGTGCCGGGAATGCCCTGCGGGCCGGTTGCACCCTGCGGGCCGGTTGCACCCTGCGGGCCCGCAAGGCCAGCGGGTCCAGCCGGGCCGGCCGGGCCGTCCGATCCGCTCGCTCCTGCGGCGCCGGTCGCACCGCGCCGCCCGCTGACGTATCCCGTGAGCGACCCGTTCCCGCCGGAGCTACCCTGGCTCGAGTTGCCGCCGGCGATCGTCGTCGAACCGTTCTGTCCCGCCACGCCCGGATTACCTGTGCTTACGCGCGACGTAGCGGAGCCGTTTGCACCCCGCCGTCCGCGTGATCCCGCCGTTCCTTTCTTGCCGTTCGCCCCGTTCAGGACGACCGTCGAGAAGGGGGCCTTCGCGCTCAGTCCCCGGGACTGTCCGGGAGTGACCTTGCCGCGAAAGACGATGGCTCCGGCAGCAAGGGAGAGCGCGAGTGCGAGCAGGAAAAGCACTCGCGCTCCCAGGAGTCTCGAGACACGCCGCCGCAGATCCTTCAAACTCGCCACGGCCGCGTCATCGGAAGCGAAGGCTGGAATTCGGGAGTGTTCCGGTATGAAACAGGTATGAACGCCCCGCAGATCCCTGATCCGGGGGACGAATCGTGACCCGCGTGCTCGTCGTCGACGACGAGAACGACATCCGTGGGCTCGTACGGGAGCTGCTGGAGCGGGCCGGCTACGACGTCCTGGAGGCGCCCGACGGCAACGAGGGCCTACGGATCTTCTACGCCAAGCACCCCGACATCGTCGTCCTCGACGTCTCGATGCCGGGCCTGACGGGTTGGGATGTCCTCGAGCGCATCCGCGAGCTGAGCGACGCGCCGGTGATCATGCTCACCGCGCGTGCGGAGGAGCTCGACAAGGTGCGCGGGCTGCGCGCGGGCGCCGACGACTACGTGACCAAGCCGTTCGGCCGCCAGGAGCTGCTCGCCCGCGTGGAGGCGCAGCTGCGGCGAAGGCCGGCCGGATCGAGGGAGCCCGAGACGTACGCCGACGCCTTCGTCGCGATCGACTTCCCACAACGGTCGGTCACCGCGAGCGGGAGAGAGGTCTCGCTGACGCCGCTCGAGTTCCGGCTGTTGGCGGCGTTCGTCAGGAATCCGAACCAGGTGCTGACACACGACCAGCTGCTCGAGCTGGCGTGGGGGAGTGCGGGCGCCGCGGAGCGCGACCAGGTGAAGCTCTACGTCGGCTACCTCCGTCGCAAGCTCGGGGAGCCGGATGAAGGCAACTCGCCGATCGAGACGATGCGCGGCTTCGGCTACCGCTACCGGCCGCCTGCGAAGTCTTCCTAGCCGCCTGCGGCGTTCAGGGCAGCCGGCTCCCGGGAGGGGAGGTCAAGCGCCAGCTTCGTCTTCATAGGCAGCCGCACGCGAACCGTGGTGCCCGTGTTCGCCGCGCTCTCGACCTCGATCGAGCCGCCGTGCCGCTCGATGATCGCCTTCGTGATCGTCAGGCCGAGACCGGTGCCCGGAATGGCGCTCTCGATTGCGTTCGAGCTGCGGAAAAAGCGCTCGAACAGCCGCTCCTGCTCCTCCTCCGGGATGCCGAGCCCGGTGTCGTCGACCTCGAGCACCGCCAGCCCCTCCTCTGCGCGGAGCCGGACCTCGACGCTGCCGCCGTTCGGCGTGAACTTGAGCGCGTTCGAGACGAGGTTGTCGAGCACCTGGGCCAGCCGGACTGGATCACCGTGCAGCTTCGGCAGTCGCCGCGTCAGCAGGAGCAGGTCGATGCCCTTGGAGTCGGCGACCGGGGACGAGGCCTCGACGCACTCCTCGACGATCAGGTTGAGGTCGACGCTCCCGAGCTCGATCGCAGGCTTGCCGGCGTCGATCTGGGCGAGGAAGAGCAGGTCGGCCACGAGCGCCAGCAGTCGCTCGGTGTTCCGGTTGACGATCTCGAGGAACCGGCGCTGGTCGTCGTCGAGCTGGCCTTCCTCCTCGAGCAGCAGCTCGACGTAGCCGCGGATCGAGGTCAGCGGCGTGCGCAGCTCGTGCGAGACCAGCGAGACGAACTCGTCCTTGAGCTGGTCGAGCTCCCGCAGGCGCTCGTTCTGCTCGGCGAGCAGCCGCTGGACGGTCTCGGCCTCGGCGCGCGCGGCCCGCTCGCTCTCGAATAGGCGGCCGCGCTCCTCCGCGAGCTCGTGCAGGCGCTTGCTCCGCGTCTCGAGCTGGCGTGTCGTGCGCGTCATGATTGGGAACAGCGCCATCCACAGGGCCAGCAGCGCGATCGCGAGGATCAGTGCCAGCCGCGTCCGGGCCTCGCCGGTGCCGACGGCGCTTGCGCGGTAGTCCTGGTCGACGCGGATCACGCCGATCGCCTTGCCGCCGAGGGCCGCACGCACGGGCGCGAGGATCTGCAGGGCCTTCACGTGCTTGTTCCCGCGCCATGTCTGCACGTAGGTGACGCGGCGGGCAACCTTGTTGGCGAGCGCCTCGGCGACCACCGTCGGGAAGTAGGTCGGGTGGCCGATGCGCCCGTGCAGCGTCGAGTAGGTGATGGTGCCGTCGGGAGCGTAGAGCCGGCCCCCGACCACGCCGGGCACGATGTTGCTGCGGAACAGCCGGTCGAGCTCGCTGCGGCGGGCGGGCGAGACGGGCCCGGCGAAGTCGGACGGCCGAAGCTGGCTGCGGAGGTTCGTGAGCGCGATTGCCCGCGCCTGCTCCTGGACCCTCCCCGCGGCGCGGTGGGTGACCTCGCGGCTGACGAGCCACGAGATCGCCAGGCCGGCCGCCAGCAGGATGAGGCCGGTGTAGAGCGCGAAGCGCAGGACCAGCCGAGGCCGGGTCTCGAGCTCGTCCGGCGTCACGGGTGGCTGCACGGGGTCGGGGGTCGGTTACACATTCGGCTCGCCGCCTGCTAGATCGGCTGGAAATCCGCCCAGGGGTACCCCTGCGGACCGAAATCCCCCGATCGGGGGAGGAAGGCTGTCCTTCGAGGCATCGAACGGGCAGAATTGGAGTCATGGCGACGACCGAAGACCGGCGCGAGCTCGGCGAGGAGAAGTGGCGCAAGGAGCTCTACGACGCATCGCCGGAACGCGAGGGCGAGCTCTTCAGCACGATCTCCGGGCTCGAGAACGAGCCGCTCTACACCGCCGAGAGCGTCGCGGTCGACTACGACCGCGACCTCGGCTACCCCGGCGTCTTCCCGTTCACGCGCGGGGTCTATCCCTCGATGTACCGCGGCAAGCTCTGGACGATGCGGCAGTTCGCCGGCTTCGGCACGGCCGAGGAGACGAACGAGCGGTTCCGCTACCTGCTCGAGCACGGGCAGACCGGCCTCTCGACTGCCTTCGACATGCCGACGCTGATGGGCTACGACTCCGACCACTCGCGCTCCCTCGGCGAGGTCGGCCGCGAGGGCGTCGCCGTCGACTCGCTGGCGGACGCCGAGAGGCTGTTCGAGGGGATCCCGCTCGGCGAGGTCTCGACCTCGATGACGATCAACGCGCCGGCGGCGATGCTGCTCGCGTTCTACATCTGCGTCGGCGAGCAGCAGGGCGTCCCTCGCTCGGAGCTCCGCGGGACGATCCAGACCGACATCCTCAAGGAGTACATCGCGCAGAAGGAATGGATCTTCCCGCCGGAGCCGTCGATGCGGCTCGTGACGGACATGGTCGAGTTCTGCGCGCAGGAGCTGCCGCGCTGGCACCCGATCTCGATCTCGGGCTACCACATCCGCGAGGCCGGCTCGAACGCGGTCCAGGAGCTCGCCTTCACGCTCGCGAACGGATTCGCCTACGTCGACGCCGCGATCGCCCGCGGGCTGGTGGTCGACGACTTCGCGCCGCGGCTCTCGTTCTTCTTCAACGCCCACGTCGACTTCTTCGAGGAGATCGCCAAGTACCGCGCCGCCCGGCGGATCTGGGCGCGCGAGCTGCGCGAGAAGTACGGCGCGAAGAACCCGCGCTCGTGGCTGATGCGCTTCCACACCCAGACCGCCGGCGTCTCGCTGACGGCGCAGCAGCCGGAGGTGAACATCGTCCGCACGGCCCTCGAGGCGCTGGCTGCCGTGCTCGGCGGAACCCAGTCGCTGCACACGAACTCGTTCGACGAGGCGCTCGCCCTTCCGACGGAGAACGCGGTCCGGCTCGCCCTGCGCACGCAGCAGGTGATCGCCCACGAGACGGGAGTCGTGAACACGATCGACCCGCTCGGCGGCTCCTACTACCTCGAGGACCTGACCAGACGGCTCGAGGCCGAGGCCTACGACTACTTCGACCGGATCGAGAAGCTCGGCGGCGTCGTCCCGGCGATCGAGGAGAACTTCTTCCAGCGCGAGATCGCGGAGGCGTCGTTCCGCTACCAGTCGGAGGTCGAGGCGAGGCAGCGCGTGATCGTCGGCGTCAACCGCTACCAGCTCGAGGACGAGCCCGAGGTGGAGATCCTCAGGATCGACCCGGCGCTCGAGCAGAAGCAGATCGAGCGCGTGCAGGCTCTTCGCGCCCGGCGCGACTCGGCCGCGGCCGAGCGCACGCTCGCGGCGCTGAAGGAGGCCTCGACGCGTGAAGGCGTGAACCTGATGCCGCTGATCGTCGAGGCCTCGCGCGCCTACGTGACGATGGGCGAGATGTGCGACGCGCTGCGTGAGACGTGGGGCGTCTGGCGCGAGACCCCGGTCTTTTGAGCTCCGGTCCCTAACAATCTCGCTACTCTGTGCGTCTACTTGATTCGGACCCGATGAACTCCATTCAGACCGCCCTATCCTCCGCGCGCTTCAACCGCCTCATGCTGGCCCTCGGCGTGCTGGTGCTGGCCGCCGGCGCGATGACGCTGGTGTTCAAGCTCGCGGGTGGCAGCGACGGCACGAACGTGAACCCCTCGCCGGGGTTCGTGCCGCAGCTGCCGGCGAAGACGGTCCCGCTCAAGAACAGCCAGGGCATCACGGTGAGGACGTTCGAGCAGCTCGACCCGGACATCCGGGGCAGGATCCGCACCTTCCTCGACACGGTTGTGCCGCGGCGGAACATCGGGCGCTCGTGGGACGTCGTCGCCCCGTCCATGAAGGCCGGCTACACGTACAAGAAGTGGACCCATGCGGACGCGCTGCCGGTCAACGTCTACCCGGTCGACAACGTGGACACGGCCAAGTACTACCTCGACGAGGCGAACACCCAGGACATCCTGATCGACGTCGGCCTCTCTGCGCCGGCGAAGTTCGGAATGCGGCCGACGACCTTCCAGCTCGGTCTCGTTCCGGTCGGCAAGGGCGCGAAGGCGAAGTGGCTCGTGAACTACTTCATGCCGCGCTGGACGCCGCCGATCCCGGTCAACTAGCTCCAGCTAGATCTCGATCTGCATGCCGTCGCTCGCTTGCTCGAGCGAGCTGTCGAGCGGGCGCTCGAACGGCCGGTGCGTGATCAGCAGGCGCTTAGCTCCCGAGGCCTCGAATGCCGCGACAGCCTCGTCCGAGCTGAGGTGGCCGCGCGTCCCGCCTTCAGGGTTGGTCCGGAGCAGCGTCGCCTCGCACACGAACAGGTCGGCGTCGCGCGCGATCTTGGGGAGGCCATCGCTCGGGCCCGAGTCGCCCGAGTAGCCGATCACCGTCCCGTTGCCCGAGGTGCGGAAGCCGAAGGCCAGCAGGTCGTAGTGGAGCACGCGGTGGGGCGTGACCTCGAACCCGGCCGCCTCGAAGGCCTTGCCGTCGGCGTACTCGCGCAGGTCGAAGGCGTCCTCGAACATCTCCGGCCGTCCGAGGCGCCCTCCGATCGAGGAGAGCAGCTCGCTGCCGTCGGGCGGCACCCACAGCTCCGGCTGGCGGACGTCCACGCCCGGACCGAGCGTTCCTCCCCAGACCCACGGGACGAGGTCGCCCCAGTGGTCGAGGTGCCAGTGGGTTATCGCGATCGCGTCGACGGTCGGCCACGGCTCCTGCTCGCGGAGCTTGGCGAGCACGCCCGGGCCGCAGTCCAGCAGTAGCCGGCCGGGGCCCTCCAGCAGGTAGCCGGACTGCGCGCCGCCGGGGTTCGGCCACGCCGGGGAGCACCCGACGACGGTCAAATTCACGCTCATATACTGACGGCGATGGCGCGCAAGATTCGTGTGGTCATAGCAAAACCCGGTCTCGATGGTCACGACCGGGGGGCGAAGATCATCGCACGTGCGCTGCGCGACGCGGGGATGGAGGTCATCTACACGGGTCTCCACCAGACGCCGGAGCAGATCGTCGAGACCGCGATCCAGGAGGATGCGGACGCGGTCGGCGTCTCGATTCTCTCCGGCGCCCACATGACGCTCGTGCCGCGGATCATGGACGGGCTCCGTGAGAACGGGGCCGAGGACGTGCTCGTCGTCCTGGGCGGAACGATCCCGGCCGAGGACGCCGAGGAGCTGAAGCGCCAGGGCGTCGCGGCCGTGTTCACGCCGGGCGCGCCGACGAGCGAGATCGTCGAGTTCCTGCGCGGAAAGGTTCCCGCCTGAGCGTTCGCGTCGACCGCGACGGGGCGGTCGCGACCGTAACCGTCGACCGGCCCGAGGCGATGAACGCGCTGGACCGGCCGACGCTGGAGGAGCTGCGCGACCGCCTGCAGGAGGTCGCCGGCGACGACGAGGCCCGCGTCGTCGTTCTCACGGGTGCGGGCGGCAAGGCGTTCGTCGCCGGCGCGGACATCAAGTACATGAGCGGGCTCGGCGTCGAGGAGGCGAAGGCCTGGGGCGAGCTCGGCCACTCGTGCGGGCGGCTGCTCGAGACGATGCCCAAGCCGACGATCGCGGCGATCGACGGCTTCGCACTCGGCGGCGGCTGCGAGCTGGCGCTCGCCTGCGACCTCCGCTACGCGGGCTCGAGGGCGAAGCTCGGCCAGCCGGAGATCAACCTCGGGATCATCCCCGGCTGGGGCGGCACCCAGCGGCTCGCCCGCGTCTGCGGCCTCGGCGTGGCGAAGGACCTCATCCTCACGGGCCGGCTCGTCGATGCAGAGGAGGCCCTGCGCATCGGCCTCGTCAACGCCGTGCACGACCCCGTGCGGGAGAAGGCGCGCGAGGTCGCGGAGCTGCTCGCCTCGAAGAGCCCGCTCGCGCTCGCGGCGGCCAAGCGGGCCCTGAACCACGCGCTCCAGGGCGACCACGTCGAGAACCTCCAGCGCGAGGCGGACGAGTTCGGCGGCCTCTTCGGCACCGAGGACGCAAGAGAGGGACTCAGCGCGTTCGCCGAAAAGCGCGAGCCGACCTTCAAAGGCCGCTAGCTACTTCGAGACGAGCGAGACCAGCGAGGCGGTCAGGACGAGCTCGTCGCCGCGCTCGGACTTGAGCGTCGTCGGCGCAACGCCGGTCCAGACCTGCACCTTTTGCCCCGGCTTCGCCTCGAGCAGGTCGGCCGCGGCCCCCGGCTTGCCGATGCCTTTCACCGTCTGGATGATCGCCGACGAAGGGACGGTCACGAGCAGCTTGAGCGAGAGCGGCTGGCTCTGCCGCATCGGCCAGGCGCTCACGCTCGTCGCCTTCACGCGCAGGGTGTCGGCGGTCACCGCGGAGACCGTTCCGCGCAGGTCGAGCGTGAACGCCGTTCCCCGGCCGGACGCGAACAGCAGGTGCTGGCCGCTCTGGAGCCACGGATTTGGGTCGACCGCGTTGCCGCCGTTCGGGTGCAGCTCGAAGTGCAGGTGAGGGTGCAGGCCGTTGGCGTCGCCCGAGTCGCCCACGTATCCGACCACCTGGCCGGCCGCGACCTTCGCGCCGTTCTTCAGCCCCTTCGCGTAGGCGGTCCCGGCCACGCACTTGCCCTTGTTGTCGTTGCGCTTCGTCAGGTCGTTGTTGAGGTGGATGTAGTAGTAGGTCGTCCCGCTCGCGCCGTAGAGGTAGAGCATGCAGCCGGCGGTTGCCGAGTGCGTCCAGAACTTGACCTTCCCGGCCTCGGCCGCGAGCGCGAGCGCGCGCTTGGGCGCAAGGATGTCGATCCCCTGGTGCGGGCCACCGGCCCGTGGCGCGCCGAAGTCGTCCATGTAGGTCGTCGGCCCCAGCACCGGGAAGACGATCGTCGCCGGCGGTTGCGCCTTCGTCGCGGACGCGCGGCTGTAGTTCGCAGATGCGCTGCCTGCGACGAGGGTCACAAGACCGGCTAGCGTGAGAGCGAGGGTTCCTCGGGTTGTCGTCCGGAAGCGAGTCACGGGCGGCCGAAGGGCGGGACCCTAGCAGAGGCGGATCTCAGCGCCAGGCTGCCGGCGTGCTTCCTAGGAGGTGCGTTGGACGGCCGCACGGGCGGAGCCCGCACGGCCTCTATGGTCGGCGCCGCCTAGTCGGCGCCTTGGGTGTCCTTTGTATCCTCGGCGCCGCAATGAAGATCGCGGTCTGCGTCAAGTGCGTGCCCGATTCGTCCGCTCACACGCGGATCGACCCGGAGACCAAGCGGCTCGACCGCTCGGGCGAGGCGGCGCTGAACCTCTTCGACGTGAACGCGGTCGAGGAAGCGCTGCGCCTGCGTGAGGCTGCCGGCGAGGCGGAGGTGGCGGTGGTCTCGCTCGGGCCGGAACGTGCGCTCGAGCCGATGCGCAAGGCGCTCGCGATGGGCGCCGACCGGCTCGTGCTCGTTGCGGACGATGCCGCCGCCGGCTCGGATCTCGTCGCGACCAGCCGCATCCTCGCGGCGGCGCTCGAGCGGGAGTCGCCCGACCTCGTCCTCTTCGGCCAGCAGGGGAGCGACTCGGACGGCGCCGTGCTCCAGGCGGCGGTCGCCGAGCGGCTGCAGCGGCCGCTGATCTCGCAGGTCGCCGAGCTGACGCGCGAGGACGGGGTGGTGCGCGGCAAGCGCCAGACGGAGTACGGCTACGACGTGATCGAGGCGCCCTTGCCCGCCGTCGTGGCGGTGTCGGACGCGATCAACGAGCCGCGTTACCCGTCGCTGAAGGGGATCATGGGCGCCAAGAGCAAGCCGCAGGAGACGCTCTCGCTCGGCGACCTCGGCGTTGCGGCGGACGAGGCGGGCGAGGCGGGCTCGCGCACGACCGTCCTGGCGCTGGGCGAACCGCCCGCACGCGGCGACACGGTGAAGATCGAGGACGACGGCTCCGCGCCGCAGAAGATCCTCGAGTTCCTGCTCGAGAAGAAGGCGCTGTGAGGCGCCGCTTGCGGTGCCGACCTCAGGACGTACGGGCTCTGCCCGTGCGTCCGTCTGAAATGACCGGTCGACACGCCGGTCGTCAGGAGATGCCGTTGTGAAGACGCTCGTGTTCCTGGAGCACCACGAGGGCGCGCTGCAGAAGGACTCGCTCGGCGTGCTCTCGAAGGCGGCCTCGCTGGGCGGCGAGGTCGAGGCGGTCGTGCTCGGGCAGGGCGTCGAGGAGCTTGCGTCCGACGCAGGGAAGTTCGGGGCGAAGCGTGTCCATGTGATGGACGACGTGCTGCTCGCGGCGCCGCTGCCGCAGCCGCGGGTCGATGCCCTCGAGACGCTCGTCCGCGAGGGCGGATTCGACACCGTGCTCTTCGCAGCCAGCGTCCTCTCGGCCGACGTCGCAGCCGGGCTCGCGGCGCGACTGGACGCGGGGCTCAACTACGACCTGACCGACCTCGTCGTCGAGGACGGCCGGCTCGTCGGCAAGCGGCCGGCGCTCGGCGACTCGGTCTACGTCGACGTCGGGCTGGACCTCCGAGCCGCGCCTGGCGCTCGTTCGCTCGGGCACCTTCGAGCCGGCCGAGAGCGGCGGCAGCGCGGAGGTCGTGACCTTTGAATCGCGGCTGCAAGACTTCTCGCTCGCGGCGACGATGGTCGAGCAGGCGCACGAGGAGGCTGAGGGGCCGTCGATCGAGGACGCCGACGTGATCGTCGCCGGCGGGCGCGGGCTCGGCGGGCCGGAGGGCTTCGCGCAGATCGAGGAGCTGGCCAAGGCGCTCGGCGGCGCGGTCGCGGCCACGCGCGCCGTGGTCGACGCGGGCTGGTACCCCTACTCGGCACAGGTCGGCCAGACAGGCAAGACCGTCTCGCCGAAGCTCTACGTCGCGGTCGGCATCTCCGGCGCGATCCAGCACAAGGTCGGGATGCAGAGCTCGGCGCTGATCGTCGCGATCAACAAGGACCCGAACGCGCCGATCTTCGACTACGCCGACCTCGGGGTCGTCGGAGACCTGAACGAGATCGTGCCCAAGTTGACCGAGCTCGTCAGGCAGCGCAAGGCCGCGTGAAACCCTCTGAGTTCCCGCCTCCCTTCGACTGGCGCGAGTTCGTCGCGACGCCGAGCGATCCCGAGGACGAGCGCATCGAGGTCGGCGTCCTGATCGTCGGCGCCGGCCCCGCCGGGCTCGCCTGCGCGATCCGGCTCGGCCAGCTGCTCGAGGACGCGCCCGAGCTGGCGGCTCGGCTCGGCGACGTGCCGGTGGCGGTGCTGGAGAAGGGCAAGCAGCCCGGCTCGCACCTGCTCTCGGGCGCCGTCGTCAACCCGCGCTCGCTGCGCACGCTGTTCAAAGGGCGGGTGCGCACCTCGGAGATGCCCTTCTACGGTCGCGTCGAGCACGAGTCGGTCTACTTCCTCACCCGCGGGCGGGCGCACCGGATCCCGGCACCGCCGACGATGCGCAACCACGGGAATCTCGTCGCCTCGCTTTCGCAGCTCGGCCGCTGGCTGGCGGAGCAGGCCGAGGCGGGCGGCGCGACCATCCTGCCGGAGACGGCGGCGGCGAAGCTGCTCGTCTCGGACGCACGCGTGCGCGGCGTGCGCACGGGCGACAAGGGCCGCGGCCGCGACGGCGAGGAGCTGGGCAACTTCGAGCCGGGCTCGGACGTGCTCGCGCGCGTGACGGTGTTGGCGGAGGGCACGCAGGGGCACCTGACCGGCGTCGCGCTCGACCGCTTCGGTCTCCATGGGGAGAGCCCGCAGGTCTGGGCGCTCGGCGTCAAGGAGGTCTGGCGGGTACAGAAGCCGCTCGACCGCGTCATCCACACGCTGGGCTGGCCGCTGCGGGCCGGAGCGAAGTACCGCGAGTTCGGCGGCTCGTTCGTCTATCCGATGGGCGACGACCTGGTTACGTTGGGGATGGTGGTCGGGCTCGACTACCGCGACGTCGAGCTGTCGGTGCACGACCTGCTGCAGGAGCTGAAGACCCACCCGCTCCTGCGCCGGCTGCTGGAGGGCGGCGAGCGCGTCGCCTGGGGTGCGAAGACGATCCCGGAAGGCGGGTTCCTCTCGCTGCCGCGGCGCCTGCACGCCCCGGGCCTCATGATCTGCGGCGACGGCGCAGGGCTCGTGAACGTGCCGGCGCTGAAGGGGATCCACTACGCGGTCGAGTCGGGGCGGCTTGCCGCCGAGGCGGCGTTCGCGGCGCTGCAGCCCGGCGAGACGCCCTGGCGGCCGGGGGCGCTCGCGCGCTACGACGAGTCGCTCCGCGAGAGCTTCGTCTGGGAGGACCTGCGGCGGGTGCGGAACATGCGGCCGGCGTTCGGGCGCGGGCTCGTTCTCGGCGGAGCGCTGGCCGGGGCGATGACGGCCACGCGCGGTGCCTTCCCGCCGGGAAGCTCCAGCCTCGAGCCGGACGCCGACCAGGAGCTGATCTCGGCCGGCGGTGCCGCGGCCTACCCCGCGGCCGACGGCGAGCTCACCTTCGACAAGCTCTCGTCGGTCTTCCTGAGCGGCAACAAGACGCGGGACGACGCGCCCAACCACATCCGCGTGCGGACGGACGTGCCGCAGGAGCTGGCCCGGCTCTGGGAGCAGATGTGCCCCGCGCAGGTCTACGAAGCCGTCGAGGGCGGGGTGGAGGTGACGGCGTCGAACTGCGTCCAGTGCGGAGCGATCACCGCCAAGGGTGGCCGCCTGACCCCACCGGAGGGCGGCTCCGGGCCCGAGTACACGCTCACGTAGGCCGAGACATCCGGATGTGCACCCCTCCCCTTCAAGGGGTGGGGAAATGGTGTTCCACCCGCCTCCCGGCGTTGACGGTACCTCCGAAAGCGTCACCTGTCTGCGACCCACTCGTGCCGATCGTGTGACTATCGGTGCACATGGTCTCGCTCGACGACGTCCTTGCCGCCCGCGAAGCCGCAGCCGGCCGCCTCCACCGCACGCCGCTCTTCCGCTCGCAGACGCTGGGCGCGATCGCCGGCGCCGACGTCCACCTCAAGGCCGAGCTCTTCCAGAAGACGGGCTCCTTCAAGCCCCGCGGCGTGCTGGCCAACCTTGCCGCGCTCACCCGCGAGCAGCGGGACGGCGGCGTGATCTCGATCTCCGCCGGCAACCACGCGCAGGCGCTCGCCTGGGGCGCCGCCGCCGCCGGAATCGACGCACTCCTCGTAATGTGGCAGGGCGCGAGCGAGGCGAAGGTCGCCGCCACCCGCGGCTACGGCGCCACCGTCGATCTCGAGTCGCGCGACCCAACCGAGGCCTATACACGCCTCGCGGACCTCGTGGAGCAGACCGGCCGCACGCTCATCCACCCGTTCGACCACCCGCTGACGATCGCCGGCCAGGGCACGGTCGGCCTCGAGGTCGTCGAGGACCTGCCCGAGACGGCGACGCTGATCGTGCCTGTCGGCGGCGGCGGGCTGATCTCCGGGATCGCCGTCGCCTCCCAGGGCAGGCGGGTGATCGGCGTCGAGCCGGAGCTCTCCCCGGCCATGCACGAGGCGCTCGCCGCCGGCGAGCCGGTCCCGGTCGAGCCGCGCTCGATCGCCGACGGGCTCTCCGCGCCCTTCGCCGGCACCTTTGCCCTCGCGCTGTGCGCCGAGCTGGTCGAAGGGATCGTGCTCGTCACCGAGGCCGAGATCGAGGAGGCGTTCCGCTTCCTCTACCAACGCGCCAAGCTCGCGTGCGAGCCCGCCGGAGCGACAGCCGTCGCCGCGCTGCTCGCCGGCAAGATTGCCCTGGAACCGGGCGAAACGGCGGTCGCGATCGTCTCGGGCGGCAACGTGGCCACCCAGACCGCCGTTGCTATCCTGGGTGGACGATGAAGACCGGCATCCATCCCGAGTACGTCCTGGCGACCGTTCACTGCGCCTGCGGCAACGAGTTCCAGACGCGCTCCACCAGGCCAGAGCTGCACGTCGAGGTCTGCTCGGCCTGCCACCCGTTCTACACGGGCAAGCAGAAGCTGATGGACACCGGCGGCCGGGTCGAGCGCTTCCAGCGCCGCCTCGAGAAGGCCGGCCGCAAGGCCGAGGCTCAAGCAGACTGACGTCATGAGCGCCCCGATCGGCGGGCAAGCCGTCCTCGAGGGCGTGATGATGCGCGGCCCTTCGAACTGGGCCGTAGCCGTCCGCAAGCCCAACGGGCAGATCGCCGAGGTCTGCCGTCCGATCGAATCGGTGATGAAGCGGCACCGGCTCTTCCGCCTGCCCGTGATCCGCGGCGTGATCGCGCTTGGCGAGTCGCTCGCGATCGGCTTCCGCGCGCTCGCTATCTCGGCCAACTACGCCGCGGCCGAGGACAACGAGTTGGCCGAAGAGGAGCTCTCGAAGGGCGCCCTCATCTTCGCGTTCCTGCTCGCGATCGGCTTCGCGATCTCGCTGTTCAAGGTCGGCCCTGCGCTCCTGGCCGACCTGCTCCCGATCTCGAACGGCTTCTGGTTCGTTCTGGTCGAGGGCGGCATCCGCGTGACCGTTTTCATCCTCTACCTGGTCCTGATCTCGATGCTGCCCGACCTCCGTCGTGTCTTCCAGTACCACGGCGCCGAGCACAAGGCGATCAACGCCTTCGAGGCCGGCGAGGAGCTCGAGCCGCAAACCGTCCAGCGCTTCAGCCTGATCCACCCGAGGTGCGGCACCGCCTTTCTGCTCTGGGTCATGGTGATCGCCGTCTTCGTGTTCGCGTTCTTCGGGCGGCCGGTCTGGTACTGGCTGATCCTGTCGCGGATCCTGCTGCTGCCGGTGATCGCCGGGCTCGCCTACGAGCTGATCCGCTTCGCGGGCAAGCACACAGGCAACCGCGTGGTGATGACGTTGCTCGCGCCCGGGCTCTGGCTGCAGCGGCTGACGACGCGCGAGCCGACGCTCGACCAGCTCGAGGTCTCGATCCGCGCCTTGCGAGAGGTGCTCGCGCTCGAGGCCTCGGACGAGGAGATGGTGGCGGACCGCGTCGAGGTGATGGCCTGATGGAAGAGCTCGTCGAGGAGCTCGAGCGCTCCTACCGCGAGGCGCAGGAGCGGATGAGCGACCCCGCCGTCTACAACGACCATCGCGAGGCGGCCACGGTCGGACGGCGGGTGAAGGAGCTCGAGGGCCCGTACAAGCTGGCGCGCAGATGGCGCGAGCTCCGCGACGACCTCGACGCGGCCCGCAACGACGGCGACCTCAGGGAGCTCGTGCCCGAGCTCGAGGAGCAGCTCGCGAGCCTCGAGGAGGAGCTGAAGCTCGCGCTCGTCGAGGCCGACCCGGCCGACCGCAAGGACGTGATCGTCGAGATCCGCCAGGGCGTCGGCGGCGACGAGGCGGCGCTCTGGGCGGCTGACCTCTACCGGATGCTGACCCGCTACGCCGAGCGGCTCGGCTACAAGATCGAACAGCTCGAGGTCAGCGGCAACGAGGCCGGCGGCTACAAGGAGATCGTCTTCGCGGTCAAGGGCGACGGCGCCTACTCGGTCTTCAAGTGGGAGGCCGGGACGCACCGAGTCCAGCGCGTTCCCGAGACCGAGTCGCAGGGGCGGATCCACACCTCGACCGCGACCGTTGCCGTCATGCCGGAGGCCGAGGAGGTCGAGGTCGACCTCGACCCGAACGACCTGAAGATCGACGTCTACCGCTCGACCGGCCCCGGCGGCCAGAGCGTGAACACGACCGACTCGGCGGTCCGCATCACCCACGTGCCGACCGGGATCGTGGTCGCGATGCAGGACGAGAAGTCGCAGCTCCAGAACAAGACGAAGGCGCTACGTGTCCTGCGTGCCCGTCTCTACGAGGCGGAGCGCGAGCGGCAGCAGGCTGAGGAGGCGGCGACGCGGCGCTCGCAGATCGGCTCGGGCCGGCGCGCGGAGAAGATCCGCACCTACAACTTTCCCGAGAACCGTCTCACCGACCACCGCGTACACCACACCGTGCACCGGCTCGACAAGATCCTCGAGGGCGAGCTCGACGAGTTCACCGAGGCGCTGGCGGCCGACGACCAGCGCCGGGCCCTCGAAACCGCATCAACATGACTCTCGGTGGAGCGCTGTCGGCAGCCTCCGCGCGGCTGGCGGAGGCAGGGGTCGAATCGGCGCGCCTCGAGGCCGAGCTGCTGCTCGCCCGCGCCTGCGACGACTGCGCCCGCGCCCTGCTCTACGCCGAGCTCGACCGCGAGCTCACACCCGAGCAGATCGCGGCCTTCGAGGCCAACGTCGCCCGGCGCGAGCAGCGCGAGCCACTGGCCTACGTCCTCGGCGAGTGGGGCTTCAGGCGCCTGACGCTGAAGACCGACCGGCGGGCGCTGATCCCGCGACCCGAGACCGAGGTCGTGGTCGAGCGCGCCCTCGAGCACATCCGGGAGCAACCCGAGCCTGACGTCCTCGACGTCGGCACCGGCACGGGCGCGATCGCGCTGGCGATCGCCGACGAACACGACGGCGCGCATATCACGGCCCTCGACGTCTCGCCCGACGCGATCGCCCTCGCGCGGGAGAACAGGGAGCTGACCGGCGTGAACGGCAGGGTCCAGCTGGTCGAGCACGACCTCACCAGCGGTCTCGGCGAGTCGCAGTTCGACCTGGTCGTCTCGAACCCGCCGTACGTCGAGCCGGAGGAGCTGGCCACGCTGCAGCCCGAGGTGCGCAACTGGGAGCCGCACGTCGCCCTGGTCGCCGAGGGCGCCACCGAGGCGGTCGCCCGCGCCGCGACCGAGGCACTGCGGCCCGGCGGCTGGCTCGTGCTCGAGACCGCCGCCTGCGCCGGCGAGCGGATCCGGGGCCTGCTGGACGACCTCGGCTACGAGTCGGTTGCGATCACGCTGGACCTCGCGGGAAGGGACCGCGTGGTCGAGGGCAGATGGACGGGCTGATCACGGCCGACGGCCGGCGGCTCGCCTACCGGCGTGCCGGGAGTGGCCCGACGCTCGTCTGCCACGGCGGCGGGCCGGGCTTCTCGTCGCTCTACCTCGGCAACCTCGGCGGGCTCGACGAGCACCTCGAGCTCGTCCTCCTCGACCCGCGCGGCACCGGCGGCTCCGTACCGGCCGGCCGACCCCCGCGCCTATGCGATCGACGACTACGCCGCGGACGTGGAGGAGCTGCGCGAGCACCTCGGCGTGGAGCGGATCGACCTGCTCGGCCATTCGCACGGCGGGGTGGTCGCGATGGCCTACGCGGCGCGGTACCCCGAGCGGGTCGGGCGCCTGATCCTCGCGAGCACGCTCGCCCGCTGGGCGCCGGAGCAGCAGAACGCGATGAACGAGGCGATGGCCAGGCACGAGGACGAGCCCTGGTACGAGGACGCGCTCGCGGCGCTCGAGGCCGAGCAGGCCGGCGACTTCTCCGGCGACGAGGAGCTGGGCGAGCTCACGATCCGCGAGTTTCCCTTCTACTTCGCCGACTTCGGCGAGAAGGAGCGGGCCTACCTCGACACGCTGCGGGCCGAGACCCCGAACGCCGACACGCTCCTGCTCTTCAACAAGGAGATCTTCGAGTCGTTCGACCTGCGTCCGGAGCTCCGGATGATCGCGGCGCCGACGCTGGTCCTCACGGGCGAGCTCGACTTCATCACCGGCCCGGTCTGCGCGGCCGAGATCTCCGCCGAGATCGCAGACGTCGAGACGGAGATCCTGCCGGGCACCGGTCACTTCGTCTTCGTCGAGTCGCCGGAAGCGTTCCGCCCGGCGGTGCTCGGCTTCCTCGGTTGACGGACGCGATCGAGGCCATCCGCGCCGGCCTGCCCGTGGTGCTGCCTACCGACACGGTCTACGGCCTCTGCGCCGACCCGGAGAGCGAAGCCGCGGCCGCCGAGGTCGCCCGGCTCAAGGGCCGAGGCGAGCGGCAGCCGATCGCCATACTCGCGCGCGACGTCGAACGCCTCCTCGAGCGCTTGCCGGAGCTCGACGAGCGACGTCCTGCGCGCGCTGCTGCCCGGGCACTACACGCTGATCCTCCCGAACCCGGCCCGGCGCTACGCGTGGCTCACGGGGGACGGCCGGGACGCGATCGGGGTCCGCGTTCCCGAGCTGCCGGCCGCCGCCGCCGAGGTGCTGGACGAGGTCGGCGCGGTGCTCGCGACGAGCGCGAACGCGCACGGCGGCCCCGACCCGAAGCGGCTCGCCGACGTGCCGGAGGAGATCCGCTCGGCCTGCGGAGCGCTCGTCGACGCGGGCGAGCTTCCGGGCACGCCGTCGACGGTGATCGACCTCACCGGCGACGAGCCTCGCATCCTCCGCGAGGGGGCCGTCCCGGCAGCGGAGGCGCTTGCGACCGTCGGCAGCCTCCGCGAGTAGCATCTAGAACCGTGGCCGTTGCGCAGGAGACCGTGCAGCATCTCCGCACCGCGGGCCTTGCCGAGGTCGATCCGGCGATCGCCGAGCTGCTCACCCGTGAGCTCGAGCGCCAGCGCGGCCAGATCGAGCTGATCGCCTCCGAGAACTTCACCTGGCCCTCGATCCTCGAGGCGATCGGGTCGGTGCCGACGAACAAATACGCCGAGGGCTATCCCGGCCGGCGCTACTACGGCGGCTGCGAGGTCGTCGACGAGATCGAGCAGACCGCGATCGACCGCGCGAAAGAGCTCTTCAGCGCCGAGCACGCGAACGTCCAGCCGCACGCGGGCGCGCAGACGAACATGGCCGTCTACATGGCCGCGCTCGAGCCGGGGGACACGATCCTCTCGCTCGAGCTGTCGCACGGCGGCCACCTGACGCACGGGCTCAAGGTCAACTTCTCGGGCCGGCTCTACACGATCGTCCACTACGGCGTCTCGCGCGAGACGAACCTCGTCGACTACGACGAGGTGCTCGCGCTGGCGAAGAAGCACAGGCCGAAGCTGATCATCTGCGGCGGCTCGGCCTACCCGCGCACGGTCGAGGCCGACCGCTTCCGCGAGGTCGCCGACGAGGTCGGCGCGCTGCTGCTCTGCGACATGGCGCACTTCGCCGGGCTCGTGGCCGCCGGCCTGCACCCAAACCCGGTGCCGTACTGCCACTTCGTCACGTCGACGACGCACAAGACGCTGGCCGGCCCGCGCGCCGGCTTCATCCTCTGCACCGAGGAGCACGCGCAGGCGATCGACCGCGCCGTCTTCCCCGGGATGCAGGGCGGGCCGCTCGTGCACACGATCGCGGCCAAGGCGACCTGCTTCCGCATCGCCGCGACCGAGGGGTTCCGCGAGTACCAGGGCCACGTGCGCGCCAACGCCGACACGCTGGCCTCGACGCTGCAGAAGGGCGGGCTCGACGTGCTCACCGGCGGCACGGACACGCACCTGCTCCAGGTGGACCTGCGCTCGACCGAGTGGACGGGCAAGGACGCGGAGGAGCGGCTGGCAAAGGCGAAGCTGACCGTCAACCGGAACACGGTCCCGTTCGACGAGCGCCCGCCGACGGTGGCCTCCGGGATCCGGATCGGAACGCCGGCGGCGACCATGCGCGGCTTCGACGAGGACGACTTCCGCGAGGTGGGGATGGTGATCGCCGAGGCGCTCGACGAGGGCGCCGACGTCTCCGCGCTGGCGGCGCGGTCGGAGGCCCTCTGCGAGCGGCGGCCTCTCTACCCGGGGTTCCGCGGCTTCACCACCTACGTCGCGTGACCACGCAGGCGCCGCCCGGCGTGACCCTGGTCACGCACCCGCTCGTCCAGCACAAGCTCTCGTACCTGCGCGACAAGGACACGCCTACCGTCCACTTCCGCAAGCTCGCCAACGAGCTGACGCTGCTGCTCACCTACGAGGCCACGAAGGACTTCCCGACCGAGACCGCCGAGGTCGAGACGCCACTCGAGCGCACCGAGGTGCAGCGGATCGCCGGCAAGAAGGTGGCCGTCTGCCCGGTCCTGCGCGCCGGCCTCGGGATGCTGGACGGCGTCCTCTCGCTCGTCTCCAGCGCGCGGGTCGGGTTCATCGGCCTCTACCGCGACGAGGAGACGCTGCAGCCGGTCGAGTACTACCTGAAGCTGCCTGAGCTCGGCGACGGCGAGCGCGATGCGATCGTGCTCGACCCGATGCTCGCCACCGGCCGTTCCAGCGCCGCCGCGGTCGCCGCGGTCAAGAACGCCGGCGCCCGTTCGGTGACCTTCGTCTGCCTGGTCGCCGCCCCCGAAGGGATCGAGCACCTGCAGGCCGAACACCCTGATGTGCGGATCGTCACCGCCGCCGTCGACCGCGAGCTGAACGATCGCGGCTACATCGTCCCCGGCCTCGGCGACGCCGGCGACCGGTTGTACGGGACCAAGTAGCGATGGTCTGGCAAACGCTCACCGATCACCCCGAGGTTCTGTACGGCGCTCTGGCTGCGCTCGGGATCGTGATCCTGCTCACCCCGGCAGTCGGCGGCATGGCGCGGATGTTGGGCGTGGTCGACGAGCCGGGCGCCCGGCGCCTCAACCGCCGCGCCGTGCCGCGGCTCGGCGGGCTCGCGCTCTTCTTCGGGATCTTCGTGCCGGCGCTCGCGTTCCTGCCGCTCGGGCGCGAGACGAAGGGGTTGCTGCTCGGGATGGCCGTGGCAACGCTCGTCGGCGCCATCGATGACTTCCGGGGTCTCGTCTGGTGGGAGAAGCTCGGCGGCCAGGTCGCCGCCGCCGCGATCCCGGCCGGCTTCGGGATCTGGGTGCACCGCTTCACGTTCCCGGTGCTCGGGGTGCACGCCTTCCCGGAATGGGTGGGTATCTCGCTGACGATCTTCTGGATCGTCGCGATCATGAACATGGTCAACTTCCTCGACGGGCTCGACGGGCTCGCCGCCGGGGTCTGCGCGATCTCCGGCGCGACCTTCTGCCTGATCGCCCTCTCGCTCGCGCGCCCCGAGCCGGCCATCCTGGCCGCGATCGTGTTCGGCGCCTGTCTGGGCTTTCTGCGGCACAACTTCTACCCGGCGCGGATCTTCATGGGCGACTCCGGCGCGATGCTCCTCGGGTTCACGCTGGGCGCGCTGTCGGTCCAGGGCCTGCTCAAGACGGCAGCCGTGGCGACGCTCCTCTTCCCGCTGCTCGTCCTGGCGGTGCCGATCCTCGACACCTCGTTCGTGGTCGCCAAGCGGCTCAAGTACGGCCGCCCCGTCTTCGAGGCCGACCGCTCGCACCTCCACCACCGCTTCATGAACATCGGCTTCTCGCAGGCCCGGGCGGCGGTGACGATGTGGGCCTGGTGCGCGGTCCTCGCCGTGGCCGCGCTCTCGACCCGCTTCCTCGCCCCGCACGAGCACGGCGTCTGGCACCCCTGGCGAACGGTCGCCGTCGGCTGCATCGGCGGGCTCGCGCTCGCCGCCTCGGTCTACATGGTCTACTTGCTCGAGATCGTCAAGCTTGCCAACCCGCGCATTCGCCGTCGCGAGCAGGAAGCCCGCGAGGCCGCGCGACGGACGGCGTAGAGCACAAAGTCCGGCCAAAGCCGAGCAACGGAGCCGTTTTCAGGTGTCACAAGCGTTTGGTATGCTCGCCGCAATGGAGCCCAGCCCCCGCGCGTCGTTCGAGCCGGCCGGAGCCGGCGCGCTGCTCGGGAGCGTGACCGCGGCGAGCGTCGGGATCGGTGCGCTCGTCGGCTGGGCGGCAGGCTCGGTCGGCCTCGGGATTCTCGGCGGCGCTGTAGTGGGCGTCCCCGCCGGCATCTTCGCCGTCTACCACCGCTACCGGGACGCGATGTGACGAGGGTCGGCATCCTCGGCTCGCCGCGCCCGGCTCCGGTTCGCCGCTTCGCCGGGCCGCTTGCGGGCGCCCTCGTCATCGCGCTCGCGCTGCCGATCTTCGCGCTGGCCGGCTGGAACCTGAAGGGCTGGGCGATCGCGGCCGTTCTCTGGCTCGGCGTCGAGGCGTTCGGCCTCCTGCTGGGGCGCGTGCGGCCCTCGAGCGAGAACCTCGCCGCCTCGGGCGCGCTCGCCGCCGGCATGATGCTTCGCCTGCTCGCCGTCCTGGTCGTCCTGCTGGCCGTGGCCTCGTCCGACCGGGAGCTCGGCCTGGCGGTCGCGCTCGTCTACGGCGCCGCCTACACGGCGGAGCTGGCGGTCGGGCTGCTCGGCTACTACGCGCAGGAGCCGACCGCGTGAAGCGCCTCTTCGTCGGCATCATCCTGCTCGCCCTTGCTCTCCCCGCGCCGGCGTTCGCCCGCGGCACCTTCGACCCGACCACCGAGTTCGAGCAGCACGAGTGGATCCCGATCCACCTCGGCCCGCTCAACCTCTCGATCACCAAGGCCGTCGTCTACCTCCTGCTCGGCACCGCGCTGACGATCCTGCTCGGGATCGTCCTGATGCGAGCGAGGCTCGCGCTCCTGCCCGACCGGCGGCAGACGATCGGCGAGGCGCTCTACGAGATCGCCCAGACGCAGATCGCGGAGCAGGGACTGCCCTCGAAGGCGATCGGCCGCTGGTTCCCGTACGTCGCAACGCTGCTGCTGTTCATCTTCGTCGTCAACCTGATCGGCTTCATTCCGCTGCCGCTTGACCGGCGAGACCTGGCACGGCGTGCCGACCTGGGGGATCTACGCGGCGACCTCGTCGCTGTCGGTCACGCTCGCGCTGGCACTCCTGACCTTCGTCTTCACCCACTTCGAAGGCATCCGTTGGAACGGGCCGACCCGCTACTTCAAGAGCTGGATTCCCGAGGCGCCCAAGGGGCTGCTGCTCCTGATCGTCCCGCTCGAGATCCTCGGGCAGTTCATGCGGCTCATCTCCCTGAGCGTCCGACTCTTCGCGAACATGCTCGCCGGCCACATCCTGATCCTCACGTTCATCGGCCTGATGTTCATCCTCGAGACGGTGGTGCTGGCGCCCATCGTGATTCCGGTCGCGACGGCGTTCTACCTCTTCGAGGTCGTTATCGTCGTCGGCATCCAGGCGTTCATCTTCGCTGCCCTGTCAGCCATCTACATCGGCTCGGCGATCGAGCCTCAACACTAGGAGGGACGACCATGAGCAGTCTTCTCGTCGCCGCCACTACCGGTGACGTCACCAAGGCCGGCAAGGCGATCGGCCTGGCCCTCGGCGTCGGCCTCGGCGCACTCGGGGCCGGTGTGGGCATCGGCAACATCTTCGGGTCGATGATCCAGTCGGTCGCCCGGCAGCCGGAGCTCCGCGGTGAGCTCCAGGGCATCCAGTGGCTGGGCTTCGCGCTGACCGAGGCGGTCGTCTTCTACGGCCTGCTCGGCTCGATCCTCGCCTACGTCCTGGTCTGATGCTCCTCGCCTCCAACCCGCTGATCCAGGTCACACCGGGGCTGATGATCTGGACGATCGTCTGCTTCCTGATCGCGTTGTTCGTCCTGAAGCGCTACGCCTTCGGCCCGATCCAGAAGCTGATCGACGAGCGGCGCGCGCGGATCCGGCAGTCGCTCGAGGAGGCCGACGAGGCCCGCAGCGAGGCGCGCGAGCTGTTGGAGGAGCACCGCAAGCTGATCGGCCAGGCCAAGAGCGAGGCGGAGGAAATCCTGACCGAGGCGCGCCGGGTCGGGGACGCGACGCAGCGCCGCATGCGCGACGAGACCGAGGCCGACCGGCAACGGCGGATCGAAGACACGCGCACGCAGATCGAGGCCGAGACCCGCAAGGCGCTTGACCTGATCCGCAGCGAGGTCGCCGAGCTGAGCCTGATCGCGGCCGAGAAGGTCACGCGCCGCTCGCTGGACGACGCCGACCACAAGCGCCTGATCGAAGAGGCCGTCGGCGAGCTCGACTTCTCCGTCCTGGAGGCGCACGACAAGTGAGTGTCGTAGACCGGGTCTACGCGAAGGCGCTGTTCGACGCGGCGCTCGACGACAACCGCCTCGAGCAGGTGCGGTCCGAGATCGCCGAGCTGGCGCAGGCGGTCGCGGAGGTCCCAGAGCTGCGCGCGCTGCTGCGCAACCCGCAGCTCGACCCGCGCGCACGGGCGGCCGCGCTCGAGGACATGCTCTCCGGCGGCGAGCAGCTCGTCCGCAACTTCGTCCTGCTGCTGGCCGACAAGGGCCGCGCCGCGCAGTTCGAAGAGATCGCGCGCGAGCTCGAACGCCTGGTCGCCGAGCGCGAGGGAATCCTGAGCGCCGAGCTGACGACCGCGGTCGAGCTCTCCGACGCCGAGGCGCGCAAGCTCCTCGGCCAGATCGAGGAGGCGTCAGGACGCAAGGTCGAGGCGACCAGGAAGGTCGACCCGGACCTGATCGGCGGCGTCGTCATCCAGGTCGGGTCGTACCGGCTCGACGCGAGCCTGCGCGGCCGCCTCGAGCGGCTGCGGCGGGAGCTGGCAACCGCATGAGAAGGGAGTCTTCGTGAAACTGAGGCCGGAGGAGATCACCTCGATCCTGAAGCAGCGGATCGAGGAGTACGACGTCGAGACCGACCTTGCCGAGGTCGGGACCGTGCTGCAGGTCGGCGACGGGATCGCCCGCATCTACGGGCTCGAGAACGCCGTCGCGCTCGAGATGCTCGAGCTGGAGCACGGCGTCGTCGGCCTCGCGTTCAACCTCGAGGAGGACAACGTCGGCGCCGCGCTGTTCGGCGAGTGGGAGCACGTCAAGGAGGGCGAGCCGGTCAAGCGCACCGGCAGCGTCGCCAGCGTGCCGGTCGGCGACGGGCTGCTCGGCCGCGTGGTCGACCCGCTCGGGCGGCCGCTCGACGGCGCCGGGCCGATCGCCTCGGACGAGACCCGCCCGCTGGAGTTCAAGGCGCCCGGCGTCGTCGCCCGCCAGCCGGTGAAGGAGCCGCTCCAGACCGGGATCAAGGCGATCGACGCGATGACCAACGTCGGCCGGGGCCAGCGCGAGCTGATCATCGGCGACCGCTCGACCGGGAAGACCGCGATCCTCGTCGACACGATCCTCAACCAGCAGGACCAGAACCTGGTCTGCATCTACGTCGCGATCGGCCAGAAGGCCTCGACGGTGGCACAGGTCTACGAGCGGCTCAGGGACGCCGGCGCGATGGACTACACGATCATCGTCAGCGCCGGCGCCTCCGAGGCCGCGCCGATCAAGTGGATGGCGCCGTTCGCAGGCTGCGCGATGGGCGAGCACGTCATGTTCAACGGCGGTCACGCGCTCTGCATGTACGACGATCTCTCCAAGCACGCAGACGCCTACCGGCAGATGTCGCTCCTGCTGCGCCGCCCACCGGGCCGCGAGGCGTTCCCCGGCGACGTCTTCTACCTGCACTCGCGGCTGCTCGAGCGGGCCTGCAAGCTGAACGACGAGCTCGGCGCCGGCTCGCTGACCGCGCTGCCGTTGATCGAGACCCAGGCCGGCGACATCGCCGCCTACATCCCGACCAACGTCATCTCGATCACGGACGGCCAGATCTTCCTCGAGTCCGACCTGTTCTTCTCCGGCGTCCGGCCGGCGGTCGACGTCGGCCGGTCGGTCTCGCGCGTCGGCTCGAGCGCGCAGACGAAGGCCATGAAGAAGGTCGCGGGCAGGCTGCGCCTCGACCTCTCGCAGTACCGCGAGCTCGAGGCGTTCGCCCAGTTCGGCTCGGAGCTCGACGCCGCCACCCAGCAGACCCTGGCGCGCGGCGAGCGCATGGTCGCGACCCTGAACCAGCCGCAGTACGACCCGTGGCCGATGGAGCAGCAGGTGGTCGCGCTCTACGCCGGAATCAACGGCTACCTCGACGACGTTCCGACCGAGCAGGTGCAGCGCTTCCAGGACGAGCTGCGCGAGTTCATGCGGGCCGAGGAGACGGTCCTGAAGGAAATCCGCGAGACCGGTGACCTGGGCGACGAGCTGGCCGAGCGCCTGAACGCACAGATCGAGAAGTTCAAGGGCACCTTCGCAATCAAGGAAGAGCAACCGCTGGTGGCGTAGCGGCGATGGCGACCCTGCAGGACATCAAGCGGCGGATCCGGTCGGTCCGGAACACGCGCAAGATCACGAAGGCGATGGAGCTCGTCGCCGCCGCGCGCCTGCGCCGGGCCGAGGAGCGGATCGTGCAGATGCGCGACTACGCCGACCGGATGCAGGAGCTGACGGCCGGAACCGCCCGCGCGGCCGCCTCGCTGCGGGGCCTGAAGCTGCTGCAGCAGCGCGAGCCGCAGACGGTGGCGATCGTCGCGCTGACCGGCGACCGCGGCCTGGCCGGCGCCTTCAACGGGCAGGTCCTCCGCCGGGCCTTCGCGATCGAGCGCAGCCTCAAGGGCGAGGGCGTGCAGGTGCGCTGGCTGGTCGTCGGCCGCAAGGGCCGCTCGACGCTCGAGTTTCGGCGCTACCGGCTCGACCAGGCGTGGGCCGGGTTCACCGAACGGCCCGCCTACTCCGACGCGCAGGCGGTCGCCCACCGGCTCGCCGAGCTCTACGAGGCCGAGGAGATCGACCGCGCGGTCGCGGTCTACAACGAGTACGTCTCACCGCTCGTGCAGCGCGTCACCGAGCAGCAGCTGCTTCCGATCTCCGGAGAGGTTCTCGCGCGCGCGCGCGAGGCAGAGACCGAAGAGCAGCAGGCGCTGCTCGGCGACTTCATCTACGAGCCTGAGCCTGAGCAGATCCTCGAGCGGCTGCTCCCGGTCTACCTCGAGACCGAGCTCTACCGGTCGCTGCTCGAGTCCTCGGCCTCCGAGCTCGGCGCGCGCATGACCGCGATGCGCAACGCCTCGAGCAACGCCGGCGAGCTGATCGACAGCCTCACGCTCGACCTGAACCGCGCCCGCCAGGCCGAGATCACCCAGGAGATCCTGGAAGTGGTCGCGGGCGCCGACGCGCTTACGCAATAAGGCGTCGCTTGCGATGCCGACGCCAGGACGCGCGGGCTCTGTCCGTGCGTCCGTCTGAAATGACCGGTCGATTCGACGGATAGCTAATAGCCGCTGTAGGCGTGCAAACCTTCTCCGCATACCGTCGTCTATAGTCTGCGGACTCCTAGCTGATGGCCCAGCGAGAAGAAAAAGTCGTCGTCTCTGCCGGCGCGGGCGGCCTCGGGGCTGCCATCGCGACCGAGAGCGGCTCCGACCTCGGCGTCGAGATGGAGGAGGTCAAGGCCCGAGGCTACTGGGAGCAGGTCTGGCGCCGGCTCCGCCGCGACAAGGTGGCGATCGGCAGCGGCATCTTCATCATCCTGCTGATCGCGGTTGCTTTCGGCGGCGCCCCGATCGTCAAGCACCTGGTGGGGCACGGCCCCAACGACCTGTTCCTCTACAAGCCCGCGGTGAACTCGGCCGGCCTGCCGGCGAACCCGTGGACGCATGTCGAGAACTCGATCACCGGCCATAAGGACGTCCTCCCGCTCGGCGCCGCCAACCGGCTCGGCCAGGACGAGCTGCTGCGCCTGATGTACGGCGCGCAGATCTCGCTCGAGGTGGCCATTCTCTCGACGATAGGGGTGATGCTGATCGGGGTGATCCTCGGCGCGTCTGCCGGCTACTTCCGAGGCTGGCCGGACACGATCATCTCCCGTATCACGGAGATCACGATGGCGTTCCCGGTGCTGATCTTCGTGATCTCGCTGGCCGCTACGGTCGGCCCGCGGCTCGACAGCATCACCTTAGGAGTCTTCCCGCAGGGCGTGATCACGCTCGTGCTGATCTTCACCCTGTTCGGCTGGTTCTATCCAGCCCGCATCATGCGCGCCCAGGTGCTGTCGATCAGGGAGAAGGAGTACGTCGAGGCGGCGCGGATGGTCGGCGCGAGCGATTCCAGGATCATCCGCTCGCACGTCCTGCCGCACCTCGTCGCGCCGATGATCGTCTACTCGACGCTGATCGTGGCCTCCTACGTGCTGTTCGAGGCCGGCCTGTCGTTCCTCGGCGTCGGCATCAAGTTCAACGCGAGCTGGGGGAACCTGCTCTCCGGAGCGGTCGACTTCTACACGACGCGGCCGCTGCTGATGGTCTGGCCGGGGCTGGCCCTGATGCTGACGACGCTCGCGTTCAACCTGCTGGGCGACGGCCTGCGCGACGCGTTCGACCCGCGCGCAAGCCACATGTAGACGCCGCGCCCCGTCTCACAAGTCACTAACCAAAGCTTCACGTTTACGTCTCATCTGCTTGGACGGGGCCAGGCGCCCGTCGCGGCTCGGGGATGCCCCGATCCGAAGTTCACGGAAAGGAGAGACATGCACAGACGGCTATGGCTTTCGGTCGCGATGCTCGTGGCCGGAGCAAGCCTTCTCGTTGCAGCGAGTTTCGCGAGTGCAGGCACCGCCTCTCATGCGCTTAAGCAGGGAGGGATCTGGAAGTACGGGACGACGGGGGCTTCGGTCCAGGTCGACCCGCAGATCGCCTACATCACCACCGCGTGGTGGATCGAATACTCGACCGCAGCGAAGCTCTACAACTATCCGGACAAGCAGGGCCCGGCGGGTAGCACCCTCCACCCTGAGGTTGCGTCAGGCTTCACCGTTTCGAAGAACGGCAAGACGTACACCTTCACGATCCGGAAGGGCTTCAAGTTCAGCAACGGCAAGCCGGTGACTCCGGCGAGCTTCAAGTACGCAATCGACCGGGTGGCGAACAAGCAGCTCGCCTCGCCCGGCGCGCAGTTCATCACCGATCCGAACGGCACCAACATCGTCGGGGCCGCCAAGGTGAACGCCGGCAACGGCACGCACGTCAGTGGCGTGGTCGTCAAGGGTCAGAAGCTGATCATCCATCTGACCAAGCCGGACGGCACCTTCATGGCCAAGATCACGATGCCGTTCTTCCAGGCAACCTCCACGGCGCTTCCGCTGACCAGCGAGGTCGTCACGGTCAACGGCAACAACCTGCCGTCTGCAGGCCCGTACTACTACTCCCGCAACGACGTGAACCAGCTGACGTCGGTGCGGAAGAACAAGTTCTACAAGGCGGGCCCCGGCCGGAACCGGCCGCACAACCTGCAGGGCCTTGACGTGTCCTGGAACGCGAACGAGCAAACGCTGTTCAACCAGGTGCAGCAGAACCAGGTCGACGAGGATCCTGTTCCTCCGCCCGACCAGGTGCAGGGCATCGCCAACAAGTACGGGAAGAACAAGACCCGGTTCTGGGCGAAGTCCCAGAACTGCACGGGGTACCTGCCGTTGAACATGGCGAACAGCCTGTTCAAGGACAACCTCAACCTCCGCCAGGCCGTCAACTACGCGATCGAGCGTGCGCCGTACGTCGGCCAGGCCGGTCCGTACGCCGGTGACACGTGGACGCACATCTTCAACCCGGGCGTTCCCGGTTGGAAGAATGTCAGCCTCTACAAGCGGAACCTGACCACGGCGAAGAAGCTCGCCAAGGGTCACCTGAGGGATGGCAAGATCACCGTGTACTTCCGCTCGTCGGGTTCCGTGAACCCGGCACAGGCTCAGATCGTCCGGGGTGACCTCCAGGCGATCGGTTTCTCGTCCGGGAACATCACGATGAAGGGCTTCTCGGGCGGCAACATCTACACGGCCATGGGCGTCAAGGGCAACGACGCCGACATGGGAGTGTCGATGGGCTGGTGCTCGGATTACCCGGATCCGTACGACTGGATCAACATCCTGCTCTACGGACCGTCCATTCAGTCCGACAACAACGTGAACTACTCGTACATGAACATCAAGAAGTGGAACGCGAAGATGGCGGCGGCCGCGAAGCTCGTCGGCCCGAAGCGCTACAAGACCTACGGCCAGCTTGATATCGACATCATGAAGCAGGTTGCGCCGTTGGCTGCTACGCGCACGTACAACAACCGCTACTTCTTCTCCAATCGCATCAACCCCAAGAGCCTCGTGTACCAGGGCATCTACCAGGACTTCAGCATCGGCGCGATGGCGCTGAAGTAGGACGCTGAAGGAGGCTCTGCAGAACGACGGAAAAAACGCGAGGCGCCGGCACCTAGCCGGCGCCTCGCGCGTTAACCACTAGGGTAGGATCCGAACGGAGGCGGCCAAGGCACATGTTCCGATATCTGATCAGGCGAATCCTCTGGGCGATCCTGCTCTTCATCATCATCACGTTCGTCACGTTCGTGATCTTCTTCATGGGCCCGAACGACCCGGCCCGTGCGCAGTGCGGCGGTGACCAGGCGCGGCCGGCCTGCCTGAAGCTCGTCACCGAGCACTACGGGCTGAACAAGCCGCTCTACGTCCAGTACTGGCGCTTCTTCGACCGGCTGGTCGTCCACCAGAACCTCGGCTACTCGTACGCGAACGGCCAGGGCATCAACCAGGCGATCGGGCAGGCCGCCCCCGTGACCGCTTCGCTCGTCTTCGGCGGGGCGGTGATCTGGATGATGATCGCCCTCTCGCTCGGCGTCTACTCGGCGCTGCGGCCACGGTCCCTGTTAGACCGAACGGCGATGGTGTTCGTCCTGATCGGGATCTCCGCGCACCCGGTCTGGATCGGGCTGATCTTCGAGTACGTCTTCGGCGTGAAGCTGGGGTGGACGCCGATCGCGAACTACGCCAACTTCTTCGGTGCGCCGGCGGGCTCGGGCCTGCCAGGCGGCCCCTGGCAGTGGTTCTACCACATGATTCTCCCGTGGTTCACCTTCGCGCTCCTGTTTGCTGCGCTGTACGTGCGGATGGTCAGGGCGAACGTGATGGAGACCCTGAACGAGGACTTCGTCCGCACCGCCCGCGCGAAGGGCGCGCCGGAACGGCGGGTCCTCGTCTCGCACGTGCTCCGCAACGCCCTCCTGCCCGTGGTGACGATGCTCGGCATGGACATCGGGGTCGCACTCGGCGGCGCCGTCTTCACGGAGACCGTTTACCAGCTCCCCGGGCTCGGCCGGACGCTGATCATCGGCGTCTCCGCCAACGACTTCGCGACAGTTCAAGGGGTGGTGGTCTTCGCGACGGTCGCGATCTTGTTATTCAACTTGATCGTCGACGTCCTCTACGCCTGGATCGACCCGCGAATCCGGCTCGCGTAGAGCAGCTGATGCAGACGACGGCCATACCGCAAGCGGTACCGTAGGACCTGCACCATGGCTCTGCTCGAAGTCAAGGACCTGAGGACGTCCTTCCATACCGAGGACGGCATCGTCGGCGCCGTCGACGGCGTCTCCTTCTCGGTCGAGAAGGGCCAGACGCTAGGCATCGTCGGCGAGTCCGGCTCGGGCAAGAGCGTGACCTGCCTGACGATCATGGGCCTGAACGCGAAGCGGAACACCACCTCGAGCGGCGAGGCGATCTGGAAGGGCAAGAACCTCCTCACGACCAAGCCGCGTGAGCTGCGCGAGATTCGGGGTAACGACATCTCGATGATCTTCCAGGACCCGATGACCTCGCTGAACCCGGTGAAGACGATCGGCTGGCAGCTGATCGAGGCCGTGCAGCTCCACCGCGACGTCTCCACGCGCGTCGCGCGCGCCCGCGCGGTCGAGCTGCTGAAGGCGGTCGGGATCCCGCAGGCGCAGAGGCGGATCGACGACTATCCGCATCAGTTCTCCGGCGGCATGCGCCAGCGCGTGATGATCGCGATGGCGCTGATCAACGACCCCGACCTGCTGATCGCGGACGAGCCGACCACGGCGCTCGACGTGACCACGCAGGCTCAGATCCTGACGCTGATGAAGCGGCTCCAGGAGGAGTTCGGGAGCGCCATCATCATCATCACCCACGACCTCGGCGTGGTCGCGGAGACGGCCGACGACGTGCTCGTCATGTACGGCGCGAGGGTGGTCGAGCAGGGCAGCGCCGACGACCTGTTCAACCGGCCCCAGCATCCCTACACGTGGGGCCTGATGGGCTCGCTGCCGCGGCTCGACATCGATGTCGAGCGCCTGACGCAGATTCCCGGCCAGCCGCCCTCGCTGCTGCGGCCCCCGAGCGGGTGCCGCTTCCACCCACGCTGCTCGTACGTGATGGAGATCTGCAAGACGAACGTTCCGGAGCTCCGGCCCACGCAGCGGGAGCCCGGGCACCTTCAGGCCTGCCACCTCGACGAGGAGACGAAGGACAGGGAGGCGGCCAAGCTGCTCGAGTCGATGATGGCGGGGGCAGGCTAGGTGGAGGCGGCCACCAGCTCCGCTGTCGACAGGGGCGATCTGCTCGTCGTCGAGGACGTCAAGAAGCACTTCCCGATCACGCGCGGGATCATCTTCCAGAAGGAGGTCGGCTCGGTAAAGGCGGTCGACGGCGTGTCGTTCAGCGTCAAGCAGGGCGAGACGCTTGGCATCGTCGGGGAGTCGGGCTGCGGGAAGTCCACGCTGGCCCGCTGCATCATCAAGCTGCTGGAGACGACCGGCGGCCAGATCACCTTCGACGGACGCGACATCACGAAGCTCTCGCGGAGCGCGATGAGGCCGATCCGCCGCGAGATGACGATGATCTTCCAGGACCCGTATGCGTCGCTGAACCCACGGAAGCGCGTGGGCTTCATCATCGGCGAGCCACTCGAGGTGCACAAGCTCGGGTCGGCGTCCGAGATCAAGACGCGCGTGCAGGAGCTGCTGGAGGTCGTCGGCCTCAACCCGGAGCACTACAACCGCTTTCCGCACGAGTTCTCGGGCGGCCAGCGGCAGCGCATCGGCGTCGCGCGCGCCCTGGCGGTGAACCCGAAGCTGATCGTCTGCGACGAGCCGGTCTCGGCGCTCGACGTCTCGGTCCAGGCACAGATCCTGAACCTGCTCAAGGACCTGCAGGACGACTTCGGGCTGACGTTCGTCTTCATCGCCCACGACCTCAACGTCGTCCGCCACATCTCCGATCGGGTGCTGGTCATGTACCTCGGCAAGGTGGTCGAGATTGCCTCGCGCGACATCCTCTACAAGGAGCCGAAGCACCCGTACACGGGCGCGCTGCTCTCGGCGGTCCCGATCGCGAACCCGGAGCTGGGACGCAAGCGCGAGCCGATCGTGCTCGAAGGCGACGTGCCGAGCCCGATCAACCCTCCGAGCGCGTGCCATTTCCACCCGCGCTGCCCGCGCTTCGTCGAGGGTCACTGCGACGTGGAGGAGCCACCGCTCTACTCGTTCGGCAACGGACACGTGGCGGCCTGCCACTACGCGCTCGAGCGCTGGCCGATGGACGCCTCCGAGATCAGGCGCGTCTCCGGCGCGCGCTCGCCGGAGCCCGAGCAGCCACTACCGACCACGGGGTAGCGTGTCCACGCTCCTCGCGGCGCTGCGCCGTCTCGTCCTGCTGGTGGGGGGTGCCGCTGGGCTGACCGCCGTCTTCTCGTTGCTGATCGGCCTCCTGATCGGTGCATCGCCCGACCGCTCGCTGACGCTCGGCTTCTACCTCGTCGGCTGCTTCCTGCTCGTCACCGCCTTCTTCGTCGGCAACCGGGGCCCGGCGCGGGTCAAGTCGGAGACGGCCGCGGGGGGAGGCATCTTCCCGTACTTCGGCACCCGCCACATGCGCTGGGCGACGCTGAACGAGCAGGACGACGCGATCAACAACTCGGCCGTGTTCGTGATTCTGGGCTTTACCCTGGTCATCATCGGCGCCCTGATCGATTCGCATCATTCGCTCTTCTGAAGCCGGTTCCGGGCGCCAAGGCGCCGACTCGTCGGCGCCGACCGGTGAGGCCGCGCGGGCTTGCCCGTGCGGCCGTTCAACGCTCCTCGTCGGGGCCGAAAAGCGCTGGCTTTCCGAGAGCGAAGGGGCGCTAACTTCTGGACATCGCCGCCGTCGAAGCTACTGTGAGAACCGTGCACGGACACTGTGAGCGCGCACGCCAGTGGGCATCGGCGAGCGTCGACGGCGAGCTGTCGACGTTCGAGCGAGCCCTGCTCGCGGACCATCTCGAGCGCTGCGCCTCGTGCCGCGAGTTCAGTCTCGCGATCACCGACCTGACGACGGCGCTCCGGGCAGCTCCGCGCGAGCGCCTCGAGGGCATCTCGATCGGCCGGGTCCGCCGCCACGTGCGCCTGCGCCTCGCTCCGGCGGTCGCGGCCATGGCCGTCGCCGCCGTCGGGCTCGGCAGCGTACTGGCTTCCGTCGAGATCAAGGGCGGCTCCGTCGCCAGCGTCCCGCCTGTGCAGACTGCGCCCGTGGCCTCGTCGCCGGACACGCTCAACCTGAGCGCGGCTCACGTGCTCGAGCGCCTCCGCTCCGACCGGTCGACCTCGTCCGCGCGCTCGCTGCGCGGCGGCCCGGTCGTCGGCAATCGGTAACGCCTGCGGCCGCGCGGATACTGTTCTCTCAACGTGTTTCCCGGGCTCGTCACCTCGTACGTCTGAAGCCTCGATCACGCCGCCCGTGTGGCGGCGATCGAGCAGAAACGGCCGCTCGACCGCGGACGAACGTGAACCCGGTCGGTCCGGCCGGCGCTTCGCTAGACTCACGCCGCTGAGCGGCAGGCTCTCGTGCCGCTTCCGCAGCGGTCCCGACTCACCTCTCCAGGAGACACATGCCTGACCAGAACAACGGCCAGAAACAGAACGTCGGCAAGGTCATCGAGATCAAGGGCGTCGTCATCGACGCCGTCTTCACCGGCGGCCTGCCGGAGATCAACAGCGCAGTCAGGATCACGGTCCCCGAGCGCGACGGCCGGCCTGCGATCGATCTGATCGCGGAGGTGCAGCAGCACCTCGGCGACGACCGCGTCCGCACGGTCGCGATGGACTCCACGGACGGGGTCCCGCGCGGCGTGGACGTCATCGACACCGGCGGCCCGATCACCGTGCCCGTCGGCGACCAGACCCTCGGCCGCCTCTGGAACGTGATCGGCGAGCCGGTCGACAACGGGGAGCCGGCGAGCGGCGAGCGCTGGCCGATCCATCGGGACCCGCCCCCGTTCGACGAGCTCAAGGCCGACATCGAGATCTTCGAGACCGGAATGAAGGTGATCGACCTGATCGCTCCCTTCATCCGCGGCGGAAAGGTCGGCCTCTTCGGCGGCGCTGGAGTCGGCAAGACCGTCCTGATCCAGGAGCTGATCCACAACGTCGCCATGGAGCACGGCGGCGTCTCCGTCTTCTCGGGCGTGGGCGAGCGCACCAGGGAGGGCAACGACCTCTGGCTCGAGATGCAGGAAGCGGGCGTGATCGACAAGGTCGCGCTCTGCTACGGCCAGATGAACGAGCCGCCGGGAGCGCGCCTGCGCGTCGGTCTCTCCGGGCTGACGATGGCGGAGTACTTCCGCGACCAGGGCCAGGACGTCCTCCTCTTCATCGACAACATCTTCCGGTTCGTCCAGGCGGGCTCCGAGGTCTCGGCGCTGCTCGGGCGCATGCCGAGCGCGGTCGGCTACCAGCCGACCCTCGCAACCGAGATGGGCCAGTTGCAGGAGCGGATCACGTCGACGAAGGCCGGCTCCGTCACGTCGATCCAGGCCATCTTCGTGCCGGCGGACGACTACACCGACCCGGCGCCCGCGAATACGTTCGCCCACCTCGACTCCACGGTGAACCTGGAGCGCGCGATCGTCGAGCAGGGGATCTACCCCGCGATGGACCCGCTCGCCTCCTTCTCCCGCGCCCTGCAGCCGGGGATCGTCTCGGCCGAGCACTACGAGACCGCGACCCGCGTCCAGGAGATCCTGCAGCGCTACAAGGACCTGCAGGACATCATCGCCATTCTCGGGATCGACGAGCTTTCCGACGAGGACAAGGTCATCGTCGCGCGAGCGCGGCGGATCCAGCGGTTTCTCTCGCAGCCGAACTTCGTGGCCGAGCAGTTCACCGGCCAGCCGGGCGAGTACGTCCGGCTCGAGGACACGATCAAGGGCTTCCAGGAGATCATCGAGGGCAGGCACGACGATCTTCCGGAGCAGGCCTTCTACATGGTCGGCACGATCGAGCAGGCGGTCGAGAAGGCTCGAAGGCTGTCCGGCGAGGAAGCGCCGGAGCCGGAAGAGGAGCCTGAGCCGGAGCCCGAGACCGCAGCCGTCGCCTGAGCTTGGCGGGGAGGACGTTCAACGTGTCGCTGGTCACGCCCGAGGGGCCGGCGTTCGAGGGCGACGTCGAGATGCTGATCGTCCCGGGCGCCGACGGCGAGATCGGCGTGCTCGCCCGCCACGCGCCGCTGGTCGCGCTCCTCAACGCGGGCTCGACGCGGATCTACCGCGACCGCGCCAGCGACGACGTGGTCGAGTTCGCGACCGGCCCGGGCTTCTTCAAGGTCGAGCAGGACCGCGCGCTGGCGCTGGTGGACGACGCCGTGGATGCCCGCCAGATCGACGACGCCCGCGCGCGCCAGCAGCTCGAGCAGGCCCAGGCCGAGCTCGAGCGCATCGAGCGAGGCGAGTCGGAAGGCGACCGCTGGCAGCTCGAGCAGCGCGTCCGCCACGCCGAGAACCAGCTGACGGTCGGCGGCCGTGGCTGAAAACCGCGAAAAATGCCGCGCAGTTTCCGCGGGGCTGTCTTGTCGCGTCGCTTCGCTCGCGAGGACCCGTAAATGCAGCTAACGGCGTTTGCCCCTGGGATTTACCCCCGTAGCGAAGGGCTCGTCCAGGCGACGCGCGACCTCGACCGGAGGCGGACGACCCAGGAGGCGGTCGACGAGCAGGTGGAGCGCGACCTCGCCGCGCTCGTCGAGGCCGAGCAGGCCGCCGGGCTCGACCTCCTCGCCGACGGGATGCTGCGCTGGCAGGACCACTTCCGGCCGCTGCTCGAGCAGGCCGACGGGCTCGAGACGGGCGCCCTGACGCGCTTCCTCGACACGAACACCTTCTACCGGGCGCCGAAGGCGACCGGGGAGCCGCGCCTGCAGGGGGTTGGACGAGCGCTACGTCGCGCCGCTCCCGGGCCCGCGGCTGGTCACGCTCCCGTCGCCGTTCGCGCTCTCGCTCGGGACCGGTCTCTCGCCGAAGACGCTGGCCGAGAACGTGCTCAAGCCGGCGCTCGACGGCCTCGATGCGGAGCTCGTCGTGCTCGCGGAGCCGTTCCTGGCGCGGGAGGACGCCGGTCTCGACAGCCTGGCCGAGGCGCTCGAGACGCTTGCCGGCGGCCCGAAGCTCGCGCTCTGGCTGACCTTCGGCGACGCGGCCCCGGCGCTCGCGCGGGGAGCCGCCGAGCTGCCGGTCGACGGGCTCGGGATCGACTTCTACTCGACACACCTTGACGCCGTCCCGAACGGCTTCGACAAGCTGCTCCTGGCCGGCGTGGTCGACGGGCGGAGCTCGCTCGCCGAGGAGCCGCACGAGATCGCGGCCTTCGTGGCGAGCCTCCGCGAGCGCGGGGTGGAGGAGATCGCGCTGGTGCCCAACGGCGACCTGCAGTACGTCTCCGAGCCGTACGCGCGCGAGAAGCTCTCGCGCCTCGGGAAGGCCAAGACGGCTACCGTGGAGGCGGCCGCATGAAGTTCCTGACGCACGAGATCGGATCGCTCGCCAAGCCCCCCTGGCTGGTCAAGACGTCCCAGGGCCGAGAGCTCGACGCGAGCGACATCGACTTGGCGCGCAGCTGGGGCGAGAAGGTCGGCGTCGAGGGCCACGAGGAGCTGGTCGAGACCCTCGAGCGCGGCGGCGCGGACGTCGACGAGCTGAACCACTGGGCGAGCCGCTACTGCGTCCGGCTCCAGGAGTCGGCCGGCCTCGAGGTGATCTGGGACGGCGAGCAGCCGCGGAGCGAGATGTACGCCTGGGCGATCGAGCACTCGACCGGCTTCGAGCCGCGCGGCACGGTCCGGAGCTTCGACAACAAGTACTACTCGAAGTCAGCGGCGGTCGGCCCGGTCGGGCTGGCCGAGCCGTACCACAACGACGAGTTCTCGTTCCTGCAGTCAGTTGCGAAGGCGCGGCTGAAGATCCCGATCACGGGCGCCTACACGCTCGCGGTCTGGTCGTACGACGAGCACCACGCGCCGCGCGAGGGCCGCCTCGGCGCGGGCTACGGCCGCAGGTCGGAGATCGAGGCCCGGCGCGAGCTGACGCTCGACATCGCCCGCAACATCATTCGCCCGAACCTGGAGGCGCTGATCGCGCTCGGCGCCGACTGGATCCAGATCGACGAGCCCGGCGCCTCGACCGAGGCCGACGAGCTCGACCTGTTCGTCGAGAGCTTCAACGTCAGCGTCGAGGGGCTCGACTGCATGTTCTCCACGCATCTCTGCTTCTCGGACTACGAGCTCTTCTTCCCGGCGATCGAGGGCATGAGCGAGTGCCGCCAGTACTGCGTCGGCTTCGCCAACTACGACCGCCGCGAGCTCGGCACCTCGGCGGAGGACAGGCCAGGCTACGAGGTGATCACGAAGTTCCGCGACCTGCCGTACGACCCGATCCTCGGGCTCGGCGTGCTCGACATTCACACAGACTTCGTCGAGTCGCCGGAGCTCGTGCGCGACCGGATCCTCTACGCCGTCGAGGTCTTCGGCGACCCGGCGCGGATCCACGTCTGCCCGGACTGCGGCCTGCGCACGCGTAGCTGGGACGTCGCCTACGCGAAGTTCCAGGCGCTGGTCGAGGGCTCGCGGCTCGCCGAAACTGCTCTCACCGGCGCAAGCGTTTAAGGCGCCGACTCGTCGGCGCCGACCCTGGAGGGCGTGCGGGCTTTGCCCGTGGGGCCGTCCAACGCACCGAGTTGGTAGCAGTCGGCTCGTGCCCTTCCGGCCATAGCGACTCTTAACAGGGTCCTTCCGGGCTCTCGGCTATCCTGATGCTGGCGGACGCGGCGACGAGCGTCCTTGCACTCCCCGTATGAGGACGACGCTCAAGAGAGGAATCGGCCGCGGCGCCAACGGCAACGGGCACGCGATCCTGCCCCCGGGGTCGCTGTCGCCGGTCACGCTCTACCGCCAGGCGCCGCCGCCCAGGCCGGGCGTCCTCAAGCTCGCCGGCAAGTTTTTCTTCTTCCTCGGGGTCGTGGCCGTGATCCTCGTCTGCGGGCTCGTCGGGGGCTTTTATCTCTGGGCGCACGAGAGCGCCGCCGCGCTGCACGGCACGTCCAAGGCAGACAAGGCGACGGAGCAGCGTCTCACCTCGGTCCCGGACGCGAAGCACCCCGCTGTCGCGCTCGTGATCGGCTACGACCACCGAGCGGGAGACGGGAGCTCTCCCTCGCGCTCCGACACGATGATGCTGCTCCGCGTCGACCCCGTTACCAAGACGATCTCGATGCTCTCGCTACCGCGTGACCTCGACGTCCCGCTCTGGTGCCCGAGCCGCACCGCCTCCGGCGCCCGCAACGGCCCGGCGCAGCTCGATCGACCACGGACGGATCAACACCGCCTACACCTACTGCGGAGCCGGTGGCGCGCTCGAGACCGTGCGCCACCTGACCGGCGTCCCGATCAACTACCTGATCAGCGTCAACTTCCTCGGCTTCATCGCGGTCGCGAACAAGCTCGGTGGGGTGTGGATGGACGTCGACCGCCGCTACTACAACAGGAACGTCGGCACGGGCTCGACCGACTACGCCAACATCAATCTGCAGCCCGGGTACCAGCTCCTCAACGGGACGCAGGCGCTCTCCTTCGTTCGCTACCGGCACACCGACTCCGACCTCTACCGCCTGGCGCGCCAGCAGCAGTTCGTCTCGGCGATGCGCGAGCGGGTCCGCCGCTCGCTGGGCCTCACGAGCCTGATCGGGATCATCAACACGATCGCCCACCATCACTACATCGACGTGCTCGGCCACTTCGACCTCGGCACGATCAGCAGCTACGCGAAGTTCGCGTACACGCTGCCGCCGGGCCACGTCTTCCAGAACAAGCTGACGAACGTGACCGGCTACTACGAGCTCTATGCTTCGCAGTCGGCGATCCAGTCGACCGTCCAGGAGTTCCTCAATCCGGACGTCGGCGCCGCGGCGCAGGAAACGGCGGTCGCGCTGAGGCGCAAGCTGCACAAGAAGTTCACGCTGCCGCCGTCACACGTCACGCTGGCGGTGCTGAACGGGAACGGCGTCGCCGGCTCGGCCGGGAACGCCAGCTACGAGCTCGGCCAGAAGGGGTACAACATCGTCCTGCCGTCCACCGGGCAGACGGCGAACGCCCCGACCTGGAACTACTTCCGCTCGAAGGTCTACTACGACCCGGCGCGCGCCGCGAACGGCAAGACCTCGGGCCAGCAGATCGCACGCCTGGTCGGCAGCGCCGACGTCGGGCCCAGGCCCGCGAACCTGAAGACGCTCTGCAACGGCGCGCTCGAGTGCCTCGTCGTCGGCTCGACCTTCCACGACCAGCTGGCGCCGGTCGTGATCCCGCCGACGCCGGTCCGGCACCCGCCGTACGTGCGCAGCGATGCCGGCCTGACGCGGTCGACGCTCGCCGGGCTGAAGAAGCGGATGCCGTTCCGGCTCCAGCTACCGGCAGTGGTAGAGCGCAGCTCGTACCTCGATACCTGCTGCGGCGACACGCCGGTCCGGGTCTACCGGCTCGGCGGCAGCCCGACCGTGCGGCTGACCTTCAAGACCGGCTCGCAGGAGTACTGGGGGATCCAGGAGTCGAAGTGGACGGGCGCGCCGGTGCTCTCGGACAAGAGCCTCACGCAGCGGGTCGGCGGCCGCCGTTACGACCTCTACTACAACGGCTCGCACCTGCACATGGTCGTCCTGCGCTCCGGCGGGGCGAGCTACTGGGTCGTGAACACGCTGCTCGACTCGCTCTCGAACGAGACGATGCTGGCGATCGCGCGAGGCTTCCGCCCGATGACTCGATAACCTCAGGCGCGTGAAAAGGCCTGCAATCGGGATCTTCGGCGCCGGCTGGGTCGGCGTCGTGACCGGCGCCTGCTTCGCCGACCTCGGGCACGAGGTGGTCGTCCGGGACATCGTCCCCGAGCGGATCGAGGCGCTGCAGGCCGGGCGGATCCCGTTCCACGAGCCGGGGCTCGCCGAGCTGCTGGAGCGCAACCGCGAGCGGCTGACCTTCACGCTCGAGGCGGTGGACCTCGCGACGACGACGGTGATGTTCGTCTGCGTCGGCACGCCGCCGACCTACTCCGGCGACGCCGACCTGTCGGCGGTCTGGAACGTCGTCGACCAGCTCCCGGAGCAGGAAGAGCGCTCGCTGTTGGTGATGAAGAGCACCGTTCCCGTCGGCACCGGCGAGAAGGTGCGCGAGGCGCTCGACTCGCGCGGGCTCGCACACGTCGGCTACGTCTCGAATCCGGAGTTCCTGGCCGAGGGAAGCGCCGTCGAGGACTTCATGCGGCCGGACCGCGTGGTGGTCGGCGCGTTCGCCGAGGCCGACGGCGAGACCGTGGCCGCGCTCTACGAGCCGCTCGGGGGGCCGATCGTGCGCGGTGACGTCGCCTCGGCAGAGATGATCAAGCTCGCCGCGAACGCGTTCCTGATGACGCGGATCAGCTTCATCAACGAGATCGCCAACGTCTGCGAGGCGACCGGCGCCGACGTGGTCAAGGTCGCCGAGGGCGTCGGGCTCGACCACCGGCTCGGCCCGCACTTCCTGCGCGCAGGCATCGGCTGGGGCGGCTCGTGCTTCCCGAAGGACGGGGTCGCGCTCAAGCAGCTCGCCTCCAACTCCGGCTACCACTTCCAGCTCTTGAACGCGGTGATCGAGGTGAACGAGCTGCAGAAGCGGCGCGTGATCGGGAAGCTCGAAAAGCACCTCGGCAAGCTGGGCGGGAAGACGATCGCCCTGCTCGGGCTGGCGTTCAAGCCGAACACCGACGACCTGCGCGAGGCGCCGTCGCTCGTGCTCGCCTCGCGACTGCTCGCCGAGGGCGCCGAGGTGCGCGCGTGGGATCCGGTCGCCGACGCGCGGCGCCTGCTCCAGGGCGTGACCTTCTGCGGGTCGGTGCTCGAGGCGGTCACCGGCGCGGACGCCGCGGTGATCGTGACGGAGTGGGACGAGCTGCGCTCGCTCGCCTCGGCGGAGACGCGCGACGCGATGAGGACGCCGGTGATCGTCGACGGCCGCAACCTGCTCGACCCGCAGGAGGCTCGCGCCGCCGGCTTCACCTACGAGGGCATCGGCCGCGCCGCCTCGCCGCTGGCGGCGCTTCCGGAGACCGAAGAGCGCGAACCGCAGCTCGAGCAATAGTGGAAGCCATCATTCTGGCGGGCGGGAAGGCCGAGCGGCTCGGCGACGCCGCGGGCGGCCGGCCGAAGGCGCTGGTCGAGGTGGGCGGACGGCCGCTCGCCGCATACCAGGTCGCGCAGCTCGCGGCGGCGGGCGTCGTCCGCGTGCTCGTCAGCTGCGCGGCCGGCCAGGAGGGCTTGTTCGAGACCGCTCTCGGCGGGATCGGCCCCGAGATCGTGGCGGTCGGCGAGCCGGAGCCGCTCGGCCGCGGCGGCGGGATCCGCTTTGCGGCCGGCGCCCGCCGCGAGCCCGGCGACGTCTTCGCCCTGAACGGGGACGAGCTCGTCGACGTCGACCTGACGCGGCTGCTCGCTCTGCACGGCGAAAGCGGCGCGGCGGCGACCATCACCGTCGTCCCGCTGCGCTCGCCGTTCGGCGTGGTCGAGCTCGACGGCGATCTGGTCACCGGCTTCCGCGAGGCGCCCCGGCTCGACGAGTGGGTGAGCTGCGGCGTCTACGTCCTCGGGGAGGAGGCGCTCGAGCGTTTCCCGGAGCGAGGCGACCACGAGGCGACGACCTTTCCCCAACTCGCACGCGAGGGCCTACTACGGGCGCTCAGGCACGACGGCGTCTGGCTGACCGTGAACACGCCGAAGGACCTGCGCCTGGCCGAGGAGCACCTCGCCGCCAATCCGGACTTTCCGTAGTGGTAGGTTCGCCCGGCCCATGCCGGATCGGAATCACGTAGCGTCGCCGAACCTCGAGGGCGTCGACCGCTTCGCGTCGGAGCTGACGAAGGTCGACAAGCCCTGGGGCCACGAGCTGATCTTCGTCGTGACCGACCGCTACGCCGGCAAGCTGCTCGTCGTCAACGCCGGGGAGTCGCTGAGCCTCCAGTTCCACAAGGTCAAGGACGAGGCCTGGTACGTGCTCGAGGGCCGCGCCGAGCTCGAGCTGGGCGCGGCGGGCGAGGGCGACCTCAGGACGGAGGTCATCGGGCCTGGCGCGGCGTTCCGGTTCGTTCCGGGAACCGTCCACCGGCTGCGGGCGATCGAGGACACGACCATCGTCGAGGTCTCGACGCCGGAGCTCGACGACGTCGTGCGGCTCGAAGACCGCTACGGACGCACGGATAACTAGACTCCTGGACATGGCGACGACACGGCGTTCCGACGTCAAGGACCTCGCGCTCGCGGACGAGGGCCTGAACCGGATCGAGTGGGCCGACCGGCAGATGCCGGTGCTGGCCGCGATCCGCGACCGCTTCGAGCGCGAGCAGCCGCTGGCCGGCTACCGCATCGCGGCCTGCCTGCACGTGACGAGCGAGACCGCGAACCTGATGCGCGCGCTGAAGGCCGGCGGCGCCGACGTCGTTCTCTGCGCGTCGAATCCGCTCTCGACCCAGGACGACGTGGCCGCCGCGCTGGTCGAGCACTACGAGATCTCCGTCTTCGCGATCAAGGGCGAGGACAACGACACCTATTACCAGCACATCGAGGCGGCGGTCGACCACAAGCCGCAGATCACGATGGACGACGGCGCCGACGTGATCGGCGTCCTCCACTCGCACCGGCGCGAGCAGCTCGGCGACATCGTCGGCGGCACCGAGGAGACGACCACGGGCGTCATCCGGCTGCGCGCGCTCGAGCGCGACGGAGCGCTGGGCTTCCCGGTGATCGCGGTCAACGATGCCAAGACGAAGCACTTCTTCGACAACCGCTACGGCACAGGGCAGTCGACGATCGACGGCATCATCCGGGCGACGAACATCCTGCTCGCCGGGCGGAAGTTCGTGGTCGCCGGCTACGGCTGGTGCGGCCGCGGAGTCGCGATGCGGGCGAAGGGACTGGGCTCGCACGTGATCGTGACCGAGGTCGACCCGTTGCGCGCCCTCGAGGCAGCGATGGACGGCTTCGAGGTGCTGCCGATGGAGCGCGCGGCCGAGACCGGCGACATCTTCGTGACCGCGACCGGCGACAAGGGCGTGATCCGGCGCGAGCACATGGAGCGGATGAAGGACGGTGCCGTCCTCGCGAACACCGGCCACTTCAACGTGGAGATCGACATCCCGGCCCTGCGCGGGCTTGCGCAGGAGACCCGCACGCTGCGGCAGTTCGTCGACGAGTTCCGGCTCGAGGACGGACGGCGCATCTACCTGATCGCCGACGGGCGGCTCGTGAATCTCGCGGCAGCCGAGGGGCACCCTGCGCAGGTGATGGACATGTCGTTCGCCAACCAGGCGCTCTCCGCCGAGTTCCTGGTCGCGAACGCCGCCAGCCTCGAGCGCCGCGTCTATCCGGTGCCCGAGGCGACCGACCTCGAGATCGCGCGGTTGAAGCTCGCGACGATGGGCATCGACATCGACGAGCTGACGGACGAGCAGGCCAAGTACCTCGCCTCCTGGGACGAGGGCACCTAACCGTCCTTTCCGGCGTGCTCGCGCCTGAGCGGATCGTCCGGCTGGAAGGTGGCCGCGTCGTGCTGCTGGACCAGCGGCGGCTGCCGGACGAGGAGGTCGAGCTCGAGTGCCGGTCCGCGGCCGAGGTGGCCGAGGCGATTCGCGCGTTGGCCGTGCGGGGCGCTCCGGCGATCGGGATCGCCGCGGCCTACGGGTACGCGCTGGCCGTCGAGCGCGGGGAGGACCCGGACGAGGCGCGTGCCGTGCTCCTGGCCGCACGGCCGACTGCGGCGAATCTCGCCTGGGCGCTGGAGGAGGTGCAGTCGGCCTCGGACCCGGCCGAGCGGGCGCACGAGCTGCACGAGGAGGAGGTCGAGCGCTGCCGGCTGATGAGCGCCCACGCGGCGGATCTCATCGGCGCAGGGAGCTGCGCCTTGACGCACTGCAACACCGGCGCGCTGGCGACCGGCGGGCAGGGCACGGCGCTCGGCGCGCTGCAGGAGGCGTGGACGCGAGGCTTCCTCCGGCACGTGTTCGTCGACGAGACGCGGCCGCTGCTCCAGGGCGCCAGGCTGACCGCCTGGGAGCTCGCCGCGGCCGGGATCCCGCACACGGTGGTCGCGGATGCCGCGGCCGGCTCGCTGCTGGCGGCGGGCGAGGTCGACTGCGTGCTCGTCGGCGCCGACCGGATCGCGGCAAACGGGGACACGGCGAACAAGATCGGGACGTATCCGCTGTCGGTGCTGGCCGATCGCCACGCCGTGCCGTTCACCGTCGTCGCGCCGACCTCGACGGTCGACCTCGAGACGCCGACGGGCGCCGAGATTCCGATCGAGGAGCGCGACCCGGGCGAGGTGTCCACGCGATTCGCGGCACGCAACCCGGCCTTCGACATCACGCCCGCCGAGCTGATCTCGGCGATCGTGACCGAGCACGGCGTCCATCGCCGGCCTTACGCCGAGAGCCTTGCGGCGGGGATGCCGGCGTGAGGGCGGTCGTCCTCGCGGCGGGCTACGCCACGCGGCTTTACCCGCTGACGCTCGACCGGCCGAAGCACCTGCTCGAGGTGGCGGGGCAGCCGATTCTCGACCGTCTGCTCGGCCAGCTGCCCCTGGGCGAGCTCGACGCGGTGACGGTGGTGACGAACGCGAAGTTTGCGCCACGCTTCCGCGATTGGGCGGAGGAGGCGGACTACCCGGTTCCGATCGAGGTGGTCGACGACGGGACGAGCTCGGACGAGGACAAGCTCGGCGCGATCGGAGATCTCGATCTCGTCGTCCGAACGCTGCAGGGCGAGGACGATCTGCTCGTCGCCGCCGGCGACAGCCTCTTCACCGAGCGGCTCGACGGGTTCGTCCGCTTCGCGGGCGAGCGGGACGCCGCCGCGATCGCGGTGTACGACGTCGGCGACCTCGAGGCGATGGGGCGGCTGAGCGCCGTCGCGGTCGAGGCCGACGGTCGCGTGACCGCGTTCGAGGAGAAGCCGCGAGCGGCCGACCTCGACACTGGCCGGAATCGCGCTCTACTTCTACCCGCGAGGCGTCCTGCCGCTCGTCTCGGAGTACCTGGCGGAGGGGCACAACCCCGACCAGCCCGGCCGGTTCGTGGAGTGGCTCTATCCGCGGACGCCGGTCTATGCCTGGCGCGTTCCGGGCGGCTGGCTGGACGTGGGCACCCCGGAGGCGCTCGACGAGGCAGACCGGGAGTTCGGGGGCGGTTCGCGCTAGCCGGCGAGCGGCCGGCGGGCTGGGCTGTGGGCTCTTCGGCACACATTCGGCACACCTGCGTTACAGACACGTGACGGTTTGACGCCTACCCTCGGCTCAAGGCTATCCCGGAGGCGCTGTCAGGGTTTCCGGTGCCGAGAAGGTGCGTTGACGGCCGCACGGGCAGAGCCCGCACGGCCTCCCTGGTCGGCGCCGCCGAGTCGGCGTGTTGGACGGCCGCACGGGCAGAGCCCGCACGGCCTCCCTGGTCGGCGCCGCCGAGTCGGCGTGTTGGACGGCCGCACGGGCAGAGCCCGCACGGCCTCCCTGGTCGGCGCCGCCGAGTCGGCGCCTTGGAGGTGAGGACAGGTGTGATGTGAGCTTTCTCGACATCCTGCTACCGGTTCGCTGCGTCGTGTGCGCTGCGGGCGGGGAGCAGCTGTGCGCCGGCTGCCGCGAGAGCCTGCCTCTGCTGCAACCCCCTCTTTGCGACCGCTGCGGCGCTCCGACCGCCTGGCCGGTGAGCCGTTGCCGGGAGTGCTCCGGGCGCCGCCTCGCGTTCGCCTCCGCGAGGGCGGCGGTCGAGTACGACGACGGCGTGCGACGGCTCGTTGCCGCCTGGAAGGAGCGCGGTCTTCGCCGCCTGGCCGCCGAGGCTGCGGACGCGGTCGCCGGCGCGATCGAGCCACCGTCTCATGTAGCCGTGCTGACCTACGTTCCGCCCGACCGTGAGCGGGTGCTCCAGCGCGGGCACCACCCGGCCCAACGGCTGGCGCTCGAGCTCGGCAGACGCTGGGAGCTGCCCGTGCGCGCGCTCGTCGGGCGGACGCGCTCGGTCCCGCACCAGCGCGGGCTCTCACGGGCCCAACGCCGGCGTAACGTCGCCGGTGCGTTCCGTCCTGCCGCCGCGGCGCCGACCCGCGTCGCGCTCGTGGACGACGTCTACACGAGCGGCGCCACCGTCGCCGCGGTCGCCTCCGCGCTACGCAAGGGCGGCGCGCGCAGGGTCGAGGTCGTGACCTTTGCCCGGGTCGTCCGCTAGATTCATGGGCCAGCCAGCGTCGAAGGAGAGCCGATGCAGCTCCAGGTGAAGGGCAGGAACCTCGAGGTCAGCAACGCGATCCGCGACTACGCGCAGCAGAAGCTCAGCAAGCTCGAGCGGCAGCTCGAAGACCCGCGAGTCGAGCTCGAGCTCGCGGTCGAGCGCAACCCGTCGATCGCAGCGAACCACGTGGCCGAGGCGACCATCTGGACGAAGGGGCCGGTGCTGCGCGCCCGCGAGGCGTCGACCGACATGCGGGCATCGATCGACCAGCTCGTCGCGAAGCTCGAGCGCCAGCTCACGCGCTCCCGTCATCAGAGCCGGGCTCGCCGCCGCAAGGCCGCTCGGGCGAACGAGCCGGCGGCCGAGTCGACTCCCATGTTCGGAGACGAGGGCGAGCCGGCGATTGTCAAGACCAAGCAATTCACCGTCGCCCCGCTGACTGCCGAGGACGCCATCGTGCAGCTCGAGCTGATCGGCCACGACTTCTTTGTCTTCCGCAACGCGGATGGCGGCGAGGTGAACGTCGTCTACCGCCGCCGCGACGGGAACTACGGGCTGATCGAGCCCCGGTGATCTTCCGGCGCGAGCCGATCCACAAGCGGCTCGCCCGCGAGGGCCGTCTCGAGGCCGAGCCGGACGTCGTCCGGGAGCCTGCGCCGCCCGCCCCCGAAGGCGAGCCGGAGCCCGAGCACTCCCCGACCTTTCCCCCGGAGCCGGGCCCGCGCTTCGGCCCGACCGGCGTCGACGGCGTCCCGCGGCCGCGGCGCTGGGACGCGGTCGTTCCGGCCCAGGCGCCGGGGCTGGTCGGCAACGAGGTGCACTTCGTCGCGCTCCCGAACGGCGACTTGGTCGTCGACGAGGACGAGCCCGAGAACACGCTCGCTCCGCTCGCCGACGCGATTGAACAGACGCTGCAGCCGCCCTACCGCGCCGAGGCGATTCGCAGGGATGGCGAGAGCTGGGGCGTCGCGGCGCGCCGGATCGAGGTCGTGGTGTTCGAGGCTTCCGGAGACGAGCTCGAGGTGGTCGCCAACGACGAGGGCCGCACGCTCATCGTCGACGGACAGCGAGCCTTTGGCGGCATTCCCGACTTGGAGCGCATCGGCGAGCGGCAGGGGATCACGTACGTCGTCCGCGCGCGCCGGCTCGAAGGGGCCTTCTGGGAGGTCGAAGCCCACCCGTTGTAGGGCCGGCGAGCCCGAGGAGCCGAGCCGACCCGCTACCCTTGAAGCGTGGCCGAACAGCTCGGATCCCTCGAGAAGGTCCTTCGCTTTGGCGAGGGACGGCGCGTCAAACGGCTCGCCCAGCAGGCGGCCTACATCGGCACGCTCGAGCCCGAGTTCGAGAAGCTGAGCGACGCCGAGCTGGCCGGCAAGACCGCCGAGTTCCGGCAGCGGATCGAGAACGGCGAGCCGGTCGACGAGCTCGTCTTCGAGGCTTTTGCCGCCGTCCGCGAGGCCTTCAAGCGATCGATGGGCATCCGCCTGTTCGACGTGCAGGAGATGGGCGGCATCGTCCTCCACGAGGGCGACATCGCCGAGATGCGCACCGGCGAGGGCAAGACCTTCGTCGCCGTGCAGCCGCTGTACCTGAACGCGCTCACCGGCAAGAGCGTCCACCTCGTCACGGTCAACGACTACCTCGCCAAGCGCGACCCCGAGTGGACGAAGCCGGTCTGGGACGCGCTCGGGATGCGCGCCTCCTTTGTCGAAAACCTGATGCCGTTCGACAAGCGCGTCGAGGCGTATAGCGCCGACGTCATCTACGGCACCAACTCCGAGTTCGGCTTCGACTACCTGCGCGACAACATGGCCGTCTCGATCGAGGGCGTCGTCCAGCGAGGCCACGACTACGCGATCGTGGACGAGGTCGACTCGATCCTGATCGACGAGGCGCGGACGCCGCTGATCATCTCCGGCGAGCCGGAGGTGGCGGCGCAGGTCTACTACGACTTCGCGCGCGTCGCGAAGTCGCTCGAGGGCTACGCGGCCAAGCCGGGCGATCCGAAGGGCTCGGGAGAAGCCTCGGGCGCGGACTTCGAGTACGACCAGAAGCACAAGACGGTCTCGCCGATGCAGGGGGCGATCGAGAAGGCCGAGCGCGCGCTCGGCGTCGACAACCTCTACGACCCGCGCAACAGCCAGCTCGTCAACCACCTCAACCAGGCCCTGAAGGCCCAGTCGCTCTACCACCGCGATGTCGAGTACGTCGTCCAGGACGGCGAGGTCAAGATCGTCGACGAGTTCACCGGCCGGATCATGGAAGGCCGCCGCTGGTCGGAGGGACTACACCAGGCGGTAGAGGCCAAGGAGGGCGTGCGCATCCAGGAGGAGCACGTCACCCTCGCGACGATCACGCTGCAGAACTACTTCCGGCTCTACGACAAGCTCGCGGGGATGACGGGCACGGCGAAGACCGAGGAGAAAGAGTTCGTCGAGATCTACGGCCTGAACGTGGTCGAGATTCCGACCAACGTGGCGGTCGTGCGCGCCGACGAGAACGACCAGATCTTCAAGACGAAGGAAGCCAAGTACAACGCCGCGATCGAGGACATCAAGGAGCGGCACGCCAAGGGCCAGCCGGTGCTCGTCGGCACGATCGACGTCTCGGTTTCCGAGCACCTCTCCCAGCTGCTCCAGCGCCAGGGCGTTCCGCACACCGTCCTCAACGCGAAGGAGCACGAGCGGGAGTCGGAGATCATCAAGGACGCGGGCCAGGTCGGCGCGGTCACGATCGCCACCAACATGGCCGGCCGCGGCGTCGACATCAAGCTCGCCGAGGGTGTCACCGATCTCGGCGGGCTCTACGTGCTCGGCACCGAGCGGCACGAGGCGCGCCGGATCGACAACCAGCTCCGCGGCCGGTCGGGCCGCCAGGGTGACCCCGGCGAGTCCCGCTTCTACCTCTCGGGCCAGGACGACCTCGTGCGCCTGTTCGCGGGCGACCGGATCTACGGGATCATGGAGCGCTTCAAGGTGCCGGACGACCAGCCGATGGAGGCCGGCATCCTCTCGCGCCAGATCGAGAACGCGCAGAAGAAGGTCGAAGAGCAGAACTTCGTCATGCGCAAGAACGTCCTCAAGTACGACGACGTGCTCAACAAGCAACGTACGGTCATCTACGACCAGCGCCGGCGGGTGCTCGAGGGCGAGGACCTCTCGGAGGAGGTCGGGCTCTGGATCGACGAGGTGATCGAGCGGACGATCGACCAGTACACGAGCGAGTTCTCGGAGGAGTGGGACCTCGAGGCGCTCTGCAAGGGGATGCAGGACATCTACGCGACCGACGAGCCGATCACGCCGGAGGAGCTGCGCGAGGAGGTCGGGCTCGACCGGAACGCCCTCGTCGAGGAGTTCCAGGAGGACGCGCGCGAGACGTACGTCGAGAAGGAGAAGAGCCTCGGGCTCAACCCGGAGACCGAACAGCCGCTCCTGCGCGACGTCGAGCGGTTCGTGATCCTGCAGGTGGTCGACGTCCACTGGCGCGAGCACCTCGAGAACATGGACTACCTCCGCGAGGGCATCCACCTGCGCGGGATGGCGCAGAAGGACCCGCTCGTCGAGTACACCTCCGAGGGGCACAAGCTGTTCGAGGAGCTGAACGCCGCGATCCGCGAGGAGGTCGTGCGAACGCTCTTCCACGCGCAGATCGAGGTCGAGGAGGTCGACCAGCTCCAGCGGGCGCAGGCGGCCCAGGCCGTCGACGGCGGGGCGGTGGCGTACGAGCACGAGTCGCTGGCCGGTGCGCAGGCGATTGCAGCGGCGGGGGCCGGGGCGCTGCTCGCGGGCGACGGTGCCTCCGTGACCACGGCGGGCTCGCTGGACGCCGGGGGCGGGGGCGTGGCAACGCAGCAGCGGGTCGTCGGCGAGCGCGACAAGATCGGCCGCAACGATCCCTGCTGGTGCGGCAGCGGCAAGAAGTTCAAGCGCTGCCACGGCGCTTAGCAGCGCGAGGACCGAGCCAAAGGGCCCGAGCGAGCGCTGCCGAGCAAAGCCCGGCAGCGCGGCGAAGCATGTCGGCTACCATCGACTGCGATGGCCGACGAGTTCTCATCTCAGCCGCTCGACCAGCAGCTCCAGGAGATCGGGGCCCAGCTTGCCTGGGTCCGTGATTACCTTTGACCCCGAAGCGCTCGAGAAGCGCGTCGCAGAGCTGGAACGGGAGCTGGGCACTCCCGGCTTCTGGGACGACCAGCAGCACGCGGCCCAGGTCAGCGCCGAGCACGCTCGTCTCACCAAGCGCCTAGAGCGCTACCGCCGCCTGCTGCAGGACTACCAGGATGCGCAGGAGCTCCTCGCGATGGACGGCGAGATGGCGCACGAGATCGAGGCCTCGATCGCCCCGCTCCGCCGGGAGCTCGACCGTCTGCAGGAGGACGCGCTCTTCTCGGGCGAGTACGACTCCGGCGACGCGCTGGTCACGATCCACGCCGGCACCGGCGGCACCGACGCGCAGGACTGGGCCGAGATCCTGCTGCGCATGTACCTGCGCTGGGCCGAGGCCCGCGGCTTCAAGACCGAGCTGCTCGAGGCGAGCCCCGGCGAAGAGGCGGGCCTCAAGTCGGCCACCTTCAGCGTCAAGGGCGAGAACGCCTACGGGATCCTCAAGGCCGAACGCGGAGTCCACCGGCTCGTCCGCCTCAGTCCCTTCGACCAGGCGCACCGCCGCCATACGAGCTTCGCCCAGGTGATCGTCAGCCCGCTCCTCCCCGAGGACGTCGACGTCGACATCGACGAGAAAGACCTACGCATCGACACCTACCGCGCAAGCGGCGCCGGCGGCCAACACGTGAACAAGACCGACTCGGCAGTCCGGATCACGCACATCCCGACCGGGATCGTCGTCCAGATCCAGAACGAGCGCTCGCAAAGCTCGAACAAGCAGACCGCCCTCCGCGTCCTCCGCTCCCGCCTCGTCGAGCAGGAACAGGAGCGCCGCGAGCAGGAGCTGGCCAGGGAGCGCGGCGCCTCCCAGCAGGCCGATTTCGGCAGTCAGATCCGCAGCTACGTCCTGCAGCCCTACCAGCTCGTCAAGGACCACCGCACCGAGTACGAGACCGGAAACACCCAGGCCGTGCTCGACGGCGCGCTCGACGACTTCATCCACGAGTACCTGCTGGCCAAAGCCGCGGGGAAAGTGGTCTAGCCGCAGCTTTAGCTAAACTCGGGCGTCCATTCGAATCCGGCGCCCCAAGCCGCGCCAAGCCTTCCTTCCGTGCAGGAATCGGACGTCCAGCACACCGACGAACCCCTTTCGACGGCCCTTCTCGATCATGAGCCCGTCCAGCCGCCGCCTGCGCCGACGAGCTCGGCGATGGTCGTCTTCGAGAACGTGACCAAGATCTACGAGCCTGACGTCGCCGCGCTCCGCGACGTCTCCTTCGCGATCGACAAGGGCGAGTTCGTCTTCGTTGTCGGCGCCTCCGGCTCGGGCAAGACGACCGTCATCCGCCTCGTATTGAAGGAGCTCGAGCCGACCTCCGGCAAGATCATCGTCGGCGGCCGCGATCTCGGCCGCCTGAAGCGCTCGAAGGTGCCGCTGCTCCGCCGCAACGTCGGCTGCGTCTTCCAGGACTTCAAGCTGCTTCCGAACCGAACCGCTGCGGAGAACGTCGCCTATGCGCTCAAGGTGCAGGGCGAAAGCGGCAACGCCATCCGCCGCAAGGTGCCGGAGGTGCTGAACCTCGTCGGCCTCGCGCACAAGACGACCTCGTACCCGGACGAGCTCTCCGGCGGCGAGCAGCAGCGCGTCTCGATCGCGCGCGCATTCGTGAATCACCCGCCGCTGCTGATCTGCGACGAGCCGACCGGGAACCTCGACCCCGACACGAGCGTCGGGATCATGCAACTGCTGTACCGGATCAACCGCTCGGGGACGACCATCCTGATGGTCACCCACGACCGCGAGATGGTCGACAAGATGCGCAAGCGCGTCATCGCGCTCGAGGAGGGCAGGCTCCTCCGCGACGAGCGTCGCGGCGGTTACGCCTCCGAATGAGCCGCTTCAAGCTGATCGTCTCCGAGGCGATTCGCTCGCTCGGCGCGAACCTGTCGACGACCTTCGCGGCGGCGACGACGGTCCTGATCGGGATGTTCATGCTCGGCCTGGTCGTCGGGCTCGGCAGCTGGGCGATCTCGCTCAGCGACCACTACAAGAAGGAGCTCGTCGTCAAGGTCTACTTCTGCACGCCGCTGAGTTCGTACAGCGAGAAGCTCAACCACCAGCCGAACGTCTGCCCCAAGGAAGCGACCGACACGCAGATCAACGGCGTCGCGACCCAGCTGCGCTCGATCTCACAGGTCAAGAGCCTGCGCTTCATCTCGAAGGAAGAGGCGTTCAAGCAGGAGCAGAAACAGAACCCGCAGTACACGAACAACCTGACCGGGAATCCGCTCCCGAACGAGTTCGAGGCGGTGCCGAAGCACGGAGAGGACATCGACAAGATCGCCTCGCAGCTCAGCCCGCTGCCCGCCGGGGTCGAGAAGATCTGCCCGCCGCCGCCCGGCACGAAGGAGGCGAAGAGCGCCACCGGTGTCAGCTGCAACCGGATCACGCACCGGGTGCTCTCGGTCGCCCGCTACGTCTGGATCGTCGTCCTGATCGCCTTCGTCGTCCTGCTCGTCTCCTCGACGCTGCTGGTGGCGAACACGATCCGGCTCTCGATCTTCGCGCGGCGGCGCGAGATCGAGGTGATGAAGCTCGTCGGCGCGACCAACTGGTTCGTCCGGGGGCCGTTCATGATCGAGGGGCTCCTCTGCGGGCTGGGCGGTGCGTTCGCGGCCGTGATCCTGCTGTTACTCGGGCGCACGATCTTCCTCGGCCACGTCATCCACCTGCACGAGACCGCCGTGCACGCCTGGCCGTTCGGTATCCACGTCCTGATCGTCCTGGGCGCGGGCCTCCTGCTCGGCGCGTTGGGCTCCGGCCTTACCATCAGGCGTTTCCTCCAAGTCTGAGAATCCGGTCGTCGTCGAGCTCGCCCGCAGGGGCAAGCTGCTCGTCGGCGAGCCCTACTTCGCGCCGGGAGTGCCGGTGGTGCTCGAGAAGCGCGGAAGCGGCGAGGCGCGGCCGGGCGACCTCGCGCTCGTGCGGGAGGGCCGCGGCCGGGCGCGGCTGGAGCGTGTGCTCGGGCGGGCCGACCGGATCGAGACCGTGCTCGAGGCGCTTCTCGTGCAGGAGGGCGAGCTGGCCGGCTTCGAGCCCTACGACCCGCCGCCCTTCTCGACGGAGGGCCGGGTCGACCTGCGCGGCGAGCTCGCGTTCACGATCGACCCGGAGACCGCGAAGGACTTCGACGACGCGCTGACGCTCCACGACGACCGGGTGCTCATCCACATCGCCGACGTCTCCTGGTTCGTGCTGGCCGGCTCGCCGCTCGACCACGGCGCGGCCGCGCGCGCGTTCTCGGTCTACGTGCCGGGCCTCGTCTCGCCGATGCTGCCGCCCGAGCTCTCCGACGACCTCTGCTCGTTGCGCCCCGACGTCGACCGGCTCTGCGTCACCGTCGAGGTCGAGCTCCAGTCGGGCAAGGCGAGCTTCTACCGCTCGGTGATCCGCAGCCGCGCGCGGCTGACCTACGCGCAGGCCCAGGCGATCCTGGGCGGGGAGGAGCGGGCAGAGCCGGAGCTGAGCGAGGCGCTGCGGCGGGCCGAGCGGATCACCGCCGGCCTGCGGGAGCGGCGCTTCGCCCGCGGAGCGCTGCGGATCGAGACCGGGGAGGTGGCGTTCCGCTTCGACGGCGAGGGCGGCGTCGCCGATGCCTGGCTTGAGCAGGAGCCGAAGGCGCACGTGCTGGTCGAGGAGCTGATGATTCTCGCGAACGAGGCGGTGGCCGACCTGCTCGCCGGCCGGCGGCGGGAGGCTCTCTACCGCGTCCACGAGCGGCCGGACCCCCAGGCGATCTCGCTCCTCCTGTCGAAGCTGCACGACCTCGGCGTGCCGACGCCGCCCGCGCCCGAGCGGCTGACCCCGGTCGACGCCGCCGCCGTGGCCGCGGCGGTCAGCGAGCGGGTGATGGACTACGTGGCCCGAGCGGGACGCGGCCGCGATGCCTTCCCGGCGCTCGTCCTTCAGTCGCTCAAGCAGGCGCGCTACGACCCGCAGAATCTCGGCCACTCGGGCCTGGCCAGTACGGCGTACTGCCACTTCACCTCGCCGATTCGCCGCTACCCGGATCTCGTCTGCCACCGCGCGCTCCTGCGTGAGCTCGGCGTCTCGGATGAGCCGCTCCCCGAGGATCTGCCGGAGCTCGCCGAGCACGCTTCGGTTCGGGAGCGCACGGCAGCGCAGCACGAGTACCGCGCGGACGAGATCTGCCTCTCGTGGCTGCTCGACCGGCGGCTGTTCGAGCTCGGCTGGGAGACGGGGTTCGAGGGCGAGATCACGGGCCTGATTCCGTCGGGCCTGTTCGTCCGCTTCGCCGGGGTGTTCGAGGGCTTCCTCCCGGCGCGGCGGCTGGCGGGCGACTACTTCGAGCTGAACGAGCTCGGCACCGCGCTGGTCGGCCGGCGCGGCGGCCGCACGCACCGGCTCGGCGACGCGATCGAAGTGCGGATCCAGGAGATCCGCCGGACCGAAGGCAAGGTCGAGCTCACCCCGGCCGCCTCCCCTCTTTAGGTACACACACGCGCGCGTCCCCACCCGGGTGGGGAGGTTCTGGTCCACCCGCCGCCCGCGACGAGCGTATCGACGCAATCCGCGCGCGTGTGAAACGCAGGTGTGCCGAAAGTGTCGAAAGTGCCGCGACCTACAATCGAACACATGGCCGGAAACGGCGCCGAGAAGTTGATCGTCGAGAACCGCCGCGTGCGGCACGAGTACAACCTGCTCGACCGCGTCGAGGCCGGGCTCGCCCTGGCCGGCAGCGAGGTCAAGTCGCTGCGACAGGGTCACGCGATCCTGCAGCGCGCCTACGCCGACGCGCGAGACGGCGAGCTCTGGCTGGTCGGCCTGCACATCCCGTCCTACGAGCAGGCTTCGCAGCCGCACGACCCCGACCGCGACCGCAAGCTGCTCCTGCACCGCCGCGAGATCGACCGGCTCTCCTCGCAGGTCGCCGAGAAGGGCCTGACCCTCGTGCCGACCCGGCTCTACTTCAAGAACGGCCGCGCCAAGGTCGAGCTCGCGCTTGCCCGCGGCAAGGAAGGCCGCGACAAGCGCCGCGACATCGCCGAGCGCGAATCGAAGCGCCGTATCGAGCGAGAGCTCAAGTCCCGGCGTCGCTGACAGCGAATAGGCGCCACTCCCCAGGGACACCCTTCATCACCGTGGCGCCGCGGTCCTCGAACTCGAGGCCCGAGCCGGCGACGAGATCGCGCACCGTGCTCGAGACGAGGACTTCTCCGGCCCGGGCCTGGCCCGCCACGCGCGCGCCGATGTGAACGGCGATCCCGGCGAGCTTCTCGCCGACAACCTCGCACTCGCCCGTGTGGACGCCCGCGCGGATGTCGAGGCCGATCCCCCGCACCGCGTCGATCGTGGCGCGGGCGCACTGGATCGCCCGGGCGGGCCCGTCGAAGGTCGCGAAGAAGCCGTCGCCGGCGGTGTCGAGCTCGTGTCCGCGGAAGCGCTCGAGCTCTCGCCGGACCGCCGCGTGGTGAGCCTCGAGCAGCTCGCGCCAACGCCGGTCGCCGAGCTGCGCCGCGCGCTCGGTCGAGCCCACGATGTCGGTGAAGAGTACGGTTGCGAGCACGCGATTCGGCGCCGGCGCCTCCCGCGCGCCGGTCAGGAACTCCCGAATCTCCGCGCTGATCTCGTCGCCGCCGCTTCCTGCAAAGGGCACGTGGAGGTTGCCGGGAAGCTCGGCGTACCGCGCGCCCTCGATGTTCGCGGCGAGGAAGCGGGCGTTCTCGACATGGCAGATCGGGTCGTCGACGCGATGGACGATCAGCGTCGGCACGCGAATCGTCGGCACGATGTCTCGGACGTCGATGCCCATGCCGACGCGCATGAACGCGACCGCGTCCCCAGGGGTCATCGCGGAGGTAAGCAGCTTTCCCCACCAGCGGATGAGCCATGCGGGGTCGGGATCCCCCGGAAAGAACAGCGGCGCCGAGAGTCCGTCGCCCCAGCGCTCCGCGATCGTCGCCACGCTCGATTCGAATTCAGCCCAGGTCGCGTCGCCCCACGGCCAGTCTTCGGTTCGCTCCTCCTTCACCTCCGCGCCGATCAGCAACAGTGCCCGGGTTCGCTCGGGGTAGGTCGCCGCGAAGAGGATCGACATCGGCCCGCCCTCGGAGACGCCGAGGAGCGCCGCTCGCTCGGACCCGGCCGCGTCCATCACCGCACGCACGTCGTCCATGCGCTCCTCGAGCGTTCCGGCCCTCGTGTGCTCGGAAAGGCCCATCCCGCGCTTGTCGAACACGATCAGCCGGGAGAAGGAGGCAAGCTGCTCGCAGAAGCGCCGGTAGCCGGGGTGCTCCCACAGCACGCCGAGGTGCGTGATTGCGCCTGCGACCCAGACCACGTCCAGCGGGCCGTCTCCGAGCACCTGGTAGGCGATCTCGACACCGCTGCTGTCCGCGTACCGCACAGGTGGACCGTTCATCCGGCCACCAGCTCGAACTCGAGCTCCTCGCCGTCCTCGTCGTCCCAGTGGCTCCCCACCTCAGCGAACCCGAGGCGGCGGACGAGCCGGAGCGACGGCTCGTTCGCCGGCGCGACCGACGCGATGAACCGGTCGACGCCCTGCTCCCGCGCCCACGCGAGCAGGGCGCGGACGGCCTCGGTTGCGTACCCCTGCCGCCGGTGCTCGGGGAAGACCGTGTAGCCGACCTCGACCGCCTCCGGCTCGCGGCGCGCGTTGATCCCGGGCGGGCCGTGAAAGCCGATGTGGCCGACCATCTCGCGGCTCTCGGGCAAGACGATGGCGCGGACGAGCCAGGGCGCGCGGCCCGGGTCGTCGCCCGTCTGGCGCAGGCGAAAGGCAAGGAAGCGGCGGTCGTGGTCGTCGGGCCAGTCGTCAGGAGCGGTAAAGGGCAGCTCGTCGCCCTGGCCGTCGAGGATCGCCGCGATCAGCTCGGGCGAGAGCCAGACGAGCTCGAGCCGCTCAGTCGCGATCGGGTCGGTCACGCGAGCGGCCCGCGCAGGTAGAGCCGTCCGATCGCAGGCCGGTAGCCGAGCTGCTCGTTCAGCCGGCGCATCGGCGTGTTGCGCTCGTCGTTCGTCGTCCGCAGCAGCTCGTAGCCGTTCGCCTTCGCCCAGCCGATCTGCGCCGACTTCAACGCGCGGGCGATCCCGCGACCGCGCCAGTCTCGCTTGACGGCGGTCAGGTCGTGGTAGGCGCGCGTCGAGTACGTGCTGGAGAGGGAGAACTTGGCGTAGCCGACCGCCTCGTCGCCGGCGACCGCGACGAAGGTCGCCTCGGGCCGGTCGCCGGGGCCCTGCATGTCGTGCGTCGAGCCAGGCCTCGAACGGCTCGTGCTTCTCGTCCTCGTAGCCGGGCACGTCCGGCGAGGCCTCGACCGAGATCTCGAACAGGCCGCGCGCGAGCTCGGGCCGCTCGGCCCAGGTGACGATCTCGACCCCCGGCGGCGGCTCGACGGGCGGCGGCTCGATCGCCGTCAGGTCGAGCGCGACGCCCTTCTCGCGCCGCTCCTCGACGAAGCCGCGCCGCTCGGCGAACGCCAGGCTGTCCGGGTCGTTGTCGGCGAGAACCGCCTCGAGCGTCTCGAGCCGGCGTTCGCGCGCCCAGTTCGAGATGGCCGAGTAGAGCGTCGTGCCGGCGCCGCGGCTCTCGATGCCGGGGCGGAACGGTGACCGTCACCCGCGGGCTTTCCGGGAGACCCGGGAACAGGGCCGCGAAGCCGGAGCCGAGCACGGTCCCGTGCTCGCGAGCGAGCAGGTCGGCGTGGTCGAGCAGGCTCGCCTTGAAGGCGTGCACTTCGGGCAGCCCGAACCGCTCGTGCGGCCACGTCTCCAGGTAGGCGTCGAGCGAGAGCTGCTCATCGGCCTCGTCCGCGACGGGGGAAACCTCGATCACGCGGCAACCATACGGCCACGGCCGCAGATGGGCTTGTGGCCCGGCCTCGCCGAAGCTACCCTGGTTCGAGCCGTCATCGTGTTGTCCCGAAAGAGTTTCCGTTTCCGCTCAGGGTTCGCCGCCGCAATAGGTCTCGTCTTCGTTGCTGCGGGTTCCGTCCTGTTCGTGCTGCTCGACCAGCGGAACGAGCGTGTTGCGGCTGCCGTAGGGCTCTTCGCAGCGGCCGCGCTCGTCCTGATCCCGCTCGCGATCTGGGGGCGCCGCCGCGAGCAGAAGCAACAAGCGGAGATCGATCGCGCCGAGGCGCGCTACCGAGCCCTTCTCGACGGCCTGCCCCTCGTGACCTGGCTGACCGACCCCGGCGACCGCAGCTCGTCGCTCTACGTCAGCCCTTCGATCGGCGACCTGACCGGCTACTCGCCTGCGGAGTGGATGGAGGAGCCTGGCCTGTTCGCCAAGCTCCTTCACCCGGAGGACCGAGCACGAGTTCTGGCCGAGCTCGAGCGCGTTGCGAATGTGGCGACTCCCGTCCGAATGGACTACCGGCTGCTCGCGCGCGACGGGCGGGCGCTCTGGGTGCGCGACGAGACGGTGACCGTTCGCGACCCGGCGGGCGAACCGCTCTACACGCAGACGTTCCTGCGCGACCTCGGCGAGCTGCGCCGCTCCGAGGACCAGCGCGAGCGTCTCCAGGTCGCGGAGCGCGCCGCGGCTGAGGAGGTCGCCGAGCGGCAGTCGCGCCTGGATCTCGTCCGTCGTGCCGGCCAGGAGCTGACCTCGACCCTCGAGCAGCTTGCCGCGCTGTCGAGGGTCGCGGACCTCACGGTGCGAGACCTCGCGGACTGGTGCGTGATCGACCTGATCGAGGAGGGCGACCTCAAACGCGTCGTCGTCGCGCGTGCCGAGGCGACCGAGGTCGACGGGACCGGCCCCGGCGACAAGCCCGGGAGCGGGGTCGGGGCCGTCGCGCAAAGTGGCAAGGCTCGGATCTTGCCCCCCCGCGGAGAAACGCCGACTGGTGAGCCGGTTCGGTTCCTGGACGGCCTCGAGGCGCGGTCGGTCATCTGCGTGCCGCTTCGGGCGCGGAAGCAGCCGCTGGGTGCGATGACCATCGCCCGGACGGCGCGCGGCGCCGCGTACGACGCGGACGACCTCGCGCTCGTCCAGGACCTCGCCGCCCGGATCGGCCTCGCGCTCGACCGCGGCCGGCTCTACCGCGAGGTCCAGGAGCGCGCAGACGCGGCGCGCGTGCTCGAGCACGTCGGCGACGGGATCTTGCTGCTCGACCGCAACGGTGTCGTCCGCCTCTGGAACCCGGCTGCCGAGGCGATCACGGGAATCGACGCGAAGAGCGTCCTCGGCCTGCCGGCGGCCGAGGCGATTCCCGGCTGGCAGAACGCGGCCGACCAGGTGCCGGTGATCGAGTCGCCCGACCCGGGCCACGAGGAGGTCACGATCCCGATCGACACCGCTCGCGGCGAGCGCTGGATCTCGATCTCGGGCGTCCGCTTCTTCGGCGGCACGGTCTACGCCTGCCGCGACCTGACGGACGTGCGCCGGCTGGAGGAGATCAAGGCCGACTTCATCGCAACCGCATCACACGAGCTGCGCACCCCGCTGGCCGCGGTCTACGGCGCCGCGCAGACGCTGCTGCGCCACGACTTCGCGCTGGACGAGGTGGGACGGGAGCGCTTCGTCTCTCTGATCGCCGACGAGTCGGAGCGCCTCGGCCGGATCGTGAACGAGATCCTGCTCGCCAACCAGCTCGACGCGGGCAGGATCGACATGGAGTTCGAGCCATTCGACCCCGCGGACCTGGTCGAGCGGGTCGTGGAGGCAACCCGCGCCTATGCGCCGCCGTCCGTCACGCTGACCCACTCGGCCCCGGAAGGGCTGCCGCGCGTGTCGGCCGACCTCGACAAGGCCAGGCAGGTGCTCGTCAACCTCGTCGAGAACGCGATCAAGTACTCGCCCGAGGGCGGGCACGTCGAGGTCGAGGTCGACGAGCACGACGGCAACGTGCGCTTCGCCGTCCGCGACGAGGGCCTCGGCATCGCGCCCGAGGACCAGGACATGATCTTCGAGAAGTTCTACCGCGCCGACCCGCACATGGTGCGCGGCGTGGGAGGGACCGGCCTCGGTCTCTACATCTGCAAGGAGCTCGTCGGCCGCATGGGCGGCAAGATCTGGGTCGAGCCGAACTCCGAGAAGGGCTCGGCGTTCTTCTTCGAGCTTCAGACCGCAGACGTCCTCGCGCACGGGAACCCCGAGCCCGGGCGGCTACACTTCAAGCACTGACATACGGGGGCGACCTGGCTTCGACGTGGTCGGTTCTCCGGCAGAGCTGCAAGCGGAGGTCCCCGGTCGGCCTCCTAAAACAACCGGGAACCAAAGCAAGTGCGAAGGACAACTCCGCACTCGCTCTCGCTGCCTAACCCGTAGCGAAGCGCGTCGCTCCGAGCTCGGCCCGTGGCCCGGGTAGCGGCGTCAGAAAACGGGCTCGGCGCCTAGGGAGAGCCAATCGCCCGAAGCGCGACACCAAAGGATGGCTAGCCCGGAGGTTGGTCGGCTGCCAACCGGCCGCCGGGCGAAACGCAACGGCAGCCTAAGCTTGTAGACGCTCTGACGGAACGTCCGCGGACGCGGGTTCGATTCCCGCCGCCTCCATGAGCGCGGGGGAACCCCTGGTTCCCCCGCGAGCCCTCTCCTTGCCAGCGGTCGCGTAATTCGAACGGTTGCGGAGCCGGCCAGGCTTTTCGGCAGTCTGGCGACTGCTGCCGGAGAAGCGGTTAGCAGCCGACGCCGGCAAAGCCGGCATCGGCGGCGTGACGAGATGCAAGACCTGACCCGGCGACGTCCCATCAACCCCGAGCGCAAAGGCGTCCGCCACCGTTCCCTCCGCTCCCCCATTGCGCTATCGCATCTCCAAAAGCCGGAAGAAGGTGGCGGCGTCCTTCTGCTTCTTCCACGGTTAGCGTGCTGTTGGCCCCGCGCCACGCGACCTCGCCCATCGCCGCTTCGGAACGGGACGCAGAGCGCCTAGCTTCGCGGGTTTCGCGCCATAGTGGGTCCTGATCCGATTCGCCAGCGTCGCTGCGTAATAGAGGGCGCCAGTCATGTACTCGCCATAGTCACGATCAGTGACCGGCACGGGCGAACCAGGATCAAGCTTCAAGCGGGGGCAGGCCTCGGCGAGTCTGCGGTCGACCAGGCCACCGCGGTGAACGAAGGCATTGCGAATCTGCTGAAGCTCGTAAAGCCGCGCGGACACCGGCTTGTCAACTCGCCCGCTCAGGCCAATCGCATCGAGGATGGTCTCGAAGCGATTGACGCCTCGCCTCAAGGTCGCACTGGTCTTTCGATCAAGCTCGTTAATGACAGCCCTCATGCGCTCGTCCCGTTCAAGCCGTTCGAACTCGGCGATTGGAATGCGTAAGTTCGCAAAGGCAGGCAATTCCAGCGCTTCAGGGACCTGGATCAACCACTCAGCCGCAAGATCAGAAGTAAGCGCCTCGAGGGCTCCCCATATCCCTACCAAGCTATGTCCATGCAGAAGTCGGAAGTCGTCAGTGATTTCTGCTTCTGCCAGCTCGGCCAACCGCTGTGCAGCCTCGACCGGCCCTTCGCTTTGGTCGTCGCCCGGCGCCGTTGCGGCCTCCGCGTCGGCCACATTCTGCTCTGCGTCCTTTTCGCCACTACTTGTCGACCCTTCGTTCAGCTTCTGGAGCGCCTCGACCAACGGAACCGAGCGAGAGATTTGAAAGATGCCACGCGACGAAAGCTCCACGAGCCGTCGTTCCTGCTCGACGTAGTCCCGGAAGCGCAGGATCGGCGGCCAAACCCACTCCGGTACGCCACGGTCGTCCAGCGGTTTCTTCTTCATAGCCACCCCAAAGCGTAGAACGCGGAAGCAACGGTGTCCGACTCCCTCCGTCACTGGACGATGCGGGACGATTCGCATGCCCGTCCGGCCAGTCGCGTACCTTCGCTTCTCGATGTACGTGCTTGCTACCGCCACCCTCGTCACCGCACTGGCGATCCCGGGGCTCCTAGCCGTTGGGGGATTCCTTGCCTGGGCAATTCGTTCGACGATCGAGGACTACCGAGAAGCCGAGCGTCAACTCACCGACGAGCGCCGGCGCCTGTATCAAAGAGTTCTTGAACCGTTCCTTCTTCCCCTGGTCATGGCCGACGAGGAAGCAGAGACCGCTGCGGCCCTTCAGACGGCGGCCTTCGAGTCAAGCGATTACCGGCGTGGGGTCTTTGAACTAACGCTGTACGCGTCCGATGACGTCGTTCGTGCATTTGGCGATATCACGAACAGCACGAGCGACCCCACGGTTAATCCACTAGCTCTATGGGGCCGGCTCCTGCTCGCAATTCGCAAGAGCGTTGGCAACAAGGGGACGCGACTAACGGTATCCGACATCCTTCGAGCAACCATCAACGACCTCGATGCAAATCCGGAGATCCTCAAGCAGCTCGGCCTGCTGAGGTAGTGCCTGCGCGGGGCGGCCGGCTCTCGCCGCCCGCCCCGCGGAGAAACGGTGTCCAACGCCTTTGAGTGGTCAAGGGCTTTCCTTGCCGGTCGCCGTAGCGAATTGGCTGCACGTCGGCGAGTCGCACTAGACGGCGGCGCCGAACGGGGGGCGATGCCGGAGAGCGGTGTCGGACACCTGTAGGTGTCAAGTGCATCTCGTGCCGACTCCGTGACAGATCGTCCACGGAGCCACGAGTACTCCTCTGCCGTAGCTGGCGCCCCTAGCCCGTCCACCGCGTCTGTCTGTCTTTCTGGAACTGTCGCTGGGAAAGGGTGTCCGACACCTTCCGGTGGAGATACGACGAGATGCGCGGATGGGTCAGCGTCATCTTGGATCGGATTCGCGTCTGCGAGTTGTTGTCGCGGACGTATCCGGAGGACGAGGTGGCGATCCAGCGGCGGTCGAGAACCGTTCGCCAGATGCTCGCCAATCCTCCGGCTCCCGCTCGCCGTGCAAAACCGGCTAGGAAGCGCACGCGTTAGAAACAGCCGCGGCGAAGGCTGAAGTCACAAAGCCAGCGCATCCTCCCCGGACATCAGAGGGAGCCCGACACCATTGGCCACCAACTGAGTGAACGCCCTTAGGCCCGTCTCGGCGTGTCGCTACTGTCGAGAGCATGCAGTACTCGAACGTCAAGAACGCTCACATCGTCCCGGCTTGTTATCTACGCGCATGGGAACTCGACGGCAAGCTGACCGTCCGCGTGGATGGGAAGTCCCTTGAGATGCCGGCCGAGAAGGTCGGCACTCGGAGTCGCGCTTACCGCCGGCGGCGGCCGAATGGTGACCTGATCAACGACGTCGAGAACACACTGAGCCAGATCGAGGGTGATGCAGCGCCCCTACTCGCCGGGCTGTCCGATCGCTGGCCGTTGTCTCAAGAGCAGAAGTGCCGGCTGGCGGTCTTTTTCGGCTTTCAGATCGTCCGCGGCCCGCGCTGGCTGAGCTGGGCGGATGCGCTCGCCGAGGCCTATGCTGCCACCGAGAGCAGTACCGACGGCGGTACTGCAACACCACCGAGCACGACGCGGCTCCTTGCCATGCTCTCCGGTGGCACTCAAATGAGCGCACTTGTTGGCACGATGCACTGGTCGCTCCTCGAGTTCAGAACCCCGGTCGTCGCAACTTCCGATCATCCAATGGTCATCTGGCGATGGAGGGTGCGCTCGCAGCGACCGACGGCTCGGCCGTTCGATCTCGACGACATCGCCTGCAGCGAGATCAGAGTGCCAGTCTCGCCACAGCACGCCATCCTTATGACCTGGTGCGACGAGCCCGACGACGAGGCACCTCGGGTCAAGTGCCCGCGTCAGGTTTCCGCGGCGCTCAACGCCTTCACGATCGCTCAGGCCGATAGGCAGTGGTTCCACCGACCGGGTCCGGAGCCTCCGAGGGCTACAGGCAGCCTGCTTCCACTGGCTCCACAGGTGCTAAGTGGCCTCAACCTCAACCCACGACAGGGCCTACGCCGACAGGCTGCGCGGGCCGCCGTGGATGAGATGGGAAAGAAGCCGCTTCGGGCGGGCAAGCACGGCGTTTCGATGTATTGGCTCTCGAGAAGAGATTCGGCCTCACCGCTGGCAGTGAACTCGACTGCCGTCACGCGCTAGTCGCTCAAGATCTGCCTCCCGCCCGAGCGAATGCAAGGCTTTGAGCGGAACCTTGCGCGGGTTCGATTCCCGCCGCCTCCACTCCAAGGCCCGAAAATGCGGGCCTTCTGTCTCGTTCGCTCCGCTGGGCGCGGCTTTGGCGCGGGAACATGCGCTTGGAACTACGGACTGGCCGTAGGCGATCTCCCCGATGCCGGGTCGCGGGACCGGGACGACCATCAGGCCATGCGCAGCCGCATGAAGGAGATGTTGCTCGTCGGTCGCGGCGGCGAGGGCGTCGTGCTCGCGTCGCAGATCCTGGCTGACACGCTCGCGCGGGCCGGATTCTGGGTCCAGAGCTTTCCGGAGTTCAAGGCCGAGCGGCGCGGCGCGCCGATCTCTGCATTCCTGCGCTGGGACGAGCAGCCGATCCACCGCCGCTACAAGGTGCGGGAGTGCGACGTGCTGGCGGTCGTCTCGCCGTCGCCGCCGTCCGAGCAGGCGCTTGCGCGGGTCAGGCCCAGCGGCCTCGTCGTGCTCAACAGCGAGACGCGCTTTCCGCACACGGATGCGTTCGCCGTCGCGCGCGTGCCCGCCTCGCGCATTGCCCGAGAGCATGGGATCCTCTCGGCCGAGGCGCGCCCGATGGGGAACATCGCCCTGCTCGGCGCGCTGGTGAAGCTGCTGCTGCCCGAGGGCCTCGAGCACCTGGAGCAGGCCGTCGCCGCACGAATGGGCGGCGGCGCCGAGGCGAACCTGCTCGCCGCCCGGGAGGGCTTCGCGCGCTGCACGCGCCAGCACGCGGTTGCGACCGACACACCTGTCGAGCGCCCGAAGAGCGCGGCCGCCCGCCCGCTCGAGCACGTCTTCAGCGTCAGCACGACCGACTCGCTGCGCAACCTCACGGGCTCGTGGTCGCTCGACCGGCCGGTGCTGCTCGAGGCCTGCAACGACTGCGCGTTGTGCGCGCTCTTCTGCCCCGAGGGCGCGATCGCGCGCGTCGACGGCTCGATGGTCGTCGACTACCTCTACTGCAAGGGCTGTGGCATATGCGAGGCCGTTTGCCCCGTGAAGAATGCGATCGAGATGGAGGAGGTGCCGGCATGAAAGCGCGCCTACCCCACGGCCGCGTCGTGATGACGGCGAACGAAGCCGCGGCGTACGCGGTCGTCCTCGCCCGCGTCCAGGCAATCCCGGTGTACCCGATCACGCCCCAGACGACGATCGTCGAGCGGCTGGCGGACCTCGTCGCGGACCGGGACGACGTGATCTACGCGAACCTCGAGAGCGAGCACTCGATCTTCGGCTACGCGATCGCCGCCTCCCACACTGGCATCCGGACCTTCACCGCCACGTCGTCGCAAGGCCTGCTCTACGCGCACGAGCAGCTCCACCGGGCCTCCCGCGACCGAGTCCCGCTCGTGATGGTGAACGTCAACCGCGGGATCCTGTCGCCCTGGAATCTCGAGGCAGACCTCTCCGACAGCATGAGCCAGCGCGACACCGGCTGGGTCCAGCTCTACTGCGCGTCGGCCCAGGAGGTGCTCGACAGCGTTCTCTGCGCGTACCGCATCGCCGAGGCGAGCATGCTCCCGGTGATGGTGTGCGCGGAGGGATTCCTGCTCTCCCACACATCGGAGGTCGTCGACGTCCCGTCGCAGGCGAAGGTCGACGCGTTCCTCCCGCCCTTCGCCCCGCCGGACGACTGGGTGCTCGACCCCGACCGGCCGCGCGCGTTCGCCGGGCTGCCCGAGCCCCGTGACTACGCCGCCTTCCAGCGGAACGTCGCGGCCGCGCTGGACGAGGTCGACCGGCTCCTCCCGCAGGTCGCCGAGGAGTTCACCGCCCACTTCGGGCGCCGGAAGGTCGGCGCGCTCGACATCGCCGGCAACCCCGACGCGGACACCGCGCTGGTGACGATCGGGACGGTCGGCGAGACGGCGCTCGAGCTGCTCGAAGACGACGACGACTTGCTGCTCGTCCGCGTTCACGCGTATCGGCCTTTCCCGGCCGCGGAGCTCCGCGACGTCCTCTCGCGTGCGACGTCGGTCGCCGTCGTCGATCGCGCGCCGGCCTTCGGCGCGCTCGGTCCGGTGGGCGAGGACATCCGCGCGCTCGGTCTTCCGAACGTGGAGGCGACGACGGCCTTCGTCTCCGGCCTCGGCGGGACGGACGTCACGCCCGAGACGCTGCGCTGGGCGCTCGACCACGCGCGCTCGCACGCGGAGACGGTTCCCGTCTACGTCCCGGAGGTGGTGTAGCGATGGCAGCGTGGCTCGATCAGGTCATCTCCGAGGAGCGGATCCTGCTGCCGGGCCATGCGGCCTGCGCGGGCTGCGGGCCGGCAATCAACATGCGGCACGTCCTCGGAGCGTTGACGGCGGCGGCGCCGGAGCGGAAGCTCGTTCTCGTCGTTCCCGCCTCGTGCTGGACGATCATCACGGGTATCTGGCCCGTGAACGCCTTCGACATCCCGGTCTTTCTGACACCGTTCGCATCCTCGGCTCCGGAGGCGTCCGCGATCAAGGCCGGCCTGCGGCTGCGAGGCCGCGAGGACACGACCGTGGTCGTCTGGGGCGGTGACGGCGGTACGGCGGACATCGGCTTTTCGGGCCTCTCTGCAGCGGCGGAGCGGAACGAGGACATCGTCTACGTCCTCAACGACAACGAGGCCTACATGAACACCGGCGTGCAGAAGTCGGGCTCGACGCCCGAGGGCGCATGGACGACGACGACCCCGGCGAGCGCGCCGCGCCACGGGCAGAAGAAGGACGTCGGGCGGATCATGGCGGCGCACGCGATCCCGTACGTCGCGACCCTCGCCGCGGGATCGGTTCCGATGCTCCGCGACCTCCGCACGAAGGTCACACGGGCGGCGGAGATCGAAGGCTTCCGCTTCCTGCAGGTTCTCGGGCCGTGTCCTCCCGGTTGGAAGTATCCGACGGCCGAGTCCACGGAGGTCGCGCGGCTCGCGGTCGAGTCGCGCTATTTCCCGCTCTGGGAGTGCGACCACGGGGCCTGGCGGATCACGTTCCGGCCGAAGCACCCGGTGCCCGTCGCCGACTTCCTCGAGACGCAGGGGCGATTCGCCCACCTGACGCCGGCCGAGATCGACCTCATCCAGGCGCACATCGACGAACGCTGGAGCTTGCTCGAAGACCTCGAGCGGGAGTGACGAGAGGAGGATGCAGATGGCAACTTGCGCTGCGAAAGTGAGAGCCACCCCGGCGGGTGACGTGAAGCTCGTCTCGGGGGGCGGCTATGCGGGGTACGGACCGGTCGAGATCGCGTGGTATCCGGACCACCTGGAGATCACCGCAGTCGGAACCGGCCCTTCCACGATCACCGAGGGCCGCCTGAGCGCGGACGGCCAGGACGTCGTCGTCGAGATCAGGATGCCCGCGCTGGACGAGCTGGTGGAGATCGTCCCCGGCGCCGACTAGCGCCGCCGCTTCCCAAGCCCGCATAGCTGCCTGGTGCAGAACGACTACGCCGCCCTGCAGGACGCCACCGACCATGCCACCGCTGGCTGGTCAGGCGGCCGGGAAGAGGCCGAGCTCGGCGTACGCCTTGCAGCGGACGCTCCGTCGATGGGCCGGCGAGAGCCCCAGCTTGACGACCGCCGCCTCATGCCCTCGCGTGATGTAGCCCTTATGCACCGCGAACCCGTAGCCGGGGTAGTCCACGTCCAGCCGTCGCATCAGCCAGTCGGGACCGGCGGTGCGCCTGCGCCGCCTCCACTCAATCCAGCAGCGTGCAAGCCGCCGCGGTCGTCACGACCTCCGCGAACTCGTCCTGGAGGTTGAGGCCGGTCATGCGCGCGATCTCGGCAGCCGGCACCACCTCGCCATCCGGCGCGGCGATGTCGAACGTGTGGGTCGCGTCGAGGACGAACCAGACGTCGTACCCGAGGTCGGAGCCGATGCGAGCGGTCGTCTCGCAGCAGAAGTTCGTCTGAATCCCGCACACCGCGATTGCGCTGATCTCGCGCTCGCGCAGCCATGCGTCGAGATCGACATCTCCGTGAAACGACGAGTGCACGGTCTTGACAATGCGCAGATCGGGCTCGCCGGCGACGGCCTCTTTCAGCTCGAACCCGGGCGTGCCGCGCTCGAGCGGTCCACCCTGCCAATCGTGCTGAACGACCACGATCGGGTCGCCGTGCCGGCGCCACGCGGCAATCAGCTCGGCGACGTTCTCCTCGGCACGGGGATTGTCGCGGGGTCCGAGCGCGGGATCCTCGAAGCCGCGCTGAACGTCGACCACCAGCAGCGCACGCTGCCCGATCATGCGGCCGACTCTACCGAAATCGCAGTTCTTGGCTTCAACGCGTAGAGTCGCCTCAGTTCGACGAGGGAGGAGCGAAATGACGAGCATGTACGCAGTTGTCGACCCCGCGACCGGCGAAACGGTCAAGGAATATCCGACGATCACCGACGACGAGCTGCGGGACGCGATCGCGCGCGCCGACCGGGCGCACCGGGAATGGTCGAAGGCTGCGACTGTCGCCGATCGCGCCTCGCTCGTGCGGCGCGTCGGCGAGCTGCACTCGGAACGGCGAAAGGAGCTCGCGGACATCATCGTCGCCGAGATGGGCAAGCCGGTCGGTCAGGCGCGGGGCGAGGTCGACTTCTGCGCGTCGATCTACCAGTTCTACGCCGACAACGCGGAAGCCCTGATGACGGACGAGCCGATCGAGCTCCTCGCGGGTCAGGGGTCGGCCGTCGTCCGCCGCAGCTCGCTGGGCGTGCTGCTGGGGATCATGCCGTGGAACTTCCCCTACTACCAGGTCGCACGCTTCGCGGCGCCGAACCTGATCATCGGCAATACGGTCCTGTTGAAGCATGCGCCCCAGTGCCCGCAGTCGGCCGAGGCGATGGCGCAGATGTTCGTCGACGCCGGCTTCCCCGACGGCGCCTACGTGAACATCTACGCCACGAACGAGCAGATCGAGTGGGTGATCGCCGACCCGCGCGTCCGCGGCGTCTCGGTCACCGGCTCCGAGCGCGCCGGCGCCGCCGTCGCGGAGATCGCCGGTCGGCACCTGAAGAAGGTCGTTCTCGAGATGGGCGGCTCCGACCCGTTCATCGTCCTCGGCACCGACAACCTCGACAAGACGGTCGAGGACGCTGTCGCCGCACGGATCGACAACGCGGGCCAGTCGTGCAACGCCGCCAAACGGCTGATCGTCATCGACGAGCTCTACGAGCCGTTCCTCGAGAAGTTCACGGCCGCGCTCACTGCCGTGAAGCAAGGCGATCCGCGCGAGCGCGAGACCGAGTGCGGGCCGCTGTCCTCTCAGGTCGCGGCCGACCGCCTCGAGGATCAGGTCCGGCGCGCGGCCAAGCAGGGCGCGACGGTCGTCGCCGGTGGCAAGCGCCACGGCAACTACTTCGAGCCGACGGTGCTGACGGACATCACCCCGGAGAACGACATCTACCGTGAAGAGCTGTTCGGCCCCGTCGCACAGGTCTATCGCGTGCCGTCGGAGGAGGAGGCGGTCGCGCTCGCAAACGACACGCCGTTCGGACTCGGCTCGTACGTGGTGACCAACGACCCAGAGCAGGCCGAGCGCGTTGCTGACCAGATCGACGCCGGCATGGTCTACGTGAACATCGTCGGCGCGGACGGAGCCGAGCTGCCGTTCGGCGGCACGAAACGCTCCGGCTTCGGACGCGAGCTCGGCCGCTACGGCGCCGACGAGTTCGTCAACAAGAAGCTGATCCGTATCGGTTGAGCAAGAGGATCGTTTTCCTCCCGAAGGCTCCCGGAATCGTGCAAACGTGCTGACCCATCCGGCGTGTCGCTTTCCTCCAACGGACTCGGTCGCGGCAGGCCCCTGACCGAAGCCGGATTTCGCGCTGGAGACGCTCGCTGACGCTTCGGGGTCATTCGGGCACACTGGCCCGCGCGAGCGTGGTCTGTCGACAGCCGTTTGAAACCTTGCGCGGGTTCGATTCCCGCCGCCTCCACTCCCGATCGAAGTCCGGCTCCGCTGACGCGGAGCCATGACGACTCCGATCGGATCGCCTTCTGACGACAAACCGAGGTGAGCCGACGCCGGCAGAGCCGGCATCGGCGGCCTGCAGACCGGTTTGGCCGGTCGTCCTGCGCGCCTATGCTCTTCACCGCGCCCATGGTCACGCTCGACGAGATCCGCGCTTTCGCAAGCACGCTTCCTCGGAGTAGCGAGGGGCTCGTGCGCGGGCAGGTCAAGTTCCGGATCGGACGGATCGTCTATCTCGCGCTTGCGCGTGACGGGTCGAGGATGGGGTTCGCGTTCCCGAAGGAGTTCCGGGAGGCGCTCGTCGAGTCCGAGCCGGAGAAGTTCTCGCTTCCGAGCGCCTCGGACATGCGCTACCACTGGGTGCACGTCGACCTGGCCGCGATCGACGCGGACGAGATGCGCGAGATCGTGGAGGATGCTTGGGCGTTCTGCGTCCCGAAGCGCGTAGCCGAGGAGTACGCGGCCTCAAGCCTCTAAGCCCGTCAACTGGAGTTGTGGCTGTCCTCGTCTGGATCGAGCAGGTCCGGCGTGGGAGCGGAGAGAAGCGAGCTGCCGGTTTGCCTGGCCATGGGGTTTTGCGAGATTCTGATTGTTTGGCGACTTGCTGCATCCAGACGTTGAGCCTCGTCCTGGGCTAGCGTCTCTGGGTCGGTAGGTCCTCGCCACCAAGACATCAGCTTCTTCACGGGATTCGTGACCGCATCCTAGTCGAGGCGACCGCGGTTTCCCTCAGGGCCACAAGCGTTCGTGGCACGCCGCCGACCGCCCCCGAATCGACCAAGCCGGTGTCGACCAGCACGCGGCCCTGCGGATGCTCGACCACGTGCAGGAAGCCGGGCCAGCGTTCGCCGTCGACAAGGACGTCGCCGCAGCGGATCGCTCGCACGTCGGCGAGTCGCATTAGACGGCGGAGTCGAGGAACTCTGCGCCGCCTGTCTCGGGCGGAGCGCCGTAGATGTAGAGCAGAAGCTCGTCGTCGCCGTGGTTGACGACCTGGAGGGGCGTTCCGGACTCGACGTGGACGACATCGCCGGGGCTCGCGTCGACGCGCTCCGGTGGGTCGCCGAGGTACATGGTCAGCCTGCCCGAGATGGGGAGGAACGTCTCCTCCTGGTTCAGGTCGCGGTGGCGTCTCCCCTTTGCGCCGGGCTCGTAGCGCCAGAGATTTGCGCGGCTGTGGGCGAAGCCGGCGGCGTCGGTCACGTTGCCGACGTGCCGCGGCGACTCGTCCGCCTCGTGCGGGCGAGTTGTCCACTCGAGCTCGCCGCTGCGGACGACATGGTAGGCCATGCGCTCAGCCTATCCCGGGCCGAGCTCTACCCGCCGCTGATCGCGGCTATCACGTCGACCCGCGAGGCGGGCTCCAGCGACGAGTCGAGCCCGCCTCGCTCGCGGTCGACATAGACGTTGATGTGCGGGCGCAGCGCCGGGCCGGGCTCGACCAGGCGGTCGCGCAGGCCGGGCCACTGCTCGTTCAGGCGGGCGATCGCCTCGTCGACCGTCGCCGCCTCCACTTCGAGCTGGCGCGGGAGCCCGGGGAAGAGCGGCGGCAGCATCGGCGGCAGGTGCAGCTCGGCCATCAGTCCACCGCGGCGACCGTAACCGAGGTGATCCCCGGGAAGAGGCCGCCGACCTGGCTCCAGCTCTCGCCTTCGTCGAGGCTCCCGAACAGCTGCCCGGTGCTCGTGCCGAAGTAGAGGCCGGGCGCGTCCTCGCTGTCGATCGTCATCCCCTCGCGGAGGACGCCGACGTAGGCGTTTTCCGTGGGCAGGCCGCGGTCGAGCTGCTCCCAGCTCGAGCCCGCGTCGCGCGTGCGCCAGACGGCCGCTTTGCCGTCCGGCATCGTCCGGCCGTGGCCGGGGTCGAGCGGGATGACGTAGGAGGTGTCGCGGTCGTGCGGGTGCGTCGCCGCGGCGAAGCCGAACTCCGTCGGCAAGCCCCCGGTGATCTCCGTCCACGACTTGCCGCCGTCGTCGCTGCGGTGCATGCCGACGTGGTTCTGCTGGTACATGCGCTCGAAGTCGGAGGCCGGCGCGACCTTGTGGACGCAGAAGCCGATCTCTTCGTACTCGGCCGGCCAGTCTCTGCGCAGCCCCTTGTTGCGCGGCGTCCACGTCTGCCCGCCGTCGGTCGTCTCGAAGAGGCTGTAGCCCTGGACGATCACCCAGAAGCGGTCGGCCTCGTCGGGGTGGGGGATGATCGCCGAGAGGCCGAGGTGCCCGGGCGGTTGCTGCGCGGGGTCGTTCCAGGCTTCGCGCCCCTCCTGGCCCTCGAAGGTGGTCATCAGCGAGAAGGTCTTGCCGCCGTCGGTGCTCTCGAAGAGCCCGGCGGCCTCCGCGCCGACCAGCAGGCGGCCGTGTGCCGGCATCACGTGCGAGACCTTCGAGAGCTTCAGCTCGTCGCCCTCGGGGTAGCCGAGCCCTTCGCTCGAGTGCTCCCAGGTCTCGCCGAGGTCTGCGCTGCGCCAGATCGCCGAGCCGAACCACTCGCTCGATGCGGCTGCGTAGATCGTTCCCGAGTCGCGGTCGAGTGCCGCGTTGTAGACCGGCCAGCTCTCGCAGTACGGACCGCGCACGCTCCAGTCGCTGCGATCGTCGCTCTCCAGCACAAACAGGCCCTTGCGGGTCCCGACCAGCAGCAGGCTCTTCGACATCCGGCTCACCTCCGTCTCGACGGTCTTTCGGTAGTAGACCGCAGCCGGCGCGAGAACTCATCGGTGACCGACACCGACGGGCCTCAGTCGCACGTGCACCGGCCGCTAGCGTAGAGAGGGTGCACAGCGCCCCCGCCGTCGAGACCGCCGGGCTGCGTAAGAGCTACGGCGACGTTCACGCGCTTCGTGGCGTCGATCTTCACGTCGCGACCGGCAGCGTCTTCGGGCTGCTCGGCCCGAACGGTGCCGGCAAGACGACGGCCGTCCGCATCCTGACGACCCTGCTGCAGCCGGACGAGGGCTCCGCGCGAGTCGCGGGCTTCGACGTGGTCCGCGATGCGGCGAAGGTGCGCGAGCGGATCGGGCTCGCCGGTCAGTACGCCGCCGTTGACGAGAACCTGACCGGCTTCGAGAACCTCGAGATGGTCGGCCGGCTCTATCACCTCGATCGGGGTCGCCCGCGTGCGCGTGCGCGGGAGCTCCTGTCGTCCTTCGATCTCTCCGACGCCGCCGACCGTCTCGTCCGCACCTACTCGGGTGGGATGCGCCGCCGCCTCGACCTTGCCGCGGCGCTGGTCGCCAGGCCGCCGGTTCTGTTCCTCGACGAGCCGACTACCGGACTGGACATCCGCAGCCGGATCGAGCTCTGGAACGCCATCGAGGCGCTCGTCTCGGAGGGCACGACCGTGCTGCTCACCACGCAGGTACTCGACGAGGCCGACCGCCTCGCCGATCGCATCGCAGTGATCGACCAGGGCCTGGTGATCGCGGAAGGGACACCCGGCGAGCTCAAGAGGCGGGTTGGCGGCGAGCGGCTCGACATCCATCTCTGCGACGAGCAGCGCGGGGAAGAGGCCGTCGCCGCTCTTGCCTCGATTGCCAGCGATCGCCCGTTTCTCGAGGATGGATCCGTCCGCGTTCCGGTGGCTGAGCGCCGGGGGACGATTGCCGATGCCGTCCGGCGGCTCGACGACGCCGGCATCGCGATCGACGACGTCTCCGTCAGCTCGCCGACGCTGGACGACGTCTTCCTGAAGCTGACCGGGCACGCGGCCGAGCACGAGGGCGAAGAAGCGGAGGCTCAGGCTCGGTGAACAGGTTTCGGTACGGCATCTCCGACACGCTGGTGCTCGCGAAACGCAGCTTGCTGCGGATCCCGCGCCAGCCGGACCTGCTGGTCGGCTTCACCATCCAGCCGATCCTCTTCATCCTGCTCTTCGTCTACGTCTTCGGCGGGGCGATCAACACGCCCGGCTTCGACTACGTCGACTTCCTGATCCCCGGGATCATCGTCCAGTCGATCGTCTTCGGAGGCTTCGTGACGGCTCTTGGGCTGGCGGACGACCTGAAGAAGGGGCTGATCGACAGGTTCCGCTCGCTGCCGATGACGCGCTCGGCGCTGCTGACCGGCCGCACGTTGGGGGACGTCGTCACCAACATCTTCCAGCTGGTCGTGATGTTCAGCGTCGGGTTGCTGATCGGGTTCAACTTCTCGAGCAGCGTGGGGGAGGTCGTCGCCGGGATCCTGCTGCTCCTGCTCATCGGCTATGCGTTCTCGTGGGTCTTTGCCTTCATCGGTCTCTCCGCCTCGTCGCCGGAGGCGTCGAACGCGTATGGCTTCACGATTCTGTTCCCGATCACGTTCGTCTCGTCGGCGTTCGTCCCGGTCGAGACGATGCCGAGCTGGCTCCAGCCGATCGCGGAGCACAACCCGTTCACCTACATGGTGAACGCCGCCCGTGCGCTGTTCCTCGGCATCCCGGCCGAGAACAACGTCTGGCTGGCGCTGGCCTGGACGCTCGGGATCATCGCGGTCTTCGCGCCGCTGTCTGCGTGGCGGTACCGCCGCGTCGTCACCCGATGACGCACGGGCTCACCAAGCGGCAGCGTGCCTTGCCTCGCTAGCTCGGTTTCCCGGCCATTGCCCACACCGCGACCACGTACGCCGCCAAGAGCACGACCGAGAGCACCAGCGTCGCTCGCAGCAGACCCGTGCCGCCGTCTGAGCGCAGGCGGCGCATGCCGAGGCCGCCGACGATCAGCGACACGAGGAGGATCAGGCCGCCGGCGTCCGCGATGACGTTGCCGATGTCGAGCCACGTCGGGCTCGTGACGCCCTTCTTCGTCCAGCCTTCCTTCGAAGCGATCCACTCGGCGCCGGCGCGCATGATCAGCCAGCCGGGAAGAGCGATGACCAGCAGGGACCAGTAGCCAAGCCGCAGGAAGCGGACCTCGCCGCGTGCGAAGGCGAGCGAGGCCGCGCCTGCGAGCAGGCCGCCGACCAGGATCATCGCCCCGAGCACATGCACGAAGAGCGGGGAGTTCCAGCTGTCGGGCCGGACGAGGGCGAGGACGCTCATGCGCCGGGCTTGAAGATCATGTCGAGGAGGATCAGCAGCACGGCGACCGAGGCGGCCGAGTGGAGCATCACTCCGCGAGATGTTCTGTTGACCGCGAGCAGCTCGGCGCTCGGCCCGTTCTTGCCCGCGGCCTGGAGCTCCTTCGCCTTCGTCATGCCCTTCATGTACTCGGCGCCGGTGCCCGCACCGACCGCGCCGGCGATCGCCCACAGCACGAACGCCGCGATGATCCAGCCGTCCCAGATCGCGTAGCTGTCGAGCCGGAACGCGAGCCAGGTGCCGAGCAGGATCGTGCCGCCCGCGCCGATCCCGACGGCCGCGTTGCCGACCTGGACCATGGGCGCCATCCGGATCGTGCCCTCCGGCGTGTCCGTCTTCCGGACGGCCACGACCAGCACCCAGAAGAGGACGATGCCCGCGACATAGGCGAAGGCGCTGAGCACGTGCAGCGCCAGCAGCCAGTCGTCGAAGCTCACGCGCGCAACCTAATGGGCGGGCCGGCTGCGTTTAGCCGAGGCCGGCCCATAGCCCTGTGCCGCGGCGTACTCGTCCGCCAAGAAACGCGGAACGCACCGCGCCCATGCGTCCTTGACGAGGTCGCGCATCTCGTCTGCGTCGATGGCGGCCAGCCGCACCTGGATCCAGTCGAACCGCATGTCGGTTGCGCCCGGGAGCGCGAACTTCTCCGGCTCGCCGGCAACGGCGGCCTCACGGAACTCCTTCGGGAAGCCGCAGCCCATCGTCGGGCCGCCCGGCGCGAGCGAGAGGTAGACGATCTCGCCGATGCGGAACTTCAGCTTTCCGCGGACGGTCGCCTCGTAGCTCCGCGGGAGCGTCGCCGCGAGCGCGCGCACCTCGTCAACCGTGACCGCCATGTCCCCGAGGATTCGCGCGAGCTGCACGCCGGCGACTAGGGCAGGCGCTCCTCACGGTATCGCTCCTTGTCCTCCTCGCGCCACTTCTCCTCGTAGGCCTCCGCCGCAGCGAACTCCCGCTCCGTTTCCGCTTTCGCTTGCGCGTCCTCGCCCGCGGGATGCTCGCCGGCGGCCGTGCGGCGACGGGATGCCACGAAGCCGGCGACGACCAGGGGCACGACGACCACGGCGAAGATGATCCACGGGATCACTAGTGGCGGAACCCTGCTGCCGACGAGGCGTCGTGGACGGGGACGGGCTGTTGCTGGAGGCGCGGCAGTTGCCGATTCAGGTCGGCTAGCAGCAGGTCGGCCATGTCGTGCGTGAAGCCGCGCCGGACGACGACCCTGAGCGCCGCGAGGTCTTCCCGGTTCTTCGGGAAGGTGTACGCCGGGACCTGCCAGCCACGCTCGCGTAGCGCGTTCGAGACGTCGAACACCGTGAAGTTCTCGACGTCGTCCTTCACCTTGAAGGCGAACACCGGAAGCTCGTCGCCGCGCGTGATCAGCTCGAAGGGGCCGATCTCCTCGATCTCACCTGCGAGCCGCGTCGCGACGTCCCGTGCGTAGCCCTGGACGTTGCGGTACCCCTCGAACCCCAGCCGCAGGAAGTTGTAGTACTGCGCGACCACCTGGGCGCCCGGCCGCGAGAAGTTGAGCGCGAACGTCGGCATGTTGTCGCCGAGGTAGTTGACCCAGAAGATCAGGTCCTCGGGAAGCGCAGCGCTGTCGCGCCAGACGACCCAGCCGACGCCGGGGTACACGAGCCCGTACTTGTGGCCGGAGGCGTTGATCGAGGCGACGCGCGGCAGCTGGAAGTCCCAGACCAGGTCCGGGTCGACGAACGGCGCGACGAACGCGCCGGACGCCCCGTCCACGTGGACCGGGATGTCGAGCCCCGTCTCGGCCTCGAAGGCATCGAGCGCCTCGCAGATCTCCTCCACCGGCTCGTAGGAGCCGTCGAAGGTCGAGCCGAGGATCGCGATGACGCCGATCGTGTTCTCGTCGCACAGCTTCACGGCCTCCTCCGCCGACATGTGGAACCGGTCGCCCTCCATCGGCACGAGCCGCATCTCGACGTCCCAGTAGTTGGCGAGCTTCTCCCAGCACACCTGGACGTTGATGCCCATCACGAGGTTCGGCCGGTCGGTCGGCTTCCCCTCGGCTCGACGGCGCTGCATCCAGCGGCGCTTCAGCGCCAGTCCGCCGAGCATCGCGGCCTCGCTCGAGCCGGTGGTCGAGCACCCGGTCGCCTCGTCGGCCTCCGGGGCGTGCCAGAGCCTGCTGAGCATCTTCACGCAGCGCGCCTCGATCTCCGCGGTCTGCGGGTACTCGTCCTTGTCGATCATGTTCTTGTCGAAGCACTCCGCCATCAGCTTCTCCGCCTGCGGCTCCATCCAGGTCGTCACGAACGTCGCGACGTTGAGCCGCGCGTTCCCGTCGAGCATCAGCTCGTCGTGGATGATCTGGTACGCGACGTCCGGCGCCAGCTCACCGTCCGGAATCGCGTGCCGGGGGATCGTCGTCCCCTCGAGCCCGAAAAGCGGTTGCACCGCGAGCTCCTCTTTATGCCTGTGGTTCGTCTGCGGGTGCGTGAGGCTCATCGTCGGTGATCCTTTCGTCGGCGTCCGCGCCAGCGTCACCGAACGCGCGCCGCGCGTCCTCATCCGAATCGAACGATCTCCGGAGCGAGAACAAGCGGTTGAATTGGCGACATGAGTCGCGAGCGTTGGATGGCGGCCTGCTTTGCCCTTGGGTCGACGTGCTTCCTCATCGGGCCCTTCCCGGGCTACGTGCAGCTCGTCGGAGAGTCGGCCGACGCCATCACCTTCTTCGTCGGCTCGATCCTGTTCACCGCGGGTGGAGGGCTCCAGAGCTGGCTGGCCTGGACCGGGCGGCACGGGCGCGGCTGGGGCGCGGCATGGTGGGCCGCCATCATCCAGTCCGCGGGCACGCTGTTCTTCAACGTCACGACGTACAACGCGATGCACACCGCCTTGACCAACCCGGACTACAACAAGCTCGTCTGGCGGCCGGATTGGCGCGGGTCGATCTGCTTCCTCGTCTCGGGCGCGATCGCCTACCGCGCCTCGGCGCGGCGTGGCTGGTTGCCGGTGCGCGGGGGCGCGGGCTGGTGGCAGCCGGCGGTCAACCTGCTCGGCTGCGTCTTCTTCGGAATCTCGGCGGTCGCGGGCTACCTGGTTCCGTCCACGGGGTCGCTGCTCGACCAGGCCGCGGCGAACTGGAACACAGCGCTCGGCGCGGCGTGCTTCCTGGCCTGCGCGCTCGACACCCTGCACACCGACAGGGCCTCGAAGATGCCACTTGGTTGGCGAGTTCGCGAGCTCGAGCACAAGCTCGAATCTGAGGTACGGTGACCCGATGGCCGAGCTGGTCGACACACGCGACCTCACCGATCCCTCACAGCACGGCTGGGCCTTTGACTACCGGATCCGGCGCGAGGACGGGGAGGAGGTCCACGCCGAGGTTCGCTGCTGGGGACAGGCGCAGGCCGCCGCCGAGCGGGCCGCCAACGCCGAGGCTCTCGCGGCGATCGCCGACCGCGGCATCTCGGCCGCGCTCGAGTATGCGGAGTTCGTGGAGTCCCCGGCCGCGCGTGGGGGAGTGCTGATCTCGATCTGGTTCGACCTGGCTGACGAAGGCAACCTGCGTCGTCGCGTCAGCTACGAGCGTGCGCCCGGCTAGCGCCGGTTGAAGAGCGAGAGCAAGAGCAGGAAGACGTTCAGCACGTCGAGGAAGATCGACGCCGCGAGCAGCGGTGCCGCCCGAATGTCCTTGGTCGTTCTCAGTCGCTGGAAGTCGTACATCGTGAACCCGGCGAAGATCACCAGGCCGGCGATCGCGTAGATCAGGGCGCTGTTCGGGATGCGCACGAAGATCGCGACGATTCCGAAGACGATCAGCGCGAGGAGCGCCCAGAAGCACACGCGCGCGAGGCCCGAGAGGTCGCGGCGCGTGGCGTAGCCGACGGCGCCGAAGCCGGCGATGAACAGCGCGGTCGCACCTCCGGCCTGCCACACCGATTGCGGGTTCGTCGAGGCGTAGTAGGCGATCGTCGGCGCCGTTGCGAGCCCGACGAGTGCGCCGAAGCCGAAGAGGAAGCCGATCGCGAGCTGCTCGGAGCGCGAGGCGACGACGTTGAGGCCGAGCAGGAGGCCGAAGCTCCCGAGGTACAGGACGAGGCCCCAGCCGTAGGACAGGTCGCGCCCGAGGTAGGCGCCGAGCGCGAAGAAGCCCGTCGTGACCGCCACGAGCCCCATCGTCTGGCCGAAGAGCGCGCGAACCTGGTCGCGCGAGACAGCAGGCTGGAGTGTGGTGTCGACAGAGCTCACGGATCCGAGCCTACTCTCTGAGGTGCCACGTGTTCCTGTCGCTACCCCTGCGGCGAAGGATCCGGCGCTGGAGGTGCACCGTCCCGAGGCGCGTCTTCGTGCGCTAGCCAGATGCGTCTCGGGGCCAGGCCTGTGAGCATCGCCGCGGCGTCGTTTCCGGGAGCGTCGAACTCGCTCCAGGTGTATGCGACGTCGCCCGCCACGACGACGAGGCCATCGTCGGTCTCCACCAGTACCGACTGATGCCCAGGCGTGTGGCCCGGCGTGGGGACGACGCGGAGTCCGGGCAGAACCTCCTGTTCGCCCTCTAGCTCCACGTACGTCGCGCCCGCGAAGTCGACCCACTCCGGAATCGTGTAGTCCTCTGCGCGAGCCGCCTCGCGCTCGAGCTGCTGCACGTAGATCGGCGTCCCGGCGAAGAGGCGATTCCCACCGCAGTGGTCGAAGTGCAGGTGGGTGTTGATCACGCAGACGACGTCACGCGGGACTGCCTCCGGGTCGAAGCGTGGTGACCACTCCTGGTCGAGGGCGGGAGTCGAGTCGATCAACCCGGTGTCGACCAGCACGCGGCCTTGCGGATGCTCGACCACGTGCAGGAAGCCGGGCCAGCGCTCGCCGTCGACAAGGACGTCGCCGTAGCGGATCGCTCGCACGTCGGCGAGTCGCATCAGTCCACTATGCCGGTTTGGAGGCCACTCGGTTGACGCTCAGGACACGAGCGACCGGAAGGCCGGGTCGTCGCGAAGCGGGGCGAGATCGGCGTCGTTCGCGGCAAGCTCCTTGTACGCGGGCCATGCAGCAAGGGCCTCGGCCAGCGGCTCGAGCGCCTCTTCGCCGCGGCCGAGGAGCGTCTCCACGCACGCGACGTTGTAGAGGATGAAGGCATTGCCCGGGTGGGCTTCGAGGGCCGAGCGAAGGGCCGCGAGCGCGCCCTCGTAGTCCTTCTCCCGATACCGCGGGAAGAACCCGGACATCGACTCTACGGGGCCGGGCTTGAACGCTTCCCCCGGCCGGCCGCCGACGACCAGGACGAGCGTTTCGTCCTCCGTCGCCCGCGCCGATCGCCTCGAGGCGGGGTCGGGCACGAACACGGCGGTGCCGCGAGGCGCGGCGACCTCCTCGCCGTCGACGATGAACGTGCATCCGCCCGCGACGACGACGTAGAGCTCCTCATGCCCGCTCCCGCCGGGTGCGAGCTCGTCGTGCTCGCCGATGACGAACGCGCCGCTCGTCGCCTGGTAGAAGGCGTTCACGCCGAAGGATTCGATGCCGAGGTCGCGGCGGACGTAGACGCGCCCGCGGCGGCCGCCGTCCGGATCGGGCGGACCGCCGAGCCCGAAGCCGTTCGCGGCCGCGGTGGGCCCGGCCTCCGCGAGCGAGATGACAGAGAACGAAGTGGTAGTCGTTGCCATCGGTCTTGATCTAGTTCGAAGGAAATCTACTTCACATCGAAAGATACGTCACGCGCTTACTTGACGTCAAGAGATCAGGCGGATCAGCGGCCGGTGCGAAAGCGCCAGACGTCGGCTCCCGAATAGCTCGTGACCCACATCGACCCGAAGGCGTGCAGCGCCTGGAAGGCGCCGTCACCGCCACGGAACGAGTCGAGCACGCGGCCGGTCGCCGGGTCGAGCCGATAGATCCGGTCCAGCTCCTTGTCGGGGACCCACAGCTTGCCGTCCGGGCCGAGGGCGGGCTGTACGAGCGTCCGCCCGACGTGCACGACCTTTGAGACGCGTCCCTTCGCCGGGTCGATGAGGACGAGCGTGTCGCCGTCGTTCACCACCCAGATTCCGCTTTTCGTGGCGACGAAGTGGGTCGGGGCCTCGACGCCGACGTCGATCCGCCGGAACGAGCCCGAGCCAGGATCGACCCGCAGCACCTCGGTCGCGCCACGGCCGAGCCCCACCCAGATCGCCCCGGCGTGGTACAGGAGCCCGTTCGGCGCTCCGCCGACGTCGATCCTGCGAGTGACGCGCGCCGTGTGCGCGTCGACCCGGACGAGCGTGCCGTTCTCGAATCCCGTCGTCCAGATGCCGCCGGCCGCCGCCAGGGTGTCGAACGGAGCGCCTCCGACCACGACTCGCCGTACCTTGCGGGTCTTCGGATCGACGCGGAGGAGCAGGCCGGTCCGGTAGTTGGCCACCCAGATCGCCCCTGCCCCGACGGCGACTGCGCAAGCCCCGCGGCCCACGCGGACGCGGGCGGTCACCCGGCTGTTCCGCGGATTTATTCGCGCGAGCGTCCCCGCGCCGTCGTTCGCAACCCAGACGGCTTTGGCCGTGGCCACCGACTCGCAGGGGTTCGCTCCGGTCTTGATGCGGGCCGTGACGTGGGGTTGCACGGCAACCCCTAGCGTCGTCAGAAAAGCAACGAGCGCGGGGCCGAGAAGGGGCAGGCGCATCGAGACGTACTACATCATCAGATGGCAGTCGGTTCCATCGCCGAGGCGTTAGCATCGGCGGGTACCGCGGTCTCGACTCGAGCACCGCCGGCGCCGAGGCCGTCCTCGTCCGGCGCACCCCCGCGCCGGACCGGCGAAAGGGGAGCCGCAATGCAATCCCGGATGGTGCGGGCTGTGCTGGTGCTCGGCCTGCTGGTCATAGCGTGGGCGATACCGTCGTCCGCGAGGACCGACGACGGCCCAGGCGCTCGGTTCAACGTGACGCTGTCGCCCGGCCTTCAGACGGGCAAATTGACGGGACGGCTGATGGTGGTCGTCTCGACCACAAATCGGACGAGCGAGCTGTCGCAGATGAACAGCGTGACGAACCCGTCGCCGTTCTTCGGTAGAGACGTGTCCGACTGGAAGCCGGGGACGAGCACGGCGATCGGGCGGAACATGGTCATCGGATACCCGCTCGACAATCCGCTCGACCTGCCCGACGGCGACTACTACGTCCAGGCGTTCATGAACGTCTATACGAAGTTCACCCGCTCCGACGGCTCGGTGGTGTGGCTGCACGAGCCCTGCGGGGACGGCGGGTCGCCGACGAGCTCCCCCGGGAACCTGTTCAGCGCCGTTACGCCGGTTCACGTGGAGGGGCGGACCGAGGTCAGCCTCACGCTGGACAACATGATTCCGTACCCGACGGGCACGTCGGCGTTCCCTGACAACGCGCCGACCCAGACGTGCCAGCAGAACAACTACACGGACACCCAGCACCTCAAGCACATCAAGATCAAGAGCCCGATGCTGAGCGCTTTCTGGGGCCGGCCGATCTACATCGGCGCAAATGTCCTGCTCCCGATGACCTACGACCAGCCGGGCCACGAGAACGACCACTACCCGGTCATCTACGACCAGGGTCACTGGCCGGGCGGCGGCGTGCTCGGGTTCGGCGAGACGTCGAACAACGCCTTCTCCACCTACTGGAGGAACCCATCGACGCCGCAGTTCATCGCGGTGACGCTCCGCCATGAGACGCCCTACTACGACGATTCGTACGCGGTCAACTCGGCCAATCTCGGGCCGTACGGCGACGCGATCACGCAGGAGCTGATCCCGTACATCGACGCAAGCTACCGCACGTACGCCGCTCGCTGGGCGCGCACGCTCACGGGTGTGTCGACCGGCGGCTGGGAGGCGCTGGCCCAGTTCGTCTACTACCCGGACGTCTACGGCGGAACGTGGGCGGTTTCTCCCGATCCGGTCGACTTCCGCTTCCACCAGCTCGTGAACATCTACTCCGACGCGAACGCCTACTACATCAAGCACCAGTGGCTGAACGTGCCGCGGCCGTCACAGCGCAACCTGGCCGGCGACACCTCCATGACGATGGAAGAGGAGAACCACTGGGAGCTCGCCTGGGCCACGCACGGGCGGTCACAGCTCGGGCAGTGGGACATTTGGCAGGCGGTCTACGGGCCCGAGGGCGCGGACGGGTATCCGGCGACGATCTGGAACAAGGAGGACGGGACGATCGACCACACCGTCGCGATGGCCTGGCAGCCCAAGGACCTGCGGCTGTACATCACGGGCAACTGGTCGACGCTCGGGCCGAAGCTGACCGGGCGCATCCACGACTACGGTGGCGAGGACGACTCGTTCTTCCTCGACCAGTCGGGCCTGCTGCTCCAGTCCGCGCTCGCCGCGCTCACGAATCCAGCGGCGAACGCCGACTTCCAGTGGGTCGAGCCGGGCGGCCACGGCGCCAGCCCGTACACCACACAGCAGCTGCTGACGAACATGTACAACGCGATGATCGCCGACCCGCACTAGAACGGCCTACCTATGGCGCGGCCGGGCGATCCCGGCCGCGCCACTAGGTCCAGACCACCTCGATCGGGCGGTCGATGCTCGGGAGCGGCAGGGCGCCGGCCTCCGCTTCAATCGCGTCTCGGGTTCGGCGGGAGAGGCGTGTCCAGGCTTCGATTCGCATGGTGTGCTGCGCTCGTCTCCAGGTTCCGCGGATCTCGCCCTCGACCAGGAGCGCGCCCGGCCAGACGCGGGACGTCCAGAGCTGCTGCAGTCGATCCTGGCGCGGGACCAGGAGCTCGCGGTCGGCTTCCCAGAGCAGGAAGTACGAATCGCCGCTCGGCAGCAGGCGCGCCGGCGCGGCGGCCGTCTCGGCGGCGCGAATCGCCGGCTCGTCCTCCGCGAGCAGCCACTCGTCGCCGACAGGCGAGCGAACGGGCAGCAGCGATCCCTCGAGTGACGCGAATGCGTCGGCCGCCGAGCTCCGCGAGATTCCCGCCCAGCGTGCGAACCCGGCGGCGGTCGCGGGCCCGAAGACGCGGAGGTAGCGCCGAGCGAGCTCGCGACGAGCGTCGGCCGGGCCGACCTCCGGAGCCGCGACCGTCCAGACCTCCGGCGCCCTCGCCCCGCCCCAGCGGATGGCGACCGTCCCCGTGGTCGACGCGTACCTCATCTCGTTGCCGATGCCGAGCGCGCGCCCGACCTCGCGGTCGGTCAGCCGCCTGCCGCGGAGATGGGCATGGAGCCGTTTCGCCATCTGCTCCGCACGGAGGCGGCCCTTCTCGTCCTCGGGGAGCCGTGCGAGCGAGAAGAGCGGGAAGTCGTCCTTCGCGACGACGTAGACCTGGTACCTGAGCCCCCACAGCTGGGCGAGCGACGGATCCTCCCACGCCGACGGCTCGACCCCTTCGACCCGCGCGTGCAACGAGAGCAATGCGGCACGCGGCATGCTGTCCTGCAGGCCGGCCCAGGCTGCCTGTCGCAGCGATCCCGGGCTCTTCGGCAGGCGCTCGTCGAGCGCACCGGCTCGTCGCCGGAACACCAGGATCTGCCGCCGCGTGACTTTCAGTCGCGATTGCGCCGAACCCGCCATCGAGCGGATGGACCCTAGTAGAGTCGGCTGCCGTTGAGGAATTGCCTGCGATCGTGATCCTCGCATCGACACTCGGCGCGGCGCGGAGCCAGATGGCGTTCACGCTCGGCTTCCACATCATCCTGGCCTCGCTCGGCGTCGCCCTTCCGGCGATGATGCTGATCGCCAACTACATCGGCCTTCGCCGTGACGACGCCGCCGCGCTGGAGCTCGCGCAGCGCTGGTCGAAGGCGGTGGCCGTGACCTTCGCCGTCGGCGCGGTCACCGGGACGGTGCTCTCCTTCGAGTTCGGGCTCCTCTGGCCGGCGTTCACGGGGCGGTTCGGCGAGGTGTTCGGGGTGCTGTTCGCGATCGAGGGCATCTTCTTCTTCCTCGAGGCGATCTTCATCGCGATCTACATCTTCGGGTGGAAGCGCCTGTCGCCGTGGACGCACTTCTGGACGGGCGTGCCTGTCGCGGTCACCGGGTTGGGCGGGGCGTTCTCGGTCGTCGCCGTGAACTCGTGGATGAACCAGCCGCAGGGCTACTCGCCGACGACGGGCAAGGTCACGTCGGTCGAGCCCCTGAAGGTGATCTTCAACCCGGCCGTGCCGTACGAGGTGCCGCACATGATCCTCGCCGCGTACCTGGTCACGGGGTTCCTCGTGGCGTCGCATCTACGCGGTCGGGCATGCTGCGAGGGCGGCGCGACCGCATCCACCGCCTCGGCCTGCTGATCCCGCTGACGGTCGCCTGCATCGCGACGCCGATCCAGTTCGCGGTCGGCGACACGGCCGCGCGCGCGATCGCGAAGGACCAGCCGATCAAGTTCGCGGGCGATGGAGTGCGTGCAGACGACCTCACACCACGTCACCGAGTACATCTACGGCAGGTGCACCGTCGAGCGGCGTGAAGGGCGGGATCGGTATCCCGGGGTTCGACTCGTTCCTGGTCGGCTGGAGCACCGAGCACGGAGGTGACCGGGCTCGACTCCGTGCCGGCCGACGATCGCCCGCCCGCGAACACGATGCTGCACTGGGCCTTCGACACGATGGTCGGGATCTGCACGCGTGCTGATCGGCCTCGGGCTCTGGCTCGGGCATCGGCTGGTGGCGGAAGCGAGACTTCCCGCAGACGAAGTGGTTCCTACGCGCGACCGCCGTCTCGGGAGTGGCCGCGGTGGTCGCGCTGGAGTGCGGGTGGATCGTGACCGAGGTCGGACGCCAGCCCTGGATCGTCTACAACGTCATGCGCACGTCGGACGCCGTCACGCAGCGCGAGCGGCGTCTGGATCACGTTCGGCGTCGTGCTCGGGCTCTACGTCGCGCTGGGCGCGGCGCTGATCGTCACGCTGCGGGCGATGTCGCGACGCTGGCGCGAGCGCAGACGAGGAGGATGTCGAGGTGCCGTACGGCCCGGAGTCCGGCCCACCGCCCGACGTCGCCACGGAGGCTCCGGCGTGAGCAAGGCCGACGCCGTCGCCGTGGTCCTCTGGATCGGCGTGACCATGTACGCGATCTTCGGCGGCGCGGACTTCGGAGCAGGTCTCTGGAGCCTGCTTGCAGGAGGCGGTGACCGGGGCCGGCGGCCGCGCGAGCTGATCGACTGGGCGATCGGGCCGGTCTGGGAGGCCAATCACGTCTGGCTGATCTTCGTGCTCGTCGTGCTCTGGACCGGCTTCTCGTCGGCCTTCGAGGCCGATCTTCTCGACGCTGTTCATCCCGCTGAGCCTCGCCGCGCTCGGGGATCGTGCTGCGGGGCTCCGGGTTCGCGTTCCAGCACACCGCGCGCCGCGCCGGCGGACAGGCGCTTGCTCAGAGCGCTCTTCGGGCTGGCGTCGTTGCTCACCCCGTTCTTCATGGGGACGGTCGTCGGCGCGGTCGCAGGCGGCCGCGTGCCCGTCGGCAACGCGACCGGCGATGCCGTGACGAGCTGGCTCAATCCGCTCTCGGTGGTGATCGGGGCGCTCTTCGTCGCCACCGGTGCCTATCTGTCGGCGGTGTTCCTCGTCAGCGACGCCCGCCGTGCCGGCGCTCCCGACCTCGAGCGGTACTTCGCGACGCGCGCGCTCGCCTCGGCCGTCGTCACCGGGGCGCTCGCGGCCGTCGGCCTCTTCGCGTTGCACAGGCGACGCGCGGTTCGTCTTCGACGGCCTCACCGACGACGGGTTGCCCGCTCGTGATCCTCTCGGCTGCTCTGCGGGATCGCGGTGCTCGTCCTGCTTCACCGCCGACAGCGTCGCGGGACACGGGTCGCTCGCCGTCGGTGCGGTCGCCTCCGTGATCTGGGGCTGGGGCGTTGCGCAGCATCCTTACCTCCTCCCGCAGACGCTCACGATCTCGGCCGGCGCGGCTCCGAGCGCGACGCTCACGAGCGTGCTGATCGTCTTCGGCGTGGCCGTCGTCGTCGTGCTGCCGTCACTCGCCCTGCTCTACACGCTCGCGCAGCGCAGCCTCGTCGAAGAGACCTCGCTGCCCGAGGCGCGTCCGACCGGAGGAGAGGCCTGACGATCGTTCTAGCGCGACGGAGCGCGTCTTCCCGCTGGCCGCTCTGCCTACGAGTGGGCCGGGGAGTCGGGTGCAGCGGGGAGCCGGGCTGAGACGACGTAAGAGACCACAACGGCGACGATCACGAGCGGCATCAGGGTCAGGCCGTCGGCCTGGAGGAACACACTCACGACGAGAACGGACGTGAGCGGCAGCCCCAGCATTGCGACCATCATTGCGCCGATACCCATCGCGGCACCCGCGATCATCGGCAGGCCGGGAAGGTGGGAGAGCGCAATGCCGCCGGCGGCGCCGATGAACATGCTCGGGAAGATGGGGCCGCCTCGAAAGCTGCTCAGCGAAAGGCTGTACGCGAGGCCCTTGCAGAGGACAACCATCAGGAGCGCGCCCACGGTCCAGCCGGCGGCGCCTTCGATCAGGCCCGGAAGCTGATCCTGCCCCGAGAAGAGCACCTCGGCTGAGCTTCTTCCTGTTACTTCGACGAAGATCAGCACGACAACACCCACCGCGACGCCGACGGCGGGTGTCAGCAACAGCATTCGGCGTTCGACGATCGGCTGGAGCAGTAGCGCGAGCCGCTTGATGATGGCGCCGAGGATCGCGGCGATGACGCCGACCGCGATCGCCCACAGAAACTCGGACACACCGGGGCTGCCGGCCGCAGGGATGTTCGGGACCGCGAGCGAGAAGGTGCCGAGGCCGGTCCAGCTGTTGAGCCCGATGAAGATCAGCGAGCCGACACCGGCAGCGAGCAGCCCGGGCGCGAGCACCACTCCGAGCATCGCGCCGCCGATCCCGGCCACCTCCATCATCAGAAACGCGGCTGGAAGAGGCGAGCCAAGGAGAGTGCTGATCGCGGCGAAGCTCCCGGCGGCGCCGATCACGGCACTCGCCCTCTGAGGCGCGTCGCGCTTGACAAGGTGGATGGCGAGGACCCCGAGGCCGCTGCCGATCGCGATCAGAGGCGCCTCCGGGCCGAGGACGACCCCGAGACTGAGGGTGGCGAATGAAGCGATGACGATCCCGGGCAGCTCGATCGGCGGAACGGGTCCCGATGCCTTGAATCCCTCGGCCGGCTTGTGCCCTGCCGTTCCGGGCAGGTGTCGGATCGTGAGCGCAACCACGAGACCGCTCAGCGCAAGCAGCGGAATCGGCCACCAGGCAGGCTGGCTTGCGAACCCGAGATCGCCGGGCAGGGTGTCGAACAGGTACTGCTGCAGCTTGGTGAAGCCCTCGAGAAAGAAGTAAGCGGCCGCCGCCACCGGCACACCGATGATCGCGCCGAGCACGAGCAGCACGACGTACGAGCGGCTCTGGAGAAGCTCGAGCGGACTCGGCGTAGCCTGCTCCGACGACGCACTCTGGGTGTCGATGTGGCCCTCTTGTCCCAGCTGCCTTCAGCCTTTTCCACAGCCCGCGATGCGGCGACGCTCCCGCCGAAGCCCCAGCGAGGAGCTACATGTGAGTCTAGTGCTGAAGGCGGCGGAATGTGACGCGGGAGCCTCTCGCACGAAGTCGCTTACGTCCCGCCGCCACAGCGAACAGCGCGCCTCCCAGTAGCAGCCACCACACCGAGATGAAGCGCGAGCCGAGCCGCGCCCGAGCCGAGCCGCACCCGTAGTGGGCGCGATCATCCTCTTTGGGTGACCTCCTCGAGAGCGCTCGTCCGTAGGTTCGGTTTCCGTGGGCGCTCGGGAAGACACGAGCAGTAGCCGTCCTCGCGTACTCATCCTCGGAGGTGGGTTCGCCGGGATCGGCGCCGCGCAGAAGCTGAAGAAGAGCGGCGTCGACGTCGTGCTCGTCGACGGGCACGACTACCACACCTTCCAGCCGCTGCTCTACCAGGTCGCCACGGGCCTGCTCGAGCAGCCCGCCGTCGGGCATCCGATCCGCGACCTCTTCCACAAGCAGGACAACATCCGCGTGCACCAGGACCGGGTGACGGGGATCGACCTGGAGGCGCGCGAGGTGCGCTTCGCCGAGCTCGAGCCGGAACGGTACGACTACCTTGTCCTCGCGCTCGGCGCGGAGGTCAACTTCTTCGGCGTGGAAGGGGCGGCCGAGCATGCCTTCCCGCTCTACACGCTCCCGGACGCGGTCCGGCTCAAGGATCACGTGCTCGAGCGGTGGGAGGCGGCCGACCGGAACCCGGAGCTCGTGGACGACGGTGCGCTGAACATGGTCGTGGTCGGCGGCGGCCCGACCGGCGTCGAGACGGCGGGCGCCATGGCCGAGCTCTACAACGGCGACTTCCGCAAGGACTACCCGGACGTGAGCCCCGAGCAGGCGCGCATCACGCTCGTCGAGCACTCGCCGGAGATCTTCTCGATGTTCAAGGAGGACATCCGCTCCTACGCGCGGGAAGCGCTGGAGAAGCGCGGCGTAGAGGTGACGACAGGTGAAGTCGTCGAGTCGGTCTCACCGGAACGGGTCACGCTCAAGTCGGGAACCGTTCTCCCTGCACACACGCTGGTCTGGGGCGCGGGCCTGCAGGGAAACGAGCTCGTCAAGTCCCTCGGCCTGGAGCTCCAGCGCGGCAACCGGCTCGCCGTGGACGACGAGCTCCGGCTCGCGGAGCACCCGGAGGTCTACGTCGTCGGCGATATCGCAGCGATCACCGACGCGAAGACGGAGCAGGTTCTTCCGCAGCTCGGCTCGGTCGCGCTGCAGTCCGGCGAGCACGCCGGCGAGACCATCGGCCGGCGGGTCGCGGGAAAGGAGACGAAGCCGTTCAAGTACCGGGACAAGGGGACGATGGCGACGATCGGACGAGGTGCGGCCGTGGTGCAGATGCTCGGCGGGCGGACGATGAAGGGAAAGAAGGCGCAGGTGGCCTGGGGAACGGTTCACCTCGCGCTGCTGCCCACCAACGAGGACCGCGCGAAGGCGGTCGTCGACTGGGCGGGGGCCGGGCTCACACACCAGCGCTCGGGCCGGATCAGGGTCGAAACCTAGGGGCAGAGGAGGGAGACGGGATGGCGACCGCAGCACCGGAAATGGAACCCCAGATGAAGGCGGGCGCGGGCGAGAACCGGCCCACGGACATGCTCGTCGTGTTCGGAATCACCGGAGATCTCGCGAAGGTGATGACCTTCCGCTCCCTGTACCGGCTCGAACGCCGGGGTCTGCTCGATTGCCCGATCGTCGGCGTGGCCGTCGACGACTGGACGGTCGACCAGCTGAAGGAGCGGGCGCGGACCTCGATCGAGGGCACCGGCGAGAAGCTCGACCCGGAGGTCTTCGAGCGGCTGGCGGAAAGGTTCTCCTACGTCGAGGGCGACTTCGGCGATGCCGCCACCTACGAGCGGGTCGCCAAGGCGATCGACGGCGCGCAGCAGCCGGTCTTCTACCTGGAGATCCCGCCCTTCCTCTTCGGCCGGGTGGTCAAGGGCCTCTCGGAGGCGGGGCTGACGGCCAACGCGCGGGTGGTCGTCGAGAAGCCGTTCGGCCACGATCGTGCCTCGGCGACGGAGCTCGCCGACGAGCTGCACCAGTACATCGACGAGTCGCAGCTCTACCGGATCGACCACTACCTCGGGAAGATGGGGCTCGAGGAGATCCTCTACCTCCGGTTCGCGAACTCGATGCTGGAGCCGATCTGGACCCGCAACCACCTCGAGTCCGTGCAGATCACGATGGCGGAGGACTTCGGGGTCGAGGATCGCGGTCACTTCTACGACCCGGTCGGCGCGTTGCGCGATGTCGTCGTCAACCACCTCATGCAGGTGGTGGCTGCGGCGGCGATGGAGGTTCCCTCCCGGCGCGACCCCGGGGCGATCAAGGACGCCCAGGTCACGCTCTTCCGCGCCGTGCAGACGGCCGATCCTGCCCACTACGTGCGCGGTCAGTACGACGGCTACCTCGACATCGACGGAGTCGCGGCGGACTCGACCACCGAGACGTATGCGGCGCTCCGGCTCGAGATCGAGAACTGGCGCTGGGCCGGCGTGCCGTTCTTCATCCGCACGGGGAAGCGCCTGAAGGCGACCGAGACGGAGCTGCGGCTCGTCTTCAAGCACCCGCCGAAGCTCGGCTTCCATCTGCGTTCCAGGCGCCCCGAGCCGAACCAGCTCATCGTCAAGCTCGACCCCACGACGGGGATCAGACTCATGGTGGACGCCCACCGTGCCGACACCGGCGGGGCTTCCGCGATCGAGCTCGACATGGAGTTCGCGCAGGAAGGCGGCGAAGGCCCGACGCCGTACGAGGTGCTCCTCCACGCGGCGATGGTCGGCGACGCCACACGTTTCACCCGCCAGGACGGAGTCGAGGAGACGTGGCGGATCATGCAGCCGTTGCTCGACGATCCGCCTCCGGTTCACACCTACGAGCCGGGGTCGTGGGGACCGGTTGCGGGTGACGCGCTGGTCGCCGGCCACGGCCGCTGGCACGAGCCGTGGATCTCGACATGACCGCCGTGACGAGCAAGGACGAGGCCGCGCCCAAGCCCCAGAGCGCGGCGGCGCCCTCTCCGTTTCCGCCGATCGCCGATTACGCGTTCCTCTCGGACTGCCATACCGGAGCGCTCGTCGCTCCGGACGGCGCGATCGACTGGCTCTGCATTCCCTCGTTCGACTCGCCGAGCGTGTTCGGCAGCCTCCTCGACCGGCAGGCAGGTTTCTTCCGGTTCGGCCCGTTCGGGATCGCACATCCGACCGCGCGCGCCTACGAGCCGGGGACCAACGTGCTCGTGACGACCTGGAAGACGCCCTCGGGCTGGCTCCTCGTCCGCGATGCCCTGACGATCGGGCCCTGGGACCATGAGGACTCGATCACTCCCCACACGCGGCCTCCGGCCGACGACGACGCCGACCACATGCTGGTCCGAACGGCCGAGTGCCTCGACGGGCACGTCGAGGTCGAGCTGGTCTGCGAGCCGGTCTTCGACTACGGCAGCACTCCGGCCGAATGGACAGCGGTGGACGGGGGTCGGCACGCCGCCGACGCGAGCGGCGCCGGCCAGCGGTTTCGCCTCCAGTCGGATCTCGCGCTGGGGATTCAGGGGGGAGAGCGTGTCCGGGCGCGTCACGTGCTTCAGCCGGGTGAGCGGGCGTTTTGCGCCCTCTCCTGGGCCGAGGAGCTGGTCGCGCCGCAGACCGTCGACGAGGCGCGCACGAGGCTGAAGTCGACCACGCGTTTCTGGCGGAACTGGTTGAGCACGGCGCGAATCCCGGACCACCAGCTGCGCGATCCGATCCAGCGCTCCGCCCTGACGATCAAAGGCCTGACCTACATGCCGACCGGGGCGACGGTTGCCGCGCTCACGACGTCGCTGCCCGAGACGCCCGGGGGCGAGCGCAACTGGGACTACCGCTACACGTGGATGCGCGACACGACCTTCACCCTTCAGGCGCTGCACTACCTCAACCTGAACTGGGAGGCGGAAGAGTTCATGGAGTTCGTCGCCGACCTCGAGCCGACCGAGGACGGCTCGCTCCAGATCATGTACGGGATCGACGGGCGCCGCGACCTCACCGAGTCGACGCGCGACGAGCTCACCGGCTATGCAGGCGCGAGGCCGGTGCGGGTCGGCAACGGCGCCTTCGACCAGCGCCAGAACGACGTCTTCGGCGCGGTGCTCGACTCGATCCTCCTCCACACGCGGCACGGCGACCGGCTGCCGACGCGGCTGTGGCCCATCGTCCAGAGCCAGGCCGAGTGCGCCACCAGTGTCTGGCAGCAGCCCGACCAGGGCATCTGGGAGGCGCGCGGAGCGCCGCAGCACTACGTCTCCTCGAAGCTGATGTGCTGGGTCGCGCTCGACCGCGCCGCCAAGGTCGCGGAAATTCGCGGCGACCCCGACATCCAGGCCACGTGGCACAAGACCGCCGAAGAAATCCGTGCGGACATCCTCGAGCACGGTGTGCGGGACGGCGTCCTGCGCCAGCACTACGAGACCGATGCGCTCGACGCGTCCAACCTGCTTGCGGCGATCTTCGGCTTCCTGCCCGGCGAGGACGAGACGCTGCGCAAGTCGGTCGAGGCGATCGCGACCGATCTGACCGATGACGGCTTCGTCCTGCGCTACCGAACCGGCGAGACCGACGACGGCCTCTCGGGCAAGGAGGGCACGTTCCTGATCTGCTCCTTCTGGCTCGTGTCCGCTCTTGCGGTCGTCGGCGAGGCCCAGCGGGCACGTGACCTGATGGAGCGGCTCCTGCGCGTGGCCTCTCCGCTCGGCCTCTATGCGGAGGAGTTCGACGCTTCGACCGGCCGGCATCTCGGCAACTTCCCGCAGGCGTTCTCCCACCTGGCGCTGATCGAGGCGGCGGCCCGGCTGATGATCCCCGAGATGCTGGAGGAGTACTAGCGATGGCTGACTACGACGTGATCATCGTCGGGACGGGCGCCGGCGGCGGCACGCTCGCACGGCACCTCGCACCGTCGGGGAAGCGGATCCTGCTGCTCGAGCGGGGCGACTGGCTCCCGCGCGAGCCGCAGAACTGGCTCGCGCAGGACGTGTTCGTCGACAACCGCTACATCTCCGAGGACACCTGGTACGACGACGGGGGCAAGCCGTTCCAGCCGCAGATCCACTACTTCGTGGGCGGTGCGACCAAGCTCTACGGCGCCGCGCTCTACCGTCTGCGCGAGGAGGACTTCGAGGAGCTCCAGCACCACGACGGCGTCTCGCCGGCCTGGCCGATCACCTACGACGAGATCGAGCCCTACTACTCGAAGGCCGAGCACCTCTTCGAGGTGCACGGCGCTCACGGCGAGGACCCGACCGAGCCCTACACGAGCGCCCCGTACCCGTTTCCTGCGGTCTCCCACGAGCCGCGGATCCAGCAGCTCGCGGACGATCTGGCCGCCGCCGGGTACCACCCGTTCCACGCGCCGTGCGGGATCCGCCTGAACGAGGCGAACATGCCGTACAGCGCCTGCGTGCGGTGCATGAACTGCGACGGCTTCCCCTGCGCCGTACACGGAAAGTCGGACGCGGACGTGCTCGGAGTGCGGCCCGCCCTCGAGCACTCCAACGTGGAGCTGGTCACGAACGCGCAGGTCGTCAAGCTCGAGACGAACGCCGACGGCACGGCGGTGACCGAGGTGGTCGTCGAGCGCGACGGCGAGCGGGAGACGTACTCGGGCGACCTCGTCGTGCTGGCCTGCGGCGCGGCGAACACCGCGAAGCTGCTGCTGCTGTCCGCGAGCGACAAGCATCCGCAAGGGCTCGCCAACGGCTCCGACCAGGTCGGCCGCAACTACATGTTCCACAACAGCCAGGCGGTGCTCGCGCTCTCGAAGGACGAGAACCCGACCGTGTTCCAGAAGACGCTCGGGCTGAACGACTTCTACTTCGCGAGCGACGCTTCCGAGTATCCGCTCGGCAACATCCAGATGGTCGGCAAGTCCCAGGCGCCGATGTTCCACGGCGAGAAGCCGGGCGAGACCAAGCTCGCGCCGGAATGGTCACTCGAGAAGGTCGCGAAGCACGCGATCGACTTCTGGCTCTCGACGGAGGACCTGCCGCGGCCGGACAACCGGGTCAGCGTCGACGGCGACGGAAAGCTGACGCTCAGCTACACGTCGACCAACGACAAGCCGAAGGAGGAGCTCTACGGGCAGCTGCGCTCGATGCTGCACAAGCTGCACATGGAGCCCGACCACCTCTTCCATCGCTTCGCGTACATGAAGAACGAGATCCCGGTCGCGGGCGTAGCGCATCAGGCCGGCACCTGCCGCATGGGCAGCGACGCCGCCACCTCCGTGGTCAACCCGGACTGCCGCGCGCACGAGCTCGACAACCTCTACGTCGTCGACACGAGCGTCTTCCCGAGCATCGGCGCCGTCAACCCGGCGCTGACGGCGATGGCGAACTCGCTACGGGTGGGCGATCACCTGCTCGAGCGGATGGGCGCGAGAGCGGAGGCGGTGCCGGCCTCGGCCTAGCGCTGCGCGCCCTGCGCGTCGCAGGGGATCTCGAAACGTCCGTCGGCGATGCCGTTATCGTGCGTCAGCTGGTCGACCGTCTGTTCCATCGCGACCGGACGCAGTCCGCCCAGCCCTTGGTTGTAGGGATGGTCGAGGAACCAGAGGAGAAGGAGCGTCGAGCTGATCACCACCGCGACGCTGCCCATCATCGTCGCCTGCACGATCGCCCGCTCGGCGCTGTCGGCGAAGAAGAGCATGAAGACGAAGATGATCCCGGCGGTCAGGAACAGGACGATCCAGAGCGGAGTGGGGATCACGCCTTCGGCGCCGTGCGCCCGGTCGGCGCGAGCACTCTCGCGGTCGGTCCGTTGATCGAGCCACTTTCCGTACGCGGCCTGCTCGGCCGCCGAGTGCGGCTGGACCGTCTTGAGCGTTCGGAACATCGCAACCCCCCACGGGTTGTGCCGGTCGCCCAGGTCGCCCGACTCCATTCGCGGCCACTCCTGGTGGACGACCGAGCGCGCGTAGCAGACGAGCTCACCCGAGAAGCGGCCGCGCACCGTGGCGGGCATGAGCTGCGCCGTCTCGAGCTCCTCCGCGACGATCTGCGCCTCGGACACGGCGCCGCTGCGCGAGGTGTCGTAGCTCTCGAAGGCCAGGAAGACGACGAAGCCGAGGAGGACGGCGAACCCGGTCGCGAGGACGCCGAACACCCCGGCGGCACGGTCGCCGTCCTCGAAGTAGCTGCCCTCGGGCGCGCGGCGGCGGACGAGCAGCATCGCAGTGATGGCGACCGCGGCGACCGTCACGACGATCAGCGCCGCCCAGAAGAGGTTCATAGAACTCAGCAAGCTAGAAACCTGTCCTCTCGGCAGCATCGTCCGATGCGGGTGAAGCCCGTGGCCGAAGCGCTGTTGAAGCTCCGGCCATGAATCCGTCGGGCGAACAGGTCGAGCTCGCGCTCGGCGAGCAGCGGGCCGTCGTCGTCGGAGTCGGCGCCGGGCTGCGGACGTACTCCGCCGGCAGGCGGCCGGTGATCGACGGCTACGGCGCGGACGAGCTCTGCCACTCCGGTCGCGGCCAGCTGCTCGTCCCGTGGCCGAACCGGATCGAGGACGGCCGCTACGAGTTCGACGGGCGCTCGCACCAGCTGCCGCTGAACGAGCCGGCGCGGCAAAACGCGATCCACGGCCTCGTGCGCTGGTCGAACTGGACGGTCGCCGACCGCGCGGCGGACCGGGTCGTCTTCGAGCACGTCCTCTACCCGCAGCCGGGCTACCCGTTCGCGCTCGAGCTGCGCGTCGAGTACTCGCTCTCCGAGGAGGGTCTCGCGGTGCGGACCGAGGCGACGAACGCCGGTTCCGAAGCCGCGCCCTACGGAGCCGGCTCGCACCCGTACCTCGGCGTCGACCAGGACGTCGTCGACGGCGTCGAGCTGCAGGTGCCGGCCGCGACCGTGCTGCTCGCCGACGAGCGCGGCCTGCCGGTGCGCAGCGCCGCCGTCGCGGACGAAGGGCTCGACTTCCGCGAGTCGAGGCCGATCGGGCCCGCGAAGCTCGACCATTGCTTCACCGACGTCGAGCGCGGCGCCGACGGCCGGGCCGAGGTTCGCCTCGGCACGACCACTCTCTGGGCCGACGAGAGCTATCCCTACCTGATGGTCTTCACGGGCGATCCGCTGCCGGACGTCGCCCGGCGCAGCGTCGCCGTCGAGCCGATGACCTGCGCGCCGAACGCCTTCCGCAGCGGCGCGGGCCTGATCCGGCTCGAACCCGGCCAGGCCCACGTGGGTAGCTGGGGCATCTCGGCGAGCTAGGGCCCGGTCGCAGCTGGCGGCAGTGCCATCTCGGCCCGCAGCGCGACGAGGCGCGCGTCGGGAACACGGATCAGTCCTCGCGTCGGCCGGTCGAGGTCGAAGATGACCACCAGTAGCACGGTCACGAGCGCGCCGGCGAGGACGACGGTGGTGGCGCCGCGGCCGTGCATCGCCGTGTACAGCGCGAGCAGGCCGAAGGCGAACGCGGCGCCGAGCACCTCCAGCACCAGCACGGCGTTGGGGATCCGGTTGTTGAGGGCAGCGATGCGCACCGTCTGCTGGTCGATCATCTCGTTGAGGGACTCGACGTAGAGCCGTGGAGCGCTGTCGCGCGGCGCGCCTCTGAGCGCGTCTCCTGCGAGCCCCCAGAGCCGGCGCTGGAGGGCATCCTGCCGAGCGACCACATGTCCGAACCTGGCGGTGGTCGGGACGGCGTGCGAGAGCGCCAGGCTGGCGTCTGTGTACCGCCTGAGCAGTTGCAGGGAGCGGGTGCGCACCGGCTCGGCCAGCGTCTGCGCGCGAAGGTACGTCGTTCCGATCGTGTTGGCGTCGTCGACGACGGCGGCCCGGCGCGTGTCGTAGCGCCCGATCGCCAGCGTCAGGCCGAAGGCGAGGATCAGCCCGACCAGCGCGAAGAACGCCCCCTGCACGATCCCGACCGGCTCGCGCAGCGTCTCTGCGTGAATCCGCAAGTAGCGGCCGGCCAGGTACCCGACGGCCAGGAACCCCATCACGACCGCGGCGATGATCAGCCAGAGCTCCCAGGTGCTCAGCCGGAAGAACACGGCGAAGAGCATGGCAGAGCACCCTCGCTATGTGCGGGGGCTGGCCATTACCCTTTGTCCCGGTGGATACGAGCCCCGTCTTCCCTGTCGGCACGCCGGAGGCAGTGGCCGATCTGGCCGCATCGTCGGCCGCTGCCCCGCACGGGCTCGGCTCCGCCTGGATCGATCGTGACCTGAGCTGGCTCGAGTTCAACCGGCGCGTGCTGCACGAGGCGCTCGACGAGCGGACGCCGCTGCTCGAGCGGGTCAAGTTCCTCGCGATCTTCTCCTCGAACCTGGACGAGTTCTTCCAGAAGCGGATAGCGCTGATCCGGCCTGCCCCGGGCGACGAGAGCGCTACCGCGCAGGACCGGCGCGACCTGTTCCTGCTGGTGCGGGAGCGGGTCATGGCGATGCTCGAACAGGAGGCGCGCTGCTTCTCCGACGTGCTCCGGCCTCGCCTGGCGGAGCATGGCGTCCACCTGCTCCGCTGGGCCAGCCTGAGCGAGGAGCAACAGGCAGAGGTCTCCGAGATCTTCGACACGCGCATCTCGCCGGTCCTGACGCCGCTCAGCCTCGACGCGGCGCACCCGTTCCCGTACGTCTCGAACCTCTCGACCTCGTGGGCCTTCCTCCTCGGCGATCCCGTCAGCGGCGAGTCGGTGCTCGTTCGGGTGAAGGTGCCGCGGGAGCTGTACCAGTGGCTCCGGGTGCGCGCGGGTGTGCACTCGCCGGATCGTGTCTTCGTGGGCCTGGACGAGGTGATCGCGGCGAACGCCCGGAAGCTCTTCCCGGGGATGACGATCGAGGGCGCCAGCCTGTTCCGGGTCAGCCGCGACGCCGAGGTCGAGCTCGAAGACGACGGGCTGAGCAAGCGCGACATGGTCGAGCTGGAGCTCCAGCAGCGGCGCTTCGAGCCGGTCGTCCGGCTCGAGCTGCAGCCGAACGCCGACCCCGCGATGGTCTCGGAGCTGTGTGAGCGGTTCGCGCTCGGGCCCGACGACCTCTACGAGATGAGCGCCCTGCTCGACTACACGACGCTGTTCGAGATCGCCGACCTGCCGATCCCCGAGCTCCGCGACCCGCCGTGGACGCCGCTTCCGCCGATCGGCCTCGAGGGCGACGGAAGCGTCTTCTCGGCGATCAGGCACGGCGACGTGCTCATCCATCAGCCGTACGACAGCTTCGACGCGGGCGTCGAGCGGTTCATCCGCGAGGCGGCCGACGACCCCCAGACGGTCTCGATCAAGATGACCGTCTACCGCGTCGGCGACGACACGCCCTTCGTCCAGTCGTTGATCCGCGCCGCCGAGGCCGGCAAGCAGGTCGCGTGCGTGATCGAGCTGAACGCCCGCTTCGACGAGGCGCGCAACCTGCACTGGTCGCGTGAGCTCGAGAAGGTCGGAGCGCACGTCGTCTACGGGCTCAGCGGCCTGAAGACGCACGCCAAGACCGCGCTCGTGGTGCGGCAGGAGGAGGATGCGCTGCGCTGCTACGCGCACGTGGCGACCGGCAACTACCACTCGCGCACGGCCCGGCTGTACGAGGACGTCGGACTGCTGACCGCCGACCCGCTCGTCACGAACGACGTCGTAACGCTCTTCCACTTCCTGACCGGCCGTGCCCGAACGCCGTCCTTCTCGACACTCGTGGTCGCGCCGATGTCGATGCGCTCCGAGTTCGTCGAGCTGATCGAGAGCGAGATCGCGAACCACCAGGCCGGGCGTCCGGCGCGGATCGTCTGCAAGATGAACCAGCTGGAGGACCCGGAGATGTGCGCGCTGATCTCGCGCGCTTCGCAGGCCGGAGTGCCGATCGACCTGATCGTGCGCGGCCTGGCCACGCTGGCGCCCGGCGTCCCGGGCCTGACCGAGAACCTCCGCATCCGCTCGATCATCGGCCGCTTCCTCGAGCACTCCCGCATCTTCCACTTCGCCGCCGGCACCGAGGACCCGGTGGACGGCGTGTTCCTGATCGGCTCGGGCGACTGGATGCACCGCAACCTGTCCGAGCGGGTGGAGACCGCTGTGCCGATCCTCCAGCGGCGGCTGCGTGCGCGGCTGTGGGAGATCCTGGAGATCTCTCTGGCCGACCGCCGCAACGCCTGGGAGCTGCAGCCCGACGGTTCCTACGTCCAGCTCTTCCCCGAGGCCGGCGACGAGCTCGGCGCCGAGGGCACCCACTCGACGATGATGCGCCTCGCCCTCGCCAGCCACGCTGTCTGAATCCGGCCTGCACCGGCTCAGCAAACGCAAGGCCCGCCGGATTGCGGTACGGGCGCAGCTGCTCTGCGCGCCAAGGCCGACCGGCCTGGTCGACGTCGTGCGGCGGCTGACCATGCTGCAGGTCGACCCGACGGCGGCGATCGCTCCCAGCGCCGACCTGGTCGCCTGGAGCCGTCTTGGCTCGGCCTACCGGCCCGATCGCTTGCGGCAGGCGCTGGAGCAGGACCGGACGCTGTTCGAGCACAACGCGCTGGTGCGGCCGATGAGCGACGTCGGCCTGTACCTCGCCGGCGCCGCCGACCAGCCGAGCTACGACCGGTCTCGCGTTTGGCTGCGCCGCAACGACCGCTTCCGCCGCAGCGTCCTGAAGCTGCTCCGCGCCTCGGGCCCGCTGACCTCGCGCGACATCCCGGACACGGCTGGCGTGCCTTGGGCCTCGACCGGGTGGACGCACAACCGCAACGTCACCCGGATGCTCGAGCTCCTGATGATGCGCGGCGAGGTCGCGATCGCCGGGCGCGTCGGCCGCGAGCGGGTCTGGGATCTGGCCGAGCGCGTGTACCCGTCCGATGTGAGGGTGCCGCCGGTGGAGGAGGCAGAACGGATCAAGAACGAGCGCCGGCTGTCCGCGCTCGGCATCGCCCGGGCCAAGGCGACCATGATGCCGGTCGAGCCGATCGACGTCGGCGAGGCCGGCGAGCCGGCGGTGGTCGAGGGCGTCAAGGGCGAGTGGCGCGTCGATCCGGCCGCGCTGGGCGAGGAGGGCTTCGAGGGCCGGACGGCGCTCCTCTCGCCGTTCGACCGGCTCGTCCACGACCGGGCCCGCGCGCAGGAGCTGTTCGGCTTCGAGTACGTCCTCGAGATGTACAAGCCGGCGGCCGAACGCCGCTGGGGCTACTTCGCGCTGCCGGTGCTCCACGGAGATCGTCTCGTCGGCAAGGTCGACGCCCTCGCCGACCGCAAGGCCTCCGTCCTGCGGGTGAATGCGATCCACGAGGACGTGGAGTTCACGCGGGCGATCAGTAGGGGCGTGCAGGCCGAGCTGGAGGACCTGGCCGCGTGGCTCGGTCTCGGTACGATCGAGCGATGAGCGAATACCGGGTTGTACAGATCGAGCAGATCGACGAGATCGACGACGGGCGCGAGCCGTTCCGGCCCATCCGGCACCACCTTGGCATCAGGGCGTTCGGCGTCAACTCCTGGACGGCGCGCGAGGCCGGCGACCGGATCATCAACGAGCACGCCGAGGACGAACCGGGCGGAGACGAGGAGCTGTACGTCGTGGTCAGCGGCCGCGCGAGGTTCGAGCTCGACGGGGAGAGCGTGGACGCGCCGTCCGGGACGCTCGTCTTCGTCAAGCCCGGCGTGAAGCGCACGGCGTTCGCGGAGGAGCCCGGCACGACGCTCGTCGCGATCGGCGCAACGGCGGGGGAGGCGTACGAGCCCTTCGGCTGGGAGCTCTGGGCCCCGCTCAACCCCGCCTTTCAGGCCGGCAACTACGACGAGGCGGCCGACCGCGGCTGCGAGTTGATCGAGGCCAATCCGGACTACGCGGGCCTGCTCTACAACACTGCCTGCGCCGAGAGCCTCGCCGGCCGCAAGGCCGATGCGATCGCGCACCTACGCCGTTCGTTCGAGCTGTCCGCTTCCCCCCGCTTCCGCGAGTTCGCGAAGGAGGATTCGGACCTCGACCCGCTCCGCGACGAGCCGGAGTTCAAGGAGCTCCTGGGCTGACGTGGGAACGGAGCCGAGCCCCGAGAACCCGCTTCGCGGCTCCTGCCTCTGCGGCGGCGTGCAGTTCGAGGTGACCGCACCGTTCGTCTGGGCCAGCCACTGCCACTGCTCTCGCTGCCGGAAGCACTCGGGCGCGTTCGGCGGAACGCAGGGGCGCGTGCCGCGCGAAGGCTTCCGGCTGATCCAGGGCGAGGAGCTGATCTCCGTCTACCGGCCGGGGGAAGGGCGCGTGAAGGCGTTCTGCTCGGTCTGCGGCTCGAGCCTCTTCGGCAACGAGTGGCCCGAGGGAGACCAGATCGGGATCCGGCTTGGCGCGCTCGACGGCGACCCGGGCATCCGGCCGCAGTTCCACACGTTCGTCGCCTCGCGCGCGCCGTGGGAGGACCTCCCGGACGACGGCCTGCCGCGCTACGACGAGCGAGCCACCTGAGCGTGTCGCGAACGGCCGTCTAGACCGCGGAGTCGAGGATCTCTGCGTGCTCGCTCTCCAGCGGGGTGCCGTACGCGTAGACGACGAGGTCGATGTCGCCGTGGTTCACGCTCTGGAGCGGAGTGCCCGGCTCGACGTGGATCACGCCCCCGGTGGGTACGTCCTGGCGCTCGGGCGGGTCGCCGACGTACATCGACAACGTCCCGGAGAGGACGACGAACGTCTCCTCCTGGACCGGGTGCCGGTGGCGTCGACCCTTCGCGCCCGGCTCGTAGCGCCAGACGTTGGCGCGCGTGTGCGCGAATCCGGCCAGGTCGCTCACCTCGGCCACGTGCCGCGGCGCTTCGTCGGGCTCGTGTGGACGTGTCTTCCAGTCGAGCTCGCCTGGGGTGACCACGCGAAAGGCCATCCCGGCAGCCTAGTTATGGTGGGTCCATGCCGGTCGAGGGGCGACAGCGACTGAAGGCGGAGGCGTTCCGCTCGCTGCACGAGGGCGAGCCGTTCGTGATCCCGAACCCGTGGGACGCAGGATCGGCTCGCGTCCTCGAGGCGCTCGGCTTCTCCGCGCTCGCGACCACGAGCTCGGGATTCGCGTTCACGCTCGGCCGGCGCGACGGCGGGGTCACGCTCGACGAGGTTTGCGAGCACGTGGCGGCGCTCGACTTGGCGACCGCGCTGCCCATCTCGGCCGACCTCGAGAACGGCTACGGCGCCGAGCCGGAGGCCGCGGCGCTGGCGATCGCGCGGGCGGCCGAGGCCGGGGCGGTCGGCGGCTCGATCGAGGACTGGGAGCCGAGCGGTCTGTACGAGCGCGCGCACGCGGTCGAGCGGATCGTCGCCGCGGTCGAGGCGGCGCGCGGCGCTCGGCTTCCCGTTCACGCTGACGGCGCGGGCCGAGAACCACATCCGCGGCAATCCCGACCTCGACGACACGATCGGGCGGCTGCAGGCCTTCGAAGAGGTGGGCGCGGACGTGCTCTACGCGCCGGGGCTGCGGAGCGTCGACGAGATCCGCGCCGTCTGCGAAGCGGTCTCGAAGCCGGTCAACGTCCTCGCCGTGCCGGGTCTGTCGGCGGCGGAGATCTTTGGCGCCGGCGCGCAGCGGATCAGCGTCGGCGGCGCGCTCACCTGGGTCGCCGTCAAAGCGTTCGCCGACGCCGCGACTGCGATCCGCGACGACGGCGACTTCTCGGCCCTGGACGCGAGGGTGCCGCTCGACCGCTGGCTCTGATCAGCCCGCCAAATAACACACTTTCGCCACAAAGGACACTTGACGCCAAAAGGTGTCCGACACCGTATTTGCCAGCCCGCGGACCTGTCCGTTCCAGTCGCTCGAGCGCTACGAGTTATTGGCCGTCAGCGACGGCGTCCTCCAGCCGGCCGGGCGGATGACGTACACGATCCCGCCTGAGGCCGGAATCCAGGCCCGCTCGAACTGCTCGCGGTCGTAGGAGTGCTTGACCGAGGCATCGTCCGGCGAGGCCGGGTCGTTGACGATCACCTTGGAACCGTCGCCCGTGAAGCCCGCGATCACGAGCAGGTGGCCGTTCGTGCTCTTGATCGCCGTGTCGAGCTTGTTCGAGCTCCACGCCACCGAGGCGACGAGCGGGATCCCGGCGCGGATGAACGGCTCCGCCTCGGTGAGGTCGCGCAGCTGCGTGACGTCGCCCACGAGGCCGCGCGCCGCGCCGTAGGCAGCGTTGAACGGCCAGTTCCCGGCGCCGTCGTAGTGGTAGTCGAAGACGTAGCGCGCGGTGTAGTCGACCCACGGGTCGGCGTAGGGTGCCCACGACGTCTCTGCCGCGCTCGGCGCGTAACCGGCGCCGGGGAACTTCGCAGCCCAGTAGCCGACGACCATCGAGGTCGAGGTCGGGCTGCACCAGGCCTCGCCGCCACCGTCGAACTCCGGGAGCTCGCCGCTGTGGATCTCCTGCGAGTACTGCGGCACGCCGAGGTCGATCGCCGTGCCGGCCATCGTCGTCCGGCTCGGGAAGGTCATCTTCCGGTTCGCCAGGTTCGACGCCATCGCACTCAGGCGGGTGACGCTCGGCGTCGCCTTTGAGCCGACCCGGCGGAAGAGGCTCAGGCGCAGCCGGTAGGCGACCGCGAGCTGGTCCCTAGCGAAGAAGGTGTCGATCGAGACGAAGCCATCCGCGTCGCCCTGGCCGCCGACCGAGGTGCGGTGGAAGTCCGAGTCTCCGTACGCCCAGCGGCCGAGGATGTACCACTTGGCCCAGCGCCCGTCGTCGATCTGGGGTTGCACCTCGACCTGGATCCACGTGCCGGCGGGGGTCCTCGCGTTCCAGGACGAGACGAGCTCGTTGAACGGGAAGAGGCTGGTGGCGGCGGAGGTCCAGGTGCCGTGCTCGTAGGTGCCGGAGCCGTCGACGCCGTCGCCGTTGGCATTCGCGAACGGGTCGGTGTACGCGAACGTGTCGAGGCCGCTCGAGGCGAGCTCGATCGCAACCCCGGAGAAGGTCGTGCCGACGAGGGTCGTGCCGGCGGCGCCGAGCGAGAACGTCTTGTAGTTCAGAGCCGACGATCGTAACGGTCAAGCCGCGAGTTCCAGCCCGGCTACGATGGGCAGCATGTGCAGGAACATCCATACGCTCTTCAACTTCGAGCCGCCCGCGACCGAGGACGAGGTTCGCGGGGCAGCGGTGCAGTACGTGCGCAAGATCAGCGGCTTCACCAAGCCCTCGCAGGCGAACGAGGAGGCCTTCGAGCGCGCCGTCCACGAGGTGGCCGCCGCAACCGGCCGGCTGATCGACGCGCTCGTGACGAACGCGCCGCCGAAGGACCGCGAGGTCGAAGCAGAACGCCGCCGCGAGCGGGGCCAGAAGCGCTTCGCCGCCGCCTAGCTCGGTCGACCTAGAAGGGCTTGACGAAACCCGGCCTGTGCCGTCGGGCCGCGCTGTCCGCCCCGAGGCCGCGTCCTCAGTCGCCCCTGTAGTCATCCACTACAGGGACTCCCTGCGTCCTTGCCTCGGAACGGCCATCGCACCCCGACGACGAGCGAGGTTCCGCCAAACCCTTCTAGCGGAACGACCACTGGTCGATGTCGGTGATCGGCCGGTAGCCGATTCGCTGGTAGATCGAGTTCGACGTCGGGTTGGCCAGGTCGGTGAACAGGAAGCAGAAGCGGCGGCCGCCGTCGAGGAGCATGCGCGTCATCGCCGCGGTCAGCGCGCTCGCGTAGCCGCGGCGGCGCAGCTCCGGCGGCGTGTAGATCGGCCCGATGCGGATCCCGTTCGGGGTCAGACCCCCGTAACCGCCCATCGACGCCGGCTCGCCGTCCTCCCAGATCATCGTGCCCGAGGCAGGGTCGGCCGCGCGGCGCTCGAGCCAGCGGGCGGAATCCTCGGGCGGCGCCTCGGGCAGCGCCTCCTCGACGAAGGCGTCCATCCAGGCGAGCACGAGCTCGCGGTCCCGCTCCTCGTAGGGCCGCATCGTGCCGGGCACGCCCTCGGGCTCGATCGCCTGCTCGGCGCAATACGTCCGCTGCCGGAGCAGCAGCCTCGCGGGCTGGCCGGTCCGCTCCTCCCAGATCCGCGCCATGCTCGCCACCTCGGCCTTCGGCCCGACTACGCCGGTCAGGCTCTCGAAGACGTCGTTCGCGTCCGCGGCCAGCGGCTCGAGCGCCGCCTCGTCGTCGACCTCCGAGAGGATCAGGTTGTGCGGTGGCGTGCGCATCGCGACCGCGACGACCTCACCTCCGGCGCGAGCGACGGCGAAGTAGGCGGCCTCGCCGTAGACACGGGGGTCGACCCGCAGGCGGCTCGACAGCCCGAGGATCAGGTTGTGCTCGGCCTCCCGCGCCAGCAGGAACTCGCCCGCGTCGGCGAGGAAGGACTCCGCGTCGCCGTGTCGCTCGACCCGCACTACGCGGTGGCGGTGATCGTGATCCCGCCGCGGGCCTTCTGCTCGAGCATGACCTGTACATGCTCGCCCGGCAGCTCGAGCGCCTCGGCGACGTCGTCGCGGATCCGGACCGCGAGTGTCTCGCAGAAGGCGCCCTCGTTGCGGAAGCCGGCGAGGTAAAGCTTCAGCGACTTCGACTCGAGGCAGAGCCGGTCCGGCCGGAAGTGGATCGTCGCCAGGTAGAGGTCGGGCTGGCCGGTGACCGGGCAGACAGCCGTCAGCTCGTCGCTGCGCAGCTCGACCTCCGAGACGCCGGGGTTCGGGAACGTCTCGAGCCCGGCGAAGTGCTCGGAGCCCGCGCGGCCGAGCGCGACGAACTCCTCGCTGCGCTGTTTCATGCCCGTACTGTACGTCCGTGCCGCGCGTCTACCTCGCCGGACCGCCGTTCGCCGACGAGTACCGGCGCCGCGCCTCGGAGCTCCTCCGCGAGGCGGGCTGGGAGCCGGTCGACCCGATGCGCCGCGACTTCCGGGGCCGCACCGAGGGGCACGAGCAGGAGATCGTCGACGGCGACCTCGCGGACATCCGCTCCTGCGACGCGGTGCTCGCCGACTTCGGCGAGCCGGACGAGGGGACGGCGATGGAGGCGTGGTACGCACATGGGCGCGGCGTCCCGGTCGTCGTCTTCACCGGTGGTCGGAAGGCACATCCGTGGACCGTCTACGTCGCCGAGCTCGTCTGCGAGCGCCTCGAGCAGGCGGTCGCGGGGCTCGAGCGGCTCGCGTAACGCTCAACCTTCGAGCGCGCGAGTGAGGCCGGCGAGCGCCTCCCGCTCGACCTCGGCGAGGCCCTCGGCGCGCGCGTGGCCGGCCAGGGCAGCGCACAGGGAGAGCGCGAGCACCCGGGCGCGGAGCAGCTGCGCTTCGTCCAGCGGCCCGTAGGCCTCGAGGAAAGCGCCGCGGCTTGCGGGCGAAAGAAAGCTCCAGAGCAGCGAGAGGTCGATCGCCGGGTCCGAGCGGCAGACGTCGATCCAGTCGATCACGCCGGTCAGGCGGGTGCCTTCGGCGAGCACCTGGCGCACATGCAGGTCCCCGTGCACGACGGCGACGTGCTCCGAGGGCGGCAGGCCCTCGGCCTCGGCGAGCACGAGCTCCGCCCGGGCTTCGTGCCGGCCCACCTCGTCGAGCTGCCGGCGGACGAGGGGAACCCGGTGGGTCATGTCGGCTCGCCGGTTGACGTCGAGAGGCAGCGGCTCGTCCAGCTCGACGTCGTGGAGCGTGCGCAGGAAGGCCGCGAGCTCGAGCGCCACCTCGAGGCGCGCGTCGTCGTCGAGTCCGGCCTCGGCGAGCTCGCGGCCGGGCAGCAGCTCGCTCCCGAAGAACGGCCAGGGGAAGTCGTCGCTCGGCCGGCCGACGAAGAGCGGCACGGGAACCGGCAGCGGCAGCAGCGGCGCCAGCTTGGGCAGAACGGCGAGCTCCCGCTCGAGCCCCGATAGCACGATCTTCCGCCGCGGAAAGCGAAAGGCATAGCGCTCCTCGACGACCCAGACGGTGTAGTCCCAGCCGAAGGCGAGCAGGCGCAGCCCCTCGGAGCGCAGTTCCGGGAACTGGCCGAGCAGCCGCCGCGCCAGCGGCTCGTCGACGACGTGCTCCGGCTCCCAGACGGCCACCGCGCGACCCTAGCGGCCCCGAACGCGCTTAGATACCGGCGTGGAGACGACGACGAGCCTGCCGGTGGGGACGGCGCTGGTTCCGCTCGAGCCTCACCGCGACGAGCGCGGCGTCTTCACGGAGCTCTACCGCGTCGAATGGGCGACCGGCGTCGAGCCGGTGCAGTGGAACGCCGTCCGCTCGGAGGCCGGCGTGCTGCGCGGCGTCCATGTCCACATCCGCCACGACGACTACCTGACCGTCCCGTTCGGCCGCGCCTCGGTCGGGATCCGGGATCTGCGCCGCGACTCGCCGACGGAGGGGCTCGCCGCCGTCGTCGAGCTCGGCGCCGAACGGCCCGCGGCGCTCGTGATCCCGCACGGCGTCGCGCACGGCTTCTACTTCCACGAGCCCTCGCTGCACGTCTACGCGGTCAGCGAGTACTGGGATCCCGAGGACGAGCTGGGCTGCCACTGGGCCGATCCGGAGCTGGCGATCCCCTGGCCGGTGGGCTCGGCGAGCGTGTCGGAGCGGGACGAGCAGAGCCCGCCGCTCAGCGATCTGCTGGCCCGGCTAGAGCCCTGGCAGCCGCTCTGAGGAGCCCCGACAAGCCGGGGATCGCGAGCAGGCGGGCGCGGAGGCGCCACGTGGCGGAGGACGACATCGTCTGTAGCTCCTCGCCGAGGCTCGACGCGAGCTCGTCGATCTTCATCCGCTCCGCCTCGGATTCGCGCAGCCTGGCCTCGAGCTCGCCCGCCGCAGCGTGGGCGCGCCGCGCCTCGTCCTCGAGCTCTCCGTAGGCGGCCTCCAGCTCGGCGGCGTCGGCGGCCGTCGCGGCGGTCACCCGCTCGGTCAGCTCGGCGGCGAAGCCGGGCTCGGCCAGACGCGTCGCGTAGCGGTCGAGCTCGGCCACGCGCTCGTCGAGCGTCCAGCCGCGCCGCTCGGGGCTCGGGAGGTTGATGACCGTCGGCTTCGCACCGGCCGCGACGCGGCAGCCGGGGACGGCGAGGATCTGCTGGAACATGTAGAGGTCGGTGTAGATCCCGTCCGGCGTCGTACGCCACCCCTCCGGCAGCCGGCGGTAGAGCTCGAGCGTGTGGCCCGCGTGGGAGAGCGGGATCCGGTTTTCGCCTTCGAGGAAGAGGGCGCGGAAGTGGGGGAGGCTCAGGTCGACGCGCAGCGGGTGAATCGCGCCGGCGGGGTCGATCCAGAACGGCAGCGAGTGGGCGAAGTCGCTCTCGCGGAGCAGCTCGCGTAGGTGCTCGACGTGGCCGGGCAGCCAGAGGTCGTCGTCGCAGAGGTAGCAGACGATCTCGCCACGGGCCTCCTGCAGGGCGGCGTGCCGGTAGCGCTCGCCGTGGCGCGGCCCCTTCGGGTGGTCGAAGAAGCGCACGCGCTCGTCGTCGGCGCTCAGCTCGGCCATCAGCTCGCGCGTCACGTCGGGGACGCCGTCGCCGATCACGAGCACCTCGAGGTCCGCCACGGTCTGGGCCAGCGCGCTGCGGACCGAGCGGAGCAGCGTCGGGCCGTGGTCGTGCGTCGGGATCAGGACGGTTGCGGCGAGAGTCACGACTCGAAGCCCGCCAGCGCCCGCAGCTTCGAGATCGCGTTCACGACCGCCACGCCCTCGACGGCGCTGGAGCGCGGCGGCGGCCCGCCGGCGAGATGGGCCACGAAGGCCTTCAGCTCACGCAGCAGCGGCAGCTCGGTGGAGACCGGGCGCTGCTCGGGCTCGCCATCCGAGCGGAGCACGTTGACGTGGTCGCCGTAGCTGTCGTCGAGCGTTGCACTCCCGTCCTCGCAGACGAGCGTGACCTCACGGCGCCGCGCCTGGCTGCGCCCCGAGATGTCCACCATCTGCCATGGAAGTTCGCCGAGGAGCCCGACGAGAGCGCCCTGCGAGGCCACCGCGCTCCGCGGTGCCGGTATCTCCCCGAGGATCTCCATTCCGATCGCGAGGTCGTGCGGCGCGAGCACCCAGACGTGGTCGACGTCGCGTGGCCGCTCCCAGCCGAGGCGGGTCGTGCGCAGGCCGACGACCTGCCCGAGCTCTCCGCTGCGCGCCAGCTCCCCGAGCAGCTCGACGCCTGGGTGGTAGCGCCACTTGTCCATCACGAACAGCCGCCCGTCAGCCGCGGCGGCCAGCCGCTCGGCCGCCGCCGAGTCGTCCGTGAGCGGCTTCTCGACGAAGACGGGCACGCCGAGCTCGAGCGCTTCCTCGACCACCGCGGCGTGGGTGGAGATCGGCGTCGCGACCACGACCCCTTCGACCGCGGGCAGCTCGCCGACCGAGCCCACCACCGCCGCCGCGCCGCCCGCATCGGCCGTGGCCCGACTCGCCTCCGAGCGGGCGACCACGGTCACCTCGCACCCGAGCGCGGAGAGGTCGCGGAGAATGTTCTTCCCCCAGCCCCCGCAGCCCACGAGCCCGATCCGCGCTCCCACCGGCACGCCGGGATGATCGCAGGCGCGCACCGCTGAGTAAGCTCGCGACATGCGGCCCTTGATCGGAATCACGACCGACGTGGTGGTGGCGGTGTACGGCGCCTGGGAGGAGGAGTCGGCGCTCGTCCCGTCCGACTACGTTCGCGCGGTCGAGCGCGCCGGCGGGCGGCCGCTGCTCGTGCCGCCGAGCGAGGAGGATGTCGAGGAGACGCTCGACGTGCTCGACGCGGTGATCTTCTCCGGCGGCTCCGACCTCGACCCGGCGACGTACGGGCAGGAGCCGCATCCCGAGACGGACGGCGTCCTCGAGGCGCGCGACCGGGCCGAGCTGGCGCTGCTCGAGGCGGCACTCGCCCGCGACATGCCGGTGCTCGCGGTTTGCCGCGGCTCGCAGGTGCTGAACGTCGCGCTCGGCGGCGACCTCGTCCAGCACCTGCCGGACGTGGTCGGGCACGACGACCACAAGAACACCCCCGGCGCGTACGCGGATCACGACGTCACGCTCGAGGCGGAGACGCGGCTCGGCCGACTGCTCGGCGGGCACGCGCCCGTCAAGTCGCACCATCACCAGGGCTTCGGCCGTCTCGGCTCCGGCCTGCGGGAGGCCGCCTTCGCCGAGGACGGGACGGTCGAGGCGGTCGAGGACCCGTCCCGGCGCTTCGCGCTCGGCGTGCTCTGGCACCCGGAGGCGGGCGAGGACATGCGGCTGTTCGAGGCGCTCGTCGAGGAGGCGCGGCGTTACCGGGAGGCGCGAGGCTGAGCCGGCTCGACGGCAAGGTCGCCGTCATCACCGGCGCCGGAGGCGGCATCGGCCGGGAGGCGGCGGTGCTGTTCTCGGAGGAAGGAGCGTCGGTGTGCGTGGCCGACGTCAGCGCCGAGGCGGGCGAGGCGGCCGCCGAAGCCTGCCGCGACGGCTTCTTCCAGGAGGTCGACGTCACCGACCCGGAGAGCGTGGAGGCGATGTACGCGGCAACCGTCGAGCGCTACGGCGGCATCGACGTCCTCTACAACAACGCCGGAATCATGCCCGCCGACGACGCATCGATCCTCGAGACCGAGCCCGAGGCCTGGGACCGCGTGCTGGAGGTGAACGCGAAGGGCGTCTACCTCTGCTGCCGGCACGGGATCCCGCGCCTGCTCGAGCGGGGCGGCGGCTCGGTGATCAACGTCGCGTCGTTCGTGGCACTTGTCGGGGCGGCGACCTCGCAGGTCGCCTACACGGCGTCGAAGGGCGCGGTCCTGTCGCTGACGCGCGAGCTGGCCGTCGAGTTTGCCCGCAGCGGCGTGCGCGTGAACGCCCTCTGCCCGGGCCCGGTCGAGACGCCGCTGCTCATGCGCCTGTTCGAGGGCGATCCGGCCGCCTTCGAGCGGCGGCGAGTCCACCTGCCGATGGGCCGGCTGGCCACGGCGAGGGAAATCGCCCAGGGCGCCCTCTTCCTCGCCTCCGGCGAGTCGTCCTACGTGACCGGGACGACCTTTCTCGTCGACGGCGGCCTGACCGCGGCGTACGTCACTCCGGAATAGCTCGTGCGCCTGCCGGCAGAGCGAATCCCGACGATCCCGGAGCCGGTCCGCGCCGTGCTCCGCAACGTCGTCTGGGGTTACGGCTGGGTGACCTCGCCGATCCGGCCGCTGCCCGGCTTCCTGGTCATCGGTGCGCAGAAGGCGGGGACGACCGCGCTCTACGCCTACCTGCGGCAGCACCCGGCGATCACGGGGCCATCGTGGAAGGAGGTCAGCTTCTTCGACCGGCACTACGCGCGCGGCGAGGCCTGGTACCGCGGCAACTTCCCCAACTCCCTTCGCGCCCGCGGCGACCTCGTCGGCGAAGCCAGCCCGAGCTACCTCTTCCACCCGCTTGCGCCTGAGCGCGTCGCCGGCCTCGTCCCCGAGGCGAAGCTGATCGCGCTCGTCCGCAACCCGGTCGACCGCGCGTACTCGCACTACCAGCACGAGGTCGCGCTCGGGCGGGAGCCGCTCTCGTTCGAGGACGCGCTCGCGGCCGAGGAGGAACGGCTCCGCGGCGAGGAGGAGCGGCTGCTGGCCGATCCCGCCTACTTCAGCCACGCCTGGTGGAACTACACCTACCGGGCCCGCGGCCTATACGCGGAGCAGCTCGAGCGCTGGCTCGCCGTCTTTCCGAGCGAGCAGCTCCTGGTCGTTCCGACCGACGACCTCGCCGCCGCCCCGGACACGACCTACGCGCGCGTGCTCGAGTTCCTCGGCGCGGCGCCGCACCGGCTCGGCTCCTACCCGCGTGTGTTCGAGCGGCAGTACGAGCCCATGCCGCCCGAGACGAGGACGAGCCTGGTCGCGGAGTTCGCCGAGCCGAACCGCCGTCTCTACGAGCTGCTCGGGCGCAACCTCGCCTGGGAGTAGGCGAGCGTCAGGCCGCAGATCCCGGCAAGAACGAGGTACGGAAGCGCGTCGCCGCCGAGCTGGGCGAGCGCGCCGCCCGCCGCCGGCCCGATGACCGCGCCCGCGGCCCAGCCGAGGTTCATCATGCCGAACGCCAGACCCTGCGCGATCCCGCTCCGCTCGGCGCTCTCCGAGAGCAGCGCCATCCCCGGCGTGTAGAAGGAGCCGTAGGCGATCCCGGCGACGAGGACGAGCACCGCGATCACCGGGCCTGCGCTCGCCCACGCGAACGCCAGCGAGACGGCGATCGAGGCGATCAGCGCAATTCGAACCGGCCGCCCAAGCCCGCGCAGGTCTGCGAAGCGCCCGAGCAGCGGGTTGAGCGCGGTCTCGATCGCCGCCGTCGCCAGGAAGAGCGCGCCGATCGCGACGCCGCCCCAGCCGAGGTCGTGCAGCCTTAGCGGCACGAGCACGATCAGGACGCCGAAGAGCAGCGCAGGCAGGACGACCAGCCAGATCGCGACGAAGAAGCTCCGATCCGCGCGGCGCATGGCCGACAGGCGCTGCGGCCGCGCCGGCGTTCCGGGAGTCAGCGCCAGGAATGCGCAGACCACGAGGCCCGCGGCGCTCACGGCCAAGAACGTCGGGCGCACTCCGGCTGCGCTCGCGACCGCGCCGAGCGCGGGACCAAGCAGCGAGCCGAAAACGGCGGCGCCCATCACCGTTCCGATCAGCGTGCCTCGCCGGCTCGGCGGCCCGGCCGCGACGACCCAGGCCAGCGCGCCCGCCCACGAGAACGCACTGCCGACTCCCTGTGCGAACCGCGCCGCGCCGAGGGCCGTCACGTCGCTCGCGAGTCCGAAGCCGAGGCTTGCCGCGGCGGTCAGGGCCACGCCGACGAGCACCGCCGGCCGAGGCCCGAAGCGGGAGGCGGCGAGGCCGCCGGGAACGGACGCGGCGAGCACGCCCGCCGCGTACACGGCGGAGAGCACGCCGGCGCCGCTCTTCCCGAGCCCGTAGCGGGCGGCGAAGTGGGGCAGAAGCGGCGCCAGCGCCGTGAAGAACATCGTGTCCACCGCGACAACGGCGCTCAGGAGGATCAGCAGCCTGCGCACGACTTTCGACGCTACCAAGCGGGTTCGCCGTGCCGGTGGTGCGGAACCGCACGAAGTTGTCTAACTGGACACGGGTTTGGGCGTCTAACGCTCTCGGAAAGAGGAACGGGTCAAACCAAGCCCCCGGCGTACGGCTCCGTGCCGCCCGCGCGACGTCTCCCGGGAGAGCTGCCTCGAATCGTGACTTCCTGGAGGGGGTCTTTCGCGTGAACGAAAAGCGTTTTCTGTTACCTATCGCCGTTGCCCTGCTGGTGCTCCTCGGTGCCGCAGCCTCGAGTCTCGCGGCCGGCCCGCCAAATGTGTCGCCGCTGCCGCCGAAGCATCTGAGTCCACATGTCCGGCATGTCAATCCGCTCGTGACGCGGAAGCTCCGCCGCGCGACGTGGCACTGGCAGATCGTGATGGGCCTGCGCCGCTCGCATTCGCTGGCTCCGCTCCGCAGCATGCGGGCGCTGCGCTACTGGCGAGGCCACGCCCGTGCCGTGTTCCGGCTCGCGGCGCGGCCGCCGCACCGGAAGGCCTGGCTCTGCATCCACCACTACGAGGGGAGCTGGCACGACGGCGGCGACCCGTACTGGGGCGGGCTGCAGATGGACCGTGGCTTCATGCACGCGTACGCCGCGCGGGACCTCCTGCGCCGTGGCTGGGCGAACAGCTGGAGCCCGCTCGAGCAGATGTGGGTCGCCGAGCGCGCCTATCGCAGCGGGCGCGGCTTCTACCCGTGGCCCAACACGGCCCGCTCCTGCGGCTTGATCTAGCCTTATGGTCCGTTACGTAACAGCGATCGGGGAACGAGGACGCCATGAGCGATCATTTCCAAGAGTCCGTCGCGGCCCTGGTCGCCGAGGGGGAGCGTGAGGGCTGCGTGAACCTCTCGCGTTTCAACGAGTTTGCTGCCGAGCACGAGCTCGACGACGACGACGTGCGCGGTCTCTACGAGGAGCTCGACGAGCGCGGGATCGAGGTCAGCGACGACTGCGGGCGTGCCCGCGAGGACCAGAGCACGTACGTGAACGGCGACCTGGCCGTCGCGACCACCGACGCGCTGCAGCTCTTCCTGAACGAGGCCGGCCGCTGGCCGCTTCTGACCGCCGAGGAGGAGGTCGAGCTCGCGAAGCGGATCGAGCGCGGCGACAAAGAGGCGAAGGAGCGGATGATCAACTCGAACCTGCGCCTGGTGGTCTCGATCGCGAAGCGCTACCAGGGCCACGGACTGTCCCTGCTCGACCTGATCCAGGAGGGAATCATCGGGCTGATCCGGGCGGTCGAGAAGTTCGACTGGCGGCGCGGCTTCAAGTTCTCGACCTACGCGACGTGGTGGATCCGCCAGGCCGTGCAGCGCGGGGTCGCGAACAAGTCGCGGACGATCCGGATCCCTGTGCACATCGCGGAGCGCGAGCAGCGAATCGCGCGGGCGGAGCGGACGCTGGCGCCGAAGCTCGGCCGCCAGCCGACCGAGGAGGAGGTCGCCGAGCAGGCTCGGCTGCCGCTGAAGCAGGTGCGGGAGGTACGCAAGGCCGCGCGGGCGGTCACGAGCCTCGACCGGCCGATCGGCTCGGACAACGAGGGCGCCCTCGGCGACCTGTTCGCGAGCGAGGCGGCACCGCCGGAGGAGGAGGTCGACGTCAGCCTCGAGCAGGACGTGCTCCGCCGTGCGGTCGCGCAGCTCCCGGAGCGCGAGCGCGAGGTGGTCAAGCTTCGGTACGGGCTGAACGGCGACCGCGACCCGGCCTCGCTCGAGGCGATCGGCAAGCAGCTCGGCCTGACGCGCGAGCGGGTGCGGCAGATCGAGGCGAACGCGCTCGAGCAACTCGCCGTGAACCGCGAGATCGAAGCGCTGAAGGACGTCGCCTGACCCTCCACCGGCGACCGCGCAGCCGTATCTAGTTCACGCGCGCGCGCCCCAGGGTGGGTGGGGGTTAGGGACGGTACCGCCCCGGCGAGGCGCCGGTGTGCCGAGTGTGTGCCGATTCGTCCACTGCCCTCTGGGTGCAGTGCCGACGGGCCGTGCCGCGCCAAAGCGTGCCCTCAAGCGGTTGAATTCGGCCATGGATGGCATCCCGCCCCGTGTCGGGATTGATCGGCCGGCCGAGCCGATCGTCGCGCTCGACGGCAAATCGGTCAAGGCGCGGACGTGACGACCACGCTCGCCCCGGTCGAGGTGGAACAGCCCCGCGGCGCCGACGACATCGAGCTCGATCGGCCCTGGATCGTCATCGTCTGGAACGACCCGATCAACCTGATGTCGTACGTCACGCTCGTCTTCCAGAAGCTGTTCGGCTACACGCGGGCCCGGGCGACGCAGCTGATGCTGCAGGTGCACAACGAGGGCAAGGCGGTCGTCTCGTCCGGCACGCGCGAGAAGGCGGAATACGACGTCTCCCGTCTGCACGCGCACGGGCTTTGGGCGACGATGCGGCAGGACTAGTGGAACTGCGAATCGAGCGGGAGGGGGAAGGTGTCGCGCTGCGGCTGCCTGCCAACGAGCAGACGCTCGTCCGCTCGCTGGCGGCCGACCTCGTCGAAACGCTGGGCGAAGCGCCGGCCGACCCGTCCCTGCGCCGGCTCTCGCCGCCGGCCTACGACGACGAGGCCGACGAGCGGGGCTACCGCGAGATCATGGGCGCCGAGCTGCTGGACGGCCGGCTGCAGGCGCTGGAGCTCCTGGCGGCGACCGCCGGCAACGAGCGGCTGAGCGCCGAGGAGGCCGAGTCGTGGCTGCGCGCGCTGAACGACCTGCGCCTTTTCCTCGGCACGCGGTTGGACGTGCAGGAGAACTCGCTGCTCGACCGGATCGACTCCGACGACCCGGACGCCGCCGGCCTGGCGGTGTACGCCTACCTCTCCTGGCTGCAGGAGCAGCTGGTCGAGGCACTGTCGCTGGACTAGGTTCCGACGACCTGAACGATCCAGCGCCGATCGCGTTCACGGTCGAGCTCGAGGAAGAGCACGCGCTGCCAGGTGCCGAGGCAGAGCTCGCCGTCGCGCACCGGGATCGACTCGCCGGCGGTCCCGAGCAGCATCGCCATGCAGTGCGAGTGGCCGTTGCCGAAGTCCATGTCTTCCTCGCAGATGTTCTCGGTGCGGCGGTCCCAGTCGTCGTGCGCGTAGTAGGTCTCGCTCGGGACGAGCCGCTTGAGCAGATTGGCGAAGTCGTCCAGGAATCCGCTCTCGAACTCGTTCACGCGCACGCAGCACGTCGTGTGCGGCGAGTAGACGCAGGCGATGCCGTCGACGACCCCGCTCTCCCTGACGGCTTCGCTCACCTCCTCGGTGATGTCGCGGACGGCCAGGCCGCCGGTGGTTCGAAGCTGTCGTTCGTGCTGGAAGACCTTCACCGTACGCTCACCCTCCTTCGTGGACGGCCGCGGGAGTGCGGGCGGCTCCTATTCTGAGGGTTCCGGGCGCATTTCGTCCAGCCCAACCGCGCGATAGGCTGGCCACGCGGGCCCGTAGCTCAGCTGGTCAGAGCAGCGGACTGAGCACGGGGTGAACCCCTGTGTTCCCCCGTGAGCCCCCTCCTTGCCCTCCGGCTCGCGACTCAGACGAGAGCGGAGCCGCCAGCCGGCACCGCGATTCCGGCGAGTCGATGTGAGCCTCCCGCCGGGCAGAGCCCGGCTTCGGCGGCGGATCGTCGTGAGCCAACCTGCTCGGGGAGTACGCTTCGCGCCGCGGGCCCGTAGCTCAGCTGGTCAGAGCAGCGGACTCATAATCCGTTGGTCCCTGGTTCGAATCCAGGCGGGCCCATCCACCGTCACAAAGTTGTGCCGTTTCCGCTTGGCTACATGGGTCATTTGTGACGGAGGAGCCGCTCGCGATCATTCGGTGCCCCCCTCGGTGCACCCCCGGTGTTTCGTCAAGACAGATAACGACGTGGGCCGCCTGCCCGGTCTAGCTGATTAGTTCTGCAACGAGAGCCCGATAGTCGAGCTCGTACCCGTCCGAGAGGACGTGGGTGTAGGTGTCGGCGGTCAGGCTGAGCTTGCGCTGGCCGACAAGCCGTCCGATCTCAGCCCACGTCTGCCCTTGGCGGTGAAGAAGCGAGATACGGCGGTGGCGGAGGTCATGCGGCGAAAAGACCGGGATGCCGGCAGCCTTGCAAGCACGCGCTATCGCAACGCGGAGCCGATCGGCTCCGACTCCGCTGAAGAGCGGTGCCGTCGGGTCACGATCCTCGCGCGGCGGTAGCGTCGCCTCGATCGCCTCAGCAAGCATGTCCGGCAGCTCGACCCAAAGCGCAGAACGCGTCTTCGTCGTTGACGCTCTCAGCCGCACACGCCGTGCGGGCTGGTCGTAATCACCGACGCGCACGTTCTCGATCGACGCAACCCGCGCTCCAGACCAGTCGAGCCAGAGCAGCGGGAGGCGGTAGGAGTGGGGCAGAAGCCGAAGGACGGCCTCTACGTGCGCTGCGGTCGGCGGCTCGAGTTCGACCGGCTCCTCGTGTGGCAGACGGACGCGCTTGTCACGCGCCGGGTTCTGCTCGATGCCAAAGTCTTCGAGCACGGCCGCGAGGTACTTGACGCTCTTCCTGATCGTCTCACGCTTCCGGCCGGTTCGCGCGAGCTCGACAACGAGCTCGTTCACGTCCTCGACCGTCAGCTGATCGAGTCGGCGTTGCCCGAGAACCGAGACAACGCGGCCGAGCGCGACGCGATGCAGAACGCGTGTGCCATCGGCTACGTCGACCCGCCCTTTGCGCCAGCGCTCGCAGGCTTGCTCGACTGTCGGAGCAGCCGGACCGGCCTCGAGCAATTTGAGGTTTGGAACGCGCATCGCGGCGAGTTCACCAGCGACCCAGGCAGCTCGAGCGAGCGCCTCTCGCTTCGTGCTGAACGAGCCGGCGTAGCGGTGGGTGCTCTCACGGCCGCCGAGCCGGTACCTCACGCGGTAGCGGGCCTGCCGATCCTTCGTCTCGCGATGCTCGAGCCAGACGCTAGGCACTGCAGGAACGTACCCGGTCATCGCGGTAAGTGTGTTCTTCGACGAGCTCGAGGTACTGCTCGGCGCGAACCAGTGGTCGCGAGTAGCCAGGCAGAGCGATCACGGGCAGGGCGCGGAAGACGGCGTCGATCGCACGCCGCTCGAGCCCAAGCCTGCGGAGGTCCGAGCGGGTCAGTAGTGCCCCGGGCGTCTCCAGCAGCGCGGCGGGAGAGGGACGGTGCGCCGCGCGCCCGGGGGCGGCCTCGCGCCCTTCCCCCGGCTGCGAATGGGTCTCCTGTTGGGCTGAGGTCGGCGCTGGGACGACCGTCTCTAGCTGGAGCTGCTGCGCGGCGACGCTGCGCGCCATAGCTCATGAGTGTAGCAGATTAGTCACACAGGCGCTCTAAGCACCGACGGCTAGAATTGCAGCCGTGACGACCGGAACCCTGATCCGCCAGGCGCGCATGCGCGCGGGTCTCTCGCAGGTCGAGCTCTCGGAGCGGAGCGGCAAGGACCGGGCCCAGATCGCCCGCTGGGAGCGGGACGTGGTCGTGCCCAGCCTGGAGACGCTGCGTGAGCTGCTGCGGGCCTGTGGCTTCGACCTCGAGTTGACGCTCGTTCCTTACGAGGCCGACCGCAAGCAGGACGCGCGCCTGCAGAAGGCGCTCGAGCGAACGCCGCAGGAGCGGCTACAGGCGATGCTGCGGGCGCGCGGGCGCTGATGGCCAGGGACGAGTTCGACCCCTACGCCCTGCTCGAGGCACTCGAACACCAGCGGGTCACCTACATCGTCGTCGGCGGCCTCGGGCGCGTCATCCATGGCTCGGACGAGCTGACCGACGGGCTCGACATCGTCCCCTCGCTGCGAGAGGAGAACCTGCGCCGGCTCAGGCTCGCACTCGAGGAGCTCAACGCCCGTCGCCCGGACGGCAAGGCGCCCGAGCTGGAGCGCGGCCTCGCTCGCGAGCCGGTGCTTGAGCTCGAAACCGACGCCGGCGAGCTGAAGATCGTCCCCGAGCCAGCCGGCACGCGCGGCTACGACGACCTCCGCCGCCGTGCTCGGCTCGAGCCGCTCGGGCGGGGACTGCGTCCCTCGGTCGCCTCGCTCGACGACCACGCGCGCATGCTGGCCGCCCTCGGCCGCGAGCACGACCGTCAGCCACTCCTCACCTTGCAGCGCCTGATCGAGCTCGACCGCGGCATCAGCCGCGGGATCGAGCTCTAACCAGCTCCAGCGACTCGGCGGCCTACCTACGTACAGGAACTACCAGCCTCAATAGCAAGCGAGACACAGATGCACCAGGGTGCAGATCCGTCTCACAATTTCTGTACGCTGTACGGATGTCGCGCCGCACCCAGCGCCGCCGGGAGAAGCTGCAGCGCCACGCCGCTCCCGTCTCGAGGGATCCTGTCGAGCCACGTCCGATCATCCGCGAGGCGGTTCGGGTCGAGCGGCTCGCCTACACCCGCACCCAGGCCGCCGAGGCGCTCGGGATCAGCCGCTTGACGCTCAACCGGCTTCTTCCGTTCCTCGAGATCGTCGAGCTGCCGTGGGGCACTAAACTGGTCCCGGTCGACGAGCTCGAACGACTGCTCCGGGAACGGCGGCGGCCGGCCGTGCGTAGGCGGCGGGAGCCCGCGACTCGTGGCCGCCCGCGGGCACTCCCAGCCGAGCTCTTCCGACAGATTCGGGTCGAGCGGGCGGCGGGCAAGAGCCTTGCTCAGATCGCTCGTGACCTGAACGAGAGCCGCACGCCGACCGCACACGGTGGAAGGCAGTGGTGGCCTTCGACCGTGCGTGCAGTCCTCCGATCCCGCAACTGACGTTCTGGGGGCAGGGAGCGACGCTCTCCGATCTGGTCGTCCGAAGGCAGGCTCCGCACCGAAAGCGAACTGTTTACTCCAGGACCTTGACTCGTTGACTCAGCGGTGACATGTTCGCCGCAAAGTCATGTCCCGCACTCCGGCCGCGGGATCAAGAAGCGCAGAACAGAGGGGGTTCGCTCTTGATGAAGGTGGCCCACAACCAACGACCCCAGCTAGTGCAATGGCTGCGAACTGGCGCCGCGCTGGCTCTCGTCCTCCTGGCGATCATCACAGCTTTCGGTGCTGCTACGCGCTCAGCGCGCGCCGACGTTCCACCGAATATTTGGGGCCAACTCTGCTTTCCGCCGTATGCGGATGATTCCGGCATGGAGACGCGCTCCCGCTGTATTGCTGGCGCTCAGTTGAACACCCGAGGCTATTTCGCGAACCGAGCCTGCCTCGAACTCCCGCCTCTGCCTGGCGCGATTTATCCGACGTCTAGCTTCTGCGGGGGCCGAGGAGGAGGCGGCGGCGAGGCGCTAGAGCAGGCTCGAGCCATCGCCGAACTGGGCGCGAACGGTCTCGGTGGTGGCGTCAACCCGAACGTTCAGTGGGAGGTCAACCTCTACCAGAACAGCCCTCCGGCCGGCGAAGACGAGGGAAATCGTTTCGCAGACCTTCTCTACTACGACCACCAAGGCACGAACCCGCCAGTCCAGGCCTACGAACTGAAGGGAACGTGGAACAACGACTTCAATGCCCGACAAACGCAGCTTCAGCAGTACATCGACTTGCTGAACTTCGTTGTTCCAGGACATGCCGTGCGCGGGACAGAGCTCCTGCCTTGGCAGGACCTCTTCATGGTGAATACGGGCATTCCGTGCGGCCCGAATAACGCGCAGCGCCTGCTAGACGTCTACATCGGGTGGTCGGAGCCACCCTCCGGCATCTTCGACATCTACCGTTACCGGCCGAACTGCTTTGATCCTCAAGAGGAGCCGGTCCCGCGGCCGGTCGACGTCCCGGCTTGGGTTCCCCTCCCAGTGGACCTCCCTGACAGTCTTTTCGAGCATCCGAAGCCGTTCGCAGGTACACCTTGGCCGAAGGATCTACCACCGCTTTCTCCGCCCCAACAGGTCCCTCCGCCTCAACCGTTTCCTTGGCCTCGGCCCAGTCCGCCCTTCACACCTCCTGGCGGACAACCGTTGGACCCACCTCCGGATTGGACGTGCTTGCTCAACCCGGTCTGCCTTATTCACAACTGGGATCCGCACTGGCCGGACTGGCACTGGCCTGATTGGCCACCGCAAGGTGGGGGGCAGTTCGGAGACCCGCACATCCTCACGGTCGATGGACTGAACTACCACCTCCAAGCGGCCGGAGAGTTCGAGACCGCGCTAGCCGATCAGTACGGGCTCGAGATCCAGTCGCGCTTCACGCCGGAAGGCGACAGCTGGTCGACGCTGAGATCGTTGGCCTTCACGCTCGACGGCCACGTGGTTGAGGTGCGTTATCAGGGTGCGATACAGAACCACTTCTACATCGATCACGCACCCTACGACCTCTCGGTTGGCTCAATGCTCGACTTCGGCGACGGCGCGATGCTGATCCACAAGGACGATGGCTACTACGCCGCCTGGCCCGGAGAAGGCTCACGACCTGCACTGTGGGCGACGAATACGCAATTCCGGCTCTACGTCCCACCGGGAACCGATCTCAGGGGGTTACTAGGGAACAATGACGGCGATCCGAGTAACGATTTAACAAGTGGCTTCGGAACGGTCCTTCCGTCCAGCGCGAGTCCAGCGACCATTCATGGCACCTTTGCCGACTCCTGGCGGGTCACACCGGAGAATTCGCTCTTCACCTATGACCAGAACGACTCGACCGACACCTACACCGATCGCACGTTCCCGCCAACGCTCTTGACGATCGCCGACCTCGCCGACTCGGCCCTCGCCGACGGTACGAGCCACTGTGTCGACGCGAACGTCGTCGACGGGGCGCTCTTCGACGACTGCGTCATCGACTGGGCGCTTACCCAGGACGCGGACTTCGTCTCCGCAGCAGCGGCTCAGACTGACCCGGCGGTCGAGCCGAACACTCGCTCGATCGACCAAGGCGGGGCAGTCAGCGAGAACTTCGACGCCTCGGTCGCGCCGAACTTCGCGTCGCCCCGGTATGGGGCTGGCGCTGGCACTGGAACATACGCCGGCCCGTTCGGCGCTCACGGTCGGTACGTCTTCTATGTCCCAGACCTTCCAACCCATAGCTCGGCCACTGTCACCTTCGACCTCATCACGATCGGCGACTGGACCACGGACGCCAGCAATAACACCGCGTCGCTTACCGTTAACGGCACGGATGCTTGGACGAGCGCTGTTGCAACCGGAACGCCGTCGTCCACGGGAACTCTTCCTAGCGGGCAGCCGTACGCCGTCTATCCAGTCTCCGTCTCCGTCCCGCACATTGACGGCCAGTTCCACGGCGCAATCTCCGCTCCGATCGCCGTCGGATCAAGTCGAGCTTTCGCGGTCGATAACGTCCAAACTTCGTTTTCTCTCGTCACGCCCGAGACCTACGACGTCTCGCTTCCGGTGTCGGTCAGCAACGGCGTTCCCAGCACTGGTGCCGGGAACCTCGAGACGATCGCCTCCGAGGACGATTACCGTTTCACCGCTCCTGGCGGGACCCTCCAGCTCGACCTCTCCGATTGCGGAAGCTCACTCGACTACTACCTTGACTGGCAGCTCATCAACGCCCAAGGCGACGCAGTCGCCTCGGGAGCAGGCTGTGGTGAGGGCTTCGCTGTGCCGAACGTGCCAGCTGGGCAGTATCGCCTAGCCATTACCCACACCGAGGCGAGCGGCACGTATGCAATGAGCCTGTTCGCTGCCCCGCCGCCGCAGACGTTCAGCCTGACGCTGCCGGCTTCTGTCGGCGATGGCACACCTGCTGGCGCGGGGAATCTGGAAACGGCCGCATCGGCCGATGTCTACGCCTTCGCGACTGTGGCCGACGGCAACGTGCAGATTGATCTCTCGAACTGCGCCAGCTCGCTTGACTACAACGTTGACTGGGCCCTGGTGAATGAGGCGGTTGGCACCACTATCTATTCGACCAGTGGTTGCGGCAGCAAGTTGGTGCCGAATGTTCCGGCCGGCGACTACCAGCTCAAAGTAACCCGCAATGGGCGCTCGGGTACGTATGCGCTCGCCATTTCCATGCAAGCCTCGCCCCAGTTCTTCAACGTCTCGCTGCCTGTCTCAGCCAGCAATGGCGCTCCCGAGGCAGGTGCCGGAAACCTCGAAACCACGTCTTCGGAGGACGACTACCGTTTCACGACCTCCAGCAGCGGCGGGATCCAGGTCGACGTTTCGAACTGTTCTAGTTCGCTTAGCTACTACGTGAACTGGAGCCTCATCGACGACGTCGCCGGAACGACGCTCTACTCGACGTCGAGCTGCGGCAGTCACCTCGTCACGGGCGTCGCCGCTGGGACGTACTTGGTCAAAGTTAGCCACGGCGGCAGCGTCGGCACCTACAACCTCGGCATTCTCGTCCAGCCACCATCCCAGGTGTTCGACATCGCACCGCCGGCGTCAATCTCGAACGGCGTACCTGCCGTCGGGGCGGGCAATCTCGAGACCACTGCTTCCGAAGACGATTACCGATTCACGACGATGTACACCAATGACGTCCAGGTGAACTTCTCGAATTGCGCAAGCTCCCTCGGCTACAACGTCGACTGGAAGCTGACGAACAGCGAGACCGGGGCGGTTCTGTATTCCACCACCGGATGCGGTACCCGGACGGTTGCCGGCCTCCCGGCCGGCACATACCTGGTCGTTGTAACGCGAAACGGGGCCGTGGGAACGTACAACCTGGGCGTCACGTTGGTGCCCGCTCCTGATGTATTCGACGTTACGCTACCCGTGTCGGTATCGAACGGAGTACCCGCACCAGGAGCCGGCAACCTCGAGACAACGGCATCCCAGGACGACTACATCTTCTCGACCACGAGCGCCGGAGCGATCCAAGTCGACTTTTCGAACTGCTCGAGTTCGCTCGGCTACAACGTCAACTGGGCCCTCGTCGACACGTTCACCGGTGGCTCCGTGTACTCGACCACGGGCTGCGGTAGCAAGCTCGTAACGAATGTCCCAGCGGGCCGCTACAGCCTCAACGTGAGCCGGAGCGGCGCCTCCGGAACGTACCGCGTCGGCATCCTCGTCCAGCCGCCAGCTCAGGTCTTCAACGTGTCCCTCCCGGCGACGATCTCGAACGGCGTGCCTGTGACCGGCGCTGGAAACCTCGAGACGACGGCGTCCGAGGACGACTACGTTTTCACGACAAGCACGACGGGGACACTCCACGTGGCGTTCTCAACCTGCGCGAGTTCTCTTGGCTCCTACGTCGTATGGAAGCTAATCAATGACTCGTCTGGAAGCACCGTCTACTCGACCTCGTCCTGCTCGACGAAGACGATCAGCGCTTTGGCCGCCGGTCCGTACCGAATCATCGTCACCCACAACGGTGCGAGCGGCACTTATGCCTTGAGCGTCACGTTAGGACCGTGAGTCCACGCGGCTCGGCTTGATTGCGCACGAGCATGGTCGTGATAGCGGAGCGTGTCTGGGACTCATGGCATCGGCGAGAGGCAGAGGAGAGGAAGCCGACAATAGCCCTGCTCTTTTCGAGCGCCACGGCGCCCGAAGCGGCCCTTGGCGCTCTGGCCGAAGCTATGCACGATGTGATGCGAGAACGAGTCGCGAGGGCTCGAGAAGCTCGACCGGGCGAGTTGGGGTTCCAGGCGGGGCACTGTTCGTTTGTTTCAGTTCCCGAGGGTGTTGCTCTTCGCATTGATGAGGGCCCAGAAGACTTCGAGGGTCTTCTTCGAGGAATCGCCGCGGGCCTCGAGCGGCGCGATATCGACGGCGAGTTTGACCTCTACGAACCGAAGGAGGTTGCAGAGCTTCCGGAGCTAATCGACCTTCTCGAAGGTCACATCCGGGTGAACGGGCAGCGCGTGAGCCGCCCAATTGGCGGCTATCTCTGGATACCCGATTCCGACGCGGTCATGGTCGCTGCCGACGCTGGGATTGCGTGGTGTCGCGGAAACGATCCCGAGCTTCCGCTCTCGCTTGTCGTCGGCCTAATGCCGCCGACGAGACTGAGTGCTGGCGACGACGTTCGCAGGTACCTCGGAGAAGGCATTAATGCAACGCGTACGGTCGGAGTCATCCATCTGACGATGGCCGCGCCGGATCGTTTCCGCACATTCGCGCTTAAGCCCTCATCAGGACGGGTTGCGCTGATCGAGGGCGGAAGTGCGGTCAAAGAGAACTGGCACTCGTCCCTGGCTCGGGTGAACGAAGCGGTAATCGGATCAGCGAAGTGGGCGGTTTACGGCTACGTCAAACGAGGCTCCCGTCGTCTCAGCTCCATCCTCGGAACCTCCCTTGCGGATGATTGGGTTCGGATCCCCCATATGAATCCAGAAATCGGTTTGTACGAGGCCTTCGAGGACGAGTATTGCCCGGACGTGTTCGGCGCCCAGCTACTCGGTAACGGTTATCGGGGCCGGATCCCCGACGGCGCCGATTGGCGTCTGGAACGTTTGCGCTCCGGCCACGTATTCGTCGAGCACGCTGACCCAGGCGCCTGGTTCGATGGCACCCTCGTTGCATTTGGCGGTGGTGGTTCGGGTTGGGTGGATGAGGCGGCCGCTCCGACCCCGCGTCCTGTTTCGCGGGGACGCGAGGCTTTCGCGGCGATCCTCTTCAGGGACGAATTTGCGGCCGAGTAGGCCCGGTCCGGCCATACGTGACGGGGACGGCGTCCGCGGTTTGTCTCTACCGGCAAGATCGAAACGTCGTCCGCTGGTCAGTAAACCGAGCCGAAACGGTAGGTCGGTTTTAGAAGGGGCTCCCCAAAGCCGATCAAGCAAGTGTGGAGAGGACCAAGAGCCGGCAACGTCGCTTTCGGCGCTTCATGCTTGTCGGATTGATCTGGCTAGCAGTGCTCTATCTTCTGGGCGCAACACTGGCCCCGCGGCGGAGTTCGGCACGGCCAAGCAAGAAGAGCGAAGGAACGAAGTTGCCGTCGAGCCAACGGAGTTGGGTCGATCCGGCGTTGGGGCGCGCCGTGACGGTGATCACCCACCAAGACAACGGCGTTTGGGGTCACAACTCGGCGAAAGGCAGAGTTCGCTGCTGGTCCCGCAGCGGCTGGAGCGGGCAGCAGGCATCGTGGAATCAGCGGTATGGCCGGAGGCTTGGTGCGCTGGACGCATGGCGCGGCTTCACGACCGGCGTCCCGCGGAAGGAGATCGAGCTACCGCCAAACGTCTGCGGAGAACTCTCGACGCTCGAAAGCGATCCTCTCCCCGTGTGGCGCAGTGATTCGCCGTACTTGCTGGCATATGCCGTTGGGGTTCTCGCCCACGAGGCCCGGCATTTCTCCGGTGCGCTCGACGAGTGGAGTACCGAATGCTACGGGATGCAGTCGATCCGCGATGTCGCCGTTCAGCTCGGTCGAACTCCCAAGGAAGGGCAGTACTTGGCGTCGCTGTACTGGAAGCAGATCTATCAGCGAGAGTCGCCGCGGTACCGGATGCCACAGTGTCGAAACGGTGGCGAATTCGATCTTCGGCTACACAGCAGCGTCTGGCCATAGCCCCGTCGATCTACCTCGAGTCCAACTCTGACTGAGCCCAAGAGACGATTGCTCCGGGGCGCCGCCGCCCGTCAAGTGGGTCAGAACCGACCGTCAAGACGCACCGCGTGCCCCCCTTGGTGCACCCTCGACGTGAAGATGGGTTGAGTTTGCAGGGGTGTTCGAATCCAGGCGGGCCCATGAGCACGGGTGAACCCCTGGTCCGCCGTGAGCGTTACTGTCTGAGCCGTGCTGACGAATCGTTCTGCGCCGCCCGCCACCGTCACTCCGGTGCTGATCTATCCCGACGTGCGGGCAGCGGTCGCGTGGTTGGAGTCGGCCTTTGGCTTCGAGGAACGGGTGCGGATCGGCGACGCACACCGCGCACAGTTCCGTGTTGGATCGGACGGTGCCGTTGTGGTCGCCGATGTCCACTCCGATCAGGTAGCGCCCAGTGCGGGCGTCGTCACGCACCTCGTCAAGGTTCGCGTGCCGGACGTCGACGCGGCCTTCGGGCGTGCGCGCGACTTCGGCGCACGCGTGCTGGAAGAACCACGAACCTGGGAGTACGGCGAGCGTTCGTGCCTCCTCGAGGACCTGGGTGGCCATCGCTGGGAATTGACGCAGACGATGCGTGACGTCGAGCCCGAGGAATGGGGCGGGATTACCGTCGCACCCTGGTAAGGGCCCGATCGCAGCGCCCAACTCGATGCTGTGTACGTACCTTGACAGTTACGTAACCGTCTCGGTACGTTTGTGGCATGGAAGCTGTTCTGCGGGCGGTCGCCGACGAGAGCCGGAGGACGCTGCTGGAGACGCTGGCCCGCGGCCCGGCGACCGCGGGTGAGCTGGCGGCGTTGCTGCCGATCGCTCGTCCGGGCGTCTCCCGCCACCTGCGAGTGTTGAGGGAAGCGGGGCTGGTCGAGGTCCGCCAGGAGGCGCAGCGGCGGGTCTACAGTCTTCGCCCCGCGCCCCTCGTAGAAGTAGATCAGTGGCTTGGCCGCTACCGGTCTCTGTGGGAGCAGCGATTGGACGCTTTGCATACCGAGGTGGCGCGAGGAAAACGCGAACGAAGGAGCGCGACATGACTGGCAACGCAAGTCCGGGCACCCGCATTCTTGGCAGCCTGCGATCAGCAGACGGCGCAGGCGTCGTCCGAATTGAAGACCGCTACGACACCGACATCGACGACCTCTGGTCGGCAATCACAGATCCCGACAGGCTCTCCCGCTGGTTCGGCGAGGTGGATGGCGAACTTTCTCTGGGGGGCGAGTTCCGTGTGCACATCGCCGACGCGGGAGAGCGCACAGGCCAGGTAGAGGCGTGCGACGCCCCACAGCGGCTATTGGTGACGACCAGGGAAACCGATGAGTCCTACCGCAGAGGGCAGGGTGTGCCGCCGTTCGACGCGGCCTGGGACATCACGCTGACCGCCGACGGCGACCAGACCACCCTGGTCATTGAGATCAAGGGCATGCCCCTGGACAAGATCGCCTTCTTCGGAGCCGGCTGGCAGATCCACGCCGAAAACCTCGCCGCATACCTCGCCGGCCGTGAGCCCGACGACGTCGAGGCACGCTGGGAAGAACTCGTCCCTCCGTATCAGGACTTGGCGGCCAACATCAGCTGAGCCAGCCGACAGTGTCGGTCGAGACAGGGACCGCGCGAAACCGCGGCGCGATGATCCGAGAGGAATGACCCTCGCCTGGGCCAGTGTGCCGGAATGACCCCCGACGACGGCCTATCCTCCTGCTCGTGGATGACGACTGGCGGTTGATGGGTCAGGAGCGATTTCTCCAGCGGGCAGAGTTCCGCCACAAGCCGTATCGGGCGTGGCGCGAGGACTGGGATCACGACCACTGCGCGTTCTGCACGAGAAAGTTCGTCGCGAGCGGCACTCCCTCGGACGCTCCCGATGTCCTGACGGCAGGCTGGGCAGCGGTTGGGCGGGGACCGCAGGGCGAGGACGATTACCACTGGGTGTGCGACGAGTGTTTCGAGGATTTCCGCAGCCGCTTCGAGTGGGCAGTCGTGGAGTCCAAGGGGTAGTTGTCTCGCCTGCGCGAGGGTGCTGTCATCCGAGCGGGAGCGCCGCGGTTGGGCGCGAAACCAGGCGCGCCCACTAGCGACTGATCTTCACAGGCACGCCGCCGGCGAGCGTCTGGTAGACGACGCAGTAGCGCTCCGCGGCCTGTACGAGCTTCTCGAGCTCGTCCTCCGAAGCGGGCGAGTCGAGCTCGAAGCGCAGGCGAATCGCGGCGAAGCCGACCGGGGCCTCACGGTCGACGCCCATCGTGCCGCGGAAGTCGAGGTCGCCCTCGGCGACCACGCGGCCGCTGACCTCCAGGCCGCGGTTGACCGCGACCGAGCGCAGTGTCACGCCGGCGCAGGCGGCCAGCGCCTGCAGGAGCATGTCGCCGGAGCAGGCCAAGGTCGAGTCGCCGCCGGTCGCTGGGTGCAGGCCGGCCTCGACCAACGCGCGTCCGGTCTCGACCGAGCACGAGACGCCTTCGGCGCCGAGGTCGCCCTCGGCTCGGAGTGTCACGAGCGCCGCCGCCGGGTCCTCGCGGTAGCGCTCCTTCAGCGGCGCCTGGGCGGCTCGGAGCTCCTCGGTCTCCATCGGCCCAAGAATAGACCCGAGGCGCCCAGCTAGAATCCCGGCGATGGCCGAGACCGGGACGATGAGGGTCAAGTCGGGCCTCGCCGAGATGCTCAAGGGCGGGGTGATCATGGACGTCACCGACGCCGAGCAGGCGCGGATCGCCGAGGACGCGGGCGCGGTCGCCGTCATGGCGCTCGAGCGGGTTCCCGCCGACATCCGCAAGGAGGGCGGCGTCGCGCGCATGGCCGACCCGGACAAGATCCGCGAGATCCAGGAGTCCGTCTCGATCCCGGTGATGGCGAAGTGCCGGATCGGCCACTTCGTCGAGGCGCAGATCCTGGAGGCGCTCGAGGTCGACTACATCGACGAGAGCGAGGTGCTGACGCCGGCCGACCTGCAGCACCACGTCGACAAGTGGCAGTTCACGGTGCCGTTCGTCTGCGGCTGCACCAACCTCGGCGAGGCGCTAAGGCGAATCTCGGAGGGCGCCGCGATGATCCGCACCAAGGGCGAGGCCGGCACCGGCGACATCGTCAACGCGGTCACGCACATGCGCTCGGTCTTCGGGCACATCCGCAAGCTGAAGGCCCTGCGCGACGAGGAGCTCTACTCCGAGGCGAAGGAGGCGCGCGCGCCGTACGAGCTCGTCCGCTGGGTGGCCGAGAACGGCCGTCTGCCGGTCGTCACGTTCACGGCCGGCGGGATCGCGACGCCGGCCGACGCCGCGCTCTGCATGCAGCTCGGCGCCGACGGCGTCTTCGTCGGCTCGGGGATCTTCAAGTCGTCCGACCCCTCGACGCGGGCGAAGGCGATCGTCGAGGCGACCACGCATTTCCGCGATTCCGAGATCCTCGCGCGCGTCAGCGGCGGCCTCGGCGACGCGATGAGCGGGCTTGCGGCGGCGAGCCTCGCGCCCGAAGAGCTGCTCGAGACTCGCGGCTGGTAGCTCGCGCCGCCCGCGGTCTGGCCGTCGGCGGGGAGACGGATCGGGTGGAGACTAGAATCGAGGACATGGGTCAGACCCCGAAAATCGGCATCCTGGCGGTGCAGGGCAACTTCCGCGAGCACGCGGCGGTGCTACGGGGCCTCGGCGCGGATCCGGTCGAGGTGCGCAAGCCGGAGCAGCTAGATGAGCTCGACGGTCTTGTGATCCCCGGCGGCGAGTCGACTGCGATCATGCGGCTCGTCCGGCTGTACGGGCTCGAGGATGCGATTCGCGAGTTTGCGCGGCCGGTGCTGGGAACCTGCGCCGGGATGATCCTGCTCGACCGGGAGCACCTCGGCCTGCTCGACATCGTGGTGGCCCGCAACGCCTACGGGCGCCAGGTCGCGAGCTTCGAGGCCGACCTCGAGCTCGGCGGCGACGAGCGCCCGCTCCGCGGGGTGTTCATCCGTGCGCCGCGCGTGGTCGAGACCGGACCCGAGGTGGAGGTGCTGGCCGAGCTCGACGGCGAGCCGGTGCTGCTCCGGCAGGGCCGCCTGCTCGTCGCGTCCTTCCACCCGGAGCTGACCGACGACACGCGCGTGCACGAGCGCTTTCTGGAGCTGGTGGAGTAGGGGCGGCATGTCCGGGCATAGCAAGTGGAGCTCGATCAAGCACAAGAAGGGCGCTGCCGACGCGCGCCGCGGCAAGCTGTTCTCGAAGCTGTCGCGCGCGCTGATCGTGGCGGCGCGCGAGGGCGGCCCGGACCCGGCCGCGAACCTCGCGCTCGCGAACGCGATCGAGAAGGCGCGCTCCTACTCCATGCCGAAGGACAACATCGAGCGCGCGATCGCCCGCGGCTCCGGCGCCGACTCCGACGCGGAGGCCTTCGAGCAGGTGCTCTACGAGGGCTACGGGCCGAGCGGCGTCGCCGTGATCGTCGAGGCGCTGACGGACAACCGCAACCGCACCGCGGCCGAGGTGCGCGCGGCGTTCAGCAAGCACGACGGCAACCTCGGCGGCTCTGGCTCGGTCGCCTGGCTGTTCGAGCGGCGCGCGCTGATCCTCGTCGACGCCGACCGTGCGGACGAGGACGAGCTGACGCTCGCAGCAGCGGAGGGTGGGGCGGACGACGTCGACCAGGACGGCTCCAGCTACCGCGTCACCGCGGCGCCCGAGGCGCTGAGCGCGGTGCGCGAGTCGATCGAGCAGGCCGGGATCGAGGTCGACTCGGCGGAGTTGACGATGGTGCCCAAGACGACCGTCAGCCTCGAGGACGAGTCGGCGGCGCGGAAGACGCTGCGGCTGATCGACGCGCTCGAGGAGAGCGACGACGTCCAGGAGGTCTACTCCAACTTCGACATCCCCGAGCGGGTGATGGAGGCAGTCGCGACGTGACCCCCGCCGAGCCGGCGGAGGTGCGGCAGCTTCCGCGCCGAAGCTCGCCGGCCGCCGCTGCCTTCCGCGCGCTGCGGCCGCGGCAGTGGTCGAAGAACCTGCTCGTCTTCGCCGGGATCCTCTTCGCCGCGAAGCTGGGGGACGCGGTCCGCTGGGCCGAGGCGGTCGCGGTCTTCGTGGCCTACTGCGCGCTCTCGAGCGCGGCCTACCTCGTCAACGACCTGCGCGACCGCGAGCACGACCGGCGGCATCCCGTCAAGCGCCTGCGGCCGATCGCGCACGGCGACCTCTCGGTCCGGGCGGCCGCTGCCATGGCGGCGGTGCTGGCGGTGGGCGCGTTCGGGATCGGCGCGTTGCTCGGCTGGTCGTCGCTCGGGCTCCTGCTCGGCTTCGGGGCGCTCCAGCTCGCCTACTCGTTCGGGCTCAAGCACGTCGTGATCGTGGACGTGCTCGTGATCGGCGCGCTGTTCGTGATCCGCGCCGCCGCCGGCGCCGAGGCGGTGGACGTGCGCATCTCGCCGTGGCTGCTGCTCTGCACGGCGCTGCTCGCGCTCTTCCTCGCGCTCGCCAAGCGGCGCGGCGAGCTGGTGCTGGTCGGCGCCCGCGAGACGCCCGGCCGGCCGGTGCTCGAGGGCTACTCGCTCGAGCTCGTCGACCAGCTCGTCACGGTGGTCGCCTCCTCGACGGTGATCGCGTACTCGCTCTACACGTTCACGGCGCGCGACTCGAAGGCGCTGATGGCGACGATCCCGTTCGTGGTCTTCGGCGTCTTCCGCTACCTGCTCCTGATCCACCGTGACGACCTCGGCGAGGAGCCCGAGCAGGTGCTGCTGACCGACCTGCCGATCCTGGTCGACGTCTGCCTCTGGGTGGCGACGGCGGCGTTGATCCTGGCTCTGACCTGAAACGCGCTCTCGTCCTTGCGGTGGCGCTGGCGGTCGCCGTCGCGATCGGGCTCGGGCTCTGGGCCGACTTCGGGCAGCTGGGCGAAGAGCTGCGCGGCTTTCGCTGGGAGCTGTTCCCGCTCGCGCTCGCGCTGACGGCTCTCAACTACCTGATCCGCTTCGGGCGCTGGCACGTCTACCTCGAGCGGCTGGAGATCAGGATCCCGCTCGGCCGGAGCTTCTCGATCTTCGTCGCCGGCCTGACGATGACGGTGACGCCGGGCAAGCTCGGCGAGGTGCTGAAGTGCGGCCTGCTGCGCCGCGCGTACGGAGTGCCGGTGCGCCGCTCGGCGCCGGTCGTGCTGGCGGAGCGCGTGACCGACGCGACCGGCGTCGTCGTCCTCGCCGTGATCGGGGGCGCGGGGACCGACCGCTGGCCCCTGCTCGTGATCGCGTTGGCCGGAGTCGTCGGGATCGTGGTCATCGTCCGCACCCCGCTGCTCGGCCGCTTCGCCGCGCTCGGCGAGGCGCCCGAGGCGGCTCGGACCCTGCTGCGCACGCCGCTACTCGTCGGGATGACCGCGGTGTCGGCGGCCTCCTGGTTCTGCGAGTGCCTGGCGGCCTACGTCTGCGTCCGCGGGCTGAGCCTCGACCTCTCGCTGGGGGACACGATCGTCGTCTTCTCGCTCGGCAGCCTGGCCGGCGCGCTCTCGTTCCTGCCCGGCGGCATCGGCGTGGCGGAGACGAGCATGGCCGGCCTGATGCGCGCGCTCGGCGACGTCTCGAAGGCGGGCGCCGCGGCGGCGACGGTGCTGATCCGGCTCGCAACCCTCTGGTTCGCGGTCGCGATCGGACTGGTCGGGCTTGCGGTCGAGGAGCGGTTAGCCCGGCGTCAGCGTCAGCCGGCCGGTTAACGCCGCACGCATCGACCGATCAGTTCGGACGAACGCACGGGCTTAGCCCGCGCGTTCTGAAGTCGGCAGCGCAGGCGCTGCCTTAGCCGGTCTCGGCGCGCCGCTCTTCGATGCGGTAGACGATCGCGCCCTCGCCCGCCTGGAAGCTTCGCTCGAGGGAGCCGATGCGGTCGTCGACCGACTTCCAGCCGGAGCTGATCAGGTCGACGAGGAGCGCGAGATCGTCGACGCGCGCGTGCCGCTCGGACAGGAGGTCGCCCTCGATCCGCTCGAGCCTGCGGATCACCTGGTTGGTCAGGCCGCGGATCTCGGCGAGGTTGCGCCCGACCGGCTTGACCTGCTCGCGCAGGCCGTCCTGTAGGGCGCCGTCGATCTTGGCCGGGAGCGTCGCCTCGAGCTGCGCCGCGGCCAGCGCGAGCTCCTCGACCTGGGCCCGTGCCCGCTCGAGCGCGGCGTCGACCGCGGCCGGGTCGGGACGGCCTTCGGCTGCTGCTTCGAGCCGCTCGCGCGCTCGCTCGATCGCGTCGTCGGTCATCGGCGCCAACGGTAGCGTTCGCGTCGGATGAAGTCCTCCGAGCTGGACTACTCGCTCCCGCGCGAGCTGGTCGCGCAGCGGCCGCTGGAGCGCCGCGACCACTCGCGGCTGCTCGTCTACGAGCGGTCGAGCGGGGACGTCCGGCACCGCCGCTTCGACGAGCTGTCCGAGGAGCTGGCGCCTGGGACCCTCACCGTCGTGAACGACACCCGGGTGCTCCCGGCGCGGCTGCGGCTCGAGCGGCCGGGCGGTGGCGAGGCCGAGGTGCTGCTGCTGGAGCGGCTCGGCGAGAACGGGACGTGGGAGGGTCTGGCCCGGCCGTCGCGGAAGCTGCGCGCGGGCCAGCGGCTGGGGCCGGTCGAGCTGGTCGAGCCGCTCGGCGAGGGCCGCTGGCGGTTGCGGTTGGAGGGCGAGCCGGCGGGCGAGACGCCGCTGCCGCCGTACATCACGGAGCCGCTGGACGATCCCGAGCGCTACCAGACGGTCTATGGGGAGCGCGAGGGCTCGGCGGCGGCGCCGACTGCGGGACTGCATTTCACGGCGGAGCTGCTCGGGCGGCTGGACGTCGAGCGCGTGACGCTCCACGTCGGGCTGGACACCTTCCGGCCGGTCGCGGCCGAGGAGCTGGCCGAGCACCAGCTCCACAGCGAGCGGTACTCGGTCTCGGAGAGCGCCTGGGAGCGGGTGCGCTCGGCGCCGCGCGTGCTGGCGGTCGGGACGACGACGGTGCGCGTGCTCGAGACGGTGGCGCGGGGCGCGCCGCTCGAAGGGCGGACGTCGCTGTTCGTGACGCCGGGGTTCGAGCTCCGGCGCGTGGACGCGCTCTTGACGAACTTCCATCTGCCACGCTCGACGCTGCTCGCGCTGGTGATGGCGTTCGTTGGGATCGAGGAGACGCGCCGCCTCTACCAGCTCGCGATCGAGGAGCGGTACCGCTTCTACTCGTTCGGCGACGCGATGCTGGTTCTGTGAGCGGCCGAAGGGCGCAAGGTTGTCGAGAAATCGACCCACAATCGGCACGCTTCCGTGACAGACACGCGCGCCGCACGCCGATACGCTCGCAGCGGGAGCGAGGGTGGCCTACCAACCCCACCCAAAGAAAGGGTGGGGGTGCGCTTTCATGGCCGCGTTTGCGCTGACGGCGACTGACGGCGCGGCTCGGGCGGGAGTGCTCTCGACCGCGCACGGTGAGCTGCGCACGCCGGCCTTCATGCCCGTCGGCACCAAGGCGACGGTCAAGAGCGTCGACCCCCGCGAGCTGCGCGACCTCGGCGCCGAGATCCTGCTCGGCAACACCTACCACCTGCACTTCCGCCCCGGCACGGAGACGATCGCCGGGCTCGGCGGGCTGCACGCCTTCATGGGCTGGGACGGCCCGATCCTGACCGACTCCGGCGGCTTCCAGGTCTTCTCGCTCCGCCACACGATCCTCGGCCTCGACGACGACGGCGTCACCTTCCGCTCGGTCTACGACGGCGACCCCGCGCGTCTCACCCCCGAGCTGGCCGCGCGCGCCCAGGCCGAGCTGGGCTCCGACATCGCCATGTGCCTCGACGTGTGCCCGCCTGCCGACGCTTCCCGCGCCGAGCTCGAGGAAGCCGTGCGCCTGACAACCCTCTGGGCGGGGCGCCAGCGCGCAACCGAGCGCGCCTCCGGCCAGCTCCTGTTCGGGATCGCGCAGGGCGGCACCGACCCGGAGCTGCGGAGCCGCTCGATCGAGGAGGTGGCGGCCCTCGGCTTCGACGGCTACGCGCTCGGCGGCCTCGCGATCGGCGAGTCGCGCGAGCAGATGTTCGAGACGACGGCCTGGGCCTCCGACCTGCTCCCAGAGGACCGGCCCCGCTACTTCATGGGGATCGGCGACCCGGAAGGCATCCTCGAGGTGATCGCCCGCGGCGTCGACATGTTCGACTGCGTCCTGCCGACTCGCAATGCGCGCACCGGCACCGCGCTCAGCTGGGAGGGCGGCCGCCTCAACCTCCGCAACGCCCGCTTCGCGCGCGACCCCGCGCCGCTGGACGAGAACTGTGCCTGCCCCGCCTGCACGCGCTTCTCGCGCGCCTACCTGCGCCACCTCGTCAACCAGCAGGAGCTGCTCGGCCACCGGCTGCTGACCCTGCATAATCTGCGCTTCGTGCTCGACCTCGTGGCCGGCGCCCGCGCGGCGATCGAGCGAGGCGAGCTTCAGTCCTACAAGGACGCGGCGCTGGCAAGGCTCCAGGCCGCTCCGGAGGTGTCGCGCTGAACATCCTGATCATCATCATCCCGCTGCTGGTCCTGGGGTGGCTTCTGCTCGTCCGCCCGCAGCGCAAGCGCTCGCAGGCGCAGATGTCGATGCAGGACGCCCTGCGCACCGGCGACGAGATCATCACGGCCGGCGGCCTCCATGCCACCGTTCGCTCGATCGAGGACGACGTGCTCGAGATCGAGCTCGCGCCGGGCACGGTTGTCCGCCTCGACCGCCGAGCCGTGGCCGCAGTAGTCCATTCGGACTCACTTGAGCCCGAGAGCGTCGCCGAGGAGTCGTTTCCCGCCGACGACGGCTAATCTGTTGCGACTTTCCTCGTGACGAACCGACGTTCGTATCTGATTCTCATGGGCCTGATGCTGCTGGCGCTCGCCGGTGTGGCCGCGCTTGCCATTCCCGGCTCGCCGACGCACAAGAAGGTGAGGCTGGGGCTCGACCTCCAGGGCGGCCTCGAGGTCGTTCTCAAGGCGGTCCCGCCCAAGAACCAGCAGGTGACATCCGATGCGATGAACACCGCGATCTCGATCATGCGGAACCGCGTCGACTCGCTCGGCGTCTCCGAGCCGGAGATCCGCAAGCAGGGCAACAACCAGATCGTGATCGAGCTGGCCGGCGTCCACGATCCGGCGAAGGCCGCGAAGCTCATCGGCACGACAGCCCAGCTGCAGTTCTACGACCTGGAGGTGGACGCGACCGGGCCGTCGTCGGACGGGCAGGGACACGTGATAGCCGACCCCAACCTCTACCACCTGCTGCAGCAGGTGCAGTCGGACGCCAAGAAGGGAACGCCGAGCCAGTACTACCTCTTCGATGCGAAGAACCATGTCAACGGCGGTGCCGCCGACAGCCGGGCACACCTGCTCGCTGCGCACCCCAAGCTGAAGGGGAAGGTGCCGAAGGGCTGGACCGTCCTCGCAGTCCCGCAGCACATGACCGTCGTCAGCTGCGCGCCGTCGACCGGTTGCATCGGCGCCCCCCAGAACCAGACGGGCAACGTCTACTACCTCTTCAAGTACTACCCCGAGCGCGCCGGGAACGCGATCCCGGAGGCGACGGGTAAGGATCTCAGCAACGGCGCGATCAGCGCCCAGGTCGGCACGCAGCCGAGCGAGGGCAACGCCTTCGTCCAGCTCGGCTTCAAGCACGAGGGCAACGCCAAGTTCCTCGACATCACGCAGAAGGAGGCGGCGCGCGGGCAGGCGGCCGCGGATGCGGCCGGACAGGGCGGCGCGAGCGACCAGGCGACGGTCGGACAGTTCGCCCAGCACTTCGCGATCGTGCTCGACGGCAAGCTCCAGTCGACGCCGTTCATCGACTACAAGCAGAACCCGAACGGGATCGACCCGAGCATCAACGGCGCCGAGATCTCGAACATCACCTCGATCGGCCAGGCAAAGGACCTTGCGCTCGTCCTCAAGTCCGGCGCTCTTCCCTACAAGTTCCAGCCGCTCGAGCAAACCAACGTCTCGGCGACGCTCGGGAAGGACTCCCTGCGCGAAGCGAAGACGGCCGCCCTGATCGGCCTGCTGGTGGTCGCGATCTTCCTGCTCGTCCTCTACCGCTTCCTCGGCGTCGTCGCGGTGATCGGCCTCGGCATCTACGTCGCCTTTCTCTACGCGGCGATCCTGCTCTTCGGCGTGACGCTGACGCTGCCCGGCTTCGCGGGGGTGATCCTGACCATAGGCGTGGCCGCCGACGCGAACGTCGTCATCTTCGAGCGGATCAAGGAAGAGGTGCGGTCCGGGAAATCCGTGCGCGCCGCGATCTCGGCCGGCTACTCGAAGGGCTTCCGCACGATCATCGACGCCAACGTCGTGACGGTGATCACGGCCCTGGTCCTGTTCGCGGTGGCGACCGCCGGGGTCAAGGGCTTCGCGCTGATGCTGATGATCGGAACGGTGATCTCGCTGGTCACCGCGGTCGCGGCGACGCGTGCGATGCTCGGCCTGCTCGCCGGCTTCCGCTGGTTCGACAACCCGAGCTTCATGGGAGCACACGGCCAGCAGACGGCCAAGTGGCTGCAGATCGACTTCATGCGCCGCCGTTACCTCTGGTTCGCGATCTCGGGCGCGATCATCGTGATCGGGGTCGCCTCCCTGGCGACCAAGGGCCTCAACCTCGGGATCGACTTCAAGGGCGGCACGCAGATCACGTTCACGACCCCGCAGCCCGTGTCGCTCTCGACCGTGCGCACCGAGGCGGCGAAGTTCGCCCCCGATCCGGTCGTCCAGGGCCGCGGCAAGGTCGTCGGCGGGGAGGACTACAGGAACTTCCAGCTACGGATGCGGACGCAGAAACCGGCGCAGATCTCGCGACTGACCAACGATCTCAAGGGCCGGTTCGGCCAGAACATCCCGATCGGGAGCCAGGTGGTCTCCTCGAGCTTCGGGAGGCAGCTCGCGCGGGCGGCGATCACCGCGATCCTCTTCTCGCTGCTCCTGATCGTGCTCTACATCGCGATCCGGTTCGACTACAAGTTCGCGGTGCCGGTGATCATCGCGCTGCTGCACGACATCGTGATCACCGTCGGGGTCTACTCGCTGACCGGCCGGGAGGTGACGAACTCGACCGTGGCGGCGGTCCTGACCGTGCTCGGCTACTCGATCTACGACACGATCATCATCTTCGACCGGATCCGCGAGAACGTGCCGCTGATGCGGCGCGCGCCGTTCGCGACCATCGCCAACGTCTCGCTCTGGGAGACGATCCGCCGCTCCCTGGCCACGACCTTCATCACGCTCCTGCCGATCGTCTCGCTGCTGATCTTCGGCGGCGCGACGCTGAAGGACTTCGCGTTCGCGCTGATCGTCGGAATCGTCTCGGGCGCCTACTCGTCGATCTTCATCGCGGCGCCGCTGCTGACCATCTGGAAGGAGCGCGAGCCGGAGTACGCGCGGCGGATCGAGACCGCGCCGGAAACAGCAGCCGAACGGCAGGCTGAGCTGGACGAGGCGGAGGAGGCGGCCGCGGCCGAGCCCGCGCCCGACTCTCCGGTCGCGACCGTGGAACGGGTGGCCTCGCAGACGCAGGCAAAGCGAGAGCAACGCCGGCAACGTCGCCGCGCAAGACCTCATGGCCGAGCTCGCTGACTCCGCCCGAGAGCTGGCGGAGAAGCTCGTGCTCGCCGGTGTCGGCGCCGTCGCACTGACAGCCGAGCGGGCGGACGCGCTGGCCGAGGAGCTCTCGGCGCGCGGCGGGATGGGGCGCGAGGAGGCCCGTTCGCTCGTCGAGGAGCTTGTCGGGCGCTGGCGGAACGAGTCGATTCGGCTGGGTGAACGGACCGGGAGCGGCCTCGCCGGAGTCTTCCGCGAGCTCGGGCTGGTGACACGCGGCGAGCTGGAGGAGCTGGAGCTGCGGGTCGCCCAGCTCGAGCACCGGCTCCGGCTGGTCGAGCCGGACCGGGCACGCAACTAGTGCACCTGGAGGAGCCGCTCACCAAGCTCGGCGTACCGAAGCTCTGGGGCGAAGAGGCAGAGCGCCTCTGGCCGATCGCGCGGTTGCTGGCGATCCCGCCGATTCTCGCGATGACCCGCGCGGCCGGATACGGGCTCGAGCGTGTGCCGCGCGTCGGCGGTGCGGTGGTCGCCGCCAATCACTTCTCCGGGATCGACCATCCACTGATCGCGATCTTCTGCCCGCGGCCGGTCTACTTTCTGGCCAAGGCCGAGCTGCTGAAGGCGCCTTTCGTCGGCGAGTTTCTCCAGTGGATCGGCGTCTTCCCGATCCGGCGCGGGGAGGCCGACCGGGGGGCGCTGCGCGCGGCGCGGGACCTCGTTGCCGAGGGAAAGCTGGTCGGCGTGCACCTGGAGGGCACGCGACAGCGCTTCGGGCATCCGGGGGAAGTGCACACGGGTGGGCTGATGATCGCCCTGCAGGAGGGGGCGCCCGTGATCCCGTGCGCGGTCGACACCTTCGGCTGGGCGCCTTTCAACTACCGGCCCTGCGCGGTCGTCTGGGGAGACCCAATGGATCTCAACCACGTGCCGCGGAACCGGGCCGGGTACGCCGAGGCAGCGGAGATCGTGCAGGCGGAGATCGTCCGGCTCTGGCGCCTGGCCGCCGAGGCCGCAGCGGCCCGCCTGCCGCCGGAGCTGCAGGACGGCACCAAGCGCGGCCAGGCGGTCCTCCGTCAGCCGAGCTCCGACGGCGCAGCCGCCTCAGCCTAGCCGCGTGGCACACTGACCGCGTGGCAAGCACGAAGACGCGGAACCTCGGGCGAATCTCCGAGATCGCGCAGGTAGCGGTCAAGCACGGTTTCGGCTACTTCTTCGAGACCCACCGCCTGACCGACCTCGTGCCCGGCCGCCAGCGCGTGACGCTGGAGGGCAGTCCGTCCGAGCGCGGCCAGCACCTCAGAGAGATGCTCGACGAGCTCGGCCCGACGTTCGTCAAGTTCGGCCAGCTCCTCTCGACCCGCCCCGACATCGTGCCGCCCGACATCCTCGTCGAGCTCCAGGCGCTCCAGGACGACGTGCGCCCGTTCCCGTACGAGGACGTCGAGCGCGTCATCCGCGAGGAGCTCGAGCTCTCCGTCGAGCAGCTCTTCACCGAGTTCGAGGAGACCCCGGTCGCGGCGGCGTCGATCGGCCAGGTGCACCGCGCGACGCTCCCGAACGGCCATCGGGTCGCCGTCAAGGTGCAGCGCCCGAACGCGCCGCGCCAGGTCGAGGCCGACCTCGCGCTCCTCTACCAGGCCGCCCGCATCGCGCGCGAGCGCGTGAAGGCACTCGACTTCATCGACGCGCGCCAGCTCGTGGACGAGTTCGCGCGCTCGATCCACCAGGAGCTCGACTACCGGCTCGAGGGCCGCAACGCGGAGGCCTTCCACCACCGGTTCGCCGGCCACCCGCGCGTGCGCATTCCGCGGGTCTACTGGAGCTACACGCGCACCCGCGTCCTCACGCTCGAGCTGCTCGAGGGCATCCAGCTCGCCGATCTGCCGCAGGACGCCTGGACGATGGAGGAGCGCCGCCGGCTCGCGTACCTGATGACCGAGACCTGGATGACGATGATCTTCCGCCACGGCTTCTTCCACGGCGACCCGCACCCGGCGAACATCTTCGTCCTCGAGGACGGCGAGAGGATCGGCCTCGTCGACTTCGGCCAGGTAGGGAAGCTGACCGACGACGACATGTCGAAGCTGACGCGGCTGTTCATCGAGGCCGCCAACGAGCGGATCGACCAGCTACCGCGCCGGCTGGGCGAGCTCGGCGTCCGCTATCCGAAGGAGCGCGAGGAAGAGTTCGTCGCCGAGCTGCGCGAGCTGTACGGCCGCTACTACGGCGCCAGCCTCGCCGAGATCGACCCGCTGCAGGTGATCCGGGAGGCGTTCCAGCTCATCTACCGGCTCAACCTGCGCCTGCCCACCCGGTTCGTACTGCTCGACAAAGCGATCGCGACGCTCGGCTCGGTCGGGATCGAGCTCTACCCGGACTTCAACGTCTTCGAGGTCGCCAAGCCGTACGCGCGCAACCTGATGCTCGAGCGCTACACGCCGCGCCGCGTCCTCAACCGGGCGCGCACGGAAGGCGTCGAGCTGGCGCGGATCGCCCGCGACATGCCCTACCAGGTGCACGACTTCCTCGAGGAGATCCGCGACGGCCAGATCGAGGTCGGCTTCGTGCACAAGGGCCTGGACGAGTTCATGCGCAAGCTCGACGTCGCCTTCAACCGGCTCGTGATCGCGCTGGTCGTCGTCGGCGGCCTGATCGGCTCGAGCCTGATCGGGATCTTCTCCAAGACCGGCCCGCAGATCGCCGGCGTGAACTTCCTCTCGTTCATCGGCTTCGTTCTCTCCGGCGCCCTCGCCGCGTGGCTCCTCTGGGGCGTCGTCCGCTCCGGGCGGCTGTAGAAATCTCGTCGCACTTTTGCGAGAAAGGACATCTGGCGCTCGCCCGGTCGCCGCGCTAGCGTCGGCTACATGTCACGCGCGCTGCTCCTCGCCGAGGCCGAGCCGGGGACACGGGAGTTCCTCGAGCGGCACCTGGCGGGCGACGGGTTCGAGGTGCTCGGCGCCGAGGCGGAGGAGCTCGCGCTCGACCTGGCCGAGCGTGTGCGGCCCGATCTCGTGCTGATCGGCGGGCTCGAGGACGCCGACGGGCCCGACGTCTGCCGGCGCCTGCGCGAGGGCGAGCCGGGCCGCTCGTGGGACCGGAACGTACCCGTGATCGTGCTCGGCGAGGCCCGCGCCGACGCGGTCGACCGCGTGCATGCCTTCGAGCGCGGCTGCGACGATTTCGTCCCGCGGCCGTTCCACTACGAGGAGCTGGTCGCGCGCATCCACGCGGTGCTCCGGCGCGCGCAGCCCGCTGCCCGGGAGCGCCTGGCCGCCGGGCCGATCGCGATCGACCGCGCCACCCGGCGCGTGACCGTCCACGGCTTCGCGGTGGCGCTGGCGGCGAAGGAGTTCGAGCTGCTGGCCAAGCTCGCCAGCGAGCCGACCCGCGTCTTCACGAAGGAGGAGCTGCTCCGCCAGGTCTGGGGCTACGTCGCCCTCGGCCGGACCCGCACGCTCGACTCGCACGCCTCCCGGCTGCGCAGAAAGCTGACGGTGGCCGGCGCCGAGGACTGCGTCCTCAACGTCTGGGGCGTCGGCTACCGCCTCCTGGCCGACGCCCTGCCCGAGCGCCGCACGGCCTAGCTCCTGCGCTAGGCTCGCAACATGGAAGATGAGCCCGTTCGCGTGGCGAAGGTTCCCGGAGAGCCCGAGGCCGAGGCGCTCTGCGGGCTGCTCCGCTCCGACGGGATCGAGTGCGGCCACCGGCCGACCGCCGAGGCCGACTCGGCCTTCGAGGGCTTCGGCGGCGAGGGAGGCGAGCACGAGATCCTCGTCCACCCGAAAGACCTCGAGCGCGCACGGGAGATCCTCGCGGACGTCGAGCCCGTCTAGCGTCCGGCTCCGCGCCTAGCCTCTGGCGTGGGTGGCCAAGAACCCTCCGGAGCACCACGGCACCTTCGGCGAGGACGCCTTCGGCCGTTGGGCCGAGGATGCGTCCCGGTTCTTCGGTACGCCGCAGTACATCTTCGGCCAGACGGTCGTCGTCATCATCTGGATCGCGCTCAACGCGGTCGGCATCGCGCTCGCCTGGGACCCGTACCCGTTCATCCTGCTCAATCTCGCCTTTTCCACCCAGGCGGCCTACGCGGCGCCGCTGATCCTGCTCGCCCAGACGCGGCAGACCGAGCGCGACAAGATCGCGGATGTCCGCGAGGAGCGCCACCACGAGCGGCTCGAGAAGATGGCCACCAAGCGCGAGCAGGAGATCCAGGCCGGCACCGACCGGCTGGTCCAGCTGCTCAACTCGAACACGACGTTGACGAAGCAGGACAAGGAGCTGACGGAGCAGGTCGCCGCGCTGACGCGGGAGATCCACGCGCAGCTGGTGAAGAAAAGCTAGATCGCTCCCTCGAGCTCGAGCAGCGCGCGCTTGCGATCGAGCCCGCCGCCGTAGCCGACCAGCGCTCCTGTCGAGCCGACCACACGGTGGCAGGGGAGCACGATCGGCACCGGGTTGCGGTTCATGACCGTGCCGACGGCGCGGGCGGCGCGCGGCCGGCCGGCCTTCGCCGCGAGCGCGCCGTAGGTCGTCAGCTCGCCGTAGGGCACGAGAGCGAGCTGGTCGAGCACGGCACGGCCGAACTCCCTCGTCAGGCCGAGGTCGAGCGGCAGCTCGAACTCGTGCCTCTTCCCGGCGAAGTACTCGTCCAGCTGGCGCCGGGTCGCGTCGGTCGGCCGCGGCGAGCGGAGCACCCGGGCGCCGAAGGCCCGCGCGAGCCTCTCCTCTTCGTGCTCGGGCTCCGCGTCGTACGAGATCTCGCAGAGGCCGCGGCCGGTGACGGCCACGAACAGCCGCCCGACCGGCGTGTCGATCAGGTCGTAGGCGACGTCGAGCAGCCCTTCGGCGGCCGCGGCATCGCGGAAGCGTGCATCCAGTTCGGGAGAGACGGTCACGAGAGCTCCTTTCTGCGCAGCCGGCGGACACCGGAGGACGCGGCCTGGCGAGCCGCCTCCGACGACGAGCCGAGCGCCGCGCCGATGTCCTCGTAGCTGAGGTCGTAGCCAAAGCGGAGAAAGACCGCCGCGCGCTCCTTCTGCGGCAGGTCGGCGGTGAGCCGGCGCAGCTCCTCGTAGGGAAGGGGCTCGTCGACCGACTCGAGATCGGGGACGCCGGCCGAGGTGATCCGCTCGCGCCGGTAGGCGTCGATCGCCACGTTGCGCGCGATCGCGAGCGCCCACGCGCGCAGGTGCTGCCCGTGCTTCAGCGACGGGTACGCCCGCAGCGCGCGGAGGAACGTCTCCTGGAACGCGTCGTCGGCGGCGTCGCGCCCGAGCATCCGCCGGAGCTGGACGAGCACCGGCTCGCGCTGCTCCTCGTAGAAGCGTTCGAACGGCGGAACGGTCACGGCCTCCATCATCGCTACAAACGCCGTCGCGCCGCCCGGTGTGAGATCGGGTGCCATGCTTCCTACGGATGAAGCTGAAGAAGGGCCGCTCGGGCCTCGCAGCGCTGCGGACGATCACCGCGTTCGTGGTCGGTTTCGTGGTGCTCGCGGTCCTGTTCGCGACCGGCGCCGAATGGGCGGTCGCGGTCTCCTGCGCATGGGGGGCGATGGCGCTCGTGACCGTGCTCGCGGTCTGGCTCCGGATCTACAACATGGACGCCGCCGAGACCAGGGCGAACGCGCAGGACGAGGACTTCTCGCGCCCGGTGGCCGATCTGATCACTCTCACCGCGAGCGTCGTCAGCCTGATCGCGATCGGCTATGTGCTCCTCGAAGCGCGTGACCGCCACGGGACCGACAAGGCGCTGCTGCTCCTGCTCGCGATCGCGGTCGTCGCACTTTCCTGGGCGACGGTGCACACGCTCTACGCCGTCCGCTACGGCGACCTCTACTACGGGCACCCGGTCGGCGGGATCGACTTCAACGACGACGACCCGCCCGACTACCGCGACTTCGGCTACCTGGCGCTGACGATCGGGATGACCTATCAGGTCTCGGACACCGACCTGCAGAACAGGACCATGCGCCACACCGCCCTGCGTCACGCGCTGATGTCATTCGTGTTCGGCGCGGTGATCCTCGCCCTGATGATCAACTCCGTCGCCTCGCTCCTGCAATAGCGGCCGGCGCCGGGTGGCGCAAAAGGGTTGCGAAGTGGGGGAGTGTGGTCTAAAGTGGGGCGCAGTGGAAGAAGATGCTGCTAGGTGAGTTCGAGCACACGATCGATGACAAGAACCGCCTCACGCTACCGGCCAAGTTTCGCCAAGCGCTTTCCGGCGGGCTCGTCATCACGCGCGGTATGGACGGGTGTCTCTACTGCTATCCCCAGGCGGACTGGGAACGGCTGGTCGAGAGCCGCCTTGCCGGGCTCGACCCGTTCAGCCGGGAGGGGCGCATGATGAACCGCTTCTTCTTCGCCGGCGCCTCGGAGGCGTCGCCCGACAAGCAGGGCCGCGTGATGCTGCCGCCGACGCTGGCCAAGGACCTCGGTCGCGAGGTCGTCGTCGCGGGCGTCCGCGACCACCTCGAGATCTGGAACCGCGAAGCGTGGCGCGACCACGTCAAGGTGATGGAAGGGAGTGCGGAGGATGTTGCCGAACGTCTTGCGACCCAGCGCGACTGACCACGTTCCCGTTCTCGCCGAGCAGGTTCGGGAGGCGCTCTCGCTGCGCCCGGGCGAGACCGTCGTCGACGCAACCTTCGGCGCGGGCGGCCATGCGTCGCTGCTCGCCGCCGACCTGCGCGGCAAGGGCAAGCTGATCGCGATCGACCGCGACCCGTTTGCCCGCGTCTACTTCGACCAGTTCCGGAAGGGCACCGCGGTTCAGGCGCGCTTCCTGCGCGGCGACTTCGCCGTCGTGCTCGAGCAGCTCGCGTCCAACGGCGTTCGCGCCGACGCCGTGCTCTTCGACCTCGGCGTCTCGAGCATGCAGATCGACCAGCCGGAGCGTGGTTTCTCCTACGCGGTCGACGCGCCCCTCGACATGCGCATGGACCCGAACGCGGACGAGACGGCTGCCGACCTGGTGAACGAGGCGAGCGAGCGCGACCTGACGTCGATCCTGCGCGACTACGGCGAGGAGCGCTACGCGCGCCAGATCGCCCGCGCGATCGGACGGCGCCGGCGCGAGCGGCCGTTCGAGCGGACCGGCGAGCTGGTCGAGACGATCAGGAGCGCGATCCCCGCGCCCGCGCGCTTCGGCGACGGCCATCCCGCGAAGCGGGTCTTCCAGGCCCTGCGGATTGCGGTCAACGACGAGCTCGGGTCGCTCGAGGAGGCGCTCCCGGCCGCGCTCGAGCTGCTGAAGCCGGGCGGTCGCCTCGCGGCGATCAGCTTCCACTCGCTCGAGGACCGGATCGTCAAGCGCTTCCTTCGCTCGCAGGAGCGGGGCTGCACCTGCCCGCCCGACTTCCCCGTCTGCGTCTGCGGGCACGAGCCGACCCTGCGCGCCCTCTCGCGCCGCGCGATCCGCCCGTCGGCTCAGGAGATCGCGACCAACCCGCGTGCCGCGTCCGCCCGGCTGCGCGCAGCCGTCAAGACCGACATCGAGACCGACACCGACTAGCCGATGGCCTCCTGGAGCGACGCCGCCCGCGCCCTTCCGTCCCCGCAACCGCACCGGCGGCCGAAGCCTGCCGCGCGCCGCCGTCCCCGCGCCCGCCGCGGAGTGGCGGGAGGCGTCGTTTGGATCGCGGCGCTCGCCGTCCTACTCACCGGCGTCGTCGCGCTGAACGTCGCGGTGCTGCGGCTGAACGTTCGGCTCGACAAGCTGAACGGCGAGCGGACGCAGCTGCGGTCCGACAAGCAGGCGCTCGAGTCACAGCTTTCGCTCGCCGCCGCCTCGCCGCGGATCCAGGCGCTCGCGCACCGCCAGGGCCTGGTGCCCGCCGATCCCACGCAGACGACGTACGTGCGGCTCGGGCCCGGGCCGCGGTGAACGCGAAGGTCGCCAACCGCCGCATCCGACTGCTGCTCGCGGTCTTCGGGATCGCCTTCGGGATCGCGTTCCTGCGCGCGGCCTGGCTGCAGGGTGTGCGCGCGAGCTCGCTTGGGCAGCTGGCGGCGAGCCAGCACAACGAGGACGTGACCATCCCCGCCGCGCGCGGGACGATCTACGACCGCGGCGGCTTGCAGCTCGCGATCGGCGAGCAGGCGACGACCGTCTACGCCGACCCGCGCGAGGTGCGCGACCCGCGAAGCGAGGCGGCGGTTGCGGCGCGCGTCTTGCACCTCGACCACGCGACGGTCTATCCGGAGCTGGCGGACCACACGCGCGGCTTCGTCTACGTCGAGCGCAAGGCCGATCCCGCGAGGGCTGCTGCGCTGGAGCGCAAGCACCTGGCCGGCCTCCATTTCTATGCCGAGGAGAAGCGCTTCTACCCGCAGGGCTCGCTCGCGTCGCAGGTGCTCGGGTACGCGGGAGTCGACAACCACGGCCTCGCCGGGCTCGAGCTCTCGCTCGACCACCAACTCGCCGGCCGCCCGGGGAAGGAGCGCATCGTCAAGGACGCCTCCGGCGAGGTGATCGACACCGTCCCGTCGCAGACCGAGCGCGACGGCACCGACGTCTACCTCACCCTCGACCACGTGATCCAGTCGAACGCGCAGGCGATCCTGCGGCAGACCGTCACCCAGTGGCACGCGAAGAGTGCGACGGCGATCGTGCTCGACCCGCGGACGGGCGGCGTGCTCGCGATGGCCGTGGCCCCGGGGTTCAACGCGAACAACTACCCGAATACGTGGAAGCCGCTGCAGCGAAACCGCGCGGTCACCGACACCTACGAGCCGGGCTCGACCTTCAAGCTCGTCACCGTCGCCGGCGCGCTGTCGGAAGGCCTCGTCTCGCCGTCGACGAGCTTCGTGCTGCCGTACGAGATCCACGTCGCCGACCGGATCATTCACGACGCGGAGCCGCGCGGGACCGAGACGATGACCGTGGCCGAGATCCTGGCTCGCTCGTCCAACGTCGGCGCAATCACGCTGGCCGAGCGGCTGGGGCAGCACCGGCTGGCCGGCTGGATCTCCCGCTTCGGATTCGGACGCGACACCGGCATCGACTACCCCGGCGAGAGCCCCGGCATCGTTCTGCCGGAGAAGCACTGGTCGGGCTCGACGATCGGAAACGTGCCGATCGGCCAGGGGATCGCGGTGACGCCGATCCAGATGGCGAGCGCCTATGCGGCGATCGCGAATCGCGGCGTCTGGGTGCGGCCGCACCTGGTCGACCACGCCGGCGACGGCTCGGCGACCGCGCAGCCGCGGCGGCGGATCGTGAAACGGCGGGTCGCCGCTCAGCTGATGTCGATGCTGCGGAACGTCGTGCTCGACGGAACCGGCACCCTCGCCGCGGTGCCGGGCTACCAGGTGGCCGGCAAGACGGGAACCGCGGCCAAGGTCGATCCCGACGGGACCTACTCGGATTCGCGCTACGTCGCGTCGTTCATCGGCATCGTTCCCGCCTCGCGGCCACGGCTCGTGATCCTCGTGTCGGTGGACGAGCCCCGCGGCGCGATCTTCGGCGGCGTGGTCGCGGCGCCCGCGTTCTCCGAGATCGCGCGCTTCGACCTGCAGTACCTCGACGGCGGCATCACCCCTGACGCGCCTCCGGCCCCGGCGTCACGCTGAGCCCGGCCCGCGGACGACTGGGTTATAGGCGAGAATCCTCGGCAAGCTGCGGTTCTCACTCTGGACGGCGACGATCGAGGTGCACGGTCGACCAACTCTGGTCGTCGCTGCCCTGCTCGCGACGCTCTTGGCGCTCGCGCTGTTCGTCTCGGTGCTGCGCTCGGGTAGGACGCGCGCGCCGCGGCGGCCTCCCCACGACGCAGATCGGCGGCGGGTGCGCCCGGCGAAACGTGACCCGCGAGAGGCGCTCGCGCTCGTCGGCAACGCACTCGCTGCGACGCATGACGCGCGGGCGCTGACTCCCCTCATCCTGGAGGTCGTGACCGAGGCGACCGGCGCGCGTGGTGGCGCGCTCATCCAGGGAGGCAAGGAAATCGGCTGGTTCGGCGACGTCGGCGAGGGAGAGCCGCTGGAGTTCATGCTCATGAGGGGGGAGGACGGCATCGACCGGACGATGCTCCTCCTGTATCCGCCTCGGCGCGGCTTTAGGAAGGAGACGCGGACGCTGGCCGAGTGGCTCGCCAGCCAGGCCGGGATAGCGCTCGAGAACGCGCGCCTGCACGAGCGGGTGCAGCGGCAGGCGACGACCGACGAGCTGACGGGACTTGTCAACCGGCGCCGGTTTCTGGAGGCGTTGGAGACCGAGCTCGAGCGGGCGAGGCTCTTCGAGACACCCCTCTCGCTCGTGCTCGCCGACCTCGACGACTTCAAGGTGGTCAACGACGCACACGGACACCTTGCCGGAGACGACGCGCTGCGGACATTCGGCGACCTGCTCGAGGCCCACCTGCGCAAGGTCGATGTCGCCGGGCGGCTCGGCGGCGAAGAGTTCGCGGTACTACTGCCCGAGACCGACCTCGAGGAGGCAACCCTGGTCGCCGACCGGATGCGTGGCGCCTTGAGCGCAGCGCCTCTCCGGCTGTCGGGCGGGGTGCGCATCTCGCTGACCTCGAGCTTCGGGATCGCTGAGCTCGCGCCGGGTCAATCGGCGCAGCGGCTCGTTAGCCGTGCAGACGCCGCACTGTATGCGGCGAAGGCGGAGGGCAAGAATCGGGTCAGCATCGCCGATCCGATCGCGGAGCCCTAGCCAGCCGGAACGGTGCTGTCAGGTACCGCTGGGATACTCCTGCGCCAATGTACGGCTCGCCCGGGGCAATACGGATCACGCTGCTCGTCTGCGCGGCGGTGGCCTCGGGCTACCTCTGGCGAGCCGCTCTCGAGAGTCCGTCAAGCACGCCCAAGGCCGGCGCCCGCGCGCCGGAGCCGCTACGCGAACCGGCCACGACCCCGGTGCCCGGATCCGGCAGCACTGCCGCCACACAGGCGCCGAAGGCGGGCGCCGACGCCACGTACGTGCCGACGAAGCAACGGGGAGAAAGCTCTGGCACTCGGCAGCTGCTCGTCTCGACCGTGCTTCCGGGCGGGTCGCGCTCGGGTCCACCCACGCCTCCACCAACACCCGGTCCGCCTCCTGCCGCCGCCTCCTCCTCCTCCTCCTCCTCCTCCTCCTCCTCCTCCTCCCCCCTCCTCCTCCTCCTCCTCCTCCTCCTCCTCCTCCTCCTCCTCCTCCTCCTCCTCCTCCTCCTCCTCCTCCTCCTCCTCCTCCTCCTCCTCCTCCTCCTCCTCCTCCTCCTCCTCCTCCTCCTCCTCCTCCTCCTCCGCCGCCGCCACCACCGCCACCCCCACCCGCACCCCCACCGCCCGGCGGCGAGAAACCGCCGCGGCCCGGCTGCGGGAAGGGCGACAGGCATCACCACCACACCGGGCCTCCCGGCAAGAAGTAGGACCCGGCACGCCGGCCGAAAAGTGCTGGAAAAGCAGACGTTCCGGGCATGCGCTCCCAGGGGTCCCGGCGGACGCGATTGGTAGACTCGCGCGCCGATGCACCTAGAGCGCGTCATCGCAGCGCTCGCCCCCGCGGACGTCCTGCGACGCGCCCCCGTGGAGATCGGCGACCTCGCCTACGACGCCCGCGCGGCCGGGCCCGGGGCGCTCTTCTTCTGCGTGCCTGGCAGCCGCGTCGACGGGCACGACTTCGCCGCGCAGGCGGTCGAGAACGGCGCGGTCGCGCTGGTCGTCGAGCGGCCGCTCGAGCTCGACGTTCCGCAGCTCGTCGTCCCGGACGCGCGCAGGGCGATGGCGCCGGTCGCGGACGAGTTCTTCGGCCGCCCGAGCGAGGAGCTGCAGATCGCCGGCGTCACCGGCACGAACGGGAAGACGACGACCTCGTTCCTGCTCTACTCGATCCTGGCCGCAGCCGGCCGGCGCCCCGGGCTGCTCGGCACGATCGAGAGCCGGGTCGGCGGCGAGCGCCGCCCCGCGATCCGGACGACTCCTGAGGCGATCGACGTCCAGCGCGCTCTCCGCGAGATGCTCGACGCCGGTGACCGCAGCTGCGCGATGGAGGCGACCTCGCACGGCTCCGAGCTCGGCCGGCTCGACCGCGTGCGCTTCGCCGCGCTCGTCTTCACCAACCTGAGCCAGGACCACCTCGACTTCCACGGCACGATGGAGCGCTACTTCGAGGCCAAGCGCCGCCTGTTCACCGAGACGGAGCCGTCCGCGGCGATCAACATCGGCGACGACTGGGGCCGCAAGCTCGCCGCCGACCGGCCGGACGCGCTCACGTTCGGCTTCGCCCCCGATGCAGAGATCGGCCCCGCCGCGCTCGAAGGGATCGAGCTCCGGCTGCGCGGGCGCTTCAACGCCGAGAACGCTCTCGGCGCGCTCGCGGCGAGCCGGCTGCTCGGGATCGACGACGAGGCGATCAAGCGCGGTCTCGAGGCCGTGCGCGGCGTGCCCGGCCGGTTCGAGCCAGTTGCCGAAGGTCAGCCGTTCGAGGTGATCGTCGACTACTCGCACAAGCCCGACGCGCTCGAGAGCGTGCTCCGAACCGCGCGCGAGCTGACCGAAGGGCGCGTGATCTGCGTCATCGGATGCGGCGGCGACCGCGACCGCGGCAAGCGGCCCGTGATGGGCCGGATCGCCTCCGAGCTCGCCGACGTCGCGATCGTCACCTCCGACAACCCGCGCAGCGAGGACCCGGCCGCGATCATCGAGGAGATCCTCGCCGGCGTCACGCGCGAGGTCGAGGTCGAGCCCGACCGCGCCGCCGCGATCGAGCGCGCTCTTTCCCAGGCCGCCGAGGGCGACGTCGTCCTGATCGCCGGCAAGGGCCACGAGCAGGGCCAGGAGTTCGCCGACCGGACGATCCCGTTCGACGACCGCGAGGTCGCCCGCGACGTGCTCCGCCGGCTCGGAGCTGCAACGTGATCCCGGTCGCGCTCGACGAGGTGCGCGAGCTTGCCGCGGGCGAGCTCACCGTCGCGCCGGGGGCCGAGGAGGTCACCGGCGTCCACGTCGACTCGCGCAGGGTCGAGCCCGGCGACCTGTTCGTGGCCGTCGGCCGGGGCGCCGAGTTCCAGGATGACGCGCTCACCCGCGGCGCGGCCGCGACGCTCGTCCCGGACGAGCCGTTCGCCGCCTTCGCCGCGCTCGGCCGGGCGGTGCGCGATCGTAGCTCGGCACGCGTCGTCGGCATCACCGGCTCGACCGGCAAGACCTCGACCAAGGACATCCTCGCCGCCCTCTGCGCGCCGGCCGCACGGATCGTCGCCGCCGAGGCGAGCTTCAACAACGAGATCGGCGTGCCGCTCACGCTCTGCCGGCTCGAGCCGGACACCGAGGTCTGCATCCTCGAGCTGGCGATGCGCGGCTTCGGCCAGATCGCGGACCTCTGCGAGATCGCCCGGCCGGAGATCGGCGTGATCACGAACGTCGGCCCGGCGCACCTCGAGCTGGTCGGCTCGCTCGAAGGCGTGCTGCGCGCAAAGGGCGAGCTGGTCGCGGCGCTGTCGCCCGGCGGGACGGCGATCGTGCCCGCCGACTTCCCGGTCGAGCGCGACGACGTGACCGTCGTCCGCCTGACCGAGCCCGAGGTCGACTTCGAGGAGGATCGCGCGATCGTCGGCGGCGTCAGCTTCAACGTCACCACGCGACACCAGGCCGCGAACGCCGCCGCCGCGCTGGCGGCCCTCGACGCGCTCGGCCTCCCGCGGCCGGACCGCGTCGACGTCGAGCTCTCGCGCTGGCGCGGCGAGGAGGTCCCGCTGCCCGGCGGCGGCCTCCTGATCAACGACGCCTACAACGCGAACCCGGTCTCCATGCGCGCCGCGCTCGTCCAGCTCGCCGAGCGCGCCGGGGGGCGCCGCCGGGTCGCGATCCTCGGCGACATGGCCGAGCTCGGCCCGGGCGCCGAGGCCTTTCACCGCGAGATCGGCGAGCTCGCGGCGAGCCAGGGCGTGGAGACCCTCGTTGCGGTCGGCGACCTCGCCCGCGGCTACGTCGAAGGGGCGAGCGGGGTGCCGGTCTCGCGCTGGATCCCCGAGGCGGCGACGGCTGCCGCCGAGGCGCACGAGCTCGTCGAGCCCGGCGACTGCGTCCTCGTCAAGGCCTCGCGAGCGGTCGGCCTCGAGGCGGTCGCGGATGCTCTCGTGGCGGTGAGAGTTTGAGCCACGTCCTGCTGGCGGGCGTCGTCGCGCTCCTGATCTCGATCCTCCTCGGCCCGAAGTTCATCGCCTTCCTGCGCCGGAACGAGTTCGGCCAGCACATCCGCGAGGAAGGGCCGCAGCACCACATCACAAAGCAGGGCACGCCGACGATGGGCGGGCTCCTGATCCTGCTCGCGGCGTCTGTCGGCTTTCTTGCCTTCAGCACGTACACGGTGCCCGCGCTGGCCGTGCTCTTCGTGACGCTCGGCTGCGGCGCGGTCGGCTTCCTCGACGACTTCATCAAGCTGACACACCAGCGCTCGCTCGGCCTGAACGGCCGCTGGAAGCTGCTCCTGCTCGGCCTGATCACCGTCGGCGTCGGGATCGCGACCCGCCACCAGCACCTGCCGACCGAGGTCTATGTGCCAGGAATCGGCGACATCCAGCTCTCGTACGCCTACTACGGGCTGCTGTTCCTGGTGATCGCAGGGACGGCGAACGCCGTCAATCTGGCCGACGGGATCGACGGCCTTGCCGCCGGCACCGGGATCATCGCGCTCTTCACGTTCGCGGCGATGAACGTGATCGCCTGGATCCGCTCCGGCAGGCCCGGTCACCGCTTCGAGACGAAGCTCGACCTCGCGCTCGTCGGCGCCGCGCTGATCGGGGCCGCGGTCGGGTTCCTCTGGTACAACGCGTTCCCGGCCGACGTCTTCATGGGAGACACCGGCTCGATGGCGATCGGCGGCGCGCTCGCGACCTTCGCGATCTTCACCAAGACGATCTTCCTGCTGCTCCTGATCGGCGGCATCTTCGTCATCGAGGCGCTCTCGGTGATCATCCAGGTGTTCACCTTCAAGTACCTGGGGCGGCGCGTCTTCCTGATGACGCCGATCCACCACCACTTCGAGATGAAGGCCTGGTCGGAGACGAAGATCATGGTCCGCTTCTGGATCGTGACCGGGATCCTCTGCGCGATCGCCTTCGCCTTGTACTACCGCTACTTCACCGGGTTCCGCTGAGCGGGTTACCGGAAAGGGTGCTCGTGCTCGGGCTCGCGCGCTCCGGGAAGGCGGCCGTGGCCGCGCTCGGGCGGCGGGGGGTGGTGGTGGCCGGAGTCGATCGCGAGCACGGCAACGACGCCGACCTGTCGCTGCTCGACGGGGTGGAGCTGCTGGTCAAGAGCCCCGGGGTGCCGCGCGAGGCGCCGCTCGTCGCCGAGGCCGAGCGCCGCGGTGTTCCGATCTGGAGCGAGGTCGAGCTCGGCTACCGCCTGATCGAGCCGAAGCTGATCGGCGTCACCGGCACGAACGGGAAGACGACCACCTGCGAGCTGCTGGGGGCGATGACGGGCGCGCCGGTCGCGGGCAACGTCGGCCGCGCGCTGACCGAGCTGGACGGGCAGGTCGAGCCCGGCGCCTGGGTCGTCTGCGAGCTCTCGAGCTTCCAGCTAGAGGACGTGCACGAGCTCGCCTGCGAGATCGCCGTGCTACTCAACGTCGAGCCCGACCATCTCGACCGCCACGGCTCCTTCGAGGCCTACCGCGACGCGAAGCTGCGGATCTTCGAGCGGGCCCGGACGAAGATCGTCCCGCGCGGGCTCGGGCTGGAGGGGATCGAGTTCTCCGCGGACGACCCGCTGCCCGCCGAGCCGCTCATCCGCGGCGCCCACAACCGTGAGAACGCCGCGGCCGCCACCGCCGCCGCCCGGGCGGCAGGCACGCGCGACGACCAGATCGCCGAGGCCCTGCGCACGTTCCCCGGCGTGCCGCACCGGCTCGAGCTCGTCGCCGAGGTGGGCGGCGTCCGTTACGTCAACGACTCGAAGGCGACGAATGTCGCCGCCGCGCTGCGGGCATTGGCCGCCTACGAGGACGAGCCCGTGCACCTGATCCTCGGCGGCTCGCGCAAAGGCGAGGACTTCGCGCCGCTCGCCGCCGCGATCGGGCCGAACGTCAAGAGCGTCCACCTGATCGGCGAGACGGCGGAAGAGCTCGCCGCCGCGATCGAGCAGGCGCGGACCGACGGAGACCTGGCAAGCGCGCTGGCCGCGATCGAGGCCGAGCCGGGCGACGTCGTCCTCCTCGCGCCGGCCTGCGCGAGCTACGACCAGTACCGCGACTTCGAGGCTCGCGGCGAGGAGTTCAGGAGGCTGGTGCAGAACCTGTCCGGTGAAGCGGAAGAGCATCGATGCCAGCATCCTGACGCTGGTCACGCTGGCGCTGGTCGCGTTCGGCCTGGTGATGGTCTACAGCGCAACCTCGGCCTCGGCGGCGCTGGACAACGGCGACCCGGCCTACTTCCTCAAGCGCCAGGCGGGCTACGCCCTCCTCGGCCTCGTTCTGCTGGTCGCAGCCTCGCGGGCCGATTACCGCCTGCTCCGCGGGCTCGCGCCGGTGCTCGTCGTCTCCAGCCTGGTGCTCCTGCTGGGCGTGCTCGTGGCCGGGCAGGCGGTGAACGGCGCGCGCCGCTGGATCTCGGTTGGCCCGGCGGTCTTCCAGCCCTCGGAGCTGGCGAAGCTCGCGCTAGCGGTCTGGGCCGCCTCGTACCTGAGCCGCAAGCGACCGCCGCAGACGCTCAAGCAGCTCTGGCGCCCCGTCGGCCTGCTGACCACCGTCTTCTGCGTCCTGCTCCTGGCCGAGCCCGACCTCGGGACGGCGATCGCGATCCTGCTGATGCTCGCCGCGATGCTGCTCGTCGCCGGCACGCCGGTCCGCGTCCTCGGCGCCGGGCTCGGGATCGCCGCGGCGGTCAGCATGGCCGCGGTCTGGTTCGAGCCCTACCGGCGTGCGCGCCTGTTCAGCTTCATCGACCCGTGGCGCGACGCGCACGGCGCCGGCTACCAGACCGTGCAGGCGATCATCGGCCTCGGCTCAGGCGGAATCTTCGGGCGCGGCCTCGGCCAGAGCGTCGCCAAGCTGAACTTCCTCCCCGAGGCGCACACCGACATGATCTTCGCGATCATCGGCGAGGAGCTCGGGCTCGTCGGCGCGACCGCCCTGGTCGCGGCCTACGCGGCGTTCGCCTACGCGGGCCTGCGGATCGCGCTGACCTGCCGCGACCCCTTCGGCAAGCGGCTCGCGGCTGGCCTGACCGTGCTCGTCTGCGGCCAGGCGTCGATCAACCTCGCGGCCGTGATGGGCCTCGCGCCGCTGACGGGGATTCCGCTGCCGTTCGTCTCGTACGGCGGCTCGAGCCTCGTGGTGGCGCTCGTCTCGGTCGGGATCCTCCTTAACATCGCAGGCAATGCCGGAGCACAACGCGCCAGCGTGCCTGATCGCAGCCGGGGGGACGGCCGGCCACGTGCTGCCCGCGCTCGCAGTGGCGGAGGTGCTCAGCGCCCGCGGCGCGCGAGTGACGTTCGCCGGGTCGCCGGGTCGCGCCGAGGCGCGGCTCGTTCCTGACGCGGGCTACGAGCTCGACACCTTTCGCGTGAGCGGCCTGCCTCGTCGCCCGGGCCTGGCCCAGGCGCGCGCGGCGCTCCATGACCTCGCCGCGCCGGCGGCCTGCGACCGGATCCTGGCGCGACGGGAGCCGGACGTCGTGCTCGGCGGCGGCAGCTACGTCGGCGGCCCGATGGTGCTCGCGGCCGCCCGTCGCCGGATCCCGACGGCGTTGATGGAGGCCGACGCGCACCTCGGCCTCGCCAACCGGCTCGCGGCGCCTTTCGCCCGCCGCGTCTTCCTCGCGTTTCCGATTCCCGGTCGCGACGGAGAGAAGTACCGGGTGACCGGGCGGCCGATCCCGGCGCGCTCCCTGCCGCTGCCGCGCGAGGAGGCGCGCCGACTGCTCGAGCTGCCGGAGGAAGGGCCGCTGCTGCTCGTCTCGGGCGGCAGCCTGGGCGCGCGGGCCCTGAACGACCTCGTCGTCGAGAGCTTCGGTGCGGCGGGCCCGGCCGTCCTGCACCTCTGCGGGGAGGCCGAGCTCGACCGCCTGAGAGACCGGGTGAAACGGCCCGACTACCGTCTCGTCGCGTTCCTCGACGAGTACGGCGCGGCGCTCGGAGCGGCGGACCTGGTCCTCGCGCGCGCGGGTGGAGGCGTCTGGGAGCTCGCCGCGGCCGGCAAGCCGGCGATCCTCGTGCCGTACCCGCTCGCGACCGCCGACCACCAGACGAGGAACGCGCGCTACTTCCAGGCTGCAGGCGGCGCGATCCTCGTCCCTGAGACCCAGCTCGGCCGCGTGGCGGAGCTCGTGCGCTCCCTCCTCGACGACCCGCGCCGTCTCGAGGAGATGGGCGCGGCGATGCTACGGGTCGCGCGGCCGGAGGCGGCGGACGAGATCGCGGAGGAGCTGATCGCGCTTGCTCGAGGGTAGGCGCTTCTGGTTCGTCGGGATCGGCGGCGCGGGCATGAGCGCGCTGGCGCTGGTGGCGAAGGAGTGGGGCGCGGAGGTCGGCGGCTCCGACCGGGCGCGGTCGTCGTACGTCGAGCGGCTCGAAGGCGCCGGCATTCCGGTGGCGATCGGCCACGACGCCGCCAACGTGCCCGAGGGCGCCGAGGTGATCGTCTCGAGCGCGATCGGGCCGGACAACCCCGAGGTCGCCGGCCGCGTGGTGCGCCGGCGTGGCGAGCTGCTGGCCGAGCTGGTCTCGCTGCGCCCCTCGATCGTGGTTGCGGGCGCGCACGGGAAGACGACGACCGCGGGCATGATCGCGTTCTGCCTCGACCAGCTGGACTGCGACCCGGCGTACCTGATCGGCGGCGAGATCCCGCAGCTCGGCGGCAACGCGCGCGCGGGCGAGGGCTGGCTGGTGGCCGAGGGCGACGAGTCGGACCGAACGCTCGAGCTGCTGCGGCCGCAGATCGCCGTGCTCACGAACGTCGAGCTCGACCACCACGCGACCTTCGCTTCCGAGGACGAGGTCCGCGAGCTGTTCGAGCGTTGGGTCGCGGCGGCGCCGGCGGCCGTTCGCGGCGACGAGCTCGACCCGTTCCCTTCGAGCTCGGCGTGCCGGGAAGGCACAACCGTCTGAACGCGGCCGCCGCGCTCGAGGCGCTGGAGCTGGCCGGCGTGCCCTGGGAGGCTGCCGAGGCCGTGCTGCCCGGGTTCCGCGGCGCGGGCCGGCGGTTCGAGCGGCGCGGCGAGGCGGGCGGCGTTCAGGTCTTCGACGACTACGGCCACCACCCGAGCGAGATCGCGGCGACGCTCGAGACCGCTCGCTCCGTGGTCGGGTCGGGCCGCGTCCTCGTCGTCTTCCAGCCACATCTCTTCTCGCGGACGCGCCACGTCGCCGCCGAGCTCGCCGCCTCGCTGGCCGCCGCCGACGCCGTCGCCGTGACCGAGGTCTATGCGGCGCGCGAGGAGCCGGTGGCGGGAGTCGACGGGAAGCTGGTCGTGGACGAGCTGCTCTCGCGCCGCCCCGGGATGCCCGTCGCTTGGACGCCCGCCCTCGAGGACGCTGCCCGTTTCCTCTCGAGGCGGGCGCGCCCGGGAGACCTCGTGCTCACGATCGGCGCCGGCGACGTCGAGCGCGTGGGCCCGCTGGTCCTCGAGGAGCTGGGCAGATGAAGGTCGAGGAGGGCGTCGCCCTCTCGCGCTTCACGACCCTCGGCACGGGCGGCCCCGCCGCTGCCTTCGCCAGGCCGGAGACCCTCGACGAGCTGCAGGAGACGCTGGCCTGGGCGGCGGAGCACGAGCTCGCGGTCGCGGCCGTTGGGCTCGGCTCGAACCTGCTCGTCGCCGACGAGGGCTTCGACGGCCTGGTCGTCAAGCTGGCCGGCGGGCTGGCGACGGCCGAGACCGAGGGTGATCGGCTCCTGGCCGGCGGCGGCGCCGCGAACGCCGTCTGCCTGCACCGCGCGCGCGCGGCGGGGCTCGGCGGCTTCGAGTTCGCCTGCGCGATCCCGGGCACGGTCGGCGGCGGCGTCTGGATGAACGCCGGCGCCTACGGCAGCGACTGGGCTGCGATCCTCGAGCGGGCGCTGGTCGTCGACGCCGAGGGCTCACGCTGGCTCACGCCGGACGAGCTCGGGCTCAGCTATCGCCGCTCCGGGCTCAGGCGCGGCCAGGTCGTCGCGCGCGCCGAGTTCCGGCTCGCGCCGAAGCCGATTGACGAGATCAAGGCGACGATCGCCGAGCTCCAGGCGCTCCGCAAAGCGGCCCAGCCGACGAACAAGCGCACCTTCGGCAGCGTCTTCAAGAACCCCGAGCACGAGCTCAGCGCGGGGAGGATGCTCGAGGCCTGCGGGCTCAAGGGCCACCGGATCGGCGGCGCGCAAATCTCGTCGCGGCACGCGAACTTCATCGAGAACGCGGACGGCGCCCGCTCCGAGGACGCGATCGCGCTGATTGCGGAAGCGCGCCGACGGGCGCTCGAGCAGTTCGGGGTCGAGCTCGAGCACGAGGTCGAGTTCCTCGGCCCACTCGAGCTTCCCCCGCTGCCGTAGGTAGGAGGCGCGCCCGAGGCGGCGAATCCCTCGCCGTGCCCGAGCGACGGCCTCAGCAGCGTGCCCGTGCAGCGGTGGTCCCGTTCCCGGCGGGAGCCGACCGCGCTGCCTTCGCGCGACTGCTCCCCTCGGGGCGCTCGCTGCTGATCGGCTTCGCGCTCGTCGCGGCGGCGGCGGGGCTCTATGCCCTCGCGCGCGAGACGCCGATGTTCGCACTGCAGCGGATCGAGGTGGAGGGCGCGTCACCGGCGGTCGCGTCTCACGTTCGCACTGCGCTCGCTCCGCTTGAAGGGACGAGTCTGCTTGCCCTCCACCGTGCCGACATCGAGCGCCGGCTGGCGCCGCTCACCGACGTCGCCACGGCGAGCTACGACCGCGGCTTCCCGCACACCCTGCGCGTGACGGTCCGGGCAGAGCACGCGGTGGTTGTTGCGCGCCGTGGGGCCAAGGCCTGGCTCGTCTCGGGCGAAGGCCGCGTCATGGGCCCGGCCGCCACCGGCACGCGCCGCTCGCTGCCCCGCATCTGGCTGACCCAGTCCGGAGATCCCGAGGTCGGCGCGGCTCTGGTCGATCGCCAGGGCCTGCGGGCCGTGCGCGCCCTCGCGATCGCCCGTCGCTCCGGGTTCCGGACGCGCATCTGGAACGCGAAGGCACAGGCACACGAGCTGACCTTCCTGCTCGGTTCCGGGTTGCAGCTGCGGCTGGGGGACGTGCGCGCGGTTCGCCTCAAGCTGGCCGTGGCCACGGACGTGCTGCCGCAACTTCGCGGCGGGGGCTATACCTACCTCGACGTCAGTGTTCCCGGGCGGCCGGTTGCCGGCACGAACTCTCAACCCGCAAGTTGAGCCTTAGACTTTCGCGGCACGACCGCCGTTGACAGGCGCCTCGAGTAGGCGTACCCTCCTGGACTCGGAAGATGTACCTTCCACTAGAGCTTCAGGTAGAGACGAGTTGAGGATGAGAGATCAAGCGGGAAATTACCTGGCCCTGATCAAGGTTGTGGGCGTCGGCGGAGGCGGCTCGAACGCCGTCAACCGGATGGTCGACGCCGGCCTGGCCGGGGTCGAGTTCATCGCGATCAACACCGACGCCCAGGCGCTGCTGATGTGCGATGCCGACGTCAAGATGCCGATCGGCTCCACGGAGACGCGCGGCCTCGGCGCCGGCGCCGACCCGTCGGTCGGGAAGGCCGCCGCCGAGGAGAGCCGCGACGAGCTGAAGGAGGCGCTCAAGGGCGCCGACATGATCTTCGTCACGGCCGGCGAGGGGGGAGGCACCGGCACCGGCGCCGCCCCGATCGTGGCACAGCTCGCGGACGAGCTCGGCGCGCTCTGCGTCGGGGTCGTCACCCGGCCGTTCGCGTTCGAGGGCCGCCGGCGGGCCGAGGTCGCCTCGCTCGGCGTCGAGGAGCTGCGCGACCACGTCGACACGCTGATCGTGATCGAGAACGACCGGCTGCTCCAGGTCGTCGACAAGCGGACGTCGATCGTCGACGCGTTCAAGCTGGCCGACGACGTCCTGCGCCAGGGCGTCCAGGGGATCACCGATCTGATCACGATCCCTGGGCTCGTCAACCTCGACTTCGCCGACGTGCGCACGATCATGAACGAGGCCGGCTCGGCCCTGATGGGGATCGGGATCGCCTCCGGCGACGGCCGCGCGACCTCGGCCGCCCGCCAGGCCGTTTCGTCGCCGCTGCTCGAGTCGTCGCTCGAGGGCGCGACCGGAATCCTCCTGAACGTGACCGGCGGTCCGAACATCGGTCTCTTCGAGATCAATGAGGCCGCCGAGGTCGTCACCTCGGCGGCCGACCAGAACGCGAACGTGATCTTCGGCGCCGTCATCGACGATGCGCTCGGCGATGAGGTGCGCGTGACGGTGATCGCCACCGGCTTCGGGCCGTGCCCGGCTCGCGGCGCCGCCGCCGCACCGAGGAGCCCGCCGAGTCGCCGCGGGAGGAGGGCGCCCGCGAGGTCGCCGCCGACCGCTTCGAGGTCTCGGACGAGATCCTCGAGGTGCCCTCGTTCCTCCGCGACGGCTAAGCGTTCGACCCGCTCGTCGACGAGCCTTCGGCAGACAGGTTTAGAACCTGCTTGCTGCGGCTATGACTGACTTGCTCTCTCGGGTCGGCCGCTGAGGTCGGCCCGCGATGGCCGGGTCCGGTGGCCCCGGCCTCGGTCTCGGCAAGAGCCGAAGCAGTCGCGGCTCCCCTTCTTGGACGAGATCTCGCTCGGCGCGGAGGTCTGCGCCTCAACTCGGTACTTCTCGGAGACCACGGAGCACTTCCCTCCATCGAGGCGCGTTGGAGGACCGCACGGGCGAAGCCCGCACGACCTCTTAACCGGCGCGGCCGAGGTCGGCGCCTTTAGCATCAGCGGCCGATGCAGACGTTGCTGCGCACACCGCTCTACGACCGGCACGTCACGCTCGGCGCGAGGTTGGTTCCCTTCGCCGGCTGGGAGATGCCGGTGCAGTACGAGGGTGTGATCCCCGAGCACCTCGCGGTGCGGAACGACTGCGGCGTCTTCGACGTCTCGCACATGGGGGAGCTCGAGGTCGAAGGCCCCCGCGCGCGCGAGCACCTGCAGGCGCTGCTGTCGAACGATCTCGACCGGATCGAGCCCGGGAAGGCGCAGTACACGCTCCTGACCAACGGCGACGGCGGGATCGTCGACGACCTGATCGTCTACGAGCCCGCACCGGATCGCTTCCTGCTGATCGTCAACGCGGCGAACCGGGAGACCGACCTCGCGTGGCTGCGTGACCACGAGCTGGACGGCGCCGAGCTCCGCGACGTCTCCGACGCGTACGCGCTCCTCGCCGTCCAGGGCCCGCGCTCGCTCGAGCGGCTTGGCTTGCCGGAGGCGCCCGCGTTCACGTTCGCCGATGGCGACATCGACGGCGTCGCGTGCGTCGTCAACCGGACCGGGTACACCGGCGAGCCAGGCGTCGAGCTGCTCGTTCCGGCCGAGAGCGCCGGCGAGCTGTGGGACCGCGTGCTCGAGCGCGGCGCAGTTCCCTGCGGGCTGGGGGCGCGCGACACGCTGCGGCTCGAGGTCTGCTACCCGTTGCACGGGAACGACATCGGGCCCGACACGGACGCGATTTCGGCAGGGCTCGGGTGGGTGTGCGCGCTCGACAAGGACTTCACCGGTGTGGCCGCCCTGCGTGCGATCAAGGACGAAGGCCCGACGCGGCGGCTCGCGGCGTTCGTGATGGAGGAGCGCGCGATCCCGCGTGAAGGGATGGCGATCCTCGCCGGCCGCGGCGAGCCGGTCGGCGCGGTGACCTCGGGGTCGCACTCGCCGATGCTGGAGCGCGGCATCGGGATGGGCTACGTGCCGACGGCGCTCGCGGCGCCGGGAACCGAGCTGACGATCGACGTGCGCGGCCGGCCGCGCCGAGGCCGAGTGGTCAAGAAGCCGATTTACCAACGAGAGGAGCGGAATGGCGGCTGAGAGCTACCCGGACGACTTGCGCTACCACCACGAGCACGACTGGGCGCGCATCGACGGGAACGAGGCGACGTTCGGGATCACCTGGTTCGCGCAGGACGCGCTCGGCGAGCTCGTGCACTACGAGGCGCCCGAGGCAGGGGCGAGCGTGGTGAAGGACCAGACGTACGCCGAGGTCGAATCGGTGAAGGCCGTCTCGGACGTGATCGCGCCGCTCTCGGGCGAGATCCTCGAGGTCAACGGAGCAGTCGCCGACGCGCCGGAGACGGTCAACGCCGATCCCTACGGGGAAGGTTGGCTGGTGCGCGTGCGCCTGACCGACCCCGGCGAGGTCGATTCGCTGCTGGACGCCGACGACTACCGCCGCCACCTGGCCGAACAGGGATGACCGCCGCCGTGCAGCTCGACCGCTCTTGAGCTACCTCGCGCTGACCGATCGCGACCGCGACGCGATGCTCGACGCGATCGGCGTCTCGTCGATCGAGGAGCTCTTCGCCGACATTCCCGCGGGGGTACGGCTGGAGCGCGAGCTCGACCTGCCGCCCGCTCTCACGGAGCAGGAGCTGACCTCGTACTTCGAGGAGCTCGCCGCGGAGAACGCAGACCCGAGCGCGACGGTCTCGTTCCTCGGCGCGGGGCTCTACGACCACTACGTGCCGGCCGTTGTGGACACCGTCCTGCAGCGCGGAGAGTTTCTGACCGCGTACACGCCCTACCAGCCGGAGCTGAGCCAGGGCGTGCTGCAGGCGATCTTCGAGTACCAGACCGCGATCTGCGAGCTGACGGGCATGGACGTCTCGAACGCGTCGGGCTACGACGGGACGACTGTCGCCGCCGACGCCTGCTTCGTGGCGAAGCACGCGACCGGCCGCTTGAAGGTCGTCGTCACCGAGACGACCAACCCGCAGGTCCGTCAGGTCGTGAAGACCTACGCGCCGGGTTTCGGCCTCGAGGTCGTCGAGGTTCCGCACCGCGACGGGACGACCGACCCGGACGAGCTCCGTGCGGCGGCCGAGGGCGCGGCCTGCGTCATCTTCCAGCAGCCGAATGTCTTCGGCGTGCTCGAGCCGGCCCCGGATCTCGCAGCCGCAGCCTCGGAGGCAGGGGCGCTTCCGGTCGCCCACGTCGACCCGCTCTCGCTCGGGGTGCTCGAGGCCCCGGGAAACTACGGTTGCGCCCTGGCGATCGGGGAAGGCCAGCCGGCCGGAAACCCGCTCTCCTTCGGCGGGCCGCACTACGGGTTCCTGGCCGCGCGCTCCGAGTTCATCCGGCGGATGCCTGGTCGGATCGTCGGCGAGACCACAGACGCCGCGGGCAACCGCGGCTATGTCCTCACCCTGCAGACCCGCGAGCAGCACATCCGGCGGGAGAAGGCGACGTCGAACATCACGACCAACCAGACGCTGCTTGCGCTGGGAGGCCTCGTCTACCTCTCGTGGCTCGGTCCGCAGGGACTGCGCGAGGTGGGGGAGACCTGCCTCGCCCTCGCGGACTACGCGAAGGATCGGTTGAACCTACCCCTTGTGTTCTCTGAAGAGACAACATTCAAGGAGTTTGCCGTACGCGTCGGACGGCCTGCGCGCGAGGTTGTGGCGGCTGCGCTCGCGCAAGGGGTCCACCCCGGTTACGCGCTGGGCCGTGACTACCCGGGGCTGGACGACGCCTTGCTGATCGCGGTCACGGAACGGCGGACCAGGGACGAGATCGACCGCCTCGCGGAGGTGCTGGCGAGTTGCAGCTGATCTTCGAGAGGTCCCGTCCCGGACGGCGAGCCGGCCGGCTGCCGAACCACGGGCTCCCGGTCCCCGAAGTCCCGGTGGAGCTGCGGCGTGCCGAGCCTCCTCGCCTGCCGGAGATCGCCGAGCCGGATCTCGTCCGCCACTTCACCAAGCTCTCGACGCGCAACTTCGGGATCGACACGGGCTTCTATCCGCTCGGCTCGTGCACGATGAAGCACAACCCGCGGGTCAACGAGCGCTTTGCCGCGCTCCCCGGCTTTCGTGAGCTACACCCGCTCGACGAGGAGAGCCGCACCCAGGGTGCGCTCCGCCTCTGCTTTGAGCTCCAGGACGCGTTGGCGGAGATCACCGGGCTCGACGCCGTCTCGCTCCAGCCGGCCGCCGGCTCGCAGGGCGAGGTCACTGGCCTGATGCTGATGCGCGCCTACTTCGCCGATCGCGGCGAGGCCGAGCAGCGCCGCAAGGTCGTGATCCCCGACACCGCCCACGGAACGAACCCGGCCAGCGTGACGATGGCCGGGTACGAGCTGACGCACGTCCAGACCGACGCGCGCGGCAACATCGACGTCGACGACCTGCGCGGGAAGGTCGACGAGGAGACGGCCGGGCTGATGCTCACGAACCCGTCCACGCTCGGTCTCTTCGACGAGAACATCGAAGAGATCGCGGAGATCTTCCGCTCGGTCGGCGCGCTCATGTACTACGACGGGGCGAACCTGAACGCGGTCTGCGGCATATCGCGGCCCGGCGACATGGGCTTCGACATCGTCCACATCAATCTGCACAAGACGTTCTCGCAGCCGCACGGCGGGGGCGGGCCGGGCGGCGGGCCGATCGCTGTCGGTGAGCGGCTCGCGCCGTACCTGCCGGTCCCGGCGATCGTGCGCGACGGCGACGCCTACGCCCTCGACTACGACCGCCCGAAGACGATCGGCAAGGTGCGCGGATTCTACGGTCCGTTCGGCGTCTTCGTTCGCTCCTATGCGTTCATCCGGGCCTACGGGCCGCAGCTGCGCGAGATGTCCGAGGTCGCCGTCCTCAACGCCAACTACCTGCTCGCTCGGCTACGGGAGTCGTACGAGCTCCCGTTCGACCGGCTCTGCATGCACGAGTTCGTTCTCTCCGCCCGCCGTCTGAAGCGTGAGCAGGGAGTGACGGCACTCGACGTGGCCAAGGGGCTGATGGACCACGGCTTCCATCCGCCGACGATCTACTTCCCGCTGGTCGTTCCCGAGGCGCTGATGATCGAGCCGACCGAGACCGAGGCCAAGGAGACGCTCGACGAGTTCATCGACGCGATGCTGGCGATCGCCCGAGACGCGGAGGAGCGTCCCGAGGCGCTGAAGGAGGCCCCGCGTTCGACCGTGGTCGGGCGGCTGGACGAGGTGAAGGCGGTCAAGCGCGCGGTCGTTCGCTACCTGTTCGAGGACCACCCGGATCTCTCGGCGGACCCGGCGCCGGTCGCGCTCGAGGCCCCCAAGGACGCCTGATGATCGAGCTTCGCTCCGACACGCAGACGAAGCCGAGCCCCGAGATGCGCGCGGCGATCGCCGCGGCCGAGGTCGGCGACGAGCAAAAGCGCGAGGACCCGACCGTCACGCGGCTCGAGACGTTGGCTGCACAACTGCTCGGCCAGGATGAGGCCGTCTTCGTCCCGACCGCGACGATGGCGAACGAGATCGCCCTCCGGACGCTGAGCGAGCCGGGCGACGAGGTGGTCGCCGAGGAGAACTCGCACATCTTCCTCTCGGAGCTCGGTGGGCCGGCCGTCCACGCCGGCCTGATGACGCGGCCGCTGCGCTGTGCGGCAGGACGCTTCACGCCCGAGCAGCTCCGCGAGATCGTGCGGACCGGCGACTCGACGCACACGCCGGCGACGCGGATCGTCTCGGTCGAGAACACGCACAATGCAGCGGGCGGGCGCGTCTGGCCCCTCGACGAGATCGAGGCGATCGTCGGTGCGGCCCGGGAGCTCGGGCTCCGGCCGCACCTCGACGGCGCGCGGATCATGAACGCGTCCGTCGCCTCTGGAGTGCCGTCGGCCGAGATCGGGCGGCAGTTCGACACGGTCACGCTCTGCCTCTCGAAGGGGCTCGGCTGCCCGCTCGGCGCCCTGGTCGCGGGCTCGGAGGAGCTGATGGCGAAGGCGCGCAGGCTGAAGCACCTGTTCGGCGGGGCGATGCGGCAGGCGGGGATCGTCGCGGCCGCAGGTGTCTATGCGCTCGAGCACAACATCGAACGGTTGGCCGAGGATCACGCGCGCGCGAGGCGGCTCGCGGAAGGGCTGGACGCGGCCGGAGTGCCGCTCGACCTCGAGCAGGTCGAGACGAACTTCGTCCAGGTCGAGCTCGGTCCGCTCGGGCTGTCGCGCCGGGAGGCGCTCGCCCGGCTCTGGGATCACGGCGTCGGGCTCTCGATGACGCCCCACGCGACCCGTCTGCGGGCGGTCACGCACCTGGACGTCGGGGACGACGACATCGAGCGGGCGCTCGAGCTGATCCCGCGCGCGCTCGGAGCGCTCGCCCGTGCGTGACGAGGCCTTCTCGCGGATCGTCCGCGGGGCGCAACGCGAGGGGCGGCTGCCGTGCGTCGTGGCTGGAGTCTTTCGCGCCGGCGCGCTCGCCTGGTCGGAGGCGATCGGTCTCGCCGATGTCGAGGCGGTGGAGGAGGCGACCGTCGACACGCAGTTTCCCGTCGCCTCGATCACGAAGACCTTCACCGCAGCGTCGGTCATGCAGCTACGCGCCGAGGGCAAGCTCGATCTCTCGGATTCGCTGGAGCAACATCTGCCCGAGGCGTCACAGCACGGGTCGCTGACGCTCGGCGAGATGCTCTCGCACACGTCGGGGCTCCAGCGGGAGCCACCGGGCGAGATCTGGGAGTCGCTCGCGTTCCCGGACGCCGAGGAACTGCTCGCCAGTCTCCCGGAGGCGGAGCGGGTCCTGGCCGGCGGCGAGGCGTGGCACTACTCGAACCTCGCTTACGCGCTGCTCGGGCAGGTCGTCGAGCGTGTCTCGGGCACGCCGTTCCGGCGGTACGTGGAGGAGCGGCTACTGCAGCCGCTCGGCCTCGCGCGGACGACGTGGGGTCCGACCCCGCCGGCCGCCAAGCCCTACCTCGTCGAGCCGTACTCGGAGGCGGTCCGGCGCGAGCCGGAGCTCGAGCTCGGCGGAAAGGGCGGCGAGTCGGGGCTATCCAGCACGGTGGCCGACCTGGCGCGCTGGGGGTCGTTCCTGTGCGATCCGGACGGCGCAGTCGTTCCGGCGGCGCTCGTCGAGGAGATGCACGTGGTGCGGATCATCGCCAGGCCGGACTGGACGCGCGGCTGGGGTCGAGGCATCGAGCTCTGGCGACGGGGCGAGCGGATCCTGGCAGGCCACACCGGCGGCTTCCCGGGGTTTCTCTCGATGCTCGTGTACTCGCGACCCGACCGGATCGGTGCTGTGCTGCTGACGAACTCGGGCAACTGGGACGAGCTCGGTGGCACCGGCTTGCAGCTGGTCGAGGCCGCGCTCGACGAGCTTGCGCCGGCCGCTGATCCGTGGACGCCGGAGGAGCCTCCGCCGGCGGAGATCGAGCCGCTGCTCGGGCGCTGGTGGTCGGAGGGCTCCGAGTCGGTCTTCAGCTGGCGGTCGGGGAAGCTCGAGGCGCGGCTCGCGGCGGCGCCGGATCGCGAGGCCTCGGTGTTCGAGCCCGAGGGAACCGACCGCTTCCGGACACGCTCCGGGCCCGAGCGGGGGGAAGCGCTCCGGGTCGTGCGCCGAGCGGACGGCGAGATCGAGAAGCTCTACTGGGCGACGTATCCGTTCACCCGGGACCCGAAGACCTTCGGAGCCGGGGGCGGCGGCGGCGATTCGCCTGGCTTCCCTTAGTACGGTTCGCCCGGCCTCCTCCCCGAGCAACACGGGGAAACCCCTGGTTCCCCCGTGAGCCCTCTCCTTGCCGACGTTTCCGTCCTCCCACGGTGATCGGAGCCGGCGGATGCCGATGTCGCTCAAGCGTGCCTTGCGAAGTGAGCCTCCCGCCGGGCGAAGCCCGGCTCCGGCGGCAATGCTCTCGGGTACCACAGGCGTTTCATGCCTCATGGTCCCGTAATACGGTTCGCCCGGCCTCCTCCCCGAGGCGATCGTATCCATGAATAGCGCACGTGTCTGTCACGCGAGTGTGTCGAAACCGTGACTTCCCGTCTACCCGCACGGGGCGGCCCCAGGCGAGCGAGCGGAGGCTCAGCGATCGCCGGCGATGAAGAACGCGGCCGCGGCCAGGATGTAGAGGCCGATCAGCAGCACGCCTTCCCGGCGGGTCGCGCGGCCGTTGCGCACCACGAGCGCGACGGCCACCGCCGAGGCGCCCATCGTCCCCAGCTCGACCGGCCGGAAGCTGAGCGGCAGCGCCGGCTTGACGATCCACGAGAGCAACGCGACCGCCGGCGTCACCAGCAGCGCCACCTGGGCGGCGGACGACACCGCGATCTCGCTCGCCAGCCTCAGGTTGCCCCGTCGTGCGATCACGATCGCGCCGCCGTGCTCGGCCGCGTTGCCGACGATTGCGACGATCACCGCGGCGGTGAAGAACTGCGACAGGCCGACCGCGTGCGAGAACGCGTCGAGCGAGTGGATCAGGGTCTCGCTGACGAATGCCGTGACCACGGTCGCCGCCGCGAGCGCGCCGAGGGTCCACGGCAGCGTCCACGCGTCCGACTTCTCGGCTCCGCTCTCGCGGTGCAGCCGCGCGTGCCGGCGCAGGCCCCGCGCTGTCCCGACCAGGTAGACCAGGAGCAACACGGCCGCGACCGGCAGGGTCGCCACCGCCAGCGAGTGGCGATCGGGGTTGCCGGTCCAGCCCGGCACGGACGGAATCAGGAACAGCAGCACGGCCACGAGCACGAGCGCCAGCTGGCCGAGCAGCGACCGGCGGTCGAGCGACCGCTCGCCATTCGCCCCGGCTGCGAGCGCTATACCGAGCACGAGGAGCAGGTTCGAGACGATGCTCCCCGTCAGCGACCCTCGCACGACGTCCGGCAGGCCGTCCGCGACCGCGAACAGGGCGATGATCAGCTCGGGCGCATTGCCGAAGCTCGCGTTCAGAAAGCCGCCGATGCCCGGCCCGGTGTGCTCGCCCGCGTGCTCGGTCGCTTCGCCGATCAGCCAGGCAAGCGGCACCAGGGAAGCGGCAGAAAACACGAACAGCGTGACGTCGCCGACGTTGAGGACGTACTCGAGGACGAAGGTGATGGGGGCCAGGACGAGCGACGCCCACAGGAGCTTCCTGCCCACGCGGCTACCCTAGTCGCCTTGGCAGCTACCCAGATGTGTCGACCGGTCATTTCCGACGGAGCGCGGGCAGAGCCCGCACTCCTGAGGTCGGCATCGCAAGCGATGCCTCGGCGCGTGGGCAGCTACCCAGCTGTGTCGAGCCGTCAGTTCAGGCGGTAGCGATCTTGCTGGAAGCCGTCCTCTTCGACTGGGGGGACACGCTGATCCAGTTCGCCTACGACCCCGAGCTCGTGGCTGCCGGCCACCGCGCCGGGCTCGAAGCGATCGGCCAGGGCAACCTGACGAGCCTGGACGAGCTGACCGCCCACTTCCGCGAGGAGTACGAGCCGCTCTTCTGGGCGCCGGGGGCGGTCGAGGAGATCGAGTACCCCGGCCTCGTCCGCGGGCTCCTCGCCGAGTTCGGGATCGAGGTCGACGACGAGGAGCTCGGCCGCTTCCTCGAGGCCGAGCACGCCGCCTGGGACCCGGCCCGCCTGCTGGCCGCGAACACGCACGCCCTGCTCGACTCGCTCGGGGACCGCGGGCTCAAGACGGGCCTCGTCTCGAACGCTTTCGACCCGGGCTGGCTGCTGCACCGGGACCTCGAGCAGATGGGCCTCGCCGAGCGGCTGGACTTCGCCGTCTTCTCATCGGAGGTCGGGTTGCGCAAGCCGCACCCGGAGATCTTCGAGCGCGCTCTCGGCGCCCTCGGCGTCGAGCCGGAGGCAGCCCTGTTCGTCGGCGACCGGCTCTACGAGGACATCCGCGGCGCCGCCGAGCTCGGCATGACGACGGTGCAGGCGCTCTGGTTCCGGGCCGACGAGCACCCGGACGGCGCCGAGCCCGACCACCAGGCGTTCACCCAGCTCGACGTGCTCAACATCGCCCGCCGCCTCGCCGCCTAGGCACGCCACTACCCCCGAATCCGCGGCTTGTCAAGTCTTGCGCAGCGTGCACCGTTGCACCCACAATCCAGGTATGCAGATGCGCGAGCAGGCGGCCGCTCGGCCGAGCAAGCTCCCGCTCCGACCTCAGGACGAGGTCGAGTGCCGCCGCTGCGAAGTGCACTGCGACAAAGTCGTCTACCCCGGCGCGTGCGCCGAGCGGGGCTGTCCGTTCCTCTACTCGTACGAGGAGTTCGGCCACACCTACGTCGGCTGCATGCAGAACGTGTTCCAGGTCGACATCGACTTCGACCTGCTGCGCGCCGCCGAGGCCAGGCGAGGCGGGTTCGGCGCGGTCCGGGTGACGGCGCCGCCGCTGCCGCTGTGCCAGGTCGAGGTCGAGAGCTGCTACGAGAGCCGGACGGACGAGCTCGGCTGCGTCAACCCCGAGTTCCACGAGCTGCCGGTCGGCGAGCCTTCGTTCCGCGTGTTCGCGCGGATCGCGTCTTCGTAGCTCTTCCGTAGAGCTCCCGGAACCTTGTCATTTGCTCCCCGTCCGGACCGTGCCCTGACCCCGGCACCTCGAGCAGCGCGGGGAGGCCCTGCAGCTTCGGGTGCGCGAGGAAGACGCCGAGCTTCTCGCCCATCAGGCCGTCGCCGATGTTGTCGTGCCGGTCGCGGTTCGAGCCGAGCGGCGCCTTCGAGTCGTTCACATGCAGGCAGCGCAGGCGTTCGAGGCCGATCCGCTCGTCGAGCTCGTCCAGCAGCCGGTCGAGCTCGGCCGGCTCGGTGACGTCGTAGCCCGAGGCGTAGAGATGGCAGGAGTCGAGGCAGACCCCGAGCCGGTCGTGCCGGTCGAGCGCGTCGAAGATCGCGGCAAGCTCGTCGAGCGAGCGGCCGATCGTGCCGCCGGCGCCGGCGGTGTTCTCCATGCAGAGCCAGGTCGTGTCGTTCGTGCGTTCGAGCGCCTGGGCGAGCGCGGGCACGACGCGCTCGAGGCCGGCCTCGAAGCCGGAGCCGAGGTGCGAGCCGACGTGGAAGACGACTGCCTCGGCCTCGATCGCGCAGGCCGTGTCCACGGTCGAGCTCAGCGCGGTGACGCTCTTCTCGTAGAAGTCGTCCTTCGGGCTCGCGAGGTTGATCAGGTAGATCGCGTGGACCGTGACCGCGCCGATCCCGAGCTCCGCGCGGCGGGCGCGGAACGCCTCGAGGTCGGCCGGGTCGTGGTCGGGAAACCGCCAGGCGCGTGGGCTCTGGACGAAGAGCTGGATGGCGTCCATCCCGAACTCGTGCGCGGAGTCGAGCGCCTTCTTGATCCCGCCGGAGCAATGCCCTCCGAGGAGCATGTGGCGAAGGCTAGTAGGCTCGACGCATACGCGGCTTCTTGCTCTTGATCACAGTCTCGATCCTTGCGACAGCCTGTTCGCACTCTTCGAAGCTGACATCGCAAGGCGTGTGCCAGCAGGCCCGCGCCGCCGCAGAGAGGGCAGCTTCGGGCGAGGTCTTGCACGGCGACGTTGACGGCGACGGGCTTCCCGACCAAATCGCGATCGTCCGACTGCGAGCAAGGAGCCGGTGCGGTGCCTTTTTGATCGTGCGGACAAGACGCGAGACGCTTGCCCGGCCACTCGCAACCGACTTCGGGCCGCCGGTGCCCGCGTTGAACGGTCTAGCAGCGCTCGCCTCCGGCTCGAAGCTCCAGATCGTGGTCACGACAACCGAAGGAGCGTCGACCGCGTTCGCGCAGGCGTTCTCTGTCGATCGCGCCCGGCTCATCGAGCTCGCGATCCGAGGGCCGGACGCGGGCGGTTTCGCCTATGCGGGAAGTGTCACCCACTACGGCGGCGTCGACTGCGTTAGGCGTCACGCGAATCTGATCGTGGAGAGCACCATCTCGACCCTCGCCTCGGGACGGCCTAGGCTCTACCGCAACGTCTACCGGCTTCGCGGGACGCGTTTCGAGCTTCTTCGCAGGCAGGTGATCACGAGGATCCCGCCCGGCCTCTATCGCGGATCTGGAGGAAGAGATCCGTTTCCAAGCTGCATGCGAGTCCGGGCCGCTTCCTAGCCGCACTACGATGCGGGCCGTGAGCGCCCGCGTCCGCTTCGCGCCCAGCCCGACCGGCTACCTGCACGTCGGCGGGGCTCGCACGGCGCTCTTCAACTGGCTGTTCGCGCGGCACGAGGGCGGCGAGTTCCGGCTCCGGATCGAGAACACCGACACCAGCCGCGAGGTCGCCGAGGCGGTCGGCCAGATCCAGGAGACGCTGCGCTGGCTCGGCCTCGACCTCGACGGCGAGGTCACCTTCCAGCTCGACCGGATGGAGAAGGCGCAGGAGGTGGCGCGGCAGCTCGTCGCCGAGGACAAGGCCTACGAGGACGAGGGCGCCATTCGCTTTCGGATGCCCGACGAGGGCCTCACCGCCTGGGACGACGTCGTGCTCGGCCGGATCGAGTACCCGAACGACAAGCTCGAGGACCTCGTGCTCGTTCGCTCCGACGGCCGGCCGACCTACAACTTCGTCTCGCCGCTCGAGGACGTGCTCGACGGGATCACGCACGTGATCCGGGGCCAGGACCACGTCTCGAACACGCCCAAGCAGCTGCAGATCCTGCAGGCGCTCGGCGCCGAGCTACCGGTCTACGCGCACGTGCCGCTGCTGAACGGGCCCGACGGGCGCAAGCTCTCGAAGCGACACGGCGCGATCACGGTCGAGGACTTCCGCGCCGAGGGCTACATCTCCGAGGCGTTCGTCAACTTCATGGCCCTGCTCGGCTGGAGCTACGACGACCACACCGAGATCATGAGCCGCGACGAGCTGGTCGAGCGTTTCACCCTCGAGCGCGTCGGCAAGAGCGCGGCCGTCTTCGACTACGACAAGCTCAAGCACCTGAACGGCGTCTACCTGCGGGCGCTGCCGGAGGGCGAGTACGCCGACCGGCTCGTCGCCTACCTGCGCGAGCAGGGCTACGAGTGGGACGAGCAGCTCGTCCGCCGGGCGGCGCCGCTCGTCCAGGAGAAGATCGCGACGCTGGGCGAGTTCCCGGCTTTCGCCGGCTTCCTGTTCGCCCGCCCGGAGCCGGGCGCCACGGTCGACGGCGCCGTGCTACCGGCCGCGGCCGAGGCGCTGGAGCAGGTCGAGCCGTTCGACGCATCCAGCATCGAGGCGGCGTTGCGCGAGCTGGCCGAGCGGCTCGGGCTCAAGCCGCGCGACGCGTTTCAGCCGATCCGTCTCGCCGTGACCGGGTCGACGGTGTCGCCCGGGTTGTTCGAGAGCCTCGAGCTGCTGGGCAAGGACGAGTCGCTCGCGCGGATCGGCGGCATCGGGTTCCGGTCGGATAGATTCCCGCAGCCGTGAGCGTCGCTGCCGTCCTTCGCCCCGCCGATTACGAGTCGCGCCTTCAGCGCTATCTGTTCGAGCGGTCCGAAGAGGGCCGCGCCGTGCGCGTCGGCGAGAAAGAGGTGTCCGAGCGCGCCGAGATCGTCGCCCGCTATACCGACCTCTTCACGCGCACGCAGCTCGGGGCGCTGCGCGAGGCCGAGGAGGTGGCGTCGCCGGGCGACGAGCGGGAACGGCTCTACCGCCTGCGCAAGACCTGCGAGGCCGGCCTGATCGCCGCCGAGCTCGCCGCCCGGGAGGACGCGCTCGAGAACGCCGTGCTCGCGGCGCGGGTCGAGTTCCAGGGCGAGGAGCTGCCGCTACGGAGCGCGCAGGCCAAGCTTGCGGTGCTCACCGCTTACGCCGACCGCGACGAGCTCGGCGAGCTGGCGGGGGACGCCGCGGCCATCTTCAACGACGAGCGCCTCGAGGTCCTGCGCGCCGGGGAGACGCTGGAGGCGGAGGTCAGCGGCATCGACGACCCGATCGAGCGGATCGAGGACGAGAAGGCGATCTCGCTCCGTGAGCTCGAGCGCGCGCTCGACCAGGCGAGCACCGCGGCGAGCGACGTCTACGCGCGCCTGCGCGAGAGCTGGTTCGAACGCATCCTGGGCCCCGAGCGCGAGCCGGTGCCGAACGCGTACCACGTCGCCTACCTGCGGCGGCTCTCGCCTCTGGAGAGCGTCTACACGAAGGAGCGCGCCGTCGAGGTCTGCATGGCGACCCTCGCCGAGCTCGGCTTCGACCTCGAGGCGGAGCCGAACATCAAGCTCGACCTCGACGACCGGCCGCAGAAGTCCCCGCGCGCCTGCGTGATCCCGTCCGACCCGCCGAAGGTCGTCCACCTGATCACGCGCGCGCAGGGCGGGCTGCACGACTACCAGGCGTTCCTGCACGAGGCCGGCCACGCGCTCCACTACGCGGGCTGCGACCCGGCGCTGCCGTACACCTTCCGCAACATCTCGCGCGACCACGCGCTGACGGAGATCTACTCGTACATCGTCGAGGCGATCTCCCGCCAGCCGGAGTGGCACGCGCGGCACTTCGGGCTCTCGGACGAGGAGGCGGCGCAGAACGCGGAGGCGACGATCTTCATGGAGGCGCTCCTCTTCCGGCGCTACGTGGCCAAGTTCCAGTTCGAGCTCGACTTCTGGGGCCGCCTGGCCGAGGACGGCGGGACCCGCGACGGCTACGCCGAGCGGCTGACCGAGGCGACCGGCGTGCGCTACCGCGCGGACGGCTACCTGGCCGACATGGATGCGGGGTTCTACTCGGCCGACTATCTCCGCGCGTGGATCCGCGCCGCACAGCTCCGGTCGTACCTCGAGGGCGAGGTCGGGCCGGAGTGGTGGCGCAGCGCGGAGACCGGCGACCGGCTGCGCGCGCTCTTCGCGGAGGGCACCAGGCCCTCGAGCGAGGAGATCGCGGGGCGAATCGGCTTCGACCCGCTGGATACGAGCCCGCTGCTAGCCGAGCTGGGCGCCTGAACGGCCCCACAGGCGCCTGAGCGCGACGCCCGCGGCGATCGCGAGCACCAGCAGGCCCGAGAGGATGCCGGCGACCCACATGCCGACGTGGCCTTCGAGGTTGTTGGTCGCGAGGATCCAGCCGCCGAAGGGCGCGGCGGCCGCGACCGCCCACCAGCGGCCGACCGTAAAGCCGACGGCGAAGCCGGCGAGAGGGATCACGAACTCCACGCCACTCCATCGGCAACCGTCGTGCCGATTCTTAGGGCGCAGGTAGCATCGAGCGCGGTTTCACGTGACCTCGCCCAGTCCTGACGAAACGGCTCCGGTCCGCGCCGTCGGCGTGTCTCACCGCAACGCGCCGCTCGAGGTGCGGGAGCGTCTCTTCCTTGCCGACGGCCACGCGGTCGAGCTCGCGAAGGAGCTCGGCGCGGTCGTGCTCTCGACCTGCAACCGCACAGAGATCTACTCGCTCGGAGGCAATCCGGAGCGGGCGCGGCGCGAGCTCGAGCGGCTCTCGGGCCTCGACCTCGGCGGCGTGCTCACGAGCTGGGAGGGCGACGAGGCGGTCGAGCACCTCTTCCGCGTCGCGGCCGGGCTCGACTCGCTCGTCCCGGGCGAGGCGCAGATCCTCGGCCAGGTGCGCCTGGCCTACGAGTCGGCGCTGACCGCCGGCACGACCGGGCCGGTGCTGAACCGGCTGTTCGAGGATGCGCTGCACGCGGGCAAGCGCGTGCGCACCGAGGCGAGGCTGGCGGAGATGCCTGAGTCGGTCGCGGCCTCGGCGGTCGATCTCGCCGAGAAGGCGCTCGGCGGGCTCGACGGCAAGCGCGCGCTGCTGTTCGGCGCGGGCAGGATGAGCGAGCTCTCGGCGCGAGACCTGCGCGGGCGCGGGGTCGAGGTGGTCGTCTCGAGCCGCACGCTCGAGAGCGCGCAGGAGCTGGCCGAACGGGTCGGCGGCCGCGCGGCGCCGTTCGACGCGGTTGCGGTCGAGCTGACGGGCGCCGACCTGGTCATCTCGGCCACCCGGTGCCCGTACCCGATCCTCCACGCCGAGGCGGTGCAGCCGCGGGAGCGGCCGCTCGTCCTCGTCGACATCGCCGTCCCGCGCGACCTCGACCCCGAGATCGGCAACGTGGAGGGCTGCACGCTCTTCGACATCGACGCGCTCGGCGAGGGCCTCGTCGGCCGCGAGGAGGACGTGCGCGAGGCCGAGCAGATCGTCGCCGAGGAGGCGGAGCGCTTCGCGGAGTGGCGCCACTCGCGCGGTGCGGCTCCGGCGATCGCGGCGCTGCGGCGGCACGCCGAGGAGATCCGCACCGAGGAGCTGGCCCGCGCCCAACCCCGGCTGGCAGAGCTCTCGGAGCGCGAGCGCCGAGCCGTCGAGACGCTGACCGCCCAGATCGTGAACAAGCTCCTGCACACGCCGACGGTGCGCGCGAAGGAAGCCGGGTCCGAGCCGCTGCGCGAGCTCTTCGCCCTCCGTGACGAAGGCGACTGAGCGCTACGCCCGGGCGCTGAGGTTGATCCCGGGCGGGGTCAACTCACCGGTGCGGGCGATGAAGGCCGTCGGGCTCGACACGCCGATCTTCGCGGCTCGCGGCGAGGGCGCCTACCTGGAGGACGTCGACGGCCGCCGCTACCTCGACTGGGTGCTGTCCTGGGGGCCGCTGATCTTCGGGCACGCCGACCCCGAGACTGTCGAGGCCGTCGTCGAGGCTGCGCGGCGCGGGACGACCTTCGGCACGGCGACCGAGGCCGAGGTCGAGCTGGCGGCCGAGATCGTCGACGCGGTGCCGTCGGTCGAGATGGTGCGGCTCGTCTCGTCGGGGACCGAGGCGGCGATGACCGCGCTGCGGCTGGCGCGGGCGGCGACCGGCCGCGAGCCGTTCGTCCGCTTCCGCGGGCGGCTACCACGGCCACGCCGACCCGTTCCTCTCGGAGGCGGGCTCCGGCGTGCGGACGCTCGGGATCGAGGCCGGGGGAGAGGGGCGCGTCGTCGACTACAACGACCTCGACGAGGTCGAGCGGGTTGTCGAGCGCGCGGCCTGCGTCTTCGTCGAGCCGGTCGCCGGGAACATGGGCGTCGTCCCGCCGGCCGACGGGTTTCTCGAGGGCCTGCGCCGGACTCTGCGACGAGAGCGGGGCGCTGCTCGTCTTCGACGAGGTGATCACGGGCTTCCGCGTCGCGCGCGGCGGCGCGCAGGAGCGCTACGGCGTGCTGCCCGACCTGACCGTCCTCGGCAAGATCGTCGGAGGCGGGCTGCCCTTGGCCGCATTCGGCGGAAGCGCCGAGCTGATGCAGCGGCTCGCGCCGGCCGGCGACGTCTACCAGGCGGGCACGCTCTCCGGGAACCCGCTGGCGACCGCAGCCGGCCTCTCGGTCCTGCGCCGCCTGACGCCCGAGGTCTACGAAGAGCTCGAGCGCAAGGGCGAGCGTCTCGACCGGGGTCTGACCCCGTTCGGACGCTTCGAGCGGGTCGGCGCGATGGCCACGTTGTTCGTGGACGACTACCCGGCGCTCTTCCGCCACCTGCTCGAGCGCGGCATCTACCTGGCCCCGAGCCAGAACGAGGCGATGTTCCTCTCGACTGCCCACGGCGACGAGGAGATCGACCGCACGATCGAGGCTGTGCGAGACTTTTTCGCCTGATGATCAGGGTGATCGCGCTGGCGGCCTCGCTGTCCTTTGCGGCAGTCGCCGCCGGCTCGACTGGCCCGACGCCAATCCCGCTGCAGCCGTCCAGCGGCTACCGGAATTACTGCGACGGCATGAGCAGGAAGATGGCGAAGGCGAATTGCCCTCGCGGCCACGTTCCGCCGAAACTGTGGCGCGCACTCTCATTCCCACCTCCTGGCCCGAGCGGCGGGTGCCCGGTCTCAACGCCACACAGGATCTCCAGGCGCTTCGCCCCCGTTCTCGGCTCGAAGCCGGTGTTCGTGGGCACGTATGGCTCAAGCGGTGATTACGCGTCCGTCGAGATGCCGGCAACTCCGCCCGACGGCTCTCCAGCGCACGACACCGGCTGGTCGGTCGCGAAGATCCTCCTCACGATGCGGAAGGAGCTGCACCAGCCGCTGCTCGTCCGCGGGAAGCGCCTCGACGCCGACGGTTGGCTCGGCTTTTCGGGGCACGCGGGCAAGCATCCGTTCGCCGCGATGCAGTTTCCCGCTAGGAAAGCGGGGATTCGCGAGGGTGTCTTCAAGCAATATGGCCTGAGCGCCTGGGCGACGGCGCCAGGCTGTTACGGGCTCCAAATCGACGGCAAGGCGTTCCGCCGCGACATCGTCTTCCGCGTCGTCTTCTCCTCGTAGCTCAGCCCGGCCAGGCGTCCGCGAGGCGGCGCCGGGTTTCGAGCAAGTGCTCCGGGAGCACCTTCACGTCTGCGAGGACGGGCATGAAGTTCGTGTCACCTGCCCAGCGGGGGACGACGTGCAGATGGACGTGGTCGACGATGCCGGCGCCGGCGATCCGGCCGAGGTTCCAGCCGAGGTTGTAGCCCTGCGGCCCGTAGGTCTCGGCCAAGGCCGCCATGCCGCGCTCTCCGAGGCGGTGGACCTCGAGCGCCTCCTCGTCCGTAAGCCCGGCGAAGTCGCCGAGATGCCGGTAGGGCGCGACCATCAGATGGCCCGACACGTACGGGAACTTGTTCAGCAGCACGAACGCGTGCTCGCCGCGGTGGACGACCAGCGCCGCCTCGTCGTCGTCGGCAGCCGCTGCTCGGCAGAAGACGCAGCCGGTGTCCTCGTCGGCGGCCTCGATGTACTCGAGCCGCCACGGCGCCCAGAGCTGCTTCATGACGGCGAGACTACCGCCCTCAAACCGCACGTCGTAGCATTCGGCTGGTGAAGCGCCTACTGGTCCTTGTCGTGCTGGCGGCGGTCGCCTCGGTGGCCGCCGCGCCGAGCGCGCAACGCGGAGGGTTCGTTCCGGCCGGCGTGCGGATCGGCGGCCTCAGGGTCGGCGGGATGTCGGCCGAACGGGCCCGGGTGGCGATCTCCTACGGGTACAACCGGCCGCTCCGGTTCACCTTCTACGGCAAGAGCTGGCGCGTTCGTCCCGCGGCGATCGGCGCGCACCTCGACGTCCAGGCCTCGCTGCAGCGGGCGATGGACGCGCGTCCGGGAAGCCGGCTCCCGCTGAAGGTGTCCGTCGACGAGGCAGTCGTCGGACGTTATGCCCTCGCGCTCGACCGCACCCTCTCGGCCCCGGCGCAGGACGCGACCGCAAGCCTTGCGAGCGACCTGACCCCGGTGCTGCACCCGGGCAGGCCGGGTCTCCAGATCAAGGTCGCCGCGACGCAGGCACGGATCGACTCTGCGTTGAGCCTAGCCGTCCGGCCGCTGCTCCGCCCGGCCGGGAAGACGACCCCAGCCGCCGTGACCCGGAACGACTTCGGCCCGGTCGTCGTGATCCACCGCGGCTCGAACACGATGAACGTTTTCAACGGCTCCCACTCATGGCGCACCTTCAAGGTTGCGACCGGCCAGGCGATCTACCCGACGCCGCTCGGCACCTGGCACGTCGTCGACATGCAGCGCAACCCGTGGTGGCGCCCGCCAGACTCACCCTGGGCGAAGGGCCTGAAGCCGATCCCGCCGGGCCCGGGCAACCCGCTCGGCACGCGCTGGATGGGCCTCGACGCGCCGGGCGTCGGGATGCACGGGACCCCCGACGCCGCCTCGATCGGCTACTCCGCCTCGCACGGCTGCATCCGCATGTACGTGCCGGACGCCGAGTGGCTGTTCGACCAGGTCCACATCGGGACCCCGGTCTTCATCGTCTCGAACTAGTCGACCGGCTGGCGCAGGAGGGCGGCGTAGGGAATCGCCGTCGCCGGGTCCCGGTAGACCGCGCGGTAGAAGACCGGCTTCATCGGCGGCAGGTCGGCGAGCGAGAAGGAGCCGTCGGAGCCGAGCTGCGCGCTCCCGGCAAGCGTTCGGGGGGCGCCTGGGCGCTCGCGGTAGACGAGAACCTTGCCTCCGCTCGCGTTGCGGACGCGCCCGCTGACGAGAACGCTTCCATCGTCCTGCTCGACCGCGTCCACCGTCGCGCGCACCGCGAGCGGGTGGGGCGCGCGGAACCAGGCCAGGCCTGCGGGGCCGGCGAGGAGCAGGTCGCGCCCTCCGCTCGACGTCCGCCTCAGCCCGGCAAGCCAGCCGTCGAGCTCGATCCGCCGCCCGTGGCCGACGACCTCGCCGGCCCAGTCGATGCCGTTGCCGGGGAGGTCGAGATCGCCCGCGGAGCGCCATTCGTTCACCGCCACCTCCGGTCCCGAGGCGGCCGCGACGAGTGCGGTCGCGAGGGCGCGGTTGACCACGAAGGTGGAGCTGATCGTGTGGCCGTGCACCGCGACCGTCACCGGAAACTCGCCCGTGCCGAGCAGCGCCTCGCACCAGGCGGCGTAGATGGTTCCCCCGCGGCCGACGGTGGCCAACAGGCGGCCGACCGGGTAGTCGCCGATCCCGCCGTCGAGGAACTGGCCGGTCCACGACTTCCGGTGGGGGTACCACTCGATCGTGCCGACCGCGCCGTCGATCCCGTACGACTCGATCACGTGGAGCTGCCCGTGCGAGATGATCGGCACCGCCGGCGGCGCGACGTAGCTGCGCGGGTAGCCCTCGCTCGTGATCCGCGCCGACTTGAGCCGGCCGGCCGGATTCGCCTGGACGAGGTACAGCGTGCTCTTGCGCGACCCCGAGTGCCAGCGCGCGTAGGCGACGATCGGCAGGCCGCGACGGTCGAGGAGCAGGCCCGGCCAGCCGAGGCTGACGCCCGACGGGAGCCCGCTGACGAGCCGGTTCGAAACCCAGCCTGGGCCGGAGGCGCGGGCGAGCAGAAGCGTCCGCGCGTCCGCGCGCTCGACGAGCGCGACCGGCCCGGCCCGCCCGGTCGCGAAGTCCACCAGGACCGACCCGGGCGAGACGCTTGCGACCTTCGAGGTGCGCCAGTGGCCCGGGGCGGTGCGCTCGGCGATCTCCAGCGAGCTGCCGCGCACGAAGGCGACATAGGGCTTGCCGTCCCGGCCGAGCGCGAGCATCCCGTCCTGCACGTGGCGCGCGACCACCTCGGCCTGCGCGCTCCCCGCGAAGACGAAGGCCAGCGCAACCGCGGCGCCGAACGACCTCACCGGCCAGAGCCTACGTCAGAGCCACCGCTTGTAGCGGAAGAAGCCGAGCAACCCGGCGAGGGTGACGATCATCCCGGCCAGGATCACCCACCAGGCGGCCTCGGTCTCGAAGCCGGGGAACTGGACGTTCATGCCGAAGATGCCTGTCAGCAGCGTCAGGGGCAGGAGCACGACCGAGAAGACCGTGAGGATCCGCAGGATGTCGTTCTGGCGGTGCGAGATGACCGACTCGTTGGTCGACTCGAGCCCCTCGATCACTTCCTTGAAGTTGTCGAGCAGGTCCCAGATCCGCTCGCTCGAGTCGACGATGTCGTCGAAGTAGATGTCGAGCTCCTCTGGCAGGAACCGCTCCGTGCGCCGTTCGAGCAGCCGCAGCGTCGAGCGCTCGGGCTTGATGATCTTGCGGTAGGAGATGATCTCCTGCTTGACGTTCGAGATGTCGCGGACGATGTCCTCGGCGTAGCCCTCGAACATGTCGTCCTCGATCGAGTCGAGCTTGTAGCCGATCTTGTCGAGGATCGGGAAGCAGTAGTCGAACAGGTCGTCGAGCACGTGGTAGAGCAGGTAGCCGGAGCCCTTCGAGAAGAGCTGCTCGCGCAGCGCCTCCTCCTCTTCGCAGCGCCGAAAGAGCCGCGTGACCGGGAGCAGCTCGGTGCTCGGCATCGTGACCAGGTAATCCTGGCCGATGAAGAAGTCGAGCTCGGCCGCGTTCAGGCGCTGGACGGCCTTGTCGTAGACCGGGAAGTGAAGGACGGCGAAGAGGTAGCCCTCCTCGCCGTACTCGTCGATCTTCGGACGCTGGCGCCTCGAGAGCACGTCCTCGATGTCGAGCGGGTGCCAGCCGAAGCGCTCGGCGAGGCGGGTTGCCTCGTCGCTCGTGGGCGCGTCGACGTGGATCCAGGTCAGGCCGTGCGCGCTCTGCTCTGCGATCCGCGGCTCAGGCCGCGGGAGGACCTCCCGGCTGGGCGTCGATGGCCGCTGGCGCTTGATGCGTGGCAGGCTTGGCACCGGTACTGAGGGGGTCGTCGGGTCGCATCTCCAGGTTCGCCATTCTACCCGCAAAGCCTTGCCGCGAACCCTCCCGCTTGCGAACGGCCGACGGACCTCGTACCCTGTCGCCCGGGGCATGGGAACTCCTCTCGGCTACATCGATCCAGGTAGCGGCAGCCTGTTTCTGCAGGCGCTCGCAGGCGGCGTCGCGGCCGTCGGCGTCGTCACGAAGGTCTACTGGCGGCGGCTGAAGCGCTTTCTTCACATCGGAAAGCCCGAGGACGAGAGCTCGCCGAGCTGACGCCGCGGGACGTGACGGACGCGGCGGGCACGCTCTCGGGTCTCGAGCCGGGGTCCTTTCGCGACCCTGACAGCCGGATCTTCACGACCGACGGCCGCGTCCTGCGGCTGCTGAGCGAGCAGGGGCTCGCCGACTGGCGGCAGCTCTCGTCGTCGCCGCTCTTCCAGGAGCTCGTCGACGAGGGCAGGCTGGTCGCGACCGAGGAGGTCGAGGAGGCGGCGAGCTTCCCGGAGGCGCTCCACGGCGGCGTCGCCGGCGTGCTCGAGCACGACGTCATCCCGTTCGTCTCGTACCCGTACGAGTGGAGCTTCGAGATGCTGCGTGATGCGGCGCTGCTTCAGCTCGGGATCCTCCGCCGCGCCCTCGAGTCCGGGATGGTCCTCAAGGACTCGACGCCGTACAACGTCCAGTTCCGGGGCGCCGCGCCGGTGTTCATCGACGTCGGCTCGTTCGAGCCGCTGCGCGAGGGCGAGCCCTGGGCCGGCTACCGCCAGTTCTGCATGCTCTTTCTCTACCCGCTGCTCCTGCAGGCCTGGAAGGACGTGCCCTTCCAGCCGTGGCTGCGGGGCAGCCTGAGCGGGATCACGCCGCACGAGATGCGGAACCTGCTCTCGTTCCGCGACCGGTTCCGCCGCGGCACGCTCACGCACGTCGTCCTCCACGACCGGCTCGAGCAGCGCTACGAGGAGAAGGAGGCCGACGCGAAGGGCGAGCTGCAGAAGGCCGGCTTCAAGCACGAGCTGATCGTGGCCAACGTCAAGGGGCTCGAGCGGCTGATCCGGAGGCTGGAGTGGAAGGCGGGGAGCTCGGTCTGGACCGACTACGGGCTCGAGACCACCTACTCCGCCGACGACGCCGAGCGCAAGGCCCGCTTCGTCACCGACGCGGCCGCGAGCGAGCTGCCACGTCTCGTCTGGGACATCGGCTGCAACGAGGGCGTGCACTCGCGGATCGCCGCCGAGTACGCCGAGCACGTGGTCGCGATGGACGCCGACGGCGCGGTCGTCGACCGGCTCTACCGCAAGCTGCGGGACGAAGGCGACCGGAAGATCCTGCCGCTGAACGTCGACATCGTCGACCCGCCGCCGGCTCTCGGCTGGAGCGGCAGCGAGCGGCAGCACCTGCCCAAGCGCGGCCGGCCCGACCTGACGCTCTGCCTGGCGCTGATCCACCACGTCTCGATCGCGGGGAACGTGCCGATCGCGGAGTTCCTCGACTGGCTGCGCGCGAACACGGGCTCGCTCGTGATCGAGTGGGTCTCGCCGGAGGACCCGATGGCCCACCGCCTACTCGCGCGCAAGCGGCCGAACGACCACCCGGACTACCGCTCCGACTGGTTCGAGCGCTGCCTCGCCGAGCGGTTCGACGTCGTTCGGTCCGAGGCGCTCGCCGAGGGCAAGCGGACGCTCTACCTTGCCCGCTCCAAAGCCTGAGCCCGGGCTCCTCCGCACCGCGCTCGTCCACGGCGCGCGGCTGACCGTTCTCTCGTGCTTCGCGCTCGCGGAGCCGCTGCTCGACATCCTCGGCCGCAACCCGGAGTTCTTCTCGGTGCGGCGCTCGACGAGCACGCAGATCGTCCTGTTCGCGCTCTTCATCGTCTTCGTGCCTCCGGCTGTGCTGCTCGCGGCCGAGCTGCTCGTCCGCATGTTCAGCCGCCGCGCGGCCGACTTCCTGCACGTGTTCTTCGTCGCCGGCCTCGTGGCGGTGATCGTCCTGCACGCGCTGACCAACCGCGTCTCGATCTCAGGTGTCTCGGCGCTTGCGGTCGCCGCCGCGGTCGGCGTGCTCGGCGCGCTGCTCTACCGGCGCTCGGCGCCCGTCGGCTCCTTCCTGACCGTGCTGGCGCCGGTGCCGTTCATCTTCCTGGCCCTGTTCCTGTTCCACTCGGACGCCTCGAAGCTCGTCTTCGTCAAGCACCCGCACGTCGCCGAGCACCGGGTCCACTCGACCACGCCGGTCGTGCTGATCGTCTTCGACGAGTTCGACCCGATTGCGCTGATGAACCGCGACGAGGGCATCGACGCCGCGCGCTACCCGAACTTCGCCGCCCTCGCGCGGCAGTCGACCTGGTACCACAGCGCGACCACCGTCCACTGGCTGACCGAGCAGGCGGTGCCGGCCCTGCTGACCGGGATCCTGCCGCCGAAGAACCACGAGCTCCTGCCGATCTACGCCGACCACCCGAAGAACGTCTTCACGCTTCTCGGCGGCAGCTACCGGGTACGGGCGGTCGAGTCGCTGACGCAGCTCTGCCCCCAGAAGCTCTGCAAGGAGGTGCGCGGCGCCTCGCCCTCGGCCGTCTCCGACACTACGGGCTCGCTCGCCAACGACGCGGGGGTCGTCTACCTGCACCTGCTCCTGCCGGAGCCGTACTCGGAGGAGATCCCGGCGATCAGCGACAGCTGGGGGAACTTCGGCAAGGCGGAGGCGCCGGAGAAGCAGCAGGCGGCCGGCCCGCTCGAGCCGTGCGGGCGCAACGTTTGCCGCTTCGCGTCGACCTTCAGCCGTGGCGGGAAGCCGACGCTGTACGTCCTCCACTCGCTGCTGCCGCACGTGCCGTACCTGTACCTCCCGTCCGGGCGGCGCTACGGGGTGCAGGCGCCGCTGCTCCGTGGGATCGACCACAACGTCCCGCAGGGCGACTGGCCGGCGATCCAGGGCTATCAGCGCTTCCTGCTCCAGGCCGAGTACACCGACCGCGCGCTCGGCCTGCTCGTCCGCCGGCTGAAGGCGAAGGGGATCTACGACCGCGCGCTCGTGATCGTCACCGCCGACCACGGCGTCAGCTACCGCACCGGCGAGCCGCGCCGCAGGCCGACTCCCGGGAACCTGCAGGACATCGCCTTCATGCCGCTGTTCGTGAAGCTGCCGCACCAGGAGAGGGGCCGCGTCGACAAGGGGTTCGCGCAGACGATCGACGTCGTCCCGACGATCGCCAAGGTGCTCGGGGCGCGCATCCCGTGGCACGTCGACGGCCGGCCGCTCGTCGGGCGGCGGCTCGCGCGCGACGGCACGGTGGCGGTCCGGCTCGGCAACGGGACCGTCCAGACGGCGCGGCTCTCGACGCTGCTCGCCCGCCGGCACCAGGCGCTCCTGCGGCAGATCTCGATCTTCGGCTCGACGCCCGCGTCGATCCTGCGCATCGGCCCCGACGCCGACCTGATCGGGCGGCCGCTCTCGAAGCTGCCGGTCGAGCCGAGCGAGAACGCGGGGGTCGACCTCGACGGGCGCGAGCTGTTGAACGTCGTCGACAGGCGCACCGACCTGCTGCCGACCTGGATCCAGGGCGGCCTGACCGGCAAGCACGGCAAGAACGAGGAGATCGCGATCGCGGTCAACGGCCGGATCGCCGCGATGACGCGCACCTTCCAGGGCGTCGACGGCACCGGCTTCGGCGGCATGGTCCCGGAGAGCTCGCTGCACAACGGCCGGAACGCGGTCACGATCCTCGTCGTCCACCACCAGGACGGCAGGCGCACCTTCGAGGCGCTCCGCGGGACGAACGAGACGACCGAGCTCGTCCGCCGCGGCGGCGTCGAGCTGATCCGCGCATCGGACGGGACGCCGATCCCGATCCGCGCCCACGGGTTGCGCGGCCACATTCAGGTCAGGCCCGGCGCGCTCGACGTCTTCGACGGCTGGGCGGCGGTGCCCAGCCTGCTCCACCGAGCCGACAGCGTGATCGTCTTCGCCGACGGCAAGGAGATCTTCTCGAGCCCGACCGCCCAGCTCCTCCCGCACCGGATCTTCCCGCACAAGGGCCTGTTCGGCTTCCACTTCGAGCTGCCGCAGGGCCTGCTCCCGAAGCCGGGCCCGGATCACCGGGTGCGCGTCTTCGGCATCCGCCTCGGCGTCGCCACCGAGCTACCGATCAAGGGCGAGTGGCCCTGGCGCCGCTAGTAGTGAGTGCCCGAAGAGCGCGTGCGTCAGACCAACTCGAGCACGACGACAGGAATCTCGCGGAGCCCTTTGGTCTTCTCGTCGTAGCCCGCGAACGCCGGCCAGTCTCGCTTCTGCCGCTCCCAGATCAACTCGCGCTCCTCGCCCTCGGCGACGTGTGCCCGAGCGGCGAACGTCTGGGTGCCGATCTCGAGGGACACGTCGGGGTTCGCAACGACGTTGTAGTACCACTGAGGATTCGCCGGAGATCCGCCTTTCGAGGCGAATACCGCGACCTTGTCGTTCGAGACGCGCTGGTAGGCGACTGGATTGACACGTTCGGTACCGGTCTTCGCGCCCCGATGGTGAAGGAGCAGGAGCGTCCGCCCCTCGAAGTTCCCGCCGACGCGTCCCGCGTTGGCACGGAACTCCTCGATGATCTGCTGGTTCGCGCTAGGCACGGTCTACGACGTTACCGGCATCACGTGTCCTGGCAGAAGACTGCAGGCGCCCTTTCAGAAAAAGGAGAAAAAGGTGTCCGACACCTGATTCTGTCAAGGGCAGAGTGTGTCGAACCTGTGAAGCCGGAAGGACAGGTCGGCTTGGCAGGGCCGAGACCATCCCGGCGTTCGCACGCCGCCGCCGCAGCCGACATGCGCGGCCGCGGCTCGCAGACGCTTCTTCGAAGGAGTGCGCCTGGTAGGAATCGAACCTACGACCTCGCGCTCCGGAGGCGCGCGCTCTATCCCCTGAGCTACAGGCGCTTGGGCCAGGCAGTCTAGCCGCGGACGATCTACCTTTACCGCCATCGCCTGGGGCAGTCCTCAACAGAGCTTTCTTCGCACGGCGCTCGTCAACGGGGCGCAGCTCGCCGTGCTCTCCGGGTTCGCGCTCGCGCAGCCGCTGCTCGACATCCTGAGCAAGAACCCCGAGTTCTTCGCGATCCGGGGCTCGACGAGCAGGCAGATCGTCCTCTTCGCGCTCTTCATCGTCTTCGTCCCGCCGCTGGCACTGCTCGCAGTCGAGCTGCTGGTCGCGGTCTTCAGCCGCCGCGCGGCGAGCATCGTCCACCTCGTCTTCGTCGCGGGCCTCGTGGCCGTCGTCGTCCTCCACGGGCTGACCAACGACTCGAGCCTGACGGGGGTGACGTCGCTGGTCGTCGCAGCGGCGGCCGGGATCGGAGGAGCGGTGCTCTACGCGCGGGCCGCGGTCGCCCGCTCGTTCCTGACCGTGCTGACGCCGGCGCCGTTCATCTTCCTGGCGCTCTTCTTCTCGAGCTCGGGGATCTCGAAGCTCGTCTTCCCGAACACGCCGCCCTTGAAGGAGGAGCACGTCAGCTCGAAGACGCCGAAGACGCCGGTCGTGCTGATCGTCTTGGACGAGTTCGCACCGGTCTCGCTGATGAACCGCAGCGAGCACGTCGACGCGGCCCGCTACCCGAACTTCGCCAGGCTCGAGAACACGTCGACCTGGTACCGGAGCGCGACCACGGTGCAGTGGCTGACGGAGGTGGCCGTGCCGGCGATCTTCACCGGGATCCTGCCGCTGCCGCACAAGAAGCTGTTACCGATCTACTCGGACCACCCGAACAACATCTTCACGCTGCTCGGCGGCAGCTACAAGGTCGAGGGGGTCGAGTCGATCACGCACATGTGCCCGGGTTCGATCTGCAAGGAGGTCAAGGGCTCCTCGGCGCAGGAGGTCAAGGGCACGAGCGGGTCGCTGGCCAACGACGCGAGCGTCGTCTACCTGCATCTCGTTCTGCCCTCGCCGTACGTCGACAGCGTCCCGCAGATCAGCGACAGCTGGGGGAACTTCGGCCAGCCGGAGCACGCGGAGGTGCAGACGACGCACGCGGGCCCGATCCTCCCGTGCGCGCGCAACGTCTGCCGCTTCGTCTCGACCTTTCACCGGGGCGGGAAACCGACCGCCTACATCCTCCACTCGCTGCTGCCGCACGTGCCGTACCTGTACCTGCCCTCGGGCAAGGCGTACGGGATCGAGGTGCCGATCCTGCGCGGCGTGCGGCACGGGATCTGGCAGCAGCCCTGGCCGTCGCTGCAGAGCTACCAGCGCTACCTGCTCCAGACTGAGTACACCGACCGAGCGCTCGGCTACATGATGCGCCGGCTGAGGGCCAAGGGGATCTGGAACAAGGCGCTCGTGATCGTGCTCGCCGACCACGGCGTCAGCTTCCGGCACCTGCAGCCGCGGCGGCTCCCGACGCCGGGGAACATGCAGGACATCGCCTTCGTGCCGCTGTTCGTGAAGCTGCCGCACCAGCACCGTGCGCACATCGACGACGGGCTGGCGCGCACCGTGGACGTCGTGCCGACAATCGCGCGCTACCTGCACCTCAAGATCCCCTACCACGTCGACGGCAAGCCGCTGATCGGACGCAAGCTGCCGCAGGACGGCACCGTCTCGCTGCTGATCGGCAACGGCAAGTACGCGACCGCGCGGCTCTCCGACCTGCAGGCGCTGCGGCGGCAGGCGCTCGCGGAGCAGCTCGCGGCCTTCGGGACGACGCCCGCCGACCTCTACCGCATCGGGCCGCACCAGGAGCTGCTGGGCCGGCTCGTCTCGGGCCTCTCCACCCACCCGAGCCGCTCGACCTCGGTCCAGCTCTCGAACGAGAACCTGCTCCGCACCGTCGACACGCGCTCGGGGCTGCTGCCGACCTGGGTCCAGGGCAAGGTGTCGGGGCCGCTCGACAGCCAGGACCTGGCGGTCGCCGTCAACGGCCGCGTCGCCGCCGTGACGCAGACCTTCGTCGTGGGCGGGGTAACCGGGTTCGACGCGATGGTCCCGGAGGGCTCGCTGCACGACGGCCGCAACGACGTCTCCGTCTTCGCCGTCCAGCCCGGCGGCTCGCTGGAGGAGCTGCGCGGGAGCAGCGTGACCACGACCCTCAAGACGCGCGGCGGGATCCAGGTGATCGCCTCGACCGGCGGCAGGGTGATCCCGGTCCGGCAGAAGGCGCTCGCCGGCAGCGTTGTGGTCAAGGCGGGTCCGACGTTCGAGTTCGACGGCTCGGCCTCGGACGCCGCGCACCGGCACAAGGTCGACGCGGTGATGGTCTTCGTCGACGGCGAGCAGGTCTACGCAAGCAAGGCGAGCCTGATCCAGCCGAAGAGCATGCTCGGCCAGGTGCGGACGCAGAACCCGTACGGCTTCCAGTTCGACCTGCCGGCGTCGCTGCTGCCGAAGCCCGGGTCGGACCACAAGGTGCGCGTGTTCGCCGTCCGCGGCGGGGCCGCCGGGGAGCTTCGCTACCTAGGCGCCTGGCCCTGGGGCCAGTAGCGGCGGGGCCAGCGGCGTGAGCGTGACCGGCTCCGGCGCGGGTGTGCGGCGGACGCGCTCGGGCAGGCGCCGCTCGAGCGCGAGGCAGCCGGCCGCGGAGAAGAGGCAGACCACGGCCGCGATCGGCCAGACCGCGAGCGGGTGCCAGCCGAGCAGCGGCCCGCCGACCGCCGGCCCGAGGATCGAGCCCGCGCTCCACGACATCGCGCTCAGCGCGAAGTAGCGGCCGCGCAGCCGCTCGGGCGCGAGGTCGACGACGAGCGGCGCCTGCGTCGGCCCCTGCAGCGTCTCGCCGACGCCGAAGACGAGGATCGCGATGATGAAGACGATCGCCGCCGAGCTGCCGGTCAGCCAGTGGCCGCCCGCGAGGACGATCAGCGCCGCGGTCGCCCAGAGCACGTTCATCAGCGCCAGCGCGGCCATCCGGCGGCGCCCCTCGAGCGCCTTCGCCACCGGCAGCTGGATCAGCACGATCAGCAGCGTGTTCGCGAGCCAGATGAAGCCGACCCAGCGCTCGTCCACGCCCGCGTAGTTCTTGGCAAAGGGCGGCAGCAGCGCGAAGACCTCGTAGCCGACGGAGACGAAGAGCACGTTCAGGCCGATGAAGGCGAGGAAGTTGCGGTCGCGCAGGACCGTCCGGTAGCTGCCGGGCTCTTCGTGCTCCTCCGCCTCGCTCACGGGCGGCTCCCGGATGAAGAGCAGCAGGATCGCCGCGAAGACGAGGAAGGTGGCGGCGTCGATCAGGAACAACCTGGTGAAGCTGCTCGGGTCGGCGGTCGTCGCGATCAGCCCGCCGATCAGGGCGCCGAGGCCAACGCCGAGGTTCATGCTCACCCGCTGGAGCGCGTAGGCCGAGTGCCGGGCCTCCGGCGGCGTCAGGCGCGAGAGCAGCGTCGACTGGCCGGGCCAGAAGCACGCCGTGCCGATCCCTTCGAGGGCGAAGAGCGCGTAGGCGTGCCAGGCCTCGCGGATCAGCGGGAAGAGCGTGAACGCGACCATTTCCAGGATCAGGCCGAGCACGAGCGTGTTGCGGCCGCCGATGCGGTCGATCACCGTGCCGGCACCGAGGCCCGCGGCCAGCGCCGCCGCGCCGGCGATCGCGAGCGCCAGGCCCGCCTGCGCGAACGAGATGCCGCGCACGTTGTGCAGGTAGATGACGGCGAACGGGAAGACGATCCCGTTGCCGAGCGAGTTCACGACCCCGCCGGCCTGCACCAGCCAGACCTGGCGCGGCAGGTGCGGGTCGAGCCCGCGGAGGTATGCGGTGACGGTCGCCACGCGGTCTAAGGCGCTCGCTTGCGACGCCGACCATAGAGCACACGCCGGCTTGGCCGGCGTGTGCGGCCTAAGGTATCGGCGGTGGAGCTCGAGGCCCGGATCGCGACGCTGCGGATGGCGGAGACGTTCGTCATCTCGCGCGGCGCCTCCGACGAGGCCGAGGCGGTCTTCGTCGAGATCCGCCACGACGGAGTCAGCGGCTTCGGCGAGGCGAACCCGATCGAGCGCTACGACGAGTCGGCCTCCTCGGCGCTCGCGTTCCTGAAGGAGACGGAGGAGCTGCTCGGCGACGACCCGTTCGCGCTGGAGGCGATCGGGGCCCGGCTCGCGGAGCGGCCAGGCGAGCACGCGGCCAAAGCGGGACTGGACGCGGCGCTGCACGACCTCTGCGGCAAGCTCGCCGGCCTGCCGGTCTGGCGGCTGCTCGGGCTCGAGCAGAAAGGCCCGCCGACCTCGTGGACGATCTGGCTCGGCGACCCGGACGACATGGCGCGGCGCGCGGAGAAGGTCCGCGGCCGCTTCAAGCGGCTGAAGCTGAAGCTCGGCGGCCGCGACGGGCTCGACGTCGAGCGCGTCCGTGCGGTGCACGGCGTCTCGGAGGTGCCGCTGCAGGTGGACGTGAACGAGGCCTGGTCCCTCGACGAGGCGGTGGAAGCGCTGCCCCAGCTCGGCGAGCTCGGGGTCGAGTACTGCGAGCAGCCCCTGCCCGCCGCGGATCCGAACGGGCCGGAGCTGAAGCGCCGGAGCCCGCTCCCGATCTACGTCGACGAGGACTGCCATCTGCTCGCGGACGTGCCCGCCTGCGCCGAGCGCGCGCACGGGTTGACGGTGAAGCTCGCCAAGTCGGGCGGGATTCGCGAGGCGGTTCGGATCGCGCACGCCGGCCGCGCGCTGGGGCTCGGGCTGATGCTCGGCTGCATGAACGAGTCGGGCCTCGCTGTCTCGGCCGGTGCCCAGATCGCCAGCCTCTTCGACCACGTCGACCTCGACGGCAACCTCCTGCTCGCGGAGGACCCGTGGCCGGGCGTCGAGCTCGTCGACGGCGTCCAGGTCCCTCCCGACCGGCCGGGATTGGGTGTCCGAGAAGCGGTATCTGATCCTCGCTGAGGGCCGCTCCGGCGACCCGCACTACGGCAAGACCGCTCGGGGCGTGATCCGCTACGCGCCCGACCCGGCCGTTGTCGTCGTCGACTCGACGCGGCCGGGGGAGACGCTCGACGGCGTGCCGGTCGTCGCGTCCGTCGCAGACGGGCTGACCTACGAGCCGACCACCGCGCTGGTCGGCGTCGCGACGCAGGGCGGCCGCTTCCCGCCCGAGTGGCGCGAGCTCCTCGAGCAGTGCATCGCCGCCGGGCTCGACGTCGAGAACGGCCTGCACGAGTTCCTCGGCGACGACCCCGAGCTGAGCGAGCTGGCGGCCGCGAACGGCGTCGAGCTGCGCGACCTGCGCCGGCCGCCGGCCGACCTGAACGTCCCGACCGGCGACAACCTCGCGCTCGACGCGCGGATCGTGCTCACGGTCGGCTCGGACTGCGCGATCGGCAAGAAGACGGTCGCGCTCGAGCTCGACCTCGAGGCGCGCCGCCGTGGCCTGAGCTCGGTCTTCGTCCCGACCGGCCAGACCGGAATCGCAATCGCGGGCTGGGGGATCGCGGTCGACGCCGTGGTCTCGGACTTCCTCGCCGGCGCGGCCGAGCGGCTGGTCGTCGAGGGGCACGAGCGCGGGGGAGAGCTGCTCTTCGTCGAGGGCCAGGGCTCGCTTTCGCACCCGGCCTACTCGGGGGTGACGCTCGGCCTGATCCACGGCTCGGCCCCGCACGCGTTCGTCCTCTGCCACCGGGCGGGCGCGACCGAGATCGAGGGCTATCCGGGCCACCCGCTCCCGAGTCTCCAGGAGCTGGTCGAGCTGCACGAGCGGATTGCCCTGCCGCTGCGCCCGGCCCGGGTCGCGTGCCTCGCGCTCAACACCGCCCACCTCGACGAGGGTCAGGCGCGCGCGGCGATCAACGCTGCGCGTGAGCAGACCGGCCTGCCCGCCGACGACCCGGTACGCTTCGGCGCCGGCCCGCTCCTGGAGGCGATCCTCCAGACGCTTGAGACTCAAGTTCCGGCGCAGGCCGCCGATCACTGACGGCGAATGCCGCTTCATTCCGGCCGCCGGACGTGTAACGCTAGGGGTGGGTCGAATCGACGAGGAGGGACGTTGACGAGGATCACGAGTCTTATCGCGAAGGCGGCCGCACGGGCAAAGCCCGCACGGCCTCTTTGGTCGGCGTCGCTCGCGACCGCCTTGGGCTGCGCCGCGCTGGCGCTGGCCGGCAGCGCGCATACGGCGATCGCGGTGGGGGTCAGTGAGGACCGCGGCAAGGAAGCGAACGCCGCCGCCTTCTTCGCGACGCTCCACGACCTCGGGCTGACGCAGAACCGCGTCTCGATCATCTGGAACCCGGCCCAGCCGGCGGTGATCCCCCAGAAGTCGAACATCCAGCAGTGGCTGCCGCTCGCCCAGGCGGCCGGCGTCAAGATCGTCTTCGCGATCTCGTCCAAGAACGCGCGCGACTTCTCGTCGGCCTCGGGCGCGGCCGGGCAGTTCGCCGCCTTCCTGCAGAACGTCGCGCACGCGTTCCCGCAGGTGAGGGACTACGTGATCGGCAACGAGCCCAACCAGCCCTACTTCTGGCTGCCGCAGTTCGGCTCGGACGGCAAGCCGCTCTCGGCCGCCGAATACGAGCCGGTGCTCGCCAAGTCCTACGACGCGCTCAAATCGGTCGACCCGACCATCAACGTGATCGGCGTCGGCCTCTCGCCGCGAGGCAACGACAACCCCAACGCCAAGAGCAACATCTCCCGCTCGCCGGTCCGCTTCCTCCACGACCTCGGCGTCGCCTACCGCGCGAGCCACCGGACGAAGCCCCTGATGGACGAGCTCGCGTACCACCCGTACCCGGCCCACAACACCGATCTCCCGCAGACCGGCTACACGTGGCCCAACGCTGGGCTGCCGAACCTGAACCGGGTCAAGCAAGCCGTCTGGGATGCCTTCAAGGGCACGGCACAGGCGACGTTCAAGGAGACCGGCAAGACGTCGTTCAGCCCACCGCTCACGTTCGACCTCGACGAGCTCGGCTGGCAGGTGGCGCCGCTCCCCGCGCTAGCGGGCGTCTACACGGGGACCGAGAACGTGCCCACGATCGACGAGGCGAAGCAGGCGACCTACTATGCCGAGTCGATCCAGAGCGCCGAGTGCGACCCCACGGTCGCCTCGCTCAGCTTCTTCCTGCTGACCGACGAGCCCCAGCTCACGGGCTGGCAGAGCGGCCTCGAGCGCGTCGACGGCTCGAGACGCCCCTCGTACGACGCGGTCAAGCAGACGATCCATGACTCGGGCGGCACCTGTCAGACCGGTCTTCTGACCGCCTGGAAGCACACCGCGGGGGTGCTCTATCCGCTCGTGACGTGGGGCAACCTCAAGCAGGTGCGGCGGACGCGCAACACGAAGTGGTCTTTCAGGGCCGGAGCCCAGGAGGAGGCGCTCTTCCGCGCCGCGGTCTTCAAGGCCACGACGAAGAAGGCGCAGATCCTGAAGGTGCTGGGCCGGGGCCAGCCGAAGGCGTTGCTCGTCGCGCGCGGGACGATCAAGGCCAAGACCCGCGTCGTCATCCTCCCGCACCGCAGGCTCAAGGCCGGCCGCTACGTCTTCGCGATCCGCATGCAGGCGACGATGAACCCCGCCCGCACCACGCTCGTCGTCAGCAGGCCGTTCCGGGTCCGATGACCGATCCGCGGGCGGCGCGGCTCGCCGAGCTGATCGTCGGCTACTCGCTCGAGCTGCAGCCGGGGCAGATCCTCCGGGTCGACACCGCCGAGCCGGGGATCCCGCTCGCGGTCGAGCTCTACCGGGCCGCGCTGCGGGCCGGAGCGTACCCGTACGTGCAGGTGGAGCTGGAGGGCCTCGCCGAGCTGCTGATCAAGGAAGGAAGCGGCGACCAGTTCGACTTCGTCCCGCCGGCGGCCGAGACCGAGGTCGACCTCATCGACGCGATCGTGACGATCTGGTCCGAGGTGAACACCCGGGCGCTCGGCGAGGCCCCGCCAGAGCGCCAGCAGCGGCTGATGGCCGCGGAGCGGAAGCTGATCAACCGCCGCTGGGGCCGGATCTCGAAGGGCGAGATGCGCTGGTGCGGCGCGCTGCACCCATCGGCCGCCCACGCGCAGGACGCCGGGATGTCGCTCGAGGAGTACGAGCAGTTCGTCTACCGCGCGTGCCATGTCGAGGGCGATGGCGACCCGGTCGCGCACTGGAAGGCGACGCGCGACGAGCTGGCGCTCCGAGCCGGGCAGCTGAGCGAGGCGCGAGAGCTTCGGATCGTCGGCCCCGGCACCGACCTGCGCGTCGTCGTCGAGGGCCGTAAGTGGGACGCAGCCGACGGGCGCTACAACCTGCCGGACGGCGAGGTCTACACGAGCCCGCACGAGACTGCGACCGAGGGAGAGATCGCGTTCGCCTTCCCCGCGCTGTTCCAGGGCCGCGAGATCGACGGGATCCGGCTCCGCTTCGAGGAGGGCCGGGTCGTGGAGGCCGAGGCCCGCGAAGGCGGGTCCTTCCTCGACGCGGTGCTCGAGCTCGACGAGGGCGCGCGCCGGCTCGGCGAGGTCGCGTTCGGGCTCAACTACGAGATCGACCGCTTCACCAACAACACGCTCTTCGACGAGAAGATCGGCGGGACGATGCACGTCGCGCTCGGCGCGTCGTTCAAGGAGCTCGGCGGCACCAACGATTCGGCGCTGCACTGGGACATGGTCTGCGACCTGCGCGAGGACGGCGAGGTCTACGCCGACGGTGAGCTGCTCTGGAAGGCGGGGCGGTTCCTCGAGACTTGACACGAACATGCGTTCGCTCTAGTATGGCGAACGTATGTTCGGCAAGATCATCCTGATCGTAGCGCTCGCCCTGATTACCTGGGCGTTCGTCGCGCGCGCCTCGCAGGGCGCGGGACCGACACTCCGGTACACGGTCAGGCCGGGCGACACGCTGTGGTCGATCGCCGTCTCGCACTACGCGGGCGACCCGCGAGACGCGATCTACCGAATCGACCGGCGCAACCACCTCGGCGGGTCGGTGATCGTCCCCGGAGAGCGGCTCGTGCTGCCGTCGGCCCGCTAGGTGTCACGCCCACACACGTTGTGAACGGCTGAGAGGGCATCCGGGTCTCCTTTGAGGCTGTGGGTCTGCGAGGACTCACGCCCCGAGGAGGGACCCGGATGACGTTTCACCGTAACGCCAAGCTCGGACTGGCCGGCCGGCTCGCGCTCGTCCACGCGATCGAGGGAGGAATGAGCCTGAAGGCCGCTGCGGCGGCCTTCAGCGTCTCGCCGGCGACGGCGCACCGCTGGTGGCATCGCTGGTGCGAGGCGAGCGAGCCGGCGCGTTCGAGCCTCGGCTGTCTGCTCGATCGCTCGAGCCGACCTCGGCACAGCCCGCGCGAGCTCGCCCCAGAGCTGCAGGAGCGCATCTGCGCCTGCCGCCGGGAGACGGGCTGGGGGCCGCGACTGGTCGCGGCCGTTACCGGCTTTGCCCACTCGACAGTCTGGAAGGTGCTCAGGCGGGCGGGCATCTCCCGGCCGAAGCGCCCGCCGCGGGAGCCTGCCAACAGCTACGAGTGGCCGTGCCCCGGCGACCTGCTCCACGTCGACGTCAGCCGCTACGCGCGCTTCGAGCGCCCCGGCCATGCCGTTACCGGCGACCGCTCCCCGCGCTGGAACCGGTCACTGCACTCGCAGAAGCAGGTCGGCTACGACTTCGCGCACGCGATCGTCGACGACCACTCGCGTCTCGCCTACGTCGAGCTCCATCGCGACGAGCGGGCGGCGACGGTGACCGGCTTCATCGAGCGGGCGCTCGCCTTCTACGAGCGGCACGGGATCGAGCCCAAGCGGCTGATGAGCGACAACGCCTTCAGCTACGTCAAGAACGGCTCGCTCCGCGAGCTGCTCGCCCGCCGGGGCATCCGCCATTTGACGACCAAGCCCTACCGGCCCCGCACGAACGGGAAGGTGGAACGCTTCCATCAGACGATGGCGAGGGAGTGGGCCTACGGCGTCGTCTACCGCTCACATCGCGAGCGCAGCCAGGCGCTGCCACACTGGCTCGAGCATTACAACCGGCGCAGGCCGCACAGCTCGCTCGGAGACCGGCCTCCGATCAGCCGCGTTCACAACGTCCGTGGGTAGGACAGCTAGGAGAGAGGCATCGCTTGCGATGCCGGCGTCAGGGCGGGCGGGCTCTGCCCGCGCGACCGTCTGAGATGACCGGTCGACCCGATTGAGCGGCGTCTCTACAACCCTGGTAAGCCGGCCGTGTAGACGCGCTCCCCCGAGAACAGGCGCTGTTGAGCGTCCCAGGGGAAGAGGATGGCCACCTTCCAGGCGAGGCGCTCGCCGGAGGGCGGGATGCCGAGCCACCCGGCCTCGTGCGTGCCGGTCACGTCGGCCTCCTCGAAGACGCCCTGCGGGCCGATCACGATGTCGGTCAGCTGGAAGTCGATGTCGGGGAAGGCGCCGAGCAGCCCGGTGTAGAAGCGTGTCGCGCCGGCGTGACCTTCCCAGCGGTGGCTCGTGCCGACCAGCTCGTAGACGCAGTCCTCCGTCAGCGTCGAGATCAGGCCCGGGAGGTCGCGCTCGTCCTCGGCGATCGAGTGGCGCTTCCAGAGCTCGCGGATCTCGCGGTGTTCGGCTGCCGACGGGTCGAGGAGGAGCCGTTGCCGGACGTCGTCGCCCACGCGGCGACTCTAGTCGCTACCCCGCGCGCAGGATCGGCTCGTCGAGGCCGAACTCGGCCGGGCGGCGCGCGGCGACCGAGAAGAACGCCTCGACGACCGCGGGGGCGAACTGCGTGCCGTGCCCGGCGCCGATCTCGGCCAGCGCTTCCTCGGCGCTCAGCGCCCGGTGGTACGGGCGGTCGGTGGTCATCGCGTCCCAGGCGTCGGCAAGGCCGACGATCGCGGCCTCGAGCGGGATCTCGTCGCCGCCGAGCCCGTCCGGATAGCCCTCGCCGTCCCAGCGCTCGTGGTGGTGGCGGATGATCGGCACCGCCTCGCGCAGGCGGCCGAACTTGGCGACGATCCGCGCGCCCTCGGCGGAGTGCGTCTGCATCTGGGCGTACTCCCAGCGATCGAGCTTCGCGGGCTTGACGAGGATCTTGTCGGGCACCGCGATCTTGCCGATGTCGTGGAAGAGCGAGCCGAAGCGGAGCGCGTCGAGGCGCTCCCGCGAGAGGCCGAGCTCCTCGCCGAGAGCGAGCGCGATCCGCTGCACCCGCCGGGAATGGCCGGCCGTGTCGGGATCCTTCGCCTCGACGGTCGCGTTCAGGCTCTCGACGGCCTCGAGCGAGCTCTCCTCCTGCCTTGCGTAGGAGTCCATCAGCGCGCGCGACCGCTCGCGCAGCTCGCGCGTCTGCCGCCGAAGCGTCGTCGACGCCCCGCGCACCAGCACGGCGAGCGCGGTCCAGAGCGCGAGGAAGACCAAGGCGATCGCGCCCCAGAGGAGGTGCTTGCGGGAGGCCAGCGCCTGCTCGAGCGACTTCGGGTCGGCGTAGATCTCGTACGCGCCGAGCACCGTGCCCTTGCGGCCGCGGATCGGCGCGTAGACCTGCAGCAGGTTGCTGAAGCCGAGCGAGCGTTCGACCGCGTTCTCGTCCTCCGAGAGGTGGCCGATCGAGCCGGCGGCGCGCCCGTGCAGGGCGCTCTCGAGATCGCCCTCCTCGTCGAAGTGCCTGCCGATCCGCTCCGGCGCGCGGTTCGTCCAGGCGAGCACGCCGTCGGGGCGCCAGACCTTGATCGTGACGAGGTCGCGATCCTCGCGCAGCTGCTGCAGGAGCAACGCGGACACGTGCGGGCCCACCCGGAGCTTCCCGTCGCGGACGAGCGACGGGCGCAGGACGCCGTCGACAAGCTGCGTCAGGCTTTCGCGGTTGTCGGCGAGCGACTGCTCGGTGAGCGCGCGCGTGAGGACGGTTGTGAGCACGACGGCGCCGACGCCCAGGATCAGGGCGCTCGCGACGAGGAAGAGCCGCAGGAGCGTGAGGGAGCGCTCCGACGCCAGCCTCAAGCTCTGACTCTGGGCCGCCAGTAGTCGCATGAGCTCTTCGCCACTATCGGCCCCTGGCACTGGGGGCTTGACACCCGGACGGAGGCCGCGCCGCCTCGAAAGAAGGAGGGCTTGCCGAAACCCGGTCTGAGCCCCCGGGCCGCGCTGTCCGCCCCGAGGCCGCGTCCTCAGTCGTCCCTGTAGTCATCCACTACAGGGACTCCCTGCGTCCTTGCCTCGGCACGGCCATCGCACCCCGACGGCGAGCAGGGTTCCGACAAACCCTCCTAGACTCACGCCGTGGATCTCGACGTCGTCTTCCTCGGCACATCGGCCTCCGTGCCGACCGCGCAACGTGCGCCGACGGCCCTCGTCGTGCGGCGCGGCGGCGACCGGCTGCTGTTCGACTGCGGCGAGGGCACGCAGCGCCAGCTCCTGCGCTCGAGCGTCGGCCTGGTCGAGCTGCGCGAGGTGTTCGTCTCGCACTTCCACGCCGACCACTACCTCGGACTGCCGGGGATGCTCAAGACCTTCGCCCTGCGCGGCAGGGACCTGCCGCTGACCGTCTACGGGCCGCCGGGCCTGAGCGAGCTGTTCGGCTCCCTGCGCCGGATCTTCGGGAAGCTCACCTACCCGCTCGAGCTCGTCGAGCTGCAGCCGGGCGACGTGCTCGAGCGCGAGGAATACAACCTGGTGACGTTCCCGGTCGCGCACGGCGTGCAGGCGCTCGGGTATGCGCTGGTGGAGCATCCGCGGCCGGGGCGCTTCGACGTGGAGACCGCCGACGCGCTGGGCGTTCCGCCGGGGCCGGAGCGCGGGCTGCTCCAGGCCGGCGAGTCGATCGAGCTCGCCGACGGCCGCACGATCACGCCCGACGAGGTGCTCGGCGCTCCGCGTCCGGGCCGCCGCGTCGTGCTCGCCGGCGACACGGCCCCGTCGCCGACCGTGCGCGAGGCGGCGCGGGGGGCGGAGGTGCTCGTCCACGAGGCGACCTTCCTCGACGAGGAACGGGACCGCGCGCGCGAGACCTCGCACTCCACCGCGCTCGAGGCCGCCGAGCTCGCCCGCGAGGCCGACGTCGCCCTGCTCGCGCTCACGCACCTCTCGAACCGCTACTTCGGCCCCGAGGTAGCCCGCGAGGCGCGTACGATCTTCACCGAGACCGTGGTGCCCAAGGACTTCGACGTGATCGACGTGCCGTTCCCCGAGCGCGGCTCGCCGCGCCTGATCAAGGGCGGAGTCGCCCGGCGCCGCGAGGAGCAGGTCCCCGAGGCGGAGGTGGTTCCGTGACCCAGTATGTCCAGGTGGCGCTGGCCGAGGACGTGACCGAGGCGGAGGAGGTTCAGGCGCTGCTGCAGGCGGCCGGAATCGACTCGCAGCTGGAGACCGCAGTCGAGCACCACCCCCGCGAGACCGAGGACGCGCCGCAGAAGGTGCTCGTGCCCGAGTCCCAGCTCGAGGCCGCCCAGCACGCGATCGAGTCGCAGACCGAGCCTGACGATCTCATCGCCGACGCCTGATTTCGGCCGGCTCGCCGAGTCGTACGACCGCGTCCGGCCGGTCGACGACAACTGGTGGGAGGTCTTCCGAGTCGTCGAGCGCGAGGCCGACCTCGCCGGCCGGCGGGTGCTCGACATCGGCTGCGGCACGGGCCGACTGGAGGCAGCGCTCGCCGGGCGCGCGCGGGTCTGGGGCGTCGACGCGGAGCCGGCCATGCTCGAGGTCGCCCGCCGCAACGCTCCGGAGGCGACGTTCAAGCAGGGCCGCGCCGAGCAGCTGCCCTTCAAGGACGGTTGGTTCGAGCGGGCGGTGATGTGGCTCTCGTCGCACCTGGTCGAGCGGCCGGCCGCGTTCGCCGAGGCGCGCCGCGTGCTCGGCCCGGAAGGCCGCCTGGCCGTCGTGACGTTCGACCCGTCCTACTTCGACGCGTTCTGGCTGAACGCGCTCTTCCCGTCGATGGAGCGCGTCGACCGCGCCCGCTTTTCGACCGTCGGCGAGCTCGAGGGCGAGCTGCGGGCAGCCGGCTTCGCGCAGGTCGAGCTCGCGACCCTCTCCCAGCGCGGCACCCGCACCCGCACCGAGGCGCTCGAGCGCATCCGCGGCCGGCACATCTCCACCTTCGACCTGATCTCGGAAGAGGAGTACGAGGCCGGCCTCGCCCGGGCCGAAGGGGAGCTCCCGGAGCGTTTCGAGTACCGCGTCGAATGGCTAATCGCCGTGGCCGATGGGTACCACTGAACCATGACCGAACCGCGGCTGAACGGAACCGTCGCGCTCGTCACCGGCGCGAGCCGCGGCGGCGGGAAGGGGATTGCGCTCGTGCTGGGCGAGGAGGGCGCCACCGTCTACGTGACCGGCCGCTCCGTCCGCGGCGAGCCGACCACGCTCGGCCGCCCGGGGACGATCGACGACACCGCCGACGAGCTGACCGACCGCGGCGGCACCGGCATCGCCGTTCGCTGCGACCACACCGACGACTCGCAGGTCGAGTCGCTGTTCGAGCGGATCCGCGGCGAGCAGGGCCGCCTCGACCTCCTGGTCAACAACGCGTGGAGCGGTTACGAACTCCCGCTCTATTACGAGACGCCGTTCTGGGAGATGGAATGGCGCCACTGGGACCTGATGTTCGACGGCGGCCTGCGAGCGGCCGTCTTCGCGTCGACGCTGGCCGCCCCGCTGATGATCGCGGCGGGCCGGGGGCTGATCGTGAACATGACCTGGGTGCTCGACCGCCCGCACGGAGTCACGTTCTACGAGGTGGTCAAGAACGCAACGAACAAGCTGACCGAGCAGATGGCGGACGATCTCCGGCCGCACGGCGTCACGTGTGTGGCCGTGTCGCCGGGTTGGATGCGGCTGGAGCGTATGGACCTGGCACCCGAGGACGCCGCCAGGGCAGAGTCGGCGGAGTTCCCGGGCCGCGCGATCGCGGCGCTGGCCGCTGATGCAGACGTGCTCGAGAAGACGGGCGGGGTCTTCACGACCCCGGCCCTCGCGCGCGAGTACGGCTTCACCGACGTCGACGGCAAGCAGCAGTCCGCGTTCTGGGACGAGCACTGGGCGTCCAGCTAGACGTCCGTGGTTGGATAAGCACGTGGAGGCAACGCCGGTCGAGCGCGACGAGGTCGCGGTGATGTTCATCCGGACGCCCGACGACGTCATGGCGTTCGGGCCGGCGTTCGAGCGCCTGGAGCAGGTGGTGGGGCTGCGTGGCCGCAAGTACTACGGCGCCTTCTATCCGAGCGAGAAGGAGTACCGGGCCTGCGTCGAGGTGAAGGAGGGCGACGACCCGGAGGCGCTCGGCCTCGAAAGCGGGACGCTTCCGGGCGGGCGCTACCTTCGGGCGCGGCTGAGCGGAGAGCCGCCGAGCTCGACGGCCGGATCGGACCGAGCTTCGAGGCGCTCATCGCGCAGAACGCGCCCGACGAGTCCCGTCCGAGCATCGAGTTCTACCGCCGCTTCGACGAGGTCGACTTGCTGCTGCCCGTCCCGGGCGGCTAAGGCGCCGACTCGGCGCCGCCGCTGCGGCCGTCTCAGGCACCGTGTCGGGTCGGGTCGGTGTGACCCAAGAGCAAAACTCTCTTGGTAACGTCCGGCTCCGCCGCTACCGTTCCGCGGCGAACACAGAACACCCCTTTAACTCGGTCCCGTGAGGCCGGAAAGGAGTCGAAGGTGAACAGCGCCCTGAGCGCGCCCTGAGCGGCGCCCAGACCTCCGAAGCGAAGACTGTTCTCGATGCCGAGGCGATCGAGCGCACGCTGACGCGGATCGCGCACGAGATCGTCGAGGGCAACCCGCAGCTCGAGCGGGTCGCACTGGTCGGGATCCACACGCGCGGCGTGCCGATCGCGCAGCGCCTGCGCCGGCGGATCGGCGAGCTCTCCGGCACCGAGGTCGCCTTCGGCCAGCTCGACATCACCTTCCACCGCGACGATGTCCACGTCCGCGCGGGCGAGCCTCCCCGTCACGCCCAGCCGCTCGTTCGCTCGACGACGCTCGACTTCCCGCTCGAAGGCATGACCTGCGTCCTCGTCGACGACGTCCTCTACACCGGCCGCACGATCCGCGCGGCGATCGAGGCGCTCTTCGGCTACGGCCGGCCCGAGCGCGTGCAGCTCGCCGTGCTCGCCGACCGCGGCCACCGCGAGCTGCCGATTCGCCCGGACTACGTCGGCAAGAACCTGCCCACCGCCCGCGACGAGCGCGTCCAGGTCGAGCTCGTCGAGGTGGACGAGATCGACCGCGTCCTGATCACGAAGGAGACCCATGGGTGAGATCCACGTCATGCGGGAGGACTTCCTCCCGCCCAAGCCGCCGCCGCGGCGGCACCTGATCTCGATCGGCGACCTGACCCGCGACGACGTCGAGCGGCTGCTCGCGACCGCGCGCAGCTTCGCGCGGACGCTCGAGCGCGAGGTCAAGAAGCTGCCGACTCTGCGCGGCTACACGGTCGTGAACGTCTTCTACGAGTCCTCGACGCGCACCTCGTCGAGCTTCGAGCTGGCCGCCAAGCGCCTGAGCGCGGACACGATGTCGATCAAGGCCGCGGGGTCGTCGGTCGACAAGGGCGAGTCGCTCAAGGACACGGCCCTGACGCTCGGCGCCTACGACCCCGACGTGATCGTGATCCGGCACCCGCAGATCGGCGCGCCGCAGCTCGTCGCCCGCTTCACCGAGGCGCACGTCGTCAACGCCGGCGACGGCAAGCACCAGCACCCGACCCAGGCGCTGCTCGACCTGTTCACGATCCGCGAGGAGGTCGGCCCGCTCGACGGGCTGCACGTGGCGATCGTCGGCGACGTCCTCCACTCGCGGGTCGCGCGCTCGAACATCCAGGCGCTGACGCTGATGGGCGCGCGGGTGACGCTGGTCGGGCCGCCGCCGCTGCTCCCGCGCGGGATCGAGGCGATGGGCTGCGAGCTCTCGCACGACATCGGCTCGATCGCCGCCGCCGACGTCGTCTACGTCCTGCGCATGCAGCAGGAGCGGATGCAGGAGGGCGCCAACTACGTCCCGTCGCTGCGCGAGTACACCGCGCGCTGGGGCGTGACGCCGGAGCGGCTGCGGCCGGGGCAGAAGGTGATGCACCCCGGCCCGATGAACCGCGGCGTCGAGATCGACCCGCGCGTCGCCGATGCGGCCGACGCGCTGATCGAGACGCAGGTGCGCGCCGGGCTCGTCGTCCGGATGGCGGTGCTCTACGACCTGCTCACGACCGGGCCCGTCTCGGTGAAGACGCCCGACCCGCTGGAGGTGGCGTGATGCTCTTCGTCCGAAAGGGCCGCAGCGACGACCTCGTCGTCCGCGGCGCGCGCGTGCTCGACCCGGCCGAAGGCGTGGACGCGGTCTGCGACGTCCGCGTCGACGGCGGCACGATCGCGCAGCTCGGGACGAACCTCGAGACGAACGAGCACCGCGTCGTCGACGGCTCGGGCCTCGTGCTCGCGCCCGCCTTCGTCGATCCGCACGTCCATCTCCGCGTGCCCGGGCGCGAGGACGAGGAGACGATCGCCTCCGGGACCGCGGCCGCCGCGGCCGGCGGCTACTGCGCGATCCTGGCGATGCCCAACACCGACCCGGTGGTCGACTCCGCGGCGGTGCTCGGCTCGCTGGTCGAGGCCGCGCAGGCGCAGGCCGAGATCCCGGTCGGCTTCCTGGCCGCGATCACCCGCGGCCAGGAGGGCGCCGAGCTGACCGAGATGGCCGAGCTCGCCGACCAGGGCGCGGCCGGGTTCAGCGACGACGGCCGCCCGGTCGTCGCGCCGGGCCTGATGCGCCGCGCGCTCCAGTACCACGGGATCACCGGGCGGCGTCTGGCGCTGCACTGCGAGGAGCCGACGCTCTCGAAGGGCGGGCAGATGCACGAGGGCGCAGTCTCGGCCGAGCTCGGGTTCTCCGGTTACCCGTCGGTCGCCGAGAGCACGATGGTCGAGCGCGACCTCTCGCTCGCTGCCTACGAGGGGCAGCCGCTGCACCTGCTGCACCTCTCGGCGCGCGAGTCGGTCGAGGCGCTGCGGGCGGCGCAGACAAAGGGCGTCGTCGCCACCGCCGAGGTCACGCCGCACCACCTCTGTCTGACCGACGAGGCCGTCCGAACGCTCGACCCGAATCTGAAGATGAACCCGCCCTTGCGCTCGGCCGACGACCGGGCCGCGCTGATCGAGGGGCTTCGCGACGGCACGATCGGCTCGGTCGCGACCGACCACGCCCCGCACGCGCGGCACGAGAAGGAGGTGCCGTTCGAGGCGGCGCCGTTCGGCGTCACCGGCCTCGAGACCGCGTTCGCCGCGCTCTACACGAGCCTCGTCGAGCCGGGCCTCGTCCCGCTGGAGACGCTGCTCGAGCGGATGTCGACCGGCCCTGCGCAGGCGTACGGGCTCGAGCGGCCGCGGATCGCGGTCGGCGAGCCGGCCAACCTCGTCCTGCTCGACACCGCAGCCGAGTGGAAGGTCGAGGAGGCCGGCTTCCGCTCCCGCTCGGCCAACTCGTGGCTGCTCGGTCACAGCTTGAAAGGGCGCGTCGCCATGACGGTCGCGGCGGGCCGGGTGGTGTTCGAGGCGTGACGGTGGCGACCTCACCGGGACTCGACTCACGCTCATCTGCCTACGTGGCGGAGGTGGTCGGGACGATCGACTCGACAACGCCAGTCCGCGAGGCCTACCTCGTCGGGTCGGGCGCGACAGGTGCATTCGACCCTGCGACGAGCGACATCGACCTCGTCGCAGTCGTCGGTAGGCCGCTCGGCGCGGCGAGGCCGTCGCTCGCTCGGCGCCTGCTCGAGCTCGAGTGCCCAGCCCGCGACCTCCAACTCGTGCTTTACGTCGAAGGCGAGCAGCCGCCGAGCTTCGAGCTCAACCTGAATCAGGGTGAAGAGCGCCCCGACGAGGACGCGTTCTGGTTCGTGCTCGACGCGGCGCTGGCGCAGGAGCATGCAGTGCCGCTCCTGGCGGGACGGCCATGGACGGAGTTCTTCGTGCCGGTTCCGAACGAGCGTGTGCAAGCGGCCCTGACGGAGTCGATCGCGTGGTCGGAGCGGCAGCGGCCCGACAGCGAGTTCGCGCGAGTAAATGCGATCCGGGCGCGGCACTACCTCGAGCACGGGGAGTGGATCACGAAGGAGGAGGCGAGACGATGACCGGATTCCTCGCTCTCGAGGACGGCTCGGTCTTCCGCGGCGAGTCGGTCGGCGCCGAGGGGTTCGCCTTCGGCGAGGCCGTCTTCACGACCGCGTTGACCGGCTACCAGGAGGTCGTCACCGACCCGAGCTACGCGGAGCAGATCGTCGCCTTCTCGGCGCCGATGGTCGGTGTCTACGGCGTCGAGGCCGGCCGGTGCGAGTCGTCGCGGCCGCACGCGCGCGCGGTCGTGATGCGCGAGGCTCGCGGGCCGGCGTGGACGGACTGGCTGCACCAGCACGGGCTGGTCGCGCTCTCGGGGATCGACACGCGCTCGCTGGTCGTGCACCTCCGGAAGGCCGGGGCCATGCGCGCGATCGCCGTCTCGGGCGAGGCCTCGGTGGACGAGGCGCTTGCGGCCGTGCGCGAGCAGCCGGCGATGGCAGGCCGCGCCCTGGCGGCCGGCGTCTCGGCGCGCGAGCCGCACGTGTACTCCGACGCGGGCACGGCGAGTATCGCCGTCCTCGACTACGGCTGCAAGCGCTCGATCCTCGACCGGCTCGCCTGGGCCGGCGCCGCGGTCACCGTCTTCCCGCATGACGCCGCGCCGGCCGATCTGCTCGGCTTCGACGGCGTGCTGCTCTCGAACGGCCCCGGCGACCCCGAGCCGCTCACGCGGGAGGTCGAGACCGTGCGCGCGCTGCTCGGCGTGGTGCCGGTCTTCGGCATCTGCCTCGGCCACCAGCTGCTCGCGCTCGCAACCGGCCACGAGACCTTCAAGCTCCCCTTCGGCCACCGCGGCGCCAACCACCCCGTGCTCGACAAGCGCACGAACCGCGTGCTGGTGACGAGCCAGAACCACGGCTTCGCGGTCGCGCCGTCGACCGCGCACGAGGCGACGCACGTCTCGCTCTACGACGGCACAATCGAGGGGCTCGACTTCCCCGAGCTGCGCGCCCGCTCGGTGCAGTTCCATCCCGAGGCGCGGCCCGGCCCGCACGACGCCTGGCCGCTGCTGAGCGCGTGGGTCGAGGAGGTGGCGCTTGCCCAGGCGGCGTGACCTCCGCTCGATCTGCCTGATCGGCTCGGGCCCGATCGTGATCGGCCAGGCCTGCGAGTTCGACTACGCGGGCTGCCAGGCGCTGAAGGTGCTCCGCGAGGACGGCTTCCGCACGATCGTCGTCAACTCGAACCCGGCGACGATCATGACCGACCCGGGCTTCGCCGACCGCACCTACCTCGAGCCGCTCGATCTCGACTCGGTCGCCGACGTGCTCGGGCGCGAGCGGCCGGACGCGCTGCTCCCCACGATGGGCGGGCAGACCGCGCTCAACCTCGGCCTCGCGCTTGAGGAGGAGGGTGTGCTGAAGGCGCTCGGCATCGAGCTGATCGGCGCCCCGGCCGACGTGATCCGCCGCGCCGAGGACCGCGAGGAGTTCCGCGAGACGGTCCGCGCGACGGGCCTGAAGGTGCCCGAGTCGCTGGTCGTCACCTCGCGCGACGACCTGCCCGAGAGCCTCAGCTTCCCGGTCATCCTGCGCCCGGCCTTCACGCTCGGCGGCCACGGCGGTGGCACCGCCCGCTCGCGCGAGGAGCTCGAGCCGCTGCTCGACCGCGCGCTGGCCGAGAGCCCGGTCGGCCAGGTGCTCGTCGAGGAGTCGCTGCTCGGCTGGGACGAGTTCGAGCTCGAGGTGATCCGCGACCGCAACGACAACGTGGTCGTCGTCTGCTCGATCGAGAACCTCGACCCCATGGGCGTCCACACCGGCGACTCGGTCACGGTCGCGCCGCAGATGACGCTTTCCGACGAGGCGTACCAGGAGCTGCGCGACGCGGCCGCGACGATCATCCGCGCTGTCGGCGTCGAGTGCGGCGGCTCGAACATCCAGTTCGCGCGCGACCGCGAGCGTGGGGAGGTGCGCGTGATCGAGATGAACCCGCGCGTCTCGCGCTCGTCGGCGCTCGCCTCGAAGGCGACGGGCTACCCGATCGCCAAGGTGGCCGCGAAGCTCGCGGTCGGCTACACGCTGGACGAGATCCCGAACGACCTGACGGGCACGACGCCGGCGAGCTTCGAGCCGACGCTCGACTACGTCGTCGTCAAGGCGCCTCGCTTCGCGTTCGAGAAGTTCCCGGGCGCCGACACGACCCTCGGCACCCAGATGAAGTCGGTCGGCGAGGCGATGGGGATCGGGCGCACGTTCACGGAGGCCTTCGCGAAGGCCCTGCGCTCGCGAGAGCTCGACGGTGGGGCGGTCACGCCCTGGGCCGCGCTCGACGAGCTGCCCGAGGGACTGCACCCCTGGTTCCGAGCCGAGTTGGAGCGGCTGCGGCTCGACCCGATGCAGCTCGAGGATCTCGTCGCCGACGACTGGCTGCGGCTGAAGCGGCTCGGCCACTCGGACGCGGCGGTGGCGGGCGCGTGCGGCGTGAGCGAGGAGGCGGCCCGCGCCGCCCGGCGCTCATGGGGAGTGCGGCCCGCGTTCCGGCAGGTCGACTCCTGCGCAGGCGAGGTCGAGGCCGGCTCGAATTACCTCTACTCGACCTGGGGCGAGGCCTCGGATCTCGAGCCGAGCGGTAGCTCGGTCGTGATCCTGGGTTCCGGCCCGAACCGGATCGGCCAGGGGATCGAGTTCGACTACTGCTGCGTGCATGCGGCGCAGAGCTTCCGCGCGCTCGGCTACGAGGCGGTGATGGTCAACTGCAACCCGGAGACCGTCTCGACCGACTACGACACCTCAGACCGGCTCTACTTCGAGCCGCTCGGCGCCGAGGAGGTCTTGGCCGTTTGCGAGCGCGAGCGGCCGGAAGGGGTCGTGATCCAGTTCGGGGGTCAGACCCCGCTCAAGCTGGCGCGCGCGATCGAGGCGGCGGGCTTCCGGATCCTGGGGACGCCGTTCGAGGCGGTCGACCTGGCCGAGGACCGCGAGCGCTTCGCGGCACTCTGCGACGGGCTCGGGATCGAGGTGCCGGCGTGGGGAATGGCGGCGGGCGCGGACGAGGCGGTCGAGGTCGCCGACCGGGTCGGCTACCCGGTGCTGGTGCGGCCGAGCTACGTGCTCGGCGGGCGCTCGATGCGCGTCTGCTACGACGCGGAGACGGTGCGCGAGGCCGCAGCCCCGCATGGCGGTGGAGGATCGCTGCTCGTCGACCGCTTCCTCGAGAATGCGATCGAGCTCGACGTCGACGCGCTCTGCGACGGGAACGAGACCTTCGTCGCCGGCGTGATGCAGCACGTCGAGGAAGCGGGCGTCCACTCGGGCGACTCGAGCTGCGTGCTGCCGGCCACGTCGCTGACGCGGGCGGAGCACGAACAGGTGGTCGCCGTGGTCTCGCGACTCGGCCCCGCGCTCGGCGTGGTCGGCCTGCTGAACGTGCAGCTCGCGCTCGCGGACGGCCGGCTCTTCGTGCTGGAGGCGAACCCGCGCGCCTCGCGCACCGTGCCGTTCGTCAGCAAGGCGACGGGCGTCAACCTCGTCCAGGCCGCGTGCCGCCTGGCCGCCGGCGCGAGCCTGTCCGATCTGGCGCTGCCCGGGGGACAGTCCCTGGGACAGGTCTCGGTCAAGGCCGCGGTGCTGCCGTTCGCGCGCTTCCCGGGCGCGGACGCCGTGCTCGGCCCCGAGATGCGCTCGACCGGAGAGGTGATGGCGAGCGCATCCGACCTGCCGACCGCCTTCGCCAAGGCGGAGCGCGCGGCCGGCCGGCGGCTGCCGACCGAGGGCACGGCCTTCCTCTCCGTCCGCGACGAGGACAAAGCCGTGGTCGTCCAGGTCGCCCGCGCCCTCGACGCGCTCGGCTTCAAGCTGATCGCGACGGCCGGCACGGCGCACACGCTGGCCGCCGCCGGCCTGGTCGTCGAGCACGTCCGCAAGGTGACCGAGGACGGAGAGGGCCCGAGCGTGGTCGACCTCGTCCGCCGCGGCCGCTGCGACCTCGTCGTCAACACGCCGCAAGGCTCCGGCGCGCGAACGGACGGCTACCTGATCCGCGAGGCGGCGCTGCTGGCACGGGTCCCCTGCGTGACGACGATCTCCGGCGCGGCGGCCGCCGTCGAGGCGATCGCCCACGCCCACGACGAGGTCGCGCTCAGTCTCCAGGAGCGAATCGGTGCTCACGCGCAGAGCGCTTAGGGTCGCCGGCAACGAGGCGGTCGGTCCGTACACGCTCCTGCGCGTCGAGCGCGGCGAGCTCCACCCCGGCATTCCCGGCCAGTTCTTCATGCTCGAGGCCCCGGGCCGCCTGCTGCCTCGGCCGATGAGCCTCTGCCTCGCGACCGCCCGCGAGATCGGCTTTCTGATCGACCCGATCGGCCCGGGCACGAGAGCGCTCTGCTCGCTCGCCGCGGGCGAGACGCTGCGGGTCCTCGGCCCGCTCGGCAACGGCTTCCGGCTCGACGTCGAGCGGCCGCTCCTCGTGGGCGGCGGGATCGGGATCGCGCCGCTGCCCTACCTCTCGGAGCGGCTCGGCGCGCCGCCGGCGCTGCTCGGCTTCCGCAGCGCCTGGCACGCCGAAGCGGCCGCATTGCTCCCGGGTGCCGAAGTGGTCGTCGACCCGGTGCTTGTAACACAGTGTTACTTGGACGGGTTCGATGTCCTCGCCTGCGGCCCGGAACCGATGCTCGAGGCGGTCAGGCGCCGGAGCCCGGGCGCCCAGCTCGCCTGGGAGGCGCCGATGGCCTGCGGCTACGGCGCCTGCTACGGCTGCGCGGTCGAGATCGGCGGCGAGCTAAAACGCCTCTGCGTGGAAGGCCCGGTGCTCGGCCCCTGGCCGGCGGCGGCTCCCGCCGGGCAGAGCCCGGCTCCGCCCCCGCCTGCCGTCGCTGACGGCACGGTGCTCTCCGGGCCCGTGCTATTCAGCACTGTGCCCTCCGGCCCCGCACCGCCAGCAACGGCCCAGGAGCCGAGCTGATGCGGCTGCTTAACGCCAGCGGTTGCCTCGACGCGCTGACCGCGCCCGAGGTCGCTGCAGAGCTGGACGCCTTCGTGACCAAGACGGTCACGCCGCTCCCGCGCGCGGGCAACGAGCCGGTGCGGATCGCCGAGACCGCGGTCGGAATGCTGAACGCGATCGGGCTCGCGAACCCGGGGATCGAGGCGTTCCTTCGCGAAGCGCTGCCACGCCTTGCCGGCGCGGTCTGGGTCTCGGTCGGAGGCTTCTCGACCCGGGATTACGCCGAGTTGTGCGAACGCCTCGACGGCGAGGACATCGCGGTGATCGAGCTCAACCTCTCCTGCCCGAACGTGGACGAGGTGCCGTCCGGAGTGGGGGAGGTGGTCGCGGCCGCGCGCGCTGTGACGAGCAAGCCGCTGTACGCGAAGCTCGCACCGGCCGCCGACGTCGCCGAGAACGCGAAGGCCGCGGAGGCAGCCGGTGCGGACGGGCTCAGCCTCGTCAACACGGTCAAGGGGATGGCGCTCGACGAGCGCACCCTCCGCCCGATCCTGGCCCGCGGGGCGGGCGGGCTCTCGGGCCCGGCGCTGCGACCCCTCGCGCTCGCGGCCGTCTTCGCCGCATACGAGGCGACCCACCTGCCGATCGCCGGGATGGGCGGAGTCGCGAGCGGCCGCGACGCGCTCGAGCTGCTCGCGGCCGGCGCGAGCGACGTGGCGCTTGGCACGATTCTCTTCTCCGATCCGGCCGCCCCGAGCCGCATCAGGGCCGAGCTGGAAGCCGAGCTTGCGGCCCGAGGCTTTGCCGATCCTGACAACATCGTCGGCGCCGCTCACCGGCCCGAAGCCTTGACCCTCGACTCCAAGTCGAGAGTAGGACACAAAAAAAGCCTGCATACGCGCGCAAACGTGGTGGGTTGATTCGCGCCCCGAGCTTGTTAGTATCCCCCGCCGTGGCCGCTCTCAAGACCCAGGCTCAGGCGCCACTCCGCTCACTCGACCAACGGATGGAAGCGCTCAAGAGGGCTAACGACATCCGCGTGCGGCGCGCGAAGCTGAAGAAGGACCTCAAGTCCGGCTCCGCGCGCATCGAGGACATCCTCGACGACCCGCCGGAGTACGTGTCGACCGCAAAGGTCTTCGACATGCTCATGGCCGTCCCCAAGTTCGGTCGGGTCAAGGCCGCCCGCTTCCTGAACCAGTGCCGCATCAGCCAGTCGAAGACGGTCGGCGGTCTCTCCGACCGCCAGCGGACGGAGCTGATTGGGCTCTTCAACCGCTAAGCCGGCTGAGGCGCCGCTTGCGGTGCCGACTCCAGGATGCGCGGGCTTTGCCCGCGGATCCGTCTGAAATGACCGGTCGACACAACCAAGGTTCAACGCGTCCGGTCTTCGTCATTACTGGAACCTCGGGCGAGGGCAAGAGCACGCTTGCACGTGAGCTCGTCAAGCGTGTGCCCATGCTGGAGCTGGCCGTCTCGGCGACCACACGGCCGCAGCGCCCGGGAGAGCAGGACGGCCGCGACTACTGGTTCATCTCCGAGGAGGAGTTCGACCGGCGCCTGGCCGAAGGCGAGTTCCTCGAGTGGGTCGAGCTGCCCTGGGGGCCGGGCTACCGCTCCGGCACGCTCTGGTCGGAGATCGATCGGATCGGGAGCGGCGGCAAAGCGCCGCTGCTCGAGATCGAGACCGGCGGCGCGCTCGCGGTCCGCGAACGTGTCCCCGGCGCGGTGACGATCTTCGTGACCGCTCCCAGCCGCGAGGCGCTCGAGAGCCGGCTGCGCGCCCGGGCGACCGAGAGCGAGGGCGAGATCGAGGAGCGCCTCGACGTCGCGGAGCGCCAGCTCGAGCTGGAATCGGTGTTCGACCACCGGATCGTCAACGACGACCTCGAGCGGGCTCTGGGCGAGCTCGAGGAGATCGTTCGCGGCGCGCTGGACGGTGCAGGTACCATGCCCGTCCGTGATTCATCCTCGCGTTGACGAACTGCTCGAGAACGTCGACTCCCGCTATGCGCTGGTGATCGTCGCGGCGAAGCGTGCCCGGCAGATCAACAACTACCACCACCAGCTGGGCGAAGGCACGTTCGACCAGTTCCTGCCCCCGCTCGTCGAGTCGCGCTCGAAGAACTACTTGACCATGTCCCTGGAGGAGATCCAGGAGGGCAAGATCAAGTACACGTACCCCAAGTCGTAGCGAATAGGGGGAGGGGCGGCCGCCCCCAGGGAGAGAGCGGCCGCCTTGGCGGGGCCTACTTCGTGACCTTGAAGTCGCCGTGCATCATGTCTTCGTGGATTGAGCAGTAGAAGCGCCAGCTGCCCGGCTTCAAGGTGATCGTGATCGACTTGGGGCCGGTGAAGCCGGTGCCGGTGATCGTCTTCTCGATGTGCGGCTTCTTCGGCTTCTCGCGCTCCAGCGTGAAGTTGTGGAAATCGGACTTGTCGCTGACAGCGATCTTGTAGGTGCCGGCCTTGAGCGTCTTGCCCTTGACCGACTTGCCGGCCTTCTTGAGCGAGATCGTGAACCCGGGCCCGACGACGCCCTTGAGCGTGGTCGTCTTCGTTGCCCGGCTGAAGGCCGTCCCGGCGAGTACGAGCATCGCGACGAGACAGCCGGCAATGATGGCGATCGCCTTCTTCCTCATTGTCCTCCTTGGATTCACTGCGGGTGAGTACGGGGTCCCGCCTACTGCGGATTTACCCAGGTCGGCCAGAAGGGCCGAATGGCGCGGCTCCGCAATTGTGTGTTGGACGGCTGCGCCGGCACAGCACGCACGGCCTCCATTCGGCGCCGCCTAGTCGGCGCCTTGGTGCGACCGGCAGAATGTGACGATGGCACGCGTGCTGGTAGGGGTCACCGGCGGGATCGCCGCCTACAAGGCGTGTGAGCTGACGCGCCTGCTCGTCCGCGCCGGGCACGAGGTGACGCCGATCCTGACGCCCGAGGCGGAGCGTTTCGTCACGGCGCAGACCTTCGAGGCCCTCGCACGGAGGGAGATGCCGCGGGAGCTCTTCCCGCACCTGGTCGAGGCCGACCTGCTGGTGATCGCGCCACTCTCCGCGAACACGCTGGCAAAGCTCGCGCACGGCCAGGCCGACAACGTCCTGACCCAGACGGCGCTCGCGTTCGACGGGACCGATGCTCGTGGCCCCGGCGATGAACCCGCGCATGTGGGCGAACGCGGCCACGCGCGAGAACGTCGACACGCTGCGGCGCGCGCGGGGTCGAGCTGATCGGCCCCGAGAAGGGCGACACTGCAGAGGGCGAGGTCGGCGTCGGACGGATGAGCGAGCCGGAGGCGATCTTCGAGCGCTGCTCCTCGCTGCTCGAGAAGCGCGAGCAGCTCGACGGCCTGCGCGTCCTCGTCACCGCCGGTGGCACGCGCGAGCCGTTGGACGCGGTCCGGTTCCTCGGCAACCGTTCGTCCGGGCGGATGGGAGCCGCGCTCGCCGCCGAGGCGCGGCGGCGCGGGGCGGAGGTGACGCTGGTCGCCGCGAACCTCTCGGTGCCCGCGCCCGTAGGCGTGGACGTGGTGCCCGCTCCGACCGCCGAGGACGTGGCGCACGAGACCCTCGCCCGCGCCGGCGCCGACGTCGTGCTGATGGCCGCGGCCGTCGCCGACTACCGTCCGGCCGATCCCGAGACCGCGAAGCGGCCCAAGGACGGAAACGACTGGACGGTGACGCTCGAGCCGACGACGGACGTCCTGCGCGAGTTCGGGCGAGCAGCGCACGAACGGCACGTTCCTGGTCGGCTTCGCCGCGGACACCGGCGAGCGCGGCCTGGAGCGCGCGCGCGAGAAGCTGGCCGCCAAGCGGGCCGACCTGATCGTCTTCAACGACGTCTCCCGCGACGACATCGGCTTCGACGCCGCCGACAACGAGGTCGTGCTCGTCTCCGCCGAGGGCGAGGAGCGCCTCGAGAAGGCCTCGAAGGAGCGAATCGCGGCGGCTATCCTCGACGCGGTGGCCGAGCGCCTGAGGGGAGCGGCGTAGTGGACGAGCGAGCGGTCGAGCGCACGGAGGAGGTCAGCGGCGGCGCGGAGGCGATCCGCCGGATCGTCGACAACCTCGCGCTCGTCGTGCGGGCGCCCGAGGAGACGCTGCGCCTCGCCGTGCTCTGCCTGGTCGCCGAGGGCCACCTGATCATCGAGGACTTCCCGGGGGTCGGGAAGACGATGCTGGCCAAGGCGCTGGCCCGCTCGGTGGATTGCTCCTTCTCGCGGATCCAGTTCACGCCCGACCTGCTTCCGTCGGACGTGACCGGCGTGAACGTCTTCAACCAGAAGACGAACGAGTTCGAGTTCCGGCCGGGCCCGGTGTTCGCGAACTTCCTGCTCGTCGACGAGATCAACCGCGCCTCGCCCAAGACGCAGTCCGCCCTGCTCGAATGCATGCAGGAGAACCAGGTCACGGTCGACGGCGTCAGCTATGGGCTGGACCTGCCGTTCCTGGTGATGGCGACGCAGAACCCGATCGAGTACGAGGGCACCTACCCGCTGCCCGAGGCGCAGCTCGACCGCTTCACGCTCCGGGTCGCGATCGGCTACCCGCCGCTGCCCGAGGAGGCGCGGATGCTGACCGAGCAGACGAGCGACCCGCCGCTGGACTCGCTGCGCCCGGTCGCGACCGCCGAGAGCGTGCGCGCCCTGATCGCCGAGGCGAGCGAGATCTTCGTCGAGGAGAGCGTCAACCGCTACGTCGTCGCGCTGCTCGGGCACACACGCTCCGACGCGCGGCTCTACCTCGGCGCCAGCCCGCGCTCCGGGATCGCGCTTCTTCGCGTGGCCAAGGCACGCGCGCTCGCCGACGGCCGCGACTTCGTCTCGCCCGACGACGTCAAGGCCTGCGCCGAGCCCGTCCTGGCCCACCGCCTGATCGTCGCGCCCGAGGCGCGCTCGGCCGGCCTGACGGGCGGCGAGCTCGTCCGCGAGGCGCTCGAGCACACGCCGGTCCCCGTATGACCCCGAGAGGGAGGTTCGCGCTGCTGCTCGGCTGCGCGACCTACCTCGGCGCCTGGGCGTTCGGCTCGAAGCCGCTCTATCCGGTCGCGCTCGGTCTGCTCGCCGCCGTCCTGCTCGCCTGGCTCTGGACCCGGCTCGCCGGCCGCCCTTCCGAACTGCGGCGGCGCGTGCCCGAGATCGACCGCTTCGCGGGCGACGACGTCCAGGTGCAGATCGAGCTCGAGCTCGAGCGGCGCCGGGTGCCGGCGGCGTTCGTGCTGCGGGAGCGGATCGGCAAGCTCGGCGAGCGCGAGACGACCGTGGACGCGAGCGGGTTCGCGTCCTACGTCCTCGAGGGGCTTCCGCGCGGCCGGTATGTCTTCGAGGAGAGCGTGGCGGCGGTGGAGGATCCGCTCGGGCTGGCGCGGGTCGAGGACCCGGTCGAGGCTCCGGGCGCGGTGCTCGTCTATCCCCGTCTCGTCGAGCTGGACGGCCTCTTCTCGGACGCGGGCGCACTGGCGCTGAACGGCCGCCGGATGCTCCTGCGCCGGCCTTCCGGGTTCGACTTGCACAACGTGCGCGAGTACGAGCGCGGCGAGTCGCTGCGCAAGGTGCACTGGCGCTCGACGGCCAAGCGGGCGCAGCTGATGGTCAAGGAGCTCGAGGACGCACCGCGTGACGAGGTCGCGGTCGTTCTCGACGCCGACCCGGCGGGCGTCGTCGGCGACAGCTTCGAGACCCAGGTGCGCGCGGCCGGCTCGATCCTGATGGCGCACGGCCGCCGCGGGCGGCGCGCCGTGCTGGTGGTCAATTCGCCGCGCAAGGAGCAGCAGCGGATCCATCCCGGCGACGCCGAGGGACGGCAGGCGCTGGAGCTGCTCGCGGCGGTCGAGCCGGAACGGGGACCGCCGCTGTATGCGCTGCTCACCGAAGACGGGCCGGCCGGACGCGGCCTCGAGCTTGCCGTGGTGACCGCGACGCTCGCTCCGCGCCTGGTGACCCGGCTGGTCGAGCGAACGGCCGGCCGGAAGAGCATCTCGCTCGTCCTCGTCGATGCGGCCAGCTTCGGCGAGCGCGGCACGCGCAGCGTCTACCCGGGGCTGCTGGCCCTGCAGGCCGCGGGCGTGGCGGTGGCCGTCGTGCGTGCTGGAGACGACCTGGCGGCGGCCTTGTCGGCCCGTGCCGTGGAGGCCGCTCGTGTATAGGACGTTCGGGCTCGCGGCACTCGCCGGCTTGCTGATCGCCTCGAACTGGCTCCGCCTGGAGGAGGGCCCGACCGGCGGCGCCGGTGCGCTCGTGGTCCTGCTCGCGATCTCGCCCGCGTTCGTGCAGGGCTGGCGCCGCCGGATCCCGGTCGCCGTCGTCGCGTTTCTCCTTGCAGCCGGCGGCGCCTTCCAGATCAGCCCGGGCCTCGACTTCCCGGCGAAGCTGGGCTCGCGCTTCTGGAACGGCTTTCTCGAGTTCTACGACATCGGCTTGCCCTTCGATCCCGAACGTGCACCCGTGGATGCACGGGACGATCGTGGTCGCGATCTTCGTCTTCACCCTCGCCTGCGCGATCGCCATCGCCGGCCGCGAGCCGCAGCCGGCCGCAATCGCGCTCCTGTTCGGCGCGGGCTGGCCGGCGACCCTGCTCACAGGGGACGACCTCCTGCGCGGCGCCTTCCTGCTGGTCGGCCTGCTCGTCGTGCTCGTCGGCGCGCGCGGACGCCCGCGGGGGCTCGCAGTACGCGCCCGCCGCGATCGGGCTCGTCGTGCTCGCGGCGGTTGCGCTGTCGAGCTCGCCGGCCCTCGCCAAGCACGGCTTCCTCGACTGGCAGAAGTGGGACTTCTACACGCGGCCGGCCAAGCCGGTCTCCGTCAGCTACGTCTGGAACTCGAGCTACTCCGGGTTCAGCTTCCCGAAGAAGAAGACCGTCGTCCTCAAGATCAAGACGACGCCCCGGCCGCACTACTGGCGTGTGGCCCCACTCGACGCCGTGGTCGGCGGGCGCTGGCGACTGGGCAGCGGCCTCGGGGCGGTCGTGGGCGGGACCGTCGGCGAGCCCGGGCTCGTGCCCGCGGTGGCGAGAGTCCGCCAGAGCTGGGTCGAGCAGCGCGTGACGGTCGAGGCGCTGCGCGACAAGTTCCTGCCGGCGGCCGACACGCCGACCCAGTTCGACGCGTCGAATCTCGGGGCGGTGCTCTACGACCCGACCGGCCTTGCCTACCTCGACCGCGGGCTGCAACGCGGGGACACCTACGGCGTCTGGAGCTTCGAGCCGCAGCCGAGCCCAGCCGAGCTGGCGCGCTCGCGGCCGCTGTACCCGCCGGCGATCAGCGCCCAGCGGGAGTACCTCGAGGTCGAGCGCGGCGTCTCGACGCCACCGTTCGGCACGCCTGAGCGGGCGAGGACGATGCAGCAGCTCTTCGCCGACCCGTACCCGATTGCCGCCTACCGGCCGCTGTACGACAAAGCGGTGGCGGTCGCCGGCGGGGCCAAGAGCCCGTACGCGGCGACGGTGGCCCTCGAGTCCTGGCTCCGCACCGGCGGCGGCTTCGTCTACGACCAGCACCCGCCGCAGCCGCACGGCGGCGTCCCGGCGCTCGTCTATTTCGTCACCCGCACGCACCGGGGCTACTGCCAGCACTTCGCCGGCGCGATGGCGCTGATGCTGCGCTACCTCGGGATCCCCGCACGGGTGGCCGCAGGCTTCAACAGCGGCAGCTACGACAAGGGCTCGGGCGAGTGGACGGTGACCGACCACAACGCGCACGAGTGGGTCGAGGTCTGGTTCCGTGGCTGGGGCTGGGTGCCGTTCGATCCGACCCCGGGAAGCGGCGGCCTGGCGGGCGGCTACTCGTCCTCTTCGAAGGCCTTCGACGCCGCCGCCGCGGCGAGCGTCCTCGGCGGCAAGAACGGGCTCGAGCAGTTCGATGCCCGCCGCTCGAAGCTCGGCCTCCCCGGCGACCCGCTTCGCCTCTCGGCCGACGTCCCGCGGACGGTGGTGCCCAAGCTGAAGGCCGGGTCGCACGGCATCGGGACGCCGGGGATCGTGGAGCTGATCCTGCTCGTTCTGGCCGGAGTCGTGCTCGCGATCGCCGCGGCCAAGCTGGTCGTTCGGCGCACTCGCTACCTGACGCGGGATCCGCGGCGCCTGGCGGCCGCGTGCCACCGCGAGCTGCGCGACATCCTGCTCGACCAGGGCATCGAGGTCCCGCCGAGCGCGACGCCCACCGAGCTTGCCGCGCTCGCGGAGCGGAAGCTCGAGGTCAGCGTGCCGGCCCTCGGCCCGGATGCGACCGTCGCGCGCTTCGGGCCACCCCCGGCCGCCCGGCAGGCGTCCCGCGAGCTGCGCAAGGCGATGCGCGCCCTGCGCCGCGGCGTTCGCAGGGAGCTGACCGGCGCCGAGCGCGCGCGCGGCCTCGTCTCCCTCCGCTCGCTCGGCCTGGCTTGACGCGTCAGGTTGACTGAGAAGTGAGCATGAGCGAGACCTTCGATCTCTTCCAGCAGGGACGTTCGCATCTCAAGCGCGGCATGGCGGCGCAGGCGACCGTTGCTCTCGAGAAGGCGAAGGCGCGCGAGCCCGACAAGGCGTCGATCCGCGAGGCGCTCGGGATCGCCTACTTCCGCATCCACCGCTACGCCGAGGCCGAGTCGGAGTTCCGCAAGCTGCTCGACCTGGCCCCGGCCGACGACTACGCGCACTACGCTCTCGGCCGCTGCCTCGAAAAGCAGGGCCACGATCAGGAGGCCAACGGCCACTACAAGCTGGCCAGCTCCCTGAGGCCCGGCCAGACCGCCTACGAGTCCAGGATCCGCGACCTCGATTGAGCGACGCGACGCTAATGCAGAGGCTAGGCGACCTACGAAGGCGTCTTGTCGGGTGGCTGGAAGAACTCGGCTTCTCGGGCATGGAACCGAGCCATCGGCGAGGCCATCCGGTCTACCGGCCTGCGCCGGACGAGGATGTCCGTAACGATGAGTCACTGCCCGATGACCGGCGGCGCATGTCAGGTCGGAGTTAGGCGCTTCGGTCTGCCGCCGGAGCCGGGCTTTGCCCGGCGGGAGGCTCACCGCGAAAGGAACGACAGAAGGGGCGCTCGCAAGAGGCGGCTCCTGAGCCGGTGGCGCGGCGCTTTCGTTCGCAAGGAGGGGTCTCGTAGGGGAACCAGGGGTTCCCCTACGTTCCTAGCGTCGCTCGCCGGCGACGCGGTGGATCTCTTCCAGCGACGAGACGCCCTGGATGCAGAGGCGGACGCCGTCCCGGTGCAGGGTCGTCATCCCTTCGCGGACCGCGGCCTGGTGGATCTCGTCCGTGCTCGACTCCAGCAGCGCCCGCACCTCGCGCGTGATCGGCATCACCTCGTAGAGCGCGACCCGGCCGCGGTAGCCCGTGCTGCCGCAGCGGGCACAGCCCTTCGGCCGGTGGAGGAAGATCTTGCCTTTCTGCTCCAGTAGCCCGAGCTGCTTGAGCTCGTCGTCGCTCGGCCAGTAGGACTCGCGGCAGTCGGTGCAGAGCCGCCGCGCCAGCCGCTGCGCGACGACGCAGTTGACCGAGCTCGCCAGCAGCCCGGTCTCGACGCCCATGTCCTTCAGGCGCGCGATCGAGCCGGCCGCGTTGTGCGCATGGAGCGTCGTCAGCACGAGGTGGCCCGTCATGCCGGCCTGCATCGCGATCCGCGCCGTCTCCTCGTCGCGGATCTCGCCGACGAGCAGCACGTCGGGGTCGCTGCGCAGGATCGTCCTGAGCCCGCCGGCGAAGGTGAGCCCGCTCTTGGGCGAAATCTCGATCTGGTTGACGCCGGGGATCTGGTACTCCACCGGATCCTCGATCGTCATCAGGACGCGGCCCGGGTCGTTGAGCATGTGCAGCGCGGTGTAGAGCGTCGTGGTCTTGCCGCTGCCGGTCGGCCCGCAGACGACGACCGCGCCGTAGGGCTGGCGGATCGCGCGCTCGAACAGCTCGCGCGTTGGGGGTGTCATCCCCAGCTGCTCGAGGTCGGGCTTGCTGACGGCGCGGTGGAGGATCCGAAGCACGACCTGCTCGCCGTGCGTCGTCGGAAGGATCGCGATGCGCAGGTCGAGCGGCTCGCCGCCGAAGCGAACCGAGACGCGGCCGTCCTGCGGAGCCCGCCGCTCGGCGATGTCGAGGCGGCCCATGATCTTGAGGCGCGTAACGACCGCCGGCTGCATCTGCTTCGGGATCGTCGCGACGGTGCGCGTGACGCCGTCGATCCGCGCCCGCACGATCAGGTCGTTCTCCTGCGGCTCGAAGTGAATGTCGGAGGCGCCGTCCTCGATCGCCTGCGCCAGCGTGGTGTGGACGAGCTTGACCGCCGGCGTCTCGCCGCCCGCCTCGGAGATCTCCTCGCGCTGGGCGGCACGCTCGAAGGCGGACTCGTCGGTTTCCTCGTCCTGATCGACCTCGATCTGTGTGCGGTAGAGCTTCTTGATCGCCTGCTCGAGGTCGGTCGGATCGGAGACGGCGAGCTTGACGTTGTGGCCGAGCGCAAGGCGCAGGTCGTCGGCGCGGCCGACGTCGGTCGGGTCGGCGACGGCGACGAGCAGCAGGTCGCTCGCCAGGAATCGGATCGGCACGGCCTGGTAGCGGAAGGCGAGCTCCTTCTGGAGGAGTGTGGCCGCGTCCCGGTCGGGCTCGGCCTCGGATAGGTCGACGTACTCGAGGCCGAACTGGTCGGCCAGCGCCTTCGAGAGATCGGAGCTGGTGACCCAGCCGTGCCCGACTGCGATCTCGCCGAGGCGCCGTCCGGTCAGGCGCTGCTCCTCGAAGGCCTGCTTGACCTGGTCCACGGTCAGCAGGCCGCGGTTGATCAGCAGCGAGCCGAGATGCTGCCAGGGCAGTTGGGCCGCTTCCACGTGGGCTATATCGTCGTTTTCGGGCGGAACATGAAGGCTGTGGTTCAACGGGTTTCCCGGGCGCGCGTTTGCGTGGGGGAGGAGGTGGCCGGCGAGATCGGCTTCGGGCTCTGCGTGCTGCTCGGGGTGGCCCGCGGTGACAACGCTGCGGCGGCCTCGCGCGTGGCCGAAAAGGTCGCGCGGCTGCGCATCTTCGAGAACGTGGACGGCCGCCTCGACCGCTCGCTGCTCGACGTGGGCGGCGAGGCGCTCGTCGTGAGCCAGTTCACGCTGATCGCCGATACGGCGAAGGGCAACCGTCCGAGCTTCGGCGAGGCCGCGCCGCCGGAGGAGGCGGAGCCGCTCTACGAGCGGTTCTGCGCCGCGCTCGGAGACCTCGGCGTGCCGGTCGCGACCGGCGTCTTCAGCGCGCGCATGGCCGTCGAGCTCGTCAACGACGGCCCCGTCACGATCGTGCTCGAGTCGGACCTCGGGCCGGGCATAGACTTCCAGCCTTGAGCGCTGACCACGGAACGCTGACCCCCGATTGCACCCAATACGGTGTCCCCTGGTCCCGTCGTAGCTCGCCGGTCGCCATACTCGGGCCAACAGGGAGCTGAGACATGCTTGGAACGACCCACAGACGCGTCACCACTGCCCCGATACTGGCGCTCCTAGCCGTCCTGGTCTTCTTCGCGGCAGGCTGCGGCGGCAGTTCGGACAAGAAGGCGAACGAGGCGTACGCGAACAGCGTCTGCAGCGCGTTCGGCAGCTGGGAGCAGCAGATCAAGAGCATCGCGAGCGACCTCAGCGGCGGCATCTCCAAGGCCTCGCTGCAGTCCAAGATCACGCAGGCCGAGACCGCGACCAAGATGCTCGCGACCCAGATCAAGGCGGTCCCATCCCCAAATACCTCGGACGGTCAGGCGGCCAAGAAGCAGGTCGATCAGCTCTTGACCCAGGTCACGAGCACCGTCGACTCGGCGAAAGCCGCGGTTGCTTCCATTCCGGACAGCGCGTCGGCCGGTGCCGTTGCGGCGGCGCTGGTACCGCTCGCGCCCCAGATTCAGGGTCTTGTCAGCACCACACAGGACACCATCACATCGGTCCAGACCGCGAAGGGCTCACTCGCCTCCGCGTTCAAGAGCACGAGCTCCTGCAAGAACCTCGGCGGCTAGGGAGCCTTACGGCCGAGCAGTATTCGGCCCGACGTCAGGTCTGCGCGATCACGAGCACGACGGTCATCACGGCAAGCGCGACTCCGCCGACGGTGAACAGCGCGACGGTGCGGAACCGCAGGGGTACGTGACCGCCGGTCCGCAGCGCATGCTCCAGCTCGCGCTGGCGTTTTGCGCCGACGATCGAGAGCCCGACCGCGAGAGACGCATAGCCGCAGCCGAGCACGATGTACGGCCATGGGGCGACGTGGAGCAGTTGCGGGGCGAACCGGCCCACAGCGAGCGCACCGGCGGTGGCGGCCAGCGCGGTGCGCCACCATGCCAGCCAGGTGCGCTCCGCAGCCAACGACGTGCGCCGCTCCTGATCGAGATCGGAGGGCAACGTCGGAACTGGAGGCGCTTCGTCTTCGGCGTCGGCGTGCTCTGAGCCCGGCTGCGCCTGCGTCATAGCTCATCTAACACCGTTGGTCCGGGACGGTGCCTGGTCGCCGCTTGCAGACTGAGCTCGGCCGGTAGCGGTTGCGCGTGCACCAGCACGAGCGTCGTCGTCGGCCGGGTGAGCGCGACATAGAGCTCGCGCAGGCCCTGGCCCTCGGCGGCCTCGGCCACGATCAGGGCCGGCTCGACGACGATCACGTGGTCGAACTCCATGCCCTTGGCCTCGCGCGGCGTCAGCACCGCGACGCGGGTGTCGTCGAAGAGCGAGCCCGAGCCCTCGCCGCGCAGCGACGGGGGCGCGATCACGGCGAGCAGCCCTTCCTCGCCCGCGAGCCGCGCCGCCTCCTCGTGCGCCGCAGCAAGCGGCGGGTCGGCCTCGACGAGCCGCGGGCGCTCGGCCCCGACGCGGTAGGCAACCGGCGGCTCGACCCCGGGCGCGATCCGCTCCAGCAGCGGCAGCGCAAGCTCCATGATCTCGCGCGGGACGCGGTAGGCGTGGCGCAGCTCCTCGACCTGCGCGGTGCCGCCGTCGAGGTGGGGGAGGAGCTCGGCCCAGCGGTCGTAGGCGATCGGGCCCGTCGCCTGCGCGATGTCGCCCAGCAACGTGAAGCCGGCGCCGGCCCGCCGGGCGACCATCCGCAGCTGCATCGGCGTCAGGTCCTGCGCCTCGTCGACGATCACGTGGCCGTACTGCTGCGGCGGCCCGACGATCAGCGCGCGGACCTCGTCGAGTAGCGGCAGGTCGGCCTCGCTCCAACCGCGGGACCGAGGAAGGTCCGGCAGGCGCCTGACGATCTGCTCGGGCTTCGGGACGGGCCACGCGCGGTTCAGGAACCGCGTCAGTCGCCCGTCGCGCCGCAGGGCTCGTTCGACCTCCTCGAAGTTCCGGAAGGCCTGCCCGCCGAGGCGCACGCCGTAGTCCTCGTAGAAGCGGCGGAGGACGTTCATCCGGAAGCGTTCGCGCGCCGCCGCCGACAGGCCGAGCTCCTCGCGGGCCTCGTCGAGTACCTCGGCGACCTCGTCCGCCTCGACGCCGACGAACCGTCCCTCCATCCGGACGACGAGCTCCTGGGGCTCGCCTTCCGATGCGGCTTCGACCAGCCGGCGGAGCTCCGGGACCAGGCGCGTGTCCGCCTTCAGCCGCTGCACGTCGAGCGGGTCCGCGCGCGTGACCTCGACGCCGTCGACGAGCTCCGCAACCGCCCGCTGGTCGACGCTGTCCTCGCCGAGCGTCGGGAGGACGTGCGAGACGTACTCCATGAAGGCCGGGTTCGGCCCGACCACGAGCACGCGCCGCAGCCGCTCGCGGTGTGCGTAGAGCAGGAACGATGCGCGGTGGAGGCCGACCGCGGTCTTGCCCGTGCCCGGCCCGCCCTGGATCACGAGCGGCGGCTCGGGGTCGCGGGCGATCAGGTGGTACTGGTCTGCCTGGATCGTGGCGACGATGTCGCGCATGCGCGCATCGCGGGCGCGGTCGAGCTCCTCGAGGAGGAAGTCGTCGACGGCGGCGGCGTCCGCGAGCGAGCCGTCGAGCGCTTCGTCGCTGATCCCGGTCAGGGTGCGCCCCTTCGTGCGGAAGCGGCGGCGGAGGGTGACGCCGTGCGGCGCGGCGGGGGTCGCGGTGTAGAAGGGCCGCGCGGCCGGCGCCTGCCAGTTGACGACCAGTGCACGGCGGGCGTCGTCGTGGATCCAGCGGCGGCCGACGTAGAGCGGATCGGCCGACTCCTCGGAGTCGATACGCCCGAAGCAGAGACCGCGCTCGGCGTCCTCGTAGGTACGGAGCCGGCCGGTCGCCCAGTCCTCGATCGCTTGCTGGGCCACGTCGGTCGCGCCGGCCTCGGCCGCACGGAGCAGCGCCTCGCGCATCCGGTCGAGGGACGCGTAGGCCTCGTCGACGTAGGCCTGCTCGGCGGGGAGGTCCGGGTGGGCCATCGGCTCGTAGACTAAGCCTCCGCGTTAGACATATGTGTTTTACCTATACTGGTGGCGATGAGGCACCACCGTCATCCAAGGGCGCGGAGCCGGCGGCTCGTCCGGCCGGGGCACTGGCACGTCCACGCACGGGTCGAGCGCTTCGTCGAGCCGTCGCTGCTGCTGCTCCTCCGCGAGCGGCCGCTGCACGGCTACGAGCTGCTCGACCGGCTCCCGGAGCTCGGCGTCGAGGGCCGGATCGACATCGGCAACCTCTACCGGCTGCTGCGCGGGCTCGAGGACGAAGGCCTCGTCCGCTCCGAGTGGAGCGCCGACCTGCCCGGCCCCGCGAAGCGCACCTACGAGCTGACTGCCGAGGGACGCCGCGTCCTCGACTCGTGGGCCGACGGCCTCCGCCGCGCCCAGTCGACGATCGCCGGCTTCCTCGCGAGATACGAGGCGTCGCTTGCGACGCCGTCAAGAGGACGCGCGGGCTCCGCCCGTGCGTCCGTCGGAACTGACCGGTCGACCCGCAGTGATGACAAGAAGAGGCCGAAAGGAGGGAGGTGAAGAGCATGCACAGACACGGACATTTCCGCGGACGCCCAGGCTTCCGCGGGCACCGTCGCTTCCCCAGCCGCGAAGACTGGCTTCGGAAGCTGGAGGAGTACCAGCGCGACCTCGAGCAGGAGATCGCCGACGTCGCCGACGTGATCAAGCACCTGCGGGGCAACGAGCCCGCAGAGACCGGCACCGTCTGAGGGCTTTCAGGCCCCGCCCCGGCGGGGCCTTTCGCCCCAATCTCAGTTGCTATCCTCTTGAGACCACATTTCACCGCTTGGCGAAATGGGCGCGAGGCGCCCATTTTTTGTGAGGAGCACAGATTGGCAAACGTCTACGAAAGGGAGAGAACGCTGCAGCGAGAGATCAGCGGCAAGGTCGAGGAAGCCCTTCCGGGCGTCGAGGTGCTCGCGGTCGAGCTGAACGGCCCCGAGCGGTTCACGGTCTTCGTCGACCGGCCGGAGGGCGTCGACCTCGCGCTCTGCGAGCGGGTCACCCGCGTCCTCCAGGAGTACCTCCGCACCTACGCCGTGGATGTCTCCTCGCCCGGCCCCGAGCGCCCGCTGCGGAAGCCGGAGCACTTCCGGCGCGCGGTCGGCAACCGCGTCAAGCTGAAGACCGCCGAGCGCGCGAAGCTCCGTGGCGAGGTCGTCCGGGCCGACGACGAAACGGTGACCGTGGCCGCCGACGGCGGCGAAATCGACATCCCGTACAGCACGATCGTCCGGGGCAACCTGATCGAAGAGAGGGACGCGAGATGAGCCGAGAGATCATCGAGCTGGTACACGAGCTGGAGCGGGACCGCGGAATCGAGGGCGACACGCTGATTGTCGCGCTCGAGGACGCCCTGCTCGCCGCCTACAAGAAGACGCCTGGCGCCTCGCGCCATGCCGTCGTCGAGCTCGACCGCCAGGAGGGCGACTTCCGCGTCTTCTCGATCGAGCTTCCGGCCGACATCGAGGAGCGCCTGCTCGAGGAGGCGCGCGAGCGCGTGCTCACCGAGCTGGAAGCTGCAGAGGCCGAGAACGGCGAGCGTTCGCACGTGCTCGTCACGGACGAGGACCTCGACATCGACTGGTCGGAGGTGCCCGACGACCAGGTCGTGCGCGCAGACGTCACGCCGGAGAACTTCGGCCGCATCGCCGCGCAGACCGCGAAGCAGGTCATCACGCAGCGGATCCGCGAGGCCGAGCGCCAGATCATGTACGACGAGTACGTCGACCGCGTGACCGAGGTCGTGACCGGAATCGTCCAGCAGGCGGGCGACCGCAACAACGTTCTCGTCGACCTCGGCAAGGTCGAGGCGCTGCTGCCGCGCTCCGAGCAGGTGGACGGCGAGCGCTACGAGCAGGGCTCGCGTATCAAGGCGGTCATCACCGAGGTGCGCAGCGGCACCAAGGGCCCGCAGGTCATCCTGTCGCGCCGCGACTCGGAGCTGATCCGGACGCTCTTCGAGCTCGAGGTGCCGGAGATCGCCGACGGCCTCGTCGAGATCCGCGGCGTCGCCCGCGAGCCGGGCTACCGCTCGAAGATCGCAGTCGAGTCGCACGCCCAGGGCGTCGACCCGGTGGGCGCGTGCGTCGGCCCGCGCGGCTCGCGCGTGCGCATGGTCGTCTCCGAGCTGCGCGGCGAGAAGATCGACATCATCCCCTGGAACCCGGAGCCGGCGCGGTTCGTCGCCAAGGCGCTCTCGCCCGCGCGCGTCCGCGAGGTCTACCTCGACGACGAGGCCAAGGAGGCGACCGTCGTCGTGCCCGACGACCAGCTCGCGCTCGCGATCGGCAAGGAAGGCATGAACGCCCGACTCGCCGCCCGCCTGACCGGCTGGAAGGTCGACATCAAGTCCGACACCGAGTTCGCGACCGAAGAAGCCGAGGCCGCCTACGCGGGCGACGGCGCCGAAGAGGAGTTCACCGGCCGCTGCGCCGCGATCCTCTCGACCGGCAAGCGTTGTCCGAACGCGGCCCTGCCGGGCTCGCACTACTGCGGCGTGCCGGCGCACCAGGAGCTCGCGAAGAAGGAAGCCGAGAAGCCGGCGGAAGCTCCGACACCGGTGGACGACACCGCGCCGGAAGCGAAGGAGGCGTCCCCGGCCGACGGGCCCGTGGCCGAGTTGCAGCCCGAGGCCGACGAGCCCGTGGCCGAAGAGCAGCCCGAGGCCGAAGAGCCGCAGCAGGAGGGCGAGAGCGCTGCGTGACCGGGCCGACGAGGACGTGCGCCGGTTGCGGGCGGAAGGCCCCGCAGGCCGAGCTGCTGCGCTTCGTGGCCCACGACGGCGAGCTCACACCGTCGCCCAAGGGCCTGGGGCGCGGCGTCTACACCTGCCGGCGCCTGGCTTGCTTCGAGCGGGCGACCGCGCACCGTTCCTTCAACCGCACCCTGAAAACGTCTGTCCGGGTCGATCCCGGGCTGGCACGGCTTTACGAGGCCCCAACACGATGAGACTTGTGTTCCCGGGCCCATCAGGTTGGAGCCTCGTACACTGACGCCGATGGCTGACCGTCCAAACAGGCCAAATCGCCCGATCCGGCCGCGCCAGGGAGCTCCGGCGGGAGGCCGCAAGCGCCGTGTTGTGATCGACACCGGCGCCGCGCGCCCGCGCCAGGACAGCCGCCAGGCGCGCAACCGCGAGGAGACGCGTCCCAAGCAGCCGCGCGAGGTCGTCCAGCCGACCGGCCCGGTCACCGTCGAGTCCGGCGTCACGGTCAAGGACCTCTCGCAGGCGCTCGGCAAGCCGATGCCGGAGATCATCAAGATGCTGATGGGCCTCGGCGCGCCCAAGACGGCGACCCAGTCGCTTGCCGACGAGGAGGTCGAGCTGATCGCCGCCGAGATCGGCCGTGAGATCACGATCAAGCACGCCGCCGACGAGGAGCTCGAGCCCGAGGTCTACGAGGACGACGAGGCCGACCTCGAGGCGCGCCCGCCGGTCGTCACGATCATGGGCCACGTCGACCACGGCAAGACGACCCTCCTGGACGCGATCCGCAAGAGCGCCGTCGTCGAGACCGAGGCCGGCGGGATCACCCAGCACATCGGCGCCTACCAGGTACAGCATGGCCGGCGGAAGCTGACCTTCCTCGACACGCCCGGCCACGAGGCCTTCACGGCCATGCGCGCCCGCGGCGCGAAAGTGACCGACATCGCCGTGCTCGTCGTGGCCGCCGACGACGGCGTCATGCCGCAGACGAAGGAGTCGATCTCCCACGCGCGCGCGGCCGAGGTGCCGGTCGTCGTTGCCGTCAACAAGGTCGACCTGCCCGATGCCAACACCGACCGCGTCCGAAACGAGCTCGCCGCCGAGGGCCTCCAGCCGGAAGAGTGGGGAGGCACGACGCAGTTCTCCGAGGTCTCGGCCAAGCAGAGCCAGGGCCTCGACGACCTGCTCGAGAAGGTGCTGCTCGTCGCCGATGCCGAGCTCGAGCTGACCGCGAACCCGAAGGCCGACGCCTCCGGGCCGATCATCGAGTCGCGGCTGGACGTCGGCCGCGGCCCGGCCGCGACGATGCTGATCCACCGCGGCACCCTGCGGGTCGGCGATGCGATCGTCGCCGGCGACGCCTGGGGCAAGGTGCGCGCGCTCTACAACTTCCGGGGCGAGAAGGTCAAGGAGGCCCGGCCGGGCGACCCGGTCGAGATCCTCGGCTTCGACCACCCGCCGCCCGCCGGCGAGCAGGGCCGCGTGGTCGAGAACGAGCGCCAGGCGCGCGGGTACGCCCAGGTGCGCGGCGAGCGCCTGCGGCGCGAGCAGCTTGCCCAGCGCCGGGTCGGCGTCTCGCTGGAGACGCTGTTCGAGGCGCTCCAGGAAGGCGCCATCCAGGACCTCAATCTCGTGCTCAAGGGCGACGTGGTCGGCTCGGTCGAGGCCGCGATCTCCGAGCTGCAGAAGATCCAGCACCCCGAGGTGCGCGTGAACGTGATCCACCAGGGCGTCGGCGGGATCACCGAGAACGACATCATGCTGGCCTCGGCCTCGAACGCGATGGTCGTCGGCTTCAACGTGCGCCCGAACGCCGAGGCGCGCGCGCTGGCCGACCGCGAGGGCGTCGAGATCCGCACCTACCGCGTCATCTACCAGCTGACCGATGACATCGAGCAGGCCCTCGTCGGGATGCTCAAGCCGGTCCGCACCGAGGAGACGATCGGCGAGGTCGAGGTGCGGCAGCTGTTCCGCGTCTCGCGGCTCGGCACGATCGCCGGTTCGTACGTCACCGACGGGACCGTCAAGCGAAACGCGAGCGTGCGCGTCGTCCGCGACGGCACCGTCATCTACGAGACGAAGATCGCGCAGCTCAAGCGCTTCAAGGACGACGTCCGAGAGGTCGAGGAGGGATTCGAGTGCGGAATCCTGCTCGAGGGCTTCAACGACGTGAAGGAAGGCGACGTGCTCGAGATCTACGAGACGCGCGAGGTCGAGCGCACCGATCTCGAAACGCCCGCCGGCACGCCGGCCGCGTAGCTTTAGCCGCCATGGGCGCGGGCTACGTCGGCATCCTCTCGGCCGAGCTGCACTTCCCGGAGAACGGGTCGCTGAAGGGCAAGCGCAAGGAGCTGCTCTCGCTGAAGGCCCAGCTGCAGCGGCGCTTCGGCGCCTCGGTCGCCGAGGTCGACCACCACGAGCTCTGGCAGCGCTCCCGCGTCACGCTGTCGTGCGTCGCACGGGGCCACCGAGAGCTCGTGGAGCTGCTCGACGGCGCCGAGCGGTACCTCTCGGGCCAGGCGTTCGAGCTCGGCGGGCTCGAGCGCGAGGTCGTCGCCTTGGAGGACTTGAGATGATCGAACGGATGCGGCGGGTGAACGAGGCCGTGCGCGAGGTCGTCTCGCAGGGCGTGGGGGAGCTGAAGGACCCGCGGATCGGCTTCGTGACGGTGACGGGCGTCGAGACGTCGCCCGACCTGCGCAATGCGCGGGTGTTCGTGAGCGTGCTCGGATCCGAGTCGAAGCGCGAGAAGACATTGGCCGGGCTCGCGGCCGCGCACGGGCTGCTCCAGGCCCGGCTGGCCCGCGAGCTGCGAATGAAGCGGACTCCCCAACTGGCGTTCGAATACGATCCGACGGTCGAGCGCGGGGTCCGGATGACCCAATTGATCGATGAGCTCGCCCCAGAGCCAGAAGATGAGTGACTTGCAGGCGGTCGCCGACGCGCTTCGCTCCCACGACCGCTTCTTGCTGGTCACCCACGAGGCCCCCGACGGCGACGCTCTGGGCTCGATCCTGGCTACGAAGCTCGCGCTGGACTCGCTCGGCAAGGACACGGTGATGTACCTGTACGGCGACGCGCCGCTGCCGCCCGAGTACTCGTTCATGGCCGTCGGGGAGCTGCGGCGGGAGCCGCCGCCGGACTCGGCCGAGCGGGTGCTGGTCGCGCTCGACTGCGCGAACAAGGAGCGCCTCGGCCCGGACCCGAGCCTGCTCGAGGAAGCGCCGCTGACGATCGACATCGACCATCACCACGACAACACGCGCTTCGGCGCCGTCACGCTCGTCGTGCCCGACGCCTCGTCGACCGGGGAGGTGCTGCGCGACGTCTTCGCGGAGCTCGGCGTCGAGCTGACCCCGGAGATCGCACAGGCGCTCTACGTCGCGCTCGCGACCGACACCGGCCGCTTCGCGCACACGAACACGACCCCGAAAGCCTTCCGCCTGGCGGCCGAGCTCGTCGAGGCCGGCGCCGACGTGCACCTGATCTTCCAGGCGCTCTACGAATCGGTCGACTTCATCAAGTTCAAGCTGACCGGGAAGGCGGCCGAGCGGGCGCAGGTGTTCGAGGGCGGGCGGCTCGTGATCTCCTACCTGGAGCGGAGCGACTTCACGGAGCTGGGCGCGTCCGAGGCCTACGCCGAGGGCGTGATCGACTCTCTCCGCGCGATCGACGGGGCCGAGATGGTCGCGTTGATCCGCGAGCCGCCGCGCCGCGACGGCGCACCGGCGCGCAAGGTGAGTCTCCGGTCGTCGGTGGACGAGATCGACGTCTCCGCGATTGCGCGCAAGTCCGGCGGCGGCGGCCACCGCCCAGCCGCCGGCTTCTCTAGCGATGCGTCAATCGAGGAGATCGCCGACTTCATCCATCGGGAGTTCGCCCGTGCCGCCGCGGGCGCTTAGCCCGAGCGGCGTCCTGCTGATCGACAAGCCGGAGGGGCCGTCCTCGTTCGGCGTTGTCGCGGAGGTGCGCCGGCGGACGGGCGCGCGCACCGGGCACGCCGGAACACTCGATCCGTTTGCGTCGGGGCTCCTGCTGGTGTTGTCCGGAGCGGCAACTAAGCTCGCGTCATGCTTCGTCGGGCTCGACAAGCGCTACGTCACCGAGGTCGACCTCACGGCCCGGACGTCGACCGGCGACCGCGAGGGCGAGGTCGTCGAGTGCCTGGAGGCGCCGGAGAGAGAAGAGCTCGAGCGGCGGCTCGCGGGCCTCCGCGGCGAGATCGAACTGCCGGTCCCGGCTGCGTCGGCGGTCAAGATCGGCGGTGAGCGGGCCTACCGGTTGCACCGGCGCGGCGTTCTCGTCGAGATGCCGCTGCGGCGCTCCAGGGTGGACGCGCTCGACGTCATCTCCTATAGCGACGGCGTTGTCCGGCTCGACTTGCGGGTCAGCTCGGGAACCTATGTCCGGGCGATCGCCGAGGCGCTCGGCGGGCACTGCGCGACGCTGCGGCGGACGGAAATCGGGTCGTTCCGAGTCGACGAGGCCGATCCGGAGCGGGTGATCCCGGCGGAGGAGGCGCTCGAACGGATCGGGCAGCCGACGGGCTCGCGCCCCGGATCGTGAGGGTCGAGCGGGAGCGGGCCCGGCTCGGCGGCGGACGGCGCGCCGTGGCGATCGGCACCTTCGACGGTGTCCACCTCGGCCATCGACAGCTACTCGCGGCTGCGGTCGCCTCAGGCCTGTCGCCGACGGTCGTCACCTTCGACCCGCATCCGCGGATCGCCTTCGGGTACGAGGTCGAGCTCCTGACGACCCTCGAGCGGCGCCTCGAGCTGGTCGCGGAAGCGGGCATCGTCGACGCCCTGGTGGTCGACTTCGACCTGAAGTTTGCGCAGCTCGAGCCGGAGGCGTTCGTCGAGGCCTTCCTGCGGCCACTCGGAACCGAGGTGGTCGTCGCCGGAGCCGACTTTCGCTTCGGCCGTGGACGCAGCGGCGATCTCGCGCTGCTCGGCCGCCTGGGCTTCGACGTCCGCACCGTCCCACTCGTCGAAGGGGTCTCTTCGAGCCGAATCCGCGATCTGCTGCGAGCCGGCGAGATCGAGCGGGCAGCTCGCCTGCTCGGCCGTGCGCCCGAGGTCGAGGGCCTGGTGGTCGCCGGCGACGCACGCGGAGGCACGCTGGGGTTTCCGACCGCCAACCTGCGGGTCGACCCGGAGCTGCTCGTCCCTGCGCACGGCATCTACGCCGGTGCCGCAGACGGCCATCGTGCAGCCATCTCGATCGGGACGAACCCGCACTACGGCGGGGAGGAGCGGCGCGTCGAGGCGTTCCTGCTCGACTTCTCGGGCGATCTCTACGGCCGGAAGCTCGTGCTCGAGCTGTGGCAGCGCTTGCGCGACGAGGCAGTGTTCGCGAGCGAGGAGGAGCTGGTCGCAGAGATCGCCCGGGACGTCGAGCAAACGCGGGCTGCGCGGCCGCCTCTGGAGGCGGCTTGGCCAGAAGAAGGTGCCGAAACCGACGGATAGTTCTGGCAAGTTTCCGCACTTTGTGGAATCTGCTGCAACTACGTCGGCTGGCGTCGATCAAGGCTGACGCAGCGTCGCGGCGGCCCCGCTTCGTCGCGGATCGCCGGCCGCGCCCGTCCGCGCCACGGCGCTGACCCCGCCGAAGTAATGGTGCTGCTGCGGCCAGACACGGACGTCGTAGCCGGCCGCCTCCAGGGTGCGGGCCACGTCCGCGTCGAACCCCGGCTCGAGCTGCACGATGCGCGCCGCCGCGTGTAGACGCGGGCGGGAGACGGCGTCCTGTGGATCGAGCCCCTCGTCGAGGATTCCCCCGGCGACCTGTACGAGGGCGCTGCGCAGCCTGGTACCTCCCGCCGCGCCGATCGCGAGGACGAGCCCGCCGGGATCGAGAGCGAGGCTCGGAGCCATCATGCTCCCCATCCGCTCGCCGGGCTCGAGCGGCCCGCGGATCAGGTCGCTCTCGCCGAGCATGCTGTTCAGGTGCAGGTCGAGCCCCGGCAGGAAGTCACCGGAGCCGAGGCCGAGGCTGGTCGTCAGCACGCAGGCGTTCCCGTCGGGATCGACGGTCGTGAGGCTCGTCGTGTGACCGTTGCCCGGCCGGCCGTCCAGTGTCCCGACGAGGGCGAGAGCCCGCTCCGCCGGGCTCAGGCCCGCAAGCACCGGCAGCCGGGCCAGCGTCTCCGGCACGCCGGAAAGGTCGCCGCGGGTGAAGAACCGCGTCCCCGAATACGCGATCTCGACCGGTTCCACCCAGCGGCCGCGGTAGGCATGCAGGTCCTCACGGGTGACCAGTCCCCCGCGCTCGTCCATCAGCTCCAGGAGGGCCTCCGCGAGCGCGCCGCGATATGCACTCTCGGACCCTTCGGCGGCCAGCAGCTCGAGGGCCCGAACGAGGCCCGGCTGCTCGAGCATGGCTCCAGCGGTCAAGAGCTTTCCGCCAGGGGAGTAGATCCGCGCCCCTTCGTTCATCGTCATGACAGGCGCCAGCATCGCCAGACAGGAAGCGTGGGCCGGTGGCAACGTCGTGCCGGTCTCGGCCAGGCGCAGAGCGGGCTCGACGACCCGCTGCCACGGAAGCCGGCCGTGCTCGGCGTGGAGCAGGCCGAGGCCCGCCGGAAGGCCGGGGACGCCGCAGGAGGCGATCCCGACCGCGTAGTGGACGAGCTCGGTGCCGAACGGAACCTCGAGCTCGATCAATTCGGCCCGCCGACCAGGCTTGGCGCCCAGACCCGGGACTGTGACAAAGCAGTCGAGATTCCGGGCCGTGCCCGAGGCAGCGTCGTAGTAAATCGCGTGACCGCCGCCGAGCAGTCCGGTCATCACCGTCTCCGCGACACACGACGCGAGGCCGGCACCGACCGCGGCGTCTGCGGCGGTCCCACCGGCGGCGAGCACTTCGATTCCCACGTCGACGGTCGCGGGGTGTCCCGCTGCGATCCCGGCTCGCATTGACGGAATCCTGACCGCTGCTAAGGTCGCCACGAGGATGAAGCGCGCAACGCTGGCGGTTGCGGCCTTGCTACTGGCCGCGTGCCTGGCTGCGACGGGCGGGCGCGCCACGGGGAAGCGGCAGCCGCGGATCGGGTTCGTGGTCGCCTCCGGAACGGTGCCGTCCAAGCGCACGCTCGACGGCCAGTCGCTCGCCGGCTTCCTCAAAGCGGAGCGGCAGCTCGACTTCCAGGGCCGCGTCGTCTACGTCGGGCCGACGGAGGATCCCGACGGAGTCATGACCTTCCTCGCCCGCCAGAACTACGACCTGATCCTCGTCGCCGTCCCGCGGATCGACATCGTCTATGCCGTCGCCCGCAAGTTCCCCCACGTGCGGTTCTTCCCGGTCGACATGGCGCGCCAGGGACCACCTCACAAGCCGAAGAACGTCCAGGGCGCGGTCTATCGCGACGAGGAGGCGGGCTACCTCGCCGGCTACCTGGCGGCGCTGGTCGAAAACCGCACGCCGGGCAAGCACGTGATCAGCGCGGTCGGCGGCATTCCCTTCGAGGGCGTCAACAGGTGGACCGTTGGCTATCGGGCGGGCGCGAAGAAGGCCGATCCGAAGGTCACTGTGAAGGTCGGCTACAGCTCCGACTTCAAGAACCCCTCGAAGTGCAGGCGGGTGGCGGCACGGCAGCTGGCAGAAGGCTCTGGGGTCATCCTCAACGTGGCCGGCACCTGCGGCCTCGGCGCGCTCAGGGCAGCAAAGGAAGCGGGAGCCTGGGGCATCGGCGTCGACGTCGACCAGGCGTACCTCGGCCCCCACATGCTCACGAGCGCGCTCATGAAGCTCGACAAGGGAACGTTCGAGGTGGTGCAGAGATTCGTGCACGGCAAGCTGGCGGCGCACCGGAACACCGTCTTCGACCTACGCAACGGCGGTGTCGGGCTCGGGCGAACCAGCTCCAAGGTCGAGCGCTCGCTCCGCCTCAGGGTCGACGCGATCCGGAAGGCGATCATCGCCGGCAAGATCCGGGTGCCGCCTCCTACCTAACCCGCTCACGCTGGGTGCCTACCCACACGGCGCCCTCGCCTGCGGCGACCGAGATCGGGTGCGGCGCGACCCACACCACCCGCGTCGCGAGCTCGCTCGATGGGTCGATCCGCCACAGGTAGCCGGAGTTGGGCCCGATCGTCCAGAGCGCTCTTGGCCCGACGCTGAGTCCGGCTGGGTACCCGGGGACGGTGAACGGGATCGCGCCCTGGGGTGCGAGCGTGGTCGAGTCGAGATGCAAGACGTCCGGCTTGCGGTCCCCATAGCCGATCAACCAGAGCGAGCCGCGGTGGAGCACGGGGAACTGGCCGAGCTCCGACAGATCTCGCTCCGCTGTGACCTTCGGCGTGGTCGTGTCGATGCGCAGCACGCGCTCGTTCAGCTGCGTCACCCAGACGGCTCCGCGGCCGGCGACCAACCCCTGCGGGTTGTTCACGGTGAGCCAGGTCCTCGCCTCGTTGGTGTCCGGGTCGATTCGGAGAAGCGTGTTCCCGCGCGTCGCCCAGACGCTCCCGGCGCCGGTCGCAACGAGGAAGACGGGCCTCGGCAGGACGCCGCTACCACCCCCGCCAAGCTTGATGGAGGCGTCCGGCACGTTCTGCTTCGGGTCGATCCGCGTCAGGGTCTCGCCGTTTCCGCCCGCGACCCAGACAGAGCCGAAGCCGACGGCGACGTCCGCCACGCGGGTGCCGAGCCCGATCGAGGTCACGGCTTTGGTCTTCGGGTCGATGCGGACGAGCGTCTGCTGGTCGGGGTTCGCGACCCAGACCGCGCCTTCGCCGACGGCGATCGCGGTGGGACGCCCGCCGACCGGCACGGCCGCCTCGACCTTGCCGGTGTCCGGGTCGACCGCCGCGACCGAGTTCGGCTCGACCGTGACGGCGTCCGAGCCGCCGGTGACCCCGAGCACGATGGCTGCGATCGCGCCCGCGAGGAGGATCGCTCCCACAACGACGGCGAGGCGAGCCCGGCCCGGTCTGCGCCTGCCGACGGCAGGCGCGTCGGCCCGCGGCGGAGGAGGCGGTGGAGCGAGAGCCGGATCGTGCTCGAGGATCCCCTTCTCGAGGCGCCGTAGCTCCTCGCCCGGCTCGAGGCCGAGCTCCTCGGCGAGCAGGGTTCGCCCTCGCCGGTAGACGTCGAGCGCCTCCGCCTGGCGGCCCGACTGGTAGAGCGCGAGCATCAGCTGGGCGCGGCGCCGCTCTCGCAGCGGCTCCTCGCGGACGAGCGCCTCCAGCTCGGGCAGGAGCTCGGCGTGGCGGCCGAGCTCGAGGTCGGCGTCGATCCGCTGCTCGACCGCCGAGGCCCGCTGCTCCTCGAGGTGTGCGCGCTCCGGGCGGGCGACCGAGTCGTCGAGGTCGGCGAGCGGCGGGCCGCGCCACAGGCCCAGTGCCTCCCGCAGCTTCTCGGCGGAGCCTTCGGCGTCGAGACCGCGCGCTTCGGCGACGAGCTGCTCGAACCGCTCGAGATCGAGGCAGCCGGGATCGACGCGGGCGAGGTAGCCGGGCGCCTGCGTGACGATCCCGTCCCGGCCGACGGCCTTCCGCAACTGGGAGACGTGAACCTGGAGCGCCGTCGAGGCGGTGTCGGGCGGCGATCCGTCCCAGAGCTCGTCGATCAATCGATCGCGCGAGACGACACGATTTGCTTGCAGCAGCAGGAGCGCAAGCAGCGCTCGTTGCTTCGAGCCTCCTAGTGCGATCGGGCGCCCGTCCTCGGCAGCTTCGAGCGAGCCGAGAATCCGGTAGTCGATGCGCGTGTCCGCCTCCTTTAGGGGCCCTTTAGGTCCCGAGAAGGGTTCTTTTAGCGGGTCGTGGTCCTGTCTGCAAAGGCCGCATGAGGCGGCCGCCGAGAAACGGAGGAGACATGATGATCACCACCACCACCAGGAAGATCGCGACGGTTCTCGCGGCGCTCGTCGTCCTGGCGGCCGCAGGCGGGGTCGCGCAGGCGGCGACGTCGAAGCCGTCCGGGATGTCGCAGGCGGAGTACCGGGCGCTGTTGGCCCGGAGCGCGGGCCTGAACGAGCGGTACCGCTTCGGTGCCTGGAAGGGCGTGCCCGAAGGCCTGTCGCCTGCCGAGTACCGGGCGCTGATGCTTCGCAGCGAGGCCCTGAACAAGCAGTACGGCCTCGGCAAGTGGGCCGCCTCGGCCCAGACGCAGGTCTCCACGCACGGGTTCGCGTGGGGAACCTTCGGGATCGGTGCGGTTGCGATGCTCGGGCTCGTCCTGCTGGCCGGCGGCACGGTCGTCGGCAGCCGGCGCGGCCGCGAAGCCCCTCGCGTCAGCACTTCGTAGCTGCCCCAACGGGCAACCATCGCTCTCGGCTTCTTGATTTGGGCCGGGGGCGATGCCGTCTCTTCATGCGGTTGTGCGCCGGTTGCTACCCTTCCGCGAGACCGCAGCCTCGGCCGTGCGCGGGTGCTTCCCCGCGGCGCGCTTGGACTGCGGAGTCACGTTAGAAGGAGACGGTTTGACCCTTACCAAGGAAGCAAAGCTGGAGATCGTCGGCAAGCACGGCCGCAGCCAGGAGGACACGGGCTCGGCGCACGTGCAGGTCGCGCTCCTCACGGCACGAGTCAACGAGCTCACCGAGCACCTCCGCGCGCACCCGAAAGACCACTACTCGCGCCGCGGCCTGCTCAAGCTCGTCGGTCGGCGCCGGCGGCTGCTCCAGTACCTGCAGAAGCGCGACCTGGAGGGCTACCGGGCCTTGATCCAGGAGCTCGGCCTCCGGAGATAGACGAAACCGAGACCAACCCGCGGAGGGTGGAAGTTTGAGCGAGCCCCTAGCTGAAGGCGATAGCCAGATAGCCAGGCGCTCACTCAAACCTCCACTCTCCTCACGAAGTGGAGGAATGACATGGCAGTAACGACTGAGCCCCGGACCGCGACGGTGTCCGTCACCGTCGGCGACCAGGAGCTGACTTTCGAGACCGGGAAGCTCGCCAAGCAGGCCGACGGCGCCGTCGTCGTCCGCGCCGGCGAGACGATGGTGCTCGCGACCGCGCAGGGCAAGATGGAGGCGCGCGAGGGCGCGGACTTCTTCCCGCTCACCGTCGACGTCGAGGAGCGGATGTATGCGGCCGGGAAGATCCCCGGCGGCTTCTTCAAGCGCGAAGGGCGCCCTACCGAGCGCGCGATCCTCACCGCGCGGATGATCGACCGCCCGATCCGGCCGCTCTGGCCGAAGGGCTACAAGAACGAGGTGCACGTGGTCTGCACGACGCTGTCGGCCGACCTCGTCACCGCGCACGACATCCTTTGCATCAACGGCGCGTCCGCCGCGCTGATGATCTCGCCGCTGCCCTTTCAGGGGCCGATCGGCGCGGTCCGGATCGGCATGATCGACGGCGAGTTCGTCGTCAACCCGACGCTGGACGCGATTGAGAACGGCGAGAGCACGCTCGACCTGATCGTCGTCGGCACGAAGGACGCATTGACGATGGTCGAGGCCGGCGCGGAGGAGGTTCCCGAGGAGAAGATTCTCGAGGCCTTCGAGCTCGCCCACGGCGAGATCACGAAGATCTGCGAGGCGCAGGAGGATCTCCGCCGCCAGGCTGGCAAGGAGCGTTGGCTCGATCTCGAGCTGACCGAAGAGCTCGAGCGCGAGCACGGCCCGCGATTCCAGGAGCGGATCGGGGCCGAGGGCCTGCGCGAGGCCGGCGCGGTCGTCGAAGACCTCGTCGTCGAGCTCGCACCGCAGATCACGATGGACTCCACCGAGGAGGACATCCGCAAGCAGATCCAGGTGCGCTCGAGCATGGCGCTGATACTCGACCGCCAGCGCCTCGACGCGGTGCTCGGCCCGGTCCGGCAGCAGTTCGAGGACGACCTGAAGGCGTTGACCGATGCCGAGCAGGACTCCAAGGAGCTCAAGTCGGCGAAGCGGAACCTGCTCTTCGAGAAGATCGAGGACGAGATCCAGCTGCCCTTCCCGGCCGGGACGACAGCGCCCGACGACGAGACGCCGACCGTCAAGGACTCGATGACCAAGCAGTACGTCAAGAAGGCATCAGAGGCGATCTACAAGGACCTCGTCCGCCGCAAGATCGCGGTCGACAAGCGGCGGCCCGACGGTCGCGGCGCGGAGGAGATCCGGCACGTCACCTGCGAGGTGGGCGTCAGCCCGCGCACGCACGGCTCGGCGCTCTTCACGCGGGGCCAGACCCAGATCCTGTCGCTGCTGACGCTCGGCACCGCCAAGGAGGGCCAGCGGATCGACGACCTCTCGCTCGAGTCCGAGCGCCGCTACATGCACCACTACAACTTCCCGCCCTACTCGGTAGGGGAGACGGGCTTCATGCGCGGCCCGAAGAGGCGCGACATCGGCCACGGCGCGCTCGCCCAGCGGGCGCTCGAGCCGATGATCCCGTCGCTGGAGGACTTCCCGTACACGATCCGGATCGTCTCCGAGACGCTGGAGTCGAACGGCTCGTCGTCGATGGGCTCGGTCTGCGGCTCGACCCTCGCGCTCCAGGACGCGGGCGTCCCGATCAAGGCGCCCGTCGGCGGGATCGCCATGGGGCTCGTCAAGGAGGGCGACGACTACGTGGTCCTGACCGACATCCAGGGCGCCGAGGACCACCTCGGCGACATGGACTTCAAGGTCGCCGGCTCGCGCGACGGGATCACCGCGCTGCAGATGGACATCAAGATCACCGGCGTCACGCAGGAGATCATGAGCAACGCGCTCGCGCAGGCGAAGCGGGCGCGGGAGTTCATCCTCGACAAGATGGCCGAGGTGCTGCCCGAGAGCCGCGGCCAGCTCGCCGCGCACGCCCCGCGCATCTCGACGGTCAAGATCGACCCCGAGCAGATCGGGCTTGTGATCGGCAAGGGCGGCGAGACGATCCGCGCGCTCGAGGCCGAGAACGACGTCCAGATCGATATCGAGGAGGACGGCACGATCCTCATCTACGCGACCGAGGGCGAGAAGGCCGACTCCGCGATCGCCGCGATCGAGTCGCTCACCAAGACCCCGGAGGTCGGCGATACGTACACCGGCAAGGTCGTCAAGACCACGCAGTTCGGCGCCTTCGTCGAGCTGAAGAAGGGCACCGACGGCCTGCTGCACGTCTCCAACGTCGGCCCGGGCCGCGTCGGCCACATCGAGGACGTGATCGGGCGCGGCGACGTGCTCGACGTGCTCGTCCAGGAGGTCGACAAGGAGCGCGGGCGGATCGGCCTCAAGCTGATCGCCAAGCACGAGAACGGCAACCTCGTCCAGCCGGAGGAGCTGATCGAGCGGGCGAAGGATGCGCCTCCGCGCGAGCGCGAGGAGCGGCCGCCGCGCCGTGACGGCGAGCGCGGGCGCGGGCGCGGCGGCGGCGGCCGGGGACGCGGCGGCGGCGGCCGCGACCGCGGCTAGAGGCGAGCACGCCCGGAGGGCCTGGTGCTTCCGGCTCCAAGACGGTGCGTCGGACGGCCGCGCGGGCGAAGCCCACGCGGCCTCCACGGTCGGCGGCGCCAAGTCGCCGCCTTGAGTTGACCGAGCGACCGGAGCGCCTGTCCTCGCCGAGGCGAAGCCGCAGGCGCTCCTGATCGCGACAGTGCGGCTCGTGCTGGCGGCGGCAGGCGTCGCGGCCGCGGTTGCTTTCGGCCTTGGGCGAGGCCCGGCGGCGGCGCTGTTCGCATGCGGCGTCGCAATCCTGCTCCTGGCCGTCTACGGAGGCGACCGCCGGCGGCGTAGCGCGCTTCGGTTCGAGAATACGGAGCCGATTCCGGCCGGCGCGCGCATAGAGAGTCGCGGCCGGGCCTTGGGGCGCGCCGCCTATCCGAGCACGATCGGGCTGACCGTGCTGATAGCGATTGCCCTCTGGCCCCAGCCGGGACTGGCCGCGCTGCTGGCCGGCGTCCTCGGCGGGCTGGGCGGGGTGTCGATCGCAGGCGCCCTGCGTCTCGGCGCCTGGGAGCGTGAGCGGAAGGCGCGGATCCTGATCGAGGCGGGGGGCGCCGAGCGGATCTACGAGGCGCCCCGGTGACCCACAACACGATCGTCGTCCTCGCAGCGCTCGGGGTCGCGGGCCAGGTGCTCGCGGCCCTGCTGCTGCTGATCGGGCTCGCGTGGCTCGTCGGCCTGCGCGGGCCTGCCGGCTGGCTCAGGCGTTTCGTCGAGGGCTACGAGCTCTGGCTCGCGTTCCTGGTCACGGCGATCGCGACCGGCGGGAGCCTCTTCTTCTCGGAGGTGGCGCACTTCGTCCCCTGCGAGCTCTGCTGGTACCAGCGGATCTGCATGTACCCGCTTTCGATCATCACGCTGCTCGCCGCGCTCGCCGACGACCGCCACGTCGCCCGCTACCTGCTGCCGCTGCCGCTGGTCGGCGCGGGGGTCTCGGTCTACCACCTGCTGGTCGAGAACGGGGTCATCGCAGAGGCGCAGTCGTGCCTGATCTCGGCGCCCGGGGGCTGCGCAACCAAGTGGATCGAGGAATTCGGCTACGTGACGATCCCGGTGCTCGCGCTCACCGGCTTTTCGCTGGCGTTCGCCTTCCTGCTGCTCGCCTCCGTGTCGCCGCCCGCTACCGTTAGCGAACCATGACGAGGGCGAAAAAGGCACGGCAGCGGCGGCAACAGGCCGCGGCGCCGCCGCCGGTGCGGAGCACGAGCGGCGGGCGCAAGGCGAACCCGAAGGTGATCGCCGGCGTCGCCGCGCTGATCGCCCTCGCGGTCATTCCCGCCGCGATCGTGTTCGCGGTGACGGGCAACAACAAGAGCTCCTCGTCGACAACGCCGAAGAACACGACCACGCTGCCTGGCGCGGCCGACGTGACGCGCCTCTTCAAGGGGATCCCCCAGCACGGCAACGTGCTCGGCTCCCCCTCGGCGCCGGCGACCCTGGTCGAGTACATCGACCTCCAGTGCCCCATCTGCCGCGAGTTCGAGACGACGGTGATGCCGTCGGTCATCTCCCGCTACGTCCGCACCGGGAAGCTGAAGGTGGTCGCCAGGCCGGTCGCGTTCCTGGGGCCCGACTCCGAGGTGGCGCGGAAGGGTGCCGTCGCCGCACTTGAGCGCAACCGCTTCTTCGACTTCGCGCAGCTCCTCTACGGCAACCAGGGGACGGAGAACTCGGGCTGGGTGACGGACCAGCTCGTCGCGGACGCCTACGCCAGCATCCCCGGGATCAACGTCGACAGCGCCATGGCCGCCCGTAACTCCGCGGCGGTGGCCCGGGCGGAGCGGCAGTTCGACGCGCAGGCGCACACCGACCAGGTCCTCGGAACGCCGACGGTCCTCGTCGGCAAGAACAACGGCAAGCTGACCGAGATAGCACCCGGCGGCTCGCCGACGCTCGCGCAGCTCAAAGCTGCGATCGAGAAGGCGCAGGCTCAGTAGTTCCGGCGGTTCGACCGGTTGGTTCAGACGGACGAACGAGCAAAGCCCGTTCGTCCTTGAGATCGGCATCGCAAGCGACGCCTCAGCTCAGTAGCGGTCGAGCTCGTGCAGGCGCTCGTCGCTGATCCCGAAGTGATGGGCGATCTCATGCAGCACCACGCGCCGGATCTGTTGCTGGAGCAGCGCCGGGTCGTGCCCGTAGTGGCGCTCGAGCGGGCCGCGGTAGATCGTGATCTTGTCCGGCGGCACCCCGCTATAGCCGGTCGTCCGGCGCGTGAGCGGCACGCCCTCGTAAAGCCCGAGCAGCGGCTGTCCGGGCGGAGGCTCGTCCTCGACCATGATCGCGACGTTGGACATCGCCTGCCGCAGGTCGTCCGGCAGCGAATCGATCGCGGCCTGCGCCGAATCCTCGAAGTCGTCCACGAGCCGCGAGCCTAGCTGCGCCGGGCCAGTACGATCCCGTCCGTGCAGCGGTACGTCCTGACCGAGCTCGACTCCGGCGAGCGCGTCATCTCCGAGCGGCTCTCACACGTTCGCTCGGTCGCGATCGGCTTCTGGATCGGCGCCGGCTCGCGCGACGAGACGGACGCCAAGGCCGGCGTCTCGCACTTCCTCGAGCACCTGCTCTTCAAGGGCACGGCGTCGTTCACGGCGCAGGAGATCGCCGAGACTTTCGACGCGCTCGGCGGCGAGCTGAACGCGGCCACCTCCCGCGAGCACACCGTCCTCTACGCGCGGGTCCCGGACGACCGGCTGGAGACGGCGCTCGAGGTGATGGGCGAGATGGTGTTCGCGCCGTCCTTCGCCGAGCTCGACGCCGAGCGGGAGGTCGTGCTCGAGGAGATCGCGATGTACGAGGACCAGCCGCAGGAGCTCGTGCACGACCTGATCTCCGAGGCGACCTTCGGCCGGCATCCGCTCGGTCGGCCGGTGATCGGGCGAGCGGAGGTCATCTCCAGCGTGTCGCGGCGCACCGTCTCCTCGTACCACCGCTCGATGTACGTGCCGGGCAACGTCGTCGTCTCGGCCGCGGGGAACATGAAGCACGACGACCTGCAGCGGCTCTTGCTCCGGGCCCAGCGCAAGGCCGTCGAGCCAGTGCGCAAGGGCCCGCGCGTGCGGCCGCCGCTCGTCAAGCCACCGGCGCCGAGCCTGCGCTTCCAGCGCAAGGACACCGAGCAATACCACGTCTGCATCGCCGCGCCGGGGATCGCGCGCTCCGACAAGCGCCGCTTCGCCGCCTCGCTCCTCGACGGGATTCTCGGCGGCTCGGCCTCGTCGCGGCTCTTCCAGGAGATCCGCGAGAAGCGGGGCATGGCCTACGCGGTCTACAGCTTCGCGGCCCAGTACACGGACACCGGCCAGATCGGCGTCTACATCGGCACGCGCGAGGACAACCTCGCCGCCTGCCTGGAGATCATGAGCGAGCAGATCGCCGAGATCGCCGAGGGGAAGCTTCGGCCCGAGGAGCTGACCCGCGCGAAGGAGAACCTCAAGGGTCGGATCATGCTCTCGATGGAGTCCACCTCGAACCGGATGAGCCGACTGGGCAAGTCGCTGATCACCGACACGGAGCTGCTCTCGATCGAGCGGATCGTCGCCGAGGTGGACGCGGTCGAGTCGGAGGCGCTGGCCGAGCTGGCCGGTGTGCTGCTGGCGCCGGAGAAGCTCTCGGCGGCCGGGATCGGGCCCGCGGAAGAGCGCTTCCTGGACGCGGTCGAGCGGGTGAACCCGGGGCTCGCCCGGGCGGCGTGAGGGTTTCCTTCGCGTTCACGTCAGCCTTCGGGGGAGCCCGGCTCCCCCGGGCATGAGCCGAAGGCGGCCAGGGACGTGAAGATCGCACTCTTCGGGCGCGGCGGGAGGGTCGGGTCGGTGCTGGCGCCGGCGCTCGAGGCAGCCGGGCACGAGCTGACCGGGCTCGAGGAGGCCGAAGCGATTGTCGACTTCACGGCGCCCGACGCGGTCGACGCCAACGTGCGCGCGGCGCTCGACGCCGGCGTGCCCTGCGTGGTCGGGACGAGCGGCTGGGATCCCGCGCCGCTGGGGGAGCTGGCGGCGGAGCGCGGCCTCGCGCTGTTCGTCGCACCGAACTTCGCGATCGGCGCGGTGCTGATGATGCGGCTGGCCGCCGAGGCGGCGCGTTATCTCCCGCGGGCTGAGATCGTCGAGCTGCACGGCGAGGCGAAGAAGGACGCGCCTTCGGGCACGGCGAGGGCGACCGCGCAGCTGCTCCCCGGCGAGCCGCCGATCCACTCGGTGCGGCTGCCGGGCCTGGTCGCCCACCAGGAGGTCCTGCTCGGCGGCGAGGGCCAGCTCCTGACGATCCGCCACGATGCGTACTCGCGCGAGGCCTACGTGCCGGGGGTGCTGCTGGCGCTGGAGCGGCTGCCCGCGCTCCCGCCGGGGCTCACGACGGGCCTCGAGAGCATCCTCGAGCTCGGCTAGCAGGAGGGCTTGACGAACCCGGGCTGTGCCGGCGGGCCGCGCTGCCCGCCCCGCCGCCAAACCCTCCGACACGGAATCGTCACACCCGCGTCACAGACGCGTGACAGGTGGCCCGCTAGCGTTCCTTCCAGGGGTCACGGGGGACCCCTTGGGGGTGGTTAGGGGCACGGTCACGCGGCGGCGGGAGGGCCCTCGCCGGTGACGGCGTACAATCACGGCATGCTCGGCGAGGTGCTGACCGCGACCGTGACGCCGTTCGGCCCGGACGGGCGCGTCGACCTCGACCGCTACCAGGAGCTGTGCGCGTTCCTCGTCGACAACGGCTCCGACGGCGTCGTCGTCAACGGCACGACGGGCGAGGCGTCGACCCTCAGCGAGGAGGAGCGAGTCGCGCTGATCCGCGTGGCGCTGGAGGCGATCGGCGATCGCGCGACCGTGGTCGCCGGCACCGGCACGAACTCGACCGCGCACTCGATCGAGCTCACGCGGCAAGCGGCCGAGGCGGGCGCGCACGCCGTCCTCGTCGTCACGCCGTACTACAACAAGCCTCCGCAGCGCGCGATCGTCGAGCACTTCAAGGCCGTCGCGGCCGAGACCGACCGCCCGGTCGTCGCGTACAACATCCCTGGGCGCTGCGTGATCAACATCGAGCCGGAGACGATGGACCGGCTCGCCGAGATCCCGAACGTCACCGCGGTCAAGCAGTCGAACGCCGACCTCGAGCAGGCGCGGCACATCGTCGAGCTCGGCCTCGACCTCTACGCGGGCGACGACAACCTCGTGCTCCCGTTCGTCGAGCTCGGCGGGCTGGGCGGTGTCTGCGTGCACACGCACGTCGTCGGCCCGCAGGTGAAGGAGATGATCCGCCGCTTCCGCGCGGGCGACACCGAGGCCGCGCGTCAGCTCGACGACGAGCTCGCACCCGCGTACGAGTTGATCGGCGTCGTCACGGGCCCGATCCAGATCAAGGCCGCGCTCAACCTGCTCGGCCACGACGTCGGCGGGCTGCGCCTGCCGCTGGTCGAAGCGAGCGAGGAGGAGACGGCGCAGATCCGCTCCTGCCTCGAGCGCCTGAGGCTGCTCGAGCCTTCGCGGGTCTAGGAGGGTTTGACGGAGCCCTGCTCGTCGGGGTGCGATGGCCGTTCCGAGGCAAGGACGCAGGGAGTCCCTGTAGTGGACAACTACGGGGACGACTGAGGACGCGGCCTCGGAGCGGACAGTGCGGCCCGACGGCACAGACCGGGTTTCGTCAAGCCCTCCTTCTAGGCGACTGCCGCGCTCCGCGCGAAGAGGACGCGGATGCGCGGCGCCGCCTTGTTGGATTCCCGGGCCGTCGATCCCGGGACCGTGGTCACGCACGCCTGGAGGGAAAGAAGAGCCCACTGCCCCGCGTGCCGCAACCGCATGTCCTTGTTGTGCCTGGCGTGAAGCGCGCAGGTCTCCCCCCAACGGGTGATTCTCGGCCGAATCCCTCGCACGAGGGATCGAGTGCTCGGGCCTCAGGAGGCGAGCTGCCCGGCCCGCTCGTCTCCCGGAGCGGGGCGGTCTGCGAGGGCGAGTCCGATTTCGTCGAGCGACGCCGCCAGCGCCCCCCGCACGTAGCGTGGCAGCAGCCGTGTGGCGCCGAGGGCCACGAAGCCGACGAGCGCGCTGTTCTCGCGGCGCAACGGCAGCGCGACGTAGACGTGGTCGCCCGGCAGCGAGAGCTCGTTCGCCGTTGCGGCCAGCAGCTCCTCTCGTGACTCCGCCTCCCGTACCAACCAGCTCATCAGGGTGCGCTCGGGCGGGCCCTGCCCGCGCTCGGCCTCGAGCCGGCCGCCGAGCCCGTCCTCCTCCCAGGAGACGAGCGCCGCCCAGTCGCCGTCGAGCGCGTGCCCAAGCACGGCCGCCAGCCGCCCGAAGACCTCGTCCCGGGTGCCCTCGGCCAGAGCGGCGGAGATCGCGGAGCGCAACCGCGCCGACCGCAGCCGTACCCCGGCCCGCAGCACGAGGCCGCCGCAGAGCAGCACGCTTCCCGCCGCGATCAGCCAGGCAGCCCCGAGGCCGACGCCGGCCAGGGCGGCGATCAGGCCGCCGAGGGCCGCGAGCTCGGGCTGCTCGCGCACGTCGAACGTGCCGGGCATGACCGGCAACCGGGTCGGCGCCGCGGCGCCGCGCAGCTCGTCCTGCTCCTCGGGGCTGAGCACCGAGTACGGGTCGAGCCCTCGCTGGACGGCGATGAACGCCTTCGCGACCGCGGGGTGGAACTGGGTGCCGATGTAGCGCTCGATCTCCGCCAGCGCCTCCTCCTCGCTCAGACCGGGGCGGTAGGCACGGTCGGACCGCATCGCGTCGTAGCTGTCGGCGACGATCAGGAAGTGAGAGGCGAGCGGCAGCTCATCCGACGGGATCCCGTAGTAGCCGCGGCCGTCGAAGCGTTCGTGGTGGAGCTCGACCGTCCGCGCCTCGGCGGCCGAAAGCTCGAAGCGGCGTAGCAGGCGCGCCGAGAGCCGCGGTGCCCGCCACATCGTGCCCCACTCGGTGGGGTTCAGCTTGCCGGGCTTGCGCAGCACGGAGGCGTCGACCGCGACCTTGCCGAGATCGTGCAGACGGGCGGCCCAGCGCAGTCGGTCGATGTCGGAGTAGGGGAGGCCCAGCGCCCGGGCCAGCTCGTCGACGTAGCGGGCGACGCGGATCGAATGGCGGTAGGTGGACGGGTCGCGCTCGTCGACGATGTTCGCGAAGGTCTCCAGGGCGTGCAGCGTCTCCTGCCTCGAGTGCCGCACGCGCGCGTGCGCCCGGTTGACGGCCAGCGCCACCGGGATCACGGCGAGGACGTTCCAGGGATGGTCGAGCGCGAAGATCGCGAGCACGGCGCCGAGGCCCGTTTCAGCGGCGGCGGCGGCGAAGTCCGGGTCGAGCGCCTCGCCGGCGCCGACGAGCTGCAGCACCCCTCGAGAGACGAGCAGGTAGACGAGCGCGAGCGCGGTCAGCGGGACGATGTCGTCGGGCAGGACGAGCCGCCCGGTGTGCCCTCCGGCGATCGTGAAGGCGTAGCCCGCTCCGAGCGCCGCCAGCGCGAAGGCCGAGGCCTGGAAGGCGGCGTGCCGCCAGCTCCCGCGCACTAGCCGGGCGAGGAGGGCGGCCGCCCCCGCGACGAGCGCCCCGCGCCACGGGCCGAGCACGATCACCGCGGCGATGTCGACACCCGACGCAACGCGGAAGACTCCGGGACCGACCGGCTCGCGGACGCGGGCGCTCTCCGGCTCCTCGATCAGCTCTGCCGCGAGGGCAGCGGCGCCGAGCAGGGCGAGAGCCGTCAGCGGCCGGTGCAGGGCCGCCAGCGCTCCGCCGGCCGCGACGGCCAGGCCGCAGGCCACGGTCAGATACCCGAGCAGGGGAAACCGCACGATCCCTCTATCGGATGATTTGGCCGTCGGGTTAACGGCAGCCGGTCGGGGCTGGACCGAGGCGCCGCTTGCGGTGCCGTCGTCAGGACGAACGGGCTCTGCCCGTTTGTCCGTCTGAAATGACCGGTCGAACCGCGGACGCGTGAGCAAGCCACCGTAATATGGGTCGATGCCCGGAGCGGTTCGAATCGTCCCACTAGGCGGCCTCGGCGAGGTCGGCAAGAACATGACCGCCTACGAGGCGGACGGCGAGGTGATCGTGGTCGACGCGGGCCTCGCGTTCCCGCGCGACGAGCACCTCGGCGTCGACCTGATCCTCCCCGACTTCAGCTACCTGACCGACAACGAGCGTCCGATCCGCGCCGTCCTCCTCACCCACGGCCACGAGGACCACGTCGGCGCGCTTCCGTACCTGCTGCGCCAGGGCCGTGTGCAGGAGGTGTGGGCGACCAAGCTGACCCTCGGCCTGATCAAGTCGAAGCTCGACGAGCACGGCCTGACCCGGGCCGCCGAGCTGCAGGAGGCCGACCCCGAGGGCGAGCCGGTCCGAATCGGGCCGTTCACCGTCGAGTTCGTCCGGGTCGCGCACTCGATCCCGGACGCGGTCGCGATCGTGCTCGACACCCCGGGCGGCCGGATCCTGCACACCGGCGACTACAAGATGGACCACACGCCCGTCGACGGCCTGCGCACCGACGTCGGCCGGCTGGCGGAGCTCGGCACCCGCGGCGTCGACCTGCTCCTCGGCGACTCGACCAACGCCGAGCGCCCGGGCGTGACCGGCTCCGAGCGGCTCGTCGGCGAGGCCTTCCACCAGATCATCCCCACGTTGACGGGCCGCGTGCTCGTCGCGTCCTTCGCCTCCAACATCCACCGCATGCAGCAGGCGATCGACGTCGCGGTCGACGTCGGCCGCAAGGTGTGCGTTGTCGGCCGCTCGATGCGCAAGAACGTGAACATCGCGCGCAACCTCGGCTACATGGAAGTGCCCGAGGACGTGCTGATCCGGCCGAACGAGCTCGACGACTACCGGCCGGAGGAGACGCTGATCCTCTGCACCGGCAGCCAGGGCGAGCCGCTCTCGGCGCTGGTGCGGATCGCCTACGGCGACCACCCGGCGGTCAGCGTCGAGGCCGGCGACACGGTGATCATCTCGGCCAAGCCGGTTCCCGGGAACGAGCTGCGCGTCCACGACGCGATCAACCAGCTCGCGCGGCTCGGGGCCGAGGTGCTGCACCAGGAGGTCGCGCCCGTGCACGTCTCGGGCCACGGCAACGCCGAGGAGCTGCGGACGATGATCGGGCTCGTCCGGCCGAAGGCGGTCATGCCCGTTCACGGCGAGTTCCGGATGCTGGCCGCGCACGCGAAGCTGGCGCGCGAGGGCGGCGTGCCCGAGGACCGGATCGTGATCGCCGAGAACGGGTCGGTGGTGGAGCTCACGGACGGCGTGCCGCGCGTGGTCGACCACATCGCCGCGGGCGTCACGTTCGTCGACGGCCTCGGCGTCGGCGACGTGCGCGACGTGGCGCTCCGAGACCGGCGCCACCTGTCCGAGGACGGCGTGCTGATCGTGGTCGCGACGCTGACCGGCACGAACGGCGCAGTCGCCGGCCAGCCGGAGCTGATCGCCCGCGGCTTCGCCGAGCCCGACGCCGAGCTGCTCGACGAGATGCGCGGCGAGGCCCATCGCGTCCTCGCCGAGCTGATCGAGGACGACGTGACCGAGATCAAGCTCCTGCAGGAGCACCTCCACGACGGCCTCGGCCAGCTCGTCTACGACCGGACGGGTAGACGGCCGATGATTCTTCCCGTAGTTGTAGAGGTATGAGCAGGCTTCGCCTCGACCGCACCTGGGCCGACGTGCTCGTCGACAACGCCGCCGACGTCGACACCGCCGACCGGCTGATCCGGCAGCTGCACGCCTGCGAGGTCGCCGCGCTCGCGTTCTGCCGGCTGCTGGAGCGCTGGGCCCGCGGTGACGCCGCGCCGTCCACTCCGGGCGGCCGCCAGGCCGCGCTGCGCCGGGCGGCCGACCGCGCCGAGACGGCTCTGGCCGGGCTCGAGGGACCGCTCGGGCGCTACCTGCTCGAGCTCGAGCCGGAGCGCGCCGAGGGCCGCTCCTGGTACGGGGCGCCCGGCGCTGCGGAGGTGCTCGAGTGGTCGCCCGTCCTCGACCGCGCCGGGGTCCGGGTCTCGGCGCTGCGCGTGACGCAGGCGTACCTCGAGCTGGCCGTCTTCCTCCGCGCGCTGGCCGGCCTCGGCGACGGGGCGAGGATGCGCTCGACGCCGGACCGCTCCGCGCTCTGGGCCGGCCTCTTCGACCTGCGCGAGAACCTGCTCGGCCGTGCGGTCGAAGACCTGCGCGCGCTTGCCGCCTAGCTAATCTAGGGGCCGCATGCTGGCCGACATCTGGATCGTCCTGATCCCCGTCTACATCCTGGCGGGTCTCGTCCTGCTGCTCCTCGTCCTGAACCTGCTCGCGCGCGTCAAGGGCGGGCGCTACGTGCGGCCGCTCGCGCAGGGGCTGATGAAGCTGCCGTGGATCGGCAAGCGGCTGCAGAAGGCTTCGCGCGCGTCCCTGGAACGCCAGAACCCCGAGCTGGCGAGCGCGGTCGCGAAGCTCGAGCGCTCCGGCGCGACACGCGACCCGATGAAGGCCCAGCAGGCGCTCTCCCGGCTCAGCTCGGCCGAGCGGCAGGCCTACCTCGAGGCCGCCCAGCAGCAGGAAGCAGCGCCGGAGCCGATGAACCGAGCGCAGCGCCGCGCCGCCGAGAAACTCAAGAAGCAGCGCCGCTAGCTGACAAGGGAAGGCGCGGGCCGCGTCGAAGGACGCGGGCATGGCGCGCCGTCGGAAGAGACGCACGCTCAAGCCGCGCGTGCCCAAGCGCGTCAAGCAGCGCACGAAGCGCGGACGGAAACCGCATGGGCACCAGCATCCTGAGCTGATCGGCCTCGCCCTGCTCGCGCTCGGCGCCTTTCTCGCCGCGGTGCTCTGGGCGGGCTGGAACGGCGGGTACGTCGGCGGCTGGACCTCCAACGGCCTCGACGCGCTCGCCGGCTCGGCGTCGTACGCCCTGCCGGCCGCGCTGGCGATTCTCGGCGCGCTGATGGTCGCCCGCAGCGACCTGGTCGAGGTGCGGCCGTTCCGCACCGGCATGATCGTCCTCTTCCTCGGGCTGATGCTGACGCTCGGCACCGCTCACGGCGGCTACCTGGGCACGGTGCTCGGCGGCGGCCTCGGGCTCGCCCTCGGCGGCACCGGGGTCGCGATCGTCGGCGCGCTCGCGCTGCTTGCGGGCGCGCTCCTGCTCACCGGCGCCTCGGCGGGCGCGATCGTGCGCCGCTCCGGCCGAGCCGTCCATACGGCGGCCAGGCGCTCGCTCCAGCGCCGGCCGGCCGCACCGCCGCTGCGCGTGATCGAGGGCGACGGGCTTGCCCCGGAGCCGCAGGCGCCGCCGGTCGACGTCGTCAGCGCCTTCCCGGACATCGTCTCCGACGGCGAGGAGCCGCCTCCCTTGCTTGTTCCCGAGCCGGAGCCCGACGAGCAGGAGAGCCTGTTCGACGTCCTCTCCGAGCCCGCCGCCGACTACCGGCTGCCCGACCGCGAGCTCCTGCGCGCCTCGCCCCCCGGTGGCGGCCCGAACGCCGACCAGAACGCGCGGATCGCCGACGCGCTCGTCCAGACGCTGGCGAACTTCGGCGTCGATGCGACCGTCGTCGGCCAGATCTCCGGCCCGCGCGTGACGCGCTACGAGCTGCAGCTCGCGCCCGGGACGAAGGTCTCGAAGGTCGCCGGGCTGAAGGACGACCTCTCCTACGCGCTGGCGACGACCGAGATCCGGATCCTGGCGCCGATCCCCGGCAAGCAGGCCGTGGGCGTCGAGCTGCCCAACACGAGCCCGAACCTGGTCACGCTCGGCGACGTCTTCGCCGACCTGCCGCAGTCGTCGAGCCCCCTGGCCGTCTGGCTGGGCAAGGACATCTCCGGCCAGGCCGTCTGGACCGACCTGGCGCGGATGCCGCACATCCTGATCGCCGGCACGACCGGCTCGGGCAAGTCGGGCTGCATCAACACGGTCCTGACCTCCGTGCTGCTACGCGCGACCCCGGATGAGGTGCGCATGATCCTGATCGACCCGAAGCGGATCGAGCTCGGCTACTACGAGTCGATCCCGCACCTGCTGACGCCGGTCGTCTCGAGCCCGAAGGAGGCGGCCTCCGTGCTCCGCAACGTGGTCGCCGAGATGGAGAAGCGCTACGAGCGGCTCTCGGCGGTGCGCGCCCGCAGCCTGCCGGAGGCCAACCGCGCGCTCCGCTCGCGCGGCGAGGCGCAGCTGCCGTACCTGCTGGTCGTGATCGACGAGCTCGCCGACCTGATGATGATCTCGCCGCAGGAGGTGGAGGACTGCGTGATCCGCCTGGCGCAGAAGTCGCGCGCGGTCGGCATCCACCTCGTTCTCGCCACGCAGCGGCCGTCGGTCGACGTGATCACCGGGATGATCAAGGCCAACGTCCCGAGCCGGATCGCCTTCGCGGTCTCGAGCCAGACCGACTCGCGCGTGATCCTCGACCAGGCCGGCGCGGAGAGCCTGCTCGGCCAGGGCGACATGCTCTTCAAGCCGCTCGGCACCTCGCGCCTGCAGCGGGTTCAGGGCGCGTTCGTGACCGAGGAGGAGATCGCCCTCGTGGTCGAGCAGTGCCGCGGCCAGCGCGAGCAGGAGCTGGACGAGTCGCTGCTCGAAGCGCCGGAGGCGGCAGCGGCCGAAGAGGGCGAGGCAGGCGACTTCGACCCGGACGAGGATCCGCTGCTCGACAAGGCGATCGAGGTCGTCGTCCAGACGCAGACCGCGTCCGTGTCGCTGATTCAGCGCCGCCTGAGGGTCGGCTACACGCGCGCCGGGAGGCTGATCGACATGCTCGAGCGCCGCGGGATCATCTCCGGCTACGAGGGCTCCAAGCCCCGGCGCGTACTGGTCGGCCAGGCGGAGCTGGACCGGGCCGCTCAGGTCTGAGCCCGGGTCCCCTTCCCATTCGTCGCCCAAGCCGGTTAGCATCGATCGTTCCCATTGGGCTTAGGAGGAGGACTCGTGAGAGGAAGAACCTGGCTGCCATGGCTCGCCCTCGCGCTGGTGATCGCGCTGGCGTTGGTCGGAGCCGGCTGCGGTAGCAAGAAGAAGGCGACCTCGGGCACGACGAGCACGACCGGAGGCGGGAAGAAGGTGACGGCGGCGCTCGTCAGCGACGTGGGCCACTTCAACGACAAGTCGTTCAACCAGTCCCAGCTGGAGGGCCTGAACCGTGCGAAGGCCAACCTGGGCATCACCGCGCTCCCGCTGCAGTCCAACTCGGCCAGCGACTACCTGCCGAACCTGACCAAGGCGGTGCGGCAGAACTCGGATCTGATCATCTCCGCCGGGTTCCTGCTCGCGCCGGCGACGGCGGCGATCGCGAAGAAGTTCCCGGACACCCACTTCGCGATCACCGACTATCCGGTCGAGGCCTCGCCCTTCGCCAACAAGAAGGGCGTGCCCCTGTTCAAGAACGTCGAGGGCCTGACCTACGCGGCGAACGAATCCGGCTGCCTGGTCGGCGTCCTCGCGGCGAAGATGGCGAAGAAGGCGGGCGGCAACGTGATCGGCGCCGTCGGTGGCATCAAGATCCCGCCGGTCGACATCTGGATCGCCGGCTACAAGTACTGCGCGCAGAAGGCCGTCCCGGGCATCAAGGTCGTGACGGGCTACTCGCAGGACTTCGTCGACACCACCAAGTGCAAGACGGTCGCGCAGAACCTGATCTCGCAGGGCGCCAAGGTGCTCTTCCAGGTCGCCGGCCTCTGCGGTCTCGGCACGCTGAAGGCGGCCGACGACGCAGGCATCTGGGGAATCGGCGTCGACAAGGACCAGTACAACGACGCCAAGCGCGTCCTGACGAGCGGCGTCAAGCGGGTGGACAACGGTGTCTACCAGGCGGTCCAGCAAGTGCAGCAAGGCAAGTTCAAGGGCGGCAGCGACCTGCTGTTCAACCTGAAGAACGGCGGCATGTCGGTCGGCAAGATCAACCCGGCCGTGCCGCAGGCGTACATCGACGAGATGAACATGTACAAGCAGCAGATCATCAACGGCACGCTCAAGGTTCCGAGCGCGCTCTGAAAGCTGACGAGAGGGGCGCGCCCTGCGCGCGCCCCTCTTATCTCACGGCTTAGACTCCCCCGGCATGGACGACTCGGCGGTCCTCGAGCTTCGCGGGATCACGAAGCGCTTCCCGGGCATCGTCGCCGACGACCACGTCGACTTCGACCTGCGTCGCGGCGAGGTGCACGCGCTCCTCGGCGAGAACGGCGCCGGCAAGTCGACCCTGATGAACATGCTCTACGGGCTCTACCGGCCCGACGAGGGCGAGATCGTGGTCGACGGCAAGTCGGTCACCTTCCATTCGGCCAAGGACGCGATCGAGCAGGGGATCGGGATGGTTCACCAGCACTTCATGCTGATCCCCGTGATGACGGTCAAGGAGAACATCGTGCTCGCCAACGAGCCCACTCGCTTCGGCGTCTTCCTGGACGAGAACGCGGCCGCCGAGCGGGTGCGCCACCTCTCGACGCAGTTCGGCCTGGCCGTCGACCCGGACGCGAAGGTCGAGCGGATCTCGGTCGGCCAGCAGCAGCGGGTCGAGATCCTGAAGGCGCTCTACCGCGGCGCGGAGATCCTGATCCTCGACGAGCCCACCGCGGTGCTGACGCCACAGGAGGCGGGCGAGCTGTTCGCGATCGTGAACAGCCTCAAGGCGGAAGGGAAGTCGATCATCTTCATCAGCCACAAGCTGAACGAGGTGCTCGAGATCGCCGACCGGATCACCGTCCTGCGCCGCGGAAAGAGGATCGACACGGTGCCGCGCGCGGGCGCGACCGAGGACTCGCTCGCACGCATGATGGTCGGGCGCGAGGTGCTGCTCCGCGTCGAGAAGTCGCCGGCGACTCCGGGTGACCCGATCCTCGAGGTGAAGGACCTGGAGGTGCTCGACTCACGCGGCCTGCCCGCTGTCCGCGGCGTCTCGTTCCAGGTGCGTGCCGGCGAGATCGTCGGCGTCGCCGGGGTCGACGGCAACGGGCAGACCGAGCTGATCGAGGCGATCACCGGCCTGCGCAAGGCGAGTTCCGGGAAGATCGAGGTCGCCGGGCGTCCGCTCGAGCACGCCAGCACCCGCGAGATGCTGGACGCCGGGGTCGGGCACATCCCCGAGGACCGGCAGCGCCGCGGCCTCGTGCTCGAGTTCAGCATCGCCGAGAACGTCGCTCTCCACGACTACGACAAGGCGCCCGACTCGAAGTGGGGCTGGCTCTTCCCGGGCCGCCTGCTCGAGGCCGCCCGAAGGCTGATCAAGGAGTTCGACGTGCGCGGCGGCGGCCCGCTGACGCTCGCCGGCGCGCTTTCGGGCGGGAACCAGCAGAAGCTCGTCGTCGCCCGCGAGGTCGCGCGCGACCCGAAGGCGCTGATCGCCGCGCAGCCCACCCGCGGCCTCGACGTGGGCGCGATCGAGTACGTGCACCGCCGCCTCGTCACCGAGCGCGACGAGGGCCGCGCGATCCTGCTCGTCTCGCTGGAGCTGGACGAGGTGCTCTCGCTCTCCGACCGGATCCTCGTCGTCTACGAGGGCCGGATCGTGGCCGAGCACGACTCGGGCGCCAGTGAGGAAGAGATCGGCCTGGAGATGCTCGGCGCCGGCACGAAGGAGGCAGTGGCGTGAGCGAGCCGGTCGCGCCCGGCACGCCGCCCGAGCCGCCCGAGGCCGCGCCGCCGCAGACCGTGGCCGCCCGCCTCGCGGTCTTCCAGCGCGCCGGCGGGCTGGTCGTCCCGGTGATCACCGCGCTGATCGCGTTCCTGATCGGCGGCGCGATCGTCGGCGCGACCGGCCACAACCCGCTGGAGGCCTACTGGGACATCTTCAAGGGCGCGGGGCTCAACTGGTTCGCGCACCCGACGACCGACACGGCGCAGACCGACGCCTACAACTTCACGCAGACGCTGCTGCAGACGACACCGCTGATCCTGACCGGCCTCGCCGTCGCCTTCGCCTTCCGCTGCGGCCTGTTCAACATCGGCGGCCAGGGCCAGTACCTGGTCGGCCTGATCGTCGCCAACTGGGTCGGCGTGACGATGGTGCACCTGACCCGGCCGGCGCACGTGCTGATCGGTGTCGTGCTCGCGACGCTGGCGGGGGCGGTCTGGGCAGGGATCGCCGGTTTTCTGAAGGCGGTCACCGGCGCACACGAGGTCATCTCGACGATCATGCTCAACTGGATCGCGGTCTATTTCGGCGCATACTGCTTCGGCCAGGGCGGCCCGCTGCAGGGGCCGGCGCCGACGAGCCCGATCTCCGCGACGATCGTCCCGAGCGCGCGCATCCCGTACTTCTGGGGCGACCCGACACTGGGCGGCGTCCACGTCGGCCTCTTCGTCGCGATCGGCGCGCTGGTCGTCTTCTGGGCGGTCCTCAACCGGACGACGCTCGGATACGAGGTGCGGGCGGTCGGCTTCAACCCCGACGCGGCCGCGTACGGCGGGATCAACGTCCCGAAGAACTACGTGCGGGCGATGGCGATCTCGGGTGCCTTCGCCGGTCTCGCGGGCGGGATGGACATGCTCAGCCAGTTCGCGCCGATCGGCTTCGGGACGCTCGACGTCTACGGCTCCGGGATCGGCTTCCTCGGGATCGCGGTCGCGCTGCTCGGCCGCAACACCGCGGTCGGCGTCGGCCTGGCGGGGCTGCTGTTCGGCGCCCTGCTCTTCGGGACGGGGCACGGCCTCACCTCGAACGTGATCCAGCCGCAGCTGACCACCAACCTGACGTCGATCATCGAGGGCCTCGTCGTCCTGTTCGTGGGCGCCGACGTCCTGATCCTCGCCGTCTGGAACGCGCGCCGGAAGGTGCGGCTGCGCGGGCGGCAGGTGGAGTCGGGCACATGACGGCGCTGACGCCTTCGGCCGACGTGATCCGCTCGCGGCTGCTCGAGCCGCGGACGGTGGCGATCGTGGGCGTCGCGTTGGGCGTGCTCGCCTTCTGGATCGCGATCCCGCCGTTCACGGTGCGCAACGTGGTCGTGCCCGTCGTCATCGGCGCGCTCGCCGCGGCGGCCGGCGGCTGGGCCGTCTCGCAGGGCGTGCGCCGGCTCGGCTGGGGCGCAGTCGCCGCAGGCGTGATCGGGGCGGCGCTCGGGATCCTGGCGACGCACTCGAGCACGGCCAACCTGAACACCGTCTTCAGCGCTTCGCTGATCGCCTCGATGCTGGTCTTCGCGACCCCGCTCACCTTCGGAGCGATCGGCGGCATGTTCTCCGAGCGCAGCGGCGTCGTGAACATCGCCCTCGAGGGGATGATGCTGATGGGCGCCTTCTTCGGGATCTACGGCGCCGACAAGACCGGCTCCTGGTTCCTCGGCGTGGTGATCGCGGCGCTGGCCGGCGGGCTGCTGGCCCTCGTCCACGCGATCTTCGCCGTCAGCCTCCGTGCCGATCAGATCGTCGGCGGCGTGGCGCTCAACTTCCTCGCGCTCGGCATCACCGGCTACTTCTTCTACCAGCTCTACCACGGCGCCAACATCCCCGCGAACATCCCCCGGATCCCGAACGTGAGCATCCCCTGGGTCAAGGACCAGCCGTTCATCGGCCCCGCGTTCGGCGACCTGAACCTGATGATCTGGGTGGCGATCGCGCTGGTTCCGCTTTCGTATGTGATCGTGTTCAAGACGGCGATCGGGCTACGGATCCGCGCCTGCGGCGAGCACCCGCGCGCGGCCGACACGGTCGGGATCGACGTCTACGCCGTCCGCTACGCCTCGGTGATCGTCTCCGGGATGCTGGCCGCCCTCGGCGGGGCGTTCCTCTCGGTCGGCTTCGTCGGGACGTTCAACGAGAACATGACCGCCGGCCGCGGCTTCATCGCGCTGGCCGCCCTGATCTTCGGCAACTGGCGTCCGTTCGGCGCCTTCGGCGCGGCGTGCCTGTTCGGGTTCTCGACCGCGCTGGCGTTCCGGCTGCCGGTCTACTCCAGCTCCGCCGCGACGCTCTTCCAGATCCTGCCGTACGTCCTGACCCTGGTCGCGGTCGCCGGCGTGATCGGCCGCACGATTCCGCCCGCCGCCGATGGACGTCCCTACAAGAAGCAGTAGGGCCCGGCGCAACGACGCAGCGCGCGGGGCTCTGCTCCTGGCGCTCGTCGGGCTGGCGATCCCGGTTGCCGGCTACGTCGCGGCGCGGCAGCTCGACAAGGTCACGATCGTCCACGCGACGGCGGTGACCATCGCCTCGGCCGTGCTCGGGATGGCGGCGATCGTGCTCGGGCGGCGCGGGCAGCGCAACGTCGAGCGGACGCTCGGCCGGCTCGGCGGCGGCGGGACCGCCCGCGCGGGCCGGTTCCTCGGCCTCCTCTCGCTCTGTCTCGGCCTGATCGCCGCGCTCGCGCTCGGCTTCTACGAGCTGCTCAACTACCTGGGCTAGCCCCGGCTACAATCGTCCACCTCCCGTGTTCGAGATCGGCAACAGCCTGCGCGAGGCGCGCCACCGCCAGCAGCTCGAGCTCTCCGAGGTCGAGCAGGCGACCAAGATCCGCTCGCGCTACCTCAAGGCGCTCGAAGAGGACGCCTTCGACGCGCTACCTGCCCAGACGTACGTCAAGGGCTTCCTTCGCACCTACGCGGACTACCTCGGCCTCGACGGGCAGCTCTACGTCGACGAGTACAACTCCCGTTACTCGGCCGGAGGCGAAGAGTCGCGCGAGCCGGTCGTCGCGCGCCGCACCGCCGGCGTCTCTTCGCCGCACCGCCGCCTCGAACGCCGGGGAGTGCTGTTCGCGCTGGCCGGGATCGGCATCCTGTTCGCGCTCCTCATCGCTGCGTTCAGGTTCGGCGGGCATGACAACCCCAGCTCGCAGATCCCGAACCTGGGGCCGTCCACGCCGAAGGCGCACGCGAAGACGAAGACGACGACTACGCACAAGGCCGTGGTCAGGCCCGCGCGTCCGGCGAAGTTCCGCTTCTTCGTCGTCTCCACCAGCGGCAACTGCTGGATGGAGGTGCGCAACTACTCCGTCAACGGCCGCACGCTCTACGCGGGCACCCTGCAGCTGCACCAGTCCCAGCGCTTCGTCGCCCGCCGGCTCTGGATCGACTTCGGCAGCCCCGGAAACGTGAGCGCGTCCGTGAACGGGCAGGCGGTCACGATCCCGGGCAGCGGTCGCACGGTGACCGTGCAGGTCACGCGCCACGGAATCTTCCCGGCACCGAAGACCGGTTGACGCGCCCGCGCGGGGTCGTCGTCGTGACGGGCAGCGAGCTCGTCCGGGGCGAGCGCACGGACCGGAACGGGCCGTTTCTGGCCGCCGAGCTGATGCGTCTCGGGATCGAGCCGGCGCGGATCGCGATCGTCGGCGACGACGCGGGGGAGCTCGAGGCGGCGCTGCGGGAGGGGCTGGAGGCCGACCTGTGCGTCGTCTCGGGCGGGCTCGGGCCGACACACGACGACCGCACGGTGGAGGTGCTCGCCCGCGTCGCCGGGCTCGAGCTGGCGGTCGATCCTGAGCTCGAGGCCAAGATCGAAGGGTTTTCTCGGCAGGTCGCCGAGCGGCTGAAGCGGCCGTACGGCGACTTCGCCGAGGGCGTGCGCAAGCAGGCGACGCTGCCCGCCGGCGCACTGGTGATCGGGATCGCCGGGACCGCGCCCGGCCTCGTGCTCGGGCGAGACGGCTCCGCCGCGGTCGTGCTTCCCGGGCCGCCGCCCGAGCTGCGTCGGCTCTGGCCGGCGGCGCTCGAGTCCGATCCGGTCCGCGCGGTTCTCTCGCGCGCGCGTGTGCCAGAACGGCGAGCGCTGCGCTTCTACGGGGCGAGCGAGTCGACGGTGGCGCGGGCGCTGGCGGAGGCCGGGGGAGAGGCGGAAGGGCTGACTGCGACGATCTGCGCGCGCGAGTTCGAGATCCATGTCGACCTGGTCGCCGAGTCCGAAGCGCGGGTGAGCGCCGACCGGCTCGCCGCGGCGCTGCGGGAACGGCTCGGCGAGTACCTGTTCGCCCAGGACGAGCGCCCGGTCGAGGAGCTGGTGCTGGACGCCGCGCGTGAGCTGGGGCTGACGCTGGCGACGGCCGAGTCCTGCACCGGTGGGCTGGTGGCGGCGCGGCTGACCTCGGTGCCCGGCTCGAGCGACGTCTTCCGCGGCGGGATCGTGACCTATGCAAACGACGTGAAGGCCGCCGAGGCAGGGGTGGCGGAGGAGCTGCTACAGCGGTACGGCGCGGTCTCGGCCGAGGTCGCCCAGGCGCTGGCCGCCGGGGCGCGAGAGCGGCTGGGAGCGGACATCGGCATCGGCGTGACCGGAGTCGCGGGGCCCGGCGGAGGGACGCCCGAGAAGCCTGTCGGGCGCGTCCACCTGCACGCGGAGGGGCCGCGGAGCGGGCTCGCCCGGCAGCTCGACCTGCCCGGAGACCGCGCCGCGGTGCGCGGCCGGGCGACCGCTGCGGCGCTCCATCTGACGCGCGCGCTGTTGGCACAGATTCGTGACAAAGGCGCATGAAGGGTCCTGCTAGCGTCGAAGGCGATGAGCGGCTCCGTCTCTTCCTGGCACTCCTCCTGCCTCCGGCGACCCTCGACGCGATCGTGTCCTGGCAGGGCGAGGCCCTTGCCGGCGTGCAGGGCGTCAAGGTCGTTCCGCGCGGGAACCTGCACCTCACCATGGCCTTCCTCGGCCACCGGCCGGCCGCCGAGCTGGCGCCGATCGCCGGCGTCCTGCGCGAGGCCGCCGAGGGTGGCGAGCCGGCACGTCTCTCCCTGCGCGGCTACCGCGAGACGCGCAGCGTCGGGATGCTCACCTTCGACGACGAGAACGGCCGCGCCGCCGCGCTGGCGGCCGATCTCCACGCGCGGCTCGAAGCGCTCGGGGTCTACGAGCCGGAACGCCGAAGGTGGCTGCCGCACGTGACCGTGGCGCGCTTCCGCGAGCGTCCGCGGCTGCAACCCGCCCTGCCGCGGCTGGAGCCGTTCGTGCCGTCCGACGCTGCTGCTTACCTGTCACGTCTGCGCCCCGGCGGGGCGCAGTACGAAGTCCTCGAATCCATTCGAGTGGGAGGGAGATGACGGTGGACCGCGAGCAAGCTCTCGACACTGCGCTCGGCCAGATCGAGCGCCAGTTCGGCAAGGGGTCGGTGATGCGCATGAGCGACCAGGCCCAGGTCGCGATCGGCGCCGTCTCGACGGGCTCGCTCTCGCTCGATCTCGCGCTCGGGGTCGGCGGGCTGCCGCGCGGCCGGGTCGTCGAGATCTTCGGCCCGGAGTCCTCCGGCAAGACGACGCTCGTCTACCACGTGATCGCCGAGGCCCAGCGCCGCGGCGGCATCTGCGCCTTCGTCGACGCCGAGCACGCGATGGACCCGGCCTACGCGAAGCGGATCGGCGTGAACATCGACGACCTGCTCGTCTCGCAGCCCGACACCGGGGAGCAGGCGCTCGAGATCGCCGAGCTGCTCGTGCGCTCGGGAGCCCTCGACGTGGTCGCGATCGACTCGGTCGCGGCGCTGACGCCGAAGGCCGAGATCGAGGGCGAGATGGGCGACACGCACGTCGGCCTGCAGGCGCGGCTGATGAGCCAGGCCCTGCGGAAGCTGGCCGGCACGCTCAACCGAACCGACACGATCTGCATCTTCGTCAACCAGCTCCGCGAGAAGATCGGCGTCATGTTCGGGAACCCGGAGACGACGCCGGGCGGCCGGGCACTGAAGTTCTACTCGTCGGTGCGGCTCGACATCAGGCGGATCGAGACGCTCAAGGACGGCGTCGAGGCATTCGGCAACCGCGTCCGCGTCAAGGTGGTCAAGAACAAGGTGGCGCCGCCGTTCAAGCAGGCCGAGTTCGACATCATCTACGGCACCGGGATCTCCTGGGAGGGGACGGTGCTCGACTCGGCGCTCGAGCGGAAGATCGTGCAGAAGTCGGGCTCGCACTTCAGCTTCGAGGACGAGCGGCTCGGCCAGGGGCGGCAGAACGCGACCGCCTTCCTGCGCGAGCACCCGGACGTCGGGCAGCAGATCCTGGCGCGGATCCAGGCGTCGATTGGGCCGGAGCAGGTCGTCTCGGCGAGGCTTCTGCCCGAGCACGAGGCGCCGAAGGCGGAATCCGATGCCGAGCAGGCCGGGTCGAACGGCGCCGCGACGGAAGCCGAAGCCGAGGTTGAAGCCGAGGCTGAGGCTCCCGCCAAGGTCGCGTCGAAGGCGTAGTGGGCCCGGAGGAGCCGGCGCGGGCCGAGGCGCTCGCGGCGGCACAGCGTGCGCTGGCCCGGCGCGACCTCTCCGAGCGTGAGTTGCGCGACCGGCTTGCGCAGGCAGGGATGGAGCCCGCGGCCGTCGAGGAGGCGCTGGAGACACTTCGGCGCAGCGGCCTCGTCGACGACGAGCGCTTCGCCGCCGAGCGGGCACGCGTCCTGACGGAACGGAGCAAAGGCGACGCGGCCATCCGCTTCGACCTGGAGCGCCACGGCGTCTCGCCGGCGCTGGTCGACAGCACGCTCGCCGGGCTCGAGCCCGAACGAGAACGCGCCGAACGTGTGGTCGCCAGGCGCGGCGGCGGCCCGAAGACGGCGCGGCTGCTCGCCAGCCGGGGCTTCGGCGAAGAGAACATCTCGCTCGTTGCGGGCGGCGGCATTGCGCAGGAGCCGTGAGCAGCGCTAGGATACGAATTGCTCTATTCGACATTTTTCCTGCATCTAGCCTGTTTCCGAATCGGACAAAAAGCATCTTGAGACCAGACCACATGAGCGCGAGGGAGGCGAATACGAAGCGGCGGTGAGCTGACCGCCCGGCGAGGCCTACGCGCGCCTCGCCCGCCCGATTCGAGCATGGCCGCTGCAGCGGTGCCGGATGAGCACCGCGTTCCGGCGCGGATAACGGTCCCAGCCGGGCTCGCCCGGCGCGAGGTAGGGAGCCTCCATGCTCGTCGTAATCGGGATAGCGATCGGCCTGGTCATCGGAGTCGGCGTCGCCTTCCTGTCGCTCTACGCCTTCACGGGCTCCCGGCTTGCCGCCGCGCGGCGAACGCGGCAGCTGCTAGTCACCGAGGCGCGGCGGGACGCTGAGGCCCTCAAGCGCGAGGCGCAGATCGCCGCCCGCGAGGAGTCGGTCCGCATCCGTGCAGAGATCGAGGAGGAGGTGGCCGCTCGGCGCTCCGAGACGATCAAGATCGAGGAGCGCATCCTGGCCAAGGAAGAGGAGATCGACGGCAAGCTGACCGAGCTCGGCCGGCGCGAGCAGGGCGTCTTTGATCGCGAGCAGCACACGAAGCAGCTCCAGGAGGAGCTCAAGGAAGCGCGCGAGTCTGAGATCGCCGAGCTCGAGCGGATCTCGGGAATGACCGTCAACGAGGCCAAGGCGCACCTGCTCGAGCGCTCCGAGGAGCTGATCCGGCACGAGCTCGCGCGCCGGGTGCGGCAGGCCGAGGAGGAGGCGCGCGGCGAGGCCAAGCGGCGGGCGCGCAACCTCGTCGCCGACGCGCTCCAGCGGGTTGCTGCCAACCACGCCTCCGAGACGACCGTCTCGCTGATCGAGCTTCCGTCCGACGATATGAAGGGCCGGATCATCGGCCGGGAGGGGCGCAACATCCGCGCGCTCGAGCACCTGACCGGCGTGAACGTGATCATCGACGACACCCCGCAGGCGGTCGTGCTCTCGTCCTTCGACGGGATCCGGCGAGAGGTGGCCAAGCTGACGCTGACGAAGCTGATCGAGGACGGCCGCATCCACCCGGCGCGGATCGAGGAGATGTACTACCAGTCGAAGGCCGAGATCGACGAGAGCGTGCGCCAGGCGGGCGAGCAGGCGGTCTTCGAGGCCAACTGCGGCGAGTTCCACGAAGAGCTGGTCAAGCTGCTCGGGCGGCTGCGCTTCCGGACGAGCTACGGGCAGAACGTCCTCAAGCACACGCTCGAGGTCGTGCACCTCGCGGGGATCATGGCCGCCGAGCTGGACGCGAGCGTCAAGACGGCGAAGCGCGCGGCGCTGCTGCACGACATCGGCAAGGCGCTGACGCACGAAATGGAGGGCTCGCACGCCGGCCTCTCCGCGCAGTGGGCGCGACGCTACGGCGAGTCGCCGGCGGTCGTGCATGCGATCGAGGCGCACCACTACGAGGTCGAGCCGCAAACCGTCGAGGCCGTGCTGCTGATCGCTGCCGACGCGATCTCGGCGTCGCGGCCCGGCGCGCGCGGCGAGAGCCTGGAGCAGTACATCAAGCGGCTCGAGACCCTCGAGGAAGTCGCCGGCCGCCACGAGGGCGTCGAGAAGGTCTATGCGCTCCAGGCCGGCCGCGAGATCCGGGTGATCGTGAAGCCGAAGGAGATCGACGACGACGCGGCAGTTCTCCTCTCGCACGAGATCGCCCGCGAGATCGAGGACGAGCTCGATTACCCGGGCCAGATCAAGGTCACCGTCATCCGGGAGTCGCGTGCAGTCGATTACGCGAAGTAGCGTCCTCCTGCTGGCGCTCGTGGTCCTACTCGCCGGCTGCGGCTCGAAGGCCTCCGCGAAGGACCGGTACGTGGCGAGCCTGAACGCGATGTGCGCCAACTTCGCCGCGCGGGAGCAGAAGATCGGCTCGCCGACCAGTCAGGCCGACGTCGCCGCCCGCGGAGACCGGATCGTGCTCGCCTTCGAGGAGACGATCATGCGGCCGATCCAGGCGCTGCCCGCCCCGCCGGAGCTCAGGCTTCCGGCGCAGCGCCTGCGCACGCTCGCCGTCCAGCAGCGCGACGTCCTGCGCGAGCTCGCCGACACGGCAAGGGCGGGCGACCTGGCGCGGCTGCAGCTCCTCGCCCAGCGCAACCGCACCCTGAACGCCCAGCTGGGCCAGATCGCGGGCGACCTCAAAGCCGATTCCTGCGCGAGCTAATCTCTCAGCGTGCGCCGTTACCACGTCACGACGTTCGGCTGCCAGATGAACGCTCACGACTCGGAGCGAATCAAGGGCCTGCTCGAAGAGCTCGGTCTCGGCGAGGCGCCCACGCAGGACGAGGCCGACGTGCTCGTCTTCAACACCTGCACGATCCGAGAGAAGCCCGACACGCGGCTGGCGGCCCATCTTGGCAACGCGCGAATGCTCAAGGAGCGGGATCCCGGGCGCGTGATCGCGGTCGGCGGTTGCTATGCCGAGGCCCAGCGAGGCCGGATCTTCGAGACCTACCCGTTCGTCGACGTCGCCTTCGGCCCCGGGTCGATTCCGCATCTCGCCGAGTGGCTGGGAGCGGGGGGCGAGGGCGTCGCGCGCGGAGCCTTCGGCACGGCGGAGGAGCGCGCCTTCGCCGGACGACTGCCGACGCATCGCGAGCGGCGCTTTCAGGCCTGGGTGCAGATCTCGATGGGCTGCAACTCGGCCTGCGCGTACTGCATCGTTCCCGCCGTGCGCGGCCGCGAGGTCTCGCGCAGGCCAGGTGAGATCGTGGCCGAGGTCGAGCGGCTCGCGGCGGCAGGCGTGCGCGAGATCACGCTGCTCGGCCAGAACGTCAACTCCTACGGGCGCGACGTCGGCAGCGATTTCGCGGAGCTGCTGCGCGCGTGCGACGCGGCCGAGGGCATCGAGCGGATCCGCTTCACGAGCCCGCACCCGAAGGACTTCCGCGCGCCGGTGATCGCCGCCATGGCCGAGTGCGAGGCCGTTTGTGAGCACGCGCACCTGCCGCTCCAGTCAGGCTCGACGCGGGTCCTGAAGGCGATGCGGCGCACGTATTCGCGCGAGCGCTACCTGCGCCTCGTCGGCGAGCTCCGCGCCGCAATCCCCGACCTGGCGCTGACCACCGACCTGATCGTCGGCTTCCCCGGCGAGACCGAGGCCGAGTTCGAGGAGACGCTCAGCGCTGTCGAGGAGGTCGGCTACGACGGCGCCTTCACCTTCGTCTACTCGCCGCGGCAGGGAACCGAGGCGGCCGCCATGCCGGACCAGGTTCCGGAGGAGGTCAAGCGCGAGCGGATCGAGCGGCTGGTCGAGACCGTCCAGCGCCTAGCCGAGCGCCGCAACCGCGAGCGGGTCGGCCGCGTCGAGGAGGTGCTCGTCGAGGGGCCGAGCCGCACGGACGTCTCGCTCCTGCGCGGCCGCACGCGCCGCAACACGACCGCGGTCTTCGCCGGCTCGGCGCAACCGGGCGAGCTGGTACAGGTGCGGATCGAGTACGCGACGTCGACCACGCTCCGCGGCGTCGAACTGGCCGTCGTTGCTGCGTAGAGCAAGCGATGCATAGGCGCAATCTGGTCTGGGACGGCTGCCTAAACGTCCGGGACCTCGGCGGTCACCGGACCGTGGACGGCGGCGAGACCCGCTTCGGTGCGGTGGTCCGGGCGGACAGCGTCAGCCAGCTGAGCGAGGCGGGCTGGAAGGCGCTCACAGCCTACGGCGTCCGCACCGTGCTCGACCTCCGGGGCGCGCACGAGCGCGATGACGATCCGCCGGGCGACCTACCTGTCGAGGTGCTGCAGATCCCGTTCATGGAGGCGAACGAGGCGGAGTGGGAGGAGATCGCGGAGGAGATCGAAGGAGCCGCCGCGGCCGCGCCCGACGTCGCCACCTCGACGCGCGACGTCTACCTCATCTTCCTCGAGCGCTTCGGAGCCAACATCGCTGCGGCGCTGAGGGCCGTCGCGAACGCGCCCGAGGGCGGGGTGGTCGTGCACTGTGTCGGCGGCAAGGACCGGACCGGCCTTCTGGTCGCCTTCCTGCTCCACCTGGCGGGCGTCTCCGACGAGGAGATCGCGGCCGACTACGCGCTCAGCGAGGAGCGCCTCCAGCCGCGGCACGAGGTCTGGTTCGCCGCCGCCGACAGCGAGGAGGAGCTCGAGCGCCTCCGCCGGATCGCCCAGACACCGAAGGAGTCAATGCTCGGCGTCTTCCGCGAGCTCGAGCGGCGCCACGGCAGCATCGAGGCCTACCTTCGCTCGGCCGGGGTGACCGAGGACGAGCTCGAGCGCCTCAGAGCGCGACTTCGTGGCTGAGCAGGTGATCGCAATCTTCGGCCCGACTGCGTCGGGCAAGAGCGCGGTCGCGGAGGAGATCGCGCGCAGGGTCCCGGCGGAGCTCGTCTCGGCCGACTCGATGCAGGTCTACCGCGGCCTGCCCATTCTCACCAACCAGTCCGAGGCGCGGCTGGTGGGGATCTGGGATCTCGACCACGAGGCGTCGGTCGGCGAGTACCAGGAGCTGGCGCACGCCGCGGTCGACGAGATCCTGGCCGCCGGCCGAACGCCCGTCGTCGTCGGCGGCACCGGCCTCTACCTCCGCGCGGCCTTGGCCGAGCTCGACTTGCCGCCCGCGCCGGAGCCCGGGGCGCGCGAGCGCCTGGAGGGGCTCTACGACGAGCTCGGCGGCGAGCGGGCGCACGAGCTCCTGGCCGAGCAGGATCCGGCCGCGGCGGCCAGCGTCCACCCGAACGACCGGCGCCGCGTCGTGCGCGCGCTCGAGCTGGCCGAGGCAGGCTCGTCGCTCAAGCCGGCAGCCGACCGGCTCTGGGCGGGCGAGACGAGACACCCGACGCTGATCGTCGGCCTCGACCTCGAGCTGCCGCGCGAGGAGCTGCGCCGGCGGATCGAGGAGCGAACCCGCGAGATGTTCGAGCGCGGGGTGGAGGAGGAGGTCCGGCGAGCACTGGCCGGCCCGATCTCGCGCACCGCGAGCCACATCCACGGCCTGCGCGACATCGCCGATCTCCCGCGCGAGGAAGCGTTCGAGGCCCTGGTGACCCGCACGCGCCGCTACGCCGTGTACCAGCTCCGCTGGCTGCGCCGGATTCCGGGCGTTGTTAGCCTGAACGCGGAGCGCGACCCGGGCGACCTGGCGGATGAGATTCTCGAAATGGCACGGTCTCGGCAACGACTACCTGCTCGTGGAGCGGGCTGAGCTGAGCGTCCCGCTGACGCCTGAACGCGTCAACAGGATCTGCGACTACCACTTCGGCGTCGGCTCGGACGGCATCCTCGAGGTCGTCTCCGCGGATGGCGACACGGCCGAGGTCGTGATCTGGAACCCCGACGGCTCCGTCGCCGAGCTGTCGGGGAACGGCACTCGCATCGCGGCACGCTGGCTCGCGCGCCGGGCCGGGAGCGACCGCGTCACGATCCTCGTCGGCCCACGCACGGTCAATGCGCGGCTCCGGGGCGAACGAGAGGTGGAGCAGGAGATGGGCGCGGTCGAGGTCGGCGCGCCGGAGACGATCGACGTGGGCGGCGAGCCGGTCGAGCTGACGCCGGTCTCGGTCGGCAACCCGCACGCCGTCATCCGGCGGGCGCCCGACCGCGGCGAGCTGCTGCGGCTCGGGCCGCTCGTCGAGAGCCACTCGCGCTTTCCGGAGCGCACGAACGTCCAGCTCGTCCGGGTCGACGGCGACCACGACCTGACGGTCGGCGTCTGGGAGCGTGGGGCGGGGGAGACGCTCTCGTCCGGCACGAGCGCCGTCGCGGCGAGTGCGGCCGCGATCGCGAACGGCTGGTGCGAGAGCCCGGTGACCGTGCATCTCGCCGGCGGTGATCTCCACGTCGAGCTCGAGGACGGACGGGCGACGCTGACCGGGCCGGCCGAGGAGATCTGCCTGGTCGAGCTCGCGGAGGAGTTCGAGCTGTGAGGCGTCGCTTGCGATGCCGATTCCAGGACGCGCGAGCTCTGCTCGTGTGTCCGTCTGAAATGACCAGTCGATGCGAGTGTCGTCAGAGGTTTACGCCGTGAGATTCGCCAAGCGCCTCGACCAGGTGCCGCCGTACCTGTTCGCCGAGCTGGAGCGCAAGATCACACAGAAGCGGCGCGAGGGCGTCGACGTGATCAGCCTCGGCATCGGCGACCCCGACCTGCCGACTCCGGAGCCGGTCATCGCCGCGCTCGCCGAGGCCGCGCACGACCCGGCAACGCACCAGTACCCCACGAACCACGGTTCCGAGGAGTTCCGTGCCGCCGTCGCCGGCTTCTACCGCGACCGCTTCGGCGTCGAGCTCGACCCGTCGGCAGAGATCGTGCCGGCGCTCGGCGGCAAGGAGGCGGTGGGACACGTTGCGCTCGTGCTGCTCGACCCCGGCGACATTGCCCTTTCGCCGGACCCCGGGTACCCGCCGTACACATCGGGGCCGCTGTTCGCAGGCGCCGACGTGCACTACCTACCGCTCGAGCAGGCGAACGCCTTCCAGCCCGATCTCGAATCCGTCCCCGCCGACGTGCTCGCGCGGGCGAACGTGCTCTTCCTCAACTACCCGAACAACCCGACCGGCGCCGTCGTCGAGCCCGGCCTGTTCGAGCGGGCAATCGAGCTCGCGCGCGCGCACGACCTGGTCGTCGTCCACGACAACGCCTACTCCGAGATCTGCTTCGACGGCTACCGCGCGCCTAGCTTCCTCGAGACGCCGGGCGCGAAGGAGGTCGGGATCGAGATCTTCTCGCCGTCGAAGGGCTGGAACATGACCGGCTGGCGCGCCGGGCTCGTCGCCGGCAATGCCGAGGTGGTCGAGCGCTACCGGCAGCTGAAGACGAACCTCGACTCGGGCATGTTCGTCGCCGTGCAGCGCGCGACCGTCGCGGCGCTGACCGGGGCGCGCGAGTTCCCGCGCGAGATGTCGGAGGTCTACCGCCGCCGCCGCGACCTGGTGGCCGAGGCGCTGGGGGCGATCGGCCTGGAGGTCGAGCCGCCGCGGGCGACGCCCTACTTCTGGGTTGCGGTTCCGGAGGGCTACACCTCGGAGTCGTTCGCCGAGCTCGTCCTGGAGCAGGCCGGGGTCGTCGTATCGCCGGGGCCGGCGTACGGGCCGAGCGGCGAGGGCTTCTTCCGCATCTCGCTGACGGTGCCCGACGAGCGGCTGGAAGAGGCCGTGCGGCGTATCGAATCCTCCCTGCGAGCAGGCATAATCGAGGCGTGACGGCACATCAGCCCGACCCGGCGCCCGGGGCCGAGCCCGAGCGCGGGTTCGTCGTCGCGGTGCTGGCCCAGGGGGTAGCCGCCGAGGACGAGCTGGCCGAGCTCGAGGAGCTGGCGCGCACGGCCGGGGTCGAGCCCTTCGGGTCGATGGTGCAGCACCGGGCCCGGCCGGATCCGCGCACGTACGTCGGCAAGGGCAAGCTCGCCGAGCTGAAGGAGGCGTATCCGGCCTCGAAGGCGGAGGTCCTGCTGGTCGACGACGAGCTCAGCCCCGTCCAGCAGCGTGCGCTCGAGAACGAGCTCTCGGCGCGGGTGGTCGACCGCACGCAGTTGATCCTCGACATCTTCGCCCAGCACGCCGTCAGCGCCGAGGGCAAGCTCCAGGTCGAGCTCGCGCAACTCGACTACAACCTGCCCCGGATGCGCGGCCTCTGGCAGCACCTCGAGCGCCTCGGCGGCGGCGTCGGGACCCGCGGCCCCGGCGAGACGCAGCTCGAGACCGACCGCCGCCTCGCGCGCCGGCGGGTCGCGCTCTTGCGCCGCCGCCTGCGCACGCTCGGGCAGCAGCGCGCGACGCGCAGGAAGTCGCGGCGCCGCTCGCAGACGCCGACGATCGCGCTCGCCGGCTACACCAACGTCGGCAAGTCGACGCTCCTGAACGCGCTGACGGGCGCGGGGGTCTCCGTCGACGACCGCCTGTTCGAGACGCTCGACCCGACCACGCGCGGCTTCGATGTGGACGGCCGCCGCTACCTCGTGACGGACACGGTCGGCTTCATCCGGCGCCTGCCGCACCAGCTCGTGGAGGGTTTCGCCGCCACGCTCGAGGAGACGCTCGTCGCCGACGTCGTCCTTCACGTCGCCGACGCCTCGGTGCCTGAGGCCAGGCTCGACGAGATGCTCGACGCGGTCGAGCGCGTGCTCGGCGAGATCGGCGCCGGCGAGCTGCCGGTCGAGCTCGTCCTGAACAAGGTCGACGCGATCGACCCGCTGACGCGCCGCCGGCTCGCGAACCTGTTTCCGGACGCCTTGCTCGTCTCGGCACGGACCGGGGAGGGACTGGACGAGCTGCGGCGCCGCGTAGCGGACCGGTTCGCCGACCGTTTCGAACCGGTCCGGCTCTTGATTCCATATGCGGACGGCGCGCGGCTCGCCGAGCTGTACGCGCTCGGTGCACCGGTCGACGAGCGCGCCGACCGGCCGGAGGGCGTCTTCGTCCGGGCGCGGCTGCCCCGGAGCGAGGTGCGCCGCTTCGCGCCCTACCTGCTGGCAGAGCCGCGCGAGGCCTCCGCCCGGTCGCGCCGGTGATCGAGCTGCCGGTGCGGCGGCTGCGCGAGGACGCCGTCCTGCCCGAGCGCGCGTATGCGGGCGACGCCGGTCTCGACCTGGCCGCCTGCGAGCGGCACGAGTTGGCGCCCGGCGAGCGGGCCGTGGTGGGAACCGGGCTCGCCGTAGCGATCCCCGAGGGCCACGCGGGCTTCGTGCAGCCACGCTCCGGCCTCGCCGCGCGGCACGGCCTTTCGGTCGTGAACGCGCCGGGCCTGATAGACGCGGGCTACCGCGGCGAGATCCGGGTCGTGCTGCTCAATACCGACGCCCGAGAGCCGTTCGTCGTCGAGCCCGGCATGCGGATCGCCCAGCTCGTCGTCCTGCCGGTGCCGGAGCTCGAGCTCGCCGAGGTCGAGGAGCTTCCCGAGAGCGAGCGCGGCGTCCGCGGCTTCGGGTCGTCAACCCGCCCTCGCTGACATGAGCGCATCGACTGGTCAGTTCAGACGCACATCCGGGCAAAGCCCGGACGCGCTGAGACCGGCGCCGCAAGCGGCGCCTCGGCGGGTCCTGGCTGACATGAGCGCATCGACTGGTCAGTTCAGACGCACATCCGGGCAAAGCCCGGACGTGCTGAGACCGGCGCCGCAAGCGGCGCCTCGGCGGGTCCTGGCTGACATGAACGCATCGACTGGTCAGTTCAGACGCACATCCGGGCGAAGCCCGGACGTGCTGAGACCGGCGCCGCAAGCGGCGCCTCGGCGGCACTGATGGCCGCCGAGCCGCGGATCCGCGTGTCGGCGATCCTGCGCTGGCAGGGCAGCGTCCTCCTCTGCCGGCACGAGAAGGACGGGCGCGAGCACTGGCTCCTTCCCGGCGGCGGCGTCAACTCGGGCGAGAGCCTCGTCGACGCGCTCCATCGCGAACTGGCCGAGGAGGTCGGGATCGGCGAGGACGTTCCGGTCGAGGGCCCGGTGGCGATCGTCGACTCGATCTCGCCGGTGCGCTCGTTCGCCGCCAAGCACGTCGTGCACATCATCTTCGCCGGCGACCTGACGGGGCGCTCGCTCGAGGCGGTCACGTCACGTGACGTCGCCGTCCGTGGGCACCGTCTGTTCGCGCCGGACGAGCTCGTCGACGTCGTCCTCCACCCGCCGATCCACCGCTTCCTGGAACGCTGGAGCCCCGGCGACCCAGCGGTCTACCTCGGCGCTCTCTGGGCCCCTTAGAAAACGGCGCACAATCGTCACGAAGCTGTGACAGTCTCGCGCGCCTCCAGTGGGTACCGTCCCTAACCCCCACCCACCCGGGGCTAATACCGACCGCCGCGGGTGCGGGCGCGAGCTGCGGAGACCTCGTGAGCCTCGGCTTCCAGGCCATCGTCCAGTGGCTCGAGGGGCGGCGCCTCGCCGGCTCTGTGGGCGAGCGCCTGCGCCAGGAGCCAGTCGGCGAGCCACGGGTTGCGCGGGAGAAGCGGCCCGTGAAGGTAGGTGCCGATCGCGCGGCCGGCTCGGCAGCCCTCATAGCCACTCTCGCCGTCGTTGCCGAAGCCCGCGAGCACGCGCCCGAGCGCCTCGGCTCCCTCGTCGAGGAAGGTGCGGCCCGCGTGGTTCTCGAAGCCGGCCAACGTGCGCCGCTCGCCGGGCTCGAGCCGGCACTCGAGCAGGACGTCGCCGATCATCCGCCGCTCGCCGGCCACGGTTTGCAGGGGAAAGAGCCCGACGCCGGGGAGCTCGTCCCCGCGCTGGTCGCGGTAGGAACGCCCGAGCAGCTGGTAGCCACCGCAGACCGCCAGCAGCGCCGCGCCGCCGGAGACCGACTCCCGCAGCGCCTCGCCGTGGGCGGCGAGCGCGGGCGCGATCAGCTCCTGCTCGCGGTCCTGGCCGCCCCCGATGTAGTAGAGGTCGTGCGCGCCCGGTTGAAGCGAGTCGCCGGCGCCGATCGCCTCGACCTCGAGCTCGTGCCCACGCCAGGCCGCTCGGCGGGTGAGAACGGCGATGTTCCCGCGGTCGGCGTAGATGTTCAGGTAGTCCGGGAACAGGTGTCCGACGCTGATCTTCACGCGGCCGCCTCCCTCGCCTTCGGCTCAGTCGCGCGGGGGAAACCAGGTTTCCGCGGCGAGCCCCCTTCTTTTTCGATATACGCCTCGATCTGGGGAACCTCCCGGTTCCCCATAACCCCCTCCACGCAGCTGCTCACGCGGCCGCCTCCTCCCAGTAAGGGCGCACGAATCCGCGTCCGGCCACGAGGTCCCTGAGCGCGAGCATCGCCGTGTAGGTGGGCAGCGCGACCAGCTCGGAGCCCGCCGGCGTCAGCTCGAGGCCCCGGTCGAGCGCCGCGCCCAGCTCCGGCACGACCTCGATCGCCTGCTCCGGCAGCCCCGCGTACTTGAAGCGCAGGGCGAGCTCGGCAGCCCGCTCGCCGGACGCGACCAGCCGCTCGAGCCCTCCGAGCAGGGGCTCGAAGTCCACGTCCCAGATCCAGGAAACGTCGCGGCCGTCGGCGATCTCGTCATTCAGGCAGATCAGCAGCACCCGCGGAGGCCCGCCGGCTACCAGGGTACGGACGACCTCGTTCGCCCCGGCGGGATTCTTGATCAGCAGCACGAGCAGGCCGCGGTCGCCGAGCGAGATGCGCTCGAAGCGACCGAAGGCGGCCGAAAAGCCCTGCAAACCGGCCACGATCTCCTCGAGCCCGATCCCGAGCGAGCGGGCGAGGGCTGCCGCGGCCAGCGCGTTGTAGACGTTGTACAGGCCCGGAACGGAGAGCTGCACCCGGCCCGAGCCTTCCGGCACCACGATCTCGAAGGAGACGCTCTCCAGGCCGTCGAGCTCCACCGCGCGGCCGACCACGTCCAGGTGCGGCCGAGCGTGCCCGCACGCGGGGCAGCGGTAATCCCCCAGGTGCCCGATGTAGGCCGCCTCGTAGACGTAGGGCGTGCCGCAGCGCACGCACCACTTCGAGTCGGCCGCGTGCTGGAGAACGGGGGAGGCATGACGCGGGTCGTCGAGTCCGAAGACGGTCGCGTGCGCGTGCCCGTGCGCGAGGTCGCCGACCTGGGGGTCGTCCCCGTTCACGACAAGAGCGGTGTCGCCCGGAAGGGCCGAGACCGCCTCCCGCCAGCGCGCGGCGACGAGCTCCAGCTCGCCGTAGCGGTCGAGCTGGTCCCGGAAGAGGTTTCCGAGGCAGACCGCACGCGGCCTGAGCCTGCGCGCCACCTCGGGGAGCGCGCCCTCGTCGACTTCGAACAGGCCCAGCTCGGCCCGGCGGGCGGCGAGGAGGGCGGAGGCGACCCCCGAGACGAGGTTCGCGCCGGACCCGTTGTGCGCCAGCCGCGCCGCCGGCGCCAGGATCCGGGCCGCCATCGCCGCGGTCGTCGTCTTGCCGTTCGTTGCCGAGATGAGCGCGCTCCCCAGCGGCAGACGGGCCGCCAGGCGGTCGACGGCGCCCGGATCGAGCTTCCAGAGGAGCTTCCCGGGGACGGTCGTGCCCCCGCCTGCCCCGGCCAGGCGCGAGAGCCCGGCCGCGGCGCGGGCAAGAGCTATCTCGGCTGAGAGCGGCGCTCGAAGGGCCATCCGCCGCACGGTACCGGGCGGCGGACTGCTTCCTCCCCCGTTCGAGTGAACTTTTCCCCGCGCTCACCCGCCCGGGGGATGTAGCGACCTGCTCGCTCCGCATACGTTCCGGCAGGTTTTCAGCGCCCGGCGAGTCCTGGGGGCGCTCCGAAGAGGCAGACATGCGGCCCGCGCGAGGGCGCGGAAAGGAGAACGGAAGGTGCGGAGTAACAGCGGCAAGCGAGGAGAACATCGGTCGAGCGCGCTGTGGGGCACTGGCAACCGCGGCGGCGAGACCCGTTCGAACGCGCTCTGGGGCAAGGGAGGCCGTGGGGCCGTCACCGCGCTTGTGGCGGCGCTCGCAATCAGCGTCCCGTTGGCCTCCAGCGCGATCGGCAACAAGTCCGGCGTCCATGCCGGCGGGAACTTCAGGAACTGGCTGCACCAGACGTACGTGTCGCCCGTGCTCTCGAAGCACGCGCGCAAGCACCCCAACTCGAAGCTCCAGGTGATCGTCCAGGCGGACTCCACCTTCGTGCTCAACCACCAGGTCAAGCACGTCTTCCGCAAGGCGGGGATCAAGCACTTCAGGAAGCTGAACCTGATCCACGCGGTCTCGGTGACGATCGACGCGAACCAGCTCTACGCGCTCTCCAAGATCAAGGGGTTGACGGTCACGCCTGACGCCCCGGTCAAGGTCAGCGGCTACACCTCGAGCCAGCTCTGGCCGTACGAGGCCGGGCTTGCGCGCGACTGGACGGGATACGGCTCGCCGACGGCCGCCCAGGCGCCGACGATCGCGGTCGTCGACTCAGGCGTCCAGGCCGACCGGGCCGACTTCGCCAACGGGGGCGTGCTCGGCAGCGTCAACCTCTCGACGCTCGACAACACCTTGCCGGGCGCGGCGGACGGGCGCGGTCACGGGACGTTCGTGGCCGGCATCGCCACCGGAGCGGCCCCGGGCCACGCCGGCGCGTTGCCGCAGTCGGCGGTGTTCTCGGTCAAGGTGATCAACAGCGACGGGATCGCGCGGACGAGCGACGTGATCAACGCCTGCCAGTGGATCCTGGCGAACAAGGCGAAGTACAACATCAAGATCGCGAACTTCTCGCTCCACTCGAGCAACCCGGCGAGCTTCCTCAACGATCCGCTCGACAAGGCCGTCGAGAGCCTCTGGTTCAACGGCGTGGTCGTCGTGGCCGCGTCCGGGAACTACGGGGTCGACGGCAAGCCGAGCGGCGTGCTCTATGCGCCGGGGAACGACCCCTTCGTGATCACGGTCGGCGCGGTCGACCTGAACGGGACGTGGAACCTCGACGACGACTTCAACGCCCCGTGGTCGGCATACGGCTACACGCCCGACGGCTTCGCGAAGCCCGATCTCGCGGCGGCCGGCCGCTACATGGTCGGCCCGGTCCCGTCGACCTCGACGCTCCCGCTCCAGCGCCCCGACAACGTCGTCGCCCCGGGCTACATGCAGCTCTCGGGCACCTCGTTCGCGGCGCCGGTCGTGGCGGGCGCGGCGGCGCAGATCCTGGCGAAGCATCCGACGTTCACGCCGGATCAGGTCAAGGGCGCGCTGATGGACTCGGCCAGGCCGCTGAAGAACGCGGCACCGATGTCGGTCGGCGTGGGCGAGCTCCGGATGGACCGCTCGTCGTTCGTCCAGAATCCGCCGAACCCGAACAAGGGCCTCGACCAGTTCGTCAAGACCGACCCGACGACCGGGATAACCGCCTTCGACGCCCTCAGCTGGTTCAACAAGGCCAAGACGGACGTCTCCTGGAACGACGTCTCCTGGAACGACGTCTCCTGGAACGACGCGGACTTCAGCGCCGTTTCCTGGGCTGACATCTCCTGGAGCGACGTCTCCTGGGCGACGGTCTCCTGGAACGACGTCTCCTGGAACGACGTCTCCTGGGCGGACGTGTCCTGGGCCGACGTTTCTCACGAGGACGCTGCCGAGGGCGACGAGAACGGCGGCGACGGCTACGCGCTCACCCCGGAGGACGCCGCCGCGATCATGGCCGACCCGGAGATCGCGCCGGATCCGAACACACTCCCCTGCGATCCGGCCACCGAGGACTGCAGCGGCGCCACCGGTGGAGACACCGGTGGAGACGGCGGCAGCTCAGGCGGTGACACCGGCGACACCGGTGGAGGCAGCGCTCCCTGATTCGACGGACGGGGCCGGCGGCCCGAGCACCGCGCCGGAGCCGAAACGACGAGGGGCCGGGACATCCCGGCCCCTCACTCGTTTGGGGGATTTCCCACCCGTACCGAAAAAGGGGGATGTAACGCCTCTTCGCGACCCCTAGCTTGGGGGAGTGGTGATCCAGGTAGCGGCGCCACAACGGTTCTTGACTGCGGCCCCGCGTACTAGCGGAGACAAGGAGACGGTGCACAGGCGATGACGGGCGACGACCTCAGCCTGAGGCGGGAGGCGACGGGACTGTGAGCGCCTTCCCGACACCGCTCGAGCACGAGGTGATCGGCCCGGCCGCACCCGGAGCGCCGAAGCTCGCTCCGAGGGCAGCCGTCTACTTCTTCCTCGTGATCGGAGCGACGGTCGCGGCAACGGCGGCGCCGCTCAGCCATCTGAAGGCGAGCACGCACGGCTGGACGACGTTCGCCATCCTCGCCCTGATCGCCGCGACGGCACAGCTCTTCGTGGTGGGGACGCCCCGCCACCAGTCGTACCACACGACGATCGTCTTCCTGATTCCCGCGGCGATGCTGTTGCCGCCCGGTCTCGTTGCCCTGCTTGGCTTCCTCCACTCGCTACCGGAGTGGCTCAAGGCGCGCCCGACCTGGTACATCGCGATCTTCAACATCGTCAACTGGACGCTCTCGATGATGGCGGCCTGGGCGGCGTTCCACGGCGTGCTCAACGTTCTCGGAGACACGAGCCGCGTCTCATACGCCCTCGCAGGCGTCGCGGCCGCCGTCACGATGGTCGGCCTCAACCACCTGCTGATGGCGCCCATGCTGCGCCTCGCGCGCGGCCTCTCGTTCCGCGACTCCGAGCTCTTCTCGTTCCAGAGCCTCTCGACCGACCTCGTGCTGGCGATGCTCGGCGTCGCGACGGCGGCCTTCTGGCTGTCGAACCCCTGGCTGATCGCGTTCGCGGTCGCGCCGCTGTTCCTGATCCACCGGTCGCTGTCGGTGCCGCAGCTCCAGGAGGAGGCTCGCGTCGACGCGAAGACCGGCCTCTTCAACGCCCGGCACTTCGCGGCCGCGCTGAACGAGGAGCTGACGCGGGCCGCGCGCTTCGAACGGCCGCTCTCGCTCATCATGGCCGACCTCGACCTCCTGCGCGACATCAACAACACCTACGGCCACCTCGCGGGCGACGCGGTCCTGCAGGGGATCGCCGAGGTCTTCCGAGCGCAGCTACGCCACTACGACGTGCCGGCGCGCTTCGGCGGCGAGGAGTTCGCAATCCTGCTGCCGGAGACGCCTCCCGAGCAGGCGTTCGAGATCGCGGAGCGCATTCGGCGCCTTGTCGCTGCGAGCGCCTTTGACGTGGAGACCTCGAGCGAGCCGATCAAGGCGACCGTGTCGATCGGCGTCGCCGGCTTCCCCCGGGACGGCGCGGACGCGAACGAGCTGATCCACCAGGCCGACCTGGCGGTCTACCGGGCCAAGCTCCAGGGCCGCAACCGGGTTCTGGACGCCAGCTCGGAGCCGTTGCTGCTCCCGGAGGAGCGCAAGGCACGGCTGGTCGTCGTGCCGGAGGACGGCGAGCACCTCTCACCGCTGCCGCCGGCGGCCACCACGCACCCGGACCTCGAGCGAAGGCACCCGCGCCCGCACGCGCTCCACGGGCCGCGCTTCCTCTCGCTCTCGCGGCGTCTCGCGATGTTCGTCGGCGTGATCAGCGCCGTCGGCATCGCCGCGGGCGTTCTGGGGCTGATCTTCGGCAACAGCACCGACTGGCTCGGCCTCGGCGCGATCGTCGCGCTGGTCGGACTGGGGCAGGCCCTGGCGCTCGAGGTCGACGACGGCTCGATCTCCGTGAGCGCCGTCGGCTCGATCGCGGGCGCGGCGCTCTTCGGCCCGCGCGCCGCGCTGCCGCTCGCGATCACGATCTCGGCCGTCGAGTGGAGCGCGAGACGCTCGCCGTTCCACTACGTCCTCTTCAACGTCGGCACGCTGTCCCTCTCGTCGCTCGCGGCCGCCGGCGTCTTCACCGCTGGCTTCACCGGCGACCTTGGCCGGATCGTCTACGTGATCTCCGGCGTCGCGGCGGGCGCGACCTACTTCGCGGTCAACATGGGCCTGATCAGCCTCGTCGTCTCCGTCGAGGGGCACGAGCGTTGGTGGTCGGTCTTCAGGGAGCGCTTCGCCTGGCTGGCGACGCACTACCTCGTCTACGGCTTCATCGGCAGCGTGATCTGGGTCGGCTACGACGCCGCGGGCCTCTGGGCGCTCGCCGTCTTCGCATTGCCGCTGCTGCTGATGCGCAAGACGCAGGAGGCCTACCTGAGGCACACGCAGCGCAGCGCGCACAAGCTCCGTCAGGCGGCCGAGACGATCCAGACCCAGAACGTCTCCCTCGAGCATGCCAACAAGCTCCTGCGCGAGCGCTCGACGGCCGCGATGGAGAGCCTCTCGGCCACGGTCGACGCCCGCGACGCCTACACGGCCGGCCATTCGCGCCGCGTCCAGCAGCTGGCGCTGGCGATCGGCCGGGAGCTGGGGCTCTCGCAGGCCGAGCTCGACCTGCTCGGGCACGCGGCCCTCTTCCACGACATCGGCAAGCTGGCGATCCCGGACGCGATTCTGCTCAAGCCCGCCAGCCTGACGACGGAGGAGTGGGACCTGATGCAGCGCCACGCCGACGAGGGCGCGCGCATCATCGACCGGCTCGGCTTTCTGAACGACGCCGTACCGGCCATCCGCCACCACCACGAGCGCTGGGACGGCACGGGCTACCCCGACCGGCTCGCCGGCGAGGACATCCCGCTCGGCGCCCGGATCATCCACGTCGCCGACGCGCTCGACTCGATGCTCACCACGCGCATCTACCGCGCCGCCCGGCCGGCCACGGAGGCGCTGGACGAGCTGCGTCGCGCCGCCGGCACGCAGTTCTGCCCGCGCTGCGTCGCCGCCCTGGAGCGGATCCTGCCGCTCGAAGGCCTGGACGACGAGGCCCGTCCGCAGCGCGTGGTCGCGCTCCTAGGAGGGCTCGACGAGCGTCGCCCCGCCAAACCCTCCTAGCACGGCTCTCCTGAGATCGCTCAGCTAGCGCGAAGTTTGCAGGCGGCGCAATTGCTTTATTCTTGTTTCAGAACACGATGGCCGCCGGCCCCAGTACCGTGCGCTCGCGGGCATCGACCGGAAGGCGCTCGAGGCCTTCCAGGCCGGCATTCGCAAGCGCTACACGAACGAGCAGATCCTCGACGAGCTGCGCCGCGTCCGCGAAGCGGCTCGGCCGGTCGCCGACGATGCGCGAGTTCGCCGCCGATCCGCAGACCACCGTCCACCCGCAGACGGTGATCGAGCACTTCGGCAGCTGGAACGAGGCGAAGCGCACGGCCGGCCTCGTCCCGCGGCGCTTCGCGACCCGCGAGGAGCTGCTCGAGCTGCTCAAGGGACTGGGGGAGGAGCTGGGCCGGATTCCGACGGCGCGCGACATCGAGGAGCACCGCGGCCGGATGCCGTCGAAGTCGCTCTACTGGCACACCTTCGGCTCGCTCGCGAACGCGCTCCGGGAGGCGGGGTTCGACGTGCCGGTGGGGGAGGAGAAGCTCGAGCGCGCGCTCGAGCAGGGCGTGGCGTTGGCACGGAGCCTCAAGCGGCTGCCGAAGTTCGCCGACTGGACGGCCGCGCGGCGCGAGGACGAGTCCCTCCTGACCGAGTGGCAGATCTACCGCATGTTCGAGGGGCGTCGGGGCGCCTGGTCGACCTTCCAGTTCCTGATCCGGGAGCGGCTGGTCGAACAGGGGGCGAAGGTGGCTCCGGACGGCCGGCTGCTCTAGTCTCCGTCGCGTGCGCCTCCTGATACCGGCACTGCTCGCGGCTCTCGCGGTCGGCCTCTCGGCCGCCGGTCCTTCACGCGCCACCTACCCAGCCCTCCAGCAACGGCTGCTGATCGTCAGCGAGGCCTCCGGCTTCGCCAGCCTCGAGCTGCTCGGACCGCAGAAGCAGGAGCTCGACCTGGACCTGCCGATCGGCGTGCTGGGCAGCGCTGCGATCAGCGCGGACGGGACGCAGATCGCGATCAACGCCAGCGTGCCGCTCGATCCCACCGACCCGACGTCGGCGGAGCTGAGCGCGGGCGACTGGCTCGGCACGAAGGGTGGCGTAATCGCCCACAACGCGGCGCTCGGCGGCCGGCCGACGTGGTCGCCCGACGGCACGAGGGTCGCGTACGCGGCGAGGACGAGCAGCGGCAAGTTCGACGTCTACGTGGCGGCCGCCGACGGCAGCGGCGCTCCGGCGGATCTGACCAACGACGCAGCGGCCAACGACCGCAATCCCCGTTGGGCGCCGAGTGGCAGCGCGATCGCCTTCGAGAGCGATCGCACAGGCAACTGGGACGTCTTCACGATGGCGACCGACGGCTCGCACCAGACAAACCTCACCAACAACCTCGCCGAGGACCGCCTGGGCGACTGGTCGCCGGCCTCGGACAAGCTGGTCTTCTCGAGCACGCGCAGCGGCGGAGGTGACCTGTACCTGATGCCCGGGGCGGGCGGCGCGGCCACGCAGCTGACGAGCGGTCCAGGCGCCGACACGCATGCGGCGTGGTCGCCGGACGGAACGACGATCGCCTACTCGAACGACGCCGACGGCAGCCCCAACATCTGGGAGATCGCACCGAACGGCAGCAACCAGGTGCGGCTCACGCACGACGACTTCGTCGACTACGTCCAGGACTGGCAGCCGCTGATCGACAGCACCGCGCCGGTCACGCATGCGCTTGGCGGCAAGGGGAGGCGCAAGCATCCCGCCCTCCTGCGCTTCCGGATCACCGAGGCGTCCGGCCAGGCCGCGGTCGTCATCGACCTTCCCGGACACGAGTTGACCGCGATCAAGTTCATCAACTCCGTCAAGCCGGGTCACGTCTACGCGATCGGGCTGCCGTACCGCTACCTCGGCCGCAGGCCGCCCGCCTCGTTCCGCTTCTGCGTCCAGGGGGTCGACGCCTCGCTTAATCAGGGCGCGAACAGCTGCGCCCGCTACACCTTCCTCAAGCCGAAGAAGAAAGCGCTAGCTAGAGCGCCGCGAGGGCGGCGAGCTGCTTGAGGCAGGAGCGGCCCTCGTGCGGAGCGCGCACCGCCGGGAGGTGGCGGTCCTCGAAGTCCCGGTTCGGGCGGAAGCGCTCGCGCTCGAGCTCGCGGCCGGCGGCGGCGACTACGAGAGTGCCTTCGCCGACCTCACGCTTGCGCAGCTTCAGGCGGAGGGTGCGCTCGACGACCTCGAGCGCGGCCTTCGTCGAGGCGAAGAAGATCTCGTGCGCGGGCGGCTCCGATCCAGAGCGGCCGGCCGACGCCGCGGGCGAGGAAGACGGTCTCGCGGAGGCGCTCGTCGAGCCAGGCGGTGGCCATCGAGCCCCGCAGCTCCTCGAGCGCGGACGGGTCGCCGCCGGCGGCCTCGGCCAGCGCGAAGATCGCCTCGGAGTCGACGGTCATCTTCGGCTCCGCCCGCTCGAAGCCGTGCGCGGCCATCAGCTCGTCGTCGTTGAAGATGATCCCGTTGTGGACGCCGACGACGGCCCCGTGGCGGATCGGGTGGTTGTTCGCCTCGATCCGCGGGTGGCCCTTCGTGTAGTCGCGCACGTGGACGAGGGCCTCGGTGACGTTCTCGGGAACGGAGATCTGGTCGAGCAGGGCGCTGGCGCCCGAGCGCTGCTTGTGGATCTCGAGCGGGCCGCCCGGGGCGCGGTACGCATAGCCGACGGCGTCGGCGCCGCGCTCGGCGATGCCGGCGAGCAGGAGCGCCTGTGCCGCGAGCGTTCGCTCGACTCGGCTGCGTCGCACTCAGGCTGTATCCGGCGATTCCGCACAGTTCTCAGTGTAGCCCCTTGAACGGAATAGGGCGACTACGCTCCAGCCGCCACGAGTGCTGACGAGGGCACCGGCTGAGAGTTAGGCGTCGCAGCATCGCTTACTTTCCACTCGGTTCGCCGCGGAAACCCCAGATCCCTCTTGCGAGTAGGCATCCCTCAAGCGAGGGACTGGTCCACTACCGATAGAGCCAGCGTTATGGCGCAGCGGCCGCTTCCGGACGCGCACCCCGAGCCGAAGCCCGAGCCTCACCTCGAGGTGGTTCCGGAGCCCGTGCGAGGACGGCCGAGGAGGAACGAGGTCGAGGAGACCGAGCCGCAGACCGCCGACCCGCTCAAGCTCTACGTTCGCCAGATCGGCGACGGCCCGCTGCTGACGCCTGCCGAGGAGCGGGAGCTGGCGCGTCTGCAAGGACGAGGGCGACGAGGCCGCCAAGCGCAAGCTGATCGAGTCGAACCTGCGCCTGGTGATGTCGATCACGCGCAACTACACGAAGGCCGGCGTGCCGCTTCTCGACCTGATCCAGGAGGGCAACCTCGGCCTGATCCGCGCGGTCGAGAAGTTCGACTACAAGCTCGGCTACAAGCTCTCGACCTACGCCACCTGGTGGATCCGCCAGTCGATCACCCGTGCGCTGGCCGACCAGGGCCGGACGATCCGCCTCCCGGTCCACGTCGCCGAGCAGGTGCGCAAGGTGATGCGCGCCCGCCGCGTGCTGGCGCAGAAGCTGAACCGCGAGGCCCTGCTGCCGGAGATCGCCAAGGAGAGCGGCTTCCCGATCGAGCGCGTGCGCGACGCTGCTCGAGCTCGTCGAGGATCCGGTCAGCCTGGAGACGCCGGTCGGCGACGGCGAGAGCCTCTACGGCGACCTGATCGAGGACACGCACTCCGACCGGCCCGACGATGGCCACGGCCGAGCTGCTTCGCTCCGCGGAGCTCTCGGAGGCGCTGCTCGCGCCTCGCGCCCCGCATGCGCCACGTGCTCTGCCGCCGCTTCGGCCTCGACGGCCAGACGCCCGCAGACGCTCGAAGAGGTCGGCGCCGATCTCGGCATCACGCGCGAGCGCGTGCGCCAGCTCGAGTCGCGCGCCCTGCGCGAGCTCCGCTCGGTGGCGCCGGGGCTGCAGCTCTACCTGCGCGCCGAGTAGCCGGTACGGTCACGGGGCGTGGCCTCTGGCTTCGTCGACTGCCATTCGCACGTCGTGCCCTCTGGCGACGACGGGGCCACGACGGTCGAGGAGGGCCTTCAGCTCTGCGACCTGGCGGCGGACGGCGCGGCACGGAGGTCCTCTTCGCGACGCCGCACGTGTGGCCGCACCTCGTCCTGACAGCGGAGCGGGAGGCCTCGATCATCGACGCCTTCGAGCGTCTGCGCGAACGCGCGCCGCTCGAGCTACGTCTCGGGTTCGAGCTGACACCTTCGCGGGCATTGCTCGACGAGGATCCGACTCGCTACGTCCTCGAGGGCACCGGCTGCGTGCTCGTCGAGGTGCCGTTCTCCGGCCCGGCCGACGAGCTGCTCGCCTTCGGCGAGCACATCGAGGCGGCAGGCCTCGTGCCGCTCGTCGCGCACCCGGAGCGGACGGAGGCCGTGCAGGAACGGCCGGCGCTGGCGCTGGAGCTGGCCGAGCGCGGCTGGCCGCTGCAGGTCAACGCGACGAGCCTGCTCGGCCTTCACGGTCCCGAGGCAGAGGCGCTCGCCTGGAAGCTCGTCGAGGGCGGACAGGCAAAGGTTGTGGCGTCCGACGGTCACCGCGTGACGCGCCCGGCGCGGCTCGACGACGCCTACGCGCTCGTCGAAGCCAGAGTGGGGGAGGAAGCCGCGGCGCCGCTCTTCGACGGTTCTGCGCTCCGTTCCCCAGCTCATAAGGCGCTCGCTTGCGACGCCGACATGGAGGCCACGTCGGCTTCGCCGGCGGGGCCGTCTAACGCCCCGTCTAGGCGGCGCTAGAGAGTTCCTTCAGCGACTAGAGGCTAGAGATCGACTCCATCTCGCGCAGCCGCGCGAGACGCTTGAGCGCCTCGGTCTCGATCTGGCGCACCCGCTCGCGCGTCAGGCCGAGCCGCCGGCCGATCTCCTCGAGCGTCTTCGGCTCGGCGTCGTCGAGCCCGTAGCGCAGGATCAGCACCTTGCGCTCGCGCTCGCGAGAGAGCAGCCAGCGCGACCGCGAGCGCCTGGCAGCGCAGCGAGACCTCGACCTGCTCGTCGGGGAGCGGGCCGTCGCCGGCGACGAAGTCGCCGAAGACCGCGTCCTCGGTGTCGCCGACCGGCTGGTCGAGGCTCGTCGAGGCGCGGGCCGCCGCCTTGACCTCGTGCGCCTGCGCGATGGGCAGGTTCGCCTCCTCGGCGATCTCCTCGAGCGTCGGCTCGCGGCCGAGCTGCGTCCAGAGCGTCCGCTCGGCGCGGTTCAGCTTCTGCATCCGCTCGACGATGTGCACCGGCATCCGGATCGTCCGAGCCTTGTCGGCGAGCGCTCGCGCGACGGCCTGGCGGATCCACCAGGTCGCGTAGGTCGAGAACTTGTAGCCCCGGCGCCAGTCGAACTTCTCGACCGCACGGATCAGGCCCAGCGTGCCCTCCTGGATCAGGTCGAGGAACGGCAGGCCCTGGTTGCGGTAGTTCTTGGCGATCGAGACGACCAGGCGCAGGTTCGACTGGATCATCGTCTGCTTCGCCTGTGGGTCGCCGCGCTCGATGCGCTTGGCGAGCTCGACCTCCTGCGCCGCGGTCAGCAGCGGGTGGCGGCCGGCGTCGCGCAGGAACAGCTGCAACGCGTCGGTGGTCGTCTCGTGGGCAACCGGCTGCGGCGAGGGCGGAGGCGTTTGCGGCTCGGCCTGCTGCTCGACGATCTCGATCCCCTTCTGCTCCAGCCCGCGGTAGACCGCGTCGGTCTCCAGCGGGTCCAGGTGCAGCAGCTCGAGCGCCTCGACGAGGTCTGCGTGGCGCAGCGAGCCCGTTTGCTCGGCCGCTTCCACCAGCTCGTGCAGCTCGGGGGTCGCCAGGACATTGTCGATCTCGACCGTAGTCATCCCGACAGCATCGGTCATTTCACCACGAAGCATGTCTGAAACCCTTCCTGGCTGTTCCTGGGCGCGATTCTCGCGTGCACGGTAACGGGTGTTATGTCAACCGGGCAAGTCCACCGTGCTGGACCAAAGAATTCGCCGAGCCGGTTTCCCTTTCGTCCACCGCTCTCGCTGACTTTCCCCTTCCGGGTACAGTCCTCGAGTTCGGCTTCGACCTACTCGGGCTCCGTGCTCGGCGCAAGTGAGAATCTAGGGCCTGGACAGGGCCCGTGCAAGGCCTTCCGACCACGTCGAGCCCGCAATTTGCGGAAATTCAATTTTCCACATTTCCACAGCAGACCGTGCAGCTTGTGGAAAAGTCAAACACGGCAATCGATAAGGTCCTACCCGTGTCCCACCTCCGCTCTCCGTCGATCGGCCACGGCGTGATCTCCTTCATCTGGGGGTTGTTCCTGGGCGCGTTCATCTGGCTCGGCTCGGTGGCTGTCGGCGTCTCGGGAGCGACCGCGTTCATCGTCGGAAGCGTCTGCGGCTTCCTGATCTTCCTGGCCGTCTACGTGTACGGCGTCGATGACCCGGCCGATCAGCCGGAGCGGCGCGCGACACGGCCGCGCTGACCCGCGAGCCCGAAGAGCAGTAGGCGCAGGAGGTCGTTCCCGACCAGCTCGCGGAGCCGGTCGAGCACCGGCCGGCGCTCGCGGGACTTCTCCACCCCGACGTCGGCGAGCAGGCGCTCGTCGTGGCTGTCGAGGGCGGCGCTCATTGCCCCGCTGGTATCGGCGGGTGGGCAGCCTGCATCATCCCTCCCGGGAGGGAAGGCCGTCCGCGGCGCCCCGGCGGCGGCCTCCGAAATCTGCAACCTCGCCAAGGCGCTCGCTTGCGACGCCGACTTGAGAGGCCGGGCCGGCTTTGCCGGCGCGGCCGTCTACAGGGAGAGGCGGCGCGCGTCGAAGCGCGCGGAGTGGAGCTCGACCGAGAACTCCTCGAGCACGCGCCCGGCGTCCGGCGGGAAGACGTGCTCGACGACGCCGATCTCCTCGTCGTTGTGGAAGGGAACGTCGAGGTGCTGTGCCGAGACGAGGTTGACCGAGACGCTCGAGCAGACCGGACAGCGCACGGCGATTCCCACCGCGCTGCGGTCGCCCGCCGGCGCGAGCAGGAAGAACGCCGACGGGAAGATCGGCCGCGGCCGTTCCTCCGGGTAGCAGAAGAAGCTCCACGGCCACGTGCCCGCCCCGATCCGGCGAGCCGCGAGGTCGGCCAGCTCGTTCTCGACCGGGTCGAGGGTCGCGGTCATCAGATTCAGGAAGACGCCCTCCTCCTGGAGGCCGAGCGGCGCCCAGTCGAGCTCGTCGTGGGAGACGAGCCCGGGATGCTGCCCACCGCAGCCGCAGTCGAAGTCGACGTGGAAGACCGCCGGGTGCTCGGCGCCGGGGAGCTGCTCGATCCGCCGGAAGGACGAGAGCGAGACGCGGGCCTCCCCCCGCTCCGGGCAGGCGAACCCGTATCGCGTGGTGAGAGCGTCGAACATCGCCCTCTTGTAATCGGCAGCCCGGACGGTGGAACCAAGGCGCTCGCTTGCGAAGCCGACCAAAAGAGGGCGTGCCGGCTTTGCTGGTGCGCCCGTCTGAGTCTTCAGTACGTGATCAGGGAGAAGACGTCGTAGTCCTCGAGCTGGTTGCGCCCCTCGAGAAAGGCGAGCTCGATCACGAAGGCGGTGCCGACGACGATGCCGCCGAGCTGCTCGGCCAGGTTGCAGATCGCCGCGGCCGTCCCGCCCGTGGCCAGGACGTCGTCGTGCACCAGGACGCGCTGTCCTCCCGCGATCGCGTCGGCATGGAGCTCCAGGCTGTTCTCGCCGTATTCGAGCGCGTACGTGGCGCTCACGGTCTCCCAGGGCAGCTTCCCTGGCCGGCGCGCAGCGACGAAGCCGCAGCCGAGCTTGTACGCGATTGCGGCGCCGAGGATGAACCCGCGCGCCTCGGCCCCGAGGATCACGTCAGGCTTGCGCGGCTCGATCCAGTCGGCCAGCAGATCGACCGTCTCCCGCAGCGTGGCCGGGTCGGCCAGCAGCGGCATGATGTCCTTGAAGACGATGCCGGGCTCGGGGAAGTCCGGGACGTCCCGGATCTTTGCCTGGAGGGTCTCGGACATCAGCCGGACGCGAGGTGGCGGAGGTCGCGCCAGAACAGCAGCTGCGAGAGCTCCTGCGCCAGCTCGGCCAGCACCTCGAGCTCCTGGATCCCGCCCTGGCGGCGCTCCGGGTTGCGCGAGCGCAACGCCGGCGCGACCAGCTGGTGCAGCAGGCCGGCCTCGCGGTCTGCAGACGTCCGGAACGTGCGCAGGTGCCGCGCCGAGATTCCGTAACGGAAGAGCTTGGCGCAGGCGACGGCCACATCGACGTCGCCGGCCGGATAGCGCTTCTCGCTGCCCTCGCGGCGGGGCTGGAGCAGGCCGTATTCCTCCAGATCGCGCGCCAGCTCCGGTGCAATCGCCGCCCGCTCGCAGAGCTCGGCGAGATCGAGCTCCTCGTCGGGCCCCGCCAGCCCTGCGGCGCGCTGCCGTCGGCGCTCCTTTCCCGGGCCTGAAGGCGAGGCGAGCTCCTGCCGGATCACGCGCAGCGGCAGGAACTCGTCGCGCTGCAGGCGCAGGATCGTCTCCAGCCGCTCGACGTCGTCCTCGCTGAAGAGCCGGTAGCCGCTCTGCGTGCGCCGGGGCGCGAGTAGGCCCTGGTCCTCGAGGTAGCGGATCTTCGAGATCGAGATGTCGGGGAACTCGGCCTGCAGGTAGTTGCAGACGCTCCCGATCGTGAGCAGCCGCCGCTCGCGCACCTGGGTCTGGGCCGGCGTCGCGCTCATTTCTCGAGGAAGGTCAGCTTGTACTTGCCGATCTGGAGCTCGTCGCCGTTCTCGAGCTTCCCGGACTCGATCCGCTTGCGGTTCAGGAAGGTGCCGTTGAGGCTTCCCTGGTCCTCGATCACGAACTCACCGTCGCGCTGCACCAGCACGGCGTGCCTACGGGAGACGGTGACGTCGTCGAGGAAGATGTCGCAGTCCGGGGAGCGGCCGATCGTCGTGCGCTCGCCCTGCGGGACGAAGTGCTCGCCGGCGCGGCCGCCGCCCGAGCGGACGACGAGGGCCGGGCCTTCCTCTCCCAGCTCCTCGAGCGTCGGCATCGCGTCCTCGCCGTCGTCGTCGGGCGTGTAGCTCATCGTCGTCTCCGAGCCCGGCTCGTCCTTGACGAGCAGCGCGCCGCACTTGGAGCAGTAGTTCGCGGCTTCCGGGTTCTGGAACCCGCACTCGGGACAGTAGATGTGACTCATAGCGATAGCTTGATGTTTGCTACTCGCTGGGCGGGGCTGCCTTGCCGGCCAGGATCGCGGCGAGCCGGTCGACGTCGACCTGCTCGAGCACGCTCTTCCCCCCGGTCTCGCGCAGCCGCGCCTGCAGCTCGGCGCGGAGCAGGTCGATCTTGCCGTGCAGCATCCGCCGCCGGTACGAGACCTCCAGCTCCTCCTTGGTCAGGTCGTCGATCAGCTGCTTGAGGTCGTCGTCCGAGAGCGAGCCGAGATCGGGAAACGCTTCCACTGTGGAGACCTTTCGTCGAAGGAGCGGGCGCTCCTAGTTTACGCAGCCGAACGCATAAGGGTCAACCTCACCTTGAGGCTCCTGCTTCCGTCTCGGCCTGGTCGCCCTGCATGATCTCTTCGACGAGCGCCTGCAGCTCGGCTTCGAGCTCGAGCGAGCTCTCCTCCGTCTTGCCCTCGGCGTAGATGTGCACGACCGGCTCGTCCGGGTCGGGCAGCACCTGAGCCCAGCCGCGCCGGTCGAAGAGCTTGATTCCGTCGAGGAGGTCTACCTTCCGTTTGCGCAGGCGCTCGGTGAGGACGCGCATCACCGTCCCCTTCAGCGACCACGGGCACGGCACCTTGCGGTGGACGAGCGTGCTCTCGGGCAGCCCGGCGACGAGCTCGGAGAGCGGCTCCTTCACCGGCGCCAGCAGCTCGAGCAGGTTGCCGAGGCTCGAGATCGCGTCGTAGGCGGGCAGGAACTCGGGGAAGACATAGCCGCCCCCGACCGCGCCGGCGAAGATGACGCCGTCCTCGGCCGCGGCCTTGGTCAGCTCGGCCAGCGAGGCGGGCGTGCGGATCACCTCGAGGTGGCTGCCCTTGACCATCTCCTCGACGCGGCTGGTGACCGTGATCGGGAAGGCAAGCTTGCCGTGCTTGCCGTTCGAGCCCATCAGGCGCAGGAAGAGCAACAGCGCCTGCTCGAGCGGAACCTCGTGCGCCTGCTCGTCGACCAGGTAGAGCCGCTCGCCGGCGCGGTCGAAGACGACGCCGAGGTCGGCCGCCACTGCCGTCACGAGCCGTTTCGCCTGCTCGACCGAGTCTCGGAGGCTCGCCGCCGGGTCCAGTCCTTCCGCGGAGAAGGCGTGCGCACCGACGGCCTCGACGCCGAGCGGTCCGAGTACCAGCGGCAACACGAAGGACGTTGCCGAGTAGCCGTAGTCGACGACGATGCGGAAGCCGCGCTCACGGATCGCGTCGCGGTCGAGCGCGTCGAGCAGGTCCTGGGCGTAGCTCTCGCGCATGCGGGCCGGGTAGCTGATCTCCCCCACCCTGCCGAACGCCGCCCGGCGCAGCTCGTGGCGGGTGAAGTGCTTCTCGATCTCCTTCTGCAGGGTCGGCGTCAGCTGGATTCCCGGCTGCTCGCAGAAGCGGATCTGCAACATCTCCGGGTCGGCGTAGCTGACGCCGACGTGGAACCCCGCGTCGTAGCCCTGCGTCTTCAGCAGGTGGCGCCCGACCGCGGCGGGCAGCACGCGCAAATCGGAGACGTTCACTCCGGTCGAGGTCAGACCGGAGACCATCGCCCGCTTGATCATCCGGCACGCCGGCGGCGACTCTCTGCTGACGACCACGCGCGCTCCGCTCTTCAGCGCCGTCCCGAGCGCCGCGGCCAGGCGAACTGCGACCTCGGGCGTCAGGTCGACGTTGACGAGCCCGGAGACGCCCTCGGCGTCGAACAGGCGCGACGGCGTGCGCGATTCCCAGATCAGGCTCTCGTGGATCTGCGTGCCGGTCTCGACCTCCTTGTACGGGTAGATCCGCACGCCCGGGAAGACGTCGCTCTGGGCGCCGAGCGTGACCTCGTCGCCGATCGCCGCGCCCTCCTGCACGTGGGCGTGGGCGCGGATGTCGCAGTTGCGGCCGATGACGGCGCCCTCGATCCGGGCGCTGCGGCCGACGTGCGTCGCGGCATCGATCACCGAGCGGTCCGTGCGGGCGCCCTCGAGCAGCGTCACGCTCGCCGAGAGCACCGAGTAGGCGCCGACCGAGGCGTCGGGGGCGATCCGGCAGTAGTTGCCGACGAAGACCGGGCCTTCGATCGAGGTCAGGTCGTCGACCTCGACCCCCTCTCCAAGCCAGATGTTGCCTCGCAGGCGGATCCCCGAGATATCGAGCTTCACGCGCTCGTCGAGGGCGTCGAAGTTCGCCTGACGGAACTGCTCGAGGTTGCCGATGTCCTGCCAGTAGCCGTCGAACACGTGGCCGTAGAGCGGCCGGCCCATCTCGAGCAGCAGCGGGAACAACTCCTTCGAGAAGTCGTACGGGCGGTCGTTCGGGATGTGGCGCAGGCATTCGGGCTCGACCACGTAGATGCCGGTGTTGATCGTGTCGGAGAAGACCTGGCTCCAGGAGGGCTTCTCCAGGAAGCGCTCGATCCGACCGTCCTCGTCGGTGACGACGATCCCGAACTCGAGCGGGTTCTCGACCGACTTGAGCCCGATCGTGACAGCGGCCTCCTTCTCGCGGTGGGCCTCGAGGAGAGCCGTCAGGTCGACGTCGCAGAGCGCGTCGCCGGAGATGACGAGAAACGTCTCGTCGAGCCGCGTCGCGCCGGCGAGGCGGACCGAGCCCGCGGTGCCGAGCGGCGACTCCTCGACCGAGTACTCGATCGAGAGGCCGAGCGACTCGCCGTCGCCGAAGTAGCTGCGGATCGCCTGCGGCATGAAGGCGAGCGTGACGATCACCTCGTCGATCCCATGCGCGCGCAGGAGGTCGAGGATGTGCTCCATGCAGGGCTTGCCGACGATCGGGACCATCGGCTTGGGCTGGTTCGAGGTCAGCGGCCGCAGGCGCGTGCCTTCGCCGCCCGCCATCACGACGGCCTTCACGCCGGTTTCACCTCACGCCTGGCCTTGAGCAGGTAGCCCGCGAGCGCGACAGCGGCGAAGCCCACGCCTGCCCAGAAGATCCAGAGCGGCCACTGCGTGCCCTCGTGGGTTGCGAGCACGAACCCGAGCGAGCCGTAGAGCAGCCAGGTGGCCACCTTGCCGGCGAAGTTGACCTGGAAGTCGTAGCCGCGGTCCACGACCAGCTTGTACCCCGCGATGAGCGCCAGGTCACGTGCGGGGATCACGAGCGCGATCCACGGGAGGCGGCCCGCGTGCCAGAGGAGGATCACGGCCGAGTCGATCAGCAGCCGGTCGGCCAGCGGGTCGGCGATCTTGCCGAAGGCGGACTCGACCCGCCAGCGCCTGGCGAGCCAGCCGTCGATCTGGTCGGTCACGGCGGCGGCGCCGAAGAGGATCGCCGCGGGCCAGCTGTGGCCGCCCTCCGAGGTCAGCACCAGCACGACGAAGACCGGGATCACGGCGAGGCGCGCGAGCGTCAGGACGTTCGGGATCAGCGCCAGCGGCGCCGGTACGGCGCGGACAGCCATGCTGACAGGATACGGGGGTGGAGACCCTTCGCCTGCCGGGCTTCGTGAACGCCCACAGTCACGGGTTCCAGCGGGCTTTGCGCGGGCGGACCGAGGGCGGGGACTTCTGGGAATGGCGCTCGTCCATGCTGGCCGTGGCCGAGGGACTGTCCCCGGAGCAGGTCCGTTCCGGCTACGTCCAGGCCTACTCGGAGATGCTCTCCGCCGGATACACGGTCGTCGGCGAGTTCCACTACCTCGGGGTGCCGGAGGCGCACGCTGCGGTGGAGGCGGCGGCCGAGGCCGGGATCGAGCTCGTGCTGCTGCTGGCGGCCTACGGACGCGGCGGGCTGGAGCGGTTCCGGCAGGCTTCAGTGGCCGAGTACCTGGGGCAGCTCGAGTCGGTGCGGGACACCGGCGTTCGGGTGGGTCTCGCCCCCCACTCCGTCCGCGCCTGCCCGCGCGACTGGCTCGAGGAGCTCGGCGCGTACGCGGCGCGCGAGTCGCTGCCGCTGCACGTGCACGCCGACGAGCAGCCGCGCGAAATCGAGGAGTGCGTCGCCGAGTACGGCCTGCGGCCGATCGAGCTGCTGGCGGAGACCGGCTGTCTCGGGCCGCACGCGACGGTCGTCCATGCGACGCACGCGGATGCGCGCGAGCTCGACCTGCTCGCCGAGTCGGGAGCGCGCGTCTGCCTGTGCCCGACGACGGAGGCGAACCTCGGCGACGGCTTCGCTCCGGTCCTCGAGCTGACCAAGCGCGGTATCGGCATCTGCATCGGCTCGGACTCGAACGTGCGGATCGACCCGCTCGAGGAGCTGCGTGAGCTGGAGGGAATCGCGCGCCGTGAGACCGGCCGGCGGGGCGTCATCGGGCTCACAACGCTCCTCTCCTTCGGCGCGGGCGAGGGAGCCGCGGCGCTCGGAGTCGAGCGCTGGCCCGAGGCCGAGGTCGACCTCGGGCACCGTTCGCTCGCCGGGGTCGAGCCCGCCGACGTGCCCGCGGCGCTGGTCTTCGGCAGCGCCGCGGACGTCTTCGTTAGCTGAGCGGGCTAGTAGCCGGTCCCGCCACCGCCGCCGCCGGAGTAGACGACGGCAAGCACGACGAGCACGGCGACTGCGAGGAGAGCCCCGCCGATCCAGAGTGTCTTGCGCGAAAGAGTCACGTTGTCACCCCCTTTGCAGAGAGATACGAGGCGTCGCTGAGCGGCGGATTCGCGGACGACTCGAAATCCGCCCGCTTGTTCAGGACGTATCTCCGTCACGCGAAGAGGGGCTGCCCCAACGGCCCCTCTTCGTCCCTCTAGGTCGGCGTCGCGAGCGACGCCTCAGGTCCCCAGACAACCGAGTCGCTTGACGGCCGATGAACTTTGAATCGGGGCGCCGAGATTTGAACTCGGGACCTCTTGTCCCCCAGACAAGCGCGCTAACCAGGCTGCGCCACGCCCCGTCGGATTCGCAGTGTAACCAGCGCCTGGGTAAACGCTCACCCGGCGGAGCCGGGCGAGCTCTCAGACGGCATCGCAAGCGAGGCCTCGACAGGCTGCGCCACGCCCCGTCGGATTCGCAGTGTAACCAGCGCCTGGGGAAACGCTCACCCGGCGGAGCCAGGCGAGCTCTCAGGGCAGGCTGCGCCAGGTTCGTGGCGAGTGAATGTCTCGAGCCGTTACCCGAGGCGCTTGTAGAGGCGGTCGATCAGGTCGGGCATCGACTCCAGCTTGCGGGTGATCACGCGCAGGCGGTACTCGCGGAAGTGCTCAGGCTCGACGCCGAGCGACTTTGCGAGCTGGCGGACGACCTTGTCCGAGGGCACCGGGCGGTTGCCGTGGACGAGGTGGTTCAGGTAGCCGGCCGAGAGCTTCGTCTTGTCGGCGAGCGCACGGTAGGTGACGCCGGTCTCGCCCATCAGCCGCTCGATCGTCGGGCCGAAAGGCTCCTCGCTGAACTTCCTGCGGCGTGCCATCACACGACTCCTCCCAGCTCGCCGATCGGGACCCGCCGCTCCTCGCCGCTCGCGCGGTCGCGCACGTCGACGGCCCCGTCCTCGGCGGTCTTCTTGCCGACGGTCACTCGCACCGGACAGCCGATCAGGTCGGCATCGGCGAACTTCTCGCCCGCGCGCTGGTCGCGGTCGTCGAGGAGAACGTCCGCGCCGGCCGCGTCCAGCACACGCGCCGCCTCGGCCGCCTGCTCCTCCACGCCGGGGAGAGCAACCACGTGCACATCGTACGGGGCGATCGACCGCGGCCAGACGATCCCCTGCTCGTCGTGGTGCTGCTCGACCGCGGCCGCCATGATCCTGGCCGGGCCGATCCCGTAGCTGCCCATGATCAGGACCTTCTCGGAGCCGTCCTCGTCGAGGAACGTCGCCCCGAGCGGCGCCGAGTACTGCGTCTCGAGCTTGAAGATGTGTCCGACCTCGATCGCCACCTGCAAATGAAGATGCCCGCCGCACTCAGGACATGCGTCTCCTTCGCGAATTTCTCGCAGGTCCGCGAACCTGGGCTCGTAGTCGCGCCCGGCCTGGACGCCGCGGAGGTGGACGTCGTCGCGGTTGGCGCCCACCACGTACTGCCCCTCGCGGAGCGCCTCGTCGGCAATCACCTCGACCGAGGCGCCGACCGGGCCGATCGAGCCGCCGTCGGCCCCGAAGGCCTCGCGGATCTCCTCCTGCTCGGCCGGCCGGAAGTCCTCGCCGAGGGCCTCGAGGAGCTTCATCTCGTTGAGCCGGTCGTCGCCGCGAACGAGGGCGAGGAGGAGGCGCCCGTCGGCCACGACAGGCATCGCCTTCGCCGTCGCACGCGGGTCGATTCCGAGGAACTGCGAGACGTCCTCGATCGTTCGCTGCCCCGGCGTCTCGATCTCCTGCGGCCCGGGTAGCTCCTCGGGAAAGTCAGGCGGTGAAGGCCGGCCGAGGGCGATCTCGAGGTCGGCTGCGTAGTCGCCGTTCTCGCAGGTCACGAGCGTGTTTTCGCCCGATCCGGAGGGAGCGAGGAAGTCCCTGCTGCCGCTTCCGCCCATCATCCCGGACTCGGCCGCGACCTCGTGAGCCTCGATTCCGCACCGCTCGAAGATTCGCGCGTACGCGACCGAGTGCTTGCCGAAGCTTTCGTCGAGCCCGGCCTCGTCGCGGTCGAACGAGTAGGCGTCCTTCATGACGAACTCGCGAAGGCGGAGCAGGCCGCCGCGCGGACGGGGCTCGTCACGGTCCTTCGTCTGGAAGTGATACCAGATCTGCGGCAGCTCCTTGTACGAGCGGATCTCCCGCCCGTGGAAAGCGACCGTCTCCTCATGCGTGAGCGGCAGGACGTAGTCGCGGCCCGCGCGGTCCTTCAGGTGAAAGAGCTCGGGAATCGAGATCCGTCCTGTCGCCTCCCAGAGCTCGGCTGGCGTGAGGACGGGCATGAGCATCTCCTGCGCGCCGAACGCGTCGAGCTCCTCCCGGACGATCTGCTCGACCTTCCGGTGGACGCGCCAGCCGAGCGGCATGAACGTCCAGAGGCCGCCGGCGACCTGGCGGATGAAGCCGCCGCGCACGAGCAGCTTGTGCGAGACGGCCTCGGCCTCGGCCGGATCGTCGCGAAGGGTCGGCAGGAAGAGCTGTGAGGCCCGGGCGATCATCGTTGTCGCCTGAGGCTACTCCAGTGGGATGAGGCTTGCCTCTGCCATGGCAAGGGCGGCGGGCTTGGCCATCTTGAGGCGCTTCGGGCGGTGCATGCCGTCGGCGATCCACCTGTCGATCTCGTGGAAGAGCTCGTCGATCAGGATGTCCGAGGAGACCTTCTTCAGCACGCGTCCGTGCGCGTAGACGAAGCCGACGTCGCGGCCGCCGGCGATCCCGAAGTCCGCGTCCCCCGCCTCGCCCGGCCCGTTGACGGCGCAGCCGAGCACGGCGACCTCGAAGTGCTGCGGGTACTCGCGGAGCCGCTCCTCGACCGCCTCGGCGAGCGTCTGGACGCCGACGTTGTCGCGCCCGCAGGACGGGCAGGCGATCATCACCGGGCCGCGCTCGCGGAGGCCGAGCGCCTTGAGGATCTCGTAGGCGGTCTTGACCTCCTCGACCGGGTCAGCCGTCAGGGAGACGCGCACCGTGTCGCCGATCCCGTCGACGAGCAGCGCGCCCATGCCGACGGCGCTCTTGATCGACCCCGAGAACGGAGTGCCGGCCTCGGTGACGCCGAGATGGAGCGGATACGGGACCTTCTCGGCCAGCATCCGGTAGGCGCGGATCATCGTCGGCACGTGGCTCGACTTGACGGAGATCTTGAACTCGTAGAACCCGAGGCTCTCGAGCAGGCGCACCTCCTCCAGCGCCGCCTCGACGAGCGCCTCGGCCTGGTCGCGCTGGGCGACGTCCGCCAGGTGCTTCGGCAGCGAGCCCGAGTTGGCGCCGATACGCATCGGCATCCCGGCCTTCTGCGCGGCGCGCACGACTTCGGCCACCTTGTCGGGGCCGCCGATGTTCCCCGGGTTGATCCGGACGGCGGCCACGCCCGCGTCGATCGCGCGCAGGGCCAGGCTGGCGTTGAAGTGGATGTCCGCAATCACGGGGAGCGGCGAGAGCCGGACGATCTTCGGCAGCGCGTCGGCGTCCTCGCTCTTCGGCACGGCCACCCGGACGATCTCGCAGCCGGCCGAGGCCAGCGCGGCGATCTGCGCCGTCGTCGCCTCGACGTCGTGCGTCTTGGTCAGCGTCATCGACTGCACGACGACGGGCGCGCCGCCCCCGATAGCGACGCCGCCTACGTGAATCTGGCGCTCGCTGGCCACGCAATGAGTCTAGTGGAGCCTGCTTTGGCGGCCAGCGACAGACGCAGCTATCGACGTCTTCATTCGAAAGGTTGCTCCCCCGGGGCGGCGTGCGGAATCACCCCTGAGACCTCTCCCGCTGCGTAGGCTCTGCGCCGTGACTCTCGACGACGTGCAGTCGCTGATCGACGCACCGTCTCCAGCCGTGCTCACGACCTACCGGAAAGACGGAAGTGCGCTGACCACGCCGGTCTGGTTCCGCTTCCACGAGAACGCATTCGAGGTCGTTCTGGCCGAGGGTGACGTGAAGCGCCAGCATCTCGCGCGGACTCCAACCTGCCTACTCGTTGTCTTCGAGGCCGTGCCGCCGTTTCGCGGGGTCGAGGTGAAGGGCGAGCCCGAGTTGGTGGAGGGCGATGTGACGAAGCTGCGAGAGGCAATCGCGGGCCGCTATCTGGGAGTCGAGCGGGGTCGCCGCTTCGCCGCCTCGCGCCGGTCACCGCGAGGGACGCTTCTCCGCCTCGTCCCGCAGGAGCCGCGAATCTGGGATCTCGCGGCCGCGATCGGCGAATAGACGACCAGTCGGCTGGGCCAGTGTTCCGGCATGACCCCGGGAGCGTCGCGAGTTCGCCTACGACGTTGGCTCGACGACTTTGGTGACGACCCAGCGGTGCTTGCCGATCTTGCGGTCGCGGACGAATCCCAGCTTCTCGTAGGTCGACAGGGCGCCGTGGAAGAGGAAGCCGGCAGGTACCGAACCCGCGTCCTCCGGGTAGCCCTCGACCGTGCCGCCGCCGAGACCTGCGATCAGATCCAGCGCTCCGGCGAGCGCCGCCGTGGCGACGCCCTGGCGCCGATGCCCCTTGCCGACGAAGTTGCAAGCGATCCGCCAGTCCGGCAGGGTCGTGAGGCTCTTCTCGTAGGCGGCCCGGTTCTTGAGCTTCGGCACCTCGTCCGGAGCGCCGAACTGGCACCAACCCACGCAGTCGTCGCGATCGAACACGAGGGCCGCATGCGCCCTGCCTGTCCGTACCCGTGCGAGCTTGCGTTCCCGGTTCAGCGCCGGCTCGCGGCTGTCATCCCGATGAAAGCCCATGCACCAACAACCCCCGAAGACGCCGTTATTCGCCTCGACCAGCCTGGCGAACGCATCCCAGCTCGACTCATCGAGAGCCTCGATCGTGTACCCCGACCCCACCACCAACTCAGCCTAGCCCGCCGGCACTCGTAGCACCGGCTGCGCGAGTGTTCGCGCGGACCCCCTGAACTCAGTCGCGTTCCTGATGGATCCATCGAGCGCCAGAATGGGATGGTGGAGGATGCACCGGAGCTGATGGTCCGCGATGCAGCACAGTGGCGCGCTTGGTTGGCGAGGCACCATGATTCCTCGGCGGGGATATGGCTCGTGCTGGCCAAGAAGAAGACGGTCCAACCGACCAGTCTCAACCACGATCAAGCGCTTGAAGAGGCACTGTGCCACGGCTGGATCGACGGCCAACTCCGCGGCCGCGACGCCGACACCTACTATCAGCGCTTCAGTCGCCGCCGCAGGCGCAGCGGCTGGTCGAAGCGGAACATCGAGATCGCGGAGCGGTTGATCGCAGCAGGTCGCATGCACCCAGCCGGGATCGCCGAGCTGGAGAGTGCGAGAGCCGACGGTCGAAGCGAAGCCGCCTACGCGGGCTCTGCCAGCATCGAGGTGCCTGACGATCTCGGCGCTGCACTGGCCGCCGAGCCGAAAGCGCTCGCAATGTTCGAGAACCTGAGCCGCCAGAACCGCTACGCGATCCTCTATCGGATCAGTACCGCCAAACGAGCGGAAACGCGAGAACGCAGAATCATGCAGTTCGTCGAAATGCTGGCCCGCGGCGAGACGATCTACCCACAGAAACGCACCTGATCAACGATCAGGCGTCAGGTCATCCGCATCAAGGCGTCTTCGGAAATCCCGGGATGCGATGGATGAAGGCGTCGCGCTTCTCGCCCTTGAGCCGAGACTCCTCGGTCCAGGTGCGATCGGAGATCGTCTGGTGGTCGAGGAGGTACTGCGCCTTCTCGGCGTCCGGCAGGGACTTCCATTCCGGGGCATTCTTCGTCTTCTTCGGCTTCGGCGTCGCAGCCTCCGCCTCCGGCTCGGTCTCCTCGACCGGATCGCCAGTCACCTCGACGATGGCGACGACGATCGGGGTCTCGCCACTCTCTGTGTTTCCGGTCAGGACATTGTTGCGGCGGATCCCTTCCTCGCGGGCTTTCCTGATCCTCTCGAGATCCTTCTCGTGCGAACGGCCAACTCTTAAAGAGTGGTCGATGCGATTGCAGAGGCGGTGCGCCAGGATGGCGTTGTCCACGGTCGCCTTGCCGCCATCTTTCTTGTAGACCGGGAAATGCTCGAGGGTGGGCATCCAGTCGCTCCTCCAGTCGCTCCAGTCGTTGGTGACCTGCGCGAAGTAAGACGCGCCCCCGAGCTCCTCCGGGCAGAAGCATTCGGGCATCTTGCATGCGAGCTCCGTGATGTAACCCTGTTCCGCTGCCCTGATGAGCTCTCGCTTCTTCACGCCGAGCGCCTTCAACTCGGCTGCAACGGCTTGGCCGCGTTCAGGATCCCGCTCGACCCTCGACATGTTCCAACGTTATGTCGTCTGACACCCCGCAGCCGTTGGGTCAAGCGATATGGCTGCAGCCTGGGCCAGCGTTCTGTCATCCGAAAGCCGAGCCGGCGGCGGCGGCCGCCGCGACCGACATGGCGGGCGCGGCTCACCCCGGCTGAGAGTTCACTCCTCCGCGGAAAGTCGTCATGGCCCCGAAGGGGCCGGACTTTCCGCGGCTCAGCCCCCGTGCAGGTTTCCGATGTCGTTCGAGAGGCCGATCACGTAGACGAACAGGATCAGGGCGATTCCGATCATCGAGACCCGTTCGTAGACGGCCCGGCCGACCGCCTTGCCGCGGATGCCCTCGATCAGCGAGAAGGCGATGTGGCCACCGTCGAGCGGCAGCAGCGGCAGGAGGTTCAGGAGCGCGAGCGAGAGGCTGATCAGGGCCAGGATCGCCAGGTAGTCGCGGTAGCCCTGGTGCACCGCCTCGCTCGAGGTGCGCACGATCCCCACCGGCGTCGAGATCTGCTTGCGGTTCTGGGGCGAGGTGACGTGGACGAGCCAGCTCCCCATCGCCTTGGCCACGTAGCCGACGTCCTTGCCGGCCAGGCCGACCGAGGTCAGCGGCCCGTAGCGCTTGTAGCGCACGATCGCCGGGCGGAAGCCGAGGATGTAGGTGCCGCTCTGTTTGACCGGCTTGGCCGGCGGGAGCTCGACGTAGTTGCCGTTACGCTGTACCGAGAGCACGAGCGGCTTCCCGCCGCTCGTCTTGATCGCGTCCCGGACCTGCGAGAAGCTGGTCGTCGGGATCCGGTTGACCGCCATGATCGTGTCGCCGGACTTGAGGCCAGCGTGCGCGGCCGGCGTGCCCCGGTCAACGGCGTCGACGCGGCGCGAGGCTGCGGACGGGATGCCGACCATGTAGACGACCGCGAGCAGGAGGACGGCGAAGAGGAGGTTCGTCGCCGGGCCGGCCGAGATCACGGCCACCTTCTTCCAGGTGCGCTGGCGCCAGTACGACTCCGGGCCCAACGCGTCCTCGAGCTCGTTGACGCCACGGCGGGCTGCGCGATTGGCGCTCGATGAGAGGCGCGCCTCGGCGAGCGCGTGCTCGAGCTCCTTGAGCGCCGCTCGCGCCGCGTCGAAGTCACCCTCGGCTACCGGACGCTTGACGCGGTCTACCGCCGGCAAGAGCTTCGGTTCTTCGTAGAGCGCGGAGCCGAAGTACAGGTCGAGGTCCGACGGCGCCGGCCGGTGCATCCCGGGGATCTTCACGTAGCCGCCGAGCGGGATCATGCCGATCCCGTACTCGACGCCGTTGCGCACGCGCTTCACCAGCGCCGGCGGGAAGCCGATGTAGAAGCGCCGCGGCCGCATTCCGACGGCGAGCGCGGTGAAGAAGTGGCCCGCCTCGTGGATCAGGATCAGGAAGGCGAGGCCCGCGATCGCGACGACCACCGTCACGCGAAGCACCTCAGCTTTGTGCGGGCTGGTTGAGAGCGGACGCGGAACAAGCTCTCAGGGTGAAACCGGACGCGTAGCGTGGTCATGCGGGGACGCCCCGCTCCGCGAGGCGGCGGGCCTCGGCGTCGGCGTCGACCAGGTCGTCGAGGTCGCGTGCGGGTGCGCCGTCGACCTCGGCCAGCGTCTCCTCGACCGCCGCGGCGATCCCGAGGAAAGGAAGCCGCCCGTCCAGGAACGCCGCCACCGCGACCTCGTTGGCCGCGTTGAACACGCACGGGTAGGTCCCGCCCTCCTCCCCGGCCTGGCGCGCGAGCGCGAGCATGGGAAAGGTGTCGGAATCGGGCGGCTCGAACTCGAGCACCAGGCCCTGCGAGAAGTCGAGGGGCGGCACGGGAGTCGCCGTGCGCTCCGGGTAGGTCAGCGCGAAGGAGATCGGCACGCGCATGTCGGGGTAGCCGAGGTGCGCGAGGGAAGCGCCGTCGCGGAAGCGCACCAGCGCGTGGACGACCGACGTCGGCTGCAGCACGACCTCGATCCGCTCGTACGGAAGGCCGAAGAGGAAGTGGGCCTCGATCAGCTCCAGCCCCTTGTTGGCGAGCGTGGCCGAGTCGACGGTGATCTTCGGGCCCATGCTCCAGGTCGGGTGCGCGAGCGCCTCCTCCGGCGTGACCTCTTCGAGCTCCTCGCGGCGCCGGCCGCGGAAGGGGCCGCCAGAAGCGGTCAGGACGAGCGAGTCGACCTGCTCGGGCGTCCGGCCCTCGAGGCACTGGAAGGCGGCGGAGTGCTCGCTGTCGACCGGGAGCAGCAGGCCTCCACCCCGCTCCTGCGCCCGAAGCGCCAGCTCGCCGGCCGCGACCAGGCTCTCCTTGTTGGCGAGCGCGAGGGTGACGCCGCGCTCGAGCGCCCAGAGCGTCGCCGGCAGGCCCGCGAAGCCGACGACCGCGTTCAGGACGACGTCCGGCTGCGCCCGCTCCAGCAGTTCCGTCAAGTCGCCCCCGATCTGGGTCAGCGGAGCGAGCCCGTCGACGGGCTGGGAGCCGGATGCGGCGGCAACGAGCTCGAGCTCGGGATGGCCTGCGACGATCTCGAGCGCCTGGCGGCCGATGGAGCCTGTGGCCCCCAGGAGGGCGACGCGTTTCATTCCATTCGAAGTGTACGGCTGAAAGCCGTCTGCGGATCAGGTCAGGGCGAGAATCGCGTAGTACGACGCCACCGCAGCGAACAGGAGCGCGTCGATTCGATCGAGCACTCCGCCGTGCCCGAGGAGCAGGCCGCCCGAGTCCTTGACGCCAAGATCGCGCTTGACCGCGGACTCGAACAGGTCTCCGAGCGGCGCGGAGACCGCGATCGCGGCCCCGAGGGCGAGCGACTGCGGGACGTCCATGAAGTCGGAGTGGTAGAGCGCGAAGAACGGCACGAGGACCGCCGTGATCGTCCCGGCCGCCAGGCCCTCCCAGGTCTTGCCCGGCGAGAGCACCGGCGCCATGCGGTGCCGTCCGATCAACGCGCCGACGCCGTAGGCGACCGTGTCGGAGCCGAACACCGCCAGCAGGACGGTGAAGACGGCGAGCCGTCCGTGCTTGGTCGGGTCGATCGCCCGCAACAGGACGACGTGGGCGAGGCCGAGGCCGATCCAGGCGCTGCCCAGGACGGTGGCGCCGACGGCCACCGTGAGCGACTGGCGCGTCTGCGAGATGCCCTTGAGCAGGAAGGCAAGCAGGAGGGTGAACATGAAGCCGCCCACCATCCAGACGGGCCCGCCCAGCCAGGCTCCGAAGATGGCCAGGACGCCGCCCGAGTACCCCGCCAGCACGAGCGGGCGCAGCGGCCGCGCGATCCAGAAGAACTCGTGCAGGGCGATCACGGCGGCGACGGCGGCCAGCGCGAACAGCCACCAGTCTCCGAGCCAGACCAGGTACAGGACGACCGGCAGCCCGACGACTGTCACCACCACCCGCGAGAGGAGCGGTTTCATCGACCGCCGTAGCGGCGGCGCCGGCCGGCGTAGGCCGCCAGCGCCTGCTCGAGCTCCGCGTGGCCGAAGTCCGGCCAGAGGGTGTCCACGAACACGAGCTCCGAGTAGGCGAGCTGCCAGAGCAGGAAGTTGGAGATCCGCAGCTCGCCCGACGTCCGGATCAAGAGGTCGGGATCGGGCAGCTCCGGCGCGTAGAGATTGGCGCGGAGGACGTCCTCGTCGATCTCCGCCGGGTCGATCCCGGACTCCGCCAGCCGACGCGCCGCCTCGACCAGCTCGGCCCGCCCGCCGTAGTCGAGCGCGACCCAGAGGTTGAGCCGGTCGTTGCCGGCGGTCTCCTCCTCGAGGCGCTGCATCTGGGCGCGCAGGCCGGCCGAGGCGCGGTCGCGCCGGCCGATGAAGCGGGTGCGCACGCCCTGGCGCACGAGATCGGGGAGCTCGCGCTCGATCGTCTCGCCGAAGATGTCCATCAGCGAGTCGACCTCGCCCTCGGGCCGCGACCAGTTCTCGGTCGAGAAGGCGTAGACGACGAGGGTCTCGAGGCCGAGGTCGATCGCCGCCTCGACCGTCCGCCTGAGCGCGCGGGTGCCCTCGCGGTGGCCCGCCTCGACCGGAAGGTCGCGTTTCGTCGCCCAGCGCCCGTTCCCGTCCATGATGATCGCGACGGTCCTGGCCTGCTCGCCGCGCGGGTCGGCGGTCACGGTTCCTAGGAAGTTTGGCGCCTCATGCGTCAAACCTCCATGATCTCCGCTTCCTTGCGCTTCAGAAGCTCGTCGATCTTGTGGACGTGGTCATCGGTGAGCTTCTGGACGTGCTCCTCGGCGCGGTGCTCCTCGTCGCTGCCGACCTCGCCCTTGTCGACGAGCTCCTTCAGGTGGTGCATCACGTCGCGGCGGACGTTGCGGACGGCGACCTTGCCCTCCTCGGCCATGTGGCGGACGACCTTGACGAGCTCCTTGCGCCGCTCCTCCGTCAGCTGCGGGATCGGCAGGCGGATCAGCTTGCCGTCATTGGACGGGGTCAGCCCGAGGTCGGACTCCTGGATCGCCCGCTCGATCTGCGCGACCGAGTTGGGGTCGAACGGCTGGATCGTCAGCATTCGCGGCTCGGGCGCGTTGATCGTCGCGAGCTGCTTCAGCGGCGTCTGCTGGCCGTAGTAGTCGATCTGCACGCGGTCGAGCAGGGCCGGCGAGGCGCGGCCGGTGCGCAGCGTCGTGAACTCGGCGTGCGCGGCCTCGACCGACTTGTCCATCCGTCTGGTCGCATCCTGAATCAGGTCGTCGATCGCCATGTCAATTCCTTACGGGGTCGAGACGAGCGTGCCGACGCGCTCGCCGGAGACGACTCTACGGATGTTTCCGTCTTCGAGCGCGAAGACGTAGATCGGGAGCTTGTTCTCCATGCAGAGCGAGAGCGCGGTCGTGTCCATCACCTTCAGGCCGCGCTCGATTGCCTGCAGATGCGTGATCTCCGGCAGCAGCCGCGCATCCGGGTCGACGCGCGGATCGCCGTCGAGCACCCCCGGGACTGCGTGCTTGGCCATCAGGATCGCCTCCGCGCCGGTCTCGAGCGCGCGCAGGGCGGCGGCGGTGTCGGTGGTGAAGAACGGGTTGCCCGTGCCGGCCGCGAAGATCACGATCCTCCTCTTCTCCAGGTGCCGGATCGCACGGCGGCGGATGTACGGCTCGGCCACCTCGGCGGCGGCGAGGGCCGAGAGCACGCGGGTCTGGGCGCCGCGGCTCTCCAGTGCATCCTGGAGCGCGAGCGCGTTCAGAAGGGTCGCGAGCATGCCTGCGTAGTCGGCCGTCGCCCGGTCCATGCCTTCGGCCGCCGCCTCGATGCCACGGTAGATGTTTCCGGCGCCGACCACGATCGAGAGCTCGACCCCGCTCGCGTGAACGGAGACGATCTCCTCGGCCAGCGTGGCGATTCGCCCCGGGTCGAGGCCGTAGGGCTTGTCGCCCATCAAGGCCTCGCCGGAGAGCTTCAGCAGGACCCGGTGGAAGGCGGGCTTGCCGGGCTCGGCCGCGCGCTCCTGGGGAACCGTCTCCGTCACTCCGCCAGGGCGTAGCGGACGAACTCGAGCACCTCGGCTCCCTCCTCCGCCAGCGCCTTCGCGACCGTCGTGGACGGATCGTGGATCCAGGCCTGCTCGGCCAGCGCAGCGACCGCGAGGAACTCCTTGCGCAGCCGCCCCTCGACGATCTTCGCGCGAACCTCCTCGGGCTTGTCCACGACGTCCGGCTGCTGCGCGTAGATCGCTCGCTCGGCCTCCAGCTCTTCCATCGGGATCTCGCCGGCGGTGAGGAAGCGCGGCGCGGCGAACGAGATGTGCATCGCGAGCCGGCGGGCGAAGGCCGCGTCGCCGCCTTTCATCCTGAGGAGAACGCCGATCTTGTTCGCAGGCGGGTGTACGTACTCGGCGAGGAGCTCGCCGTCGCTGGTCTCCATGCGCGCGGCGCCGCGGAGCTCGACGTTCTCGCCGAGCCGGCCGATCAGCTCCAGCCGCCGCTCCTCGAGGGTCTCGGCCGCCTCGGGTCCGCCCTTCTCGACCGCCTCGAGCACGGCCTCGGCGAAGCCGAGGAACTCGTCGTTCTTCGACACCGGCTCGGTCTCGCAGCCGATCGCGACGATCGCGCCGACGGAGCCCGAGACGGCGGCGAGCACCTCGCCTTCCGTCGTCTCGCGGCCGGCCTTCTTGCCCGCCGCTGCCATTCCCTGCTCGCGCAGGAGCCGCTGGGCAGCCTCGACGTCGCCGCCCGTCTCCTCCAGCGCGCGCTTGGCGGCCATCATGCCGGCGCCCGTGCGGTCGCGGAGCTCCTTGACGAGGCTCGCGGAGATCTGCACCTGGCTCATTCCGCCCCCTCCGGGACCGGAACGGGCTCGGGCACGGCCTCGGCGGACGGCGGCTCGGGCTCCGATTGAACCTCGGCCTCGGGGGCGGGCGCTTCCTCGGCCTCTGGGGCGGGCGCTTCCTCGGCCTCGGGGCGGGCGCTTCCTCGGCCTCTGGGGCGGGCGCTTCCTCGGCCTCTGGCTCTGCCTCCGGCTGCGTCTCCTCGGCGGGGGCCGGCGCGAAGTCCTCGGGAGTCGCCTTGGCCTTCCCTGCCTCGATCGCGTCGGCGATCACGCGCACCGAGGAGGCTGCAGGAGCGGATCGCGTCGTCGTTGCCCGGGATCACGTAGTCGGCCTCGTCGGGATCGCAGTTGGTGTCGACGAGGGCGATGATCGGCAGGCCGAGCCGGCGCGCCTCGCGCACCGCGAGCTGCTCCTTGCGCAGGTCGATGACGAGCATCGCGTCGGGCTGCTTGCGCATGTCCGCGACGCCGCCGAGGTTCGCCTCGAGCTTCTCGAGCTCGGCCTCCATGGCGATGCGCTCCTTGGGCGGCAGCAGCGCGAGCTGGCCCTCGTCCCGCAGGCGCCGCAGCTCGTGCAGGCGCTCGATCCGGTCTGAGATCGTCCGCCAGTTGGTCAAGAGGCCGCCGAGCCAGCGATGGTTGACGTAGGGCATGCCGGTGCGCTTCGCCTGCTCCTCGATCGCGTCCTGGGCCTGCTTCTTCGTGCCGACGAACAGGACGGTGCCGTTCCGCTCGGCGAGGTTGCGCGCGAACGTGGCGGCCTCCTCGAGCGCCTGCATGGTCTTCTGCAGGTCGATGATGTAGATGCCGCCGCGCTCGCCGAAGATGTAGCGCTTCATCTTCGGGTTCCAGCGGCGGGTCTGGTGGCCGAAATGGACCCCGGCCTCCAGGAGCTCTCGCATGGTGATGACGGACACGTTCTGATCCTTTCTTTCGGTTTGCGGCGGTTCTGCCGGCGAGAGTCGGGTGGAACCGGCCTTCCGTCTGGCCGGCACCGCCACCCGCGCGAGCTCGCCGGGTCGGGGTTCTGAGCCGCGGAAGTGTAGCCGAGGGGGTTCAAGCTTGGACGCTTCCCACCCGATGGATAGGAGGGAGAGTGCCTGCGCGCGAGTCCGCAACCGCCCTGCAGAAGCTGGCCTCGGCGATCGAGAACGGCGCCTGGGACCTCGCCGTCGCGACGGTCGAGGAAGGCCTGCGCGACGATCAGGTTCCGTCGCTCCAGCGACTCGGCCGGCTCGGCCAGCTGGGCGACATGCCGACCTTCATCGCCGAGCTCGGGCGCGAGCTCGCGGAGCCCCGGCGGGAGCGCCTCCGGCTCGGCAGCGCGCTCGCCGCCCAGGCGCGCGAGCACGCGCGCGGGCGTGAGGCCCTCGGCTTCGCGCCGCGCGAGATCGTCGTCGAGTTCCTGCTCCTGCGCCGGGTGCTCTGGCGCTTCGTCTCCGAGCCAGCTGCCTTGCTCGGGCCCGAAGACGTGCTGCTGGTCGAGCACCGCCTGAACGACACGATCGACCGGTTGGTCGCCGAGTGCGTCGTCGCCTATTTCGACCGCGCCACCGCGGAGCTCTCGCGCCAAGCGCGCCACGACCAGCTCACGGGGCTGCTTCACCACCAGGCGTTCGTGCACGAGCTGGAGATGGAGCTCGAGCGCGCGACCCGCTACGGCCACTCGCTCACGCTGGTCTTCATCGACCTGGACGACTTCAAAGAGGTCAACGACACGCTCGGCCATCCAGCGGGCGACCAGGCGCTGAAGGCGTTCGCGGCGGCCTTCCGGGGTTCGCTGCGCACCTCCGACCTCGCCGGCCGGATGGGCGGCGACGAGTTCGCCGCATACCTGGTCGAGGCCGATGACGAGTCGGGGCCGCGGCTGCTCGTGCGTCTGCACGACCGGATCGACGAGCTGATCGAGATCGGGAAGCTGCCGGCTTCGTCGAGCTTCAGCGCCGGCTTCGCGTCGTTCCCGGACGAGGCGGCCGACGGCGATGCGCTCTTCCGGCTCGCCGACGAGCGGCTCTACGACGCGAAGCGCTCCAGCGCCGCCTGAGGCACCGACTCGGCGGCGCCGACCAGCGAGGCCACGGCGGCTCTGCCGAGGCGGCCGCCTAACGCAGCTCGTTTGATCGCGGACTGCGATCCAACCTCTCGAGCACCGCCTCGAGCTCCGGCGGCAGCGGCGACTCGACCTCCACGTTCTCGCCGGTCACCGGATGTATGAACGCGAGCCTCCAGGCGTGCAGGAACTGGCGTCCGAGCTCCGGGTCGGTCACGCCGTACACGGGGTCGCCGACCACCGGCAGGCCGATCGCCGCCAGATGGACGCGGATCTGATGCGTGCGGCCGGTCTCCAGGCGCACGTCCAGCAGGGCGTGCCGGTCCAGGAGCCGCTCGACCTCGAAGTGCGTGACCGCGTCGCGCGGGCTGTCGGTGTCGAGCGAGATGGCGCGTCGGCTCGTGCCGGTCGCGGCCGATCGGCGCCTCGATCCGTCCCCGGCGCGACCGCGGCTCGCCGCGCACGAGCGCCTTGTAGCGCCGCTCGAGCGCCCGCCGCCGGACGAGGCTGCGCAGGCCGCGATAGGCCTCCTCGCTGCGGGCGACGACGAGCAGGCCGGAGGTGTCGCGGTCGAGACGGTGGACGATCCCTGGACGGTCGCTCGACTCCCCTCCCGCGGCCCGGCCGAGCAGCCCGTGGACGAGCGTGCCGGTGGCGTGGCCGGGAGACGGGTGGACGACGATCCCGGCCGGCTTGTCGACGACGAGCAGGTGCTGGTCCTCGTAGGCGATCCGGAGCGGCACCTCCTCCGGCTCCAGCGGCCCCGGGGGCGCCGGCGGCTCGAGCTCGACCGTCTCGCCGCCCTCGAGCCGGTGGCTCTTGGGGCGCTGCTCGCCGTCGACCAGCACCGAGCCTTGCTCGAGCAGCCGCTCGGCCGCCGCCCGCGAGCCGACCTCCGCCAGTGAGGCGAGGAAGCGGTCGAGCCGCTCGCCCGCCGCCTCGTCCGGGACAGAGACTTTCAGTGCTTCCGGCGCGGCGCTTCGCTCAGGACGAGCGCCACGAACAGGATCCCGACCCCGACGACGATGAACGAGTCCGCGAGGTTGAACGCCGGCCAGTAGCGGAAGTCGAGGAAGTCGGTGACGTGCCCGAGCCGGATCCGGTCGATCAGGTTCGAGGTCGAGCCGCCGATCAGGAGCCCGAGCGCGACCGGCAGCACCGGGTGCCGCGCCCCCGAGCGGGCGAAGAAGATCAGCATCCAGCCGACCGCCAGCGCCGTCAGCGCGGTGACGACCGAGGTCGCGCCGCCGAAGAGGCCGAAGGCGATGCCCGGGTTCTGGACGTGGTGGATCGAGAGGGGGCCGATCACGTGCAGCAACTCGTCCAGCGACAGCTGGCTGGAGACGATCAGCTTCGTGATCTGGTCGGCGGCAACCGCGGCCAGGACGACGACGCTGAGCCCGAGCCACTGCGGGGCGCGGGCGGCGAGCGACCGCTTGGCGACCGACACCGGCGTCAGCGCGTCCGTGCTCGACCCCACGCGGACGTCGAGCGTCCGCGACCCCGGCTCGGTCATAGGCTGGCCCTCTGACCGACGGCGGGTCGACCGGTCATTGCAGACGGACGCACCGGCAGAGCCGGCGCGTCCTGAGAACGCCATCGCAAGCGACGGCTCATCCTCGTTCTTCCTTTCGCTTGCAGTCGATGCACTGCGTCGTCCACGGCACGGCCTCGAGCCGCTCCGCGGCGATCGCCTGCCCACAGGCCTGGCAGGTTCCGTAGCTGCCGTTCTCGATGCGCTGGAGCGCCGCGTCGATCGCGGCGATCACGCGCTCCTCGTTCTCCTCGAGCGTGTAGTCGATCTCGCGGTCGAGGGTGATCGTGGCGAGGTCGCCGGGATGGTTGTCGCTCGGGCCTTCCTGGGCCTCGTCCTCCATCGAGCCCGGGTTCTCGTCGTGCAGGTAGTCGAGCGCACCCTGGGCTCGCGAGCGCTCGGCCAGCAGGCGCCTGCGGAACTGCTCCGTGTCCACGGCGATGCTCACGAGATGGTTCCCTCCAGCCGCCGCTCGGTCTCTCGCGGGTCGATGCCTGCCATCTGGACGACCTTATCCCGCCCCGTCTGACCGGCGACGATCGACAGCGCCCGACGGGGAAGCCCGAGGCGCTCGGCGAGCAGTTTCAGCACGGCGTCGTTGGCCCTGCCGCCCTCGGCCGGCGCGGCAACCCGCACCTTCCAGGCGTCGCCGTAACGGCCGGCGATCTCGGTTTTCCGGGCGCCCGGAGAGACGCGCAGGCGGACGCGGGCCGTCGGTTCCATTGGCCCAGTATAGGTTCGGCCGGCGGTCAGGCAGCCTCGGCGTCGGAGGCGTCCTCGGCGGCATCGAGAGCCGCTTCGAGGAGCGCCCGCACCTTCCTCGCCTCGGCGGTGAGACGCTCGCGCTCGGCCTTGGCGGCCATGGTGACGGCGCGGGCCTCGGCGTGGGCCTCCTCGAGGACCAGGTCGGCCTCCCGCTTCGCGTGCGCCTTCAGCTCGTGGGCGGATTTCTCCGCCGAGACGAGCGTCGTGCGCAGGAGCGACTCGAGATCCTGGTGCCGGCTCAGCTCCGACTGGAGCTGCTCGATCCGGTCGGCAAACTCGGCGCGCTCCCGCCACGTCTGCTCGAACGACTGCTCGATCTCTTCCAGCAGCCGGTCGACCGGCCCGCGGCGGTAGCCGAGCACGCTCCGCTTGAGGCGGACGTGGTGGAGCTCGACTGGGGTGATGGTCATCCGGTTTTCACCTCCTTCCTCAGGAGAGACGGTTGAAGAGCTCGTCGATCACGCGAATCAGGACGACGAGGGCAAGGACGGCCACGATCGGCGAGAGGTCGAGCGGACCGAAGGAGGGCAGCACCCGCCGGAAGAGGCGGAGGTACGGCTCGCAGACGTCTCGCAGGAACTCCGAGATCCGGCGCACCCACGGCGAGTAGGGCAACGGCACCCACGACGTCAGGACGTAGGCGAAGATCAGGAGGATGTAGACGTAGATGAAGACGTCGATGAACTGGTTCGCAGCGGAGGCAGCATCGGCTAGGACCGCAAGCGTGGCCATCAAGCCTCAGTTCGCCTCTCAGAACCGATGTCCTTGACCTCGAGCGGGTCGACCGGTCGTTTCAGGCGGGCGACCGGCGAAGCCGGACGCCCTGATGGCGGCACCGCAAGCGGTGCCTCGGGGCCGTTTCCTAGGCCTGGTTGAAGAAGCCGCGCTCGATCATGCGCTGGCGCTCCTCCGCCGAGACCTCGACGTTTCGCGGGGTGAGGAGGAAGACCTTGTCCCCGACCCGCTGCATGCCCCCGTCGAGCCCGTACGTGAGGCCGCTCGTGAAGTCGATCAGGCGCTTCGAGAGCTCCTGGTCGGCGCCCTGCAGGTTGAGGATCACCGGCATCGACCCCTTGAAGCGGTCGGCGATCTGCTGCGCGTCGTTGAAGCTGCGCGGGATCACCAGGTGTACCTGCACCGACGGCACCGCCCGCACGACGCCGTCCGCCCGGCGTTGCCGCTGGCGAAGCGTCGGCGGCCTGGGCGCCTCCTCCTCGGGCTCGGGATCGGTCCAGTCGTCGAAGTCCTGCCGCGTCTGCCGGCGCGGCGTCAGCCTGCGGACGTTCGGGCGCTCGCTGTACGTGCGCTCGAGGTCCTCCTCGGTCAGGTAGCCGTCCTCGTCCCACTCGTCCTCCTCCTCGGCGATCCCGAAGTAGACGAGCGTGCGGTTCCAGACGTCTGAAAATCCCATGATTGGCGGATGTTACCCCTGGTACAGGACTGATCCCAACCGCACCATGGTCGCTCCTTCGTCGGCCGCGACGCGGTAGTCCTGGCTCGTTCCCATCGACAGCTCGCGCAGGCCGTAGCGCTCGGCCAGCTCGCGCAGTCGGCGGAAGTAGGGGCGCGAGGCCTCGGGGTCGGGCGCTTCCGGCGGCATCGTCATCAGGCCGCGCACGTCGTCGTAGAGGTCGAGGAACCGCTCGAGCTCGGCCTCCGGAATCCCCGACTTCGACTCCTCGCCGGAGAGGTTGACCTCGACGAGCGCCGGGATCGTCAGGCGCCGGGCCGCCGACTCGCTCGACAGCGAGTGGCAGAGCTCGCACAGCTCGTTGACCGTCTTCGCCTTGCGGCTCTGCAGGTGCCCGATGAAGTGCCAGCGGAAGGCGTCGCCGAAGCGGGCGTGCTTGGCTTCCAGGTCCTGGGCCCGGTTCTCGCCGACGACCTCGATCCCGGCTTCGCGCAGCGCGCCGAGGTCGTCGACCGACACGTACTTGATCGCGGCGACGATCGTCACCTCCGGGCCGAGCTCGGCGCGGATCCGCTCGTAATTTGCACGCACGGTCTCAGGCGATAAGACCAATGACCCCCTGCCTACCCGTGATGCCGTTGTCACGACGATGCGAGAAAAAGCGTTCGGGGTTGCACGCGGTGCAGAGATCGAGCCGCTCCACCTCGCCGCAGCCGGCCCTCCGGAGCGCCACTTCGGCCGCCGTCCAGAGGTCGAGACGCCCCTCGCGCGTCAGGCCGTCGCCGAACGCGCGGCTGAACTCGGCGGACACGTCGTGGCCGACCTCGTAGCAGCAGGGGCCGATCCCGGGGCCGACGATCGCTGCCACAGGCCCGCCCTCGAGCGCGTCGACCCCGGCCTGCGCGATTCCGGCGAGCAGGCCGCGCCAACCGGCGTGCAGGACCGCGAGTGCCGGCCGGTCGCCGTTCGCGCGTGCGAGGACGATCGGCAGGCAGTCGGCCGCGAGCGCCAGCACGGGAAGGCCGGGCTCGTCGGTCCAGAGGCCGTCGGCGCGATCGTCGCGGGCGCCGGGGCGCGCACGGAGCACGTCGGCCGAGTGGTGCTGGTAGTTCAGCGCCAGCGCGTCGGGCTCGGCACCGGCCTCCGCGCAGAGGCGGCGACGGTTCTCCTCGACGCGCTCGGGCTCGTCGTCGGTCATCCGCCCCAGGTTGAGCGAGGCCCACGGCCCTTCGCTGACGCCGCCCTCCCGCGTCGAGAAGACGACCTCGTACGGGCCGGGCGCATTTTGCCAATGGATCACGAATGAGCTCCCTCGCGGCCGCCAGCTCCGACTCCCGGCCGTCGAGCTCGCCGTTCAGCTTGCGCCGCCGGAGCTCGGCGAGGACCTCCCCCACCCGCGGCGACTCGGCCAGCCCGAGGTCGGCGAGGTCGGCGCCGCTGACCTCGAGCTGGACGCCGCGCAGCCGCTCGAAGTACTCGTGCAGCGGCGGAAGGTCGGCGAGCGCGAGTGCGAAGAGCGGCGCGTCGGGCGCGTACGGATCGGCCAGCGCGACCACCTCCGCCGGCTCGGCCCCGGCCTGCAGGCGCTCGACCAGGCGCGGGCCGACCGTGACCGCCGCGGCGATCGCCTCGGCGTCCCGGCGGCGCACCTTCAGGCGCTGCAGCCAGCCGTACACCTCGTCCGGCGGCAGCTTCCGCGCCAGCGCCGCCAGCCCGAGCCGCCAGGACGGCACCTCGAGCCCGTAGCGGTCGCGCAGCCCGGTCAGCCGCCCGATCAGCGCGACCGCCTCGTCGTCGGCCGCGAGGTGCGGATGGATCGCGCGGTCGGCGCCGAGCTCGGCCAGGCGCAGGATCGAATGCTCGATCTCGCCCTCCTCGAGCAGCGCGACAAGCTCGTCTCGCAGGCGCGCCGACGAGAGGTCGCCGACGAGCCCCATCTCGATCGTGCCGCGGGCCAGCCGCAGCGTGTGCTCGTCCATCCGGAAGCCGTAGCGGTTCTCGTAGCGGACCGCGCGGAAGATCCGGGTCGGGTCGTCGATGAAGCTCAGGTTGTGCAGGAGGCGCACCGTCTTTGCCTCGAGGTCGCGCCGCCCGGCGAACGGGTCGACGAGCCGGCCGAGGTCGACGCCCTTCAGCGAGACCGCCATCGCGTTGATCGTGAAGTCGCGGCGGAAGAGGTCCTCGCGGATCGAGGCGTGCTCGACGGTCGGCAGCGCGGCCGGCGCGTCGTAGAACTCCGTGCGGGCGGTGACGACGTCGACGCGCTCGTCGTCGCCGTAGAGGACGACCGCCGTCCCGAACCTCTCGTGCGCGCGGACACGGCCGCCGAGCGCGTCGGCCAGCGCCTGCGCGAGCGCGATCGCGTCGCCCTCGACGGCGATGTCGACGTCGAAGCTGCGCTCGCCGAGCAGGATGTCGCGCACAGTGCCGCCGACGAGGTAGACGCCCTCGAACGGCTCGGACACGGCGGCAACCGCCTCGAACACGGGCTGAAGGCGGTCGAGCCGCGCCAGCTCGTTCGTCAGCATCGGCCCCGGCACGACGGCCGGCGCCGCCTGCTCGCCGAGCGCCCTGAGGAGGTCGCTGCGGGTGACGACGCCGCGATCTCCTCGTCGCGAAGGACGGCGATCCGTTCGTCTCCGCTCGCGAGCAGTCGTTGCAGCTCGGCCAGCGGCGTGTCCTCGGCGCAGGTCGCCACGCGGGCGCTCATCAGCCCCTTGACCGGCGCGTGCGAGAGGCCGTGGGCCACCGCGCGGTCGAGATCCTCGCGGCCGACGACGCCGGCGAGCCGCCCGTTCTCGGCGACGAGGATCCCGCTCTGGCCGTAGCGCTGGCAGGCGACGAGCGCCCGCGCGACGGTCTCATCGGGGCCGACCGTGCGGGCCGGCGTCGACATCAGGTCCCGTGCCAGGACCGGCCGGCGCGTGGCCGAGGCGAGCCTCTCGTCGACCGTCGACCGGGCCTCGTCGAGCCCGCCTCTGAAGATCGCGGAGGCCGCCTGGGCGTGCCCGCCGCCGCCCAGGAGCTGGGCGACCGCCGCGGCGTCGACCTCGGGCGTGCGGCTGCGGGCGACGCAGAACACGCGGCCGTCCATCTCGACCAGGAGCACGAGCGCCTTGCAGTCGGTCAGGTCGACGACCTTGTGCGCGAGGTTCGAGACTCCGTCGACGTAGCGGGGCCAGGCGACGCCTCCGACCAGGACCTCGACGCCGGCCGCATCCCGCGGCTCGAGCGTCTCCAGGATCGCGCCCAGCAGCTCGCGCTCCTCCTCGGTCAGCGGCGTGTGCAGGAACTCGGCCAGCAGCTCCTGGCGCGCGCCGTGGCGCAGGCACCAGGCGAGCGCCTCCGCGTCTCGCTGGGTCGCGGTCGGGTAGGTGAGCGAGCCGGTGTCCTCGTGGATGCCCAGCGCGAAGACCGTGGCCTCCAGTGGGGTCACCGGCGTTTCGCGCTCGGCCAGGATCCCGACCAGCGTCGTGGTGAGCGCGCCGTCCTCCGAGAGGACCGTGTGCTCGGGCGCCGCCCAGGCGGGCGGCTCGCCGGCGTGGTGGTCGAACACGACCTTCTCGACGTCGCGGTCGAGTGCGACCGGCTCCAGCTCGCCGAGCCGGGCGGCATGCGTGGTCTCGACGACGATCAGGCGGCGGATCGCGTCCAGCTCGAGCCGGGAGGCCTCGACGAGGCCGAGCTCGTCGGCGTGCAGGCGGGAGAACTCGCGGACGTTGCGGTTCAGCGAGCCGGCGACGCAGGCGACCGCGTCCGGGTAGAGCCGGCGCGCGGCGAGCAGCGCCGCGAAGCGCGTCGAAGTCGGTGTTCCCGTGGGTCGCGATGACGGTCTCGGCCCGCATGGGCTATGAGACTACCCCTGGCGGAAGCCAATTCTCGTCTTTCCAAGACGGTGCGTCAGACGGCCGCCCGGGCAGAGCCCGGCCGGCCTTTATGGTCGGCGCCGCCGAGTCGGCGTCTTATGCCGACCCCGGGCCCTGGCCTGTGCTCGGAGGCCGCAGCACGCCCTGGAGCTGCTCGGCCTGCTGGCGAATGAGAGACGTCGAGTACGAGAGCTGCTCTTCGCTCGGCGGCGGAGAGCCAAGTCTCAGGGTTCTGTCGGCCTGCAGGGTGGCCGCGAGCTCGTCGAGCCTCTCGCGCACCCGGGCGGCAGCGGCCTGCGAGGGATCGTCGGGCGCGCGCGCCTCGAGCGATCGCGCCTCCGCGGCGAGCGCTTCGATCTGCCCCGTCACGACCGAGCCCTTGGCGAGGACGTCGTCCAGCGCGACGAGGGCACGCCGGTTGAGATCAGCCGTCGCGGCGCCCCAATCGGCTGCTCCTCTGCGATGCCGAAGCCAGAGTACGAGCCCGATCACGAGCGCTGCAGCCAGGGCGAGCCCCAGGGCGATCCAGCCCCACGGCGTGCTGCTCGAGGAGGACTCGGCCCCGGTGGTGGTAGGAGCGGTTGTCGCTGGAGCGGTCGTCGTCGCCGCCGTGGTGGCGGGCGCGGTGGTCGTCACCACCGTCGTCGTCGCGGGCTGGGTGGGAGGAGGTGGAGGAGGTGGCGGTGGCGGAGGAGGAGGTGGCGGCGGAGGCGGCGCCGCTTCCGTAGTCGTCCCCGGCTGGGTGGGGGTGGTTGCCGCCGTCGTCGCGGGCGCGGTGATCGTCTCCGACGTTGCCACGGTCCGCGTCGGAGTCGTTCGCGTCGGAGTCGTCCGAGTCGGCGTGGTTCGCGTTACCCCGGTCTGCGTGGCGAGCGCGCCGCCGCCGCCTCCGCAGCCTCCGAGCGCGAACCCTGCGATCGCCACGAGGACAAGCGCGGGGCCGACCGGCACGAGTCGACGAACCACACGGAAAACCGTAATCGCGGCCGGCGTTCCCCAGACCACCCCGATGGGGTGAATCAGGCCGAGGCCAGGGCGATCGCCTCGATCTCGACCTTGGCGCCCGAGGGCAGGGCCGAGACCTCGATCGTCGCCCGCGCCGGCGGCTGCTCCCCGACATGGCGCGCGTACACCTCGTTCATCCCGGCGAAGTCGCCGAGGTCGGCCAGGTAGACGGTCGTCTTCACCAGCCGCTCGAGGCCGCTGCCCGCCGCCTCGAGGATCGCGGCCAGGTTCGCGAAGACCTGCTCGGTCTGCTCCTGGATCGTCTCCCCCACCATCTCGGCGTGGTCCGGCCTCAGCGCCGAGCTGCCCCGAGACGAACACCAGCCCGCCGGCCACGATCGCCTGCGAGTACGGCGCGCCCTGAAACGGCGCCGGCGCAGTCTCCGTTCGTACCACCGTCTTGTCCGCCATCAGTGTCTCCTCCGTGGCCTGCAGCTCTGCGCCAGGGCCACGCCCAGCGCCTTGAAGATCGCCTCCAGCACATGCTCGGGGTCGGAGCCCTCGATCAGACGGACGTGCACCGTCAGGCCCGCGCCCTCCGCGAGCTCGCGGAGGAACGTCGCGACGACGTCGCTCGCCGAGCCCGGCCACCCGCGCGTCGGTGAGGTCGACGTTCGAGACGACGAGCGGGCGGCCGGAGGCCTCGACAACGTCACGTGGGCCAGCGCCTCGTCCGCGGGCACGACCGCCGAGCCGTGGCCGCGCGCGTCCTCCGAGCGCAGCGCCTCCTCGAGCGCCTGGCCGAGCGCATGCCCCGCCGACGCGATCTCCGCCTCGGCCTCGCCGGGCGCGATCTCGAGGGCGAGGTCGAACGACGCGTACTCCGCGAGCAGCTCCAGCAGGTGGTCGAGGACGGACAGCGCCGGTCACGACGTTCGCCCGCCCGCTGCCCGCGATGTCGACGCGAGCGTGCAGGCGGCCCGCCTCGTCCGCCTGGCCGGTCCGCGGCATCATCCCTCGACGCGCTCGATCCGCGCGCCGAGCGAGCGCAGCCGCTCGTCGATCCGCTCGTAGCCGCGGTCGATCTCGCCGACGTTGCCGATCGTCGAGGTGCCCTCCGCGCAGAGCGCGGCGAGCAGCATCGCCATCCCGGCGCGGATGTCGGGACTCGACATCTGCTGGCCGTACCAGCCTCGCCGGGCCGGTGACGACGGCGCGGTGCGGGTCGCAGAGGATGATCCGCGCGCCCATCGAGACCAGCTTGTCGACGAAGAACAGGCGGCTCTCGAACATCTTCTCGAAGATCAGCACCGTGCCCCGCGCCTGGGTCGCGACGATCACCGCGATCGAGGTCAGGTCGGCCGGGAAGGCCGGCCAGGGGCCGTCCTCGATCTTCGGGATCTGGCCGCCGAGATCGTCGCGAATCTGCGAGCTCCTGGTCCGGCGGGACTCGAAGCGTTGCGCCGTCGATCTCGGCGTGCACGCCGAGCCGCTCGAAGGTCGGCAGGATCGGCGCCAGGTCCTTCGTCTCGACGTCCTCGATCGTGACGTCGCCGCCGGTGACCGCGGCCAGGCCGATGAAGCTGCCGACCTCGATGTGCTCCGGGCCGATCCGCCACTCGCCCCCGGAAAGGACCTTCACCCCGTGGATTCGCAGGACGTTCGACTCGATCCCCTCGATCTCAGCGCCGAGCGAGACCAGGAATCGGCAGAGGTCCTGGATGTGCGGCTCACAGGCCGCGTTTCCGATCACCGTCTCGCCGGGGGTCAGCGAGGCCGCCATGACGGCGTTCTCGGTCGCCATCACGCTCGCCTCGTCGAGGAAGATGTGCTTGCCGCTGAGGGTTCCGCGCAGCTCGAAGCGCGTCGCCGATGTCGATCTCGGCGCCGAGCTCGGCGAACGCGTGGATGTGCGGGTCGAGCCGGCGGCGGCCGATCACGTCGCCGCCGGGAGGCGGCACGCTCGCCCGCCCGAGGCGCGCGAGCAGCGGGCCGGCGAGCAGGAACGACGCGCGGATCCGGCTCGCCAGCTCGGCGTCGAGCTCGTGCGTCGAGATCTCGGCCGCCTGCACGCGCACCTCGTTCTCGCCGGTCCACTCGACCTCCGCGCCCACGTCGGCGAGCAGGGCGATCATCGTCTCGACGTCGCGGATCCGCGGCACGTTGTGGAGCACGACCGGCTCGCTCGTCAGCAGGCAGGCGGCGAGGATCGGCAGCGCGCCGTTCTTGTTGCCGGCCGCGCCGCACGCGGCCGCTGAGGGGCCGGCCGCCGTCGATGACGAACGACTAGGCGAGGGCGTCTGTGACGGCGGTCTGGGCCATGCCGAAGGGCTATCGTAGCCCTCCGTGGAGCCGACCCGTGAGCAGCGCCTGGGAGACGCTGACCCGCTACACGAAGAGCGAGGCACTCCTCCGTCACGCCCTCGCGGTGGAGGCCGCGGTCGGCGCTTACGCGCAGCGCTTCGGCGAGGACGAGCAGCTCTGGCGCACCACCGCACTGCTGCACGACTTCGACTACGAGATCCACCCGACGCTCGACCAGCACCCGCAGGACGGCGCGCAGATCCTCCGCGACGAGGGCTGGCCGGAGGAGGTGATCGACGGCGTCCTGTCGCACGCCTCGCACCTCGGGCTGCCGCGCGACACGCCCCTGAAGAAGACGCTCTTCGCGTGCGACGAGCTGGCCGGGTTCGTCCACGCCTGTGGGCTCGTGCGGCCGGACGGGATCGCGACCCTCGAGCCGAAGTCGGTCAAGAAGAAGCTGAAGCAACCGTCGTTCGCAGCCGGCGTCAACCGCCAGGACGTCTACGAGGGCGCCGAGGAGCTCGGCGTCGAGCTGGACGACCACATCCGCTTCGTCGTCGAGTCGATGCGCCCGATCGCGGGCGAGCTCGGGCTACGGACGGCAGAGCGGCCAGCGCGTCGACGAGGCGACCGAGGTCGTCCTCGCTCGTCCACCAGCCGCAGGAGACGCGGATCCAGCCCAGGCCGGGGACGTCGCGCACGACCACGCCGCCTCGTAGAGCCGCTTGACGAGCTCGGCCGTGTCGCCCTCGACCGCGAAGCAGACGAGCGTGCCCTGGTCCGGCGCGGTCACGACCTGGAAGCGCTCGGCCAGCAGCTCACGGCAGCTCGCGGCAGTCTCGGCCGCCCGCTCGTAACGCCACTCGGGCGCCGACGTCGAGGGCGGCCGCGAGCCCGGCCAGCAACGGCGGCGGCGTCCACCCCGGGTCGAAGCGCTGCGCCGCCTGGCCGCGCGCTGAACTCGCCGTCCGGCTCGTAGCTCTCCTGCGACAGGTAGCTCGGCGCGGCGATTCCAAGCGCATCCGGGTCGGCAACCGCGAGGCCGCCGGTCCCGTCGGGGCCGCAGAGCCACTTCTGGCACGAGAAGGCGTAGAAGTCGAAGCGCGAGGCGTCGACCGGGATCGCTCCCGCCGACTGCGCGCCGTCGATGAGCAGCGGCAGGCCGGTCGCCTCCTTCAGCTCGTCGACCGGAAAGCGGTTGCCGCTCATCCAGCAGACGTGCGAGAGCGCGAGCAGGCGGGTCTTCGGCGTCACCTCCGCGAGGAGGACCTCGAGCGCCTGTTCCGGCGGCAGCTCGCGCACCTTCGCCACGCGCACGCGGGCAGGTGAGGCGCCGAGCGCGCCGATCAGGCCGAAGTGCTCGCCGTCGGTGGTCACCACCTCGTCCTCGGGGCCGAGCCCGAGGCCGGCGAGGACGATGTTGCAGCCGTTGGTGGTCGAGGTCGCGAGCACCATGTTCTCGGGCGGAACGCCGACCAGCCCGGCGAGCTTCGACCCGACGTCGTCGCGCAGCGCCAGCGCCCGCTCGAAGTAGGCGCGCCCCGCCCCGGCCCTGTTCGAGGTCGGCGCGCTCCGCTCGTCATCGCCTCGACGGTCGCGCGGGCGAGCGGCCCGTTCGTGCCGGCGTTCAGGTAGGCGAAGCCGCTCGAAGACCGGGAACTGCGCGCGGGCCTCTTCGAAGGTCATTCGATCGTCATCTCGACCGGTGCATGGTCGGACAGCAGCCGGCCGTCGACCCGGCGACGCTCCTCCGGCCACGGCTCCGCGCGCGAGGCCGGCGCACCCCGCACGAGGATCTGGTCGAGGCCGGAGATCGGTTCCGAGAACCCCCACTCCTGGCTCGTCAGCTGGTCGAGCGTCGTCGACTCGCCGATCACGGTGTTGAAGTCTCCCGCAAGCACGAGGGCGTCGCAGGGCTCGGCGAACGCGTCCGCGAAGACCGCGGCGCGCAGTAGCTCGGCGTCGGGTAGCGGCGGTCGCGGCACACTCGAGGCGTGGAGGTTGGCGATGGTGAGGGTGCGGCCGTCCGTCTCGCACGCACGGCGTGACAGACGCGGCGCTCCTTCGCCCACGCGAGGCGGATCCGCCGGTCGAGGCCGAGCGCCCGTGCCTGCGTCGCCGGAAGCCGCGCGGGTTGAGCACGATCGAGTCGCTCGCCGAGCGGCGCGCAGCTCCCGCGCGAGCAGGATCGCGTTCGCCTGACCGGTGACCGCTGAGCGAAGCAGGCCGTGGTGAGCTCGGTCAGGGCGCGGCCCGCTCGGCGCTCCCGAGCAGCGGCCGCGCTGCGACGGCGCCGAACGCGCGCATGCCGCTCCAGTCGTCGAGCCGCGCCGAGCGACCAGACGGGCAGTTCCTGCAGGCAGAGCGACGTCGGGCTGGTCGTCGGTCGCAAGCCGCACCGTCTCCTCGAGGAACGCCGCGGCGCTCGGGCGGCTCGCGTTGCCGTGGAAGACGTTCCAGGTGCGGACGAGCAGCGCCACGGGGCCGACTAGTGTAGGTCGTGTTCCGCAGGCAGCGCTTCGCCGACGTGATCGGGCGGCAGCTCGATCTCTTCCGGCGCGAGCAGGCCGACCTCTTCCGCGGGTGCGAGGAAGCGGAGGCGAAGTACGACCGCGCCGACCGCGACGACGCCGAGGAGCGCTACGGCGACTACCAGGATCTCGTGGAGACGGGCACGGAGATCCTCGCCGACCTCCGCGACCACTTCGCCTCGAACCTCGGACGAGGGGACGGCCGAGCAGTACGAGGCGGAGTTCAACGCGCGGTCCGCGAGGCGTCTGCCCCGCTTCGCCCTGGAAATCGAGAACCGTTAGCCGGCGGCTCAGTGCAGCTGGGCTGCGAAGCCACCGACGATCGCGCCGTAGGCGACGTGCACGACCAGCGTCCAGATCGACGTGCGCCGTCCGTAGTTGACGAGCAGGAAGCCGGGCGGCTCGAGCAGTCGGCGTCTCCGTGGCGTCGGACCACGGCGTGCCCATGCGGGGGTGCACGGCCGGCAGCAGCACGGTCACGAGCACGCCCCGACCAGGGCCGCGTGTACGACTCCGAGCGCCGCGCCGAACGGCCCAGCCCGCGTGGCAGACGGCGCTGAAGACCGCGTAGTAGCCGAACGCGAACAGAATCCCGTTCGCGAAGTGGATCGCGTAGCCGACCACACTTGCCGCGCCGCGCTGGTCCGAGAACACCGTCCCGAGCAGAAGCGGGATGTCCATTCTCGTCCAGCCGAGCTCCTGTGCGAACCGCAACATGCTCGTGAGGACGATCGTGCCCGACCAGGCCGCCGGCGAGTGCGCCCCAAGAGACCGTCACGCCACCTCCTCGCTCCGAGGAGGCGTCGGGATCGAGAGTGCCGCGTTGATCAAGGCGAGGTGCGTCAGCGCTTGCGGAAAGTTACCCAGGAACTCTCGGCTCTTCGCGTCGATCTCCTCGGAGAAGAGCCCGACGTCGTTCGCGGCCGACCAGCTCGTCCATCAGCGAGCGGGCATCGTCGAACTCTCCCTGCGCGCAGGGCGTCGACGAGCCAGAACGAACAGGTGAGGAACGCGCCCTCGTCGCCGGAGACGCCGTCCTCGCCGCGGTAGCGGTACACGAACGGGCCCTCCTGCAGCTCCCGCTCCACGCCACGATGGTGGCCTGCATCCGCTGGTCACGGGGCTCGCGTAGCCGAGAGAGCGCCAGCGTCAGGAGGCTCGCGTCGAGCTCCTTCAGGTCGGAGGCGCGGACGTAGCTCGACCTCTCCTCGTCCCAGCCTTCCTCCTCGATGAACGCACGGACGTCGTTCGCGGCGGAGCGCCAGCGGGCCGTGCGGTCGGGATCGAGGCCCTCGGCGAGCGAGCAGGCGCGGTCGAGCGCGACCCAGCAGAGAGCCTTCGACTGGATGAAGTGCGTCGGCGCGCTCCGGACCTCCCAGATGCCGTTGTCGCGGTCGCGCCAATGCTCGGTCACGTAGTCGGCGATCCGGGCGACCTCCCTGCCGGTGTCCCCGTCGAGGCGGCCGACCTCGCAGGCGTAGAGCCAGATCGCCTCCAGCACCGACTCCGTAGATGTCCAGCTGCACCTGGTCCACGGCGCCGTTTCCGACCCGGACGGGTGCCGAGCCGCGGTATCCGTCGAGCTCCGGGAGCACACGCTCGGAGGCACGCACCGAACCGTCGATCCGGTAGAGGACCTGAAGGCGAGGCTGGGTGAGGCGCGAGGCGTGCATCAGCCACCAGAAGAACGCGTGCGCCTCCTCGTGGAAGCCGAGTTGAAGCATCGCGTCGAGCGTCCAGCTCGCGTCGCGCAGCCAGGTGAAGCGGTAGTCCCAGTTACGCTCTCCGCCGATCCACTCCGGCAGGGACGTGGTCGGTGCGGCCACGATCGCCCCGGACGGCGCGAACGTCGAGCAGCTTGAGAACGAGCGCGCTACGAACGACCGCTTCACGCCAGCGGCCCTCGTAGCGGCTCCGGCCCGCCCACTTCTGGCCAGAAGCGGCTCGTCCGCTCGAGGCGGCGCTCGGAGTCGTCCCGGCCCGGAATCACCGCCGGCTCCTTGTTTGCCGCAGCCAGCGAGAGGATCGCGCTGCCGCCCTGGTCGAGGCGGAGCTCGCCCGAGACGACACCGTCCTGCAGGCTCCGCTTCGCCGGCGTCGAAGAGGCCCAGCGCGATCGCGTCGGCGCGGTGCTCGGCAAACCAGCGGCCGCCGCGCAGCTCGATCCTCGTGCGGCGCGCCCGTAGCCGAACCGGGGCTCGAATGCGCCAGCGCAGCGGAACGGCGCCGTCGAGCGCGTCGACCTTGCGCACGAGCTCGCGCATCGGCGAGATCCGCTCGTCGTCCGTGAGGGTCATCGCGTCGGTGAGACGCACCGGCCGTTCGCCGTCGTGAAGGTCGTCTCGAGCACGTTCGAGTTCGGCAGGTAGCGCCGGTCGGACTCATACGGCACGGTCGGCTCGAGGCGGAACGAGCCGCCGCGGTCGGCGTCCAGGATTCGGGCGAACACGGACGGTGAGTCGACGTTCGGCAGGCAGAGCCAGTCGACGGACCCGTCGTTCGCGACGAGTGCCGTGGTGCGACCGTCGCCGACGAGCGCGTAGTCGCGGATCGGCGCATATCCGTCGTCGGTGCGTTGCACGACGGGGATTCTCCCTTCCGGCGCGATCGCGCACCGCTGCGGCGGCGCTGTGGATCAAGAAGCACGGATTCGGCACGAATCGGCGGGCCACAGGTGCGCCGAAACCCGCTACCGTCGACCGCGAGGGAGGTGGGTAACAAGCCCCACCCTTCTAAGTTGGGGGGGGTGTGGTTCTCTTCAGCGGTGGCCGAAGTGGTGGGCGGCTGGTAGCGAGCCGAAGACGTCCGCGCCGTCGGCGCAGCGGCGGGCTAGCGGGCCCAGCGACTCCAGCTCGCGCACGACCACGTTCCGGTTTCGGCCCAGGCGCTCGAACTTGCCGCGCGCCAGCAGCAGCGGCTCGGCCCGTACGAGCGCACGGAAACGCTCGTACACCGACGGCGGCACGATCAGGTTCACCTGGCCGAACTCGTCCTCGAGCAGCATGAAGACGACCCCGTTCGCGGTCGCCGGCCGCTGGCGCGCCACCGCCATCCCGGCCACCGCCACCTGACCACCGCCCTCCCGCGCCGCCAGCTCGCGGCTCGACAGCGTTCCCTCCGGCAGGTGCTCCCGCAGGAGCGCCAGCGGATGCGTGCCGACCGACAGCGAGGTCGTGCGGTAGTCCGCCAGCATTCGCTCCCACGGCGTCTGCTCCCGCAGCCCGGGAGTCGCCGCGGTGGGGTCGAGCGGCAGCGCGAGCTGCTGTTCGTCGCCCCCGCTGCCCGGCACGGTCTGGGCACGAGGGGCGAAGCCGAGCTCCCAGAGGAGCTTCCGCCGCCCGCCGCCGAACGAGTCGCACACCCCCGAGGCGACGAGCGCCTCGAGCCGCGCCCGGTCGAGCTCCGTCCGCTGCGCCAGATCGCGCACGCTGCGGAAGGGACCGCCCCGTTTCCGCTCGGCCACCACCGCCCGGGCCTCGTCCTCGCCCAGCGAGTGGACGTACTCGAGCCCGATCCGCACCGCCTCGCCCTCCAAGCCGCACCGCGCCGCGCTGCGGTTGACGTCTGGCCCTCGCACCTCCACCCTGCGCCGCTGCGCGTCTCGCACGAGCGAGGCCGGCGGATAGAAGCCCATCGGCTGCGCGTTCAGAAGCGCGCAGAGGAACTCGCGCGGATAGTGGTGCCGCAGCCACGCCGACTGGTACGCGAGCAGCCCGAACGCGGCCGCGTGTGACTTCGGGAAGCCGAACGCCGCGAACCCGTTCAGCTTCTGGAAGACGGCCTCCGCGGTCTCGCGCGGGACCCCGCGCGCGAGCGCACCGTCGACGAACCGCCCGTGGAACGCCTCGACCGCCTCCCGGCTGCGCTTCCGGCTCATCGCCCGCCGCAGCCCTTCCGCCTCGCCGACCGTGAAGCCGGCCAGCGCCGTCGCCACGCCGAGCACCTGCTCCTGGAAGACCACGACCCCGAGCGTCTCGCGTAGCGGCTCCTCCAGCAGCGGATGGTCGTACGGCGGCACGAAGGCCGGGTTCTCGCGGAGGGCCTGCCGGTGCGCGATGTACGGATGGACGGCACCGCCCTGGATCGGCCCGGGCCGCACCAGCGCGACCTGCACGGTCAGGTCGTCCAGGTTCTCGGGCCGCGTGCGCAGGAGCGACTGCATCTGCGCCCGGCTCTCGATCTGGAAGACGCCGACCGTGTCGGCCTGCTGGATCTCCTCGTAGACGGCGGGGTCGTCGAGCGGGATCCGTGAGAGGTCGATCGTCTCACCCCCGTTCCAGGACGGCCGCACGGGCTCAGCCCGTCCGGCCTTTGAGCGGCGCCGCCCAGTCGGCGCCTTGGCAATCTGCTCGACGCAGTCCTCGACCGCCGAGAGCATCCCCAGTCCGAGCAGGTCGATCTTGAGGAAGCCGGCGTCGGCGCAGGAGTCCTTGTCCCACTGGCAGAGCTGCCGCCCGGCCATCGCCGCCGGCTGCACCGGGACGAGCTCGACCAGCGGCCGGGTCGAGATCACCATCCCGCCCGGGTGCTGCGAGATGTGCCGCGGCAGCCCGCCCAGCTCACCGCAGAGCTCGGCGAAGGCGCGCCAGCGCGGCGAGGCCAGCTTCGTCTCCGCATCCGGGAGCTTCGCCAGCTCCTCGCCGACGCGGTAGGGGTTGCCGTCGGTGAGCCGCGCCAGCCGCTCGAGCTCCGCGAACGGCAGGCCGAGCGCCTTGCCGACGTCGCGGATCGCACCGCGGGCGTGGTAGGTCGAGAAGCTGGCGACGAGCGCCGAGTGCTCCCGGCCGTAGCGTTCGCAAACCTCGACGATCAGCTTCTCGCGGATGTCGCGCGGGAAGTCGAGGTCGATGTCGGGCACCGACGACAGCTCGCGGTTGAGGAAGCGCCCGAGCGGCAGCTCCGCCAGCACCGGGTCGACGTGCGAGAGCCCGGTCAGGTAGCAGACGATCGAGCCGACCGAGCTGCCGCGCCCGCGCCCGGGCGGCAGCACGTTGCGCGCGACAGAGCCGCCCCGCACCTCGAGGGCGCACTCCCGCGCCAGCTCGAGCACCTCCCAGTGCAGCAGGAAGAACCCGGCCAGGCCGAGCTCGTCGATCAGCGCCAGCTCCTCCTCCAGCCGCCGCCTCGCTCTTCTCTTGTGTCCGTTGGCGTCCCCGTAGCGCCCGGCGAAGGCGCGGTCGCAGACGCGGCGGAGCTGCGCGATCGCCGGCTCGCCGCTGTCGGAGAAGTCCGGGTAGCGGTAGCCGAGATCCTCGGTCAGGTCGAACTCGAGCCGTTCGGCCAGCTCACCCGCGCGCTCCACCGCGTCGCGGTCGAGCGGGAAGCGCTCAGCGGCCTCCTCCGGCGCGAGCAGCACGCTCTCGCGGTTCCCGCGCCGCTCGGCCTCGCAGCCGTCGAGCGAGGTGCGGCAGCGGATCGCGACCAGGACATCCTGCAGCGCCGTCCGCCGCGGGTGATGCGCGTGGGCGTCGCCGGTCGCGACCGTCCGGACGCCGAGCGCCTCGGCCAGATCGCGCAGCGTGCCGTTCCGCCGCGCGTCGCCCCGCTCGTACGGCCGCTGCAGCTCGACGAAGAACCGCTTCGGCCCGAAGGCCCGCGCCAGCTCGGCCGCCGCGTTCGGGTGCCGCACGCCGAGCCCGTGCCGCGCGCAGCCCGAGAGGCAGACGAGGCCGTCGTTCAGCTCCGCGAGCAGCGCCGCGTCGAGCGACGGCGGGGCCAGGTCGGGACCGTCCCGCGTGTGTGCGTGCGCCGAGGTCAGCAGCCGGCAGAGATTCGCGTACCCGGCCGCCGACTCGACCAGCACCGTCACATGTGAGTCGTCGCTCAGCGTCACCTCGGCGCCGGTGATCGGGCGGACGCCGAGCGCCTTCGCCGCGTGTGCGAACTCGAGCGAGCCGTAGACCCCGTCGTGATCGGTCAGGGCCAGCGCCTGGTAGCCGAGCTCCGCCGCGCGCGCGGCGAGCTCTTCGGGCAGCGAGGCGCCGTCGAGGAACGAATACGCTGAGTGGGCGTGGAGCTCGACGTACACCCGCTGTTCCTAGCGCCCGGCGAGGGCGAGACGGTCGTCGACCGGCCTGCGAAGACCCTCCGGATCCTGGGCGAGCTCGACGAGGCGATCGTGACCTGGTTCCGCTACGCCCCGGGCGAGAAGGGGCCGGACGAGCACGTCCACCACCACCACACCGATGCCTTCTACGTGCTCGAAGGCGAGCTCGAGCTGACGCTCGGCGCCGAGCGCGAAGTCGTCACGGCGCAGCCGGGGACGTTCGCCGCCGCACCGCCCGACACGCTGCACACCTTCCGAAATGCGACCGCCGAGCCCGTCGTCCTCCTCAACTTCCACGTGCCGTCGATGGGATTCGGCGACCACATCCGTGGCAAGAACGACGCCTTCGACCAGCACGACCCGCCGGCCGACGGCGGCCGCCCGTTCGCGGACGCGGTGCTGACCATCCCGGCCGAGGCCGAGACGCTCGAGCATGAGGCGAGCACCCACCGGATCCTCTGCGACCTGCCGCAGCTGACGGCGATCGACATGACCTTCCAGCCGGACTTCGAGGGTGTCGACCCGCACAGCCACGCCGACCACGTCGACGCCTTCTACGTGCTCGAAGGGCAGGTCTTGTTCCGCGCCGGCGACCAGCCGCGCGTCGCCGGGCCCGGCACCCTCTTCGCCGCGCCGCCGGGAGCGGTCCACGGGTTCCACGTCGCGAGCCCCGAGCCGATCCGCTTTCTCAACCTGCACGCACCGCCCGGCGACTTCGTCGACCGCCTCCGCGCCTGACCGAATCACACTCCGCGCTGGCTGAACCAGCGGCCCACCTCCTCGTCGCGGAAGACGACCGCGTGCTCGCCGCCCGCGAGGACGACGTCGAAGTAGCGACGGCTGACCGGCTCCTCGGTCCACCAGCGGTCGACCACGCGCCATTCCTCGATCACCGCCGCGACCTCCGAGCGGTTCACCGTCCGCGGCGAGCCGTCGACATGAGCCTCGACGAAGACCGTCCGCGGCTGGTTCAAGCGCTTGACGGCCACAGCTCAACCGTGTCGACCGGTCATTTCAGACGGACGCGCATGCAGAGCACGCGCGTCCTGACGCCGGCATCGCAAGCGATGCCTTGATCAGTCGTCGCGCGGAACCAGGAGTGCTCGCTGCTCTGGCAGGCGCGACCACGGAGCTACCTCGATGACGGTGCAGACCGACCCGGAGCCGGTTCCCGCGCTGACCTGGCGCAGCCCTTCGCGCAGGTGCTCCCGCAGCTCTGCGCCCTCGGGCTGGACGAGCTCGAGCTGGCTGCCGACCGACTCCGAGAGGATCAGCACCTCCAGCGTCAGCGCGACCGCCGGCGCCGGCAGGTCGAGCAGCTTCGGCCCGAGCGCGGCGCGCAGGCGGGCGGGCTCGGCGGTGGCGTCGCGGAGCGTCACGGTTCTCCGCCACGATCCTCCGCCGACGAGCCGCGCGGAGAGCGCGAGCTTGCGCAGAGCCCTCCCGCCGCGCTCCGGTCGAGCGAGCAGCCGGTCGAGCAGGACGCCGAGCGAGCGGCGCAGCGTCAGCTCGTTCCCGACCGCCTCGGGGAACTCGAGCGTCTCGAACAGCTCCGCGGGGGGCTTGCGACCGCGAACCCGCCTGCTCGATCCCCCTCTCGCCAGGCTCCAGGCACGCCGGCCGTCCGGCCCCAGACGTTCGGCCACGGCGCCACCCGGAAGCCCGGCAAGCTCTCCAAGCCTCGTGATGCCCAGGTCCGCCAGCTCCTGCTGCTGCCGGGCCTGCAGCGGGAGCAGGTGCAACGGCAGCGGGGCGAGGAATTCCCGCGCATGCTCGTCGGAGACGACCAGCGCCTGGCCGCTCCGCGCGACGTTCGCCGCCGCCAGGGCCGCGAAGCGCCGCTTCGCCGCGCCGGCCCGCGCGTCCCAGTCCGGCCCCACGGCCCGCAGCGCCCGCTTCAGCGCCGGCTCGAGCCCGCCGTAGAGCCGCTCGACCCCACCAGTCTCGAAGTACGCGCAGCCCGGCGCAGCCGGGTCGACTGCGAAGCCCGCATCCTCGAGCCTCTTGACGATCCCCTCCCACGCCTCCTCCGCGGCAGCCGGATCGGGATCGACGAGCTGCAGCGACGGGCAGGTCGCGAGCGCCTCCCCCAGCCGCATCCCCGGCTCGACCCCGGCCGCCTGCGCAGCCGCCGTCACCGGCCCGAGCAGCGCCTCGGCGCCAGGCTCGGGCGCCAGCGCGGCCGGCTCGAGCCGAAGCCGCGGCCGCCTCTGAAGCGCGACCCGCAGCTCGAATCCGGGAATGACAATGCATGCGATCACTAGCGAACGTATGTTCTACACGAACACACGTTCGCTGTCAACTCAGTCCAGCCAGGGCAGGACGCTGAGCGACACGAGGGCGCGGTCGGCGCCCTTCGTCGGCGTGGCGCGCTCCCGGAGCTCCTGGACGATCTCGACCAGCCGCTCGGCCAGCGCGTCGGCCTCCTGCGGTGTGAGCTCGAGGAACCAGTTGCCGACGAACGCCCCGGCCCGCCAGCCTGCACCGACGTCTCTCGTGACGAGACGACGGCGAGCCTCCTCGTCGCGCGCGAAGAAGAGGCCCAGCATCCGCGCAGTGATGGCCCGGCCCTCGAGGTCGTCGTCGGTCGGGAGAAGCACGAACGGGTCGCGGCGCCGCCACCAGCGCTCCCGGCGCGTCCCGAGCTCGGGGTCCTCCACGACGGCGCCCGCGCGCGCGAGGACGCGCAGGTGGTAGCTCGTCGAGCCACTCGACTCGCCGAGCCTTCGCGCCAGCATGGACGCAGTCGCCGGCCCTTGGACGAGCAGCCCGAGGATCTCCAGCCGGAGGGGATGGGCCATCGCCCACATCTGAACGCGTGTCGGGTCGCGCTTCGGCATTGCAAAAAACCTTTGCAACACATGATCCCAGGTCCTCGTCGCAGAGAACATGATCACCCGGAGCCACGCCTTCGTCGCGGCCGTCGCGGGAGTGGCCGTCGCCGGAGCCGCCACGGCGTCGCCTGGCATGCGACTCTCGCTCGTGAGCCGGCCTCTGCAGCCGGTGGCAGGGCATCCGGTGTCGATCGTCGTCCGGATGGCCCGAGGCGGGAAGCCGGTCGCGCACGCGAAGGTCGCCGTCTGGATCGCCCGGGGACCCGAGCGCCGCTCGTTCGCCGCACGCCCCGCAGCGGGTGGGCGCTACCGCGCACGCGTCGTCTTCCCCGTCGCGGGCCGCTGGACGTTCGGCGCGCGGGCCGGCCGGGCTCGAGTCGCGTTCGGCTCGGTGCTGGTTCGCCGTCCCCCTTTGCCCCTGACGTTCGCGTGGCCGACCTCGGTCGACGTCGAGTCGAACCGGTCGCTGCTGCTGGTCGAGAACGGCAACGGCCACGTCCTCCGTATCGACCCCCGCACCGGCAAGATCGTCGTCGTGGCGCAGGCCGGCCGCGCCTACTCGGTCGACCATGGAGCCTCGGGTGCCACCTATCTCTCCGCAGCGGGGCGGCTCTTGCGGCTCCAGGACGGGAAGCTCACATTGGTGGCGAATGCGGGCGAGGACGTCGGCCCTCTCGCCGTCGCGCCGAACGGCGATGTCTACTACTCGACGGCGGCGCGGATCTTTCGGGTCGCCGCCGGCACGGGCACGCCCGTGCGCATCGCGGGCACCGGCGTCGAGGGCTACAGCGGTGACGGCGGTCCCGCAACGACGGCCCAGATCTCCGGCCCGCACGGGCTCGCGCTGACCGGCGACGGCGGGCTGCTCGTGTCCGACACCGGGAACGGACGGGTCCGGCGGATCGATCTCTCAACCGGGCGCATCGAGACCTGGGCGGTACTTGCCTCTCCGCGCGGCATCGACGTCGCCTCCGACGATTCGGTCTACGTCGCCGACGGAGGTACCCGGCGCATCGTCCGGCTGATGATCGACGGACGGCGGCTCGGCCCGGTCGGCCGGAAGTTCGGCGACCCCTACGACGTCGAGGCCGCCCCGGACGGATCCCTCTACGTGGTCGACACGGCTGCGGCCGGCTCGCTGTACCGGGTCGCCGCCGACGGGACGTCAACCGTCGTCAGCCGGCGCGGTTAGCGCGTCACTTCGGCCGCTGGGCCCACCATGCGCGCAAGGCGCGGCACGACGTCGAGCAGGTCGACCTGCGCGACCCAGGCGATGTCCTCCTCGAGGCCCGGCGGCCCGTAGGTGCGGGCGTTGATCCCGTCGACGGGATCCGGGAAGCGCTCGGCGATCACCGCCGCCGCGATCGCCGCGTCCGTCCGCGTAGCCTCGAGCAGCGAGACGATCAGCCCTGCGCAGTAGGCGTCGTCGATCGCGAAGGCGTCCTTGTAGCCGGCGCAGAGGAGGACCGCGTCCTCCCCGCGCTCGCGTGCGTGCCGCGCAACGGCGCCGAGGTTCAGGAGCGACCCGAGCACGACCTCCCCGCACGACTCCGCCGCCGCGACGATCGTGCGGGTGCCGTTCGTGGTCGAGAGGATCAGCGTCTCCGCCTGCGGTTCCCGGAACTCCCGTGGCGACGCTCCCGCGTCGAAGCCCTCGATCCGGTGCGCCTCGCGCTCGCCGCCCGTGACCGCCGCATCCCCGAGCTCCGCCTTCAGCGCCCGCGCGTCTTCGATCTCGGCGCAGCAGAGGACGCGCCGGTAGCCGGAAGCCAGCGCCTGGACGATCGTCGAAGTGGCCCGCATGACGTCGACGACGATCCCAAGCGGCGCGGGAACCGCCTCGGCGGGCGTGAAAGCGACGTGGCAGCGCACCTCGGCACTACGCTAACGGGCCATGGCCCAGCCGATGCACTGCTACCGCCACCCGAAGCGCGAGACCTACGTCTCCTGCTCCGAATGCGGCCGACCAATCTGCGCCGAGTGCATGACGGCCGCGCCGGTGGGCCAGCGCTGTCCGGAGCACTCCGGCAAGCCCCAGGGAACCCGGCGGGTCACCTCGGGCGTTCGCCGCACCGCCTTCGAGGGCACCGGCGCGCTGGTCACCAAGAGCCTGATCGCGGTCAACATCGTGATCTACGTGATCACCGCCGCGCAGGGGAGCGGGATCAACTCGCCCGGCGGCTCGCTCTTCTACAAGTGGATTCTCTTCGGGCCCGCGGTCGCGAACGGCGACTGGTGGCGGCTGATCACCAGCGCGTTCCTGCACGCGAACCTGCTCCACATCGCCTTCAACATGTACTTCCTCTGGCTCGTCGGCTCGGCGGTCGAGAACGCAATCGGCCGGGGCCGCTTCCTGCTCGTCTACATGATCTCGGGGCTCGCCGGCTCTGCGGGCGCGCTCGTCTTCTCGCCGACCACGCCCACCGTCGGAGCCTCGGGCGCGCTGTTCGGGATCCTCGGCGTGGCCGTGGTCATGGAACGGCAGCGGAGTTACGTGCTCGGCGGCTCGGCGCTCGCGCTGGTCGTGATCAACCTGATCCTCAGCTTCTCGATCTCCAACATCTCGGTCGGCGGGCACATCGGCGGCCTGATCGGCGGGGTCCTCTGCGCGCTGATCCTCTCCGAGTTCGGGCGCGGCCACGCGGCCTACAGCCGGATCGGGCTCTGGGGGATCGCCGGCATCCTCGGAGTCGGCCTGCTCAGCATCGCCGTGGCCTACCTGAAGGTCCGCGGCTACGCGACCTAGCCGAACTTCTCGACGTTTTTGACGCGGTCGAGGCTCTTGTCGATCCAGGCGTGGTCGCTCCCGGGCCCGCCGTCGATGCGATCCGCGTAGCCGTCCCAGGCGAAGATGACGTCGTTGCCGGGCCCGCCGTAGACGGTGTCGCGGCCGCGGTCGCCCTGGAGCTTGTCGTTCCCGGTCCCTCCGGCGAGGGCATCGTTGCCGTTGCCGCCGTTCAGGAGGTCCTTCCCGGGCCCGCCGCGGAGGATGTCGTTGCCGCCCTGGCCGTCGAGGACGTCGTCCCCGCCCAGGCCACAGATCACGTCGCGTCCCGGAGTGCCGACGAGGATGTCCGGACCGGGCGTGCCGGTCATCGTGCACGGCGCGATGCGCTGCGGCGCCGCGTGACCGCTGCGCACCGCGACGAGGGCGGCCATCGCGAAGAGCGCGGCGAGGGTCTTGACGCGGTTCTGTCGGTCGGGCGACACGGAATCGGCACCTCCGCTCGGCCTTGTCGGTCACCAAAGAGGATCGGCGCCATCGGCGCACCGGACGATCCCTCGTGCCGGTGATCAGGCGGGCCAGTAGACCGCGACGCGGAGCGGCTTCGCCTTGCCTGCGAGCGTCCCCGTGAGCGTGATCGTCAACCGCACCACGCGCTTGCGGACGCCGTGCACCGTGCGGTAGCGGTTCGTCACCACGCAGCGTTGGGTCTGCGCGACGCCGGCGAAGAGCGGGTGCTGGTGGTTGGTCACGTGGCCCGAGGCCTTGTCGCGCGCGACGCAGAGCGCGCTCTTGACCCGCTTCGGCACGTTCACGTCCCAGAAGGCGGAGACGACGCAGTCGCGGCGAGCCTGCCCGCACGGGGTCGGCGCCGAGTCACCGTCGGCGACCTTCAGGCCCGCGTGGTCGGCGATCGAGAGCGCCTCGCGCTTGTAGGAGAGCGCATTCCGAAGCTGCTTGATCCAGGCCGCCCGCTCTGCGTCGGTCGGCGTCGTGTTCGCCGACATCTCCTTCTTGACCTTCTCGTCGATCGCGTGCGCGAGGTTCAGGCGTTTGCGGATCTTGTTCGCGTTTCCCTCGACGACCCGGCCCGCCTTCTCGTCCGCGGCCAGCGCGTCCAGCGCATGCTCGATGCCGAGCTGGCCGTAGAGCGCGAGCTCCCAGTGCGGCTTGCCGCCCGCCTCGATACTGGCGCGTGCCCGCTCCTCCTCGGTGACCGCGTTGGCGATCCCGCGCACGAGCGGCGTCGCCTTCTCCAGCGACAGCACCCGTCCCCAGCCGCAGCCGCCCTGCGGCTCGGACTTGCCCTCGATCGTCCCGTGCAGGTGCGGCTGGTCGCAGTCGTCGTCAGCCGCGACGTACTGCAGGCTGCTCGTGCGGTCGAGGATCGTCGCGGAGCCGGAGGCCGGAGACATGGACGTCCTGGCCGGCCCGCGGCCCGTCGACCAGCGTGTACTCGCCGCTCGGCGCACCGGCTGCGAGCGGAACGAGGATGAGCGCGAGCAGGAGCGGCAGCAACCCCTTCACGCGCTCATCCTAGGCCGTCAGGCCGGACGGTTCGTGATGCGGACGTACATCTTGTCCTCCTCGCCGCACTGCTCCCGTATTGCAACCTGCCCCGTACGGCCCTCGCCGCTCCAATTCACCTCCGAGTCGTGCTCGTCGATCTCGTCGTCGGTGACCTGGTACCCGGCCGCGCTATTGAGCTCCTGCTTGTACTCGTCGTGCGCGTCCTTGAGCTCGCCGTTGAAGTAGCCCTCGACGATCTCGGTCGGGCCCTCGGTGCTCTGCTTCGTGTAGGTCGCGTCCGCGATCTGCGGGAAGCCCGGCGGGAGCTTCACCTTCGCGGTGAGCGGGGAGCCGTTGCACACCTCCTCTGTCGCCTTGCTGACCGCCTGGTCGGTGTCCCCCTTCTCACCTTCGCTTTCCTTCTTCGACCCGCACCCCGCCGCGACGAACACCAGAGCTGCGAGCACGAGGCAACACGCGAAGACCTTCCTCATCGATCCCTCCTTGCGTGAGCGGTCTGGCACAGCGCGCGGGAGTCTAAGCGCTTCCGCTAACCGCCTGCAACAGAGGCCACCACGCCCGACTCCGCGAGCGCGGCCTGGGCGGCGGCGAGGCGGGCGAGCGGCACGCGGTACGGCGAGCAGCTGACGTAGTCGAGCCCGAGGCCGTGGCAGAACGCGATCGAGTCGGGCTCCCCGCCGTGCTCGCCGCAGATGCCCATCTTCATCCCTTCCTTCGCCCCGCGCCCGCGCTCGACCGCGATCCGCATCAGCTCGCCGACGCCGCGCTGGTCGATCGTCTCGAACGGGTTGCGCTCGAGCACGCCGTCTTCGAGGTAGCGCGTCAGGAACTTGCCCTCGGCGTCGTCGCGCGAGAACCCGAGCGCCGTCTGCGTCAGGTCGTTGGTGCCGAACGAGAAGAAGTCCGCGTACTCGGCGATCTCGTCAGCGCAGATGCAGGCGCGTGGGAGCTCGATCATCGTGCCGACGAGGTACTCGACCGTCTCGCTCTCCTCCTGCGCGGTCGCGACGGTGATCGCGCGCAGCCGGTGCAGCTCCTCGGCGAAGGCGACGAGCGGGTGCATGATCTCGACCGCCGGCGCCTTGCCCGTGCGCTCCTCGACGACGGCCGCGGCGCGGATGATCGCCCGCACCTGCATCTCGTAGATCTCGGGCCAGAGCAGGCCGAGCCGGCCGCCGCGCGTCCCGAGCATCGGGTTCGACTCCTGCAGGGCCTTGATCCGCTCGCGCATCCGCTCGCCCTCGGCCTCCTCGAGCGGGGGCAGGAACTCGTGCAGCGGCGGGTCGAGCAGGCGGATCGTCACCGGCAGGCCGGCCATCGCCTCGAAAATCCCCTCGAAGTCGCCCTGCTGGAACGGCAGCAGCTTCTCCAGCGCGGCGCGTCGCTCGTCCTCGCCCGAGGCCATGATCATCTCGCGGACGCGCGGCAGCCGGTCCTCCGCCATGAACATGTGCTCGGTCCGGCAGAGGCCGATGCCCTGCGCGCCGAACTCCCGCGCCTTGGCCGCATCCTCCGGAGTGTCGGCGTTGGCGCGCACCTTCAGCCGCCGCAGCTCGTCGGCCCAGCCCAGAATCGTCTCGAAGTCCTCGTTGATCTGCGGCGCGACCAGCGGGACCGAACCGACGATCACCCGGCCGGTGCCGCCGTCGATCGTGATCACGTCGCCCTCGACCAGCTCCCGGCCGTTGAGCGAGAACGTGCGGGCGTCGAGGTCGATCGTCAGGCCCTCGCAGCCGGCGACGCACGGCTTGCCCATTCCTCGGGCGACCACGGCCGCGTGCGAGGTCATGCCCCCGTGCGCGGTCAGGATGCCGTTCGCCTGCAGCAGGCCGTGGATGTCGTCCGGCGTCGTCTCCCAGCGGACGAGGATCACGTCCTCGCCGGCCTGACCGCGCTCATCGGCGATGTCGGCATCGAGCACCGCCCCGCCCGAGGCGGCGCCGGGCGAGGCGTTCAGGCCGCGGGCGGCGACCTCGACCTCGGCCTTCGGGTCGATCATCGGGTGGAGCAGCTGGTCGAGCTGGCCGGCGTCGATCCGCGCGACCGCCTGCTCGCGGGAGATCAGGCCCTCGTCCACCATCGAGACGGCCGCGCGGAGGGCCGCGGTTGCGGTCCGCTTGGCCGAGCGCGTCTGCAGCAGGTAGAGCCTTCCGTCCTCGACCGTGAACTCGATGTCCTGCATGTCGCGGTAGTGCTCCTCGAGGCGCCGCATCGTCGCGAGCAGCTGCTGGAACGGCTCGGGTAGGCGCTCCTCCATCTTTGCCAGCGGCTCGGGGGTGCGGATCCCGGCGACGACGTCCTCACCTTGCGCGTCGGTCAGGAACTCGCCGTAGAGGCCCTGCTCGCCCGTGGACGGGTCGCGCGTGAACGCGACGCCGGTCCCGGACGCCGGGCCCTTGTTTCCGAAGACCATCTGCACGACGTTGACGGCGGTGCCGAGGTCGTCCGGGATCCGGTTGGCGCGGCGGTAGACCTGCGCGCGCGGCGTGTCCCACGAGTCGAAGACGGCCTTGATCGCCCGGCCGAGCTGCCGGCGCGCGTCCTGCGGGAACGGCTGGCCAACCCCCTCCTCGTAGATCTGCGTGAACGTCCCGACGAGCTCACGCAGGTCGTCGGCGGAGAGCTCGACGTCCTGCTGGACGCCGCGCTCGCTCCTGAGGTCGGTCAGCGCCCGCTCGAACCTCTGCCCGTCGACCCCGTCGACCACCTCGCCGTACATTTGGATCAGGCGCCGGTAGGAGTCGAAGGCGAAGCGCGGGTTGTCCGTGGTGGCAGCCAGGCCCTCGACCGACTCGTCGTTCAGGCCGAGGTTGAGGATCGTGTCCATCATCCCCGGCATCGAGACCGCGGCCCCGGAGCGGACCGAGACGAGCAGCGGGTCGCCGGCGTCGCCGAAGCGCTTGCCGGTCCTCTCCTCGAGCGCGCTCAGGTGCCGCTCGATCTCCGGCTCGAGCCCTTCGGGGAGCTGCTTGCCGTTGAGCATGTACGCGCGGCACGCGTCGGTGGTGACGGTGAAGCCGGCCGGGACGGGGACCCCGAGCTGCGTCATCTCGGCCAGGCCCACGCCCTTGCCGCCGAGCAGCTCCCGCCCGCCCTCGGACGGCTCGTCGAAGTCGTAGACGAAACGCCCGTTCGCTCGCATCGAGACGCAATCTTCCCACACCCCGCCGGGCTTAGACTCGGGCGCGTGGCGCTCGGCGACTTCTGGGAACGGCAGGCTGAGGCCTGGGTCCGGTGGGCACGCGAGCCCGGGCACGATTCCTACTGGCGCTTCCACCGCGACCGGTTTCTCGACCTGGTGCCGCCGCCGGGCCGCCTGACGGTCGACATCGGCTGCGGCGAGGGACGCCTCGCGCGCGACCTGAAGAAGCTCGGCCACACCGTCCTGGCGGTCGACCGCTCGCCGACGATGGTCCGGCACGCGCGCGAGGCGGACCCGGAGCTCGACGTCCGCGAGGCCGACGCGAGTGCGCTGCCGCTGGACGACGGCGCCGCCGATCTCGCCGTGGCGTTCATGTCGCTGATCAACACCGACGACCTGAGCGCGGCGGTCCGCGAGGCGCGCCGCGTCCTCGGCCCGAGCGGCAGCTACTGCATCGCGATCGTGCACCCGCTCAACTCCGCCGGAGAGTTCGTCTCGCGCGAGCCCGACTCAGGCTTCGTCATCGAAGGGTCGTACTTCGAGCGCACGCAGAGGGAGCTCCCGGTCGAGCGCGACGGTCTCGAGATGACCTTCCTCGATGCCCACCGTCCGCTCGAGGACTACTTTCGGGCGCTCGAGGGGGCCGGCTTCGTCGTCGACCGGTTGCGCGAGCTTCCGGACAGCTCCGAGTCGCCGACGGACAGCATTCTCCGCTGGCGCCGCATTCCGCTCTTCCTGCACATCCGGGCGGTCGCCGACCACGTAGGTTCGAGCAGGTGAGACCCGTCGTCGTCATCGCGTTCGCGGCGCTGCTCGCCGGGGCGGCGCACGGAGCCGGCGGCAGCGTGAGCCGCAGCCGGATCGCGTTCGGGCTCGTACGCGGCGACCTCAGCAGCGTCTACACCGTGCGCGCGAACGGCACCGGCCTACGCCGCCTCACCTACCCGCCAACCCGGCAGGACCTCGGCGGCGACTCGGGCCCGATCTGGTCGCCGGACGGACGCCGGATCGTCTTCGAACGCGACCTGACGTACTGGGGTGACGACCGCTTCCGGCTCACCTACGTTCCTGCGGGAGGCGGGATCGCCCACGACCTGACGCGCGGGCCGTTCGACGCCATGCCGACGTTCGCACCGCACGGCCAGCGGATCGCCTTCGTCCGTGTGACCGGCGAGACGTTCTCCTTGTTCACGATCGACCGGCGCGGGCGCCACGCCGCGCAGCTGCTCTCCGACGGCGTCGACCTCACCCCCGCCTGGTCTCCTGACGGCAAGACGATCGTCTTCTCGCGCCTCGCCGATCAGTCCGCCTCGATCGACCAGGCGACGCTCTATCTCGCCGACGCCGGCGGCTCCAACATCCGGCAGCTCGGCGCCGTGCCGGTCCGCGGCGTCTCCCCGTCGTGGTCGCCAGACGGAAGCCGCATCGCCTTCGTCTCCTTCGCCGACCACAACGGCAGCGGGTGCCAGTCCGGGTCGTGCCCGCCGAACGGCGAGATCTACGTGGTCGGCGCCGATGGGAGCGGCCTCACGCGGCTCACGGCGAGCAAGGCCGACGACGAGCATCCGACCTGGGCGCCGGACGGCTCGCGAATCGCGTTCGCGAGCGGGTTCCCGCTCCGCAGCCTGGGGCATCTCCCCTGGCTCGTCTCGGTCCCGGCCGGAGGCGGCCCGCCGAAGCGGATCGGCCGCTTCTCGGGGGTGCTCGATCCCGACTGGAGCCCTGCGGGCGTCCGGTAGCCTCACGGCGTGAAGCTCGAGGGCATCCACCACGTCACGGCGATCACTGGGGATGCGCCCGGCAACGTCGACTTCTACGTGCGCGTCCTCGGGCTCCGGCTCGTCAAGAAGAGCGTCAACCAGGACGACCCGACCGTCTACCACCTCTTCTACGCGGACGAGGAGGGCAAGCCGGGCAGCGACATCACCTTCTTCGAGTACCCGGGGGCGGCGCCGGGCAGGCCGGGCGCCGGGATGGTGCACACCGTCGAGTGGCGTGTCGCCTCGGCCGAGTCGATCGACTTCTGGGAGGGCCGGCTGGTCGACGAGGGCATCGCGCCCGAACGCGACGCGGAGGGCGGGCTCTCGTTCGCTGACCCCGAGGGCTTGCGGCACCGGCTTGTCGTGGTCGAGACGGACGACGAGCCGCTGACCGCCGACCACCCCGAGATCCCGAAGGAGCACGCACTGCAGGGGTTCAACGCCGTCCACGCGTACACGCGCGACCCGGAGCGGAGCCGCAGCTTCCTCGAGGCGCTCGAGTTCGAGCCCCGAGGCGACGCGTGGGAGGCGCGGGGAGAGCGGCGCGGCGGCCTGTACGCCTACGACCGCTCCGACGAGCCCGGGTGTTCCCGGCGCCGGCACCGTCCACCACGTCGCCTGGGCCTCGACGCCCGAGGAGCACGAGGCCTGGGAGCAGCGCGTTCTCGAGGCAGGCGGCTCGCCTACGCCGGTGATCGACCGCTTCTACTTCCGCTCGATCTACTTCCGCGAGCCGAGCGGCGTCCTATTCGAGATTGCGACGATCGGCCCGGGCTTCGACGTCGACGAGCCGCTCGAGCACCTCGGCGAGCACCTTTCGCTGCCGCCGAACTACGAGAACCTGCGCGGCCGGCTCGAGCAGGTGCTGACACCGCTGCCGGACCCGCGGGCGCTGCGCGCCGCGAAGTGACGATCGCCTACCGCGAGCGCCCGCCCGCGGGAGAGCTCGAAGGACTGCTGGTCCTCTTCCACGGCCGCGGCGTCGACGAGAACGACCTCTTTCCGCTTCTCGACGAGCTCGACCCCGAGCGACGGCTGCTGGGCCTCGCGCCGCGCGGGCCGCTCTCGCTGCCGCCCGGCGGATCACACTGGTACGCCTTTCTGCAGGTCGGCTTCCCGGAGCCGGAGACCTTCTTCGCGACCTACGCGGCCGTCTCCGAGTGGCTCGACTCGGTCGCCGCGGAGACCGGGATCGGGCCGGAGCGGACCGTGCTCGGCGGCTTCTCGCAGGGCGCGGTGATGTCCTACGCGCTCGGGCTCGGGCGAGGCCGCCCCCGTCCGGCGGCGCTGATCGCCCTGAGCGGGTTCATGCCGACCGTCCCCGGGTTCGAGCTCGACCTGTCGCAGCCCCTGCCGCCGGTCGCGATCGGGCACGGCACCTACGACCCGGTGATCTCGGTCGAGTGGAGCAGACGAGCGAAGGTCGCCCTCGGGGAGGCGGGCGCCGACGTCCTCTACCGCGAGTACCCGCTCCCACACGCGGTCGACCCGGCCTTCCTGCGCGAGTTGGTGCCGTGGCTCGCGTCGGTCTACGACGGGGTGACCGGCGGGCGGTAGCCGGGCCGCCGGCGCGCGCGGAAGTCGGCCAGCCACGCCAGGGCACGCAGGCCCATCCAGATCGGCGTCAGCAGTACGTAGAAGATCAGCAGCGCGGCGCCGAGGATCATCCACCAGAGCGCCCACCGCCAAAGCGGGACCCTCCCCTTGACGCCCGTCTCCCTCGCAGGGACTGGGTTATGCATCCCACACGGTGTGTTGGACGGCCGCACCGGCGAAGCCGCCACGGCCTCCTGGCCGGCGCTGCAAGCGAGCGCCTTGTCGTGTCACGACACGGGCGCTTCGGCCTTCGCGCCGTTCTCGGCCCGGCGGCGGTCGACCATGCGGATCACCCGGGCGGCGGTCTCCTCGATCGACAGGTCGGAGATCTCGATCACGGGGCACCCAAGCCGGCGGTGAATCGCCTCGGCCTGCTCGAGCTCCGCGTAGATCTCGAGCAACTCGGCGTAACCACGCTGGTTGCCGCCGAGGCGAGCCACTCGCTGGCGGCGGATCTCCTGGAGGCGAGTCGCGTCGATCGTCAGGCCCACGATCTTGGTTGGATCGACCTCGAAGAGGGTAGACGGCGGCTCGATCCCCTTCACGACCGGCACGTTCGCGGTCTTGTAGCCGAGGTAGCCGAGGTACATCGAGAGCGGCGTCTTCGAGGTGCGCGAGACGCCGACGAGCACGATGTCCGCATCGTGGAGACCGGCCCCCACGCCGTCGTCGTACTTGACCGCGAACTCGATCGCTGCGATCCGCTTGAAGTAGCTCGAGTCGAGCGGGGCGCGGGCGCCGGGCGTCATCTGGGCGGCGACGCCGGCGACCTTCGCAACGGCCTCGATCGGATGGCCGAGCAGGTCGCAGTAGTGGAGCCGGTAGCGGCGGCAGAGCGCGCGGGCCGCCTCACGGAGCTCCGGATGGACGAGCGTGTAGACGATCACGGCGGGCCGTCCCTTGGCGCGGTTGAGCGCGAGCTGTAGGTCGTCGACGGTCTCGACGCGCGGGTGGCGAATCTCTTCGAACTCCTGATCGGGGAACTGCGCCTCGAGCGCGTGGACGAGGCGCACCGCCGTCTCGCCGGTGGAGTCGGAGATGACGTGCAGCTCGACGGGTTGCCCGGTCACGGCGAGAGCGTAACCGCGGCGGGCTGACCGGGATGCTGTGCCCCTGGGGTTCGCGGGCAGGGGCGCTGGGGAAGAACCGTCACGCTTCCGCCACTGTCCCGTGACAGACACGGCACAGATTCCCGGGTACGCTCAGCCCGGGCGGCGGGTGGATTCTTCTTCCCCACCCGGGTGGGGACGCGCGCGTGTACATCTAAGGGTCGCCGGGCCGGTGCTCAGCGCGGGATCTGAGACAGGTCGCCGAGCCGACCGAGCGTGTCCCGGACGTCGAGCAACAGCCGCAGCCGGTTCGCCCGCACCACTGGATTCTCGTCCATCACCAGCACGTCCTCGAAGAACCGCTCCATCGCCGGCCCGAGCGCCGACGCCGTCTCGAGCGCGGCGCGAACGTCGCCCTCGACCGAGACCGAGTCGGAGACCTGGGCCAGCGCCTCCGCCAGCGCCTGCTCCGCCTCCTCGCGCAGCAGCGACCGGTCGAGCTCCGCGGCCGCGCTCTCCGCCTCGCGACCCGCGAGCCGGTTGGCCCGGTCGTAGGCCGTGTAGACCGCGTCGAACGCGGGCGTCTCGCGCTCCGCGTAAAGCGCCTGCGCCAGCCTGGCCACGGCGCCGAGATCGCGAGCCGCCGAGGCGCGGGCGGCGCGCACGTACTCGACCGGCAGATCGATCAATCCCTCGAGACGCTCCTCGACGAACTCCCGCACCTCTTCGGGCATCAGCGCCCGCGGGATCGCCAGGCTGCCCTCGACCGCCAGCCGGCAGAGGCCAATTGCTGCCCGTCTCAATCCGTACGGGTCGCGCGATCCCGTCGGCTTGTGGCCGAGCGAGAAGGAGACGGCCAGCGTGTCGAGCTTGTCCGCCGCGGCGAGAACCTTGCCCGCCTCGGTCTGGGGCAGAGACCCGGCCGCCGAGTCGGGCAGGTACTGCTCGTCGATCGCGGAGCAGACGGCCTCGGGATAGCCCGCCAGGCGCGCGTACTCCGCGCCGATGTGCCCCTCGAGGTCCGGGAACTCGCGCACGAGCTCGGAGGCCTGGTCGGCCTTGGCCAACCGCGCCGCCTCGACGCTCGCCTCCCCGCCGCCGAGCTTTCCAACGAGCGCCCGCAGCCGGTCCGCCTTGTCGGCGAAGCTCCCGGCGCCGGCGAAGAAGGTGATCGAGCCGAGCCGCTCCGCCAACCGGTCGATTCCGAGCTGGACGTCGCGCTCGAAGGTGAAGGTCGCGTCGTCGAGCCGGCCCTCGAGCACGACCTCGTTCCCGGCGCGCACCGTGTCGGGATCGCCCCCGTTCGCGACGAAGGCGAAGCGGTTGCCGCCGAGCGGGAAGTAGCGCTGGTGCGACTGCATCGCCGTGACGACCACGCGCTCCGGCAGCGCGAGGAAGCGCTCGTCGAAGCTCCCCTCGAGCACCGTCACGCTCTCGACCAGGAAGACGACCTCCTCGAGCACCCCACCCGGATCGCTCCAGTCGCCGATCGCATCGAGGCCGGCCACGATCTGCCGGCGGCGCTCTTCCGCGTCCGGCTCGACGCCCGCCTCCCGCAAACGCTCGGCGTACCGGCCGGCGTGCGGAATCTCGAGCGACCCACTGAAGCGGTGCCCGAACGACGTCTCCCCCACCACCGTGTCGCCCTCGAGCTTCGCGAGCGTCCATCGGACCGGCCGGGCGAAGCGGAGGCCGCTCTCGTCCCAGCGCATCGACTTCGAGAAGGAGAACCCGCGGACGATCGCGTCGACTCGATCCGGCAACACCTCCCGCAGCGGTCGCCCCGGGCGCTCCACGCCGAGAAATCCCTCCCGCGAGACGAGCCGCGCCACCTTCACTCCGTGCTTCTTGGCGAAGCCGGCCGCGGCCCGCTCGGCGAGGTGCTCCGGCGGCCCCTTGATCCACTCGTCCGGCGTCCGCTCGGCGACGTCCAGCAGCGCCGCCAGCCGCCTCGGGCCTACGAACACCACGTTCGGCGGGGCGCCCAGCTCGCGCTCGACCAGCGCCGGCAGCTGCTCCCCCGCCTCCCGGCAGGCGCCGGCAGGAAGCTCCTCGCAGCCGATCTCAAGCAGCAGCGTCGCCATCGCCCTCCGACTCGAGCTCCAGGTACAGCTGCGCAACCTGCCGCGCGAGCGTCCGCACCCGGCCGATGTACGCCGCGCGCTCGGTCACCGAGATCGCCCCGCGCGCCTCGAGCTGGTTGAAGGCGTGGGAGCATTTCAGCACCTGGTCGTACGCGGGCAGCGGCAAACGCCGCTCCACGAGGCTGCGGCACTCCGCCTCGTGCTGGTCGAAGCGCGCCTCGAGGACGTCGACCGGCGCCAGCTCGAAGTTGTATGCCGACCACTCCCGTTCGCTCTGGCGGTAGACGTCTCCCCAGGTCACCCCCGGCGCCCACTCGAGCTCGAAGGCGCTGCGCTTGCCTTGCAGGAACATCGCGAGCCGCTCGAGCCCGTACGTCATCTCGGCCGGGACGAGCTCGACGTCGACGCCGCCGAGCTGCTGGAAGTACGTCCACTGGGTGATCTCCATGCCGTCGCACCAGACCTCCCAGCCGAGACCCCAGGCGCCCAGTGTCGGCTGCTCCCAGTCGTCCTCGACCAGCCGCACGTCATGTCGGCGCAGGTCGATCCCGAGCGCCTCGAGCGAGTCGAAGTAGCGGTCGAGCACGTCCGCGGGCGCCGGCTTGAGGATGACCTGGTACTGGAAGTAGTGCTGGAAGCGGTACGGATTCTCGCCGTAGCGCCCGTCCTGCGGCCTGATCACCGGCTCGACGTACGCCGTCTTCCAGGGCTTCGGGCCCAGGCAGCGCAGGAAGGTGGCCGGATTCATCGTCCCCGCCGCCAGTTCCGTGTGGTACGGCTGCATCAGGACGCAACCCTGGTCGGCCCAGTAGCCCTCGAGGGCCCGGATCATCTCCTGGTAGTTCACGCGGGCGAAAGACTATGCCCCGCGCCGGGTAGGGCAGGGGGCGGGCCGGGGCCCGCCCCCTGCCGAAGGCGACCTATGACACGGTCAGCAGCACGTCCGCCGGCCGCGCGAAGCAAAACTTCGTTTCATCTCTCCCTTTCTCCTCGGATCCCCGATGCTCCCAGACGCGTGGGAGGCATCGATCGTGATCCATCGTTGCCCGGGAGACAGCCCGCCGGCCGGACTAGGCGGAAAGGGCGAGCGTACGCAGGCGGAAGCCACCGTGAAACTCGTACGACGCCGTGATCACGCCGAGCGCCTCCCGCGCCGCGCGCTCCGTTAGCTCCGCGTTGCCGGCCTCGGCCAGCGGCCGCTGGAGCAGGCCCTCGATCCCGAGCAGCCCGTCACGGGAGAGCGGCAGCGCCCCGCCGGCCGCGCATACTGCGCAGACTGCCCCGCCTGCCTTCGGCGAATAGCCGGCGAGGCCGGAGTCCGCTCCGCACTCGGCGCAGCTCGTCAGGTGGGGCAGATAGCCCGACAGCCAGAGGAGCTTCAGCTGGAACGAGAGCACGAGCGGGTCAACGATCCGCTCGTCGGGCCCGCGCGGATCGAGCTCGTCCAGAACGTCGAGGAAGCGCGCCAGCGCCCGGAATGCGCGCTCGTTCGCCTCCTGCTCGGGGAAGAGGCGCAGCATCGCCTCGGCGCCGACGAGCCCGACGCCGAGCCGGTACGGCTCCTCGCGCACCTCCCGGTGCGAGCGGATCAGCTCGACGCCGGTGACGGTCTGCAGCTCGCCGGCCCCCTCGTGGAGCAGGAGCTCGACGTGGCTCAAGGGCTCGAGGCGCGCCCCGAAGCGCGACTTCGTCTTGCGCACGCCTTTCGCGACCGCGCCGACGCGCCCTCGCTCGAGCGTGTAGAGGTGCAACACCCGATCCGCCTCGCCGAGGCGAAACGAGCGCAGCACGACCGCCTCCGTCTTGTAGGAGCGTCCCGGCACTCCGTCCAGTCTAGGCCCGGCTCAGGTCGCCGAGGCCGTCGTTCCTCAAGACGGCGACTCCCATTCCTCCAGGCGGTGTCTCCGTAGCCCCACGGCTTGAGCCAAGTAGCGCCTCAGGACAAGCAGTACGGCGCGCTGGGCTCAGCGCTGGCAGGACGGGCAGTACCAGGTGCCGCGCCCGGCGACCCGGGTCTTCTCGATCGGAGCTCCGCAGCGGTCGCACGGCTCGCCGCCCCTGCCGTAGACCTTGAACTCGTCCTGCATCCGACCGGACGCGCCGTCCGGCTGCCGGTAGTCGCTGAGCGTCGCGCCCTGCCGGGCGATGCCGGCCCTGAGCGCTGCGCGGACGCCGCGATGCAAGGCGGCGATCTCGGCATCAGAGAGCTCGCCGGCCGGCCTGCGCGGATGGATCGACGCGCGCCAGAGCGCCTCGTCCGCGTAGATGTTCCCGACCCCGGCGAGGCGGCGCTGGTCGAGCAGGACGGCCTTGACCGGCGCGCGGCGCCCGGCGAGCGCCTCGCCGAGCCGCTTCGGCGTGAAGGCTCGCTCGAGCGGCTCATGACCGACGCGGTCGTCGAGGTACGGGTCCAGCTCGCCTGGCTCGATCAGGAGCCACGTCCCGAAGCGTCGTACGTCGCGGTAGATGACGTCCGACCCGTCGTCTAACCTGACAACGGCGTGGCGATGAGCATCCTCGACCAGGAGCGAGTCGCCATTCGCATGGAGTAGTTGACCCGTCATCCGGAGGTGAACCAGGAGAACACGACCGCTTTCGAACCGAAAAACCAAATACTTGCCGCGGCGGTCGAGCGCCGCGATCTGTTCTCCCTCGAGCTCGGCGGCCACTCCGGTGGGGTCGAAGGGCCGGGTGAGGCGGTGGTCGTGGATGTCGACGCGCTCTAGACGGCGCCCGACGAGCTCCGGCTCCAGCCGTCTCCTCACCGTCTCGACCTCGGGTAGCTCAGGCATGAAACAAGCCTAGTCCCGCTCGCGTTCGCGGGAACGTCGGCCGGGGCGGTTGCTCAGGCGAGCATGTCGAGAACCACCGGTCGTTCCGGCGGGGGTTCGTCCGCGAAGTCGTACGCCGCCAGCAGCTCCTGCGCGGCTTGCGTTGCCGCGTCGTCCGTGCGGGCGTGGATCTCCGCCAGCGGCTCGCCGGCGCCGACCGCGTCGCCGCGCTTGCGGAGACAGACGATGCCGACAGCGTGGTCAATACGGTCGTCCTTCGTCTGGCGTCCCGCGCCCAAGTGGAGAGCCGCCTCGCCGACGCGAAACGCCTCGAGGGCCGCCACGAAGCCGTCCCGCGGCGCCTCCAGCTCGCGGATAACGGGCGCCGACGGGAGCACGCCTTCGTCGGGGTCGCCGCCCTGAGCGCGGATCCACCGCTCGTACGCGGCAAGCGCACTCCCATCGCTGAGGGTTCGCTCCACCAGTATGCGACCCTCCGCCGCGTCGATCCCGAGATCCGACACCGCGAGAAGCTGCGCCGTGGCGGCCAGGACGAGCTCGACGAAGTCGGCTGGGCCCTCGCCGCGCAGCGTCGCGACCGCCTCGCGAATCTCCAGCGAATTCCCGACCGCGCGCCCGAGCGGCTGGTCCATGTCCGTCAGCAGGCACACGACCTCGCGCCCTGAGCGCCGGCCAAGGTCGACCATCATCTGCGCGAGCGTCCGCGCATCCTCGAGCGACCTCATGAAGGCGCCGTTGCCGACCTTGACGTCGAGCACGATCGCGTCGGCTCCCCCCGCGATCTTCTTGGACATGATGCTCGCCGCGATCAGGGAGTAACTGTCGACCGTCGCCGTCACATCGCGAAGGGCGTACAGGCGCTTGTCCGCGGGAACGAAGTCGGCGCTTGCGCCGATGATCGCCATCCCCACCTCGTGCACCTGCGCGATGAACTCGTCAGTGGGCAGCTCGACCCGGAAGCCCGGGATCGACTCCAGCTTGTCGAGCGTTCCGCCTGTGTGCCCGAGCCCGCGTCCGCTCAGCTTCGCGAACGGGATGCCGCAGGCGGCGACGATCGGCCCGGCTGCGATCGACGTCTTGTCCCCGACGCCGCCCGTCGAGTGCTTGTCGACCACCTTCCGCCCGAGCGCCGAACCGAGATCGAGCGTCGTCCCGGTCTTGATCAGGGCCTCGGTGAACGCGTGCGTCTCGGAGCCCGTCATGCCGCGGAAGAAGACCGCCATGCAGAACGCCGCCAGCTGGTAGTCCGGGATCTCGTCACGAGCGTAGCCGAGCATCAGCTCGTCGAGCTCCTGCGCGCTCAGCTCGCCGCCGTCGCGCTTGCGCTGAATCAGCTCGACCGGATAGATCACTTCGGCTCGAAGAGCTCGATCGGGTTCCCCCACGGGTCTTCGACGAGCCGCCAGCTCCCGGCCGGCCCGTCCACACGCTCTCCGCGCTGCGTCAACCCGGCTGCGGCTTCCTCCAACTCGGGAACCTCGAGGACGATTCGGTTCCAGCCGCCGGGCGCGGCGCCGTCCTGCCCGCCGGCGGAGCTTCCCGGCGCGCTCAGCCACAGCTCCAGGTCACCGCGCTGGACGAGCGTGACGGGACCGAAGGACCGCCTCTCGCGAAAGCCGAGACGCTCGACGTAGAAGCTGACGGCTTGGTCGAGATCCTCGACCAGATAGCGCGCGATGGCCACGACTACCGCTCGAGGATCGGGTGGCCGGGAGTGCCGCGGCGCGGCGCCTTGCCACCGAGCCACAGATTGGCCGTCGCGCCGACGTCCGAGAACACCCCGTCCTCGTGGATCTGGCCGGCGGCGTTGCGCCCGTGCACGTAGGCGATCAGCAACGCGTACTCCCGCGAGTGGTCGGTCGACGGCGTCGTCGGATCGCACCCGTGATCCGACGTGAGAATCAGCAGGTCCTGCTCGCGCATTGCATCGAGGAGGTCGGGCAGGCGCCGGTCGAAGTCCTGCAAGCAGCGGTGGAAGTTCACGGGGTCGTTCCGGTGGCCCCAGAGCATGTCGGTCTCGACGAGGTTCACGAAGACCAGCCCCTCGTCGACCTCGCGGAGCAGTTTCTCGGTTTGCACGATTCCATCGATGTTCGACTGCGTCGGGTGCGACTCGTCGATGTCGCAACCGGCGAAGATGTCGCCGATCTTGCCCACGCCGTAGACCTTCGTACCCGCCTCTCGGACGAGCGTCAGGTAGTTCGGCCGCTTCGGTTCGAGCGAGAAGTCGTGCCGGTTGGCAGTCCGCTCGTAGTTCCCGGGCTCGCCGATGAAGGGCCGTGCGATGACACGCCCGACCGCGTGCTTCCCGGTGAGGATCTCGCGGGCGATCCTGCAGCCTTCGTAGAGCTCCTCGAGCGGGATCGTCTCCTCGTGCGCGGCGACCTGGAAGACGGAGTCGGCGGACGTGTAGACGATCCACTTGCCGGTGCGCTGATGCTCCTCGCCGAGCTCCTGGATGATCTCCGTCCCCGAGGCCGCCTTGTTGCCGAGTACGCCCCGGCCCGTCCGGTGCATGAACGGGTCGATGACATCGTGCGGGAACCCCTGCTGATAGGTGGGGAAGGGCGTCTCGGTGACGATGCCCATCATCTCCCAGTGGCCCGCCGTGGTGTCCTTGCCCTTCGATAGCTCGAGCAGGCGCCCGGCGACGGCGGGCGCCCCCGGTTGGGGCGGGCAGCCTTCGAGCGGCTCGATGTTGCCGAGGCCGAACGCCTCGAGATTCGGCAGGTCGAGCCCGCCGACCGCCTTCGCGACGTTGCCGAGAGTGTCGGAGCCCTCGTCGCCGTACTCGGCCGCGTCGGGCGCCTCTCCGGCCCCGACGGCATCCAGCACGATCACGCAGGCCCGCGGCATACGGCTATTCTAGGTCGGTCGTGGATACCGTCCTGGGACTGCTCGGTCTCGTCGTCTTCGCCGCGTGCGTCATCGCGCTTGCGGCTGCGACGACCTGGATCGTCGTCAGGCTGAGCCCAGGCGGACAGCCGCAGCAGCAGAAGCAGCAGTAGCCGTTTAGACCGGCGAGAGCGGCAGGACGTCCTCGAGCGGGTGGAAATCGAGGCCGTGCGCCTCCGCGACCGCCTCGTACGTGATCTTCCCGTCGAGGACGTTCACCCCTCGAGCCAGCGCCGGGTCACGCGCCACCGCTTCCGCAAGGCCGTAGTCGGCAATCTCTTCCAGGTAGGGGAGCGTCACGTTGGTCAGCGCCTTCGTCGAGGTGATCGGAACGGCCCCGGGCATGTTCGCGACGCAGTAGTGCGTGACGCCGTCGACCACGTACACCGGCTCGCTGTGCGTGGTCGGGTGCGAGGTCTCGGCGCAGCCGCCCTGGTCGATTGCCACGTCGCAGAGAACGGCGCCGTCCTTCATCGCCGTGACCATCTGGCGAGTGACGAGCTTGGGCGCAACGGCGCCGGGGATCAGCACCGCCCCGATCACGACGTCGGCCTCGACGATCGACTCCTCGATCTGCAACGTCGAGGACATGACGAGGCTGACCCGGCCCGAGAGGATCTCGTCCAGGTGGCGCATGCGGTCGATCGAACGCTCGAGGATGGTCACGTTCGCGCCCAGCCCCAGCGCGATCACCGCGGCGTTGTAGCCGACGATCCCGCCGCCGATCACGAGCGCGCGGCCGGGGGCGACTCCGGGGACGCCCCCCAGAAGCAGCCCGCGCCCGCCGAGAGGCTTCTCGAGGAAGTGCGCGCCGGCCTGTGCGGCGAGCCGGCCTGCGATCTCGCTCATCGGCGCGAGCAGCGGCAATGCGTGGTTGTCGGTCTCGACGGTCTCGTAGGCGACGCATGCGGCGCCGCTCTCGACCAGTGCCCGGGTCAGCTCTTCGCTCGCGGCGAGGTGGAGGTACGTGAAGAGCACGAGTCCCTCGCGCAGAAGCGGGTACTCGGAGGGGAGCGGCTCCTTGACCTTTAGCAGGAGGTCGGCCTCTTCCCAGACCCAGGCCGCGTCGCCGAGCCTGGCGCCCACACTCTCGTAGGCGTCGTCGGGGAACGAGCTCCCCCCGCCGGCGCCGGCCTCGACGAGCACCTCGTGCCCACGCTGGACGAGCTCGCGCGCTCCGGCAGGGGTGAGCGCGATCCGGTACTCGTCCGTCTTGATCTCCTTGACGACGCCGACCTTCATGGGCGGGAAACCCTAGCTTGCGGCGGGTTTGCGGGCCGCGAGAGCATCCCCTGCGAAGTCACAGATTCGTGACAAGTCCGTGACAGACACGTGCGCCTTTCCCGATTACGATCGCCTCGGGGAGGAGGCCGGGCGAACCGTATTTAAGGGGACCTGAGCCGTCCCGGCGGGTTGCGTCAGGTGACGAGGCTTCGGGCCAGCCGGCCGGCGGCATAGGCGGAAGCGAAGAACCAGGGCTCCTCGTCAGGCCCGCGGCCCATGTGCGAGAGAGGCAGGCCCGCACACGCCTCCCGCCACCCGTCGACGTCGACCTCGCGCCGGGGCTTGACCCAGTCGGGTGCGTCCAGCCCTTCCGGCCAGGCGACGACCACTCCCTCGGCGCAGAGCTTTAGCACGGCCTCCGTGTGATGCGAGACGCCGCGGTGCCGCTCGCGCTCGTCTGCGCTCGACACTCGCGCAGCCAGCACCGGCGAGCCGCCGAGAGCCGCGCCGGCGTTGACCGCTTCCGCCGCCGCCAGGCCTCCGTGCCCGAGGCGGGAGCCGGTGCCGACGATCCCGGGGCCGATGGTGCAGACGACTGCTCGGTACCCGGCGCCCGACGCCCACGCGAGCGCCGACTCGACCCCGACGCATTCGACCTCGCCGCCGAAGCAGGCGCCGGCGGAGACGGTGATCGTGAGCAGCCCGCGCTCGCGCAAGACCCGCACGGTGTCCGAAAGCGGCAGCGGCAGCGCTCCGCCGGGAACCTGCACGTACGCCACCTCGATCCCCTCGCCGAGCCCGGCGCATGCCGGCGCGAGCTGGCTGTGCAACGAGCAGCAGAGGACTGGCATCCCGCCGAGCTCAGCGGCGAGCACGCCTCCCTCCTCCCCGTGCCGGGCCGCGAACTGCAGCGACGTGTAGGGCAGCTTCATCACGTGCGCCCCCTCCGCTGCGGGCAGGTCAAGCCCGCGCGTCAGGTTCGCGTGGAGGACATCGAAGCCGCCCGAGCCCAGACCGAGCTCGCGCGCCTGCACATTGACCAGCACCTCGTCCCCCACTTCGACCGGCCCGGTCACGTCCGGGTAGCCGACGCACGGCGTCCCGTCGACCTTGAGCCGGACGAGGCCCGGGTGCTGCTCGACGACGGACGTGACCCGCCCTCGGCGGAGGCTAACCGGCATCTTCCGTCTCGCCCGCGACTGCCACGAGCCCGAGCGTGACATCCACCATCGCCTCGAGATCCTCGACCGCGATCCGCTCGTCCGGGGTGTGGATGTCGACCATCGCGTTCGCCAGGTTCACGCACTGCAGCCCGCGATCGTTGAAGACGTTCGCGTCCGCGCCGCCACCCGAGCGCACGAAGCTCGCCTCGTGGCCCGCCCGTTCGAGCGCAGCCGCAGCGAGGCGCACCGCCGGGTCGTCGCGGGCGAAGCGATAGCCGCTTGCCGTGCTCTCGACCCGCGTTTCGACTTCGCACTCGGCCACGCCGGCCGCGAAGGTGACCGTTTCGAGCATCTCCTGCACGAGCTCCGCCAGCTTGCGCTCGTCGTGGCTGCGGGCCTCGGCGAAGAACCGGCAGTGCTGGGGGACGATGTTGCGCGCCGTTCCTCCGTCGATCAGCCCGACGTTCGCGGTCGTCTCCTCGTCGAGCCGCCCGAGCCGCAGGTCGGCGATCGCTCGCGCGGCGGCGGCAATTGCGGACCGCCCTTCCTCGGGGTACATGCCCGAGTGCGCCGCGCGACCGTGGAACGCGACGTCGATCTTGCGCTGGTGCGGCGCGCCGACGATCACCTGCCCGATCGGGCCGGCGTGGTCGTAGACGTAGCCGATCCGCGCCTCGAGGCGCTGCTCGTCGAACGCGGCCGCCCCGCGCAGGCCGACCTCCTCCATCGGCGTGAAGAGCAGCTCGATGCCCGGATGCGGCCGGCCGTCCTCCAGCAGCCGCGCCGTCGCCTCGAGCATCGCCGCGGCCGCAGCCTTGTTGTCGGCCCCGAGGATCGTGCCCGCGGCGTTGCGCACGAGCCCGTCCTCGCCGACAACCGGCTCGATCGGGCCTTCCGGCATGACGGTGTCGAGGTGCGCGCAGAGGAAGAGCGGCGTGCCGGGGCCGCTTCCCGGGATCCGGCAGAAGAGGTTCCCGATCGACGAGCCGATCCGTGAGCCCGCGTCGTCCTCGTCCGTCTCGAAGCCGAGCGCGCTCAGGTATTCGAGGACCCGGTCCGCGACGGCCCGCTCCTCGCCGGGCGGGCTCGGCAGCGCCGCCAGGTCGAGGAAGAGCGAGAGCACGTCCGGAGCCCAGCCGGGTCGCACCGGGCAATCGTAGTAGGCGTCAGACGGCCGGAGCCGAGACCGCCGCACCGCGGCGCTCGCGCGCCCGTGCGTACGCGGCGCCGACGAAGTCGCGGAAGAGCGGCGCCGGCCGGGTCGGCCGCGACTTGAACTCCGGGTGGAACTGACTGGCAACGAACCACGGGTGATCGCGCAACTCGACGATCTCGACCAGCCGCCCCTCCTGGAAGGTGCCCGAGATGACGAGGCCTGCATCGACAAGCAGGGGCCGGAGGTGGTTGTTGACCTCGTAGCGATGCCGGTGGCGCTCGTGGATCACTGGCTCGTCGTAGGCGCCGAGCGCGCGCGTGCCCTCGGCGAGCTCGACCGCCTGCGCGCCGAGCCGCATCGTCCCGCCGAGATCTTCGATCTCCTTCTGCTCGGGTAGCAGGTCGATCACCGGGTACGGCGTCTCCGGGTCCATCTCGGTCGAGTTCGCGCCGTCGAGCCCTGCGACGTGCCGCGCGTACTCGGAGACAGCCACGTGCATGCCGAGGCAGATGCCGAGGTAGGGGATCTCGTGCTCGCGGGCCACACGGCAGGCGAGGATCTTGCCCTCCCACCCACGCGAGCCGAAGCCGCCCGGGACGAGCACGCCGTCGACCTGCTCGAGCTCGGCCTGCGCCTCCTCGAGCGACATCCCCTCGGCGTCGAACCAGCGCACGCGCACCGAGCAGCCGTGGTGGACGCCCGCGTGCCGCAGCGCCTCGTGCACCGAGAGATAGGCATCGCGCAGCTTGACGTACTTGCCGACGAGCGCGATCTCGACCTCGTCCTCGCGACTGGCCCGGATCCGCTCTCCGAGCTCGAGCCATTCACCGAGGTCGGCCTCGCCGGCGGGCAGGCCGAGCTTCTCGCAGATCAGTGTGTCGAAGCCCTCCTGCTGCAGGGCGGACGGGACGAGGTAGAGGTCCGAGACGTCCTGGTTGGCGACGACGGCCTGCGGGTCGAGGTCGGCGAAGAGCGCGATCTTCTCGCGGATCTCGGGCGAGATCGGGTCACGCGAGCGCGCGACGATCACATCGGGGTGGATGCCGATGCGGCGCAGCTCGTTGACCGAGTGCTGGGTCGGCTTCGTCTTCAGCTCGCCGGCCGTCTCGATGAACGGCACGAGCGTCACGTGGACGTAGCAGACGTTCTCGGGCCCGGCCTCGCGCCGGAACTGGCGGATGGCCTCGAGGAAGGGGAGCGACTCGATGTCGCCGACCGTGCCGCCGATCTCGCTGATCACCACGTCGCAGTCGCTGGCCTCGGCGACGCTGCGGATCCGCTCCTTGATCTCGTTCGTGATGTGCGGGATCACCTGGACGGTCGAGCCGAGGTACTCACCCTTGCGCTCCTTGCGGATGACGCGGTCCCAGACCGAGCCGGCGGTGTGGTTCGCCGCCCGCGAGAGGTTCTCGTCGATGAAGCGCTCGTAGTGGCCGATGTCGAGGTCGGTCTCCGCACCGTCCTCGGTCACGAACACCTCGCCGTGCTGGAACGGGCTCATCGTCCCCGGGTCGACGTTGATGTACGGGTCGAACTTCTGCATCTGCACCTTCAGCCCGCGCGCCTTCAACAGGCGGCCGAGCGAGGCGGCGGTGATGCCCTTGCCGAGCGAAGAGACGACGCCGCCGGTGACGAAGACGTACTTCGCCGGGCGGCGCGCCACTACGGGCGCCCCAGACGGTCGAGGCTCGAGAGGAGCGGCGTGCGCTCGATCAACTCTCCGAGGGACCGGGTCTCGCCGACGACGGTGAGGCCCGCGAGCGCTGCTATCGCGAGGAGGCGACCCCGAGCCGTGAGCTTGCTCACGGATCCATAACCTACCACGGCGCCCAGCGCGTTCGACCCGGCGTCTCCGAGCATCGTCATCTCGCGGAGATCGTACGGAGCGAGCAGGACGGCGATCGGGACATAGGCCTTCGCCGGTCCGCGCACGAGCGCGGCGGCCGCGAGGAAGGTCTTGAGGGCGCGACCCGGCCGCGTGTCGAGCAGGTTGAGGCCGTTCGCGGAGAGGGCGACGAGCGCTGCGTCCTGCACCGAGCCGGTGCCGGCGAGCGCGAGCATCGGGACGCCGAGCGGCCTTCAACGTGCCGGTCGTCGGGCCGCCGCCGAGGTGGCCGCGGAAACCGCGCTCGGGACCGCTGAACAGGTCGTCGACGAGGCCCAGGGCGGCGATCCCGGCGACGGTCAGGCCGATTCGCCTTGACGCGCCCACGCCGCCAACGGCGACGAGGGCGCCGACGAGCGGGAGCCTCAGCCCGCGGTAGTTCCGGGCCAACGGCCCGCAAGCGAGCAGGGCGTCGAGAAGCTGGCGCGCGCGGTGGGCGAAGCCCGGCAGGTCGCGCCCGGTCGCTCGATGGCGCAGCGGCAGCTGGATCTCCTCGACCTGTAGGCCGGCGCGGACGGCGTCGATCGTCGAGCGCACCTCGCAGCCGAAGCCGGGAGCCGTCGGGAAGCATGCGGCGCGGGCGGCCGGCGAGAGGGCCCGCTGTCCGGAGAGCGGCTCGCGGGCATCGAAGCCCGAGCGAGCCTTGATCAGCGCCCGCCCCGCGCGCTTGGCGAGGCCGAAGCCCCCGCCCTGCCGCTCGGCGAAAACGGCAACTGCGAGGTCGGCTGCGCTCTCGGCAAGCGGGGCGAGATCACCCTCGAGGTCGGCGTCGCAGAGCAGGAGTGGACCGGGCGGCGCCTCCCGCTCGGCGAGCGCCAGCGCCTGGCCCTTGCCCAGCCGCGGCAGGCGGACGACCCGGGCGCCGGCCCTTTCGGCCCCCGCGGCGGTTCCATCGCGAGAGCCGTCGTCGGCGACCAGCACCTCGCTGTTCGGAAAGGTGCGTCTGAGGGCGGTGACCGTCGCGCCGATCGTCCCCTCCTCGTCCCGCGCCGCCACGAGGACGGTGAGCGCGTCAGCCACCCGTGCGCGGCACCGGGAACGACGGAAGCGCGTCGTCGGCCGAGGCCCCGAGGCCGTACTGGCCCGGCGACGCGCCTGCAAGCAGGAGCACGAGCGAGAGCCGGCCGGCCGGCATGTCGACATCGTCGACGCTGGAGAGACCGGCGTTGCGGTAGGCGGGGACCGCGGACTTGGCGGTGCCGCTGGTCTCCGCTCCCACGGCGGGCACGCTCAGCGAGCTCAACCCCTGATAGAGGCCGGAGAGCATGCGGCTGGTCCCGTCCTTCTGCGGCGGCACCGTCCTCACGACGATCACCCCGTTGACCGGCTGCTTGCCGCTGCCGTCGCGCTGGCCGACGATCGTGTCGTTCAGCGAATCCCAGAGCGGCGTGGCGCCGCCCGAGACGAGCTCGTCGCCGAGGGCCTGTCCGAGCTGATCCAGCTTGGAGGTGCCGGCGAATGCCGCGCTCGCGGGCTGCGTGGCGAGCTTGGCTTCCAGGGTCGGGACGTCCACGGGCACCTTCAGCGCCCGCAGCCGGAGCATCTGCGCGCCCGCCTGGTTCAGCGACTGCTCGATCGTCGAGCGGACTCCGCCGTCGACCTTCCCGACGAAGAGGACCGCGAAGCGCTTCCCGCGGAGCCGGTTGCGCACGAGCGTGGGATACGTCTTTTCGATGTAGCGTTGGGCAGCGCGCTGCTCGCGCTTGGAGGACGCGGTCTGCTGGGAAGCCTGGTCGAGCCGGGCCCGGAGGTCGGCAACCTCGTGTTGGAGCAGGTTCTTCTTCGCAGTGTCGACGAGGCCGCGGTCGGAGATGCCGACGCCGACGAGGATGCCGATCACGAGCGCCAGAAAGACGGCGGTCAGCGAGGCGACGTGGTAGCGAAGATCGAACATCAGGACTCGGCGCCAGTCTGGCACAGGGCGTAGAGGCGGTTGAGCGCCCGGCGTGGCAGCGAGCGGTTGACGCGCAGCCACGGCCCCTCGATCGTGAGTGCGGCGCGGGTTCGGCCGTCGTTGCCGGGCTCGAGCATGAGCGACGCGTCGATGCGGTCGTCGACGAAGAGCAGGCGCAGGAACTCCCCCTGGCGAACCTCGAGCACGGTGATCGTGCCGGCGGCCTCGGGACGGCGGACGAAGGCTCCGATCAGTCCGCCGGTCTGCGGCCCGGCGACCAACCGCCAACGAGCTCCGGGCGCCAGGCCGCGCCGGTCGGGCTCGACGGCGTGGACGCCGGGCCACCAGTCGGCGAGGTTGTGCGGGTCGGCGAGGAACTGCCACACGTCCTGGCGTGGCGCGAGCAGCTCGCGAGTGGCGACGGTACGGGGCATTGCACCGGGAAGTGTTGCTACTTCGGCACGGATTCGTGTCCCACGCGCGCGGTTTCCCTCGTTACGATCGCAGCGGGGAGGAGGTTGGTGGCCGCCGGCCCGGCGAGACGGCAAGTGGCCGCGCGCCGGGCTCAGCCGATTCCGAGCAGCTGGCGCACCCGCTGGCTCAGCAGGCCGATGAAGTGCCGCAGGCCCGGCGAGGCGAGGATCGCGACCACGACGGCGCCGAGCCCCGCCACCGCAAAGCCGATCAGCGGCCAGAGCCCGACCTGGCGGCTGACAAGCCGCGAAACGCCCTTCGCGTCGATCAGGATCTCGCCGACCTTCAGCCTCGTCACGAAGGTCGACGACATGCCGGCGCGGTTGCGCTCCAGGAACTCGATCAGGTTGAAGTGCGTTCCAACGGCCACGATGAGCTCGGCGCCCTTTTCGTAGGCGAGCAGGAGCGCGACGTCCTCGCTGATGCCCGGCGCGGCGACCACGTTGAAGTCGAGCTCCAGCCTCTCGAGCCGAGGCGCACCAGGGGCCTCACCGTCACGGTACGCATGGACGACGAGCTCGGCGCCACAACGAAGCGCCCGGTCAGAGACGGAGTCCATGTCACCGACGATCACATCCGGCCGCATGCCCGCGTCGAGCAGCGCGTCTGCGCCGCCGTCGACGCCGACGATCACCGGCTTGAAGTCGCGCACGTACGGCCGGACGATCGCCAGGTCGCGCTTGTAGCCGGGGCCGCGGGCAACGACCAGGGCGTGTCGCTCCCGAAAACGCGTCCGCAGAGGCGGGAAGGAGAGCCCCTCGGACAGGAGCCTCCCCTCCTCGCGCAGATAGCGGAGGGTGTTCTCGGCGAACTCCTCCAGCGCCTCGGTCACCCGTGCTCGCTGCTCGGCAAGCGCGGCCTCGAGTTGGTTCGCCTCCAGGGTGCGGCCCGACACCAGGCACGTCCCGTTCTGGAAGATGCTCGCTCCGCGGACTGTCACGTCATCGCCGTCGGCGAGCTCGTCGAAGAGCTTGGCCTCCGGGGCGTCGATCAGTCGCACCCCGCCTCGCACGAGCAGCAGCGGTCCCGGATTCGGGAAACGGCCGGTCTGGGAGCGGGCGACGTTGACCACGACCCGGACGCCCGACTCGATCAGCTCTTCGGCCGACGCGCGGTCCAGGTCCTGGTGATCGATGATCGCCACGTCGCCCGGTCCGAGCCGGTGGACGAGATTCTTCGTCCGTCGGCCCAGCCGTGCCGTGCCCGTGAACTCGACGAAGCTCATGCGCCAACCTTCGACCCGAGCGCACCCGGCCGGCTGCGCAGACGGCTGACCCGGCCTAGCAGGCTCAGCCTGACTGCGACATCGCAAACGTCGCTCACGTGCTCTCCTGCACGGCCGAGATGAAGGCCTCGCCGCCGAGCATGCGCCGGATCTCGTCCCGGCGCTCCGTGTCGTCGAGTGACTCGATGCGTGTGTGAGTCGGATCGCCCGGGATCTTCTCCACGCGGAAGTGCCTGTCGGCGAGACTGGCGATCTGCGGCAGGTGGGTGATCGTCACCACCTGCGCCCGCTTCGAGAGGCGTCGCAGAGTCTCGCCGACCGCGTGCGCCGTCTGACCGCCGATGCCGGCATCGATCTCGTCGAACACGAGCGTCTCCCCGCCCCCGACCGCCGCGATCGCGAGCGCGATCCTCGAGAGCTCGCCGCCGGAGGCCGTCTCGGCCACGGGTGCGAAAGGCAGCCCGGTGTTGGGGCGGATCAGGAATGCGATCTCGTCGGCGCCGGCTGGACCTGGTTGAGACTCCCGCCGCTCGACCCTGAACTCGCCGTCGCCGAGGCCGATCCCGCGGAGCTCTTTTGCGACCGCGGTCGCAAAGGGCTCGGCGGCGCCTTCCCGTCCTCGGCTGAGCGTGGCGGTGAGCTTCTCGACCTTTGCCTCGGCGGCCGCGACCGCCGCCGTCGCCGCCGCGAGCGGGTCGGCGCCTGCGTCGATCGCCTCTAGCTCCGCACCGGCCTCGCCGGCGCTGGCCAGCAGCTCCTCGTAGGTCTCACAGCGAAACCGGCGTTTCGTGCCGGCAATTCGGTCGAGCTCGCCCTCCACCTGCTCGAGCCGGTTGGGCTCCGCCTGGAGCGAGGTGAGGAACGAACGGAGGTCCGAGGCCGTCTCGCGCAGCCGCAGCTCGGCGTCGCGGAGGTCGTTCCCCGCGCGCTCGAGGTCCGGCGCGAGGCGTTCGAGCGGGGCGACCGCGCGCTCGGCCAGTGCGACGAGCCCGGCGGCCCCCTCCCCGTCGTCCGGCGCCAGGGCCTCGCCGGCCGCCGCGACGCCCTCTGCGAGCTCGGTTACGTGGCGCAGCCGTTCCCGTTCTGACCGGAGCCGGTCCTCGTCGCCCGGTTCGAGTCCCTGCGTGTCCTCGACGAGCGCCCGCAGCTCTGCGACCCGGGCCTCGGCGGCGGCTGCTCCTTGCGCCAGCTCCTCGTGCCTGTGCCTCGCCGCGTTGAGCTCCCGCCACGCGAGGCGCAGCTCTCCGCGAAGCGCGACCTGCTTCTCGCCTGCGAAGGCGTCGAGCACGTCGAGCTGGTACGAGGGCCGAGCCAGCCTGCGCTGCTCGAACTGGCCGGACATCGCGATCAGCCGCTCGGCGGCGGCGGCCAGGTCTTCGCGCGCGGCGCTGCGACCCCAGGCGTACGCGCGGGTTCGGCCGTCGGAGAAGACCCTTCGCGCGAGCACGAGCCCCTCCTCGTCTTCAGGCCGGAGCTCGGCAAGACCGGCGAGCGACTCCTCGTCGAAGAAGCCTGGCGACGGTTCGAGCTCGGCCTCGACGTAGGCCTCGGTCGCGTCCGGACCTACGAGCGAAGAGTCGCCGCGGCTGCCGAGCAGCAGGCCGATCGCCTGGGCGAGGATCGTCTTGCCGGCGCCCGTCTCGCCGGTGATCGCATTGAGTCCTGGCGCGAAGGCGAGATCGGCCTCGCGGATGAGGACGAGGTTCTCGATCCGAAGGCGCCGGAGCACTGGGCTGGATGCTACGCCGAGCGGCCCCGGACGGCGACTGGCTCGAACGGCCGTCGCCGCGCGTGCTCTCTATGTACACGCGCGCGCCCCTGGGTGGGTGGGGGTTAGGGACGGTACCCGCCAACCCCGCACGCGCGTGTGCCGATTGTGTGCCAATTCCGCTCAGGAGGTGAAGGTGCGCCGGTAGCGGCTGAAGAACGTGCTCCCGGGAAGGGTCGCCAGCAGGCTACGCGCCTCGGCAAGGCGGACGACGACGGAATCGCCCGGCGCGAGCTGGTGAACGGGATGCCCGTCCGCGAGCACGGTCGCCTCCACATCGGCGGTCCGGTTGACGATCGTCACCTCCCGCCCGCGCGGCACGACCAGCGGCCTGGCGTGCAGCGAGTGCGGCGCGACAAAGGTGACCGCCAGCGCATCGAGCCCCCAGACGAGCACGGGGCCGCCGTTAGAGAGGTTGTAGGCGGTCGAGCCCGACGGCGTCGAGCAGATCAGGCCGTCGCAGGGGATCGAGCCGAGATCCTCGCCCCCGACCGCCCAGCCGAGCTCGATCATCCGCCCGAGGAACGAGCTCGTCGTCACGACGTCGTTGACCGCCATCCAGCGTTCGCCCCCGGTTTCCGCCTCCAGCGCCGGAAGCTCGACGACGACGTAGTCGCCGGAGAACGCCCGCTCGAGGCCCTCCTCGAGCGCGTCGGCGGCGATCGAGGCCAGGAAGCCCACCCGCCCGAAGTTGACGCCGATCACCGGGACCGCCATGCCGAGAAAGCGCTGCAGGCCCCGCAGCATCGTCCCGTCGCCGCCGAGCACGACCGCCAGGTCGACGCCGGCGAGATCGCCGTCGTGGCCGAGCCCGTGCTTGTCGACCTCCTCGTCCGGAAACAGGAGCTCGACGTCCCGCTCGGCCGCCACCGCGCGCAACCGTTCCAGCCCCGAGCCGATCATCTCGGGCCTGCCGTGCGTGATCACAGCGGCGCGCTTCACGTCAGCGGGTTGCGTCTTGGATCCAGCTCTCGAGCTCATCGGGAAGCTCCGGGCGCTCGCGTTGGACGAGGTGCAGGAAGAACTCGCGGTTCCCCTTCGGCCCGGGCAGGCCGGAGTCTACGACGCCTGCCACCTCCGCCTCCCACTCCAGCGCGGCCGTGGCCGTTTCGCGCAGGACCCGCCGCCAGACCTCGGGATCGCGGACGACGCCTCTGGGCGCCTGGCCCCGCCCCGCCTCGAACTGCGGCTTGACGAGCACGAGCGCCTCCCAGGCGGGCGCGGCCAGCGCGAGCGCCGGCGGCAGCGCTGTTCGCACCGAGATGAACGAGACGTCGCAGGTCACGAGCTCAGGGGCGAACGGGAGCTCTCGCAGCGAGCGTGCGTTGGTCCGCTCGAGCACCACGACCCGAGGGTCGTCCCGCAGCCGCGGGTGGAGCTGCCCGCGGCCGACGTCCAGCGCGATCACGCGGGCCGCACCGCGCTGGAGCAAGACGTCCGTGAAGCCGCCGGTCGACGCACCGACGTCCAGACAGTCCCGGCCGGCGGGGTCGACACCGAGCACGTCGAGCGCGTGCGCCAGCTTCTCGCCGCCGCGCGAGACGTACGGCGGCGGCGTCCTCACCACTAGCTCGGCCGACTCGTCCACCTGCTGCCCCGCCTTCTCGTAGCCGGGAACGAGCCCGGCCAGGACGAGCGCCTGCGCCTGGGCGCGGCTCTCGGCGAGCCCCCGCTCGACCAGCAGCACGTCGAGGCGCTTCTTCACTGAGGCGCCGCTCGCGGTGCCGTCGTAAGGGCGGAGGAGCTCCGCTCCTTCGTCCGTCTGAAATGACCGGTCGACCCAATCGAGCTCAGCACAAACAGCTATGAGGTCCTGGCGGCGAGCCCGGCCACGATCCCGGCGAGGACCGAGGTATCGGCGGGAATCTCCGACAGCAGAGCCTGCGCGCCCTCCGCTGTCTCGTCTGCGAGTGCGCGAGCTCCCTCCGCCCCGCGCTCGAGCAGGTAGCCGTCCTCGTCGAGGATGTCGTCGACGATCTGGAAGAGCAGGCCGACCTCGTCCGCAAACGCCCGCCATGGCTTCTGCTCGGCCTCGGGAACCTCGGCGACCCAGAGCGCGCACCCGACCGACGCCGAGAACAGGCAGCCGGTCTTCAGGCGGTGGAGCGCAGCAAGGTCGTCGCCGCCGCCGGTGATGTCGAGGTACTGCCCGCCGATCATCCCCAGCGTCGCCTGGACGAGCTCGCGCGCAACGGTCGGCGTCGGATAGGTCAAGGCCAGCCTGAGCGCCTCGGCGAGCAGTGCGTCGCCCGCGAGGATCCCGACCGCCTCGCCGAACTCGGCCCAGGTGCTCGCCCGTCCGCGGCGCAGCTTGTCGTCGTCCAGGGCCGGCAGGTCGTCGTGGACGAGCGAGAAGGAGTGGACGAGCTCGAGCGCCGCAGCGGCCGGCAACGCGGCCTCGGGCTCGGCGCCCGCGGCCTCCGCGGTCGCCAGGCAGAGCAGCGGCCGGACGCGCTTGCCCCCGCCCGCGAGCGAGTAGCGCAACGACGCCTCCAGCCCGCCGAGCTCCGGCGTCAGCGCGAGGTCCTCGAGGTAGGGCTCGATCACCTCGAGCAGCTCTTCAGGCGCTGTCACTCCGCCTCCCGCTTCGCCTGCTGGAGCTGCGACTCTACTTCCTTCGCGATCTCGGCCAGCTCGGACAGGATCTCGATCGCCTCCTCCGGATCCTTGGTCTGCTCGAGCTTTGCGCGCGTTTTCTCGAGCCGGTCGAGCAGCTCCTCGGCGCTCTTGAGCCGGTCCTCAGGCGTCATGCGGCAGGCTCTTGCACGATTCGGCCCAGTATGCCGTTGACGAGGCGTCCGGCATCTTCAGAGGAGTAGCGCTTGGCGAGCGTGATCGCCTCGTCGATCGCGACCTCGACCGGCACCGCGTCCTCGTCGAGCTCGACGATCGCCAGCCGCAGGATGTTCCGCTCGAGCGCGCCGAGGCGGTCGGCGGTCCACTCGTCGGCGGCCTCCGTGATCCGGCTGTCGAGCTCCTCGTGCCGCTCGACCACCTTCTCGGCGAGCGAGCGCGAGTAGTCGTCGACGTCGCCTTCGTACAGCGACGCGAGCTCCTGGCCGGTGACGTCCCACTGGTAGAGCAGGATCAGCGCCGTCCGCCGCGCGGCACGCCGTCCCGCCATCAGACGACCGCCTCGACCACGACGTCCACGGCCTCGACCTCGAGCCCACAGGTCGCCGAGACCGCTGCCGCAACCCGTTCCTGCACCTCCCGCGCGACCTCGAGCAGCGAGGCTCCATGCGCGACGGCGAGGCCAAGCGAAACCGTGCCGTGCTCAACCTGCACGGTTCGCTTCGGGCGCCGCACCCGCGCCGCCTCAACGCTCTCCGCCGCAGCGACCACGAGCTGGGTCAGCGCGGCCGGCACGAGCGTGATCGACCCCTCGGGCCCACGCAGAACAAGCGTCTCGCTCATGACTTCGCCAGCGCGGGCAGGCGTTCGGACGCCTCGGCCAGGAACGAGGTCGAATAGCGCCCGCTCGCAAACTCCTCGCTGCGCAGGATGTCGACCGCCAGCGCGCGCGTCGTCGGCGGCCCGTCGAGCTGCAGCTCGCCGAGCGCCCTCAGCATCCGCTCGATCGCGTGCGGCCTCGTGTCGTCCCAGACGATCAGCTTGCCGAGCAGCGAGTCGTAGTGCGGCGGGACGTCCACGCCCTCCTCGACGAACGTGTCGAGCCGCACGCCCGGCCCGAGGGGCGGCCGGAACCGCGTGATCCGCCCCGGCGCGGGGATGAAGTCGCGGGTGGGATCCTCGGCGTTCAACCGCACCTCGATCGCGTGACCGCGGCGCTCGGCGCGGCCGGTCTGCGCGAGCGGCTCGCCGGCGGCGATCAGCAGCTGCTCGCGGACGAGGTCGAGGCCGGTGACGAGCTCGCTGACCGGATGCTCGACCTGCAGCCGCGCGTTCAGCTCGATGAAGTAGAACGAGCGGTCGGGGCCGAGCAGAAACTCGAACGTCCCCGCGTTGCGATAGCCGATCGCATGGCAGGCGCGCTCGGCCGCAGCCTCCATCTCCTCCCGGGTCTCGGGATCGAGCGCGGGCGACGGCGATTCCTCGATCAGCTTCTGGTGGCGCCGCTGGATCGAGCACTCGCGCTCGCCGAGTGTGAGGACGCCGCCCAGCCCGTCGGCGAGCACCTGGATCTCGACGTGCCGCGCGGGCGAGACGGCCTTCTCGAGGTAGAGGCTGCCGTCGCCGAAGGCCGCCTCGGCCTCGAGCGCCGCGGTCCCGTAGGCCGTCTCGAGCTGCTCGGGGTCGCTCACCAGCCGCATGCCCTTGCCGCCGCCGCCCGCGGAGGCCTTCAGCAGGACCGGGTAGCCAACCTCGTTCGCAGCCGCCCGCACCTCGTCGAGGCCGGTCGCTTCCTCGGTGCCCGGGACTACCGGCACTCCAGCGGCGCGCATCTCCGCTTTGGCCTGCACCTTGTCGCCCATCCGCGCCATCACCTCCGCGCTCGGCCCGATGAAGACGAGGTCGTTGTCGGCGCACGCCTCGACGAAGGCCGGATTCTCGGAGAGGAACCCGTAGCCGGGATGGACGGCCTCGCAGCCGGTCGTCGTCGCGGCCGCGATGACCGACGGGATCCGGAGATAGCTCTCGGTCGCCTGTGGCGGCCCGATGCAGACCGCGCGGTCAGCGAGCCGGACGTGCAGCGCATCGCGGTCGACAGTGGAATAGACGGCGACCGCCTCGACGTCGTTCTCGTGGAGGGCGCGGATGACGCGGACCGCGATCTCCCCGCGGTTGGCGACGAGCACCCGCCGGAACATCAGATTGCGTCGAGCGGCGGCGGCAGGACCGGCTCCAGCTCGAACAGCAGCTGCCCGAACTCGACCGGCTCGGCGTTGCCGACGTGGATCGCGCGGACGACGCCTGCCGCGTCCGCCTTGATCTCGTTCATCAGTTTCATCGCCTCGAGGATGCAGAGCGTCTGGCCGGGGCCGACCGCGTCGCCCTCCTGGACGAACGGCGCCGCACCGGGCTGGGGAGCGCGGTAGAAGACGCCGACCATCGGCGCCTCGACCCGCACCACCCCGTCGCTGGGAGGAGGCGGCGGCGCGCCTTCCGGCTCGCCGGGCTCCGGCGGGGCCAGGAACCCGGGCTCGGCAGGCTCGGGCGTGCGCCGCACCGACACGCGCATCCCAGCCTCCTCGATCGTCACCTCCCCCACCCCCGACTCCTGGACGATGCGGACGATCTCGCGAATCCGCTCGGCGCGCGCCTGGTCGACGCCACCGGCGCCGAGGCTCTCGTCTCGGCTCGCCCGGCCCCGGATGGTCTCCAGCAGCGGCTCGGCCTCCTCGCCGAAAAGGGCGAGCAGCAGCAGGTCCTCCTCGCTCGAGGCGAGATCCTTGGCCTCCTCGCGGATCGCGTCCAGTTCGGCAGGCGCCTCCTCCTCGGGCGCTCCGCCCAGGAGCGAGACTGCGCGCTTGACCGTTGCGTCGATCGGCCCCGGCGGGCTGCCGTACTTCCCTTCGACCAGAGCGCGCAGCTCGTCGACGACGGTGCGGTAGCGCGAGGCGGAGAGGACGTGCAGCAGCGCCTGGGAGCCGAGAATCTGCCCGATCGGCGCGGCGAGCGGCGGCCAGCCGGCCTCCTCCCGGATCACCGCCAGCTCGTCGAGGACGTCCGGCAGCCGGTCCCCCGCGTCGTGGGCGCGGAGATGCGCATCGAGCGCGGCCACGAGGCCGGGCGGGAGTCGGTGCTCGGCCGCGCGGACGGCGATCCGCGGGGCGAGCGGCGTGACCGGCTCGTCGCCGATGTGCTCGTCCACGAGCTCGGACGCCTGCCAGAGCGCGTCGACGTCGATGCCCGGATCGAGCCCGAGCCCCTTCAGCGCGGTGGCGAGCGCCTCGCCGGAGACGCGGTGCACGGTCAGCGCGACCGGGTAGACGGCGGTGGCGATCCGGTCGGCGCCGGCCCTCGTCGCCTCGAGCGCCGCGGCCATCGCGTTCCCGGCCGCGCCCTGGCAGTAGAGACCGACCGGCAGGCCGCTCGCCGCAGCCAGCGTCCCGACGAGCTCGTGGGCGCGGTGCGGATGGAGCGAGCTGGACGGGTCGTGCAGGAGCACGCGCGAGGCGCCCAGGTCCGGGAGCTTGCGCGCCTGCTCGACGAGCGCGTCCGTCTCGCCCATGTAGGCCGAGCCGTAGACGAGCCCGGCGTCGAACTCCTTGCCGGCGGCGGTGATCGCCTCGCCCGCCTCGCGCAGGTTCTCGACGTGGTTGAGCGGGTCGTGCAGCCGGAAGACCTCGATCCCGCTCTCGGCTGCCGAGGCCACGAAGCGCCGGACGAAGTCGCCGCCCACCGGCCGCGAGCCGACGAGGAAGCGGCCGCGCAGCGCCATCGCGAGCGGGGTCTTCGTGCGCGAGTTGAGTGCGCGGATCCGTTCCCAGGGGCTCTCCACGCCGCGGCGAACCGCCGTGTCGAAGACGCCGCCGCCGGAGACCTCGAGGTACGCGAAGCCCGCGCCGTCCAGGATCTCCGCCAACTCGAGCAGGTCAGCCGTCGGCATCCGCCCGGCCAAAGGCTCCTGGCCGAGCAGGCGGATGGTGGTGTCGACGAGCGCGGGCACGGGCGGGACCCTAGCGCTGCTAGGCGCGCGAGATGTACCGGCCCTCGCGGGGGTCGACCTTGATGCGGTCGCCCACGTTCACGAACAGCGGCACCTGCACGACGGCGCCGGTCTCGAGGGTCGCCGGCTTGGTCACGTTCGAGACCGTGTCGCCGCGGACGCCGGGCTCGGTCTCGGTGACCGCGAGCTCGACCGACGCCGGGAGCTGCACGCCGGAAGGCCGCCCATCGACGGTCATGATCTGCACCGTCGAGCTCGGCTCCATGTACGGCAGCGCGTCCTCGACCGTGGCGTGCGGGAGCGAGACCTGCTCGTAGTTCTCGGTGTCCATGAAGACCACCTCGTCGCCCGAGTCGTAGAGGTACTGCATCGGCTTGACCTCGGTGTGGACACGGGTGAACTTCTCGCCGGCGCGGAAGGTCTTGTCGACGACAGCGCCCGAGTCGAGGTTGCGCAGCTTGGAGCGGACGAAGGCGCCGCCCTTGCCCGGCTTCACGTGCTGGAACTCGAGGATCCGCCACGCCGAGCCGTCGAGCTCGATGTGCATCCCGTTCTTGAACTGGTTGGTGTTGACCGTCTCCGCCACGGAGCCAGAGTCTAGGCGTCGCTTGCGATGCCTAGTGTCAGGATGTGCGGCTCTGCCGCGCATCCGTCTGAAACGACCGGTCGACACCGTGGTCGACAGCGACCCAGGCTCTAGGTAACGGCGACTATCTCCTTGGTGAAGGTCGTGAGGATCTCCGGCTCGCCGTCGCGGACGATCACGAGGTCCTCGATCCGGATCCCGCCTAGCTCCGGCAGGTAGATCCCCGGCTCGACGGTGGCGACGTTGCCGGCGGCGAGCGTGTCGGGCGACTCGCGGCTGAGGCGTGGCGCCTCATGGACCTCGAGCCCGACCCCGTGGCCCAGGCCGTGGCCGAACTGCGCGCCGAATCCGGCGGCCTCGATCGAGTCGCGCGCCGCCGCGTCGGCATCGACGCCGGTGACTCCGGCGCGCACGGCTTCCAGCCCGGCGAGCTGGCCCTCGAGGCAGGCGGCGTACGCCTCGCGCAACCGCTCGGGCAAGAGGCCGGTCGCAAACGTGCGCGTGCAGTCCGAGCAGTAGCCGTCCACCATCGCGCCGGCGTCGATCACCACCGTCTCGCCGAGGACGAGCACGCGGTCGCTCGGCCGCGCATGCGGGCGCGCGCCGTTCGGCCCCGAGGCCACGATCGTCTCGAACGCGGGCCCCGACGCGCCGAGCTCGTGGAAGAGCGAGTCAAGGCGCCAGGCGAGCTCGCGCTCGGTCCGGCCGGTGAACCGCTCCTCGGCCAGCTTCCCGTATGCCTCGCTCGTGATCGCCGCCGCCGCGCGGATCGCCTCCAGCTCGCCCTCGTCCTTGACCGCCCGCAGCGCCTCGACGAGGCCGCGGCGCGGAACGAGCTCGAGGCCTTTCGCGCCGAGCGTCTCGTGCTGGGCGAAGGTGACCGCGTTCGCCTCGAAGCCGATCGGGCCGGAGAGTCGCTCGGCCAGGTCGGCGTAGAGATTTCGCTTCGTCTCGACGAACTCGACCTCCGGGACCGCGCGGCCGGTCTCCGCGTAGCGGAAGTCGCTGAAGAGCTGCGCCCCGTCCGGCTCGACGAGCAGCGCGGCGTTCGAGCTCGAGAAGCCGACCAGGTAGAGGACGTTCGCCGGCGCCGTGACGAGCAGCGGCTCCTCGAGCGACGGCCGCAGTCTCTCGAGCCTGGTCACCGGCCGACATCCTGTCGACCGGCGGGTCGACCGGTCAGTTCCGACGGGCGGCCAGGCAAAGCCTGTCCGCCCTCAGATCGACATCGCAAGCGACGTCTCATGCCGGCCGCTCCGCCAGGAAGGTGAGCGCCTCGCGGTAGCCCTCAGGCCCCTTGCCGATCACGCGCGCGGCGGCGATGTCCTCGATCACGGAGTGGCGCCGCCACTCCTCGCGCTCGGCGATGTTCGAGAGGTGCACCTCCACGACCGGCGCCTCGAACAGCTCGAGCGCGTCGCGGATCGCATAGCTGTAGTGCGACCACGCGCCGGGGTTGGCGACGACGCCGCCGGCCCAGTCGAGCGCGTCGTGGCACCAGTCGACGTACTCGCCTTCGCTGTTCGTCTGGCGGCAGTCCGCGAGCAGCTCCAGCTCTCGCGCCCACTCGTAGATCCTGCCCTCGAGCTGGTTGAGGCTGAGGCCGCCATAGTGCTCGGGGTCGCGTCGACCGAGGACGTCGAGATTCACTCCGTTGAGAACGGCCACGCGCACGGCCGGACTCTACTGCGCGATCAGCTCGTCCAGCGCCGCGCGCACCTGCTCCTCGGGGAGCTCGACCCCGGTGACCGGCTTCCCGGGCGCCTCGAGCAGCACGAGCCGGGGCTTGCCGTCGCGGGCCTTCTTGTCGCGCGCCAGCGCGGCCCAGGCGGCGTCGCGGTCGACGTGAACGGGCTCCGGCGCCAGCGTCTCCTCGACCGCCGCCGTGTCGAGCCCGGAGAGGCGCAGCGCCGCGAGCAGCCCGAGGGCGACCGCCTGCCCGTGCGTGACGCCCGCGTAGCCGCCGGCGGCCTCGAGCGCGTGCGCGAAGGTGTGGCCGAGGTTCAGCACCGCCCGCCCGCCATGCTCGTGCGGGTCGCGGAGGCAGACAGACGCCTTGTAGGCCGCACAGCGGCGGACGAGCTCTACATCGGGAAGCTCCCAGAAAGGCTCGCCGGCGAGCAGGCCCGTCTTCACCACCTCGGCCATGCCGGCGCGGCGCTCCGCCTCCGGCAGCGTCTCCAGGAACGCCGTGTCGATCAACGTCAGCTCGGGCCAGTGGAAGGCGCCGACCAGGTTCTTCCCCTCGGGGAGGTTGACCGCCGTCTTGCCGCCGATCGCCGCGTCGACCTGGCCGACCAGCGTCGTCGGCACCGCGATCCACGAGACGCCGCGCAGGTACGTCGCCGCGGCGAACCCGGCCACGTCGGTGGTGCAGCCCCCGCCGAAGGCGACGATCATGCCGTCGCGGCTGAGCCGCAGCTCGCGCCAGAGCCGTTCGACCGCCCCGAGGCTCTTCGCCTCCTCGCCGGGACGGAGGGCGTGCACAGGCCCCTCGACCGGCGGGCCGTGCAACCCGAGCACGGTCGCGTCGGCGATCACCTCGACGTCGACGGCCGGAACCAGCTCTATGCCGCCTCCCTCAACGACGTCGATCCCCGCGGCCGCGAGCACGATCTCCTCGGTGGTCGACGCTGTCACATCCGCCACCTCTCGGTACATGGGCTTCCGCCGCTCGTGCAGGTCGCGGAAGCTGCCCTCGTCCCGCGCCAGCGGGCGGCCGCTCCCGACCGTCCGCCCCCAGGCGGTGTCGGGATCGACCTCGAGGTGCACGGTCAGGGCGTGCTCGCGCAGAGCGCGCCTGATCTTGGGCGTCTCGACCGCGCCGCCGCCGAGCGCGAGCACGGCCGGCCGCTCGTTCTCCAGCGCCGCGATGGTGGCCTGGGCCTCGAGCACGCGGAACTCCACCTCGCCCCGCTCCTCGAACAGCTCGGGGATCGTGCGGCCGGCAGTGCGGGCCAGCTCGTGGTCGAGATCGACGAGGCGCCGCCCGAGCCTCCCGGCGACCTCCCAGCCGAGGGTGGACTTGCCCGCACCCATGAAGCCGACGAGCGCGACGTGCCGGTCTAGCGCGTGCGCCACGGGATCCGCTCCACGTAGGCGCGGTGGGCCGCGACAAAGTCTCCGAGCGCGTCGCCGCCGAACTTCTCGCGCGCCGCGCAGGCGAGCTCGAACGCGACCGCCGCCTCGGCGACGACCGCAAGCGCCTCGACCGCGGCGACATCGCTCCGCTCGACCAGCGCCTCGCCGGCCTCGCCGGTCTCGAGGTCGACCGACCGCAGCGGGCGCATCAGCGTCGGCAGCGGTTTCATCGCTGCGCGCACGACCACCGGCTCGCCGTTCGAGACGCCGCCCTCGATCCCGCCCGCGTGGTTGGTCTCGCGGTAGAGGATCCCGTCGGCGTCCGCGAGGATCTCGTCGTGCGCGTCGGAGCCGCGCCGCTCGGCCAGCTCGAAGCCGGCGCCGATCTCGACGCCCTTCACGGCCTGGATCCCCATCAGCGCCGCGGCCAGGCGGGCGTCGAGCCGCTCCTCCTTCGTCGCGTAGGAGCCGAGGCCCGGCGGGACGCCGTGCGCGCGCACCTCGACGATTCCACCGACGGTGTCGCGCTCGGCACGCGCCTCGTCGATCCGCTGCTCGAGCGCTTCGGTCACGACCCGGCCGAGCACGTCGATCCCGATCTCGGCCAGCAGCGCCTTCGCGACCGCGCCGGCGGCGACGGCGACCGCGGTCTGCCTCGCGCTCGCCCGCTCGAGCGCGTCGCGCGCGTCGGCCAGGCCGTACTTCTCGGTACCGGCGAGGTCGGCGTGGCCGGGCCGCGGCAGCGTCACCGGCTTCGTTCCCTTCCCGGACGGCTCGCCCCCGGGCGGCCAGGGGCTCATCCCCCACTCCCAGTTGGCGTGGTCGCGGTTGCGGACGACGAGGGCAAGCGGCGTGCCGAGCGTCCGGCCGTGGCGCAGGCCGGCCAGCACCTCCACCGTGTCTTGCTCGAGCTGCTGCCGCGGACTGCGCCCGTAGCCCTGCTGCCGGCGGGCGAGGTCGACGTCGATCGCCGCGCGGTCGAGCACGAGCCCCGCGGGCAGACCGGTCACGATCGCGACCAGCGCAGGGCCGTGCGACTCGCCTGCGGTCGTCAGGATCAAGCTCATGGTCCAAGCCTACGGCGGCGCGCATCGCCGCGACCGGCGCCTCGAGTCCCGTCCACAGCTCGAACGAGCTCGCCCCCTGGCGGACGAGCGCCTCGAGACCGTCGACGACCTCGCAACCCGCTGCCCGCGCGGCCGCGACGAGCGCCGTCGGACGGCCGTCGGCGCGGTAGGCGAGGTCGACCACGGTCTGCCCCGCCTCGGGCGCGACCAGCAGCTCGTCGCGCACCGGTGTCGCGTTCACGATCAGGTCGCAGCCGCTCGCATCGGGCGGCCACTCGCCGCCCCGGGAGAAGACGCGCACCTCCCCCGCCAGCGCGGGAAGCAGGGCCCGCGCCGCGCCGCCCGCGCCGATCAGGCAGACCTGCCGCGCCTCGATCCCGGCGACGATCTCCACATCGGTGCTGAAGCCGAGCACGCGGCCGTCGCGGAAGACCAGGGTGTTGACGGAGTCGCCCTCGGCCTCGTCGCAGAGCGCGACCACGGCCTGCTTGTGCGGAATGGTCACGTTCGCACCCGCGTAGCCCTCGGAGACGAGTCGGGCGACGGCGGCCGCCAGCTCCTCCGGCGCGACGTCCTCCGCCTCATAGCTCCAGTCGAGCCCGGCCGCCTGGAAGGCCGCGTTCTGCATCCGCGGCGAGAGCGACTCGGCGACGGGCCGCCCGAGCAGCGCGATCCGGTTCATCGAAAGCCGTGCGCGGCCTTGAAGCGCTGGAACGCCGCGTAGCTCGCCGTGAAGAAATGGTGCACGTGATCCGGCTTCCGTACGAAGTAGATCCAGGGGCCGGGCGCAGGGTGCGCGGCCGCCTGGATGGAGGCGAGGCCGGGGTTCGCAATCGGAGTCGGCGGCAGCCCGACGATGGTCGGGTTCCGCGTGTTGTAGGGATTGGTGCTCTGAAGCTCCGACTGCGTCAGCGACTGGGTCGGCGGGATGCGCAGCCCGTAGCGCGTGGTCGCGTCGATGCCGAGGTTCATGCCGAGGTGGAGCCGGTTGTAGATCACCCTCGCGATCTTCCCGCGGTCCTCGGGTGCAACGGCCTCCTTCTCGACCATCGACGCGATCGTCAGGACGTCATATGCGGTCAGGTTCTTCGAGTGCGCGTAGCCGAGGTTGACCTTCGCCCAGTTCGCCCGAAAGGCCTTGAGCTGCTCGGCCACGAGCTGCGCGGCGGTCGTGCGCGCGACGAAGTCGTAGGTCGCCGGGAAGAGGAAGCCTTCGACCGGGTAACTGTGGCGGCCGAAGCCCGGCTCGAGCCGGGGGCGGTTGGTGGCGGCGAGATAGGTCCTCGCCCGCAGCCTCGTCGTCTTCCCGCGTTCACGCTGCGCGATCCTCGAGACCACTCCGACCCGCTGGGCCATCTGCGCGCGGGTGAAGCCTTCCGGGAAGACGACACGGAACGGCTTCGGCGGCACGACCGCGGTCGTCGGCTGGGCGTGTTTGTTGCCGCCGAAGCTGCTGACGATGAACCACGCCGCCGCGAAGCCGGCGACCAGCACGACGAGCGCGGCGAGACGGCGCCGGTAGACGACTCCGCGCGGCGTCCGCCGTGGCGGCCGCGGCCGCGGCGGCATCACTCCCGGCCGGCGCTCGACCACTCGAGGTAGCTCGACAACAGGTGTGCCGCCGCCCGCGCGTCGTCCGGTTCGGACCGGTCCGGGGGACTGTCCCTGGGACCTGTCCGCGCAAGCCGCGTCGTGAAGCGCTCGTCGAAGCTCTCGACCGGGACGTCGACCGCGCCGCGCAGCGCCTCGACGAACACCTCGGTCTCGCGGGCCTGCGCGCCGTGCTCGCCGCGCAGCGTCAGCGGCAGGCCGACGACCACGCGCTCGGCGGACTCGCCCCGGATCAGCTCGGCGAGCTTCGCGAGCCCCGCCTCGCTCCCGGCCCGCTCGACGATGCCGAGCGGCCGCGCGATCGTGCCCGAGGGATCGGAAACCGCGACACCCGTGCGCGCGGAGCCGTAGTCGACCGCGAGAACCTTCACGCGAGCGCCCGGCGCAGGGCCTCCTCCGCCTTCGCCAGCGCGTCGTCCAGCTTCTCGGGATTCTTCCCGCCGGCGCGCGCCATCGTCGCGCGGCCGCCCCCGCCTCCTCCGACCTCGGCTGCGGCCTCGCGGATCACCGCGACCGCGTCCAGCCGTCCTTCGAGCGACGGGTCGAAGTTGGCGACCAGGTGGACGCGCCCGTCCTCGCTGGCGCCGAGCACGACCGCCGCCGGAGCGCGCTCCTGCACGATCCGGTCCGACTCGGCCAGCAGCGCCTCCGCGTCCACGCCGTTCGCGCGCCCGACGTAGACGTTGACGCCGCCGATCTCCTCCTCGCGGCTCGGCTCGATCCGCACCTCCTGCGGCTCCTCGCGGCGCCCGCCTCCCTTGCGGGCCTGCTCGAGCTCCGCGCGCAGCTCGTCCACCTCGCGCGAGCGCGCGTTCAGAAGCGCGTAGGCCTCCCCGGACGTAACCGCCTCGATCCGGCGCGTGCCCGACCCGATCGAGCTCTCGGAGAGAATCACGAACGGCCCGATCTCCGCCGTCGCGCGCACGTGCGTCCCGCCGCAGAGCTCGCGCGAGTAGCCCGCGATCTCGACGAGGCGAACCTCGTCGCCGTACTTCTCGCCGAAGAGCATCATTGCGCCGAGCTTGCGCGCCTCGTCGATCGGGACGATGAACGCGCGCACCGGCAGGTTCTCGAACACGCGCTCGTTCACCTGCCGCTCGACCTCCGCCCGCTCCTCGGGCGTCAGCGCCTGCGGGTGGGCGAAGTCGAAGCGCAGCTTGTCCGGCCGCACCGCCGACCCGGCCTGCCGCGCGTGCTCGCCGAGGACGTCCTGCAGCGCCTTGTGCAGCAGATGGGTCGCCGTGTGGTTGGCCATCGTCGGGAAGCGCACCGACCAGGGCACGACCGCGCGCACGCGTACTCCCTCCGCGAAGCCCTCGCCCTCGAACGTGAGCACCTGGTCATCCCCGGGCAGCCGGGCGGCCGTGACCAGCTCGGCGCGCGCGCCGGTCTCCTCGTTCTCGATGAAGCCGGTGTCGGACACCTGCCCGCCGCCCTCCGGGTAGAACGGCGACTGCTCGAGCTTGGCCTGGAAGCGGCCGTCGCCGAGGTCCTCGAACGCGATGATCGCGGTCAGGACTTCCGTCTTCTCGTAGCCGACGAACTCACTCCGTTTATCGGTGCTGACCCGTACCTCGACCTCCGGAGCCGCCTTCCGTGACCGCTGCCGCTGCTCGGCCATCAGCCGCTGGAAGCCGTCCACGTCGACCGGCAGCCCGCGCTCGCGCGCCAGCTCCTCGGTCAGCTCCACCGGGAACCCGTACGTGTCGTGCAGCCGGAACGCATCCTCTCCGGCTATCGCCTCGATATCTGCACCCGCGACCTCCTCGAACAGCTTCAGCCCGCGCGCCAGCGTCTCCGAGAAGCGCTCCTCCTCCTCGCCGAGGATCCGGCCCACTTCGTCCCCGCGCTCCTGCAGCTCCGGGTACGCGTCGTCCATCTGCGAGATCACGACCTCCGAGAGCCGTCCCAGGAACGGCGACTCGAGCCCGATCCGCCCGGCCTGCTGCACCGCGCGGCGGACGATGCGCCGCATCACGTAGCCGCGCCCCTCGTTCGACGGCTCGACTCCGTCGGCGGCGAGGAAGGTCATCCCGCGCCCGTGGTCGGCGAGGATCCGGTGCGCCTTGGTCGCCTGCTCGCTCTCCCCGTAGGCGACGCCCGACTCGCCGGCGATCCAGCGCATGATCTCCTGGTAGCCGTCGGTGTCGAAGACCGACGGGACCTGCTGGAGGATCCGCGCGCCGCGCTCGAGCCCGAGGCCCGTGTCGATGTTCTGCTTCGGCAGCGGCGTCAGCGACCCGTCGGCATGGAGCTCGAACTCCATGAAGACGAGGTTCCAGAACTCGAGGAAGCGCTCGCACTCGCAGCCCGGTGCGCATTCGGGCCGGCCGCAGCCGACGTCCTCGCCCCAGTCGTAGAAGATCTCCGAGTCGGGCCCGCACGGCCCCGGACCGCCGACAGACCAGAAGTTGTCGGCGCGCGGCAGGCGCACGATCCGCTCAGGCGGCAGGCCCTTGCGCTCCCAGTGGGCGATCGCCACCTCGTCCTCGCCGAGCTTGAGCTCGGGGTCGCCCGCGAAGACCGTCACCCAGATCCGGTCGAGCTCGAGCTGCATCCGCTCGAAGACGAACTCCCAGGCCAGGTCGATCGCGCCTTCCTTGAAGTACCGGCCGAACGAGAAGTTGCCGAGCATCTCGAAGAAGGTCAGGTGGAAGGTGTCGAGCCCGACCTCGTCGATGTCCGGCGTGCGGAAGACCTTCTGCACGGTCGTCAGGAGCGGCGCCGGCGGATCCTCGAGCCCGAGGAAGAAGGGCATCAGCGGCTGCATCCCCGCCGAGACGACCAGCGTCGAGCGGTCGTCCGCGCGCGGAATCAGCGAGGCCGAGGGCCGGAAGGCGTGGCCCTTGGACTCGAAGAACTCGCGGTAGCCCGCGCGCAGCTCGGCGGTCGTCTTCACGCAGGTGATTCTAGGTACGAGGTCAGCCGGACCAAGGCGCCGACTCGGCGGCGCCGACCGTAGAGGCCGCACGGGCTTTGCCCGTGCGGCCGTCTAAAGCGGCGACGCGGCAGCGCTCGGCGCTTAGTCGCTCTCTCGCTCCACCCGCTTGCGGAGCTCGAGCCAGCCGTCGGCGTCGAGCTCGTACCCGTCGACCACGCGTGTCCAGGATGCGGCGCAGGGTCACCTCGTCGCCGGCCTCGCTGGAGACAGGACCAACCGTCGCGCGGAGAGACCCCTCGTCCAGGCAGAGCTTGACCGTGACGTGCCCGTTGCTGGAGGCGCGCTCGAGGACGGCGTCGAGGGCGGTCTCCAGATCGTCCAGGCTCTCGGCGCTCAGGTTCAGCCGCGCGGCGAAGCCGCCGAGCACGAGGTGCGCGACCTCGTGGAACGGCTCCTCGCGCGGAATCGTCAGGGTGATCTCGTCGCCGGTCATGGAACGCTGATCGCGCCGGCACCGACGACGACGCCGTCCTCGTACAGAACCGCTGCCTGGCCGGGCGCGACGCCGTACGCGGGCTCGTCCAGCAGCAGCCGGAATCCGCGGTCGGTCTCGACCGCCACCGCGGCGAGCGCCGGAGAGCGGTACCGCAGCTTCGCCTCGACGCGGCGAGCCGGGACGTAGAGCCGGCCGCGGGCCTCGACCTCGGTCGTGGCAAGCGCCTCGCGCGGACCGGCGACAACGGTGTTCGTGGCCGGATCCCCGCGGAGCGCGTAGAGCGGTTCGCCCGCCGCCACTCCGAGCCCACGCCGCTGGCCGGGGGTGAAGCGCCAGAAGCCGTCGTGCCGCCCGAGCTCCCGTCCCTCCTCGTCGACGACCGGACCGTCGGCCGCTTCGAGCCCGTGTCGCGCGAGGAAGTCGCGGTAGTCGCCGCCGGAGAGGAAGCACGCCTCCTGGCTCTCGGAGCGGCCTGCCGCGGCCAGCCCTGCGCGCGCCGCCTCGGCCCGGGTCTCCTCCTTCGTCTGCTCGCCGAGCGGGAACCAGATCCGGTCGAGCAGCCGCGGGTCGAGCCGGCCGAGCATGTACGACTGGTCCTTGGCCGGGTCGCTCCCGCGGGCGAGCAGGAGCCGGCCACGGTGGCGGACGATGCGCGCGTAGTGCCCGGTCGCCAGGCGCGCGGCGCCCGCGCGCGCGGTGAAGTCGAGGAGCTCGGCGAAGCGGAAGCTGCCGTTGCAGCGGATGCACGGGTTCGGGGTCTCGCCGGCCGCGTAGCCGCGGATGAACGGGCCGACCACGGCGCGACGGAACTCCTCGCGCAGGTCGAGGGTCACGTGCGGCAGCCCGAGCGCGTGGCAGGTCGCCCGCGCGGCGAGCACGGCCTCGGGCGAGCAGCAGGCGCGGTCGGCGTCGGGTCCTCGCGGATCGAGCCAGAGGCGAAGCGTCACGCCGATCGCGCCGGGCCCGGCGCGGAGCAGCGCCACGGCACTGTCGACTCCACCGCTCATCGCGACGGCCACGCGATCCGGCTCCGGCGTGGCCCTGAAGGCCGGCCCGAGCGCGTTCGCGAGCGCGTCGACCACGAGCTCGTCGCCGCCGACCGCGGCGGCCTCGAGCAGGGTCAGGCCATCGAGCGGGCGCTCGAGCCCGTCCGCGTCCGCAGCGACGATCCGGTCGCCCTCGACCTCGAGGCGCACGAGCGCCCAGCGCTCGTCACGGGATGAATCGCCGACCAGCTCGACCATCAGGCCAGGCTAGCGAGATGCCGGGGGGAACGCGTGGCTCCCCCCGGCTACTCCACCCTGCCGCTGTTCTGAGCTCGATGCGAACCTGGATAGCCAGGTGGGTGCCGAGTCAGCCTCCGGCGCCAGGCGCCTCGGGCCGAACGACGGCTCCCTCTGCATCGGTGTTGGTTCTACATTGAGAGCCCAGCCACGCACAGGGTCGAGTGTGTCTCACTGTACAGGCGTCCCGGCGAAAACCCACTGGATCTTCTGGACGCCGTCGAGGCCGAGCTTCTGGGCGAGCGCCGGCGTCAGCTCGAACTTGCGGCCCGGCGGCACCGGCCGGTGCTCGATCACCTGCACCAGGAAGTGCGGGCTCTTCCCGTAGGCGACGTAGAGCTTGATCCCGCAGGGCAGAACCGAGTCGGTGACGCCGAGTGTGCCCGGTCGGATCACGACTCCGCAGTTCGTCACGCGGCCCGTCTTCTGGAGCGTGCCGCCCGCAAGGCTCGTGCGCCACTGCCCGCCCTGGAGGGTCACCGGCTGGAGCAGGCTCTTCGTCTGCTGCTTGCCTCCGTGCGAGGTCAGCGCCAGCGAGACGACCGCAGCCAGCAGGGCGACTCCGGCCAGGGCGATCTCGCGCTGGGCGATGACCGGGCTCAGCGCAGCCCCTGCATGCGCAGCTCGTCGAGGGCAGTGCCGAAGGCCTCGCGAATCAGCGGGTCGAAGTCGACCGGCAGGTCGCCGGAGGCGTTGGCGAACTGCCGCAGGCTCATGAGCAGCAGCGCCCGCTCCTCGTCGCGGGCGGGACTCTGGCCCTCCTGTTCGCTCGCGATGCGCTCGAGGTCCCAGACGTTCCACTCGCGCGGGGTCGAATCGCGGCGGACGAGCGGCACGACGACCTCTGGCTCCACAGCGGTCTCCGGTTCCATAGCCGGTGGGGGCTGCGGCGGCGGAGGCGGCGCCACCGTCAGGACCGGCTTCGCCTCGGGGACGGGCTCGGGCTCGGCTTCGGGCTCCGGCTCCGGCTCCGGCGCCGACTCCGGGGACGGCATCTCGGCGGCCGGCTCGTGCTCGGGCTCGACAGCGGCCGCGCGTCTTCTGTCGCCGGTGCGGCCCTCGCTGCGCTCGACGACCGCGACCAGCAGCCAGGCGCAGAACATCACCACCGCGATCCAGACCCACCCGAGCCCCGCGAGGCCGACGGCCGCGGCGACCAGCACGAGGAAGCCCGCCTCGAGCAGGAAGCGAGCGATCGTCATCCCGCGCCACTTCACGTGCCGGTTTCCTTCGGCTTCTCCGGCTCGTCATCTCCGTGCGCCGGCGGGCCGAAGAGGTCGGCCACCTCCTGGGCGGCGCGGCTGGGCTCCGGCGCGGCCCGGCGCGGCAGGAGCTTCACATGCCTCGGCGGCGTGGCCTCCGGCGTCTCGGGCTCGGGCTCGCGGCGGCGCAGGAGCGAGCGCACGCGCCTGCCGAGCGACGGCTCGGACGGGCTCTCGGCCGCGGCCGGCTCCGGCTCCTCGGCCCGCGATGGGAGCGGCTCGGGAGCAGGCTCGAGCATGGTCAGCTCCTCGGGCTCCGGCTCGGCCACGGGCTCGGGCTCTTCCTTCTTCGCGGAGGGCTCGGGAGGCGCCACGACCGTGCGCTCCTCGACCCGCGGCCCGAAGATGCGCCGCGGTCCCTCGTCCTCGTCCCAGGCCGAGCGCGGCAGCAGATGGGAAATCGGCGAGCGGTCGATTCGTTCGGCGGTCAGCTCGGCAAGCGCGACGAGCAGCCAGGCGGCGGCCATGATGATCACGATGTAGAGCGGCCTCAGATGGGCGAGCCCGGCGCCCAGCGCAAGCAGCACGAGGAACACAGCCTCGAGCGCGAACCGGACTCCGAGCCGGCGCGGAAGCACGCGGAGAGACTAGCCGGTGTCGCTGCCGTTCTCGTCCGCCTCGGGCTCGGCCTCGGGCTCGGGCGGCGAGGGCGGCGGTGGCCCCGCCGAGACGGGTGGCGAGACAGGCGGGTCCGCCGGCGGCTCGGCCTCGCGGGGCGCGCGCAGCTGGGCTCCGGGCTCGTCTCCGCGCGCCGCCTGAGTCGAGGCGGCGGCCGCGTCGGCGATCGTCTGCCCCACGCGGCCGACGGCCTCGTCGCCGAGACCGGCCGCGCTCAGGAGCTGCTCCGCACCTTCCTGCGCGCGAGCGATGATCACGCCCGCCTGCGAGCGCGCCCATTCGAGCGTCGACTCGACCTCGGCGCGGGCCGAGTTGGTCAGCTCGGTCGCCTGATGCCGCGCCTGCTCGAGCAGGCGGGCGGCCCGCGACTCGGCTTCCTTGATCTCCTGCGCGGCCTGCGCCTCGGCCTCCTGCACGGTCTGGCGGGCCTCCGCCTTGGCGGCGTTGATGAGCTCGGCCCGTTGGCGCTCGCTGTCGCTGCGATAGCTCTCAACCTTGCCTTCGCGCTCCTGGAGCTCGCGCTGGCGCCGCGAGACCTCCTCCTCGGTGCGGCGAAACTGCGAGGCCGAGGCGTTTTGCGCGTCGCGCTCGATGCTGTCGGCCATCTCGGCGGCGGCGCGGATCAGGTGCAGCGCGTCCATCCGGACGGCGTGGCCGCTCGGTTCGACTCCGCTCTGCCCGGCGGCCTGGAGGACCCGCAGCTGGACCTGGAGCTGGGTCGTGTGGCGCCGGAAGGCCTCGAAGGCCTCGCTGACCTTGTCGCGGTCGTACCCGTCGCTGGCGCTCGGCAGATCCTCGACCCTCGGCAGCGAGGTCAGCGCCGGCGTGTGCTGTGCTCGTTCTTGCCCTTCTGGTGGCATCGCGTGCTCGTCTCCCTGACTCGACCTTCGTTGCAGTATGACTCCTGGATCGGCGGGCGAGGCCCCGGCCGTTAGGGGCTCGTGTCTTCCTCGACCACCACACGAATTCCGAGCTCGGCGAGCTGCTCCTCCTCGACCGGCGAGGGGGCGCCGCTCATCGGGTCGACGCCGGCCTGGTTCTTGGGGAAGGCGATCGTGTCGCGAAGGTTCGGCTCCTCCGCGAGCACCATCAGCATCCGGTCGATGCCGAACGCGATTCCGCCGTGCGGGGGCGCGCCCATGCTCAGCGCCTCGAGCAGGAAGCCGAAGCGCTCGCGCTGCTGCTCGGGCGTGATGTGCAGGATGTCGAACACCTTCGACTGCAGCTCCGGCTCGTGGATCCTGAGCGAGCCGCCGCCGAGCTCCTCGCCGTTGCCGACCAGGTCGTAGGCAACCGCCAGCGCGGCGCCGGGGTCGCTGTCGACCAGCGCCTCCGATTCCGGCGTCGGCCGGGTGAACGGATGGTGCACGGCGGCCCAGCGCTGTTCCTCCTCCGACCAGCCGAACATCGGGAAGTCGGTCACCCACGTGAAGCGCCACTCGCCCGGGGGGATCAGCCCGAGCCACTCGCCGAGGTGCAGGCGCAGCGCCCCGAGCACGCGCGCGACGATCTCCGGCCGGTCCGCGCCGAACAGAACGGTCGAGGCCGGCCCGCCGCCGATCGCCTGCAGCTCGGGCTCGGAGAGGAACTTGAGGATCGGCGAGCGCGCCTCGCCCTGCTCGTCGTAGACCACGTACGCAAGACCCTTCGCGCCCCAGCTCCTGGCGACCTCCTCGAGATCTTCCAGCTCTGCCCGCGAGAGCTCCTGCGGCACGGTCAGGCAGCGCACGGCCTCGGCCTCGCCGAAGACCTTGAACCCGGAGCCGCGCGTGGCCTCGGTCAGGTCGCGGACCTCGAGCCCGAAGCGGAGGTCGGGCTTGTCGGTGCCGTAGCGGAGCATCGCGTCGGCGTACGAGATGCGCGGGAACGGGATCTCGACCTCGATCCCGAGGCACTCGAGCCAGACCGCCTGGATCATCCTCTCCATCAGCTCGAGAATGAGCTCGACGTCGGGGAAGGCCATCTCCACGTCGAGCTGCGTCAGCTCCTGGACGCGGTCGGCGCGGAGATCCTCGTCGCGGAAGCACCGCGCGATCTGGAAGTAGCGCTCGAAGCCGGCGATCACGAGCAGCTGCTTGAGGATCTGCGGCGACTGCGGCAGCGCGAAGAAGCGGCCGGGCTGCAGCCGCGAGGGGACGACGAAGTCGCGCGCCCCCTCCGGAGTCGGCTTGAACAGGATCGGCGTCTCGATCTCGAGAAAGCCGGCCTCCTCCATGATCCGGCGGATCGTCGAGACCATCCGCGCGCGCAGGCGCAGGTTGCGCTGCAAGCGCGGGCGGCGGAGGTCGATCCAGCGGTACCGGAGCCGGAGCGTCTCGTCGACGCCCTCCTCGTCGAGCTGGAACGGGAGCGGCGGGCAGCGCGAGAGGATCTCCAGCCGGTCGACCTGCAGCTCGACCTCGCCCGTCGGCAGGCCGGGGTTCACGTTCTCGGGCGCGCGCGCAACGACCTCGCCCTCGACGCGGAGGACGAACTCGTTCCGGATCTCGCGAGCGGCGGCGGCGGCTTCCCCGCTCCGCTCCGGGTTGATGACCAGCTGGCCGATGCCGCTCGAGTCGCGGAGGTCGACGAAAACGAGGCCCCCGTGGTCGCGCCGCCGAGAAACCCAGCCGGCCAGCGTGTGCCGCTCGCCGACGTGCTCCGTGCGCAGCTCGCCGGCGCCCACGTCGCGCCAGTTCACAGCGAACGCTCCTGACGGACTTCGTGCCGACCGGTCATTTCAGACGGACACGCATGCGGAGCACGCGTGTCCTGACGGCGGCGTCGCAAGCGACGTCTCATCTGCTCAACCCCAGCCTCTCCGCGAGCTCCGCGGTCGAGACCTCCTCGTCGGGCTCGCCGGAGCGGCGGATCTTCGAGCGCTCCGGCCCCCACTCGACCACGGCCTTCGCGCCGAGCCGGCTCGCATGCGTGACCTGGCCCTTGAGCGAGCGGCCGCCGTAGTCGACGTCGGCGCTCAGGCCGGCCCGGCGCAGCTCGGCCACGAGCGGGAGGACGCGCGGCTTGAGGTCGCTCTCGACCAGAAGCACGAAGACGTCGACCCCTTCCGGCTCGGCGGTGACGCCGGCGGCCTCGAGGGAGAGCAGCAGCCGCTCGATGCCGGCGCCGAACCCGATCCCCGGCGTCGGCCGGCCGCCGATCTCCTCGATCAGCCCGTCGTAGCGCCCGCCGCCGCAGATCGAGCTCTTTGCGCCGATGGCCTCGTCCACGAACTCGAAGGCGGTGCGCGTGTAGTAGTCGAGGCCGCGGACGAGCGTCGGGACGAGCGTGAACTCGATCGCGTAGTTCTCGAGATGCGCCTGAACCTGCTCGAAGTGATCACGGCAGGGGTCGCAGAGCGCGTCCCCGATCTTCGGCGCCTCGGCCAGCGCGGCCTGCACCTTCTCGCTCTTGACGTCGAAGACGCGCAGGGGGCTCGCCGCGCGCTTCTGACGGGCCTCGTCATCGAGCTCGTCGTCGTGCTCGTCCAGCCACTGCGTCAGGCGCTCGAGGTACTGCGGCCGGCAGTTTTCGTCGCCGATCGAGTTGAGCTGCAGCTCGTAGTTAGTGACGCCGAGCCGAGCGAGCAGCTCGTCGTAGACCTGGATCACCTCGGCGTCGAGCGCCGGCTCGTCGGAGCCGATCGCCTCGACCGAGAGCTGCCAGAACTCGCGGAAGTTGCCGCGCTGGGGCGCCGTGTACCGGTACATCGGCCCGAGGGTGTAGAGCTTCACCGGCTGCCCTTCGCGGTGCAGTCCGTGCTCGAGGTAGGCGCGGGCGATCGGCGCGGTCGCCTCGGGCCTCAGGGTGAGCGACCGGTCGCCCTTGTCCTCGAAGGTGTACATCTCCTTGTGCACGATGTCCGAGCCCGCTCCGGATGTGCGCTGGAAGAGCGCCGTGTCCTCGAAGACAGGTGTCTGGATCGGCCGGTAGCCGTAGAGCGAGCAGAGGCGGTCGACCTCGCTTGCCACCAGCCGCCAGAGCGGCTGCTCGGCGGGGAGGATGTCGTGGGTGCCTCGCGGCGCCTCGAAGGTCGTCACGAGACGCGCAGCGGGGCCAGGAACGGGTTTCGGGCGAGCTCGGTGCCGAGCGTCGTCGGCAGCCCGTGGCCGGAGTAGACCACCGTCTCCGGCGGGAAGCGCCCGGTCAGGGCGCGGAGCGTCTCGACCAGCGTGTCCCAGTCGGCGCCCGGGAGGTCGACGCGCCCGACCGAGCCCGCGAAGAGCACGTCGCCCGAGAAGAGCGCTTCGTCGGCGTGGTAGGCGAGGTGCCCCGGCGAGTGGCCGGGGACGCGGAGCGTCTCGAACGTGATTCCCGCCAGTTCGAGCATCTCGTCGCCCGCGAGGAGGACGTCCGGCGTGTAGCCCCGGGCAGTCACGCCGGCCGGGACGAGATCGGGGAGATTCTCGAGCATCGCCCGCTCGTCTTCGGCCATGTGCACGGGTGCGCCCGTGCCTTCGGCAAGCTCGCCGACTCCGAGCAGGTGGTCCCAGTGGCCGTGCGTGATCAGGATCGCGCTGCAGCGGGCACCGAGCCGAGCCAGTTCGAGGCGAAGCTCGGCGGAATCGCCACTCGGGTCGATGACGACGGCCTCCTCCGCGCTCCGGCTCGAGCGCACGACGTAGCAGTTCGTCCCGATCGGGCCGAGCTCGTAGCGGTCGACGACGATGCTCACAGGGCGCTCACCGGAGCGCTGAGTCTAACGGCGCGCGGGCAGCCGCCCTCGCGGCCCACCCGGGCCGCCGCAACCCGTTCGAAGGGGCGCTCGCTCGTGCGTGCGCCTTCTTCGGGCCTGCGTCTCGACGGGTCTCCTGATTAAGGTGCGCCCAGCCTCCTCCCCACTGCGAGCCTAACGCCGAACTACGCACGGGTGGGTGACGGGACCGTGCCGAAAGTGTGTCGTTTCGCCCGCTCCGCCAGGCTCCGCTCGGGCCGCCCAGGGGTAGGATCCGTCCCGTGCGCAGGTGGGACCTGCACGACATCGAGACGCCGGGTGGCAGCAGGTCGCCGGTGGTGCTCGATTCGGACGACGCCGCGCGAGCAGTCCTGATCGGGCTCGATCCGGGCCAGGAGCTCGGCGAGCACCAGGTGAAGGAGCACGCGTTCGTGCTCGTCGTCGACGGGGGCGTCCGGGTGGAATCCGGTGGCGAGATATTCGAGGCGCGGCCCGGAAGCCTGTTCACCTTCGAGCCGGACGAGCGCCGCTCGGTCTCGAGCGACGAGGGTGCACGCCTTCTGCTCTTCCTCGCTCCCTGGCCCGGGCCGGGCCACTACCGCGGCGAGGAGCAAGCCGCCGGTAGGGCCGGCTAGCCGCGCTTCCAGGTGCGCCGGGGCGCAGGCGCCTGGCCGCTCCGGCGTAGGTACGCGCGGTACATGGCGCGGTCCATCAGATACATGAACGGGATGAAGAACCCGGTGTAGAAGAGCGTCAGCAGCACTCGGATGTCGAGCTGCTGCTTGCCGTTGATCACGGTGAAAGCGACGAAGATCAGCGGGGCGAAGAGTGCCGCCCTCCGCGCGACGCGACGCCATGACGGGGGATCGACCTTGCGGACGGAAGCTGCCCCCTTGCGCTTGGCCGGCGCCTGCTTCCCGTTCCGGCGAGGCTCCTTTCGCTCCTGCCTGGCCGACCGCTCGGCTTCCTCGCCCTCCACTTCGCGGCCCTCGTCGTCGACGAAGACGTATTCGTACTCGTGCCGCATTTCCTTTTGCCGGCGGCGGCGCTGTTTCCGCGAAGGCACGCCGTCTAGCGTATCGCCGGTCAGACGCGCTGGAGCGGTTCACCCCTTCGGATCACGGCCGAGATCAGGTCGCCGCCGAGGTGGTACGCCAGGTGCCGCCAGTCGGGTGCGTCGAGGAGGACGAGATCCGCTTGATAGCCCGGCGCCAGGCGGCCAACCACCCCGGCGCGGTCCAGGACGTGCGCCGCGTTCACGGTGCACGCCCCGAGAGCCTCCTCCGGGGACATCCGCAGCTGGGTGCAGGCGAGGGAGCACACCAGCGGCAGGCTCTCGCAGAACGCGCTGCCGGGATTGAAGTCGGTCGCGAGGGCGACCGCCGCGCGTGCGTCCAGGAGGCTTCTCGCCGGAGGCATCGGGCGGTCGAGGAAGAGTGCGCTGGCCGGCAGGAGGACCGAGACGATATCGGAGGCGGCGAGCGCCCCGACCCCATCCGCACCCGTCGCCTCGAGATGGTCGACGGACCGCGCACCGAGCTCGATCGCAAGCGGGACGGCGCCGAGCTCGCTGAACTGGTCGCCGTGGAGCCGGAGCGCAAGACCTGCGTCCCGGCAGGCCTCGAGGTAGCGGCGCGCCTGCGGCACGTCGAAGGCTCCGCGTTCGACGAAGACGTCTGCCGCCTCGGCCAGTGTCGCTGCCTCCGGCAGAACTTCGCCGAGGGCGAAGTCGAGGTAGGCGTCGGCGTCCTCGAACTCCGGCGGGACGGCATGCGCACCGAGCCAGGTCGGGATCCCCTCGGCCGCCGCGATCGCGCGCAGCGAGGCAACCTCGGTTTCACGGTCGAGCCCGTAGCCGGACTTCGCCTCGAAGGTCGTCGTCCCGGCACGCAGCATCCAGCCACGGTGCTTCAGGACCTGGTCGCGCAGTCCCGAGGGCCCCGCGGCACGGGTCGCCTCGACGGTCGAGAGGATGCCGCCGCCGGCCGCATGCAACTCCTCGTAGCTCGCCCCGGAGGCGCGCAGCGCGAACTCCGCGACGCGATCGCCGGCGAAGCAGGCATGCGTGTGGCAGTCGACGAGCCCCGGAATCGCGCTCAACCCTCGTCCGTCGAGCTCGACGAGGTCGCCCGCGGGCGATGCGAAGCTGGGCCATGCGGCCGGTTGCGACGATCGTGTCGCCGTCGACGAGGACGTAGGCGTTCTCGACGACCTCGACCTCGCGGAGATCGTTCCCGCGCAGCGGCGCTCCGTCGCCTCTGTGCGTGACGAGCTGCGCGAGATCGCGGACGAGCAGGCGCTCGCCGGACGACTCGCCTTGTTCGGCGGTCGTCACGCGACGCTAGGAGGCATCGGCGGCTCGAGCCCGTGTCGCGCGGCGGCCTGAACTGCTTCCGGATAGCCGGCGTCCAGGTGTCGGAGGACCCCGGTGCCGGGGTCGGTCGTGAGCACACGCTCGAGACGCTCGGCGCTCTCCGAGCTGCCGTCCGCGACGACCACCATCCCGGCATGGATCGAGTTGCCGATGCCGACCCCGCCACCGTGGTGGACGCTCACCCAGGTCGCGCCGGCCGCGACATTGAGCAGCGCGTTCAGGATCGGCCAGTCGGCGATCGCATCGGAGCCGTCGCGCATCGCCTCCGTCTCGCGGAACGGAGACGCCACCGAGCCTGAGTCGAGGTGATCGCGCCCGATGACGACCGGTGCCTTGACGCGACCGCTGCGAACGAGCTCGTTGATCGCCAGGCCCGCGGCAGCACGGGCGCCGTAGCCGAGCCAGCAGATGCGCGCCGGCAGCCCCTGGAATGCGACCCGCCCGGGAGCCAGCGACAGCCACCGCTGGAGAGCCCTGTCCTCCGGGAACAGCTCCCGCAGCGCCGCGTCGATCGCCGCGATGTCGCCCGCCTCACCCGACAACGCAGCCCAACGGAACGGCCCGATGCCCTCGCAGAAGAGCGGCCGAATATAGGCCGGGACGAAGCCCGGGTATGTGAAGGCATCCTCTACTCCACCTTCTGCGGCCTCACCTCTCAGGTTGTTGCCATAATCGAAAACATAGCTGCCGGCCCGGACGTACTCGAGCAACCCCCTCACATGGGCGGCGATCGACTTCCGAGCCCGCTGCACGTACTCGTCCGGGTCGGCGCCGCGGAGCGCAGCGGCCGCTTGGACGTCGAGCCCGCTCGGCACGTAGCCGTTCAGCGGGTCGTGCGCAGCGGTCTGATCCGTGACGAGGTCGAAGTGTTCTCCACGCCGTGCGAGCTCCGGGACCAGATCGGCGGCGTTCCCGAGCAGTCCCACCGAGAGCGCCTCACCGTCGCGGGCAGCCGCGCGGATCCTGCCGAGAGCCTCGTCGACGTCCTCCGTCGCCTCGTCCAGATAACGCGTCTCGAGACGGCGCCGAATGCGCGCCGGATCGACCTCGATGCAAAGAATGGCCGCGCCCGCAAGGGTGCCGGCGAGCGGCTGCGCTCCCCCCATGCCGCCGAGCCCCGCCGTGAGGATCGTCCGGCCGGAGAGGTCGGCCGAGCCGAAATGCTTCTCGCCGGCCGCTGCGAAGGTCTGGTACGTCCCCTGCAGGATCCCCTGCGTGCCGATGTAGATCCAGCTCCCGGCCGTCATCTGCCCGAACATCGTCAGGCCCAACGCCTCGAGCCGGCGAAACTCATCCCAGGTCGCCCACCGGGGAACGAGCAACGAGTTCGCAATCAGGACGCGCGGCGCACCGGCGTGCGTGCGGAAGATGCCGACCGGCTTCCCGCTCTGGACGAGCAGCGTCTCCTCCTCACCAAGGGTCAGAAGCGAGCGCACGATCGCTCGCAGCGCCTCGGGGTTGCGCGCGGCCTTGCCCGATCCCCCGTAGACGATCAGCTCTTCCGGCCGCTCGGCGACCTCCGGGTCGAGGTTGTTGAGGAGCATCCTCAGCGGCGCCTCGGTCGACCACGAGCGGGCGTTCAGCTCCGTGCCGCGCGGCGCACGGATCGCCGACAGGTCGCCACAGAGGCTTTCCACGATCGCCTCGAGCGAACGCGTCGTGCTCACGGCTTCTGTTCTTCGCGCGCGCGGAGCGAATGCCAGGTCCAAGCGACGGCGGCGATGAACGCGCCGGCTGCTACGAGGAGCGCCCACCAGATACTTCCTCCGGTCAGGACGACGATCCCCACGAGAACAAGGGCGAACCCGCCGTAGACCAGGACCGTGTCGCGGTAAGGGCGAGACGGCCGCTTGCGGGAGGGGTTGCCGCCGTTGGTGCTCGTCATCGCAGCTCACCGACCTCCGCTTCGACCGCCTCGATGATCGCCCCTTCTCGGATCGCCGCTGCGACGGCCTCGATGTCTCCCGAGAGCTGCCGGTCGTCGCGAAGCCTCGGCGAGAGCGCGCGGACCTGCTCGCGTGCGGCCCGCACCCCTCGCCCGGGCTGCAACGGCGCCAGGAACTCAACCCCCTGGACGCCGGCGAGCAGCTCGATCGCGAGCACGCGCTCGGCGTTGGCGAGGACCTGCCAGGCCTTCAACCCGGCGGCGTTGCCCATCGACACGTGGTCCTCCTGGCCGGCGCTCGTCGGGATCGAGTCGACCGACGCCGGATGCGCCAGCACCTTGTTCTCGCTCACCAGCGATGCGGCCACGTACTGCGGAATCATGAATCCGGAGTTGAGGCCGCCGTCGCCGGTGAGGAAGGCCGGCAGCCCGCCGGAGAGGCTGGGGTTGACGAGACGCTCGACCCGCCGCTCGGCGATGTCGGCGAGCTCGGAGACGGCCATGGCCAGGGCGTCGAGCGCGAAGGCGAGCGGTTGCCCGTGGAAGTTGCCGTTCGAGACGAGCAGGCCTTCCTCGACGAGCACGAGCGGGTTGTCCGTCGCCGAGTTCAGCTCGGTCTCGACGGTGTAGGCCACGTAGTCGAGCAGGTCGCGCGAGGCCCCGTGCACCTGCGGGGCGCAGCGAAGCGAGTAGGCGTCCTGAACCTTGTCGCACCAGCGGTGGGCCTCGTTGATCGCCGAGTCGTCCAGGAGCCGGAGGACGTTCGCCGCGGATACGCCCTGGCCGCGAAGTGGGCGCGCCTCGTGGATCGGCGGGATGAAGCTCGTGCGGGATCCCTGCAGCGCCTCGAGCGAAACCGCGCAGGCGATGTCCGCCGTCTTCGCCAGCCGCTGCGCCCGGATCAGGCCGAGCGCCCCGAAGGCGGCCATGAACTGCGTGCCGTTGACGAGCGAGAGACCCTCCTTCGCCTGCAGCCGGATCGGCTCGAGACCCGCCGCCGCGAGTGCCTCGGCGCCCGCGAGCCGCTCGTCCTCGAACCAGGCCTCTCCCTCGCCGATGAGCGGCAGCGCGAGGTGGGCGAGAGGCGCAAGGTCGCCGCTGGCGCCGACCGAGCCGCGGCTGGGGACGTGCGGAAGCAAGCCGCGGTTCAGGAACTCGACGAGTTGCTCGACGATGACCGCCCGTGCGCCGGAATAGCCCTTCGCCAGCGCATTTGCGCGTAACAGGAGCGCTGCGCGCACGATCTCGGGCGGGTACGGCTCGCCGACACCGCAGGCGTGACTCCGGAGCAGCCGGAGCTGCAGCTCCTCCGTGAGCTCCTCCGGGATCGCTCGGGAAACGAACCGCCCGAAGCCGGTGTTGACGCCGTAGGTGTGCTCCTGCGCGCCGTGAACCGCCTCCTCGACGAGGGCGCGCGCGGCGGCCATTCGCTCGCGGGCCGAGTCTGCTATCCCGACCGGCGCATGACCGATGGCGACGGCCCAGACGTCCGCGAGGCCGAGATCTTCCCCGGTCAAGGCCCTGCTCTCGATCACGCGCCCGAGTCTATCCCTGCGCCTGCCGTCGACCCGCGAGGGCCTCTTGGTCCCTGTAGTTCGGTTCGCCCGGCCTCCTCCCCGAGGCGATCGTAACCGGGGAAGGAGCGCGTGTCTGTCACCGGACCGTGCCGAGAGCGTGACGAGCTCTCCACTGGTCCGTGCCTCCGCGACGTATCCCGCTCAGTCGTCGAGCAGCCGCAGCTCGAGAACCCGGGACGCGTCGAATCCGTCGATCCGCAGCATCGCCCCGGCCGCGGCTGCCGCGGCGGCGGCGGGCATGAGCCCGACGAGCTCGCTGCCGACCACCTCGGCCCCGCGCGCGGCCGCCTCCTGATCGACCCTGGCGACGATCTCGTGCAGCGCCGCTGCCTCGTAGTCCTCGACGTTCATGCTCACCTGGACGAGCCCCGCGCTCGGCAGCTCCAGCCCGAGCGCGCGCACGCCCGGGAAGCCGCCGTCGCGCTCCCGTACCACAGCCGCGACCTCCCGCGCCGCGTCGAGAGAGCCGCGCAGGTTCACGTTGAAGGCGATCAACGGCGGTCGCGCCCCGACCAGGACGGCGCCCGCACGTTCGTCCAGCTCCCTCGGCCCGAAGTCGGGAGCCAGCTCGCCGGCCGCCATCCGCCGCGCGAGCTCCGCTGTGCCTCCGGAGCGGAAGAAGGCCGGCCCGCGCCCACCTGTGAGCTCGCCGTAGAGGAAGACGGGCAACCCGAGCTCGCCGCCCACGCGCTCGGCCAGCGTGAGCGCCGCTTCGCGCGCCCGTTCCTGATCCTCCGGCACCAGCGGCACGACCGGCACGACATCGGCCACCCCGACGCGCGGATGCGCGCCCTCGTGCAGCCGCAGGTCGATCCGCGCACGCGCGACGGCGATCCCCGCGAGCAGCGACTCGACCACCTCCTCGGCAGATCCGACCAGCGTGAAGACGGAGCGGTTGTGGTCCGCATCGGCGTGCACGTCCAGCACGCGCGCCCTCCCACCGAGAGCGTCTGCGAGGGCCTCGATCGTCGCCCGATCGCGGCCCTCGGAGAAGTTCGGCACCGACTCGAGCGGCCGTGTCACACGCATAGTCTAGGACCGTGAAGGCGTACTACGAGCGACGGGCCCGCGAGTACGACGACTGGTATCTGGGGCGGGGCCGCTTCGCCGACCGCGACCGCCCCGGCTGGGGCGAGGAGCTGGACGAGCTCCGCTGCGCGCTCGGGGCCCTGCCGCCGGCCAGCACCCTCGACGTCGCCTGCGGGACCGGCTTCCTGACCCGGCACCTGCCTGGCGAGGTCGTCGGTCTCGACCAGAGCGAGAGCATGCTCGAGGAGGCTCGCCGCCAGGCGCCCGACGCGACCTTCGCAAGCGGCGATGCACTCGAGCTTCCCTTCCCCGACGGCTCCTTCGAGCGCGTGTTCACCGCGCACTTCTACGGCCATCTCGACGAGGCCGACCGGCTGAGGTTCCTCGGGGAGGCCCGACGGGTGGCCGGCGAGCTGGTCGTGGTCGACTCGGCGCTCCGCCCCGACGTGGAGCCCGAGGAGCAGCAGGAGCGGATCCTCGACGACGGCTCGCGCTGGGAGGTCTACAAGCGCTATTTCACGCCGGCGGGGCTGGCCGATGAGCTCGGCGGCGGGAGCACGCTGCTCGACGGCCGCTGGTTCGTCGCCGTCCGCTCTTGACGCGCCGCCGCGCGAGCTACCGCTCGATCGCCTCGCTCCAGCGCGACAACCGGATCTGCCGGGCCTGCGCCGAGGAGGGATACGCGCTCGAGTCGCTCGCGGTCGTCCAGCCCTTCGAGGGCCAGCGCGCGTACCTGTTCGGCCAGGCTCCCGGGGTTGTCGAAGGCGAGGAGCGGCGGCCGTGGCGCGGGCGGGCGGGCCGCACCCTGCGCCGCTGGCTCGAGCTCGACGAGGACGAGTTCTACGCGACGTTCTACTGCGCCTCGGTGACTCGCTGCTATCCCGGCAAGGCGCCGAGCGGCCGCGGCGACCGCGCGCCGACCCTGCGCGAGCAACAGCTGTGCTCCTTCTGGCGCGAGTGGGAGCTGCGGCTGATCCGGCCGAGGTTGATCGTTCCAGTCGGAGGCCTGGCCGCACGCACCCTGCTCGGCCTCAAGAGCGTGACCGAGTGCGTCGGCCGCCGCTTCGAGCACGACGGCGCGGCCGCGATTCCGCTCCCCCACCCGTCGGGTGCGAGCGGATGGCTGAATGACCCGGCCAACCGGGAACGCGTCGCCGAGGCCACCGGCTTGATCCGAGCCAGGCTAGCCGCCCTCGACCTCGAATAGCCGCCACTCGCCGGGCACGCCTTTCAGCTCAGCGACGCCCCGCTCGCGGAACTCGATTCCGGCGCCGGCGACGAGGTCCTTGACCGTCGAGGAGACGAGCACCTCGCCGGGTCCCGCCTCGGCGGCTATCCGGGCGCCGATGTGGACGGCGATGCCCGAGACCTCGCCGTCGCGGATCTCGCACTCGCCCGTATGCAGGCCCGCGCGCAGCTCGATGCCGAGGTCGCGCACGCCCTCGACTGCCGCCAGGGCGCACTCGACGGCGCGCGCCGGTCCCTCGAAGGTCGCGAAAAAGCCGTCCCCCGCAGTGTCGATCTCGCGGCCCTGGTAGCGGGCAAGTAGCCCGCGCACGACCGCGCGGTGCGCCTCGAGCAACTCGCGCCAGCGCGCATCGCCGAGGTCGGCGGCCTGGACCGTCGAGTTGACGATGTCGGTGAAGAGCACCGTGGCGAGCACGCGGTCCGGCTGGAAGGTGTCCTTGATGCTCCCGACAAACGACTCCATCTCGCCGAGCAGCACCTCGGTGTCGCCGACGAGCGGGACCTGGTCGACGCCCTCTACCTCGACGTAGCGTGCGTGCGGAATCCGTTGCGCGATGTACCGGCTCTGCTCGACGTGCGCGACCGGGTCGTCGCGGCGGTGGAGGATCAGCGTTGGCACCCGGATCGTCGGCAGCACGTCGCGGACGTCGATCTGCATGTTCATGCGCATCAGGGCCGCCGCCGCGGACGGGCTGGCGCCGTGGCGCATGTAGGCGCCCCAGAAGCGGCGGAACTTCTCGTCGCCGCTTGGAGCCAGCTTCGCCGCCGCCTGGTCGCAGTAGCGCTGGGTGCCCCAGAGGCGCTCGGCCTCGTCAATCGCCTTCATGTGCTCCTCGAACTTCGGCGCCCAAGGGAAGTCCGGAGCCCAGACCGTCTTGACCTGGGACCCATACAGGACCAGGCCCAGCGTCCGCTCGGGGTAGGTCGCGGCGAACAGGATGGCAATCGGCGCGCCCTCGACCGCGCCCAGCAGGACGGCCCGCTCCGAGCCGGCGTCATCCATCACCGCCCGCACGTCGTCCATCCGCTGCTCCAGCGTCGGCACCCCGCCGAACACCCGGTCGGAGAGCCCGGTGCCCCGCTTGTCGAAGCGGATCAGGCGCGAGAACGACCCGATCCGCTCGAGAAAGGACGCGAAGCGCGGCTCGAGCCACTGGTACTCGACGTTGGAGATGATGCCCGAGATCCAGATGACGTCGACGGGGCCGTCGCCGAACGCCTGGTAGGCGATCGCGACCTCGCCGCTCCGCGCGTAGCAGGTCTCGGGCATGTCCATCGGCGACAGTCTCTGCTCCGGCGAGCGCTTCGGCAAGCGGCTCGATCGCTAGATTTCGAGGGTGCAGGAACCGCCCCGCTATCGCCACACCTTCGCTCGGTTGATGGGTTTCCTGCGCCCCTACAAGGTTTCCCTGAGCGTCTCGATCGTGCTGGCGGTCGCCTCGCAGGGCGCGGCGATCGCGCTCATCTGGCTGACCGGGACCGTGATCGACAAGGCGCTCGCCACCAACGACCACCAGATGCTCTGGATCCTCGTCGGCGCCGTCCTGGCGGTCGGGTTCGCGCGCGCGGCGCTGATGGCAGGTCGCCGCCTCATCTCCGGACGGCAGGCGCTCGCCGTCGAGATGGACATGCGGCAGGCGCTGTACGCGCACCTGATCCGCCTCTCGTTCGGCTTCTACGACCGGAACCAGACCGGGCAGCTGATGTCGCGCGCCACCGTCGACCTGCAGGGCGTCCGCTTCTTCCTCGGTTACGGCCTGATCTTCTTCTTCCAGAACGCCATCACCGTGCTCTCGGTGACCGTGGTGCTGCTCGTCTTCAACTGGAAGCTCGCGCTGATCGCGCTGGCGATCACGCCGGTGCTCGTCGCGGTCGCCTACCGCTACAGCCACGTGACGCATCCGACCCTGCGCGAGGTCCAGCAGAAGCTCGCGGACGTGGCGACGGTGGCGGAGGAGAACATCGTCGGCGTCCACGTCGTCAAGTCGTTCGCCCAGGAGCCGCAGGAGTCGGCCAAGTTCCACGAGCGCTCCGAGGCCGTTTTCAGGCAGACGCTACGGGCCAACCGGCAGCGCGCCCTATACGTGCCGTTCATCTCCTGGGTGCCGCTGCTCGCGCAGGGCGCGGTGCTGCTCGTAGGGGCGCGGATGGTGACGAGCGGCGAGCTCAGCATCGGCCAGTTCGTCTCGTTCAACCTCTACCTCGGCATGCTGGTGACGCCGCTCCGCTCGCTCGGGATGTGGATCGGCCAGTCGCAGCGGGCGACGGCGTCTGGCGAGCGGATCTTCCAGGTGATGGACGAGCCCGAGGAGATCGCGGAACGGCCGGACTCGGTCGAGCTGCCGCCGGGCGAGGGGGAGATCCGGTTCGAGGACGTGCGTTTCGAGTACCTCGAGGGGCGACCGGTGCTGGACGGCGTGACGCTCGACGTGCCGGCGGGCCGGACAGTGGCGCTGATCGGGCAGACAGGCTCCGGCAAGACGACGCTCACCTCGCTCGTGCCGCGCTTCTACGACGTGACCTCCGGCCGGGTGTTGGTGGACGGGGCCGACGTCCGCGACGTGACGCTGACCTCTCTGCGCCGGGCGATCGGCGTCATCTCGCAGGACCCGTTCCTGTTCTCGGCGACCGTGCGCGAGAACATCACCTTCGGCGCCCCCGGCCTGGACGACGCGGAGGTCGAACGAATCGCGCGACTCGCCCAGGCGCACGAGTTCGTCGCAGAGCTCCCGGAGGGCTACGACACGGTCATCGGCGAGCGTGGAATCACGTTGTCGGGCGGGCAGCGCCAGCGGTTGGCGATCGCCCGGGCGCTCGCCGTCGATCCGCGGATCCTGATCCTCGACGACGCGACGGCCTCCGTCGACGCCACGACCGAGGCCCGGATCCGCGTCGGCCTGCGCGAGGCGATGCGCGACCGGACAACGTTGATCATCGCCCACCGCCTCTCGACAATCGCGCTCGCGGACGAGATCGTCGTCCTGGACGAGGGCCGTATCGCCGCGCGCGGGACGCACGACGAGCTGCTCGAGACCACCCCTGTCTACCGCGACATCTACGAGCATGGGCTGCTCGAGCGGCAGTTCGCCGACGCCGTCGAGGCGCGCGCCGACAATGCGCTGGAGGCCGCGTCGTGAGCAACCAGGTGTGCAGAAATCGGCACGAACTCGGTACACGCGAGTCACAGACCCGCGCGCCGAAGCCGGGTATCGTCACGAACGAGGGTGGCGGGTTCAACCCCACCCTCGATTTGGGTGGGGGTGCGGCGCTCCCGGGGATCGACCGCCAGCCGCTCGGAGAGGGCTCATGAGGGTCTGGCAGCCCGGCGGGTTCCTGATGCGCGAGCGTGGCGCGCAGGTGGAGGACTGGTCCTGGCGACGGACACGCCGCCGGCTCGGCGAGCTCCTGCACCTGACGCGGCGCTACAAGACGCGGACGGCGCTCTCCGTCGTCGCGCTCCTGCTCGCCACGGCGACCGCGCTCGCGCCGCCGTTCCTCTCCAAGTACGCGATCGACGACGGCATCAAGAACCAGAACCTGGCGGCGCTCTGGTGGATCGTGGGCGCGTTCCTCCTCGCCGGGCTGCTGAACTGGGGCTTGACCTACGCGCAGACCTACCTCACGGGCTGGGTCGGCGAGCGCATCCTGGCCGACCTGCGCAACCGGCTGTTCGACCACCTCCAGCGGCTCTCGCTCGGCTTCTTCGAGCGCAACCGCGCCGGCGTGATCATCAGCCGCCTGACGAACGACGTCGAAGCGATCGACCAGCTCGTCACCGACGGCGTCACGAGCCTCGTCCAGAACACGCTCACCCTCCTCGGGACGGCGATCCTGCTCTTCGTCCTGGACTGGCGGCTGGCCCTCGCAACGCTCGCCGTGATCCCGTTCATGAGCATCGCGACGGCGATCTTCCGCAAGCGGTCGACCCGCGCCTACCTGGCCGTCCGCGAGCGGCTAGGGCTCGTGACCGCCACCCTCGCCGAGGACATCGCCGGCATGCGCGTCGTCCATGCGTTCACGCGCGAGCGCGCGAGCATGGGCAACTTCCGCAAGGTCACCGAGCGCTATCGCGACGCGAACATGCAGACGGTCGTTCTCAACGGCCTCTACTTCCCGTTCGTCGACCTGCTCTCCTCGGTCGCGCTCGCCGTCGTGCTCGGCTACGGCGGCTACCTCTACTTCGAGGGCAGCGTCACCCTCGGAACGCTGTTCGCCTTCATGCTCTACGTGCAGAACTTCTTCGACCCGGTCCAGCAGCTCTCGCAGCTCTACGGGACCTTCCTCTCCGCGACCGCCGCGCTCGACAAGATCGTCGATGTCCTCGACCAGGAGCCCGAGGTCACCGACCGCCCCGAGGCGAGCGAGCTCCCGCGCGTCGAGGGGAACGTCGCCTTCGAGGAGGTGCGCTTCGGCTACGGCGACGGTCCGGAGGTGCTGCATGGGCTCGCGCTGGATGTGCCGGCCGGTACGACGGTCGCGCTCGTGGGCCACACCGGCGCGGGCAAGTCGACGATCGCCAAGCTGCTCGCGCGCTTCTACGACCCGCGCGAGGGCCGGATCACGATCGACGGACACGACCTGCGCGACGTGACGCAGGCATCGCTCCGGCACCAGCTCGGAATCGTCCCGCAGGAGGGCTTCCTCTTCGCCGGCACCGTCCGGGAGAACATCGCCTTCGGCCGGCCGGACGCGCGGCCGGAAGACGTCGTCCGCGCGGCCCAGACGATCGGCGCGCACGACTTCATCTTCCGCCTCGAGGATGGGTACGAGACGCAGCTCCAGGAACGCGGCACCCGCCTCTCGCTGGGGCAGCGCCAGCTCGTCGCGCTCGCCCGCGCCCTGCTCGCCGACCCGCGCATCCTGATCCTCGACGAGGCGACCTCGTCGGTGGACATCGGCACCGAGCGCAAGATCGAACGGGCCTTGCGGACCTTGCTGGCGGGCCGGACCGCCTTCGTGATCGCCCACCGGCTCTCGACGATCCGCGATGCCGACCTGATCGTCGTGCTCGAGCACGGCCGGGTCGTCGAGCAGGGAACCCACGACGAGCTGATGCGAGCGCGCGGCCTCTACACGTCGCTCTACGGCGACTGGGCCGCCGACGTCGCGTGACGACTTCGTGACAGAAGCGGCAATTCCCTGAGACGAGGGATCGCCGCGCCTCAGGGCCGTCCCGATCGTGGAGGCGGTGTCCCGCGCTCGCCTCGCCCAGCTTGCGGGGGCCTTCAGTGCCGCCCTCGCCTGCGCCGTCCTGGCGCCCTCTGCCCTCGCCTGCCCGGGCGGCTACTCCTACGCGGGGCTCTACGCGCTCAAACCAGCCGCTGGAATCGGCGCCTCGCTGAGCATGCTCGAGGCCCCCAACGTCGCCGGCGGCCACGTCGCCGCGTGGGTTGGAGTCGGCGGCCCGGGGCTCGGCCCTCACGGAACCGACGAGTGGCTCCAGGTCGGGCTCGCGTCCTTCGATTCGCCGGCCGGCCGCCTCTACTACGAGCTCGCGCTGCCCGGCCAGGAGCCGAAGTACGTCGAGCTCGCGTCCGGGATCGAGCCCGGCCGGATCGTGCGCGTCGCGGTCATGGAGCTGCCCCTGTCGCATGACGACTGGATCGTGATCACGCCGACCGGAATCGCAGGCCCGTTCCACCTGCCGCACAGCCACGCCGCGTGGGCGCCGATCGCCACGGCCGAGAGCTGGGCGCGGGGCGGCTCCTACTGCAATGCCTACGCGTACCGGTTCGGCGACGTCGAGCTCGCGCACGCCGGTGGCTCCTGGACCCGGCTGCGGCACTCGGAGAAGCTGCAGGATCCCGGCTGGCGCGTGCACCGGCTTTCGCGCTCGACGTTCAGCGCGACCGCCGCCTGAGGCGGTCGCTTGCGACGCCGACCGTAGAGCCGGTGCCGGCTTCGCCGGTGCCGCCGTCTTGGGACGGGCTACACTCAAAGGGCCGCAACGGCACGTTGCGGGGTCGTCTAACGGTAGGACGCTCGGCTCTGGACCGAGTAGTCTAGGTTCGAATCCTAGCCCCGCAGTCCAACGCTTCTTCGCCCGGGTTCCGGCGCATTTTCGACCCGGTGGCCACCAACCTCCTCCCCACCGCGAGCCTACTGAGGAAACCCGCACGCGTGTGTGACGCAGGCGTCGCGAAAGCGTGACGACTCGTCCACAGAGGGCGAGCCGCGCGCGTTTCGGACGGGGCAAAGGCTCCCTGTTCGCCGCTACACTTAGCCCCTGCCGGGCGCATTCGTCTAGTGGCCTAGGACACCGCCCTCTCACGGCGGCGGCACGGGTTCGAATCCCGTATGCGCCTTTCGGTGTCACAAAGTCAAGCCGTTTTGGCTTGGTTGAGCGGGTCATTTGTGACAGGCATGCCGGGAATGCGCGTCGCGTGCAGACCCCGGTGCATACCTCGGCGAAGCCGCCGGTCGAGGGACACCAAATCAGGTGAGAGGACGCTCGCCCAGCCCACGGCGGACTCGCCTGGCCTCGTAAGTCAGCTCATGGTCTGACCTGACGATGCGAAGGCTGGCTGCGACTACCCTGACCCGCTGGTCAGGATGATGTCTTTCTCGGCCAGCAGTCGCCCAGAGGCGTCGAAAGCGCGGATCGACCTTGGCAGGTCGTTAGGGGAGGATGAGGCGTAGGCGAACGCTCCGCTCGTAAGCGCCAGATCCTTCGTCGACCCATCGACCAACTCCGCTTCGACCCGCGTGACACTCGACGTAACGAGGCCGACGAGGCTGGCATAGTCCGCCGTTGTGGAATCGGCCGCGCCGCCGATCCCGTCGAAGACCCAAAGCGGTCCAGATGCTGGGGCCGGAGCGCTGCCGCAGCGGAAAGGAGAGCCCTGATGCCCGCCTGCAGCGACTAGCATCCAGCACGGCGCCCCACCCGGGCCCGTGCCACCGATGATCGCCATCGCAGCCTTGCCGCTCCCCGCGCTGGCCAAAGTCCGGAGATCCTGGACTCCGGCCTGTCGTACGAATTGGTCGATCAGGACCAGGGCGGAGATATTGGCGCTCACACCGGTCGACTGCGCCGACGCCGAGCCCGACCTGGTGGCTAAGAACGCGCCGCTCGCTGAGAGTGCACTCATAGCCGCGACAACACAGGCGACAACCCACTTCCTCGGACGGTAGTTCCTCGTGCGGTGGGCGGCTCTCATCTCAATCGAGTGGGTTTCCGTCGAAAGCGGTGTTCCGGCAGTTCACCCACACGGTGGACAGACCGTCCGGGTTTTGACAACCAGCCTTGGCGATGTTGCTGTCGTAGTACACCCAGTAGCGGTCGTATGGTGAGGGCGGGCTCGTTTCGATTCCTCCGTCCGAGCTTGGGCTAAACCAGGAGCCGTTGTCGTAAATGAACTTGAAGCGCATGTAGTGGCTGTTCACAGTCCATGACATGCGGATGAACCACTCGTCCGTGCCCGATCCGTAGTAAGGGGTCTGGTGCGACCGCACGCCCGAGCTATCAGGTAGCCAGTTCTGCCACACGTTCCAGAAGTTGTTCGCAGATCCGTTTGGGACGCCCAGCGTAAGGAAAATGGCAACTACCAACGCCGTGCCGATCAAAGAGCGAAAGGTCCACCCCATTTGATGCGGAAGGTACAACTGAATCTGCCTTGTGTCAAGCCACTCTCGGCCGTCGCAGAACGGCCCGCACCGTCGACGGCCACCAGCGCCGACCGCCGTGCGCCGTCGGCGTGCCGCTGGCGTTCAGATCGGCGGCGATCGAAGCGAGGCTCTTGCCCACCGCCCGCTCGGACCGGATCTGTCGGACGAGCTCGGGCGGAAGCGCCCGCGGGCGTCCGGGCGTCGCCGGCTCCGGTCGTCTTCGTGCCGACCGCCGTTCCCGGAGCAGCCGCTCGAGCTCGTCGACCGGGACCAGTTTCGTGCCCCAGGGCAGCTCGACGATTTCGAGGAAGGGCAGCAGCCGGTTCAGCGTCGAGCGGCTGATCCCGAGCGCCTCGGCCGCCTGGGTGCGGGTGTAGGCAAGCCGCTCGACCCTAGAGACCTCGCGGATGATCGGCCGCGGCTCGACAGGATCCCTCGATACGGGAGGAGCGTGGCGCTGCAGCTTCTCCCTCCGACGCTGGCCGCGACGCGACATCCGTACAGCGTACAGAAACGATGAGACGGATCTGCACCTTGGTGCATCTGTGTCTCGCTTGCTATTGAGGCTGGTAGTTCCTGTACGCAGCGAGGGGTGCGGAACCCGTTGGACCTGGTCAGAGCTCGATCCCGCGGCTGATGCCGTGGTCGAGTTCGATCAGGCGCTGCATGGTGAGGAGCGGCTGGCGGTCGTCTTCGCGGCCGAGAGCGGCGAGCATGCGGGCGTGGTCGTCGAGCGAGGCAACTGAGGGGCGCAGGCCGCGCCCGAGGGGCTCGAGGCGGGCGCGTCGGCGGAGGTCGTCGTAGCCGCGCGTGCCGGCCGGCTCGGGGATGATCTTGAGCTCGCCGGCCTCGGTTGTGAGTTCCAGTACCGGCTCGCGGGCCAGGTCGGACTCCAGCTCCGGTGCGTTGCCGTCGGAACGGCGGGCGTTCAGCCGGTCCAGTGCGAGGCCGAGCCGGCGCAGGTTCTCCTCGCGCAGCGAGGGGACGATGTCGAGCCCGTCGGTCAGTTCGCCCGAGCCGTGGATGACGCGGCCGAGACCGCCGACGACGATGTATGTGACTCGCTGGTGTTCGAGCGCCTCCATGAGGGCGTAGGGGTCGAAGTCCCTGGCCATTAGCGCCCGCGCGACCGCAGCATCGCCTGCAGCCGCTCCTGCGGCGTCCGCTCGAGCGCCTTCTGGAGGCGCGCGTCCTGCTTCCTATCCGCCTCGTAGGGGACGAGTGTCAGCTCGAGGTCGAAGCCGCAGGCCCGCAGCAGCTCGCGCAGAGTCTCCAGGCTGGGCACGACCACGTCGCGCTCCCAGCGGGCGATCTGGGCCCGGTCCTTGCCGCTCCGGGCCGAGAGCTCAACCTGCGAGAGCCCGGCGCGCATCCGGGCCTGGCGGATCAGCGTGCCGGTCGTCACGGCTGCAATTCTAGCCGCCGGTGCTCAGGAAGCCTGTGTGCCTGATCTGCTACACTCACGAACCATGCCGCGCAACGTCGCCGCGCAGCAGCTTCAGCTCGAGACGGTCGTTCCGGAGCCGCCGTCAGCTCAAGAGGAGACGCGCTCGCCCAAGCCGGACGAGCACGAGAGCAGAAGCCACGCGAGCAGCGGCGAGGTCGTGCGCGCGGCGGCCCTCCGCCCCTCCCCCGCCGCGCTGCTGGAGACGCCTGGGGCACTTCTGACCCGCTCGGACTTGCGTGGGCTCGGACTCGAGCGGCGCGCGGTCGATGCCGTCTTCCGCGCCCTCCCCGTGGTCGCCCTGCCCGGGTACTCGCGGCCACTGATCCGCGCCGAGCAGTACCTGGAGCTCGTTGAGGAGCACACCTACCGGGACGACCGGGTCCGGCCGTCGCATGCAACATGAGCTGCGGAAGGATCGAAGACGGTGGCTAGCGCCTGGATCACGACCCGAGAGACCGCGGATCGCCGCAAGCGTTACCGGGTGATGTACCGCCTTGGCGGCCGAGAGAGCGCGCCGCGCTACGCGGGTTCGTTCTCGACCAGGCGCGAGGCACTGGCGCGAAAGGCGTGGGTGGTCGGAGAGCTTGCGGCGCTGCGCGTGCCGGATCTCCGACTCGCAAGCGCCACGGCCACGCCGGCTCTCCGAGAAGCAGCCGAGCGCTGGCTGGAGTCCCGGGTCGACGTTTCGGAGGGCACGCTCCAGACCTACCGTGTAGCTCTCGGTCGGCTGATGCCGCGACTCGGGGGCACACCGGTTGCGGAAGTCGACGCTCAAACAGTTGCGGGACTCGTCGCCGAGCTTCACGCCCTGGAACTTCGCAAGCAGACGATCAGGAAGACGGTGAGCGTCTTGGCGATGATCCTCGACCACGCCGGCGTCCAGCCGAACCCGGCGCGCGACAAGCAGACGGTGAGATTGCCGCGGGAAGAGCGGCGCCACGTTGAGCCCCCGACCGCCGAGCACGTCGAGGACGTAGTCCGGCTCCTCCCCTCCCGCTACCGACTGCCTGCGCTCGTCCTCGACGCGACCGGCATGCGCGTCGGCGAGCTCGAGCGACTCACGTGGGGCGACGTCGACGAGCCGCGCGGCCGCTGGCGCGTCTCGGCGGCCGTAGCGAAGACGGGACGACCCCGGTGGGTTCACGTGCCAGACGTATTGTTCGAGGCCGTCTGCGGACTTGTGCCACGTGACGATCGCGTCCCCGAGCGACAGGTCTTTCAAGGCTTCGGAGCCGACCGCTTCCGGAGGGCGCTGACGCGAGCCTGCACAGCTGCTGGCGTGCCAGCGTTCTCACCGCACGATCTCCGGCATCGCCGCGTGTCGCTCCTCCACCTCGGAGGCATGCCGTGGGCCCGAATCGGCGAGCTCGTCGGGCACGACGACCTGGTGACGACCGCTCGAACGTACACGCACGTCGTCGTCGACGAGCGCGAGCTCGATTACGCGTCTCTCCTCGACTGAAATCCACTTGGCAGCGCGGGCAAAACCGCAATGGAGATCGGCGTCAGGCCTCGGGCCTAGACTCTTGACGCGTGGAACTCGAGTACGCACTCCTTGCTGACGCCGCCCAAGTCTCCGAAGGAAAGACGTACGTCCTCGGCGGCGGCGTCACGATCCTTTGGCGTCAGCAGTTTCCCGCGCCCCTCGGCGTCGTGCTCGTTGCGCAACTGACCTACCATCGCAGCGAGGCTGACTCGGACCACGATCTACGTGTCCAGGTCATCGACGCGGACGGGAACCCTGTGCTTCCTGAGATTCGGGGTGAGATGCATGTGGGCGGCCCGGCTCCCGGGATGCCCGCGAACGTGCCTCTCGGAGTACCGATCTTGATTCCCTTCCCGCCGCTGCCGGTGCTTCAGCGGCCGGGAGCGTATTCGGTGGATCTCCTGCTGGACGGCCGTCACGTGAAGAGCCTTTCGTTCGCGGTTGCACACCCTCCCGCACAAGCACTCGGAGAGTGACGGCGCGGGGCGTCGATCTCCCCCGTGCGCATCGACCGCCTCCATATCTCATGGGATGCCGCCCAGCACCTCTGGGAGAGGCACAAGCTGGAGACGATCGAGGTGCATGAGGCCTTCCAGGATGCCGGCCGGCGGAAGACCATTTACCGAGGCCCCACCAGCCGCGACGGCAGCAGGACCTACATTGCTCGGGGTCGAACGAGCGCTGGTAAGCGGCTGTGGATCCTGGTGAAATACCGCTCCAAGGGGATGGCTAGCCTTATCACCGCACGGGAAGATAGGTAGCGTGAAGTCCGAAATGCCCGAGCAGTTCCCACACTTCGACTCGGACGACGAAATGAAAGAGTGGTTCGAGACGGCAAACCTGTCGGAGTACGCTCTCGACAGGGCTCTCGAATTCGTCGTGGCCAGCCACGTCGAACTCTCGGTCGGCGACGAGCCAGCAAGTCCCGGCAGCTCGACGGCTGGCCAGACAGGCACGTTGCGCGACCCTGTTCGCCTAGTTAGCGGATAGTTAGTCAGCGCAGAGCGGCTACTCACGCCGAGGCTCACTTAGTCCGCACGTGACCAGTCGCGCCCGAACGGTGCAGACCCCGGTGCATACCTCGGCGGGAAACTAGCCCCATTTGCAGGGAGGTTCGAATCCCGTATGCGCCTCTCGTTCATGCGCTGCCAGGCGGAGGAGCCAAGCGGACGACGGGGATCGAACCCGCGACCCTCAGCTTGGGAAGCTGATGCTCTACCAACTGAGCTACGTCCGCGTCGCACGCGATTCTAGCCGAGTCCGAAACTGGGACTTTCGCGCCGGCCGCGGCGCAGGCACGCTCGAGAGATGCGTCGCCCGGCCGTCGTCCTCGCCCTCTTCCTGGCCTGCTGCACGGCCGCATGCAGCCTCCGGCGCCAGGTCTCCCTGCCCTCGCCCTACTGCCGCGGCGGCAACCCACTCGCCGGCGTCTACCACCCGCAGCGGCTGCGGGTGAAGAGCCGCTGCCGGATCGCCATCGGCACCGTCGACAAGGTCAAGTTCGAGGCCTTCGACGGAGACGTCCACGTCGACCTCCAGCCCGACCCGGGCTACGAGCACTTGCTCGCCCATGACGGCCAGAGCCTCGTCGTCGAGATCATCCCGCAGGACCGTTCCCGCGTCGCCGTGCCCGCCGAGGGCGCGCGGATCGAGGTCGCCGGCCCCTGGGTCGAAGACTCCAAGCACGGCTGGAACGAGATCCACCCGGCCTGGTGGGTGAGCGCCGGCACGATCGAGCCCGCGAGCGCCGAGGAGCTGCGCCGCGTCCAGCTCCTGCTCCAGGGCGTCGAAGGGGCGGCCGAAGAGGACGACGGCTGACGACGGCTGGGCCATAATCACCCCAGCGACCGAAAGGGGAGCCATGGGAGCCGAACTCCACCAGACAGCGAAGGCGCTCGTCGCCGAGGGGAAAGGGATCCTCGCCGCCGACGAGAGCACCAGCACGATCAAGAAGCGCTTCGACTCGATCGACCTCGAGTCGACCGAGGACACCCGCCGCGCCTACCGCGAGCTGCTGTTCACGACTCCGGGCGTCGAGGAGTACATCAGCGGCGTGATCCTCTACGACGAGACGATCCGGCAGAGCGCCTCGGACGGCACCCCGTTTCCGAAGCTGCTGGCCGAGCGCGGGATCATCCCCGGGATCAAGGTCGACCTGGGCGCCAGGCCGCTCGCGCTGGCCGAAGGCGAGACGATCACCGAAGGGCTCGACGGGCTCCGCGAGCGGTTCGCGGAGTACTACGAGCTCGGCGCGCGCTTCAGCAAGTGGCGCGCGACCTACTCGATCGACGACGAGCGGCCGAGCGACTACTGCGTCTGGGCGAACGCCCACGCGCTCGCCCGCTACGCCACGCTCTCGCAGGAGGCCGGGATCGTGCCGATCGTCGAGCCCGAGGTGCTGATGGACGGCGACCACTCGCTCGAGCAGGCGGCGAGGGCGACGGGCCGCGCCCAGCAGGCGCTGTTCACCGAGCTGCACGACCAGCGCGTCGACCTCTACGGGACGGTCCTGAAGCCGAACATGGTCCTGAGCGGCTACGAGGCGAGCGACCGCGCCGGGATCGACGAGGTGGCCGAGGCGACCGTCGACGTCCTCACCCGCCACGTGCCGGCGGCGGTGCCGGGGATCGTCTTCCTCTCCGGCGGCCAGACCGACGAGGACGCGACCGCGCACCTGAACGCGATGAACGCCCACGGGCAGCATCCGTGGGAGCTGTCGTTCTCGTACGGTCGAGCCCTCCAGGCGCCGGCGATCAAGGCCTGGGGCGGCGACCCCGCCAACGTCGAGGAGGGGCAGAAGGCGTTCTACCGCCGCGCGAAGTTCAACAGCGCAGCGCGCACCGGCTCCTACGCCCCCGAGATGGAGGCTGCCGCCGTCTAGCGCAGGAGCTTGCCGTTCGGCCGGACGAGGAGCCAGCGGCCGCCGAACTCAACGGCGTTCTGGCAGCGGATCACACCGGGGCCGGTGTCGCCGACGTAGTAGTAAAGCGGCCGCCCCGCGTAGGTGACCTGCCGCCGGCCGTTCCTGCGCTTCACCGTCCCGAGCAGCGACGCCTTCAGGCCCTTGCCGACTCGCAACGTCCCCTTCCGGGCGAAGTACGGCGGCCAGCGCTTCGCGCACTCGCCGTAGCAGGCGCTGCGCCTGTGGTCACGCGTGAACGCGTAGAGAACGTAGCCCCGTCCGTCAAAGACTGCCCTCCCGTAGCTCGACGAGTGCGCGGTCAGCGCGGGCTTGCCAGCGCCGAGCGCGACAGGCGCCAACAGCGCGGCGGCCGTCACGGCGAGCAGAAGCTTCATGCGGGTCTGTCTCGTGGGCGGCGAAGGCGTTACGGGCGGTATTCGCGGCCCGAGAAGCGCTCGAGCTTGTCGAAGGCGTGCGTCGCTTCGATCCGGCGCACCGTCCCCGAGCGCGAGCGCATCACGATCGAGTCGGTGATCGCCCCCTCCGGCGTGTAGCGCACGCCGCGCAGGAGCGCGCCGGTCGTGACGCCGGTAGCCGCAACGAAGACGTCGTCGCCGGAGACGAGTTCGTCGGTGGTCAGCACGCGGTCGGGGTCGAGCCCGGCGTCGACGATCTGCTGCCGTTCGTCGTCGTCACGCGGCCAGAGCTTGCCCAGCACGCCGCCGCCGACGCACTTGAGCGCGGCCGCGGCGATCACGCCCTCCGGCGTCCCGCCGATCCCCATCAGCAGGTCGACCCCGGTCGAGGGCTGCGCCGCAGCGATCGCGGGCGCGACGTCGCCGTCCGGGATCAGGAGCACCTTGGCGCCGACCTCGCGCAGTGCCTCGACGAGCCCCTCGTGCCGGTCGCGCTCGAGCACGACCACCGAGACCTCGCTCGGCTTCTTCCCCTTGGCGCGCGCCACGCGCTCGACGTTCTCGCGCGGCGGCGCCTCGATGTCGACGAGCTCGATCGACTCGGGCCCGCAGGCGATCTTGTCCATGTAGACGGCGGCTCCGGGGAAGAACATCGTCCCCCTCTCGGCGACAGCGATCACCGCGATCGCGTTCGGCTGGCCCTTGGCGGTCAGGCGCGTGCCCTCGAGCGGGTCGACCGCCACGTCCACCTCCGGGCCGGTTCCCTCGCCGACCTCCTCGCCGTTGAAGAGCATCGGCGCCTTGTCCTTCTCGCCCTCGCCGATGACGACGACCCCTGCCATCCGCACCGTGTCGAGCATCGCGCGCATGCCGTCGACCGCCGCCTGGTCGGCCGACTCCTTGTCGCCGCGGCCGATCCAGCGGCCGGCGCCCATCGCCGCCGCCTCGGTCACGCGGACGAGCTCGAGCGCGAGGTTTCGGTCAGGCGCCCGCGCCGAGGGCTCCGCGACCGACGCTTCGGGACGCGCCATGGGCTCGATCCTACATCCGGTCTGGGGCTTCCACCCCGACGAGACCGAGGCAGCGGGCGATTACCGACTGGGTCGCCCGGCAGAGGCCGAGCCGGAAGGCCTGCGCCTCGCTCTCGAGCACGCGGTGATGGTGGTAGAAGCGGTGGAAGTCGTCGGCGACGCGGATCGCGTAGTTCGGGACGCCCTGCGGCCCGCGCCTCTCGGCGGCCTCGGCCGCCACCCCCGGAAACTCGGCGAGCCGCTTGACCAGGTCGCGTTCCTCGGGCTCAGGCGCGCGACCTTGTAACACAGTGTTACTTGGAGCTCCGGCGGCGTTGCGGAGGATGCCTGCGATCCGGGCGTGCGCGTACTGGACGTAGTACACCGGGTTCTTCTCCGAGCGCTCGGCGGCCAGGTCGACGTCGATCTCGATCGCCTGGTCGGGCCCCCGGTTGGCGAGGTACCAGCGCGCCGCGTCGACGCCGACCTCGTTGATGAAGTCGTCGAGAAAGACGACGTCGCCGCGCCGCTTGGACATCGTCGCCTGGCGGCCGCCGCTCGTCAGGTGGACGAGCTGGTAGATCAGCACCTCGATGCGGTCCGGGTCGTAGCCGAGCATCCTGGCGATCGCCGCGTACCACTTGCGGGTGCCGTGGTGGTCGGCGCCGAGCACGTAGATCGCCCGATCGAAGCCGCGCTCGAGCTTGTCGACGAGGTAGACGACGTCGGCCGCGCGGTAGGTCGGTGCCCCGCCCTGTTCGGCCGAGCGGATCAGCACGCGGTCCTGGTCGTCGCCGTACGCGGACGAGCGCGCCCACAGCGCCCCGTCGCGCTCGTAGGTGTCGAGCCGCGGAAGGAACTCCGGCAGCCGCGTCTCGAGCTCGCTCTGCAGCGCCCAGGAGTCGAAGTGGATCCGGAACCGCTCGAGCGTCGCCTCGATCTGCTGCAGCATCGCCGCGACCGGATCGCCCTCGGCGCGCGCAAGCTCGGCGACGTACTCGCCGCGGTAGCCGTCCTCGGGCGGCTCCTCTCCGCCCCGGATCGCGTCGACCGAGGCGCGGAAGCGCTCGACCTGGGCGCCGGAGTCGTTGTAGTAGTACTCGCACTCGACCTCCTGGCCCGCGAACGCGAGCAGGCGCGCGACCGAGTCCCCGATCGCGCCGTTGCGCGCCGACGCGACCGTGAGCGGGCCGGTCGGGTTGGCGGAGACCATCTCGACCTGCACACGCTCCCGCGGCTCCGCCCAGCCGGCGCCGTAGTCCGCGCCCGCGTCGAGGATCTCGCCGAGGGCCTCCTCGAACCACGACGGAGCGAGCCAGAGGTTGACGAAACCGGGGCCGGCGACCTCGGCGCGCTCGACCTCCTCGAGGCCGGTCGCCGCGGGCACCAGCTCCTCGGCCAGCTCGCGCGGCGTCTGCCCGCGCGCGGGTGCGACCTTCAGCGCGACGTTGGTCGCGTAGTCGCCGTGCGCCGGGTCGCTCGGGCGCTCGAGCTCGACCGGAGCCCCGGCGAGCTCGGAGAGGCGGGCCTCGAGCCGGTCGAGTGACCTAGGCACCGCTTGCGGTGCCGCCCTCAGAACGAGTGGGCTCCGCCCGCTCGTTCGTCTGAAATGACCGGTCGATCCTGCTGAGCTCTTTCATAAGCGCTCTAAGCAATGACTTCACCGGGCGGGAAGAGCTCCTCGAGCCGGCGCAGCTCGTCGGGCGTGCCGGCCGCGATGATCACGTCGCCCGCGCCGAGCACGGCATCCGGAGTCGGAGTGGTGTCGAAGGTCCCGTCGTGCTTGCGGAGCGCGACGACGATCGCACCGGTCACCTCGCGGATGCGCAGGCCGCGGATCGACTCGCCGGCGTTCTCGGTGTCACCGACCTCGATCTCCTCGAAGCGCAGCTCCGGGCCGCCGTGGGTGGAGACGATGTCGAGGAAGGCCGCCACCTGCGGGCGCAGCACGAGCTTCGCCATCTCCTTCCCCGCGGTCGAGTAGGGCTGGACGACGCGGTCCGCGCCGGCGAGGCGGAGCTTCCTTCCAGCGTCCTCGTCGGAGGCGCGGGCGACGATCAGCAGGTCGGGCCGGGCTGCGCGCGCGGAGAGCGTGATGTAGAGGTTGTCAGCGTCGGAGTCCGAAGAGGCGACCAGGCCGCGGGCCCGCTCGATGCCGGCCGCAACCAGGTCCTCGTCCTCGGTGCCCGTTCCCTCGATGAAGAGGTCGCCGGCCTCTCGCGCCGCCTCGAGCGCGCTGGCGCTGAAGTCGAGCACGACGTACTCCTCGCCGGACTCGCGGAACTCCCCGGCCACGCGCCGGCCGACGCGGCCGTAGCCGCAGATGATGATGTGCCCGCTCAGCCGCTCGATCGCGCGTCGCCTCCTCCGCTCTGCCAGCACGCCCGTGAGGACGCCGCCCGCGATCCCCTCGACGAGGATCGTGGCCACGTACGCAAAGATAGTCAGGCCGGCGAGCACGAGCAGGATCGAGACGATTCGCGCCGAGTCGTTTGTCGGCACCGTGTCCAGGCCGGTGAGTGAGACCGTGACGATCGAGCGGTAAAACGCCTGCAGCCACCCCTCGTCGAGCGTCTCATGGAAGGCGACGGTTCCGGCGGCAACGAGAAGCACCACTCCTGCGACCGCATAGCCCAGCCGGCGCGGAGTTAACGAGTCTCTCACGCTGTCCATTCTGTCGGAGGGCGGGTCGACTGGTCGTTTCAGACGGACACCCGTGCAAAGCCCGGGTGTCCTGAAGCGGCATCGCAAGCGACGCCTTGGCACCTAGTATCCTCGACGTATGGAAGGCGAAGGCGAGGAGCGCCAGCTCAACATCCATCTCGACCCGGAGAACCTGGCCGGGGTCTACGCGAACTTCGCCAACATCAGCTTCTCGGACTACGAGTTCACGATCACCTTCGCGCGGATCGACCACGAGGTCGAGGAGGGCGACGTGCCGGGCGTGGTCGTCTCGCGCGTGAACATGTCGACGCGCTTCATGCGCGAGCTGCTGGACGCGATGAACGACTCGTGGTCGAAGTGGTCGTCGCGCGAGGGGATCCGCAACCTCCCGGAGACGAACGAGGGCGACTCGACCTAGAGCGGAGGTGGTGATCTCAGTCGTGTCGACCGGTCAATTCAGACGGACACACGGGCAAAGTCCGTGCGTCCTGACGGCGGCGTCGCAAGCGACGCCTTAGGCGTGCATTTTCGCTACGTGCGCCTTCACGCTCCGGCGCACGCGCTCGACACCCTGGGGGAGTTCTACGGCGAGCGGCTCGAGCTGCCCGGGCTCCGAATCGGCGAGACGCAGCTCGAGCTCGTGCCGGTCGAGGGCGAGCCGTTCTACCACTTCGCCCTGCTCGTGCCGGGCAACCGCTTCGAGGCCGCGCTGGACTGGATCGGCGAACGCGCGGAGCTGTTGCCCGGCGACTCCGGCGAGACGATCTTCGACTTCGAGAACTGGGACGCACACGGCTGTTACTTCCACGATCCGGCGCGCAACATCGTCGAGCTCGTAGCCCACCGCGGGATCGACGAGAGCGATGCGACCGGTCCTTTCGCGGGGACCGAGCTGCTCGGCTTCTCCGAGCTCGGCCTCGTCGGCGACAGGGCCGCGATGGCCGGCGTGCTGCGAGTCGTGTTGCGGATGCCGCTCTGGCAGGGATCGGTCGAGGAGGAAGGCCGGCTGGCGTTCGTCGGCGAGCCGGGCCGGACGTTGATCCTCGCGCCCACCGGGCGCGGTTGGCTGCCGACCGGCCGCCGCGCGGAGCAGCATCCCGTCGAAGCGGTGCTCACCGGGCCGCCCTCACGCGAGGTCGTGCTCGAGGGCGGCCTCTACCGGATCACCCGGGCCTGAGGCATCTCAGCCCGTTGGCACACGCCTTCCGTGCCGAGCTGGTGCGACAGACGGCTGCACGGGCGAAGCCCGAGCAGCCTCTTGGTCGGCGTCGCGAGCGAGCGCCTTAGCATCTACGCCGTGGAGGCGCGCCCAGGCCCTCGCCATCGCGACCCGCTGCGAAAGCGTCGGGTGGTCGTCGATCCACACGTATGACCAGGCCGGCGGGTTTGGCTGGACGAGGTCGAGCGAGCCGAACTTGCGGAAGAGCCCGACCGCCGAGGACGGGTCGTGCGTGGCCTGCAGCGCCCGCCAGTCGGCCTCTGCCTCGTAGCGGCGCGAGACGGCGTTCGAGAACGGCGTCACCGCCAGGTGGAAGACGGTGATCACCAGCAGCGCGAAGGGCACGACCTCGGGCTTGGCCATGCCGCCGCGCAGCCGCGTCAGGAGGAAGAGCACGAAGAAGCCCGGGATCGTGATCAACGCGTACCAGGCGAGGCCTTTCCAGATGTGCCGGCGCGCGATGTGTCCGAACTCGTGGCCCGCGATCACTCTGATCTCGCCCGGCGTCAGGCGGCCGCTGAGCGCCGTGTCCCAGATCACGACCCGCGCCGAGGGGCCGATCCCGATCGCCTCGGAGTTGATGTCCTTCGTCGTGTCGCTGACCGTCTCGATCCGGATCGGCGTGCCGGCGATCCCCTCGCGGCGCTCGAGCTGGCGGACCTGGGCCGCCAGCTTCGTGTGGTGTGGCGCTCTTGTCCCGATCGTCATCGCGTACGCGAGCACGAACGCGAGCAGCACGGCGACCACCACGAAGAAGGCGCCTGCGAAGACCCACCACCAGCGTGGGAAGCGGCCCGCGAGCACAAGTAGGATCGTCAGCCCGATCGTCAGGCCGACAACCTGGCCGATGAGCGCCGGCCACTGGGCGAGCAGCCAGCCGAGGTAGTCCTGCTTGTCGATCCCGTAGCGGCGGCCCTCCCAGAGCGCGGCGAGCCCGAACGGAAGCGAGACCGCCCAGGTGACGAGCGTCACGACCGCGCCGACCATGACACCCTTCGCGACGCGGCCGAGCTCCCACGCGCCCGCGAGGCGCGGGCCGAGGCGGACGAGCACGACGAGCGCCGCCAGCTGCGCGACGGTCGCGAGCACCCAGTCCCAGCGCAGGAAGCCGTCGAAGCTCGCGGCCCGGTGCAGAACGGAGTCGCTCCAGTAGCGGTGCGTGTCGACGTGCGGCAAATGCAGGCTCGCCGGCACCGTCGTCTGCCAGAGAAACCAGCCGGCAACGACCCACCCTGCCGCGAGGGCTACCAAGGGCGTCGCTTGCGATGCCCGTCTCAGGACGCTCGGGCTTTGCCCGGGCGTCCGTCTGAAATGACCGGTCGGTCCGTTAGCCATCACGAGTTCCCCGTAAGGGCGTCGCTTGCGATGCCCGTCTCAGGACGCTCGGGCTTTGCCCGGGCGTCCGTCTGAAATGACCGGTCGGTCCGTTAGCCATCACGAGTTCCCCGTAAGGGCGTCGCTTGCGATGCCCGTCTCAGGACGCTCGGGCTTTGCCCGGGCGTCCGTCTGAAATGACCGGTCTGTTCGTTGGACATCACGAGTTCCCCGTAAAGGCGTCGCTTGCGATGCCCGTCTCAGGACGCTCGGGCTTTGCCCGGGCGTCCGTCTGAAATGACCGGTCGGTCCGTTAGCCATCACGAGTTCCCCGTAAGGGCGTCGCTTGCGATACCCGTCTCAGGACGCGCGGGCTTTGCCCGGGCGTCCGTCTGAAATGACCGGTCTGTTCGTTGGACATCACGAGTTCACCGTAAGGTTGTCGCCTTGGCCAAACGGGTCGCAGTCATCTCGGATATCCACGGTAACTGGCACGCGCTCGAAACGGTTCTCGCTGAGATCGACGCCGAGCAGCCGGACGAACTCTGGTGCCTCGGCGACCTCGTCGGCTACGGGCCGCGGCCGAACCCGTGCTGTGCGGCGATGCAGGAGCGGGCCGCGCTCTGCCTGGCCGGCAACCACGACCTCGGCGTACTCGGGCAGCTCAGCCTCGAGGAGTTCGCGCCCGATGCGGTCGCGAGCGCGCTCTGGACGCGCGAGGTGCTCGGCGACGAGTCGCGCTCCTACCTGGAGTCGCTCAGCCCGAAGGGCCGGGGGGAGGGCGCCGAGCTCTTCCACGCGAGCCCGCGCGACCCGGTCTGGGAGTACGTGCTGACGCTGGAGGCCGTCGAGGCCGCGTTCGAGCTGACGGAGGAGCCGCTCGTCCTCGTCGGCCACAGCCACGTGCCGCTGGCCCTCGGGCTCACCGGCGGGACGATCACCGGCGGGCTCGCGCCCGAGGCGACCAATGCGGAGCTCGGCAGCGACACCAGGCTACTGCTCAACCCGGGCTCGGTCGGGCAGCCGCGCGACGGCGATTACCGCGCGGCCTGGCTGCTGCTTGATTTCGCCTCGGCGCGGGCATCGTTTCGCCGTGTTGCCTATCCCGTCGAGCAAACACAGGCCGAGATCCGCGAACGGGGGTTGCCGAATACGCTCGCCGAGCGTCTGGCTCGCGGCGTCTAGCTGCCTCCAGATCGCGGCGGCTCAGTCGCCGGAGCCGGATCCTCCGCCGTCGTCCCCGCCCCCGTCGTCCCTGCCGTCCCCGCCGTCGTCCGAGCGGCCTTCGCCCTTGTCGTCGTCCCCCGCAGTGCTCGTCCCGGGCGGGGTCAAATCGGCGTGATGCTCGGTCTCGGTCGGCTCGGTCTCGGTCTCGGTCTCGGTCGAGTGGTCACCATCGGAGCTGCCGTCCTCGCCCGAGCCTCGGTGCCGCTCGGTCTCGGTCCTCGCGTGCGTCTCGGCCGCAACCTGGCGAAACGCGGACGGGCTCAGCTGCGGCAAGCCGACCCGCGGCGCGGCGACAGCCGGCCTCGGCGCCGGCGCCGGCCGTTGCGGCGGGCGGCGGTGGACGTGCGTCTCGAGGCCGGCGATCGTCCCGAGCGTCCCGACGGCGAGCGTCCCGGCCGCGAGCTTGGCCGCGACCGAGGTCGTGCCGAGCTTGGCGAGCACTGCAGTGCTCGCGCCGGCGCCGCCGAAGCCGGGCAGCGCCTGGCTCAACGACTCGCGTAGCGTCGGCGGCAGCGCCAACGCGCCGAGTGCCGCGCGCAGCGGCCTCAGCTCGGCCTGGAGCCGCCTTCGGCTGCGGAAGATCAGCGACTCGACGGCCGCACCCGAGATACCGAGCGCCGAGGCGACCTCCGCGTAGGAGAGGCCGTAGAACTCGCGCAGGACGATCGCGTCGCGCTGCTGCGGCGGCAGTTTCGCGAGGGCCGAGCTGAGCGCGTCGATCTCGGCATGGCGCGAGACCTCGCGCTGCGTCTCGTCCCCCGAAGGCTCGCTCATGAGCGTCAGCGGCTCGGTGCTGCGGCCTCGCAGGCGGGTGCGGCACTCGTTGCGCGCGATCGTGCCCAGCCACGCCGACGGCTCGCGCGGCTCCTGGCCGGCAAGCAGCCCGCGGTACGCCGAGAGGAAGGTCTGCTGCGCGGCGTCCTCGGCCTCCGTCGGGTCGCGCAGGATCAGGCGGCAGATGCCGTAGACCATCCGGCCGTGCACCTCGAAGAGCTCGGACAGGCGTTCTCCGGCCGCGCGCTGCCGCCGGCGGCCGGAGAACGAGAGAACGGGACCGGGGCTCACCGCCTAGGCGTCTCCACCACCGCCACCGTCGTCGTCGTCATCGCCACCGCCGTCGTCGTCATCACCCTCGTCATCATCGGTCTTGCGCCTGGCGAGCGTGAGCTGGCCGTTGACGAGAGCGCACTTCACGCCGCGGCCGTCGCCGGAAACGGCGAGACGCTCATCACAACAGCGCGCGCTCGAGCGCAGCGCGGTCTGTCGGTGTTCCGTGCGCGGGCAGCACGACCTCGACCGGCAGCCGGAGCAGCGGCCGCAGGTCTTCGACCACCTGCTCGCGCGTGACACCGTGCTGCAGCACCTCTCGCGGGACCTCGAAGCCACGACCGAAGTCGACCAGGGAGTCGCCGGCGACGAGCGCACCAACACGCTCGATCCAGAGCACGACGTCGTTGTGCGACCGTCCAGCGAACGCCTCGAGGCCGATCGGAAGCCGGTCACCCGCTCCGTAGAGGTGGGCCTCCCCGCCGCCCTCCACCAGCAGCCACGCGAGGTCGGGGCTGTGCCAGCCCTCCGGGATCTGCTCCCGAGCGATGCCGTACTTCCGCACGAGGTCAGCTGCGGTGTCGGGCGGCGGCGTGAAGACCGGCGCGCCGAAGCGCTCGACCAGGCTCTGCGCGTCGCGTTCGTGCCAGGGTGCGGTGAGCACCACGACCGGCTCACGGTCGGCCGCGACGTCGAGGATCTCCTCCGGCACGGCCAGCGGGTCGAAGAGGACGAGCCGCGCCCCGTCGTCGAGCGCGTACGACGAAACCAGCTGCGGCCACCATTGATCAGGCGTCCACTCGGGATGCGGCGCCTGCCAGTGCCAGAGCCCAGGCCGAAGCTCGCGCATGGTCCATCGTAGGCACAGCCGGACGAAAGGCCATGACACCTGGCGGTTGGATCCAGGAAGATGTGGGTGTGGTGGAGGGACCGTTTGTCCCGTCCGGCTTCGTCGTCCCGCTCACTCTCACGACGGAGCAATTCAGGCTCGAGCCACTCGCGCCGCAGCACAACGACTCCGACTATGAGGCGTGGTCGTCGTCCGTGGAGCACATCCACACGACGCCCGGCTGGGAGGCGAGCTCCTGGCCCGACGACCGCAGCGTGGTGGACAACCTGCGCGACCTGCAAGCGCATGCCGACGACTTCGAGAACAGGACTGGCTTTACCTTCACCGTCCTCGATTCGGCGACCGGCGACGTGATCGGCTGCGTGTACATCTATCCCGACAAGAGCGAGCAGCACGACGCGCGTGTGCTCTCATGGGTGCGGGCGAGCCGGCCCGAGCTCGACGTACAGCTGTGGCGGGCGGTCACAGACTGGCTCGCGGACGAGTGGCCGTTCGATCGTGTGGCTTACGCCGAGCGCGCCGGCGCGTAGGCTCCGCCGGTGGCGATCGTCACGTTTCCGGACGGCACCCGCGTGCAGGCGGCGTCGCTCGCCGACCGGCGTGCGGACGACCCCGAGCGAGCGTACGGCCTCTACCTGGACGCGCGCTGGGCGCCTACCTGGCCGGCCGATGTGATCGCCTGGCCGGATTTCGGCCTGCCCGCCGAACCTGACGTCGCGGCGGGCCAGATCACCGATGCGTTTCTTCGAGCACGTCGAGGCGAACTGGTGGAAGTTGGTTGCCTGGGAGGGAGCGGCCGGACGGGCACGGTGCTGGCGTGCATGGCCGTTCTCGCAGGCGTCCCGCCGGCAGAGGCTGTTCCGTGGGTGCGCGCGGCGTACCGACAAGAGGCCGTGGAGACGGCCGACCAGGAAGCCTGGGTTCGGTGGTTCGCGGGTTGGGCCGCCGACGCCACGGCTGTGTGACCGATGAATTCCGGCTCGACGCATCGTCTACCTGTGGAAGGACACCACGACGCTGAGGAGGAGCGATGAAGTACATGCTCTTTACGTACCGCGACCCAAGCGTCCAGCTCGATCCCGAGCAGAGGGCGACCGTCCCGGCCGCGGTGGCGGCCTGGTGTGAAGAGATGGACGCCCGTGGGGTACGCCTCGACGGGCACGTGCTCGGCCCGCTCACGGAGAGCCGGACGATTCGGATCCAGGACGGCGACCTGATGGTCGGCGACGGGCCGGTCGCCGAGCAGACATTTCACATCGCCGGGTTCAACATCCTCGAATGCGCCGACCTCGACGAGGCAATCGAAGTTGCTTCCAAGAATCCGGGTGCCACCTTCGGAGTCCTGGAGTTGAGGCCTATCGAACCGTGAGACCTCGGGGGCGAGCTCTCAGCTGTCGATGTTCGTGGACGACGCGGACTGAGCGGGCTCAGGCCTCTTCGGCAGCGGCGGCCTTGCCGGTGCCGAAGTCGACGCCCTCGCGGACGAGCGCGAGCTGGACTTCCTCCCGCGCCTTGTAGATCCGCCACTTGACGGTGGCGAGGGTGATCTCGAGGGAGTCGGCGATCTCGGTGTAGGAGAGGCCGACGACGTCGCGCAGCAGCAGCGCCATCTTCAGGTCGACCGTCAGGTCTTGCACGGCGCGCCAGAGCGTGTCGATCTCCTCCAGCCGCTCGATCGGCGCGTCGAGCACCTCGAGCGGCGCGACGTCGTCGAGTGCCACGAGCGCTCGCGGCCGCCGCTCGACCGCGCGCAGCTCGTCGAGGACGCGGTTCTTCGTCACCTGGAAGAGCCAGGTCGTGAACTTGCAGCGGAGCGAGAACTTCGGCAGCCCCTGGTAGACGCGCAGGAAGACTTCCTGCGTCAGGTCCTCGGCCAGCGCGCGGTCACCGTTCACGAGGCGCAGGACGTAGTTGAAGACCGGCGTTTCGTAGGCGCGCAGGATCAGGGAGAAGGCGCGCTCGTCGCCACGTTGCGCCTTTCGAAGGACGCCGGGATCGGGCTGGGCCAGGCTCAAGGTGCGCGAAGTATAGAGCCGATGTGGGCCGTTGCCGACACCAACTTGGGTCAATTGCACAGGTTTTTCCCCGTCATTTGCAAAGGTTTCGTTAGCCCGAGGTACGCAATCACCGTCGGAGCCAGGTCCTGCAGCTCCCCGCCCTCGCGCAGGGTCGCGTCCGGATCGGTGACGATGAGGGGCACGGGGTTCGAGGTGTGGGCAGTGAACGGGCTCGTGCCGTCTGCCTCCAGCATCTGCTCGGCGTTGCCGTGATCGGCCGTGATCAGAGCCACACCACCGAGGCCCTGCACGGTTTCGACCACGCGGCCGAGGCAGGCGTCCGCCGTCTCGACGGCCTTCACAACCGCGGGGATCACGCCGCTGTGGCCGACCATGTCGGGGTTGGCGAAGTTGACGACCGCGAAGCCGTAGTCGTCGTCTTCGAGCGCGGCGCAGAAACGCTCGGTGACCTCCGCGGCCGACATCTCCGGCTTCTGGTCGTAGGTGCCGACCTCGCGCGGGCTCGGGACGAGGATGCGCGTCTCGCCGGGCCATTCCTGCTCGCGGCCGCCGTTGAAGAAATAGGTCACGTGCGCGTATTTCTCCGTCTCGGCGACGTGCAGCTGGCGGACGCCGTTCTCGGCGAGCACCTCGGCCAGCGTCTCGGTCACCTGCTGCTCCCGGAAGGCGACGGGGCAGTCGAAGTCGTCGCGGTAACGAGTCATGGTCGTCAGGTCGAAGCCGCCTTCGAGCAGCTTCTGCGTCAGCTGGCGGGCGCGGTCGGGACGGAAGTTGAAGAAGATCGCCGCGTCGTCCGGCCCGAGTCTCGGCCTGCCGTCGATCACCGTGGGCTCGATGAACTCGTCGGTGATGTCCCGCTCGTAGCTGGCCATGACCGCGGCCACCGGGTCGTCCGCGTGCTCCCCTTCGCCTCCGACGATCGCGTCGTACGCGCGCTGCGTCCGCTCCCAGCGCCCGTCGCGGTCCATCGCGTAGTAGCGGCCGGCGACGGTGGCGATCCGCTCGGCCGGCAGCTCGGCGAGGTCGTGCTCGGCCGCGTGCGGCGAGACGTCGCGGCCATCGGTGAAGGCGTGGATCCAGGTGCGCTCGGGCGCGAAGCGCAGCAGCGCCTTGACGTGCTCGATGTGGGAGTGGACGCCCCCGTGAGAGACGAGCCCGAGCAGGTGCACGTCCCCGCCCTTGGCGAACGCCGCCTTCAGCGCCGGGTTCTCGAAGAAGGAGCCGTCCTCGATCGCGCGGTTGACCCGCTGCAGGTCCTGATCGAGCACGCGGCCGGAGCCGATCGTCAGGTGGCCGACCTCGGAGTTGCCCATCTGCCCGGGCGGCAGGCCGACCGCCTCCCCGCTTGCCTTCAGCGTCGTGTGCGGGCACTCGGCCCAGAGCCGGTCGAACACCGGCGTCTCGGCCAGCTCGATCGCGTTCCCCGGCCCCGGCGGGGCGCAACCCCAGCCGTCGAGGATCACGAGCGCTACGAGAGGGAACTTGCTGCCTGGCAAATCGCCGTGAACGATTCCACGTCCAGCGAGCCGCCGCCGACGAGAGCGCCGTCGATCCCGTCCTCGGCCAGCAGCTCGCCCGCGTTGTCGGGCTTGACCGAGCCGCCGTAGAGCACCGGCACGTCGAGCACGCTCTTGACGAACGTGTGAGCCTCGCGCGCCTGTTCCCGGCTCGCGGTCAGGCCGGTGCCGATCGCCCAGACGGGCTCGTACGCGATCACCAGCCGCTCGTGCGGGCCGGTCGCCTCGGCGATCGCCTCGACCTGCACGCGCAGCACGAGCTCCATCTGGCCCGACTCGCGCTCCTCGAGCGACTCGCCGACGCAGGCGATCACCCGCAGGCCGTGCTCGAGGGCCGCGGCGGCCCGGCGGGCGACGGTCTCGTCCGTCTCGCCGAAGTACTGCCGCCGTTCCGAATGGCCGACGATCGCGCCGGCGACCCCGAGCTCGCGCAGCATCGGCGCCGAGATCTCGCCGGTGAACGCGCCCTCGTCCGCCCAGTGCACGTTCTGCGCGAAGACCGTGTGGTCGCTCTCGAGGGCGGCTGCAAGCGAGACGAACGGCGGGCAGAGCACTGTCTCGATGCCGGCGGGCGGCTCGAAGGCAGCGCAGAACTCGCGCGTCTCCCGCGGCCCCTTGAACATCTTCCAGTTGCCGGCGATCAGGTTCATGCGGCCGGGATCACCGCCACGCCCGGGAGCTCCTTTCCCTCGAGCAGCTCGAGCGCAGCGCCGCCGCCGGTCGAGGCCCAGGAGACACGCTCGATCAGCCCGAGCTCGTTAAGGGCGCGGATCGAGTCGGCGCCGCCGACGACCGAGAACGCGTCCGCGCCGGCGACCGCCTCGGCGACCGCCTTCGTCCCCTCGGCGAACGCCGGCCACTCGAAGACGCCCATCGGGCCGTTCCAGAAGATCGTCTTCGCCTTAGCGATCTCTGCGGCGAACGCCCCGCGGGTTTCAGGGCCGATGTCGAGCCCGAGCCAGCCCTCCGGAAGAGCGTGGTAGGGAACGACCTTCGTCTCGGCATCCGCCTCGAAGGCCGCCGCGGCAACGACATCGCTCGGCAGCTCGACCGGGAAGCCGAGCGGGTTCTCGTCGCGCAGCTGCTCGGCCATCTTTCCCCCGACGAGCACGGTATCGGCCTTGCCGCCGAGGTTGCGCAGGACGCCGAGCTTGTCCTCGACCTTGGCACCGCCCGAGACCAGCACGAAGGGCCGCTCGACCTCGCCGAGCAGCTTCCCGAGCTCCTCCAGCTCGCGCTCGAGCAGCAGACCCGCGTACGCCGGCAGCAGCTCCGCGACGCCGACCGTCGAGGCGTGTGCGCGGTGCACCGAGCCGAACGCGTCCTCGACGAACAGCTCGTAGTCGTCGGCAAGACGCAGCGCGAACTCGGGGTCGTTCGTCGTCTCGCCCGGGTCGAAACGGGTGTTCTCGAGCACATCGATCCGCTCGTCGGTAAGCAGCTCACGCAGCCGCCTCGCTACCGGCGTCATCGAGAAGGCGGGGTCAGACCCCTTCGGCCGGCCGAGGTGCGAGCAGACCGCCACCTCCTTCGCGTCGTGCTCCAGCAGGTACTGCAGCGTCGGCAGCGAGGCGCGGATGCGCGTGTCGTCGGCGACGCGGCCGTCCTCGAGCGGCACGTTCAGGTCGCTTCGCACGAGCACGCGCACGCCGGCGACCTCGGCCTCTCGCACGGAGCGCGGTTTACCCATCAGAGTCCGTGATGGGACGGGCCCGGGGCGTTCCGAAAGCGTGCGTCAGACGGGCGCACAGGCAAAGCCTGCACGCCCTCTGTGGTCGGCGCCGCCAAGTCGGCGCCTTACGCACTCACTGCGGCCGGAAGCGTCGCGCCGACCTTCGCCACCAGGTCGACGAGCCGGCACGAGTAGCCCCACTCGTTGTCGTACCAGCCGAAGACCTTGACCATGTTGCCGTTCACCATCGTCAGGTCGCTGTCGAAGATCGACGAGTAGGACGAGTGCTCGATGTCGGTCGAGACGAGCGGCTCGTCCGTGTACTGCAGGATCCCCTCGAGCGGGCCGGTGTCCGCCTTGCCGCGGTAGAGCTCGTTGACCTCGTCCACAGTCGTCTCGCGGCCGACGCGGCAGACGAGGTCGACGATCGAGCCGGTCGGCACCGGCGCGCGCATCGACATCCCGTCGACCTTGCCCTGCAGGTCGGGCATGACGACTCCGATCGCGCGTGCGGCGCCGGTCGAGGTCGGGATCAGGTTGAGCGCTGCTGCGCGGGCCCGGCGCAGGTCCTCGTGTGGGAGGTCGAGCAGCCGCTGGTCGTTTGTGTACGCGTGGATGGTGGTCATGAAGCCCTGCTCGATCGTGAACTCGTCGTGCAGGACCTTCGCCAGCGGCGCGACGCAGTTGGTCGTGCAGGAGGCGTTCGAGATCACATCGTGCGCCTCCGGGTCGTAATCCGCGTCGTTGACGCCGAGCACGATCGTCACGTCGGGGCCCTTGGCCGGCGCGGAGATGATCACCTTCCTCGCACCACCGTCGAGGTGCTTCGCCGCACCGTCGCGGTCGGCGAAGAAGCCGGTCGACTCGATCACGACGTCGACTCCGAGGTCGCCCCAGGGGAGGTTGCCGGGGTCGCGCTCGCTCAGGAGCTGGAGCTCGTGCGAGCCGACGGTGATCTTCCCGTCGCCGGCCGCGACGTCCTCGTCGAGCGTTCCGAGCACCGAGTCGTGCTTGAGCAGGTAGGCCATCGTCTCGGCATCCCCGAGATCGTTGGCGGCGACGACCTCGAACGCCCCACCCCGCTCCAAGTGAGCCCGAAAGAAGTTCCGCCCGATCCGCCCAAACCCGTTGATCCCAACCCGAACAGCCACTGAAAGCCTCCCCGTCGATTTCCAGTTCGAGTCTACCGAGCAGCCGGGTGCTTCTTGGATAGACGGCGGGCCGCTGAGGCGTCGCTTGCGACGCCGACATAGAGGGCGTGCGGGCTTTGCCCGTGCGCCCGTCTTCCCGAACGGCCCGCCGCTGCCTCCGGCAGCGGCGGGCCGGAGGGGAAGCTCCGAGGACGACCTCCCCCTCCGCATTGTCGCGCTCCGGACCTTGGCGACGGACGGGGTCTGAATCCATCGCCGGACGAGCGCGAACCCGCCTCGCGGAGTATTACGCAAGGTGCCTGGGAAAAACATCATCCTCGAAAACCGTAAAAGCCAAGCCGCTGCCAGGACGGTCAACGCTGCGCAATGCGCAGAAGCGAGCGCAGCCGCCGGTGCGCAGCAGCCTTGCTCGCAGGCGGATCGCACTTTGCCGCCAGCTCCCGCAGCGAGAGCGATGGATGGGCGAGGCGCAGCTCGGCGATCTCGCGCAGACGAGGCGAAAGCTCGTCGAGCCGTCCCGCGCGCTGCAGCCGTCGCGCGGCCTCGAGTTGCGCATGCGCGGCGCGGCCGGAGCGAACGAGGTTGGCATGGTCGGCGTTCGCGAGCCGGTTCGCCCGCGCCTTCGTCGAGCCCACGACCGCCCGCTCCTGCAAAGCCAGCGCCGCGTCGCTCGCTCCGGCCACGGCCAGCACGCCGGCGATCCGGTCGATCCCTTTTGCATAGGCAAGCGACTGCTCGCCGCGCGCCCCGACGCGTAGCTCGGCGCCCTCGCCGGCCGCCGCCGCCGCGACTGCCTCGGCGCCGGCCCGGCTTTCGCTCCGCACCTCGAGATGGGGCGAAGGCGGAGCGCTCACCGACCCGGCTGCGAGCAGCGCGCCCCGCAGGTAGGCGGCGCGGCAGCAGGCGCGCCCGACGATCCGCCGCGGCGGCCGCTCCCGCGGCATGAGCCTCGCGTCGACCACGCCGCACTCGCGCAGCAGCTCGAGCGCGTCCGGCCCACCGTCGACGTGGAGCTGGTAGCGCGTCTCCTGCCCGAAGGCCCGCTGCCGGTAGGTGCGGATCTCGGAGCCGACGCCGAAGGAGCGCAGCAGCGTGAACGCGCGCCGCGCGACTCCGCCGCCGGCGAGGTCGAGATGGACGGCGACCTCCCCCCGGCCGAGGAGGTGCAGCCGCCCGGCGAAGTGGAAGAGCGCCGAGAGCTCGGCGATGCGGTCGCACTCCCGCTCCGGCGCGATCGCGGCCAGCTCGGTGCGCACGTCGTCAGAGAACGACACCTTCGAGCTCCAGCAGCCGGCGCTTGTAGCCCGGGCCGAGCGAGCCGTACGACCCGAGCCCGTCCGCGGCGACGACCCGATGGCAGGGCACGACGATCGCGAACCGGTTCGACCCGCAGACCGAGCCCAGCGCCCGCTGCGCGTTCGGGTGGCCGGCCAGCGCCGCGACCTCGCCGTAGGTCGCCGTCTCGCCGTAGGGGATCGAGCGAAGCGCCTCGACCGCGCGCCGCTGGAAGGGCGTGCACCACTCCAGCTCGAGCTCGACGTCGCCGAAATCGTCGAGCCTGCCGTCGAAGTACCGTCGCGAACCGCCCGGCGAGCGGGTGGTCTCATCGTCCGCCTCCGCCGCCCGGCCGCGGCAGCTCGTGCCAGGCGAGTAGGCCGTCGGCGAAGACCAGCTCCCCCACGCCCCACCCGTCCGCCGCGTACGCGATCCGCTCGACCATGCCGCTGAATCGTAGAATCACCGTCGTGAGCAGCCCCGGAATCTTCCGCCCGCCGCCCGCCCACAACGAGCCGGTCCGCGACTACGCGCCCGGCTCGCCCGGAGCGCGCCGAGGTCGAGGGCCGCCTCGCCGAGATGAAGGCGGAGCAGCTCGAGATCCCGGTCGTCGTCGGCGGCGAGGAGATCCGCACCGGCGACACCTTCGAGGCGGTCATGCCGCACGACAAGGCGCACGTCCTCGCCGACGTGCACATGGCCGGCGCCGCCGAGGTCGACAAGGCGATCGGCGCCTCGGCCGAGGCGTGGGAGGACTGGCACCGGATGCCCTGGGAGGAGCGGGCCGCCGTCTACCTCCGCGCGGCCGAGCTGCTCGCCGGCCCGTGGCGGGCGACCCTCGTCGCCGCGACGATGCTCAACCAGTCGAAGACCGCGCACCAGGCCGAGATCGACGCCGCCTGCGAGGTGATCGACTTCTGGCGCTTCAACGTCGAGTTCATGGTCCGCATCTACGAGCAGCAGCCGATCTCGTCGCCCGGCGTCTGGAACCGGATGGAGTACCGGCCGCTCGAGGGGTTCGTCTTCGCGATCAGCCCTTTCAACTTCACGGCGATCGGCGCCAACCTGACGGGGAGCCCGGTGCTGATGGGCGACGTCGTTCTCTGGAAGCCGGCCTCGACCGCCGCCTATTCGAGCTACTGGACGCTGAAGCTGCTCGAGGAGGCCGGCCTGCCGCCGGGCGTCGTCAACTTCCTCCCCGGGCGCGGCGCGGCGGTCGGAGACCCCGTGCTGGCGAGCGAGCACCTGGCCGGCGTCCACTTCACGGGCTCGACCGAGGTCTTCCACTCGATCTGGAAGACGGTCGGCCAGAACATCGACCGCTACCGCAACTACCCGCGCATCGTCGGCGAGACCGGCGGCAAGGACTTCATCGTCGCGCACCCGAGCGCAGACGTGGACGCCCTCGCAACGGCGATTCTGCGCGGCTCGTTCGAGTACCAGGGGCAGAAGTGCTCGGCGGCCTCGCGGGTCTACGCGCCCTCGAACCTCTGGCCGGAGCTGAAGGAGCGGCTGGTCGAGGAGGTCGGCACGATCACGATGGGCGACGTCAGCGACTTCTCGAACTTCATGGGCGCCGTGATCGACGGCAAGTCGTTCGCGCGCCAGCGCGAGGCGATCGAGCACGCGAAGGGCAACGACGCGGAGGTCGTCGCCGGCGGCGGCACCGACGACAGCAAGGGCTTCTTCGTCGAGCCGACCGTGATCCAAACAAAGGATCCGCGCGACCGTCTGATGAGTGAGGAGTTCTTCGGCCCGATCGTGACCACATACGTGTACCCCGAGAACGAGTGGGAGCAGACGCTCGAGCTCGTCGACGAGACCGCCCCGTACGGCCTGACCGGCGCGATCTTCTCGCAGGACCGCGCGTCGATCGACGAGGCACAGGAGGCGCTGCGCTACACGGCCGGAAACTTCTACGTCAACGACAAGCCCACGGGCGCGGTCGTCGGCCAGCAGCCGTTCGGCGGCGCGCGCGCCTCGGGCACGAACGACAAGGCAGGCTCGATGTGGAACCTGATCCGCTGGGTCAGCCCGCGGACGATCAAGGAGACGTTCGTCCCGCCGCGCGACTACCGCTACCCGTTCCTCGACGGCGGCACCTCCTCCTAGGCGGCGCTTGAGACGCCGACCTCAGGACGCGCGAGCTGTGCTCGTGCGGCCGTCTGAAACGACCGGTCGGTCCGATCGCTCAGGCGCAACCGCTCTGAGACCGCTCCTCGTCGCGGTCGCCGTCGTGCTGGTGGCTGCCTCCGCGGCCACAGCTGCGCGGATCCGCGGCACCTCGGGGCCGGACAAGCTGCAGACGGTCAACGGCATCCGCGACGTCGTCACCTGCGGCGGCGGCTCCGACCTCGCCACCGTCGACGGCTTCGACCGGGCCGGGCGCGACTGCGAGATCGTCACGCGCCGCTCGTCGCAGGATCCCTACCGGGGAGGGCCCGCGCAGCATGAGACCGAGGTCGAGCCCGACTCCTTCGCGAACGGGAACACCGTCGTCTCGGTCTTCCAGGTCGGCCGGATCTTCGACGGCGGCGCCCGCAACATCGGCTTCGCTACCTCGCCCGACAGCGGCCGGAGCTGGAAGCGCGGCTTCCTGCGCGGCCTGACCCCGCGCGCGAGCGACCCGTCGATCGCCTACGACCGCAAGCACGGCCAGTGGCTGGTCGTCTCGCTCGTGTTCGGCAGCGGGCCGGGCTCCTCGATCGACGTCAGCCGCTCGGCCGACGGCCTGCACTGGGGCAACCCGGTGACCGCGATCGCGACCGGCTCGGCGTTCGGCCAGGACAAGGAGTGGGTCGCCTGCGACAACTGGCCGCAGAGCCCGCACTACGGCAACTGCTACCTGAGCTACAGCGACACCGTCAGCGAGGAGGTCGTCGCGCAGGTCTCCGGTGACGGCGGTCTGACCTGGTCGGCGCCCGTGGCGGCTCCGGGCTTCCCGGGGCGCGGCTCGATCCGCGGTGCCTTCGCCCCCGGGGTGCAGCCGGTCGCGCTGCCGAGCGGCCGCGTGGTGATCGCCTACTACGACGAGGGCAAGATCTCGGAGGTCCGCTCCGACGACGGCGGCGCCACCTGGACGCAGCAGGTCGGGATCGCACCCGCGAGCTACAAGACCCACCCGGGCTTGCGCGCCGCGCCTCTGCCGACCTCGGCGGTCGCCTCGGACGGCCGCGCGTACGTCGCCTGGGCGGACTGCTCCTTCCGACCCGGCTGCAAGGCGAACGACATCGTCTACGTCTCCTCGGTGGACGGAATCGCCTGGACGCCGGTCGCCCGCATCCCGACCGGCACGGGCGACGCCGAGCTGCCCGGGCTCGATGCCGACCCGGTCCGGCCGGGCCGGCTCGCGCTCGCCTGCTACGTCCTGCGCGGCTCGAGCCTCGACGTCCGCTTCGTCTCGTCCGGGAACGCGGGCGCGAGCTGGACGAAGCCGAAGCTGCTCGACTCGCGCAAGACGCCTACGGCCTGGATCGCGCGCACCTCGCTCGGCTCGATGGTCGGCGACTACATCTCGACGTCGTTCGCCGGCAACCGCGCGGTGCCGGTGTTCGCGCTGGCGCAGCGGCCGCGCGGGTCGCGGCTGCACGAGTCGATGTTCGCCACCTCGCTGGCCGTGCCCTGAGCCTTACTCGGGCGGCAGCGGCACGGGGCTCGCGCCCCAGCCCCGCGTCCGCGCCCGGAGCGCCATCCAGCCCGCGCACGCCAGCGCCGGAGTCGCCAGCACCACGCACGCCGCCCTGACGCCGAAGGCTCCCGCGATCGCCCCGTCGATGAGGCTCGCGAACGGGCGCAGCCCGAGGAACGCGACGCTCCAGAGCGCCATGATCCTCCCGCGCTCCGACGGCTCGACGCCCAGCTGCAGCCTCGAGGTCGCGTGCGTGTTCGAGGTCAGGTAGCCGAAGCCCGCGACGAACAGGATCGGCAGCGCCAGCCACAGCCAGGGCGTGAGGGCGAAGGCGACGATCCCGCCGCCGAGCAGGAGCAGCGTCGCGAACATGCGGCGCCTGGTCCCGCCCACGCGGCCGGCGACGACGAACGCCGCGGTCACCGCCCCCGCGCCGAACGCGCCCGTGATGAAACCGCCGACGGTGTCCTTGTGGCCGAAGGCGTTGGCCAGGGCCGGCGCCAGCGTGTTCACCGGGTCGGACGCGAACCCGACCGCCGCGACGATCACCAGGAAGACGACGAGCTGCCGGCGGCGGCGGAGGAGCTCGACGCTTGCGCGCAGGTGGCTGACCGACCGGCCGGCGAGCTCCTGCGCCTGGGGCCCGATCATGAGCAGCACGGCGACGAAGGCCAGGTACGAGAGGGAGTTGATCCCGAACGACGCCGGTATCCCGAGGTACTCGACCGAGAGCGCCGCCGTCGAGGCCCCGAGCGCGCGGGCGAGGTTGAACGTCATCGAGTTGAGCGCGACCGCGGTCGGCACCTCGTCCCTCTCGACGAGCGACGGGACCATGGCCTGCTGCGCCGGCGACGAGAAGGCGCTGACCACGCCGAGCCTGAGCGCGTCGGCGATCACGACTGCGGGCGGTGCGAGGTCCCAGTGCGCCAGCAGGCCCAGCCCGCCTGCGAGGACGCACGCGACCGACTGCGTGACGAACAGCAGCCGCCGCCGGTTGAAGCGGTCGGCCGCGCCGCCGGCCCAGGGCGCGAGCACGAGGATCGGGATGAACTGACAGAAGTTGAGCACCCCGAGCACCAGGGTCGAGTGGGTCTGGCGGTAGACGAGTACCGCCGCGGCGAGGTTCTGGAACCAGGTCCCGCTCGCCGAGAGCGCGTTGCCGACGAAGTAGGGCCCGAACGTCCGCCGGCGCAGAAGCGCGAAGGCGGCCGCAGGTCCGACAGGAGCGCTCACGAGTCGCACTTGTATCCGTCCCGCACGCGGTCCGAGCGCTCTCCTAGTAACACCGTGTTACTTGGAAGGTTCGGGACGCTTTTTTCACACGGCGGCCGAGGTCGGCCGGTCAGCCTGTGTCGGATGAAGTTCGCGCCTCGGATCTCACCGCCGCTTGTGGCCCTCATCGAGCGGCTGGCTGACCGAGATCTGAGCCCAGCCGAGATCTGCCGTTTGGTGGGCGACGAGGCCGGCCGCCTGGGACTGACGCGCCCGAGCTATCAGCGTGTGCGCGTCCTCGTTCGAGAGACGCGGCGCCGGCCGCGACCGGTGTCGACCGGCGAGGTTCTCCTCGACATCGCGCTCCGCGCCAAGCCGGCCACGGCGATCATGGGGCCGACTCCGCCTCCGCGCCGACCCAAGCGCAGGTGATCGGCCAGAACCACCTTGTAACACAGTGTTACTTGGAGTTCGAGCCTCCGGATCGTCACTCCGGCACTACGCGCGGCCGGCCTTGTGCAACTGCGCGTAGATCTCGCGGGCCGTCTTCGCGGGCACTCCCGGCACGCCTTCCAGCTCCTCCTGGCTCGCGGCCAGGAAACGCTCGGCGGAGCCGAAGTGCTGCAGCAGCGCGCGGCGTCGCACCGGCCCGACTCCCGGAAGCGTGTCGAAGATCGACTCGCGCGCCTTGGCGTCCCGCCGCTGCCGGTGGAAGCCGATCGCGAACCGGTGCGCCTCGTCGCGCGCGCGCTGCAGGAGCTGCAGCCCGGCCGAGTCGCGCGGGAGCAGGATCGGCTCCGGCCGGCCGGGGACGAAGACCTCCTCGATCCGCTTCGCCAGCGAGATCACCGCCACGCGCGGCAGGTCGTAGGCCTGCATCGCCTGCAGCGCCGCCGCAAGCTGGCCCTTGCCGCCGTCGATCACGACCAGGTTCGGCACGGCGGCGAACGACTCGTCGTAGTCGTCCGAGGTCGCGTCGCGCATACGTGCGAACCGCCGCGAGATCACCTCCGCCAGTGCCGCGTAGTCGTCCTGCCCGTCGAGCCCGCGCACGCCGAACTTGCGGTAGTGGGCCTTCTTCGGCACCGCGTCCTGGAAGACGACCATCGAGCCGACGGTCGCCTCTCCCTGGATGTTCGAGACGTCGTAGCACTCGATCCGCAGCGGCAGGCTCTCGAGGTTCAGCGCCTCGCGTAGCTCCTCGAGCGCCTCGACCCGACGCAGGCGGCGCCGCTCGGTCTGCAGCGCCTCCGACTCGAGCGCCAGCAGCGCGTTCTCGGTCGCGAGCTGCTGCAGCCGCCGCTTCTCGCCGCGCACCGGCGCGCGCACCTCGACCTGCGAGCCGCGCCGCTCCGAGAGGAACCCGGCCAGCGCGCTCGTGTCGCCCGCGTCCGGCGGCACGACGATCTGCGGCGGCACGCTCGGCGACGAGCCGTAGTACTCGATCGCGAACGCCTCCAGCACCGTCGCCGTGTCCTGGCCCTCGACGTTCTCGAGATGGAAGCCGTAGCGGTCGATCAGCCGCCCGTCGCGGAGCGGGAAGACCTGAACCGTGGCCCGGTCGCCGTCGGCGGCGATCCCGATCACGTCGACCGTGCCGACCGCCCGCTTGTCGGCCGCCTGCCGCTCGGCGAGGTGCCGCACCGCGAACAGGCGGTTGCGGTTGCGCGCCGCCTCCTCGAAGCGCTCGCCCTCGGCGGCGTCCTTCATCTTCCGCTCGAGCTCGCGCAGGATCGGCCGCGTCTCGCCCGAGAGGAACTCGATCACGTCGTCGATGATCTCGCGGTAGTCCTCCTTCGAGACGTAGCCGACGCAGGGCGCCAGGCAGCGCTCGATGTGGTAGTCGAGGCACGGGATGCCGCTGTGGCGGCCGGGCTGCGGCCCTTCGCAGGGGCGGTACGGGAAGACCCGGTTGAGCACGTCGAGCGTCTCGCGCACCTTCTTCGCGTTCGCGTACGGGCCGAAGTAGACGACGCCGCGCCGGTGCCGCTCGCGCGTGAACATCACCCGCGGGTAGTCGTCCTCGACGGTGACCGCGATGTACGGGAACGACTTGTCGTCGCGAAGGCGGACGTTGAACGGCGGCCGGTGGCGCTTGACCAGGTTCTGCTCCAGGTGCAGCGCCTCGACCTCGGTGTCGGTGACGATCACCTCGACGTCGGCCACGCGCTCGGGAAGGCGCTGGATCGTGGAACGGGAATCGGGGCTCGCCTGGAAGTAGCTGCGCACTCGAGGCCGCAGCGACTTGGCCTTGCCGATGTAGAGCACCTGGCCGCGGTCGTCGCGGAAGAGGTAGACGCCGGGCTTGGCCGGAAGCCGTTTCAGCTGCTCTTCGACATGGTTGGGCATCCCGGGCAAGGGTAGCCTCCGGCCCCGTGAGAAAAGCCTTGCTGATCGCGGCCGTGGCGGTCGTCGCAGCGGCCGGCGCGATCGTCGGCGTGGTCGTCTCCTCGGACGGCGGCGGGAGCGCGGCGCCGGCCTCCTCCTCGTCCTCCTCCTCCTCCTCCGGGACTGCGAGCACCGGCTCGACCGGCGGATCGTCCGGAACGCACTCGAGCCCGACCGGAACGACGAGCATCACCGGGCCGACCACGCCGCTGGTCCCGACCACGACGGCCGCGATTCCGCCCCCGCCCAGCCCGCGCAGCCCGCGCCGCAAGAGCTTCACGGTGGGAACGGTCGACGACGCGCTCGCCCAGCGGAACCCCGCCTCGGCGAGAGCCCAGGTGAACCTCTCGCACCGGGCCGGCTTCGACGCGATCGACATCTCGGCCTTCTGGCAGCGCGGCCGGACCGCGCCCGCCCCCGGCACGCTGCGCGGCATCCGGAATGCCGCCGCCGCCGCGCGCCGCGACGACATGCGCCTCTTCCTCGTCGCCTGGCACGGGCTCGCAAGCGGCACGCCTCGGGGCGGAGCCGAGCGGCAGCAGTTCGCGACCTTCACGGCGGCGCTCGTGAAGGCGGTCCCGAGCGCCGCCGGCGTGATCGTCGACAACGAGCCGAACCTGAACACGTTCTGGCTGCCGCAGTTCGGGCCCGGCGGCAGCGACGTCGCAGCCGCGGCGTACGAGGACCTGCTCGCGCGGACCTACGACGCGGTCAAGGCGGCCTCGCCGAGCACGCGCGTGATCGGGGTCGCGCTCTCGCCGCGCGGCGCCGACCGGCCGCACGGGATCCGGCCGACCCACTCGCCGGCCGCCTTCATCCGCGATCTCGGCCGCGACTACCGCGCGAGCGGCCGCAGCCGGCCGCTGATGGACGCCTTCGCGATCCACCCGTACATGCTCAGGTCGAAGTTCCCGCCGACGCGCGCCCACCCGGGAACGACCCAGATCACGATGGCCGACTACCCGAAGCTGGTCACGCTCCTCGACGAGGCGTTCCGCGGCACGGGGCAGCGCGGCCGCACGCTGCCGATCCTCTACACCGAGTTCGGCGTCCAGACCGTCGTGCCGAGGAACAAGCTCGCCGCCTACCAGCCGGGAACCACTCCGGATGCCGAGGACGCGGTCGCCGCCGCGACGCAGGAGGCGTACTACCGCGAGGCGCTCGCGCTCGCCTACTGCCAGCCGACCGTGCGCGGGCTGTTCGTCTTCCACACGTTCGACGAGCCCAGGCTGGACGGATGGCAGTCCGGCCTCTACTACGCCAACCGCACGCCGAAGCCGAGCCTCAAGGGCTTCCGCCGAGCCGTCGCCGACCTGCGAGACGGCAAGCTCACGACCTGTCGCTAGGCTTTCGCCCGTGGCCGGGCAGTACGTCGCCTACACGTTCTTCAAGGTCGATCCCGCCTGGCGGCGGCTGCCGATCGACGAGCGCCGGGCCGGCAAAGACGCCTTCGCCGAGACGGTCGAGGACTGGGCCGGGCGGATGGCTTCGCTCCGCACGTACTCGCTCGCCGGCGTCCGCCCGGACGCCGACTTCTTCCTCTGGAAGATCACCGAGCGGTACGAGGACCTCGGCGAGCTCGGGGCCGCGCTGAACGCGACTCCGATCGCCGGCTGGCTCGAGACGCCGTACTCATACCTCGCCACCACGAAGGCCTCCGAGTACACCAAGGCGCGCAAGCCGCGGCAGGTCGTGCCGAAGGGCTCGCCGTACCTCGTCGTCTACCCGTTCGTGAAGGTGCGGCCCTGGTACGCGCTTCCGCACGAGGACCGGCAGCGCGCGATGGACGAGCACATGCGCATCGGCCACGAGTTCTCGTCGATCCTCAACCACACGACCTACTCGTTCGGGATCGACGACCAGGAGTTCATGACCGCCTTCGAGTGCGAGGAGCCGGCCGACTTCATGCACCTGATGCTGACCCTGCGCGAAACCGAGGCCAGCCGCTACACCGAGCGCGATACCCCGATATTTGTCGGGCGCTACGTGCCGATTCGCGAGGCTTTGGACGCCCTAGATGGTGTGTCAGCCGGCAGCGCCGGCAAAGCCGGCACGGCCTTTTCAACGGCATCGCAACCGACGCCTTAGTCGGAAGGCATCGCGAGATTCGCGAGGCGCTGGACGAGCTCGACGGAGCGAGCATCATCGTCACGACGTAGGCTCCTCTCGTGAAAGGGCTCGGCGGCAAGGTCGCCGTGGTCACCGGCGCGAGCCGAGGCCTGGGCAAGGGCATCGCACTCGGCCTCGGCGAGGCAGGCGCGACCGTCTATGTGAGCGGGAGATCGACGCGGGATGACCCGGGCGCGCTCCCGGGAACGATCGACGAGACGGCTGACGAAGTCACCCGCCTTGGTGGCCGCGGAATCGCGGTCCGCTGCAACCACCGCGTGGACACCGAGGTCGAGGACCTCTTCGAACGTGTGCGCCAGGACGAGGGCCGACTCGATCTTCTCGTCAACAACGCATTCGCGAGCCCCGAGCAGCGCGTCCTCTGGAGCGGCAAGCGGTTCTGGGAGATCCCGGTCAGCCTCTGGGACGACCTCGTCGACGTCGGCCTGCGCTCGCATTTCATCGCTTCCAGGCATGCGGCAACCGCGATGATCGAGCGGGGAGAAGGGCTGATCGTGAACGTCGCTTCCCATGCCGCCGGTACGGGCAAGTCGGCCGGTTCGGACATGATCGTTCCCTATTCGGTCGTCAAGGCGGGGCTCCACCGCCTCACGTCGGACATGGCGGCCGAGCTGCGCGAGCATGGTGTCACCGTCGTGGCTGTCTGGCCACCCGGCAGCAGGACGGAGGGAGTTCTCGCCCAGCCGGAGCTCTTCCCAGATCTCGACAAGTGGAAGGAGCCGATCTTCACGGGCCGGGTCGTTGCCTCATTCGCGATGGCCGGAAACGGCCCCGAGCGCTCCGGGGAGGCGCTCGTTATCACGGATCTGGCTGAGGAGCTCGGGACGAGCGCCTAGTAGCCGTACGTGTGCTCGTCGCGCCAGACGCGCCACATCGCGAAGCCGCCGCCGGCGAAGACCGCCAGGAACGCGATCAGGTTCCAGCCGTTGCCGACCGGCGTCCAGAAGCGCACCGCGACGTTCACGACCATCAGCACCGCCGCGCCGTAGAAGACGACGCGCGAGCGGGTCGACCACGTCGAGATCTCCTGCCGGCGGTCGCGCCAGACCAGGAACAGGAAATAGGCGATCGCGAGGAAGAACGCGATCCGCGCGAGGATGAACAGCGCGCTCAGCGTCCGCTCGAGCTGGAGCACGACGACCACCACGGCGATCAGGGCGATGATCAGAAAGCCGCGGAGCGTCGGGTTCAGGTCGCGCGGACCACGCTTCACGCGGGTCAGCCTAGCTAGAGTCCCAGCGTGGTCGAGGAAGGCAAGCCGGCACCGGACTTCGAGCTCGAGAGCGACAGCGGCGAGACCGTCAGGCTCTCCGACCTGCGCGGGAAGCCGGTCGTCCTCTACTTCTATCCCAAGGACGACACGCCCGGCTGCACGAAGCAGGCGTGCGGGATCCGCGACGCGTGGGGCGAGTTCCAGCGCGCGGGCGCCGAGGTCTTCGGGATCAGCGCCGACTCACAGGCCTCGCACGAGCGCTTCAAGTCGAAGTACTCGCTCCCGTTCACGCTGCTCGCCGACCCGGAGCACAAGCTCGGCAAGCCCTACGGCGTCGAGCAGGAGGGCAAGAGCTCGTACGAGCGCTCGACCTTCGTGATCGACGCCGACGGCAACGTCGCCAGGATCCTGCGCCGGGTCAAGCCGGACGGCCACGCAGACCAGGTGCTGGCGGCGCTCTCCGCCTGAGCTGAGATGCGCGCCCCTCCCGATCCGGACCTCCTGCTCGTGGAGCGCATGCTGGCACCGCCGCCGCTCGAAGACGCCCGCCACTCCCTCGAGTACTGGCGGCGCCGCCGGAGCACGCTCCCGGTCTACAAGCGACGCGCGAGGCAGGAAGCCCGCGAGATGACGGAGCGCTGGGGCGAACGCGTGCGTGAAGCCGAACGGCTGCAGTTCGACTCCACGGTGCCCGGCCGGATCCTCAAGGCTGTCGGGCTCTCGAGCTTCTACCGCCGAGACGTCCCGATCACGAAGTGGCGGCTCATGACGTTCGGGTGGGCGCTCGTGCCGCAAAGCGTGAAGCTCGTCGCAGGCGGGCTGATAGCTGCCTGGCTGGCCGTCCTGCTCGGCATCGTTGCGCTCGCCGCAGCGCTCGCGGTTCACCTCGCGTAGGAGACTCGGCAGCGACTCCGCGCTAACCGCGCGAGAGGCCTCCTCGTCTCAGAGATGCGGATGAGAGGACTTGAACCTCCACGGGGTTGCCCCCACACGGCCCTGAACCGTGCGCGTCTACCAATTCCGCCACATCCGCGCGGAGGGACAGTGTAGCGCTGGCCCGCGGGCGCGACACATAGGCTTTCCGGCTTGAACAGGGGTCTTTCCGTCCTTGCAGCGGCAGTCGTGGCGCTGCTCCTCGGCGCGGCTTCGGCCGCCGGCATGAAGCCGGCGCACCCGAGCCTCGTCGAGCTGGTCGTGCTCCTGCAGAAGCCCTCCGCCGCCGCGACCGGCGTCACGCGCGGTCCGTACGTGGCGGCGCTCGCCCGCGATCAGGACGCGTTTGCGAGCCGCCTGGAGCAGGCCGTTCCCGGCGCGCGGGTGCGCTGGCGCTACAAGGTCGTCCTCGACGGCCTGGCCGTGGTCGCCCCGGCCGGATCGGCGCCCCGGATCGCGTCGCTGCCGGGCGTTGCGAGCGTCACCCCGAGCGTCAGCTACCGCTGGACGCTCTTCAGCAGCCCGGCGGCGATCGGCGCCCCGCAGGTCTGGGGCCCGACCCTCTCGACCGCGGGCCAGGGCATCAAGATCGGGATCATCGACGACGGGATCGACCAGACGCACCCGTTCTTCTCACCGGCGGGCTTCACGATGCCGACGGGCTTCCCCAAGGGCAACCGCGCCTACACGACCGCGAAGGTGATCGTCGCGCGCTCGTTCCCGCCGCCCGATCTGCACGACCGCTACGGCAAGCTCCCGTTCGACCCGTCGCCGGGAGGGTCGGAGCACGGCACGCACGTCGCCGGGATCGCCGCCGGCGACCACGAGACCACGGCGCCCGGCGCGAACGGCCCCGTCCAGCTCTCCGGGATCGCGCCGATGGCCTACCTCGGCAACTACCGCGTGCTGACGATCCCTACGAACACGGTCGGCCTCGACGGAAACTCGCCCGAGATCGTGGCCGGGATCGAGGCGGCCGTGCGCGACGGGATGAACGTGATCAACCTCTCGATCGGCGAGCCGGACATGACGGAGTCACGCGACATCGTCGTCCAGGCGCTGAACGGAGCCGCAAAGGCCGGCGTCGTGCCCGTCGTCGCGGCGGGGAACGAGTTCGACACGCTCGGCTACGGAACGATCGACTCGCCGGGCTCGGCGGCGCGCGCGATCACCGTCGGCGCGGCGACCAAGGGCGGCGCGATGGCGATCTTCTCCTCCTCGGGCCCGACGCCGCTACTCGCCGCGCCTGAAGCCGGACGTGACCGCGCCGGGCGTGTCGATCCTCTCGTCCGTGCCGCGGCATTACGGCACCTGGGAGGAGTTCGACGGGACGAGCATGGCCACCCCCCACGTCGCCGGCGCCGCCGCGCTGCTGCTCCAGCGGCATCCGAGCTGGTCGGTCGCGAACGTCAAGTCGGCCCTCGTGCTGACCGGGAAGCCGGTCACGGGCCACGCCGGCGAGGTGCCGCCGACGCGCGAGGGCGGCGGGATGATCTGGCTGCCGCAGGCGGACAATCCGCTCGTCTTCGCGAGCCCGACCAGCTTCTCGTTCGGCTACCTCCGCCGCGGTCGCGCGGCGACGCGGCGTGTCCACCTCGCCGACGCGGGCGGCGGTGCCGGCAGCTGGAGCGTCGCGCTCCACCCGCGTGCGACCGGGCACGGCATCTCCCTGACCGCTCCGCACAGCGTGAACGTTCCCGGGAGGCTGACGCTGCGCGCCGCGGCCTCACGCGGCGCCGCCGACGCGGACTCGAGCGGCTTCGTCGTGCTCACGCGCAGCGGCGTGACGCGCCGCATCGCGTACTGGCTCCACGTCAGCGCCCGCGCCCTCACGCGCGAGCCGCACGTCCTTCTGCACGGGCCCGGGACCTACCGCGGGAACACAAGGCGCGGCCGCTCGCTCGTCAGCTCGTATCGCTACCCGAGCAACCCGGCGGCGGTCGGCATCCGCGGGCGGCTGCCCGGGCCGGAGCAGGTGTTCCGCTTCGTGCTGCGGCGGCCCGCCGTCAACGCCGGCGCCGTCGTCACCTCCAAGGCGAGCGGCGTGCACGTCACCCCACGCCTCGTCCGCGCCGGAGACGAGGACCGCCTGACCGGCAACCTGGGGCTGCCGCTCGCCATCAACCCGTACCAGAACGAGCTCTACGCCGTCGTGCCGGCGGTCGGCGTCTTCCGCCCACTGGCCGGCGCCTACGACCTTGTCTTCGACACGCCGAGCCGCCGCTCGGCAGGGCCCTTCACCTTCCGCTTCTGGGTGAACGACACCACTCCGCCCTCGGCCCGCCTCCTGACGCGCGTCGTCGCGCCTGGCCGGCCGCTGCGCCTGCTCGTGCGCGACTACGGCTCGGGGGTCGACCCGCGGTCCCTCCTCGCCTCCGTGGGCGGCCGTCCCTGCCGCATCCTCTACCGCCCCTCGACCGGCATCGTCCAGCTCGGCGCCGGCCGCCTCGCCCCGGGCCGCCACCGTCTCCTCTTCAGCGTCGCCGACTACCAGGAGACGAAGAACGGCGAGGACGGCGCCAGGACGCTGCCGAACACACGCGTCATCTCTGTCGGCTTCGTCGTGCGCTAGCGGCGGTCGGACTCGTCGAGCGTCGGCAGCTGGTCGAGATCCCGCTCGACGCTGGCGGCGAAGTCCGCAGCGTCTCCGTCGTCCTCGTCTTCCCCCTCGCCGCGCACGAGTTTCCACTGCGACTTCCGCCGGGCCCGCTGACGCTTGCGGTGCGCCTCGAGGCCCAGGCGTTCCCGCAGCCGCGGCCACTCGGCGCCGATCACAACGCCGACCGCGCACGCGAGGAGCACGACCGACAACCAGGTCACGCAGCCATCTTAGCCTCAACGGAACTGGTTCGAGCGGCCGATCTTGGTCTCCCCAACAACGGGCGTTGGACGGTCGCACGGGGAAAGCCCCGCGACCTCCATGTCGGCGCCGCCCAGTCGGCGCCTCAGCCATAGGCAACAGCCACGGATGCCTACTCTCTCAACTCGACGTGGTCTGACGCCGATACCGGCTCCATGAACTCGCCGCTCTACGTCCTCTCGTACCTCGGGCTCTGGGTCGTGCTGATGCGGGCGCTGCTCGTGCGCGCCGCGATCCTGCCGCCGACCTGCGCGCGCTGTGGCCTTCGCTTCGAGCGGCGGCACCTCGGCGAGACCGTCTGCTCCTGCAGCCGCTAGGAAACCGGCTCGCGCAGCAGCGCCGCATACGGGATCCCGGTCGCCGGGTCCGTGTAGACCGCGCGGTAGACGAGCGGCCGCACCGTCGGCTGGTCGACGAGTGAGAAGGCTCCTCCCGAGAGCGGAGCCCGCGCGACCAGCACCCGCGCCTCGCCCGGGCGCTCGCGGTAGACCGCCACCCGGCCGCCCGTGGCTCCCGCCACCTCGCCCGTGATCTGGACGCTGCCGTCCCCCTCGTCCGTCGCGTCGATGCTCACCTGCGTGGACAGCCGCCGCGGCGAGTGGAACCAGGAGAGGCCCGGCGCCCCCACGAGCAGAAGGTCCCGGCCACGCGGAGCCACTGCCAGGCCGGCGAGCCAGCCGTCGAGCTCGACCTGGCTGTCGCCGTGGACGACGGTGCCGGCCCAGACGTACTTCGAGCCGCCGAGCCCGAGATCGTCCGAGCCGACCCACTCGTTGGCGGCCACCTCGGGCCCCGAGGGTGCCAGCGCCAGGCCGGTCGTCAGCGCGCGGTCGAGGATGAGGTTGGTGATGCTCACGCTCCCCCTCTCGGCGAGCGCCACCGGCGCCGCGCCGTCGAACGAGCTCAGCGACTCGGTCCAGGCGGCGTACAACCGGTGGTTGGGCGCGACCCGGCCGAACACCGCCCCGAGCGGGAAGTCACCGATGCCCGCGTCGAGGCCGTTGCCGATCCAGGTGTGCTTTCGCTGGAGCCATTCCAGCGTTCCGACCACCCCACGGAAGCCGTACGACTCGATCACGTGCACGTGGCCGCCGATCAGCACCGGCTCGGCAGGCGGCGGCGCGTAGCTCTTGGGAAAGCCCTCGGCGGTGATCTGCTCCCTGCGGACTCGCCCGGCCGCGTCCAGCCGCGCGAGCATCAGCCTCGTGTTGTAGCTCGGAAACCGCCAGCGCGTGTAGCCGATGAACGGACGGCCTCGCCGGTCGAGCGCCAGCCCGGGCCAGCCGAGCAGCGTGCGCGCGGGAAGTTGGCCCTCGATCCGGATCCGCTGCCAGCCCACGAGCTGCCTCCGGATGAGGACGAGCCGCCGGTTGTCCGCGCTGAGCGTGAGCGCGACCGGGCCGGCCGCGCCCACTTCGAAGGCCATCAGCTGCGTTCCCTTCGAGAGCGAGTCGACCTTTGTCGCGCTCCAGCGTTCCTTCGCGGAGCGCTCCGCGATCAGCAGGCTCCCGCCCTTGACGTAGGCGACGTACGGCGCGCCCTTCGGCCCGAGCGCAAGCATCCCGTCCCGCACGCCGTGCGCCACGATCTCGGCTGGGGCGCTGGCGGCAGCGATGAGAGCGAGCCCGAATGCGAGCGCCGCTGCCCGGACCATCCGCGATCCAGTGTACGCCCGCTGTCTAGGCGAGCGGCACGAGCCGGGTCCCGGTCGCCTTGAACGACGCGATGACGGTGCCGCCGCGGGCGAGCTCCAACCGCTCCGCCGAGGCCCCGGTCACCTCCGCGGTCAGCGGGCCGATCCGGACGCGTACGCGGTTGCCGACCTGCACCAGCGAGCCGATCTCGCCGCTGACCAGGTTGAGCGCCGAGTCGTCGACGTGGGCCCGGCCGACCGAGACGTCCCACGGGTAGACGACCACGCCGACCTCTCCGTCGGCACCGTCGGTCGAGTAGAGGAGCTCGCCGCTCTCCAGCCGGACGGTGGTAAGCCCGTTCTCGTGACCGATCGCCCGGCCGCGCAGGAGGTTCGCGCCCGTGAACGACGCCACGAACGGGTCGCGCGGCTCGGCGACCAGCTCCTCGGGCGAGCCGAGCTGGCGGAGGGCGCCGTCCACGAGGACACCCACGGTCCCGGCGAGTGCGACCGCGTCCTCGTAGTCGTGGGTGACGATCAGCGCCGGCAGCTCGAAACCGGCCAGCAGCTCCTGTAGCTCGACGCGGACGCCGGCCTTCGTGTGGGCGTCGAGCGCGGCGAGGGGCTCGTCCAGGAGCAGGACGCCGGGGTCACGCGCCAGCGCGCGTGCGAGTGCGACGCGCTGGCGCTCGCCGCCCGAGAGCTCGCGCGGCCTCGCCTTGGCGAGGTGCGAGATCCGGAAGCGCTCGAGCAGCTCGTCGACGCGCTCCCGGCCCCCGTAGGCGACGTTCGCCCGAACGCTCAGGTGCGGGAAGAGCGCGTAGTCCTGGAAGACGAGCCCCACCCGCCGCTCGTCCGGCGGGAGGCACACCCCGCGGGCGACGTCCAGCCACGCCTCTCCGTCCAGGGCGATGCGCCCCTCGGCCGGCCGGAGCAAGCCGGCGATCGCGCGCAGAACCGAGCTCTTGCCCGCGCCTGAGGGCCCGACGAGCGCAACCGTGCGCTCGACGTCGAGGGCCAGCCTCAGCTCGAAGGAGCGAAGAGGGAGGGCGAAATCTGCCGAGAGGGTCGCCATGAGAGGAGCAGCCTCAGGGTGAGCAGGAGCGCGGCGCTGATCGCCACGAGGAGAGCGCCGAGCGCGAGGGCGACGTCGAAGTTCACGGAGAACTCGGCGTAGATCGCGAGCGGCAGCGTCTGCGTCACGCCCTGCAGGCTGCCGGCGAACATGATCGTCGCTCCGAACTCGCCGAGCCCGCGGGCGAACGCCAGCGCCTCGCCGGCCGCCAGGCCGTTGCGCGCCAAAGGCAGCACCACGCGGAAGAACGTCCTCGTCGAGCCGGCGCCGAGGGTGCGCGACGCCGCGACCAGGTCGGGGTCGACCGCCTCGAAGGCGACGATCGCCGTCCGGATGTAGAGCGGGCTCGCGACAAACGCGACCGCCAGGACGACCGCCGTCTGCGTCCCCAACGAGACGCTGATCCCGAGCGCGCGGAAGGTCGAGCCGAGCAGGCCGAAGCGCCCGAATGCTGCCAGCAGGCCGAGCCCGGCGACGGCCGGCGGCAGCACCAGCGGTAGCTCGACGAGCGTCACGAGCAGCGGGCGGCCTCGGAAGCGCCGGGTCGCGAGCAGGTAGGCGGTCGGCGTGCCGAACAGCAGGATCAGGGCCTGGGCGAGCGCGGTCGTCTTGAAGGAGACGACGAGCGCGTCGGTCACCACCGGGCTCGAGAGCTGGTGCACCAGCCGGCTCGGCGGGACATGCGTGAAGATCGCGACGACGGGCACCACGAGGAAGAGCAGGGCCACCGCGGAGGCGCCGAAGAAGAGGACGGCCTGCAGGGCCTGCCACAAGGGCCGCCGCACGGGCTACTGCTTCTTCGTCCGCGGTAGGAAGCCGTGGTGCTTGAGGATCCTCTGGCCCCGCGGCCCGAGCACCTTCGAGACGAACGCGCGCGCGGCCGCCTTGTGCGAGCTCGACGCGACCACGCAGATGCCGTACTGCACCTTCGGCTGCGCCCAGGCCGGGATGCGGATCGTCTTCACCTTGCCGGGCACGGTGCGCGCGTCGGTCGAGTAAACGAAGCCGGCGTCGCCCTCGGCGAGCGCGATCTTCGCGAGCACCTCGCGGACATCGGTCTCCTGACTGACGACGTTCTTGAGGACGCTCGTCAGGTTCATGTTCTTCAGCACCTGCCGCGCGTAGGCGCCGACCGGAACGCTGGGCGCCGCGACGACGAGCTTCACGCCCGGCGTCCGCAGGTCGTAGACGGTGTGGATGTCCGCCGGATTCGACTTGGGCACGATCACGACCAGCGTGTTCCGCGTGAAGACGACCGGCTTCGAGCAGAGGCCGTCCTTGTGCAGCCCCTGAGGCAGGCTCATGTTCGCCGAGGCGAAGACGTCGGCCGGCGCGCCCTGGCGGATCTGCGCCGCGAGCGTGTTCGAGCCCGCGAACGAGTACTTCGCCCCCGGCGCGATCTTCGGAAAGGCGTTGGTGAGCGACGCGGCGGCGTAGACGGTCGGGCCCGAGGCCGAGCCGGCGGCGGCGCCCGAGACGAGCAGGCCGGCGGCGAGGATGACGGCAGCGAGCCTCATGCGTGCTGCACCATCACGGAGGTCGCCTTGACGACGGCGGTCGCAGGCATGCCCTTGCGTAGCCCGAGCTCCTCGGCGGCATCGGCCGTCACGATCGCGACCACGCGGGCGGGCGCCTCGACCACGAGCTCGATCTGGGCGATCAGGCCCTCGACCTTGACCTCGGCGACAGTCCCGGTGAGACGGTTGCGCGCGCTGAACTGCGCGCCGTCGCCCTCGCCGCGGAGCCGGTCGATCTCGGACGCGGCCACGATCCGGCGGTTGCTCGCGTCGCGGCTCGTCTTGATCCTCCCCGTGCGGTCCCAGCGCCGGAGCGTGTCCAGGCTGATGCCAAGCGTCTTGGCGGCTTCCCCGGCGCTGTAGAACTGCCTCGGCATCAGCCCGTGTACCGGTCGAGGACGTCGGACACCTTGGTGATCGGCAGCGGGCGCGGGAAGGCCGAGCCGACCCGCCGGCCGCCCGCCTCGCCGGCGAAGACGCTCAGATGCTGGGCCTCGCTCGCCGCCGCGCGGGCTGCGAGCTCCTTCAGCGCCTCGGTCTGGTAGCCGCCGACCGCGCCGAGGTACGCCGACACGAACAGCGACTCCAGCCGCACCCCGAGCCGCGCGATCGCGCGCCGCGAGGCGAAGGAGCCGCGCGGGTAGGTGAAGTCGATGTCACTCGCGGTGGCCGGCACCTGGCCCGCGTCGGTCAGGATCCGAGCCGCCGACCGGTAGTGCTCCCGCTCGTCCGCCCGGGCCAGCCAGAGGCTCCGAAGCTCCGCCCCCGCGAAGTGCCTCGACCCGATCGCCTTCCGGTAGAAGTCGAGCGCCAGCAGCTCGGACGCGACGAGCAGGCGCGCGTAGGCGAGGTCGCCGTCCGGCAGCGTGGCGGCCCGCGCGGCGCCGGCCAACGCGCCGAGCGACGAGCCCGCCACGAGGGCGGCGCCGCCCCTTGCGAGCAGCGCACCGCGGCTGATTCCCGTCCCCACGACGCTCCATACTAATGCATTGCCTATGCAGACAGGCGTCTCGAACGTCGACCCCGATGCGGAAGGTCAGGATCGTGCTCGGAGTGGCGACCTTGTAGGCTCGCCGCTGGAGGTGCCGTTGCGCGGGTGAATCGCGGGGCTGGCGATACGAGGTTCTGTGGGTGTTGTCGCGGCTCTGGTCGTGATCGGCCTGGGCGCTGCCATGGCTGGGGGATCCCCGGGTACGTGAGAGGCTCGAAACCATCGGCAAGGTCGTCATCTTCACCATCCGCAGCGGCGGAGAACCGACGGTGGTGGACAAGTGCCTGCCACCCGGCGCCACGAAGCCAAGGCGCTGCCGCTGACGCGGCTCGAAGGAAAGCTCCCCGGGTTGGACTCGAACCAACAACCCTCCGGTTAACAGCCGGATGCTCTGCCAATTGAGCTACCGGGGAACGGTGCTCGGCGGGCGAATTGTAGCCGCGTCGGAGGCGCCGCTTGCGGCGCCGTCCTCAGGATGCGCATGCTTCGCATGCGCATCCGTCTGAAATGACCGGTCGACCCATGTGGATCGACAGCCGGCGTCTCTAGGAGAGGCTCGCGGCTGTAGCCCGGATCTTGGCGAGCTGTTCCTGGAGCTCCTTGGTGCGCTCGAGGTCGGCGTGCTCGAGCTCACGGCGGAGCTGGCGCTCGCGCAGGCGGAGCAGGAGCTCCTTCGCCGTCTCCTCGTCGATCCCGCCCTCGGCGGCGCGCGCGTCGAGCTCGGCGAGCAACGGGACGAGCTCCTCGTCGGCCTCCCCCGGCTCGAGCAGGTGCGCGCGCGCACGGCGGTGCAGCTCGGCGTCGAAGTGCTCCGCGTCGAGCTCGGCAAGCAGGCCCTGGAGGTCCGCGTGCGCGGCAACCCCGGCGAGGGCGTCGCGCTCCAGCCGCTCGCCCGCCTCGAGCAGGCGCGGCGAGATCTCGCCGGTCGCGCTGCCGCGGCGCCCTGGGGCCAGGCCGGCCTGGGTTTCCTTCGGCAGGTCGAGCCGGTCGGCCGCGAGCCGTACCGCGTCTTGCCGCTCGGGCGAGTCCTCGAACCGGGCCAAGACGTCACGGGCGCGGACGAACCCCTCCTGCCTATCGGGCGCACGCTCGATCTCGAGGCGCACGCGGTAGGAGAGATAGCTCTCCGCGCGGCCGAGCAGCTCGTCGAACTGCGCGGCCAGGTCGGCGGGGTCCTGGCCCGGCGGCAACGTGACCACCTTCACCTCGAGGCCCTGCGCCGCGGCCAGCTCCATCCCGCGCAGCGTCGCCGCCTCGCCGGCCGCGTCGCCGTCGAAGCAGAGGTAGAGCTTGTGCGTGAGCCGCGAGAGCTCGTTCAGCTGGCGCTCGGTCAGCGCCGTTCCCATCGACGCGACCACCGGCTCGAGCCCGGCCTGGTGAAGCGCGAGCACGTCGGTGTTGCCCTCGACGACGACCGCCCGTTCCTGCTTGGCGATCGCGGTGCGCGCCCGGTCGAGGCCGTAGAGCAGGCTGCCCTTGCGGAACAGCTCGCCCTCCGGCGAGTTGACGTACTTCGCGCGGAGAGGGTCGTCCTCGCGCAGCTTGCGCGCCTGGAACCCGCGCACCCGCCCCCGCGCGTCGGCGAGCGGGAAGAGGAGCCGGCCGGCGAAGTAGTCGTTGCCGCGCCGGTTGACCAGGCCGGCCCCTGAAAGCTCCGCTGCCGAGAAGCCTTTTTCCTTCGCCTTGCGCGCCAGGCTCTGCCCACCGGGCGCGAGCCCGAGCCGGTACTCGCGACAGGTCTCCTCGTCGAGCGTGCGGCTCTGCAGGTACGCGCGCGCCGACTCCCCGCCCGGAGAATCCCAGAGGCAGCGCTCGTAGTAGGAGGTCGCCTGTTCGAGCAGCGCCAGCAGGCGCTCGCGGCGGTTCCGCTCGGCGTCGCGCTCCGGCGAAGACTCCTCGTACTCGAGCGTCACGCGGTAGCGCTCGGCCAGCCACTCGACGGCCTCGGCGAATTCGAGCTGCTCGGTCTCGCGGACGAAGGTGATGAGGTCGCCGCCCTTGCCGCAGCCGAAGCAGTAGAAGAGCTTCTCGACCGGATTGACCGAGAAGCTCGGGGTCCTCTCGTCGTGGAAGGGGCAGAGGCCCGTCCAGCGCGCGCCGGAGCGGCGCAGCTGCGTGCGCGCCGAGACGACCTCGACCATGTCGGCGGCCTCGACGGCCTCGCGCACCGATGCGTCGCGGATCCGCGCCATCAGTGCCCCTTCCAGTGATGCTGCCCAGGCTCTCGGTCGCTGGCACCAAGCCAGAGGCCGCACTCGTTCGCGGCCCAGGCTGGTTGCCTGGGCAAGAGCGAGGGTGGGCTCTGGCACAACGTGATAGCGGGCGGGAGACGGGTGGGCATTGCTGGAAGGGGCACTATCCGAGCGACTCGGCGTAGCTGAGAGCGAAGCGGTCGGTCATCCCGGCCACGTAGTCGATCACGTCGTCGACCGGATCGCCACGGTCGACGAGGTGCTCGAAGATGCGCTGCACGGTCACGCGGGCGCGCACGTGCTCGGCTCGAGCGGGCTCGGCCAGGTAGACGTGCTCGAACATGAACGTGCGCAGGGCGAGCATGGCCGTCCCGACCTCCTCGCTCTGGCGGATGTCGCCTTCGCTCGCGGAGGTCTCGACCAGGTCGTGGACGAGCGCGTCGATCCGGCGCGAGCCCGAGGGGCCGAGCAGCTCGACCTCCTCGCGCGGCAGGTCGGCCGGGTCGAGCACGCCGGCGCGGATCGCGTCGTCGATGTCGTGGTTGATGTAGGCGACGCGGTCGACCAGCCGGACGATCTTTCCCTCGAGCGTGTCGGGCTCGGTCGGTCCGGTGTGGTTGAGGATGCCGTCGCGCACCTCCGCGGTCAGGTTGAGCCCGCGGCCGTCGCGCTCGAGCACGTCGACCACGCGCAGCGAGTGCTCGTTGTGCCGAAAGTGCCGGCCGAAGCGCTGCTGCAGCACCTCGTCGAGAGCCTCCTCACCCGCGTGCCCGAACGGTGTGTGGCCGAGGTCGTGTCCGAGCCCGATCGCCTCGACGAGGTCCTCGTTCAGCCGAAGCGCGCGGGCGACACCGCGGGAGATCCCGGTCGTCTCGAGCGTGTGCGTGAGGCGCGTGCGGTAGTGGTCGCCGGCCGGGTCGACGAACACCTGGGTCTTGTGCATCAGGCGCCGGAAGGCCTTGGTGTGGACGATCCGGTCGCGGTCCCGCTGGAACGGCGTCCGTAGCAGGCAGGGCTCTTCGGGCTCCGCGCGGCCGCGCGTCTCGTAGGAGCGCACGGCGAGCGGGGACAGCCACCGCTCCTCGTGCTCGCGAACGCCCGCCTCGAAGGCGTCAGCAACCTTGCCGGCCAGCTCTGGCATCGCGCCGATGCTAGTCGCTCCACCGGGGGCGCCCCCAGCCCGTAACCCCCGCACCCCCACCCATGAATGAGGGTGGGGATGTTCCCGCCTCCCTCGCGGTCGACATTACCGGGTTCCGTGCGCCGCATCTGTGACGGATCAGTGCCAGTTGTGCGCCGATCCGTCCACCGTCACGGCGCGCCGCGTCCGCGGGTCCTCAGATGACGATGGGGACCGTGCCGCCGTCGGCGCTCCAGGCCGCGCCGGTCACGTATGACGCGCGGTCCGAGCAAAGGAAGGCGACCACCGCCGCGATCTCCTCCGGCTCGGCGAGCCGCCCGAGTGGTCGGCCCTTCCCGACCGCCTCCAACACCTCCTCGCGGCTCTGGCCCGTCCGCGCGGCCTGCTGGTCGGCCAGCCCGCCGTCGGCCAACCAGGCATCGGTCGCAGTCGGCCCGGGCGCCACCGCGTTGCAGCGGATCCCGTCGCCCGCGTACAGATCGGCGACGAGCCGCGAGAGGGACAGGACAGCCGCCTTGGTGACGGAATAGTCCGGCATCCCGGTCGAGGGTCGCTTCCCGGCCGTCGAAGATACGTTCACGATCACGCCGCTGCCCCGTTGCCGCATCCCCGGAACCACCGCGCGGATCGCACGCACGTAGCTCATCACGTTCAGGTGCCACGCCTCGTCCCACTGCTCGTCCGACACGGCGAGGAAGTCGCGCTGCTCGGCGTAGCCCGCATTGTTGACGAGCACGTCGATCTCGCCCGCCTCGGCGATCACGCGCTCCGGCTCCCCCGGCTGCGAAAGATCGGCCTGGACGTGGAGCGCCTCGCCGATCCTCGGCGCCTCGCTGCGTCCGCACGTGACGACATGGGCGCGCTCCTCGACAAGCAGGCGGGCCGTCGCGAGCCCGATCCCGCCGGTCGAGCCGGTGACGACGCACGCCCGATCGCGAAGGCCGAGATCCACGGCGCCGCTAGCCTAACCGCCCTTGACCGAGATCCTCCTGGCCCGCCACGGCGAGACCGACTGGAACCGCGAGAACCGCTTCCAGGGCCACGCCGATCCGCCCCTGAACGAGGTCGGACGCGCCCAGGCCGCCGGGCTCGCGGCGACCCTCGCACGCGAGCCGATCGCCGCCGTCTACTCGAGTCCCCTCCGCCGCGCGCTGGAGACCGCGGAGACGATCGCCGCCGGGCGCCAGCTCGCCCCGATCACCCTGGACGCGCTGCGCGAGGTCGACGTCGGCTCCTGGCAGGCGCTGACCCGCACCGAGGTCGAGGCGCGCTTCCCCGAGCAGTTCCATCGCTGGCTCGACCATGGGCCAGGCTGGGAGGACGGCGAGACCTACGATCAGATGAGCGAGCGCGTCCTGGCCGCCCTTCGCGAGCTCGCCCACCGGCACCCGCACGAGCGCATCCTGGTCGTGACGCACGGAGGCCCGATCCGCGCGGCGCTCGCCCGCGTCGAGGGAATCTCGCACAGCGAGGCGCGCCGGACCGGCCCCGCTCTCGGCAACTGCTTCGTCGCCGGTCTGGCGCTCGTGGACGGCGATTTCAGGCGGATAGACTGAGCCCGCCCAGTGGACGACTACACGAACAAGTACAAGGGCGAGCAGGTCGAGGTCGCGCTCTTCGGCGGCGACTATCAGGACGGCGTGCTGACCGCCTACTGCCTGGTCGAGGACGTCGCCCACATCGAGCTGAACGGCCACATCCTGATTCCGCTGCAGAACATCGCCTCGCTGCATTGCTCGAGCCGGTGCGACGCGCCCGAGCCCGACTGGCCGCCCCGAGGGCTCGAGGAGGACGAGCAGCAGGACGGCTAGTTGCGCCTCTCTGCGATCAGGAACGTCCTCAAGGTCTGGCTCCTGCTCGCAGGAGGTTGCGCCGCTCTCGGCGCGATCGGCTGGGTGCTCGGCGGCTACCGGATCAGCTCGCTGCTCGTCTTCTTCGGGCTGCTGGTCGCCGCGGCCGCGTACTGGTGGGCCGACCGCGTGGCTCTCGGCATGGTCGGCGCCCGCGAGCTTCCTGTCGGCGAGGCACCGGCGCTGCACGCCACGGTCGCCCGCCTCGCAGCGGTGGCCGGCGTTCCCAAGCCCCGCCTTTACCTCCTGGCCGACGGGCATCCACGCGCTCTTTCGGCCGGCCGCGGCCCGCGCGGCACCGCGATCGCGGTCAGCCAGGGCCTGCTTGCGGCGGCTCCACCTGCTGAGCTCGAGGGGGTGCTCGCGCACGAGCTTGCGCACAGCCGCCGGCGCGATGTGCTCGTCCAGACATCGGCCTTCGTCGTCGCAGCGGCCCTGATCGAGCTCAGCCGGATCGGCGGTTGGTTCCAACGCGCGCTGCTGTTCGTGCTCGGACCTCTGGCGGCGGCCTTCGTCCACCTCCTGCTCTCGCCGAAGCGGGAGTTCCAGGCCGACCGGGCCGCGGCCGCGCTCTGCGGCTCGCCCCACGGCCTCGCGGACGCCCTGATCCGCCTCGAACAGGCCTCCGAGCTGGTCGAGTTCCGCGCCAATCCGGCCACCGAGCCGCTCTACACCTTCAACCCCTTCGCCGAGGATGGCCTGGCCGGCCTGTTCGTCACGCACCCGCCGGTCGCCGAGCGCGTCCGCCGGCTGCGCGAGCTCGACCCCGACTGGCGCGACAAGCTGCGCGCAGCATGAAATGCAAAGGGCCGCTTCTCAGCGGCCCTTTGTCCAAAGAAGTCGGCGGCGACCTACTCTCCCGGGAGGTTGCCCTCCGAGTACCATCGGCGCTGGCGGGCTTAACTGCTCTGTTCGGAATGGGAAGAGGTGTACCCCCGCCGCTATCACCGCCGAAATTGTCAGGGCGCGTTGCGCACCTTCAAAACTCCATAGCAGCTTCAACGTGTTCAAAATCAAGACCTCGGGCAATTAGTACGGGTCTGCTGAACGCATTGCTGCGCTTACACATCCCGCCTATCGACGTGGTGGTCTCCCACGGCCCTTACTCCCTCTAGGGGATGGGAAGCCTCATCTCGAGGTGGGCTTCCCGCTTAGATGCTTTCAGCGGTTATCCCATCCAGACGTGGCTAATCAGCAGCGCCGTTGGCACGACGACTGATACACCAGAGGTCTGTTCGTCCCGGTCCTCTCGTACTGAGGACGACTCCTCTCAAGCTTCCAGCGCCCATGGTGGATAGGGACCGAACTGTCTCACGACGTTCTGAACCCAGCTCGCGTAACGCTTTAATGGGCGAACAGCCCAACCCTTGGGAGCGACTCCACCCCCAGGATGCGCCGAGCCGACATCGAGGTGCCAAACCCTTCCGTCGATGTGGACTCTTGGGAAGGATAAGCCTGTTATCCCCGGAGTACCTTTTATCCGTTGAGCGACGGCAATTCCACTCTCTACCGTCGGATCACTAAGACCTGCTTTCGCACCTGCTCGACTTGTCAGTCTCGCAGTCAAGCTCCCTTTTGCCTTTGCACTCTACGCACGATTTCCAACCGTGCTGAGGGAACCTTTGCACGCCTCCGTTACATTTTGGGAGGCGACCGCCCCAGTCAAACTACCCACCAGATGCTGTTCCCGACCCGGATCACGGCATCGGGTTAGAAGCCCAGAACGCGAAGGGTGGTATCCCAAGGGTGGCTCCACGACGGCTGGCGCCGCCGGTTCACAGCCTCCCACCTATCCTGGACAACACGCCCCAGACTCCAACATCTAGCTGTAGTAAAGGTTCACGGGGTCTTTCCGTCCAACCACGGGTACTCGGCATCTTCACCGAGACTACAGTTTCACCGGATCCCTCGTTGAGACAGCGCCCAAGTCGTTACGCCATTCGTGCAGGTCGGAACTTACCCGACAAGGAATTTCGCTACCTTAGGACGGTTATAGTTACCGCCGCCGTTTACCGGGGCTTGGGTTCAAGGCTTCGCCCGAAAGCTAACCTCTCTCCGTGACCTTCCGGCACCGGGCAGGCGTCAGCCCCTATACGTCGTCTTTCGACTTCGCAGAGACCTGTGTTTTTGGTAAACAGTCGCTTGGGCCGTTTCACTGCGGCCCCCTCGAGCTCCACCCGAATGGGCTTCACTCTACCGGGGCGCCCCTTCTCCCGAAGTTACGGGGCCATTTTGCCGAGTTCCTTAACGAGGGTTCTTCCGATCGCCTTGGTATTCTCTACCTGCCCACCTGTGTCGGTTTAGGTACGGGCACGCCCCACCTCCCTAGACGCTTTTCTCGGAGGCATGGCTTGAGGAACTACGGCCCTTCCGGGCCTCGACATCCCGTCTCAGGTTTATGACCGGCGGATTTCCCTACCGGTCGCCCTACGCGGTTGTCCCAGGTCGACCATCGCCTGGGTTTCCCTAGCCTACCCCGTCCCGCCATCGGTGATAGCGGTGGGTACGTGGTACAGGAATATCAACCTGTTGGCCATCGCCTACGCCTTTCGGCCTCGGCTTAGGTCCCGACTAACCCTGAGCAGATTAGCTTTACTCAGGAACCCTTGGGCATTCGGCGGACGAGTTTCTCACCCGTCTTTCGTTACTCGTGCCAGCATTCTCACTTCCCAGCCCTCCACGGCTGGCTTCCGCCGCCGCTTCGCCGGCGCTGGGAACGCTCCCCTACCACTCCGCAAGCGGAGTCCGTGGCTTCGGTTTCTGACTTGAGCCCCGTTACATTATCCGCGCCCGACCACTTGACCAGTGAGCTGTTACGCACTCTTTGAATGGTGGCTGCTTCTAAGCCAACATCCTGGTTGTCTCAGCAATCGGACATCGTTTGCCACTTAGCCAGAAATTAGGGACCTTAGCCGACGGTCTGGGCTGTTTCCCTTTCGAGCACGAAGCTTATCCCCCGCACTCTGACTGCCGCGCTCTGGAATTCCAGCATTCGGAGTTTGCCCGAGTTCAGTAAGCTGGTAGGCCCCCTAGCCCGAACAGTGCTCTACAACTGGAATTGAACGCGCGACGCTATACCTAAATATATTTCGGGGAGAACCAGATATCTCTGAGTTTGATTAGCCTTTCACTCCGACCCACAGGTCATCCGCTCAGTTTTCAACCTAAGTCGGTTCGGTCCTCCACGGGGTCTTACCCCCGCTTCAACCTGCCCATGGGTAGATCACTCAGTTTCGGGTCTACCTCCAACGACTGAACGCCCTATTCAGACTCGCTTTCGCTACGGCTCCGTTTCCTTAACCTTGCCGTTGAAGAGTAACTCGCTGGCTCGTTATGCAAAAAGCACGCCGTCACGGCACGAGGCCGCTCCGACCGCTTGTAAGCACACGGTTTCAGGTGCTATTTCACTCCCCTTCCGGGGTACTTTTCACCTTTCCCTCACGGTACTAGTTCACTATCGGTCGCCAAGGAGTACTTAGCCTTGCGGGGTGGGCCCCGCAGGTTCCGACCGGGTTTCCCGTGCCCGGCCGTACTCAGGAGCCTGCTAAGGAAGGCCATGCGTTTTCACCTACGGGACTATTGCCCTCTGTGGTGCGACGTTCCAGTCGCTTCGGCTAACACATGACTTTGTAACTTCCCGACCCGCCGGCAGACGGATCGAAGCAGGCCCTACAACCCCTATGTGACAACGGCTGCCGCCTTTGACATCACATAGGTTTGGGCTCTTCCCCTTTCGCTCGCCACTACTCAGGGAGTCGAGGTTTCTTTCCTTTCCTCGGGCTACTAAGATGTTTCAGTTCGCCCGCTTACCGTTACCCGTCCTATGTATTCAGACGGGAACACGCGCGCATTACCACGCGTAGGTTTCCCCATTCGGAAATCCCGGGGTCAAAGGTTGGTCAGCACCTAACCCGGGCTTATCGCAGCCGCCCACGTCCTTCATCGGCTCTTGGCGCCAAGGCATCCACCGTGTGCTCTTAGTCTCTTGATCGTGAAGAACACGTTGTATGCCGCTATGGAGTTTTCAAGGTGCGCGCCGGCGCCTAGTGTCCGGCCGAACGAGAAGACGCTGCACGAGGCAGGTCTCTCAAAACTCAGCAGTACAAATCATTCCGAGGTCGACGTATTTCCAGGCGAGCTCGTAACCGGACGTATTCATCACGGGCGAGCAGCCCACCGGAGTAAAGCGCTCCGGTATCCCTAGAAAGGAGGTGATCCAGCCGCAGCTTCCGCTACGGCTACCTTGTTACGACTTCACCCCAGTCACCGATCCCACCTTCGACGGCTTCCTCCCTTGCGGGTTAGAACACCGGCTTCGGGTGTTACCGGCTTCCGTGGTGTGACGGGCGGTGTGTACAAGGCCCGAGAACGTATTCACCGCGGCGTTGCTGATCCGCGATTACTAGCAACTCCGCCTTCATGGAGGCGAGTTTCAGCCTCCAATCCGAACCGGGACCGGCTTTTTGGGATTCGCTCCCCCTCACGGGTTTGCAGCCCTCTGTACCGGCCAATGTAGCACGTGTGTAGCCCAAGGCGTAAGGGGCATGATGACTTGACATCATCCCCACCTTCCTCCGATTTGTCACCGGCAGTCTCCTATGAGTCCCCGACATTACTCGCTGGCAACATAGGACAGGGGTTGCGCTCGTTGCGGGACTTAACCCAACATCTCACGACACGAGCTGACGACAGCCATGCACCACCTGTACACAGGCCCCGAAGGGCTGCCGCATTTCTACGGACATTCCTGTGCATGTCAAGCCTTGGTAAGGTTCTTCGCGTTGCGTCGAATTGAACCACATGCTCCGCTGCTTGTGCGGGCCCCCGTCAATTCCTTTGAGTTTTAGCCTTGCGGCCGTACTCCCCAGGCGGGGTGCTTAATGCGTTAGCTTCGGCACGGACGGAGTCGACACCGCCCACACCTAGCACCCATCGTTTACGGCGTGGACTACCAGGGTATCTAATCCTGTTCGCTCCCCACGCTTTCGCGTCTCAGCGTCAGTACCGTCCCAGAGAGCCGCCTTCGCCACGGGTGTTCTTCCTGATATCTGCGCATTTCACCGCTACACCAGGAATTCCACTCTCCTCTTCCGGACTCTAGCCAGATGGTTTCCGCCGACATCTCGAGGTTAAGCCTCGAGTTTTCACAGCAGACCTACCTGGCCGCCTACACGCTCTTTACGCCCAATAAATCCGGACAACGCTTGCCCCCTACGTATTACCGCGGCTGCTGGCACGTAGTTAGCCGGGGCTTCTTCTGGAGGTACCGTCACCCTCTGGGCTATTAACCCGAGTGGCTTCGTCCCTCCTGAAAGCGGTTTACAACCCGAAGGCCTTCTTCCCGCACGCGGCGTCGCTGCGTCAGGCTTTCGCCCATTGCGCAAGATTCCCCACTGCTGCCTCCCGTAGGAGTCTGGGCCGTGTCTCAGTCCCAGTGTGGCTGATCGTCCTCTCAGACCAGCTACGGATCGGAGCCTTGGTGAGCCATTACCTCACCAACAAGCTAATCCGCCGCGGGCTCCTCCTCGGCCGGAGGCCAAAGCTACCTTTTCCAGCCGCTCCGAAAAGCGGATGGGCCATCCGGTATTAATCCGGGTTTCCCCGGGCTATCCCGGTGCCGAGGGCAGATTACCCACGTGTTACTCACCCGTTCGCCGCTGTCCACCAGGCCGAAGCCTGGCTTCTCGCTCGACTTGCATGTGTTAAGCGCGCCGCCAGCGTTCGTCCTGAGCCAGGATCAAACTCTCCGTGAAGTTGGTTTGCCTCCGAAGAGGCAAATCGATCACTTCGAGCTTGTGCTCAAAGTGTCTCCATCCCGAAGGATGGTGACGGGTTATTTAAGGCCTCATGCCCGAAGGCGTGAGGTCTCGGCGTGATCGCACTGCTGAGTTTTCAAAGACCTGCGCCCTTGGCCGGCGCGTAAAAAAGCCTCCGACTCGCGCCAGAGGCCTCCGGTGTGCTCGGATCTCAGGTCGTATCCGTTTGCGTCCGAAGGCGCTCCTGGTCGAGTTACAGGGACATCCTTACCCGCCGCCCTGACGAGCGGCCCGGGAATGATAGCAACCGGCCGCCTTGCGTCAAGCGGCGCGGATGCGCAGGAACTGGCGTTTCCCTGCCTGGATGACGGCGCCGGCCACCGACTCGGTGTCGACGTCGTAGGAGGTGATGGCGCGGCCGTCCGCCCGCACCCCGCCCTGGTCGATCACCCGGCGCCAGTGACTCGTCGACTGGCCGAACCGCTCGGCGAGCAGCTGCGGCAGGTGAACGACCGGCTCGGCGTGCTCGATTTCGGGCACGTCGTCGGGCGCCTGCCCCTCTCGCACGACGCGCGTGAAGTGCCCCTCGGCTGCGTCAGCGGCTTCCTCGCCCCAGGCCCGCCGGACGATGAAGCGCGCGAGGTCGAGCTTCGCCCGGAAGGGATCGTCCGGGACGTCCTCGCGCTCCATGATCAGTCGGTACCACTGCGGTAGAAGCGCATCGGGAATGCGCATCGCCTTGCCGAACTGCTCCTCCGGCGGTTCTTTCAGGCCGATGTAGTTCCCGCGCGAGGCGCTCATCCCGGTGCCGTCCCAGCTGTCCAGGTACTCGACCGTTAGCGCGATCTGCGGCTCGAGGCCGTACGCCTCCATCACGTCGCGCCCCATCAGCAGGTTGTAGAGCTGGTCGGTACCGCCGAGCTCGACGTCGGCCTCGACGGCAACCGAGTCGTAGGCCTGCATCAGCGGGTAGAGGAGCTCCGAGACCGAGATCGGCTCGTTCGCGGCGAAGCGCTTCGCGAAGTCGTCGCGTTCGAGCATCCGTGCGACGGTCGTCGTCCGGGTCAGCCGCAGGACCTCCGCGAAGTCGAGCGCGCCGAGCCACTCGCCGTTGAAGCGGACCTCGGTCCGCTCGGGGTCGATGATCGTCGACGCGTGCTCGAAGTAGCGCTCGGCGTTCGCGTCGATCACCTCGGGCTCGATCATCGGGCGCTCGGTCTTCCGGCCGGACGGGTCGCCGATCCGCGTCGTGTAGTCGCCGACGATCAGCACGCCCGTATGCCCCTCGTCCTGGAAGGCGCGCATGCGCTGGAGCGGGATTCCGTTGCCGAGCGTCACGTCGGGCGCGGTCACGTCGATCCCGAGCTTCACCCGAAGGGGGCGGCCGAGCTTGAGCTTCGCCTCGAGACCGCCCGCCGGAAGCACGTTGGCGGCGTTACGAGTTAGCTCAGCAATGCCCATGGCCGCGGCGAGTCTACCGTTACAATCTCACGCTTCTCGTGCCGCGTTCCGCCCGAAAGCCCAAGCCTGCGAAGCCGCGGCGCAGGATCCGCAAGCTCCGCCTCTTCGGCCTGATCCTGATCCTGTTCGTGCTCGGCCTGGTGTCGTTCACCTTCGGGCTCGTCAGCGGGGTCGCGAGCGGAATCGGCACGCTTCGACCCCGCCAGTCGCGCGAAGCAGGAGGTCGACGGGTACATCTACGCCGGGAAGCCGAGCACCCGCGTGCTCGCCGTGCTGCGCGGCTCCGAGAGCCGGATCATCGTTCCCTCCTCACAGATCTCCGGGCGGATGAAGCAGGCGATCGTGGCCGTCGAGGACAAGCGCTTCTACGAGCACCGCGGCGTCGACCTGCGCGCGATCGGGCGGGCGGTCTGGGAGGACGTCCGCAACGAGAAGGTCGTCGAGGGCGGCTCGACGATCACGCAGCAGTTCGTCAAGAACAGCTACGTGAACCAGCAGCGGTCCATCGGCCGGAAGCTGAAGGAGGCGGCGATCGCGTGGCAGCTCGAGCAGCGCTGGTCGAAGGACCGGATCCTGACCGCCTACCTGAACACGATCTACTTCGGCAACGGCGCCTACGGGGTCGAGCAGGCGGCGCGGACGTACTTCCACCACAAGTCCGACCAGATGACCTGGGCCGAGGCGGCGCTCCTGGCCGGGATCCCGAGCGACCCTTCGCAGTTCGACCCGGTCGCCGACCCCAAGGCGGCACGCGAGCGGCGCGACATCGTTCTCCGCGACCTGTTCCAGCAGGGCGACATCACGCGACGCGAATACGACCTGGCCCTGTCCCGGCCGCTCCCGAAGCCTGAGGACGTGCACCTCCCAGGCAAGCAGGGCCCGGCGCCGTACTTCACCAACTACGTCAAGCAGCAGCTGGTCGACCGATACGGCTCGGGCCGTGTCTTCGGCGGCGGGCTCCGGGTGTACACGACGATCGACCTGAAGGTGCAGAAGTTCGCCCGCCAGGCGATCTCGAAGACGCTGACCGATCCGCGCGGGCCATCGGCGGCGCTCGTCGCGATCGACCCGCGCGACGGCAAGGTGCTCGCGATGATCGGCGGGAACAGCTATCTCAAGAGCCAGTTCAACCTCGCCGTCCAGGGCGAGCGGCAGCCGGGCTCATCCTTCAAGCCGTTCGTGCTCGCGACCGCGCTCAAGCAGGGGATCTCCCCGGGCTCGGAGTTCGAGTCGGGCCCGGTGGCGATCCCGCTCGGCGACCGCACCTGGTACGTCCACAACTACGAGAACTCCGACCTCGGCCGGATCAACCTGCAGGCCGCGACGCAGTACTCCGACAACACGGTCTTCGCCCAGCTCACGCAGGTGGTCGGCCCGGGCGCGATCGTGAAGACGGCGAAGAGCCTCGGGATCACCAGCCCACTGCAGAACTACTTTGCGATCGGGCTCGGCGCCGAGGCGGTCAACCCGTTGGAGATGGCGCGCGCGTTCTCGGCGTTCACGAACGGCGGCTACCGGATCGACGGCTCGGTCTTCGGAAACCGGCCGCGCGCGATCGGGCTCGTCCAGAACCAGAACCGGAAGATCATCGACGACAACATGCCCGTGAGGCGGCCCAAGCTGACCGCGAACGAGGCCGCGATGGTGACCTCGCTGCTCCAGAACGTCGTCACCGGCGGCACGGGCGTGAAGGCGCAGCTCCCGGACGGCCGGCCGGTCGCGGGCAAGACGGGCACAACCGAGAACTACGGCGACGCCTGGTTCGTGGGGTACACGCCGCAGCTGGTCACGGCGGTCTGGGTCGGCTACCCGAACACCCTTCGCCCGATGCTGACCGAGTACAACGGCCAGCCGGTCGCCGGCGGCACCTTCCCGGCGCTGATCTGGAAGAGCTTCATGGAGAAGGCGCTCCCCTACCTGCACGACACTCCCGAGTCGTTCCCCTCGCCCGTATACCCCTACGCGAGCCCGCGGTTGGTCGTCTTCCGGCACGGGCAGCTGGAGCTGGACAACGGCAACTGCCACACGCCGCGGCAGCTCCTCTACTTCGAGGGACGCGGGCCGGCGCGGACGGCCAACTGCAAGGTGAACGAGGTCGACGTTCCGCTCGTCGTCGGCGAAACTGTCGCGCGGGCCAACGCCCGCCTCGCCCTGCAACCCCTTACGTCACAGGTCGTCTACCAGCCGGCTCGGCCACGGCAGCGACTCGGCATCGTGCTGCGCCAGTACCCGTCGAAGGGGACGCTCTCGTCGTACCAGAAGGTGACGCTCGTGCTTCCCCGCGCGATGCACGGCGCCGTGCCCAGGGTGGTCGGGCTGCGCTTGGCACGGGCCGAGGCCCGGCTCGAGCGCTACCACCTGAAGTGGAAGGTCGGCGGGCATCCGAGCCCGGCGGCGAAGGTGATCTGGCAGAGCCCGCGCTGGTCGACGGCGGCGAGCCGCGGGCTCGTCGTCAATCTCGCGGTTCGTACGCAGGCCGCACCGCACGGCTGAGGAAGCGCGAGCCCGCTTCGGCGTAGCGCCACGGCCGCTCGGCAGCCTGCGCGATCCCTATCCGCGGGCCGGCAACAACCTCGACCGGCTCGCCGGCTGAGAGCAGCTCGAACGGCGGGCGGTCGAGCGGGCGGCCGTCGTCCTCGCGCGTCACGGCGAGCGCCTGGCAGAGTCGGCCGGGCCCGCTGCAGAGGAGGCGTTCCGCCTCGAGCCCGCGGCGCTCGCGCATGTCCTCGAGGCCGTGCGTCGGCTCCAGCGCCCTGATCAGGACGGCGCTCGCGACGCCCTCCCCTTCGCAGACGAGGTTCAGGCACCAGTGGATCCCGTACGACCGGTAGACGTAGGCGTGGCCAGGCGGGCCGAACATCGAGGCGTTGCGCTGCGTTCGGCCGCGGTAACCGTGGCTGGCCGGGTCCTTCTGGTCGTAGGCCTCGGCCTCGACGATTCGACCGCCGACGCCGCCGACAAGCAGCGTTGCGCCGATCAGCGCAGGCGCGACCTCATGCACGCTCCTGGCGAAGAAGTCACGCCGGAGCGCGGGCGTCGTAGTGGATGAACGCGGGGACGGCAAGCGCGATCAGGAAGGTACCGGCGACGCAGGCCAACCCGCCCGAGACGATCGAGAAGCGCACGGTCGTGAGCGACGCGACGAGGCCGGCCTCGACGTTGCCGAGCGCGGGCGTCGCCGCGACCTGCGCGAACTCGATTCCGGAGACACGGCCTCGGAGCGGGTCAGGCGTCACGGTCCAGAGGATCGTCCCGCGGAGGACCGCGCTGACGTTGTCGGCCGCGCCCGCCGCCGCGAGCAGGAGCAGCGCGAGCCAGAGGGTCTCGGCGAAGCCGAATGCGGCGATCGCCACGCCCCAAAGCGCGGCCGCGATCGCCACGTAGAGCCCTTGCCGGCGCACGTGCCCGATCCAGCCCGAGACCAGCGAGGCCGCGAGCGCGCCGGCGTAGGGCGCCGCGTACATCAGGCCGAGGACCCCCGCACCGCCGTGGAAGCGATTCAGCGCGAGCGCGGGGAAAAGCGCCCGCGGCATCCCGAACACCATCGCGTTCGAGTCGACCAGGAACATGCCGAGCAGCACCTTCTTCCGCCGAACAAAGCGGAAGCCCTCGGCGATCGTGCGCAGGCTCGGCCGGTCGGCGTCGTGAGCGGGCGCGAGCCTCGGAAGGCGCCAGACCGACCAGAGCGAGGCCGTGAACGTGGCGGCGTCCAGCAGGTACGCCCCCTTCAAGCCCAGGACCGCGATCAGCACGCCGCCGAGCGCGGGTCCCGCGACGTTGGTCGTGCTCCCGTAAACGTTCTCGATCGCGATCGCGGCGGAGAGCTCGCTCTGGTCGACCAGCCGCGGGATGACGCTGTTCATCCCGGCGACGCCGAGCGAGAAGATCGACATCGCGACCGTCACGAGCACGTAGATCGCCCAGACGCGCGGTTGGTCGAGCGACGCGTTGAAGGCAAAGCCGAGCGCGACGACGGCCAGCAGAAGCTCGGTCACGAGCAGGAGCTTGCGTTTGTCGACCGAGTCGGCGATCGCCCCGCCCACGATCGTCAGGGTCAGCAGCGGGAAGAGCTCGCAGAGCGAGAGCAGACCCACCTGGAGTGTCGAATGCGTCAGCTGGTAGAGCTGGAAGGGCGCGGCGACCGCGGCGATCTCACTCCCGAAGGTCGAGATCGTCTGGCCGACGAAGAGCCGTCGGAAGGCCGGGTGGCGGCGAAGCGGGCCGAGGTCGATAGCCAGCCGGCGAATGAGGCCGGGCTCTCGGATCTCCGACGGTTCCAA
>CAVPGJ010000002.1:0-163829 GCA_963704005.1 uncultured Actinomycetes bacterium
ACTCGAGGTCATGGCCGGCGAGCATTGCGCTCGCGCCCGTAGGCGGCGGCCTTGCGCTTCATCGGACGCGCCCCGAGGATTCGGTGATGGCCGGGATGAAGTACGACAACAAGGCAGCCGCGCAGCTTGAGCAGGCGTACGCGACGACCGACATGATCGTTCAGCGCGAAGAGTTGCGACGGTCGCTTCGGGCATCACCCGGCGAATCGATCCTGGACCTCGGTTCGGGCCCCGGGTTCCTCGCCTGTGAGCTCGCACAGGAGGTCGGTGCAACCGGCCGGATCGTCGCAGTGGACATTAGCCCTGACATGAACTCGATCGCCTCAAAGCGGATCGCGGCCGCAGGACTCGGCGACCGGGTCGACATCTTGGAGGGCGATGCGACCGCGCTTGCGTTTGCAGACGCGGTCTTCGAGGCCGCTGTCTCGACGCAGGTCATCGAGTACCTCGCCGAGCCGGACGCTGCGCTCAATCAACTCGTCCGCGTCCTGCGACCCAGCGGACGGCTCGTGATCATCGACACCGACTGGGACTCGCTCGTCTGGGCAGCCACGGATCGCCGCCGCGCCGCTCGGATCGCGGCCGCGTGGAACGAGCACTTGCCAGATCCCTTCCTCCCGCGCTCGCTCGCGCCCCGCCTCCGAGCGGCCGGATTCGAGGTCGGAGAAATCCGGATCGTTCCGATACTCAACACGGTGTACGACGCCACGACCTTTAGCTACAACATCGCGCCGCTCATCGCCGCATTCGTGCCCGGGCGCGGAAGCGTCTCCGAAGACGACGCAACCGAATGGCTCAACGACCTCGCAGAACTCCAGCACCGAGGGCGGTACTTCTTTAGCGTGAATCGATACCTCTTCGCCGCTTCGCGTCCATAGGGCGGCGGCCCGCTCAGCGGGCTGGTCTCTGACGATCAGACTCCCTCGCCCGGGCGAGTGATCGGGAATGTCTCTTGGCGGTGGGTCAAGCGTCGTACGCGTTAGCGTGCGGCCAGTGAGCTTTACCGTGGACCCGAACGCGTACGACCGCTACATGGGCAGATACTCGCTCTTGCTTGCGCCTCAGCTGGCCGATCTCGCAGGTGTCTCCGCGGGACAACGAGTGCTCGACGTCGGTTGTGGCCCGGGCGCATTGACAGCCGAGTTGGTCAAACGATTCGGTGCGGGAGCGGTTTCTGCAGTCGATCCATCGGAGCCTTTCGTCGCGGCGGTGGAGGAGCGTCATCCTGGCGTTGACGTGCGGCGAGCAGCCGCCGAGCAGTTGCCGTTCCAGGACGCGGAGTTCGACGCGACCCTTGCGCAACTTGTCGTCCTTCTCATGGAGAACCCCACGGCGGGAGTGGGCGAGATGGTGCGTGTGACTCGGACGGGCGGTGTCGTGGCGGCGTCCGTCTGGGACTACGCAGGCGGCCGAGGTCCGGGCAGCGTGCTCTGGGATGCAGCGCGCGAGCTCGACCCCGATGTCGTCGACGAGTCCCACCTCGCAGGCGTTCGCAAAGGCCATCTTGCAGAGTTGTTCGTAGCGGCCGGACTGCAGGAGGTCGAGGAGACCGCTCACTCGATCCACGTCGAGCATTCGAGCTTCAATGAATGGTGGGAGCCGTTCACGCTCGGCGTCGGCCCTGCCGGAAGTTATGTCGCCGGGCTCGATCCCCCGCGACAAGCCCGGCTGCGCGAACGCTGTCGCGAGAAACTCCCCACGGCACCATTCCAGTTGACGGCACACGCCTGGGCAGCACGAGGACTCGCATAGCCCTGCCTACGAATCGATGGCCGATCTACTCCGCCAGGTAGGTCGCCGTCGCCTGGGCCAGCGTTCTGTCACCCGAAGGCCGTCTATCAGCATCACCGGGCGAGAAGCTGCTCGCGGACGCGCCGTTCGCTGACGACGTCACCCTTCCGGCCGAAGGCCTCGGCGGCGCGCTCGAAGGACGCGGCCGCACCGTCCGCGTCCGCCGCCGCGGCGAGCACGACGGCTAGCGTCTCATGCGCCTCTGCCTGGTGGTGGAGGAGGTCCGTCGTCTCCGCGAGCTCGAGCGCGTCGCGCGCCGCCCGCTCGGCCGCCGCGTGATCGCCGCGGGCGCTGAGCAACAGCGCCCGCGCCCGGCGCGCCGGAAGCTGCGTGAACACGTCGTCGGCCGCGGCCGACTCGAACGCCTTCGCCACCCAGGCGTCGGCCTCGTCGGGGCGCCCCAGCCGGATCAGCGCCAGCGCGAGCAGCGCCGCCCCGGTAGACATGACGGACTGCTCGCCCCGCTCCTCGAGGAACGCACATGCCTCCGCCAGGTAGCGCTCCGCGCGCTCGAGGTCACCCGCGAGCCAGAGGACGACGCTGGACGTCTGCGCCGTCATCGCCAGCTCCGTCAGCCGGCCGCGCTCGCGGAGCTCGGTGCGGAGCAACTCGATCAGCTCCACAGCCTGCTGCGACTCGCCGGTCATCGCGAGCGCGCCGGCCCGGTAGAGCTGGATCCGGTGGTTCCGGCCGGTCGCGCGGGGCTTGTGCTCCTCGAGCCATGCGAGGATCGCCGGCGCAGGCGTCGGCCCCCAGAACTTCGCGGCCATGAGTGACGACCACTCGGCGTGGTGGGGCGACGGAAGCTGCAGGGCGTGGGCCATCGAGCGCTCGGAGGCCGTGCTCTGCTCGACGATGCGGCCGCGGTTGAACGCGACGTGTGAGACGCACCACCAGGCGATGTAGAGCCCGGCGTCGTCGCCGCTCGCCTCCAGCTCCGGGAACGCCGCTTGCGTCTTCGCCTCGAGCCGCTCGAGCGCGTCCTCCGGCTCGACGAACCCCTCCCAGATCGCCGTCAGGAGCTCGAGCGCCAGCTCCGCGACCCGGTTCCCCGTCGTGCGGGCGCGCTCGCTGCCGCCGCGGCCCGAGCGCAGCGCCCCCTCGATGTCCCCGGAGAAGGCGAGCGCGTCCAGGTTGTCGATCTGCAGCAGGACGTCGACCTCGTCGTCGGGGACGAGGTCGAGCGCCCGCTCGGTCAGCCCGCGTGCGGCCGGATAGTCGGAGCGCACCATCGCCCGCCACGACGCTCTGGTCAGCCGCTCTCGCGCCGCCTCGCGGAGCTCCGCGTCGTCGGGTTGCCCGAGCTCCTGCCCGTAGCGCCACGCCTGCTCGAGGTGGTGGCCGACGATCTCGTCGAGCTCGACGACGCCGTCGCCGTGCTGCTCGAGCCACTCCGCGAAGCGACGGTGGAGCTCGGCACGCACGGCCTTCGGCAGGCCGTCGTAGGCGGCGTCCCGGATCAGCAGGTGCCGGAAGCGGAAGGCGTCGTCGCCGGCGAAGGCGGCCTCGTCAGGCCGCACGAGCTCCTTGCGCACGAGGGCGAGCAGGCGCTGCGGCACCTCGCGCTCCTCCGGCGCGAGCGCCTCGACCGCGCCGCGGTGGAAGACCTTGCCCTCGACCGACCCGCGTTCGAGCACCGCCCGCTCCGGCGCCTCGAGCTGATCGAGCCGCGCTGCGAGCAACGCCTGGATCGTCGGCGGAACGGTCACCTCGCCGCCGCCGGAGGCCTCGACCAGGGCGAGCATCTCCTCGACGAAGAGCGGGTTGCCCTCGGCCGCCTCGCGGATGCGCTCGCGCAGGCCGGCGTCGACGGGCGCGAGCTCGCCGATCAACTGCTCCGTCTCGTCGGCCGAGAGCGGTTCGAGCAGCACCGTTGTCGCATTCACCTTCCCGCCCGCCCAGCCGGCCCGCCGGTCGAGCAGCTCGGGCCGCGCCATGCACAGGAGCAGGATCGGCGCCCCGCGGCTCCAGTCGGCGACGTGCTCGACCAGGTCCAGGAAGGCGGGCTCGGCCCAGTGCAGGTCGTCCCACACGACGACGAGCGGTCGCTCGCGCGCGGCCTGCTCGAAGACCTTGCGGACGGCCCAGGCGATCTCGTCCGTCGGCACCGGCGCGTCGGACTCGCCGAGCGCGGCGGCGATCGCAGCGGCGGCCTGCTCGTCCTCGGGCCGGATGTCCAGCGCCTGCAGCGCCTCGACCACAGGCCAGAGCGTGATCCCCTCGCCGTACGAGAGACAGCGCCCGCGGACGACCGTCGCGTCGAGCCCGTCCAGGGACTCCGCCGCGAGCCGCGACTTGCCCACGCCGGCCGCGCCGAGGACGGTGAAGAGGTGGCAGGCGGAGTCGTCGACCACGTTTTCGAACGCATCCGCGAGCTGGCTCAGCTGGCGTTCACGGCCGACCATCGCCGCCCGGTGCCGCCGGGTCGGCTCGCCTGTCACGGCGCGCAGCCTGAACGCCGGCACAGGCTCGCTCTTGCCCTTCAGGCTCAGCGGCTCCACCAGCTCGACCTCGACGAGCTCCTGGATCAGGCGGACCGTTGGTTCGCCGATCAGCACCTCGCCCGGCCGTGCCGCCTGCTCGAGCCGCGCCGCAACGTTGACCGCGTCCCCGGTGGCGAGCCGCTCGGCGGTGCCGGTGACGACCTCGCCGGTGGTGACGCCGATGCGCCCCTGGATCCCGAGCTCCGGCAGCGCGTCGCGCATCTCGACCGCGGCCCGTGCCGCCCGCAGCGCGTCGTCCTCGTGCAGGGTCGGCACGCCGAAGATCGCCATCACCGCGTCGCCGATGAACTTCTCGACCGTGCCGCCATGCCGCTCGACGATCGTCTTCATCGCCTCGAAGTACCGCGCCAGCAGCGCCCTCAGAGTCTCCGGATCGAGCTGCTCGCCGAGCGCGGTCGACCCGGTGATGTCGCAGAAGAGCACGCTCACGACCTTGCGCTGCTCCCGCGCGGCGGGCGCTGTGGCGAGCGGCGCGCCGCACTCCTCGCAGAACTTCGCGCCGGCGCTGTTCTCGTGGCCGCAGCTCGCGCAGCCCGTCACTACAGCACCAGCGTCTCGGGGAACTCGACGTCCTCTTCGAAGCGCTCGAGGCGGTAGGGGGCGAGGTCCAGGCTCGGGGTCTCGCCGAGGAGCTCCTCGGCCAGGGCGCGACCGACCGCGGGCGACTGCATGAAGCCGTGGCCCGAGAAGCCGCAGGCCGCGTAGACGCCGCCGGTGATCTCGCCGAGGATCGGATGCGCGTCGGGGGTCATGTCGTAGAGGCCGGCCCAGGCGCGGTCGACCTCGGCCTCGGCGGCCGGCGGGTAGCGGTGGCGCAGGCGGGCGAGGCGGTCGTCGAAGAGCGTCGTGTCGACGTGCTCCTCGAAGCCCCAGCGCGGCTCGGGGTCGGTCATCGCGACGAGGAGCCGGTCGCCGCGGCGGCGGAAGTGGAAGGTGGTCTCGGCCTCCAGCACCATCGGCAGGTCCTCGGGCAGCTCCGGCAGCGGCGTCGTCTCCATCAGCTGGCGGCAGAGCGGGCGCACGGGCAGCTCGACGCCTCGCGTTGCCGCCAGCTCCGCCGACCACGGGCCGCACGCGATCACGAGCGCGTCGGCGTCCAGCGAGGCGGCGTCGGTCCCCTCGCGCACCTCGACGCCGAGCTTGCGCGCGCGGCTGACGAGCTCTCGCGTGATCCCGGGCGGGTCGGCGACTCCATCCTCGGAGCACATCGCCGCGCCGAGCACGTCGTCGGTCTGCAGGCCCTCGACGAACGACGGGTCGACGGTCTCGACGGGCACGCCGAGGCCGGCCTGCAGCTCGCGCCGCTCCTCGAGCTGCGCGAGCCCGTCCTCGGTCGTCGCCAGGAACAGGTAGCCGACCTGGTGGAAGAGCGGCTCGCCGAGCTCTTCGAAGAAGCGGATGCTCGCCTGGGCGAGCCGCACCTCGGCCGCGGTCGAGAACTGCTGGCGCACGCCGCCCATCGCCTTCGAGGTCGAGCCGCCGGCGACGCGGCCGCGATCGGCGAGCACGACGTCGCGCGCTCCGAGCTGCGCCAGGTGGTACGCGACCGAGGCGCCGATCGCCCCGGCGCCGGCTACGACGATTCGAGCCACGCGTCCAGCTCGCGCTTCTCGGAGTGGTCGAGGCGGCGAAGCGGCGCGCGCACATCCTCGCGCACGGGCACGCCGCGAAGGCCGAGGACGTACTTGGCGGCCGCCTGGAACGGGAAGCGGTCGAGCACCGCCCGCAGCGCGCCGACGCCGTCGAGCGCCACCACGCGCTCCGGAAAGACCGAGGCGAGCCCCGACACCGTCCCGGCGGCGCCTCGTACGGGAAGCAGCTCCTCTGCGCCGACGAAGACGTCCAGCCCCTCCAGCAGGTACGGCTCGACCGCCTCGAGCGGCTTGTCGGAGACCTTGAGCCCGGCGAGGTTCGAGGCCCGCTCGCGCAACCGCTCGACCACCTCGACCGGCACGGCGTAGCCGCTGCGCGCCTTGAACTCGTAGACGTAGAACGGCAGCGGCTCACAGGCGCGGGCCGCCGCGGCGAAGTGGGCCAGCAGCGCGTCGTCGTCGAGCGCGTAGTAGGGCGGCGCGATCACGGCGACCCCGGCTGCCCCGGCGACGGCGGCGTGCTCCGCGAGCGCGGCCGTCTCGGCGGTGGTCTGCGCACCGCAATGGACGATCACCGGCAACGGTCCCTCGAGGAACAGCTCGGCCGCGCGCCGGCGCTCCGCCGCGGAGAGCAGGATCCCCTCGCCCGTCGTGCCCAGCGCGAGGATCCCGTCGAGCCCGCCGGCGTCGAGGAAGTCGAGGTACGGCCCGAAGGCCTCCTCGTCCAGGGCGGCTCCGTCGTCGCGGAGAGGCGTGACGGCAGCCGCGAGTGCTCCGCGCAGCATTGGACAACTTTACGATGCGCACGGCATGGCGGCGCTACGCGTGGAGCAGGCAGGCGACACCCTGCGCGTGACCATGGACCGCGCCGAGCGCCGGAACGCATTCGACGCCGACCTGATCCGCGAGCTGGCCGAGGCCTTCTCCGACGTCGGCGATGCGCGCGCCGTCATCCTCGCGGGCGAGGGCGAGAGCTTCTGCGCCGGCGCCGACGTGGACTGGATGCGCGCCTCGGTCGAGCTCAGCTACGAGGAGAACGTCGCCGATGCGCGGCGGCTGCGGATGATGCTGGACGCGGTCAACTCGTGCCCGGCGCCCGTGATCGCGAGGGTGCAAGGCCACGCGCTCGGCGGGGGCTGCGGCCTCGTCGCGTGCGCGGATGTCGTCGTGGCGGCGCCGGACGCCGTCTTCGCCTTCTCGGAGGTCAAGCTCGGGATCATCCCTTCGGTGATCTCGCCGTTCGCGCTGGCCAAGATCGGCGAGAGCGCGGCGCGGCGCTACTTCGTCACCGGCGAGCGCTTCGACGCGCAGACCGCCATGCGGATCGGCCTCGTCCACGAGCTCGCCGCGGAGCTCGACGTGGCGGTCGCACGGATCGTGGCCGAGCTGCGCACCGCCGGCCCCGAGGCCGCGCGCCATGCGAAGCAGCTCGTGCTCGAGCGGCCCGACTCGCTCGGCACCCAGCGTCGGATCGCGCAGCGGCGGACGAGCGACGAGGGCCAGGAGGGCCTGCGCGCCTTCCTCGAGAAGCGCAAGCCGGCGTGGTCATCCGAAAACTCCTCGTAGCGAACCGCGGCGAGATCGCGCTGCGGGTCTTCCGGGCCTGCCGCGAGCTCGGGATCGGGACCGTCGCGGTCGCGCCGCCCGACGACCTGGGCTCGCTGCACGCGCGCTCGGCCGACGAGACCGTCGAGATCACGTCGTACCTCCACTCCGAGGAGCACGTCCGCGCGGCGAAGCAGGCCGGCGCCGACGCGATCCATCCGGGATACGGGTTCCTGGCCGAGAGCCCGAACTTCGCGAGGGCGGTCGAGGCTGCAGGGCTCGTCTGGGTCGGGCCGCCCGGGGACGCACTCGAGGCCGGGGGCGACAAGCTCCGCGCGAAGCGGATCGCGCGACGCGCCGGCGTGCCGGTCGTCCGCGAGGGCGGCCCGGACGAGCTCGGCTTCCCGCTCGTGATCAAGGCCGCAGCCGGCGGTGGCGGGCGCGGGATGCGGATCGTGCGCGGGCACGCGGAGCTCGAGCAGGCCTTTGCTGCGGCGCGGCGCGAGGCGAAGGCGGCCTTCGGCGACGACCGGGTCTTCTGCGAGCGCTACGTCGAGCGGCCGCGGCACGTCGAGATCCAGCTCCTCGGCGACGCTTCGGGCGTCGTCGCGCTCGGCGAGCGCGAGTGCTCGGTGCAGCGGCGCCACCAGAAGGTGCTCGAGGAGTCGCCGTCGGTCGCCCTGGACGACGACCTGCGGACGCGGATGAGCGACGCCGCCGTCGCGTTCGCCGAGGCGATCGGCTACCGCAGCGCCGGCACGGCCGAGTTCATGCTCGACGGACGCGACTTCTTCTTCCTCGAGCTGAACGGACGGATCCAGGTCGAGCACCCGGTCACCGAGCTCGTCACCGGCGTCGACCTCGTCCAGGCCCAGCTCCGAATCGCACAGGGCGAGACCGACCTTGTAACACAGTGTTACTTGGACGGTTCGGCGGTGGAGGTGCGGCTGTACGCGGAGGATCCCCGGACGTTCTTGCCGCAGACCGGGCGGATCTCGCGACTGCGGCTGCCGGAGGGGATTCGCGTCGACGCCGGGGTCGAGGAGGGCGACGAGGTCGGCACCGCCTACGACCCGCTGATCGCGAAGCTGATCGCGCACGGGTCGACGCGGGATGAGGCGCTCGGCCGGCTGGCGGCGGCGCTCGCGGAGACCGAGGTCGAGGGCGTGGCCACGAATCTCGAGTTCCTCCGCTGGCTCGTCGACCACCCCGTGCTGCGCGCCGGGCGGACGACGACCGCCTTCCTCACCGAGCACCCGCCGCTCTCGGCGCCCCCGCTCGCGCTCCCCGAAGGCCCCTGGGCGGGTGGGTTCCGGCTCAACCTCGCACCGCCGCCGCCCGCCGCGCCGCCCGATCCGGAGGTCGCCTCACATGATCCTGGGACGCGTAGCGTTGAGCAGAGCACGCTGACCGCTCCGATGCCCGGCACCGTCATCCGGTTGCTGGTGCGCGAGGGCGAGCAGGTCAAGCCCCGCCAGCCGCTGGTCGTGCTCGAGGCGATGAAGATGGAGACGCCGGTCGTCTCGCCCTACGAGGCCGTCGTACGGTCGGTTCATGTGAGCGAGGGCGACCGCGTCGCCGGAGGCCAGCTGCTGGTAGAGCTCGAGGAGTAGCGACGCGGCTTGAAAGGCCATGCCCCAGGGACAGTCCCTGGGCCGTGGCCGAAACGGACGCCCCGGGCGCGATAACTCGAGGCCCGTGGCGGCATTGCCGCACGCTGTCGCCGAGCAGAGACGTGTCCCAGGGACTGTCCCTGGGACAGGGCCAAACCGCTACGGCTCTCGGCTCGCGGCCGCAGGCCCTGCGCGCTAGAACAGCTTCTGGAGCTTCATCGCCTGGCCCATGTCGCCCTTGACCTTCAGCTTGCCCGACATGTAGGCGGCGGTCGGGTTGGCCTCGCCGTTGGCGATCTGCAGGAACGTCTCGGCGGAGGCCGTGATCGTGCAGTCGGCGTCGGCGCCGTTCTCGGTGACCGTGACCTTTCCGTCGTCGACGTCGACCATCCAGGTGCCGGCGCCGTCGATCTCGAAGCGGTAGATCGCGGTCAGGCCGGCCGCCTTCGCCGGGTCGACCCGCGACTCCAGCGTCTCGAAGAACTCTCTCGGGTCGTCCATCGCGCTGACCCTACACAACGGGCTCGGGCGCGAGCCTCCTGCGGGCCCGCGTCGAGGGCAGCAGCGTCGCGAGCACGAAGCCGGGGACGGCAGCCGCGGCGGCCGCGTACATCGCGGTCTGCAGGTCGACCGAGTCCGCGACCGCGCCGAGGCCGACCGCGGCGATCCCGCCGAGGCCGATCGAGAGGCCGATCGAGAGGCCCGACGCCATGCCGATCCGCCGCGGCAGGTACTCCTGGCTCATGACCATCGTCACGCCGAAGGTGCCGATCACGCAGACGCCGACGAGCGCGAGCGCCACCGCACCCGGCACGCCGCCCACCATGATGAAGACGAGCGTCAGCGGGCAGACGGCGAGCATGCTCACAACGAGCACCGGCCGGCGGCCGATCCGGTCGGCGATCGGCCCCGCCGCCAGGGTGCCGAGCGCCTCCCGCGAGCAGCATCAGCGAGAGCAGGTGGCTCCCGTATGCCTTCGAGTGGCCCTGCGAGACCTCCCAGAGCGGCACGAACGTCACGAGCCCGAACCACGCGACGCTGCGGAACGCGATCACGCCCAGCAGAAGCACGAGCGCGCCCGGCCGGTCCTCGCCGGAGGCCGACGCGTGCGCGCCGCCGGCGGGCGCGAAGGTCGAGAGGTACCGCGCCACGGCCACCAGCATCGCGGCGACGGCCAGGCAAGGAATGGCGAGCAGCAGCCCGCCGGTCAAGCCGAATGCGAGCACGAGCGGCGTCGTCACCGTCGGCCCGAGCGCGAAGCCGAGGTTGCCGCCGACCGAGAAGAGGCTCATCCCGCTCGCCCGCTTCCGTCCGCTCGCGTAGGCCGCGAACTTCGAGCCCTCCGGGTGGTAGGCGGCGACGCCGAGCCCCGAGACGACGACGAGCACGCAGACCAGCCAGTAGGACGGCGCCGCCGCCGCGAGCGCGATCCCGATCCCGGCAACGGCGACCCCGGCCGGCAGCAGCCAGAGCGCGCCACGCCGGTCGGACCAGGCGCCGAACAGCGGCTGGATCAGCGAGGACGAGGCGGCCGAAGCCAGGATCAGCGCCGCGGCCAGCGTGTACGAGAGCGAGAAGCGGTCGACGAAGAACGGCAGCAGCGCGGGCAGCGCGCCGTTGGCGAAGTCCGTCGCGCCGTGACCGGCCGAGAGCGCCGCCATCGCGCGTTTGTCCAGCTCGGCGCGCATACGCCGAGCGTATCTACGCCGCGGAGCGAGCCTCGGCCGGCAGGTACCGGTCGATCAGCGCGTGGGCGAGCTCCCACTGCGCCCGGGCGATCTGGAGGCGGTTCCGCTCGATCGCGGCCGGGGGCGCGGACGCCTGCCGGAGCTCCTGCCGCTCGGCGACGAGCTCACCGATCTGGTCGACGAGCACCTCGACCGGAACCCGGTTCCTGCTGCGCCGGAAACGAGATGGGCGCAGGCGTCGCAAAACTGTGCCGCAGGCCATGTCCTCGTTATCGGCCCGGAACGGCCGGAGGTCAAGCCCCCTCATGAAGATCGCAGCCTAAGCAGCGAGTCGGCTAGCATCGTGCCGCGATGCGAGTCGAGGTGCAGGCGGCCGCCCCCGCCGAGGTCGAAGCCGGCGTCGTCGTGGCGCTGCTCACCGCCGACGGGCTGACCGAGACCGGCCGGGCACTCGACACGACGCTCGACGGACTGCTCTCACGGGTCGCGCAGGACGGCGAGGCCCGCAGCGACCTCGGCTCTGCACGCCTGGTGCACGCCGACGGGCGCCGCGTCGTGTTGGCCGGAGGCGGGGAGACCTCCATGCTCGACGCCGACGGCCTTCGCACCGCCGCCTCGGCTGTCGTCGGCGAGACCGGCGAGTTCGTCGACTCGATCGCGTGGCCGATCGACTCCGGGCTGCCGCTCTCGCCCGAGGAGCAGGCGGTCGCCATCGTCGAGGGCACGATCCTCGCCGCGTACCACCCCGCCCGCTGGAAGCACGACGAGCCGAAGCCGAAGCTGCAGACGCTGATCCTGCTCGGCGACGCCGGCCTGGCCGATGCTGCTGAACGGGCCGCGCACATCTCCGAGTGGGTCAACCGCGCCCGCGACCTCGTCAACAGCCCGCCGAACGAGCTGAAGCCCGAGACGCTCGCCGCCCGCGCGGCCGAGATCGCCTCCGAGCTCGAGCACGTCGAGACCCAGGCACTCGGGCCGAAGGAGATCAAGGCGCAGGGCATGGGCGCCCTCGCCGCGGTCGCCCAGGGCAGCGACGTCGAGCCGCGCCTGGTCGTGCTCCGCTACGAGCCGGCCAAGCCGGCGCACGCAGACCTCGTCCTCGGCCTGGTCGGCAAGGCGATCACGTTCGACACCGGCGGCATCTCGCTCAAGCCCTCGCTGCGGATGGAGGACATGAAGGGCGACATGGCCGGCGGCGCGGCGGTGATCGAGGCGACGGGAGCGATCGCCGAGCTCGGCCTGCCGGTGCGCGTGATCAGCGTCGTCGCCGCCTGCGAGAACATGCCCGGGGGGCACGCCTACCGGCCCGGCGACATCCTGACCGCGGCCAACGGCAAGACGATCGAGATCACCAACACCGACGCCGAGGGCCGGCTCGTGCTCGCGGACGCGCTCTGGTACGCGCGCGAGAACGGCGCGACGCACATCCTCGACCTGGCGACGCTGACGGGTGCGATGGAGCTCGCGCTCGGCGATCTCTACGCCGGGGTCTTCGGCCGCGACGACGCGTGGCGCGACCAGGTGATCGCCGCCGGCGAGGCGAGCGGCGACCACGCGTGGCCCTTCCCGCTGCACCCGCGCTACCGCCGCTACGTCGACTCCGCCTTCGCCGACATCAAGAACTCGTCCGACCTGCGGCAGGGCTCCCCCGCGCTCGCGGCCGAGTTCCTGCAGGAGTTCGCGGGCGAAGGGCCCTGGGCGCACGCCGACATCGCGGGCCCGGCGTTCTTCGAGCGCTCGCGCGGCGACTACCTGCACCAGCGCGGCGGCACGGGCTACGGCGTCCGGCTGATCGTCGAGCTCGCCACGCGCCTCGCCGAGTGAACTTCGACCTCTCGCCCGAGCACGAGCTCGTTCGCCGCACGGTCCGCGAGTTCGCCGAGCAGAAGGTCGCCCCGGTCGCCGCCGAGCTCGACCGCGAGCACCGCTTCCCGTACGAGCTCGTCGCCGAGCTGGCCGAGCTCGGCCTGATGGGGATGCCGGTCCCCGAGGAGTACGGCGGCGCGGGCACCGACACGCTCTCCTACGCGATCGCGGTCGAGGAGCTGACGCGGATCGACTCGTCGGTCGCGATCACGATGGCGGCACACACCTCGCTCGGGACGATGCCGATCCTGCTCTTCGGCAACGAGGAGCAGAAGCGGCAGTGGCTGCCCGATCTCGCCTCGGGCCGCAAGCTCGCCGCCTTCGGCCTCACCGAGCCGGGCGCCGGCTCCGATGCCGCCGCCGCGCGCACGACCGCCGAGCTGCGCGACGGCCGGTGGGTGATCAACGGCTCGAAGATCTTCATCACCAACGCCGGCACCGACATCACCGCCTGCGTGACGATCACCGCGCGCACCGGCGAGGACGAGATCTCGAACCTGATCGTCCCGAACGGCACGCCCGGCTACGAGATCTCGGCGCCGATGGAGAAGCTCGGCTGGCGCGCCTCGGACACGCGCGAGCTCTCGTTCCGCGACTGCGCAGTGCCGGAGGAGAACCTGCTCGGCGAGCGCGGCAAGGGCTTCGCGCAGTTCCTGGAGATCCTCGACGGCGGGCGCATCTCCGTCGCCGCAATGGGCGTCGGCCTCGCGCAGGGCGCCTACGACCTCGCCGTCGCCTACGCGAAGGAGCGCGAGCAGTTCGGCCGGCCGATCGCGCAGTTCCAGGCGGTGCAGTTCCAGCTCGCCGACATGGCGGTCGAGGTCGAGGCGGGCCGCCAGCTCACCTACAAGGCGGCGTGGCTCAAGGACGAGGGCCGCCCCTTCGCGCTCGAGGCGGCGATGGCCAAGCTCTACACCGGCGAGCTCTCGCACCGCGCGGCGAACGCGGCGCTGCAGATCCACGGCGGCTACGGGTTCATGGAGGAGTCGCCGATCTCACGCCTCTACCGCGACCAGAAGATCCTGGAGATCGGCGAGGGGACTAACGAGGTTCAGCGGATGGTGATCGCCCGCCACCTCGGCCTCGTCTCCTGAAGATCCGCGCCGGCACGAACAGGACGAGCACCAGGACCAGGACGGCCGCGAGCAGGATGTAGCGGTCGCGGTTCGACGAGGAGCCGCCGCCCGAGACCTTCGGCAGGTTGACCCCGTTCGCCATCGCGAGCGCGCGGACGGCGGCGGTGGTCGATTCCGCCAGCGCCGTCGGCGTCGCCCCCGGCTTCATGCCCTTGAGGACGAGCAGCTCTCTCCCGACCGGCTTCTTGCCGTTCCAGAAGCCGAAGCCGGACGGCATCGCGACCAGCAGCCGGTTCGAGTAGACGAAGGCGACCTCGCTCCAGAGGAACTTCGAATACGACTGGGGGTGGCGCCAGAGGGCGACGGCGGTGCCGAGGTCGCCGGTGAACGCGATCACGGCGACGCGGATCTTGAAGCCCTTCTTGTTCGCCTCGGCCACGGTCGCACGAAGCTCGTCCGCGGCCTGCTTCGAGATCGGGGCTTCGTACGGGAGGAACACCTTGTCGGTGAGGAGGACGTCGCTGGCGGGGTCGCCGTTCGCGCGCGCGGCCGCCGGCGCGAGCAGGGCCACGAGGACCGCGAGGAAGGCGATTCGTCTCACCGACGCACGTTCGGGTGATGAAGGCATCGACCGGTCATTTCAGACGGACGCACGGGCGTGGCCCGCGCGTCCTGAGGCCGGCGCCACAAGCGGCGCCTCACGGCCGCTCCAGCGCGCGCTGGCTCTCGTCCTCCTCGCTGAGCAGGCGCAGCAGGAAGTAGGAGAGCGCGGCGAAGAAGACGGCCAGCTGCTCGACGTTCATCAGGATCCCGCCGAGGTTCTGGTCCTTGGTCGCAGACAACCCCCAGAGTCTAGGGGCGTGCTCGTAGAAGGCGTAGAAGGCGCGGGCCGAGAAGATGTACGCGAGCGAGAGGAAGGCCGAGCCGATGAACGCCATGCCGAGGTAGGCGAGGCGAACGGCGGTCGATACCCGGTGCGGCTCGTCGGCGAAGACCGGCCACCAGAAGACGAGCCCGGCCAGGATCAGCAGCCCGTGCTCGAGGTTCAGCGGCCAGCCGCGGCGCAGGGCCCAGTCGTAGAGCGGGGGCAGGTGGACGCCATACCAGACGATCAGCCAGAAGGGCAGCGCGAACCGCGGCCAGGTCAACAGCGTGAACGGCCGCCCCCCGAGCGCCGCGACCCGGTCGCGCATCGCCGGGGTCAGGCCGAGAATCAAGAGCGGCGGCGCCCAGTCGGCGATCATCACGTTCTGGAGCAGGTGGATCGCCAGCAGGTAGTGGACGGCGATCGTCTCCAGCGGCGAGTTGAGCGGGAGGGCGATCAGCGCGACCCCGAGCCCGAACAGCGTCGCCCGGCCGGCGCTCGGCTTCTCGACGGTGCGGGCCAGCCGCACGTAGCCGTAGACCGCCGCCGCCCCGAGCACGAGGAACGCCGGCTCGAAGCTGAACGACGTGGAGGCCGGGGTCACCGCTGCGAGAGCGCCGGCCGCCGGCGGGCCACGGTTCGCCGCTCCCGCAGGTACGGCCAGAGGAGGAGCGCGACGCAGGTGCCGGCCGTCAGCAGCTGCTCGACCATCATCACCGCACCCGCCAGCCGCTGGTCGGTGAGCGGCGAGATTCCGAACAGCCGGTTCGACGGGTCGGCGTAGCGCGCGTAGAGCGGGGTCGAGCTGAACAGCAGCGCGTCCACGACCGGCTGGGCCAGCGCCAGCATCGCCAGCGCGAACAGGATCCGCTGCGGACGGCGCAGGCGGCCATGCCTCGCGGGGTCGACGAGCTGCGTCCAGACCAGGATCCCGGTGAGGACGAAGCTCAGGTGCTCCAGGTCGTGGACGAGCGGGTGTGCGGCGGCGTAGTCGTAGGCGCGCGGCACATGCCAGACGAGGATCGCGGCCGCCCAGAGGCCGAGGCTGACGAGCGGAAGCAGCAGCAGCGAGAGCAAGGCGCGCAGCGGCCCGAAGCCGGCAAGCGGGCGCAGCAGCGGCGGCGGCAGCAGGAAGAAGAGCAGCGGCCCGCGCACCGACACCACGAGCAGCGCGACCGCCAGGTCGCCGATCAGGACGTGCTGGAGCATGTGCGCCGAGAGCAGGCGAGTGTCGCCGGCCTCGTCCAGCGGCGAGACGAGCGGCAGCACGAGCGTCGCCAGCCCGCGCCGCAAAGAGCGCCGCCCGGCTCCAGGGCGCGAGATCCGGCCGGCGGGAACGCAGGCGCACGAAGGCCTGCACGAACAGGAGGAGCGCGAGCACGGCTCCGAGCACGACGGCCGTCGGGGCGCTCCAGTTGGCGAGCACGGCGAGCAAGGTAGCCGATCGGAGCTCCGCCCAGCATGCCTAAGATGTGCGGCGATGAGCCGTCGCCGACTCGCAGCATGGTCGGTAGCCCTGCCGCTGATGGTGGCGGGCTCGCAGGTGGCCCACGTCTTCGCCTACCGCCTGGTCTATCCGCAGACACAGGTGCGGTTGCACGCGCTGCTCGTCAGCGGGCACGGCTACATGGGTCACATGTCGCTGCTGTTCGCGGTTTGCGCGGTGATCGAGCTGCTCGCCCTCTGTTCCGCCGTCGCCGGCAGCCTTCGGCGCGGTGCGACGACAACCGTGCCGGCCTGGGCGTTCGGGCTGATCCCACCGGTCGGCTTCGCGCTGCAGGAGTTCCTCGAGCGCTGGCTCTCCGGGGCGCCCTTCCCGTGGTGGATGGTCCTCCAGCCGACCTTCCGCATCGGCCTGCTTCTCCAGCTTCCCTTCGGGCTCGCCGCGTACCTCGTCGCCCGCCTGCTCCTGCGGGTCGCCGACGAGGTCGGCCGTGCGCTCGCCGACGGCCCGAGCCCTGGCCCGGCGAGCTGGCCGCTGCCGGGCTGGCCGGTTTCCCCTGCCTGGGTCGCCCGCCTCTCGATGCTGGGGGCCCGCGCCGGGCGGGGCCCGCCTGCGCCGGCCGCCGCGATCTCCAGCTGCACCGTCTAGCGCCGGCGCGCAAACGGATGCAGCTTCGCGGCGGCCGCGTCGTCATACCCCGCTAGCGAAGGAGCATCCATGCGAAATCTGCTTCGTGCCTGCGCCGCCGCGATGTTGGCGGCGCTCGTGATCGTCTCGGCCGCCTCGGCGCACGCGCGCATCAGTCCGGCCGTCTCCCTGGCCAAGGAGCTGCAGCTGTACAGCCTGGCCGTCCCGACCGAGAAGGAGGGCGCGACGACGACCAAGATCGTCCTGACCGTGCCCGACGGCTTCGGGATCGACTCGTTCGTGCCGAGCCCCGGCTGGCATCGCGTCGTGCAGTCGACCGGCTCCGGCGAGGAAGCGGTGGTCCAGAAGGTGACCTGGACCGGCGGCTCCGTTCCGACGGAGGAGGACTCGCTCTTCCAGTTCCTCGCGCAGCCGTCTCGACGCCAAGACGTACACGTTCACGGTCGACCAGACCTACTCGGACGGAACGATCGTGCACTGGGCCGGCTCGGAGTCATCGGAGGATCCGGCGCCGACGATCGAGGCGAAGAGCTCGCTCGGCGGCGGCGGCACCTCGACGCTGACGATCATCGCGCTCGTGCTCGGCGCGGTCGGCGTCGCGCTCGGCGCCATTGCGCTCCTCGCCCGGCCGGGCGGAAAGCGCGAGCTGGCATGAGGCCACGGGCGGGGGCAGCCCTGGTCCTGGCGGGAGCCTTGCTCGCGCTCGGGCTGCCGCAGGCTGCCCTCGCCCACGCCTACCTCGTCCGGACGGTTCCCGAGGCCAGCGTCGTCCTGAATGCGCCGCCGGCGCAGGCCGCCCTGACCTTCGACGAGGCGGTCGAGCCGCGCTTCGCGGTGATCTCGGTCACGAACACGCTCGGGCACCAGGAGACGACAGGCCCGGTACAGCGTTCGCCGGCCAACCCGAACACCCTGATCGTCCCGCTCCGCCCCCACCTCCCGGAGGGCTGGTACCTCGTCTACTGGCGGGCGATCTCGGTGGACGGGCACCCGGTGCAGAGCGCGTTCACGTTCGCGGTCGGGCCGAATCCCGGGCCCGGCGCCGCAGTTCGTCGTCCCGAACATCTCGCAGACGGCGACCACCCCGCGGCTGCTCGTCGCCCGCTGGGCCGTGTTCCTGACGGTGATGGCCGCGATCGGGCTGTTCGTGCTGCGCATCGCGATCGCCCGGCCGGTGGTGCGCCGCGTGCCCGGAACGAGCCTGCGCGCCGTCTCGACCGCCTTCGTCGTCACGTCGGTGCTCGGCCTGATCGCGATCCCCGTCTACCTCGACATCTCGACGGCCGTCGACTCGCTGCGCTCGGCGTTCGACATCTCGGCCCTCGTGCCGCTCTACCGGGTGACCGCGTTCGGGCGCAGTTGGGTCGACATGGAGATCTGCTTCGCGCTCTTCTGCGCGGCGGCCTGGCTCGCGCTCTGGCTCGACCGGCCGGAGCGCGAGCACCGCTCGGTCGCGGAGCTGCTCTCGACCGGAGGCGCGCTCCTGGCCGCCGCGGCCGTCCTGCTCGTGCCCGGCCTCGCGGGGCACGCGGCCCAGACGGCGCCGCGCGGCGTCTCCGTCATGCTCGACTGGGTCCATCTCGTCTCCGGCTCGCTCTGGATCGGCGGGCTGATCGGCCTGCTCGTCCTCTGGCGGAGCCTGTCCGCGCCGAGCCGGGTCGCCGGCCTGGCCGTCTCCGTGCCGCGTTTCTCGAACGTGGCCTTCGTCTCGGTCGTCTTCCTGCTCGCCTCGGGCATCGGCGCGACGGTGATCCACATGCCGATCGTGGCGGCGCTCTGGGAGACCGGCTACGGCAAGGCGATCCTGGTCAAGATCGGGCTGCTGGCGGCGGCGATGCTGCTCGGGGCCGTCAACCTCCTGCGGAGCAAGCCGCGGCTGGTCGCGGCGCGCGACGCAGAGGCCGGCCGGCCCGCGGCGACGCTCCTCCGCCGCTCGATCAGCGGCGAGACGCTGCTGCTCACCGCCGCGGTCTTCGCCGCCGCCGTCCTCTCGAGCCTTGCTCCGCCGGCCGCCGCACTCGCCAAGGAAGGCTCGGCGCTCGCCAAGGTCGGCCCCGGGCCGGTCGGCACGGTCGTGCACCAGGGCCCCTACACGCTCAGGGTGCTCGTCCACCCGAACAAGGCGGTCGTGCCGAACTCGTTCGCGCTCGCGCTGACGAAGAACGGCAAGCCCGTTCAGGGCGCGGACGTCACCCTCTCCTTCTCGATGCTCGACATGCAGATGGCGAACCAGGAGCTCCAGCTCACCGAGACTCGCCCCGGGGTCTACGCCCGCCCCGCCCCGGCTCTCGTCATGGTCGGGCACTGGGCGCTCGCGTTCAACGTGACACCGAAGGGCGGCACGCCGTTCACGGCCCTCGTCGTCGACCACGCCACCGGATGAGCGAGCCGTCCCCCACCGGCAACGTCCGGCTCCGGCTGCTGGCCGCGTTCGTCGCGCTCGGCTGCGGGGTCGCAGCGGCGGTCATCGCCATCCTCCTCCTCCACACCGCTCTCCCCTGACACGTGAAAGGAAGCTCGTGACTCGCATCGCCCTCGCCCTTGCGCTCCTTCCCGCGGTGGTCGTCGCGGCCGGCTGCGGCTCCTCGGGCAGCCCGTCGGTGACGATCGGGGCCGCGCGCACCTACCAGCTCCAGAACTTCGAGCCGGCCCACGCGGTTCAAGCGGGCAAGCCGACCGTCGTCTCCTTCACGATCCGGCAACCTGACGGCACGCCGCTCACCCAGTACAAGCGCGGCCCCGGCCCGCACACCGGAGTCCACCTGATCATCGTCCGGAACGACCTGGCGGCGATCATCCACCGCCATCCGCCGGTGCAGCCCAGCGGCCGCGCGAGCCAGCGCGTCGTCTTCCCGGCGCCGGGGCGCTACCGGGTCGTCGTCGACGCCTACCCCGCGCACGGGCCGGTCGGCGTGAGGAACTTCCAGCTCTTCGACTGGATCCGCGTTGCGGGCCGGCCACATCTCCAGCCGTTGCCTCCGACCCGCTCGACGGTGAACGTGGACGGCTACACCTTCACCATGCATCCGCATCCCCCGATCCACGCGATCGACCCGGCCTTCCTGACCGTCACCGTGCGCGATCCCAACGGCCGGCCGGCGACGTTCACGCCCTGGTACGGCGCGCTCGCCCACGCGATCTTCTTCCGGAAGGGCTCGCTCGACTACTTCCACACCCACATCTGCAGCCCCGGCGCCACGGGCTGCGCGAGCCTGCTCGCCGGCTCGAGGGTGACCGGGACCTCGTCGACCCCGGGGAAGCTGACTGTCGGGGTGCTCGTGCCGATCGGCGGCACCTGGCGCCTGTTCCTCCAGACGCAGGTGAACGGGCACATCCTGACGGCGCCCTTCACCCTGCAGGTTCGCTGAGCGTTGCCGTGCGCTGCGCCGTCGCGGGCCTGATCGCAGCCATCGCCCTCGCGGCACCCGGTACGGCCGGTGCGCACCTGCGCAGCGCCCGGGTCGCCGTCGACTACCGCGCGACCATCGCCCCCTTGCGCGCGCCGCTGGCCGGAGCGGTCGAGGTGCGGGTCTACCGCACCGATCTCGCACTCGGGCTGACGGCCCTCGGCGGACACCGCGTCGTCGTCCTCGGCTACCTCGGCGAGCCGTTCCTGCGCTTCGGGCCGGGAGGGGTCTACGTCAACGAGGCGTCGACCACGGCTGCAGGCACCGGTCTGGCGCCCGCCCTGCGACACGGCGGCGCCCACTGGGTGCTGCGCTCGCCGAAGCCCAGCGCGATCTGGCACGACGCGCGGGTGCGCGGCGCCGCTCGGGGACGCTGGTCGGTCCCGCTCCTGGTCGACGGACGGCGGGCCCGGCTGAGCGGCGAGCTCTTCCACGTCGGTCCGCCCGCGTCCTGGCCCTGGCTCGCGATCGGCGCCTGCTTCGCGGCGGTTGCCCTGCTGCTACTGGCGCTCCGCTCACGGCGGTACGTGCGGGTGGGCGCGGCCTCGCTCGGCACCGTCGCGGCGCTGGCCACCCTCGTCTGGACCGGTGGGCTCGCAGCCTCCTCCACCGCGACCGAGGGGATCTGGTACGAGGCGGGGAACGAGGCGCTCGTCGCCTTCGCAGGCCTCGCCTTCGTCGCGTTCGGCTCCTGGAACGCGCGGGCGCTCGCCGGCGGCGTGCTCGGTGTCCTCGCGATCACCGTCGCCTTGACGAACATCGCCGTGCTCACGCACGGGATCGTCCTCTCCGCCCTCCCCGGTCAGGCCGCCCGGACGGCGGTCGTGGTCGCCCTGGCGGCCGGGACGGCTGCGACGGCTCTCGGAACGGCCGTCTTCGTCGACCTGCTCCGACACGACGAGGAACCGATCCCGCTCGACCGGTTCTCTACGGAGGCGTGATCCGCACCGGCCCGTTGAACCTCAGGTAGCGGTGGAACATGAAGTGGGCCGCGGCCGTCATCCGCAGCTGGAGCGTCCGGTAGCTCCGCCGGTCGACCCAGGCGGTGAAGAACGCCGGGATCGACGAGTTGACGAACGAGACCACCCAGACCGGCCGGCCGGCGACGCGCGCAGTCCCGAGCAGCTCGGCGTTCGAGACGTCGCTCCCCCAGGTGGGCTGGGGCACCTGCAGCGGCGGCACCTGCGAGCTCCTCACCCAGCGCTGCCCGGACGCCGTCCGGTCCCAGCGCCGTTCGCCGATCACGACTGCCGAGGCGCCGCCGCGGATCCGGTAGGCGACTCGGTTCGGCGCGCCGAGCGTCCAGGTTGTGACCAGCCGGTGCGTCGGATCGGAGCTGAGCGACTCGACGTAGACCAGGCTGCGGAGGCTGCGGAAGACATGCGTGGCCCGGCTCACGATCGCCGTCGCAGGCCTGGACGCGGCAGGGAGCCTGAAGCTCGCACGCTGCTCGTGGAAGAGCACCTCGACCTGCTTGGGCCAAGCCTGAACGTCGGCGCGGTAGCAGCCGGCCCCGCACGGCGTCGCCGTCAGCGTCCTGCCGCCGAGTCGGAACCGGACCGGTAGCCCCGAGGCCGCTCCGCCGCTCGGCGAGAGCACGGTCGCGGTCACGCGGCGCGGCTGGGCTGCCAGCGCGACCGCGAAGCTCCCGGCCTCGCGAGCGAGCACGACCGAGCCGGACGGAGGTGGCGGTGGGACCCCCTGCGCGGCGCCCGGCGCCGGGCCGGTCGCCACCGACGAGCCGCCGCCCGTCCCGAGCCAGGCGACCACGACGACCACCGTGACGAGCCCCGCGAGCAGGGCCGCTGCACCGACGAGCGTCCGTTGCGTTCGTCCGGCCACTTCGAGAAAGCTAGCCGTACTGGTCGCAAGAGTCGCCGATTCGACTTCACGAGAGCGGGCTTGTTGCAGATCACTGGAACTGCGAGGATCCGCAGGCTTGCCTGAACCGGGCGAGCCGCAATGACATTCGGTCTGCGGCAAGGGGGGGGAATGCCCATGACCACCGCTGACGAGAACCTCCAGAAGGTCGACCACATCGTCGTCCTGATGATGGAGAACCGCTCGTTCGACCACATGCTCGGCTTCCTCACGATCGAGCAGGGCCGCGATGACATCGAGGGCCCAACACTGACGATGAAGAACGAGTACCGGGGGGAGAGCTTCCCCGTTCATCGCGCGCCGCACACGACCATGACCAAGGCACAGGACCCGTGCCATTCGGGCTGGTGCGTCGACGAGCAGCTGAAGAACAAGAGTGGCGGCTTCGTCAGCAACTTCATGAAGACGCGCAAGGGTCAGGCCGGCGGCAACCCGGGTGTGGTGATGGCCTACCACACCGCTGAGCAGCTTCCGGTCTACGACTTTCTGGCCCGCGAGTTCTGCGTCTGCGACCACTGGTTCTGCTCTGTGCCGGGCGCGACCATGCCCAACCGCTGCTACTCGGTTGCCGGCACCTCGAACGGGCTGCGCAACAACCTCAAGCCGAGCCGCCCCTACAACCTGCCCTCGTTCGTTCGGCACCTGAAGCCCGACCAGTGGCGGTGGTACTCGCACGACTACGTCCCGATCCTCTGGCTGATCGATCCTGAGTACGGCCTCTCGATCGAGAGCGTTCCCGCCTACTTCGACAAGCGCGATGTCTTCGGGCACCGCAGCTTCCTCGAGCGGGCAGCCAAAGGCGACCTACCGGCTGTCTCGTGGATCGACCCCAACTTCTATGACCTGACTTTCGGCCCCACCGGCTCCAACGACGACCACCCGCCTTCCGATCTGCGCGCGGGCCAGAAGCTCGTCCTCCAGCTGGTCGACGCGCTGATGCAGAGCCCGGCCTGGAAGAAGACCCTGCTCGTGATCACCTACGACGAGCACGGCGGCTTCTTCGACCACGTCCAGCCGCCGAAGGCCGCCGACGACCTCCCGGCCATGCGGCGCTACGGCCCGCGCGTGCCGGCGCTCGTCGTCTCGCCCTTTGTCGGCGCGCAGTCGGTCTCGAAGACCGTCTTCGACCACACCTCGATCATCAAGACCATCCTCACGCGCTTCTGCGCCAAGAAGGACGGCTCGATCCCGAAGATGGGCGCGCGCGTTGCGGCCGCCAAGCACCTGGGTGAGCTCCTGACCGAGCAGTCGCCGCGGAAGATCAAGCGCAGCGAGTATCAGCCGCTGCTCGACGCGGCGGCCGTCTGGCACGAGGAGATGGTGCACGACGGCCTCGCCGAGCAAGGAGCCGGCGCACTGGCCGTCCCGCACGAGCTGACCGACTTCCAGGCCGACTTCCTCGGGGCGAAGCAGGACCTCCTGGCGGCGCGCCGGCAACTCGCAGCCGCCGGCAAGGCAGTCTTTTGAGGCTAGGTCCTTGCCGTCTCGCGGCGGCGCGAGGCGGCGGGGCTCATCGGCCTCCAGATTCCGCGGGAGCTCGCCCCCAGATCCTGAGCTCGTCCGCGTCCTCCTCGGCACGCGCCTCGAGGGTGATACGACGCGTCAGGACGGCTGCGCGCTCCTCGAGGCGGTGCACCTCGACGAGGTCGGTCTTCCGGAGCGCCGCTGCGCTCCGCTCGTACGCGCCGCCGGTGCTGAACAGGTGGGTCAGCTTGAGGACGAGCGCGACGAGGTCGATCGCGATCAGGAAGGCGAGGAAGAACTCGACGTACTTCGTGACGGCCGGGTTCGCGCGCTCGACCCGGTCGAGCGCCGCCTGGCGGGCGAGGAAGTCACGGTCGGCCTTGATCGCGGCAACCCGGTTTGCGATCTGGCCGGCCTCGGCGGCCTGCCAGACCTCGATCTTGCGCCGGTCCGCGGCGATCGTCGCGGCGAGCAGCGGGCGAGCCTTCTTCAGAGCCGCGGCCGCGGCGGCTGCCCGGCGGGCATCGCGCTTGTAGTACGGCCCGCGGCCGAGCTTGTGCGTCTGCGAGCAGCTCACCTCGCCGGCTTCGCACTCGGAGAGGAACTTGCTGTTCGTGACCTGCCGCTGGAGGCTCGCCTCCTGGTGCTGCGCCGCCGCGATCTCCTTGTTCGCGGTGGCGATCTTCGCGTCGTACAGCCGTGTGATCTCGTTCGTCGCCTCGTGGATACGAGCGGTCCGCGTCTTGCTGAGCTCGTCGTTGATCGACCCGCTGTAGATCACCTGGGCCATCGGCAGCCCGACGACGAGCGCGATCGCCAGCGAGAGGAGGAGCCGCGGAATCGCGATCACGAGGTTCCCGGCCTTGCTCGTGCCGAAGCTCTTCAGGACGAGCCGCTCGATCAGGCAGTAGAGCACGGCCCAGAGCGGCAGCACCCAGAGCACGCGCAGGATCGAGGTGCTCCACCACTGGCTTGCTGCGACCGTCATCCCGAACCCGCTGACCACCGCCATCCCGGCAACCCACATGCCGAGCCCCGAGAAGAAGCTCGCCTCGCTCGGCACCGTGGCGAGGACGGATCCGTCACCGCCGGCAAACCATGCCCAGCCCGCGCGCACGCGTCGTCGCCGCACCGGATCGAGGGCCCCGGCCGGCGGATTCTGCTCGTGGGTCAGGGCTGCGCTCACTGAAGAACATGAGACGCCGAATCCGCGGCTGAGTTGGCCGCTCAGCCCACTTCAAGAAAGCTAGCGGCAGGCGCTGTTAGCGTCCGTGGCGCAGTGGTCTTTCACCAGCGCGTCGACGACGATCTCGGCTGCGCGTCCTACCTGATCGGCGACGAGCAGAGCGGCGAAGCGGTCGTCGTGGACCCCGCCTACGCGATCGAGCCGTATCTCGAGGAGGCGGAGCGCGCCGGCCTGCGCATCGTGCGGGTGCTGGAGACGCACACCCACGCCGACCATCTCTCCGGGCACGGGCGGCTGGCGCTCGAGCACGGCGTGCCGGTCTCGATCCACCCGCTCGCCGGGCCGAAGTACCCGTTCGACGCTGTCGAGGACGGCCAGGAGGTCCGGCTCGGCTCGCTGACGATCCGCGTCCTGCACACGCCCGGCCACCGGCCCGAGCACTGCTGCTACCTGGTCGACGGCCGGCTGCTTACCGGCGACTCGCTGCTGATCGGCGACGCGGCGCGGCCCGACCTCGCGGTCGACCGCCGAGGAGGGCGCCGAGGACCTCTTCTACTCACTGCGGCGGCTTCTGGAGCTTCCGGACGAGACCGAGGTCGATCCCGGCCACACCGGCGGCTCGCTCTGCGGGGCGGGGCTCAGCGCCGACCGGATCTCGACGATCGGCTCGGAGAAGCTGACGAACCACGCGCTTGCGATCGACGACGTGCAGGAGTTCGTTGCCCACTCGTCCGCGATCGCCGCGCCCAGGCCGCCCACGATCGATCGCGTGGTCGCCCTGAACCGCGGGCCGTTGGTCGCTGCGCGGCCGCCGCTCGAGCTGCTCGACGCGGTGCGGGGCCAGCTCCTCGACGTCCGCCCGGCCGCCGCCTTTGCGGACGGCCACGCGCACGGGGCGCTGAACGTCCCGCTCGAGGGCGGCTCGGTCGGCACCAAGGCCGGCTTCGTGCTCGACCACGACGAGCCGATCGTGATCCACGCCTCCTCCGCCGAAGACGCGCGCGAGGCGGCGCGCCGGCTCTACGCCGTCGGCCTGCTGGACGTGGCCGGCTACGTGCTCGAGCTCGACACCCCCGAGCGGATCGAGCCCGTCGGGATCGACGAGCTGGAGTCGCTGGTCGAGCAGGACGCGGTCGAGGTGATCGACGTCCGCGAGAAGGACGAGCGCGACGAAGGCTTCATCCCCGGCAGCCGTCACATCCCCTACCGGCTCGTGCGGGCCTACCACGAGGAGCTCGACAACGGCCGGCCGGTGGTGACGATCTGCTCAACCGGCGCGCGGGCCGGAGTGGCCGCGAGCGTCCTCGTCGCCGAGGGCCTCGACGCGCGCCCTGTCCTCGACGGCGGCATCGACGACTGGCAGAAGCGCGGCCACCAGCTCACGTCTTTTCGCCGTTGCGGCAACTAGAAGGACGCCGACCGGGCAGCGACTAGCGGAGCCGCTCGACCTGCGTGACCCGCGAGCCTGCTCGCAGGGTCTCGAGCAGCACCGAGCAGTGGTGCTCGTCGCGCATCGTCAGCGTCAGCTCGATCTCGCTCTCGCTGACCGGCACGTCCATGCCCTCGCGGTGGTGCTCGACCGAGAGCACGTTCGCGCGCTCCTGCGCCACGAGCGTCAGCAGCTTGATCAGCTCGCCCGGCCGATCCTGAAGCCGCGTGCGCACGACGAGGTAGCGGCCGGCCGCCGTCAGGCCGTAGCGCATGACCGAGATGAGCACCGTCGGGTCGATGTTCCCTCCGGAGAGCAGGGCGACCGCCGGGCCCTCGCCGCCGGCCTTGCCCGAGAGCAGCGCCGCGACGCCGACCGCGCCCGCGCCCTCGACCACCAGCTTGGCGCGCTCGAGCAGGAGCACGATCGCCTCGCAGATCTCGTCGTCGGTGACGCTGATCATGTCGTCAAGCGTCTCCTCGAGGATCCGGCCGGTCCGCTCGCCGACCGACTTGACGAAGATCCCGTCGGCGATCGTCCAGCCGTCGAGCCCGGCCTGGACGCCGACGATGCGAACGTCCGGCTTCACCGCGCGCAGGGCCAACGAGATCCCCGACGAGAGCCCGCCGCCGCCGACCGGGATCACAAACGTCGTTGCGTCCGGTGTCTGCTCGGCGAGCTCGAGCCCGATCGTCCCCTGGCCGGCGATCACGAGCGGGTCCTCGTACGGGTGCACGAACGTGGCGCCGCTCGCCTCGGCGTAGGCGAGCGCGGCCTCCAGCGAGTCCTCGAAGGTCGCGCCCTTCAGCTCGGCGCGCGCGCCGTAGTTCTTCGTCGGCTCGACCTTGGCCATCGGCGCGTCCTGCGGCATGAAGATCGTCGCCTTGATCCCGGACTCGCGCGCCGCCCAGGCGACCGCCTGGCCGTGGTTGCCGGCGCTGGCCGCGACGACCCCGGTGCGCCGCTCGCGCCCCGAGAGCGTCGCGATCTTGCTGACGGCGCCGCGGATCTTGAACGAGCCCGTGCGCTGCAGGTTCTCCGCCTTGAGCGCGACGTCGCGCCCGATCAGCTTCGAGAGCGTCTCGGCGCGGTAGACCGGGGTGACGCGCGCGACCCCCTCGAGCCGCGCCCGCGCCTCCTCGATCTCAACCAGCGTCGGTGCCGTCTCCACCTTCAACCTTGAACACCTTCCTCATGATCTCGCGAACGGCGCTGAGCGGGTCGAGCTGCCGGCTCTGCACCTCGTCGAGCAGCCGCCGCAGCTCGGGGTCGTCGGCCACCGCGCGCTCCAGATGCGCCTTTGCCCGTGCCGAGGCGACCGCGAACACCTCGCCGGCGAGGTTGCGGCGGCGCTGCTCCTCGAGCAGGCCCTCGGACTCGAGGAACGCGCGGTGCTCCTCGATCTTCTCCCAGAGCTCCGGAACGTTCTCGCCGCGTGAGGCCTCGGTCAGCACGATCGGCGGCTTCCACGCGCTCTCGGTGTCGAGCGCCAGCACCGAGCGCACCTCGTTCAGCATCGTCTTCGCCGCCGGATGGTCGAGCTTGTTGACGGCGATCACGTCGGGGATCTCCATGATCCCGGCCTTCAGCGCCTGGATCGAGTCGCCGGAGCCCGGCATCAGCACCAGCACGACCGTGTCGGCGATCGCGATCACCTCGACCTCTCCCTGGCCGGCGCCGACGGTCTCCAGGAAGACGAGGTCCTTCCCGGCCGCGTCGAGGAGCAGCAGCGCCTGCAGGGTCGCCTCGGCCAGCCCGCCGAGATGGCCGCGCGTGCCCATCGAGCGGATGAACACCTCGGGGTCGAGGAAGTGGTCGGCCAGGCGGATCCGGTCGCCGAGGAGGGCGCCCTGGGAGAACGGGCTCGACGGGTCGACCGAGATCACGCCCACCGACCTTTCCTGGGCACGGACGTGGCGGACGAGCGCGCCGATCAGCGTCGACTTGCCGACGCCGGGCGGGCCCGTGATGCCGACCGCGTAGGCGCGGCCGGTCTCGGGATAGAGCTCGCGGACGAGCTCGTAGGCGAGCGGCTCGGAGTTTTCGACCAGCGTGATCGCGCGCGCGAGCGCCCGCCTGTCGCCGGCCCGAACGCCGGCCGCAAGCGACTCGGAGGTGAAGTCGCGGCGTGCCGCCACGCGCCGGATGCTATTTAGACCGGGCGTTGCGTGGGCTCGGCGCGGGTTGCAACCGGCGGCGGCTCCGTCGAGGCCGGCGCAGGTGCGCTCGTCCTGACCCGGCGGGCGAGCGCGAATCCCGCCGCAGCAGCCGCAGCGGCACCCACCGCCGCCGCTGCCCAGACCCAGCGCGCGCCGACGACGTCCGTGAGCTTCCCGGCGGCGATCATCCCGATCAGCAGCACCGCGACGTTCGAGCTCATCAGCACTGCGAATGCGCGCCCGCGCAGTGCGTCCGGCGCGCCACGCTGGACGAGCAGCGCGTTGCAGACGACCGCTGCCCCGTTGCCGCAGCCCGAGATCACGACGCAGGCCGACGCGACCCAGACGTTGGGTGCCGCGGCGGCAACGCCGATCCCGACCGCCATCAGCGCGAGCGCGGCGCCGTAGACGTTCGCGAGCCCGCGAGTCTCGATCCAGGAGCCGGCGAGGTAGGCGCCGGCCGCGAGCCCGAGGCCGGCGGAGCCCATCATCAGCCCGAGCCCGAAGCTGCCGCCCGAGAACGTCACCAGCGCGAGGTTTGGCTCGGACACGTTCACGGCGGCGTTCGCCACCATGGCGATGTTCCACGCGACCAGGACGGTCAGGAGCCCGGGTGAGCTGACCGTGAGCGCGAAGCCCTCCTTGAGGTCCTGCCAGTGGCCGTGGCTGGCCGCCGCCGCCTCCTGGAACATCCGTTGCGGGATCCCGACCAGCAGCAACGCCGAGAGCAGGAACGTGAAGGCGTTGATCCAGTACGCCGCATCGACCCCGGCCGTCGCGGCGAGCGCGCCGCCGAGGACCGAGCCCGCGGCCCAGGTGATGTTGTCGACGGTCTGTAGGAGCGAGTTCGCGCCGGGCAGGTCCTCGTCCTCGACCAGGTTCGGGATGGCGGCGTAGACCGCCGGCCGGAAGAAGCCCGTCGCGATGCCGACGACAGCGGCCAGCACGACGATCTGCGTGGCACTCGTGGTGAACGTCAGCGCGGCGAATGCGCAGAAGCGGACGAGGTCGGAGCCGATCATCAGGGCGCGGCGCGACAACCGGTCGATCAGCGGCCCCGCGAACACGCCGATCGCGAACGTCGGCAGCAGGTCGGCGATCAGCAGGGCGGCGATCCACGTCGACGAGTGCGTCCGGTCGTAGACGTCGACCTCGAGCGCGACGAGAGCCAGCCACGTGCCGGCGCCCGAGCCCAGCGTTGCGAGGAAGAGGCGGCGGAAGCCTGGCTCGCGGCCCAGCAGTCCTCCTCGGCTGGGGCTTTCGGGCGAATGGAGGCGGCCCATTCGTTCCTACGGTAACAGCCCGTTCCGCCCTCGAACGAGGGGTTTTTCGGCCCGGTCCGTTACGGCCGTGTCTGAACGAGCGGGCCTACCCGCTCGAGCGCCTCGGCGAGGAAGCGGTGCTCGTCCTCCGTGCCGACGGTCACCCGGATCGCCCCGGGTGCGCCGAAGCCGTGCGTCGGCCGGACGATCACTCCCTCCCGTAGCAACCGCTCGAAGAACGGCCGCGAGTCCTCCGCGACCTGGGCGAAGAGGAAGTTCCCGACGGCGGGCCCGGCCGGGTCGAGCCCGTGCTCGCGCAGGATCTCGCAGAGCCGGGTGCGGCCCACGGCGTTCAGCGCGCGCCGCCGCGCGAGCTCGTCGGGCGAGTCGAGGCTGGCGAGTGCCGCCTCCTGCGCCGGCGTGGTGATGTCGAAGGCGCGGCGCACCTTGCCGATCGCGGTCACGACGGCCGCCGGCGCGGCCGCGTAGCCGACGCGTAGGCCCGCGAGGCCGTAGATCTTCGAGAACGTACGGAGGACGACGACCCGCCGGCCGCCCTTGAGGTACTCCTCGATCCCGTCGGGGTAGTCGGGGTCGTCGATGTACTCGAGGTAGGCCTGGTCGAGGACGGTCAGCACGTGCGGCGGGACGCGCTCGAAGTAGGCGTCGAGCTCCTCGCGGGTGTTGGTGGTGCCGGTCGGATTGTTGGGGAGGCACACGTAGGCGAGCTTCGTGCGCGGGCCGATCCCCTCGAGCATCGCCTCGAGGTCGTAGCGCTCGTCGCGGAGCGGGACGAGGCGCGGGACCGCGGCGAGCTTGCGGGCGTCGATGACGTAGCTCGGGAAGGACGGCCAGCCGCAGACGATCTCGTCGCCGGGCTCGAGCGACGCCAGGCTGAGGCAATCGACGAGGCCGTCGGAGCCGGCGCCGACGGCGACCTCCTCGAAGCGGAGCCCGAGCCGCTCGGCGAGCGCGGCCCGCAGCCGGTAGGCGCCGCCGTCCGGGTAGCGGTTCAGCTCGGCAGTCGCCCGCTCGATCGCCTCGCGCGCCGCGGGGAAGGGGCCGAACGGGCCTTCGTTGGAGGCGAGCTTGACCACGCGCTCGAGCCCGAGCTCGCGCTGGACCTCTTCGACGGGCACACCCGGCTCGTAGGGCACGAGGTCATTGACGGCGGGCCTGAAGAAGCTGTCCGCGATCTCGGCGAGGGGTCCAGGCACGCGCCGATGCTACTCGGGCAGCCAGCCCGGCCGGTACCGGGAGCGCGTGTAGCCCGGGAGCCCCGCGTACGCCTCCTTCGGGCTCGTCGTCTCCTGCTCGACGCCGACGTCGTGCTCGAGCGCGAGCGGCTCGACCGGGTAGACGATCCCGCTCACCTTCCGGCCGCGGGCCCCGACGGCAAGCACGACCGCAGGCCCGTCGCCCGCGCCGACGATGATGTGGTTCGTCTCGGGCGGGCAGTGCACGAAGTCCCATTGCCTGAGCGGCCGCTCCTGGCCCTCGACGAGCAGCAGGCACTCGCCTGCGAGGACGAGGAAGTCCTCCTGCGCCCGCTCGCGGTGGTAGTAACCGAGCGACTGGCCCGGCTCGAGCACGTTCAGGTTCAGCCCGAGCTGCTTGAAGCGGCGCTTGCCCTCGAAGTTGCAGAAGAACCCGAACCGAACGGTGTCCTCCCACCGGCTGTCGGTCGCGTTGATCACGAACCAGCCGTCGCCGTCGGCTACCAGGCCGTACTTGGTCTCACGCGGCACGATCTCCGGAACGGGCATCGCCGGTGGAGGATATTCGTCGTATGCCCGACGCACTAGCATCCCCCCGGCATGAAGATCGGGGTTCCGAGAGAGACGGCAGCCGGCGAGCGGCGCGTGGCGCTCGTGCCGGAGGTCGTCGGCAAGCTCGTCCCAGCCGGCTTCGAGGTGCTCGTGCAGCGCGGCGCGGGCGAGGCGGCGTCGTTCCCGGACGCGGCGTACGAGGAGGCCGGCGCACGGCTGGTCGACGCCTGGGCCGACTCCGAGGCCGTGGTCAAGGTGCAGAAGCCGGGCGAGGAGGAGGCCGGCCTGCTGACCGACGGCCAGGTGCTGATCGGCTTCCTGCAGCCGCTCACCGACAAGGAGGGGATCGCGCGCCTCGCCGAGCGCGGCGTGGTCGCCTTCGCGATGGAGTCGATCCCGCGCATCACGCGCGCCCAGGCGATGGACGCCCTCTCGTCGCAGGCGACCGTCTCCGGCTACAAGGCGACGTTGCTGGCGGCCGAGCGGCTCCCGAAGTTCTTCCCGATGCTGATGACCGCAGCCGGAACCGTGACGCCGGCGAAGGCGCTCGTCCTCGGCGCCGGAGTCGCGGGCCTGCAGGCGATCGCCACGGCGCGCCGGCTGGGCGCGGTCGTGACCGGCTTCGACGTGCGGCCGGTCGTCCGCGAGCAAATCGAGAGCCTCGGCGCCAACTGGCTCGACCTCGGCATCGTCGGCGAGGAGACCGAGGGCGGCTACGCGCAGGAGCTGACCGAGGAGCAGCAGCGTCAGCAGCAGGTCGAGCTCGAGCGGCGCCTGCCCGAGTTCGACGTCGTGATCACGACCGCGCTGATCCCGGGACGGCCGGCTCCGCGTCTGATCCCCGCGAGCGCGGTGGCCGCGATGCGCCCCGGGTCGGTGATCGTCGACCTCGCCGCCGAGGCGGGTGGGAACTGCGAGCTGACCGAGCCCGGCGAGGAGGTCGTGCGCGACGGCGTGACCATCGTCGGCTTCACCAACCTGCCGAGCACGATGCCCTACCACGCGAGCCAGCTCTACGCGCGGAACGTGCACGCGCTCCTGCTCCACCTCGCGCCCGAGGGTGAGCTCGTGCTCGACTTCGACGACGAGATCACGGCCGGCGCCTGCGTAACGCGCAAGGAAGAGGTTCCCGCGTGAGCCCGGCGCCGACGCTCGCGCACCTGACCGGCCTGGGGACAAATCGGCACGAACCCGGCACGGCCCGGTCACAGACATGTAGGAGCTCGGCTGGTAGCGTCGCCCGTGAGGGAGGCGGGACAGCAAGCCCCACCCAGGGTGGGGGATGCCGCCTTACGGGACCAATCGGCGCGGCCGCGGGGGGCTTGGCCCTATGAGCCACAACACGCTGCTCGTTTTCGAGCTGACCATCCTCGTGCTCGCGATCTTCCTCGGCGTCGAGGTGATCTCGAAGGTGCCGACGCTGCTCCACACGCCCTTGATGTCAGGCACGAACGCCATCCACGGCATCGTCATCGTCGGCGCGATGATCGTCCTCGGCTCCCCGCACAAGGACACATTCGACTGGGTGATCGGCTTCCTCGCCGTTGTGCTCGGCTCCGCGAACGTCGTCGGCGGCTTCGTCGTCACCGACCGCATGCTGGAGATGTTCAAGAAACGCGAGGCGCCCAAGCCGGCGGACGGCGGGCACGACGGCAAGAACGCCGAATGAGCACGAACCTCGCGAACCTCCTCTACCTGATCCCGATCGCGAGCTTCATCCTCGCGCTGCGCTTCCTCTCCAACCCGGCGCACGCGCGGCGCGGCAACCAGATCGGCGCGGTCGGGATGCTGGTCGCGATCGTCGTCACCTGGATCAAGACGGGCACCACGAGCTGGTGGGCGATCGCGGTCGGCATGTTGATCGGCGGAGGCTTCGGGGCGGTCGCCGCGCGGCGCGTGAAGATGACGGCGATGCCGCAGATGGTGGCGCTGTTCAACGGCGTCGGCGGCGGAGCGGCTGCGCTGATCGCGCTCGCGGAGCTGCACAGGATCCTCCCCGAGCCGGGCACGCCGAAGCTCGACATCGGCGTGGCGATCGCGCTCTCCGGGCTGATCGGCGCGATCTCCTTCTCCGGCTCGATGGTCGCGTTCGCGAAGCTGCAGGAGCTGATCAAGGGCCGGCCGATCACTTATCCCGGCCAGAAGTTCGTCAACCTCGCGCTGCTCGCCGCTTGTGTGGGGCTCGCGGTGACCCTGGACTCCGGCGTGCAGGACGAATGGCTGCTCTGGGTCGTGATCGGCGGCGGTGCGCTCTTCGGCGTCCTGTTCGTGCTCCCGATCGGCGGCGCAGACATGCCGGTCGTGATCTCGCTGCTGAACGCGTTCACCGGCCTGGCGGTGGCGGTCGGAGGCTTCGAGCTCGAGAACAACGTCATGATCGTCGCGGGTGCGCTCGTCGGCGCCTCGGGCACGCTGCTGACGATGCTGATGGGCCGCGCGATGAACCGCTCGATCGGAAACGTCCTCTTCGGCGCCTTCGGCCAGGTCAGCCCACAGGCGGCCGTCGCGGCCGCGACCGACGGCGGCACGGTCCGCTCGGCGAGCGCCGAGGACGTCGCCGTGATGCTCGCCTACGCGCACAAGGTCGTCTTCGTGCCCGGGTACGGCCTCGCGGTCGCGCAGGCCCAGCACGATGTCCGCCAGCTCGCCGACCTGCTCGAGGCGAAGGGCGTCGAGGTCTCCTACGCGATCCACCCGGTCGCCGGCCGGATGCCCGGGCACATGAACGTCCTTCTGGCCGAGGCCAACGTGCCCTACCCGCAGCTGAAGGAGATGGACGAGATCAATCCCGAGTTCGGCCGCACCGACGTGGCGGTCGTCGTCGGGGCCAACGACGTCGTCAACCCCGACGCGCGCAACAACCAGGGCAGCCCGATCTACGGGATGCCGATCCTGAACGTCGACCAGGCCAACGCGGTCGTCGTCCTCAAGCGCAGCATGAACCCTGGCTTCGCCGGGATCGAGAATCCGCTCTTCTACAACCCGAAGACCGTGATGCTGTTCGGCGACGCGAAGGATTCGATCGACAAGCTGATCGCCGACGTCAAGGACCTGTAGGAGGGCTTGACGAAACCTAGTCTGTGCCGTCGGGCCGCGCTGTCCGCCCCGAGGCCGCGTCCTCAGTCGCCCCTGTAGTCATCCACTACAGGGACTCCCTCCGTCCTTGCCTCGGAACGGCCATCGCACCCCGACGACGAGCGAGGTTCCGCCAAGCCCTCCTAGGCCGTTCGGCGCTGCAGGGTCAGCGCGCCCAGGAGCAGCGCGAGCAACGTCGCCCCGAGGACGACGCACACGTCGACGGTGAAGCGCACGTCGAACTCGTCCGCGATCGCGTGCGCAAGGGCGTCGTAGGCATAGGTGAGGGGCAGCGCGGCCGAGAGCACGCGCAGCCAGTCGGCCATCTGGTCGCGGGCGACGAACAGGCCGCACAGCAGCATCTGGGGCAGCACGATCGCGGGCATGAACTGCACCGCCTGGAACTCCGTCGACGCGAAGGCGCTGGCGAACAGGCCGAGGGCCATCCCGAGCACCGCATTGCCGATCGCAAGCGCGACGACCGCCCAGACCGGCCCGTCGGTGTGGAGGTCGAGCCAGGTGAAGGCAATCGCCGAGACGACACCTGCCTGAACTGCGGCCATCGAGGCGAAGGCCGCCGCGTAGCCCGCGAGGAGGTCGAGCTTCGCGAGGGGCAGCGTCATCAGTCGCTCCAGCGTGCCGGTCGTGCGCTCGCGCAGCATCGTCACCGAGGTGACGACGAACATCGAGACGAATGGGAACAGACCGAGCAGCGGGCCGCCGACATGCTGGAAGACCTGCTCGCGGCCGGCGAAGAGCTCGTGGAGGAGGATGATCAGCAGCGACGGGACGCCGATCAGGAGGCCGACGGTCCGCGGGTCGCGCCGCAGTTGCGTCAGGACGCGCAGCGCGACCGCAGCCGCGACACGAGGGCTCACCCCCGCTCCTCCTCGATCAGGCGCAGGAAGACCTCTTCGAGGTCGCGGGCGCCCGTCCGCTGCCGGAGCTCGTCGGGCCCCCCGGTCGCGAGCAGCCGCCCTTCCCGCAGCAGCAGCAGCTCGTCGCAGCGGTCCGCCTCGTCCATCACGTGGCTCGAGACGAGCACCGTGCGGCCCTCCTCGGCCAGCGTGTGGAACGTGCTCCAGAGCTCTCGCCGCAAGAGCGGGTCCAGCCCCACCGTCGGCTCGTCGAGCACGAGCAGCTCGGGATCGCCGAGCAGCGCGCTTGCCAGCGAGACCCGGGCCCGCTGGCCGCCGGAGAGGCGATTGACGACCCTGTCGGCCCACTCGACCAGGTCGACCGTCTCGAGCGCAGGCTCGATGCGCGCCGCGGGCACGGAGAGGACCCGCGCGAAGAAGCGCAGGTTTTCCCGGATCGTGAGGTCGCCGTAGACGGACGGCGCCTGCGTCACGTACGCCACCCGGCGCCGCAGCTCCGGCGAGCCGGCCGGGCTGCCGAGGACGGTGATCGATCCCCCGCGCACTCGCTGGACGCCGACGATCGAGCGCATCAGGGTCGACTTCCCACTGCCGTTCGGCCCCAGCAGTCCGGTGACCCGGCCGCGGGCGACCGCAAGCGAGAGCCGATGGAGGACGTCGACGCCGTTGCGGACGACCTCCAGCTCCTCGACCACGATCCCAGCAGGCACCGACATCGGCCGCGAGTATCCCGCGACTAGGCTTCGCGGCCAAGTGATCCCCGTCTTCTCAGCCGCGGCGGTCGAGGCGGCCGTCCCGCCGGAGCGGGCGATCGAGGCGGTGCGCGAGGCGTTCCTGGCCTACGCGCGCGGCGAGTGGTCGATGCCGCCCAAGGTCTACGTGCCGGCGTACCCGGCAGGCGACTTCCGGGCGATGCCGGTGCTCGGCGAGGGGCACGCCGCGTTGAAGTGGGTGACGTCGTTCCCGGGGAACCCGGCGCGCGGCCTGCCGACGGTGTCCGGGCTCGTGCTGCTCTCGGACGCCTCGAACGGCTCTCTCGTGGCGGTGCTCGACGCCGGGGCGGTCACTGCGCTGCGAACGGGCGCGGCAGCGGTGCTCGCGGCGGAGACGCTGGGGCGCCGCGAAGCGGACAGCGCAGCCGTCGTCGGCGCCGGCGTCAACGGGAAGGCGGCTGCGCGGACGTTCCTCGCACGCGGTCGCAGCGTCTCGCTCTGGGATGTCGACCGGAAACGAGCCGAAGCGGCGGCCGCGGAGCTCGGCGCCTCGCTGGCCGGCTCGCAGGAGGAGGCGCTCGCCGCCGACCTGCTCGTGACGATGACGCCCGGCCACGAGGTGCTGCTTCCCGAAGGAACGCTCCGGGCCGGGCAGCACGTCAGCCTGATGGGCGCCGACGGGCCCGGCAAGGCGGAGATTGCAGTCGAGGAGCTCGTGCGGACGCACGTTTTCTGTGACGACTGGGGGCAGTCGGGATCATCCGGAGCACTCGATCCCAATGCCCGGGTCCGGCTCTATGCCGACGACTGGGAACAAGCTAGCCACAACGGCGACCTCGCACAGGCGGTCGAGGCGGGGGCCATCACGCAGGACGACGTGACCCGCTCGGCGACGTTCTCGGGGGCACGGCGCCCGGGCGCGAGTCTCCGGATGACATCACCCTGTTCGACAGCACCGGCCTGGCGATCCAGGATCTCGCCATCGCGCTCGCGGCGATGGAGCGCGAGAACGAGCTGGACCTGCCGACGATCGAGCTCTAGCAGGCAGGTTGAAGATCCCGACGCTTCGTGCTTAGCTCATTGTGGTGGTCAAGCTCGCGGGCATCGTTGGCGCCTGGTCGGGATCGCAATCTCGATTGTCTTCACCGAAGTCATCTTCCCGAACCACTACGAGTGGCCGATTATTTTCCAGGGCGTCGGTGCTGTGCTCGGGTGGCTGATCGGTACAACCCTCGTTCGCCGGCACCGCGAGCGGTCGGGTCGCATCGCGATCAAGCACTAGCCGAAGCCCATCCTCTGAGATGACTACGAGCAGGCCAGCCACAACGGTGAGCCGGTGCACGCGGTCGAGGCGGGGTTGCTCGGGCGCGAGCGCGTGACCCAGCTCGGAGACGTGCTCGCCGGCACGGCCTCGGGCCGTGAGCACGACGACGAGATCACGACCTTCGACTCGACCGGCCTCGCGATCCAGGACCTGGCGATCGCGCTCGCCGCGATGGAGCGCGCCGCCGACCTGGAGCTCGAGACGATCGAGCTCTAGTCGTTCGCGTCAAGCACCGGTCGAATCAGGCGCGTCGGGTCGAACAGCTCGAGTTCCGGAGCGGGCTCGCCGAGAATCGCCTGCGCGACGAGCTCGCCGCAGGCCAGGCCCATGACGTTGCCGCGGCCGGAATAGCCCGCCGAGACCCAGACACCGTCGTGACCGGGCACGCGGCCCACCAGAGGAAGCATGTCCTCGGTCATTCCGAAGATGCCGGCCCAGCGGTGCTCGATCCGGGGCTCCGCGCCGGTCAGCTCGCCGACGAACAGCGCGAGGTGCTCCTGGATCAACGGCGTGGTCACTTCCTCGGCGGTCTGCTCCTGGTCGAGCGCCTTGTCGCGGAAGCCGCCGACGACGAGCCGGTTGTCGGGCGTCTGCTGCCAGTAATCGAAGCCGTGGCGGGCGGAATGCGGGCAGGGGAACAGTCGCCGCTCCAGCGGCTCGGTGACCACCACCTGGCCCCGCGTCGGCAGAACCGCAGCATCGAGCTCCGGCACCAGGCCGTGCGTGTAGCCGTCGGTCGCGATCACGACCTGGTCTGCGTCGACCTGGTCGAGCGACTCGATCCGCTCTCCCCCTCGCAGGTTGGCGCCCGCCGCTGCAGCGAGGCCCGCGAGACGCCTGACCCAGCGCGCAGGTTGAAGCGACCCGTCCGGCGGGTTGAAGATCGCTCCGTAGTAGCGACCGTCGAGCGGTTCGGGGACCTCGTCGCGCCACTCCGCCGCGAAGCCGTCCTCGCGGAGTGCCTCGTACTCGGCCTCGAGCTCGGCGCGTTCGGCGGCGTCGGCAGCCAGGCGCAGGCTGCCCGTCCGGCGGAAGGCGTCGCCCGCCAGCTCGGCAAGCCTGTCGAGGTAGCGCTCGGTCAGCTCCCAGAGCGCACGCGCCTGCTCACGGCCGAGTTGCGCCCGCGCGGCGTCGTAGGTGGGCGCGCCGCCACGGACTGCGAAGCCGCCGTTCCGTCCGCTTGCGCCCGAGGCGATCTCGCGCGCCTCGTGGAGACGGACGCGGAGGCCCGCCTCGGCGAGCACGCGGGCGCAGGCGCAGCCTGTCACGCCGCCTCCGACCACGGCGACGTCGGCACGGCCGTCCAGCCGCGGCACGTCCAGACGCGGCCGCTCCTCTGCCAGCCAGTAGGAGCTCGTCATATGTCGCCGATCCTATTCCGGTGGCCTCACCCCTCTGTAGATCCCGTCGGCCTCGGCGGCGGCACCGGCCAGCTCGAGCTCTGCGAGCGCGGTGGCGAGGGCGGCGGCGTCCAGTCCTGTCACCCGTCCGAGCTCGTCCGCTCCCGCCGGCTCCTCCGCGAGCGCGGCGAGCACCGTCCTTGCGTGCTCGCCGAGCTCGGCCGGCTCGTTGCGCGCCGGCTCGATCCCGAGCGGCTCGAGCACGTCGGAGACACGGGTCAGCGGCGTCGCGCCCAGTCGCAGCAGCGCGTTCGTCCCGGCTGACAGGGATGACGTGATCTCGCCGGGGACCGCGAAGACCTCGCGTCCGGCGTCTAGCGCGAAGTCGGCGGTGATCAGGGCGCCGCTCCGCTCCCGGGCCTCGACGATCACGGACGCGACGGCGAGGCCCGCAATGATCCTGTTCCGGGCCGGGAATCGCCACGGGGCCGGCTCGACGCCGGGCGCGTACTCCGAGACGACCAGCCCATGCTCGGAGATCCCGCGGGCGAGGCTCGCATGGGCGCCCGGATAGTCGCGGTCGACGCCGCAGCCGAGCACGGCGACCGTCGTGCCACCGGCCTCGAGGGCGCCGCGGTGCGCCTCGCCGTCCACACCGCGGGCGAGCCCGCTTACGACGACGAGCCCGGCGGCGGCCAGCTCGCGCCCGAGCATGCGCGCCACCTGGCCGCCGTAGGACGAGCACGAGCGGGCTCCGACGATCGCGACCGCCGGGAGCCCCAGGAGCTCGACGTTCGCGGAACCCCGGAGGAAGAGGCCAGGCGGTGGGTCGTGCAGCTCGCGCAGGAGGGGCGGAAACGCCGGCTCGGAGCGGCCGACGAACCGGAGTCCGCGCTCGACCAGCGCCGCGAGAAACGCACCGGAGTCGAACCCGCGGCGGAAGCGCTCGAACCGCCGTTCCCTCGGCTCGCGCACGACGTGCGCGCCCGTCTCGGCCGCGAATGCAGCCAGAGCGAGATCGCCGGCGCTCACCGCGGCCCCAGCTCCGTCGGTGAGCGAAACGAGAGCGCCTCGGCCACGTGGGCGGCCTCGATCGCCTCGGTTCCGACCAGGAGGGCCGCGCTCCTCGCCACCCGCGCAACTCGGGCACGGCCGCGCGCCGACAACGGCAGCCGCTCGACGGCCTTCGTCAGCAGCTCGTTCGCCTCCGCCGAACGCCGCAGCGGCTCGCCACGAGCACGCTGGCGCGCCGCCTCGACGCGCTCCCGCACGGCCTCCGAGCACTCACCGGGAGCGCCGTCGAGCTCTCGCGCACGCGGGCGCGGGACGGTGACGAGTAGGTCGAACCGGTCGAGCAGCGCCCGCGAGAGCTTGTCGCGATACGCCGCGAGCCGCGCGGCCGAGCAGGAGCACTCGGCGGCAGGGTCGCCGCGCGCACCGCATGGACAAAGGTTCATCGTCGCGACGAGCTGGAAGCGCGCCGGGAAGACGATCTTGCCGCCGACCCGGGCGATCGCGATCGCACCGTCCTCGAGCGGCTGCCTCAGCGCCTCCAGCGCGTTGCGCGGGAACTCGGCCAGCTCGTCGAGGAAGAGGACGCCGCGGTGCGCCAGGCTCGCCTCACCGGGCCGCGGCGAAGATCCACCGCCCACGATCGCCGAGACCGACGCGGTGTGGTGCGGCGCCCGAAACGGCGGCACCGTCACCAACGGCCGTCCAGGCAGGAGCAACCCGGCGACCGAGTGGATGCGCGTCACCTCCAGCGCCTCGTCCGGAGGCAGGCGCGGCAGGATCCCCGGCAGGCGCCGCGCGAGCATCGTCTTGCCGGTTCCCGGAGGCCCGGCCAGCAACAGGTTGTGTCCGCCCGCAGCCGCGAGCTCCAGCGCCCGCCGCGCGCGCTCCTGCCCGCGCACGTCGGCGAGATCGAGCACCGGCGGATCGGTTCCGCTCCCGTTCAGAGACGGCTCGCCGGGCGGAGACGGCACCCACTCGCCGCGCAGATAGGCGACCGCCTCCGCCAGATGCCGCACCGGAACCGGCTCGATCCCGGCCAGCGCCGCCTCCGCCCCACACTCGGCAGCACAAAGCAGCCGCGTCAGCCCCGCCTGCCGCGCGCCCTCGGCGGCCGCCAGTACGCCCCCGACCGGCCGCAACCGCCCGTCCAGCGCCAGCTCGCCCACCGCCGCGTGCCCGCCCAGAGCTTCGGGCGGAACCTGACGCGACGCCGCCAGCACGGCCAGCGCGATCGGCAGGTCGAAGCCGGAGCCCTCCTTCCGCAACTCGGCCGGCGCCAGGTTGACCGTGATCCGCCGCACGGGCCACTCGAGCTCCGCGGACGCGATCCCCGAGCGGACGCGCTCCTTCGCCTCCTGGCAGGCGCGGTCCGCGAGGCCGACGATCGCGAACGCCGGCACCCCGAGCTGGAGGTGCGCTTCGACCTCGACCTGGCGGGCGTCGAGCCCGACCAGCGCGTGCGTGACCGTCCGTGCGAGCACGTCTGCAATCTAGACAACAAGACGTGACCTGTCCGTCACGCACCTGTCACGAAAGTGGAACTTCGCAAGAAGGCGCCCACTGGGCGGCGCCGACCCGAGAGGCCGGGGCGGGCTTTGCCCGCGCGGCCGTCCAACGCACGCCTGGTAAAGAGCCGAGCGGGCCTGGCGAGAGAAGTCGACTCAGCGCGCGACGAGGATGTCTTCGAAGAACTCGCCCGCGCGCCGCCCGGTGCGGCGGTTGACGTGTCGCCGGTAACGCTCCTCCAGCCGCAGGCCGGCGCGCTCCAGAATCTCCGGATAGAGCTCGCGGCGGTCATTGATCACGATCACGACGGGCGCGCCCCGACGCAAAGCGCCGCGCACGTTCGCCAGCACCGCCGCGATCCCGTCCACGTAGGCCGCGAGCGCCGCCCGGCTCGACCCCTTGCCGAGCTCAAGCTCGCGGCACTCCTCGAGCCCGAGCAGCTCATACGCGTAGCGGTGCTGCTCGTGGTAGTCGATCAGGCCCGGGTACGGCGGCGAGGTGACGACTCCGTCAAAGCGAGCTCCGAAGTCGAGCTCCCGAGCGTCGCCGTGCAGCACCGTCGCCTCGCGCCCTCGCGCGCGCGCGCGTGAGAACTCACGGGCCCGCGCCATCGTGTCGAGCGTGTAGCGGCGCAGGAACCGCCGCGCCTCCCCGACCGGACGGCACTCGCGCCGGTGCTTGTGGCACCAGTAGGGCGCGCGCTGCGGCGTCCGTGGGAAGTCGAGGTCGAAGTGGGTCGTGCGCCTGGCCGAGCGCGCCGCCCGCGCGAGCACGACGCGCAGGACGTCCGCGTGCTCGTAGTCCTCGACGAGCCCGCGGAAGAAGAGCAGCTCGGCCGCCGCGCGCGGCGCGTACCAGTCGCGAACGAAGCGCGAGACCGGCCCCTCCGGCCGCGCCCCGTCGAACGCCTCCAGCCGCGCCAGCGCGTCGCGCAACTCCGACTCGAGCACGAACGGGTTGTACTCGCGCGTCTTCACGCGCATCAGCAGGCAGTTGAACGCCGCGACGTCGGAGCCGGTGGCGTCGTAGCCAGACTCGAGCGCCTGGACGAGCGTCGTCCCCGAGCCGGCGAACGGATCGAGCACCCGGCCGGGCGGAACGTGCCGAGACAGCAGCGCCTCGACGAGCTGCGGGATGAACTTCCCGAGGTACGGGTGTAGCCGATGGACGTGCTTCGTCCGCTCTCGCTCGGGCAGGTCCCGCTCAGACCAGGAGAGGTCGAGGTCGATCCGGCGGTAGAGGGCGTCCTGCGTCGAGGCCACGACCCCGAACGGTTCGACGGCCGGCCTAGAACGCCTGCCGCAGGCGCCTGAGCCGGCCCTCCTGGAGCGCGACCACCTCGAAGCTCGCCTCGAGCCGCGCGCACTCCGGATGCGCGGCCAGCCAGGCCTCGGCAGCGCGGCGGAGGCGGCGCTGCTTCTCCGCGGTCACCATCTCGAACGGGTTCGCCGTAGCGGCCACCGCCCTTGGCCTTGACCTCGACGAACGCAAGCCGCCTACCGCGCCGCACGACCAGGTCGAGCTCGTTGCCGCCGCTCCACACGTTGCGGTCGAGGATCCGGTAGCCGCGCAGGCGGTAGTACCACAACGCGCGCCGCTCGGCGGCGCGGCCGCTAGCTGTAGCAGAGCGCCTGGAAGGAGCGGCGATGGATATCGGAGGGACCGATCTCCCGCACGACGGCCGAGTGCCCGGGCGTGATGTAGCCGACGTGCGAGCGGAAGCCGTACGCCGGGTAGAGCGCGTCCATCCGCCGCATCATCCGGTCGCGGGTCACCTTCGCGATGATCGACGCCGCCGCGATCGCCGCGCTCTTCTCGTCGCCGTCGACAACCGCGCGGTGCTCCGGCGCCAAAGGCCCGAGCCGGAAGCCGTCGACGAGGCAGACCTCGGCCGGCGGCGTCAGCTCGGAGAGAACCGCGCGCAGGCAGGCGAGGTTCGAGCGATGCAGGCCGCTGCGGTCGATCTCGCCGGGCGAGACGGCGCGTACGACGATCTTCTCGGCACAGCCGACGACGGCACGGAAAAGCTCCTCGCGCTCGGCCTCGCTGCACTGCTTCGAGTCGTTCAGGCACGCGAGCGGGCGCACCTTGTGGTCGCGCAGCTTCGCGTAGTCGAGCAGAACACCGGCCACGAGCAGCGGCCCGGCGAGCGGCCCCCGCCCCGCCTCGTCAGCGCCGGCGACGAAGCGCGCACCGAGCTTGCGATCGAACTGGATCAGCTTCCGGCCGGTGCGTCGCGCCACGGCCGCGAGCATAGCGCTGCTCTCAGCCGGCGCCCGGAACCGGCACGCTTTCGTTACTCGGGGACCGGCTCGGCCTCGGGCTCGACCTCGGCTTCGGCCTCGGGCTCGGCTTCCGCCTCCGCCTCCGCCTCCGCGGCTGCCTCGGGCTCCTCGGCCTCCGGCTCTTCCGGCTGAACCTCCTCGAGCCCTTCCGGCTCCTCGTCCTCGGCCGGCATGTCCGCTTCGGTGGGCGGCGGCGGCGCCTCCATCACGGGCAGGGGCACCCCGCGCTTGGCACGGACGCGGGCGCGCTTGCCGACCTTGCCGCGCAGGTAGTAGAGCTTCGCGCGGTTGACGTCGCCGATCGCGGTCACCTCGATGCGCTCGATCTTGGGCGAGTGCAGGGGAAACGTCCGCTCGACCCCGACGCCGAACGACTGCTTGCGGACGGTGAACGTCTCGCGCGAGCCGGCGCCCTGGCGCTTGATCACGATCCCCTCGAAGACCTGGACGCGGCGGCGCTGGCCCTCGATCACCTGGAAGTGGACACGCACGCTGTCGCCCGCCTTGAACGGCGGCAGGTCGCTGCGCAGCTGGCGCTGCTCGAGGCTTTCGATCACGCGGTTCATGAAAAGAGGCCCCCGCGGGCCGACTCGGCATGCTAGCGCAACGAAGAACGGCGTCGACGCCGCAAAGGCAAGAGCAGCGCCAGCCCGGCCAGCCACGGCGAGAGCAGGATCGCGTGGAAGGCGATCCGGTTCGGCGGCCAGTAGGTCATGAAGACGTCGCCGATGAGGTTCTTCCGCGGCACCGAGCCCCAGCGCCGCGAGTCGCACGACTCCTTGCGGTTGTCGCCCATGAAGAAGTAGTGGCCCGGCGGCACCGCCCAGATGCCCGTCTGCGTGTCGCGCCGGCCTGCCTTGATGTACGGCTCGCGCAGGAGCTTGCCGTCGATGTAGATGAAGCCGTTCTTCTCGCGGACGGTCTCGCCCGGGAGCCCGATCAGCCGCTTGACGAAGGTGCCGCTCGCGTTGCAGGCCGCCTGGGCCGCCTTGGTCGGCGTCTTGAAGACGATGATCTCGCCCCGGTGCGGGCTGCGGAAGTGGTAGATGAAGCGGTTGGCGAGCACCCGGTCGGAGAGGCGTGCCTCGCAGTCCGGGCCGGGGCGCGCGCAGTGGAGGGTCGGCTCCATCGAGGAGGACGGAATCCGGTAGGGGTTGACGACCCATTGCTTGATCGCGAGCACGATCGCGATCGCGCCGGCGATGGTCACGATCCAGTCGATCGCGATCCGCCAGGGCCGCGGCAGGCGCGCCGTCATGCGGTCGAGCGGGTTGCGTGACTGGTGCCTCGGCTGCTCGACGGGCTCCGGCTCCGGGAGCGGCATGAAGCCGCCGACCGGCGTCGGCGGGGCGCCGTCGCCGGTCGCGTCGTACCGCGCGCGGCGCTCCGGGTCGGTCAGCGTCTCGTACGCCTCGCGAAGCTCCCGCAGGCGCTCGCCCGGCTCGCGGTCGGACGACTGGACTCGCACCTGCCGCCAGTAGGCCTCGCGGATCTCGTCCGCGGTGGCCGTCGGCGCCACGCCGAGGGTCGCGTAAAGGTCCCGCTCCGGATTCACGGCGTCCTCAGTCGGCTCTGTTGTTTCCGCCATTGGTCGATTCTCCCGTGGTCCCCGGAGAGGAGGATGTCCGGCACCCGCCAGCCTCGGAATTCCGGCGGACGCGTGTAATGAGGGTACTCGAGACCACCGGCCAGCTCGGCGGAGAAGCTCTCCTCGCGGCCGGACTCCTCGTCGAGTGCGCCCGGGAGCAGCCTGGCGACCGCGTCGGCGACGACCATCGCCGGCAGCTCGCCGCCCGAGAGGACGTACGGGCCGATCGAGATCGCGTCGGAGGCGAGGTGGATCAGGACGCGCTCGTCGAAGCCCTCGAAGCGGGCCGAGAGCAGGGTCAGGCGCTCCTCGGCGGCGAGCTCCTCGACCACGGCCTGGGTCAGCTGGCGCCCCTGCGGGGTGAGCGCGACCACGCGGTGGTCGGGAACGCCGCCGTAGACGGCGTCGAGCGCGGCTGCGACAACGTCCACGCGCAGCACCATCCCGGCGCCGCCGCCGTAGGGCTCGTCGTCGACCTGGCCTGATCTGAGCGGCGAGTAGTCGCGGTAGCTGTGGAGGCGCAGGTCGAGCTCGTCGCCGAGCACGGCAGCGACGGGACGCTGCTCCGTGAGCCAGGCGAACGCGTGAGGGACGAGAGTGAAGACGTCGAGCTGCAAGGGAACGGCCGCCGCTCAGGTTAGAGGCTGTTTCACTCGCAGGGCAAACTTGTGTCGTTTCCAGGGAGGTGTGTTAGACGGCCGCGCGAGCAAAGCCCGCCTGGCCTCTATGGTCGGCGCCGCCAAGTCGGCGCCTTAGCTAGAAGGCGCGAAACCCTGCGCCACGAGGATCCGGCGGCGTTCGAGGTCGACCTCGAGCACGCAGGCGTCCACGAGCGGGAGCAGGTGCCCGGAGTGGAGCTCGAGCACGTCGTTCGCGACCCCGGGCTGGACGGCGGCGACCGGGCCGAGGGCGCGCCCTCCCTCCTCCTCGACGTCGAGGCCGACCAGCTCGAAGGCGTAGTACTCGTTCTCGCCTGTCGGCGGCAGCTCCGAGCGCGGCACGGCGAGCTCGGCCCCGCGCCGTGCCTCGCGGTCGAGCCGGATCACGGGGCGGCCGCGGGAGCGCTTGGACGCGACCACCTCGGCCGGCTCGCCGTCGACCTGGAGTTGCGCGCCGACGGCGAAGCGGTCGGCGTCCTCGCTCGCCTGCTCGACGAAGAACGAGCCGTCGAGCCCGTGCGGCTTGCCGACACGCCCGACGCGGATCAGCTCCCCTGTGACTTCCGTTCCTCCTGCGCGGCGGTCGCCTCCTCGCGGGTGACCGTCTCGAGCACGTTCTCCCGCAGAAACTCGTCGGCGAGCGGCCATGCGCTGCGCCGGAACACCTCGGCGACCTTCTGGAGCTCGAGCGGGGTCCTGCGCAGCTCGGGCTCTCCCCCGTCCAGCAGCGCCCAGAAGGCGGCCAGCTCGCCTTCGTAGGGCAGGCCGACGCTGCCGGCGTTGACGAAGCGAATCGCACCGATCCGCCGGTCCTGCTGCATATGCGTGTGACCGGCGACGACGACGCGCTGTGTGACGCTTTCGAGGATCCCGGCGAGCTCCTCGTCGGTGGTCGCCGGCGTCACGATCTCCTCGTCGCTCCGCGGGGTTGCGTGGCAGTAGAGGACGCCGTCCAACTCGAGGGTCTCGGGCAAGCCCTGCAGGAAGGCCACCGTCTCGTCCGAGAGCTGCGAGCGCTCCCACTCTTCTGGCTCGCGGTCGCAGTTCCCGCGCACGAAGCGCGCGCCGGGAATGGAGCGGACGCGGGCAAGCGCCTCGGCCGGCTCCGGCCCGTAGACCAGGTCGCCGCCGAAGAGCACCGTGTCCACGCCCTCCCGCTCGACCTCGGCCAGCACGGCCTCGAGCGCAGGCACGTTCGCGTGGATGTCGTAGAGCGCGGCGACGCGCAAGCGCTTATTCCACGATCTCGAGCAGGACGCGCTGGTCGCGGCGGGCGGCGGACGCGCGCACGATCGTGCGCAGGGCGCGCGCGATCCGGCCCTGGCGGCCGATCACCTTGCCGACGTCGTCCGGCGCGACGGAGAGCTGCACGATGACCGCGCCCTCCCGCTCGATCTCCTCGACCTCGACCGCGTCCGGATCGTCGACGAGCCGGCGGGCCAGGTACTCGACGATCTGAGTGCTCACAGCCCCTTCGCCTTGAGCAGCTTCTGCACCGTTGCAGAGGGCTGCGCGCCCTTCGCGATCCAGCCCTTGATCTTCTCCTCGTCCAGCTCGATCGTGGACGGGTCGGTCTGCGGGTTGTAGCGGCCGACGATCTCGATGAACTTGCCGTCGCGCGGCGAGCGGGAGTCCGCGGCCACGATCCGGTAGACCGGGTTCTTCTTCGACCCGACGCGGGTCAGCCTCAGCTTGACTGCCAAATGACTTACCTCCGTGTCCTCTTCTTGCGCTTGGTCTTCTTCTTCTTGGTTGCGGAGCGTGCCGGCCCATTCTGCCCTGGCTGGCCGGGGAGCGCCGGAAACTTGCCTTTTCCGAGCTGCTTCATCATCTTCGCCATCTGCTTGCGGGCATCGAGCAGACCGTTGACCTGCTCGACGCTCGTGCCGCTGCCCTTCGCGATCCGCTGCCGTCGCGAGCCGTCGATCACATGCGGAAGGCGGCGCTCCTGCGGCGTCATCGAGAGCACGATCGCCTCGACTCGCGCGAGCTGGCGGTCGTCGACCTGGTCGAGCCCCTCGAGCTGGCTGCCGAGGCCAGGGATCAGCTTGAGCACGCCCTGCACCGGGCCCATCCGGCGGAGCATCTTGTAGCTTCGGAGGAAGTCGTCGAAGGTGAACTCGCCCTGCATCAGGCGCTTCTCCATCTCGTCGGCCTCCGCCTTGTCGACCGCGGCCTCGGCCTTCTCGACGAGCGTGAGCACGTCGCCCATGCCGAGGATCCGCGAGGCCATCCGGTCGGGGTGGAAGTACTCGAGCTGGTCGAGACGCTCGCCGACCGAGACGAGCTTGACGGGCTTGCCGGTGACCGCCTTGACCGAGAGCGCCGCTCCGCCGCGCGCGTCGCCGTCGAGCTTGGTCAGCACGATCCCGTCGAAGGCGATCCGCTCGGCGAACGCCTCGGCGACACGGACTGCGTCCTGCCCGGTCATCGAGTCCAGCACGAGCAGGACGTTCGTCGGCCGGGTCGCGTCGCGCACGTCGGCGAGCTCGTCCATCAACGCCTCGTCGATGTGGAGCCGGCCGGCGGTGTCCAGGATGACCACGTCGAGGTCCTGTGTCTTCGCCTGCTCGATCCCCTCGCGCGAGACGGCGACGGGATCGTCGGCGCCGGTGAAGACCGGGACGTCGATCTGGCTGCCCAGCTGGACGAGCTGGTCTACGGCGGCGGGCCGCTGCAGGTCGGCGGCGACCAGGCCAGGCTTGTGGCCCTCCTTGCGCAGCTGCAGCGCGAGCTTCGCGGCGGCGGTCGTCTTGCCCGAGCCCTGCAGCCCGGCGAGCAGGATGACCGTGGGCGGCCGGCCCGCGAAAGCGAGGCGCGAGTCGCCCGAGCCCATCAGCGCGGTCAGCTCCTCGTGGACGATCTTGACGACCTGCTGTCCCGGCGTGACGCTCTTCGTCACCTCGGCGCCGAGCGCGCGCTCGCGCACCTGCGCGACGAAGGTCTTGACGACCTCGAAGTTGACGTCGGCCTCGAGCAGCGCCAGCCGGACCTCGCGCATCGCGCGCGAGATCGACTCGTCGTCGAGCTTCCCGCGCTTGCGCAGGTCGCCGAGCGCGCCCTGGAGTCGCTCAGAAAGGGTGTCGAACACGCGTCCAGGGTACTGGGTGGGCGTGAAGACGCACCTACGCCGGTGAGGCCGGCGAGGTGACCGGCTTCACGTCCGGTAGCTCACCGCTTCGCGGCGGCCGCTCTCGGCGGAGCGGAGGATCGCATCGACCACCTCTGCGCAGCGGTAGCCGTCCTGGAAGGTCGCCCCGTGCGGCGCGACGTCGTGCTCGCCTGCGATCGCCTCGAGCAGGTGCCCGAGCTCGTGGACGAAGGTGTCGCCCCAGCCGATCGTGTGACCGGGCGGCCACCAGTAACGCAGGTACGGCTGGTCGGGCTCGGTCACGAGCACGCGCCGGAAGCTTCGCTCGTCCGCGACCTGGAGCTCGTTCAGCCGCTCGAGGTCGAAGACGAGCGAGCCCTTTGAGCCGTTCACCTCGAAGACGTTCGAGTTCAGACGCCCGCGGGCGAGGCGCGAGGCCTCCAGGGTTCCGGTCGCGCCGTTCTCGAACTCGACGGTGGCGACGAACTGGTCGTCGACCTCGCGACCGGGCACGAACGTGCGGACGAGCGCCGAGACCGAGGCGATCTCGCCGACGAGGTAGCGCCCGAGGTCGATCAGGTGAGAGCCCAGGTCGCCGAGCGCGCCCGTGCCCGCCTGAGCCGGGTCGAAGCGCCAGCGCGCGGGGTCGGCCTCCCAGCCCCACGACTGCAGGTAGCGGCCGCGAAAGTGGACGACCTCGCCGAGCTCGCCGGCCTCGAGCAGCTCCCGCGCGAGCCGGACCGCCGGCACAAAGCGGTAGTTGAAGCCGCACAGGTGGTGGACTCCCGCGCGCGCCGCCTCCTGCCAGAGCTCGTGCGACTCGTCTGCGGTCAGCCCGAGGGGCTTCTCGCAGACGAGGTGCTTGCCCGCGCGGGCAGCCGCCAGCGTCGGCTCCGCGTGGACGGCGTTCGGCCCGCTGTTGTCGAAGATCTCGATCCGCTCGTCTGCGACCTGCTCGCGCCAGTCGGTGACCGCCTCGGCGAAGCCGAAGCGCTCGCGTGCTCGCTCGAGCTTCTCGCGGTCGCGGCCCGAGATCGAGACGAGCTCCGGCCGCAGCGGCACGTCGAGGTGCTGCAGCGCGAGCAGAGCGCGCGAGTGCGCCGTGCCCATGAAGGCGTAGCCCAGCAGCCCGACGCCGGCTGTGGGCCTGGCGCTCAGCGCCCGGCCGCGGTCTGGCGGCGGCGCGCCACGGTGTCGAGCGTGACCGCGGCAAGCAAGATCAAGCCGGTGGTGACGTACTTGACCCAGTCGGCCGAGCCGACCAGGTCGGTGCCGTTGCTGATCATGCCGATGATCAGGCCGCCGAAGAGCGCGCCGCTGACGCGCCCGCGACCCCCGAAGAGGCTGACGCCGCCGATCACGGCGGCCGAGATGGAATCGAGCAGGATCGTGCCGCCGCCGAACGTCAGGTCGACCGAGTTGAGGCGGGAGGCGAAGATGATCCCGCCCAGGCCGGCCATCGAGCCCGAGATGACGAAGCAGAGAATCCGGATCAGCTTGACGTTGATGCCGGCGCGCCTCGCCGCCTCGGCGTTGCCGCCGACCGCGTAGACGTGGCGCCCAAACGTCGTCCTGCCTGCGAGGTAGGAGAAGAGAATGACGACGAAGAGGACTACGAAGCCCACGAGCGGCACCCCGCGCGTGTGGTTGCAGACCGCGACGGCGGCGAAGACGAGCCCTCCGTAGAAGAGCACGCGGACAATGGTGATGATCGGGTTTCCCGTCGGGAGCCCTGCGCGTCGGCGGCTGACGTAGGTTCCCAACGACGCGAGCGCAAGCAGCGCGGTGAACACGATCGCGACGATCCAGCCGGTGTTCTTCGAGAGGATGTAGTTCGAGACGTCGTTGACCTGGTTGCTCGTGATCCCGATCACGCCCTGGGTGCCGAGGATCTCGATGATCAGTCCCTGGCAGATCAAGAGCCCCGCCAACGTGACGACGAACGACGGCACGCCCAGGAACGCGATGAACGACCCCTGAGCTGCCCCGATCGCCGCGCCGACCAGAATCGCCAATGCGATCGCGACGAGCCCCGGATACTCGTGGCCCGAGCCGGCCAACTGGAACTCGGCCACCGTGACGCTCGCGATCCCGCTCACGTAGCCGACGGAGAGATCGATCTCGCCGATCAGCAGCACGAAGACGATGCCGATCGCGATCACGGTCACGCCGGCCATCTGGCCGATCAGGTTCACGAAGTTGACCGAGGTGAAGAAGTACGGCGACTTCGCCGTGAAGAACGCGGTGATCGCAATGATCCCGACGATCACCGGCAGGCTGCCGACGTCGCCGCCCTTGAGGGCCTCCCAGCGCCCACGCAGTATGGCCGCGAGGCTGTCCCCGTGTGCTGCGGCCTGCACCTCTGCGGGCGCGGCCGTGCTCACGACGCAGCCGCCTCCGGCGCCGTTCCCGAAGTGATCGCCTGCACGATCTCCTGCTCGGTCGTCTTGTCGCGCTCGTACACCCCGACGTTGCGGCCGAGCCGCAGGACGGTGATCCTGTCCGCCACCTGGAATACGTCGAGCAGGTTGTGCGAGACGATCACCACGGCGAGGCCCTGCTCGGCGAGGCGCTTGACGAGATCCAATACCTGCCGCGTCTGCGCGACGCCGAGCGCTGCAGTCGGCTCGTCGAGGAAGACGACGCGATTGTTCCAAAGGACGGCGCGTGCGACCGCGACCGACTGGCGCTGGCCGCCCGAGAGGGTCGCGACGGGCTGGCGAACCGAGCGGATGGTCGTGACCGACAGCGACTCCAGCGTCTCGGCAGTCCGCTGCTCCATCGGTGCCTCGCGAAGCCGGAAGAGGGAGTCGTGGTCCTCGCGACCGAGGAACATGTTCTGGACGACGTCGAGGTTGTCGCAGAGCGCGAGATCCTGGTAGACGACCTCGATCCCGAGCCGAGCCGCGTCTTTGGGACCGTGGATGGAGACCGGCTTCCCCTCGAACAGCACTTCGCCGTGGTCGATCGAGTAGATCCCGGCGACGCACTTGATCAGCGTGGACTTGCCGGCGCCGTTGTCGCCGACGAGCGCCATCACCTCGCCGTCGCGGACTTCGAAATCGGCCCTGCGCAGCGCCTGCACCGAGCCGAAGCTCTTGGTCAGGCCGCGAAGCTCGAGCGTCGGAATCGTCGCCGTCGCGGACACGGGCGCGGTTTGTATCACGGCCGGGGCGTCGCGTAACGGACGCCCCGGCCGTGAGCCGGCTCTTCTAGGTGCAGTACTTCTTGTACTCGCCGACGCAGACCTGGCTCTTCTTCAGGAAACCTTCCTTGAAGAGCAGCTTGTAGTTCTTCTTCGTGATCCAGACCGGCTTCAGCAGGATCGACTTCGTTCCGCTGGTCTTGCCGTTAACGCCCGGGACCTTCTTGTGCTTGAGGATCGCGATGGCCGCGGCCGCTGCGGCGTTGGCCTCCTTGCGCACCGACTTGTAGACGGTGCCGCTCTGCCAGCCGGCGAGGATGAACTGGACGCCGGTCGGCGTCGCGTCCTGGCCGGTCAACGGGATCGGGCTCAGGCCGTGAGCCTTGAGCGATGCGATCACGGCACCGGCGAGGCCGTCGTTCGCCGCGATCATGGCGTCGATCTTGTTCCCGTTTGCAGCGAGCATCTGGTCGAAGATCTGGCGACCCTTGATCGCACTCCAGTCCGTGTACTGATCGTCGCTCTGGGCCTTCTTGAACGTGCCGTTGTTGTAGAGCGGGTTCAGAATCAGGTTGTAGCCCTGCCTGAACAGATGGGCGTTGTTGTCGGTGATGCCGCCGTTCAGCCTCCCGACGACCGGGTGCGACCCGTACTTGCCCTTCGCCTTCAGCGCGGCGACGAGCCCGGTGCCCATCAGCTTGCCGACGTTGACGTTGTTGAACGAGACGTAGTAGGCGGCCTTGCTGCCCACAACCAGGCGGTCGTAGTCGATCACCTTCGCGTGCTGGCTGACGGCCAGGTTGGTGATCGCCTTGCCCGACGCGGCGTTGAGCTGGTCGAGCAGGATGACCTTTGCGCCCTTCGCGAGGCACTGCTGCGCCTGCGACTTCTGCTTCTGGGGATCGTTGAGCGCGTTCAGGACCTGCGCCGGCACCTTCGCCTTCTTGAACGCCGCCTTCAGGTACGGCGCGTCGAACAGCGTGTACCTCGTCGACGACGTGGTATCCGGCAGCAGCGCGCAGGCCTTGATCTTCGCTGCGCTCTGCGTTGCAGTCGAGCTCGTCCGGGCCGAGGCTCCGGCTGCGAGCAACCCCACGACTGCGGCTGCGACCCCGAGCGTTATCCACGCTCTCGAAAGCTTTCGCTCTCCCACGGTTCCTCCTTTGGATTTCTTACGCGGCTAGTTGTAGGCGTTCACAACTTCGTAGCATTCTGCCTGAGGTCGGCGCCAGGCGCGCTAGTCGCTGCCGACGAGCGCGGCGGCAAAATCGCCGGGATCGAAGGGCTGGAGGTCGTCGAGGCCCTCGCCGATGCCGATCAGCTTCACCGGCAGGCCCAGATCGTGCGCGATTGCGACGGCGATGCCGCCCCTGGCGGAGCCGTCCAGCTTGGTCAGCGCGACGCCGGTCACCTCGACCGCCTGGCCGAACAACCTCGCCTGCTGCAGCCCGTTCTGCCCGGTGGTCGCGTCGATGACGAGCAGCGTCTCGTGCGGGGCGCCCTCGAGCCGCTGGCCGATCACGCGGCGCACCTTGGTGAGCTCGTCCATCAGGTTCGTCTGTGTGTGGAGCCGACCGGCCGTGTCGACCACGACGACGTCTCGCCCGCGCGACTCGGCAGCTCCGATCGCGTCGAAGGCGACCGCCGCCGGGTCTCCGCCACGCTCCGAGCCGACGAAGTCAGCGCCGGCCCGCTGCGCCCAGATCTCGAGCTGCTCTTCTGCCGCGGCGCGGAAGGTATCCGCGGCCGCGACGAGCACCGAGCGGCCGTGCTCCTGCAGCCGGGACGCGAGCTTGCCGATCGTGGTCGTCTTGCCCGTGCCGTTGACGCCGACGACGAGCAAGACGCTCGGGCGCGCTGTCAGCTCCAGCCGCCCGGGCTCGCCCAGCATCCGCGCGATCTCCTCCTGCAAGGCGACGCCGAGATTGGAGGCGTCACCGCGCGCCTCTAGCCGCTGCACCAGCTCGGCGGTCGCCGGCACGCCGACGTCGGCCGCGATCAACGCCTCCTCGAGCCGCTCCCACGACGCCTCCTCGGAGGGATCGAAGCTCGCGAGCGCCAGCTCTTCGGTCAGCGCCCGGCGGCTCTTGCCGAGCGACTCCCGCAGGCGCGCGAACAGCCCGGGCCTCTCGGCCGCCTCCGTGCTCGCGTCCTCGTCCCCGAGCAGCTCCGCCCAGCTCCGCGCCATGCCGGGAGCCTAGAGCCAGTCGATCACTGGAAAGCGGGCGTCGGCATCGAGGCACGCCGCGGCGAAGAGCGCTACACCGACGCCGCCCGTGAAGAGCGAGTAGCGCGGCGAGCTCTCGGCCTGGGCCAGCGCGTGGACGGCGAAGCGCCGCGCACGCTCGAGCCAGAGCTCGTCTTCGGTGCGCTCGAACGCCTTCAGCAGCGCGTAGCCGTTTCCCGCGGTGCCGTGGCAGAGCCCGTGCCCCTTCTCGGGCCCGTGAGCCCCGGCTCGCCAGACCAACTCTGCTCCGGCGAGCAACAGCTCCTCGTCGAGGTACGCCGTCGCGGTCGACACGATCCCCGGCGCGCCGTGACACCACTGGAGGCGGATGACACCGTCTTTCGGCACGAGCTCGCCGCCCGCGCTCGAGGGCCACGTCGCATACCCGTCCTCGACGACCGCCTCGCGGGCGAGCAGAGCGGCCGTCTCGCCCCGCAAGCGATCAGCCCACTCCGCGTCTTCCTGCAGCAGCGCGTGGACGATGCCGACGAGGCCGTGCACCGGCCCAAGACTGCGGAACGGCGGGTGGCCGTACAGGCGCTGCGCCCAGAGCCCCTCGTCGTCGCGACGAGCTAGCAGGGCCTCGGCGCTCTCGCGCCACGCCTCGTCCCAGCGCTCCTCGCCAGTCCATTCGTGCATGGCCCGCGCGGCGAGCATCGTTCCCGGCGAGCCCCACATCAGCTCCTCGGCCTCGTTCGCGACGTTCTCGCGCACCCGCTGGAACAGCCTGTCGGCGAGCTCCGCGCTCGGAGCCAACCGCCAGTTGACGAGCAGGAGTCCGGCCTCCCCGCACAGGAGCGAGGACTCACTCGCCGACGGCAGCTCGAGCTCGCCCGAGGAGAGATCCGACGATCTCGCGCCAGAGCTCGAGCGTCTGCTCGGCCGCGGCGGCGAGGTCGATCCCTGTCTCCGCATGCCCGCGGCGGCGCAGCGCGTCGAGCGCCCACACCACGCCTCCCGCACCGCAGTAGAGATCCTTCAGCGGGCGGCGTCGTGCCCCAGGCGTCCCACTCGTTCGCCGGCCAGAGCCCGTCCGGGTCGAAAGCCTGCGTCGGCGTCCGCGACGACGGCCCGGATCCCGCCGCGCACGCGCGCCTCGTCCCAGGGCTCGTCCGTGAGCGGCTCGAAGCCTGCGGGCGTGTAGAGCACTACGCGGCGGCGGACTGCTTCGCGCGGCAGGCGACGGGAGACGACCTGTGAGACGCCGTCGCCGCCCATCGTCACGCCGTAGAGGACGTCGGCCGCCTCCATGGTCGTCTTCTGGTGGGTGACGACGATGAACTGCGCCCGGTCGGAGTAGCGGCGCAGCAGCTCGACGAAGCGGCCGATGTTGGTGTCGTCGAGGGCCGCCTCGACCTCGTCGAGGAGGTAGAACGGGCACGGCTTCGCGAGGAAGAGCGCGAACAGGAACGAGATCGCGCCGAGCGCCTTCTCGCCGCCGGAGAGGAGCGAGAGGCGCGTCACGCGTTTGCCGGGCGGGCGTAGCTCGACCTCGACCCCGGCCTCCGCGCCCTCCTCTTCGGGCTCGGTCAGGCGCAGCCGACCGTGGCCGCCGGGGAAGAGCGTCGCGGCGACCTCCTCGAAGTGGGTGCTGACCGAGGCAAAGGTCTCGTCGAAGCGCCGCTCGACGGTGTCGGCCAGCTCGGCCCGCAGCTCCTCGAGCTCCTTCAGGCTCGCCTCGAGATCGGCCCGCTGGTCGACCAGCTCGGTCAGCCGCTCCTTCTCGCGCTCGTGCTCCTCCTTGGCCAGCGGGTTCACCTGGCCGAGCGATTCACGGCGGCGCTCAAGGCGCTCGATCCTGCCGGCAAGCTCGTCGCGGTCGTGGCCCTCGGCCGGGTCGCCGCCGGCCTCCTCGAGCCGTCTCCGGGCCTCGTCCGCCTCGGCCTCGAGCCGCGCGCGCTCGACGTCGACAGCCGCGCCCCGCTCGCCCGTCTCGGAGGCCTCGCGGCGCGCCTCGGCCTCCGCCCCGCCGAGCCGCCGCAGCTCCGTCGCCAGCTCGCCGGCGCGCGTCGCGCCCGCGTCCACTCGCGCCTGCAACGGAGCCTCGAACCGCTTCGCCGCCTCTGCGGCGCCCGCCAGCGCGGCCGCAAGCCGGTCGGCCAGGAGAGCGAGCGGCTCGACCGGAACCGGTGCGGCCTCGGCAGGCAGCTCCTCGGCCCGCCGCTCGAGCTCCTCCGCCTCGCGCGCGAGCGAGCGGCGGCGCGCGTCGAGCTGGAGCAGGACCGCCTCCGCCGTCTCGCCGGCGAACCAGAGCTCGCCGCGGTCGGCGTCGTAGCAGTGGCCCTCGCGGGTGACGAGGACGCCGCGCTCGGCCCGGGCGAGGTCGCCCGGCTCCGCGAGCCAGACGTCCTCCAGGAGCGCCGCCACACGCTCGCCGCCCGTCCTGGCCCGCACGCGGCTCGAGAGCGCCTCGGCGCCCACGAGCGGCGGGCGGCCCTTGCGGCCCGGAGCGGTTTGCGGCGGGACGAGAACGGCGAGATCGCCGAGCCCTCCGCGCCGCGCGCGGTCGACCAGTTTCAGCGCGGAAGCCGCGTCCGCCGCCACCAGCGCCGCGGCCCGGCCGGAGAGCGCCGCCGCGACCGCGCGCTCGTAGCCCGCCTCGACCTCCAGCAAGGACAGCGCCAGCCGCTCTCCCTCCTCGGCGAGCGCCCGCGCGGCGGGAGGCAGCCCTTCGCGCTCGGCGAGCGAATGCTCCAGCGCAGCCAGCCGCTCGCGGGTCAGCCGCGCGCGCTCGCGCAGCGCCTCCCGCTCGGGGTTTCTCGCCGGCCGCGAGAAGAGCGGCTCGGCCCGAAGCCGCGCGGCCAACTCTCCGGCGGCCTCGCGCCGCAGCTCGATCCGCTCGGCCGCGCTCTTCAGCCGGTAGAGCGCCGAGGTCGCCCCCTCCCCGCGCCCCGCCGCGCCGGCGAGCTCGTCCTCGACGCGGTTGCGCTCGGCCAGGAGCTCCTCGAGCCGCTCCTCGACGCGCTTGCGCGCGAGCGCCGCGGCCGTGCGCCGGTCCTCGACCTCGGCCAGCCGCTCGTCCACGGCCGCAAGGTCGAGCTCGGCGAGCCGCGCCCGCAGGCCGGCGATCTCGCCGCGCAGCTTCTCAGCGCGCTCGGCCGCGCTCGCCTGGAGCGCCAACGGTCGCAGCCGCGCCTTCACCTCGGACTCGAGATCGCGGGCGCGCTCGACCTGCAGCTGCACCCGCGCCAGCTTCAGCTCAGCCCGGTGGCGGCGCCGCTTGAACTTGCCGAGCCCGGCCGCGTCCTCGATCAGGATTCGCCGCTCCTCGGGCTTGCTCGCCAGGATCTCCTCGACCTTGCCCTGGCTGATCACCGAGCCGTGGCTGCCGCCGAGCCCGACGTCCGCGAGCAGCTCGACGAGGTCGGTGCGGCGCACGTTCGCACGGTTGATCAGGTACTGACCCTCGCCGCCGCGGTGCAGCCGCCTCGCGACCGAGATCTCGGAGAACTCGAGCCCCGCGAAGGCGCCGTCCTCGTTGTCGAACAGCAGCTCCACTTCGCAGTGGTCGGCCGCCGGCCGGTCGGCCGCGCCGGCGAAGAGGACGTCGTCGGGCTTCTCGGCCCGCAGCTCGTGCGGGCTCAGGCTGCCCGAGGCCCAGAGCAGCGCGTCGGCGACGTTCGACTTGCCTGACCCGTTCGGCCCGACGACGACGGCGACCCCCGGCTCGAGCCGCACCTCGACCGGGTCCGGGAACGACTTGAAGCCACGCAGCTTGATCGCACGTAGGTGCACGCGCGCCGGAGGCTAGCTATCGACGCGGACGTCTCACTTCCCAGCGGCGAGCGAGAACTGCATGATTCGCACCCCGACCGTCGGCGACGAGCCGAGCTGGTAGAGCTTGGCGCCGGGGCCGATCCGTACGTCGGTGATCATGGGCCCGCACCCAGCACGTCCGCTCAGGTTCTCCCCCTCCTCGCTGGCGCTCGGCAGCGCAAAGAGCGTGCGACTCGGCCCGCTGCGTGCCAGGCGCAGCACCAGGTACTCCGCCTCTACGCTCGCGCAGCGATTTCCAGCAGGGCCAGTCAGGGCGCGCGACCCGAAGAACGACGACCGGGTCGCCGCCGACGAGCGCCGGCGTGGCGGACAGGGACTCGCTGATCGTGGTCCGGCTGGTGATCCGCCAGGCGCGCAGGACCCGACCCGCCCGGTTGATCAGGGCGAAGCGCTGCTCGTAGGGCAGAAGCCGCGCAGAGCCCCTTCTCGCAGCCGGCAGCAGTCGACACGAGCCGCAGCCCACCCGGCAGTGGCTGGTAGTGCAGCCTCTGTCGCAGCTGATAGGAGACGCTGAGCGGGCGTCCGGCGGGCGTGGCCGCCGGGACCCAACTGTTCCCTCCCCGCGGCTCCACGACTCCACCGGCCAAGTAGAGCGTGCCATCCGGCCCGAGACGGAGTCGGCTGTTCGCGATGTTGGTAGCGAGCTTGCTCGTCCAGAGCACGTGTCCGGTGACTCGTCAGCCGGCTCAGCCCCAGGGCGGGCACGCCGGGCGTCATGCTCTTGAAGGAGACGTAGAGGCTGCCCGCGGGGCCGCGCGCGAAGTCGGCCACCCCGTGGCAACGAGGCAAGCGAGATCGCGCGCGGATGAGCGTTCGGCTGTCCGGGCGGCCACACGAGCAGCCGCCTATTGAACTGGTCGATCAGCCACACCGACCGATCCGGGGCGACCTGGAAGGACCACGGCCCGAGCACCTGTCCCCTCAATCCCGATGCCAACGTCCTTCGGGCCGGCACTCGCGACGACCGCCTCGGGGGCGCGCAGCTGGCCGAAGCGGTGGGTCCCGAGCTTGATGACCTGCGCTCCGGTGAGAACACGGACAGACTCGAGGCCGGCAGGGACCCTGACCGAGCGGCCGCTCTTCCGGTCATGGATGACCGCGTAGTAGAAGAGCCAGTGCCCGCGCACGAGCGATGCGGGCGCGAATCCACGCAAGAGCCGCAGCTCGTCCTGCCAGGTGAGCGGCTGCGGGCTCTTTCTCCAGTGCAAGGTGACGCGCGTGAACCCGTGCTGCAGGTCGTTGCGCACGTACAGGACTCCGGTCGCCGCAGGAAGCTTCAGCGTGTTGTACCCGACCTCGACCCGCTCGCCCGGGGCGACGAGAGGCGGCGGAAAGTGCTGCTGGACGACCTTCAGCTTGGCGACGGTCGGCGCCGAGGGCGCGCTTGCCGCCACGAGCAAGAGGCTGCCGCCGAGCACGGCAATCATCAAAGCGACCGCTCTCAGCAGCCGACTCCTGGCTGACGCCCTGTACATGACACCACCCCCTGCAATTTCAAGGGTGACTGCTCAGCGAGGCGCCCGCATCGGCGGGAGCGCTGATTCGAGCTGTGGGGATCTACGGAAAAGGGCCGCTAGGCGGCCCTTTTCGTGAGCTCAGCCGGCCCGGCTACTCGTCGACGACCATGCCCGCGAGCACTTCGCGCGGGAACTGGTCGGCCATGTCGGCGTGCACCTCCTGGACGTGGGCCTCGGCGTTGTCGAGGACCTCGTCCTCGGTCTCGCCGCGGATCGTCTCGCCGCACGCGCAATTGATCACCTTCGCCATGGTTCCTCCTTTCACGGGAGCGGACCGGATGCTACGCGGCGTTGGCCAGCCGGTCGAGGGCCTGGCGGGCGGCGGCCTGTTCGGCGGCCTTCTTGGAACGGCCGCTGCCGACGCCCACCTCCTCGCCGCCGATCACGGCGGCGCAGCGGAAGGTGCGGTCGTGCGGCGGGCCCTGAACGTCGAGCACCGTGTACGAGACCTGGAGCCCGCGGCGGGCGAGCTCCTCCTGCAACTCGGTCTTGTGGTCGACGTGGCTCGTTAGCGCATAGGCGACCCGGCCCTCGAAGGCGGCCACGACGGCCTCCTCGACGCTTTCGAAGCCGTGCTCGAGGTAGACGGCTGCGAGCGAGGCCTCGAGCAGCGCCGCGAGCACGTTCCGGTTCCGCGAGAGCTTCTTCAGCTCCTCCTCGGGGACGAGCCCGGCGCCGCGCTCGGCGAGCAGCTTGCCGAGCCCGAGCTCCCGTGCGACCACCGCGCAGCTCGCCCGCGAGACGACGTGCGAGCGGATCTTCGCCATCCGGCCTTCGGAGAAGTCCGGGTAGCGCTCGTACAGCGCCCGCGCCACCGCCAGCTCCAGGACGCTGTCGCCGAGGAACTCCAGGCGCTCGTAGGACGAGGCGCGGTCCGGCGCCCAGGAGCTGTGGGTCAGGACGTTCTCGAGCCGGTCCGCCGGCAGCGCGGCGATCAGCTTGTTCAGCGGGTCGGGCCGGCCTTGTGGGGCGCGGCTACTGGTGCGTGGTGACGTAGTCGACGGCCTGCCCGACGGTCTGGATCTTCTGGGCGTCATCGTCCGAGATCTTGATCCCGAACTGGTCCTCCAGCTCCATGATCAGCTCCACGAGATCGAGCGAGTCGGCGTCGAGGTCCTCCTGGAAGGAGGCTTCTTCCGTGACCTCGTTCTCGTCGACCCCGAGCTGTTCCGTCAGGACGTCCTTGACCCGCTCGAAAACTTCCTCTCGCGTTGCCGCCATGTCACCTCGCTTGCCTTGGGGATTCGGAGCGCGCGGATGCTAACACTCTTTCCGGCAGGCGCTGGGCGAGTCGGCCGACGACGTCGTGCTCGACTCCGCGGGCGGCGAGCCGGATGGCGTTCGCGACCGCCAGACGCGAGGAGTTGCCATGTGCGATCACGGCGAGACCGCGCAGGCCGAGCAGGTACGCGCCGCCGTAGGTGTCGGGGTCCAGGCGGCTACGCATCCCGCGCGCCGCGGGCCGAATCAACAGCCCTCCGACGCGTCCGCGACGACTCGCGGTGATCTCCTCGCGGAGGGCGTCGAGCACCGTCACAATCGTCCCCTCCATCAGCTTGAGGACGACGTTGCCGGTGAACCCGTCGCAGACGACGACGTCGGCCGCGCCGCGCAGAAGGTCGCGGCTCTCGGTGTTGCCCTTGAAGTTGAGCTCCTCGGCGGCGGCGAGCAGGTCGTGCGTCTCGAGCGTCAGCTGGTTGCCCTTCTCGGGCTCCTCGCCGATCGACAGCAGGCGCACCTCCGGGTTCGGCGTGCCGAGGACCTCCTCGGCGAAGACCGAGCCCATGTAGGCGAACTGCAGCAGGTGCTCGGGCCTGGCGTCGGCGTTCGCACCCGAGTCGATCAGGACGGACGGCCTCTCGGACGGGATCACGACCGCGATCGCCGGGCGCGCGACGCCGGGGAGCCGCCGCAGCTCTAGGAAGCAGGCGGCGAGCATCGCGCCGGTGTTCCCGGCGGAGACCACCGCGTCCGCCTTGTCCTCGCCGACGGCGCGGCAGGCGGCGACGAGGGAGCTGTCCGGCTTCGCCTTCACGGCCTCGGCCGGCTTCTCGTCCATGCCGATCGCCTGGGTGGTCTCGACGAGCTCGAGGCCCTGCGTGTCGAGGCCGGCCGGGCCGAACAGGATCGGCTGGATCTCGCCGGAGGCCGCCTCGGCCGCGCCGGCCACCACTTCTTCCGGCGCGCGGTCACCGCCCAGCGCGTCGACCGCGACGCGGATCACCCCCGAGGGTGTTTCCGCTGAACTCACTTGGTTCGACCGGTCATTTCAGACGGACACGCGAGCGGAGCTCACGTGTCCTGAGGTCGGCATCGCAAGCGACGCCTATGGCGCGGGTGTTCGGAGCGGCTCTATCTCTCGGCCCGCGTAGGTCTTGCAGACCGGGCACATCCGGTGCGGCCGCTTGGGCGAGCCACACTGCGGGCAGAGGTTCAGGCGCGGCGCCTCGATCTTGTGCGTCGCGCGCCGCTTGTCCCGGCGCGACTTGGACGTTTTCTTCTTGGGGACGGCCATCGGCGGCGCAGTATAGCCAGGGGTCAGACCCCGCCTGGACCCGGGGTCAGACCCCGGCCGGCCGGGGTCAGACCCCGATGGTGCGCGTGGCCCCGAAGCGCTCGAGCAGGCGGCGGTCGTGCGTGACGAGGACGATCGTGCCCGCGTAGCCGTCGAGCGCGGCCTCCAGCTCCTCGATCGCCGGCAGGTCGAGGTGGTTGGTCGGCTCGTCGAGCACGAGGCAGTTGACTCCCTGCGCCGCCAGGAGCGCCAGCTGGGCGCGGGTCCGCTCGCCCGGCGAGAGCGTGCGGGCCGGGCGCAGGACGTCGTCGGCGCCGAGGCCGAACTTGGCCAGCAGCGTGCGCGCTTCCTCCTGCGGGCCGCCGAAGGCCTCGACCAGCGGCGCCTCGACGGCGAAGCGAGAGCGGGCCTGCTCGAGCTCGCCGAGCACGGCTCCCGCGCCGAGCTCGCGACGGCCCGCCGTCAACGGGAGCTCTCCGGTGAGAGCGGCGAGAAGCGTCGTCTTGCCGCTGCCGTTGCGGCCGGTTACCGCAAGCCGGTCGCCTCGGCCGAGCTCGAGGGCGATCGGGCCGAGCCGGAAGCCGCCGCGCTCGACGACGGCTCCTTCGAGCCGAACGACGAGTTCCGACCCGCGGCTCGCCGGCTCGAGCGCCAGGTGCAGCTCCCAGGGCTCGAACGGCTTTTCGACCCGGTCGATCCGCTCGAGCGCGCGGCGTGCCTGCCGGACCTTCGTGCTCTGGGCATGCGTAGCACGCCGGCCGGCCCGGCGCCCGTGCGCCCGTGCCTGGCCCTGCCGCTCCCGGATCAGGCTCTCGACCTCTCGCCGCCGCTCGTCGGCCTCCTCGAAGCGGCGGTAGTGCGCCGCCCGGGCCCGCTTGCGAGCGGCCTCGAACTCGCTCCAGCCGCCCGGCCACTCGCGCAGGCGGCGGGTTCCCTCCTCGAGCTCGACGATCCGCTCGACGGTGCGGTCGAGGAAGGCGCGGTCGTGCGAGACGACCACGACGCTGCCGCGCGTACCCTGGACGAAACGTTCCAGCCACTCGAGGCCCTCGAAGTCCAGGTCGTTCGTGGGCTCGTCGAGGCAGTAGGCGTCATGGTCGGCCCTGAACAGCGCCGCGAGCGCGGCCCGCCTGGCCTGTCCGCCGGAAAGCGGCGAATCGAGCTCCTGGGGCAGGTAGCCGACGGAGAGCTCCGGCGGATTGAGGCGAACGCGACCGCGCTCGGGCTGCTCGAGACCGGCGAGCAGGCGCAGCAGCGTCGTCTTGCCCACGCCGTTCGGGCCGACCACGCCGATCCGGCTGCCGGCCCCGATGGTCAGCGAGGCATGCGAAAGCACCTCGGTGACTCCGTGGCTGACGGTGACGTCGACGAGCGCAATCGAGTGCAAACGGGCCTCCTGACGAAAGGGAAAGGCACCCCGGAGGGCGCGGAACGCTGATTTCGTCGTTAGGCCCGCATAGGTCGGCGCCTAAGCGCCGTCTCTGATCTTAGAGACGATCGCGGAGCTCGGCCAGCGCGGACCAGCGCGAGTCGGGCTCGGGCTCGCCGTGATCGTGCGGCTCGCGGTTCAGGTTCTTGCCGCAGACCGGGCAGAGGCCGGCGCAGTCGTCCTTGCAGAGGATCTTGTCGGGCAGCTCGAGCGCGAGCGCGTCACGCGCCCAGGCGGAGAGGTCGAGCTGGTCGTTCTCGAGGTACGGCGTGCGCAGCTCCTCGTCCTCGGGCGAGTTCGCCTGGTACTCGCGCGCCGAGATCGGCAGGTCGAGCACGGCGTCCTCGAGGCAGCGGAAGCACGGGCCGTGCAGGCGGACGTGGAAGCTCAGCTCGAAGACGGTCCCGCTCGAGGCGCGCGTGATCGTCAGCTCCGCGGGCACCGCCTCGGGGACCGGCAGGTAGCGCTGGCCGCCGAGCTCGAGCGGCTCGAGCTCGATCTCGCGCTCGTCCCGGAATTGCTCGCCGGGGCGAATTTTGAGCGTACGCAGGTTCAACGTGGTCATCTCGACCACGGTAGCAACGGGCAAAGGCGCCGCAACGCGGCGCCGTTTCAGGGTGCGCGGGCTTGGCCCGTGCGCCCGTCTGAAATGACCGGTCGACCCACTCGAAGAAGCCGGATCCCTCCTAGGAGCGGCGAACGAGCTCGTCGAGCGGCTTGCGGTTCGCCTCCGCGCTCCAGGCCTCGGCGCTCATTGACTCCGGTTGGAGGTCGCGCTTCGGATAGCCGAAGCTCGGGATGTTGAGCGGGACGAAACCGCCGTCCAGCCCGAGAGCTGCCGCCGCGGCGTCTTGAACCTTGACGCCGTTCGGGCACGAGACGACGCCTTCGTTCCAGGCGGCGAGCATCATGTTCTGCATCGCGCGACCGACGTCCATCGGGTACTTCCCGTCCGCCGTCGCGATCGCGACGGCGAAGGCGCAGGTGCGGATGTTGTCACCGGCATAGACCAGCTCGGCGATTCGGTCCTTGGCCTCGCCGGACTCGACCACGACGAAGAGCCACGGCTGCTTGTTGACCGAGCTGCCGCTCAGGCGGCCCGCGTCGAGGATCCGCTGCTGGACGTCCTCGGGGACCGACCGGTCGGCGTAGCTTCGCCAGTCGCGCTTGCTCGCGACCGCTAACCAGGTGTCCAATTGCCTCGCCCCCTTAAGGCGTCGCTTGCGATGCCGTCATCAGGACGCGCGGGCTTTGCCTGTGCGTCCGTCTGAAACGACCGGTCGACACGATGGGCGAGAGCTCCGACGCCGCTAATAGGGCTGGTCGTCGTTCGAGCTCTCGATGCCGGCGGAGACGCCTGCGACGACCGTTTCCTGCGAGCGCTCGTGCAGCCGCTCGCGACCCCGCTTGACCGCGCTCAGGAACTTGTCGAGGTTGACCTCGAGCGTGGAGAGGATCGAGTCCGCCCAATCCTCCATCTCGAGCCGCGTCTCTCGGGCCTGGCGGCGGGCGTCGTCCACGATCTCACCGGCCTGGCGCTCGGCGAGCTTGACGATCTCGGTCTGCGACGCCTCGCGAACGGCCTGCTCGCGGGCCTCGCCGAGAATCCGGTCGCACTCGCGCTTGGCCTCGGCCAGCATCTCCTGGCGTTCCTTGACGATCCAGCGCGCCTGCTTGATCTCCTCGGGAATCGTCGCCCGCATCTGGTCGAGGATGTCGTAGATCTCCTCGCGGTCGATGCGAACCTGGTCGGTCAGCGGAACGGCCTTCGCGTTGTGCACGAGGTCGTCCAGTTTGTCGATCAGAACCAATACGTCCATGGATTTGCGGAGTTTACCTGGGAAACCGGTTGACTCAGTATCTCTGCCAGAAGCGGCGCTTCTTCGGCGGCGGCTCGGGCTCGGGCTCGGGCGCGGGCTCGGGCGCCGCCGGCTGCTCGCGCGGCTCGCCGGTGCCGGAGATCCAGCGGCGGCCGCTCGCCTTCAGCTCGTCGAGCAGCTGCCGGGCTTCGCCCTCCGGGATCACCACCTCGTCGCTCGCCGCGAGCTGCGACTCCAGCCGGTCGGCCGCCGCGCTCTCGGCGCCGCGGGCGCGGAGCTTCTGCAGGACCGCCTGCGCGTCTCGTTTCCCGAGCCGCACCTCCGGGCCGGCGCTCAGAAGCTGTTCGAGATCGCTCATTCCTGTGGGTTCTCCGGGGTGCCGGGCCGGCCGTCCGGGAACAGCTCCCTGAACCTGCGCGCGACCGGCTCGGGCACGAGCTCGTCCACCTTTCCGCCGAAGCTCGCGATCTCCTTCACGCCGCTCGAGGACACGAAGCTGACCTGCGGGCTCGCCATCACGTAGACGGTCTCGACGTCGGGCGCGAGCGTGCGGTTGAGCTGGTTCATCTGGAACTCCCACTCGAAGTCGGAGATCACGCGCAGGCCCTTGACGATGATCTTCGCGTCCCACCTGCGGGCGAAGTCGACGACCAGCTCGGAGAAGACGTCGACCTCGACGTTCTCGATGCCCTCGAGGGTCTCGCGCAGGAAGGCGACGCGCTCGTCGAGGCTGAAGAGCGGCTCCTTGTGCTGCGGAGTGCCGACGACGCCGACGACGACGCGGTCGAAGATCCCGGCCGCGCGTCTGATCACGTCGACGTGGCCGTTCGTGACGGGGTCGTAGGTGCCGGGGTAGATGGCGGTGATCACTCTGGCTCGAAGAGGGTGAGGCGGGCGGCGCCGTAGCGCCTGGTCGTGCGCTTCTGCAGCGGGAGCTCGGGCTCCTCCTTCGCCGCGGTCTCTACGAGGAGCAGGCCCCCGGGCGCGAGGATCTCGGGCAGGTGCTCAATCAGGGCGTTTTGCAGGGAAGAAAACCTCCTGTAGGGCGGGTCGACCAGCACGAGATCGTAGCGGGTGCCGCTGCGGACATCGGCGCGGAGGGCGGTGAGAGCGTCCTGGCAGAGGACGGTTGCGCCGTCCAGCGCGAGCTTGTCGAGGTTGCGGTTGATAGTGCGGCAGGCGTCGCGGTCGCTCTCGACGAAGGTGGCGTGCGCCGCGCCGCGGGAGAGCGCTTCGAGCCCCATCGCGCCGGAGCCGGCAAACAGATCGAGCACGGTTGCGTCCTCGACGCGGCCTGGGCCGATCAGGTTGAAGGCGGCCTCGCGCACCCGGTCGCCGGTCGGCCTGGTGTCGCTGCCCTTCGGCGCGAAGATGCGAGCGCCCTTCCGCGAGCCGGCGATGATCCTCATGGGCGGAGACTAGGCTCCGTCCCGCGCAACCGGGGTCAGACCCCGGTTCGAAGGGGTCAGACCCCGGCCAGGTTCGGGGTCAGACCCCGGAGTGGCCGTTTCGGACAGCTCACGCCGCGGGCTCGCGGTCGGCGAAGGCTCTGTCGACCTCGTCGGCCAGCGGGCCTTCGTAGTCGACGAGCCCCTCCGCGGCGGCGCGTGCTCGTTCCAGCAGCGGGCGGTCTCGGCGCCAGTGAACGAAGCGCAGGTCGGAGAGGCCCGACTGGCGGGTGCCGAGCAGCTGGCCCTCGCCGCGGAGCTCGAGATCTTTCTCCGCCAGCTCGAAGCCGTCATTCGAGTCGACGAGCGCCTGGAGCCGTTCCTTGGCGGTGTCGGTCAGTTCCTCGTGCGCCCGCGAGATCAGCAAGCAGTACGACTGCTCCGCTCCACGCCCCACTCGACCCCGCAGCTGGTGCAGCTGCGCCAGCCCGAAGCGGTCGGCCTCCTGGACGATCATGATCGTCGCGTTCGGGACGTCGACGCCGACCTCGATCACGGTCGTCGCGACCATCACGTCGAGCTCGCCGGCTTTGAACTGCGCCATCAGCTCGCGCCGCTCGGCCGGGCGTAGCCGCCCGTGCAGAAGCCCCACGCGATAGCCCTTCAGCTCCGCTCGCCGCAGCCGCTCGGCTTCGGCCTCGGCTGCGCGCTTCGACGACTCCGTCTCCTCGATCAGCGGGCAGACGACGTAGGCCTGGCGCCCCGCGTCGAGGTGTTTGCGGAGGCGCGTGTACGCCGCCGACGAGCGCTCGGCCGTCACCCAGGAGGTGATGATCGGCTTGCGCATAGCCGGCGGGTGCGCAATCTCCGTCACCGACAGGTCGCCGTAGAGCGTAAGAGCAAGCGTGCGCGGGATCGGCGTCGCCGTCATGTGGAGCACGTGCGGCGCGCGGCCCTCTACGAGCGCTCGCCGCTGTTCCACCCCGAAGCGATGCTGCTCGTCCACCACCGCGACGGCGAGGTTGTCGAGGTCGACCCCTTCCTGGATCAGCGCGTGCGTGCCGACCACGATCCGCGCCTGTTCGAGCTCCGACCTCACCGAGCCTGTGAGGAGCGCAACGGGCACGCCGAGCTCGGCGCACAGCGGCTCGATCGTGAGGAAGTGCTGCTCGGCGAGGGTCTCCGTCGGCGCCATCAGCGCTCCGCGAAAGCCCGCCTCGACGGCTCGGAGCAAGGCGTAGAGCGCGACGACGGTCTTGCCGGAGCCGACGTCTCCCTGCAGCAGCCGCTGCATCGGCGCCTCGCCGGCGAGGTCGCGCTCGATCTCCCCGATCGCCTGTTCCTGGTCCGGCGTGAGCTCGAACGGCAGCAGCTCGCGGTAGCGCGCGACGAGATCACCGGGCTCGCCGAGCGGACGCGCCCTCGCCTGCTCGCGGCCCGCCCGCGCACGTGCGAGGCCGACCTGCAGCACGAGCAGCTCGTCGAAGGCCAACCGGCGGCGGGCCTCCTCCCCCTCCTCGAGCGAGCGCGGCCGGTGCAGCGCGACGAGCGCATCGGGGAGCAGCGGTAGCCGCTCGGCGGCCTTCAGCTCCGCCGGCAGCGGATCCGGGAGGTCGCGCGAGTGGTCCAAAGCCAGCTCGACGAGGCCGCGCAGACGCTTCGGCGCGACCTCTTCGCTCGCGGGGTAGACGGGCGCGAAGTCCGCCGTCGCCGAGACGCCGTTCAGGTCGTAGGAGCGGACCTGGAAGCCGTTCCGCTCGAGCTTCCCGCGCAGGCGCACACGGGTGCCGGGCTGGAGCTTCTCCTGCAGCCACGCCTGGTTGAACCAGACCGCGGTGATCTCGTCGCTGTCGTCCGCGACTCGCGCCTGGACGATCGCCAGGTTCCGCCGCGGCCGGCGCACCGAGACACCCCGCACCTCGCCTGCGATCGCGGCCTCCTCGCCGGCCATCAGATCGGCGATCCGCCGCTCGGGCACCGCGGCCTCGTAGCGGTGCGGCCGGTGCTCGAGCAGGTCGCGGACAGTACGCAGCCCGAGCTTGGCCAGTTTCTTGCTCACCGCAGGGCCGACACCTGGCAGGCTCTCGACCCCGGCCGCGAGCGTTTCCGGGCGCGGACGGACGCGCGGCGGCGGCCACGAGTCGGGTCGGTCCAGGCCGGCAAAGCCCGCCGGACGTTCGGATGTTCCGGGCGGTGTCACCGGCCGCCGAGTATAGGAAGGCGCCCCGCCGGCTCAGCCTGGGCGGAGCCGCACGACTGCATCCAGGCCGCCGCCCGGTGCCTCTCGAAGCTCGACCTCACCGCCGTCGGCCGTGACCAGCCGCCTGACGATCGCGAGCCCGAGCCCGAAGCCCGAGCCCTCGCCGCTTGCGCGCCAGAAGCGATCGAATGCGTGCGCCCGCTCCTCCGGAGCCATTCCGGGCCCCTGGTCGACGACGTGCAGCTCGACCCAGTCCGCCGACGGGCGCGCGGCGAGCCTGATCGAGCCGCCCCGAGGAGAGACATCCAGCGCATTCGCGAGCAGGTTGTCCAGCACCTGCCCGAGCCGCTCGGGCGACGCGCGGGCGGTGCGGGCGCCGTCCAGCTCGCCGACGAGCTCGACTTCGCGCTCCTCGGCCAGTGCCTGCCAGGCGCCGAGCCGCTCCCCGACCGCCCGCTCGAGATCGACCGTCTCCTCAGGCAGGACCCCGGCGTCGGCGCGGGCGAGCGCGAGCAGCCCCTCGACGAGCCGTCCGAGGCGCTCGACCTCGGCGAGCGCGCCCTCCAGCTCCGCGCGGCCGGCCGGGTCGACGTCCCGCTCCAGGTTCTCGAGCCGCAGCCGCAGGGCGGTCAGCGGCGTGCGGAGCTGGTGCGAGGCGTCGGCCACGAACGCGTGCTGCGACTCGACCAGGCGCTCGAGCTGGGCCGCCATCTCGTTGAAGGCCCGCGCGAGCTCCCGCACCTCGGGCGGCCCGGTCTCCGTCGGCGCGCGCGAGGCGAGATTCCCGGCGCCCGCCGCGGCGACCGACTCGCCCAGCCGCAAGAGCGGCCGCGTGGTCCAGCGCGCCAGCAGCACGCCGACGAGCGCGACGACGCCCAGGACGACCGCCCCGATCGCCGCCAGGATCAGCCAGTAGTGGTAGACGCGCTGGTCCACGGCCGAGGTCGGATACGTGATCCGAACGGCGCCGTTTACGTCCCCTGCCGCCGCAACCGGAACGGCCACGTAGAGGAGCTTCGTGTGCAGCGTGTTCGAGTAACGGGTGCCGGTGGCGATCGCCCCGCTAGTCGCCGCCGCCACCTCCGGCCTCGACGCGAAGCTGCGTGGGAGCGGGTGCCGGGTGTTGGAGTCGACCAGGAGGCGACCATGGACGTCGACGACGATCACGCGGCCGCTCGTGCGCCGGCCGTACTTGAGGGCCAGGTTCTCGAGCGCACGCTGCGCGCCGGGGGTCGGCGCGGGCAGGAGCCCGTCCGCGATCGAGGCGATGTTGACGGCGTCGCGCTCGACCTTGTCCTCGAGTACGGTCAGCGCGTTCCGCTGGAAGTAGACGCCGAGGGGGATCTCGAGAACGAGCAGGATGAAGAGCGCCAGCGAGAGGTAGCTCGCGAGTAGTCGGCGGCTCATTCGTCCGTGCGGAGGCGAAGGCCGACGCCGCGCACCGTCTCGATCCAGCCGGGGTCGCCGAGCTTGCGCCGCAGGGCAGCCACGTGGATGTCGATCGTCTTCGCCGACCCGTACCAGGTCGTCTGCCAGACCCGCTCGAGGATCCGCTCGCGACTGAAGACCACTCCCGGCTCCGACGCGAGCAGCGCCAGCAGGTCGAACTCCTTCGGCGTCAGCGCCAGCTCCTCGCCGCCGAGCCTCGCGTGCCGGCCCGGGACGTCCACCTCGAGCTCGCCGACGCGGATCGCACCGCCCGGCTGTGGCCGGCTCCGGCGCGTGACCGCCCGGATGCGGGCGACGAGCTCGCGGACGCCGAAGGGCTTGACGACGTAGTCGTCGGCGCCCAGCTCGAGCCCGACCACCCGGTCGACCTCCTCGCCCTTGGCGCTGACGACGATGATCGGGACGCTCGAGCGCGAGCGCAGCTCGCGGCAGACGGTGAAGCCGTCGATGTCCGGCAGCCCGAGGTCGAGCAGGATGACGTCCGGCTCCGACGCCTCCAGCGCCGCGGCGCCGGTCGCGACCCGCTCGACCGCGAAGCCTTCACGCCGCAGCCCTTCCGAGAGCGGCTCGGCGATGGCGTCCTCGTCTTCGACGAGCAACACGTCCACAGTTCCATGATCGCTCGCGGCCCCGGTTCTCGCAATCGGGGTTCTGCTCGGACGAATGCGGCTTTTCCACAGGTGCACGAAAGGGGGATTCGCGCCTTCAGGCGCAAGTTTTCGCGCCGAGGCCACTCCAGCCCAGAAACCCCGTGAGACCTTCCGAACCTTTACCTGCCGCTGGCCCGGGCCTTGCCGTGCCCCGCTTACGGTGGGAACCACCTTCCAGGAGGATCCAGATGGCCAAGACCCACGTGTTTCTGATCTCCATGCTCCTCGGCCTGGCGACGGGCGCCGGGGCAGTTGCACTCGTCCAGTCCGTCCAGCTCGGACAGGCGGCCTCGGCGCAGGCGTCGTCCAAGGCGGCTGCCACCTCGGCCTGGGTCGCCAAGCGCAACCGGGCGCTCGACCAGGCGGAAATCGCCCTGCACAAAGCTTTGCGCAAGGCACCGCCGAAGCTGCCGAAGATCCCGCACTTCAAGACCGTCTCCGCGCCTCCGCCGGCTCCGTCGGGCGGCTACGCGTCCGCGCCGGCGGCCGCGCCCGCGGTGCATTACGTTCGGTCGGCGCCGATCGTGGTGGTCAAGCATCGCCACCACGGCGACGACGGCGGCGGGGATGACGGAGGAGGCGGCGATGACTAACCACACCGCCCGCCTGTATGCCTTCGCCGTCGCGCTCGTCGTCCTCTTCCTGACCTGGGCGATCGTCGCCGCCAAGCCGTGGGCACGCACGAAGGCGGCCGCCGACCCGCGGGTGAAGGCGCTGATCGTCCGCCAGCACCGGCTCCGGCGCGAGACGGTGGTCGTGCAGCGGCTCGTCGCGCTCCGCTGGCAGCGGTACCGCGTGCGGCTCCGGGTGCGCCGGGTCGCGATCACCGCGGCTGTCAAGAAGCACCAGCAGGCGCTTGCATCCGCGCAGCTGGCGGCCGCGACCTACTCGGCGCCGTCCTACTCCGGCGGCGGCTCGTACGGCGCCCCCTCCGTGCGGACCGTCGTCCTGCCGCCGGTCACGATCACGAGGACCTCGTGATGGAGCGGCGCACCTTCCGCTCGATGGGCACGGCGATGGAGCTCTTCCTTGCCGCCGACCCCGGCCCCGGGAGCGACGCCGCGCTCGCCGCTGCCGAGAGCGAGTTCGAGCGGCTCGAGGACCTGCTCACCCGCTTCCGGCCGGAGTCCGAGCTCTCCGCGCTGAACCGCGAGGGCCGGCTCGCCGTCGGCGAAGACCTGCTCACGGTCGTCGAGCTCGCCCTCGACGCGCGCGAGCGGACCGCCGGCCGCTTCGACCCGACCGTGCACGACGCGCTCGTCGCCGCCGGCTACGACCGCACCTTCGACGACGTGGCGCCGGAGGGACCAGCGGCCCCGGCGCACCAGGGCGGCTGCGGCGGCCGCGTCACCGTCGACCGGGCCGCAGGCACGATCGAGCTCGAGCCCGGCGTGCGTCTCGACCTGGGCGGGATCGGCAAGGGGTACGCAGCCGACCGCGCCGCGGCGATCCTCGCCCCGGCCGGCCCCGCCCTCGTCGACGCCGGCGGCGACATCGCCGCCCGCGGCCGCCCTGACTCGCTCGGCTGGCGCGTCGGCGTCGAGACCGCCGAGGGCACGCTGACCCTCGCGCTCGGCGACGGCGCGGTGGCCACCTCCGGCCGCGACCGGCGCCGCTGGAAGCGGGGCGGCGAAGAGCTGCACCACCTGATCGACCCGGCGACCGGCCGGCCCGCCGAGACCGACCTGCTGCGCGTGACCGTCGTCGCGGGCACCGCGGTCGAGGCCGAAGTGCTGGCCAAGGCGCTCTTCCTCGCCGGCGAGCACGAGGCGGTCGCGGAGGCCGAGGCGCTCGGCGTCGCCAGCGTGCTCGTCACCGACGACGGCCGCACGATCCTGTCGGGAGGCCTCGCGTGAGAGACCCGACCTTCTGGATCCTCGCCCGCGCGTCCGGGCTGACCGCCTACGCCCTCCTGACCCTCTCGGTTCTGGCCGGGCTCGTCGTCAAGTCGAAGCCGTTCGGCAAGGCGGTCCGGCAGCCTGCCGTCACCGATCTGCACCGCTTCCTCGCGCTGCTCGGCCTGGGCGCGATCGCCCTGCACGGGACGGCGCTCGTGCTCGACTCGACCGTCAAGATCTCGCCGGCCGCGCTGCTCGTGCCTGGCCTGTCGCCCTACCGCCCGCTCTGGACGGCGCTCGGTGTCCTGGCCGCGGAGCTGATGGTGCTCGTCTACGTCTCGTTCGCGCTGCGCCGCAGGATCGGCGGCCGCAACTGGCGCCGCCTGCACTGGGCGACCTACGCGATCTTCGCGCTGGCCACCGCGCACGGCCTGCTCAGCGGAACCGACTCGCGCCAGGCCTGGGCCGGCTGGCTCTACGTCGGCGCGCTCGGCGCCGTGGCCACCGCGACCGCCTGGCGCACGCTCTCGCCGCCGGCGGCCCGCGCAGCACGCCTTCCCCAGCCTTCACCTCAACCCGCAACCCAATCCGCAACCACTGGAGGCTCCTCATGAGCACCTACCGGATCACCATCGACCGTTCCCTCTGCAGCGGTTTCGGGTCTTGCGCCGACCTCGCGCCGCAGGCGTTCGCCGTCGGCGCGGACGGGATCGCCACCGTTCTCGTCGGCGAGACCGACGACCCAGCCGTCCTCGACGCCGCCGCGTCCTGCCCGATGGCGGCGATCAGCGTCGAAGAGGTCGGCAAGCAGGAGGCCGCGTGACCCCGCCGCGCCGCGTGCTGATCGTCGGCGCCGGGCTCGCCGGGGCCCGCTGCGCGGAGACCCTCCGCGCGGGCGGCTTCGACGGCGAGGTCGTGATCGCGGGCGCAGAGCCCGTGCCTCCGTACGAGCGCCCGGCGCTCTCGAAGGAGCACCTCGCCGGCAACCGCGATGCCGAGGCGCTGGAGCTGCGGCCGCGGAGCTTCTGGGACCAGGCCGGCGTCGAGCTCCTGCTCGGTTCCCGCGTCGTCGCATTCGACCTCGCGGCCGGCACGGCCACCACCGAGCGCGGCGCGAAGCTGGGCTGGGACGCGCTCGTCCTCGCCACCGGCTCGGCGCCGCGGCGGCTTCCGGGCTGGGACGGCCCCGGCGTGCACACGCTGCGGACGCTCGCCGACGCGCGGGAGCTTGGCCGCGAGCTCCGGCCGGGCGCGCGCCTGGCCGTGGTCGGCGCCGGCTTCGTCGGCACGGAAGTGGCGTCGACCGCGCTCTCGCTCGGAGCCGAGGTGACGCTTGTCGACCTGGCGGCGGTGCCGCTCGAGCGCGTACTCGGCTCCGAGGTCGGCGCGACCCTCGCGGCCCGGTACCGCGAGGCCGGCATCGACCTTCGTCTCGACGCCGGCGTCGAGCGCCTCGAGCGCGGTCCCGACGGCCGCCCGTCCGGCCTCGTCCTCGCGGACGGTTCCGCCGTGCCCGCCGATGCCGTCCTGGTCGCCGTCGGCGTCAGCCCCGAGGCCAGTGGGCTCCCGGGAGCGCGCGACGGCAGCGTCCCGACGGACGCCTGCGGCCGCACCGAGGTTCCCGGCGTCTACGCCGCGGGCGACGTGGCCGTCGCCTGGCACCCGCTCCTCGGGCGCAGGCTCCGTGTCGAGCACTGGACGAGCGCTGCCGGGCAGGGAGCCGCCGTCGCGCACGCGCTGCTCGGCGAGGAGAAGCCATTCGCCGCGCTGCCGTACTTCTGGTCGGACCAGTTCGGGCTCCGGCTCCAGTACGTCGGGCACGCCGAGTCGTGGTCCGCGGTCGAGCTCGACGGCGAGCCGGGCTCGTTCGTCGCCCGCTACCTCGACTCGCGCGGCGAGCCCGAGGCGGCGCTCGCGGTCAACCGGCCCGCCGAGGTCAGCCGGCTACGCGCGGAGCTGACTGCCGCTGCCGATGACCGGGCGCGTAAGGTGGCCGCATGAAGCGGCTCCTGCTCGGGATCGCCCTGGTCGCCCTCGTGGCGGCCGCCGTGACAGCGGCCAACATCGCGCTGCTGGGCTACGCGACCTCGAGCTCCGACCCCGTCGGCAACGTCAGCCCCCGCATCTCGCTGCCGCACCCGCGCCCCGCAGTCCAACGGCCGCAGGCTCCCGCGCCCGCCGACCGCGAGGACGACTAGTCGTCGAACCAGAACAGGCCGACCGTTCCCGGGCCGGCGTGCGTGCCGACGACCGGGCCCAGCGTGGTGACCAGCTCGATCTCCGCGGTGGGCCGCGTCCGCCGCACCATCTCGACCAGCGCCTCGGCCCGCTCGGGTGCCTCCGCGTGGGCGATCCCGGCGCGGAGCGACGGGGAGTCGCGCGTGTCGCCCTCGAAGGCCGTGGCGAACTCGAGGAACGCCTTCCGGTTCCCGCGCACGCGCTTGACCGGGATCACCTCGCCGTCCCTGATGGTCAGGATCGGCTTGATATGGAGCAACTCGCCCGCCCAGCCCCGGGCCCGGCCGACCCGCCCGCCGCGCACGAGGTACTCGAAGGTCTCGAGGGTGAACAGCAGGCCGGCGTCGGCACGGTAGCGCTCGACGACGGCATCGATCTCCTCGTCGGTCGTTCCCTGCTCGAGCCGCCGCTGGATCGCGAGCCCGAGCATCGCGATCGCCGCCGAGGCGCTGCCGGAGTCGATCGCCCGCACCCGCTCCGGCCGGTCGAGCATCGCGGCCGCGGCCCGCGCGCTCTCGATCGTCCCAGAGAGCTTGCCGGCGATGTGCACCGAGATGATCCGCTCGTAGCCGTCGAGCTGCTCGTAGGTCGCGAGGAAGTCGCCCGGCGTCGGCTGCGAGGTGGCAGGCGTCTCCGGGGCGGCCCGCAACCGCTCGTAGAACGCGGCCGGCGCGAGCTCGACGTAGTCGCGGTAGGACTCGTCCCCGAAGCGGACGTAGAGCGGGACGACGCGCCAGTTCGGAAAGCGCTCCGGCGCCTCCGGGAAGTCGGCGGTCGAGTCGACGACGATCGCCGTGTTCGCGGCGGTCAGAGTCACGCCGCGGCGCGGCGGGCCGCTGTCCGGATCGCGGCCACGATCGCGTCGAGCCCGACGTCCTTGCGCAGGCAGTCGACGGCACCGGCCTCGACCAGTGCGTCGCGCTCGCGCATGCTCGCCGAGGCCGTCAGGCAGACGACGGCGGTGTCAGGGCACGCCTCCTTGACGGCGCGCGTGGCCTGGACCCCGTCGAGCCCGGGCAGCCGGTAGTCCATCAGCACGACGTCGGGGCAGAGCGCGGCGACCACCTCGGCAGCGTCCGCGCCGTCGGCGACCGAGGCCACCACGCTCATCTCCGGCCGCAGGCCGAGCAGCAGCTCGAGCGCCTCGCGGAAGACGTCGTTGTCCTCGACGAGGACGACCCGAATGGGCTCGGACACCGTTTTGACTCTACTCTGCGGAAAGCAGCAGAGGGTAGTGCGGCTGGCCGCCCTCCTGGACGTCGATCTCGAGGCCGGGATGGCGCTCGGCCAACTCGCCGACGAGGCCGTTCAGCGGTGGCGCGTCCCTTCCCGTGAGCAGCGTGAGCAGGTCGCGCGGCTCGGCCAGAAGACCCTCCGCGACGGCCCGGGCGACCTCCGGGAAGCTCGGCCCCGCGGCCAGCGCCTTCTCGTTCAGCAGCCCGAGAAACTCGCCCTCCTTCGCCGCCAGGCCGTCGACCGAGGCGTCGCGCGAGGCGACGGTGACCTCGCCGGTCGCCAGCCCCTCGAGCGCCGTGCTCATCTCGGCCGCGTTCTCCTCGGCGGCGCGCTCCGGGTTGAAGGCCACGAGTGCGGCGAGGCCGGCCTGCAGGGAGCGGGTCGGGACTACCTCGACCGGGCGGCCCGCGAGTCGCGCGGCCTGCTCGGCGGCGAGGACGACGTTGGGGTTGTCCGGCAGGAGCACGACCTCCTCGGCGCCCGTCGCCTCGACCGCCTCGAGCAGGTCGGCCGTCGACGGGTTCATCGACTGGCCGCCCTCGACGACCCGCGCCGCGCCGAGCTGTTCGAAGAGACGCCGGTTGCCGTCGCCGGCCGCGACCGCGACCGCGGCGCAGCGCACGTGGAGATCGACGGCTTCGAGCAGCCGCTCCTCTCGCTCCTCTGTCTGGCGCCGCATGTCGGCGATCTCGACGCCCTCGATGGTTCCCGCAGCAGTTCCGAGCGACAGCGCCGCGCCCGGTTCGTCCGTGTGGACGTGCACCTTCAGCGCGGAGCGGTCGCCGACGACCATCAGCGAGTCGCCGAGCCGCTCCAGCTCGTCCTCGAGCGTCTCCGCGTCGAGGTCGTCGCCCTCGATCACGAAGGTCGTGCAGTAGCGGTACCGCGACGGCTCCAGGTGGAGCGCCTCCTGCGGAAGCTCGGACGGCGCCGCGGGTTGCGGCAGCTCCTTGCCCGCCACCGCGGCGGCGATCCCGCGCACGAGCTCGAGCAGGCCCACGGCGCCCGCGTCGACCACGCCGGCCTCGCGCAGAACGTCGAGCTGCTCCGGCGTGCGGGCGACCGCTTCCTCGCCTCGGCGGACGAGCGCTTCGAGCAGCTCGGCCCTCCGCTCGGCGACGCGGCCCTCCGCCTCCTCGGCCAGCTCCCGGATCAGAGTCAGCATCGTCCCCTCGACCGGCTTGCGCACCGCTGCATAGGCAGCATCGGCCGCGCTTCGGAAGGCGCGCGCGATCGACATGGAGTCGACCAGCGACTCGGCGCCGCCGCGCACGATCTGCGAGAGGATCACGCCCGAGTTGCCGCGCGCCGACATCAGCGCCGCCCGCGTCACCTCGCGCGCGAGAGCCTGCCGGTCGGAAGCAGTCGAGTCGTCGAGAGCGTCCACGATGCCGCGCACGGTCAGCGTCAGGTTCGTGCCCGTGTCGCCGTCGGGAACCGGGTAGACGTTCAGGTCGTCGATCCGCCGCCGGTTGGCCTCGAGCGAGGCGAGCGCGGCGCGGGCCAGGGAGCGCACGGTCTCGAGCTCGCTCATGCGGTGCCTTTCGATCCCTGCCCACCCGGCCGGCTGCGCAGACGGCCGATCCGGCGAAGCCGGCTCGGCCTGAAGGCGACATCGCAAGCGACGTCGCTCATGCGGTGCCTTTCGATGTCGGCCCACCCGGCCGGCTGCGCAGACGGCCGATCCGGCGAAGCCGGCTCGGCCTGAAGGCGACATCGCAAGCGACGTCGCTCATGCGGTGCCTTTCGATGTCGGCCCACCCGGCCGGCTGCGCAGACGGCCGATCATGCCGTCCGCTTCACGTCCTGGATGTGGACGTCGACCGAGGCGACCTCCAGGCCCGTCAACCGCGCGACCTCGTAGGCCACGCGGGATCGCAGGGTGGCGGCGACCTCCGCGAGGTTGAGGCCGTACGCAACGACGACGTAGAGCTCGAGCGCGACGGCCCCGCCGGCGTTCCGGACGACCACCCCGCGCAGCGGCCGGCCCTTCGGCAGGAGGCGCGTCACCCGCTCGCGCGGCGCGCCCGGCGTGCGCAGCGACATGCCGACCACGCCGTAGCACTCCGCGGCCACGCGGCCGACGATCTGCCCGATCGCCTCGGGCGCGACCGTGATCGTGCCGAGCTCGGAGCTGATGGTGAGCGCAGTCTCCGCCACATCCGTTAGACGCCGCGCCGCGAGCCGGAGGTTGCGAGACTGGGCGTCGAACTCCACGAGAAGGGAGAGAGGATGTCTGTGATCGTGACCATCCAATTCGAGGCCGATCCCGAGAAGTTCGAGCAGTACGCAGCCGAGAACAAGGAGCACATGCTCGGGATCGCCGAGCAGGCGAAAGCGGCCGGGCTGATCGCCCACCGCGCATACGGGGCCCCCGATGGCCAGGCCCTGGTGGTCGTCGACGAGTGGCCGGACGCCGAGAGCTTCCAGCAGTTCTTCGGGGCCTCGCAGGCCCTGTTCCAGCCGCTCATGGAGGCGGCCGGCGTCACCAGCGAGCCCAGCGTCAACTTCTGGCGCAAGCTCGAGACCTTCGACGACGTCGGCTGGGGGGCCTAGACGCCCGGCGGCTAGATTGGCTCAGATCGCCTTTTCGACCTTGCCGCTCTTGAGGCAGCGCGTGCAGACGTAGGCGCGCGTCCGCTTGCCGTTCAGGAGGACCCGGACCCGCTGCAGGTTCGGGTTGAAACGCCGCTTCGTCGCCACCATCGAGTGACTCCGGTTGTGGCCGAAACCCGGCTTCTTGCCGCAGATTGCGCAGACCTTGGACATCGGCCGCTGAGTGTAGCTAGCCGGCTGCCTGAGGCGCCGCTTGCGGCGCCGACATGGAGGTCGTGCCGGCTTTGCCGGTGCGACCGTCTTATTGCGCCGCGGCGCCAGCCGCGGCGCGCAGCTGGGCGAAGACATCGGCCATCTCCAGAGCTGTGCGCACCGCCTCGGCGCCCTTGCCGAGCCGGTCCCGTGCCTGCTGCTCGTTGTCGACCGTGAGCACCCCGAACGCGACGGGAACGCCCGTCTCGAGGCCCGCGAGCTGGAGCCCGCTCGCCGCTTCGCTCGCGACGTAGTCGAAGTGCGGTGTTTCTCCGCGGACGACGGCGCCGAGCGCGACGATGCACGAGTAGCGGCGGGTCTTGGCGAGCGCCATCGCAGCCAGCGGCAGCTCGAAGGCGCCCGGGACCGGCACGACGGTCACGGCCTCGCGACCGACGCCCGCCCGCTCGAGCTCGTCGAGCGCGCCGGCGAGCAGCTCGCCGGTCAGCTCGCCGTTGAAGCGGCCGACGACGATCCCGACCGAGCGCCGCGCACCGGTCGGCTCTCCCTCGATCACGCCGTAGCCGTCGGGAATGCTCAGCTCGCCGGCCGCGTGCTCCGGCCCACGCAGCCGCGGAAGCTCGTCCTCCTCGGCCGGCGCGTCCTCGAACGGCTCGTCCTCGACCGGCTCCGCCTCGGCTTCGGGCTCGGGCTCGACGACGGCCTCCACGGACTCGTCGTCCTCCCAGCGGTCCTCGAGACCTTCGCTCACTCTTGCTCCCCGTCGAAGCGCAGATCCTGGTGGTGCAGGCGGTGTCCGAGCTTCTCGCGTTTGGCCGCCAGGTAGCGGCGGTTCTCGGCGTTCGGCGGCGTCTCGATCGGAACCTGCTCGGTCACGGTCAGACCATAACCCTCGAGCCCGCTGATCTTCTTCGGGTTGTTGGTCAGGATCCGGATCGTCGAGAGCCCGAGGTCGGCGAGGATCTGGTTGCCGATCCCCCACTCGCGCGCGTCGGCCGGGAAGCCGAGCTCCAGGTTGGCCTCGACCGTGTCGAGCCCGCCCTCCTGCAGCTCGTAGGCCTTCAGCTTGTTGAGCAGGCCGATCCCGCGGCCCTCCTGCGCCATGTAGAGCAGCACGCCGCGGTCCTCGCGCGCGATCTGCTGCAACGCCTGCTCGAGCTGCTCGCCGCAGTCGCAGCGAAGCGAGTGGAAGACGTCGCCGGTCAGGCACTCGGAGTGGACGCGGACGAGGACATCGGCCACGCCGTCGACGTCGCCCTTCACGAGCGCGAGGTGGTGCTTGCCGGTCAGCTTCTCGCGGAATGCGATCGCCGTGAAGTCGCCGTACGCGGTGGGGAGCCGCACGGCAGAGCTGCGCTCGACCAGCTTCTCGGTCCGGCGCCGGTACTCGATGAGGTCGGCAACCGTGATCATCTTCAGGCTGTGGCGCTCGCAGTACTCGATCAGGTCGGGTACGCGCGCCATCGTCCCGTCGTCCTTCATGATCTCGCAGACGACGCCCGCGGGGTTGAGGCCGGCGAGGCGGGCGAGGTCGACGGCGGCCTCGGTCTGGCCGGTACGCCGGAGCACGCCGCCGGCCCGCGCGCGCAGTGGGAAGACGTGGCCGGGCTGGACGAGATCCCGCGGCCCCTTGCTCGGGTCGATCGCGACCTGGATCGTGCGCGAGCGATCGTGCGCCGAGATGCCGGTGCTGATTCCCTCGCGCGCCTCGATCGAGATGGTGAACGCGGTCCCGAAGGGCGTCTCGTTGTGGTCGGTCATCGGGCGGAGATCGAGCTCCTCGCAGCGTTCCTCGGTCAGGCAGAGGCAGATCAGGCCGCGCCCGTGGGTCGCCATGAAGGTGATCGCCTCGGGCGTCGCGAACTGCGCCGCGACCGTGAGATCGCCCTCGTTCTCGCGGTCGGCGGCGTCGACCACGACCACGAGCTTGCCCCTGCGGACGTCCTCGATCGCCTCCTCGATGGGGGCGAAGGCGGTGACGCGGGGAGTGGTGTCCATCTGGCGGATCGTACTAGTGCCCCTTCAGGTGATGCCGTCTGCTTCTGGGTCGCGAGCACCAAGCCAGGGCCCGCACTCGCCCGCGGCCAAGGCTGGTTGCCTTGGCAAGGGCGAGGGTGGGTCCTGGCGCCGCGGGATCGCGGGCCAGAAGCGGGCATGCATTGCCTGGAGGGGCACTGGTCAGCGTTGCGACAGCCGTTCGACGTACTTCGCGAGCACGTCGACCTCGAGGTTGACGGGCGCTCCGGGGTCAGCGAGCCGAGCGTGGTCACGGCGAGCGTGTGCGGAACCAGCGCGATCTCGACGGTGCCGGCGCCGAGGGCGGCGATCGTCAGCGAGACGCCGTCGACCGCCAGCGAGCCCTTCTCGGCGCAGTAGCGCAGGAGCTCTTGCGGGACGTCGAGGGTGAGCTGGGCGCCGTCGCCCTCCGGCTCGAGCGAGCGGACCCGGCCGACGCCGTCGACGTGGCCCTGGACGTAGTGGCCGCCGAGCGGCTCTCCGGCCCGCAGCGCGGGCTCGAGGTTGACCTCGGCGCCCTCGGCGAGCTCGCCGAGGGTCGTGCGCGCGAGGGTTTCGGGGACGGCGTCGAAGGCGAGCTCGCCGTCCTTCGACCCCGACGGCGGTCAGGCAGCAGCCGGCGACTGCGACCGAGTCGCCGACGCTGGTTCCCTCGGCCGTCCCCGGAGCCGCGACCCGCAGCTCGAGCCCGCTGCCGTTCCGGCGCGCCGCCACAACTCTCCCGCGCTCTCGCACGATCCCTGTGAACACGCCGTGAAGGCTACCCCTGAGCGCTCCGGACGAGCTTCCGACTTGGCACAGATTCGGCACAAGTCCGGCACAGACACGCGCGTCCTTCAGGGTTACGATCGCCTCGGGGAGGAGGCCGGGCGAACCGTGATACGTCGAATCGGCGAGTGCCTCCAGCCGAGGGAATCGACAGCGTTGCCCGCCGGCCGGCCTTCAGCGCCGAGCGCGAGCGCTCAGCGTTCGCGGGCCACCATGTCGAGCGACGGCGGCCCTCCGCCGACGCGAGCACAGTCCGACGGCCCGGAAACGTCGGCAAGAAGCGGTCGGCTCAAGGCGGCGACCAGCTCGGTTCGCCCACGAGCTCCTCGTCGGAGAGATGCCGGGCGAGACGCGAGATGACGGTGACGAGGCGGCCGTCGGCCGGAGGTGCTGGCTCAAGGCTCGCGGAGGTAGGCCGTCAGGAGCACGTCCTGGCCGACCGGCTCGGCCGTCAGGCGCAGCAGCTCGACCGGCTCCGGCAGCCCTGCGACCGGGCCAGGCCCCTCCCCGGACAGGCGCGGCGCGACGAAGACGAGCAGCTTGTCGACGAGCCCCGCGGCGAGGAACGACGAGGCCAGCGTCGGCCCGCCCTCCAGCAAGAGCGAGCGCACGCCCTCGCCGGCCAGCGCGGCCAGCTCTCCCTCCAGCGCGCCACTCCGCAGCTCCAGCTCCGAGCCCTCCGGCAGCGGCCCCTGCCCGAACGCCAGCCGTCGCGGCTGCCGCTCCGCGCCAATGTCGCGCGCGGTCAACGCCGGGTCGTCCGCGCGCACGGTGCCCATCCCGACCGCGACCGCATCCGACGCGGCGCGCAACTCGTGCACTCGGCGACGGCTTTCCTCGCCGCTGATCCAGCGCGAGCCCGGCACGGTCACCCGCCCGTCGAGCGTCATCGCGACCTTGTAGGTGACGAACGGGCGGCCCCGCGAGATCCAGACCCGCCAGGCCTCGTTCTGCACGCGCGCCTCCCACGAGTCGGCGACTTCGACCTCGACACCCGCTTCCCGCAGCCTCTCGAGCCCGCGGCCGTCGACCTTCGGGTTCGGATCGCCCACGCCCGCGACGACCCGCGCGACGCCGGCCCCCGCGACGGCGTCCGCGCAGGGAGGCGTCGAACCGTGGTGCGCGCACGGCTCCAACGTCACGAACAGCGTCGCGCCGCGCGCCTGCTCGCCGGCCGACTCGAGCGCCGCCACCTCCGCGTGCGGCGACCCGCGCCCCGCGTACCAGCCCTCGCCGACGACCTCACCCCCGGAGACGACCACCGCACCGACCAGCGGGTGCGTGTGCTCGACTCGGTCCCGCCCGCGCTCCGCCAGCTCGAGCGCCCGCTCGAGGCTCACGAAAGCGCCTGCACCATTCGCCCGTAGGCCCCCGGTAGATCCTCGCCGCCGAAGATCGCCGTCGCCGCCACGAACAACGTCGCTCCGGCGTCACGCAGCTCGGCGATGTTCTCCGGGCCGACGCCGCCGTCCACCTGGACCCGCATCGACTCCGGCAGCAGCTCCCGCAGCCGCCGCACGCGCTCGGTCGAGCCGGGGATGAACTCCTGGCCCGAGTACCCGGGATGGACGCTCATGCAGAGCACGAGATCGACGCCGGCCTCGATGGCGGCGGCGGCCGCCGCCTCGACGCTGCTCTCCGGATTGACCGCGAGCCCGATCTGCAACTCGTGCTCCCGCGCAAGGGCGACGGCTCCCGGCAAGTCCGAGACGACCTCGAAGTGGACGGTGACGCTGTCGGCGCCGGCCTCCCGGAACTGCTCGAAATGCGCGTTCGGGCGCCTCGACCATCAGGTGGCAGTCGAGCACCCCGCCGGCCTCGTGCACCTGCGCCTGCGATCGAGCCGAGCACGACCGGGCCCATCGTGATCGGCGGGATGAAACGTCCGTCGCCGACGTCGAAGTGGAAGACGCGCGCCTCGGCCCGGAGCAGCGTCTCGACCTGCTCGCCGAGCCGCGCGAAGTCGGCCGCGTAGAGCGAGGGCTCGACCTCGTACGTCCGTGTCCAATCCGCCCAGCTCACGACGTGGATGGTCGCAGACGGGCGATGAAGAAGCCCGATGTCCGGTGCCGGTGCGGCAGCGTCAGCAGGAACTCCGGCGCGCGCGGATGCGCGAACTGCGGCCACTCCCCGCCGAGCGGCGTCGACCTCCAGACCGCGAGGCATCGACGACGGCCTCGTTCTCCTCGGCGTGCGATCGTGCAGACCGAGTAGAGGATCGACGCCGCCCGGGCCGCACGCGCTCGGCCGCGACTCGCAGCAGCGCGCGCTGGAGGTCGGGTAGGGGCCGCGCCCGCCAGCGCAGATCGGGCCTGGAGGCGAGGACGCCGAGGCCCGAGCAAGGCGCGTCGACGAGCACGTGATCGAAGCCGCGCAGCTCGGCCGGGAGCTCGAGCGCATCGGCGTTGACCACGCGGACGTTCGTCGCGCCGAGCCGCGCACAGTTCGCCTCGAGCTCCCGCGCGCGGCCCGGGTGCTTCTCGACCGCGACCACCTCGCCCGCAAGCTGGGTCGCCTTACCGCCGGGAGCCGCGCAGAGGTCGAGCACGCGCTCGCCCTCCCGGCGCCGACGCAGAGGCCGGCCAGCTGCGAGCCGCGGCTCTGCGGCCAGATCCGCCCCTCGCGCAGCGCCCCCTCGTCCACGCGCTCGACCTGCAGCGCGCCCGGGATCTCCGGGTCGGGAGCGCCCTCGACCACTCCGGGCCCTCGCGGATTGAGCCGGACGACGGTCTCGGGCGGCTCGTTCTGGGCGGCGCATCAGCTCCAGCGCCTCCTCGCGGCCGAGGTCGCGCCACCACAGTCTCGGCAACCCAATCCGGATACGAGTGCCGGAGCGCCGCCTGCGCGGCGGTCGAGGAAGGAAGCGCGTCGACGAGATCGCGCAAGCCCGAGGGCGAGCCGCCGCAGGACGGCGTTCGCGAACGACGACCGCGCGCTCCAGCCCGGCGCGCGCGCACGAGCTCGACCGACTCGTTGACGGCCGCGTGCACCGCGACCTCCGAGAAGGCGAGCTGGTAGGCGCCGAGCCGCAGCGCCGCGCGCACCGGCGGGTCGAGCTTCGCGACGGGCCGCCGCCCGAGCGCCTCGATCCCGTGGTCGAGCGTCCGGACGCGCTGGATCGTCCCGTAGGCGAGCCGCTGGGCGAGAGCACGGTCGCGCGGGTCGAGGCCGCCGCGGCGGCCGGGAAGGCGCGGTCCGCGTAGGCGTCGTGCTTCGAAGACCCGCAGCACGGTCTCGAAGGCGGCCCGCCTTGCGGGCGACGTCACCGCAGCCCGCGCAGGAACTCGTCGTAGCCCATCCGCCGCCGCCCTTCCGGCTGCACCTCGACCGGGACGAGCACACCGTCCTCGACCTTCGCCTTCCAGATCGTCACTGGCCGCCCGTGCAGCTCGGCGCGGGCGCCGATGTGCGGCGACAAGCGCGCGGATCCGGTTCAGCAGCTCCTGCGGCGGCAGGCTCAGGTCGAGCTCGCGGTCGGCCGGGCCGATCTTCTCCGCGTAGGTCGCGCCCTCGGCCGGCTGCGGCGTGAACGACGGCTCGCGCAGGACCTCCTCCAGCAGCTCCGCCCCGAGCTCGGCGGCCCGCGCGGAGACGGTGCCGAAGTCGTCCTCGGGTGCGAGCGGAAACGCCTGCTGCGCGGCGATCGGCCCAGCGTCGAGCTCCGGGCTCGAGCCGGATGATCGTGACGCCGCTCTCCTTGTCGCCGGCCATCAGCGCCCGCTCGATCGGCGCCGCACCGCGCCAGCGCGGGAGCAGCGACGGGTGGACGTTCAGCCAGAGCGCCCGGTCGAGCACCGCCTCCGGGATCAGCAGGCCGTAGGCGGCGACGACGACCGTGTCCACCTCCGGATCGAAGCTCGGCCGAGCCGCTCGGGCTGGCGCACCTCGATCCCGAGCCGCTCGGCCGCCTCCTTCGCGGGCGGCGGCGCCGACCTGCCGGCCGCGGCCGCGGGGCCGGTCGGGCCGGGTGAGCAGGTAGGCAATGTCGTGGCGAGCGCCAGCCGCTCGAGCACGTCGGCGCCGAGCGGCGCCGTCGCGGCGACGGCGAGCCGTGTCTCAGCGACGAGGACCGGCGTGCGGCCGCAGGAGTCGCGAGCGCCTCGCGCCGCGCCTCGGGGGTCGTCCGGTCGATGATCAGCACGCCGTCGAGGTGGTCGAGCTCGTGCTGGGCGACCCGCGCCGCGAGCCCTCGAGCTCGAGCCGGATCTCGCTTGCCCTCGGGGTCGGTGGCCTCGATCGTCACCCGTTCGTGGCCGCTCGACCGGGACCACGACGCCCTGCAGCGACAGGCAGCCCTCGTCGTCGGCCTCGCTGCTCGTCGGAGGCTCTCGGCGAGCCGCGGGTTGACGAGCGCCAGCGGCTGCTGCTTCGGGTCGGGCTGGAAGACGAAGACCCGTCGCAGCACGCCGACCTGCGTCGCGGCGAGGCCGACGCCGTTCGCGTCGTGCAGCAGGTGCTCCATCCGCTCGATCGAGCTGGCAGGTCGTCGTCGAAGGTCCTCGACGTCGTGCGCCTTCATGCGCAGGACCGGGTCGGGGTACTGGCGGATCTGCGCGAGCGCGAGCCGCCGCCGCGCCTCGGCCTCGGGGTCGAGCTTCTCTGTCTTGACCTGTCCGGTCTCGTCCGCCATCGCCGCTGCATCGTAGTGGCGCTAGAGGGCTCTGCGGATCGACGTCGACGACCGCGGTCAGGCCCGCCCGGCGCATCGCCGGCGCGGCGGCCGCGAGCAGCTGCGCCGCGCGGGCGGCGAGGCGCCGCGGCTCGTCCGTCTTCGCGACGAGCTGGGCCCGGTGACGGCCGCGCAGGCGGAAGCAGCGGCGCCGGGCCGAGCAGCTCGCCGGCTCCTTCGAGCCCGGCCCGCAGCTCCTCGAGCAGCGCCGCAGCGTCCTCGCGCTCGGAGCGCCCGGAGACCAGCACGCGGACGAGGTGCCGGAAGGGCGGGTAGCCGAGCTCGCGGCGGCGCTCGAGCTCGTCGGCGAGGAACCGCCGCACGTCGTGGCGCGCGGCGAGCTCGAGCGGGCGCGCGTCCGGCTGGAACGTCTGGACGATCACGCGCCCCGGCGCGTCGCGGCCGCTGCGGCCCGGCGAGCTGCGTGACGAGCTGGAAGGTCCGCTCCTCGGCGCGGAAGTCGGGAGCGCCGAGGCCGGTGTCGGCGTCGACGACCGCGGCGAGCGCGACGCCGGCGAAGTGATGGCCCTTCGCGACCATCTGCGTGCCGAGCAGGACGGCGCGGTCGGCGCTCGCGGAAGCGCCGCAGCGCGGCGGCGAGCTGCTCCGGGTTGCGCGGCCGTGTCCGCGTCGAGGCGGATCAGCTCCAGCTCCGGCACGCGCGCGGCGAGCTCGCGCTCGAGCCGCTGCGTGCCGGCGCCGATCCGCGCCAGGTCGGCCGACCGGCAGGCAGGACACTCCTCCGGCGCCGGCTCCGCATGCCCGCAGTGATGGCAGCGCAGCGCTCCCGTCGCGGTGGAGCACGAGCGCGACGTCGCAGTCGGGACAGCGGAAGGTCGCCCCGCAGGCGCGGCAGTGCAGCGCGGGCGCGACCCCGCGGCGGTTCAGAAGCAGGATCGCCTTGCCGCCGTTCTCGGCGATCGCGCCGAGCTCCGCCAGCAGCGGCGCCGAGAGCGGATAGCCGGCCTCGCGGCGGAGGTCGACGATCCGCACCGGCGGCAGCTTCGCCGCCGAGCCGCTGCGGCGAGCTCGAGCCGCTCGAGCGCGCCCAGCTCTCCGGCCGCGGCGTCGCGCTGCCGTAGAGCGCGACCGCGCCCTCGAGCGCCGCCCGCTTGGCCGCGACGGTGCGCGCGTCGTAGCGCGGATCGGACTCCTGCTTGTAGGAGGGGTCGTGCTCCTCGTCGACGCAGATCAGGCCGACGCCGCTGCATCGGCGCGAAGATCGCCGAGCGCGCGCCGACGACGACGCGCGCCTCGCCGCGCGCGATCCGCTCGCGCTCGTCGCGCCGCTCGGCCTCGCTCAGGCCGGAGTGCAGGATCGCGACCGAGTCGCCGAAGCGCGCCCGGAAGCGGCCGACCGTCTGCGGGGCGAGCGCGATCTCGGGGACGAGCACGATCGTCCCGAGGCCCCGCTCGAGCGCCGCGGCCGCCGCCTGGAGGTAGACCTCGGTCTTGCCGCTCCCGGTCGCCCCGTAGAGGAGGAAGTGGCCGCCGCCGGCCGTCGAGCGCACCCACCACCCGCGCGAGCGCGTCCTCCTGCGCCTCGCTCAGCGCCTCGGGCGCAGCCTCGCCCTCGAGCGACTGCCGCTCGGCCGGCGGCCCCTGCTCCTTCCGCCGAGCCCGCCGCACCGGCGCCACCAGCTCGAGCGCCCGCGCCGGGGTCGAGCCGTAGTACTCGGCCAGCCAGAGCGCCAGGTCGACGAGCGGCGGCGGCAGCTCGTGCGACGACCTTCTCCACCGGCAGCGCCACGACTCCCGCCGGCGGCGCGCCGACCACGTCCACGACCACCCCGCGCGCCCGCGAGCGGCCGAAGGGCACCGTCACGACCGCGCCCTTGCCGACGCCCTCGGGAAGCTCGTAGGTGAACTCGCGCGCAGCGAGTGCCCGCGCCGTCACCAGCGGCACCACGGTTCCATACACCCCGGTGAGGCTAGACGCCGGCCGCGACGAGCACGAAGTTCGTGGCGAAGCCGAGCGTCAGCCCGAGCAGGAGGCCCCAGGCCGTCACCGTCTTGGAGGTGAACAGCCGGCAGACGTTCAGCAGCTCCATCACGACGTAGAGGATCGAGCCGGCCGCCAGCGTCGAGGAAGAACACCGAGATCGCCGTCGACGTCCACGCCTGCCCGACGACGGTTCCGAAGAAGGTCGGGAAGCCGCCGATCACGCCCAGCATGGCCAGGAAGCGCCAGCTCGGCCGCTCGGAGTCGCCGGTCAGCGGCGCGACGATCCCGAAGCCCTCGGTCGCGTTGTGGAGGCCGAAGCCGATCACGAGCACGTAGGCGAGGCTGAGCTTGCCGAGCGCGGCCGACTGGCCGATCGCGAGGCCCTCGGAGAAGTTGTGCAGGCCGATCCCGGTCGCGATGAAGAGCGCGAGCCAGCGTGCCGGCGTCAGGCCGACGAACTGCGAGCGCTCGAGCTCGGTCGCGGAGGCCGAGCCCGGCGCCGAGGAAGGCCTTCCGGCGCCGGGCCTTCATCCACGAGTCGTAGTAGACGAGGCTCAGCAGGCCGAGCGCGAAGCCGCGCGAACGCCAGCGCCGCGAGCCACGAGAAGCGGCTCCAGTCCGAGGCGTGCAGGGCGTCCTCGACCGGCTCGATCGCGTCGACGAGCACGTCCCAGAAGAGGAAGATCAGGATCCCGGTGGCGGTCGCGCTCAGGAAGGCCTTGAAGCCCTGGCCGACGTTGTGCAGCCGCCCCATTGGCAGGCCGATGAAGATCGTCAGGCCGGCGACGGCGCCGAGCAGCAGGATGTGTGCCGGTCGACACTTGTAAGGCTCACCTTACACGCGTCCCGCGAGAGCCCGCGCGTAGACTCGCGAACATGGCGCAGGGACACTCGGTCGACGAGTACCTCGAGACGATCTACTTCCTCGCCTTCCCGATCGGCGAGTACCGGCCGCAGGCCACCGGGCTCGCCCACGCTGGCGGCTCGCGTCGCCGAGATGCTGGGCGTCTCGCGCGCCTCGGCCGGCGAGATGCTGAAGCGGCTCGAGGCGGAAGGGCTCGTCGAGCGCGGCGAGCACAAGGAGGCGATCCTCACCGCGGCCGGGCGCGAACGGGCCGAGCAGGTCGTCCGCAAGCACCGGATCGTCGAGCGGCTCCTGACCGACTTCATGGGCTACACGCCGGCCGAGGCCCACGTCCACGCGGACGAGATCGGCGAGAGCTTCAGCGACGACATGGTCGAGCGGATCAGCGAGCGGCTCGGCCACCCGGACCGCTGCCCGCACGGCTGGCCGGTCGACACGGACTTCGAGCAGGCCGAGAACCGCGAGCTGGCGCCGCTCGCCGACCTCGCGCCCGGGACGCGCGCGACGATCGTCCGCCTCGCCGAGCACGACGGCGAGCTCCTGCACTGGTTCTACGACCAGGGCTTCGTGCCCGGCACCGAGGTCGAGGTGCGCGAGGCGCAGCCCGCCGCGGAGCAGCTCACCGTCCGCGTGAACGGCGACGAGCGGACGATCGCCGAGAAGGCCGCCTCCGGGCTGTTCGTTCAGGCCGTCGCCGAAGTAGCGACGCCGGCGGCTTCGCGGAGCGCGTCCGCCTTGTCGGTGCGCTCCCAGGTGAAGTCGTGCTCGTCGCGGCCGAAGTGGCCGTACGCAGCGGTCTTCGCGTAGATCGGGCGGCGCAGGTCGAGGTCGCGAAGGATCGCGCCGGGGCGCAGGTCGAAGTGCTCGCGGATCAGCTCCTCGATCCGCGCGATCGAGACGCCGCGCTCGGTGCCGAACGTCTGAACGCCGACCGAGACCGGGTGCGCGACGCCGATCGCGTAGGCGACGTTGACCTCGCAGCGGTCGGCCAGCCCGGCTGCGACGAGGTTCTTCGCCACGTAGCGCGCCGCGTAGGCCGCCGAGCGGTCGACCTTCGTCGGGTCCTTGCCCGAGAAGGCGCCGCCGCCGTGCCGGGCCGCGCCGCCGTAGGTGTCGACGATGATCTTGCGACCGGTCAGCCCGGTGTCGCCCATCGGCCCGCCGATCACGAACTTGCCGGTCGGGTTGACGTAGACGAAGTCCCTGTCCTGCAGGCGCTTCTCGTCGTAGAGCGCGCTCGGGAGGATCGGGTGCAGCACGCGCTCGATCAGGTCGGGCTTGATCAGCGTCTCGGCGTCGCAGCCCTCGGCGTGCTGGGTCGAGACGAGGATGCGCTCGATCTCGACCGGCGCTGCTCGTGGCCTCGCTCGTCGACCTCGTAGCGGACCGTCACCTGCGCCTTCCCGTCGGGCCGCAGGTACGGAAGCTCGCCGACCTTGCGCACCTCCGCGAGCCGCTTGGCGATCTTGTGCGCGAGCATGATCGGCAGCGGCATCAGCTCCGGCGTCTCGTTTGTGGCGTAGCCGAACATCATTCCCTGGTCGCCCGCTCCCTCGCGATCGAGCGGGTCGTCGTCGGCCGGGTCGTGCTGCGTCTCGTACGAGTGGTCGACGCCCTGCGCGATGTCGGGCGACTGCTCGTCGATCGCGACGACGACGCCGCAGGTGTGCGCGTCGAAGCCCCACTCCGAGTGCGTGTAGCCGATCTCGGCGATCCTGGCGCGCACGAGCGCCGGGATGTCGACGTAGGTCTCGGTCGTGATCTCGCCCGCGACGAGGACGAGGCCGGTCGTGATCAGCGTCTCGCAGGCGACGCGGCCCTCGGGGTCGTCCGCGAGCACGGCGTCGAGCACCGAGTCGGAGACCTGGTCGGCGACCTTGTCAGGGTGCCCCTCGGTGACCGACTCGCTCGTGAGGAGGAATTCTCGAGCCGACATGTCGGCGGCTCAGGCTACTTGATCTCGAGGAAGGCATCGAAGGTTCGGCTGCTGCCCGAACCGGCCGTCCAGGAGAGGAACGATCGCAGCGGCGCCAGATTGCCGCTCACCTCGGCGGGAATCTTCTGGCCGGCCAGGCCGGCGAAACCCTCGATCAGCGGGATCGCGTTCTTCAGGTCGAAGTAGAAGAAGCCGCCGTTCGAGTCGGGGAGGCCGGCCGCGTCCACAGCCTCCTTGAAGTCGGCGCTGTCGGCCAGGCTCTCGCTCGGGGAGCCGACCTGTGAGACCCCGCCGGCGTTGTTGGTGAGCACGATCTTCCCGTCCTTGACCCCGAAGTGGAGCGCGAACTGCGTGCCGAACGAAAGCGTCCCCTCGTCGGGGCCGCCGCGGAGGGTCGCGCCGGAGGAGGCGGCGATGTGGCCGGCGAGCTTGGTCAGCGTCGCCATGCCCTTGGTCGTGTCGCTCGGCCCGAGGATGGCGGCGAACTCCGGGATCACCGCCCCGGGGCGGACGTAGAGCCCGCTCTCGTTCTCGAACAGCGCCAGCACGTCTTGCACCGAGACGCCCAGCGCGCTCTCGAAGGGCGCGGAGAGCGAGCCGAGGCTCGAGCCGAGGTTGCCGCCGCCCTTGAAGGTGAGGAAGGCGAACGCGTCGGACGGCGTCTCCTCGAGCAGCTTCGAGGCGTAGTCGCCGCTGCCGAGGATCGTCTCCGAGCCCGAGCCCTCCGTCGCGCCGTGCAGGCGGACGCCGTCGTCCTCGGCGCTGACCGCCGCCGAGATGAAGTCGAGCTTCTGCAGAGCGCCGGTCGTCGAGTCCGCCGTGCCGCTCCCGCGTGCCTCGATCGCCTTCTGGACGAGCTTCGCGAGCTGCGGCCCGTTCACGTAGGCCCGGGCGACCGCGTCCGCCGGCTGCTTGGCGACCGCGTCCTTGTAGAGCGACTCGCCGGAGAGGGCCGCGCCGCCGCCCGCGAGCACGTGGTCGATGTCGGCCTGCGTGTCGGCAATCGCGTACCAGCCGTCGTCGAGCTTGCGGTAGACGCTCTTGCTGTCGGGCTGCGCCTTGTTCTCCTTGTCGACCAGGTCCTTGAACTTGCCTTCGTCCGCCGGCTGGAGGAGACCGACCACCGTCGTGTCGTTCAGCGTCGCTCCCGCGGCCACGGCGTAGTCGAGCTCCGGCCCGAGCGCCGGCTTGACGTCGTTGTCGAAGTCGAGGCCGTGCCCCGCGATGTCCTTCTTGATGCTCTCGATCGCCTGGTCTCGACCCGGGAACTTCTTCGCCAGCGCGTCGAGCTGCTTCCACTGGCTCGAGCCGAAGTCGGTGTCGACCCCGCCGAAGGACAGCAAGTCGGCGCGGACCAGCGGGGCGGCGGAGCTCGACCCGGCCGCCTGCGTCTTCCCGCCGCAGCCGGTGGCGAGGAGGGCGACCGAGGCGACGAGGGCGAGCGCGATGCCTGATTGCTTGCGCATGCTCATTCCCGTGTCGGCTCGCGGCCCATCAACCTTGAAGCCAACTCGTTCAGCTCCGTCCCGTCAAGCACCTGGCAGACGCCCTCCGTGATCGGGAGCTCGATCCCGAGCCGGTGTGAGAGATCACGGAGAACAGGTGCGGTCGTCAGGCCCTCAACGGTACCGATCTCGGCGGCTGCCTCCTCCGGCGTCGAGCCCTGCGCGATCAGCTCGCCGGCATGGCGGTTCCGCCCGTGGCGGCTCCAGCAGGTGACGATCAGGTCGCCCATCCCGGCCAGGCCGGCGAAGGTCTCAGGGCGGGCGCCACAGGCCTCGCCGAGGCGGGACATCTCCGCCAGGCCACGGGCGATCAGGGCCGCCTTGGCGTTGTCGCCCAGCCCGAGCCCGTCGACGCCGCCGGCCGCGAGCGCGATCACGTTCTTCGCCGCGGCGCAGAGCTCGACGCCGGTCGGGTCGTCGCTCGCGTAGACGCGGAAGGCGAGCGAGTTGACCGCCTGCTGCAGCTCGAGCGTCAGGCGCTCGTCCTCGCTCGCGATCACCGCCGCCGCCGGCAGGCCCTCGGCGATCTCCTCGGCGAAGTTCGGGCCCGAGAGCACCGCGACCGCGCGGCGCTCGACGAGCTGCGAGAGGCGGCTTCCCGTCGCGGGGTCGAGGCCCTTGGTCAGGCTGAGCACCGGCGCGGCGCCCGGCAGCGCGCGCACGACCTCGCCGAAGGCGTGGCTCGGGACCGCGACGACGTGCAGGTCGGCGCCCGCGATCGCCGGGTCGTCGAGCGTCGTCGCCGAGACCGCGGAGAGGTCGGTGTTCGGCAGGTAGCGCGGGTTGCGGCCGGTCTCCTCGATCGCCCGCGCCTGATCGGGGTCGCGGCAGGCGAGCGTGACCTCGTGCCCGCGGGTCGCGAGGACGTACGCGAACGCCGTCCCCCACGCGCCGGCTCCTGCGACTACGCGCTCTCATGATCGTCTGACGAAGTCGATCGAGACGGGCACGCCCTCGAGCTCGTAGCGCTCGCGCAGCTGGTTCTCGACCCAGTAGGCATAGTCGCGCGTGATCAGGCCGGGGTCGTTGACGAAGAAGCGGAAGCGCGGCGGGCGCACCTGCGTCTGCGTCCCGTAGAGCAGGTTCAGCCGGCGGCCGCCCTTCGCCGGCGGCTCGCGCTTCTCGCGCAGCTCGCCCAGGAAGCGGTTCAGCTCGCCGGTGCCGATCCGGCTCGTGTGCTTGGCGAAGAGCTCCTCGATCCGGTCGAGCAGGCGCGAGATCCCGCGGCCGGTCTGCGCGGAGACCGTGACCAGGGGCGGGCGCTGCCGAAGTCGCGACTCGATGCGCGGCCGCACGTCCTCGATCGCCGTCTGCGAGATGTCCCACTTGGACAGGACGACGACCGTCGAGCACTGCGCCTTGCGGGCGACGTCGGCCACGGCGAGATCCTGATCGACCAGGCCCTCGCCTGCATCGACGAGGACGAGCGCGACGTCGGCCCGCTCGGCCGCCGCGAGCGCGCGGAGCTCCGAGTAGTACTCGATCCCCTGGCGCTGCTTGCGCTTGCGGCGCAGGCCGGCGGTGTCGACGAGGACGAAGGTGCGGTCGCCGCGGCGCAGGACGGTGTCGATCGCGTCACGCGTCGTGCCCGGCTGCTCGGAGACGATCACGCGCTCCTCGCCGAGCAGGGCGTTCAAGAGGCTCGACTTGCCGACGTTCGGGCGGCCGAGGATCGCGACGCGGATCGCTTCGGCGCCGACCTCCTGCGGGCCCGCGCCGGGGAGCATGGTCACGACCGCGTCGAGCAGGTCGCCGGTGCCGTGGCCGTGCAGCGCCGAGAGCGGCACCGGGTCGCCGAGCCCGAGCCGGTGGAACTCGAACGCGAGCGAGTCCTGGGCGGGATCGTCGATCTTGTTCGCGATCACGAGCACCGGCTTGCGCGAGCGGCGCAGGATCACGGCCAGCTCCTCGTCGCCGGGCATCACGCCGGCCCGGGCGTCGGTGACGAACAGGACGAGGTCGGCCTCGGCGATCGCGGCCTGCGCCTGCTCGGCAACCGAGCGGGTCAGCGGGCTCTGGTCGGCGATGTCCACGCCGCCGGTGTCGATCAGCAGAAAGCGCCGCCCGTTCCACTCGCAGACGAGCTCCTTCCGGTCACGCGTCACGCCGGGCGTCTCGTGCACGACGGCCGTGCGCGTGGCGGTCAGCCGGTTGACGAGCGTCGACTTGCCCGCGTTCGGGAAGCCGACGATCGCCACCGTCCCGAGCATGGGGGAACCCAGGGTTCCCCCATTGGCCCTCTCGTTCTCGGTTCTCTCTGACGGATTCATTGCTGGGCTCCCGCCGGGCAAAGCCGGGCTCCGCCGGTTCCTTCTGGCCAACCGCGGGCCCGGTCCGGCGATGTTACTCGGGGCCTTAGCCGGCGCCGGGGACGAGCAGGTGGATCGCGAGCCGGATCAGCGCCATGACCGCCACCGCGAAGGCTATGGACGTGAGAAACGCCGTCGCCGCGACGAAGACGTGCGTGTTGGGGTCGAGCTTCATCGCTAGCGCAGGATCAAGACTGCGAGCTCGGGCGGACAACCGGTGCGAACGAGGTCGACCGCCTGGTGGAGGTCGACGTCTTGGCGCCGTGCAAGACGGCGCGCGTCGGGAAGGTCGTATCCGGCCTGGAGGAGCTGCTCGAGGCGCCACTGGCGGACCTCCTTCGCGTGTGCCTCTAGCCGCTCGCCGAGTTGAGCTGCCGTCATCTCCCCTCCCCGGACGCACCATAGGACGCCCCGGCGGCTTACGCAATGCCCTCTCTCTCCGCGTCGTCGCTACGCCGGCTGGCGGGCGCGGACGAGCTCTTCGATCCGGCCGACCACGTCCTCGACGTCGAGGCCGGTCGTGTCGATCTGGATCGCGTCCCCGGCGGGCTGCATGCGGGCGGCGTCGCTCTCGTCGCGGAGCCGGAGATCGGTCGCGAGCGCGTCGGCGCCGATCTCGGGGCGCTCGGCCAGCCGCCGCTCGGCGCGGACGTCGCGCTCGGCGTTGAGGTAGACCTTGACCTCGGCCTCCGGCGCGACCACGGTGCCGATGTCGCGGCCCTCGATCACGACGTCGCCGTCATCCGCGAGCTCGCGCTGGCGTGCGCGCATGACCGTGCGGACGGGCTGGTGGCGTGCGACGACGGGGACCATGCGGTCGATGTCGGACTTGCGGATCGAGGCGGTCACGTCGGTGCCGGCGATCCAGACGCGGCCCTGCTCGTCGAGGGTGACGGGGTTCTCGTCCGCGAGCTCGCCCAGGCGGCCGCCGTCGGCGAGCGGCAAGCCGCGCTGGAGCGCGAGCCAGGTGAGCGCGCGGTACATCGCGCCGGTGTCCAGGTAGCGGAAGTCGAGCCGCTCCGCGAGTTGCTGGGCGACCGTGCTCTTGCCGGCGCCGGCCGGCCCGTCAATGGCGACGATCATCGTTGTGTGACCGAGTCGAGCAGCTCGAAAAACCCGGGGAAGCTTACAGCGACCGCCTCCGGGTCTCGGAGCTCGACGCCCTCCCGGGAGACAAGCCCAGCGACCGCCCCAAGCATCGCAATCCGATGATCCCCACCGGAGGCCATACCCCCACCCTTCGGGCGGGAAGGTACCCCTCTCACCCCGAAGCCATCGTGACGGTTTTCGATGCGGACGCCCAGGTCGTGGAGCGAAGTTGTCACGATCTCGAGACGGTCCGTTTCCTTTACGCGCAGCTCCTGCGCGCCTTCGACCCGGCTCTCGCCCCGGGCGCAGGCTGCCGCGAGCGCGAACAGCGGCAGTTCGTCGATCAGTAGCGGCACCTCCGCGGCGGACACGTTCGTCGCGACCAGCTCGGCTGAGTGGACCTCGAGATCGCCCATCGGCTCGCCGCCGCTGCTGTGTCGCCGGTTGAAGGCGGTGATTCGCGCACCCATCCGCGCGAGCACGTCGAGCAGGCCGATCCGGCGCGGGTTCAGCCCGACGTCGTGGATCGTCAGCTCCGAGCCGGGTAGCAGCGTCGCCGCGACCACGAACGGCGCGGCCGACGAGAAGTCGCCGGGAACCTCGACCTCGGGGAGCTCGAGCCGCTCGGGCGGCCCGATCGACACGCGGCCCGGCCGGCGGGTGATCGGCGCCCCTGCGGCGGCGAGCATCAGCTCGGTGTGGTCGCGCGTCGGCAGCGGCTCGACCACGGTCGTCCTCCCCTCCGCGTAAAGCCCCGCGTGGAGGATGCACGACTTGACCTGCGCGCTCGCGACCGGCAGCTCGTAATGGATCGCCTGCAGCGCCCCGCCCTGGACGACGAGCGGCGGACGGCCGGCCGCCGATTCGACCTGGGCCCCCATCTCGGCCAGCGGCGTGGCGATCCGGTCGACAGGCCGGCCGCGGAGCGAATCGTCGCCGGTCAGCTCGAAGCGGCCGCTCTGGCCCGCCAGGAGGCCGGCGATCAGACGTAGCGTCGTTCCGGAGTTCCCGCAGTCGATGGGCGCCTCCGGCTCGCGCAGGCCGCGGAGGCCGGCGCCCTCGACCCGAAGGGTGTTCACGTCGTGGTCGTGAACGGTGACGCCGAGCGACCGAACCGCGGCGATCGTCGACTCGGTGTCGGCGGAGCGGCCGAACCCGCGCACGAGCGTCTCACTCTCGGCGACGGCACCGACCAGCACGGCGCGGTGCGAGATCGACTTGTCGCCCGGCACGGCGATGTGCCCGACGAGTGCCGTGGCGGGCTCGATCTTCAAAGCCGGGGCTTCCCGCAGGCGTCCTGAGGCCGACATCGCAAGCGACGTCTCACGCCTCGGGCAAGACCGCGGAGACGACGACGCCGTAGCCCTGCGACTCGAGTACCGCGGCGGCGCGGCGAGCCTCTTCCTCGCCGCCGACGAGCAAGGTCAGGGTGCCGCCGCGGTCCGGCGAGACGTGATGCAGCTCGAAGTCCTCGATGTTGATCCGCTCGGCGCCGAGGGCCTGCGTGATCCCGGCGAGCACGCCAGGGCGGTCGGGGACATGGACGCGAAGCTGCTGCAGCTCGCCCGGGTCCGCGTAGGCGTCCTCGAGCATGCGGCGGCGGTTGCCCGCCGCCTCGCCGATCCAGCGGGCGAGAAAGCCGGCGTCTCCCGAATCGAGGGCGCCCTCGAGCTGCTCGATCAGCCGGCGGTGCTCGGCCAGCGACTTGCGGAGCGGGCCGGCGTTCTCGAGGAAGATGTCCACCCAGATCCGCGGGTTCGCTCCGGCGACGCGGGTCATGTCACGCAGCGATCCGCCTGCGGCGGCCAGCGGCTCGTGGCCGTCGATCCGTCCCGAGCCCGCCTGGTTGACGAGCAGGTTGGCGAGCGCGTGCGGGAGGTGACTGGTCAACGCGACAAGGCGGTCGTGCGCCTGCGGGTCGACAGCCACGGGGGTCGCGCCGAGGCGGGAGACGAAGCCGTGCACGAGCCGGTAGCGGGCGGGGTCGGTCTCCGCAAGGGGCGTCAGGAACCAGGTGGCGCCCTCGAAGAGCTCCGCGCTCGCGTGCTCGGGGCCGCGGGCCTCCGAGCCGCAGACCGGGTGGCCGCCGACGAAGCGCGCCGAGCCGCGGGCGGCGGCGCAGACCGCGGCCTTCGTGGAGCCCGCGTCGGTGACGGTGCAACGGTCGTCGCTCGCCTCGAGAACCGCCTGAACCTGGGCGGCGAGCTGCGCGACCGGCGCCGCGACGACGGCCAGATCGGCCTCGGCGAGGGCGGCGTCGAGGGACTCGGCCGCCTCGTCGATGGCGCCGCGGGCCTGCGCGGCTTCGCGGGCAGCCGGGTCGGGGTCGAAGCCGGTCACGCGCGGCGCAGGCTCCGCCCGCTTGGCGGCGAGCGCGACAGAAGCCCCGATCAGGCCGGTGCCGACGATCGCCAGACGCTGGAGCTCCACGCGGTCAGGCTATCGCCGCGCGCGCGAAGCGCAATTCCGGGTCCCATCCCCAACCCCCACCCTCCCGGGGGAATCTCGAGGGTAGCTGCGCACCTGCAACGTGTCTGCGCCGGGTGTGTGACGAATGTGTGCCGGCTCTTCTACGGCAACGCGCGGCGCCGCGGCGGCACGGGCGAGGCCCACCGCGCGCGGGTCAGCCGATCTGGCGGCCGAGCAGCTCGACGATCTTGCGCACCTCGCCGACGAACTCGGCGAACTCAGCGGTCGGGATCTGCTGCGCCGCGTCCGAGAGCGCCTCCTCCGGCCGCGGGTGCGTCTCGACGATGATCCCGTCCGCGCCGACCGCGGCCGCCGCGCGCGCCAGCGGCAGCACGAGATCGCGCCTCCCGGCCGCGTGCGAGGGGTCGACAATCACCGGCAGGTGCGTCTCCTGCTTCAACACCGCCACGGCGCCGAGATCCAGCGTGAACCGCGTCGCCGTCTCGAAGGTCTTGATCCCGCGCTCGCAGAGGATGATCCGCTCGTTCCCCTCCTTCGCGACGTACTCGGCCGCCATCAGCAGCTCCTCGACCGAAGTCGACATCCCGCGCTTCAGCAGCACCGGCTTGTCGGCCCGCCCGACTTCGGCGAGCAGCAGGAAGTTCTGGGAATTCCGCGCCCCGATCTGGATCACGTCTGCGAACTCCAAGACCGGCTCGACGTGGCGCGGATCCATCAGCTCGGTCACGACCGGCAGCCCCGTCTCGTCCCCCGCCTCACGCAGGATCGCGAGCCCCTCGTCGCCGAGCCCCTGGAACGTGTACGGCGAGGTGCGCGGCTTGAACGCGCCGCCCCGCAGCATGGTCGCGCCCGCCGCCGCGACCGCCCGCGCCGTCTCCAGCGTCTGCTCCCGGTACTCGACCGAGCACGGCCCCGCGATCAGCCCGAACCACGAGTCGCCGAGCCGATGTCCGTCCACGTCGATCACGGTCGGGTCGGGCGAGACCTCGCGAGCAACCAGCTTGTACGGCTTCAGGATCGGCAGCACCTGCTCGACCCCCGGGAAGCCCTCGAGCGGCAGCGTCGCCAGCAGCTCGCGCTCGCCGATCGCGCCGATCACCGTCGCCTCCCGCCCGCGCTGAACCCGCGCCTGGACGCCGGCCTCCTGTAGCCGCGCGAGCACGTGCTCGGTCTGATCGGCGCTCGCGCCCGCGCCCATCACGATCAGCAGCTCCGGTGATCCGTTGGCTGCCACGAGCCTAAGGCGCCGACTCGGCGGCGCCGACCAGAGAGGCCGTGCCGGCTTGGCCGGCGCGGCCGTCCAACGCACTGTCTTGGTTGAGTGAGTTCATGCCTTGCATCCCCAATTCGCCTTAAGCCTAGTTGCGATACTGAGACGAGAAATGCGGATCTTCAGCGGTATCCAGCCAACCGGTGCCAAGCACCTGGGCAACTACATCGGCGCGATCCGGAACTACGTCGCGACCCAGGAGCGGGGCGAAGCCTTCTTCTGCATCGTCGACCTGCACTCGATCACGACCGATTACGAGCCCGAGGAGCTGCGCGAGGCGACACTCTCACTCGCCGCGCTCCTCTTCGCCGCCGGCCTCGACCCTGACCGCTCGACCGTCTTCGTGCAGAGCCACGTGAGCGCCCACCCCGAGGCCGCGTGGCTGCTCGGCTCGGCCACGAGCTACGGCGAGCTTCGCCGGATGACGCAGTTCAAGGAGAAGGGCGAGCAACAGGAGTTCGTCTCGGCCGGGCTCTTCACCTACCCGGTCCTGCAGGCGGCCGACATCCTGCTCTACCAGACCGATCTCGTCCCGATCGGCGACGACCAGCGCCAGCACCTCGAGCTCTCGCGCAACGTCGCCGAGCGGTTCAACTCGCGCTTCGGCGAGACCTTTCGCCTGCCCGAGGCGCTGATCCCCGAGGTCGGCGGCCGGATCATGGACCTGCAGGAGCCGAGCAAGAAGATGTCGACGACGGGGGGCACACCGCAGGGGACCGTCGGCGTGCTCGATCCACCCGAGACGATCCGGAAGAAGTTCAAGACGGCGGTGACCGACTCCGGGACCGACGTGCGGCACGCGCCCGAGGAGAAGCCCGGGATCTCAAACCTGATGGAGATCCTGGCGATCGTCGGCGGCCAGGAGCTCTCGGAGATCGAGGCGCGCTACAACGGCCAGGGCTACGGCGCGTTCAAGGACGAGGTGGCCGAGGCGGTGGTAGGGGCTCTCGACCCGATTCGCTTGCGTTACGAAGAGCTGCGGGCCGACGCGGCCGAGCTCGACCGACTCCTCGCTCTCGGCGCCGACAAGGCGCGCAAGGCCTCCTCCCCCACGCTCGAGCGGATGTACGAGCGCATGGGCTTCGTCAGGCTCTGATTACCGGCTGATATCGGTCTGGCGACGATCCGGTTACGAAGCTCCACTAGCCGGTCGACACGAGGGACGAGGTTTGGTAGTCCTGCACCTGTCAGATCTGGACAATCAGAGAGGGGGAGAGTTATGCGAAGAGGACGCCGCAACGTCCTCGCAGCGCTTGCCGTCGCAGCCGTGACGGCCGTCGCAGTGCTCGCCGCGGTTCAGTCCGCGAGCGGCACGTCCGGAGACACCGCGCTCACGGCCGCGCCGGCCGGCTGCACGCTCGGAGGGACCGGAGCAGCGGCGAACATCCAGCACGTGGTCTACCTGCAGTTCGACAACACCCACTACAACCGCGACAACGCCAGCGTCGCGTCGGACCTGGAGCAGATGCCGCACCTGCTCAACTTCCTCAAGGACAGCGGCACGCTCTTCACCAACGACCACACGATCCTGATCTCGCATACCGCGGGCGGGATCCTCAGCTCGCTGACCGGCCTCTACCCGGACCGGCAGGGACAGACGGTCTCGAACAGCTACGACTACTTCCCGGCGAGCAAGATCCCGACGTTCACGTCGTCCTTCAAGTACTGGACGAACCCGGTCGACCCGGTGAACGACACGCTCCCGAACATGATCACGGACGGGCAGAAGACCACGCCCGCACCGTGGGTCCCGTTCACGCGTGCCGGCTGTGACGTCGGCGGCGTCGGCACGGCGAACATCGAGCTCGAGAACGCCTCGACGGCGGCGACCGGCGACCTGACGCAGGTGTTCGGCCAGGGCTCGCCCGAGTGGAACGAGGGCGTGGCCGACCCGCAGCAGGCACTGACCGACTTCGTCGGCATCGCGATCCACTGCTCGCAGGCTGCTTCGAGCCACTGCGCGGGCAACTCGCACGCCAAGGCCGACTCGCTCCCCGACGAGCCCGGCGGCTACACCGGCTACCAGGCCCTCTACGGGACGAAGTACGTCGACCCGGCGATCAACGGCGGCGGCGCCTGCGTGAACGACACGAACGGCCAGCCGATCACCGACCCGCGTGGGTTCTGCGGCTTCCCGGGCTTCGACGGGATGCTCGCGAAGAACACGCTCGGCTACGTCGCGCAGATGCAGGAGAACGGCGTCCCCGTCACCTACGGGTACATCTCCGACGTCCACGACCTGCACGTGCCGGTGCTCGCCACCGACTCGTACTCGAGCTCGGCGACCGGCCCGGGCGAGCTGGCCCACGACCAGCAGCTCAAGGACTACGACAACGCCTTCGACGAGTTCTTCACGAACCTGAAGCAGCACGGGATCACGAGGCAGAACACGCTCTTCGCGATCACCGTGGACGAGGGCGACCACTTCGCAGGCGGCGTCGGCGCTCCGCAGCCCGGCGGCGACTGGTTGATCTACGACCACCGCACGTGCACGAACCTGAGTGCGTGCCCGACCAACCAGATCGGCGAGGTCAACGCCAACATCAAGAGCCTCGTCACCTCCGCCGACGCAGGCGCGACGACGGGTTACGACATCCACTTCGACGACGCTCCGACCTTCTACGTCAACGGCCAGCCGGCGCGGACCGACACCACCGTCCGCAGGCTGGAGCGGGACGTGGGCGGCCTGACGTCGCTCGACCCGTACGTCCGCAACGGCGCCGGCGTGGTGCAGAGCGTGCCGCTGACCGTCTCCATGGCGGACACGGTCGAGGAGAAGGCGCTGCACATGGTCAACACCGACCCGAGCCGGACGCCGACGTTCACCATGTTCGGCAACGCGGACTTCTTCTTCCAGACGTCGAACCCGTGCACCGGGTTCGCGGTCTGCGTGAACCCGGGGTTCGCGTGGAACCACGGCGACGTCCAGCCTGAGATCGGCAACACCTGGCTGGGCCTCGTCGGCCCCGGCGTGGAGCCGCACGGCGTCGACTCGAGCACGTGGACCGACCACACCAACGTCCGGCCCACGATTCTCTCGCTCGCCGGCCTCAAGGACGACTACGCGGACGACGGGCGGGTGCTCACCGAGACGCTGCGCTCAGGCGCGGCGCCGCATGCGCTCAAGGGCTCGCACATCCAGGCCCTGATGAACGCCTACGAGCAGGTCAATGCGTCGTTCGGGCAGTTCGCCGGCGACACGCTGACCGCCTCGACGAAGGCGCTCGAGACGACCGACGACACGAAGTACAACTCGATCGAGGACTCGATCACGTCCTTGACGGGCCAGCGAGACGCCCTGGTCGCGCAGATCAGGTCGGCGCTGAACGCGGCGGCCTTCGACGGCACGCCGATCAGCGACTCGCAGGCGGACAGCTGGACGAGCCAAGCGCAGAGCCTGATCGACCAGGCTCACACGCTCGCTACGACGTCCTGAGCTTCGCCGTTTCGGAGGGCTCGAGCCCGCGCCACGCGCCGGGCTCGAGCCCTTCGAGCGTCAGCCCTGCGTAGGCGCTGCGGTGCAGCCGCGTGACCGGGTGGCCGACCGCGGCCAGCATCCGCTTGACCTGGTGTTTTCGGCCCTCGTGCAGGGTCAGCTCGACCGTGCTCGGGCCGAGGCGGCGAGCCACAGCGGGAGCGGTCGGGCCGTCGTCCAGCTCGATCCCCTCGCGCAGGCGTTGGAGCGCCTCGTCGGAGGGCTCGCCCTCGACGTCGGCCTCGTAGACCTTCTCGACGCCGTAGCGCGGGTGGGCCAGCCGGTGCGCGAGCGGGCCGTCGTTGGTGAGCAGGAGCGCGCCGGTCGTGTCGGCGTCGAGCCGCCCGACCGGCACGACGCGGGCCGGGTGGTCGACGAGGTCGACGACGGTCCGGCGCCCCTGCGGGTCGCGCGCGGTGGTGACGACTCCAGCCGGCTTGTGCAGAAGGACGTACGCGAGCTCCTGGGGCCGGAGGCGCTCGCCGTCGAGCTCGACCACGTCGTTGGGCCCGACGAACGTGTTCAGCTCCCCAGGCTCGCCGTTGACCTTCACGCGGCCGGCCTTGATCAGTCCGTCGGCGCCGCGCCGCGAGGCGACGCCGGCCCGGGCGAGAAAAGCATTCAGCCGCACGCCTGGATTATCGGGCGGCCGCGCGGCCCCGGAGTAAGCTCTGCAGATGGCAAGGGACTGGTCCCGCGCGGCCCTCGACGATCTCGCCTTCCACACCCAAGTGCTCCCCGCTCCGGGCTCTGCCGCCGTCGGGCTTCCCCGTGTGGACGGCCGGGGATACCTGCGGCAGCTCGGCGTGGCCGGCCTGTGCCTGCTCGCAGGCGCGATGGCGGCGCTCCTCTACGGCTGGCCGGCGCTGATGCTCATCGAGCTCCTGGACCTCGGCCCGCGCCCGTCGATCTTCTGGTCGATCCTCGGCGGAGCGGCGCTCATCCTCGCCGTGGTCGCGTTCGCGATCACGACCCACGAGCGGCGCCACTGGGCGCGGAACTGGCAGAGCGTGAGCGACTGGGTCGATCCGCCTCCCTGGAAGTAGCCTCAAGGGCGGAACCGGGGTCAGACCCCTGGCGCCCCCGGGGTCAGACCCCGTATTGGCCAAAAGGAACAGGTGGCGCGTTAGGCGCCGCGGCGCTCGGCGACGGCTTCCAGGCGCTCGCGGATCTCGGCCGCGTCATCGCCGACGTCGTCCAGCCGCGGCAGCTGTGAGAGCGACTCGAGCCCGAAGACCCGCTCGAACAGCGGCGTCGTCCGGTAGCGAACCGCGCCGCCGACCCCCTCCTCGCGCCCGGACTCGGCGATCAGCCCGCGCTCGACGAGCCCGGCGACGACCGAATCGGCCGCGACGCCGCGGATCCGCGCGATCTCGGGGCGCGACACCGGCCCGAGGTAGGCGACGATCGCCAGGGTCTCGAGGGCCGGAGCCGAGAGCCCGCGCTCGACCGGCCGCTCGAACAGCCGCCCGCACGCTTCGGCCGCCTCGCGCGAGGCGCGGAACGCCCAGCCGCCGGCGACGTGCTCGAGCACGATCCCACTGCGCTCCTCGGCAAAGCGCTCGCCCAGCAGCGACAACGCCGTCTCCACGCGCGCCGGGTCGTCGTCGGCAGCCGCAGCCAGCTCGTCCACCGACAACGGCTGCGAGGCCACCACCAGCAGTGCCTCGACGGTCCGCGCGAGCCGGTCGACCGGCCCGGCCGTGATCAGGCGGAACGGGCGATCCCGGTCCACTCGGCCCTCCTCTCCTCGGCGACCCGCCGCACGCGGATCGGCGCAAACGACGACGCCTGCTCCAGCGAGACCTCCCCGGCGCGCCGCAGCTCCAGCAGCGCCAGGAACGCGACGGCCTGGTCGATCCTCGGCATGCCCTCAACTTCCGCGTCGAGGTCGAAGACCCTTCGCCGCCGCAGCACGGCGCGGAACCGCTCCAGGAACTGCGACACGGGCGGGAAGCGCAGCTGGAGATGCGCGAGCGAGACCGCGGGCGGCTCGGCCGCCAGGACCCGCAGCGCCGCCGCGAGCCCCTCCGGCTCCTGCTGGGCCAGGCGCCGCTCGACCCGGGGCGCCAGCGGCGCAGGCCCGAGGCGGAAGAAGCGCGAGCTCTCGCCCTCCAGCCGCTCGGCGAGCCAGGCGGCGCCCTCCTTCGCGCGCCGGTACCCGGCCAGCCGGCGCGCCAGCTCCTCGGCGGCCTCCTCCGGCTCGAGCTCCGAGAGCTCGGCTTCCTCGTCCGGGAACAAGAGGCGCGCCTTCAGCTCGAGCAGCGCGGCGACCAGCACCAGGAACTCCCCGCACGCCTCGAGGTCCAGCTCGCCGCGCTCGGCGAGCCGCTCGCAGAACGCGACCACGATCCCCGCGACGTCGACCTCGGCCGGCTCCAGCTCCTCCTTGAGGACGAGCGTCAGCAGCAGGTCGAACGGGCCCTCGAACGCGTCGAGGTCGAGCTCGAGCTCGCGGACTTGCACGCGCCGCAACCTAGCGTCAGGGCCGGACGCGGCTCTTGGGGATCGCCATTGCGGGGCCCTCGGGCACACGCCGGCGCTTCGGCTGCCGCGGCTGGGACTCGCCGCCGTGGAAGAACTGCCACCAGACGAAGAAGCCGGTCGAGGCGCAGAAGACGAGGACCGAGACCCACGCGTTCAGGCGCAGGCCGGCGAAGTGGTGTGCCGGGTCGACGCGCAGCAGCTCCTCGAAGAAGCGCCCGAAGGTGTAGATCGAGACGTAGAGCGCGAACAGGGCCGGCGGCTTGAAGCGGTAGCGCCGGTCGAGCAGGAGCAACACGCCCACGCCGATCAGGTCGTAGATGAACTCGTAGAGGAAGGTCGGATGGAAGGTTGAGTACTGCGAGTACTTCGCGACACGGTGGTTGAAGTCGATCTTCAGGCCCCAGAAGAGGTGCGTCGGCTTGCCGTAGAGCTCCTGGTTGAACCAGTTGCCCCAGCGCCCGATCCCCTGCGCGAGCAGCAGGCCCGGCGCGACGGCGTCCATGAAGTCGCGGATGCGCGCGCCCGAGAGGCGGACGACGACCGCCCCGGCCAGCGAGCCGAGCAGGATCCCGCCCCAGACGCCGAGACCGCCCTGCCACACCGCGAAGATCCCCTTCCACTTCGGGCTCGAGACCTCGTTCCAGCTGGTGATGTCGTGGTAGGCGCGCGCGCCGATGATCCCGAAGGCGACGCCCCACACGGCCACGCGCAGGACGAGGTCCCACTCGCCGCCGCGCCGGACCCAGCGCACGCCGGTCAGCCAGATCGCCGCCGCGATCGCGAGCAGCAGCATCAGCCCGTACATGTGGATCGTGATCGGGCCGAGGTCGATCGTGCCGCTGTGCGGCGAGGGGATGTACGCCAGGCTCACGGGCGGACATTCTGCCCGCCGCGCCGAAAGCCTGCGCTAGGCCCTAGATCAGGATCTCGATCGCCGTCTCGTACGGACAGCCCTGCTGGATCAGCGCGATCGCCCGGTGAAGGTCGATGTCGTGCCGGGCCGCGAGCGCGACGGCATCGCTCGGCTCGTATCCGGCGCGGATCAACTCCTCCGCGCGCCAGTGCTCAACGCGGTCCAGTTCGGTCTCGTCAACGACGTGTAGCTCCGCAGCAGTCATCGTATGACTGGTATTCGGGCGAAGAACCCTTCCGGATCTCCCCCCGGCGGGGGATATCAATCAATCCGTTGCGCCAGCACTACTGCCTGCGCCTTTGTCAACTTCCCCTCGAGCCTGAGCGTCAGCGCGCCGTGTAACCAGAGGAGGACGTTTCCTCGGATCAGGATCGTGCGCTCGCGAAACTGGCCGGAGGGATCGACGTAGGTGAGCGTATGCGGCGCTCCCTCGATCCAGAGACCCAGCTCCCCGCGCACCCGAAGCGGCTCGACGAAGGTCGAGCTTCCCACAAGCTTCTTGAGGTAGGCCTCGTCCGTGGCGCGGAACTCCGACAGCAGCACCGCCTGTCCGCGCGCATGCAGGAGCACCGTTGCGACCGCCCCGTCGAGCACGTAGGCGCGGGCGGCCGGCCTCCTGTCGTTCACCGGCAGCGCCAGCCGGAACCCGACCGCGTGCTGCGCGCCCGCGAGCGAGATCGGCCTGCCGAGCCCGGACCGCTCGATCGCCGGCGGCAGGATGTTCACACGCTCAACCGTGGCGCCGCCGATGTGGAACCAGTGCAGGATCGACGTCCGCGCCTGCGGCACCGCGAACGCCGCCGCGATCGCGACCGCGACGAGGGCGATTGCGAGCACGACGGCTCGCCGCCACGGGAACGCCCGGCCCTCGATCCGCGACACCACGGCCGGGGCCAGGTCCGGCTCTTCCGGCAGGTCGATCTCCAGGGCGAGCAGCCGGCGCTCGAGCTCCGTCACGAAAGCTCCTCCCGAAGCCGCTCGAGTGCCCGCGCCAGCCGCGACTTGACCGTGCCGCGGCGGACGCCGAGGGCCGCGGCGGTTTCCTCCTCCGAGAGCTGGAGGAAGTAGCGGCACGCGACGGCGTCACGTTGGTCGTCCGAGAGGCGCTCGACCGCGGCCAGAAGCCGATCCTGCGACTCCCTGGCGAGCAGAGCCGCCTCGGGGGACGGGACCGCGTCCCCCAGGCGGACCTCGGCGGCTGCCCGAAGCGCGAGGCGCTGGCGCCGGCCGGCCGAGCGGCGGCGGTTGCGCGCCTCGTTGGCGACGATCCGCAGCAGCCAGGGCTGCAGCGGCGAGCCGCGGCGAAAGCGGCCGAGCGCGCGGTAGGCCTTGACGAAGCCGTCCTGAGCCGCCTCCTCGGCGTCGGCTGCGTTCCCGCTCAGCACGAAGGCGGTCCGGAACGCGATTCCCTGGTATCTGCGCACGATCGACTCCCAGGCGCGGATGTCGCCCCGCCGCGCTCGCTCGACAAGCTCGGATTCGTCCAGTGGCCGGTCCACCACTGCCGTCACTACACCCGAAGCTCGATTAGGGTTCCCGGCGATGCTGGCACGCGTTGCACGCTATGAGGTTCCTTCGGACCGCATCGACGAGGCCGTCGAGGCCTTCGGCAAGGCGTCTGAGGAGGTGGAGCAGCTCGAAGGGTTCGCCGGCGGCTATCTCTTCGTCGACCATGAGGACGGCCGCACGATGACCCTGACGCTCTGGGAGAGCCAGGCCGCGCTGGACAACAGCGAGCGCGCGACCGGCAAGCTCCGCCGCGAGGCGGCGAGCTCCGTCGCGGGCTCGGTGCTCTCCGTCGAGAAGTTCGAAGTCGCCCGCGAGCTCGCCGCCGCCCACCCGAGCGGCGCTTAGCGCCGTCGTTCGTCCCGGAACCGCAGCCCCGGGCGCGGTGTAGACGAGGCAACCGCGAAAGGAGCTGACGATGAAACGCCTCGTCCTCGCCGCCGTGCTCGCCGGGTTGCTCGTGCCGGCGGCCGCGCTCGCGAAAGAACCGTCCGCGGCCTCGATCTCGGGGCCCGGCTTCGACAAGACCCTGAGAGCGCCGGAGAACGACCATTTCACCTCCACCCTGCTCGCCCGCCTCACGGAGGCCACCGGCTTCTTCCCGGCGGCCGTGGGCCAGTCCCCGAACCCGATGCTGCCGGCCCGCCCGGCCGGGTCGCTCGGCCCGCGCTACACCATCGTCTGGACGGTCCCGGTGCCCGGCCACGCGCATCGGGTACGCCAGGACCTCTACCCGTACGCCGAGGGCGGCGCCCTCACGTACATGAAGGCCGGCCAGCCGATCTACGAGATGCGGACGGTCGGCGGCTGGTACCGCGCCTACGGCCTGAAGCGGACGCTCGTCGGGCTCGGGCTTCCCGCCCGTCCGGCGCAGGACGCCGAGGGCTCGAGCATCGCGCTCTTCGCCGGCATCGGCATCCCCGGAGCGCTCGCGCTGACCGCCGCGTTCTTCCTGGTCAGGCGATCGCGGCTTCGCCGAGCAGGGCCTTGACCTCGGCGAAGAAGTCGGGCTCCGGCTTGACGCGGAAGTCCGGGCCGAACTCGTAGACGACCGTCCCGGCCGAGACGATCAGGTCGGCCACGACCCGCTGCTCGCCGGGGAAGTCGCGCAGGACGCCGGCCAGCTCGCGGATCAGCCCGCGGCTGGCGACCCGCGCGTCGATCTTCAGCCGAACCTCTCGCCGCTCCGGGGTCGCCTCGAAGGCGCGTCACCTCCAGCGCGATCAGCTTCGTCTCGCCCTCCTGCTTGTGGTCGACCCGCGCCTTGACGACGAGCACCGAGTCGGTCGCGAGCAGCTCGCGCGAGGCCGCGTAGACGGAGTTGAAGACGACCACCTCGGCGCTCCCGAGCACGTCGTCGAGGCGCATGAAGACCATCGGGTCGCCCTTCTTGGTCGTCAGCTGCTTCAGCGCGGAGACGATCCCGCCGACGGTCACGATCTCGCCGTCGCGGCGGCGCTCGAGCTCGGCCAGCGTCGCGTCGGTCTTGCGCCGGAGCTGGTCGCGGATCGCCTCGAGCGGGTGCTCGGAGACGTAGAGGCCGAGCGCCTCCTTCTCGAGCCGCAGCAGCTCGTCCTTCTCGAACTCCTCGGAGCCGATCGGCGGGTGCTCGAGCTTCTCCTCGGTCTCGGCGAAGAGCGAGCTCTGGCCGCGCAGCCGCTCGTCGGAGGCGCGCTGCCCATGTGAGAGCGCGTGCTCGAGCGCCTCGAGCATCCCGCGCCGCGAGCGCGCCGGTCGAGTCGAGCGCGCCGCACTTGACGAGCGACTCCAGCGCGCGCTTGTTCACGACCTGCGGGTCGACGCGCTCGGTGAAGTCCCAGAGCGAGGCGAACGGCCCGCCCTCCTCGCGCGCCGCGACGATCGCCCGCGCGGCCGAGTCGCCGACGTTCTTGACCGCGTTCAGGCCGAAGCGGATCTTGCCCTCGACGACGGCGAAGTCGCACTCGGAGCCGTTCACGTCCGGCGGCAGCACCTCGATCCCGATCTCGTGGCAGGCGTTCACGTAGAACGGCACGCGGTCCTTCGTGTTCATGACCGACGAGATCAGCGCGGCCATGTACTCCTTCGGGTGGTGCGCCTTCAGCCACGCGGTGCGGTAGGCGATCAGCGCGTAGCAGGCGGCGTGCGCCTTGTTGAAGGAGTAGTCCTGCGACTGCTCCATGTCCTTCCAGAGCTGGTTCGCGACCGCGGGTGTCGTGTCCGTCTTCGCGCAGCCCTCGAGGAACTTCTCCTTCAGGGACGCCATCAGCTCGTGGATCTTCTTGCCGATCGCCTTGCGCAGGTCGTCGGCCTCGGCCGGGCGTGAAGCCGGCGAGCTGCTTGGCGATCTCCAGGTACTGCTCCTGATAGATGCAGATTCCGTAGGTGAGGCCCGGTGATCTCCTCGAGGCGCGGGTCGATGTAGCTGACCTGCTCCTGGCCGTTCTTGCGCCGCGCGTAGACCGGGATGTAGCCCATCGGCCCGGGCCGGTAGAGGGCGACGAGCGCGATCAGGTCCTCGAACTCGGTCGGCTTCACCTGGCGGAGCGCCTCGCGCATCCCGGACGACTCGAACTGGAAGACGCCGATCGCGTCCGCCTGCGCCAGCATCTCGTAGGTCTCTCGCGTCGTCGAGCGGGATCTTCGCGATGTCGAGGCCACCGCCGACGAGCTCGACGGCCTTGTCGATCACGTCGAGGTTGCGCAGGCCGAGGAAGTCCATCTTCAGCAGGCCGAGCGCCTCGACGTCCCACATCCCGAACTGGGTCACGACCTCCTGGTCCGGGCCCTTCTGCTGCAGCGGGACGACGTCGGTCAGCGGCCGGTCGGCGATCACGACGCCGGCGGCGTGGATCGAGTCCTGGCGGACGAGGCCCTCGAGCGGCTTCGCCAGGTCGACGATCTCTCGCGACGAGCGGGTCGGCGTCGTACGCCTGCTTCAGCTCCGCGCCCGGCTTGAGGCAGTCGTCGAGGTAGACCTTCGGCCCTTCCGGGATCAGCTTCGCGACCTTGTCGACGGTGCCGTAGGGGACCTCGAGCACGCGGCCGGCGTCGCGGACGGCGGCGCGGGCCATCATCGTCCCGAAGGTGATGATCTGCGCGACGCGGTCGCGCCCGTACTTCTCGGCGACGTAGTTGATGACGCGGTCGCGGCCGGCGACGGCGAAGTCGATGTCCATGTCCGGCATCGACTTGCGGCCCGGGTTGAGGAAGCGCTCGAAGAGCAGGCCGTAGCGGATCGGGTCGACGTCGGTGATCTCGAGGCAGTAGGCGGCGAGGGAGCCGGCGGCCGAGCCGCGGCCGGGGCCGACCGAGACGCCGTTGCGCTTGGCGAAGGCGATGAAGTCCCAGACGATCAGGAAGTAGTCCGCGAAGCCCATCTCCTTGATCGTCTTCAGCTCGAAGCGGAGGCGCTCCTGGAGCTCCGGTGTCACCCGTTCGTAGCGCTTTTGCAGGCCTTTTTCGCAGAGCTCGACCAGGTAGTCGAACGCGTCTCTGCCGTCCGGGACGGGGAAACGCGGGAGCAGGATGTTGCCGAGCTCGAGCGTCGACGTTGCAGCGCTCGGCGACCTCGAGCGTGCGGGCGAGCGCCTCCTCGTAGCCAGGGAAGTCGGCGGCCATCTCCTCCGGCGACTTGAAGAAGAACTGGTCGGTGTCGAACTTCCAGTGGTTCGGGTTCTTGAGCGAGTCGCCCGACTGGATGCAGAGCAGCGCCTCGTGCGCCTTCGCGTCCTCGTGCCGCAGGTAGTGGACGTCGCCGGTTGCGACGAGCGGCAGGCCGGCCTCCTCGGCGAGCTTCGCCAGCGGCGGGTTGATCCGCGCCTGGACGTCGAGACCCGCGTTCTGGATCTCGACGTAGGTCGAGTCGCGGCCGAAGACCTGGGCGAGGCGGTCGAGGTCGGCGCGCGCGTCGTTGGGCCGGTTCTCCTCGAGCGCCTTGCAGACGCGGCCGGAGAGGCAGCCCGAGAGCGCGACCAGGCCCTTGCGAGTGGCGGTCGAGCAGCTCCCAGTCGACGCGCGGCTTGTAGTAGTAGCCCTCGAGGTAGCCGGCCGAGGAGAGCTTGATCAGGTTCCCGTAGCCCTCGTTGTCCTCGGCGAGGAGGGTCAGGTGCGCGTAGCCCTTCTTCTGGGCGCGGCGGTCGTCGGCGACGTAGACCTCGCAGCCGATCAGCGGCTTGACGCCGTGCCTTGCCCGCCTCGCGGTAGAGCTCGACCGCGCCGGCGAGGCGAGCCGTGGTCGGTGAGCGCGACCGCCGGCATCTCGAGCTCGGCCGCGCGCGCCGCGAGACCGGGGATGCGGCAGGCGCCGTCGAGGATCGAGTACTCGGAGTGGACGTGCAGGTGGACGAAGCCGGCTCGAGCCACGGGAAGGTCGAGTCTAGTCAGGCGGTCAGACGCGTTTCGAGCGCGTCCACGGAGACGAGCTCGACGCCGTCCGCAACGAGCGCGGAGAGGATGCGCGGCAGCGCCTCCGCGGTCGCCTCGGGCCAGCCGTGCAGGAGCACGATCGTGTCCGCCTCGCGCGCGCGGACCCCTTCGAGCACGAGCCGCTCGACCTCGGCGGCGGCGTGCTCCTCGTTCCAGTCCTCGGGGTCGACGTCCCAGCCGACGTGCCGGTAGCCGAGCTCGCGTATGGCCGCCAGGACGCGCTCGTCGTCCATTCCGGCGCCGAACGGGCAGCGGAACCACGGCTTCGGGTCGACGCCGGTCGTCTCGCGGATCGTCTCCTCCGCGCGGCGGATGTCGTAGCGGAGCATCCCGTCGTCGAGGCCGCTCAGCGGCGCGTGGAAGTTCGAGTGGTTCGCGAGCCGGTGGCCGGCCGCTGCTATCCGGCGCGCCTGATCGGGATTCGCGCGCACCCAGCGGCCCTGGAGGAAGAACGTCGCGATCACGCCGCGGTGTGCGAGCGCGGCGAGTAGCCGGTCCTCGACGCCGGCGGTCGTCGGGCGGCCCGGGAACTCGGTGTCGAAGGTCAGCGCGACCTGCATCTATCGCGCGAGCGTGACAGCCCCTACGACCTCGGCCGCCGCGCTGCCGCTGGCGACGATCGTCGCGCCTGCAGCCCGCACCCTCGCGGCCGCCTCGACCAGCGCCGGCAGGGTCTCGTCGGGCGAGGCGATCGTCCAGACCGGGAACATCGAGTCGAGCGCGGCGAGCGGCCCGTGCTGGAGGTCGGTCGAGGTCAGCGGCTTGGCGGCGACGCGCCCTCGCGCTAAATCAGAGCTCGCGCGCAAGCTCGGCCGCGACCCGGCTGGCGTCGCTTTCGTCCGGGCGGCGGCGGCGGTGTCTGCGCTGCGGGCGGAGCGGCGCGTCCTCGAGCCGCGGGGCCGGGTGGCCGCTCTCGACCCGCAGCCGCTCGATGAGCTCCGAGGCGGCCTCACGCGTTTCCGGGAACTCCTCGCCGGCCCGCTCGCAGAGCGCGGCGGCCAGGGCGTAGACCTGTCGCACGGTTGGCTTTCCGGCCTTCAACGACGCCATTGCAGCACAGAACGGCGCGCGAGTGTGTGACGCCTCTGCACCGGACCTCTGACGCCCGCCCCAAGCCCCATCGCAACCCGCAACCGTCCGCGAGGCTTTGCCTAACCGGCCGGATTCGGCATCGACCGGATCGCCGACGCCGCGGGATCCGATCCGGGGCCTCCGCCTCGAGAACTACGACACCGGGATCCCGCCACACCACCGAAGCTGTCGAGCTGACGCGAGCGGCGATCGGTCGCGATGGGGCCAACTCGTACCTCTCATTCTCAGGGCGATCATCCGCTGCTCGAGCTCCGCGCTCGGACTGAAGATCGGCGGGACCCGTCCCTAGCCCCCACCCACCCGGGGATTTCCAGGCTACCGACACCCCCGTGACGGGTGTGTCACGCGGGTGTCGCGGAAGCGTGTCTTTTCTTCCGAGCCCGAGCTAGCCCGCGCCCATCTCCGCCATCGCGGCCTTGCTGCGCTCCGCCATCTCCTCCTCGGAGAGATCCTCCTTGTGGGTCGCCACCGACCAGGTGTGCCCGAACGGATCGGCGAGCGAGCCGAAGCGGTCGCCCCAGAACATGTCCTGCAGCGGCATCTCGACCGTGGCCCCCGCGCGCGTCGCCTGCTCGAAGGTCGCGTCGCAGTCCTCCACGTACAAGAAGATCGACCCGGTCGGCCCGCCGCGCTCGGACGGCGGCTGCACCGTCGACTGCGGGAACGGGTCCGACAGCATCAGCTTCGAGTCGCCGATCTGCAGCTCGGCGTGCGCGATCTTCCCGTCCTCCCCGGGCATCCGCAGCACCTCCTCGGCGCCGAACGCCTCCTTGTAGAAGTCGATCGCCTTCGCAGCGTCCTCGACGGCGAGATACGGCGTCAGGCTGTGGTAGCCCTCCGGAATCGGTTTGACGGCCACTTGCTCTCCTTCCGGTCGTGGAAACTCGACCCCGATTCTAAAGCTCGGTTGACCCCGGTCGCCGCCGACATAGGCCGCAGGATCGCTGAGCGCCGCTTCTCGGGCTAGGACGTCAGCTTGCGGAGCATTCCCTCGACCCGGTCGAGGCGCTCGTCGAGGCCGTCGAGCCTCGCCGCCAGCCGATCCTCCTCCTCTTTCTCTTCGACGGCCTCCGCCGCGTCGCGCTCCGCTTCTGCCCGGGCGACGAACGTCGACGTGACCGCCGCGATCGTGACGGTCAGGAAGGCGATGCCCTCGAGCATCACGAGACTGGCGACGAGCCGCCCGATCCAGTGCCTAGGCGTGACGTCCCCATAGCCGACCGTCGTCACGGTCTGCAGCGCCCACCACATGCCGACCCAGATGTTCGAGTACTCCTTGTGGTCGAGCACCCTCATCGCGATGCCGCCGACGACGACGACCACTGCGGTTGCCGTGATGATGACGCCGGCTGCCGTTTGCACCGAGGGCGGCTTGCGCAGGAAGCTCGTCATCCGCCGCTCGATCGGGTTCGGCCGGGCTACGCGGGGCATGTCACGCCGGCACGGCCCGGTGAGCGTTGGCCTGCCGGAGGTCTCGCCGGTGTGCCAGCGCCGGCGCGAGAGCGGCCGCGAGGATCAGAAGGCTCGCGTAGATCAGGATCCAGAAGAAGAGCGCCATGACGATGCCGAGGCTGCCGTAGTACATCGAGTACCAGACCAGCCAGTGCCGGAAGAGGAGCGCCGAGAGCAGCCGCAGCCCCACCAGGCCGAGGAGGGTGAAGACCGCTCCCGGAACGACGTCGCGGCGGGTGACGCGCCGGTGCAGGAGCATGCGCGGCACCCAGACGAAGTACGAGAAGAGAACGAAGAGCCAAACGGGCAGGAGAACCCAGCCGATCCAGCTCGGCTGCCCGTGCAGAGCTCTCGTCTGGAGGATGAAGACGAGCAGGAATCCGAGCAGGACCACCAGGGTCACGAGGTAGCGGGCCTGGTCGAAGAACTGCGGCTTGCCGAGATCGATCCGCCAGGCACGGCTGTGGGCGACCTGCAGCACCCGGCCGAAGCCCAGGCCGAAGAACAGAACGTTGAAGACCGCGATCAGGGTCGCGACGAGCTGGTGCCCGCTCGCTCCGGTGAGGACGGAGTCGAGCATGGTCTTCACGCCGCCCGTGAGGTCGAGGCGACCTGCGAGCCGATCGGCCAGCTTGGTCGGGTCGTTGTAGACGTAGCCCATCATCACGACCGTGGCCGGGATCACGGTGATGAAGAGGTAGGCGGTCAGCAGGACGGCGAAGAGGCCGCCGTCCGATTCCCGGAAGCGGCGGTACCAGCCGATCGTCGCCCCCCGGCGCGTGGCCGGATCCTGGCGGTCGGCCCAATCCTTGCCCCGAACCGCTACCGCGTTTCCCTTGGCGTAGGCGCCCATTCCGACGCGCTTGGCCCTTGCCGGGATCACGAGCCGACAATACGGCGGTTCGAGCCACCGGTCCTCGTCCGTTTGGGATGACCCAGGCGAGGCGCCCAGCAGCGACGCCTGTTCGCGCTCCCACGAGAGCGTGACCGGCGGGCCGGCCTCGAGAAACATGTGCGGGAAGAGCGCGAACTGACGCCGAATCCAAGCCCCTGCAATCACTGAGACGGGTGCGTCGGGCCGAGCCTCGGACACCGACGCCTATGGGGCAACCAAACCAAGGAGCAATCATGCATCGCAAACCGCTGGCCGCTCTGGCGGTCTCGGTGACGGCACTGGCTCTCGCGGGCTTCGCGCTCGCGCACAACTGGAGCCCGGTATCCGTCCAACCCGTCTCGGCGGCGTTCACCGCGACCGTCACGCACATGCACTCCCGCACGTGTGCAGGAGCGGACGGCACCTACACGCTGACGAAAGGCGTGTACACGGGCACGGCGACCAGCACCGACGCGCGTGTCAACGGGCCGCTGAAGCTGAGCGCCCAGACCCTCTACAACCCGGCCACGAACCTCGGCACCGTCGACGGCACGTTCTCCGTCAAGACGGCAAAGGGTCACACCCGGGGCGCGTTCAGCGCGGTCGACACGAACGGCTCGCTTTCGGGCTTCGCCCGCGGCCAGACCAAGGGCGCCCGCGCGCACCTGGTGGCGAACTTCTCGGGGACATTCGATCCGGCCGGCAGCTTCGACGCCCAGCTCGGCTCGGGGTCGTCGGACGACACCGCCGTCTTCGCCTCCGGCCGCTGTGGAAAGCACGTCGGGCCGAGCGGGCCTAGCGGCCCGAGCGGGCCGAGTGGCGCCAGTGGGCCGAGTGGCCCGAGCGGCACAACCGGTGTGCAGGGCCAGCACCACAAGCATCACAAGCACCACGGCCACGGCCACAAACACGGGCACGGTCACAAGCACTAGCCCCGCCGTGACGGTTCTGCGAAGGGCGCCCTCAGGCGCCCTTCGTCGTCTGGGGCAGATGCAGAGACTCCGAGACAGTGCGTCGGACGGCCGCACGGGCAAAGCCCGCACGGCCTCTAGGCGGCGCCGCCAAGTCGGCGCCTAGGCGCCCTTCGTCGTCTGGGGCAGATGCAGAGACTCCGAGACAGTGCGTCGGACGGCCGCACGGGCAAAGCCCGCACGGCCTCTGGGCGGCGCCGCCAAGTCGGCGCCTAGGCGCCCTTCGTCGTTTCGAGCTGGGCCGCATACAGGTCGTAGGGGAGCCGCTCGAGCTCGCGCTGCCGGGGGTCCCGGGTCGTGAAGAACCGCGGCAGCGCGCGCTCCGCCAGCCAGGCCAGCCGCGGCTCCGCCGCGAGCACCTCGTCGACGGCACGGCGGTCGCCTCCGAGCGCGGCGAACTCGATCTTCTCGCGGTGGGGCTCGAGCACGCGCAGCGCGGTCTCCGCCGCGGCTTCGACGAGCTCACGCGCCTGCTGCTCGCGCCGCCGCCGGAAGCGGTTGGCCGACGAGCCGCCCTTCTTGTGCCGCCCTTTGACGAAGCGCGTCCCGACCTTGGATGCGACCAGCCGCTCGCCCTCGAAGACCCCGACCGCGTAGCCGCCGAGCCGCACCAGCAGGGCCGCGACGACGTGATCCGCGTTCAACGCATCCAGCAGCGGCCCGAGCTCGAGCCGGTCGTACTCGCCCTCGTGCGCGAGCCCGAACGGCGGCCGCACCACCAGCGCCTCCGCCCCGCTCTCGATCCGCACGGCGCCGTCCGCGTAGACGGTCCGCCCCTCCTCCAGCCCGGCGAGCCGCTTGCGCACGTTGTCACGTCCAACGAACCGAGGCACCGGGCCAGATTAGGCTCACAGCGTGACCTCGGCGGCCGAGCAACGCCGCGGGCGCCTGTTCGTGGCGCTCGCCGCCATCGCCTGGTCGACCGCGGGCCTGCTGCAGCGCGAGCTGACCGTGGGCGTCGGCACGCAGGTCGCCGGCCGCGCGGTCTTCGCGGTCGCCGGCCTGTTCACGTACGTCGCGCTCGCCGAGCGCGGCCGGGTCGTCCAGGCCTTCCGCGCGATCGGCCGCGGCGGGATCGCAGTCGCGGTGCTGATGGCGATCTCGTCCAGCACGTTCATCGTCGCCCTGAACTACGCGTCGGTCGCGAACGTGCTCTTCTTCGTGGCGCTCGGACCGGTGCTGGCCGCGGGGCTGGGCACGCTCGCGGGCGAGCGCGTGTCGGGCCGCACCTGGCTCGCGATGGGGATCGCCCTCGCCGGCGTCGCGCTGATGGTCGGCGGCCCCGGCCGCCCCAGCGCCTTCGGCACCGCGCTCGGGCTCCTCTGCGCGGTCTCGTTCGCGGGCTCGCTCGTGATCATCCGCCACCTGCGCGAGCTCTCGATGGCGCCGGCGACCTGCCTCTCGCAGGTCATCGTGCTGCTCGTCGCCGCGCCGTTCGCGCATCCGGGCGAGCTCGACGGCAAGGACGTCGCGCTGCTTGCCGGCCTCGGCATCGGCCAGATCGGCCTCGGCCTGATCTTCGTGACAATCGGCGCCCGCCTGATCCCGGCCGCCGAGGTCGCGCTGATCACGCTGCTCGAGGTCGTCCTCGGCCCGCTCTGGGTCTGGATCGCCCTCGGCGAGAAGCCGAGCGCCGCAACCCTGGCCGGCGGGGCGATCGTCCTCGGCGCGGTCGTCTTCCAGGCGGTGTCGAGCCCGCGGCTCGAGCCGGCCACGTCGCCGCCCTAGAAACCTTCGTGACGAAACCGCAAATTCACCCTTGCGGCACCGATTCGATCAGATAATCTGATTCCTATGAAGCTCCTCTCGGCCACGGAAGCCGCCCGCCGCTTCTCGGAGATGCTGAACGCGGTCGAGCGCCGTGGCGAGACGTTCGTCGTCGTCCGCAACGGTCGGCCGGTGGCGCGAGTCGGCCCCGCCCCAGCCGCCCACGGAGCCGCGGTCAAGTCGACCCTTCGCTCCCACCGGCGAGACGCCGAATGGGCCCGCGAGCTCGAAGCGCTCCGAGAAGCGCTTCAGATCGAGGAGAGGCGCTGGAGCGGCTGATCCTCGACACGACGATCCTCGTCGCAGCCGAGCGCCGGACCCTGAACCTGGACGACCTGATCGGCGATGAGGACGACGTCGCGATCGCCGCCGTCACGGCGGCAGAGCTCCTGGTGGGCGTGGAGCTGGCCGATGCAAGGCGCCGCAAGAACCGCGAGGCGTTCGTCGAGGACGTGCTCGCGATCGTCCCGGTCGAGGCCTACGACCTCGCCGTCGCGCGCGCCCACGCGGGCCTGCTCGCCCACACCCAGCGAACAGGCCGCTCGCGCGGCGCTCACGACCTCCTGATCGCTGCGACCGCCCTCGACCGCGAACGGACGGTCGTCACCGTCGACGCCGTCGGCTTCGACGATCTCCCAGGCGTCTCCGTGCGCGCAACCCGAAGGTAGAGCTTCCGGCCCGCGCCCTCTGCCGGCCTACGTGGAGGGCTAGGCGGAGAAGTCGCTGCCGCGCTTCTTGGCGCGCTTCTGGCTGCGCTTCTCCTTCAGCGTCTTCTGCGCGACCTTCTTCTGGAGCTTCTTGGGCTTCTCTTGACCCTTCATGCCCGCAGCCTACGCCCCGTGCCTGACAGGCAAAAGAAAGGGCGGCCCGTCGGCCGCCCTTTGAATGCGCGTTCCGTACATCTCTGCGGCCCAGGTGTCCGGTTCGCGCAGACGCATCCTGTGCGGGCACCGCATCCGCGTCCTCCCCCTATCGGGGGTTACCCCAAGACAACGAAAAGCGGGGCCGCCGCCCGGCCCCGCTTCAAGTCTCCCGTGAGAGAGAGCCGCAGTAAATTCGGCAGGCCCCGCCGCACAGGGCCCTCCGTGTCTCTCGAGGGCGCCCCCGCCGCATCGGGGCGCGCTCTCGGTTGCAGATGGAGTATCGCCCAGGTCGGGTCACTTGATCCATCACCCTTCTACGGTTGACTGCCCTGGTTCACCCGCCTTCTGGTGCGGGTCGCGCCAATTCGGGCGGCGGCCAGGGCTTGAAGCCCATCTTCAGGAGATCCCCGCGGGCACGCGCGGCGAGGTCCCCGCCGAGATGCCATACGATCGCCTGCGCCATCAGGCTGCGCCCGCCGTTCTCGTTCGCGTCGGCGACCCCGTCGTCCGCATCGAGAATCCCCTCGTCGCAAGCTCGGCGAAGCGCGAGCAGCGCTGGCTGCTCGAGGCCCTCGGCCCAGATGTGGTGCGACATCTGACGCGCGCCGCTCCTGGCGCCGCGCTCGTCTCCGGCCCCGAGCGGCAGCGAGACGAAGCTGAGGCAGGCGAGGCAGACCTCACAGTCGTCGAGATCGAGGTCGAGCCGAGCCGCGAGCTGCACCGCCCGTTTGAACGTGATCCGAGCCATGTCCGAAAGCGAAGCGGAAAACCTGCCCCGCGTGTGAAACGCCTTCGTGCCAAGAGCGTGCCAATTGCAAAGGGCTTACACCTCGGTGCACACTAAGTCCATGACCAAGCGGCACAGACGCATCCTCGTGACGAGCGACCCTGAGCTGGCGGCCGGGCTCGCGCGCGTCGAGCCCCACTTCGCCGGCGCCCCGGCGGCAAAGATTGTTCGCGACCTCGCGCTCAAGGGAGCCGAGACCATGGAGCGCGAGCAAGCGGAGCGCCGCGGCGCGATTGAGCGCCTCGTCCAACTCGCCTCTGGACAGAGCGATCTAGTCGACTGGGACGCCCTCGAGCCGATCGAGCAGACGGCCTGGGATGGCTGACCCGCCCTTCGGCGAGGAGGCTGCCCGGACCGGTCGGCGCGACAGCGAGGTGATCGAGGCCACGCTCCGCCGCGATCTCGGATTCGACCTGCTCGAGCGGATCTGGGAGCGCGCCGATCTCGGCGAGGATGAGGCGAACAAGCTCGCGCTCGAAGCACAGCACAAAACGCGGCGCCCGTAGCCTTTACGCTTCGTCCTCGGCGCGAACCCGGAGCGGTGCGGCCCGGACGGCTAGGCCGTTTCGACCAGCCGGCAGAGCGCGTTCGCGAGGCGCATCTGCTCGACGGTCTCGCAGTTCGCGTCGAGCAGGCGCGGTGAGCAGACCAGGTACGCGAGGCACTGCGCGCGCGAGATCGCGACGTTGAGGCGGTTCCGCGAGAAGAGGAAGTCCAGGCCGCGCGGGACGTCGTCCGAGCTCGAGCTCGCCATCGAGTAGAAGACCACCGGCGCCTGCTGGCCCTGGAACTTGTCGACCGTCCCGACGGCAACCGCACTCGGCAGCTTGTCGTGCAGGCAGCGCACCTGAGCGTTGTAGGGCGCGACCACGATCACGTCCTCGTACCGCAGCTCGCGCTCGCCGTGCTCGTCCGCGTACGGCGTCCCGACCAGCCGCTCGATCTCCGCCGCGACCGCCTCAGCCTCCTCCGGCGCCTGCGTCCGGTTCCCCTCGTGCTCGACCGGCAGGAAGCGGATCCCGTTCCCGTCCGCGAGCGACCGCTCGCAGGCACACCGGAGCCGGCTCGAGCCGCCCCTCGTAGAACGTCGTCGAGATGAACTCGTTCACCTCCGGCCGCATCCGATACGTCTGCTCGAGGAAGAGCCCCATGCCCTCCTGCACCGTCTCGTGCTCGCCGAGCAGGTGCTGCAGCACCGACGCGTTCGCGCCCGGCGGATGCGAGCCCTGCGAGACCTGCGCAAGCTGGTTCGGGTCGCCGAGCAGGACGACGTTCCGCGCCGCCGTCCCGACCGCCAGCACGTCCGCCAGCGAGACCTGCCCCGCCTCGTCCACGAACAGCGTGTCCACCGACTGGTCCTCGCGCGAGAACAGGAACGACGTGCCGGCGATCAGCTGCAGCTCCTCGTCGCGCAGGTCGTCGTTGTCGCCGCTGCAGTCGACGAACTCGTCCTCGTACTCGGTCTCGGGGTCGCCGCTGCACTTCTTCCGGCCCTTGAACTCGAAGCCCTGCTCGAGCGCGGCGTCGCGAACGTCGCGCAGGAACTTGTGGATCGCCTTGTGGCTCAGCGAGGTCACCCCGACGCGCTGCCCACGGCGCATCAGCTCGATCGCCATGCGGGCGCCTCGCCACGTCTTGCCCGAGCCCGGCGGCCCCTGCACGAACAGGTAGCTGCCGTCGAGGCTCGCCGCCGCCTCCTCGGGAGTCCCGTCCAGCCTCGCGCGCGGCGGCCGCCGCTCCAGGATCTCGACCAGCGCCGGATACTCCTCTTGCGCCTTCGCGAACCGGAGAACGGCGTCGCGCTGCTCCCAGGTCGGAAGCGGCCGGCCGGGTATGAGCGCCTTCGGCAGCGGCTCGTCCTTCAGCTCGAGGCTGCGCCGGAAGGTGACCTGCCCGAGCTCGTTGTCGACCTTCACGCCGTAGGTGCGCTCGGTCGCCGGGTCGACGGCCGCGCCCGCCGATCTTGTGCTCCTGCGGCGGGAACTCGAGCGTGTACTCGAGCGACCTCTTGACCTGGCACCGGCTCGCCGACGAGCTCGAGGCCGGCCATCGTCTCCGCGCTCTCGAACAGCTCGTCCTGATCGAGCTGGAGGTTGTTGAAGTAGGCCCACCACTGCGGCTTCTCCTCGCGCCGGTGGTACTCGAGCAGCTGCGCGAGCAGCCAGCGCGGGTCGCCCTCCTCCGCGTCGGCCAGCAGCTCGGCCTCGACCAGCGCGCGCTCCTCGAGCCGCTCCTTCGTCTCCTCCGTGACCTCGCGCTCCTCGGGCCGCTTGCGCCACTCGACCTCGGCCGGGCGCAGCTCGAGCAGCCAGCGATGGAGCTCGTAGAGCGAGCGGCAGTCGTCCTCGTTGTAGGCGCGGATCTCCTCGAGGATCGCGTCCTCGCGCGCCTCGAGCCACTCCTCGAACGCGACCACCGCGCTGCCGCCGCCGCGCATCTCCTCCCCGCGCTCGAAGCCGTAGAACGCCTCGACCTCCTTGATCGAGTAGCTGTCGAGCGAGAGCCGCAGCGCCTGGCGGACGACCCGGAAGAGATCGACGAGCACCTCGCCGCGGAGCAGGTCGTCGAGCTCCGCCTCGCGCGTGCCGTGCTGGCCCATCAGCCGCTGCAGCGCCGTCCGCTCGTACGGCGCGTAGTGGTAGACGTGCATCCCGGGGTGGCGCGCGCGCCGCTCCTTGATCAGGTCGAGGAGCCGCTCGAAGCCCTCCTTCTCCTGCGCGCGGTCGAGCGCCCAGATGACGTCGTACTGCGGCTCGCCGTCGTCGTCGAGGTAGACCCAGCCGAAGAGGTACTCGAGCCCGCGCGCCGGCTCGTACCAGGGATCGCCCTCGAAGTCGAGCCAGATGTCGCCCGGGCTCGGCTCGGGCAGGAGGGCGAACCCGCGCTCGGGCTCGAGCGGGAGGATCTGGTGCTCGAGCTCGCCGGTCCGGCGCCGGTGGAGCTGAAGCGCGGCCTGGTCGCGGAGCTTGGCGAGGGTCTCGGGGCGGAGCTTGGGAATCCTGGTCTCGGTCGTCGTCGCGAGCGCCTCGAGGTTCGCGATGCCGGCGGCGGTGAGCCGGTCGACCTGAGTGCGGCGGATCCCGGCGACGAGCGAGAGGTGCAGGTCGCGCTCCCACTGCTCCTTGCAGAGCGCGAGGAACTCGCAGAGCGAACAGTGGTCGACCGGGTACGGGTAGGTCGGCTCGCGCGCTCTCGACCGCGTCGAGGAACCGCCGCTTGAGCCGCCGGTAGTAGGCGAAGAAGTCGTCCGGCCGAAACGACTCGCGCTCGGAGAGCCCGTTGACGACGTGCATCTCGGCCGGCCAGCGCCCCTGAATCCGAGCGAGCTGCTCGGTGTAGAAGCAGAGCTGGAGGACGTGAGAAGCCTTGGCCCGGCGCGCGAGCTTGGTGTCGACGACCTCGTACGACCCGTCCGGCTGAAGCTCGAGAAAGTCCGCGAGCCCGTGCCAGTTCCCGTCGACAAGCGCCGCCTGGTAGATGACCGGCGCCCCACCCCGAATCGCCTCCTCGGTCGCGGCGGCAGCGGCGTCCCAGCCGATCTCCCGCGGATTGCCGATCTCCACGACGTCCCCACCGAGCCGAGCGAGGTAGGCAGCCTCGTGCTCGTCCCCTTCCGCCGGATCAGGTCGGCGTAGGGTTCGGCCGGAACGGCCGCTCAAGTTCGCCGCGCGCGACCGACGGCAAGTCGGAGCCGAATGGGTGAGGGCAGGCAATGAAGTCATTGAGCGCGAGGGCGAAGACGACTCCATCGGGGCAGTATTGCGCTGAGGGCGTGCCGCTCGAAAGTCGTTCAGAGCGGCGTCGGGCTCTACGCCGCTACCTCGATCGCTCCGACTTGGCAGCGATCTCCGCGGCAAGTCATCTCGACCTGCGCCAGCAGCGGCTCCGGCTCGAGTCTCAACATCGAGCGTTCGCACGTCGATCACGCAGTCGCTGTTCCGCACCTCGTGGCTCCGGGATTGCTCGCCGCTGTCCTTCGCATAGACGAGAAACCCGCGCTCGAGACCAAGCGCGGTGCAGTACGCGAGCATCTGGTACGCGTCGGCGTTCGGCATGCCCTTCAGCTCGAGCGCCTTGTACTTCGCGTCAGCCACTGCAAGACAGCTCGCTCCGCCCACCAGGTGATGTCCGGCCTGATGCCGAGCCGCCGCTGCTGGTCGAGCGAGCCGCGTCCACTGGCTCGCACCTCGCCGCCGAACGGCTGCATCGACTCCCGTAACGCGACCGTCACGAAGTCTTCGAAGACCTTGTTCATGTCGAAGACGAAGGCCGTGGCGGCCAAGCGGACCCTTCGGTGCGTCGATCGAGGAGGCGTGCAGGATCAGCTCGGCCAGGCGGAGGGCAGGCGCCGTAGCGCTCGTTGAGACGCGTGAGCGGCGGCATCGCAGACCTCCCGTGGGCGATCGACGAGGGAGACCGTCGTCGAGCAGACCTCGCAGCTTGAGCAGCCGCTTTCGCGCGAGAGCCGGCAAGCGCGGCAGCCGGAGCAGCGCGAGCGTCGCTGTCTTGAGCATCCGGTTCTCGATGATGTCCTCGGTGTAGTCGTCGTACGAGACTTCGACGGGTAGCGGGAGGCTCGCGCTGCGCGCGATCTGGTCGCCGAATCGGATCCGACCACGGATCGTCGTCAGCCGCTCGTCGAGATGAACGTAACCTCGAAGAATGCCCGCGTTCGAGTGCCGTCAGCGCGTGCCATGAGAACCCGCTCGCGACCGCATCAAGGAGATCTGGCTCGAACGCGAACTCAGCCGACTCGTCCTTCCACCCTCGGGATCGGCGGCGTAGGCCAGTAGGAAGAAGAGCTTCGGCACGGCGAGCCTCGGTCTGACCCGGAGCTCCCAGCCGCTTCCGCTCGCGACGCCGATCCGCGAGTTAGCCGACCAGTAGCCAGGAGTCGCCGTGAGGCTGTGCGACCACGTCGACTAGATCGAGACCCGCGAGCTCCGCGGCTTGGTCATGTGAAAGCTCGGCGGGACACTGCGACCAAGCTTCCATCTCGATGAGCATCACGTCTGGTCCTCGGACTGCCCTCCGCTCGCATCGGCGCCTCCTCAACCAGCCTCACCGCTGAGTCGCGCTTTCAGCTTCGCGAGGCCCGAACCGCGACGGATCCCACGTCGTGCCGTAGTAGTACTCCTCGAGCAGCGGCATGATCGCGCGCTGCCAGATCCGCTCGAGATCGGGCCCGTTCTCGGGATCAGTCATGAAGTAGGACGGGCCCGATCGCGACCTCGTCGCGCGCGATCTCCTCGTTCAGAAGGTCGAGCAGTCGCGCCGCCTCGTCGCCGTGACCGTGCTTCTCGAGCCACTTCGCGAGAACGGAGTTGACTGGCGGAGCCGTCGGAATGAACGGGACGAAGTAGAAGCGTCGTCGCAGCGCCGCGTCGACGAGGGCGATCGAACGGTCGGCCGTGTTCATCGTGCCGATGAGGAAGAGATTCGGCGGAAGACTGAACTGCTCTTCCGGCCAGTACTGAAGGCGAACGGCCTTCTGGCGGTACTCGAGCAGGAAGAGCAGCTCACCGAAGATCTTCGGGATGTTGCCCCGGTTGATCTCGTCGACGATCAGGACGATAGGGATGGCCGGGATCGGCCGCCGCAGCGGCGGCCATGTCACGAAGCGGACCGTTCGTGCGCTCGTACCGGACACCGTGGGCGCCATCGTCCTCGACCGGGCGGAAGCCGCCGACGAAGTCCTCGTAGCTGTAGGAGGGATGGAACTGGACGATCCGGAAGTCGCCGCCATCGCGCGTGATCTCCTCGGCGAGCGCCAAAGCGACGTACGTCTTGCCTGTTCCCGGCGGGCCGTAGAAGACGACCTGACCTTTCTCCACCAGGAGGTCGAGCGCCTCCTGGAGCCACGCTCGTGGGAGATGGACGCGATCCTCGATCTCCGCTGTCAACGTGCGGAATGCGGAATCCCGACACAAGCGTCTGGAGGGCTTCGTCTTGCTCCTCCGTCACCTTGAAGTTCGTCGCGTTCGCGAACTTGATGACCCCGAGGTCCTTGAGAACGGCGTGATCGACGAGCTCGCTGCGTCGGATGACGGTGGGCAGGACGGATTCGATGTGGAGCACGACTCGGGGTTCGGGCTTCGAGAGCGCTTCCGCCTTGAGAAGGTAGGGATCATCCGCGTCTCCCGGGAGCACGGCAGGCTCGGTCTGCACCGTCGCTGTCGCGACCACTCCAGCCTCCGGGCCCTGATCGCCAGAGGTAGACACGATCTCCCTTTCTCACCTCGTTCGTGTATTGGCGGACGACCCAGGTGAGCTCGGACGATTCAGTGAGCGCCTGATCGATGTCGTAGATGCTCGGGTTCGCCTGGAAGAGCCAGACGCCGCCTTCGGATGGCTGCTCTGGCTTCTTCGTCAGGCCCGCGACCCGCGGCGGCAAGCACGAAGTCGAGCAGCTCGGGAGGGATCGTCGTAGTCCTCGCTCAGCTGTCGGGCCGCCTCGCAGAAAGCTGCGTAGTCTGCAAGACCGCCGTTACTCGGACTCTTCGTCGGCGTGTAGCTCGTCAGCCGCTGGAGGCCACGATCTGTGATGCTGAGCCATAGGGCCGCGGTCTCTGGAGCTCCGGAGGTACCGGAGCATCGTGGGATAGGACGTTCCGGCGGAAGGGAGCAGCTTGCGATCGGAGAGCAGCTCCCCAACGGCGGCAGTCGCCTCCTCCTCGGTCCCGCGCCAGAGCCGAGCCGTCCACTGATTGAAGGCGTCGAGATTCTCGACGAGCCCGTTGGCCGTCTGGCCGACGAATGCCGGCGTGAGTCGGTAGTAGACGCGCTTGCCCTTGTTGAAGTCGGTGTTGAAGAGCTTGAAGAGCTCCCTGGCCTGCTGTTCGCTCATGCTTCCGGCGAACTCGTCCAGCAGCTTCCGGGCCTGATCTTCCGTCTCCCGCCGTACCTCGAGGCGTTCGTCTCCGGCCTCCTCGAGCGTCCTGGCGATGAACTCTGCGACGTCGTCGATCGGCCCGCCGGTTGGGCTGATCGAAGGGGTTGAGGTGCGTGGAGTAGAGGAGACGCTCCATCTGCTTCGTCGTCCAGCCGTCGAGCTCGCTGCATCCGCGGAGGCCCTCGAGCAAGAGCCGGTTCAGGCTGGTGGTGCGAAGTGTCGAGTCGTCCGCCTTCGGCTCCCCGAGCTCTCGCAGGAAGTGCCGGAGATGCGCCTCTGAGTTGATTGGAAGCAGGTCGTCTGGGAAGTAGACGGACAGCGTCTTGTTGACGAGTGCCGGCCCCGAGTGAAGGGCCTCGATCTCCTGGATCTCGCTCCACTCTCCGGCTTCCGCAAGTTCGAGCGCGTCGAGGAACCCCTCGTGGACCGCTTGCCACGCCTCGTCGACGTTGTCGTAGAGCTTCTCGTCGAACCACCACTCGCCTGTTCCTGCCTGGAAGTAGATGAGGTGCTTCTTCGCATTCCCGCCTCTCATGCTCGAGAGCTCGGTGGTGACGAACTCCATCCAGCGGCAGAAGTTGTCGGGATGCTCCGCTTGCCCGAGCGCATAGCGGTCGAGCGTCATCGAAGGCCAGCCGTCCTTCGGGAAGAGCTTGAGGAGCTCGGCGCGCTGCTCCTCGGCCTTCACGAGGCTCGCTTCCCAGGCATCCGGGTCGTACTCGTCGAGCGCTTGCGCGATGATGCTTGCAGTCGATCACTCGGCTTCTTTCGTCTCGAGACTCGCCGCGATCTCGGAGAACTCCGCCAGCGCGGCCTCGAGGTCCTCGACGATCTCCTGCGGCGATCACGTCCGGCGGCGGGAGGTTGTCGGCGTCCTCGAGCGACTCGTCGCGGAGCCAGATGATGTCGAGGTTGACCTTGTCGCGCTGCGAGCAGCTCGTCGTAGGTGAAGCGGCTGGAAGCGCTCGCTCTCCTCGCGCTCGTGGCGGTCCTCGGGCTTGTAGCACGTCGACGAAGTCGTCGAGGTCGCTCGCGCCGGAGCGGGTTCTTCTTCAGCGTGAAGTGCATGTTCGTCCGCAGGTCGTAGATCCAGAGCTCCTTCGTCCACGGCGTCTCGCGACGCCGGCTTGCGGTCGAAGAAGAGGACGTTCGCCTTCACGCCCTGCGCGTAGAAGATGCCGGTCGGCAGGCGCAGCAGCGTGTGCACGTCGCACTCGTGCAGCAGCTTGCGGCGGATCGTCTCGCCGGCGCCGCCCTCGAAGAGGACGTTGTCGGGCACGACGATCGCGGCCCGGCCGCCGATGCTTCAGCAGCGTCTTGACGTGCTGGAGGAAGTTGAGCTGCTTGTTCGAGGTCGAGGCCCAGAAGTCGTCGCGCACGACGACGAGGTCCTCGCGCTCCGCCTCGCCCTCCTCGTTCACGATCGTCATCGACGACTTCCTGCCCGAACGGCGGATTGGTCGAGCACCATGTCGAAGCGGTCGCCCGGGTCGGCCTTGAGCGCGTCGTCGACGTCGATCGGGCTCTCGGCGTCCTCGGCGCCGATGCCGTGCAGGAGCAGGTTCATCACGCAGAGGCGCGCGGTGTTGTCGACGATCTCCCAGCCCTTGAGCGCGTCGAAGCGCAGGTGCTGCTTCTGGTCGGGGTCGAGGTACGGCGTTGTGCTGCGACGATGTACTCGTGCGCGGCGAGCAGGAAGCCGCCGGTGCCGCAGGCCGGGTCGCAGATCGTCATCGCCGGGCTCGGGCCGCATGCACGTCGACGATCGCCTCGATCAGCGCGCGCGGCGTGAAGTACTGGCCGGCGCCCGACTTCGTGTCCTGCGGCGTTCTTCTCCAGCAGCCCCTCGTAGGCGTCGCCCTTGACGTCGGCGTCGAGCGTCATCCACTGTCTCGCGGTCGATCAGGTCGACGATCAGCCGGCGCAGCTTCGCCGGGTCCTGGATCCGGTTCTGCGCCTTGCGGAAGATGACGCCGAGCATCCCCGGCTGCTTGCCGAGCTCTTCGAGCACGTGCCGGTAGTGCACCTCGAGCTCGTCGCCGTCGCGCGCGAGCAGGCTCGGCCAGTCGAGCCCTTCGGGGACGACGGCCGGCTGGTTGAACGGCGGCTTCGTCTGCTCGTCCGCCATCTTGAGGAACAGCAGGTAGGTGAGCTGCTCGACGTAGTCGCCGTACGAGAGCCCGTCGTCGCGCAGGACGTTGCAGTAGTTCCAGAGCTTCTGGACGAGGCCGTTATCGCCGGTCATCAGGGAAAGATTCTCACGATTCGATTGACGTAGACGGAGTAGACAAATGGGCCCGGGGCGGCACACGCGGCGAAGATCCGCTCACAGTTCCGTTCAAGCCGCTGCGCCTGCTCGGCCGCACGGAGGTTTCCCCCGACGAGAGCGAACACCCTCACGCGATGGCGGCGAACCGCCGCGATCTCCCGAGGCCTGTAGCGCAGTCTTCGATCCGCCGTCAGAACGACAAGCTCCTCACGCCCACATAGCTCGAGCCACTCGACGTCGGACACGTCCTCGTCGCGAGAGCCGTAGACCTCGTGGTGCGTGCGAAGGCACCACCCGCCGCACGAAGGGCTTCCGGGACGAAATGCCGACCGAGGTTGCGATCGACGAAGAACTCAGGCGGCGGCAGGGAGTGCAACGCGCAGGATGTCCTCGACGTCCTCTGTTGGTACGCCGAAGTCCTCCGCTACCTCGGCAAGGGGATCGCCGGCTCGCCAGCGGTCGAGCACGTTCTCGACGCGCGCCGCGCCATGGATGAAGATCGGCTGGCCGAACGACCGCTCGGGGTCGAGGACGACGATGGGGCGCGGCGTCGCCGGTGAGACGAGCCTGGCTGCCCAGCCGTCGGACGCATATTCGATCCGCCTCAGGTACTCCTCGACGACGGGCGCGAAGACGCGCTGGCGCGAGACAACCTCGGTGAGGCCCGCTAGCTCGACATCGCCGGTCTCGTCGGCGTAGTCGTAGAGAATCACCGCCCCGTCGCTGTAGAGCCGCTTCGAGGCAAGCGCATACTCGATCCCGATCTCCTCCTCGAGGGTCGCGACGGCAGCCCGAATGTGCTGGAGACTCACACCCGCGTGGCGGAAGGCCGCGAGCACCATGCCCTCGGCTACGCCTACGAACGGGATCGACGGGTAGCCCCGCTCTGCCTTGGCACTTGCGACGATCGGCTCGCCGACGACGGCCGGCCGCCCAGGTGGCCGGCGGACGTAGCCCTTCGCCCAGGTGGTGAACGTCGATGTCGGCACGCCGAGGAACCGCGCCGCCTCGGCGACGGTGTACAGCGGCACATCGAAGCGGTTGTCGTGCTCAGCCTTGACGGCGTCCTCCTTTCGCCTTCCTGATCGTACTTCCCGCCTCAGCCGACGAAAACCGGTCCTATGGGTCAGCGGCCGGACGCGACGCGTCTACGGCGACGCTGCGTCGGAGCCGCGGCGCGCTCGACGGCGATCTGTTCGAGCAGTACGCTCGCCGGCTCGTCACTCGGATCGTGCGGGGCCAGCTCGCCGCGGAACGCTGCCGAGAGAATCCCGCGGCGGAGCGATTCCGTCCTGCGAAGGTTCGCAACGACGCGATCGTGCAACGCATCGACCAGTGAGAACTGCCGCTCGACACCTTGGGCGATCGCCTCCTGCTCCTCAATAGAGCACAATGGGATGGGCCATTCAGCCAGTCGAGACGATCCGAGGTGGTGGATGCCGACCCCGGGCGAGGCCTTTGCGAACTGACCCAGCAGAGCAGCGCGCAGGAACACAAGCCTGAGGTACTCCGGCGCCGGCCCATGAGATCGCACTCTGATCAACGTGTTCTGGAAGCAACAGCCGCGGAGTTCCCCCCCCCAAATCACGGGCTTTCCAACCTCGCTTGCGCTTCCGGAGGCCTCTGCCAGTAAGACATCCCCAGGCTTGAGCTCGTAGACAACCGCTTCTTTCTCAGAGAAGTTCATCTCCTTCACGTCATCGAGCTTCAGCCCGTTCCAGGTGACGTTCGCGGCGCGGAGGTACAGCCTCATGCTTGGGCCCGAGTGGTTCTTCGGCGACCGTTGGCGGCCAAGTCGAACCTCGGCAAGCTGCTTGAGGGGAGCATGGTCTTCGATCGACGAGAAGACCGAGTTCAAGATCAAGACCTTCATCCGAATTGCGCGCTCGCTCGCCGTCGAAAGAAGCGACCGTACGGCGTCGAGGCGCGAGAGGTGCTCCTCGATCGCCGCCACGATCCGCCGTTGCTCGGCGAGCGGCGGGAGAGGAACCGGAAGCCGACGCAGGTCCTCCTGCGGAAGGTGCGCGATCGTGCTCCCGGTGACATGGCGGTCAAACGCATGCGTGTCGGAGTAATGCATCAGGAGGTAAAGCAGGTATTGCGGCACTACGCCACCGCGCGGACGGACACGATGCAGCGCCTTCTGATATGCGCACTCCGACACCGGTGCCCGCCAGATCGCTGAGCGACCGACCTCGCCGCCCTCGCACACAAGAAGATCCCCATCGCGGAGGCGGAATTTCTCGAACTCTTCGTCAGTAAAGTTCATGGTGAGCAGATCGTCGACGTCGATGCGCGCCCACTGGACATTCTTGTTTCGAAGGTAGGGCCGCCCGCCGTTACCGCTTCGCGCTTTGGCCGAGAGCATCTTCCCGAGCCGTGTCTCGGCGATCCCTCCGAGTGTCGTCCACGCCCAGCCGCGCGGTAGATCCCTCACGCCGCGAGCTCCTGCGTCAGCTCGTCGAGCAGCGGATCGAGCTCTTCGCCGAATAGCTCGTACGCTCTTACCGAGGCCACCGCGCTCGGCGAAGGGTGCGTACGCGAAGTCGTCTCGCGTGACGCCGAGAGACGACGCGATCGTGTCGCGGATCCGCTCGAGCCACGCGAGCTGCTCCGGCGTGAACCTCCGTCCCCGCGTTCTCCTGCTGTAGCGAGCCAGCGCCTCGTAGCGCTCGCGCACGACCTCCGGGAACGGGACGAGCTCGTCCTCCTGCTCGAGCGCGAAGCGGACGAGCTGGACGAGGTCGGTCAGGATCCGATGCCCGGAGCCGTAGACCTTCGACTGGTCGAGCGTCTCGTACGCCTGCCAGAGCGTCTCCGGCGTCCACCCGTACGGCGGGCGCTTGATCGCCTTCGCGAGCTCGTCGATCTGATGGAACGTCAGGCGCTGCGACTGTGGCCGGCTGTAAAGGACCTGCGAGCGCAGTGATCTCGTCGCGGTTGTCCTCGATGAACTTCCGGAACGAGTCGACTGTCGAGCGCGCGCGGTCGGTTGCGTCGGCCGAGAAGCCGGCGCCGACGAGCACGTCGGCGCTGAACTCGTCGATCAGCTGCTCGTACGGAGCGGCGCACGTCGAGGATCCGCTTGCGCAGCTCGGGGTTGTGCGGCAAGCGGTGCGACCGCTTCGTCGAGCAGCTTCTTCCGTGCCGCCGCGAGCTGCTCCTCGCTCGCATCCTCGCCCGCGACCTCGGCCGGCTCATCCGGGTCGACCGCCTCCACCAGCCCGTGAGCGATCTCGCTGATGCTCAGTGCCCGGCGAGCGCCTTCGAGCTCGTCGCGGTCGTCCTCGTCAGCCGCCGGTCGAGCCGGGCGAGCCGGCCGGCGATCGTCGAGAGCACCTCGGGGTCGCGGTTGCCGTACGAGATCCGCTTGAAGAGCTTGTCGAGCGGGACCGTCGGCTTGCGGTCGAGCGGCACCGTCTCGGAGAGGTCGCTCTCGGTGACGCCGACGGCGTCGACGATCACGAAGCGGTCCTTCGCCGTCGCGTCGGGCGTCACGCCCTGGAGGTCGTTCGGATCGATCACGCGGACGCCGCGGCCCTTCATCTGCTCGAAGTAGGTGCGGCTCTTGACCGCGCGCATGAAGAAGACGCACTCGAGCGGCTTGACGTCGGTGCCGGTGGCGATCATGTCGACGGTCACGGCGATCCGCGGGTAGTACGAGTTGCGGAACGAGCGCGAGCAGCTCGTCCGGCCTTGCGCGCCGTCGACTTGTAGGTGATCTTCGCCGCGAACTCGTCGCCCTTGCCGAACTCCTCGCGGACGATGCGGAGGATGTCGTCGGCGTGCGAGTCGTCCTTGGCGAAGATCAGCGTCTTCGGGCACATCGGTGCGGCCGGGGAAGATCTCGGTGAAGAGCCGCTTGCGGAAGGTCTCGATCACGGTGCGGATCTGATCCTCGGCCACGACCGCGCGGTCGAGCGCCTCCGCGCCGTAGCTCACCTCGTCGTCGAGCTTCTCCCAGCGCACCTCGCGCGTCTGCGCGGTCGCGGAAGCCGGTGACGAGGCCCGCGTCGACCGTTGCTGCCGTGCTCGCGTGATCTCGGTCGCGGATCCGGTAGACGTCGAAGTCGACGTTGACCTGGTCGGCGACCGCCTCGCTCGTGGCCGTACTCCATCACGAGGTTCTGGTTGAAGAAGCCGAGCGCCTGCTTGTTCGGCGTCGCGGTGAGGCCGATCGTGAAGGCGTCGAAGTAGTCGAGCACCTGGCGCCAGAGCCCGAAGATCGAGCGGTGGCACTCGTCGACGATGATCGACGTCGAAGGTCTCGGGCGGCACCTTCGGGTTGTAGGCGACCGAGACGGGCTCGTCGGGGAGCGCCTCGTACGCCGACTCCTCGTCGAGCTCCTCGTCGAGCTCGGCCTCGCCCTTGAGCGTCGAGTAGAGCCGCTGGATCGTCGAGATCGTCACGCGCGCGACGGGGTCGATCGCGTTCGACGACATGTGCTGGACGTTGTAGAGCTCGGTGAACTTGCGGCCGTCGTTCGGGACGGTGAACGTCTGGAACTCGTTGAGCGTCTGGCGGCCGAGGTTGGCGCGGTCGACGAGGAAGAGGATCCGCTTCGCGCCTCCGTAGCGGACGAGCCGGTAGGCGACGTTCGCGGCGGTGTACGTCTTGCCCGAGCCGGTCGCCATCTGGATCAGGGCGCGCGGGCGGCCCTCGGCGAGCGATTCCTCGAGGTTCCGGATCGCTCGTCCTGCGCCGGCCAGAGGCCGTCGGTGTCGAGCTCGGGGAGGTGCTGAAGTCGGTGGCGGAGCGTGCCGCGGTTCTCGTAGTAGTCGTCGAGCCAGCCCGCGAGCGTCTCGGGCCGGTGAACGGCGAAGACGTCACGGGTGCGCGCGTCGGGGTCGAGCCCGTTCTTGAACCGCGTCTCGCGGCCGGTCGACATGTAGGTGAACGGCAGCGGCTCGATCGGCACCTCGAGGTCGTCGGGCATGCCCTCGGCGTAGTCGTCCCGCTGCGGCTCGACGTTGCGCGAGGATCGTCCCGGCCGGCTTGGCCTCGAGCACGCCGACGGGCCTTTCCGTCGACGAAGAGGAGGTAGTCCGCGCGGCCGTGCGCCCGGCTCGAGGATGAACTCGCGCACCGCGACGCCCTGTGCCCGCGGCGAGGTTGACCTTGTCCGAGTCCTGGACGGTCCAGCCAGCGAGCCTCGAGCATCTCGTCGATCTCGATCCGCGCCCGCGCTTCCGGCGTGAGGTACGCCACGTCCTCGGCCAACTGGCTCATTGTCACCTGTCAGCTTGGGAAGGGGAAGGGTTCGCGCTTGCCACGTGCGCTTAGGCTGCGAAGCGCAGGCAGCCACCGCGGCCGTAGGATCTCGTCGTGCCGCTCGAGATGCACCTCTGGCGGATTGACGGGGACCGGACGGTCGCGGTGATCGCCAGCGGCATCGGCGAGGAGGAACGGCTCGAATCGATCATCGTCCACGAGGTCGAGATTCTCGGGCTCGGCTCGCTGATGCTGGTGGGCCGACAGGTGATCACGGATCACGGATCCCGGATCGACCTGCTGGCGCTCGACGAGGACGGCACCCTCTACGTCATCGAGCTCAAGCGGAGCCGCACGCCGCGCGAAGTCGTCGCCCAGGCCCTCGACTACGGCTCATGGGTGCGTCGCCTGAGCGCTGAGCGCCTCGCCCACATCTTCGAGACGCGGTCCAGTTCGCCCGCGATCGGACGCTCAACGCCGCCTTCGTCGAGCACTTCGACGGTCCGCTCCCCGAGATCATCAACGAAAACCACCGACTCGTGATCGTCGCCTCCGAACTCGACCCGAGTACGCAACGCATCGTCGAGTACCTGCTCGAGGACTACGGCGTTCCGGTCAACGTCGTCTTCTTCCACTACTTTCGCGACGGCGAAGCCGAGTATCTCAGGACGGAGCTGGTTGCGGGATCCGGCCGTCGCGGAGGAGCGAACGCGCGCCTCCGAGACGAAGCGCACGCCGGGTGAGTGGAATGGCCGGGACTACTACGTCAAGTACGGCGACGAAGCTCGTCGCTCGTGGGACGACGCCCGCGAGTACGGCTATGTGTCCGCGGGCGGCGGCGGCAGGTGGAGCAACCCACTCTTCCGGCTTCAACCAGGCGCGCGCGTTTTTGTTCACATCCCGCACCACGGATACGTCGCGGTCGGCCGGGTGCTTGCAGGGCCAGTGCTGATCGGCGAGTTCATCGTTACCGTCGACGGGCAGGAGCGCTCGCTGCTCGACGTTCCGCTGCGAAAGCGAGAACGTGAAGCAGGACGCCGACGATCCTGAGCGGGCGGAGTATGTCGTGCGGGTCGAATGGGAGCGCGCCGTTCCCGCCGACGAGGCGTACTGGGAGCCCGGCTTCTTCTCACGCCGCGGCACAACGGCGATCGAACTTCGCGACCCGGAGACGTCGCGGAAGGTCTGCGAGCGCTTCAACATCGAAGCCGACGTCGCCGAGTCGGCAGTTGCCGCTTCTGCGGATCCGTTCGGCTAGCGAGACTAAGCAGCGAGTTCGAGGAAGCGGGCGAAGCGCGCGTCGAGCCGCTCGCGGTCCGGGCGGTCGGCCGCCCGGCTCGGGACGTGGAGCGGGACGTCGTGGAAGCCCTTCAGGAGGTCGAGCATCGGGCCGTCTTCGTCCTCGCGCAGGCGGCGGGAGACGTGGACGACGTAGTCGGGTGAGACGCCGACGAGGTTCTGGTCGAACGCTCGGTGGTGGATCGCGCACAGGCTGAGGCCGTTGCTGACCGCCGGCTCGCCGCCTTCGACGTCGCCGAGGATGTGCGCGGCGTCGAGCAGCCGGAGCTCCTTCAGCCGGCAGATCGCGCACTGGCTCGCGTACGCGGGGACGACTCGGCCGCGGAAGCGGGCCTGGTGGAGGCGGACCCTCGTCTCGCGCACGGCGTAGCGGCGTTCGAGCGGATCTTCCAGCGGGACCGGCGCCGGCTCGTCGACCGGGCCGCGTAGGGCGCCTGGCGTGACGGTCACCATCTGCCGCGCCGGGTCGTCCGCGGTCACGTAGACCGGGAACACCGGCTTGTACCAACCGGGCCGCGTCCCGATGTAGTAGACGAGCGGCACCTGCAGCTCGTGCGCGGCGCGGAGGGCGCGGTTGTCGGGCTGGTCGATCGCGCCGGCGCGGTAGGCGTAGAGGAAGCCGTCCGCGAGGATCTCGTCGTCGTAGGGCGACTTCGCCGAGGTCTGGATCGCGAGCGCTGCCGGGCCCTCCTGGGCGGCGGCTCGGTAGATCCCCTTCTGCCGGTTCAGGAACGGGACGCGGGCGCCGCGGAACGGGAAGCCGCGCGCGAGGCCGCCGACGTACGGAACGTCCTCGCCGAACTCGGCGACGAGCACGGACAGGTGCGCCATGCACGCTGCCCGAACATCGTCGTCTCGCACGCGGCGATTCTACGGTGGGCTGGGACCCGCCTGATTCCGTCAATTGCGGCGAGCCAGGCAGCTCGCGAGGATCGAAGGCGTGCTGGCGACGACCTTCGATCCGGACAGGCGAAGGGTTGTCCTGACCGAGGAACGGTGGGAGCACATCAAGGCGGAGCACGCGACGCTTGCTCCGAAGCTGCGGGAGATCATGGCCGCCGTACGCGAGCCTGCAGTCACTCTCCCCGGGCGCTCGGCCAACGAGACCTGGTTCCTGGCCGAGAATCCGGGGCGATTCCCGTGGATCCAGGTGGTCGTACACTACGAAGGAGGTGATGGGTGGATAGTCACAGCGTTCCCACGCAGCGCCCTACCGGCGCGTTGAAGGTCGACGGCATCGTCTTCGACAACAACGTTTACGACCGCGAGGCGGACGTGCTCTACCTCCACGTCGGCGAGCCGAGCGAGGCGGTCGATGCGATCGGCACTGCCGAAGGCGACGGAAGCTTCCACGGTCCCGACGGGAGCCTCGTCGGCCTGACGATCCTGAACGCGCGCCTCCGCCTGGAGAAGGACGGCAAGATCGAGCTGACGCTGCCCGACCGGACGCTCGTCATCACAGACTTCGGCGACGTTCTGGCCTAGGTCTGACGCATACTCGCGCCCATGCGCGTGCGGCCGACTCGGGTGGATCAGCTTCCGGAGCAGTACTTCGGGGCGCTGCTCGGGCGCGTTTCGGCCGCTGCGGCTGACGGCGGGGCGCCGCTGATCGATCTTGGGCGGGGGAACCCGGAGACCGGGCCGCCGGCTCACGTTGTCGACGCGCTCACTGCGGCGGCTGGGCGACCCGACGTTCATGGCTACGCGCCGTTTCGCGGACTGGCCAAGTTGCGCGTAGCGCTCGCTGAGCGGTACCGCGCGGTCTACGGCGTCTCGCTGGATCCGGACACCGAGGTCGCGGTCGTGCCCGGGACCAAGACGGCGATTGTCGAGCTTTCGCTCGTGCTCGCGGAGGAGGGGCAGGTCGTCGTGCTGCCCGATCCGTACTACCCGGACTACCCATCGGGGCCGGCGCTCGCGGGGGCCGAGATCGCCTACGTGCCGCTCGATCCGGGGAACGGCTGGCCGCCCGATTTCAGGCAGGCGCCGGCGGAGAACGTCGCGGCCGTCTACCTCAACTTCCCGTCCAACCCGGCCGCCGTGGCGGTGCCCGACGGGGCTTTCGAGGAAGCCGTCGCCTACGCCGAGACGACCGGCGCCGCCGTCGTGCACGACTTCGCCTACGGCGACCTCGTCTTCGACGGGCGCGAGCCCAGGAGCTTTCTCGCCACGCCGGGCGCGAAGGACGTCGGCGTCGAGATGTTCTCGATGTCCAAGTCCTACGGGATGGCCGGCTGGCGGGTCGGGTTCGTGGTCGGGAACGCGGAGATCGTCGAGCGGATCAACCTGCTCAACGACCACTCCCGGGTCGGGATCTTCCGGCCGATTCAGGAGGCCTGCATCGCGGCGCTGACCGGGCCGCAGGACTCCGTCGCCGAGCGGCGCGACACCTACCAGCGCCGGCGCGACCGCGTCCGCGAGGTGCTCGGGCCGCTCACCTGCGAGGGCACGTTCTACATCTGGCTCGAGCTCCCGCCGGGCCTTACGGCGGACCAGCTGCTCACCGAGCACCGGCTCGCCGTCTCGCCCGGCGAGGGCTTCGGCCCGAGCGGCGCCGGCCGGGTGCGCCTGAGCCTGGCGGTCACCGAGGAGACCCTCGAGCTCGGGCTGGAACGGCTTGTTTCAGCGCTCGAGTCTCGCTCGAACGAAGGAACTGCTCAGGCCTGAGCCCACCGCAGCCGATCTTCCGTTGGCGAGGGTCGGAGTACTCACCGGACTATCTCCCGTGTGAGATGCGGCTCGGTTGGGCGCCGCAGTCGGCCGGGCCGGCTCCGGCCCTCGTTTAGACCTTCGCGCCCTCCAGCTCGACGACCGGTGCCTCGTAGAGGTCGACCGACTCGATCGTGATGCCGACCTGGGCGGTCATGCCCTTGCGGCGCTCCTCCAGCGTCTCCTCGGCCGCGTCGGCCGCGTCTTTACTGGCCCAGAGGATGATCGCCTGTGCGCGGCTGTTGTCGTCGTCGTAGAGGCTGATGTAGCCCTCGAAGCCGTCGTAGGTGCGCAGCATCGGGATGACGGTGCCGCGGATCATCTCCAGCGCGGGCTCGCGCTTGGATGAGTCGGCACCCGAGAACGTGACCACTCGTGCGTACATGGAGGCCCTCCTCCGGTCGGGTCCTCCGATCCTACGCGTCGCTTGGCGGCGGCGGGCTCGCTCTAGGGGCTCTCGCCGCTGCGGCGCTTGTGCCAGAAGGTCAGGACGCCGGCGAGGCCGGCGACGGCGAAGGCAAGGAAGGACTTGTTCGGCCGGCCGCTCTCGACGCTCGGCGCGGCGCTCTTCGCCTTCCACTTCACGGCGCTCTTGCCGAGCTTCCAGGCGCCCCACCCGAGGACGGCGTTGCGGCGGTTGACGATGCTCATCCCGGTGTTCTAGCAGCTATGGCGAAGGCCGAAACCTACGGTCATGGCTCTTCAGGCGCTCGCGGGCGCTCTGCGCTTGTTCGGGAAGTGGATCGCGCGGCCGAGGGCGAGGAGGCCGGCCTCCTTGATCGCCTTCGCTCAGCGTCGGGTGCGCGGTCATCCCGTCGGCGACGGTCTCCACCGTGGCCTCGGCGTCGAGCGCTACGGTGCCGGCCTCGATCAGGTCGGTGACGTGCGGGCCGACCATCACCACGCCGAGGAGCTCGCCGTAACGGGTCTCGTGGATCGACTTGACCCAGCCGACCGTCTCGTTCTGCATCACCGCGCGCGCGTTGGCGACCCACGGGAAGACGCCGACCGAGACGTCGTCGCCGAACTGCTCGCGCGCCTCGGCCTCGGTCAGCCCGACGCCGGCGATCTCGGGATCGGTGTAGATAGGCCGCGGGACGCCGCGGTTGTCGACGACGGCGTCGTGGCCCATCGCGTTCTCGGCCGCGACCTCGCCCTCGCGGAAGGCGGTGTGGGCGAGCTGCCAGTAGCCCGCGCAGTCGCCGACCGCGTAGATGTGCGGAACCGTTGTGCGGCGGTGCTCATCGGCGGCGATGCCCTTGCGCCTGTCGAGCTCGACGCCGATCTCCTCCAGCCCGAGGTTCTCGACGTTCGGCCCGCGGCCGGTGGCCACGAGCATCAGGTCGGTCTTGACCGACTCGCCGCCGAAGTGGACGCGAAGCGCGTTTTCGGTCTCCTCGACGCGGTCGCAGGTGGTCTCGAGGTGGAGCGCGATGCCCCGCTTCTTGAACTGCTTGGCCAGCTCCTTGGCCGCGTCCGCGTCCTCCTGCGGGATCAGCTGCGGCAGCATCTCGATGATCGTCACCTCGGAGCCGAAGCGATGGAAGATGGAGGCGAACTCGCAGCCGATGATGCCGCCGCCGAGGACGACCAGCCGTCGCGGCACCTCGGTCTGGTCGAGCAGGCCGTCGGAGTCGACGCAGCGTGGCGAGTCGAGCCCGTCGATCGGCGGGCGGAGCGGGTAGGAGCCGGTCGCGACGATCGCCTGCTTGAAGTTGACGTCCTCCCCGCCTGCGACCGCGATCGTGTTCGGCCCCTGAAGCGGCCGGTGCCCTTGACCCATTCGACGCCGTTCGACTTGAAGAGGCTGGCGACGCCGCAGGTCATCTGCTTGACGACCGCGTCCTTCCACTCGTTCGCGGTCGCGAAGTCGAGGGTCGGCTCGGACGATCCTGGACGCCGAGCTTGGCGAAGCGTCTCCTCGGCCTCCTTGATGAAGAAGGCGGTCTGCACCCAGGCCTTGGTCGGGATGCAGCCGATGCGGAGGCAGGTGCCGCCGAGCTCCGGCTCCTTCTCGATGCAGACGGCCTTGGCGCCGAGCTGCGCGGCGCGGATCGCCGCTGTGTAGCCGCCCGGGCCGCCGCCGAGGACGGCAACGTCACATTCCATCGTCTCTGGGCTCCTCGCTTGGGTTCGGGGGCGATCCTAGCGACGGGAGGCGGTTTCACGCTTTCGGCACAGGTCGCGGCACACACACGTGACGATTTCCTGATTACGCTCATTGCCGGGTGGTGGTTCGGGGTGGCCCCAAGGCGCAAGGTCGCGGAAGGCGGGCGCGAGCCTAGGAGCTGCTCAGGTCGGCGCGCATGGTGTACAGCGCCGTCGTCCTCGCGACGCGCTCGAAGCCGTGTCGCTCGTAGAGCGCGACCGCGGGGTTGTCCTTCTCGACGCTCAGGCTGATCGCCTCGTACCCGTCGGCGCGCGCCTTCGCCATCAGCGCGTCGAGCAGCTCCGACCCGAGCCCCGACTGCCGCGCTTGCTCGGGACGACCGCGATCGACAACTCCGGCGTCTCCTCGTCGATGAACCCGTAGCCGGCGTTGTCGCACCTTGAAGAGCCGATACCAGGCGGCGCCGACCGGCTGGAAGTCCTGGATCGCGACGAGCGCCGTGTCGCCCGGCCGCCCCCAGCGCTCGACGTAGCGCTGCACCGGCGGCTCGCCCGACTCGGGCACCGTCGTCGCCCGCCAGTAGTACGCGTGGCGGAGCATGTCCTTGAGGAAGTGCACGTCCTGCGGCCCGGCCCGCCGGATCACGTGGCCTCCTCGGAGAGGCGGATCCGGTTCCCGTCCACCTCGAATACGTCGATGCATCGACCGGTCGGTTCAGACGGACGCGCGAGTGCTCGCGCGTCCTGGGGTCGGCATCGCAAGCGACGCCTCACAGCATCAGGGCCGGCTCCTCCAGCAACTCCTTCAAGGACTGGAGGAAGCCGGCGGCCGGCGCGCCGTCGACGGCGCGGTGGTCGAAGGTCGCGGTCAGGGTCATCATCGGGCGAACGACGATCTCGCCGTCGACCGGAACGGCGCGGTCCTCGATCGCGCCGACCGCGAGGATCGCGGCCTGCGGCGGGTTCAGCACCGCCGCGAAGCTGCTCGACGCCGTACATGCCGAGGTTCGAGATCGTGAAGGTGCCGCCGTCGAGGTCCTCACTGTTGCAGCTTGCCGCTCGCGGGCGCGTGAACGACGTCGGAGCGCGCCGCGGCGATCTCGCGCCAGCGTCAGCCGCTCCGCGCCGCGGATCACCGGGACGACGAGCCCCTGCGGCGACGCGACAGCGAGGCCGATGTTCGCCGCCGGATGCAGCAGGATCGCCTCGTCGGTCCAGCTGCGCGTTCACCTCGCGGTGGCGCATCAGCGCGGCGGCGCAGACCTTGATCAGGACATCGGTGACGGTCAGCCTCGGGCCGTCCTCGTTCTCGCGCAGGCGCGCGACCAGGGCGTTCACGCGCGTCATGTCGGCCGAGGCCTGGAGCTGGAAGACCGGCGATCTGCCACGCCTCGGTCAGGCGACGGGCGATCGTCCGCCGGATGCTCGTCAGCTCGCGGCGCTCGACCTCGGCCGAGACGACCGGCGCGGGCGCGGCGGCCGGCGCCGGCGCCGCTGCCTGCTTCGCCACGCTCGACGTCCTCGGCGACGATCCGCCCCTCCGGCCCGGTCCCGCGCAGCGCGGCCAGGTCGATCCCGCGCTCCCGCGCGATCCGGCGCGCGAGCGGCGAGGCCTTGACGCGACCGCCGGACGAGACCGCCGGCCAGCTCCTCCCGCTCGGCGGGGCGGCCGTCCTCCTGCTGCGGCTCGGGCTCGGGCTCTGCGCGGGCGAGGCGGTTCCGGCAGGCTGCAACCTCGGGAACGTCCTCGTCCGCGCTCGCCGATCACGGCGATCGTCTGGCCGACGGGCACCTCTCCCTCCCGTACGGCGATCTTCAGCAGGAGGCCCGAGGCCTCGGCCTCGACCTCCTGCGTCACCTTGTCGGTGTCGAGCTCGTAGAGCGGCTCGCCCTTCTCGACCGGGTCGCCCTCGGCCTTCAGCCACTTGACGATCGTGCCGGACTCCATGCCCTGGCCCAGGCGAGGGAGCTTGACCTCGCTGGCCATCTAGCCGACCGTCCGCTTGATCGCCTCGAGGACGTCGTCCGCGTGCGGCACGACGTAGTTCTCCATCACGGGCGCGAACGGAATCGGCGCGAACCTCGCGCCGACGCGCTCGACCGGCGCGTCGAGCCAGTCGAACGCCTGCTCCTGGACGACGGCCGCGATCTCGGCGCCGAATCCTCCCCGCGTGACCGCCTCGTGGGCGACGACGACGCGGTTCGTCTTCTTCACGGAGGCGACCAGCCCGTCGAGGTCGAGCGGCTGGAGCGTCCGCGGGTCCCAGACCTCGACCGAGACCCCCTCTGCCTCCGCCTGCTCGGCCGCCTGTAGCGCCTCGTGCACGAGCCGTCCCGTCGCGACGACCGTCACGTCCGAGCCCTCGCGGTGCACGCGGCCCTGGCCGATCGGGATCGGCTCGAGCTCGTCCGGCACTTCCTCCTTCAGCCCGTAGAGCGTGCGGTGCTCGAAGAAGACGACCGGGTTGTCGTCGTAGATCGCCGACCAGAGCAGCCCGCGGACGTCGGCCGGCGTCGAGGCGAAGACGACCTTCAGGCCGGGCACGTGCACGAACCACGCCTCGACCTGCTGCGCGTGCTGCGCCCCCGGCGACCAGCCGGCGCCGCCCTGCGTCCGGATCGTGAGCGGCACCTTCAGCTGCCCGCCCGACATGTAGCGGTGCTTGGCGGCCTGGTTGACGATCTGCTCCATCGAGACCGTCAGGAAGTCCTCGTACATCACCTCGACGACGGGCCGCATGCCCTGCATCGCCGCGCCGATCCCGGCCCCGACGATCGCCATCTCGGAGATCGGCGTGTTGCGGATCCGCTCGGGCCCGAACTCGTCGAGCATGCCGGCGGTGACGCCCATCGAGCCGCCCATCTCCGCGATGTCCTCGCCCATCACGAACACGTTCTCGTCCTGCCGCATCGCCTGCGACAGCGCATCGCGCACCGCCTCGCGGTAGGAGAGCTCAGGCATAGACGTTTCGGAGGGCGTCCTCTGGCTTGGGATCCGTCCCTGCCTTGGCGAACTCGACCGACGCGTCGACGAGCTCCTGCACCTCGCGGTCGATCTCGTCGAGCTCCTCGTCGGAGAGCCCGAGCCTCTCGCGCAGGAGCGTGATCGGGTCGCGCGTCTCCTGCAGCTCGTGCAGCTCCTCCTTGTCGCGGTAGACCTGCGGGTCGCCGATGTAGTGGCCGACCAGGCGCTCGGTCTGGACGTGCAGGAACACCGGGCCCTTGCCGTCGCGCGCGTGCTTGAGCGCGCGCTGCGCGACGCGGTGCACCTCCTCGACGTCCTGGCCGTCGACTCTCATCACCCGCATCCCGAAGGCCTCGGCGCGCTTGCTCAGGTCGCGGATCGGCGAATGCTGGCTCTCGGGCGTCGACTCGGCCCAGCGGTTGTCCTCGAGCACGAAGACCGCCGGCACCAGCCACAGCTGGGCGAGGTTGAGCGACTCGTGGAAGGTGCCGATGTTGGTCGCCCCGTCGCCGAAGAACGCGACGGCGACACGCGGCTCACGCCGGAGCTTGAAGGCGAGCGCGGCGCCGGTGATCGCGGGCAGCCCGCCGCCGACGACCGCGTTCGCGCCGAGGTTGCCGCGCTCGACGTCGTAGAGGTGCATCGAGCCGCCGTAGCCGTGCGAGCAGCCTTCGAGCTTCCCGTAGAGCTCGGCCATGATCGCGTTCGGGTGCGTGCCGCGGGCAAGCGTGTGGCCGTGCGCGCGGTGCGTCGATGCGAAGACGTCGCCGTCGTCCAGCGCCTGGCAGACGCCGACCGCGACTCCCTCCTGGCCGATCGCGACGTGCAGGAATCCGGGCAGCTCGCCGGCGCGGAAGCGCTCCTCGACCTTCTCCTCGAAGCGCCTGATCAGCAGCATCTCGCGCAGGAAAGTGCGCAGCCGCTGCTCGCTCAGCGTGCCTTCTTTTCCGCTCGACCTTCGCCATCCGCCTGAGCTTAGAGGCTATCTCCCTGCTCAGGGAGCAATGTCCTGAGGCCGCGGCGGCTTTGCCGACGCCCAACGCACAGTGTGGGTGGCAAGCGACCGCCTATAGTCAGCCCCATGAGCGTCGTCGGCCAGTGGCAGGTGATCCAGGACGGGCTGTCGGAGCGCTGGACCGACGCTCGGCTGCGGCTGACCCTGGCCGACGAAGGCGACGGCGACCGGGCCGCCGCGCTGCTCGGGCCGGCGATCCCGGGGCGGCGGGGCAAGGTGATCTCGTTCCACGTCGCGCAGGGCGGCGGCGGGCCTTCACCCGCCCTCGCGGGCCGGCTGTTGCAGCGGCTCGACCTTCAGAAGATCGACGGGACGCTGGAGCTCGTCGGGCAGAGCGAGGCGCCCGAGGCTGTCCCGGGATGAGCTGCGATCGTTTGCGGCGACCTGGGACGGTGCGCTGGCCGCGTTGCCCGGCGACTGGAGCGACCTCTACGGCGAGGTCGAGCTCGACTCGAGCGACTACCTCGACCGCGCTGCGCTACTCCTGGCGCCGGTCAATCCTGCGCGCGACGGGAACAGGGTGGCCTTCCGCTTCCGGGCGGCGAGGCGCTTCGGGTACGGCGTCTCGCCGGAGATGGCTCGACGCTGCCTCGAGCGGCTCGACGCGGAGGGAACGCGCGGGACGGTGCGTGTGCTGCGCGCGCTGTCCGACACCCGGCCCGTGCAGACGCAAGGCCCGGTGTGGTACGTCGGCGGCAAGAGCGTCTGAGCCGGCCCGCGACCAGCGGCTAACCGGGACCCATCCCCAGCCCCCACCCTCCCAGGGGATAAATCGAGGGTAGCGGCGGAAAGCGCGCGGATGTGTCACGCGATCGCGCCGGGAGTGTGTCTCCTCAGCCCAGCGCGGCCCGCAGCTCGCGGGCGACGGAGCGCGCATCCGCCACCGAGCGCGTGATCACGAGACACGTGTCGTCGCCGGCCAGCGTCCCCACGATCCGCGGGTGGCCGAGCCGGTCGAGCGCGCGGGCGATCGCGGGCGCCGAGCCGAGCTCCGACTGGACGACGACGATGTTCTGCGCCGCCGTCGCGCGCAACCCGAACTGGCCCAGCACCGACTGAAGCGTCGTGCGCGAATCGGCCTGCCGCGCGCGGCCGGGCAGCACGTAACGCGGCCGCCCGAGCGCGTCGATCGTCTTCTCGAGCCCGAGCTCGCGGATGTCGCGCGAGACCGTCGCCTGCGTCACGGCGCAGCCGGCCCGGGAGAGCGCCGAGGCGAGCTCCTGCTGGCTCCCGATCCGCCGCCGCGAGACGACGCTCGCGATCAGCCGTTGCCGCTCGGGCTTACCCAGCCTCTTCGCGCGGGGACCTTCAGCCTGCATACCACACAGTGTGTTGGACGGCCGCGCCGGCCAAGCCGTCGCGACCTCCTTGGTCGGCGTCGCAAGCGAGCGCCTTGGCCAGCCTCTTCGCGCGGGGACCTTCAGCCTGCATACCACACAGTGTGTTAGACGGCCGCGCCGGCCAAGCCGTCGCGGGCTCCTTGGTCGGCGTCGCAGGCAAGCGCCTTTGCGAGTCCCTTGGGGCGGTGCGAGCGCGGGTCCATCCAGTTACAGTAATCCCAAGTTTGGCCCAGTCATCGACAGGCAAGCAACCGGGAGTGCTGCGGAAGCTGCTCTGGACCGGTCTCTACGCCGGGCTCGGCGCCGGCGCGGCCATGGCCGCCCACCGGACTGCCGCGAAGATCTGGACGCTCGCGACCGGCGAGGCGCCGCCGGCGAAGCGATGACCAGCGCCGATCTCATCGTCGAACGGGGCGCCGAGAACCTCCACCGGCTCGCCCGCCGCGCGGCCGCGCGCGGTGACGGGGTCGGCACCTGGCTGGCCGAGGAGCTGGAGGCCGACGCCGCCTTCCTGCGCAAGCTGAAGCCGAGCCTGATCGCCGCGCGGGTGCGCGCCGGGACGAACGGCGCCGGCCCCGCCGAGCCGCCTCCGACGCCGGCGCCTGCGAACCCGGAGCCGCCACCGGCTGCGTCCGGCCCGGAGCCCGCCGCCCGGCCTCCGAAGCGCAACCCCAAACGGTCCGGCGGCCCGTCGCCCTGGCTCTTCGTCGGCGCCGCGCTCGTCGGCGGCATCGTCGCGGCGAGGGTTCTCCACTGGAGGGGCCATGCCCAGCCGCGCGACTGAGCACGACGCCAAGCTCGGCGCCTCGGCCAAGCAGGTCGCCGAGCACGCGAGCGCGCTGGCCCGGCTCGAGGTCGAGCTCGCGGCGCTCGAGATCAAGCGCAAGATCGCATCGCTCGGCCGCGGGATCGCGTTCGGGGCCGCCGCGGCCCTGCTGCTTCTGTACGCGCTCGGGTTCGGGCTGGCGGCAGCCGCAGCCGGGATCGCCACGGCCACCCCGGTCTGGGCCGCCCTCCTGATCGTCACCGGCGTGCTCGTCATCCTGATCGCCCTGTTCGGCGCGCTGGCGGCGATCTCATTCAAGCGAGGAGCGCCGCCCCTGCCCGAGCAGGCGATCCGCGAGGCGAAGCTGACGAGCGAGGCGCTGAGGCACGATGGCCAGCAGTAGCAACCGGAACCCTGAGCAGGTTCAGCGCGAGATCGAGGCCGAGCGGGAGCGCCTCGCCGTCGCGGTCGACGACCTGCGGGACGGGATCGACAGGCTGACGAGCCTGAAGGGGAAGCTGCCCGCGGCGATAGCGGCGGCCTTCGGCGTGGGCTTCGTCGCAGCGGGAGGGATCGGGGCGACCATGCGCCTGCTGATGGGGCGCGGACGGGAGGGCAGGACGAAAGCGAGATTCGGCCCGTTCTCCCGTGTCGGCCGCGACTGAAGCTGAAGGTCTACGGCACTGGGACGACGCTGAACTTGCGCTTCAGCGACTTGTGCGCGTCCGAGCGATAGACGTACGTCCCGACCTTGAAGGTCAGCTTCCAGGTGGGCTTGGACTTCCCCTTGACCGTCGTCTTCTTCGAGATGCCGGGGCCGCTGAGGTGGAAGTTGTCCTTCTTCGTGAGGTCCTGGACGTTCACGCTGTAGGTGCCCGCGGCCAGCGACTTCACGGCCGCGCCCGCTGCGGTCTTGAGGGAGATCGTCTTCCCGGGGCCGACCTTGCCCTTCAGCTTCGGCGGCGGTGGAGGCGGCGGCCCACCGTAGAAGCTGCCCTTCATCTGCGCGGGGTGGGCGTCGCACTGGAACTTGTAGAGGCCGTCGACGATGGTCACGTTCCAGGTGAGCTCCTGCTTCGTGTCGACGTCGCTCGCCATGTCGACCCCGCCCGGGCCGAAGAGGTGGAAGTTGTGGAACGTCGAGAGGTCGTGCACGCTGATCGTGTAGTCACCGGGGTCGAGATCCGTGACCTTGATCCCGTTCGCGTCCTTGAGCGAGATCGTGAACGAGTCTCCCGCGCCGACCGTTCCGGTCAGCGGAGTTGCGGTCGCCGCCGGCCGTGCCGACCCGGGCACGAGCGCGGTGGCGAGCACCGCCAGCAGGACGAGCGGCATTCGGAGCCTGCGCACTGAGAGACCCTCCTCGTTGGACGTGGACACGGTAGCCAATACCGCTGGAAGGCGTGATCGGATTTCCGCATGGCTGGTTTGCGCCGCGGCGGCCCTCTAGACTCACGCCATGCTGCGCCGCAACCAGAAGGTCGAGCTCCTGCGGAAAGTGCCACTGTTCGCCCTATGCACGAAGGGCGAGCTCGCCGAGATCGCGACCCTCGCCGACGAGATCGACCTGCGCCAGGGTAAGGAGCTGATCCGCGAGGGCGCGCGCGGCCGCGAGTTCTTCGTTCTGCTCGAGGGGCAGGCCGACGTCTTCAAGAACGGCCGTCGCATCAACCGGATGGGATCGGGAGAGTTCTTCGGCGAGATCGCCCTCGTCGCGCCCTCGGCAATCCGGACGGCCACGGTCACCGCGACGACGCCGGTCCGCGTGCTCGTGGTCACAGCTCAGAACTTCCGTCGGCTGCTCGAGCGCTCGCCGGACATCAAGCTGAAGGTGCTCGAGGCGCTCGCCGAGCGTGTCAGCCCCGCAGGCGTCTAGGCCCGCAACTCGGCGCCGAAGCGCTTCGCGAGGGCGCCGACGATCCGCTCGCGCAGGGCGGCGGCGTCCTCGTCGGTCAGCGTCCGCTCGGGTGACTGGAAGCTGACCGCGAAGGCGATCGACTTGCGGCCCTCGCCGACCTGCTCGCCGCGGTAGACGTCGAACGGGCGCATCTCGGCGAGCTCGGGGCCCGTGGCCTCTCGCGCCGCGTCCGCGAGCTCGGCCGCGGTCACCTCCTCGGGGACGGCGAAGGCGAGGTCCTGCCGGACGGCAGGGAAGGAGACCACGTCCGCGTAGCGCACCTCGTCCGGTGCCTCCGCGAGCAGCCTGGCCAGGTCGAGCTCGAAGACACCCCAGACGCCGTCGAGCACTGCCGGGTGCAGCTCGCCGACGACGCCGGCCGCAGTGGTCGCCGCCTTGCCTGGGTGGAGCAGCTCGTCGGCAGCCCGCTCGAAGCGGGGCTCGGCCTTGAGCGCGGCGTGGATCGTGTCGACGATCCCCTTCGCGCGGCTCCAGCCGCCTTCGACGATCGCGGCGACGTGGGTCTCCTCGTGGGGAAGCTCGTCGGCCGGAAGGTAGACACGCGCGATCTCGAACAGCGAGACCCGCTCTGCGCCGAGCTCGACGTTGCGGCGGGCGGCCTCGACCAGACTCGGTAGCAGGCGCGTGCGCAGAGCCGCCAGCTCTGCGGAGAGCGGCTCGGGCAGACGCCACGCGTTCGGGTCGGGGTCGTCCGGCCGGAGCGAGGGCGTGTAGGTCTCGGTCAGACCGAGGCCGGCGAGCAGGTCCTCGAGGCGGCGGCGGAGGCTCTGCTCCGGCGTCAGAGCGCCGAACATCGCCCGGCGCTCGGGCAGCGTGAACGGCACGTCCTCGAGCCGGAGGCGGGCGACCTCCTCGATCACGTCGATCTCGCGCGTGACGTCGCGGGCGCGCCAGGTCGGCGCCTCGACCTCGCCGTCGCGCTGTTCGAAGCCGAGCCGCTCGAGCCAGCCGAGCTGATCCGCGGGCGGCGTGGCGATCCCGATCACCTCGTCGGCCCGCTCGGGCCGGAAGCGGATCACCGGCCGCGGAGGCAGGCCCTCGCTGGACGTCCACGTGGCCGCTCCAGTGCGCGCCGGCCGTCTCGAGGATCAGCTCGGTGGCGAGGCAGGCGGCGGGCTCGGCCAGGTACGGGTCGACGCCCTTCTCCCAGCGGTTCGAGCCCTCGGTGCGCAGACGCAGCCGCTCGGAGCTGCGGAAGATCCCGGTCGGCTCGAAGTTGGCCGCCTCGAGCAGGATCGAGGTCGTGGCCTCGGAGATCTCCGTCTCCTCGCCGCCCATGATCCCGGCCAGCGCGACCGAGCGATCAGCGTCGGCGATCATCAGGTCGCCGGGCTCGAGCTTGCGGTCGACGCCGTCGAGCGTGCGGATCGTCTCGCCGTCTCGCGCCCGGCGGACGACGATGCGGCCACCGTGCAGCTTGGCCAGGTCGAAGGCGTGCAGCGGGTTGCCGAGCGCGAGCATCACGTAGTTGGTCACGTCGACGACGTTGGAGATCGGCCGCATGCCCGCGTTCGTCAGGCGCGAGCGCAGCCAGAGCGGCGAGGGGCCGACGGAGACGTCCTCGAACACCCGCCCGATGTACCGCGGGCACCCCGCGAAGTCCTCGACCTCGACCTCCACCTGTCCGTTCGGGACCGGTCCGAGGGACTGTCCCCCTGGCATGGCCGAAAGGGACAGGTCGTAGAGGGCGGCGACCTCCCGGGCGAGGCCGTAGATCGAAAGGAGGTCGGGCCGGTTCCCGGTCGACTCGATCAGCAGCACCTCCTCGACGAGCGGCAGCACGTCGCCGAGCGGCGTTCCGGGCTCCGTCGGCGGCAGAACCATGATCCCCGAGTGGTCGGCGCCGAGCTCGACCTCGTCCTCGGCGAGGATCATCCCGTCGGAGAGCTCGCCGCGCACCTTGCGCTGCTCGAGCTGCAGCCCACCCGGAAGCCGCGCGCCCGGGAGCGCTACCGCGACGGTGGCACCGGCTCCGAAGTTCCAGGCGCCGCAGACGATCTGCCGCGGCTCGCCCTCCCCCACGTCGACCCGGCAGAGCTGCAGCCGGTCGGCGTTCGGGTGCTTCGCCGCCTCGAGCACGCGTCCCACCCGGAACAGGCCCAGGTTACCGTCCTCGTCCGGCACGCCGCGGCGCTCGATCCCCTCGATCTCCGCGGTCGAGATCGACAGGCGCTCGGCCAGCTCCGCGAGCGGCATCTCGAGCGCGACGTACTCGCGCAGCCAGCTGACCGGGACCCTCAAAACTGCGTCAGGACCCGCAGGTCCCCCTCCCAAAGAGCGCGGATGTCGGGGAAGTCGAACTTCAGCTGGGCCACACGCTCGATCCCGCAGCCGAACGCGAACCCGGACCAGTCCTCGGGGTCGAGGCCGACGTTCTCGAACACGCGCGGGTCGACCATTCCGGAACCGCCCATCTCGAGCCAGCCTGAGTGGCGGCAGGTGCGGCAGCCGGCGCCGCCGCAGATCCCGCAGGAGACGTCGGGCTCCATCGAAGGCTCGGTGAACGGGAAGTAGTGCGTGCGAAAACGAACGCGGCGTTCGGGCCCGAAGATCGCCCGCATCACGTGCAGGAGCGTGCCCTTCAGGTCGGCGAGCGTGATGTTGCGGTCGACGGCGAGCCCTTCGAACTGGTGGAAGATCGGGTAATGGGTCGCGTCGATGTCGTCGCGCCGATAGACGCGCCCGATCGAGACCATGTAAACCGGCGGCTCGTGCTCCTCCAGCGCGAAGATCTGAGAGGGCGAGGTCTCGGTGCGGAGCAGACGCTGCTCGTCGAAGAAGAAGGTCGCGCGGTGCGAGCGCGACGGATGCCACGGGTCGAAGGCGAGCTTGTCGAAGTTGTACTCGACGGTCTCGACCTCCCGGTCGTCGCGGATCTCATAGCCGAGGCCGAGGAAGGCGTCTTCGATCTCGCGGCGCGTCTGCGTGATCGGGTGCAGGTGGCCGAGCGGCAGCGGGTCGCCTGGGAGCGTGACGTCGACGACGTCCTCGGTGAGCGTGCGCTCGAGCTCGGCGCGCTCGAGCTCGGCGCCTCGGGCCTCGACCGCCTGCTCGAGCCGGTCGCGCAGGGCGTTGAGGGTCATCCCGCTCTCGCGGTCGCGGACGCCGCGCAGGGCCTGGGCGAGCTCGCTCTTGCGGCCGAGGTAGCGGACCCGCGCCTCGTCGAGGTCGGCCGGGGTCGCCGCGCCCGAGATCGCGCTCTGCGCCTCGGTTTCCAGGGCCTTCGCGTCCATCGGGCGACTGTACCATCGGCCTCCGTGGATCCTTACGGCGCCTTCGCGGCGATCTACGACGACTGGTCGGCCGACATGACGGAGGACGTCCCGTTCTACGTCGAGCTGGCGCGCGAGGCCGACGGACCGGTCGTCGAGCTCGCGGTTGGCAACGGGCGCGTCGCGATCCCGGTCGCACGCGAGCTCGGAAGGCCGGTGGTCGGCATCGACCGCTCGCCGGCCATGCTCGCGCAGGCGAGGGAGCGTGCCGAGGCGGCGGGCGTCCAGCTCATGCTGCGCGAGCTCGACATGCGCGAGTTCGAGCTCGACGAGCCGGCGGCGCTCGTGTACTGCCCGTTCCGGGCGATGCTGCACCTGCCGACGTGGGACGACCGCCGGCGTGTCTTCGAGCGCGTCGCCGCTGCGCTGCGGCCGGGTGGGCGGTTCGCCTGGAACGCGTTCGCCTTCGACCACGGGGTCGGAGCTCGGCTCGACGGCCGGCATCAGGGCGAGCCGGTGCCGCACTCGCTTCGGTACGCGGTCGGCGAAAATCGGATCGACATCGTGCTGGACGACGGCGGGGCCACCTCGCTCTGGTGGGCGACGAAGAACGAGTGGCTCGGGCTGATCGACGTCGCGGGCCTCGAGGTCGAGGCGCTCTACGGCGACTTCGACCGCAGCCCGTTCACCGAGGACTCCAGGGAGTATGTGTGGGTCGCGCGACGGCCGGCGTGAGCGTCTACGACTCGATCGCGCGCCTCTACGACCCGTGGAGCGTCAGCGTCACCGAGGACGTCTCGTTCTACGTCGACGAGGCGCGCCGGGCCGGCGGGCCGGTGGTCGAGCTCGGGGTCGGGACCGGACGGATCGCGGTGCCGACCGCGGCGGCCGGGGTTCCGGTGATCGGCGTCGACTCCTCGCCCGGGATGCTTGTGGTCTGCCGCGAGCAGGCCGAGCTCGCCGGCGTGGCCGGGCTGCTCGACTTGCGGCTCGGCGATATCGCGGCACCTCCGGTCGAGGAGCGGGTGCGGCTCGTCACCTGCCCGTTTCGCTCGTACCTGCACCTGCTGGACGACGAGGCGCGCCTCGAGGCGCTCGGCGCGGCGCGGGAGCTGCTCGTCCCGGGCGGCCGTTTCGCCTTCGATGTCTTCGCTCCCTCGGAGCGGGACATCGCCGATACACACGGCCGCTGGCTCGAGCGCGAGCCGGGGATCTTCGAGCGCGCCGACTGGGACACGGACGAGCGGACGCTGACCCTCTCGGTGCGCGGTGACAGCGGCGCGACATCGTTCGTTCTCGCCTGGCTGTCGAACGACGAATGGCGCTCGGTGCTGGAGCGGGCGGGCTTCCGGGTGATCGGCTGCTACGGCTGGTTCGACAAGCGCCCGTACACGGGCGGCGAAGACACGGTCTGGATCGCCCGGCGCCCGCGCTGACCGTTCGGGGTCTGACCCCGTCTCCACCCGGGGTCAGACCCCGGCTGAGCCTCCGAGGGCCGAGACGCCCGCGTCTTCCACGATTCCGGGGTCAGACCCCGGGGTCATGCGGGGTCAGACCCCGATCTCGCGGCACGCGCCTTGGACCGCTCTCCTGAGCGATGCGGCGTCTAGAGGAGCTCGACGGGGTCGCCGACGGCGACGTCGCCGGACTCGACGACGCGAGCGAGCATTCCGCGCTTGCCATCCAGCTCGGCGCGGAGACCGTCGCGCAGCTCGTCCATCCGGTGGCACGGATCGCAGACCATCGTGATCTCGAACACCGCCTCGTCGCCGACACGCACCCGCTGGCCGACCGGCCACTCCTGCACGTCCGTGCCCTCGACGGTCAGGTTCTCGCGGATGGCGCCCGGCTCGACGTCGACCGAGCGCAGATGGTCGGCGGAGACGAACAGCACCTCACGCCTGGGCGGGTTCGCGTGCGCGCACCCCTCGAGCCCTTCGCCGGCGATCGCGCGCCGGCGCTCGTGCCCGACGGAGCGGCCGCTCTTGCGCTCGGGAGACGTCCAGACGCCGGAGATCGTGGCCACGCGCCCAGTCTAGCCAGACGACCGGCGGCGCTCCCAGAGCGCGATCCCGGCGGCGAGCGCGACGTTCAGCGACTCGGCTCCCGGCGCGAGTGGAATCGACGCTCGCGAGTCGCACGCGGCGGCAACCGACTCGGGGAGGCCCTCCCGCTCCGCTCCGAGCGCAAACGTCACCGTCCCGCTCAGGTCGAGCCCGGTCAAGGGCTCACCCCCGCGCGCGACGAGAGCTACCCGTCGTCCCGGCGCGTCCTCGAAGCTTCCGACCGGCACGCGGAAGACCGCGCCCATCGAGGCCCGTAGCGCCTTCGGCCCGGTCGGGTCCGCGCAGCCGGCCGAGAGCGCCATGAACGCCGGCCCGAGCCCGTCGGCCGCCCGCAGGATCGTCCCCAGGTTCCCGGGGTCGCCGACGTGCCAGAGCGCCAGACCAACCTCGGGCGCGCCCTCCACAGAGAGCCGCGGCAGGTCCTCCCGGCGGAAGACCGCGATCCGCCGGGCCGGGTGCGGAAGCGTCGAGACCGACGCCAGCAGCTCCGCGGAGACGTCTTCGCCGGCCGCGAGCACGTCGACCGGCTCGAGCCCTGCCGCCAGCCCGGCCTCAACGAGGTCCTCCCCCTCCACCGCGAACAGTCCGAGCTTCTGCCGCTGGCGCGCCGAGGCCAGCTTGCGCACCAGCTTCAGCCGCGGGTTCGAAGCTGAGGTGATCACGCTCGCCCTGACGACATTAGGCTCGACCGGTCATTTCAGACGGCCGCGCGTCATGCCGCGCGGCCTGATGGCGGCACCGCAAGCGGCGCCTTGTCAGGCCTTTTCGAGTGCCGTCTTCGCCTGCTCGGCGATCTTGCCGAAGGCGACCGGGTCGCTGACCGCGAGGTCGGCGAGCACCTTCCGGTCGAGCGGAATCTCGGCGAGCCGCAGGCCGGCGACGAACTGGTTGTACGAGAGCCCTTCCTTCCGCGCGGCCGCGTTGATGCGCATGATCCAGAGCCGGCGGAACGTCCGCTTCTTGTTCTTGCGGTCGCGGTAGGCGTAGACCAGCGAGTGGTCGAGCTGTTCCTTGGCGCGCCGGTAGCTCGAGTGCTTCAGGCCCCAGTAGCCGCGGGCCTGCTCGAGCACCTTGCGGCGCTTCTTGCGTGCGTGAACCGATCGCTTGACGCGTGGCATCGCCTACCTCCCGAGCAGCCGCTTGATCTCGCGCGTGTCCGCCGGCGACACCGGCTCTGTCTGGCGGAACCCGCGCTTGCGCTTAGCCGACTTCTTCTCGAGCAGGTGACTCTTCATCCCGTGACGGCGCAGGAGCTTGCCCGTTCCCGTCACCTTGAACCGCTTCTTCGTTGCGCTGTGTGTCTTTTGCTTCGGCATCGTCTTTCTTCACTCCCGCGTTTTTCGTCGGACCCAGGATCATCACCATGTTCCGGCCGTCGAGGAGGGGCGGAGACTCGACCTGCCCGATCTCTTTCACGTCCTCCGCCAGGCGCATCAGCAGGTCGCGCCCGCGCTCCGGGTGAGTGGTCTCCCGGCCGCGGAACATGATCGTCACCTTGACCTTGGCGCGCTGGTTGAGGAAGCGCTCGACGTGGCCTTTCTTGGTGTTGTAGTCGTGGATTCCGATCTTGGGCCTGAGCTTGATCTCCTTGACGTGGATCGAGACCTGGTGCTTCCGCGCGAGCTTGGCCTTCTGCTCCTGCTCGTAGCGGTACTTGCCGTAATCCATCACCCGCGCGACCGGCGGGTCGGCCTGGGCGGCCACCTCGACCAGGTCGAGGTTCTTGCCCCACGCATACTCGCGAGCCTCGTCGGAGTTCTTGATTCCGAGCTGCTCGCCGTTCTCGTCGATCAACCTGACCTTCGGCGCGCGGATCATCTCGTTGATTCGGGCTTGCGGGACCGGCGCTCTGTCCGGCTCGATCGTCCGCCGTGGTCTCAAAGACCCTTCACCAAGTTCTCAGTTTCCTCCTTTTCGTACGAAAGACCGCTGCAAGCAGCGGCCCAGAACTCTCATCCGTTCGGTTGAACCTCCGCGGAGCGCGCGGCTCGGGAGGTGAGGGGCTGGGACCCTGCTTGCCAGGATCACAGGGTAGCAAGGTACGAGCGCAGGTCGTCCAGCGAGCGCGTCGACTGCTCGCCCCCGCGTTCGCGGACGGCGAGCGACTCGTCCGACTCCTTGTCGCCGTAGACGATCGTGACCGGGATCTTCTCGACCTCGGAGTCGCGGATGCGCTTGCCGACCGTCTCGTCGCGCTCGTCGACCTCGACGCGGTAGTCGCCGAGCTTCTCGACGAGCTCGTGTGCGGCCGCACGATGCGCCTCGCCGACCGGGAGGATCCGGATCTGCACCGGCGCCAGCCAGAACGGGAACGCCCCGGCGAAGTGCTCGATCAGGATGCCGATGAAGCGCTCGAACGAGCCGAAGAGCGCGCGGTGGACGACGTAGAGCTCGTGCTCGGTGTTGTCCGGCCCCACGTAGGTGAGGCCGAAGCGCGCCGGCATCTGCGAGTCGAGCTGGATCGTCCCCATCTGCCAGCGGCGGCCGAGCGCGTCCTCCATGTGCAGGTCGATCTTCGGCCCGTAGAACGCGCCCTCGCCCGGCGCGATCTCGTACGGGATCTCGTTCAGCTTGAGCGCCTCCTCGAGCGCGGCTTCGGTCATGTCCCATTCCTCGTCCGTGCCGAGCTTGTTGTCGGGCCGCGTCGAGAGCTCGGCGCTGGCCCTGAGGTCGAAGAGCTCGTAGAGGTAGCGACCGTAGGCCACGACCTCGGCGATCTCTTCCTGGATCTGCTCCGCCGTGCAGAAGATGTGCGCGTCGTCCTGGGTGATGATCCGAACGCGCAGTAGGCCGTGCAGCGTTCCGCTCAGCTCGTCGCGGTGCAGCGGCGCCGCCTCGGCGAGCCGCAGCGGCAGCTCGCGGTAGCTCCTCGGCCGGCTGCCGAAGAGCAGCATCGCGCCGGGGCAGTTCATCGCCTTGATCGCCCAGGGCCTCCCGTCGACCTCGAGCTTGAACATCAGGTCCTCGTACTTCGGGAAGTGGCCCGACGTGTACCAGGTCTCGTTGTCGTAGAGCAGCGGCGTGCGGATCTCGTCGTAGCCGCGCTTCAGGTTCTCCCGGCGGCGGATGTCCTCGAGCAGGTTCCAGATCACCATCCCCTTCGGGTACCAGAGCGGCGAGCCCGGCGAATGCTCGGAGAAGGTGAAGAGACCGAGCTGCGGGCCGAGGCGGCGGTGGTCGCGCGCGCGGGCCTGCTCGAGCCGCTCGAGGTGGGCCTCGAGGTCTTTCTGGTCGTAGAAGGCGGTCCCGTAGATCCGGGTCAGCTGCGGGTTGTGCTCGTCGCCGCGCCAGTAGGCGCCGGCGAGGCCGGTCAGCTTCAGCGCCTTGATCGGGCCCGAGTCCTGCAGGTGCGGGCCGCGACAGAGGTCGGTGAAGTCGCCCTGCCTGTAGAAGGTGATCGGGCCGTCCGCGGTGTCGACCAGCTCGACCTTGTACGGCTCGTCCTGCTCCTGGAAGTACCGCTTCGCCTCCTCCGCGCCGACCTCCTCGCGGTTCCAGGTGCGGCCCTCGGCGAGCTCCTTGCGGATCTCCTCCTCGATCTGCTCGAGCGCGTCCTCGCCGATCGGCTCCGGGAAGTCGAAGTCGTAGTAGAAGCCGTTCTCGATCGGCGGGCCGATCGCGATCTTCGTTCCCGGGTAGAGGCGGCGCACCGCCTCGGCGAGCAGGTGCGCGGCCGAGTGGCGCAGGACGTAGAGCGCGTCGGGGTCGTCCTTGTCGCGAGTGGTCACGATCTGGATCTGCTGCCCGTTCTCGAGCGGGCTCCGGAGGTCCTGGACGTGGCCGTTCGAGCGGACCAGCACCGCCTGCTCGGCCAGCTTCGGGCCGATCGCGCGGGCCGCGTCGAGCCCGGTCGCGCCGTCGGGAAGCTCGAGCTCCGAGTTGTCGGGAAGGACGACCTTCATCTGGGAGGAGGATACGGACTGGCGGTTCAGTCCTCGCCCTCGACGGCGGCCTTCAGCTCGGCGGGGCACTTGAGCCAGTAGCTCTCGCGCAGCCACTCGAGCGCCGCCTCGAGCGACTCCTCGTCCGAGACGGCGGCCGTGATCCAGCCGTAGCGCCCGACGTGGCTGGCCGTCCGCACGTAGGGAAGCAGGTGGGCGATCTCGCGCTCCTCCTGCGTGAGCTTGACCGTCACGTCGACGGATCCTTCACGCGTGACCGCCCAGCCGAAGACCTTGTTCTCGCCGACCTTGAAGACCGGGAAGTCGCCCCACGGCCGGTCCTCGTAGGCCTCGGGAAAGCCGAGTGCCAGCTCGCGGATCCGCTCCTCGATCGTCGCCAGGCGCACGGCGCCCATTTTGCCTCTTCGAGCCCGGGCGTACACTCCGTCCATGAGGCCCGAGACGCTGACGTGCCGGGTCGGGGCGGGGTTGTCCGGAGCCGCGGGCGCGGCGCGGGCCGGCGCCGACGCGGCGCGACAGGCACGCGAGTCGCTCGGCGGCGCCGGCGCGGATGTGGCCTGCCTCTTCCTCTCGGCCGACCACCTCGACGATGCGGAGGACGCTCTCGAGGCGGCCCGCGCCGAGCTCGAGCCGGCGAGCCTGATCGGCTGCGTCGCCCAGGGCGTGCTCGGCCGCGACCGCGAGCTCGAGGAGGGCCCGGGCGTCGCCGTCTGGGCGGCAGAGCTCCCCGGGAGCCAGATCGAGACCTTCAACGCGGTCGCCTTCGGCACGGACGAAGGCGTCGCCGTCGGGGGTGTGCCGCCGCTCGACGACTCCGACCTCGTGCTCCTGCTCGCCGACCCGTTCACGTTCCCGGCCTCCGCCTTCCTCGCCGAGCTGAACGCGGTCGAAGGCGAGGTGCCCGTGGTCGGCGGGCTCGCGACTGGCACGGCGGAGCCTGGAGCCCAGGCGCTCTTCCTGGACGGCGAGGTGCTGATCGACGGCGCGGTCGGCGCGGTCATCCGCGGAGCGCGCGTTCGCACGGTCGTCTCGCAGGGCTGCGCGCCCGTCGGCAGCGACTCGGTGATCACGAGCGCCGAGGAGAACGTCGTGCTCGAGCTGGCCGGCAAGCCGGCGCTGGAGCGGCTCCGCAGCGAGCTCGGCGCGCTGACGGAGGAGCAGCAGCGTCTCGCCGCGCGCGGCGGCATCCTCGCCGGCCTCGTGATCGACGAGAACCGCTCCGAGTACCGCCGCGGGGACTACCTGATGCGCGGGCTCGTCGGCGCCGACGAGGACTCGGGCGCGCTGGCGATCGGCGAGGCGGTGCGCGTCGGGCAGACGCTTCGGTTCCATGTCCGCGACGCGGGGTCCGCCGACGAGGACCTGCGCGAGAACCTCGCGCACGCGCTCTACGGGGAGAAGGCCGCTGGGGCGCTGCTCTTCACCTGCAACGGGCGCGGCACGAACATGTTCCCGCAGCCGGACCACGACGCGCGCGCCGTCGCCGAGGCGCTCGGCGGCGACGCGCTGGCCGGGTTCTTCTGCGCCGGCGAGATCGGCCCAGTCGGCGGGAAGCCGTTCCTGCACGGCTTCACCGCCACTGCAGCGTTGTTTCTGGACTAGGCGCTCTCGGCGAGCGCGGTAGTGCAGCTCGAGGCGCCGCGCTTCTCGAGGTACTGCTGGTGGTAGTCCTCGGCCGGGTAGAACGTCTGCGCCGGCTCGATCACGGTCACGACCGGCTTGCGGTAGCTACCGGAGACCTCGGCCTTCGACTGCTCGGCGGCGGCCCGCTGCTCCTCGTCATGGAAGAACACGACTGAGCGGTACTGGTCGCCGACGTCCCAGCCCTGGCGGTTGAGCTGCGTCGGGTCGTGCTTGCCCCAGAAGACGCCGAGCAGCTGCTCGTACGAGACCTGCTCGGGGTCGTAGGTCACCTCGACGACCTCGGCGTGGCCGGTCGTGTGCGAACAGACGTCCTCGTAGGTCGGGTTCTCGAGCTTGCCGCCCTCGTAGCCGGCCTCGGTCTTCGTCACGCCGTCGATCTGCCTGAACGCTGCCTCGACGCCCCAGAAGCAGCCGGCGCCGAATGTTGCCTTCTTCTCCACTTACTCCTCCTCCAACTTGAGTGCTGCCGAGTTGATGCAGTAGCGCTGCCCGGTGGGATGGGGCCCGTCCGGGAAGACGTGCCCGAGGTGCCCGCCGCAGCTCGCGCACATGACCTCGGTGCGGATCATGCCGAAGCCGACGTCGCGCTCCTCGTCGATCGCCTCCTCCGAGGCCGGCGCGGAGAACGCGGGCCAGCCGCAGCCGGAGTCGTACTTCGCATCGGAGACGAACAGCTCCGCCCCGCAGCCTGCGCAGTGGTAGGTGCCCGGCTCGAAGATGTGGTCGTACTCGCCGCTGAACGGCCGCTCGGTGCCCTTCTCGCGCAGGACGCGGTATTGCTCGGGCGTCAGTTCCGCCCGCCATTCGTTTTCGGTTTTCTGGATCTTGGTCACGTAGAACAGTCTTGCAACTGGGACGTTCGTTACGGCGGGCCCGCGACCACAACATGACGGCTCGTTCCGAAGATCGCGTACGCGACAAGCGTGGCGAGCAGCGTGTACAGCCCCGCCTGCGGTGGTAGTCCCGCCAAAGGGCGGGGGCGCGGCCCAGGCGCGCGGGTCGACGCTACCGGTCACATCCGAACGACGCAGCGGAAGCCGATGTGGCTCGTCGACGTGTCGATCGACTCGCCCTGGCGAGCGGCGGGGCGGTAGCGAAGGCAGTAGTTCGGCGCGCAGAGATGCGACCCGCCCTTGATCACGCGGCGGGGGAACCGATCGCCGGCGAGCTGCGGCGAGCAACAGGGGGAGGCCGCAGCGTTCTGGGCCGTGAACCAGTCGTCGGTCCACTCCCACACGTTGCCCGCCATGTCGTAGAGGCCGTAGCCGTTCGGAGGGTAGGTGCCGACCGGAGAGGTTCCCTCGTACCGGTCGAGCAGCAGGTTCTGCCACGGGAACTCGCCCTGCCAGGTGTTCGCCATCATCCGGCCCTTCGGGGCGAACTCGTCGCCCCAAGTGAACACCGCGCCGTCGAGCCCGCCGCGGGCTGCGTACTCCCACTCGGCCTCGGTCGGCAGCGACTTGCCCGCCCATTCCGCATACGCGGCCGCGTCCGAATAGGCGACGTGCGTCACGGGATGCAGCTCCCGGCCGCCGACGTTGCTCTCAGGCCCCTCCGGATGGCGCCAGTCGGCCCCCGGTGTCCAGCTCCACCAGTTGTGGAAGTCGCGGAGGTCGACGGGGCCTACGGTCTTGCGGAAGACGAGCGAGCCCGGGACGAGCAGGTCGCGGTCGGCGTCCGGATAGTCCGCGGGATCAGGCGGCTGCTCCGCCCAGGTGACGTGCCCGGTGTCCTTCACGAACCGCCGGAACTCGGCAACCGTCACCGGATGGCGGTCGATCCGGAAGCCGCCGACCTCCACCTCGCGGACAGGGCGCTCCTCCGGATAGAAGCTCTCCGCCCCCATCCGGAACGTCCCGCCCGGCAGTTCGACCATGTTCTTGAGCAGCGCCGACGCGGCCACCGCACAACTCTACGGGGAGGTGTCCGCGAAGACGGTGCTCCAGTCGTTCTTGATGCTGACCACGGTCCAGCTCTGGGCGGCGGCTGTCTCGAGCGACTTCTCGGCTCCGTCGGTGTAGTCGAACTCGCGATCGGCGTCGTCGTGGAGGATGAGCAACCGCAGGCCGGGCCGGTCCTTGCCGCCTGCGTAGCGGAGCATCGGGATGTCGCCGTTCGAGTTGCCGGCGGCGAGGATCGGGCGTTTCCCGATCCGGCTCCAGATCCGGATCGGCTTGACAGGCCCGTCGTCGAAGAAGTCGCCCGAGGCTTCATACGAGACGGTGCCGCCGTGCTCGTCGTCGGTGTACGCCAGCGCGTTCGAGCTGCCGATCACGCGCTCCGACGGGATGCCGTAGATGTCCTCGGTGACGGGCCGCATGAAGTCGCGGTCGCCGCCGGAGGCGATGTAGTTCGTGAAGCTGTTTCGCCTCGAGATAGCGCAGGAGCTCGATCATCGGCAGGTAGCCGCACTCGTGGAACGCGCGGCCGAGCGTCGGATGCTTACCGGCCCGCAGGAACGCGTCGGCGGCGCCGGAGTAATGCTCGACGCTCTGGCCGGCGAAGGCCTGGAGCATGCCGCCCATCAGGACCCCGAGGTCGGCGTCGTCGCCGTGGTAGTGCTTGTTGATCGCCTCGCCGAGCCACGCATAGTCCTTCTCGTATGCGGCCTGCCACGGCTGCTTCTTGCAGCGTTTCGTCCTGCTCCGCCATCTCGGCGAGCCGCATCAGGATGAAGCCGAGCTCGATCGGCATCGGCTTCTCGCACCAGAGCGTGCCGTCGTTGTCGTAGACCGCGATCCGCTCGGCCGGCGGAACGTATTCCGGCCCGCCTTCCGTCGTCACGCGCTCGACGAAATCGACGATCGCCGAGCGGGTCGCCGTGTCGTGCCAGGACGTCAGCTGCCCGGCTATCACTGCGACCGGATCAGCATCTCGGCCTGACGTTCGAGGTCGACGTACGGCTCGCCGCTGACGTCGACCGCGACGCGGTTGATCGTCCCGCCGGTGAAAGCGTACGGAGACTTGCCCGGGTAGTCGTCGGTCACCGCCTCGCCGCTGTGCCGTCCGACGTAGAGCCCCGAACCGGCGATCGCGAACGCCCCGAGCTGCGTCTTGAGCTTGCCCTCGCCGACCTTCTTGTCGCCGTGGAAGAGCGACAACGTCCCGGTGGCATGCGTCGGCTCCATCCCCTCCTTCTCGAACGAGGCCGAGAGGATCAGGTTCTCGCCGGTCGGGACGTCCTCGGTGCCGACGATCATCTGCTCCTCGGCGCCGACGAAGTTATTCACGTAGTGGAGCCGATTGTCCTTGACGTAGAGCGCGTGGCCGCCGAAGCGCGACCCCATCGCGAAGAGCACGCCCTCGGCACCGCCCGCCGGGATGTCGACGAGCGCGCCGATCACGAACGAGCGGTTCCTCGTGCTGACTGCCTGCCATTCGCTCACCGGCGCCGAGCCCGGGAAGTACACGTACCGGTCGCGCGGTCCGGCGAGTTGCGGTCTTGGCTCGGTAAGGATCTCGACCGGCGTTCGATCGTCGAGCGGGAACGCGCCGTTCGCGCCGGCCTCGGAGAACCAGACGTTCACGAGCTCCCGCAGCTTGTCGGGCTGCTCGGCCGCGAGGTTGTTGACCTCCGAGCGGTCGACGTCCACGTGGTACAGCTCCCACTCGTCGTCGTTGAAGTTGCCCCAACCGGCGATGCAGGGATGGGTCGTGACCGCCTTCCAGCCCTCGTGCCAGATCGAGCGCGAGCCGAGCATCGCGTAGAACTGCGTCCTGCGCCCGGACTCGGCCTTGGCGTCGTCGAAGGTCTCGCGCATGCTGACGCCGTCGATGGGCGACTGCGTGTGGCCCTTGATCGTCTCGGGCAGCTCGATTCCGAGGACGTCCAGGATCGTCGGCACGAGGTCGATCGCGTGGAAGTACTGGTCGCGGATCTCGCCCCGCGCCTTCGTCCCGGCAGGCCACGCGATGATGCACGGGTCGCTTGTGCCGCCGTTGAACTCGTAGCGCTTCCACATCTGGAGAAAAGGTGTCCGACACCTGATTCTGTCAAGGGCAAAGCGTGCCGAGCGTGTGACACTTTCTCCACAGGCCACGTTCCGCCGCAGCGCTTTGCTCTTGCGCTCGCAGGGGGACGGCTCCTCGCCGCCGCGGCCGACATGTGCGGCCGCGGCTCGCCACGGCTTAGATCGAAAGGCAATCCCGAACGAAGTCGTCATGCCCGCGAAGCGGGCGGACTTCGTTCGGGGAGTGGGCGGTACTGGGCTCGAACCAGTGACCCCCAGCTTGTCGAGCTGGTGCTCTCCCAACT
>CAVPGJ010000003.1:0-132330 GCA_963704005.1 uncultured Actinomycetes bacterium
TCGGCGTGGCCGATCTTCGGCAGGAGGACCTGGTGTCCGTTCGCGAGATGCGGCAGCAACTCCCGCGTGGCGTTCTGTGGCGGTGTGGCGAAGTCGAGTTGGCCGCCGATCAGCAGCGTCGCGACGTTCGAGTCGCGGACGCTGTTGTATTCCTTCTCGTCGGGGTTCGCCGGCCACGCGTTGAGCAGCTGGCCGCCGGCCCAGACGAAGTCGGTGCCGGGGCTGCCAATGACCGAGCCATGATCCTTGCCGCTCGCGAAGAACCGCTTGCCGTAGGCGGCGTCCGTCCTTCCGACGGAGGCGACGTCGCCCCACACTTGCGCGCGCGGGAACGCGATTCCGGCGAAGAGCGAGAGCAGCCATGCCCCTCCGGCGCCGCTTCCCTTGTCGATCGAGAGGAGCGTGTCGATCGTCTTCGGGGCGGCGATCGGGCCGCCGCCGCCATCGGTGGCGTTCATGAGGCCGAAGAAGCCGGCGATCCGGACGTTCCCCTTCTTGATCGGCAGGAACCAGAAGTGGCCGGGGATCTTGCCGTAGGCGGAGTGGACCGAGGTTGTGAGGTTGTTCGTTCGGCTGCGGCAGTCCTGCGCCCGAGCGCACAGCGCGGCGTAGCGATGGATCTGTTCGCCGGTCGTCTTCGCGTTCCAGAGGAAATTGCCGGGCGGGTTGACGGCGATCATCACCGAGCGGTGAATGCTCTGCGGGTAGCGCCAGGCGTAGATCATCGCCGTGCGTGTGCCGGCGCTCTCGCTGACGAGGTCGACTGGTCCGTAGCCGAGCTGGTGCCGAGCGAGCTCGAGGTCGTCGACGCGCTCGGGCAGCGAGTTGCGAGATCGACGCCTTCGTTCTGGAGTCGCTTCGCGCAGGCACCGAAGGCGGAGGCATCGGACGCGATTGACGCCCTGCTGAGCAGGTCACGTGAGTGATCTCTCGACGCGACTACTTCGGGGCAGTCCAGACGCGAGGAGCCGTCGACGCCGCGGTAACCGACGAGCACGACGTCACGGCGAGCCGTAAAGCGCTTGGCATCCGGGAAATCCATGTTCGTAAGCCCGGGGCCCCCTGGAGCCGGAAGATCGGGACGCCGGGGTGGGAGGTGTGCGCGCGAATGCGTGTGATCGGCAGTGCGATCAGGCGCGACTGCGCATCGTGTCGGTTCTCGGGGACGACGAGCGTGCCGCAGTCGGCCGGCTCGTTCGCGTAGGTGCAGTGCTTCAGGGTCAGCTGCCCGGCGTGCGCGCCCGCAGGCACGGACACGGAGGCTGATCCGCCGGCGAAGTGGAGGTAGGCGAGGCCGAGCCCGACCAGCGCGATCAGCACCAGCCCGGCTGCGCGGCCTCGACCGAACGACTTGATCGAAGCAGACATCGGGATTCCTTTCAGGTCGGGTTCCATGCGCCGACTCTGCGCCCGCGCCCCTGCCGTTCGCGTCCGAGGCGACCCCACACTCCACCCCACACCTGCTCGTAGAGGTCTTCGGGCCCGCGGGCCTTGAGGTGCACTTGCGAGCGAAGTAGCCTTGGTTACAAAGCGTGTCCGTCGCGAGAGCCTCCGGAGTGGAGATTCCGCTCCTCGACGCCCCTCGGCTCGGGGGCGCAAAGGTCTCGATGCCGGCCAACGAGCTGATACGGACGATCGCCCCCGTCTGCTGCTCGAGCGCGAGGCGGAGCTGGCGGCGCTGGAGGCGATGCTCGGTGCGGCGCGTCGGGCGACGGTCGGCTGGTTGTCGTTGAGGGCGGCGCCGGGATCGGGAAGACCAGGCTTTGGCGGAGGCGCGCGCGCTCGCTGCAGCGGCTGAGTTCGAGGTTCTGACCGCGCGCGGCGGCGAGCTCGAGGGGGAGTTCGCGTTCGGGATCGTGCGGCAGCTGTTCGAGGCTCCGCTCGCCGGGCGACCCCGGAGATCCGTGCCGAGCTACTTGCCGGCGCGGCCGGGCTGAGCGCGTCGGTCTTCGTCTCGGCGCCGACGACTGCCTCCGGAGAAGGTCCCGAGTCCTCGTTCGCGATCCTGCACGGGCTCTACTGGCTGGCCGCCAACTTCGCCTCACGCACCCCGACGTTGCTCGTGGTCGACGACCTGCACTGGGCCGACGAGCCGTCGCTGCGCTGGCTCATCTATCTCGCCCGTCGGCTCGAAGGGCTGCCGCTGCTGCTGCTTGTCGGAACGCGCCCGTCCTCGCAGGCCGACTTCCCAGCGCTCGTTGCGGAGCTTCTTGCGGACCCCGTCGGTGCGGTCATTCGCCCCGGCAACCTCGGCGAGGAGTCCACCGCGGTGCTCGCCCGCAACGGCCTCGGAGGAGCCGACGCCGCGTTCGCGGCCGCGCTCGAGACAGGGTCGGGAGGCAATCCGCTCTTTCTGGTTGCGCTTCTCGACGCGGTGCTCGGAAGGGATCGCACCGACGGTCGATCGGGCGCCGCACGTCCTCGAGCTGGGTCCGCGCGATCTCGTACGGCGTCTCGACGCGCCTCGGCCGTCTGCCGGCAGAAGCGACCGATCTGCTGCGTGCGGCGGCGATCCTTGGCGATCGCACCGACCTCGCTCTCGCCGCCTCGCTGGCACGGGATCGGGCGAGACGGCTCTGACGGCGGCGAGCGCGCTCGTTCGGCGTCGGATCTCCTCCGCAACGAGAACCCACTCGAGTTCACCCATCCCGTGGTGCGGACGGCGGTGCTCGAAACGTTGAGCGCGGCCGCGCGTGCGCACGCTCATCGGGCGGCTGCCGAGGCGATCCTGGACGCGGGCGGGCGGCCCGAGCAGGCGGCCACGCATCTCGTGCTGACCGTTCCGAGCCGTGACCATTTCATCGTCACGACGCTGCGTCAGGCTGCCGCGCACGCGCTGGCGCAGGGAGCCGCACCGGCGGCTGCCGCATATCTCCGCCGAGCGCTGGCAGAGCCGCCGCCCAAGGAGGAGCGGCCGCGCGTGCTCTACGAGCTCGGCGTCGCGGAGCTCCAGAGCGGCGCTGCGGAGTCGGCACGGCACCTGCGCCAGGCGATCGACGCGCTCGAGGACGCGACGTCGTCGCCCGAGATCGTGCTCGCCTATTCGCAGGCGACGGAAGTCGCCGGGCAGATCTCGCCGTCGACGCTTGATCTCCTGCGACGCACGAGCGTCCGGATGCGCGAGGTCGACGTCGACCTTCACTGGCGCATCGAGGGCCAGATGATCATCGCCGCTCACTTCGACCCCGAGCTCTTCCGCTGATCGCCGAACAGCTCGCAACTCCACCCGACGACTCGGTGCGCGGCGGTAGTGGAGCCGGCGTGCTGCTGGCCGCCTGGGCATCTGAGGAGACCCGGCGTGGAGCTTCGCGGGCGCGTGCAGTCGACTACGCGACGCGGGCTCTGCAGAGCTTGCTTCACGATCCGAACACGCCGCTTCCTCGCGGTCAACTTTCCTCTACGCCCTCACGTTCGCCGGCGAGGTTGAAGACGCCGCGCGCGGCTACGAGGTCGCGATCGCGCTGGCGCAGACGCACGGCGACGTGCTGTCGCTTGCGATCTTGTACCGTTCAGGGCGGGCTACGCGCGCAGATCGGGGATCTGCGTGGCGCAGAAGAGGATCTTCGGCCGATCGAGCGAATGGCGTTCCAGGATGCCGCCGTTCTCCAGCCGTACTGGGCCGGGTACCTGGCCGAGCTCCTCCTCGAGCGCGGTGAGCTGGCCGAGGCGCAACGGCTGGTCGAGCGGCGACCCGCCGTGGCAAAGCAGGGCCACCTGCTCAACTTCTTTCGCGTCCGCGGGCTCGTCGCGTTCCACGCCGGTTCGCCGGAGCAGGCGCTGGCGGACCTCCGTGCCGCCGGAGACCGTGCGCGCTCCCTGGGTATCGAGAATCCCGGCGTTCGCGCCGTGGCGGTCGGAGGCCGCACTCGCCCTCCACCGCCTCGGCCGACCGCAGGAGGGGCGTGATCTGGCACACGAGGAGCTCGAGCTCTCGCAGCGATGGGGCACCGCGCGCACGATCGGCATCTCGCTGCGCGCCCTCGGCCTGCTCGAGGGTGGACAGGCAGGCGAGGTGTTGCTGCGTGAGGCGGTCGAGGTGCTCGCGGATTCGCCAGCCCGGCTCGAGCACGCGCGGGCGCTCGTCGACCTTGGGGCGTTGCTGCGGCGCGGCAACAGTCGCAGCGAGGCGCGGAAACTTCTGCGCCAGGGGGTCGACGTCGCGCATCGGTGCGGCGCCACCGCCTTGGTCGCAAGGGGGAACGAGGAGCTCGCGGCGACCGGGGCGCACCCGCGCACGATCCTGCTCAGTGGCCTGGACGCGTTGACGGCGAGCGAGCGGCGGGTCGCGCAGATGGCGGCCGAGGAGATGAGCAACAAGGAGATCGCCCAGGCGCTCTTCGTCACCGTCAAGACTGTCGAGCAGCATCTCTCCCGGGTCTACCGCAAGCTCAACATCGGTTCCCGCAAAGACCTCGGTGCGGCACTCGCCGCACCAGCGTAAAGCCCGCGGCGACTGCGTGAAGCCCGGCGGCAGCCCACCAGGCGGGCGGTCTCTCCGGGGAAAGATCAGGGGTAGGAGTGGGGTCGTCCCGGGCGCGATCGGGCTAGACGGAGGCGCATGCTCGACGAGTCAAGTCGCAGCTCCGCCAAAGAGAAAGGAACCCCGATGTCGCACGCAGCCCACAAAGAACTCGCCTACCGCAACGAGAACGGCCTCGAGGTCACCCTCCTCTGGGATCTCCGCTCCAACGAAGTCTCGGTCGAGGTCATCGACCACCTCGACGACGGCGGCTTCCGCCTCCCGATCGCCGGCCACCTTGCCCTCGACGCGTTCCATCACCCCTACGCCTACCTGCCGTCGGACGAGAATCACTACGAGCCCGGCGCGCACGTGGCGTCGGCCGAGTGACGGTCATGGCGACGTTCTCTTCCGCAGCGACCGCCGGACGGCGTAACTGGGCGCGCGTGCCGGCGGTCCAGCGGTTCCTCCCGCCGCTCGCGTCGCTGCTCGTCGCACTCAGCGTGCTCGGAGCCGGAGCGCGGCTGTTGATCGCCGTCGCGCTGCCTGCACTGCTGATCGGGGCCTCGTTCCATCGCCTGCCACGCCCGGCCGCGGCTGCGGTCGCACTCCTGCTCGGCGTTCTCAGCCTTGGGACAGGGCTGATCGCACGCGCCGACCTGCTCCTCGCCGCCGGACTGCTCTATCTCCTGGTCGGCATCCGTCGAGGCTGGGGCGTCAACCGGGGTCGCCGCAGGCTCCGCGCCTGGACAAACCGCGCCCTCGCAACCGTCGGATCAGTGCTCCTCGCCTTCCTCGTCGTCTATCCGACCCTGCTCGTCGTCGACTACCTCGCAAAGCCCCGCGCGCCCATCAGTGAGGCTGCACTGGGGCTTCCGCACGAGCGCGTCGCCTTCTCCGCTACGGACGGCGTTCACCTCGCCGGCTGGTACGTGCCCTCCCGCAACGGAGCGGCGATCGTGCTCGTTCACGGCGGCGGCGGCGACCGCCAAGGAACCATCCATCACGCCCGCGTGCTCGCGAGCGCAGGCTACGGCGTGCTCCTCTACGACGCACGCGGACGCGGCGAGAGCGGCGGCCACGAAAACGCCTTCGGCTGGCAATGGGACCGCGACGTGCACGGAGCCGTCTCCTACCTCGCCACCCGAGGCATCCACCGAATCGGCCTGCTCGGCCTCTCCACCGGCGCCGAAGCGGTCGTCACGGAAGCAGCATCCGACCCACGCGTCGAAGCGGTCGTCGCAGATGGGCTCCAAGGACGAACGGCGGCTGACGCAAGCCACCTCCCGTTCGGCGATCGGATCTCGATCGAGCTCCCCTTTGCCGTCGCCGGCGCCGAAATCGAGCTCGCTACCGGCCAGGCTCAGCCGAAGCCGCTCATGAATCTCGTGCACGCCGTCGCGCGGACGCGACCATTGCTGCTGATCGGCACCGTCGGCTTCGAGCGCGAGTTCGACCGGGCGTACACCCACGGAACGAAGGCCCAGCTCTGGCAGTTGCCGCGGAGCGCGCACACGCACGGGCTCGAGGACCATCCTCGCGCCTACGCGAATCGCGTTCTTGCACTCTTCAACCGGGGACTCTCGTAGAGGCGTCGTTCCGCGTCGACACCCTCCGTACCGCGCGGAGCGCCGAGGCCGGGACGCCCGAAGTGCTCGGATCCGCGATAGTCGCGCCGAGGAGAATTCTCGCGCGGGATGGAACCGGGGCATCGCGGGATCGATCTGACGACATTGCCTGCAAACAGGCAATTTTCCAAGTCGTGCGGGATCAGAGCGGGACGTGCGAAAAACCGGCGGTCGTTCACGCCGATCTTGACAACAAAAGATGCCGATTTGCAGGATGTTTGGAGCGGGAGCGACGGGACTCGAACCCGCGACCTCCGGCGTGACAGGCCGGCGTTCTAACCAACTGAACTACGCCCCCGGGACGGCCCAGTCTAGCTAGATCGAAGTCAGGCCGAGCTGGCGCAGCATGGTGATCGAGTCCGAGTAGACGTCCTTGCGCGCGACCAGGCCGTCGCGGATCGGGATCACGTCCATGCCCTTGTACTCGACCTTCTTGCCGGTAGGCTCGAGCTCGATCCCGGAGCGCGTCATCGGCCCCTCGTGCGTGCCGCGGGCGGTCCACTCCTGCACGACCAGGTCGTCGCGGATGTAGGCGCGGCGTGTCTCGAACGAGAGATCCGGGAAGACGGCGAAGATGCCCGTGATCGCCTTCCCGATCTGCTCGCGGCCGGCGTTGACGTCGCCCGTGACGTGGTTCTCGAAGACCGAGTCCTCGGTGTGCATCGAGACGATCGCGTCGACATCGTGGTCGTTCCACGCCGCGTTGTAGCGGTCGATGAACTCCTGCAGCTCCGGTCCGTCCACGTGCGTAGCCTAAACCCGTGACCCTCGTCGACTGGCTGGCGGTGGCGCTCGTCCTGGTCGCTGCGCTCGGCGGCGCGGCGCAGGGCTTCGTCTGGAGCAGCCTCTCGCTGTTCGGCCTCGCGGTCGGAGCGGTGGTCGGCGGCAGGATCGCGCCTCTTCTGCTTCAGGGTGGCGCGCACTCGCAGTACTCGCCGGCGATCGCGCTCGCCGGCGCGGTCACCTTCGCGCTCGTCTTCGAGCTGCTCGGCAGCACGGCCGGCGCTGCGCTGCGCAGGCGTGAGCGCTACTTCCTGCACGAGGCGGACTCGATCGCGGGCGTCGTCGCCGGGGCCCTGATCGGCCTCGTTGTCGTCTGGGTGCTCGGCGCGATGGCGCTGCAGCTTCCGGGGCAGACGGCGCTGCGGCAGGCGGTTCAGCGCTCGCTCGTGCTCCGGCGCCTGAACTCGATCGTGCCGCCGCGGACGGTTCTGAACACACTCGCGCGGATCGACCCCTTCCCGCGCCTCGCCGGCCCGCCGGTGCCGACTCAGCCGCTCGATCCACGCGTGCTCGAGCGGCCTGGCGTGCAGACGGCCGCGGCAAGCGTCGTGCGCGTGTTGGGGACGGCTTGCGGCCTGGGCATCGAGGGCAGCGGCTGGGTCGCCCGCCCCGGCCTGGTGGTGACGGCGGCGCACGTCGTCGCGGGGGAGACCGACACGACGGTGACCACGGTCTCCGGGTCCACTCTGCCCGCCCACGCGGTCGCGTTTGACCCGCACAACGACGTCGCCGTCCTGCGCGTGCCAGGGCTCTCGGCTCGTCCGCTCAGGCTGGTCGAGCCGAAGTACGGGACCGCGGTCGCGATCGTCGGCTATCCGGAGAACGGCCCCTTCGACGCCGTCCCCGGCCGGATCGGCACGACCGTGAGCGTCCTCACGCAGGACGCATACGGGCGCGGCCCGGTGGCGCGAACCGTGACGAGCCTGAGCGGCGACGTCCGCCACGGCGACTCCGGCGGGGCGGCGGTGGACGCCTCCGGCGCGGTCGAGTCGACGGTCTTCGCGGCGCGCGTGAACGGCTCCGGCGGCTACGGCATCCCGGCGTCGGTCGTCCGCCGCGACCTCGCGAACGCGCGGGTGCCGGTCTCGACCGGGCCGTGTACCTAGAGCAGGTCGAGCGCCGCTTCGGGCTGCTTGAAGGGTGGGATCACGTAGACGCCGGCCGCCTTCTCGCGCGCCTGGGCGTACAGCTCGCGGGCGAGCGCGAGGCCTTCGGCGCCCGCATTCGGGCCGGCGCGCTCGAGGCGGCGCTGCACGTCTTCCGGGACGACGATCCCCGGCACCTCGTTGTGGAGCCGCACGGCGAGCTGGTAGCTGCGCACGTAGAAGATTCCGACCAGGATCGGGACGGGCCAGCCGCCGAGCCGCTCCTCGAAGCGGTCGAGGTAGTCGAGGTCGAACAGCGCCTGGGTCATCGCGAAGCGGGCGCCGGCCTCGAGCTTCTGCCGGAAGCGGTCGAGCTCGGTCTCGAGGTCGTCGGCCGACGGGTTGACAGCGACGCCGGAGAAGAACGAGGTCGGCGCGTCGATCGCCCTTGCCGTTGAAGTCCTCGCCCCGGTTCAGGCTGCGTGACGACCTGGGCGAGGCCGATCGAGTCGACCTCGTAGACGCCGCGCGAGCCGGGGTAGTCGCCGATCTCGGGCGGGTCGCCGGTGACGGAGAGCACGTTGCGGACGCCCTCGGCGTGGGCGCCGAGCAGCAGCGACTCGAGCCCCATGATCGAGGTGTCGCGCGGGGTGACGTGCGGGATCGTCTCCAGGCCGCAGTCCCGCTCGATCGCCACCGCGGCCATCAGCGCGTTCGCGCGGGCGCGCGCCATCGGATTGTCGTTGATGTCGACGAAGCCGACCTTTCCCGAGGCCTTGAGCGCGCGGGCGATGCCCAGCATCGCGTCGTAGGTGCCCCCCTTTGGCGGGTCGAGCTCGACGCAGGTGACCCATTCGCCCTCGCGCAGCATCCGCGCGAGCTCGGTCTCGCGGGGGCCGGGGCCGAGGTCGGGCTCGGGGAGCTCGCGCTCGAGACTCTCGAGCGGGGCGATCGGCGCGCGCTGCTCTTCGACCGCGGAGGCGATCGCGGCGATCTCGAGCGGCGTCGTCCCGCAGCAGCCGCCGATCAGCCGCGCGCCGAGCTGTTGCGCATGGGCGGCGAACTCGGCGAAGTACTCGGGCGTCGCGTGCGGGTAGATGACCCGGCCGCCCGAGAGGCTGGCGAGGCCGACGTTGGGAAGGACGGCGAGCGGCGGGCCGCCGTCGGCGCCCATCGCCTCGAGCGCGGCCAGGGCGGCGTGGAGGCCGGCGCCGTGGTTGGCGCCGATCGCGGCCAGGTCGAGCGGGCGCAGCCGCTCCGCGGCCTCGGCGGCGGTGACTCCTGCGAGCGTCTCGGCGCCCTCGTCGAAGGTGAGCGTGGCGACGATCGGCAGGCTGGAGACGCCGCGCACGGCCTCGATCGCGGTCTCGAGCTCGTCCAGGACGTAGAAGGTCTCGATCATGAACAGGTCGACACCGCGCCCGTCCAGGATCGCGGCCTGCTCGGCGAAGATCTCGGCGCGCTGCTCGGGCGGGACGGCGAGGTCGCCCAGCGGGCCGATCGAGCCGGCGATGAAGACCTCGCGGCCCGAGACCTCGCGCGCCTCGCGGGCGAGCTTGACGCCGGCGCTGTTGATCCGCTCGAGGTCGTCGTCGAGGTAGAGGCCGGCCAGCTTGCGGCGGTTGGCGCCGAAGGTGTTCGTCTCGATCAGGTCGGCGCCGGCGCGGATGAAGCTCGTGTGCAGGGTGACGACGCTCTCCGGCGCCTTGAGGTTGGCCTCCTCGGGGCAGCGCAGGCGCGGAACGGCGCTCGTGATGAGCACGCCCATGCCCCCGTCGCCGACGACGACGGGACCGGAGGCGAGCCGATCTTCGAAGCGGGCGGCCATGGTTTGACTCTACAAGTGGGGGTGAAGCGGGCCAGTCAACCGACAACGAGGGATAGATGAAGCGACCCTCCCGGAGCGATACTCAACCTGCATACGACAGAGCGCCCCGATGCGGCGTGGGCAGCTCAGTCGAAACGGTACGGGCCCGATGCGGCGGGGCCCTGCCAGATGTAACTGCGGCTCTCTCACGGGAGACTCAGGCGGGGCCGGGCGGCGGCCCCGCCTGAAGTATGAACCGCGGCCGACACGCGACAACTCTGGGCGGGTCCGTGCGTGCGGGCCCGTCCGGCGTCAGTCTCCGGAGTGGCCTAAAGACAGCGCCGGTCGTGCCGATTGGCTCGTTACGACTCCTCCGGCGTGGGACTGACGGCAATCATCCTGCGGCTAAGGGGTTTGGACGGCGGGCTCAGGCCCGCCGTTCAGGTTCAGGCGTTTGCGGATAGATCCCGCCGGGTCGACCGGTCAGTTCAGACGGACGTGCTTCCGGCCACGCCGGCAAAGCCGGCATGGCCTCCAGCGCGTCCTGAGAGGCATCGCAAGCGATGCCTCATTCGTGGATCACGCGGCCTTCCATGCCGCCGGCGACCGTGACGATCTGGCCGGTCACGTGGCCCGAGAGCTCGTCGGAGGCGAGCACGACCACCTGGCGCGCCACGTCGTCCGGCTGGGCGACCTTCTTCAGCGCCATCGTCCGCGTTACACGCGCGAGCGTTTCGTCGTCCAGCGACCCACGCGTCATCGGCGACTCCGTCCAGCCTGGGCACACCGCGTTCACGCGCGCGCCCGGCGCGACCCGCACCACCTCGTTCTTGAGACTCAGCAGCAGCCCGTGCACGATCGCCGACTTGGCCGCTGCGTAGTCCGCGTGGCCGGCCTCGCCGACGAGCCCGGCTGTCGACCCGACGAGCACGAGCGAACCGTGCCCCCGCGAAGCGACGCCGCGCAGGAAGCCGCGCGCGGTGAGGAAGGACGCGGTCAGGTTCGCGGCGAGTGTCTCCTCCCAGCGCGAGAGCGGCAGCTCCCAGACCGGCACGTCCTCCGAGGGCCAGACGCCCGCGACCGCCGCGCACACGTCCAGGGGCCCGGCTTCCGAGAACAGCCGCTCGACCTCGGCTTCGACCCGCAGATCCGCGCCGACCACGAGCGACGCGCCCAGCGCCTCCGCCCGATCGCGCCCCAGGTGGTAGTGCGCCACAACCTCGCACCCCTCGGCCATGAAGGCACGCGCGCAGGCCGAGCCGATCCCGCCCGAGGCGCCGGTCACGAGCACGCGCTTTCCAGCGAGGCCGGTGTCCACGGCGTGGAAAGCTACAGGGGTGAAGGTCTTCGTCATCAGCGACATGGAGGGGATCTCCGGAATCGTCCGCCCGCACCAGACGGACGCGGGCGCACCCGATGTACGAGGAGGGCCGCAAGCTGTACACGGAGGAGATCAACGCGGCCGTCCGCGGCGCCAGGGCCGGCGGCGCGACCGAGGTCGTCGTCATGGACTGCCACGGCGCCGGCAGCGGGAACGACTTCAACTCGCTGGTGCCCGAGCTGCTCGACCCGGACTGCGAGTTCGTCGTCCAGGAGCACTGGACCGAGTACACGGGGTTCCTCGAGCAGGGCGCCGACGCGGCGCTGTTCGTCGGCATGCACCCGATGGCCGGCACCGGCGACGGCGTCATGAACCACACGGTCTCCGGCCGCGACTGGCAGAACCTCTGGTTCAACGACACGCTCGTCGGCGAGACCGGGATCAACGCGGCGCTCTGCGGCACCTGGGGCTGCCCGGTCCTGCTCGTGACCGGCGACGAGGCCGCCTGCCGCGAGGCGAAGGCGCTCCTCGGCGACGGGCTGACCACCGTCTCCGTGAAGGAGGGCCTGTCGGCGCTGAGCGCGAGGATGCTCCCGCCGGCCCGGGCGCGCGAGCTGGTCGAGGCGGGCGCGAAGCAGGCGCGTCTCGAACCTGCAGGCGGTCGAGCCCTACGACCCGGGCAGGCCGTCCGAGATCCGGGTCGAGTTCAAGTCCACGATCCCGGCGTCGAAGCTCCGCTTTCGGACGGGAGTCGAGCTGGTCGACCCGCGCACGATCGTCTCGCGCGGCGACGACTGGTGGACCGCCTGGCGGCAGTTCTTCTTCTAGTGGTCGAGCACGCCCACGAGCTGGCGGAGCGGATCTCCTCGTCCGAGGCGGTTCCCGGCTCCGGCTGGGTCGCCGGCGTCTCGGGCGCCTTCGCGGCGGCGCTCGTGGCCAAGTCGGCTTCGCGCTCGGAGGGGTGGTCCGGCGCCGAGGGCGCGCGGGCGCAGGCGCTGGAGCTGCGCGACCGGCTGCTCGCGCTCGCGGCGCAGGACGCCCGGGCCTACGAGCAAGCGCTGGGCGCGCTCGAGCGGCGCGACTCCGGGCTCGCGCGTGCGCTGGCAAAGGCCGCCGAGGTGCCGCTGGCGATCGCCGCGACCGCGGGCGACGTCGCCGAGCTCGCGGCCGAGGCGGCCGAGCGCGCCGACGGCGCACGCCCGCGCCGACGCCGCCGCAGCGGCCTCGCTCGCGGCCGGCGCCGCGCTCGGTGCGGCAAAGCTCGTCGAGGTGAACCTGGCCGCCCTGAGGGCGACGAGCGCGTGGCCCAGGCCGACCGCTCGGCGGAGGCCGCGGCCGACGCAGCCAGGCGCGCCCTGGCCACTGACTAGTGCCCCTTCAGGTAATGCCGTCTAGCTTCTGGGTCGCGAGCACCAAGCCAGGGGCCGCACTCGCCCGCGGCCAAGGCTTGTTGCCTTGGCAAGGGCGAGGGTGGTTCCTGGCGCCGCGTGATCGCGGGCCAGGAGCGGGCATGTATTGCCTGGAGGGGCACTAGGCTCATCCCGTGAGCGAGGTCACAGATTTCGGGCTCGTCGTCCTGATCGTCGGGGGCTTCCTGACCCTCGCCGTCTTCTCGAACAAGGTCAGCGAGCTGTTCCCGATCCCGGCGCCGGCGATCTTCCTCTTGGTTGCCGCGCTCGTCGCCCACTCATCCTCGACGGTGGCCGGCAAGCTCTCGATCCTCGACGTCGAGCGGATCGCCGTCGTCGCGCTGATCGCGATCCTCTTCGACGGAGGCATGCGTGTCGGCTGGCGCCGCTTCCGCGTGGCCGCTGTGCCGATCACGCTGCTCGGCACGCTGGGCACGTTCGCCACCGCCGGGGTTATGGCCCTGGCCGGCCGCTACCTCTTCGACTTCAGCTGGACAGGGGCCGGCATGCTCGGGGCGGCCCTCGCGCCGACCGATCCGGCGGTGATGTTCTCCGTCCTCGGCAAGCGCGAGGTCGGCGGCCGGGCGGGCACGATCCTCGAGGGCGAGTCCGGCGTGAACGACCCGGTCGGGATCGCCCTGATGATCGGGATGATCGAGCTCGCGACCCACGCGAACGGCTCGTTCTGGATCGTGGTGCGCGAGTTCGCGATCCAGATGTCGGTCGGCCTCGCGATCGGGACCGTCGGCGCGCTCCTGCTGCTCCAGTCCGTCCGCCGGATCAGCCTCGCACCATCCGGCGCTCTATCCGCTCCGCACCGTGGCGTGGGCCGCCCTGATCTACGGCGTCGCCGCGGTCGCCCACGGCTCCGGCTTCCTCGCCGTGTTCGTCGCCGGGATCGTGCTCGGGGACGCCGAGCTACCCGCACCGGCGCGACGTGATCCGCTTCCACCGCTCCCTGGCCAGCCTGGCCGAGGTCGTCGTCTTCGTCGCCTTCGGGCTGACGATCAACACCGTCTCGCTGAGCTCGGTGTGGTCCGATGCGATCCTCCTCTCGCTGATCCTCGCCTTCGTCGCCCGGCCGCTCGCCGCCGCGCCGCTGCTGGCCCCGGTCAGGTTGCGCTACGGCGAGCGCCTCTTCATCATCTGGAGCGGGCTCAAGGGCGCCGTGCCGATCCTGCTCGCGGCCTTCGCGCTGCTCGAGCACGCGAACGACGGCGACCGGATCTACGGGATCGTGTTCGTGGTCGTGCTCTTCTCGGTGATCGTCCAGGGCTCGACGATGCCGTGGGTCGCGCGCCGGCTGAAGGTGCCGATGCGCCTGATCGAGCGCGCGCCGTGATCCTCGCCCACCTCGACCTGGACGCGTTCTTCGCCGCGGTGGAGGAGCTCGAGGCGCCGGAGCTGCGCGAGAAGCCGCTCGTCGTCGGCGGCGACCCGCACGGGCGCGGGGTGGTGGCGACGGCCAACTACGCGGCGCGCCGCTTCGGGATCCACTCGGCGATGTCGTGCGCCGAGGCGCTGCGCCGCTGCCCTCAGGCGGTCTTCCTGCGGCCTCGTCACCGGCTCTACAGGGAGTACTCGCGCGCGGTCTGGGACGCGGTGCGGGAGGTCGTGCCGACCGTCGAGCGCACCGGCATGGACGAGGGCTACCTGGACGTCGGCGAGGTGGCAGCGGACTTCGGCCGCGCGCGGGCCGTCGCCGAGGCAGTGCAGGCCGCGGTGCGCGGGGCCACGAGCCTCACCTGCGCGCTCGGCGTCTCCTCCTGCAAGGTCGTCTCGAAGATCGCGAGCGACCGGCGCAAGCCCGGCGGCCTGACCGTCGTGCCCGCGGGCCGCGAGGCGGTGTTTCTCGCTCCCTTCCCTGTGCGCCGCCTTCCCGGAGTCGGCCCGCGCGCCGAGGAGCGCCTCCGCGCCGCGTCGGTCGAGACGATCGGCGACCTGGCCGCTCTGCGCCGACGAGACCCTGCGCCGGCTGCTGCCGGGGAAGCTCGGCCCGCTCCTGCGCGACCGCGCCCGCGGGATCGACCCGCGCCCGCTCGAGCTCACCTCCGAGACGGTCTCGGTCAGCGCCGAGGAGACCTTCGAGCGCGACATCGCCGACATCGAGCGGCTCCGGGAGGAGCTGCGCCGGCTCGCCGAGCACGTTGCCGAGCGGCTCGGAGGGCAGACGGGGCGGACGGTGACGACGAAGGTGCGCTACCCGGACTTCTCGATCCGCTCGCGCTCGACGACCCTCCCCGTCGGAATCGACGATGCCGAGCGGATCTGGGAGCTCGCCTGCGGCTGCCTCGACCGCGCGCTCGCCGACCGGCCCGGCGCGCTGCGCCTGCTCGGCGTGGCCGTCTCCGGCCTCGAGGCCCACCGCCAGCTGGCGCTGGTATGAGGCGGCTCAGCGCGCGCGGGACCACGCCGGATCCTCGTCGTCGACGGCCCCGTGCGTCAGCTCGGAGAGGCCGGAGCCGTCGCTGTCGACCCGGTACAGGTGGCTCGAGCCGATCGTGCCGGCTGCGAACACGAGTGCGCGTCCATCGCGGGGACCAGGAAGGTCTGGAGGTGAAGTTCGGAGGGAAGCTGCTGCCGCCGGGCAGGCTCGTGAGGTTCACGACTCGCCGCAGCGCCGAGCCGTCGTGCTCGATCAGGTACAGGGAGCCGGTGGCCTCGGCGATGAACGCGATCTCGGCTCCGTCGGGCGACCAGCTAGGCAGAGCCGCACCGGTCGGCCCGATTCTCCTGCTGTCCGAGCCGTTGGCGTTCATCACGTGGAGGTGCGTGTCGCTCGGCGGGGGCCCCTTGGCGTAGCCGGCGAAGGCGATCCTCGTCCCGTCCGGCGACCAGACCGGTGTGGACGCCAGCAGCCGGCCGCGGGTGAGTCTGGTCGCCCCGCTTCCGGCCGGGCGCACGATGTAGACGCCCGCCTCCGCACCCTCGCGGGCGAAGGCGATCCGGTGTCGGCGTCCGGCGACCAGGCCGGGGCGGAGCTCGCATCCGTCACTGGTGAGCCTTTCGAGCCGCCGACCGTCGGCTCGCACGACGTAGATGTCCTGGTTTCCGTGGCGATAGCGGTTGAAGGCGATCCTCGTCCCGTCAGGCGACCAGGAAGGCGCGTCGTCCCCGCGATCCTTCGTCAGCCGATTCAGCCGGGCACGGTCAAGGCTCATGACGTAGAGGCCGCCGTAGGGCGCTCCGCGGGAGAAAGCGATCCTCGACGAGCCGGCGGTGCGCGACCTCGAGCAGGCGCAGACCGCCAGTGTCGAGAGCAGTAGCGTCAGGACCGAGATCGTCCGAGATGTCTGAACTAGTACGAGCGCGGCGGCCACTGCGGTCCGAGCCGACGGAGGAACGTCCGACCCCACGCCTAACCTCACGGCGTGAGAGTCCTCGGCATCGATCCGGGAACGGCTGCATGCGGATACGGAATCGTCCACGAAAGCGGCGGCCGCCTCAGGGCGGTCGAGCACGGCTGGTGGAAAACGCCTGCCGGCAAGCGCCAAGAGCTGCGTCTGAGGACGATCTTCGACGGCGTCACGGAGCTGATCGAGGAGTACGAGCCACACGCGGTCGTCCTAGAGGAGTCCTTCGTCGGCGTCGACGCCCGTACCGCGCTCTCCGTCGGGCAGGCGCGCGGCGCCGTGCTCGTCGCTGCCGCGGGCTTCGGCCTCGAGTGCGCTGAGTACGCGCCCTCGCGCGTGAAGCAGGCGGTCTGCGGCTACGGCCGCGCCGAGAAGGCGCAGGTCCAGCGGATGGTGACGGCCATCCTCGGGATGCGCACGCCGCCGACGCCCCAGCATGCCTCGGACGCGCTCGCGGTGGCCATCTGCCACGCGCTCGCCCCGCCGCTGCTGAGGGCGGTCGGGTGATCGCTCGGCTCCGCGGGACTCCGGTCGCGCGCCGCGCTGAGAGGCTTGTGCTCGAAGTCGGCGGGGTCGGCTACGCGCTTGCCGTCACGCCGACCGCGGCGCGGCTCGCCGAGCGCGGCGAGGAGATCTCGCTCGAGACCTACCTGCACGTGCGCGAGGACGCGCTCCAGCTCTACGGGTTCGCCGAGCCGGCCGAGCGTGAGCTGTTCGAGCACCTGCTCGCCGTCTCCGGGGTCGGTCCGAAGGTGGCGCTCGCGATCGTCTCCGGCTCGCCGCCGGCCGACCTGCGGCGGGCAATCGCGCTCGACGACACGGCCCGCTTCGAAGCGATTCCCGGGATCGGCAAGAAGACCGCGCAGCGCGTCGTGCTCGAGCTGAAGGAAAAGCTCGGGACGATGGACGAGCCGACGCCGATCGCCGGCAAGCCGCACGCCGTCGCTCGCGACGCCCTGGTCGAGCTCGGCTGGTCGCCGACCGAGGCCGAGGAGGCGCTGGCGGCGACCGATCCGGACCTGCCGCCGGAAGAGCGCGTGCGCCAGGCGCTTGAGGGCTGCATGACGGAGACAGAATTTCTCGCGCCCACGGTTCGCCCGGACGAGGACGAGCTCGACCGCTCGCTACGCCCGCGGCGGCTGGACGAGTTCGTCGGCCAGGAGCGCGTCAAGGAACAGCTCGCGATCGCGCTCGAGGCGACCCGCACGCGCGGCGAGGCGCTCGACCACCTGCTGCTGATCGGCCCGCCGGGGCTCGGCAAGACGAGCCTCGCCTTCATCGTGCGCGAGGAGCTCGGCGTCGGCCTCCGCTCGGCCGCAGGCCCGGCGCTGGAGCGCAAGGGCGACGTGGCCGCGATCCTGACCGGCCTCGGCGAGCGCGACGTCCTCTTCATCGACGAGATCCACCGGCTCAACCGCGCAGTCGAGGAGATCCTCTACCCGGCCCTCGAGGACTTCCGCCTCGACATCGTCGTCGGCCAGGGGCCTGCGGCGCGGACGTTGACGCTCGACCTGCCGCCGTTCACCATGATCGGCGCCACGACCCGAACCGGGCTGCTGACGACGCCGCTCCGCGACCGCTTCGGGATGACCTTCCGGCTCGAGCACTACGAGCCCGGGGAGCTGTCGCTGATCGTCCACCGCTCGGCGCGGATCCTCGACGTCGAGATCGCCGAGGATGCCGCCACCGAGATCTCGCGCCGCTCGCGCGGGACGCCGCGGATCGCCAACCGCATCCTGCGGCGTGTGCGCGACGTGGCCGAGGTGCGCCACGAGGGCGCAATCACGACGGAGATCGCCCGCGAGGCGCTCGACCTGATGGAGATCGACGAGCGCGGCCTGGAGCGGACCGACCGGGCACTCCTGCGCGCCGTGGTCGAGAAGTTCGAGGGCGGCCCGGTCGGCCTCTCGACGCTGGCGGTCGCCCTCGGCGAAGAGCGTGACACGATCGAGGACGTCTACGAGCCCTACCTGCTCCAGCTCGGCTTCCTGCAGCGCACCCCGCGCGGCCGGATCGTCACCCGCCTCGGCCGCGAGCACATCGGCTCCGCGGTCGACTCCGACGCGCTCTTCTAGGCCGTAGGCGCTAACCGATGTGGATTCGGTACACGTCGGCACCGCCGTAGCTCGGCACCCAGATGTCACCGAAGGCGTTCGCCGCCGGGAAGGGCCGCGAGCCGACCGGGATCGTGTCGATCACGTGGTTCGTCGCCGGGTCGATTCGCGAGACGGCGTCATCCCCGATGTTCGGCACGAAGACGGTGCCGTCGTCGGCCACGGCCGGGTTTTCGGGCTGACTCCCGACGTGGATCGTGGCGACCACCTTGCGTGTGCGCGGGTTGATCCGCGAGACCGTGTTCGAAAGGCGGTTCGCGACCCAGATCGCCGTGCTCGTGGCCGCGAGCCCACGCGGACCGCTGCCTACGCGGATAGACGTCACCCGGTTGGTGCGGGCGTCGATCCGGTAGATCTTCCGCCCGACCTGCGTGCCGACCCAGACCGCACCGGCCGCGTAGCGCAGGTTCGCGGGGCCGCCGGACCCTGGGATGCGGATCCGGTGTCGCACCTTGTTCAGCTTCGGGTTGATGCGGTCGACGTAGCCGAGGTTCGTCTCGGTCGCCCACACCGAGCCGGCGCCGAAGGTGACGTCCCAGATCTGGTCGGGCCGGTGGATCCGCTTGACGACCTTCTGCGTCGTCGGGTTCACGCGGATCACCGAATCCGTGCCGTAGCCGTCGACCCACACAGCGCCGGCGCCGATTGCGACGCCGCACGGCCCCGCTCCGACCCCGATGGTCGCGGTCACCTTGTTCGTCGCGGGATCGACGCGGCTGACCGTGCCGTCCCCGTTGTTCCCGACCCAGAGCGAGCCGAAGCCGCCGGTCTCCGAGCACGGCGCGCTGCCCGTCTGCACGCGGGCGACGACCTCGGGCGTGCCGGTCGCACCCGAGGCCGCCACCGGCGTGAGGGCCAGCGCCAGTCCCGCCAGGAGGATGAGACGATGCATCCGGCTTCAAGCTAGACGCGGCGCTGGTCATAGTTAAGGTCCACTTCGATGGTGATTTTGTGGACCAGTTGACCAAGCGGGCCAAGGCTCCCGAGCTGCTGGTCGCGCTCGAGCGCGGCCGCGACCGCGGATCGCTCTCCGCGCAGCTCGAGCGCGAGCTCCGCGAGGCAGTGCGCTCCGGCAGGCTGCGCGCCGGCACGCCGTTGCCATCGACGCGCGCTCTCGCTGCGGAGCTCGGGATCTCGCGCGGCCTGGTGGTCGCCGCCTACGCGCAGCTCGGGGCGGAGGGCTACCTGCAGCTCCGCCGGAACGCGCCGCCGCTCGTCTCCGACTCGATCGGCTCGCAGGCCCCGGCGCGCACGCTCGCCGCCGACCCCCACTGGCGCTACAACCTGCGGCCCGACCTCCCGGACTACTCGGCCTTTCCCCGCGAAGAGTGGCTGACCTCGTATCGAGCGGCGCTCAAGCGGGCACCGGACGGCGAACTCGCCTACGGCGACGTACGCGGCGTCACCGAGCTTCGCGGGGCGCTCGCCGTGTACCTCGGCCGGGCGCGCGGGACCGCGGCCGACGTCGAGCACACCTTCGTCTGCGGCGGCTTCGCACAGGCGATCGGGCTCGTCGGCGGAGTGCTCGCGCGCGCGGGCCGCAGCCGGATCGGCGTCGAGGACCCGGGCCACGTCGTGATCAGGGGTCTCGTCGCCCGCAGCGGCCTCGAGCCCGTGCCCGTCCCTGTCGACGAGGAGGGGATCGACGTCGATGCGCTCGCTCGGGCCGGCGTTGACGCGGTGCTCGTCACGCCTGCGCACCAGTTCCCGACCGGCGTCGTCCTCTCCCCGGACAGGCGGGCTCGTCTCCTGGCCTGGGCCGAAGAAGCCGACGCACTCGTGATCGAGGACGACTACGACGCCGAGTTCCGCTACGACCGCCAACCTGTTGGCTCGCTGCAGGGCCTGATGCCCGACAACGTCGTCTACTGCGGCTCGGCGAGCAAGACGCTGGCGCCGACCCTGCGTCTCGGCTGGATCGTGGCGCCTCCGCGGCTCGTGCACGAGCTGGTCGACCAGGTGCTCTACACGGCGATCGCCCCGCCGGGGCTGGAGCAGCTCGCCTTCGCCGATTTCCTGGGCCGCGGCGAGCTCGACCGGCACCTGCGCCGCATGCGACTGCAGTACCGGCGCCGGCGGGACGAGCTGATCCGCAGCCTCGAGCGCGAGCTGCCAGAGGTCGAGGTCAGGGGCATAGCGGCCGGCCTCTATGTCGCGGCCGTCCTCCCACGTGGGATCGATGAGGCGCGCGTGCTCGAGGAAGCGCGCGCTCGCGGCATCGGCATCTACGGGATGAGCGAGCACTGCGCCAGGGCGCGGCTCGAGCCGACGCTGCTGATCGGCTACGCGGTGTCGGGCGAAGCGACGATTCGGGTCGCCGTGAAGAAGCTGGCTGAAGCGGTTCGCGCTAGCGTTTGAACTGGAGCTCGTGCCAGGACGGCGTTGGTGCCAGCTCCAGGAGCGCGCGTGCGCCGCCGGGCTCGAGGTAGGCGAAGTCCGAGGCCCTGTCGTCCCAGGCCACGTCCAGGCGACCGTCCTTGACGCGGTGGTCGAGCCAGGCGCCGCGGAAGACCAGCTTGCGCAGCCAGTAGACGAGCGACTCGCCGTCCACGAGCGACAGCCGCTCCCAGTGCCGCACGAGGTAGCGGCCGAGCTCGCTGCGGGGCTCCTCGATCAGTCCGTCCGCGGTCAGCTCGACGAGATCCTCGGTCTCCTCCTCGTCGAGCTCGTTGTCCTGGACGATGCCGAGCTTGAAGGCCGCCGCAGAGACGCGCTGCGCGAAGTCGGCAGCGTTGAAGCTGAAGCGCAGACGGAGGAACTCGACCACGATGTCGTCGCCGGACGAGTAGTTCTCGACCTCCACCAGCTGCAGGATAGCCCTCTCCTGCCAGCGTTCTGGGCTGACACGCCCGAGCAGTGGTAAGGAGGCCGCGTCGTTCAGACCATCAGGGCGCGTCGAGCCCTTCGCTGGCCCATGATTCCGCCTGTTCGCGCTCGCGGTTCGCGAACAGCTTCAGCTCACCCGGAATCGACCAGCCGCCGAGCTTCACGAGTCGACGGATGCTCTCTGAGTCCGTGACGACGGCGATACGCTCGAAGGAGCGCGGATGCGCGAGCCCGAGCACGGCGTCCTGCCATGCGCCCCCTGCGGTGTAGCCGGCGAAGCGCTCGTCGAGTACGTGGATGAGCCGAATCGTCGGGCGCCGCTCCAGCGCACGCTCCATCGCCGGGGCCGCGACCGCCTGGTAGTCGGCGGATTCCACCTTCCCGACGGCCTCGAGCCCCACGACACCGACGGGAAGCCCCTCGATGAGCTGGATCATGGTGCCTCTTCAGCCCGCGAGTCCGGCGGATGCCTCCTTCAAGCCGGTCTTCAGCTCCTCCGCGGAGGCCTTGTCGATCTGGGCGGTCGAGGTGCGGATCGCATTGGCGAGCGCGCTCGCGACGGTCTCGGCCCCGTCGTGCTCGTAGATCGCGATGATGCCGGCCGATCCGGGGGGAAGCGCGTCGTCGAGCTTCTCGCCGATGCCGGCCTTCATGCGGTGGCGCGCGAACTTCCCCACGAGTCCGCCGACGGCGGCGCCGACGGCGGTCGCCGCCAGAAGCGGCGGAGCGAAGAGCCCGATCACGAGCCCCGCGCCGCCGCCGGCCTTGACGCCTTTGCGGCCGAGGTGGTCGCCGGTCTCCTGGACGTGCACCTCGCCCTCGGCGTCCTTGATGACGAGCGCCACGCCGTCGGTGACGATCTTGCCCTCGCCGGCAAGCTTGGCGTACGCGTCGAAGTCCTCCTGCGCCAGGTCGGGAATGAGATAGACGGCGACCAGAACGTCCAGCTGTCCGTTGTCACTCATGGTGCTCCTCTCGCGCGCCGATCTCAGGCGCTCGCTGCGTGTGCCGCCAGGGCCTGGGCTGCGTGTTCGTGCAGCGCCTTCGCATCGTCCTCGCTCAGGCCGGGGGCGACGTCGAACACGACCTGCTTGATCTCGCCGGTGAACGCGAACGGAGCCTTGTCGGCGTAGCTGCGGTCGACGACGAGGCCGTTGTCGCGGCCGATGTCCATGCCGGAGTAGCCCGAGAAGCGGCCCGGCACCGTGTGTTCCATCCGTCCACTTGCGACCGGCTCGCCGTTGACGAGCAGCGTCACTTCGCCGCCGGTCGCCGGCTTCGGAGCGTCGGCTGCGAAGACGAGCTCGACGTTGACTTCGCCGGTCGGAAGCGGCTTGTCCGCCGCCTGCGTGTACTCGAGCACACCGAGCATCGAGTACGTGTGCTTGAGCTTCCCGTCCTGCACGAACAGCGAGAAGCCGCCGAGATGGTCGGCCTCCGCGACGATCACGCCCTCTGCGCCGCCTTCGGGGACGACGAGGTCGGCGCTGATCGTGTACGAGTGGTTGTAGATCCGCGGGATCATCCCGCTGGGGACGTTCTGGATGTCGCCGCGGAAGACGAACTTCGACTCCTCGGGAAGCGGCGACACCACGCCGAAGAAGGAGGTCATCCCGCCGAGCAGCGGCAGCACGTTGTTTACCTCGGCCTCCGCCCAGAAGAGCTCGCTGAGCTCCTGCACCTTCTCCGGATGTTCGGCCGCGATGTTCTTCGACTGCGTGAAGTCGTCGGGCAGGTAGTAGAGCTCGATGGGCTCGTCGTCGGGATTCCAGCCCGGCCCGAACGTGCGCAGCTTCTCGGGATCGAGGTCCCAGGGGATCCGTTGCAGCCGCTGTGCGAGCAGCCAGCCGTCCTTGTACATCCCGCGGTTGCCGAGGATCTCGTAGTACTGCTGCGTGTGCCGCTCCGGTGCGGCCGCGTCGGAGAACGAGTCGGCGAACGTGACGCCGTCGAAAGGCTGCTGTTTGACGCCGTCGATCGAGTCGGGCAACGGGATCCCGGCGAGGTCGAGGACCGTCGCGCCGACGTCGTTCACATGCGTGTAGTGGGACCGAACCGCGCCCGGGTCGCGGATGCCGCCCGGCCAGTGCACGACCATCGGGTTCCGCGTGCCGCCGAGATGCGAGGCGACCTGCTTGCCCCAGTCGAACGGGGCGTTGCCGGCCCATGCCCAGCCGGCCGAGTAGTGCGGCGCGAGCTGCTCGTCGCCCCACGCTTCGAGGCCGCCGTGCTTGAAGAGGAGTCCCATCTGCTCCTCGGGCGTGAGCGGGATCCCGTTCAGCGTCGTCAGCTCATTGAACGTGCCGGTGAGCGTGCCTTCCATGCTCGCGCCGTTGTCGCCCCAGATCCAGATCACGACGGTGTTCTCGAGCTCGCCCATCTCGTCGATCGCGTCGATGATCCGGCCGATGTTCCAGTCGGCGTTCTCGGAGTAGCCGGCGTAGACCTCCATCTGGCGGGCATAGAGGCGCTTGTGCGTCTCGTCGAGCGAGTCCCACGTCGGGAACGCGTCGTTGCGCGGGGGCAGCTCCGCGTCCGCGGGCACGACGCCGAGCTCCTTCTGTCGCGCGAACGTCTCCTCGCGCATCACGTCCCAGCCCTTGTCGAACTTGCCGCGGTACTTGTCCGACCACTTGCGCGGCACGTGGTGCGGGGCGTGGCTGCAGCCGGTGGCGACGTAGGCGAGCCACGGCGTCTTCTGCTTCTCGGAACGGATCCGGTGGAGCCAGTCGATCGTCTTCTCGGCGAGGTCGTCCTGGAAGTAGTACTGCTCGCCGTCCTTGGCCTCGGGCACGCCGATGATCTTTTGATTCTCGGCGATCAGGGGGTCGTACTGCCCCGCCTCACCGCCGAGGAAGCCCCAGAAGTAGTCGAACCCGAGCCGGGTCGGCCAGCGGTCGAACGGCCCGGAGAAGCCCTGCTGGTTGTCGGGGGTCAGATGCCACTTCCCGAACGCTCCCGTCAGGTAGCCGTTCTCCTGGAGGATGCGCGGAAACGGCGCGCAGTCGCGCGGAATCGTCGCGTTGTAGCCGGGGAAGGGGCCGGAGAACTCGCCGACCATGCCGAAGCCGACGCGGTGGTGGTTCCGTCCGGTGAGCAGCGCGGCCCGGGTCGGCGAGCAGAGCGCCGTCACGTGGAAGCGGTTGTAGCGGAGCCCGTTCTCCGCGAGCCGCGTGTAGTTCGGGGTCTGGATCGGACCGCCGTAGGTGCTCGGATTGCCGAAGCCCGCGTCGTCGATCAGGACGAGCAGCACATTCGGGGCGCCCTCGGGTGGCTGGACATGGCTTGCCTGGCTCCAGTCGGGCGTCGAGTCGGCAATCGTCCGCTTCGTCACGCCCGCGAACGGCGGCCGGCGGATCGGGAGGCTGCTGCGGTCGATTCCTGTGTCCGGCATGGGCGTGCTCCTCTTGTCTCTCGACGCACAGTGGTCTTCGACGGGATTTCGTCCCTGCAAAGACGCTAGGCCGGGTGCGCATGAGGATCATCGTCCGGTTGGGATGATCGGCTGGTGGGGCCGTGGACGAGCTCACGCCGGGCTACCGCCCTCTCCCTAGACTGACTCCGTGAGCTGGCGCGCGACGGTTCTCTCCGCCCTGGCCACGGCTGCGCTCGTCGCGATCGCCGTCTGGCTCTTCGGCCTCTCGTTCGACCGGGCCGCGGTGCTCGCGCCGCTGCTCGTCGCGGTGACCGGCGCCGCCGCGGCGCTGTTCGTGCTCTGGGCGCGCGTCGGCTGGGAATCGCTGCGCCGCCGGGAGCATCCTTGGCGGATCGTCGCGCTCGCGATCGGCGTCCTCGCGCTGCTCGTCGTCCTCTCGACCCTTGGGGTGAAGCTGCCCAAGGAGTAGTTGCAATCCGCAGGGAAGCGTGGTAACAACGCCTCACACATCCAACGAGCGGCCCTAATCGGGCTCTGCGGCCAAACGGGTGAACCCCGGGCGGGCCGCGCGAGCGAGAGGAGCCGGCGATGGAGTGGATCACCGAGGCAGACGGCGTCTTCCGCGGAGGCGGAGTCAAGGGCCTTGGGCTCGCAGGTGCGCTCTGCGGGTTCGCCGAGCACCCGACGAAGCCGATCACGAAGTGGGACAACGTCGCGGGCGCGAGCGCCGGCGCGATCATCGCCTGCTACCTGGCCACCGGGCACGACGCCGCGCAGATGCTCGAGCTGCTGCAGCAGACCAAGTTCGGGGCGTTCCAGGACTTCCCGGCCCACAGCAAGGCGCTCGGCCTCAGCAACCTCGTCCTCCGGCACGGCATGGCACACGGCAAAGCCTTCGAGAGCTGGTTCGACGACGTGCTCGACGGCGCCACCTTCGGCTCCGTCCGCAAGACCACCGCCGACGACCAGCCGCCGGAGTGGCGGTTGAAGCTGATCGCCGTCGACGTGACCAAGCGCCGGCTGCTCGTGCTCCCCGACGACCTCGTGTTCTACCGGGAGCCCAAGTCGACCAAGATGATCGACCCGGACGAGTTCAAGATCTCGCAAGCGGCGCGGATGAGCATGTCGATCCCGTACTTCTTCGAGCCGATCGAGCTCGAGGGCCAGGACGGGAGCACCTCCGTGATCGTGGACGGGGGCACGCTCTCCAACTTCCCGGTCTGGCTCTTCGACGTCGATCCGTCGGTCACGGGCCGCCCGCCGACCCGGCCGACCTTCGGCTTCACGCTCCAGCACGGCCGCGGGCTCGGCGGCGGGCTGAACGCGCTCAACCGCTTCGAGCCGTGGGGCCTGAAGTTCGCGTTCGACATCTTCCACACCGCGCAAGAGGCCTGGGACGCGCGCTTCGTCTCGCACTCGACCCGCGTGCGCACGGTCACAGTCGACGCGGGCGACGTGGCCACGACCGAGTTCAACCTCTCGCGCGAGAAGCAGGAGCTGCTGATCGAGAACGGGCGCACGGCGGCCCGCACCTTCCTCGACCAGTTCCAGCTCGAGGACTACCTGAACACCTTCCACGCCGAGCTCGCGCCGGCGCAGCCACAGGTGGCTGCCCGATGAGCTCGGCGCTGCTCAGGCTCAGCAAGCCGCCCGAGTCGGGCCCGAAGGTGCGCGGCCTGCAGGAGCGGCTGAAGGCGCTCGGCTACGACCCGGGGACGATCGACGGCGTCTTCGGGCCGTCCACCGAGCGCGCGGTCAAGCAGTTCCAGCACGACCACGCGCTGCCAACGGACGGCGTGGTCGGCCCGGCGACCCAAGCGGCGCTCGCCGGGCCGCGCCGTCCGTCCGCGCCGGGGAAGGGGCCGAACGCCCAGCAGATCGCCTCGCTGCTCGGCTGCAAGGTCGAGAGCGTGCGTCGCTTCTGGCCCCCGCTCAAGGCCGCGCTCGCCGCGGAAGGACTCAGCGACCGGGCAAGCACGATTGCGGCGCTCGCCACCATCGGGACCGAGGTTCCTGACTTCCAGCCGGTCAACGAATACGGCGGTTCTGCCTACTTCAAGAAGATGTACGAAGGGCGGGCGGACCTCGGCAACACGCACGCCGGCGACGGCGTCCGCTACCACGGCCGCGGCTTCATCCAGCTCACCGGCCGGGCGAACTACCACGCCTACGGGAAGAAGCTCGGAGTCCCGCTCGAGGCACATCCGGAGCTGGCGCTCGACCCGTCAGTCGCCGCTCGCGTGCTCGCGTCCTACCTGGCCGATCATGGGATCGCGGCGTTGGCGGCCCGCGGCGACTGGCAGCGCGTGCGCCGCGCCGTCAACGGCGGGCTGAACGGCTGGAGCCGCTTCAGCTCGTGCGTCCAGAAGCTCGAGGAAGGATTGCAATGAGACGTCGCTTGCGATGTCGACCTCAGGACGAACGGGCTTTGCCTGTTCGTCCGTCTGAAATGACCGGTCGACACCTCCTCCGTCAGAAAGGACGGCCATGACCGCGACAGCCGCGACCAAGAAGACGGCCAAGAAGACGGCCAAGAGGACGACACTGCAGCTCGCGAACCCGCACATGTCCGGGGCGGACGTGACGGCCGCGCAGAAGCTGCTCTCCGACAACCCGTACGGCAACTTCCAGCCGGGCTCGGCCGACGGCGAGTTCGGCCCCGCGACCGCGGCCGCGGCGCGCCAGGCGAAATGGCTGCTCGGCTACCCGGAGAACGAGTGCGACGACGACTTCGGGCCGAAGCTGGCCGCCTACCTCGAGGGCAAGCCGCTCCCGGCTCCGTTCAAGACGCGTCGCGTGCAGCGGCTAAAAGAGGCGAAAAGCTCGTCAGGCGTGCGCGCCAAGATTGTCGAGATCGCCCGCTGGGGGATCGCGAACGAGCCGTCGATCCACTACGAGCAGTCCCGGCCGGTCGACGGCATGGGCCAACCGCGCAAGCTGCCGCTCCGCACCGACTGCTCGGGCTTCTCGACCCTCTGCTACAAGTGGGCCGGCGCGAAGGCCGACCCGAACGGCGGCAACTTCGGCGGCGGCGCCTATACGGGGACGATGCTGCAGCACTGCCGCCACATCGCGAAGAGCGCCGTACAGCCCGGCGACCTCGTCGTCTGGGGCGCGTACCCGGGCCACCACGTCGCGCTCGTGCTCGAGGCCGGGGCCGACCCGCTCCTCTGCTCGCACGGCCAGGAGAAGGGCCCGATCGCGATCGCCTTCTCCGTCGAGAGCAAGTTCCAGCCGACCCCGGCCGCCTGGCTGGCCTGCCTATGACCGTTGAGATGAGAGCAAACGTGTCGACCGGTCATTTCAGACGGACGCACAGGCGCGGCCCGTGCGTCCTGATGGCGGCATCGCGAGCGAGGCCTTAGATGGCCACCATCGCCGCCAGAGCGCATTCGAGGCCGGCCGAGGAGGAGCAGGCGGCCGAGCAGGTCGGCGGCCCCTCGTTCTCCGACCTCGTCCGGGCGCACTTCCAGCGGGAGCAGGAACGGCAGGCGAACGGACACGCCTCTCAGGCGACAGACGAGGAGTACCGCACCAGGCTCGCCGACTTCGAGCGCCAGGAGGGCGAGCTCTCGTCCGCCTACTGGTCGACACGCAACGCGTCGGCGGTCGCGCTCACGATCAAGACCTCGAGCAAGCGGCGCCACGCGTTTGCGGAGACCGAGATCGAGGTGCGCCTCCATCGCGTCACCGACTGGGTGACCAAGAACGCCGAGCCGATCGCCGAGCTGCTGCACGAGTGCGACATGCTGGCGATCCGCGCCGGCGAGATCCTGCGCGGCACGAGCGAGCGAATCGCGTTGCAGTGGATCTACTCGGTGCAGGAGCACGTGCTCGGCTTCATCGAGCGGACCGACCGGCGCGACACGGCGAAGGAGCGCGAGCTGGTGGCGTCGCAGCGGAGGGAGCTCTCACGGATCGAGCAGTACTACCTGCGGGCGGGCGCGAAGACCGGCCGCATCGTCTACGTCTCCGGGATGCTCGTCGGCGCGGCGTTCCTCATCACGGCCTGCGCGCTGATCTCGGTCGGGCTCTCCCTCGCCTCCGATTACGGCGGCCGCATGGCCCAGCTGCTCGTGCTCTGCGCCGGCGCGGGGGCGGTCGGCGCGCTCGTCAGCGTGCTCGCGCGGATGGGAACCGGCGGCGGCTCGTACACAGTCGACTTCGAGGTCGGCCGGCCGCTGCTCCGCAGGCTCGGGCTCTACAAGCCCTTCGTCGGAGCGATCTTCGGGGTCGCGCTCTACTTCCTGCTCGCCAGCGGCCTCTTGCAGACCAAGCCGCCGACCCAGGCGGGGAGCCTCTACTTCTACGGCATCATCGCCTTCTTCGCGGGCTTCAGCGAGCGCTTCACCAGCGTCACCTTCGGCCAGGCCGAGCAGCTGATCACCGGCGCGTCACCGCCGCCGCCCGCGGACCCGCCACCCACGACGAACGGTGACACCTAAGGCGGTCGCTTGCGACGCCGACCAAGAGGCCGTGCGGGCTTTGCCCGTGCGGCCGTCTTAGGCGGTCGCCTAACGATCCGTCCGAGGGCCTCCGTACCGTGGGCTGCCCATGTCGAGCAGCCCCTGGAGACTTCGTGGCACCGCCGAGCGAGAGCAGGTCGAGGCGCTCGCAAACGAGCTCGGGCTGAGCTCGGTGACGGCCGGCGTGCTCGCGCGGCGCGGCTACGGCGACTCGGAGTCTGCGAGCCGCTTCCTCGCCGCGGAGCTGCCCGAGCACGACCCCTTCCTGCTCGGCGACATGCGTGAAGCGTGCGAGTCGATCCGCGCCGCGGTCGCCGCCGGAGTGCGGATCTGCGTTCACGGCGACTACGACGCGGACGGGATCTGCGCCACCGCGCTCGCCGTCCTCGTGCTGCGAGAGCTGAAGGCCGACGTGACCTGGCACCTGCCGAGCCGCTTCGAGGAGGGCTACGGCGTGGCGCGCGAGACGCTGACGCGGCTGGCCGGCGAGGGCATCGGCCTGGTGCTCACCGTCGACTGCGGCGTGACCGCGGTCGAGGAGGTCGCGCATGCGCGCGAGCTCGGGCTCGAGGTCGTGATCACCGACCACCACCGCGCCGGAGCTGAGCTGCCCGCCTGCCCGGTCGTCGGGCCCTACCGCGGCGACTACCCGTTCGGCGAGCTGTGCGGGACCGGTGTCGTCTGGAAACTCGGGCAGGCGCTCCTCGGCGCGGGCTCGGAGGCGCTCGCCCGGCACCTCGACCTGGTCGCGCTCGCCACCGTTGCCGACGTCGTCCCGCTTGTGGACGAGAACCGCGGGCTCGCGGTCGCGGGCCTGCGCTCGCTGGCGCGGACGCAGAAGCCGGGCCTGCGCGAGCTGATGCGCTCGGCGAGGGTCGACCCGGCCGCGGTCGATTCCGGCGCGATCGGCTTCCGGCTCGCGCCGCGCCTGAACGCTGCCGGCAGGCTCTCCCGGCCCGGGGCGGCGCTCGAGCTCCTGCTCACCGAAGAGCGTGAGTCGGCGCGCGAGCTCGCCGCCCAGCTCGAGGAGCTGAACCGCGACCGGCAGGCCGTCGAGGAGCGGATCGCGCGCGAGGCGATCGAGACGATCGAGGGCTGGCCCGAGGCCCGCCGCCGCCGGCGCGGCTACGTCGTCGCCGGCGAGGCCTGGCACGAGGGCGTGATCGGGATCGTCGCCTCACGTCTCGTCGAGCGCTACCGCCGTCCCGTCATCCTGATCGCCGGCACCGAGGGCGACTGGAAGGGCTCGGGCCGTTCGATCCCCTCCTTCGACCTGCACGACGGTCTGCGCGACTGCGCCGGCCACCTCGAGCGCTGGGGCGGCCACGCGGCGGCCGCAGGCCTCTCGATCAAGCCGGAGCAGATCGAGGCGTTCGCGGAGGCCTTCGGCGCGATCGCCGACGCTCGCCTCGAGGAAACCGACCTGCAGCCCGTGACCACCGTCGACGCCTTCGTCCACGGAGGGGAGCTGACGCTGGCGCTCTGCGGCGAGCTGGCGCGCCTGGCGCCCTTCGGCCTGGGCAACCCGGGCGTGACGCTGCTGCTCGCCGGCTGCGACCTGGCCGAGCTCGCGCCGACCGCCGACGGCAAGCACCTCCGCTTCCGCGTGCGCGAGGACGGGCGCGACTCGGGCGGCGCGATCGCGTTCGGCTTCGGCCCGCAGCTCGACCGGCTGCGGCGGGTCGGGCACTACGACCTCGCCTTCCGGCTCGAGGCGAACCAGTGGAACGGCACGATTGCCCCGCAGTTGAACGTGCGCCAGGTCTTCGACGCCGAGGAGGCCTACGTGGAGCGGCGCGAATGGCTCGTGGCCGAGTGGCGCAAGCCCGCGGACGAACGCGACCGGGAGGCCACGGCGATCTTCGCGGAGCTCGGGCTGACCGAAGGCGCGGCGAAACGGCACCTGCTCGAGTCGGAGCGCTTCCGCGCGCTGCTCGAGGAGCCGGGTCTCGCCAGGGCCGCCTGAGGCGTACCATGCGGGCGTGGGGCTCCTCGAGAAGCTGAAGCGGGTCGCTTTCCGCCCGTTCGACCGCGGCGATCTCAGCGAGGACGGGGAACGCCGGGTCGAGAACGACGACGCCCTCGCAGCCACGGGCGGCCGCGGCATGGCTCCACAGGGCGGCCCCGGCCACCCCTCGTTCCCGCCGGGTTACGTCAAGCAGGACGACGGCCGCCCGCTCCACTGATCTCGCCGGCGCAAGGAACCTAGTAACAGACTGTTACTTAGTGGAGAGAGAAACCCGCGGCCGGCGGCGCGGGACGGGCCGCGTGAGGCGCGCCGTGTCGTCCAGCGAGGCCAGCAACCGGGCCAGCTTCTCAGCTTTTCGTTCGTCTTTACGTGTGAGCACGAGGGGCATGTTCGGTCTGCGGGAATCGCCTCCTGCAGCCGATACCGGTTCTCTGGCAACCGAAAACCCGGGAGTACACTTTTCGCATGACGGTCCTGCAAGCAGGTGAGCGCCACCAGGAGCTGATCGAGGAGTTGATCTCCGACGTCGCTGCGTACAACCACGACGTCGACCGGGACCTGCTGCGGCGCGCATTCGCGTTCGCGGCCGCCAAGCACGAGGGCCAGCAGCGCCGCTCCGGCGAGGCCTTCATCAACCATCCGTGGGGCGCCGCCAAGATCTGCGCCGACCTGCGGCTGGACGAGGAGACGATCGCCGCCGCGCTCCTGCACGACGTCGTCGAGGACACCGACACCGACATCAAGGAGATCCGGGACGAGTTCGGCGACGAGATCGCGCAGCTCGTCGAGGGCGTCACCAAGCTGACCCGGATCCAGTTCCAGAGCCGCGAGCAGACCGAGGCCGAGAACTACCGCAAGATGATCGTGGCAATGGCCCAGGACGTGCGGGTGATCCTGATCAAGCTCGCCGACCGGCTGCACAACATGCGGACGATCGAGTACCTCGGCAAGCAGAAGCAGGTGCAGAAGGCGAAGGAGACACTCGAGGTCTACGCGCCGCTCGCGCACCGGCTCGGGATCAACAAGCTCAAGTGGGAGCTCGAGGACCTCGCCTTCACGACGCTGCACCCGCGCAAGTACGAGGAGATCAAGGCGATGGTCAGCGAGCGCCGCGCCGACCGCGAGGAGCACGTGCGCGAGGCGGCGATGGTCCTGAAGGCCGAGCTGGAGAAGGTCGACGTCCCCGCGGAGATCTCGGGCCGCGCGAAGCACTTCTACTCGATCTACGACAAGATGGCCAAGAAGGGCCGCGAGTTCAACGAGATCTACGACCTCACCGCGATGCGGGTCATCTGCGAGCGCGGCGGCGACGAGGGGACGCGCGACTGCTACGGCGCGCTCGGCCTGATCCACTCGCTCTGGAAGCCGATGCCCGGCCGCTTCAAGGACTACGTCGCGATGCCGAAGCTGAACGGCTACCGCGCGCTGCACACGACGGTCGTCGGACCGGAGGGAAGGCCGCTCGAGATCCAGGTGCGGACGCGCGAGATGCACGAGACGGCGGAGTTCGGCGTCGCCGCGCACTGGGGCTACAAGACCGGCAAGAAGGATGCCAAGGCCGACGAGGAGTGGCTGGCCTGGATCCGGCAGCTGATGGACTGGCAGGAGGACGAGGCCGACCCGCGCGAGTTCATGAAGGCCTTCCGCACCGACCTCTTCGGCGAGGAGGTCTACGTGTTCACGCCGAAGGGCGAGGTGAAGGTGCTGCCGGCCGGGGCGACGCCGATCGACTTCGCCTACGCCGTGCACACCGACGTCGGCCACCGCACCGTCGGCGCCAAGATCAACGGACGGATCGTGCCGCTGCACTACCGGCTCAAGAGCGGCGACTTCGTCGAGATCCTGACCACCAAGAGCGGCCGCGGGCCGTCGCGCGACTGGCTCTCGCTGGCCGCGTCCTCGCGGGCCCGCAACAAGATCCGCCAGTGGTTCTCCCGCGAGACGCGCGAGGAGACCGAGCAGAAGGGCCGCGAGACCCTCGAGAGCGCGCTCAAGCGGCAGAACCTGCCGTACAAGAAGCTGCAGGGATCCTCGGTGCTCGCGCAGGTGATCCGCGAGACCGGCTTCAAGAAGGCCGAGGACTTCTACCTGGCGCTCGGCTCCGGGAAGCTCCAGGCGACCCAGATCGTCAACAAGGTGATCCAGCGCCTGAAGACGGAGCAGGTCGCCGAGGAGGAGACGGTCCCGCTCAAGGCTCCGAAGGCGCGCGACGCCATCTCGAGCGACAACCTCGGGATCGCGGTTCGCGGCGTGGACGACGTGCTCGTCCGGCTGGCGAAGTGCTGCACGCCGGTGCCGGGCGACAAGATCGTCGGCTACATCTCGCTCGGCAAGGGGATCACGATCCACCGCGAAGACTGCTCGAACGTCAAGTCGCTGCGGCGCAACCCGGAGCGGTTCACGAAGGTCTCCTGGGACGGTGGCGCCACCCGGAGCTTCCGGGTGCAGATCGCGGTCTCGTCGTGGGACCGGCCGCGGCTGCTCGAGGACGTGGCCCGGACCTTCGCCGAGCACGGCGCCAACATCGTCGAGTACGGCGGGCACGTCGAGGACCAGCTGGCCAAGAACTGGTACGTGGCCGAGGTCGGCGACGTCAAGGCGCTGCGCAGCCTGCTGACCGCCCTGCGCAACCTGGACGCGGTCTTCGACGCCTACCGAGTTACGCCGTCTTAGAGTCTTCCGACGGGTCGACCGGTCATTTCAGACGGACGCCCGAGCGAAGCTCGCGCGTCCTGATGACGGCATCGCAAGCGATGCCTCTTGAGCCCTGAGGCTGCATTTCTCGATCCTGATCGAGGATCACTCGAACGAGGGATCATCCCTCGAACGAGCGGGGTACCTCGAACGAGGGATAGCGCTTTTCGCGCCACCGACTACAACGTGACGTAGGGGAGGGGGCGCACCAAAAAGGCTGCGGCGCCTGTTCGTGTCGAGGACGGCGGGCGGGCGCCCAGCGCCTCAGGGCAAGACGTAGACGCGCAGAGCGGCGCGGCCAAGCGACCTGCCCGGAACGAGTGCCCAGAAGCGGCCTTGCACGATCGGGTCGACGGCGACCACCCGGCCACCGGCGACGACGACCGCCGAGCGCCCGTTCGCGCGCCCGCTCACCTGAACAAGTGCCCCCGAACGGTCGATCGGGTCGAGGTCGGTGACGCGCCGGCCTCCCTCGAACGGGTGACCGAGCAGCGCCCGGTCGGGCCCGATCGCGTAGAGCTTCGAGACGGGCTCGTCCGAGTCGAAGAGCGTCACTTGGCGGCGGAGGGCCGCCTTCCGGCGAGCCTCGAGCGCGGCGGCCGGGACGACGAGGCGGCGGCCGTGGTCCTTGGCCACCGAGACGAACCGCTCGAGGTGGGACGGCGCGAGCAGGTTCTGCCCCTCGACCGGCCAGGGAAGGGCCACCTTGAGTGCCGCCGCGATCGTCGGCAGGACGTCGGCCGAGCGCGTCGCGCGGCGCACCACCCGTCCGCGCCGCTCGTGCGGAAGCTTCACGAACAGCGGCACGTAGGAAATGTCCTGGAGGTTGGCCGCCGAGGCGGGCCGGCGCTTCTCCCCGGCGCGGAAGCTGAGCCCCTCGTCGGCGGTGACGACGAGCAGGGAGCGGTCGTAGAGCCCGGTCGCCTTCAGCCGTGCGACCAGCCGGCCGAGCAGCTTGTCGGCGTAGCCGAGCTGAAGCAGGTGGCGCTGCCAGTACTGGTCGACGGCCGCCTGGTTGCCGTTCCAGACTTCGGCCGCACTCCAGCCCGGAGCGGGCCGGATCGCGTAGCGCTGCCCCGAGGGCAGGAAGCGCCAGGGGCTGTGCGGTAGCAGGAAGTGCAGGTACCAGAGGGCCGGCTGCTTCGTCGGCCTGATCGTCGGCAGGAACCGCGCGAAGCGCCGCTGCGGGTCGTTCGCGCCGCCGCCGTTGCGCCAGAAGTCCTGCCAGCCGTTCGAAGCCGACGGGATTCCGCTCGCGAGGTCGTCCGGCAGCAGCTGATGCAGGTAGACGACGCTCGTGTCGGCGAACAGCGAGCCGAGCCGCCCGTCGAGCGACTGGCCCGACTCGTGGCAGAGGCTGGGCGGGCAGAGGTGCGTCTCGGTCTCGAAGACGTGCAGCTCGGCCTCGTGCCCGAAGAGCGTGAACAGGTTCTGCGGGTGGTCGTGGTAGACGGGCAGCTCGCTCGGGCGGGGATAGCGGCCGGTCAGGAGCGACGGCACGCCGTGCAGGGTCCCCTCGGAGACGACGCTCTCGTTCGCGAACCAGGTCGAGCTCCGCTGGAGCGCCGCGAAGTGTGGGTAGCGGACCCGGTCGACGACCCCGTGCCGGTCGAGCAGCGAGTTCACCGGCAGCTCGTCGAAGACGATCACGACCATCGGCGCGTCGGGGCGCACGGTCGCCGCCGAGGCGGTCGCGGTCCCGGAGAGCGTCAGCCGGGACGCATCTGAATCCAACAGGAAGAGCGCGAGGAAGATCAGCGGCGCCGGCGCCAACACGGTCAGGAGCAGCCGCGCCGCCGGCGCGCGGAAGTAGAGGGCCGCGGCGCCGAGCCCGATCGCGCCGGCGATCGCCACCAGGAGCCAGCCCGGTGCGCCGAGAGCCCGGATCGCCTCGAGCGCGAGCAGGCCGACGAGGCCCGCGACGAGGAGCGCGTGCATGACGCCGCGGGCGCGACGCGGGGCCACCGCCTCGAGGCCGAGCAGCAGCGCGGGCGGGACGAGCGTGAGCAGCAGCGCGAACAACACCACGTCCGAGCCCGTCGACCCGCGCGCGGCGAAGAACTCGCCGTTGCCGCCGAGCAGGTCGAACAGCGGCTCGGCGACCGCGAACGACCAGAGGACGGCGAGGTGAAGCCCTGCGACGCGCAGCCGCGGCGGCTCGAGCCTCACGGAGCGCAATGCGCTGCCAGCAGCTCCGCGACGCGTTCGAGGAAGGCGCGGTCGTCCGCGCCGAAGGCTGCCGGCCGGTCGGAGTCGATGTCGATCTCGCCGACGACGCGGCCCTCGCGGGCGATCGGCACGACGATCTCCGAGCGCGTCGACGGGAAGCAGGCGAGGTAGCGCGGGTCGGTGTTGACGTCGTCCACGATCTCGGTCTCGCCGCTGGCGGCCGCAGCGCCGCACACGCCCTGGCCGACCGGGATCCTCACGTGCTCCGTCGCCTGCGGGCCCTTCCAGGGGCCGAGCACGAGGTCGTCCCCCTCGACGAGGTAGATCCCGACCCACGAGTGGTGGTCAAAGCGGTCGTGCAGGAGGTCGACCGCGGCCTGCAGGTCGCCGGCCTGGCGGATCTCGTGCAGGAGCTCCGTCATCGCTCGAGATCGCTCCCCTCGAAAGCGGCGATCTTCCCGATCAGGTCCTCCGGGATCGGGTATGCCCGGCGTTCGTCGAGATCGACGAGCACCAGCGTCTGGAGGGCGGTCACCATCAGGAGATCATCCTCGATGCGGTAGGCGGCGAAGTCGTAGGTGATGCTCGTGCGTCCGATTCGCGAGACGCGGATGAAGGCCTCGACGAGGTCGTCGAAGCGCGCCGGCGCCAGGTATTCGATCGCATTCGCCCGCATCACCAGCTCGTGCTCTCGCCGCTCCCGCTCGAGGATCCCGAGGTGCCGGTGATACTCGACCCGGGCACTGTCGAAGTACGGTAGGTAGCGGCCGTAGTAGACGATCCCCTGGGCATCCGTGTCGGAGAAGCCGACGCGCGTCAGGGACGAGTACTTGAACGGCGGCTTGCGGTCGCTGGCGCGGCCGAGCTCGAGGTCGGTCACCGAGAGCGGCGGAAGCGCTCCGGAAACGGCGGCAGCACCCGGCGTTCGGCGCCGATCAGGCGCCGGTTGCGCATCGTCGCGAAGACGGCGAATGCCGCGAGGCAGACCACGAAGACGCCCAGGAACGCGAAGGGCACGAACGCGTACCTGCTGCTGACGTGCGTCGGGCCGACGTTGCCCTCGGCCGGCTGTCCCGGCGCGAAGTCGGTCACCGCGGTCACCTTGGCCGTCTTCGCATTCGTCGGCGCGAAGGTGGCGGCGGGCTGGAAGGTGTCGACCAGCCAGCGCCGACCGGAGTGGATGAGCGTCATGCTGAAGGCGTACGGCCCCAGCTTGCTGCCGCGGCGCGGCATCAGCATCAGGTTGATCCCGAGCTCGTTCCCGTCCCGGTAGGCGAACGTCCAGCTGTGGAACTTCGTGCCGCGCGCCGGGTACGGATAGGCCGGGATCGAGCCGTGCGACCAGGCCTTGCGGGAAGCGCCGTTGCGCATGTTGGCGGTGACGACGTCGTAGGCCGCGCCGGGGTTCTGCCGCTTGACGGCGTGGTTCACGAAGGTGTCCAGCGTCGCGTTGATCGCCACCCGGTCGGCGTGCGTCAGCCGGGCCGCGAGCGCGGCCGGCGCACCGAGCAGAAGCGCGGTCAGGACGGCGAGGCATGAGAATCGCGCGGCGATCTTCACGTCCTAGAGAGTAGCGGCAGCGCCGAGGAAGCTCAGCACTTCATCCCGCTTGCGCTCCATCAGCTCGCGGGAGCGCGCCTCGAGGTTCAGGCGGAGCAGCGGCTCGGTGTTCGACGGCCTCACGTTCAGGTGCCAGTCGGCCGCCTCGATCGAGATCCCGTCGAGGTGGCTGACCTCGCCCTCGGGGCCGAAGCGCTCCTCGAGCCGCTGCAGCTCGCGCTCCACGTCGCCGACCGGGAGGTTGATCTCGCCGGTCAGGAAGTAGCGCTCGCGGAAGGGGCGCAGGACCTCGGACAGCCGCTGCTGCCGCTTCGAGACGAGCTCGAGCATCAGCAGGAACGGGATCACGCCGGAGTCGGCCTGCGAGAAGTCGCGGAAGTAGTAGTGGCCGGAGACCTCGCCGCCGAAGGCCGCGTCCTCCTCGCGCATGCGGTGCTTGATGAAGGCGTGGCCGACGCGGTTGACGAGCGGGATCCCTCCGGCGCGCTCGATCGTGTCCGGCACCGCCCAGCTCGCGCGGACGTCGTAGATGATCTTTGCCCCGGGCTCCTTCTCCAGGACCGACTCCGCGAGGAGCGCGGTGACGAAATCGCCCGGTACGAACTCGCCCTCGTCGTCGACGAAGAAGCAGCGGTCGGCGTCCCCGTCGAAGGCCGCCCCGAAGTCGGCCCGCTCCTCGAGGGTCCTGGCGACGATCAGCTCGCGGTTCTCCGGCAGGAGCGGGTTGGGCTGGTGGTTGGGAAAGGTGCCGTCCGGCTCGAAGAAGCAGCGGACGGTCTCTACCTGCGGCAGCCGCTCGAGCACCGGCGGGAGCATCGCGCCGGCCATCCCGTTGGCGGCGTCGATCACGATCTTGAGCTCGCCGATCGCCTCCGGGTCGACGAACGAGAGCACGCGCTCGACGTATCCGGGCCAGATGTCGTACGGCTCGACCATCCCGCCGGGACCGGTCCGGGGTCTGACCCCGGACCTGGCCAGCTCGCGGATCTCGGGCAGCCCGGAGTCGCCGCCGACCGGCAGCGCCCCGGCGCGGACGATCTTCATCCCGGTGTACTCCTTCGGGTTGTGGGAGGCGGTGACCGTGATCCCGCCGTCGAGCCCCAGCTCGCCGACCGCGAAGTAGAGCATCTCGGTGCCGATCAGCCCGAGCTCGAGCACGTCCGCGCCTGCCTCGGAGGCGCCGCGAATCGCCGCCTCCGCCATCGCCGGCGACGAGAGCCGCATGTCGTGCCCGACCGCGATCCGCTTCGGCTGGAAGACCTCGACGAAGGCCCCACCGATCGCGTGGGCGCCCTGCTCGTCGAGCTCGGTCGGGTAGATCCCGCGGACGTCGTAGGCCTTGAAAACCTTGGGGTCGAGCACGCCGCGGATGCTAACGGCGGGAAGCACGGGCCCTGCCCATTCGTTTCTACACTTGAGGAATGGAACGGAAGCTCGCCACGGTCCTGTTCGTCGACCTCGTCGACTCGACCGCGCTCGTCACGGGCGCGGACCCGGAGGTCGTGCGGCGGCGTGTCCAGACGTTCTTCGACCGCGTCTCGCACTGCATCACCACGCACGGCGGGATCGTCGAGAAGTTCGCGGGCGACGCGGTCATGGCCGCGTTCGGCATCCCGCAGGCGCACGAGGACGACGCCGAGCGCGCGGTCCGCGCCGGCCTCGCGATCCTCGACGCGGTCGAGGAGCTGGAGCTCCAGGCGCGCGTGGGGATCGAGTCGGGTGAGGTCGTCGCCGACGACGCCGAGGCGACCTTCGCGACCGGCGAGGCGGTGACGCTGGCGGCCCGGCTCGAGCAGGCGGCCGAGCCGGGTCAGCTCCTGCTCGGCCCGGCGGCGCACCGGCTGACGCTCGGTCGCGTCGAGGTCGAGGACCTCGGCCCGGTCGAGCTGAAGGGGCTGGACCGGCCGCTATGGGCCTGGCGCGCGGTGGGGACGAGCGGCTCCGGCGGCGCCCGCCCGCGGACCCTCGAGGCCCCGCTCGTGGGCCGCGACGCCGAGCTCGAGCTCTTGAGCAACACCTACGACCGCGCGCTGCGCGACCGCCGGGCCCATCTGTTCACGATCTACGGCGAGCCCGGCGTCGGCAAGAGCCGGCTCGCGCGCGAGTTCGTCGAGGGCCTCGAGGGCGCAACCGTGCTCCCGGGCCGCAGCCTGCCCTACGGCGAGGGCGTCACCTACTGGCCGCTCGCCGAGATGGTCAAGTGCGCGGCCGGCATCGCGGACGACGACCCGCTCGATGTCGCGATCGAGAAGCTGCGCGCCTTCTGCGAGGACGAGGCCGTGGCCGACCTGCTCGGGCTCGCTTCCGGGGTGCTCGAGGCGGTGCAGTCCGAGTCCAGCGCACAGGAGATCGCCTGGGCGGCCCGCGAATGGGCGCAGCGCGTCGCGTTGGAGCAGCCGCTCGTGCTCGTCTTCGAGGACATCCACTGGGCCGAGGAGCCGCTGCTCGAGCTGATCGAGCACCTGGCCACCTGGGTGCGCGAGGCGCCGCTGCTGCTCATCTGCCTGGCGCGGCCCGAGCTACTCGACCTGCGGCCCGACTGGGGCGGAGGCCGCGTGCGCGCGACGTCGATCGAGCTCGAGGCGCTCCGGCGCGACGAGAGCGAGCAGCTCGTCGACGCGCTCCTCGAGGACGGCGAGCTGACCGAGGAGGCGCGGCAGGAGCTGCTCGACAAGACCGAGGGCAATCCGCTCTACGTCGAGGAGACGATGCGGATGCTGGCCGAGGAGGGCATCCAGTCGGTTGACCGGATCCCGGACACGCTGCAGGCGCTGATCGCCGCTCGCATCGACCGGCTCCCCGCTCCCACGAAGGCGATCCTGCAGCGCGCCGCCGTGATCGGGCGAATCTTCTGGGACGACGCGGTGCTGCGGCTCTCGCCAGAGCTCGACTCGGTCGAGGAGCCGCTCGAGGATCTGCTCCTGCGCGACTTCGTGCTCCCGGAGCCGCGCTCGTCGATACGCGCCGAGAACGCCTACCGCTTCAAGCACGTCCTGATCCGTGAGGTCGCCTACTCGGGCCTGTCCAAGTCCGCGCGCGCCGAGCACCACCGGGCGTTCGCCGCGTGGCTCAAGGAGCGCGCCGGCGACGAGCTGCTGGAGATCCGCGCGTACCACCTCGACCACGCGGCGAAGCTGACGGCAGAGCTCGAAGGCTCGGTCCCGATCGAGTTGCAGCACGAAGCAGCACAGGCGCTCACCGAGGCCGGGCTGCGCGCGTTCGCGCGCGAGGCGAACCGGACCGCACGGCACCTGTTCGTCCGCGCGGTCGAGCTCGAGCCGACCTTGCGCCGCCGCTACCTGGCGGCCCGCGCGGCCGACCGGCTGAGCGACCTGCCGGCCGTCGCACGCGAGATGGAGGAGGTGCTCGCCGCCGCGATCGGCGAGGGCGACAAGTGGACGCAGGGCCGCGCGCTCGTCACGCTGGCAGAGGCGGTGCTCCTGCGCGGCGCCGACGTCCAGGCCGCCGAGCAGATGATCGACGAGGCGCTCGAGGTGTTCGAGCCCGACGACCTGGAGGGACGCTTTCGCGCGCTGCGGGCAAGCGCGAGCATTGCCTGGTCGAGGGGCGACCTGGAAAAGGAGGAGCGGCTGATGCTCGAGGGCCTCGAGCTCGCGCGTGAGGCCGGCCGGAAGGACTTCGAGAGCGAGGCCTCAGATGAGCTCGCGAGCGTGTACATCTCGCGCCTGGAGCTCGATCGCGCGGCGCCGCTGGTCGAGCAGGCGATCTTGCTCGCCGAGCAGAGCGGCAGCGCCGAAGCCCGAGGGCGCGCGCTGCGCTTCGCTGGCCAGCTCCACCTCCAGCGCGGCGAGTACGACGACGCGGCCGCGGCGCTCGAGGGCGCCCGCGAGCATCTCTCGGAGGCCGGCGCCGCCTGGGCTCTCGGCCGGACGCTCAACTTCGCCGCCTGGGTTGCCCGCTACCAGGGCGACCTGACGCGGTCCGAGCGGATCTTCCGCGAGTCGATCCGGGTGCTGGCGCCGCTCGAGGACCGGGCGACGCTCTGCGAGAGCCAGCGCGGGCTCGCCGAGCTTCTCCTCGCCGAGGGGCGGGTGGACGAGGCGGAGCGACTCGCGCTCGCCGCCCGCGAGACGGTCGGGCCGCACGATCTCACCTCGCTGGCTACCACGGCGATGTCGCTCGGGCTCGTGCGCGCCGCTCAGGGCCACGACGACGAGGCCGAGCAGCTCCTGCGCGAGGCCTACGACACGATCTCGACCACGCTGCACCGCTCGGGACAGCGGGAGACGCTCGAGGCGCTCGCTCAGTTCCTCCGGGACCGGGGCCGTGACGACGAGGCTGCCGAGCTCGAGGCCCGCCGCGAGGGCCTGCTCGCCGAGGCGGCCAGCGCGGCCTGAATCGCCCGCGTCGACCCGAGGTCGGGCGCTTCTGAGATCACCGTAGCCGGCCGCTTGAACCTGCGTAGGGCCTTGCGTAGCGGATCGGCTCTGAGCGTTCCCTCGCCGTAGGGAAGATGCTTCGTCTCGTTCCTGTTCGCGTAGGCGATGTCGGAGAAGTGAATATGGAAGGGCGCTTTCGGCTCGAGCACCTCGTCGGCGGCCTCGAGCGCGGCGGCGAAGGGCTCGACGTCGGTGTAGGCACCGTCGCTCGTTGCGTGCATGTGGGCGAAGTCGAGCACGGGCCTCACCCAGCCGCCCGAGCGGCGTGAGAGCTCCACCACGTCATCGAGGCTGCCGATCTCGCGCACGCGACCCATCACCTCGACGCCGAACGGGACGGCGCGGTCCTTGGCCTCGAGGCGCTCGCGCAGCTCCCCGAGCTGCTCGGAGATCGAGCGGAGCGCGGCGGCCCGCGTTCGTTCGAGCAGGAAGCCCGGGTGGAAGACGACGAGCTCGGCGCCCGCGGCTCTGGCGATCCCGGCCGAGTGATCGAGCATCCCGACCGCCATCCGCTGCTTCTTGTCCCGCTCGACATGTCCCATGAAGCCGGCGATCGGGGCATGCACGGAGAGAGCGATCTTGGCCTCGCGCGCGAGCTTTCCGAAGCGCTCGGCCCAGGGATAGTCCATCCAGAAGCCGCCCTCGAAGTCGATCTCGCAGGCCGTGAAGCCGCGCTGGCGGAGGAGCTTGACCGCCTCGCCGGGGCTTCTCCTCGAGGGAACCCGGGCGGGGCCGAAGCGGACACGTCCCATGCGGGCGCAAGCTAGCGCACGAGTTGGGAGGTGGCGCGGTGTCGTCCGACGGGGCAGCTACCTTCGCGCCATGGGCAAGCGCCCGTCACGAATCGACCTGCTCGAGCTCGACATCGACCTCCGGCTCGCCGACCTCTGGCGTGAGGCAGCCGACATCTCCGAGTGGAACCTCGAGGTCGTCGCCGCCTTCATGCGCGCGGCCTACGGCAAGGGCTACTGCGACGCGCTAACCGAGGACAACCCCGGCAGCCTCTGCGAGGAGCACGGCTACCGGATCCCGACGCGCCGCACCGAGCCTGCGCGCGAGCTCTAGGTCGAACCAACGGGATCGGTACCGCCACCGATCTAGGCCCTCTACACTTCCAGCGTGGCCCGCAACACCCGGAGCGTTCGGCTGGTCCTGGCGCTGTCGGTCGCGGGCGTGCTCGCGGTCTTCCTCGTGTACGTCTCGATCGCAGGCGGCCGGACGCCGCAGCTCGCGCCGAGCCAGCTCCATGGGCACCAGGGCAAGGTCTCGCTGGTCGGCAGGGTCGTCGGCCCGGTGCGCGGCGAGGGGTACTCCAAGAGCGGGCTGCGCTTCGGGGTCGTCGACATCGGCAAGAACGCGGGCCTGGCCGTTCCGGTCGCCTATCACGGCAGCGTCCCGGACCTGTTCAAGGTCGGCCGCCACATCGTCGTGGACGGGACCTACCGCCACGGCGTCTTCGTCGCGAGGCACGACACGCTCGTGACGAAGTGCCCGTCGAAGTACTCGCCCAAGAAGAGCTGAACGATGTGGCTCGCCCTTGGCGTGGTGCTCGCCGTGGCCTGCGTGCTGTTCGTCGCGCGGCCGTTCCTGCGTGACCCTGCGCCGAAGAGCGACCGGCTCGACGAGCCGGGCCCGCAGGACGAGATCAGGGTCGCGCTCGCCGAGGAGCGCGACCGCGCGCTCGCCGCACTGAAGGAGCTCGAGTTCGACCACCGGACGGGGAAGGTCTCCGACGAGGATTACCGCGCTCTCGTCGGCCCGCTGCGCCGCCGGGCCGCCGAGGCTTTGCGAGCGCTGGACGGGAAGCGCACGGAGAAGGAGCCGGCCGGTGCCGCGCGCTAGCTGCTCGGGCCCGCCGGCGATCCCTCGGTAACTCAGCCGAAGAACGTCTGCCAGAGCAGGAAGACGTTCAGCCCGGAGATCACGGCGGCGACCGCCACGGCGACGGCGGTCGTCAGCCGGCGGTTCACGAGCGAGCCCATCAGGTGGCGCCTGCTCGTGAACCAGACGAGCGGGATGAGCGCGAACGGGATGCCGAACGAGAGCACGACCTGGCTGAGCACGAGCACGCGCGACGGGTTGAGCCCGATCGCGGCCACGACCAGCGCCGGCAGCATCGTCACCAGCCGGCGCACGAAGATCGGGATCTTTCGATCGATGAAACCCTGCATGACGACCTGCCCCGAGAGCGTGCCGACGGTCGAGCTCGAGAGCCCGGAGGCCAGCAGTGCGAGGGCGAAGAGCGTGCTCGAGGCACCGCCCAGCAGCGGCTCGAGCGTCTTGTGGGCGGTTTCGAGCGAGGCGACGTCGAAGATCCCGGAGCCGTAGAAGACCGTCGCGGCGACGACCAGCATCGCCATGTTGATCAGGCCGGCGATCGACATCGCGATCACGACGTCGACCTTCGTGTACCGGTAGAGCCGCCGCGCCTCGGTGTCGTTGCTGGGTACAACGCGGTTCTGGGTCAGCGCGGAGTGGAGGTAGATCACGTGCGGCATTACCGTCGCGCCGAGGATCCCGACCGCGAGCAGCACCGACTCGCTGCCGGCGAACTCCGGTTTGAGCGAGTGCAACGCCACCGTGCCGAGCGGCGGGTGGGCGAAGTAGAGCTCGGCGAGGTAGCAGGCGCCGATCACGGCCACGAAGCCGACGATCACGGCCTCGAAGACGCGCAGGCCGAAGCGATGCAGGCCGAGGATCAGGAACGTGATCACGCCGGTCACGAGCGCCGCCGGGAAGAGCGCCATCCCGAAGAGCAGGTGTAGCCCCAGGGCCGCGCCGAGGAACTCGGCGAGGTCGGTGGCCATCGCGATCAGCTCGGCCTGGACCCAGAGACCCCGGGAGGTCCGCCGGGAGAAGCGCTCGCGGCAGACCTCGGGCAGGTTGCGCCCCGTGGCGATCCCGAGCTTGGCCGACAGCGTCTGGATCAGCATCGCCATCAGGTTCGAGACGAGGATCACCCAGCAGAGCGTGTAGCCGAACTTCGCGCCGCCCGCGATGTTGGTGGCGAAGTTTCCCGGGTCGATGTAGGCGACGCAGGCGACGAAGGCGGGGCCGAGGAACGGCAGGATCCGCCAGCCGCGGCTCGGACCGCGCCGTAACGCGCGTTGGGCCGCCCCGACCGAGCCGGTGGCGACCGCATCTGCCCGTGTGGCCATCATGCCCTCAGTCTAGCCCAAGTTTAGGCGCACCTAAACTTTGTGAAGCGCGACTAGAGCTTCGCCAGGCGGAGGTCGGGCAGGTTGCGCCAGCGCTCGTCGATGTCGAAGCCGTAGCCGACGAAGAACTCGTCCGGCACCGTGAAGCCGACGTAGTCCACCGGCAGGTCCTCGACGAGTCGCCGGTACGGCCGGTCGAGCAGTGTCACGACCCGGAGGCTCGCCGGCTGGCGCAGGCGCAGGAGCTTGCAGAGGTAGTTCAGCGTCAGGCCCGTGTCGACGACGTCCTCGACGAGCAGCACGTCCAGCCCGGTGACCGGGATGGCCGTGTCCTGCAGCAGCCGCACGCGGGAGTGCCCGCCGGTCTGGTCGCTCCCGTAGCCTGCGAGCTCGACGAAGTCGATCTGGTGCGAGATCGGGATCGCCCGGCAGAGGTCTGCGAGGAAGACGAAGCTCGCCTTGAGGAGCCCGATGAGCAGCAGGTCGCGGTCGGCGTAGTCAGCGGCGATCTCGGCGCCCAGCTCCTCGACGCGCGCGCGAATCTCCTCCGCGCTCAAGAAAACCTCGCCTACGCGGGGATCGAGCTCTAAGGCGTCGCTTGCGATGCCGACCTCAGGGCGCGCGGGCTTTGCTTGTGCGCCCGTCTGAAATGACCGGTCGATGCGCATGAAGTCATCCTCGAACGCTTTAGGACGCCAGGTCGAGTCGGTATCGCTGGGCCAGCCGCTCGATGTCGCGCTTGTAGAAGAGCTTGACCTGGACGCCGGGGTAACGCTCGCGCAGCTTCCGCAGCTTCCGGTTCTTGCGGGTGACGAGGCGCTGCTTCATCACCGTGATCTCGAGGAAGAGATCCTGCTCGGGGAGGTAGAAGTCCGGCGTGAAGGCCTCGACGGTGCGGCCCTCTTCGTCCTGCTCGAGGACGAACGTCTGGGGCTCGTAGGCCCAGGGGACGCCGTAGAAGTCGAGCACCTTCGCGCACTCGCGCTCGGCGTCGTTGGCGAACCGCGGCTCTTCGTGGCCGCAATACGCCTGGAAATCGGCGATTTCTGCCACCCCTCGCGCAAGAGTAGCAGCGGCGGCGGACGCGCCCGCGACGAGTTCCGGAAACTACACTTCGAGCAATGCCCGACGGGCGAAACGGCGATGCGCTCACCATCGCGCACATCTCGGACATCCATTGCGGAGCGCCCGACTTCGTCGCCAGCCTGCTCGAGCGCGCGATCGGCGAGATCAACGACCTCGCGCCGGACGTCGTCATCTGCTCCGGCGACCTGACCACCTTCGGCTTCAAGTACGAGTACGCGGAGGCGCGCGCCTACATGGACCGGATCGACTGCGAGTCGGTGGTCGTGATCCCCGGCAACCACGACTCGCGCAACGTCGGCTACGTCCACTTCGAGGACATGTTCGGCGAGCGCAACCCGGTACTGCGCGTTCCGGGACTGACGGTCGTCGCGGTCGACTCGACCGAGCCCGACCTCGACCACGGCCAGATCGGCCGCGGCCGCTACCGCTGGATCGAGGAGCAGTTCGCCGAGGCCGGGCCGGACGACCTGAGGATCTTCGTCCTCCACCACCACCTGTTGCCGGTGCCGGGAACCGGACGCGAGCGCAACGTCGTCTACGACGCCGGCGACTGCCTCGAGTGCCTGCAGCGCGCGGGCGTGGATCTCGTCCTCTCCGGACACAAGCATGTTCCCTATGCGTGGCGCCTGGAGAACCTGTTCGTCGTGAACGCCGGCACCGTCTCCTCGCGGCGGCTGCGCGGCAAGACGCGGCCCTGTTACAACGTGATCGAGATCGCCGGGCGGCACGTGGACGTCTGGCGCAAGTACCCGTTCCACGGCGAGGAGCGGATCATCCAGTTCTCGACCGAGACGCTCGCGTTCGAGAAGTACACGACGCGGATCGAGGACGAGGTGACCTCACGGACATGAGCTCGCTCACGTTCCTGAGGCGTCGCTGGCGGTGCGAGGCCGGAGGGCGGTCAGGGGCGTGAGGGCGCTCGTGGTCATCGACGGGGAGCACTACGCGCCCGTCGTGTGCGACGCGCTGGCCGCGCTGCCGCACGAGGTGATCGCAGTCTGGGTCGCGGGCGGGACCGAGAAGCTCGTCGGCGGCGAAGACTACGGCGTGCCTGTCGCGCACGGCCTGGAGGCCGGAATCGCCGAGCACGAGCCGGAGCTGGTGGTCGACCTCTCCGACGAGCCGGTGCTCGGGCCGCGCGAACGCTTCCGGGTCGCGAGCCGGGTGCTGGCACTGGGGCTGCCCTACGCCGGGCCCGACTTTCGCTTCGACCCGCCCTCCTTCGCGCCGTTCCCACTGCCCTCGTTGGCCATCGTCGGGACCGGCAAGCGGGTCGGCAAGACCGCCGTCACCGGGCACGTCGCACGGTTGCTTTCGCGCGACCGCGAGGTGGTCGTGGTCGCGATGGGCCGCGGCGGGCCGCTCCAGCCGCAGCTCGTCGAGGCACGGCCCCGGCTCGACGACCTGCTCGAGCTCTCACGGGCCGGCGGCCACGCGGCCTCCGACTACCTCGAGACTGCGGCGCTCACCGGCGTGACGACGATCGGGTGCCGGCGCTGCGGCGGGGGGCTCGCAGGGTCGCCGGGCGAGTCGAACGTGCTCGAGGGCGCAGCCCTCGCGGCCGAGCTCGAGCCGGAGCTCGTGATCTTCGACGGCAGCGGCGCGGCGATTCCGCCGGTCGAGGTCGACGCGCGCGTGCTCGTGACGAGCTCCGCGCAGCCGCTCGAGGTCGCGACCGGCTACCTGAACGCCTACCGGATCCTGATCTCCGACCTCGTGCTCGTCACCGGCGGCGCGGACGAGCCGCTGCTCGAGGCGATCGCGCAGGTGAAGGACGTCCCCGTCGTCCCGGTCGAGCTGCGGCCACGGCCGGTCGAGCCGGTCGACGGTCGCCGCCTGGCGTTCTTCACGACCGCGCCGGCCGCGGTGCACGAGACACTCGCGGCCCACCTGGCCGACCGGCACGGCGCCGAGGTCGTCCACGTGTCCGGCAACCTCGCCCGTCGCGAGGCCCTGCGCGAGGAGCTCGACCGCGTCGACGCCGACACGTACCTCGTCGAGATCAAGGCGGCCGCGATCGACGTCGTCGCCGAGGCGGCCGTCGCCCGCGGGCGGGAGCTCGTCTTCGCCGACAACGAGCTGGTCGGCGAGGGCATGGACCAGGCCGTTCTCGAGCTTGCGCCGGAAAGGGTCCGCGCATGAGCGACCGCCGCTACCGCCAGCCACTGCCGCTCGGCGGCGAGGACGGCCTGCCGTTCTCGAAGGGCCTGATGGCCCGCGCGCTGATCGCCGCCGGACTCTCCGCCGACCGCGCCTACGAGCTGGCGCTCGCCGTCGAGGCCGACCTGGCTGCCTGCGACCGGCAGGCGACGACGATCGAGCGGCTCGAGGAAGTCGCGGTCGAGACCCTTGGCCAGGAGGACGGCCACGCTGCGATGCAGCGGCTGCGCCGCTACCGGGACCTGCTACGAGCTCGACCGGCCGATCATCCTGCTCGTCGGCGGCGCGACGGGAACGGGCAAGTCGACCGTCGCCACCGACGTCGCCTACCGGCTCGGGATCACGCGCGTGACCTCGACCGACTTCGTCCGCCAGACGATGCGCGCCTTCTTCTCGCGCGAGTTCATGCCGGCCATCCACCACTCGAGCTTCGAGGCCGGCCGCGCGATGGCCGGCGACGAAGAGGACGGCGACTCCGTGGTCGGCGGCTTCCTCGAGCAGACGCGCGAGGTGCTCGTCGGCGTGCGCGCCGCGATCGACCGCGCGGTGGAGGAGGGCTGGTCGATGGTGCTCGAGGGCGTCCACCTCGTCCCCGGGATGCTCCCGAAGGAGATCGAGGGAGCGCTGCTGGTCGAGTGCGTGCTCGGGATCGACGACGCCGAGGCGCACGCGAGCCACTTCTGGATCCGCGACACCGACTCCGAGGGCGTGCGGCCGTACGAGAAGTACCTCGACGCCTTCGACGACATCCGCCTGATCCAGGACTACATCCTCGGCCGGGCCCGCAAGCACGGCGTGCCCGTGATCGAGAACGGGAACATCCAGGAGGCGATCGGCGAGGTGATGGAGCTCGTGCTGGCCGCCGCCGAGCCCGTGCCGGCCGGCCGATGACCGAGACCGCGCGCGAGCCGCGTTCGGAGCCGGCCGGGCACGAGGGCCGGTTCTGCCTCTGCGAGAGCTATGCGCGCGTGACGGAGCGCGCCGCGCTGGCCGGCGCGCGCTGGCTCGGCCGTGCCGACCAGCAGGCGGCCGAGGAGGACGCGTCGACGGCAATGCGGCTCGCGCTCGAGCAGCTCCCGATCGACGGCCGCGTCGTGATCGGCGCCGGCGACGAGAGCGACCATCTTGCGGCGGGAGCGACGATCGGCTCCGGCGGGCTCGAGGTCGACCTTGCGCTCGACCCGCTCGAGGGCCGCGGCGTGGTGGCGCGGGGCGGCTACGGCGCCATGTCGATGGTCGCGGTCGGCGAGCCGGGCTCGTACCAGACGCTGCCCGACATGTACATGCGCAAGATGGCCGTCGGGCCGAAGGCGCGGGGCGCGATCGACCTGCGCCGGCCGGTCGGCGACAACGTGCGCGCGATCGCCGAGGCCTTCGGGCGGATGGTCAACGACATCACGACGATCATCCTCGACCGGCCGCGCCACCACGACCTGATCGAGGAGATTCGCGCCGCGGGCGCGCGCATCAAGCTGATCCAGGACGGCGACGTGACCGCCTCGATCTCGGCGGCCGTGCGCGGGACGAACGACCATCTGGCGATCGGGATCGGCGGCACGCGGCAGGCGGTCCTCTCGGCGGCGGCGCTCCGCTGCCTCGGCGGCGAGCTGCAGGCGCAGCTCTGGCCGACTCGTCGCCGGGAGGTGGCGGCGGCCCAGGAGGCAGGCGTCGAGGACCTCGAGCGGCTGTTCACGATCGAGGATCTCGCCCCAGGCGAGCAGATCGTGGTTGCGACCGGTGTCTCGAGCGGCGACCTCCTTCGCGGAGTCCGCTTCCAGGCCGACAGCGCCTGGACGCACTCGCTCGTCATGTGCACCCGCTGCAACTGGGTCCGCTTCGTGGACGGCATCCACTTCTTCGCCCGCGAGCGGCGCGAGGAAGTCCGCCTGCCGCGGTACTGACGCACTCCTTGCAATCGCCCGGAACTGCGTTACGCTCGTAACGAGAGGCCGGGGATTTCGGCGCAGCAGAGGGGGAAGGGGTCTGATACGCGCGCACTACGCGTTCTCGTAGCGGTATGCATGGCTACGCTCGTTTGTCTAGGCGTAGCGGTCGGCTTGGCAGGCGCCTCGCCGTTCGTCGGCGGTGCACACGCCGCGCCGACAAGTGAAACCTGGACGACGGTCGTCACCGGGCTCGACAACCCACGCGATCTCGCGTTCGGCCCGAACCGCAAGCTCTACGTCGCCGAGGCGGGTCACGGCGGCTATCAGGCGGACTGCCGTCCCGGGGGGGCCGAGGGTGAACAGTGCCCAGGCTTCACGAGTGGCGTGAGCGTCATCGACATCGCTGCCGGACAAGCCCACAGGGTCATCTCGGGCTTTGCTTCGATCTCCGCCGAGGGCGGCTCACGGGCCACCGGGATCGACGGCGTCGCGTTTCACGGCAACGGGACGGCTTACGGCATCGAAGCCTCGAACCGTGAGGCGATCGAGGACGGCCTCTGGTCGCCCGAGCTCACGACCGGCCTGCGGGCACAGCTCGGCCGGCTGATCCAGTTCAGCCCGAGTGGCCACACGCGCATCGTCGCCGACGTCGGTCGCTTCGACTGGCTGTGGAGCCTCTGGCACCAGAACCTCGTACCGCCCGGCCAGTTCCCGGATGCGAACCCGTACGCTGTGCTGGCCGCGGCCGGCACCCAGTGGGTCGTCGACGCCGCAACGAACACGATCGATCGCGTTCGAGCCAATGGGCACGTCAGCGTGGAGGCGTTCATCCCGAATCCGCCGCTCTCCGATGCCGTGCCAACCTGCATCGACCAGGGTCGGCACGGAGCGCTCTACATCGGCGAGCTCACCGGCGTTCCGAATCCGCCTGGGTCGGCCAGGGTCTGGCGCTTCGATCCGGCGACGGGCTCGCTGACGGTGTGGGCGTCCGGGCTGAGCAACGTCACCGGCTGCGGCTTCGGGGCCGACGGGAACTTCTACGCCACGGAGTTCTCCGCGACCCACTCCCTCCCGGACGCAGGGCCCGGTGAGGGAGCCGTCGTTCTGGTTCCTCCTCACAGCACTTCGCCGGTCACCGTGGCCGACGGGCTCTCCTTCCCGGGAGGCTTCGCCGCGCGATGCGACGGTTCGCTGTACGTCTCGAACTGGAGCGTCGCGCCTGCGCTCGCGCAGCTCGGGTCCGGTGGTGCAGATCACGCCCTCGCTGCCGCCCCCGCCTCCGCCGCCGCCGCCCCCTCCGCCGCCGCCGCCCCCTCCGCCTCCGCCACCCCCGCCCCCGCCACCGCCTCCGCCGCCGCCGCCCCCTCCGCCTCCACCACCACCACCACCCCCGCCACCACCGCCACCGCCCCCGCCACTGCCTCTGCCGGCCCCGAGGGTGTTCAAGACCGGCAACGTCGCTCCCGTGAGCGGGAAGGTGTACGTGCGCCTACGTGGCACGAGCACGTTCGTCGAGCTGAACTCGCCAGAGCAGATCCCTGTCGGCTCGGAGCTGGACACGACCAAAGGCCGCGTGCGCGTGACGACGGCGACCGGCAAGCCCAAGAAGACCCAGACGGCGGACTTCTACCAGGGGCGTTTCCTGTTGACGCAGCCGAAGGCGAAGGTCCCCGTCACGGTGCTCGTGCTCTCGGGCCCGCTGGGCTGCCCGAAGAGGCATTTCGCCGCGCCGGACAAGAAGAAGAAGCGGCGGCGCCTCTGGGGCTCGGGCAAGGGCAAGTACCGGACGAGAGGCAAGAACGCCACGGCGAGCGTGCGCGGCACGATCTGGCTCACCCAGGACACCTGCACGACGACGCTCGTCCACGTCAAGCGGGGCGTGGTCGACGTCTTCGACTTCGCCAAGCACAAGCACGTCTCCGTCAAGGCCGGGCACACGTACATCGCGCGTGCCCGCAAGTAGCGGGCCTGCTCGCACTGGTCGCTAGACTCGGCCCCGTGCCGACGCGCGACGACGTGATCGAGGCGCTGCGAGGTGTCGAGGACCCCGAGCTCGGGATGGACATCGTCGAGCTCGGCCTGCTCTATGACGTCGAGGTCGCCGGCCCGCGCGTGCACGTCCGCTACAGCCTCACGTCGATGGGCTGCCCGGCCGGCCCGCTGATCCAGCAGTCGGTCGAGGAGACCGTGCGCTCGATGCCCGGCGTCGAGGACGTCGAGACCGAGCTCACCTGGGACCCGCCGTGGACGCCGGACAAGATGTCCGACGACGCGAAGTTCATCCTCGGCTTCGGGTAGTTGCTGCGCGACGTCCTCGAGAGCGACCTCGACGCCTTCTACGAGCACCAGCGCGAGCCGGAGGCGAACGAGATGGCGATCTTTCCCGCCCGCGACCGCGAGACCTTTGACGCGCACTGGCGCAAGCTCCTCGCGGACGACTCGCTGATCAAGAAGGCCATCGTCGACGAGGGCCGGGTGGCCGGCAACGTGGTCAGCTGGCAGCAGGACGGGCGGCGTCTGGTCGGCTACTGGGTCGGGCGCGAGTTCTGGGGCAAGGGCCTTGCGACACGGGCGCTACAGGAGTTCGTCCGCGACGTGGCCGAGGGGCCGCTATATGCCTGGGTTGCGACGAGCAACGTCGGCTCGATCCGGGTGCTCGAGAAGTGCGGCTTCGTTCGGGTCGACTCCCGGACGACCGACGTCGAAGAGCTGCTCTTCGAGCTCCCAGGCGTATCGTGAGCGGAAAGCCCATGCCGGGCGTGCGGTCTGTCTCGCGGCCGTTGCGGTCGTAAGCGGCACGTCCGCTACCGGACAAGATGTCCGACGACGCCAAGTTCATCCTCGACTTCGGCTAGAACAAGCCTTTTTACGGGTCGAGTCCTTGACACGCGCCGCTGCGGCGGTTTTAGATCGCTCGCCCACGACGTTCCACCCAGGAGGAACCATGTCCGAGACGGCGGCTGCCCCAGGCGTCCCCAGCGCTGCGATCAACGAGGACGCGAGGCTCGAGAACCTCGGCTACAAGCCGCAGCTCAGCCGGGTGCTCGGCTTCTTCGAGAACTTTGCGGTCGGCTTCACGTACCTGTCGCCGATGGTCGGCATCTACTCCCTCTTCATCCTCGGCGTTGCCCTCGCGGGCCCCGCGTACATCTGGCTGACGTTCATCCCGCTGATCGGGATGTTCTTCGTCGCACTCGTGTTCGGCGAGTTCGCGAGCCACTACCCGGTCGCGGGCGCGCTCTACCAGTACAGCAAGTACTCGGTCGGGCCGGCGTACGGGTGGTTCGTGGGCTGGTTCTACGGGATCGCCCTGCTGGTCACGGTGGCCGCGGTCGACACCGGGTCGGTCGGGTACATCACGGCGCTCTCGCATAACTGGTTCGGGACGAACTGGAATCCGGCAGACCACACAACGGTCCTGATGATCACGCTCGTCCTCCTGGCTATCCAGACGACGCTCAACATCACGGGAGCCAAGGTGATGGGCTGGGTCGCGAAGTTCGGCGTCGGCGTCGAGATCCTCGGGACGCTCGGCATCGCGGTCATCCTCGCGATCCACGGATTCCACCACAGCCTCGGCTTCCTGTTCTCGACACAGGGCGCCACGCACGCGTCGACGAACGTCTACGGCGTCGGGTTCGGAGGGAGCTGGCTCTCGGCCGCGCTGGTCGCAGTTCTTGCGCCCGTCTACATCTTCTACGGCTTCGAGTCCTGCGGCGACATCGCCGAGGAGACCAAGGACGCGGGCAAGAAGATCCCGAAGGCGATGCGCTGGGCGCTGATCTGGGGGGGCGTCGGGTCGCTCATCCTCACCGCGGCGCTGCTGCTCGCGATGCCGAAGCACAACCCGGTCAAGGCGACCTTCGACGGTGGTGGCGTCCCCGCGATTCTCGGCCAGCTCTCGAGCGGGATGCAGGACTTCCTCCTCCTACTGATCATCTTCGCGTTCTTCTCCTGCGGGAGCGCGGTCCAGGGCGCGGGCAGCCGCCTCGCGTTCTCGTTCGGCAGGGACGGTGCCCTTCCGGGGTCCGGCTTTCTCTCGAAGGTGCACTCGAAGTTCCGGACGCCGGTGAACGCGCTGATCACCGGCGCGCTGGTCTCCGTGCTGTTCGTGATCCTCGTCTACTACCAGCCGTCGAAGAATGTCCATGTCTGGTTCATCACGTACCCGGCGAACACGACGGCGCTCTACTCGCTCGTCTCGTTCGGCGTGAGCGGCATCTACCTCTCGTTCCTGCTCGCTGTCCTTGCCGCCGTCATCGCGCGGACCCGCGGTTGGGTGCCCGAGGGTGCGTTCAAGCTCGGGAAGTGGGGCTGGACGGTGACGATCATCGCCGCCGCGTACCTCGGGCTGATGCTGTTGAACGTGGTCGTGCCGAGCGGCCTCTCGAGCGGGCGCGGGCTCTTCAACCTCGACTGGATCACGCTGTCGGTGATGGTGATCATCGCTGTCGTCGGGGCGGTCTACTTCCTGATCGCGAGGCCGGACCGCAAGCTGGGCGAGCACGTGCACGACACGCTCGAGCCCACAGGAGCCGAGCGGGCCGGCTAGGCCACAGCGTCGAGCGAGCGGGCGAGGTGCCTGCCCTCGGCGAGGGTGGGGTCAGGCCGGAGGATGACCGTCTCGTAGGGCGCGTGGACGAGAATCCACTGCAGCTCCTTCGGCGTGAAGCCCTGCCCGCGACCGGGCGGCGCCGGCGCGACGATGCGGTCGAAGCGCTCGGCGTCCCAGAGGCGCTGCAGCGCGTGGGTCGGCGTGCGGCCGGTCTCGACTCGCGCGTCGACCTGGAGGCCGGCGCGCAGGCCGGCGAGCTCGACCGCCTCCAGGAACGGCATCGCCACGACGACCTGCTTCTGCAGCGGTGCTTCGAGCCGGAACTCCAGCGGCGTCACGAGCAGGTAGGCGGGGACGAGGGTCGCCTCCTCGGTCTTCGCGATGCGGATCGCCGCATCGAGAACGACCGGGTCGAGGTCGCCGCCGGTGAACGGCACGAGCACCCGCCGGCCGCTCGAGGGCTGTTCGCGCCGGCGGCGGAAGAACGACAGCACGCTCATTCGTCTTGCTCCCGCTTGGCGCGGTCGGCGATGACGCGGATGTCGATACCCGGCAATTCCCGCACCATCCGCGAGAGCAGCGAGCCGCGGAGGATCTCGACGCGGCGCCGCTCATCGGGCGTCCCGACGAAGATGTACGTCGAGCCGCGCTCGGCTGCCACTTGGCGCACGGCCTCCACCAGATCGTCGCCGTCGACCTCGAGGAAGTGAATTCCGAGGATGCTTGCGAGCCGGCGCAGCGCGGCCAGCTGGGTCGCCTCCTCCTCGCTCGGCTCGTGGCCTGCCGGGTGCATCCAGACGGCATCGATCTCCGCGCCGAGCCGCTGGGACGAGCGCCAGGCCCGCCGCAGGATCCGCTGCGACTTCGGCTGTGGCTCGATCAGGGCCAGGATCCGCTCGGCCACCGCCTGCCGGCCGAGCGGCTCGAGCGCGGCCGGCTGCCTGCGCGCCTCGACGTCCTCGGCCACCTCCCGCAGCACGAGCTCGCGCAGCGCGGCCAGGTTCTCCTGCCGGAAGAAGTTCTGCAGCGCGACCTCGGCTCGCTCGGGCGGATAGACCTTGCCGGCGCGCAGCCGCTCCTGTAGCTCCTCGGGCGAGAGGTCGACGACCACCACCTCGTCGGCCTCGTCCAGGATCCGGTCGGGGAACGTCTCGCGTACGCGGACGCCGGTCAGCTCGAAGATGGCGTCATTCAGGCTCTCGAGGTGCTGGACGTTGACCGTCGAGATGACGTCGATGCCCGCGTCGAGAATCTCGTCGATGTCCTGGTAGCGCTTCTCGTTGCGCATCCCGCTTGCGTTCGTGTGCGCCAGCTCGTCCACGAGCGCGAGCTCGGGCTTGCGGGCGATGACGGCATCGACGTCCATCTCCTCGAGCTCCAGCTCGCCGTGCGCCGTCCGCAGGCGCGGGACGACCTCGAGGCCCTCGGCGAGGGCGGCCGTCTCCGGGCGGTCGTGCGGCTCGAGGTAGCCGATCACGACGTCGCGGCCCTGTTCCTCGGCCTGGCGCCCCTCGGAGAGCATGCGGTAGGTCTTGCCGACTCCGGCGGCCATCCCGAGCAAGATCCGGTAGTGGCCGCGCATCCAGTCACCCTAAGCTTCACGCGCCGAAGACGTTGTGCACGATCAGGTCGATCAGCTTGATTCCGATGAACGGCAGGATCACGCCGCCGAGCCCGTAGATGAGCAGGTTGCGCCGCAGCAGGGCGGTGGCGCCGATCGCGCGGTACTTGACGCCCTTCAGCGCCAGCGGCACGAGCGCGGGGATGATCAGGGCGTTGAAGATGATCGCCGAGACGATCGCGCTCTTCGGCGTGCCCAGGTGCATGATGTTCAGCGAGTTCAGGGGCCCCCGCTCACCCGGCTTTGACGCGTAGGTGAACGCGAACATCGCGGGCAGGATGGCGAAGTACTTGGCGACGTCGTTGGCGATCGAGAACGTCGTCAGCGCGCCGCGGGTGATCAGCTGCTGCTTCGCGACCTCGACGATCTCGATCAGCTTGGTCGGGTTGTTGTCGAGGTCGACCATGTTGCCGGCCTCCTTGGCGGCGGAGGTGCCCGCGTTCATGGCCACGCCGACATCCGACTGCGCGAGGGCGGGAGCGTCATTGGTGCCGTCGCCGGTCATCGCGACCATCCGGCCCTTCCCCTGCTCCTCCTTGATCAGCGCCATCTTCGCCTCTGGAGTCGCCTCGGCGAGGAAGTCGTCGACCCCCGCCTCGTCGGCGATCACGGCTGCGGTGACGCGGTTGTCGCCGGTGATCATGACCGTGCGGATGCCCATCCTCCGGAGCTCGTCGAAGCGCTCGCCCATGCCGCCCTTGACGATGTCCTTGAGGTAGATCACCCCGAGCACGAAGTTGTTCTGCGCCACGACGAGGGGCGTGCCGCCGGCGCGGGCGATCCTGTCCACCTCCGCGTCGAGCTGCGCGGGGACGTGACCGCCCTGCTCTTCCACGAAGCGCTTGATCGCGTCGGCCGCGCCCTTGCGCAGCTTCCGCCCATTGATGTCGACGCCGCTCATCCTGGTCGTGGCCGAGAACGGGATGAAGGTCGCATCGCCGTCCAGCTCGGGCGCCCGCAGCCCGTACTCCTCCTTGGCGAGCACCACGATCGAGCGGCCTTCCGGGGTCTCGTCGGCGAGCGAGGAGATCTGCGCCGCCTCGGCCAGCTCGGCGGGGCTGACGCCCTCGACGGGCACGAACTCGGCCGCCTGGCGGTTGCCGAGCGTGATCGTGCCGGTCTTGTCGAGCAGCAGCACGTCGACATCGCCGGCGGCCTCGACGGCGCGCCCTGACATCGCGAGCACGTTGCGCTGCACCATGCGGTCCATCCCGGCAATGCCGATCGCCGACAGCAACGCGCCGATCGTGGTCGGGATCAGCGCGACGAGCAGGGCGATCAGGACGGTCTGCGACGTGGGAGTCCCCGCGTAGATCGCGAAGGGCCGCAGTGTCACGACCGCGGCCAGAAACGTGATCGTCAGCCCGGAGAGCAGGATGTTGAGGGCGATCTCGTTCGGGGTCTTGCGCCGCTCGGCGCCCTCGACGAGCGCGATCATCCGGTCGAGGAACGACTTGCCCGGCTCCTGGGTGACCACGATGACCAGCTGGTCGGAGAGGAGCTTGGTCCCGCCGGTGACGGCGGAGCGGTCGCCGCCAGACTCGCGGATCACGGGCGCGGACTCCCCGGTGATCGCGGACTCGTCCACCGAGCCGACGCCCTCGATGATCTCTCCGTCGGCGGGGATGGCCTCGCCCGCCGAGACGACGACGATGTCGCCCTTCTGGAGCTCCTGGGCGGGGACGTCCTCGATCCCGCCGGTGTCGGAGCGGCGGTGAGCGATGGTGGTCGTCCGGGTGGCGCGGAGGGCGTTGGCCTGCGCCTTGCCGCGCCCCTCGGCGATCGCCTCTGCGAAGTTCGCGAACAGCACGGTCAGCCAGAGCCAGAATGCGATCACGGCCACGAACCAGAGCTGGCCTGTCTGTCCCCGCGCGAGCTCGAGGAGGAAGATCACGGTCGTGATCACGCTGCCGAGCTCGACGATGAACATCACTGGGTTCCTGACCTGGCTGCGCGGGTCGAGCTTCGGGAACGAGTCGCGAATCGCGGCCAGGACGATGTCCCGCGCGAAGAGGCTTGTCGACTTGCGGGCCATCAGCGCTGCCCGTCCAGGGCGAGGTTGAGCTCGAGCACGTTGACGCCCGGCTCGCCGAAGAAGCCCAACGAGCGTCCATCGGTGTTCTGGCTGATCAGATCCTCGACGGTCGAGAGCGGCAGTTGGCGGACCGCTGCGACCCGCCGCGCCTGCAGGTGCGCGTACGCGGGTGAGATGTCCGGGTCGATGCCCGAGGCAGAAGTCGTGACGGCGTCCACGGGGATGTCGTGGATCGTCAGGCCGGGGTTGAACGGGCGCTCGAGCTTGAGAATCGCCGCGGCGGCCGTCTTGACGTTCTTGGCGAGCTCGGGATTGGTCGGGCCGAGGTTCGCGAAGGTCGTGGCGCCGGCGTTGTAGGCCGGCGCAGTGGCGGACGGGCGCTCGTGGAAGTACCGGGGGCTCTTGAACTCCTGGGCTGAGAGACGCGAGCCGACAACTGTTCCGTTGCGCTCGATCAGGCTGCCGGTCGACTTGTCGTGGAAGGCGACGGCGGCGACCCCGGTCATCAGCGCCGGGTAGCCGAGGCCGAGCACGGCCGTGAAGAGGACGACGGCGATGACCGAGGCGACGATCGCGCGCATCAGGAGAGCCCCTCGACGATCGGGCCGAGCGTGAGCGCCGGCAGGATCATCAGACCCGCCGTGAGCGCGATCACGCCGAGCAGCATGATCCCGAAGGTGGCGCCGTCGGTGCGGAACGTGCCGGCGGAGACCGGCGTGACCCGCTTCCGGACGAGCGAGCCCCCGAGGGCCAGCCCGGCGAGCAGCGGCACGAAGCGGCCGAAGTAGAGTGCGACCGTCCCTAGCGTCGTGGAGAAGTCCGTCGCGCCGTAGCCTGCGAACGCGCTGCCGTTGTTGTTCGACTGCGACGTGTAGGCGTACAACGCCTCGCTGAAGCCGTGCGCGGCCGGGTTGAAGATCGAAGCAAGCCCAGCCGGCGCGACGACCGCGACCGCCGTCATGGTGAGCACCATCGTGGGCACGAATAGCGCCCCTATCGCGGCGTACTTCATCTCCCGGGCCTCGATCTTCTTGCCGAGCCATTCAGGCGTGCGCCCGACCATCAGCCCAGCGATGAACACGGCGATCAGCACGTAGAAGAAAAGGCCGTAAAGGCCGGAGCCGACCCCGCCGGGCTCGACCTCGCCGAGGAACATGTTCACGAGCGGCACGGCTCCGGCTGCCGGAGTGAGCGCGTCGTGGCCGCCGTTGACCGAGCCGTTCGAGACGTCGGTGGTCGCGGTCGCCCAGAGCGCCGTGTTGGCGATGCCGTTCCGGACCTCCTTGTCCGAGAGGTTGCCGCCGCTCTGCCCGTTCCCGTGCGTGATGTTCACGCCGGAGTCGCGGAGCACCGCCGAGCCGTGCTGCTCTGCCGGGTAGGCGACCCCGACGCCGATCGCGAAGATCGCGAAGACGGTCGCGACGAGCACCCACGCGTCCCTCCGCGCCAGCGCCATCCGCCCGAACATGAACACCATGGCGTACGGGATCAGCAGGATCGAGAGGACCTCGAAGAAGTTCGAGAGCCCGGTGGGGTTCTCGAACGGCACCGCCGAGTTCGAGTTGTAGAACCCGCCGCCGTTCGTGCCGAGCTGCTTGATCGCGATCTGCGACGCGGCCGGGCCGCGCGCGATGGTCTGCGTTGCGCCCTGGAGCGTGTGCGCGGTCGCGTGGCCCTGGAAGGTCTGCACGACGCCCTGCGAGAGCAGGATGAGCGCCAGCACGATCGAGAGCGGCAGCAGGATGTAGGCGATCGAGCGGTAGAGGTCACGCCAGAAGTTTCCGAGCCCCTCGCCGCCGCCCCGGCGCGCGACGCCGCGGATGACGGCCACGAGCACGGCCATCCCCACGCCGGCCGAGACGAAGTTCTGCACCGCGAGCCCGGCCATCTGGCTCAGGTAAGACATCGTGTACTCGCCGCCGTAGTACTGCCAGTTCGTGTTCGTGACGAAGCTCGCGGTCGTGTTCAGGGCGACACCCCACGGCACGCCCTTCAGGTGGTCGGGGTTGAGGAACAGGTGGCCCTGGAGGCGGAGGAGCGCGTACAGGAATGCGGAGAAGACCACGCTGAAGACGAGCACCGACTTCGCGTAGACCTTCCAGTCCATGTCGATGGCCCCGTCACGTCCGAGCACGCGGAGGAACCAGCGCTCGACGGGGTCGCTGCCCTCGCGCGTGTACACCCGGGCCATCCAGATCCCGAGTGGGTACGCGACCGCGAGCAGGATCACCGAGTAGACGACGATCTGGACCCAGCCCTGCGCGCCCATCTAGAGTCGCTCCCCCCGGAACAGCGCGTACACGAGGTACGCGAGCACGGCGAGCGCGATCACGAGGCCGAAGATGTCCGAGGCGGACATCAGACGCGCTCCAGCACGTAGAGCAGTACGAAGATGAACAGGAAACAGCCGACTGCGATGGCGATGGCCGCGAGGTCATACATGCCGAAGGACGCTAAGACGACACCGCTGAGCGCCGCCTGAAGGTTCCGGCGGCCTGCCTGAAGAAATCCTGTGCTTACCTGGTGGCCGGATCGACCAGCCGGTAGCCGGCGCCCGGCTCGGTCAGCAGGTAGCGCGGCCGGGCCGGATCGGGCTCGATCTTCCGCCGGAGCTGGGAGACGTGCACGTGGAGCAGGTTCGACTCTGTCCCATAGCCGGGCCCCCAGACGTCCTGCAGGATCGCGCGGTGCGTCAGCAGCTTGCCCTCGTTGACGGCCAGAACGCGCAGGAGGTCGAACTGGTGCGGCGTCAGGTGCACGGGCTTGCCGGCCGCGCGGAGCTCGCGCTTTTCGAGGTCGAGCTCGAGCTCGCCGATCGCGATCACCGGCTCGCCGGAGGGCGTGGCGCGGCGCAGGACGGCGCGCAGGCGCGCGATCAGCTCGTCGATTCCGACCGGCTTGGTCACGTAGTCGTCGGCGCCCGCGTCGAGCGCCGCCACCTTCTCGCGCTCGTCGCCGACCGCCGAGAGAACGATCACCGGGGCCGAGCTCCAGGTGCGCAGCTCCCGCACGACGTCCGTGCCGGTGCCGTCGGGGAGGACGAGATCGAGGATGACGGCCTCGGGCGGTCGCATCGCGGCCGCGGCCAGCGCGTGCTCGGCGTCCTCGGCCGTCTCGACCTCGTAGCCGGCGCCGCGCAGGCTGGTCTGCAATGCGCGCAGGATCTGGCGCTCGTCGTCGACGACGAGGATCCGGGGCCCGCTCACAGCTCGCCGGCCGCCGGCAGGGCGAGCACGAAGGTCGCGCCCTGGCCGGGACGCGACTCGGCCCAGACGCTTGCGTCGTTCGCCGCGGCGAAGCCACGTGCGATCGCGAGGCCGAGCCCGGCGCCGTGGCCGTCGGCGCCGCGCTGGAACGGCTCGAAGATCCGCTCGCGGTCGTGGGACGACACGCCGGGCCCGTGGTCGACGACGCGGACGAGGATCCGGTTCTGCGCGCGGCCGACCTGGACGCGCACCGGCTCGTCCTCGGGCGAGTACTTGAGCGCGTTCTCGAGCAGGTTGGCGAGCACGCGCTCGATCTGGCGCGCGTCGACCCGCGCGGCGAGCGGCTCCTCCGGCAGCTCGACCTCGATCCGGCGGCCGGCCTCGCCCGTCTGGGCCAGCGCCTGCGCGACGAGGTCCTCTACCGGCCAGACCTCCGGCTCGGGCTGCGCGGCGCCGGCCTCCAGCCGCGAGAGGTCGAGCAGGTTCGAGATCACGCGGTCGAGCCGCGCCGCCTCGTCCTGGATCGTGGAGACCAGCTCGCGCTCGTCGTCGCGGTCGAGCTCGAGGTCGCCGCGGGCGAGGGCGCTCGCCGAGGTGAGGATCGCCATCAGCGGGCTGCGCAGGTCGTGGCTGACAGACCGCAGGACGGCGGTCTTGATCGCGTCGCTGCGGCGAAGGGTCTCGGCCTCCAGCGCCTCGGACGCCAGCCGCTCGCGGTCGATCGCGACGCCGAGCAGGGACGCGAGGGCCGGCAGGAGCCGCCTGCGGGCCGCCGCGCCGCCGCGCCTCGGGTTGACGAGCTGGATCGTGCCGACCCGCCGGCCGCCGGCCAGCAGCGGATAGCGGTCTGCGCGCGGAGGCCCGTCCTCGCCGAGCTCGATCGTCGCGCGCTCCACCTCCAGCGCACTCGCCGCCTCGGCCGCGATTCGCTCGAGCTCGCCCGCCACGGAGCCGCCCTCGAGCAGGGAGCCCGCGATCTCGGCGAGCAGAGCAGCCTCCGTCGCGCGCCGGCGCGAGCGAGCCGCCAGCTCGCTGACCACCACCGAGGTGACCAGGAAGACGCCGAGGGCGAACCAGTTCCGCGAGTCCTGGAGCGTGAAGGTGTGCGTGGGCGGCAGGAAGTAGAAGTTGAAGGCGAGCATGCTGGCGACCGAGGTCGCGATCGCCACCAGGAGGCCCGAGTAGACCGCCACCGGCAGCACGGCGAAGAGGTAGAGCACGGCGAGGCTGAGCACCGGGACGTGCGGCTCGAGCAGCGCGATCACGCCGGTCACGGCCGCCACCAGCGCCGCTGCGGCAGCCAGGCCGACCAGCCGGCGGCGGGCTCCGGAGCCGAGCCGGTCGCGGCTCCCGGCGATCGCCGCAAGCGGGTGGCGGTAGGTGCTCATCGCGTAATGATCGCAACCCGGAGGATGCAGGGAGTTTTCGGCTGGACGTCGCCAAGCGAGGGGTGGTACACCTGCGGCATGAAGGTGCAGCGATTCCTCGTCAGGGTCGCCGTGTGCGTCGCGGTCATCGCGGCCGTGACGAGCGCCGTCTTCGCGTTGAAGACGGTCGCGCCGGTTCTCAGCCTCGGGGTGCTCTACCTGTTCGCCGTGCTCCCGGTCGCGGTCTCGTACGGCCTCGGCTACGCGATCGCCGTTTCCGTCGCGAGCATGCTCGCCTTCAACTTCTTCTTCCTCGCGCCGCTGCACACGCTCGCCCTGACCGACTCCGAGAACTGGGTTGCGCTCGCCGTCTACCTCGTGACCGCGGTCGTCGTCAGCGAGCTGGCGGCGCTGGCGCGGCGGCGCGCCATCGCGGCGGCGGACGCCGAAGCGCTGCGGCGGAGCGACGCGGTCAAGACGGCGGTTCTGCACGCCGTCAGCCACGACCTGCGCAGCCCGCTGACGGCGATCCGCGCCGCGGGCGAGGGCCTCGAGAGCGGCTCGCTCGACCTCGACGAGGAGGACCGTGCCGCCCTGCTCGAGACGATCGCGATCGAGACCGCCCGGCTCGAGCGGCTCGTCTCGAACCTGCTCGACCTGTCGCGGCTCGAAGCCGGCGCCGCGCGGCCCGAGCCCGAGCTTTGGCCGATCGACGAGCTGATCTCGCGCGCGCTGGAGGCGCTCGGCGCCGACGCTTCCCGCATCTCGGTCGTGAATGAGGAAGCGGTGCCGCCGGTGCTGGTCGACGCCGCCCAGCTCGAGCGCACGCTGGTGAACGTGCTCGAGAACGCCCTGCGGCTCTCGTCGCCCGCCGATCCGGTCGAAGTGGCCGTCCGGCGGTTCGGCGCAGAGATCCACGTCCGCGTCAGCGACCGGGGGCCGGGGCTCGAGGGCGAGGATCTCGAGCGCATCTTCGAGCCGTTCGAGCACGGAGGCGGCCACCGGCGCGGGACAGGGCTCGGCCTCGCGATCGCGCGCGGCTTTGCGGAGGCGAACGGCTGCCACCTCTGGGCGGAGGCGCGGCCTGGATCGGGCGCGACATTCGTGCTCGCCCTGCCGGCGGCTGCCGCGCCCGCCGAGGTCTCCCGCTGAGCCGCCAGCGCGTGCTGGTCGTCGACGACGAGCCGCAGATCCTGCGGGCGCTGCAGACGAATCTCCGTGGAGCCGGCTACGACGTCGAGACTGCGTCGACTGCCGAGGCGGCCCTGGTCGCGGCGGCCGCGCATCCGCCGGACGCCGTCATCCTCGACCTCGTCCTCCCGGACGGGCGCGGCACCGACGTCTGCAGGGAGCTGCGCCGCTGGACCGCCGCGCCGGTGATCCTGCTCTCGGTTGTCGGCGACGAGAGCGAGAAGGTCGCCGCCCTCGACGCCGGCGCCGACGACTACGTCGAGAAGCCGTTCGGCGTCGACGAGCTGCTCGCCCGACTGCGCGCCGCCCTCCGCCGGGCCGGCCCTTCCGGCGACCCGGTGCTGGAGATCGGCGACCTGGTCGTCGACGTCGACAACCGCGCGGTGACGGTGGCCGGCAAGGACGTCCAGCTGACGCCGAACGAGTTCGAGCTCCTGCGCGTCCTGGCCCAGAACGAGGGCAAGCTGCTGACCCATCCGATGATCCTGCGCGAGGTCTGGGGGCCCGGCTACGCCGAGGAGTCGCACTACCTGCACGTCTACGTCTCGCAGCTGCGGCGCAAGATCGAGCCCGATCCGGCCCGCCCGCGCTACCTGCTCACGGCTCCGGGAGCCGGCTACCGGCTGGTCCGTCCCTCTTGAGAAGTCCTTGAGGCCGCGGGCCTCAGCCTTGAGGCGGCCTTGAGAGGCGCGGGGCTAGCGTGGGCTCATGGCCACGAACCTCGCTCCGGCACGTCCGCGGCGGTCGCTCGCGTACCGCCGGATCGTGGTGCCGCTCGCCGCCCACGTCGAGTCCGAGGCCGCGATGGCGCTTGCCGCGGAGCTCGCGGACGACCGCGGGACGAGCATCACGGCGGTCGTGGCGATCGAGGTTCCTCCGGAGCTGCCGCTCGAGGCCCACATGCTCGAGGAGGAACGCGCCGCCAAGCGGACGCTCGAGGACGCGTATGCGATCGGCGCCGCCCGCGGCCTGAACGTCCGCACCCGAACGCTGCGCGCGAGGCTGGCGGGAGAGGCGATCGTCGACGAGGCAGAGGCTGTCGGCGCCGACCTCGTGGTCATGCGGGCGCCGCGGAAGGAAGCACCGGGTTGCCGCGGAAGGATCTTCGGCAAGACGGTCGACCACGTGCTCAAGCACGCCCGTTGCAGGGTTATGGTCGCCGCGCCACATCCTTCCAACTAGCAGCGACCACTGCGCGACACCTCAGCTGACACCGGCAAGCTCGATCTCGACGAGCCGCCACCTCCGCCCGGCGGGCTGATCGGCTCGGCGCTCGGCGTTTTCGGCGGCGCAAAGCGGCGGCTGATCGGCCGGCCGCGCGCGACCTACGAGCTCGAGGACACGCTGCTCCCGAAGACGCTGGCGCTGCCGATCTTCTCGTCCGACCCGATCTCGTCGGTTGCCTACGCGACCGAAGCCGCCCTGGCGGTTCTCGTCGCCTCCTCGCTCGCGGCGCGGCACGACATCCTGCCGATCTCGTTCGCGATCTCCGCCTTGCTCCTGATCGTCGCCGTCTCCTACAGCCAGGGGATCAAGGCCTACGCGTCCAGCGGCGGCTCGTACATCTTCGCTCGCGAGAACCTCGGCGTCTTCCCCGCGTTGCTGGCAGGCGCGGCACTCCTGACGGACTACATCCTCACGGTCGCGGTCTCCGTGGCCGCCGGCGTCTTCGCCCTCACCTCCGCCGTCACCTCGCTCGCCGGGCACCGGCTGCTGCTCTCGCTCGCCTGCATCCTCGTGCTCACGCTCGGGAACCTGCGTGGTGTCCGCGAGTCGGGCCTGCTGTTCGCGTTTCCGACCTACGCCTTCCTCGGGGTGATGTACCTGATGCTGGGGGTCGGGATCACGAAGTGCACGGTCGGCACGTGCCCGCAAGCGACCGTGCCTCACCCGCTGCCGACCGGCGTGGGCACGGTCGGCCTGTTCGTCCTGCTGAAGGCGTTCGCTTCGGGGTCGGCCGCGCTCACGGGAGTCGAGTCGATCTCGAACGGCGTCAGCGCCTTCCGCCGGCCGCAGGCCCGGAACGCCTCGCAGACCCTGCTGCTGATGGCGGGCTCGGCGGTGATCCTCTTCCTCGGCGTCTCTTTCCTCGCCGACAGAATGGACGCGCTTCCGAGTGGGTCGGCGTCGGTGCTCTCGCAGATCGCCCGTGCGACCTTCCCGGCGGGGTCGACCGGCTCGACCGTCTACTACCTCGTCCAGGCTTTCACCCTCGCGATCCTTATTCTCGCCGCGAACACCTCCTACCAGGGTTTCCCACGGCTCGCGGCTCTGCTGGCCCGCGACAGCTTCCTACCGCGCCAGTTCGGAAACCTGGGCGACCGGCTCGCCTACTCGAACGGGATCCTGGTGCTCGCCGCCGCCGCCGCCGGCCTGGTCATCGCCTTCCGCGCAAACGTGAACTCGCTGATCCACCTCTACGTGATCGGCGTCTTCACCGCGTTCACGCTCGCGCAGGCCGGGATGGTGCGCTACTGGCTGCGAACGCGGGGCCCCGGATGGCGCCGGAGCGCCGTCCTGAACGCCGTCGGCGCGGCGACCACCTTCGTCGTCGCCGTGATCGTGATCGCGACCAAGTTCCTGGCCGGCGCCTGGATGGTGATCATCGCGATCCCGCTGATGATCCTCACCTTCTACGCGATCCGGCGGCACTACCGCGCGGTCGCGAGACGGCTCCGCGCGAAGGCGCACGCGGTGCTGGCCCGGCGCGAGATTGAGAACACGACCATCCTCTACGTCGAGCGGCTGGACGCGGCGACTCGCGAGGCGCTGTGGTACGCACGGACGATCTCGAAAGGCTCGTTCCACGCCGTGCACGTCCCCTTCCCGGGCAGCGACCCGGGGATCGGCCCGCGCTTCTTCCGCTGGACCGAGGGCGAGCCTCGCCTCGAGATCCTCCGCGAGGAGGAGGAGCCGCTCGACGCGATGCAGGAGTACGTCTGGCGGATTCCCCACGGCGACACCAGCTTCGTGACCGTCGTCATCCCGGAGCTCTTCCGGACGCCCTCGCTGCTCGCGGCCGTCATGCGCCGCTCCACCTTCCGGCTGAAGCTCGGGCTCCTGCGCGAGCCCGGGATCGCCGTCACCGACGTGCCGAGGCTCGCCGGCCTGCCGGGAGCCGAATTCAGCGAGCCGAGCAAGGCCGTCTGCGTCGTTCCGGTGGCGTCGGTGAACGCGGCCTCGCTCCGCGCCCTCGTCTACGCCCGGTCGCTCGGGTTCAAGGAGACGAAGGCCGTTTCGTTCGCCTTCGACGACGACGACGAGCGGCGGGTCGAGAGCGACTGGCGGAAGTTCCCGACGGGGCTCCCGCTCGAGGTCGTGGACGCTCCGTACCGCGACATCGGCAATCCGCTCCTCGTCTACCTGCGGGGGATCACGGCCGACCCGGACGCCGTGGCCGTCGTCGTCATGCCCGAGCTGGCCGCGCGCGGAGTCGACCGCCTGCTGCACAACCAGCGGGCGCTCTACCTGAAGCGGCTGCTCCTGTTCGAGCCGCGGGTGATCCTGACCAGCGTGCCGTTCCAGCTCACGTAGGGATCCGCAAAACGATTTTCCCGAACTGCTCGCCGGCCTCCATGCGCTCGTGGGCGGCGCGCGCCTCGGCCAGCGGGTAGACCGAGTCGATCACGGGGCGCGCGCGGCCGGATGCGACGAGCTCGTAGGCGCCCTCGAAGTCCTCCTTCGTGCCCATCGTCGAGCCGTAGACCGTCAGCTGCTTCCACCAGATCCGGTGCAGGTTCGCGGGCGGGTTCGGCCCGGTTGTCGCGCCGCAGACGGCGATCCGGCCTCCGGCGCGCGCCGCTGCGAGCGACGTTGCCCAGGTCGCCTCGCCGATGTGCTCGAGGACGACGTCGACGCCCGTGCCGCCGGTCGCCTCCTTCACCGCTTCGCGCACGTCGCCGCTCGCATGGTTGACGGTCGCGTCGGCCCCGAGCTCCCGCGCCCGCTCGAGCTTCTCGTCGCTCGAGGAGGTGACGAGCGCCTTGGCGCCGAGCGCCTTGGCGATCGCGAGCCCGGCGGTGCCGACGCCGCTGCCGATCCCCCAGAGCAGCACCCACTCGCCCTCGCGCAGATGCGCCTTCGTCACCAGCAGCCGGTAGGCGGTCTCGAAGACCAGCGGGAAGGCCGCGGCCTCCTCGAACGAGAGCCCTTCCGGCAGCGGGTAGACGTTCGTCTCCGGGACGGCGACGAGCTCGGCATGCGTGCCGTCCATGTGCTCGCCGATGACCGTGATCGTCTCGCCGTGCTCGAGCCCTGGGTTGATCACGACCTCCTCGCCCGTGTCCTCGCGGATGCCGGCACCGTCCGCGCCGAGGATGCGCGGCTTGGGCACCGAGGGGAGCCCCTTGCGGATCCAGAGGTCGAGATGGTTGAGCGAGGCGGCGCGCAAACGGACGAGAACCTCTCCGGGCCCGGGCTCGGGATCGGGCGCGTCCTCGTAGCGGAGAACCTCGGGGCCGCCGTCCTCGTGGATCCTGATCGCCTTCACCAGGGCACAATCTCCCACATGCAGGCGGCCGAGTTGACCAGGCTCGCCGAGGAGCTGGGTCTCGACGCGGTCGGGGCGGCTCCGGCGTCGGCCTACGATGAGACCGAGGGACACATCCGCGAGCGCCGCGCGCGCGGGCTGTTCGCGGACATGCGCTTCACGATGGCCCGGCCCGAGGTGTCCTGCCACCCGGAGACCTTGCTCGACGGCGCGCGCACGGTCGTCGCCGCGGCGCTCTGCTACTGGGCGGACGGCGGCGAGGTCCCTCCCGGCCACGGCCGGCTGCCGCGCTACACGTGGTTCGACGCCTACGCGCTCCTGCGCGAGCGCCTGGACGAGCTGGGGCGGAGGCTCGGCGGCGCCTATCGCGTGCTCGTGGACGCGAACCAGCACGTCGACCGGGAGGCCGCGGCCCGCTCCGGGGTCGGCTTCTACGGCAAGAACACGATGCTGATCACGCGGCGCCACGGCTCCTGGGTCGTGCTCGGCACGCTCGTCACGGACGTCGAGCTCGAGCCGACCCCGCCGCTCGACGCCGACTGCGGCTCCTGCACGCTCTGCATCGAGGCCTGCCCGACCGGCGCGCTCGACGAGCCCGGCGTGCTCGACGCGACGCGCTGCCTCTCGTACTGGACGCAGGCGGGCGGCCCGATCCCCGAGGAGTACCGGCGTGAGCTCGGCGACCAGGTCTACGGCTGCGACATCTGCCAGGACGTCTGCCCGTGGAACCGCGGCGTCGAGAAGCGCCGCGCCGGCCAGGCCCCGCCGGAGGGAGCCGAGCCGCACGTCTCGCTCGCCGACTGGCTCGAGGCCGACGGCGACGAGCTGGCGCGCCGCTACGACCGGCTGTTCGTGCCGCGCAACGACCCGCGCTACCTGCGCCGCAACGCCCTCGTCGCCCTCGGCAACACCGGCGGCGACCCGGCGCTCGCGGAGCCGTACGCCCAGAGCGATGACCCGCTCCTCCGCGAGCAGGCCGAGTGGACGCTCGCGCGGCTCGAGGAGCGCCAGTGACAGAGTTGCGCGCATGCGGGAGGCGGAGCGCTGGCTCGCCAAGGCGCGATGTTCACGCTCGGCCCGCCGGGCTGAGCTAGTCCGTAACGGCCATCTTGCGCTGCGCCTAGCGGCCGGCGAACCTGCGCGCATCGAGGAAGACCTGATCTAGCGCGGTGAAGTCGTCGCGCTACTGTTCAACGTGGCCGACATGGCGCGCTCGTTGGAGCGACTCGAAGTCTTGGTCGGAGGCGAAGACGATGGCGAAGAAGAGACCGACGAAGGCTGACCTCGAGGCGCGGCGGCAGATGGTCGAAAACGCCGAGCGGACGCGGCGCCTCGCAGAGAGAGGCCGCGCCGAGCTCGAGAGGCAAGGCCGCTGGGATCCGATGCCGGCGAGCGAAGACACGCTCACGCCACGTGAAGCACGCCGCCGGATGCGCGAGAACGCCGACCGGACGCGCAGGCTTGCGGAGAAGGCCCAGGCCGAGCTCGACCGCAAGAAGCGCGAGCAGGGCCGCGCTGCCGACTCGTCAGCCTGAGCGCTGCTCAGAGACCGAACGTGGCGACGATTATCCGAAGCGGCGCGAAGCCGCTGACGACGCCAAGAGCAGCGGCTCCTTCGAGATGGGGCCGCACTGATCTCTAGGACTTCGCCGCCGCGCGGACGCGGGAGACGCCGAGCTCTCGTTGCAGCTCCCGCGCCCGCTTCGCCACCGCGCGGCGGAGCTCCTCCGGCTCGAGCACGACGGCTTCGCCGCGGAACGAGAGGATCTCGCCGACCAGCCACTCGGGGCTGCCGACCGGCTTCTCCGCTACCGCCGAGCCGTCGGCCAGCGGGAGCGCGCCCTTCTCGACCTCCCAGCGCGCGATCTGCTTCGAGTACCAGATCTTCGCCGGCCTCGCGTCGCGGAAGACGTGCGGATCGAAGCCCTCGCGCGGCTCGAAGTGGGCGCGCTGGATCCGCGCGCTGCGCATCCGGTCGAGCCGGAACGAGCGCTCGCCGTCGCGCGTGCGGTCCCACGTGTGGACGTACCAGAACGGCAACCGGCGCTCGAGCGAGTACGGCTCGACCAGGTGTGTCGAGACCTCGTCCTCGCCCTCCTTCAGATAGTCGACCTCGACCAGCCGGCGCTCGTTTGAGCCGTGGCTGAGGGTCGCGACGAGGTCTTCCTCGGCCCGCCCGACGTTCGGCTCGGGCGTCTGCGCGAGCTCGAACTCGCCGAAGGTCTCCTCCAGCTTCTTCCGCACGCGCTCGAGCGGCGAGCGTGAATCGGCGGCGATCATCGGACCGACGAACTCGAGCGCGAGCCTGATTGCGCGCGCCTCGAGCGGCGTCAGGCGCGGCGGCGCGCGGAAGGTGTCGCCGAAGAGCTCCTTGTCCACGCGAACCGTGTCGTCGTGCAGCTCGGCGTACACCGCGTAGCAGCCGCCGCCGAAGTTGACGAGGTTGAGCAGCGAGAGGTGCTCCTCCAGCTCCTCGGGCGGGATGTGGAAGCGCTCGACGAGGTCGGCGGCCGGGATCTCGGCTTCGGGCTCGTCGCCGCACTGGTCGAGCAGGTAGGCCAGCAGCGCCTGCAGGACGGCGAAGCGCTCGGGAGCGACCGGTGCGGCGGGCCGTTCGGCGGGCTCTTCCTCGGCGCCGTCCGACTCGGCCGCCAGACGCCGCGGCGCCTTCTCGTGACGCTCTCGCGCCAGTTTCAGCGCACGCGCGACCTCGCGGCGAAGGTCCTCGGGCTCGCGCGGGATCGCGCGGCCGTCCTGGCGCAGCACCCACGACGCGAGCAGCGCCAGGCTCGAGTACTCGGTCACGAAGACGCCGTCCTCGACCTTGCCGCTCGAGCCGTAGGTGCGCTGGACCCACCAGGCCGTGTCGCCGCCGACCTCGATCCGCGCCTCACCGACCGCGTCACCGATCTGCCAGGGCGGCCGGCCGCGGTACTGGTCGACGTCGAAGTCGGCCGGCAGGCGGAAGTCGCGCTCGCGGCGCGTCGCGAAGCGGATCTCGCCGCGAATCCGCGAGACCCGAAAGGTGCGCTCGTCCTCGACGTCGAGGTCGTGGCCGACGACGTACCAGGCGCCCGCGTCCTGGAAGAGCGCCAGCGGGTTGACCGTCCGCTCGCGCTCCTCGTCGCGCGAGATCGACCAGTACGGGAACTTGACCGTGCGCTGCTTGGAGATTGCTGCTTCGAGCTTGCTCAGCCGGCCCTGCATCTCGATCGAGTACTCCGGGTCGAGCACCTCGACGCGCATCGCGGTCTGGGTCGGCGCCTCCGAGAAGCCGGGCCGGCCGAGCGCGAGGTTCTGCAGCGCGAGCCGGAGCGGCTCGGCGTAGGCGAACTTGCCCTCGAGCAGGAAGAGCGCCGTCTGCAGCGCCGCGAGCTCCTCCTCGTTGAGCTCGAGCTCCGGGAGGAAGTAGCGCTCGGAGCGCATGTTGTAGAGCTCCTCGCCGGTGTGCTCGTCGCGCTGAGAGGTCAGCGGGACTCCGAGTGCCTGCAGCTCGGCGCGGTCGGAGTAGAACCGGCGCGCGAAGGCCTCGTCCGACATCTCCTGGTAACCCTCGACGTTGGACTTGATCTCGCGCGCGGTGACGGGCCGCCGCTCCGCCATCAGGAACGCGACCAGCGAGAGCTGGCGGATCAGCTTGTCCGTGTCGTGACTCACGCGAAGCGAGCCTATCGCCTAAGGGCAGCTAAGCAGCGACGCGAGAGCGCTCGAGGTGCTGGTGCGACGGGCAGTAGTCGCGGTCGGGCAGCGGCGTGCGCTGGCACGGCTTGCCCTTGCGAGTGGTGGCGCGGCAGCGGGCGACGCCGCCGTCGAAGGCGCCGGCCTCGATCTGGCTCTCGATGAACGCGACCGCGGCTGCCACTCCCTCGCGCACCGCCCACGCGACCTGCGCCTGGCAGGTGATCGGGAAGTAGCGGCGGATGTCCTGGAAGAGCGCGCGATCAGGCTTGGCGAAGTAGAGCGGGTCTTTGGCCAGCCGTTCCATCGTCTGCTCGCAAGCCTCGAGCACCTCGCGGCGGTACTCGACCCTGGTCTCACCGTCCACGTACGGGTCGATCAGGTCCTTGATCGACCTGTAAATGGCACGTGAGTACTGATACATGCAGGCCTGGATCTTGAGGGCTCGCTCGTCCATCGTTCAGTATCTCCGGCTCCTATTAATCTCCCGCAAAGCTTTGTTAACGGGTGGTTAAACCTGTTCCGTGACTGGGCCTGCGACGCGAATATAACGAACCTGGCCCGTGTTACAAAGTCCGGCTGCCCCGTTGGCTGCAGGGTAAACGTCTCTCAGGGGGTGATTCGCCGGGCGTACGCGCCGCCGTAGCCGTGCTGGTGGGCGTTGAGGATCGCGCTCTGGGCGGCCACCTCGTTCGAGTAGATGCCGGTGAAGACGACGAGGTAGCCGGGGTGGAGGCTCGAGTACTGCGACGAGCTGAGGACGCCGACGCGCTTGAGCCCGCTGCGGATCGCCCGGCGCGCCTCGGCGTAGGCCTGGGGGCGGCCCGTGGCGGCCGGGAGCGAGTCGAGCACGATCGTCCAACCGCTGCGGCCGGCCGGCCATGCGAGCGGCCGGTTGGGGCGCGGGGGAGGCGGTGGTGGCGGGGGCGGCGGCGGCTGCGCGGTCGTGGTGGTCGCGGTCGTCGTCGGCGGCTCGGGGACGCTCTGGGTGGTCGGGACGCTGGAGACGGACGAGGTCTGGACGACCGTCTTGCTGCTGGCGTCCGAGCGGTCCGCGAGCCAGATGGCGGAGGCCGCTCCCGCCGCTCCCGCGATCACGAGCGCGAGTAGCGCCGGCCAGATCCAGTCGCCGGGGTACCAGCCCAGCCGCCGGCGCCAGCCGATGCCGAGCCGCGTGATCAGCCCGCCGCGGCGCGGGAGCCGCTCGCCGCACTGAAGGCAGTACTCCTGTCCCTCGCTGTAGGGCGTCCCGCAGCGAGGGCAGCGGGGCTCGGGCTCCGAAGCGGACACCGGCTACCTCTCCCAGGGGTCGGCTGCGGGCTCGGGCTCCTCAGACGCGGCGACCGCTGCGACGTCTTCCTCGGCTTCGTCCTCGGCCTCCGGCTCCTCCGGCGAAGCGGCGTGGCCGCAGCTTGCGCAGAACTTGGCGTCGGCCGGGAGCGGGTGGCCGCAGCTCTCGCAGGCGACGACCGGCTCGGCGCCGACCGGGCGGCCGCAGTTGGCGCAGAAGTGCGAGCCCCACGGCTGCGGCGCGCCGCACTCGCAGGTGGTCGGAGCGCGCCGAGCGGTCGCGACTGCGGCCAGCATCGAGTCCAGCTCGTGCAGGCGCTCCTCGAGCGCGATGATCTCGCGGCAGCGCTCGATCAGCAGCTCGTCGCGGAAGGTCGAGTGCCGGTACATCTCGAGCGTGAGCCCGCCGAGGTCGCGGATCCGCTCCTCCCGCGCCTTCAGGATCGCGCGCCGCTCACGGCGGAGCGCACCCGGCGAGGGCGCTCGCCGAAAGACCGGCGCGGGCTGCTGGGAAGATTCGCTCCGCTGACGGCGAGGGATGCGGTTTAGCAGGGAAAAACGCGCCACGCGGGGCGCGAGTTTACCGGCTGCGCCGGTCTGCAGACTGGCCCGCCCCGCTGCCGAATCCGGACAGCAGCGCGAGGAAGAGCGCCAGGCCCGCGAGGCCGACGAGGATCCCGACCCAGGGGAACACGAGGCCGAACAGGATCCCGATCACGATGATCGCGAGCGCCAGTCCGATCATGAGCTAGAGCTGGAGGACAACCAGGCGCTCTTCGGTCAGCTCGTGCACGGCGTACCGGGGGCCTTCGCGCGTGTTGCCCGAGTCCTTGACCCCGCCGTAGGGCATCTGGTCGGTCCGGAAGGTCGGCGCCTCGTTGACGATCACGCCCCCGAACTCGAGCTCGCGGCCGGCGCGCAGCGCCGTCTGGATCGCGCTCGTGAAGACCCCGGCCTGCAGCCCGTAGCGCGTGCCGTTCGCGAGCTCGATCGCCTGGTCGAGCGAGTCGACCGGATTGACGGTAACGACCGGGCCGAAGACCTCGTCGCAGCTCACCTTCAGCTGCGGGGCGGCGTTTGCGATCACGGTCGGGCCGATCAGCCCGTCGCGCTCCTCGCCGCCGGTGAGGATCTCCGCGCCGGCGGAACGGGCTTCCTCGATCCACTCGAGGATCCGCTCCTTCGCGCCCTGATCGATCACCGGGCCGACGTCGGTCTCCTCGTCGGCCGGGTCGCCGACGACGAGCGCCTCCACGCGCGGCAGGAACCGCTCGAGGAAGCCGTCGTAGGCCGGTCGCTCGACGTAGATCCGCTGCACCGAGATGCAGCTCTGGCCGGCGAAGGCGAACGCGTTGGCCGCCATCGCCGTCGCGGCCGCGTCGAGGTCGGCGTCGGCGGCGATGATCACCGGCGTCGCGTTGCCGAGCTCGAGGTTGACCTTCTTCTTGGGCGCACGCTCCTTCAGCTTCCAGCCGACGCCTCCGGAGCCGGTGAAGGTGATCGCCCGCACGCGCTCGTCCTCGACCAGGACGTCGCCGATCTCGGCCGAGGGCCCGGCGAGGACGCTGAGCCAGCCCGGCGGCAGGCCCGCCTCCTCCTCCAGCTCGGCGAGGATGAGGGCCGAGAGCGGCGTCTGGCTCGCAGGCTTGAGGACGACCGCGCAGCCGGCGGCGAGCGCAGGTGCGAGCTTGTGGGCGACCAGGTTGAGCGGGAAGTTGAACGGCGAGATCGCGCCGACGATCCCGATCGGCTGCCGCAGCGTGAACGCGAGCTTCCCCTCGCCGGCCTGGGCTGCGTCCATCGGCACCATCTCGCCGGCCAGCTTGCGCGCCTCGACTGCGGCGAAGGTGTAGGTCGACATCGCGCGGGAGGTCTCGACCCGCGCGGCCTTGAGAGGCTTGCCGGCCTCGTCGGAGATCTGCCTTGCGATCTCGTCGTGCCGTCGCGCGATCCCGGCCACGACGCGAACGAGGATCTCGGCCCGCCTGTGCGCCGGCAGCGGCTCGCGCATCGCCTGCTCGGCGGCGTCGATCGCGCGCTTCGTCTCGTCCGCGCCGGCCTTGGCGACTCGGCCGACGACCTCGCCGGAGTAGGGCGAGCGCACCTCGAGCCATTCGCCCGTCTCGACCCACTCGCCGGCAACGAACGCCTTGCGCTCCACGACGGTTGTGGCCATGCCGCAAGTCTAGGAGACTCGTACACATGGCCCTCGACATCCGCTACGCCCGGAGCGGCGGCGTCGCGATCGCGTACCAGCTCGTCGGGGAAGGCGAGACCGACCTGCTCTTCGTTCCCGGCTGGGTCTCCAACCTTGTCTACAGCTGGGAGATCCCGCAACTGCGGAAGTTCTACGAGCGGCTGGCGGAGTCGTTCAGGCTGATCCTGTTCGACAAGCGGGGCACGGGCCTGTCCGATCTCGGTGGCCACTTCCCTGCCCTCGAAACCCGCATGGACGACGTGCGCGCCGTCCTGGAGGCCGTCGGCTCGTCTCGGGCCGTCCTGCTGGCGGCGCAGGACGGCTGCTCCATGGCCGCGCTGTACGCGGCGACGTACCCGGAACGGACGCAGGCCCTCATCCTCTTCCACCCGGTAGCCCACAACCCGGATGCGCAGAGCGAGGACGTCCGTGCCGAGCTGGCAGAGCTTCGCGAGTTGTGGGGGACGCAGGAGTACTGTGACAGGCTGCTCGCCGAGGGCGCCCCGTCGCTCGCGCAAGATGCCGAGCAGCGGACGCTGTTCGCAAACCGGTTGCGGGTCGGCGCGAGCCCGGCCGTGGCGTACGCGCTCAACCGCGCGTTTTTCGAGACCGATCTGCGCGAGGTGTTGCCGTCCGTTCGGGTGCCGACGGTCGTTCTCTACCGGCCGGGCTACTTCGAGCCCCATGCGCTGGATGTGGCCGGGCGGATAGAGGGCGCCAGGGCACTCCGGATCTCCGGAGACGAGATGTTCTACATGGAGACCTCACCGGAGGTTCCGGAAGAGATCGCGCGGTTCGTGAGCGGCGAAGCTCCCCCGGAGGTTCCTGAGAGCGTTCTCGCCACGGTGCTCTTCACCGACATCGTCGGGTCGACGGAGCGGGCGGCGGAGCTCGGCGACCGCAGCTGGCGCGAGCTGCTCGAGCGGCACCACTCGTTCGTTCGGCGCGAGCTCGCACGCTATCGCGGTGAGGAGAAGGACACGGCCGGCGACGGGTTCTTCGCCACGTTCGACGGGCCGGCGCGAGCCATTCGCTGCGCCCAGGCTGTTGTCGACGGCGTTCGCGAGCTCGGGCTCGAGGTTCGGGCGGGCGTGCATACGGGTGAATGCGAGGTGCACGAAGGCAAGGTGGCCGGCCTCGCCGTCGTGATCGGCTCCCGGGTCGCCGCCGAGGCGGAGGGCGGGCAGGTGCTCGTCTCGCAGACCGTGAAGGACCTCGTGGCAGGCGCAGGGGTCCAGTTCGAGGAGCGCGGCGAGCACGCGCTGAAGGGCGTTCCGGGCGAATGGCGTTTGTACGCTGTCGTCGATGCCTGAAGCACTGATCGTCGACGCGGTTCGCTCGCCGATCGGCAGGCGGAACGGGTCACTGTCGAAGATCCGCGCGGACCAGCTCGCCGGGCACGTGCTGAACGCGCTCGTCGAGCGGAACGAGCTCGGTCCGGCCGAGGTCGAGGACGTGCAGATGGGCTGCGTCTCGCAGGTCGGCGAGCAGGGCTGGAACATCGGGCGGATGGCGCCGCTGGTGGCGGGCTGGCCGGAATCGGTGCCGGGGACCACGGTCGACCGGCAGTGCGGCTCGTCGATGCAGTGCAACTTCAATGCCGCCGCCGCGATCTGGTCGGGCCAGCTCGACCTGGTCGTCTCGGCCGGGGTCGAGTCGATGTCGCGCGTGCCGATGGGCTCGAGCGGCGGCGACCTCGCCGAGAAGCTGCTCGAGCGCTTCGAGATCGTTCCGCAGGGGATCTCGGCCGAGCTGATTGCGGACGAGTGGGGCTTCTCGCGCGAGGAGCTCGACGCGTACTCGCTGGAGTCGCACCGGCGGGCGCTGGCCGCCGCGGAGGAGGGGCGCTTCGCCGGGGAGATCGTGCCGATCGAGGTCTCGAATCCGCATGTGGGCACGCTGTTCGCGGTCGACGAGACGCCGCGGGCCGACACCTCCGCGGAGGCGCTGGCCGCGCTGCCGCCGGCGTTCGTGCCCGAGGGGAAGGTGACGGCGGGCAACTCGAGCCAGATCTGCGACGGGGCCGCGGCCGTGCTGGTCGCGAGCGGGGCCGCCTGCTCGCGGCTCGGGCTCGAGCCGCGGGCGCGCTTCGCGTCGTTCGGGCTGGCCGGCGTCGACCCGCGGCTGATGCTGCACGGGAACCCGCAGGCGTCGGAGCGCGCGCTCGCGCGGGCAGGGCTCGGCTGGGACGACGTCGCGGTCGTCGAGGTCAACGAGGCCTTCGCATCGGTGGCGCTGCAGTTCCTCCGCGACGCAGGGCTTCAGGAACGGGTCGCAGACGTGAACCCGAACGGGGGCGGGATCTCGCTCGGGCACCCACTCGGCGCGACGGGCGCGCGGATCACGGCGACGCTGCTGAACGAGCTCGAGCGTCGCGAGGCGCGCTACGGCCTGGCCACGATGTGCATCGGCTTCGGCCAGGCGATCGCCGCCGTGATCGAGCGGCTGTAGGCGCGCGCGAAAGAGTCACGCTCTCGGCGCCGCCCGGGCACAGACGCGTCACACGGCCTCGGGTAGCGTCACCCACGAGGGTGGCGGGCAGTCTTCCCCACCCTGGGTGGGGGAATTGGGTTCTCACGCGCGCGCGCGTGAACCTCTAGGATCGCGCGCCGTGGAGATCTCGCGCGTCGGCGTCGTCGGGCTCGGCACCATGGGCGCCGGGATCGCGCAGGTCTGCCTCCAGGCCGGGCTCGAGGTGATCGGCCGCGAGGTCGAGCCGGAGCTCGGCGAGCGCGCGCGCCAGACGATCGGCCATTACCTCACCCGCGGCGTCGAGAAGGGGCGGCTGGACGAGGAGGAGAAGGACGCGGCGCTCGGCCGCCTCTCACTCGTCACCGACCTGGCCGAGCTCGCCTCGTGCGGGCTCGTAATCGAGGCCGCCTTCGAGGACCTCGACGTCAAACGGGAGCTCTTCGCCGAGCTCGACCGGATTGTCGCGCCGCCGGCCATCCTCGCCACGAACACCTCGGCGCTCTCGGTCACGCAGATCGCCGAGGCGACGCAGACCCGGGAGCGCGTCGTCGGGATGCACTTCTTCAACCCGGCGCCCGTGCTGCCGCTCGTCGAGGTGATTCGCACCGCGCACACGAGCGACGAGGTCTTCGACACCGCCTACGCCTTCGCCCAGCGGATCGGCAAGGAGCCGGTTGCGTGCAACGACACTCCCGGCTTCATCGTCAACCGGATCCTGATTCCGCTTCTGAACGACTGCGTGCGCGTCCTCGACGAGGCGCGGGTCGCCCCGGACGACGTCGACCGCGCGATGCGCTTCGGCGCCAACTGGCCGATCGGCCCGTGCGCGCTGATCGACCTGATCGGCGTCGACGTCCACGTCCACGCGTCGGAAGCACTCCACGCCGCGCTCGGCGAGGAGCGGATGGCGCCTCCCCAGCGGCTCCTCGAGATGCAGCAAGCCGGGCTGCTCGGCCGCAAGAGCGGCCACGGCTTCTACGACTACGAGCCGCTTTCGTAGCTAACCCGACAGCCGTGCCCAGACGTTGTCGACGAGCCGGGCCACCGACGGCGCGCCGATCGAGTCGGGGAAGTCGAGCGCACCTGCCGCGAAGACTCCGGCGCCCGAAGCGGCCCGGTAGTACGTCATCTCGGCGTCGTGGTCGCCGATCGCGTGCGAGATCCGCGCGAGCACGATCGTCCCGGAAGGCGAGGCCGCGACCCGCCGGTCGACCTCGATCCCGTTGTGGCCGAACGTCGAGCCGTTCACGAGCCCGGTGCCGGCGAAGGCCCAGGGAGCGCTGAGCAGGCCCTGCACGACGTACGGCTTCTCGTTCGCGCCGTAGTCGCTCGCCGTGTACTGGACACCGACCAGCGCGGCCTCGGGCCGGCCGATCCTCCGCCACATCGCGATCCTGCGCAGATGGTGCCCCTCGCGGTTCACCTTCCAGAAGAAGTTGTTCGCCGAGAGGAACATCAGGTTGCCGCCGAGATCGCGAAAGCGCTCGACCACGTCATACACATGGCTAGTGACGTACTCCTCGTGCCCGGCGAAGACGACCAAGTCGTAAGAGTTCCGCAGCGCCTCGCCGCTTGCGACCGCGGACAGGTCGTCGTCGGAGAGGTAGTCGGCCGTCTTGCCGCTCTGCCGCAGCCAGCCGAAGAAGGCCGCGTTCCAGTCGCGGAAGCGGTAGGGGAGACCAGGATCGATGTAGGGCCGGCGCAGGTCGATGGTCGGGCTGGCACCGCCGACGTACCACGAGTCGCCCCAGCCGTCGCCGCTCGCGTCGCGGAAGTTGTACGCCTGCCAGGTGTTGGTCGGGACGATGACTGCGACCCGCTGGCTGGCGGGCGACGGCGCCCGCACCACGAGCGGGGCGTAGCCGACCCTCCCGTCCGAGGTCGTGACGCGCAGGAAGTAGACGCCGCTCGGCCAGGAATCGGTGTGCGGGATCAGCACGTGGAGGGTGTGCGGGGCGTTTCGGTTTCCGCGCCAGTCGAGCCGCACGGATGAGGTCTGGACAACCGCGTTCGTGTAGGCGTCGCGTGTTCCCGGCGAGCCGGGGCTCCGGTAGGAGAGGAACTGGATCCGGACGGCCGGCGCGTCGGTCGCGATCGAGACCGCGGCCTGCGCACCCTGCGGGTAGCTCGGCCGGAGGAACGAGACCTCGACCCCGAGGATCCGGACCACGAGCCCGCTCGTCAGCCGGTGGGCCCTCGGCGGCTCGAAGCCGTAGACGCGCTGGCTTCCGTTCGTGCCCGTGACCACGAAACGGAGCAGGTAGGTGCGGGGATCGAGGCCCCGGCGCGGCTGCCAGACGATCGTCTGCCGCCCGGCGGCCAGCTGGCGCTTGTCCTCCCAGACGATCTTCACGGGCCGCCGCACCTCGTCGGTCGCGACCGCTTGCACCCGCACCGTCCCGGGGCGGTCGAGGCGGAAGCGGATCAGCGCGCGGTCGCGCAGGCCGTCGCCGTTGGGGCTCACGGTCGCAAGCTGGCGCGTGTCGCCGAGGAACGGCTTGCCGCCGTTCGAGACGCTCAGCCCGAGCAGGTGCGGCGGGCCGACCGAGGCGGGCGCGCGGCCGACCGCGAGCAGGGCCGCGACGAGGGACAGGGCGAGGAGAGATGCGCGCATCACCCATGATTGTCGCGCCTCGCGGACGGGTTTACCGTTTCCTAACAAGCCGCTTATTGCGAACACATCGCCTTGACCGATACTTCGGGCACATGAGACGGCTTCTGCTCCTGCCTGCCACCGCACTCGCGCTCGCCCTGCCGGCTGCCCTGCTCGCGGCCGACGCTAGCGACGGCACGATGTCGGTCAAGCGCGGCCGGGCGCTGATCGTCTTCAACAAGCTCACGGGAACGGCGATCGGGCGCATGGCGACCGGCAAGGTCCGGATCAGGGTGCTGCGGCCCAAGAAGGACGCCCCGCCCGAGTTTCATCACTGCCGCAAGCACATGCTCAACCGGACGACGACCGTCTGCCAGGGCAAGAAGCTCACGTTCCGCGCGCTCGACGGGCACTACGTGATCAGGCTGCAGGGAACGGGGATCTTCATGTCGGTGGCGGGCCAGGGCATCGGCTCGACGGACGGTGCCGGCATTCCGGGCCTCTCGAACGGCGTCATGTCGTTCGACGACGGCCCCTACGGGACGATCCCCGATGACCCGACGCCGTTCACGCTCGGGGCGCCACCGCCACCGCCGCAGCGGCGGTGACGGGCGTCTCTGGCATTCTGAGGCCATGGCAGCCAAGGCTCAGAGCGTGCTGGTGGTCGAGGACGAGACCTCGATCGCCTCGTTCGTCGCGCTCTATCTGAAGAACGCCGGCTACGGCATCAGCACGGTCGGGACCGGCCAGGAGGCCCTCGACGCGCTCGCGCGCGAGCGGCCGGACCTGATCGTCCTCGACCTGATGCTCCCGGACCTCGACGGGATCGAGGTCTGCAAGCGCGTGCGCCAGAGCTCGGACGTCCCGATCCTGATGCTGACCGCGCGCGACGAGGACGTGGACAAGATCATCGGCCTCGAGGTCGGCGCCGACGACTACCTGACGAAGCCGTTCAACCCGCGCGAGCTCGTCGCGCGCGTCAAGTCGATCCTGCGCCGCAGCGTCCCCGAGCGCCGCGAGCTGCAGACACGCCAGATCACCCACGGCAAGCTCGAGATCGACGCGGGCCGGCGCGAGGTGCAGGTGGACGGCGAGGAGATCCAGCTCGCGCCGAAGGAGTTCGACCTGCTCTGGGAGCTGCTCGACCACCACGGAGTCGTGCTGACGCGCGACCAGCTGCTCGAACGCGTCTGGGGCTACACCTTCGCCGGGGACACGCGAACCGTGGACGTGCACGTCCGGCAGCTGCGCCGGAAACTCGGCGACGCCTCGCCGATCGTGACCGTGTGGGGGGTCGGCTACAAGGTCGCTCCCGCCCGGGACGCGGCGCCGGCCTAGCCGGAGCTCGCGGCCATGCTTCGGTCGCTCCGCTTCCAGCTCCCGGCGTTCTTTCTGCTCGGGGTCGTCCTTGCGGGCCTGGTCTCGGCGGCGATCGCGCTGCGGCTCTTCCAGAGCTACGCGCAGAACCGCGCCCGCGCGCAGGACTACGCCGAGCTCTCGAACGAGGCGAACGGCCTGACCAAGCTCTACAGGAAGCAGGCCGGGTTGAAGCTGCTGTCCGCGAAGTACCTCGAGCTGGCGACGGGCGGCGACAAGATCTTCTACAGCGGCATCCCGATCTTCCCCGGCCAGGGGCCGTCGGCCTTCCGTCCTCTGCCAAAGGGCGCGGTCGATGTCACGCGGGTGAAGCAAGGAGGGCCGGTTCGCTTCGTCTTCCGCCCTCCGGGAGCACGGCAGCTCCACCTTGGAGTGGCAAGGCCGCTGAAGGTCGGACGGCAGACCTTCGGCGTGATCGCGGTGGCCAAGCCCCGGACGATCCTGAACCAGCACTGGCTTGCCCTGATCGAGCGGTTGCTGCTGGCGTTCGCGGGCGGCGTCGTCGTCGCCGGGGCGTTCGGCTGGTACCTCTCGCGGCGGATCACGACCCCGGTGCTGGAGCTCTCCCGCGCCGCCGACGAGATCGCAGGCGGGCAGTACGACGTCGACGTGCCGGAGGTCCCGGGAGGCGGCGAGATCGACCAGCTGGCCGGGCGCTTCCGCGAGATGGCCTCACGCCTCGCCGAGGCCGAGCAGCTGGAGCGGAACTTCCTGATGACCGTCTCGCACGAGCTGCGCACGCCCTTGACCGCGATCCGCGGCCACGTCGGGGTGCTCCGCGAGGGCGTCGTCACCGACGAGGAGTCGCGAGCCGAGTCGCTGGCCGTGATCGCCGCCGAGGCTGCGCGGCTCGAGCGGTTGGTCGGCGACGTGCTCGACCTCGCCAAGCTCGGCGCCCACCGCTTCACGGTACTGCGCGAGGAGGTCGAGATGGAGATGCTCGTCGACCGCGTTTATGTGACGTTCAGCGAGGAGGCCCGCCGCCGGGGGATCGACTACCGCTGCCAGGTGGACGCCAAGCCGGTGATCGTCTCGGACGGCGACCGCGTGCTTCAGATCATCTCGAACCTGCTCGCGAACGCCTTCCGCTGGACTCCGGACGGCGGGCGCGTCGACCTCGAGCTGAGCGCGACCGATGGGACGGTCTACGTCGCGGTCGACGACAGCGGCCCCGGGATCCGGCCCTCGGAGCGGGAGCGGATCTTCCGCCCGTTCTGGTCCCGCGGCGGCGGCGGCACCGGGCTCGGCCTCGCCATCGCGCGCGAGCTGGCGCTGGCGCTCGGCGGCCAGCTCCGCCTCGAGACCTCTCCCGAGGGCGGCAGCCGCTTCGAGCTGGTCTTACCGGCGAATCCCCGCTAGGCGTCCGCGGTGCTCCAGCGGGCGACGTCGCGGATGCTGATGATCCCGACGGCGCGGTCGTCCTCGACGATCGGCACGTGCCGGAAGCCGTTGTCGAGCATGACCTTCGCCGCGTCCGCCGGGGAGGCGTCCGGCCCGAGCGTGATCGGGTCCGACGTCATCCACTCGCGCACGCGCGCCTCGCTCGTGTGCACGCGGCCCGCGACCGCGCGCGTGAGGTCGCGCTCGGTGACGATCCCGATCAGCGTTCCGTAGTCCGAGACGACGGCCGAGCTGACCTTGCGCTCGACCATCTTCTGGGCCGTCTCGCCGATCGTGTCCTCCGGCGCGACGGTCAACACGTCACCTGTCATCAGCTCGCGGAGCGTGGTCACGCCGCGAGCGTAACACCCTCCGTTACCTCGACAAGGGCTTCGAGCAGCGCGGCGATCTCGGCGCGGACCTCGTCGTCGGCGAGTTCCCCGTCCTCGTCGAAGCGCATGAACGCCTCGCGGACGAGCACCTCCGGCTCCTCGACCACGACGGCTCCGGGGAACTCGAGCGCGTCGCGGAGCTGCTGCTGGGCCCGGGCGGTGCCGCCGAGGCCGGTCGAGGCGCCCATGATCGCGACCGGCTTGCGGGCGAGCGGGGAGGCGAGGGCCGGGCGCGAGGCCCAGTCGATCGCGTTCTTGAGCACGCCCGGCAGGCCGTGGTTGTACTCCGGCGTCGCGATCAGGAGCGCGTCGGCCTCGCGGATCGCGTGCTTGAAGGCCGCGACGCTCTCGGGATCGCCGGCCGCCTCGACGTCTCCGTCGTAGTGCGGCAGGTGGCGCACGTCGAACTCGACGAATTCCGTCCCGGCCGGCGCGAGCTCGCGCGCGGCCCGGAGCAGCGCCTTGTTGTGCGAGCCGGCGCGCAGGCTGCCGGCAATCCCGAGGATCTGCATCGTGCTTACGCCTCCTTGGTCGCCGAGACGGCGGCCGTGAGCTGGACGGTGGTGGTGCCCCAGTCGAAGGCGCCGCCGGCGTCGACGACCAGGCGCTCGTCGCCGGCCTTGCCGGTGCCGACGCCGCGGACGCGCCCGTCGAGCTCGATCTCGAACGGGGTGTCCTTGATGGTCAGCTCCGCGCGGACGTGGAACGCGTCCTCGCCCGTGGACTCGACGGCGGTCGAGCGGAACCGGATCTCCGGGTGCCTCTCGGCGTCGAGGAAGTCAGGCGAGGCGCAGGTGCGCGTCGCGCTGGTCGTTGTCGGTGCTGATGCTCTCGACGCGGATCGTGCCGGCGAACGACGGCTCGTCGCCGCCGTCGATGCGGCCCTCGTAGTCGGTGAAGCGCCCGACGATCGTGCTGAACAGGTCGCTCGTGTCGGTGACCTGGAAGCCGATCGTGGTGTGAACCGGGTCGACGGCCCAGGTGCCGGCCGGAATGACGGTCTTGCTTGCAACTGCGGACATCGGTGTGTCTGCTCCTTTCAGGTATACTTGAGTCGTCAACAATCATAGCGGAGAACCATTGAGTCGTCAAGTATTGAGCGCACAAGTAATAGCACGCGGAGGAGCCGAGGTGGAGGCGTTCGCGGCGCTGCTGCGGGCGCATGCCGAAACGACCCGCGGCTTCAATGCCGACCTGGTCGCCGAGCACGACCTGACGCTGAGCGACTATGAGGTGCTGCTGCGCCTGGCGCACGCGCCCGACCGCCGCCTGCGCCGTGTCGATCTCGCCGAGGAGGTCGTCCTGACCCCGTCGGGGATCACGCGCCTGCTGGCCGGGCTCGAGCAGAGCGGCTGGGTCGAGCGGGCCTCGTGCGACACCGACGCCCGCGTGACCTACGCGCAGCTCACGGACGAAGGGCTCGAGAAGCTCCGCGCGGCCGCCAAGAGCCACGTTGCCTCGATCCGCAGCCTCTTCGCCGAGCGCTTCACGCCGAGCGAGCTCGAAGCCCTGCGCGACCTCCTCCAGCGCTTGCCGCTGGACGAGGACGTGACTAGCTGCGAGCCGTAGACCAGGCGGCCGGAGGAGCTCGGCCTCGCGGGCCGGATCGAGCCCGGCGCGGCCCTGCCTGAGTCCGCGGTCGGTGACGAGCTGCTCTCCGGCCTCCTGCGCCCAGGCCAGCGTGTCGCGCGCGGTCTCCGCGAGCGGCCGGATGCGCAGGCCTGCCGCCCTGGCCCTGGCGACGCTCATCTGCAGGAAGGCCGCGTCGGTTCCGGGCAGCCACAGCGGCAGCTCGGTGAACGGCTCGACGCCCTGCTCGACCAGGAAGCCCTCGTCGGTCCAGACGGCGTCGGCGTCGCCGCAGGCAGCGAGCATCTCCGCAAACGAGACCGGCTCGCAGGTGGCGTTGAACGGCCCCGTGACCCGAGAGGCGCAGGCCTCGACCAGCCAGCTCCCGAGGTCGCGGCCGTCGACGAGCTGGACGGACCGCTCCGGCGGGGCCGGCGCGAGCACCTCACCGCCCTTCGCGACCCGCAACGGCCAGTAGGTGAAGCGTCCGGTCGGGTCGTGCGGGCCGACGATCAGGCCGGCGCGCACGTTCGTGTGCGCATCGGGAAAGACCTCGGCGACCACCCGCTCGCAGGCGGCCTTGAGCGCGCCGTAGTCGCGCATGACCTCCTCGCTCTGCGGATCCTCGAGCTCCTGCAGCGGCGCGCTCTCGTCGAAGCCCGCGGCGTGCGGCTCCGCGTAGACCGAGCCGCTCGAGACGAACAGGTAGTGGCCGACCGAGCCCCGTAGCAGCTCGGCCGAGGCGCGCACGACTCGCGGCACGTAGCCGGAAGGGTCGATCACCGCGTCCCACTCGCGGCCCTCGAGAGCGGACAGGTCGCCGTCGCGGTCGCCGCGCAGCTTCTCGAGCTCGGGGAAGAGCTCGGGATTCGTCTCGCCGCGGTTGAAGAGCGTCACGTCGTCGCCGCGCGCGAGCGCCGCCTCGACCGCCGCGCGCCCGAGGAACTTCGTCCCGCCGAGGACGAGCAGCCTCACGAAGAGCAATCTAGTTACTCTGGCGGCGGTGGCCGAGGAAGCGCAGATCGAGCAGACCGAGGAGGGCGCCGTCGTTGCCTCGCCCGGCTGGTACGTGCTCAACCTCGGCGAGGTCGCCTGGAAGCAACACGATGTCGCGGGCCGGTGGACGGTGCTCGAGCCCGAGGAGGCGAGGTTCGAGCACTACGGGATCAACGTGCACGTCCTCGAGCCCGGCCAGCCGAACGCGCGCTACCACTCCGAGACGTCGCAGGAGGACTTCCTCGTCCTCGCGGGAGAGTGCCTGCTGCTGGTCGAAGGCGAGGAACGCAGGCTGAAGGCCTGGGATTTCTTCCACTGCGCGCCCGGGACCCACCACATCTTCGTCGGCGCCGGCGACGGCCCGTGCGCGATCCTGATGGTCGGCGCACGCATCGAGGACGAGGAGCTCCATTACCCGCGGAGCGAGGAGGCGGCGCGCTACGGAGCGTCGGCGCCGGCGGACACGACCGACCCGCGGGAGGCGTACAGCGACTGGGAGCCGAAGTTCGAGCGGATACGGCCGGCCTGGCCGCTCTGAGTCAGCGCAACCCGGTGATGCGGCCGGTGGAATCGACGTCGATGCGGAACGCTGCCGGCTCGGCCGGGAGGCCCGGCATCGTCTGCATGTTGCCGCAGAGCGCGACGATCCAGCCGGCGCCGGTGTAGGGCCGCAACTCGCGGACCGGGAGCGTGAACCCGATGGGCGTGCCGCCGAGCGAGGCGTCATGCGAGAGCGAGAGGTGCGTCTTCGCGATGCAGACGGGGAGCCGGTCGAGCCCCGCCGCCGCCAGCGCCTCCGCCTGCCGCGCCGCCGCCGGCGACAGCTCGATCCCTGCGGCGCCGTAGGCACGGCGCGCGACCGCGTCGATCTTGGCCGGAATCGACTGGTCCAGCTCATAGAGGGGCCGGACTTCGACCGGCCGCCGAACCGCCTCCATCACGACCTCGGCGAGCTCGACTGCGCCCTCGCCGCCGCGCTCGAAGCCGTCGTTCTCCTCGACCGCGAGCGCGCCCAGCTCGAGCGAGAGGCTGCGAATCGCGTCCAGCTCGACCCGCTCGTCCCCGGGGAAGCGGTTGATCGCGACCACCGGGTCGATCCCGACCTCGCGGACGATGTTCATGTTCGCGGCGAGGTTCTCCGCGCCGCGCTCGATCGCCGGGACGCCGCCGTCGGGATCGCCGCCGTGATGCTTGAGCGCCTGGGTGGTCGCGACAAGCACGACCGCGCTCGGCGCCAGGCCGCGGTCGCGGCAGACGATGTCCACGAACTTCTCGAAGCCCATGTCGGCGCCGAATCCGCTCTCGGTGACGACGACCTCGCCGAGCTTGAGCGCGAGCCGGTCGGCGAGAACCGAGTTGTTCCCGTGCGCGATGTTCGCGAACGGTCCGCAGTGGACGAGCGCCGGCCGCCCTTCGAGCGTCTGGACGAGGTTCGGCTTGAGCGCATCGACCAGTAGCGCGGCCATCGAACCGGCCGCGCCGAGCTGTTCGGCCGTGACCGGTTCGCCTCCGAAGGTGGTCGCGACCGTGATCGCGCCCAGCCGCCGGCGAAGGTCGGCCGCGTCGTCCGAGACGGCGACGATCGCCATCACCTCGGAGGCCGCGGTGATGTCGAAGCCCGTTTCGCGCGGTGTCCCGTTGGTGCGGCCACCGAGCCCGACGACCGTCTGGCGCAGCGCCCGGTCGTCCATGTCGAGGCACCGGCGCCAGCTGATCGCATGCGGGTCGATCCCGAGAGCGTTCCCGTGCAGGAGATGCGCCTCGAGCATCGCCGCGAGCAGGTTGTTGGCGGCGCCGATCGCGTGGATGTCGCCGGTGAAGTGAAGATTGATCAGGTCCATCGCCGCGAGCTGCGCCAACCCGCCGCCGGTGCCGCCTCCCTTGATCCCGAAGACCGGGCCGAGCGACGGCTCGCGGAGGCAGAGCACCGGCTGCTCGCCGATCGCTCCCAGCGCCTCGGTCAGCGCGATCGCGGTGGTCGTCTTGCCCTCGCCGGCCTTGGTCGGCGTCAGCGCGGTGACGCAGACGAGGCGCCCGTCGGGGGCGCCGGCCAGCCGCTCGAGTGCGGAGAGCTCGATCTTCGCCGCACGACGCCCGTAGGGCTGGAGCTCCTCGGGGAGCAGTCCCAGCCGTTCGCCCAGCTCGGCGGCGGAGTCGGGCGCGTCGGGAAGCACATGCATGAGGCTAACCTGGCGGGCCGCCTCGCGCGCGCCATCCGGGCGGGCGCTGAGCGGCGTGCGGAAAAGCCGCAGGGAGGTTCGGTGGGGGCGCGGATGGCCGCTCCGATCACGTGGGCGAGACTCCGGCCATGCACCCGTCAGCCTCTTTCAGCGCCACACTCCGCGTCCACCTCGACAACCAGCCGGGGTCGTTCGCGCGGCTGGCGAGCGCGATCGGCGAGGCGGGCGGGCTGCTCGGCGCGATCGACCTCGTCAGGGTCGAGCGCGGCAAGAAGGTGCGCGACGTCACCGTGCTCGCCGACGACGAGGCGCACATCGAGCGGATCGTCGAGGCCGTCCGCGCGGCCGAGGGGATCGAGGTCGAGCACGTCTCCGACCGGACGTTCCTGCTCCACCTCGGCGGCAAGCTCGAGGTCACTCCCCGCGCGCCTCTGAAGACGCGTGACGACCTCTCGATGGCCTACACGCCGGGCGTCGCACGCGTCTGCAAGGCGATCGCGGCCGACCCGGACAAGGTCTGGAACCTGACCATCAAGCAGAACACGGTCGCGGTCGTCACGGACGGCACGGCCGTGCTCGGTCTCGGCGACATCGGCCCGGAGGCGGCGCTGCCCGTGATGGAGGGCAAGGCGATCCTGTTCAAGGAGTTCGGCGCCATCGACGCCTGGCCGCTCTGCCTGGCGACGACCGACCCGGACGAGATCGTGCGCACAGTCGCTGCGGTCGCGCCGGTCTTCGGGGGGATCAACCTCGAGGACATCTCCGCGCCGCGCTGCTTCGAGATCGAGGCGCGCCTGCGCAAGGAGCTTTCGATCCCGGTCTTCCACGACGACCAGCACGGCACCGCAATCGTCGTCCTCGCCGCCCTGCTCAACGCGCTGCGCGTGGTGGGCAAGCGGCTCGAGGATGTGCGGATCGCGCTGACCGGCGCCGGGGCGGCCGGGGCGGCGACCGCCCGGATGCTGCTCGCGGCGGGAGCGGGGGAGGTCGTCTGTTGCGACCGCAAGGGGATCCTGCATCCGAACCGCCCCGGGCTCGACGAGCTGAAGGCGGCCCTGGCGGCCGAGACGGGCCCGCCCCGAGGCGGTACCGCCGACGAGGCGCTCGCAGGGGCCGACGTTTACATCGGCCTCTCCGCGCCGGGCGCGGTGTCCGTCGAGGGCATTCGCTCGATGGCCGAGCGCGCGATCGTCTTCGCGATGGCGAACCCGACCCCCGAGATCGCGCCTGAGGAGATCGAGCACCTTGTCGCGGTCGTCGGCACCGGGCGCTCCGACTACCCGAACCAGATCAACAACGTGCTCGTGTTCCCGGGTGTCTTCCGGGGCGCGCTGGACGTGCGCGCGAATGCGATCACGCGCGAGATGGAGCTCGCCGCCGCGCACGCGCTCTCGTCCGTCGTCGAGCCCGACCATCTCGGGGCCGACTACGTGATCCCGAGCGTCTTCGACCGCCGGGCCGCGCCCGCGGTCGCCGCGGCCGTCGCCGCTGCCGCCGTCGAGCACGGCGTTGCCGGCCGGCCGCACGCGGAGAAGGCCGCCTCGTGAGCGCGCTCCTGAGCCCGTTTCTCGACGAGCACGCGAAGCTCACGGTCGAGCTGGAGCGCATCCGCGAGACAGCTGCCGAGCTGCCCTCGCTGTCCGTCGCCGAGCGAAAGCGCCGGATAAAGCGTGTGCTCAGGTTCGTCGAGGGTCGGCTCGCCCTGCACGCCGAGGCGGAGGAGCTCGAGCTGTACCCGGCCGTTGCGCACCACCTGCGGCACCCGCTGGCGACGGCCGTGATGGTCTTCGACCACGAGCTGATGCGGGAGCGCGCGCGGGAGCTGCGCGAGACCGATGCCGAAGACGTCGAGCGGCTGCAGGAGCTGCTCTACGGCCTGCACGCGGTGCTCGACGCCCATTTCCGCAAGGAGGAGCAGTTCTACCTCCCGCTGCTCGACCGGCCGGACGAGGCTCAGGCCGTCGCCCGCGCGATGCAGAGGGTCGAGCATCCGTCGGGCGAGGCGGAGCACATCGTCCAGTACGGCCGCTTCGGCTTCCCGCTCAACGGTACGCCGGCCGAGAAGCTCACCTGGGCGGTCGAGCACGCGGTCAAGGCGCCCTCGAGTCACAACAGCCAGCCGTGGCGCTTCCACGTCGAGGGCGACGTGCTCGAGCTGCGGGCCGACCGCGCTCGCGCGCTGCCCGTCGTCGACCCGCACGACCGCGAGCTGACGATCAGCTGCGGCGCAGCGCTCTATTTCCTGCGCGCGGCGTTGCGGGCGGCCGGCGAGACGGCAGCCGTCGAGACGCTGCCCGACCCCGCCGACCCCGATCTGCTGGCGCGGATCACGCTCGATGCGCCCGCCGAGGCGTCGCATCGCGAGCGGCAGGTCTTCTGGGCGATGCGCGCGCGGCGGACGAACCGGTTCCGCTACGAGAAGCGCGAGGCTCCGCCGCAACTCCTGCACGAGCTCGTGCAGGCGGCAGAGGAAGAGGACGCGCAGCTCGACGTCGTGGAGGGACACGACGAGCGCGCGCGCCTCGCCGAGCTCGTGGCGAAGGCGGACCGCCTCCAGAGCGACGACAAGAGCTTCCGGCGGGAGCTCGCGGCGTGGATCCATCCGAACCGCTCCCGCTCGGCTGACGGCATGCCGATTTCGACGGTCGAGATGCCCGACCTGGCTTCCAAGCTCGGGCCCTTCGCCGTCCGCACCTTCGACTGGGGCCACGGCCGCGCAGCCAGGGACGAGCAGCTCGCGCTCGGCTCCCCGGTGCTGGCAGTTCTCTCCACGGATGGCGACGAGCCGCGCGACTGGCTCGCAGCCGGGCAGGCGCTCGGCCGCGTCCTCCTGTGGGCGACGGTCGACGACGTGGTCGCTTCGTTCCTCAACCAGCCGGTCGAGGTCGAGGAGCTGCGCGGCGAGGTCGCGGAGCTGGCCGGCGGCGGCACCCCGCAGCTCGTGCTGCGGATGGGCTTCGGCAGGCTCGTTCCGCCGACCCGGCGCCGGCCGGTCGCCGAGATCCTCTCCTAGAAGGCAGCGCTGACCGAGAGCGGGCCCGGGGCCAGGTGGAGCGCGTCGGCGATCGCCACGTAGATATCGCTGCCACGAAGCGAGTAACGGCGGTCGAAGTCGACCGCCCCGTTCACCTCCAGGACCGTCAGTCCGCGGGTGGTCGTGAACAGGTCCACTCCGACCAGGTCGGCGCCGACGGCCGCGGCCGCCGCGATCGCGAGCGCGAAGCCGTCGGGAGATGGCGGTGCCGCCCGGAGGGAGCCTCCGAGCGAGATGTTCGTGCGCCATTCGCCCGGCCGCGCGACCCGCTCGGCCGCGCCGACCGCGGCTCCGGCAGCGACGATCACGCGAAGGTCGTAACCGGGCGAGGGCAGCAGCTCCTGGACGACCGCGCCGCCGGCGCGAAACCAGCTCCGGGTGGCGAGGACCGCGAGACACGCCTCGCGCTCGTCGGGCGTGCGGCAGCGAAAGACGTCCCGGCCCCAGCTGCCGAAACGCGGCTTCACCACGTACGGAAGCGGGAGCAGCCGCACGTCGCCGGGCGACTCGGCCAGCACCGCCGGCGGGTGCGGCAGTCCTGCCGCCGTGAGGCGCGCGTCTGTGAGGAGCTTGTCGTGCGCCACCCGCAGGCTCGGCGCCGGATTCAGCACGGTCACGCCGTTCAACTCGAGCCAGTCGAGCACCTGCAGGCCCGGCTCGATGCCGTCGAGGCTCTGCAGGACGTCGAGCCGAGCGAGCGCCAAGTCGCCGGCGGCCAGCTCTGGCAGTGCGTCCGCCGGAGGGATCAGGCGGGCCTCGATTCCGAGCGCCCGCCAGCCATCGACGAGCTCGAGGCTCCCCCTGTGCGGGTAGCCGACGACGGCGATCGCGCTCATGGCGGTTACGCCGTTTGGGCCAGGATCCGGGCGACGTCGAGCGTCGAGAGGACGCCCACCGGCCGGGCCGAGCCGGGCTCGGCGACGACGAGATGGGCGATCTCGTGCTCGCTCATCAGCTGGGCGGCGCGTGCGAGCGTGTCGTCGGGCGCGACCATCACGACGGGCGTGACCGCGGTCCCGCCGGCGGTCCGCTCTTCGAGGTCGCCGACGCTTGCCGCGCTGACGAGATCGAGATCGGAGACGACGCCCCACAGCTGCGCGCCTTCGACGTCGTCGGACTCCTCGCCGAAGACGACGACAGCGTGGATCCGGTAGCTCGCCATCATCCGCGCGACTGTCGCCAGCGGTGTCTCGAGCGGGCAGGTGAGGACGCCGGGGTGCATTGCATCCGCCACCGCGACCTGCGCGAGCGACGGCCCTGTTCGGCTGCTCTCGAGCATCTGTTGGCTCATGGTTTGCACCTCCTTCGCGTTCACTTTCGCGCACGCGCGGCACCCGGGCATCGGGGGCGAGCCCGGGTGCTGCTACGGGAAACCCGCAAAAAATCAGATGTTCTCGGTTGCGGTCTCCGGAGCGCGCTCGCGCGGCAGGAAGAGCAGCGGCCGGGCCCACTGCGGCATCCACCAGTTGGCCTGCCCGAGCAGGCGCATCAGCGCCGGCACGAGCAGCGCGCGGATCACGGTGGCGTCGAAGATGATCCCGGCCGCGAGGCCGATCGCGAACGGCTTGATCTCGTAGCCCGGGCTCGAGGAGAGCACGAGGAACGCGAAGAACAGGATCAGCGCGGCGCTGGTGACGAGCTTCCCGGTGCGCGCCAGGCCGAGCTCGATCGCCTGGTTGGTCGAGCCCGTCTCGTCGTAGGCCTCGCGCATGCGCGAGAGCATGAAGACCTCGTAGTCCATCGAGAGGCCGTACAGGAACGCGAAGATCATCAGCGGGATCCAGGCCGGAATCGCCTGCGTCGCGCTGATGCCCCACAACGACGAGCCGTGGCCCTCCTGGAAGATGAAGACGACGATCCCGTAGGCGGCCGCCAGCGAGAGGAGGTTGAGGATCACCGCCTTGATCGGCAGGACGATCGAGCGGAAGGCCCGCGCGAGGAGGATCAGCGTCACGATCAGCACGAACGCGAGCACGTAGCCGAAGTTCCCGTAGATCGCGTGGATGAAGTCGCGGTCGACCGCGGGGGTGCCGCCGAGCGACGCCCGGGTGCCCTCCAGGCTCGTGTTGACTCGGTTGATCACGCCCTGGATCCCCGGCGCCGCGCCGTCGATCGCCGGGAACGCCTCGACGATCGAGCTGCCGTTGCGGTGCCAGGTGCTCGGTGCGACGACGCCCGCCAGTCCGTCCACGCTGCGCACCTGCGCCGCGATCCGCTGCGGGTTCCCGCCGGGCTTGACGAGGATGTTGAACGGCTTCATCACGCCCGGGCTGATCCCGGCCGAGGCGAGGGCGTCGCGCCCGGCGATGGCGGTGCCCGTGCCGGGGAAATTCTTCAGCTGTGCTTCGTTGGGCACGAGCTGCGTGCCGATGCCGGCGAGTACCAGCACGATCGCCATTCCCACGCCGGCCACGCGCCAGGGGTGCCTGAGCACGAGACGCGCCCAGCGGCCCCAGAGCCCGTCCTCGGGATGGCCCTTGTCGGCGAACCGCTTCGGCATCACCCGGACGCTGTTGATCCGCGTGCCGAGCACCGCGAGCATCGCAGGCAGCAGCGTGATCGCCGCCGTCACCGAGACGATCGGGATCAGCATCCCGCCGAGGCCCATCGAGCGGATGAACGGCAGCGGCAGCACGATCAGCGACAGCAGTCCAATGGCGACCGTGGTGCCGGAGACGATCACCGAGCGGCCGGCGTGCGTCATCGTCTCGACGAGCGCGGTCTCGACGTCCTCGCCCTCGCGCAGCTCGTCGCGGAAGCGGAAGATCATCAGCAGCGCGTAGTCGATCGCGACACCCAGGCCGACGAGCGCGATCAGGAACTGGACGATGATCGAGACGTTCGTCAGGTAGGTCAGCCCCCAGACGAGCGTGAAGGTGTTGAGGATCGCGGCGACCGCGACCACGATCGGCATCAGCACCGCGGGCAGGGTCCCGAAGACGAAGAGGAGGATCACCAGCGCGCCGAGGCCGCCGATCATCGCCTCGAAGAGCACGCCCGGCCCGCCGCTCGAGCCGTTCGAGCTCGCCTCTTCGAGCGGGTCGTGGCCGGTGACGTTCACGGTCGTGCCCGCGGGCAGGCCGGCGGCCGCGAGCTTCTGCGTCTCCTTGGCGCCGCTCGTGCTGCTGAACTTGGCCAGGCCGGGCGGGTAGACCTCCATGAAGGTCGCGTGCCGGTCGCGAGAGACGAAGGCGCTGCTGCCGGTCGAGAAGTACGAGCTCGTCAGCGCGCCCGGGTTCGCCCGCGCCACGCGCTGCGTCGCCGCGCGGATCGCGCCGCTCTTCGTCGCGTCGCCGTTCGTGTGGAAGACGACCACGTTGGGCGGGCGGACGCCGACGCCGAAGGTCTTCAGCGTGCGCTGGCTGGTTTCGTAGGCGGAACGGCCGGGAATCGAGAAGCTCTGGTACCAGCGCTTCGAGACCTGCCCGGCGGCGTAGCCGCCGAAGAGGGTGAGCACGAGCCAGGCGACGATGACCTTCCAGCGATGGCGAGCGACGACGTGTGCGAGCCGAGCGAGCAAGCGGTTCTCCTCTCCTCCGATGGCGTCAACAAGTTACAGCAACTAGAACTTTTCTGCAAATGTAACGATTCGACTACAATGAGACCGATGGGCCTGCGAGAGACAAAGAAGCTGCGAACCCGTCAGGAGATCGCAGAGAAGGCGATGGGGCTGTTCGTCAAGCGCGGCTTCGATCACGTCACCGTAGCCGAAGTCGCAGCGGCGGCCGAGGTTTCCGAAAAGACCGTTTACAACTACTTCCCGACCAAGGAGGACCTCTTCTTCGACGAGGTCCCCGACCGGGAGCGAGCGCTCGTCGAGGCGGTCCGGAACCGCCGCCCCGGAGAGTCGGTCGCGGCGGCGCTCGAGCGCCTGCAGGCCGCCGGCTGCGGGAGGCTCTGCAGCAGGGGCTTCGCGACCTTCGCGCGGATCATCGAGGAGTCGCCGGCTCTCCAGGCCAAGGAGCTGGAGGTCATGGCGCGCTTCACCGACGCGCTCGCCGGCGCCATCCAGAGCGAGCTCGGAGTCGACGAGCTCGACGCGAAGGTCGCGGCCAACGTCCTCGTCACCGTCCAGTGGCAGCACTTCCGCAACGCGCGGGCGCACGCGCTGGCCGGGCGGAACGGCCCCGCAGCAGAGCGCAAGCTCCGTTCTGAGCTGAAGCGCGCCTATCGGCTGCTGGAGCACGGGCTCGCCCAGCTCGAGCACGCCTAGCCCAGCAAGAGCTCGTCGTCGGCCTGGTCGATCACGCGGCGGTCGTGGGTCGCGCAGACGACGGCGATCCCGAGCTCGTGGGCAAGGCGGGCCAGCAGGAGCGCGACCTCGAGGGCATTCGCCTCGTCGAGCCGGGAGGTCGGCTCGTCGGCGAGCAGCAGGGCCGGCCGCGGCGCCAGCGCGCGGGCGAGCGCAACGCGGGCCTGCTCGCCGCTCGAGAGCCGCGAGATCCGCTGCCCGGCCCGATGTTCGAGCCCGACGGCCTTCAGGGCCTCGAGCGCGAGCCCGGGCCGCTCGGCCGGCGCGCGGCCGCGCAGGGCCAGGCCGAGCTCGACGTTCTCCTGCGCCCCGAGGAACGGCACCAGGCCCGACTGCTGGCTCACGACTCCGATCGACGCAGCCCGGAGCCGTGCGCGCCCGGCCCGGTCGAGGCTTGTCAGCTCCTGACCGAGGACCGTCACCCCGCCGGCGCTCGGTGGTTCCAGCCCGGCGATCAGGTTCAGCAGGGTCGTCTTCCCCGAGCCGGAGGGTCCGGTCACCACCGTAAGGCGCCCGGCCGAGAAGCACGCGTCCAGTCCGTCGAGGACGAGGGACTGCGCGAAGCGCTTCGAGAGCGAGTGGAGCTCGGCGACGGTGCCGACTGCGACGGGGGCCCGGCCGTCGACGCGCCGCTCGGCAGGCGCCGGGACGACCTCGCCGCCGGCCGGCTCGACGACCACGCGGCCCTTCTCGACCGCTGCGACCGCGTGCGAGCCGATCCCGGCCTGCAGCAGCAGCTCCTCGGGCAGGTGCAGCCAGCCGCCGCGGCCGACGACGATCGAGGCGCCGTTCCCAGAGGGGCCGCTCTCGGCGGCGAGGCGCCCGTCCCGGATGTGGACGACGCGGTCGGCGATCTCGGTCGACGCCTGGTCGTGGCTGACGATCAGCGCCGAGCAGCCCTGCTCGCGGGCCAGCTCGCCGATCAGCTCGTAGACGCGTGCGGCGCTCGCGCCGTCGAGCTCGCCGGTCGGCTCGTCCGCGAGCAGGAGCCGAGGCTCGTGCGCCACGCCGGCGCAGAGAGCGACGCGCTGCTGCTCGCCACCGGACAGCTCGCCCGGCCGTGCCTCTCGCTTCTTCGCCAGCCCAACCCGTTCGAGCAATGCTTCGGCCTTCGCTGCGGCGTCCCGCGGCCGGGCGCCCCGCAGCTCGAGCGGCAGCGCGACCAGCTCGCGGACCGTCAGCTCGGGCGCGAGCGCCCGCTCGTAGTGCTGGTCCACGTAGCCGAGGATCCGCGAGCGTTCGCGCCCCGAGAGCCGCGCCGCGTCCTGCCCGAAGACGCGCACAACCCCGGCGGACGGGCGTTCCTGCGCGGAGACGGCCCGCAGCAGCGTCGTCTTGCCGGAGCCGCTCGGCCCGAGCACGACGACCAGCTCGTGCTCCTCGACGGCCAGCGTCAGGCCCTGCAGCGCGGCAGCGTCGCCCTCCGGGGTCGAGTAGACGCGGAAGAGGTCACGGATCTCGACCGCTCTCACGACGCCTCCCGGAACCTGGCGCGGGTGAGCAGGAGCGCAGGCAGAAGCGCCGCGACGAGAAACGCAGCCAGCGCGATCCCGACGAGGGGCCAGTCGACGGCGAGGCGCAGCGGGGGTACGGGCTCTCCCGCGCCCGCCGTCAGCCGGATCAGCGCGACCGTCAGCGCGCTCAGGATCGTCCCGGCGGCGAGCCCGCCCGCGATGCCGAAGCAGATGGAGATCAGGAAGCGCAGGCGCAGGTGGCGCAGAAGCGTGCGCGGCTCGGCGCCCTGGGACTCCAGGTCGAGCAGCTCGCCGCGCTCGTCGCGAAGGTCGGAGACGAGCGCGAGCAGGACGCCGGCGAGGGCCAGCGCCAGGGCCGCCAGCGCCGCCGAGCCGAGGACGAGCACCGCCCCGCGGCCGAGCGGGTCGGCGCGCAGCCCCGCGAGCGTCCCGCGCCGGGTGCTCACGTCGAGGCTTGCGAACGGCGGTCGCCGCAACGCGCGCGCGAGGGCCTGCGCGGAGCTCCCGGGCCGCGCGTTGATCCACAGCTCGTTCGTCACGCCGGTTCCGGGCGCGGCCGTGTTCAGCGCGGTCGAGACGGCTGTCCGGTCGGCGACCACGAGGTCGCCCTGGACGGTCGGAAAGCGCGACGCGACGCCGGTGACGCGCAGGAGCAACGGCTCGCCCTCGACCGTCGCCGGGAGCAGGCCGTCGCGACCCGCCGCGGCCGCGAGAGCCGGCGAGACGACCGCCGGGAGCGCTCGCCCGTCCGTCGGCTGGCGCGGGCGGAGGACTCCGATCGCGGCCCCGGAGTCCGGCGTCAGCAGGTAGCGGACGGTCGAGCCCGCGGTCCGGACTCCCTGGCCGCCCGTCCACGTGTCGTAGTCGGTCGCGAGCGCGTGCCCGTCCGCGCGGAAGGCGCCGAGGCGCAGTGTGCCCTGGGTCAGCGGCTGTGAGCCGAGCCCGGCGTTCGTCCCGATCGGCAATCCGCCCGCTCGCAGGAACGAGAGCCGCACGAGGAGGCCGCCGCGCAGTGCCGGCGGGAGCGGGGCGCGGAGGGTCGTGCTGCCCCGGGCCGCGCCCAGGTCGAGCGTCGTGAAGAGCCCGCGGGCGCTCATCACGGTCGCCTTCACGTCGAGTGGAGTTCCGTGCACGGACGCCGGAACCTCGAGCGTCCGCGCTTCGGGCGGGAGCCTGACCCCGCGCATCGCGCTCGGCCCGGCGGCGATGCGCCGTGCCAGCTCCGTCCGCGGAAGGGCGGAGAAGTCGTCGCGCCAGCCGTCCAGCCCGGGAAGGATCGAGGGCGGGATCCCGAGGAGCGTGAGACCCTGCGAGGTCGTCAGGCCTGAGATGTCGCCGCTCAGCCGCAGCACCGGCGCCGCGTTGCCGAGCCGCCGGTACGCGCTCGGCGGCGCTGCCGCCAGGACCGGCACCAGGTTGTCGAGGCTCTCGCGAGCGAGCGCGTCCCGCGGGACGGCGTAGGCGGCCTCGTCGTCCTGCCCCTGCGCGAGCGTCGAGCGGTACGCGGATGCGAACAGCGCCAGCGCGAAGCTCGCGACGAGAAACGCGACGACGATCGCCGTGCGCCCAGGGCTCCTCGCGAGGGAGGTCGCAGCCAGGCGAATCGGCAGCGAGGCGGAGCGGGCGAGGCGCTCGAGCAGGCGCAGCGTGGGGTAGAGGAGCCGCGCCGCGGCGACAGCGGCAACGAAGACGACCAGGCCGGGCAGGAGGAGCAGGAAGACGCCGGTTCCGCCGCCCCCCGCGAGCGTCCGAGGCGTCGGTCTCGCCGCGGAGCGCGCCGAGGACGATCGCGGCCAGCGCCCCGAGCGCGAGCGCGTCGACGACCGTGAACGAGACGCCGCCGAAGGCGAGGTCAGGGCTGCGGCGGGCGAGCACGAGCACGAGCGCGGCGCCGGCCGCCAGCAGCACCGCGAGGCCGGCCGCGCCGCCCGAGAGCGCCGAGTGGTCGAGCACCGCGCCGGCGCCGTCTCCGAGCCGGTGCGCGGCGCCGGCCGCGAGCGCCGTGCCCGCTGCCCAGCCGAGCACGACTCCGAGCACGGCGACCGCAGCCGCCTCCGTCCCGTCGAGCAGGAGGAGCTGCCACCTGCTGCCGCCCAGCCAGCCCAGCCGGCGAGCGCTCGCCTGAGCTTCCCGCCGCCCGGCGGCCGCCGCGAGGACGACGAAGCCGAGCAGCAGCGCCGCGCCCGCTCCGCCGAGCAGCAGCAGCCGTCGCTGTCCCGCCCGTGCCGTCGCGGCCGCCTGCACAACCTGCTCGGCCGGCGCTGCCAGCAGGAATCCCTGGCCTCGCGCATCCAGCTCCGACTGGGCCTGCGCGGTCTGCGCCACGAAGGCATCCGCGGTCCACGGATGAACGCTCGACTCGGTGAGCGGCAGCAGCCAGCTGTAGGTGCGCTGGAAGTCCGCCAGCAGCCGCGTCGAGGCGAGTCCCGCGACGCCGTTGGCCAGCAGGAAGGGCGGTTGGGCCGGCTGGTGGTAGCGGGCGGAGCTCGTCAGGATCGACCTCTGGCTCGAGCCCGAGATCAGCGGGCCGAACGGAAACTGCGACGCGACCGAGCCGCTCCCGACGCGCACGACGTTCAGCCCGGGAAGGTGAGGCAGCGGCCCCGCGCCGGCAAGCTGGAGAACCTCGCAGCGCTCGGGCGTGCAGGGCCGCGGAAGCCGCCCGCTGCGGACGGCGGCCCAGCGGCCGATGTCGTCGATTGCGGCGAGGTCGGTCAGCGCGCCGCCGATCTCGCTCTCGCGGAAGAACAGCACCCGCGCCGGCCGTGCGCCCGGGAGCCGCGCGAGGGCGCGCTGCACATCGGAGTCGAGAGCCCCGAAGGACGGCGCGTCCTGCGACGGGATCCCGCTCCAGTCGACCCGGACGCCTCGGTCGGCCGGGTCGATCGAGGCGACCGCCCGGCCGAGACTGCGGTCGCCCGCGGCGAGGCCGGCCCCGTCGACCCCGGCCAGGACGGCCGCGGCCACGGCGATGCCGAGGACGACGAGCAGGTAGCGGCCGCCGCTTCGGGACAGCCGCTTCCGCGCCAGCCTGAGCACTGCGCCGCTTCGTCGCGCCGTCACCGGCAAATCTCTGACGACGGTGTTCAAATCACGTATCCGAGACGAAAAAGAACCACCGTCAGGACTATACTAGTGTCCATGCCGCGATACGACGTGCCGAAGGCGGCTCCGGAGCCACTCGCGATCGTGCAGCGGTTCGTGAACACCACCGACCTCGAGAACGAGCGCGAATGGCTCTCGACGCCCGACGAGCTCGCGGGCTGGCTGCGCGAGGCGGGCCTGCCGGCCGACGGGCCGCTCGTCGAGGCCGACCTCGCCCGGGCGCACGAGCTGCGCGAGGCGCTCCGGGCCCTGCTCCAGGCCAACAACGGCCGGCCGCTCAGCCAGGACGCCGTCTCGACCTTCAACGCCGCCGCTGCGGCCGCCCGGCTCTCGCCCGAGCTCGACGAGCGAGGCGCCGTCAGGCTGGAGCCCTACGCGCACGGCGTCGACGCCGCGCTCGGCCGGATCGTCGCGGTCGCGCTCGAGGCGATGCTCGACGGCAGCTGGTCAAGGCTCAAAGCCTGCCGCAACTGCCGCTGGGTCTTCCACGACTACTCGCGCAACCGCTCGGCGAGCTGGTGCTCGATGCTTCTCTGCGGCGGCCGCCACAAGACGCGTGCCTACCGCCGCCGGCTCAAGGCGCGGCAGGCATAGCCCCGCGCGCCGGGCGGCGCTAGGGTCCGTGGCTCGTGGCAGCGCGTGAGGACCAGCGCAAGGACGCGAGCCCGCCGCCGGCGCCGCGCGGTTCGACGCCGAGCGGCCCGAAGCCGCGCTTCCGCATCCCGCGGGCCTGGATCTTCTTCGGGCTCCTGCTGCTCGCGTTCAACTTCTACTTCGGGACACGCGCGACGAAGCCGCCCTCGCGCGTCCGGGTCCCCTACAGCCCGTTCTTCCTCGACCAGGTGCGCGCCGGCAACGTCAGCGGGATCACCTCGAAGGGCACTGCGATCCAGGGAGCGTTCACGCACAAGGAGCGCTACGGCGGGTCGAAGCCGACGCTGCGCTTCCGTACCGAGATCCCGGAGTTTGCGAACAACAACGCCCTCTCCCGGCTCCTCCAGGACCACAAGGTGGTCGTCAACGCGAAGCCGCTGCAGACGGGCGCGCCCTGGTGGGAGAGCCTGCTGCTCGGCTTCGGGCCGACGATCCTGTTCGTGCTGCTCCTCTTCTTCCTGGTCCGGCGGGCGGGCAACGTGCAGAACGCCCTCGGCTCCTTCGGCCGCTCGCGCGCGCGCCGCTACGAGCCGTCGGGCGACCGCGTCACCTTCGCCGACGTGGCCGGGATCGACGAGGCCAAGGACGAGCTGACCGAGGTGGTCGACTTCCTCCGGCATCCGGAGAAGTACCAGCGGCTCGGCGGGCGGATTCCGCACGGCGTGCTGCTCTCCGGCCCGCCCGGCACGGGCAAGACGCTGCTCGCGCGGGCGGTTGCCGGCGAGGCGAACGCGCCCTTCTTCTCGCTCGCGGCGTCGGAGTTCGTCGAGGCGATCGTCGGCGTCGGCGCCTCGCGCGTGCGCGACCTGTTCGCGCAGGCGAAGGCGGACGCCCCGTCGATCGTCTTCATCGACGAGCTCGACGCGATCGGCCGCTCGCGCACGTCTGGGATCGCCGGCTTCAGCGGCGGCAACGACGAGCGCGAGCAGACGCTGAACCAGATCCTGACCGAGATGGACGGCTTCGACTCGTCTACGAAGGTGATCGTGATCGGCGCGACAAACCGGCCGGACGTGCTCGACGCGGCGCTGCTCCGGCCGGGCCGCTTCGACCGCCGCGTCGCCGTGCAGCCGCCCGACCGCGCCGGCCGCGAGGCGATCCTGAAGGTGCACACGCGAGGCGTGCCGCTCGGGGCCGGACGTCGACCTCGGCCGGATCGCGGCGACGACGCCCGGCATGGTCGGCGCCGACCTCGCGAACCTCGTCAACGAGGCGGCGCTCCTGGCCGCCCGCCGTGACCACAAGCTGGTCGAGGAGGCCGACTTCACCGACGCGCTCGAGCGGATCGTCCTCGGCGCCGAGCGGCAGGTGATGATGAGCGTCGAGGACCGCCGGCGCACGGCGTACCACGAGGGCGGCCACGCGATCGTCGGCATGCTCACCGAGGGAGCCGACCCGGTGCGGAAGGTGTCGATCATCCCGCGCGGGATGGCGCTCGGCGTCACCTTCTCGGCGCCCGAGAGCGACCGCTTCAACTACCGCGAGCCGGAGGTGATGGCGAAGATCAAGGTCGCGCTCGGCGGCCGGGCGGCCGAGGAGGTCGTCTTCGGCGAGACGAGCACCGGCGCCGAGTCCGACATCCAGCAGCTGACCGAGATCGCCCGCCAGATGGTCGGCCGCTGGGGAATGAGCCCGGCGATCGGGCCGGTCGCCGTGCTCCCGCGGGACGGCTCGGGGCCGTTCCTGCCCGGCGCGGCCGAGGTCTCGCAGGACACGCAGAAGCTCGTGGACGACGAGGTGCGACGGATCGTCGAGTCCTCGCACAAGGAGGTGGTCGCGCTGCTACGGGAGAACCGGGCGAAGCTCGACTCGCTCGCGACCGCGCTCCTGGAGCACGAGACGCTCGACGAGGACGACGCCTACGCGGCCGCGGGCGTCGAGCACTCGGAGCCTCCCGCCGCCGACTCCTACTCGGCGGCGGCTCGCTCGCGCACTACCTCTCGACCGTGACGAGCGTGCCGATCGGCGTGTACGGCCAGACCCTGGCTGCGGCGGCCAATGGAAGCTCGACGCAGCCGAGGCTCTGAGGAGTTCCGAACGAGGCGCGGTTGAAGGCGTGGATGGCGTCGCCGCCGTTGAAGTAGCTGATGTAGCGGATGCCGGGGTCGTGGTAGTGCGAGCCGTCCGGGTTCGTGCCGCTCATCGTCCCGACCGGGATGTGCTCGAAGACGGGGAACGTCCCCAGCTTCGTCGGGGCGGCAGGAACGCCGGTGTTCCCCGGCGAGCTGAGGATGACCCGGCCCTCGTGCCAGAGGGTCAGCGACTGGGGCACGCTGCTGTGCACGTAGACGTAGCTGTAGCCGGCCTGGCGGCGCTTGCCGGCGATCGCGTCGGCGAGCAGCGCGTGCCAGACCTGTGTGCCCGCGATCCCGTCCACGGTGAGCCCGTGCGTGTCCTCGAGCATCATCACGGCCCCGCGCGTGACCTGGTTCGGGCTTCCTTCGCTCCAGAGCGCGCGCAGCTCGGGCGGGGTGTCGGCATAGCGCCAGCTGAACCGGCCCTTCGGCGGGTCGACGGCTGCTTGCACCTCCGCCCGCGGAGTGCGGGGGACCGGAGCGCCGGAGGGCGTCCAGTCGAGCGGCAGGTAGCCCGCTTGCGCCAGAAGCTGTTGTAGACGCAGGAGCGAGCCGGGCGGCACCGTCCAGTCGACCGTCCGCGTGGTGCGCAGCCCGCGGCCCGAGGGCTTCGTCATGGCCACCGCCCGCGGCAGCTCGACGCGCAGATCGGAGGCGAAGCGCGCGCCGAAGCCGAAGGGCGTGAAGACGAGCGTGTGGCTGTCCGTCCGGCTCCAGCGGCCGGGCGTGCGGGGTGCGATTCGCGGCAGGCTGTCGCCCAGCACGTCGGCCACCGGCTGCGAAAACGTCACGCGGATGGGAGTGGACGGAGCCAGCCGGGCTCCCGGCGCCGGGCTGGTGACCGCCACAGCCGAGCTGGCGGGCGGGAACCAGCTCACCGAGACCGGAGTGCCGAGGCGCTCCCACGACCGGGCCGCCGCGGCGACCTCGACGGTGCCTGTGATGCCCCGTCGCCCGAGAGCCAGCGCCAGCGTGCGTCGCGCAATGCCGCGAGCCGCGTGCGACTGCCGCGCGGTGCGGCCGTAGACGACCGCGCTGACCGGTCTGTCGAACGTCACGCGTAGGGGCGAGCCGGGCCGGACGGTGAGCCAGCGGTCGGTCACGCTCGCGACCGGGGCGCGCAGGGCCAACCGCTCATGGTGCGTGTCGCCGAGTGCCCACCCGAGCCAGCCCGGCCGGCGAACGACGACGTCCACCGAGACGGCCTCGCCCGGCGTCAGCGGCGTTCGCGGCGTCAGGCGTCCGCCCTGCACCGTCAGCGGAATCATCCGTCCGTCGGGGCCGAACGCCTGCACGCTTTCGAGCGTCCCGCCGAACGGCTGCACCTGGACGCGTGCGAGCGCCGTCGCATCCGCCGCCAGAGAGGCTCCCGACCACTTCCACAAGGCGGCGCCGATCGCCAGGAGCGCGACGACGACGGCTCCCCCGACGATCCACCGGCCGCGCCGGCGGCGACGCCGACGTGGTGGCCGGCTACTGGAGCGGGTGAGCGGCGATGGCGGCGAGGTGGTCGCCACACCCAGAGGCTATCTGCGGCGAGCGGCTTGTCAGCCGGCGATGTACACGGGCGTGCCGACCCCGACGCGGTCGTAGAGGTCGATCACATCCGGGATCAGCATGCGCACGCAGCCGTGCGAGACGGCGTGCCCGATCGACCAGGTCTCGTCGGTGCCGTGGATCCCGGCGCCGTCGAAGATCCCGAGCCAGCGGGACTTGATCGGGTCGTCGGGCCCCGGCGGGATCACCTGCCCGGCCAGTGAGCCGGCCCAGGCGCTCAGGGGCACGTGCCAGGACGGGTCGATCGCCTTGTCCTGGACGTGGTAGAGCCCGGCGGGCGTCTCCAGCCCGACCTGCCCGACGGCGATCGGGTAGATGTGCTTGAGGCGCAGGTACTTGTAGAGCCGCAGCTTGAACGCGGCGCGATCGATGACGATGAACGACGGGTAGCGCTGGCGCAGCTTGCGCGCGCTGACGTGAGCCGCGGCGAGGACGACCGGCACACGCAGGGTCCGCGGGGCGGACGGCGTCGAGAGCGTGCCGGCGATCTCGCGCCGTAGCTCGGCCGCCTCGAGCGTCATCCCGGGCTGGCTCTTGAAGACGGTCAAGCCCTTGGCGCTCGGCACGACTCTGGCGTTCCGGGGCGCGCGGTCGACCCGTCTCCGCAGCATCCGGATCGCCCGGTTGACAGTGCCGGCCGAGTAGCCGACCCGCGGTTGCAGGCTCGTCTTCACGTCCTCTCCGACCAGGTCGCGCCAGGCGCGGGCGACGAACCAGGAGTGCCGGCTCACGTGCAGAGCGCGCTCAACGACGGCCGAGTCGCTCTCGACCGAGAGGTTGAGCGCGCGCGGAGTGAGCACCAGCCGCCCGCCCGAATAGCGGAGCACGAGCCGATGCCTGAGCGGCGCGAGCCGTCGCGCGAGCCGGGCGCGGGCCTGCTGCGCGGTGAGGCCGCCGAGGTCGATCGTGCCGACGTGCACGCCGTTCGCGATCACGTCGTCGTGGCTGCGGTCGTAGGCGTAGGCGGCGCCGGTCCCGGCGCTCGCGACGACGAGCACGGCGAGGACCACGATCGCAACGCCTCCCGAGAGGAGGCTGCGGGCCCGGCCCCACGCGTCCTGAGCGGCGCGCATACCCCTTGCTTATACCGTGAGCCGCGGCTTGCAAGAAGGAGAAGGCCCCTTTCGGGGCCTTCTCGTGACCTTCGGAGAGTCAGTGTCGTTTTCGTCCGCTCTCCCGGCTGAGGCCGTTGGCTGGGTTCTTCCTGTGGCCTTGCCGACTGAGCTTCGTCCTACTTGCGACCTGTGCTCTGAGCAACTCCCATCATCGCCGGGCCGCAGTGGGGCGCCATCGGTGCGTTCGCTGATCTACGCGAGTAGTTCCCCGCAACCGAGGAGCGGCCGGCGCCGATGTCCAGGCAGGCCCGGCCTGGGAACCTCTGCTCGATGCTTGCCGAACGAGAGACGACCGGGTTCCTGGTCGCGGATTCCGAGGGGCGCCGAGTCGGCCTCGTCGAAGGTCCCATGTACGGCGAGGCGCCGACCCGGCCGGATGCCCTCGCCGTCCGCGCTCGAGGGCGCTACGGGCGCCACTTCATCGTCCCGGCCCGCGCGATCGAGGTGATCGACGACGATGCCGGCACGATCGTGCTCCAGCTCGAGCGGCGCGACCTGCAAACCTTTCTTTAGGAGAGCTTGACGGACCCCGCCGACGAGCGAGGTTCCGCCAAACTCTCCAAGTTGCCCGCCTCCGGGATCCGCGTGCTCGACCTCTCCCGCGTTCTCGCGGGCCCGTACTGCACGATGCTGCTCTCGGATCTGGGCGCGGACGTCGTCAAGGTCGAGCGGCCGGGCGAGGGCGACGAGACGCGGGCCTGGGGGCCGCCCTCTGCCGGCGGCGAGGCCGCGTACTTCCTGGCCGTCAACCGCGGCAAGCGGAGCGTGGCGCTCGACCTCGCCCGGCCCGAGGGGCAGGAGGTGGTGCAGCGCCTCGCGCGTGCCGCCGACGTGGTGGTCGAGAACTTCCGGCCCGGAACGGCCGAGCGGCTCGGCGCCGGCTACGAGCAGCTGGCACGCGAGAACCCCGGGCTCGTCTACTGCTCGATCACCGGCTTCGGCAGCGACCGCGGCTCGCTCGGGCGGCCGGGGTACGACTTCGTCGTGCAGGCCGAAAGCGGCTTGATGGCGATCACGGGCGAGCCGGACGGAGAGCCGCTGAAGGTCGGCGTCGCCGTGGTCGACGTCCTCGCCGGCTACGCCGCGGCGACCGCGATCCTGGCCGCTCTCCTGGCCCGAGGGCAGACGGGCCGCGGCGACCGCATCGAGATCTCGCTGCTCGACACCGCGCTCTCGGCGCTCGTGAACGTCGCCGAGTCTGCGCTGCTGACGGGCGACGAGCCGAGCCGCCTCGGCAACGCCCACCCGAACATCGTCCCCTACCAGACGTTCGCCGCCGCGGACGGCGCCGTCGCGGTCGCGGCCGCCAACGACGGCCTCTACCAGCGTCTCTGCGAGGCGATCGAGCGGCCCGACCTCGCCGCCGATGAGCGGTTCCGGACGAACCCGGGGAGGGTCGAGCACCGCGACGAGCTGGTGGCCGAGCTGGTGACGGTGTTCGCAGGGCGCTCGGCGGAGGAGTGGATCGGACGGCTCGACGCTGCGGGCGTGCCTGCCGGGAAGGTGCGAGGCGTGCGCGAGGCGCTGGCGGAGGCGGAGATCGTGACCGTGGAGCACCCGACGATCGGCCCGCTTCCGCTCGTCGCGTCGCCGCTGGGCCTGCGCGGCGAGCGTCCGCCGCTACCCCCGCCGCTGCTCGGCCAGCACACGGGCGAGGTGCTCGCCGAGCTCGGCTATGGAGAGGAAGAGATCGCCACGCTCGAGCGCGGCGGCGTCGTGGCCTGACCGTGCGTCGAGTACCGGGCGTTCGTACGGGGCCCGCTCTTTGCGGGAAATTCGGCGCCGACCTCGCCCGTCGGCTAGTAGCCGGGCGGGAACCGGCGCGAGATAGTCTCCGCAGCCGCAATCAAGCAGGGGCAGGTTCGCTTGAATCCATTGCACGTCCTCCTCGTCACCGATGACCCGGGGCTCGTCACCGGGATGTCGGACGCGCTCTCCGACCACCCCGCGGTCGGACCCGTCGAGCTGCTCGAGCCCGGCGTTGCCTGGCCAGATGTGTCGCGCTCGCCCGACCTCGTCATTCTCGACTCCAGCGATCTGCCCGACGCGCGCGGGCGGCTCCCGGCCGACCGGTTCCCGGACTCGGTGATCCTGCGCGTGCGGGACGACGACCGCGGGCTCGACGTCGAGTCTCACCGTCTGCCCGGCGCGCACGGCTACATCCGCCGCGAGGATCTCGACACGGTCGCGCCGGTCGTTCTCGCGCTCGTTGCCCTCTCCGCAAGCCGAGGCTAGACGCTGCGGGCCGGCTCGGCCCTTCTAGTGCCCGGGCGGCAGGAACAGCTTGTCGAAGGTGCCCTGGAGCGCGACGGGGCGCCCATTCTCGATCACGACGAGGTTTCCGGCTGCGCCCATGCGGGCCCAGATGCGGGCCGCGCGAAAATGGAGCGTCGTCCCGGGACCGAGGGTCCCGGAATAGAGCACCGGGCCGGTGCCGGAGACGCGCCGAAGCTCGAGCCATGAGCCGGTCCCGCGGGCCTCGATGCGCAGGTCGACGAGCGCCTGCCGCGAGCGAGCTCGCACAGTTGCCGTGGTCGTGGCGCGCCTGGTCGAAGAGACCTTGCTGACATGCCGGGCCTGCCCGGCCCCGATCGCCCCCTGCGGGGACGCGCTGCGGCCGGTGACGCTGTGACCACGGGTCGCCAGCACAAGCGCCAGGACGACGAGCGTCGCGCATGCCGCGGCGCCGGCGTAGACGAGTTTTCTCGGCCTGAATCCGCCGAAGCCCGGGCGTACCGGCGCGGCGGGGCTCTCGGGTTGCAGTGCCGGCACATCGGGCTGCGCGACCGGCGCGACGGGTTTCACGACCGGCACCTCGGGCTGCGCGACCGGCGCGACGGGTTTCACGACCGGCACCTCGGGCTGCGCGACCGGCACCTCGGGCTGCGCGACCGGCACCTCGGGTTGCACGACCGGCACCTCGGGTTGCACGACCGGCACGTGGCCGACGACCGCTGTGCCCTCGGGGACGGCGCGCACGAAGCTCGTTTCGTACCAGAGCCCTCTACCGGCCACCGGCTCCCAGCCCGCAGCCTGTAGCCGGGCCACGAGCTCGTCGTAGGCGGCTCGCGCGGCGGCCGTGTCGGGCGGAGGATCGGCCTTGCTCCAGCGGAAGGAACGCGACTCCAGCAGGCGGCCGCCGACTCTCGCGTAGAACGTCGAAGAGCGATAGCCCCGCCAGCGCTCGATCCGGCAAGTGGCCGGCTCGCCGATGGAGTAGCCCTCGGGCGCGCGGTCCGCCGGTTCGGGGGCCTGCGTCTGCATACCGTTAGCGTACGCCGAGCCACGGGGCATGGACAGGTGCCCGACGAGGACTAGCCACTTGGCTAGGCGCCGCCCGCGGTTCCCTCAGTCCGGGCCGAACTCGCGCGCGGCGCACGCCGCACAGTAGGCGAACGTCTGCAACGGCTCGTCGGGGTCGACGTAGAGCCGCCAGCGCTCGCTTGGGTCGAGCCAGGTGCGCCTGCACTCTGTGCACGTGAGCGCCACCGAGACGAGCAGCTCCGCATTCTCCTCCATGCATCCGTCTTCGGCAGGAAGACCCTCGAGTACTCCTGGCCGTTGGGTCAGGATCGTGTGAGGCCGCCAGGCCGGATGACAGGCGCATGTTTCTACCTCTCGGGCAACTTATCCACTTCTCCACAGACCAGCGGAGGACGCTCGCTATCCACAAGGGCGGCACAGTTTTTTCGCTTGGCAGGATTGAATCCGTGCCAAAAATGTGATAGAAAAAGCGAGATTTCCACACTTTTGTTGTGGTTCGAAAGGGGAGGGGGAGTCACGGGCGAAACGGCCTCAGCGAGGACCGCGGTCATCTTCGACCGGTATCCACTGGTTCTCCGCGCAATGGAGACGCATCTTCGCGCCGCCGGGGTGAACGTCGTCGCCCGGGCGGCAGCTCCCGAGCGGGCGCTGGCGCTCGTCGTCGAGCACGAGCCCGACCTGTTCGTCGCAGGCATCTCGACACCTGCCGGCTCGATGGACGGGGTCGAATTGCTATGGCAGGCTCATGAGGTGTGCCCGTCCGTCAAGGTGATCGGGTTCGCGGACGGGCCGGACGACAACCGTGTCGAAGAGGCGCTGGCGGCAGGAGCCTCCGCGTTCCTGAGCAAGAGAGCCCGCGCGGTTGACGTCGCCTTCGCGGTCCGTCAGGCGTATGAGCCCTCGATCCACCTTGCGAGAGCCCGAGAAGAGCAGCAGCGGTCGCCAGAGGTGGAGCTGCTGACCGAGCGCGAGGCGGAGGTCCTCGGGCTCGTCGCCGAGGGCCACTCGAACCTCGAGCTCGCCGGGATGCTCGAGATCGCGCACCAGACGGTCAAGTTTCACCTCTCGAACATCTACCGGAAGCTCGACGTCGAGAACCGGACGCAGGCAGCGCGGCGCGCACAGCTCCTGAACCTGCCGCCCCGCGAGCCGCATGCCACGCGGCCGGAAACCCGCGAGCGCTCGGCTTCGGGCGCCTCGGCCGGGCCGTAACCGCGGAAGTCAGGCTGCCGAGGTCGCCGGTTCCGGCGCCGGCTCAGCGTCGAGCAGGCCGTGGGCGTGCGCCCAGCGGCTCGCCTGCGTGCGGTTTGTGACGTCGAGCTTCCTGAAGATGTTCGCCAGGTGGAACTTCACCGTCTGCTCGGTGACCCAGAGCCGGCGCGCCACGTCGCCGTTCGTGCCGCCTTCGGCCACGAGGCAAAGGATCTCCCGCTCGCGCCGCGTCAGGCCGACATCCTCGGCTTCGCTCGTCTTCCCGACCTGGGCCGGTGCCCGTCCGTTCGCGAGGTAGAGCGACGGCGAGAAGACCTGGCGGAAGGCCGAGGCCAGATCGTCGGGGAGTGCACGCTTCAGGACGTACGCTGCGGCGCCGGCCCCGAAGGCTGCGTCAATCTTCTGCTGATCGTCCGACGCCGAAACTGCGATGGCCTTCAGTGCCGGCACGCGCGAGAGCGCCTCGCGCAGACAGGTCAGGCCGTCGGGCGCAGAACCGTTCGTCTCGGTGTCGAGGACGAACAGGCTTGGCTCGTGCTCGGAGACGAGCTCCAGTGCGTCCGAGGGGCGAGTCGCCCGACCCACAGTGGTGAATCCCACCTTGTCCAGGATCCGCTCCAGCGCTTCGAGCCAGAGCGGCTGCTCGTCCAGAAGGACAGCAGTTGCATTCTTGTCGTCCATCGAAAGGGCCGCCTTTCTTTCTTTCTTTGGTTCGCCGCAAAAACGTGCATACAAAACTTGCACCTTTCTCACCGATCCGTCCATGGGCCGACCGGCCCTGATCCGCCTGGCCGGGTGGCCAGTCCGCAGGCCGGCACGGGCCGCGCAAGCGGCGGATCTGGCCGGGGCGCCCGGAAAGCGGCCACCGGGCGCTCCGGCCACGGGCGCCGCCGCGTCAAGGGGGTGGCGACGCCTCCGACGAGAGCCCGGTTGGAGGGTTTCTCGCGGATTCGCTGGAACGACTTTCAGTTCTAGTGCAGCGCGCGAGGGCGTTCAACGCTGCGGAGGGCTAGGGTCGGGCGTTGCGTGGGCATCGGGCGGCCGCGGCGCCCGCACTGCGCGGCGCCCTGCACCTTCGACGGGCGAAACGCAGCGCGCAGGGGTCGACTCCCTAGGCCAACGGCAGCCGTCGGCTGCACTCAGACGAGGAGCTCGTCCGCGACCCGCGCGCCGATCGCGAGGCACGCGGTCGCCGCAGGAGAGGGCGCGTTCACCACGTGCAGGACGTTTCCCTCGTGCTGGAGCAGGAAGTCGTCGACGAGCGTCCCGTCGGGCCCGACCACCTGCGCCCGAATCCCGCACGGGCCGAAGGAGACGTCGGCGGGGTCGATCTCCGGCACGTAGCGCCGCATCTCGCGCACAGCAGCGCGCTTGACGACGTCCCGCCAGACCTCGACCGCTCCCGTGCGCCAGTAACGGCGCGCGAGCCGCCACAAGCCCCTGGAGCCGACCAGGTCGCGCGCGTCCCGTAGATCGAAGCCGAGCCGTCGGTACCGCTCGCGTGCCAGCGAGGGCACCGCGTTCGGCCCCGCCCAAACGGACTCGTCGTGACGTCGCGTGAAGTGCACGCCGAGGAACGGGAAGGCCGGATCGGGGACCGGGTACACGAGGCCGCGTATCAGTGCCGCCGACGGTTCGCGCAGGACGAAGTAGTCGCCCCTGAAGGGGATGATCCTGTGCTCGGTGCGGGCGAGCCGGTCGGCCTGGAGCCCCGCGCAGACCACGACGCGGCCGGCCGCGAGCTCGTCCACCCGCTCGACTTTCCGGCCGAGTAGCACCTCGCCGCCGCCGGCCCGCACCTCGTCCGCGAGTGCGTGCAGGACCGCCCGGAAGTCGATCACGGCGCTCTCCGGCACGTGCAGGGCCCTGAACCCGGAGACGTGCGGCTCGATCTCGCGGAGCCCGTCCGGATCGAGCTCCCGCACGCCCTGGACGCCGTTCGCGACAGCGCGCTGCTTCAGCTCGTCGAGCCTCGGCTGCTCGCTCGCCGACGCGGCGACGATCACCTTCCCGCGCTCCACGTACGGGATGCCGTGCTCGTCGGCGAGCGTGCGCAGGGCCGCGCGTCCCTCACGGCACAGCCGCGCCTTGAGCGAGCCCGGCGGGTAGTAGACGCCCGCGTGGACGACGCCCGAGTTGCGGCCGCTCTGGTGCCTCCCGAGCTCGGGCTCCTTCTCGAACACCGCAAGTCGCGCGCCGGGCCGCCGCTCGAGCAGCGCGCGCGCCGTCGCGAGCCCGACGAGGCCGCCGCCGACGACCGCGAAGTCGAGCTTCACGCGGCCCTGAGCACGAGGACCCAGTCGCGATCCCCGGTGTAGTTGCGGCGGGGCGCGGTCAGGCGGACGCTCCTCCGGGCGGAGAACGGCGAGCCCTTGACGGCGGTGTACCTGCCCAAGGTCGGGTCGTACCAGCTCGCGCGCACCCGGCGCGCCAGCCGGCCCATGGCGATGCGGATCGTGCCACCTCTGGGCAGGTACGCGATCGCGAGCCTCCCGTCCCGCGTCGCGGCGGCCGTGACGTAGTTGCTCGACGCGACGCTGCGGTTCGGGGTGAAGGTTCCGTAGCCCTTCGTGACGATCCTGTGCCCGAGATCGGGGACGAGGCGGAACCAGGGGCGCCGCGCGAGGAGGTTGACGAGGTACCCGAGCTGCGCGCTCCCCAGGGTGTCGAGGCTGTGCTTCCAGCCGTCGGCGAACTGCCAGGTGTAGTGGTTCCCGTAGAACTGGCCTGTCGCTCCGCTCAGGGCGGTCCAGTACTCCTGGCGCCGCAGCGTCTGCGGGCTGCCGTAGGAGATCGAGGGCGCGTTCTGCTCGAACTCGTAGCCGGCCTCGAGCAGGAAGACCGGCATCGGCGGCCGCCGCTCGTACTCCTGCAGCACCTTGGCGTAGGTCGCGAAGTACGTGTAGGCGGCGTCGAGCTTGATCATGCCCCGCCAGCGCGGGTCGTCGCGGGAGGAGCTCCTGAGGTAGTCGAGCTCGACGGTCTGGAGCGCAGCCGGGTCGGCCGAGTGGATTCCGGAGGCGACCGCGCGGACGACCGCGTCGTCCGCCGCGTCCTTCCAGGTCTGGAAGTCGTTCCCGTTCAACCAGACGATGTTGCGGAAGGCGCGGAATCGCTTTCCGACGAAGCGGCCGTACGCGGTGTCTCCGGCCGCCCCGTTGCTCCTCAGGACGTCGAGCCAGCCTCCGGTCTCGATCGGGGCGAGGAAGACGGCCATGCCCGCCTTCTGAGCCAGCCGGAGGATCGCCGCCGCGCGGTCGAAGTAGGCCGGGTTCGGAGTCGAGAGGTCGCCCTTGTGCGTGAAGGGGGCGATGCCGTCGAAGGTCGACCCGTCCGAGCGGCAGCCCGTGTAGCTCGTGCAGAGCAGGTTCACCCAGAGCGCGTCGAACCCGGCGGCCTTGCGGTTGGCGATGAAGGCGGCCGCGGACTTCACGCTCAGGTTCCCGATCAGCGCCTGGGGCGAGTCGCCGACGATCATGAACGGCACGCCGTGCCGGTCGACGAGGTACCGGTGGTTCTTCGAGACGTGGAGCGGGAAGGCGTAGTGCCGCGCGGCCGTGACCACCTTCGGAGGGGTCACGCGGGTGGTGGCGTCGAGCTCCCAGCCTCGCGGGGACGCGCCGGCGGCGCCGACGGCGACGAGGCCGAGCAGCGACAGGAGGAGTGCGGCAGTCCGCGCCGTCCTTCGCCTGAGCAGGCTCATCGCGCCTACGGCAGGAGGCCGTACGCCGTCAGCTGCGTCTGCCCGGTGACGAAGACCTTGCCGTTCGCGACCAGCGGGATGGTGAACTTGGCTGCGACGTCCATCGTGTCGCGCGGTGCCGGCCTGCGAGCTGTCGTAGAGCTCCTTCAGCACGCCGTCCGACGAGTTCGCCGGGTCGAACGCGAAGAGCACCGCCGGCGCCGTGGTGCCGTTGCGCTGCACCGCCCAGAGGATCCCGTTCGAGGAGCCGTTCGCCGAGACGGCCAGCGCGGCGCCGCGGTCTGGGAACACCGGCGTCGGACTCGTAGCGTCGCGCTCGTCGAGAGCAGTCCGTTCGTCAGCTTGAACGCCTGCAGCGTTGTCGCCGAGCGGGCCGAAGAAGACGTAGCCGTTCGAAGTAGACCGGCGCGCTGAAGTTCCCGGGCTCCGGCGAGCCGTTCGGGAAGATGTTCGTCAGCGACTGGATCGACGTTGTTCGTCGTCGTGCTGTAGTGGCCCATGTTGTCGCGGTCGACGAGGTAGATCGTCCCGTCCTTGCCGGAGCTGACCATCTCGTGCGGATGCGCGCCCGGCTGGTCGGGGAGGAGCAGCGCCCCGCCAGAGCCGAGGTCGTGGTTCCCTGGTTCGAGCGCGTCCTGGTTGAACGGCGTGAAGTAGTCCTGCACCACGCCCGGCCGTCGACATCTTGATGTAGCTGTCGCCCCAATTCGTGCCCGCCCGTGTTGCCGTCGAACTCGCCGTCGCCGGTGATGAAGTAGATCGACGCCGGTCGAGTCGGCGGCGAGCCCGCCGCCGCTCATCCAGACGCCGGCGCCCTCCTGGTTCGGCGTGACGCAGAAGGCGATCGTCTGCTGCAGCGTCGTCGCGTTGTAGCCGAGGATCCAGCCGTGGTACGGCTGCGTCGTCGCCGTGGCTCGCGAAGCCGAAGTAGACGACGCCGTTGAGCAGCAGCAGCGCCGTGCGCTGGTTCTCGTGCAGCGGGTCGAACGGCGACCTGCCCGCCGACGGATCCCGCGCCGGTGCCCGGGACGCTCGCCTGGATCACGACCGGGCCGCCGAACTTCTCCGCGCCGGTCGTGATGTCGAGCGCGTGCAGCCGCTGGACGTAGTTCGTCGTCCGCCGACGACCTCCTTCGTCTTCGCGACGACGTACATCGTGTTCGTGCTCGGGTCGATCACCGGCGTGCTCGTGATGCCGATCTCGGGCGCGATGTCGCAGCACTCGCCGGTGTCGTTCGGCGGGCACCGTCGTGACGCCGTCGGCGGGTCGATGAAGCTGTCCTTCCAGAGCGGCGTCGTCGAGCCGGCCGTCCGCGTCGAACGCGTAGACGCTGTCGTGCTCGGTCGCGACGTAGACGACGTTGTGCACGCCCTGGCCCGGGATCGTGACGTTCTCGACGTAGAGCGGCGAGGCGTAGCGACTGCCGTCGAGCGGGAGCGTAGAACAGCTTCCCGAAGCTCGACGTGTTGACGTTCGCCGGCGTCAGCACGGTCTCGTTCAGGTTCTGCGCCGGTCCGCATGTTGTCGTTGTGGTACGTGAACATGCCCGGCGTAGTTCGTCACGTAGGCCGTCGCGTTGCCGGACTGGCCTGCCGCTCGTCGTGGCCGTGATCGTGTGCGTGCCGGCCGACGCCGGAGCCGTGTAGAGGCCGCCGCTCGTGATCGTCCCGACCGTGCTCGAGCCGCCCGCGATGCCGTCGACCGACCAGGTCACCGTCGGCGAGCCGCCGCCCGGGGCGGTCGCGGTGTACTGCTGCGTCTGCCCGGGCGTCAGCGACGACCTGCCGCGGCGTGACGAGCGAGCCCGGTGAACGCCGGTCGCCGGTGTCGGAGTACGGCCCGAGCGTCCCGTTCGCGTCGATCGCGCGGACGCGGTACGTGTAGCTCGTCGCGGGCGTCAGCCCGGTGTCGTTGTACGTCGTGCCGGTCGGCGCGGCGATCTGCGCGAAGTTGGAGCAGCCGGCGCCCTGGCAGCGCTCGACGCGGTAGCCCGTGACGCCCGCGGTGTCGATCGACGGCGCCCCACGTGAGGTCGATCTCGGTGCTGCTCACGACGTTCGCGGTCAGGTTCGTCGGCGGCGAGGGCACGGGCGGCGTCCCGCCGACGGGGATCGTCATGTCGGCCTGGATCTGCGACGCCGTGAGCGCGGTCGTTGTAGATCCGGACGTCGTCGATCATGCCCGTCGAAGTACTGGCCGTAGATGCTGTCGCCGCCGATCGAGAGCGGGTTGGTCGAGGTGGCGATCGCGCCGGCCTGCGCCTGCGTGGCGACGAGAGTGCCGTTGACGTAGAGGCGCAGGGTCGAGCCGTCGTAGGTGAGGCTGAGGTACGACCAGGTGTTCGCGGGGAGCGCCGCCGGCGCCGAAGGCGTTGCCGTTCGCGCCGCCGAAGGTGCCGCCGCCGCCGGGTCTGCCGCCGTTGTCGGAGGTCCCTTCGAGGTAGTAGTTGTCGTTGCCCTTGTAGATCACGTCGCGCCAGGCGCTCGAGACCGTCGACGGGTTGACCCACGCCTCCAGCGTCATCCCGGTGGTCAGCTGCAGCGAGGACGAGCTCGGGACGTTCGACCTCGCGCGTTCGAGCCGTTGAACGAGAGCGCGCCGCCGTACTTGCCCGCGGCCGACCAGGTCGCGTTCACGAGCGTGCCGTTGTTCCCGTTCCCGGAGCGAGTCCGATGACGGTCGTGCCCGACCCCTCGTCGAACGAGTACGCCGCGACGAGGCCGCCGCCGACCGCGGTGTACGGCCGTCGCGGTGTTCGAGACCGGGCCGAGGTTGCCCGCGGCGTCCATCGCCCGCACCTGATAGCTGTAGCTCGTGTTCGGCTGGAGCCGGCCGTGTCCTTGTAGGTGGTCGCTGTCCCGGTCAGCTGGACGAGGTGCGAGAAGTCGGTGCAGCCCGGCGCCCGGCAGCGGTCGATGCGATAGCCGGTGACGCCGACGTTGTCGCTCGCGGCGCCCCAGCTGAGGTCGATCTCGGTCGCGCCGACGTTCGAGGCGGTCAGGGTGCCGGGCGCCGACGGCGGCTGCGTGTCCGTGCTCGTAGGCGTCGTCACGGTGAACGTGTTCGAGAACGGGCCGAGGTTGCCGGCGGCGTCGAGCGCGCGGACCTCGTAGCTGTAGCTCGTGCTTCCCGAGACGCCGAGATCGGAGTAGGTCGTGCCCGTGCCGACCTGCGCGACCTGCGCGAAGTTCGTGCAGCCGCGCGCCCTGGCAGCGCCAGATCTGGTAGCCGGTGACGCCGACGTTGTCGGTGGCGGCGCCCCAGCTCAGATCGACCTCGGTCGCGGTCGGGGCCGACCCGGTCAGCGTGCCCGGCGCCGAGGGCGGCTGCATGTCGAGCGGGCTCCCGACCGGGGTGTTCATGTCGCTGCTGGATGTCGGCCAGCGCCTCGGGGAACGTTGTAGATGCGGACCTCGTCGATCAGGCCCTGGAAGAACTGGCCGTAGAGGCTGTCGCCGCCGATCTGGAGCGGGTTCGTGGAGGTCGCGATCGCGCCGGTCTTCGCCTGGGTGCCGGCGAGCGTGCCGTTGACGTAGAGCCGCAAGGTCGCGCCGTCGTAGGTGAGCGCGACGTACGACCAGGCGTTCGCGGTCAGCGCGGCCGAGCCGAAGACGTTCGCGCTCGCCCCGCCGAAGGTGCCGCCGCCGGCCGGCTTCCCGCCGTTGTCCGAGGTGCCTTCGAGGTAGTAGTTGTCGTTGCCCTTGTAGATCACGTCGCGCCAGGCGCTCGAGACCGTCGACGGGTTGACCCAGGCCTCGAGCGTCATCCCGGGCTGAGCTGCAGCGAGCTCGAGCTCGGAACGCTCACGAGCGAGCTCGCGCCGTTGAACGACAGCGCCGAGCCGTACTTCCCGGTCGCCCAGGTCGCGTTCGTGATCGTCCCGGTGTTGCCGTTCCCGAGGCGTCGGCGGCCGTCGTGCCCGAGCCTTCGTCGAACGCGTACGCGGCGACGAGACCGCCGGTGCCCGGCGTCGTGCCCGAGGCGACGTTCGAGAACGGGCCGGTGTTGCCGGCGGCGTCGAAGGCGCGGACCTCGTAGCTGTAGCTCGTGCTCGCGGCGACCGTCAGGTCCTTGAACGTCGTCCCGGTTCCCGACGGCTGCGTCATGAGCGCGAAGTTCGAGCAGCCGGCGCCCTGGCAGCGCCAGACCTGGTAGCCGGTGACGCCGACGTTGTCGGTCGCCGCGCCCCAGGAGAGGTCGATCTCGCCGGCGTTCACGACCGACGCGCTCAGCGTCCCCGGCGCCGACGGCGGCTGCGTGTCGCCGCTCGCCTGCGTCGTCGCCGTGACGACGTTGGAGAACGGACCGAGGTTGCCGGCGGCGTCGACGGCGCGGACCTCGTAGCTGTAGCTCGTGCCGGCGGCCGAGGCCGGTGTCGCTGGTAGGTCGTGCCGGTGCCGCCGGCTGCGCGACCTGCGCGAAGTTCGAGCAGCCGGCGCCCTGGCAGCGCCAGATCTGGTAGCCGGTGACGCCGACGTTGTCGGTGGCGGCTCCCCAGGAGAGGTCGATCTCGCTCGTCCCGTTCGACGGAGCCGGTCAGCATCCCCGGCGCCGACGGCGGCTGCGTGTCGCTCGCCTGGGTCGTCGCGGTGAAGACGTTGGAGAACGGACCGGGTTGCCGGCGGCGTCGACGGCGCGGACCTCGTAGCTGTAGCTCGTGCCGGCGGCCAGGCCGGTGTCCTGGTAGCGTCGTGCCGGTGCCCGCCGGCTGGGCGACCTGCGCGAAGTTCGTGCAGCCGGCGCCCTGGCAGCGCCAGATCTGGTAGCCGGTGACGCCGACGTTGTCGGTGGCGGCGCCCCAGGAGAGGTCGATCTCGCTCGTCCCCGTTCACGGAGCCGGTGAGCGTCCCGGGCGCCGACGGCGGCTGCGTGTCGCCGGAGCCGCGCGATGGGTGTCGCCATGTCCGTCTGGATCGCCGCGGCCGACAGCGCGAGGTTGTAGACGCGGACCTCGTCGATCAGGCCCCTGAAGTACTGGCCGTAGATGCTGTCGCCGCCGATCTGCAGCTGGTTCGTCGAGCTCGCGATCGCTCCCGTCTTCGCCTGCGTGTTGACGAGCGTGCCGTTGACGTAGAGGCGGAGGTTCGAGCCGTCGTACGTGAGCGCGAGGAACGACCAGGTGTTGGCGGTGAGCGCGGCCGTGCCGAAGACGTTCGCGTTGCCTCCGCCGAAGGTGCCGCCGCCGGCCGGCCGGCTGCTCGTTGTCGAGGTGCCTTCGAGGTAGTAGTTGTCGTTGCCCTTGTAGATCACGTCGCGCCAGGCGCTCGAGACGGTCGACGGGTTGACCCAGGCCTCGAGCGTCATCCCGGTCGCTGAGCTGGAGCGAGCTCGAGTTCGGGACGTTCACCCGCGCGCTCGTGCCGTTGAAGGAGAGCGCGCTCCCGTACTTGCCCGCGGTCGTCCAGGTCGCGTTGGACGAGCGTGCCGGTGTTGCCGTTTCCGGACGCGTCCGCGATCGTCGTGCCCGACGCCTTCGTTGAAGGCGTACGCCGCGACGAGGCCCGTCGGCGCGGCAGCCGGGAACGAGGCCGGCGCCGCGCGCGCGGTCGTCGCGCCCGAGATCGAGAGCGCGCACGCGAGCGCCGCGGCGGACACCGCGGCGACCACGCAACGACCCAGGATGTAGGGCTGAGAAGTCTCTTCACCGTCTGCGTCCGCGCCGGGACACCGGAAAGCTGACAGTGGGCAAGTGCCGAGTACGAACTCCGACTAAGAGGTAGTCGGGGTCTCAGCCGCTGTGAGCGGCGAGCAGCTCGGAGACGGTGACGCAGCGGAGCCGCCGCGCAGCGATCGCCGCCAGCGCCCGGTCGATCGCCCCGAGCGTCGCCGGCCGCTCGGCGCCCCCGTCGTGCATGAGGATGATGTCGCCGCCTCGGGCGCGGCCGACGAAGTGGGCGACCCTCGCGGCGTCGTAGCCCCAGGTGTCGCCGGAGTCGAGCGACCACATGACCGTGCGCATGTGGAGGGACCGGGCGATGTCCGCGAAACGCCGCGTCTCTCGCCCCCAGGGGGGTCGCGCGACTGTTGGCGTCACGCCCGCGGCCTCCTCGATCGCCGCGGAGCCGCGGACGATCTCGTCGCGCAGCTCCCCGTCCGAGAGCTCTTCCGGGGACGGATGCGAGAAGGTGTGGTTCCCGAGCTCGTGCCCCGCCTCCGCCGCGCGGCGGGCGAGCTCCGGGGCCGCGGCGAGCTCCTCGCCGACGACGAAGAACGTGGCGCGCGCGCCGTAGCGCTCGAGGAGCTCGAGCAGCTGGCCCGTGTTCGCGGCCGAGGGCCCGTCGTCGAACGACAGCGCCACGCAGTCTTCGCCCGGGCCACGGCAGCCGTAGACCGGATCGCCGTTCGGCGAACGGCTGGCGAGCGCGCGGAGCCGTGGACGGTTGAGCAGGTACTTGAGCTTCCTCATCGCACCCTTTCGGCGGCCAGAGCGCGTGCTGGTACCCCCGCAACCGTTTCGCCCGGCTCGACGTCCCGCGTGACGACGGCTCCTGCCCCGACGAGAGCACCCTCGCCGATCCGCACGCCGGCCAGGATCGTCGCCGCCGAGCCGATCGACGCGCGCCGCTCGACGACGGTCGGGATCAGCTCCCAGTCGTCGCCGGTCTGCAGCCGCCCGTCGTCGGTGGTCGCTCGCGGCCGCTTGTCGTTCACAAACATGACGCCGTGCCCGATGAACACCTCGTCCTCGATCGCGACCCCGTCGCAGATGAACGTGTGACTCTGCACCTTGCAGCGCTCGCCGACGGTCGCGCCGGCCTGGATCTCGACGAAGGGGCCGATCCGAGTGCCAGAGCCGATCGCGCAGCCGTAGAGGTTCGTGAAGGGCCCGACGTGGACGTCGTCGCCAAAGGTGACGCGGTCGAGCAGCCGGTACGGCGCCTCGTTGGCGGGCCCGTCAGCCATCGAAGAACGCGCGCACCGCGGCGGCGACGGCCTCGAGCTGCGCCTCGGTGATCCCCGGGAAGATCGGCAGCGACAGGCACTCGCGGGCCAGCGCCTCGGCGACGGGGAACTCGCCGGGCCGGTAGCCGAGGTGCGCGTAGGCCGCCGTCAAGTGCACAGGCTCGGGATAGTGGCGACCGGTTCCGATCCCGTGCTCACGGAGAGACGTCGCAAGCGTCTCCGGGTCGGCCGTCCGAACGACGTACAGGTGCCAGACGGGCGAGCTCCCACGCGCGACCGGCGGCAGCACCAGGTCGCCGACTCCGGCCAGCGCCTCTGCGTAGTAGCGGGCAGCCTGCCGCCGCTCGTCGTTCCAACGGTCGAGGAGCGGCAGCTTGTGCAGCAGCACGAGCGCCTGGATCGAGTCGAGGCGGGCCGTCCAGCCCTCAAGGGCATGGATGTACTTCGCCGTCTGGCCGTGCTCGCGCAAGGCGCGAACGTTCGCCGTGATCGACTCGTCGTTCGTGACGAGCGCGCCTGCGTCGCCGGCGGCGCCGAGGTTCTTGGCAGGGTAGAAGCTGAACGCCGCAAACGTCCCCGACCGAACCGGCGCGCAGGCCGTCGCGTACCGCGCCGTGTGCCTGGCAGGCGTCCTCGACGAGAAGCAGGCGAGCCGCCGCGGCAACCCCCCGCAGCGCGCAGCAGGTCGGCTGCCTGACCGTAGAGGTGGACCGGCAGGAGCGCGCGGGTCTTGCTCCCGACGGCCGCTGCCGAGGCGGCCGGATCGAGGCAGTAGTCGTTCTCGGAGACGTCGGCGACGACCGGCACCGCGCCGGCCTGCGTGACCGCCTCGAGCGTCGCCACGAACGTCGCCGCGGGAACGATCACCTCGTCGCCGGGCTCGATCCCGGCGGCGAGCAACCCGAGCCGCAGCGCGTCGAGGCCGCTCGCGACGCCGACGCACTCCGCGGTCCCGCAGTAGTCGGCGAACGCGCTGCTCGAACTGCCCCACAGCCGGCCCGTTCGTGAACGCGCCGGAGTCGAGCAGCCCGGCGATGTCCTCCAGGAGCGCATCGCGGAACGCCGCCGAGCTCGGACCGAGGTCGAAGAAGGGGACGCGGAGCCGCGACGAGGCAGGCGGTGCGATCGTCATCACCAAGAGGGTAGAGCGCGCGTTTGTCGCCTTCCACGGGCCTGAAGGACAGGAAACGCGAGCCTGCGGTCCAGGTCGGCGGAGCTCCGCCTCCCGCCACTGGCCGTTCGGCTAGCGGGGCCTGTCCGACTCTGGACGAACCGCGGTCGCGGCGGTTCCCGGTACGCCAGTACCGTCGGTATGCCGTGTGCGGTATCTGTGGAATCTTCCAGACGGGCGGGCCCCCGCGTCACGTCATCGAGCCGGACGTGCTCGACGCGATGACGGACGTGATGACCCACCGCGGCCCTGACGACCGCGGGACCGTCTCCCGTCCGGGCTTCGCCCTTAGCTGACGCTCGGGTTCGTTCCCGCGCCGCTGACGCCTCTTCGTGCGGTGAGGAAGCTGCAGCCCGGACACCGCCTCGCGTTCGACGGGCGCGGCGTCCGCGTCGAGGCATATTGGACCTACCCGGAGCCGCTCGAGCGCCCGCCGCAGCGGAGCGACGAGGAGTGGACGGAGATCCTGCACGACGCACTCGACGAGGCCGTCGAGTCTCGCCTGATGAGCGACGTCCCGCTGGGCGCGATGCTCAGCGGCGGGCTCGACTCGAGCCTGGTCGTGGCGCTGATGGCCCGCCGGATGGCGGAGCCGGTGAAGACCTTCAGCGTCGGCTTCGCGGGGACACCGGACAACGAGCTCGGCGCTGCGCGCACCGTCGCGAGCGCCTTCGGCACCGACCACCACGAGCTCGAGCTCTCGCTCGACGACCCGATCGACCTCGACGCGCTGGTGTGGACGCTCGACGAGCCGCTGGCCGACCTCTCGTCGGTCGGGTTCGGCGCGCTCTCCGCGCTCGCGTCCCGCCACGTCAAGGTCGCGCTCTCCGGACAGAAGGTCGGCTTCTTCAGCACCGCGGTCGAGCACTGGCTCCGCTCGCAGGTCGGCGGCGTCGTCGACGACGTCCTGCTCGATCCCGGCGCCGCGATACCGCAGAGCTCGATCGACCCGGAGGTCGGCGTCGTGCCGCTCCTCGCGGCCGGCAAGCGCTCCTACAACGACTCGAAGTTCCTGCTCTCGGTGCTGATGCTCGAGCTATGGCTGACGCGGTTCCTGCCGCTGGCCACGACGCCGACCGCGGTGCCGAGCGTCGCCTAGCACGTGAGCCGGTTTCGCGTACGCAGCGGTCACGCCGGTTCGCAACGACTATGAGAACCTGGCTCGCCTCGCCGAGTCGCTCGAGTGGCAGACCGTGCCGCCGTCGGAGTGGATCATCGTCGACAACGGCTCGACGGACGGCGGCCTGACCGTTGCGCACGAGCTCGCGGCCCGGCTCACCTGGGCGAGGGTGCTCGAGATCCCCGGCGAAGGAGCGCCGCGTCCCGGTGCCCCGATCGTCCGTGCGTTCCACGCCGGCCTCCGGTCGCTCTCGCGCCTTCCCGAGGTCGTCGTAAAGCTCGATGCCGACGTCTCGCTCGATCCGGACTACTTCGAGCGGCAGCTGGCCGCCTTCGAGGCGGACGAGCGGCTCGGCATCGCGAGCGGCGCCTGCCTCGAGCTCGACGGCGAGGAGTGGAAGCCGGTGGACGTCACGGAAGGGCATGTCCGCGGGGCCGTCCGCGCCTACCGGCGCGAGTGCCTGGAGGAGGTGCTCCCGCTCGAGGAGGGAGTCGGCTGGGACGGGATCGACGGCGTGAAGGCGTCGATGCGCGGCTGGCGGACCCGCACCGTGCCGGGGCTCGCCTTCTACCACCACCGGCCGCTTGGCCACCGCGACGGCTCGCGCACCGCCCGCTGGAAGGCGCAGGGCCGCGCCTGCTGGTTCATGGGCTACCGGCCCGGCTACCTCTTCCTGCGCACGCTGCACCGGGCGCGCCAGAATCCGAGTGCGCTGGCGATGATTCCGAGCTATCTCGGAGCCGCGCTACGCCGGGAGCCGCGCTACCGCGACGCGGAGGTGCGCCGCTACCTGAGGGAAAGGCAGGGGATCCGCGCGGCAGTTCGTAGAGCCCGGTCTACGGGGGCACGAGCGTGAAGATCAGCTTCTTCGGCCACTTCGGGACGCTGAACACCGGCAACGAGAGCACGCTGATGGCCGTCCATTCGCGTCTTCGCGGGCTCGCTCCCGACTCGGAGTTCGCGTGCATCTGCAGCCACCCTGAGCTGGTCGCCGAGAGAGAGGGCATCGAAGCCCTCCCGATCAACATCCGTGCGACGAAGCTCTGGAAGCACGAACAGGGCATGCGGCTGGACAGGCGCCTCGGAACCGCGTTGGTCGGCCTGAAGGAGGAGCTTCGCGAGTACGTCCGCGCCTTCAGGAGCCTCGAGGGCACCGACATGTTCATCGTCTCCGGAACAGGGCTGGTGACCGATGCCTACGGCATCGCCGGGTGGGGGCCGTACAACCAGTTCAAGTGGGCGCTGATGGCGAAGCTTCGCGGATGCAAGGTGGTCTTCCTCAGCGTCGGCGTCGGACCGGTGCACCGGCCTTTCGGCCGCATCCTCGTCCGAGCATCGCTACGGCTCGCGGACTACCGCTCGTATCGCGACGACGCAAGCCTCGAGTACCTGAGGCGGATGGGCTTCCGCGCGAAGCGCGACCACGTCTACCCGGACCTTGCGTTGGGGTTGCCGGAGGCCCTGCTGCCGCCCGAGCGCAACGGCCATCGGCCGCCTAGACGGGTCATCGGACTCGGCCTGATGGACTACGTCGGGCGGTACAACGTCCCCGACCCGAGGTTCGAGACGCAGAAGCGGTACCTGCAGGCGCTGGGCGTCTTCGTCGAATGGCTGCTCGCGCACGACTACGACGTCAGGCTCCTGCTCGGCGATGGAGACCGGGACGTCGTCGACGACCTGAGGTCCGTGCTGCGGGAGCGACTGGGGAGCTACGACGAGAACCGCGTCGTCGACGAGCCGATCGCGTCGGTCGGCGACGTCAGGGTGTCGAATCGGCCCGGAAGGCTCTCGACGAGCAGTACGACCTCCTTCTCGCCACCCTATGACCGAGCTGGTTGAAGCCGATCGCGGGCCCGTGGTGCCCGGCTCGCCTCCTTCGAACGAGCTCCGGCGGCTGGTGGGGCGGTGCTTCTGGGGCGCCAACCGGCGAATCTGGCGCGCTCTCCCGGCTCGCGCCAGAGGCTCGCGCCCGGTGCAGGCCTACGGCAGGTGGCTGCACGCTCTCGTCGGTCGACGCGCGAACCGCGAGATGTACATCGGAACGATGTTCTTGCGGAACAGGCCGGCGCTCGAGCTGATGCGCCGCTTGCGGCGAGAGAAGCCCGAGGGCTCGACCGTGAGCCTCGCGGTCCTGGCCTGCAGCATCGGCGTCGAGCTGTACTCGATCCTCTGGACGCTTCGGAAGGCGCGCCCGGATCTGACGTTTACCGCCGTCGGCTTGGACACCTCGGAAGAGGTCCTCCGCGTCGCGGAGGAGGGCGTGTACGGCCCGCAGTCCTCCGAATTCGTCGACGCCTCCGTCTTCGAGCGGCTGACCGAGCGCGAGGAACGGGAGATGTTCGATTGGGAAGGCGATCAGGCGCAGGTCAAGCCATGGCTTCGTGAAGGGATCACGTGGCGAGTGGGCGATGCTTCCGACCCGGAGCTCGTCGACGCCCTCGGCCCTCAGGACATCGTGGTCGCGAACAACTTCCTGTGCCACATGGACGCGCAGAGCGCGGAGCGCTGCCTACGGAACTTCGCGCGTCTGGTGGCTCCGGGCGGCTATCTGTTCGTCGCCGGCGTCGATCTCGACCTGCGTACCAGGGTCGCGGTCGAGCTTGGCTGGAAGCCGGTCGAGGAGCTGACGGCCGAGATCCACGAAGGCGATCCGTCGGTTCGGGGCGACTGGTGGCCCTGGGAATGGTGGGCGCTCGAGCCGCTCGACCGGAAGAGGCCTGACTGGCAGACTCGGTACGCCTCGGTCTTTCAGATCGGCTCGAATTAGCCGATTCGACTCTCATGGACTCGCACGCAGCAATACGTCCCGGCGGAACACACTGCCGCTTCTGCGAGGCGCCGCTCGAGCTGACGATGGTCGACCTCGGCAAGTCGCCGCTCTGCGAGAGCTTCCTGCCCGCGGACCGGCTCGAGGAGATGGAGCCGTTCTACCCGCTCCACGTCCGCGTCTGCACCGAGCTGCTGGCTCGCGCAGCTGCCGTCCTTCGTTCCGCCTGACGGAGATCTTCGAGGAGTACGCCTACTTCTCGGCCTACTCCGACTTCCTGGGTCGAGCATGCGCGCGCCTACGTGGACATGATCAGCGACCGGCTCGGCCTCGGCCCGGAGAGCCTCGTCGTCGAGCTCGCCTCGAACGACGGCTACCTGCTCCAGCACTTCCTGCCGAAGGGCGTGCCGGTGCTCGGGATCGACCCGGCGGCGAACGTCGCGGTCGCGGCCGAGGAGCGGGGCGTGCCGACGCTCGTCGAGTTCTTCGGCGTCGAGCTCGCCGAGCGGCTCGTCGCGCGAGCGCGGCCACGCCGACCTCGTGCTCGGCAACAACGTGCTCGCGCAGGTGCCGGACCTGAACGACTTCGTCCACGGCGTCGCGATCCTGCTGGCGCCCGGCGGCACGACGACCTTCGAGTTCCCGCACCTCGCGCGGCTGCTCGAGGGCCTCCAGTACGACACGATCTACCACGAGCACTTCGGCTACTTCTCGCTGACGACGATCCGCGAGGTCTTCGCGGCGCACGGGCTGACGGTGGTCGACGTCGAGGAGCTGCAGAGCCACGGCGGCTCGCTCCGGGTCTACGCGCAGCACGCGGCCGCGGCCGGAGCGCCCTCGCCGGCGGTGGGCGAGCTCGCGGCCCGCGAGGAGGCGGAGGGGCTGCTCGATCCGGAGCGTTACCGCGCCTTCGCGCGCGAGGTCGAGGAGTCGAAGCGGACGCTGCTCGAGCTGCTGATCCGGCTCAAGCGCGAGGGCAAGCAGGTCGTCGGCTACGGCGCGCCCGGCAAGGGCAACACGCTGCTCAACTACTGCGGCATCCGCACCGACTTCCTCGACTACACGGTCGACCGGAACCCGTACAAGCACGGCCGCTTCACCCCGGGCACGCACATCCCGATCGACCCGCCGGAGCGGATCGCCGAGACGCGGCCGGACGCGATCGTGATCCTGCCCTGGAACCTCGCGCGCGAGATCGCGGCCCAGCTCGCGTACACGGAGGAGTGGGGGGCGCAGCTGATCGTGCCGATCCCGTTCGCAAAGGTGCTCGAGCCCAACCGGGTCCGCGGTTGACCTGTGCATGGGTCGGCCGGACAATGAGGCCATGAAGGTCGTGATCTTCTGCGGCGGCTTCGGCGTCCGGATGGGCGAGGAGACGCAACGGATCCCGAAGCCGATGATCGAGATCGGCGGCAGGCCGATCCTCTGGCACATCATGCGCTACTACGCGATGTGGGGCCACGACGACTTCATCCTCTGCCTGGGCTACAAGGGCGAGGTCGTCAAGCAGTTCTTCCTCTCCTACAACGGCGCGCTGCTCAACGACTTCGTGCTCGACCACGACGCCGGCGGCACGAAGCTCGAGCTGCTCTCGCGCGAGCTCGACAAGTGGCGCATCACCTTCGTCGACACCGGCCTGAACGCGACGATCGGCGAGCGCCTGAAGGCCGTCGCGCCCTTCATCGGCGACGACGACACCTTCCTCGCGACCTACGGGGACGGCCTGACGGACGCGCCGCTGACGCAGGTGATCCAGACCTTCCACGAGAGCGGGAAGACGGCGCATGTTCCTCTCGGTGCGGCCGCAGTTCAACGCCCACCTCGTCATCGCCGACCCCGACGGTAACGTCCAGGCGGTGGAGGAGCTCAGCCGCTCCGACGTGCGGATCAACGGCGGCTTCTTCGTCCTGAAGCGGGAGATCCTCGACCTGATCGAGCCCGGCGACGAGCTCGTCGAGGAGACCTTCGCGCGGCTGATCGCGGAGCGGCGAGCTGATCGCCTACCCGTACGAGGGGTTCTTCCAGGCGATGGACACGATCAAGGACCGCCAGTCCCTCGAGACCCTGCACGAGTCGGGAGAGGCGCCGTGGCGCCGCTTCCCCGTCGACGTCCTGCCGAACGCCGTGATGCCCGCGGACGTACGTGCTGATCCTGTCTCCAGCTGAGCCGCTTCGTCGCGTCCTCGCGATCGGCTGTCACGCGGACGACATCGAGATCGGGTGCGGCGGGACGCTCCTCACGCTGGTCGAGGCGAACCCCGAGCTCGAGGTCGACTGGGTCGTGCTCGCCTCGCCGGGCGATCGCGCCGAGGAGGCGCGTGCGAGCGCGGCCTCGTTCCTGGCCGGCGCCGCGAACGTGCGCGTCGAGGTGCACGAGTTCAGAGACGGCTTCCTGCCGTACGTCGGCGGCGAGGTGAAGGACGTCTTCGAGGACCTCAAGGGCCGGGTCGACCCCCAGATCGTCTTCACGCACGCGGGCTACGACTACCACCAGGACCACCGCCTCGCGTGCGAGCTGACGTGGAACACCTTCCGGCGCCATCTGATCCTCGAGTACGAGATCCCCAAGGTCGACGGCGACCTCGGGCGGCCGAACGTCTTCTTCCCGCTCAGCTCGGCGGTCGTCGAGCGGAAGCTCGACCTGCTCGAGCAGACACTTCCCGAGCCAGGTCGGCAAGCACTGGTTCGACCGGGAGACGTTCCTCGGCCTGATGCGGCTGCGCGGGATGGAAGCGGTCGCGCCGGACCGCTACGCGGAGGGGTTCACGGCCCGGAAGGCGGTGCTCGCCTCGTGAGGTTCGTCCCGACCCGGCTCGAGGGCGCGTACGTGGTCGAGCCCGAGCCGCACCGCGACGAGCGCGGGTTCTTCGCCCGGAGCTGGGATCGCGAGGAGTTCGGCGAGCACGGCCTCGCGACGGAGGTCGTCCAGTGCAGCTTCTCGCGGAACACGCACGCCGGGACGCTTCGCGGGCTCCACTTCCAGACCGCGCCCCACGAGGAGGTCAAGCTCGTGCGCTGCACGGCCGGCGCGATCTTCGACGTGATCGTCGACCTGCGCGAGGGCTCGCCGACACACGGCGAGTGGCTCGGCGTCCGCCTGGACGCGGAGCACGGGAACGCGCTCTACGTTCCGAAGGGGTTCGCGCACGGCTTCCAGACGCTCGTCGACGGGGCGGAGGTCTTCTACATGATGGCCGACCCCTACGTGCCCGAAGCGGCCGCCGGGCGTGCGCTGGGACGACCCGGCCTTCGGGATCGAGTGGCCGCCGGCCGAGCGGCGGACGATCGGCGAGCGCGACCTCGCGTGGCCGGACTACCGGCCGGGAAGCCTGCGCAGCCTGGGCGCGTAGAGGTCGTCGCGGCGGATCTCGTCGATCTGCGCGAGCAGGACGTCGAGGTCGTCGAGCGTGTGGAGGAGCCGGCCGCTCAGCGCGTCGGCGGAGCCGCTCGCGAGGCGGACGATCAGCTTCGCGGTCGCCGCCGCGTCGAGCGGCTCGCGATCCGCCTTCGCCGGGGAACCACCTGCGGCCGACATCCGATTCGGTCAGCTGTCGCGTCAGCTCGGTCGCCGTGAACCCGGGCGCGACGGAGAAGACGACGACGCCGTGGTCGGCGAGCGATGCGGCGAGCGCCTCGGTGAGAGCCGCGAGCGCCGCCTTCCCGCAGGCGTAGCCGGTCTGGTAGGGCGCAGGCCGCAGCGCCGCGTAGCTCGTCACGTTCACGATCCGCCCGCGGCCGCGCTCGATCATGCCCGGGACGACGGCGCGGCAGAGGTTGTAGGCCCCGCCGAGGCTCGTCGTCACGTCCGCCCACCAGTCGTCGGGCCGCACCTCCCAGAGCGGGCCGAGCGCCCGGAGCGAGCCGGCGTTGTTGACGAGCACGCCGACCGGACCGAGTCGTTCCCCGGCCGTCGCGACCGCCTCGCCGACCGCCTCGGCGTCCGTCACGTCGGCGACGAGGTCGAGCGCGGTGCCGCCGCGTCTCTCCACGAGCTCGCGCGTCTCGCGCAGCCCTGCGGCCGAGCGGGCGAGGAGCGCAACGCGGAAGCCGTCCTCGGCGAGCGCGAGCGCCGTGGCGCGCCCGATCCCGCGGCTCGCGCCGGTGACGAGAGCGACGTCCACGCCCTCAGCCCAGGCGCTCGAGGAGGTCGTGCTCGCTCGAGCGTCGCCGAGCGCCGGCCAGCTGGCAACGGATTCCCGGACGAGAGTGGGATTGACGACGAACGCCAGCATCGCGGAAGGTCGATCGACCCGCTGGACGTGCTCCGGGCGCGCGTGGGAAGCGCGCCAGAGCCGAGGAACTCGTCCATCTGCCGCACGCGCTCAGGGAGTTCTGCAGCCACCCGGTCGAAGCTTTCGCGCAGGGATGCACCGATTCCGTCATCGGACCAGACCATGATTGCGGCAGTCGCCAAAGCAGTCGTCTATCGCAACGGGCGTCGCCCGTGCCACTCTCCATCGACGGCACGAGGGAGTTGCGCAGACGGAACTAAGCCGAGCCGACCTGAACGTGGACCGCGAACGTGAGCCAAAACTCGCGCGTTTCCAACGAATCGCCGATGCGCCCCGTGTCTCGCATCCACCGCGTTGTGAGTCGCGTCGGCAACATGGTGTTGGAGTTGGCGCCGTCTCTTTCGCGCATGCCGCCGAAGACCGAGCCTGCGCATCTCATCGAACGTCGCGAGCCCTGGTGCGCGGTTGGTAACACCGGAACGAGGGCGCTTAGTCCTGCCGCCCGCGTCTCAGGCCCGGTCAATGTTCCCGTTCCTGCGGCCGGCCCGCTCGAGCGCGACTGTCCGAAGCCGCTGCTTTCGACGCACGTAGTTGCGGACGTCCGCATCCCGGCACCGCGGCTCGCGGCGAATGGCAGCGGCAAGATAACTCGTGCTCATCGCCAACGCCCACGGCTGTCGCCGCGCGCGGTACAGCGAGCGTAGAAGCAGGTAGGAAAAGCGGTACCCCATGTAGTACGCGGCCTCGCCCTGTGCTTGCCACCGCGCGGCGGGGGCGCCGTCACGAATTCCGACTGGCCGATGGTGGTAGAAGCTGAGCTCGGGGAGCATACGCGTCGTCCAGCCGCGAACAGTGGCCTTGAATCCGTCGATACCGTCCCAGCCGACACGCTCCTCGAGCGGTAGAACCTCTTGGAGGCATTCGCGCCGATAGGCCCGCGCCGCGCCACGTACGTGCCCGGGGGCGACTGCGACGGGTTCCCACTTTCCGTCCCGCTGTTCGAGACAGGTGCCGCTCGCGATGCCGAGTCGAGGTTCCGCGGCGAACGCGGCGAGCAGACGCTCGAAATGATCCGGCTCCATCGACGTGTCCGCATCAAGCTTGACGATGACCGACGGGGCTGCTTCGAGTTCCCTCAGGCCGGCGTGAAAGGCGCGCACGATCGGCGCCCCGGGTTTCGGACGCCCGTGCTCTGCGGGAACTGAAATCACGCGGATCCAGGGACGCGTGAGAGCGAGTGCGGTTGCGACCTCGAACGTCGCGTCCGTGGAGCCGTTGTCGACGATTATCCACGCTAGTGGCAATTGCGTCTGCCGGTCGATCGCCGCCGACAACCGCTCGAGGTTCTCTGCCTCGTCCCGAAGAGGCGTGACTAGCGCGTATGTCAGCTCGGTGCCCATCGTCAGGCCGCGCGCTCTGTTGTCGGCCGAACGGCGGCGGCTCGCGGGAGGTAGCTGTCCAGCCAGACCTCGAGCATCAGCAACGTGAGGAGCAGCTTGGAGCTCCGATAGCTGCCCCTGCGCCGAAGCAGCTGCTCGACCTCTTTCTGATCCACGTAGGTGGCGAAGCGTGCCGCCGGGTCGAGGAGCCGGTCGACGATCTCACCGCCGATCTGCTGGTCGAACCAGTGCCCGACGGCACTGCTGAAGAAGCCGACCTTCGGCCGGTTGAGAACGATCTCCGGAACGAGCCCGCGGGCGGCCGACCTCAGGATCGCCTTGGTCGTGCCTCCGGACAGCTTGAGAGAGACCGGCATTCGCGCACACAGCTCGACGAGGCGGTGGTCGAGAAACGGGACGCGCACCTCGAGGGAGTTCGCCATCGAGGTCCGATCGAAATAGTGGAGCATGTCGTCGACGAGGCTCAACTGCGCATCCAGGACGAGAGCACGTGCGAGCCCGTGACGAGGTGCGCCATCGAGCCGATCGGCCAGCGCCATCTCGAGAAGAGACGGTCGCACATCCTCGAGCCCACCCCGTGCCGAACGGGAACGGATCGTCTCCAGCCACTCCGATCTCGCGATCGTGCCGGCGACGACCGGGTCATCGGCTGCAGCGGCGGCTGTTCCCCGACGAATGCGAGCCGGTCCTACAACCGCCGCCGCGCGCCTACAGCGCGCCGCACCGATGCCGGGGCCCGGCTCCAGCGCTCGATGGCTGCGACCTGTCGGTAGCGGTCGTATCCGGCGAGCAGCTCGTCTGCGCCTTGACCTGAGAGCGCGACTGTCACGTGACGTGCGGTGAGCTGCGAGAGCGCCATGAAACCGATCGCAGACAAGTCGGCGATAGGCTCGTCGAGCGACCAGATCAGTGCCTCGACATCCACCGGATCATCGAGCGAGAGCTCGAGCTCGTGGTGTTCCGTCCCCAGTGCACGAGCCGTCTCTCGCGCTG
>CAVPGJ010000004.1:0-576011 GCA_963704005.1 uncultured Actinomycetes bacterium
CATGGAAGTTCAGACTCGGAACGCGCGCACATGCCCGGTCATCTGCGATCACGTTTGTCCTGCTAGTGCAGGCTTCGGAGCGTGTCTGCGGTACCCGCCCGTGCCCGCGTCTGTTCAATCTGGTGTACCCGTCTCGTACCCGCGCACGCCGCGGTACGCGACTCATGGGGTGAGGACGGCGCGCCTACAGCAGTCTTCCGGCGGCCGCTCGAAACTTGTGAGCACGAGCACGGCCAGACCACCACGAGCGCCGTGCGGATACGCGATTTTCAGGCGCCGTGTCGGAGAGGGAGTCTTCGCGTCTCAGCAGGATGAACGCTGCTCCCACTGGTTGCCACTGGTTGCCACTGGTTGCCACGGCTCGACTCCACAGACGCTCCCTACCCTCACCTGGCGGGCTGCTGCGTTTTTCGGGGCGCGTGGTGACGTCTCGGCGTGGTCGTCCGGGCGGCCCGCGAGACACCAGAAACCCGCCCCTGAAAGAGACGGGTCTGCCGCCTTTCGCCTCGAGCGTGCACCTGCGACGGTGGGTCGGTCAGTTCAAACCGGATCGAGCTGGAAGGAAGAGCAGCCATGAACACGAGCGAATCGACCACCACAGCAGCGGGAGCCAGCCGTGAACTGGCCGCCCGTGAAAGCGACGGCGTGTATGTGCTGTTGCTCTGGCACCCGCGCGATGACGCGCTGACCGTCTCGGTCGAGGACTCGCGCGCCGGACAACGCTTCGAGATCAGCGTCGACAGCCGCCGCGCCCTTGACGCCTTCTATCACCCATACGCATACGCGGCCTAACCCGACGGGACGAGTAAAGGAGCTGCACGTGATCGCGTCTGCAACAACGCCGAGGGTCGGCCGCAGCACCGGACAGATTGCCCTGATCGTCGTGGGCGCGCTGACCGGACTGCTCGCGATCGTCCTTCTCGCAGGTGGCGGCGTCCTACTCTGGGCGCACGAGACGAAGCGAGACACCGACGGCTACTACGCGACGGGAGCGAAGGGGCTGGCCACGCCGACATACGCGTTCGTCTCGGACGGGCTGGACGTTGGGAGCGATGGCCCGGATTGGCTGTTTCGCCGTGGCAGGCTCGGCACGATCCGCGTGAGCGCGACGAGTGCGTCCGGGCATCCGGTCTTTGTCGGCATTGGACGCACCGCCCGTGTCGAGTCGTACTTGCACGGGGTCGCGCACGACGAGGTGAGCGACTTCGAGGTAGATCCCTTCTCGATCAGGTACGCGCGCCAGACTGGCCACGCGGCACCTAGTGCGCCCTCGGGTCAGCGGTTCTGGGCGGTCACGGCGAGTGGGTCGGGGCGGCAGACACTGACGTGGCCGGTACGGAAGGGGCGCTGGGCGGTCGTCGTGATGAACGCCGATGCGGCCAAGGGTTTTCGTGCAGATGTCAGGGTCGGCGCACGGGTTCCGTTTCTGGTCTGGCTGGCGATTGGGCTTCTCGGCTCCGGTGCGGTTCTCGGGGCAGCCGCGGGCGCGGCCGTGTTCTTCGGCTCGCGCACCGAGCGGTTTCACGGGGCCCGCAGCTCCGCTTTGACCGCGGCAGGCCCGACCATGCGCAAGCCCTAGCCGATGGATTTGCTGTCGGCTTCAGGCGTATCCTTTCGCGTGGACGCCTCCTTTCTTCCGCCCCGTGGAACCCTGGCGGTTGCGCCTGAGAGGTTCCGTCCAGGTACGGGAACCGCGGAGCAGATCGGAGCGCGATGGCGGTTGCAGCCGAGGTCATGGCGAGTAGGAGCAGGGTTGCGCCAGGACCACGTGTGCTGCGAGTGATCGCTCTCGCGGGGGTCGCGGCGGCGGGAGCATCTGTCGTGCTGGCGCTCACGAGCGATCACGTGAGCGAGCCCGTCGTTCAGTCGGGGCTGATCGACTGGATCACGCTCCCGTACATCTTGAGCGGCGTGATCGCCTGGTGGCGCAGGCCGCAGAGCCGTCTTGGCCCCCTGATGGTGGCGGCGGGCTTCGCGACGTTCCTTTCCACGCTCCAGTGGACGAACAGCGATGTTCCGTTCACGGTCGGCCTGACGCTCGACCTTGTCCCCATCGCGCTGTTCTTGCATGTCTTCCTCGCGTTCCCGAGCGGTCGCTTGGAGCGACGGTTCGAGCGCTGCCTGGTTGCCACGACCTATGCGGTGGCGATCGGTCTCGAGCTGGTGGGGATGGTGATCGGTGGCTTCGGCCCGCACAACTTGCTCGAGCTGACGTCGCAGCCGGACGCGGCACAGACGCTGGAGCACGCCCAGCTGCTTGCATTGAGCGCGCTGAGCGTCGCGGGGATCGGCCTGCTTGCGGCCCGGAGGTGGCGCAGCGGTCGTCCGCTTCGCCGCTCGCTCGCATTGCTGACCGACTCCTTCGTTCTCGGGCTGGTGATGATCCCGGTGATGCTCACGTCGGCGATCTGGTTCCGCGGCCAGTTCGTGCCGATCCAGCGCGCGACGTTCGCGGTGATCGGGTTGGCGCCGATTGCCTTCTTGATTGGGCTTCTGCACGCGCGTCTCGTTCGCTCCGGGGTCGGAGACCTGCTGGTTCAGCTGCGCTCGGACCTGTCCCCGGCAGCTTTACGCGACGCGCTTGCCCGGGCGCTTCGCGATCCGTCGCTCGAGCTCGCGTACTGGCTGCCGGAGTTCGGAAGTTGGGCCGACCTCAATGGGCAGAGCGTGACGTTGCCCGAGCCGGGCAGCGGCAGAGCGATGACGCTGATCGACCGGGACGGCGCGCGCATGGCCGTGCTGCTGCACGACCCGGCGCTGGAGGATGAGGACGAGCTGCTCGCGGCGGTCCGCGCGGCGGCCGGAATCGCGCTTGAGAACGGGCGTCTACAAGCGGAGCAGAAGGCGCATCTCGAAGAGCTCAAGGGATCGCGCGCGCGCGTGATCGAGGCCGGCCAGCAAGAGCGGCAGCGGCTGGAGCGCAACCTCCACGACGGCGCTCAGCAGCGCCTGATTGCGCTCTCGCTCGAGTTGAGTGTGCTGGAGAAGCAGCTCAAGGACGATCCCCGAGCCGGGAAACGGCTGGACGCTGCGCAGCGCGAGATCGAGATGTCGCTCGAGGAGTTACGCGCTGTGGCGCGCGGTCTCCACCCGGCCGTGCTCACGGGTCACGGGCTTGCCGTTGCGCTGGAGCAGGTCGCGGCTCGTGCCGCTGTCCCCGTTCGGCTACAGGTCGAGGCTGAGGCGCGCTTTCCCGAGCGGGTCGAGGTCGCGGCCTACTACGTCGTGACCGAAAGCCTTACCAACATCGTGAAGCACGCTAAGGCTACGCGCGCGAGCGTCGAGGTGAACCGGACAGGCGAGGGTCTCGTCGTTGAGATCATCGATGACGGCATCGGAGGCGCTGATAGCGAGCGCGGCTCGGGCTTGCGTGGGCTCGCCGATCGCGTCGAGGCGCTCGGCGGGCGACTGCGCGTGTGGACACCGCAGGGCGGCGGGACACGAGTGCGAGCAGAGATTCCATGCGTGTAGCGATCGCAGAAGACAGTGTTCTGCTGCGCGAGGGAGTTGCCCGTCTTCTCGAAGAGGCTGGTTTTGAGGTTGTGGGCCAATCCCCGGACGCCGACGACTTGCTGCTCAAGGTTCGAAGCTATTCCCCTGACGTCGCGATCGTCGACATCCGCTTGCCGCCCACCCACACGGATGAGGGGCTGCGCGCCGCACTCGAAATCCGCGCGCGACAGCCTTCGGTCGGGGTGCTTGTTCTCTCCCAGTACGTTGAGCTCGGGCTCGCCCTGAAGCTTCTCGCCGACTCGGCAGAGGGCGTCGGCTACCTGCTGAAAGACCGGATCAAAGACGTCGACGAGTTTGTCGCCGCAGTCTGCCGGATCGCCGACGGCGGCTCAGCGCTCGACCCGATCATCGTCTCCACACTGCTGAAGCGCGAACGCCCGAACGATCCGGTCGCGAAGCTGACACCGCGCGAGCGCGAAGTGCTCGAGCTCATGGCCAGTGGCAGCTCGAACCAGGGAATCGCCGACAAGCTCGTGATCACCTTGCGTGCGGTCGAGAAGTACGTCTCCAGCATCTTCGGCAAGCTCGGTCTGCCCTCGACCGGGAGCGAGTCCCGGCGCGTGCTTGCGGTGCTCATGTTCCTGCGCTCCTGACGCGCGGACGCCAGCAAGACACCAGAAACCCGGCCCCCTGATCGCAAGTCTCCCGTCTTCCGCCGCGCTTGGACGGCTGCGAGGTTGAGCGAGTCCCCGCACTCACCTCAAGGAGCAGTGATGAAGACACGCATCATCCAGAACGAGCCGGAGGAGCCGGCGAAGAACGGGAAGACCGACCCGAGGCCAGGTGAGCCGAGACGTTCCCGCAACGTGGCGGCCCGGATGGGTCGCTGGAGCGCAGGCCACAAGAAGACGGCGATCTTCGGCTGGCTGGCGTTCATCGCCGTCGCGTTCATGATCGGCAACGCCGTCGGCGCCAAGCAGCTCGACCCGAACAAGGCCGGCACCGGAGAGTCCGGACACGTCGACACGGTGCTCGTTGACGAGTTCAAGCAGGGTCAGGGCGACCAGATCCTGATCCAGAGCACGACCAAGACGGTCGACGATCCGGCCTTCCGGTCAGCGATCTCGGACGTCGTCCGAACAGTCGCCCGGATGAGACAGGTGAAGAAGGTCGAGTCGCCCTTCGCAGCCGGCAACGGGGAGCGGATCTCCAAGGATCGCCACACCGCACTCGTCGCGCTCGAGCTCCGCACGACCGACGCGAAGAAGGCGCTGACCCTCGACAGACCCGTGGAGAAGGCGATCGTCGCCACCGCCGCCAGGCACCCGGGGATCGCGATCGAGGAGTTCGGCGTCAACGTCGAGAGGCAGCTCGACGGCGCCGTCGTCAACGACTTCAAGAAGGCCGGACTGTTCTCACTGCCGGTGACCTTGATCGTCCTCGTCGTCGCCTTCGGTGCCCTGATCGCCGCCGGCTTGCCGTTGCTGCTCGCCTTGACGGCGGTGTTCGCGACGATGGGCCTGCTCGCGTTGCCGAGTCAGCTGATCCCGCTCGACAAGGACATCAGCGTGATCGTGCTCCTGATCGGGCTGGCAGTCGGCGTCGACTACTCGCTCTTCTACCTCAAGCGCGAGCGCGAAGAGCGGGCCGCCGGCCGCGGCGAACGGGCTGCACTCGAAGCCGCCGCGGCAACGTCCGGCCGCTCGGTCCTCGTCTCCGGCCTGACCGTGATGGTGGCCATGGCCGGGATGCTCTTCACCGGCGACAAGATGTTCATGGGCTTCGGCGTCGCGACGATGATCGTGGTCGCAGTCGCCGTGCTCGGCTCGCTGACCGTGCTGCCGGCCACGCTCGCCGCGCTGGGCGACAAGGTCGACAAGCTACGAGTCCCGTTCCTGCGCAACCGCTACGGCTCGAACGGCGGAGGTCGGGTGTGGAGCGCGATCCTCGATCGCGTCCTGCGCCGCCCGCTCGTCTCGATCCTGGTCGCCGGCGGGCTCCTGGTCGCGCTCGCCGCACCGGCCCTGCACATGCGTATCACCGAGCCCGGTATCAAGACGTTCCCGCAGAACCTGTCCTCGATCCAGACCTACAACAAGCTGCAGAAGGCGTTCCCCGGCGAGGCGAACTCAGCCCAGGTGCTGGTCAAGACTGACAACGCCAAGGAACCGGCGGTCCAGACGGCAATCGCCGAGCTGAAGCGCCAGTCGATCGCGACCGGGCAGTTCTCCACCCCGACCCACGTCGACTACTCGAACGACGGCACGATCGCGGTCGTCTCGATCGCGATGCAGGGCGACGGCGTCGACCACAAGGCACTGACGGCACTGCAGACGCTGCGCAAGACCGTCATCCCCGCAACGGTCGGCAAGCTCGACGGCGCCGACGTCGGCGTCACCGGCAACACCGCGAAACAGAAGGACACCAACGACCAGATGAGGCACGCCGCGCCGTACGTGTTCGCGTTCGTGCTCACCCTCGCCTTCCTGCTCATGCTGCTCACGTTCCGGTCCGTCGTGGTCGCGATCAAGGCAGTGCTGCTCAACCTGCTCTCGGTCGCCGCCGCCTACGGCGCACTGGTGCTGGTCTTCCAGCACGGCTGGGGCAAGGGCCTGCTCGGCATCAGCGTCACGCCGGGAGGAGTCATCGGCTGGCTCCCGATCTTCCTGTTCGTGATCCTGTTCGGGCTCTCGATGGACTACCACGTGTTCATCCTCAGCCGCGTCCGCGAAGCCTTCGACCGCGGCATGACGACCGAGGACGCAGTCGCACACGGGATCAAGACGACCGCCGGAGTTGTCACCAGCGCCGCGATCGTGATGTTCGGCGTCTTCTCGATCTTCGCGACGCTCCAGTTCATGTTCCTGAAGGAGTTCGGCGTCGGCCTCGCGATCGCCGTCCTCGTCGACGCGACGATCGTCCGGGCAGTGCTGCTGCCGGCGACGATGAAGCTGCTCGGCGACTGGAACTGGTACCTGCCCAAGTGGCTCGAGTGGCTGCCCGCCCTCGACCACGGCTCGTCATCCGAGCCCGCCGCACCCGTCGCGCCCACCACGGCGCCCGCCGTCCCTCAACCGGCGGACATCTAAGGCGCATCGCCGACCCTCGCCCGGCCCCGGTCACGGGGCCGGGCGGACTCGTCCAATCCAAAACCCAGAGAGGCAGCCATGACGATCACCGAGCTACACCACCAAGCGAGCAGCACATCGCCGCCCGCGCCGGCCACCGTTCGGCTGACGTCGGTGAGCAAGCTCTACGGGAACGGACACAACAGCGTCGCGGCCCTTCGCGAGTTGACCCTCGCACTGAACAAAGGCTCGTTCACCGCGGTGATGGGCCCATCGGGATCGGGGAAGAGCACCTTTCTCCACTGCGCGGCCGGCCTCGATCGTCCCACCTCCGGATCGATCCACCTCGCCGACGTCGACCTGGCCAGCCTGAACGAAGACGCGCTGAGCAGGTTCCGCCGCGAACGGATCGGGTTCGTCTTCCAATCCTTCAACCTCGTGCCCTCGCTGACCGCGGTGCAGAACATCACGCTGCCGCTGCGGCTGGCGAAGCAGAAGCCGGACAAGGCCTGGCTCGCGGAGGTCACCGAGCGGGTCGGGCTGGCCGACCGGATCAAGCACAAGCCGGGCGAGCTCTCGGGCGGCCAGCAACAGCGCGTCGCGATCGCCCGGGCTCTTGTCGCCCAACCCGAGGTGATCTTCGCGGACGAACCCACCGGGGCGCTGGACACCCGAACCGGCAAAGCGATCCTCGCGCTGCTCCGCGATGCCGTCGACGGCCTCGAACAGACCGTGGTAATGGTGACCCACGACCCGACCGCCGCCGCCTACGCGGACACAGTCGTGTTCTTGGCCGACGGCCAGATCGTCGACACGATGGACAACCCGTCGCCCGACCGCGTCGCAGAGCGCATGACGCACCTGGGGGACTGAGGGTCATGCTGCGCATCGCATTCAGCACGCTCGCAGCCCGCAAGAGCGGGACGTTCGGCGCGTTCGCGGCGGTCGCGCTCGCAGTCGTGCTCGTTGTCTCCTGCGGGATCCTGCTCGAGTCCAGCCTGCGTGCACCGATCCCGGTCGACCGGCTCGAAGCCGCCAGCATCGTCGTCCAGGCCGACCCCAGCATCAAGCCGGCGAGTGGCCAGGCGAACGTCACCGTCCTGCTCGGCGAGCGGAGAAGGATCGACCCGGCGCTGGCGAGCCGCCTCCGCCGCCTGCCGGGTGTCGCGAACGTCGTCGGCGACCGCTCCGTCTACGCGCAAGTCGTCGACCGGCAGGGACATCTCATCACGACCAGCAGGGGCGCCGCCTCGATCGGCCACGGCTGGGCGAGCGCCGCACTTACGCCGTACAGATTGACGAACGGTCGTGAACCCAACCGTTCGACAGATGTCGTCGTCGACGCGCAGCTCGCCGCGCGCGGATCGCTCCAACTCGGCGACCGCGTGCAGATCCTGACCAGTACCGCACCGCAAGCCTTTACCGTCGCCGGCGTTGTCGCCCCAGCTCACGAGCTCGATCAGTCGCGGCAGGCAGCCGTCTTCTTCCGAGACGATGTCGCCGCCCGTCTCGGCGGCACCGGCGACCGCGTCGATCTGCTCGGGATCCTCACCCGTCCAGGCGCCGACACGGACGCCGTAGCGGATCGAGTGCGCGACGCGCTCGACCAGCCCGGCCTGCGCGTGCTGACCGGAGCGAGGCGCGGCGAGGCCGAGTCACCAGAGGATGCGGTCGGCCATGAGGACATCGTTGCCGGGCTGACCGTCTTCGGCGTGCTCGCAGCCTTCATCGCGGTCTTCGTCGTCTCGAGCACGTTCGCGCTCTCAGTCCAGCAACGTCACCGCGAGCTCGCCCTCTTCCGGGCGATCGGCAGCACACCGCGACAGGTCCGACGGATGGTTGCGGGCGAGGCGCTTCTCATCGCGCTCGTCGCCTTCGCCGTCGCCGCGCCGATCGGGGTGCTCGTCACACAGCTCGAGCGAGGCCTGTTCACCCGGGCCGGAATGATTCCCAAGGGTCTGCATCTGATACACGGCTGGCTCCCATTCGCGGCCGGACTGTTGGCGGCGATCATCACTACGCAGCTCGCGGCTTTCGTCAGCGCGCGGCGTGCCTCCCGAATCCGCCCGACCGATGCGCTCCGCGAGGCGAGCGTTCCGCGCCGACCAGTCTCGTGGCTCCGAGGGCTGGTCGGGCTCGCCGTTCTCGGCGCGGGAGTAGCGATGCTGGTCGTGCTCGCGCACGGCTCTGGCGGCGGCGAAAGCGACGCTCCCGCCGCGACGATGATCCTGATGCTCGCCGCGGCGCTGCTCGGGCCGCTGCTCGCCCTGCCGTTCGCCTGGCTGTTCGGCCTGCCCGTTGCCGCAGTCAGTCGCGCACCCGGCATGCTCGCCCACGCGAACACCCGAGCGAATCTGCGCCGCGCCGCATCAGTCGCGACGCCGGTGATGCTCGCCCTCTCCCTGCTCTGCACGATTCTGTTCGCCAAATCTGCCCTGCGACAGCAGACCACGGAGCAGACGAACCGGCGTCTCGCAGCGGGGTACGTGCTGCGTGCGCAGAACGCACCGGGCTTGCCGCCAGCCATCGCGAGGGTTGTACGCGCGCTACCCGGCGTCACTGGTGCCTCGGGCTCGATTGCGACCTCGGTGGTCATCGCGGCCGACGGTGTCAACCTGCGCTCATTCCCCGCCCGCGGCGTCGATCCGAGCACGCTCGGCGGCGTCCTCGACCTCGGCGTCCGCTCCGGCTCGTTGACTGATCTCCGCGGTAAGGCCCTCGCCGTCGGCAGCAGCAGCGCGCGCGCGTTCGGCTGGCACACCGGCGATCAGGTCAAGCTCTGGCTCGGCGACGGCACACCGGTCCGGTTACGAGTCGCCGCGACCTACACGCGGCCGCTGGGCTTCGGCGAGATCGTTCTCCCGCGTTCGCTGGTCGAGCGGCACGTCAGCGAGCCGCTCGACGATGCCGTGTTCGTGAAGAGTGCTCCAGGTGCGAGCCAGGCCGACATCCTGGCCCGCCTGCGAACGCTCAAGCACGCACAACCGACCGTCGAGGTTCTCACGCGCTCCCAGTACCAGCACGAACTGGAAGCAGAGGCCGACAGGCAATCGCTCGCCGTCTACGTGCTTCTCGCGGTCATCGGCGTCTTCTGCGCACTGGCACTCATCAACGCCATGACCATGGCGACCGCGGAACGGGCCCGCGAGTTCGCACTGCTCCGGCTCATCGGCGCCAGCAAGCGGCAGGTGAAAACAATGATCCGCGCCGAGACGCTGATCATGGTCGCGTTCGGGCTCACGATCGGCTCGATCATCGCGGCACCAGGGCTCGCCGCCTTCAACTACAGCCTCACCGGCTCGGCCGTCCCATCGATATCGATCAAGGCCTACGGCGGTCTGCTCGCCGTGTACGCCTTGCTCGGATTCGCCGCGACCGTCCTGCCAACGCGACTCGCCCTCCGCATGAACCCAATCAAAGCCATGGCGGCGCGCGAATGACCGACGCGCCCGCCGCCCAGCCTGAACACAGGTGCGTAACCACCGCGGTGAGGCAGCCGCACGGCGGAGTGGCCTACTGCTAATCCGCCGCGCATGGAGGCGACGAACGTAAGGATCGACCCCCTCCCCGCCGGGGAGGGGGTCGCGATCTCGCCCATCGAGACAACGATTAGCGGCCGTTTCCAGGGCTTTCCGCGGAGCGTGCGCTGGCACTGCTCTCGTAACCCGAGTCGGAAGGCGTCGCGAGACGTCGCGCTGCGCCGCGCTTACCAGGAATGCACCCGCGGCGTACCCGCGTGTTGTATGAACAGGCGACACAAATGCCTATTTGCAGGGATTTTGTCGAAGCCCTCTGACGGACTCGAACCGTCGACCCCCTCCTTACCATGGAAGTTCCGAGGCGGTACTGGCGTACACGGCTGGTCATCGACGGCCACGTTTGTCCTGCAAATCGAGCATTCAGCATGTGCCGGCAGTGCCCGGGCGTGACCGCGCTGGCCCGGGCTCGCGTACCCGTCTCGTACCCGCGACCCGTTGTCTGTTTCTAAAACAGCAAACGGTTGCTGTCCCTGGGTCGCATTCCCGACGCGGCGGGATTCTCGAACCCTCGGCGCGGTCACGCGGCGGCGCAAGCCCGAAGCAGGTGGGGGTGCTGCTCGGCGTTCGCGCCGATCCGGCGCGCGAGGAACGCGGCGTCGACTCCGACGCGGCCGATGAAGTGGGAGGCACGGCGGCGTTGGAACTTGAGCCCGAGGACGAACAGGCCGCGGATCTCGGTGATGCCGTGTCGATGCACGAGCTCGCCGGTGGAGTCGAGCACGGGCGCGTGCAGCCACGAGTAGTCGCGGCGATAGCCGCTCGCCCAGATCACGGTCCTGATGCCACCCGCTGCGAGGTCGATCGTGGTGGGAGCCGGCTCGATCTCGACGGGGAAGACCGGCTCCACCTCGTGCGGCCAGTCCGGGAGCATGTCCTCCACGTGTGCGTCGATGCGGTCGAGGAGCCGGCGCAGGCGGCGGTCGGCTCCTGCGACGTGCTCCTGCAGGTCGCTCGCGAAGCGGGCGTCACGGCCGCGGAAGCGTTCGAGCCTGCCGACGAGGGTGACGCCGAGGCGTTGGAGGACGTGGAGGTCGAGCTGCTCGCCGCCTTTGGCGCCGCTCAGGGCCGCGTTCGGCGTCCGTCGCGCGGCGGCGGGGTCGGGGCACTCCTCGATGGTGCGCTCGAGGTCGCCGAGCAGGTCGAGCCAGTGCCAGATGTCGCGCCCGCGGTAGCGGCGCAGCATCCGGGAGTGGCGGCCGACGGCGAGGACGACGTGGCGGCCGGCGCGGCGCAGCTCGGCGGCGATCTGCTGGCCGCTGGGGCCGGCGCCGACGACGAGGACTCCGCCGGGCGGCAGCTGGCTGGGGTTGCGGTAGCTGCTCGAGTGGAGCTGCCGCAGCCATGGCGGCGCGGTCGCGGCTGGTGCAGGGATGCGTGGCTCCGCTGCGTCGCCGGTTGCGACGACGACGTTGCGCGCACGCCAGTCGGCGGTGTCTGTGGCGACCTGGAAGCCGTCGCGCGACTCCTCGACGGCGGTGACCGCCACGTGCTCGCGCACGTCCGCGGGTTGCGCGTACTCGGCGAGGTAGCGCGCGAATGCGGCGCGGCCGAGGAAGCCGTGGGCGTCCGGGTGGGCGGCGCCGCCGTCGAGCCGGTTGAGCCAGTTCGGCGTGAGCAGGGTGAGCGAGTCCCAGCGCTCGGAGTGCCAGCGCTCGCCGACGCGGCCGCGCTCGAGCACCACGTGCGGCCGGCGAGTCCGCGTCAGGTAGTGGGCGAGCGAGAGGCCGGCCTGGCCGGCGCCGACGATCACGGTCTCGGTCGTGTGCATCGTCGGCGTCTCAGTTGAGGGAAGGAGTGCCGCCGAGCGCGAGCTCGCCGAGGTAGTCGTAGGCGCGGTTGGCCCCGAGCGGGTGCATGAACGCCGTCGCTCGCACATCCCGGTAGGCGCGGGCGAGCGGGCTGCCGTTGAGGTAGCCGGCGCCGCCGGAGAGCGCGAGCGCCCGGTCGACGATCCGCACCGCGGCTTCGCCGACGAACGTCTTGGCGGCCTGCGCCTCCGCGAAGAGGAGCGTCAGGTCGGCGGTCCAGCCGGGGGCGAAGTGCTCGTCGAGCAGCGCGGCGGCACGGCCGAGGACGGCGCGGCAGGCGGAGAGCTCGACCGCGTTCTCGGCGGCGAGCGTGCGGGTGCGCCCGTCCGGCTCGTGGCCGTTGCGCGCGATCCGTCCGGTCGCGTGCGCGTGTGCGTGCTCGGCGGCGCCGAGCGCGGCGGCGGCGTGGAAGAGGCCGGCGTCGAGGTTGCGCTCGATGTAGTCGGACGTGTTGCCGACGGGAAAGCCGCCCCGCAAGGCGCTCTCCGGAAGGCGAACCTGGTCGAAGGAGACGGAGTTGCTGCCCGAGGCGCGCATGCCGAGCGCGTCCCAGTCGTCGTGGACGACGAGACCCGGGGTGGCGGTGGGCACCATGGCGTAGCCGTAGGTCTCGCGACCGTGCTCGTCGGCATAGGTGACGGCCGTGTAGAGGAGGTCGGCGGCGGGCGACATCGTGCAGAAGACCTTGCGGCCGGAGATCGTCCAGCCCTCGTCCGTCCTCGTGGCGATGGTTGCGGGCTTCGTCAGGTCCTGGGCGGGCTCGCTGATCGCGGCCGCGAAGACCAGCCCTTCCTGGACGATCTGCGCGAGCGAGCTGCCGAAGGCAGCCTCGCGCCGCTCGCTTTCCGCAGCGCGCGCTTCCTGCCAGCGGCGGAGGAGGTTGACGACGTAGGCGAGGTGCATGTTGACGCCGATCGTGAGCGCGGCGTCGCCGCGCGCGAGCCTGCTCGCAGCAACGACGAGGTCGTGGACCGAGGCGACGCCGAAGCCGCCCAGGTGCTCCGGCACGGGTGCGCGGAGGTAGCCCCTCTCTTTGACGAGGGCGAGGCTCTCGAACGGGAAGCTGCCCGCGCGGTCGTGTGCGGTGGCCGCCGGGCGGATCTCCTCTGCGAGGGTCTCGGCGAGCGCGACAAGGCGCCGGCCCGGTTCGGTGCTCGCTGTCAGCTCGACGCTCACGACGGCAGGCTCACCCGCGGCGGTTGCGCGTGGGCTGCGGGCCGGTAAAGGCGCGGTAGGAGCCGGTGCTGGACGGGGGCGTCGGCAAGCGGCACGCGTTCGCTTCGCCTCCTACACAAGTCGAGCTGCTCGAAGACTGGCGCTGCCTATGTGGGGCGCAGCGCGCGGGGGCCCTGCGAGCCTTGCCCCGGGCGCGGCCGGGGGACCTGTTCGAGGTCGGCAAGGAGCTCGGCGGCGTCTCGCAGGTCGAGTGTGTCGTGGCCTTCGGTGAACCAGCCGTAGACGGGGGAGAGGAGCTCGCGCGCCTCCGCGGCGCGTCCCTGGTCGCGCCGGAGCCGCCCGAGGCTGACCGCGGCGCGAAGCTCGAGCATGCGGGCCTCTTGGGCTCGGGCGAGCTCGAGCGCGCGTTCCAGAGCGGCCTCTGCCCCGGCGTGGTCAGGGACATCGAGCGCGAGCAGGAGCTCGCCGCGCAGGCGGTGGATCTCGGCTTGGTAGTAGCGCTCGTCGTTCCGGTCGCAGAGAACGAGCGCCTCGTCGAGTGCCTGCAGGCCCGTCTCGGCATCGCCGGCACGCGCGTCGGCCTCTGCGGACAGAGCCAGCGTGTGAGGCAGGAACGCCACTGCGCCGGTCGCGCGAGCCGCTCGGAGCCCGGCGCGGATCCTCGCGATCCCCTCCTCGATGCTGCCGCCGACGGTGGTCGCCCAACCGGAGAGAACGGACGCCCATGCCTCCCAGAGCGCGATTCCGAACTCGCCGGCGACCGCGTGCGCCGATTCGGCGGCCTCGTAGGCCGCGGTGTGCTCGCGCCGCAGTTGGCGCAGGAGCGCGTGGTTGAAGAGCGCGTAGGCCAGGCTCAGCGGGTGGTTCAGCGTGCGGGCCCGGGCGACCGCGTCGGCGCTCGCCTTGGACGCCTGGTCGGGGAATCCGAGCAGCCAGAGAGGTAGCGAGAGGGTCGCTCCGGCAGCGACTGCGGGATGCTCCCCGTAGAGGGAGACGAGCGATGCGTGGCGTTTCGGGTCGAAGCGGAGGAGGACCTCCTCGAGGTGCCCGCGAGCGGCTTCGAGCTGACCGTCGAGGATGAGGGACCAGGCGATCGTCCGGTGGGCGACGACGAGTGCGTCCTCGTCGCGCTCGTGCGCGAGTTGAAGGAAGGCGTCGGCGAGCTCGCGCGCGGAACGGTGCCTGCCGGCGATGGTCTCGTTGTTCCAGAGCCCGTACAGGACGGGCAGGAACTCGGGAGCGTTCTCGCCCAGCTCGGCGCAAAGCTCGCGGGCGCGGGCGTACGTCTCCCTCGTCTCGGGTGCTGCGTAACCGCGCGCGGCGCTGAGGGCGTTCCCGAGCGTGATCCGCAGGGCCAGCTCCCGCTCGGCGCGCTCGCGTGTGGTCGGCAGCTCGCCGAGGGTGTCGAGCGCGGTCGTGAGCTGCTCGATGGCTTCTCGATGTCCACCCCGTACGAGCGCGTGGTCGGCGGCCGCCTTGAGGTAGGAGATCGCCCTGTCCGGCTCGCGTCCGCGAAGGAGGTGGCTCGCGAGTTCGCCGGCGATCTCTCCGGCCTCCTCTCCGAAGGCGGATTCGAGGCGCGCGGCGATGCTGCGGTGCAGGCGTGCGCGGCGGCCGGGGGGAAGTTGGGCGTAGGCAACCTCGGCGTAGAGGTCGTGGACGAACCGCAGCCGGGTCGAGACCGTCCCGTCGGGCCACACGGCCTCTCCGAGCACCTCGACGAAGTGGCCCTCGCGCGCGAGCTCCGTCAGCCGTATCTCGGCTTCCTCGTCGGCGCGTCCGCAGGCGGCGGCGACGGCCGCTGCGACGAATTCCGCGCCGGCCACGCTCGCGGCCTCCACGAGCTCGTGGCCGGCGCGGTCGAGCTCGTGCAGCTGCTGCTCGATCAGCTGGCGCACCGTCGCCGGGACGTCGGCCGACAGCTCGGCCACGGTCGTCTGTAGGGCGAAGATGCCCTCTTTCGCTGCGATCGACCCGCTCTCGAGCCACGAGTCGACCACCTTTTCGAGAAAGAGCGGGTTGCCGTCCGTTCGGTCGTGCAGGAGCTCGACGAGGTCGCGAGGAAAAGCGCTCTCGGGAAAGCGCAGCTCGAGGTAGTCGCCGACCGCCCGGGGGGTGAGCGCGTGGAGTCGCAGCTCGGATGCGAGCCCGCGCTGCTCGAGCTCCTGTGCCGTCGCCCAGATGGGATGTGACCTCGCGCGCGCATCCTGGGGTCGGTAGGTGGCGAGCAGAAGCAGCCGGGCCGGATCCTCGCGGCGGGCGAGAGCGGCGAGCACGTCGATCGTGGAGGGATCGCTCCAGTGGAGATCCTCGAAGAGGAGCGCGAGTGGGCGGATCTGCGCGATCGCCTCGACGGCCTCGACGAGCTCTCGCAGCATGCGCTCACGTGTGGCGCCGACCGCGAGCGAGCCCGTGTCGACGTCGAGGGTTTCCGCGAGTCCTGGCAGCTGCGAGAGCCAGGTCGGGGCGCGTTCGGCGAGCAGTCTGACGAGCTGTTCGCCGTCGCCGCCGCGGCACAGCCGCCCGAGCGCTTCGAGCACCGGCATGTAGGCCTCGCGCTGCCCGTACTGCTCGAAGCACTGCCCGCGGCCGACCAGAATCCCGCCCTGCGTCTCGGCGTCGTCGATGAAGGCGCGCACGAGCGTCGTCTTGCCGATCCCGGGCCGCCCGGACACGAACACGATCCGGCGTTGGCCGCTGAGCACGTCGTCGAGCAGGCGGCGAAGGTGGTCGAGCTCGCCGTCGCGACCGACGAGCAGCCCCGCGGGACGCGAGATTCGTGTCTCCGCCTGCCCGGCCGGAGCGAGCCCCCGCGGCGGCTCCCGGAATCGGCGAGGCGCTCGAGGCACAGTCGGAGGGTCGAGCTCGGGATCCTGCTGAAGGATCCGCCGTTCGAGGTCTCGCAGCCGCTGGGAAGGCTCGATGCCGAGGTTGTCGGCGAGCATCCGCCGGAATGTCTGGTAGGTCTCGAGTCCCTCCGCGTGCCGACCCGACCGGTACAGCGCGAGCATCAGCTGCTCCCGCAGCCGCTCGCGGTGCGGATGGCGGCTGACGAGGCCGTCGAGCTCTCCAACAAGCGCGGCGTGACGGCCGAGGGCGAGGTCGGCATCGATCCGGTCCTCCAGGCACGCGAGCTGCTGCTCCTCGAGCCGTGCCGATTCCGGCTGCGCGAACGGCTCGGCAAACTCGGCCAGCGCCGGCCCGCGCCAAAGCGCGAGCGCGCTCGCGAGCAACTCGGCGGCGTCCGCGGCGCGACCGTCGGCAAGTGCGGCACGGCCGGACTCCGCCAGTTCCGCGAACCGGCGGAGGTCGAGCGAGTGGCCGGAGAGGTCGATCAGGTATCCCGGCGCTCTCGTCCGGAGAAGCCCGGTCGGTAGCTGCTTGCGCAGCTGCGAGACGAAGATCTGCACCATCTTCTGGGCGCTCTCCGGCACCTCCGCGCCCCAGAGGTCGTCCACGAGCCGCGTGGTCGGGACGACGCGGTCGGCATGCAGGAGCAGCAGCGCCAGGAGCGCCTTCTGCTTCCCGCCCACCAGGCGCACCTCTCCAGAATCACCTGCGACCTCGAGCGGCCCGAGGATCCGAAACTCCACCGCACCTCCTTCCGAGCATTATCTGCCGCCGGCCCTGCAAGTACGCGAATCTCGAGGATCCAGTTTCGGTTCGCCGGCTCGGCCCCCGTTACCGCTCCTTTACCAGTCCGTCCACCGAAGCCCAACCGCCGCGGTGTCTGATCGCCGAGACCGCTCCGACCAGCGGACGGCATCCGGCAAGGAGGAATCGATGAGCACGACCACCGCAGCGTCGCGGAACGGGGTCGCCACCGACCAGCTGTTCGGCACGCTCGACGCGATCAAGGCCGACCCGGCGCTCGCGAGGTTCCAGTTCCGCGCGCGCAACCGGTGGATCGACGGCGCGCACAACCGCACAACGATCCAGGACCTCTACGCCGCCAAGCAGGAGGACACCTCCCGCGCGGAGGCGTTCGTCCTCGACGCGGGCGAACCCGCGATCCTGCTCGGCAGCGACACCGGCCCGAACCCGGCCGAGTACCTGCTGCACGCGCTCGCGGCCTGCCTGACGACCTCGCTCGTCTACGTCGCGGCCGCCCGCGGCGTCCGCCTCACCGAGGTCGAGTCGACCCTCGAGGGCGACATGGACGTCCAGGGCGCGCTCGGCCTCTCGGACGAGCACCGCAACGGCTTCGAGCGGATCCGCGCCTCCTTCCGCGTCAAGGGCGACGCGCCCGAGGAGAAGCTACGCGAGGTCGTCGCACGCGCGCAGCGGCGCTCGGCCGTCTTCGACAACGTGACGAACGGCGTCCCCGTCGAGGTCGAGGTCGCGGTCGGGTGAACGGCACCCTCGTCGGCAGCCGGCTCTCGAGCCGGCTGCCGGCCGCCTTCGCCGACGCGATGAGCGAGTTCGCCTCCGGCGTCGTCGTCGTCACCTGCCGCGTCGGCGGCAGGCCGTGGGGCATGACCGCGACGGCGTTCGCCTCGGTCTCGATCGAGCCTCCGGCCGTCCTCGTCTCGCTCGCTTCCGAGTCGACGGCCGCCGAGGCGATCGCCGGCAGCGGGCAGTTCGGCGTCAGCGTCCTGCCCGCCGCACACGTCGCCCTCGCCCGCTACGCCTCCAAGCCCGGAGAAGCCAAGTACCTGGAGCCCTTCGCCGCCCACGACACCGCGAGGAGCGCGACTCCGGCGGTCGACGGCGCGCTCGCCGACCTTGACTGCGAGGTCGTCGAGGCGGCCTCGGTCTTCGACCACACCGTCTTCTTCGCGCGAGTCCTCGCGGCGCGCTCCTCCGGCGACGGAGGACCGCTCGTCTACTACCGCCGCAACTACCGAACGCTCGCAGACCACAAAGGAGATCGACATGCTCACCGGTGACACCACCGACGCCGCCGACCTGCCGCAGGCGGACGCATCCACCCTCGTCGACCGGGACGAGCTCGAACAGCAGGTACAGGAGATGTACCGTGGCGTCGCAGAAGATCCGCTCGCACCACGGCACTTCGAGATCGGACGCGACCTCGCGGTGCGCCTCGGCTATCCCGAGGGGCTGCTCGAGCACGTGCCCGCAGCGGCGCTCGCATCGTTCGCCGGAGTCGGGTACCACCTCGACCTCGCCGAGCTCAGGCCGGGCGACCACGTTCTCGACCTGGGCTCGGGATCCGGCACCGACGCCTTCTGCGCCGGCGCGATCGTCGGCGACGGCGGCAGCGTTGCCGGCGTCGACTTCACCGACGCGCAACTCGCGACGGCGACACGCCTCGCGGAAGAGCACGGCATCCGGAACGTTCGCTTCGTCGAGGGCACCATCGACCGCCTCCCCTTCGACGACGGCAGCTTCGACGTCGTCATCTCGAACGGCGTCATCAACCTCTCCCCGGTCAAGCAGCGCGTCTTCGCCGAAGCCGCGCGCGTGCTGCGACCGGCCGGCCGGCTCGCGATCGCCGACATCGTCAGCGCCTCGCCCTTGAAGGAGGCCACCCGCCGCAACACCGAACTCTGGGCAGCCTGCATCGCCGGAGCGATCCCCATCTCCGCGTACCTCGACGCCTTGACAGAAGCCGGCTTCGCCATCACCACCAGGCGCCGCAACCACTACCGCTTCGTCAGCGAACGCGCCCTCACCGCCTGCAGCACCTACGGCGTCGAGAGCATCAGCCTCGCCGCAATTCGGACGGCATCGTGACGACAGGGAGCCGTGAACGAGGCGGCCCGGCGTCTTCTACACCAACCTACGGGGAGGACAAGATGAAGCGATTGCGAACCCCTCTGCAGGGAGGGAGTCGGCGTCGCGCCAAACGCAGGCGACACCGAACGCTTCTTTGCAGGAACCTTCCGAATCGGTACTCGCGGTCGAGTCTGTCGACAGGCCCAACGCTGTGTCGGAAGACGTCGCCCGTGCCCGGGAATGCCCGCGAGTCCGAAAATGTACCCGTCTCGTACCCGTGAAGATTCGAACTCTTGCCGTAGCAGGCAACACTACAAGCCCATTTGCAGGGCTTTTATCGAAGCCCTCTGACGGACTCGAACCGTCGACCCCCTCCTTACCATGGAGGTGCTCTACCAACTGAGCTAAGAGGGCAGCGAGGTCATTGTAGGCGCGATCTCACGAAGCGCCTCCGGCTCGCGTTCTACATTCACGAGATGGCACGCACGGTCGTCGACACTCCCATCGGGCCGCTCGGGCTCGTCGCGTCGGGCTCCGCGCTGCAGGCCGTGTTCTTCGACGGGCAGCGCCTCCGACCGGAGGGCCAATCGCCTGTGCTCGAAGAGGCGGAGCGGCAGCTCGAGGCCTACTTCACCGGCGAGCTCGTCCACTTCGACCTACCGCTCGAGCTGCACGGCACCGAGTTCCAGCGGCAGTGCTGGCTCGCGCTCGCGACCATCCCCTACGGACAGACCGTGAGCTACGGCGAGCAGGCGCGGCGGCTGGGGCTGGGGAGCGACAAGGCCCGCGCGGTCGGCGCTGCGAACGGCGCCAATCCGCTCCCGATCGTGCTCCCGTGCCACCGGGTGATCGGCGCGGACGGCTCGCTCACGGGCTTCGGTGGCGGGCTGCACGTGAAGCGCTTCCTGCTGGAGCTCGAAGGCGCGCTGCTACCGCTCGGCAATAACAACTAGCAGTGGGGGCGGGAGGATTCGAACCTCCGTAGGCTGAGCCGACGGGTTTACAGCCCGTTCCCTTTGGCCACTCGGGCACACCCCCGGGGCGGAAAAGTGTAGCCGCGCACATCCGCCGTGGCTGGAGCGGCGTACGCTTTCCCAATGCGCACCTGTACGAGTTGCGGGCAGGAGAACCCGGACAACGCCCGCTTCTGCCTGTCCTGCGGGAAGCCGCTCGGCGCGGCGGAACCCGCCGCGCAGGACGAGCGACGAATCGTCTCCGTCGTCTTCGTCGACCTCGTCGGCTTCACCAGCCGTGCGGAGCAGCTCGACCCGGAGGACGTGCGGGCGATCCTCTCGCCCTACCACGAGCTCGTTCGCAAGGAGCTGGAGTCGTTCGGCGGGCTGGTCGAGAAGTTCATCGGCGATGCGATCGTGGCCATCTTCGGCGCGCCGACGGCCTTCGGCGACGACGCGGAGCGGGCCGTCCGGGCCGCGCTGGCCGTCCGGGACAGCGTCCGGGCACTCGACGAGTGCGAGCTTCGGCTCGGCCTGCAGCTGCGGATCGCGATCAACACCGGCGAGGCGCTCGTGACGCTGGGCGCCAGGCCCGCGCTGGGCGAGGCGATGGTCGCCGGCGACGTCATCAACACCGCCTCGCGCCTGCAGCAGGCCGCGCCCGTGAACGGCGTCATCGTCGGCGCGGAGACCCACAACGCCACCAGGAGCGCGATCGAGTACGAGCCCGCCGAGCCCGTGCAGGCCAAGGGCAAGGCGGAGCCGGTTGAGGCCTGGGTCGCGATCCGACCGCTGCACGGCGCGGGTGAGCGCAGGCATTCGGGGATGCTCGTCGGGCGCGAGCGCGAGCTGGATGTCCTGAGCGGCGTCTGGGAGCGGGTCGCCCGCGAGCGGGTGCCCCATCTCGTCACCATCTTCGGCCCGGCCGGGATCGGCAAGACACGGCTGTCGCAGGAGTTCGAGCGCGTCGTCGGAGAGCTCGGCGGCCGCACCGTCCGCGGGCGCTCGCTGCCGTACCGCGAGAGCAGCGCCTACTTCGCGTTCTCGAGCCAGGTCAAGCAGCTCTGCGGCGTCTTCGAGAGCGACTCGCTCGACGTCGGGCTCGCGAAGCTCCGCGAGAGCGTCGGCGACGAGCAGGTCGCCGGGCACCTCGCGATCCTGCTCGGCCTCGACCCGGAGGGCTCAGTCGACGACCGCGAGGAGCTGTTCTTCTCGGTGCGCGTCTTCATCGAGTCGGTGGCGCGGGAGCGGCCGATCGTGCTCGTCTTCGAGGACATCCACTGGGCTGACCGCGGCCTGCTCGACCTGATCGAGCTGCTTGCGGCGCGGCTGCGCGACTTGCCGGTCCTGCTCCTTGCCCAGGCCAGGCCGGAGCTGCTCGACACCAGGCCCGCGTGGGGCGGAGGCCTGCCCGCCTACACGGCGCTGCCCCTGGCTCCGCTCAGCGCAGAGGAAGCCCGGGAGCTCGCAGTGATGCGGCTCGGGGAGCTCGGGAGCAAGCAGGCCGCGCGCCTGGCCGGCACGGCCGAGGGCAACCCGCTCTTCATCGAGCAGCTCGCGGCCGCGATGAGCGAGGCGGGCTCCTCGTCGGATTCGTTGCCGACGACGGTTCGCGGAATCGTCGCTGCCCGGCTCGACGCCCTGCCGCCGGGGGAGCGGGCGCTGCTGCTCGACGCCGCGGTTGCGGGCAAGACCTTTTGGCGCGGCGCGCTCGAGCGGATGGCCGGCGACCGGGACGGACTCTCGCCGCTGCTCGGGGCGCTCGAGGAGCGCGACCTGATCGTGCGGGACACGGTGTCGATCATCGAAGGCCAGCAGCAGTTCAGCTTCAAGCACATGCTGATCCGCGAGGTCGCCTACGAGCTGCTTCCCCGGGTCGGCCGGCAGGAGCGCCACGCGCGCGTGGCCGAGTTCTTCGAGGCGGCGACGGCCGAGATGGGCGAGGTGACAGCGGCGCTCGCGAGGCACTGGCGGGACGCTGGTGAGCCGGAGCGCGCGCTGCCCTACTTCATCAGAGCGGGAGAGCAGGCGGAGGCCGGCTGGGCGAAGGACCAGGCGGCGATCCTCTTCCGCGAGGCGCTCGACCTCGTCCCGGACAACGACGAGCGGCTGGCGATGCTGCGCCGGAGGGTTGCCCTGGCGCGAGCTGCCGCCGCCCACATTCCGGACGCGCGGCAGCTGATGAGAAACTAGGCGTCGCTTGCGATGCCGACCAAGAGGTCGTGCCGGCTTCGCCGGCACGACCGTCAATCTCTAGCCGGGGAAGTCGGCCGGAGTCACGTCGCCGGCGATCTCGTAGACGCTCTCGATCGTGTGCTTGCCGAGATCGCTCGAGTGCTGCAGGACCACTTCCTCGTTCGGTGCTTCGTAGACGCAGTACGTGATGACATTGCCGTCCTCGCCGACGACGACGTGACTGTGCTCCCATGTGACCTCGTGGTAGGTGTCCTCGATCAGCTTGCGAGAGCGGGTGCCCACCTCCGGCATGTCCTGCTCCGCGACGTCGAACTTCCGAACGATCAGGTACCTCGGCAAGCTTCTCCCCTCAGGTCGCGGGCCGGATGTTCTGGTTCACGTGGAACACGTTGTCCGGATCGTACTCAGCCTTTACCTTCGCGAGCCGGTCGTAGTTCTGGCCGTAGCTCGCCTGCACCCGCTCCTGGCCCTCGTCCATGACGAAGTTCAGGTACGTGCCGCCGGCGGAGTACGGGTGGAGCGCCTCCTGGTAGGCGATCGCCCACTCCCGGAGCACGTCGGCCTTGGCCGGGTCGGGGTCGGCGCCGAACGTCACCGAAGCCCAGTTCGCGTGGCGGAAGGCCCATGGCGTCTCGCTCGGCCCGACGCGGTGCGCGGCGCCGTTGGTCGGGTACATGTGCATGCTCGACTTCCAGGTCGGCATCGTCTCCGCGAACTCGACGTGCTTCTCGATCGCCTCGTCGGGGATTTCCTCGAAGAAGTCGCCGCGCCAGTACCACTGCTCGCCGGGCGGGAGGATCGGGTCGAAGGCGCTCTGCAGCCCGGGAAATGGTGCTTCGTGCGTGCCGTCGAGCAGGATGCCCTCCTGAGCCCGTGCCTCTGCGAGCCCGTCGTCGGCGCCGTCGGCGGGCCCGCACCAGCACCAGATGATCGCCGCCACCTTCTGCAGGTGCAACTCCTCCGGGAAGAGCGGCGCGGGCGGGACCGACAGGAAGGCGAACCAGCCGTTCAGCTGCTCCGGCGCCGCGAGGATGAACTCGCGGTACCAGCGCAGCACGTCGGCCCCACGGTCGAGCGGCCAGAACATCGGCCCGGCGACGACGGTCTCGACCGGGTGCAGCCTCGAGTGGATCTTGGTGGCGACGCCGAAGTTGCCGCCGCCGCCCCGGATCGCCCAGTACAGATCCGGGTTCTCGGTCTCGTCGGCGTTGACGACGCTCCCGTCCGCGAGCACGAGCTCGGCGCCGAGGATGTTGTCGATCGAGAGGCCGTAGGCGCGCGTGAGGTTCCCGACCCCGCCGCCCAGCATCAGGCCGCCGGCGCCGGTGGTCGAGATGACCCCGGCCGGCGTGGCGAGCCCGTGCTCGTGCGTGGCCGCGTCGACCTCGCCGAGCAGGCAGCCGCCGCCGATCGTGACGGTGCGGCCTTCGGCGTCGACCTCGATCTGCTTGAGGCCCGAGAGGTCGATCATCAGGCCGTCGTCGACGCTGCCGAGGCCGGCGCCGCTGTGGCCGCCGCCGCGGATCGCGATGTCGAGGCCGTTGTCTCGCCCGAAGCCGACCGCGGCGACGACGTCGTCGACGTCCGCGCAGCGCGCGATCAGGGCCGGGCGCTTGTCGATCATTGCGTTGTAGAGCGCCCGAACCTCGTCGTAGTCCGGGTCGCCGGGCCGCGTGACGCCGCCGTGCAGCTTCGCCTCGAAGGCGTCGACGCTCTGGCTGTCCAGCATCTGGGTCATTCGATGCTCCTCTCGTAGCGGTGACCTCATGACGCCGAGGCTCCCGGGTTTCTTCCGCGCGATCATCTCTTACGATGGCCCCGTGGAGCGGTTCGACGTGATCGTGGTCGGGGCCGGGCCGGCCGGCTCGACGGCCGCCTACCGCCTCGCGCGCTCCGGGCGCGAAGGTGCTTCTGCTCGACCGGGCCCGCTTCCCGCGCGACAAGCCGTGCGGCGGCGGGCTGACCCACCGAGCCGTGCGCCAGCTGCCCGTCTCCGTCGAGCCGGTGGTCGAGGACGTGGTCGACCGCTTCGAGCTCGGCTTTCGCTACGGGCGGCGCTTCGAGCGGGCCGCAGAGGGGCCGCTGGTGCTGATGACGCAGCGGCGCCGTCTCGACGCGCACCTCGCCGCCCAGGCAGCCGTGGCCGGAGCCGACTTCCGGGACGGGCTGCGCGCAAAGTCTCTCGAGCTGGACGACGATGGGGGCACGGTCCGCTTCGACGGAACCGCCGCGGCCGCCCCGGTCGTGATCGGCGCCGACGGCGTCAACGGCCTGACCGCGAGGGCCCTCGGCTTCGGCGCGCGTAGGCACGGCGTCGCGCTCGAGGGCAACCTCTCCTATGTACACGCGCGCGAGGACCGCTGGCGCCATCGCGCGGTCGTCGAGCTCGGCTCGGTTCCCGGCGGCTACGCATGGGTCTTCCCGAAGGGCGACCACGTCAACGTCGGGGTCGGCGGCTGGGTGTCCGAGGGGCCCCGGCTGCGCGAGCACCTGGAGCGCGCGTGCTCGGCGTACGGGCTCCCGCACGCACGGCTCGAGTCGGTGCGCGGGTGGCGCCTGCCCATGCGTCGGACGGGCGAGACTCCGGTTCGCGGCCGCGCGCTCCTGGTGGGGGACGCGGCGGGCCTCGTCGATCCGCTCTCCGGTGACGGGATCTTCGAGGCGCTGCTGAGCTCGCGGCTCGCGGCGGAGGCCGTTCTCGACCTCCTTGCGGGACGGCAGGCGGATCTCGAGCCGTACGCCGCGCGGCTCGCGCAAGAGCTGGGGCCGATGATCTCCGCCGTCGTGGTCGGCGAAGCTCGCATTCGACCGCTTCCCGCGGCTCGCGTTCACGATCGCGCGGACCCCTCCCGCCTGGCGTCTGGCGGAACGGCTCCTGCGGGACGAGCTGCCGGACCCGCGCTCGGTCAGCGGGACGATGCGGGTTCCGTTGCAAGCGTTGCGGGCGCTTGCGCACGCCGCGCGGCGGCCCGGCTTCGCAGCAGGCGTGCGGTGACGGCGATCGCCACGATGTCGAAGAGCACGTAGCCGCTCATCGCCCCGCTCGGAGGATTGCCCATCGGCAGCCCGAGCCCCGGTGTGATCGCGTGCCACTGCCAGAGGCCCACGGCGGTGCCCCAGAGCTCGAGGAAGAGCACGACGAAGAAGACGCCGCCGTAGACGACCGGCACACGCCCCTTCCAGAGGAAGAACAGGAACACCGAGACACCGATTGCGCCGCCCAGGTCGAAGCGCGGCAGCATGGTCAGGCCGACGACGCCCCACGTCGCCGCGCAGGCCGCCACCACCAGGACGAACCCTCGCGGCCGCGCGCGCACGAGCGCGGTCTCGCTGAGGCTGATCCCGGCGAGGTAGACGAGACCGTGGCCCGGCGGCACGAACAGCGGCAGGTTGTGGAGCCGGTACGTGTAGACGCCCCAGAGGATCGAGCCGACGACCTCCATGCAGGTCGCGACGCCGACGACGAGCAGGGTCTGCACGCGGCGCTCGAGCGGCAGCTGAAGCAGCGCGACGATCAGCACGAGCCACGTCGCGAGGCCGAGCCCGAGCTGACCGGTCAGGTCGACATGCCGGTCGGCCAGCCCGAGCGCGACGAAGACGAGCAGCACCGAGAGGGTGAACAGGGCCGGGCTCGAGCGCACGGAAGGCATCAGAAGTGATTCTGACCGCTCAAGCGGCGGCGCGCGCTTGCCGATCAGCACCTTCGTGAACCTGAACGCGGTTCTGGCCCGCGCGGTCGAGCTCGGCGCGAGCGATATCCACCTCAAGGTCGGCCAGCCGCCCGTCGTGCGGAAGGACGGCGAGCTCGGCGTGCTCCCGGAGCACCCGCCGCTCACCGACCCCGACCTCGAGGCGGCGCTGGCCGTCCTCGCCGACCTTGCGCCCGCGAAGCTCCAGGCCTTCCACGAGACCGGCGAGCTCGACATCGCCTACGCGGCCAATGACCTGCCGCGCTTTCGCGTCAACGGCTTCCGCCAGCGCGGCTCGATCTCGTTCGCCTTCCGCGTGATCCCGAAGCACGTGCCCAGCTTCGACGAGCTGCGGCTGCCCAAGGGCGTGCGGCGCCTGGCCGAGGAGCGGCGCGGGCTCGTGCTCGTGACCGGGGCGACCGGCTCGGGCAAGACGACCACCCTCGCGGCCGTCATCGACCACGTCAACCGCAGCCGCCGGCAGCACATCGTGACGATCGAGGACCCGATCGAGATCCTGCACGCCGACCAGGGCTGCATCGTCAACCAGCGCGAGGTCGGGCTCGACACCGAGTCGTTCCTCGCCGCGATCCGGCGCGTGCTCCGCCAGGACCCGGACGTGATCCTGATCGGCGAGCTGCGCGACGCCGAGACGGCCGAGACCGCGCTCAAGGCGGCCGAGTCGGGCCACCTCGTCTTCTCGACGATGCACACGATCGACGCCGCCGAGACGATCAACCGGATGATCGACTTCTTCCCGGCGGTCAAGCAGGAGCAGATCCGGACGATCCTGGCCGGGGTGCTGGGAGGAGTCGTCAGCCAGCGGCTGCTGCCGCGCCTCGAGGGCGGCCGCGTCGCGGCGGTCGAGGTGATGGTCACGAACTCGCGCATCGCCGACCTGATCCGCGAGCAGAAGATCGAGGAGGTTCCGGACGCGATCGAAGAAGGCGACTTCTTCGACATGCAGACCTTCACCGCCGCGCTGATCGACCTCGTGCTCTCGGGTGAGATCGACCAGGAGACGGCGGCCAACGCTGCCACGAACCGGCACGACTTCCTGGTCGCTCTCGAGCAGGCGCTGAAGCGCAAGGCGGCAGGGGTCGACCACGGCCGGCCGCTCTCGGAGGCGGCCCAGGACGAGCCCGTGCCGGAGGAGAAGCCGGTGCCGGGGCTCCGGGTCGCAGGCGCGCAGGACGGATGAAGCGTCTCGCTGCGGCTGTGGTCCTGGCGCTTGCGCTGGCCGGCTCGGCCGGCGCCGACGTCTTCACGATCGTCCCGAGCACGCCGACCGCCCCGGCGGGCCTGCCGAGCGCGTCGGTGCCCAACACGCCCGGCTCGATCGCGTTCTCGCTCACGCCTCCCGCGCAGCCGGAGGTGCTGAGCTACCCGCAGCTGCTCGCACTGTGGCAGCAGGCGGGCGCCGCCTACGGGGTCCAGTGGCAGGTGCTGGCCGCGATCAACAAGGTCGAGTCGAACTTCGGGCGCAACATGGGCCCGAGCTCGGCCGGCGCGATCGGCTGGATGCAGTTCATACCGTCGACCTGGGAGCGGTGGGGCGTCGACGCGAACGGCGACGGCGTCGCCGACCCGTGGAACGCACAGGACGCGATCACCGCGGCGGCCCGCTACCTCGCCGCCTCGGGCGGCCGCACCGACATCTCCGGCGCGATCTTCTCGTACAACCACGCCCAGTGGTACGTGGACGAGGTGCTGCAGCTCGCGGGTCTGTTCGGATCCGGCGGCGTGGACACGACCTTCACGCTCGACCGGCTGCAGGTCTCGCTCGACCACGCGCGCGCCGCCGTCGTTCACGCCAACCGCAAGCTGGTCGCGGCCGAGCGGGTCTTCCGGGCCCGCCTGGCGCGGGAGAGCGCGCTCAGGGCGCGCGCCGGCCGGGCGAAGCTGCTCTCCGACCGGCTCGCGCTCGAGAAACGCGCCGTCCAGGCAGGCGTCGTCCGCACCGCGGCGCATGCGCGCCTGGCCGGGCTGCGAGCCGTTCTCGCCAAGGCCCGCACGGATCTCGCCTCCGCCCGCGACCGCTCGCTCGCGTCGTCCTTCTCGCCGGCCGCCGGGACGATGCTCGCTGCGCCGTCCTACGCCGGAAACTACGTCTTCCCGGTCGGGGGCGGCCCGTCTGTCGTCTCGGTCTCGCACCACCACCACGACTATCCCGCGGCCGACATCGCCGCGCCGCTGGGCTCGCCGATCTACGCGCTCGCCGACGCAATCGTCCTCCGCTCCTGGCAGTACCCGGTCCCGCGCTGCGGGATCGGGATGACGATCCACACCGACGACGGCCAGACCTGGACGTACTGCCACATGTCGTACCTCGACCCCGCGGTCACGGTGGGCGTGCGGCTCGCCGCCGGGACGCAGGTCGGCCTGGTCGGAATGACCGGCGACGCGTCCGGCCCTCACCTCCACCTGCAGCTCGACCCGCCGGTCAGCTACCCGCAGCTGCAGCCCTGGTTCCAGCGCTTCGCCGACGTCGCCTTCCGCTGGCAGGACGCCGGCCTGACCGAGACCGTCGCCCAGACGGGCGGTCCAGTCTTCGCCGTCGTGCCCGGGGAAGCGCCTCAGTCGAGCGGTCCCGTCGTCCTGTTCACCCGGTAGGGGTACCGCGACGGTTCGGGCACGAAGCCGAGACGAATCCTTAGGCTAGCCCGACACCCTCGAGCGGAGGTCGACCATGTACGAGCCATGGAACGCCCTTGAGGCGCCCCGGTTTACCGGACCAAGAACGTACGCCCGTTTGCCCTGGGTGAAGGAGCTCGACGGGGTGGAGGCCGCCGTGTACGGCCTCCCATGGGACGGTGGCACGTCGTTTCGGCCCGGGGCTCGGTTCGGCCCGGAAGCGATTCGCTCGGCGTCGGGCATGATCCGAACGTACAACCCCGTCCAGCGCGTGCAGGTGTTCGGGGCCCTGTCGACCGTCGACTTCGGAGACGCGCCCACCGCTCCCGGGTACATCGAAGAGTCGCTGAAGCGCATGGAGCGCTTCGTGACCCCGATCGCCGAAGCAGGTGTCATCGGCATCGGAATGGGCGGCGACCATTCGGCCACACTCGCCGAGCTTCGTGCCCTCGCCGGGGTGCACGGTCGCCTTGGGCTCGTGCAGCTCGACGCGCACATCGACCTGCATGACACCTACAACGACTTGCCCTACTCGCACGGCACGATGTTTCGGCGGGCAATCGAGGAGGACGTCCTCGACCCGGCCCGCGTGATCCAGGCGGGGATACGGGGGTCGTTGTATTCCATGGCGGACCAAGCGATGCCGTCCGACCTCGGAGTCGAGGCGATCCCGTGGATCGAGCTGGCACTCCTGAGTCCCGAGGAGTTCGCGACACGAGCACGGCGGCGAATCGGCGACGGGCCCGCGTTCCTGACCTTCGATGTGGACTTCGTCGATCCGGCCTACTGTCCAGGTACGGGGACGCCGGAAGTTGCGGGTCCAACGGGCTTCGAGGCGATGTCTTATCTCCGGGCGCTCGCCGGAATCGATTTCGTGGGCTATGACGTCGTCGAAGTTGCTCCCCAGTACGACGGTCCGGGACAACTCACCGCGCTCTTCGCCGCCAACGCGATCTTCGAGATGCTCTCCATGATCGCCAAGCGACGGCAGTCTGACGCGGGGTCGCCCATTCCCAATCCGTAGGACACCTGCGCTGCAGGTCCAGAGATCTACGCCAGTCGCCCGAGGAGCGAGATCGCGCCCCAGATGGCGAGGCCGAAGAGGGCCAAAGCGACGCTTTCCGCCACCAAAGACTGCCCTTCCTCGCGATCGCCCAGCGAGCCGACGATGACCGCAAGCGAGGTGAACAGCTTCATCTGATTCACCTCCCTCCGCAGTTCGCCGCAGGCAATGAGAGTTGGCCGCATACACAGGCGCCATCGTCAGGACGCGTCGAAGGCTCCATCCCTCGTGCTGTGGTTCGGGCCGGGCCCGCCACGCGCATCTCGTAGCCGTTCCACCAGGCGCCGGTTCTGCGCCGCCTCTTGCCTTCGCGTAGGCGGATGCCGATATGAACACCATGCCAACTGCAGGGGGCCTTCGACCAGTTGCGGCCAGGACCGCAAACGGCTCGTCCGGAATCAAGCGCAACCAGGCGCACCCGTTCGGGCTCGTTCACCCGGTAGGGGGATGACAACCTCACGTAACGGTGCCGAAGGGGGGAACATGCGGCTTGGCGCGCTCTTGCCCCGTGCGGTCGTCCTCGTGCTCGTCTGGGTTCTGGCGACGGCTGCCTTCACCTTCGCTGCCGACAAGAAGATCATCGGTCCCTCGCCCACGGCCTCGTCCGCCCCGGCGCAGGCGCCGAACCTCGTCGTCCCCGCCGTGACCGGCCAGGTGTTCGTCTTCGCCAAGGGGATCCTCGAGGACTCCGGCTTCTCCTGGCGAGTGAGCGGCCCCGTTCACGGCTACCCCGGCAACCGGGTGCTCGCGCAGACCCCGGCCGCCGGAACCCACGTGGTCGACACCGGTGCGCCGACGATCGTCGTGCGGCTCGTCAAGGGCCAGTACCCGCAGGACGGCGCCCCGGAGGACACCTCCAGCTACACCGGCACACGGATCGAGTTCCCGCACGCCGCGGCCACGGCCACGGCTCCCAAGGCGCCGGTCGTCGCGCCTCAGCCCGCGCCGAAGCCGAAGGTGAAGCCGAAGGTGAAGCCGAAGCCAAAGCCGAAGCCAAAGCCGAAGCCGGCCAGGACCGCCAAGCACGTGGCCCCGGCCGCGCGGCCTCCCGCCTTCACGGTTCCCGGCGGGCGCAAGGAGCCACTCGATGAGATCAGCCTCCCCGCCCGCGCCGACCGGCTCGCAGCCTGGATCGCGTCCCATCCGAAGCGAACGAACGCCAACGTCAGCCACTGGCTCTACCAGCACGCCTGGCTCGTGGACGGCGCCCAGTTCGGGTGGTGGCACGGCACGCAGGCGCTGGAAAAGCTGATCGCCGTCGACCGCAAGGTCGAGCGCCTCTGGGGCATCGGGCACCAGAGCGAGGCGGTCGCGCGTGCGGCGCTCCGCCGGGTGGAGCGGAAGAGCAAATGACCCTGGCCAAGCTGCGCCGCCGGCTGTCCGGCGAGGGCGGCTACTCCCTGATCGAGATGCTGACCGTGATGGTCGTGATGGCCGTCGTCATGGGCAGCCTGACCACGGTCTTCGTCTCGGCCTCCAACTCCGAGCTCGACATGAACAACCGCTTCCAGGCTCAGCTGAACGCGAGGCTGGCGCTCGACCGGTTCAGGCGCGAGGTGCACTGCGCGAGCTCCGTGTCGCTCGGGTCGGCGGCGTCGCCGTCCGGGCCGCTCGCGGCGAACTCCGTCACGATCGTGCTCCCGAGCGGCTGCAAGTCGAGCGGGACGGTCACCTGGTGCACGGAGAGCAACTCCGGCACCTACGGGCTCTTCCGCGGCTGCACCTGCGTGGGGGCGAGCTGTTCGGGCGGCGTCCGGTACGCCCAGGCGCTCACGCTCCCGAACGTCTTCGGCTACACCGCCGCCACGACCGGGAGCGGGCAGCTGCCGAAGGTGAACGTGGACTTCCCGGTCAACGTCAAGCCGGCGAAGACCACCGAGCTCTACGAGCTCAAGGACGACGTCGTCCTGCGCAACGGCACGCGCGCATAGGCGCGACTGCAGCTCGCCGAGGTACGAACTCGTTGGCTCAACCGCTGGGCGTCTCCTGCCGATAAGGCGCCCGTGGATGTTGCTCTCGGCCTGCTCGCCTTCTGGCCTGCGCTCGCGCTCGGCAGCTTCGTGAACGTCGTCGCCGCGCGGGTGCCCCTGCGCCGCTCGGTCGTGCGGCCGCGCTCGGCGTGCATGGCCTGCGGCTCCGAGCTCGCGTGGTACGACAACGTGCCGGTCCTCTCGTACCTGCTGCTGCGCGGCCGCTGCCGCTCGTGCGGCGCGCGGATCAGCCCGCTCTACCCGGCGGTCGAGCTGGCGACGGCGGGGCTCGTCGCAGCCTGCTTCGTCGTCTTCGGGCTCTCGGGCAAGGCGGTCGTTGCCGCCTTCTTCTGCGCCGTGCTCGTCGCGATCACCGCCACCGACCTCACGCACCGGATCGTCCCGAACCGGATCGTCCTGCCCGCCGCCCTCGTCGTCCTGCTGGCGCAGACGGCGCTCTCGCCGAGCCCTGAGTGGGCGATCGGCGCCCTCGGGGCGGCAGGCTTCCTGTTCGCCGCCGCCCTGGCCTACCCGGCCGGGATGGGCATGGGGGACGTCAAGCTTGCGCTCCTGCTCGGCGCGATGCTCGGGCGCCTGGTCGCGGTCGGGCTGATGGTCGGGATGCTCGCAGCGCTGATTCCGAGCGCGGTGCTGCTGGCCCGCCACGGCTCCGCGGCGCGCAAGATGGGGATCCCGTTTGCGCCGTTCCTTGCCTTCGGTGCCGTGGTGGCGCTGTTCGCGGGGAAGACGCTGCTGGACGCGTACCTGTCTACCTTCTAGCGCTCACATCGGAGCGGCGATTTGCCGATACCTCATTCGAGGTATTCCATGGACCTCCCGAAACTGCGCACATCCGGCAAGGCCGGCTCGAAGCAGGCTGCTGAAGGCGGCGGCCTTCCCGCGCCGTTCCCCGTCAACGAGCTCGCCGAGCTCGTCGCCGACCTGATCGAGACGACCGGGCTCGTTTCGGCCGACCGGCTCTCCCAGGTGCGGGGCCGCGCCAAGCAGGGCGGCTCGTTCGCACAGGCGATCCTGGACGAGGGCGTCGCCTCGCCGGAGGGCATCGCGCGCACGCTGGCGAGCCGCTTCCAGCTCCCGTTCGTCGACCTTGCGCTGGTGGGCGTCCAGCAAGACGCGGCCGGGCAGGTGCCGCTGCACGTGCTCGAGCGTGTCACCGCTGTTCCCTACGCCCTCGAGGACGCGACGCTCCGGGTCGCCGTCGCGGACCCCGGCAACGTCCAGGCGATCGACGAGCTGCGCCTGGCGACGAGCTTCCAGCTCGAGCTGGCCGTTGCCTCGCGCGAGGACATCGCCAACGAGATCCGCCGCCTCATGCGCGCCTCGGAGGCCTTCGGCGCCCGTGCCGTCCTCGAGGAGGAACAGGGGCATCTCGGGGAGGAAGAGGAGGAGATCGACGATCTCGAGGTCGACGACGGCATCTCCGACGTCCCCCTCGTCCGCCTCGTCAACTCGATCATCTTCCAGGCTGCAGAGGACGGGGCCAGCGACATCCACTTCGAGCCGCAGGAGGACGCGCTTGCGGTGCGGCTGCGGATCGACGGCGTGCTCCACGAGGTGCAGCGAATCCCCAAGCGGATGACCGCCGGCGTGACGACGCGCCTGAAGGTGCTCGCAAAGCTCGACATCGCCGAGAGGCGGAAGCCGCAGGACGGCCGCATCTCGCTGAACGCCGCCGCGGCCGGCCGGATGCTCGACATCCGCGTCGCGACGCTGCCGACGGTCGAAGGCGAGGCGGTCGTGATGCGTCTGCTCGACAAGTCGAAGAGGGCGCCGACGCTGACCGAGCTCGGCCTCAGCGACGACATGCGCGTGAAGATGGAGGCCCTGATCAGGCGCCCGACAGGCGCGATCCTCGTCACGGGGCCGACGGGCTCGGGTAAGTCGACGACGCTCTACGGAGCGCTTACGGAGATCAACCGCCAGGAGATCAACATCATCACGGTCGAGGATCCGGTCGAGTTCCGGCTCGCCGGCGTCAACCAGGTGCAGATCAACACGCGCGCCGGCCTGACCTTCGCGGCTGCGCTTCGCTCGATCCTCCGCTCGGACCCCGACGTCGTGATGGTCGGCGAGATCCGCGACGGGGAGACGGCCAAGATCTCGATCGAGGCCGCCCTCACGGGCCATCTCGTGCTCTCGACCCTGCACACGAACGACGCCCCGGGCGCGATCACGCGTCTGAACGAGATGGGCGTCGAGCCGTTCCTGACCGGCTCCGCCGTCTCGGCCGTGCTCGCCCAGCGCCTGGCGCGCAAGCTCTGCTCGCACTGCTGCGAGATGTTCTCGCCCACGACCGAGGACCTGATCAAGGCGCGCGTCTCGCCCGACGTGGCAGCGGCCGCCGACGGCGTCCTCTTCTACCGCAAGAAGGGTTGCCCGCGCTGCGGCCAGACCGGCTACAAGGGCCGGGTCGGCATCTTCCAGCTCCTCGTGATGAGCGAGACCCTCGAGAGTCTCGCCGCCGCCAAGGCGAGTCGCGAGGAGCTCGAGCGCGCGGCGATCTCCGAGGGCATGAGGACGCTCTGGGACGACGGCCTCGCCAAGGTCGCCGCCGGGCTCACGTCCATCGAAGAGCTCGCGCGTGTGACGACCTAGGGCGAGTAGACGCGACGGAGTCAGCGTGCAGGACTCGCGGACGAAGTCCGCGAGTGCTCTGCGCGGGTTTCGTTAAGCCGCTTGGACGTCGCAGCCGAGGTACATCAGAGCCTCGACGGCTTCCGTCACGAAGCTCGTGGCCTCCCGGGCGTCGCCGAAGGTGTACGGCCCGGGCCGGAGAGGTTCGGTCGCGGGCGTTCCGGGCGGGTAGACCTCGGCCTCGACGACACAGGAGTCGTCGTAGTCGACCGCGCGCATGATTGCGACCGAGCGGCCGTCCTTGCGGGCGTGCCGAACGAAGAGCTCGCGTCCCGCCGCGGAAGCGCGGGCGTGGGCGGCCGGCAGCTCGCTCACTGCGCGCCCGCGGCGTTCGTCGCAGCCTGGGCGACGGTGTCGCGGTCGGTCCAGCCGTTGAGCCGGACGAAGAGCGTGTTAGGAGCCCGGAAGACGAGAACGGCCGGGTCGTCGAGCACGCGGTCGGCCGCGGTCGCCCCGCCCGTCAGGAGCGAGGTGAGCGGCGACGCGACCTTCTCGTTCGAGACGTCGAGCGCGACGAAGCCGGCGCCGGCCGCGGCAGCGCCCTGCCGGGCCTCGTCCCTGGCCATCGAGTCGACGGCCGAGTCGGGGGCGTAGAGCGAGACGACGACGACGCCGTGTGATCCCAGCGCGAGCGCGAGCGCCGCCGGCATGCCGTTGATCACCGCGGGCGACGAGCGCTTCTTCTTCGGGCGTGCGGGCGCGGCCTTGGGCCTGGCCTTGGTCTTCGTGGTGGCGGCGGCCAGCACCTGATGCCTCTTGACCGGGTGCAGCGGCTTGATCACCGGCACGGCCGCGGGCGACGAGCTCTGGCCCCGGCTGAGGAAGAAAAGCCCTCCAGCGAGGGCGAGCACGGCCACGAGGCCGGCCGCAGCAAACATCCGGACGCGCTGGCTCACGGGTTCTCTATCGGCAGTGGGCGCGCCGGGCTTGACCCGGAAAACGACGAGGGGCGCGGTCTCCCGCGCCCCTCGAAGAACCGGTGAGCCCTTCTAGCAGCCGCCGGTGCTGATGTCGCCGGACGGGCCCGACTTGTGGTAGGTGACCGTGCCCGGGACGGTGTTGCGGATGCAGTAGCCACTGAGGGTGGCAACCGAGATCTTGATGTTCTTGATCCCGGCGTCGTAGGACTGCTGCAGCTTCGTCAGCGTGACGCCGGCGTAGCCCGTGGCGTGGTCGGCGTTGAACGCCTCCATGCCGGGGACAGCAGCGCGGACGTTTGCCTGCGCGGCGGACTTGTTCGCCCGCGTGCGGAAGCTGAGGTACGAGGGGATCGCGATCGCAAGCAGGATCCCGAGGATGATGATGACGACGAGGAGCTCGATCAGCGTGAAACCGCGATCGTCCTTCCTCAGTCGCTGCCACAGGTTGTTGGTCATTTCTCTGCTCCTTCGGCTTGTACAGCGGGTGGCTTCCGGGTAGATCGGCTTCCGATGGCTCCAGGCCACACCCCCGAACGGGTGAGGTCGCTCAGCAGCCGCCGCTCTTGATGTCGCCCGAAGGGCCCGACTTGTGGTAGGTCGCCGTGCCCGGGACCGTGTTCTGCAGGCAGTAGCCGCCCACGGTCGCGGCCCGGATCGTCACGTTCTTGATGCCGGAGTCGTAGCTCGCCTGCAGCTTCGCGAGGTTCGCTCCGGCGTACCCGGTCGCGTGGTCGGCGTTGTAGGCCTCCATGCCCGGGATCGCCGCGCGAACGTTCGCCTGGGCGGCGGCGTTGTTCGCCCGTGTGCGGAAGGTGAGGTACGAGGGGATCGCGATCCCGAGCAGGATCCCGAGGATGATGATCACGACGAGAAGCTCGATCAGCGTGAAGCCCTCGTCGCGCGTGAGTTGCCGCTGGGTCATGGGTGGTGCTCCTTCGGCCGAACGTCGGTGGCGCCGTCGGTATCGGCAGCGCGCGCTCGCGCCGTTAGCCCTGGGCCGTCGCAAAGACCCGTCGCAAAGAAAAAGGGCGCGGTCTCCCGCGCCCTTTCGCAAACCGATGCGAGCCTGCTAGCAGCCGCCGGTCTTGATGTCGCCGGACGGGCCCGACTTGTGGTAGGTGACCGTGCCCGGGACGGTGTTGCGGATGCAGTAGCCACTGAGGGTGGCGACCGAGATCTTGATGTTCTTGATCCCGGCGTCGTACGACTGCTGCAGCTTCGTCAGCGTGACGCCGGCGTAGCCCGTGGCGTGGTCGGCGTTGAACGCCTCCATGCCGGGGACAGCAGCGCGGACGTTCGCCTGCGCGGCGGACTTGTTCGCCCGCGTGCGGAAGCTGAGGTACGAGGGGATCGCGATCGCAAGCAGGATCCCGAGGATGATGATCACGACCAGAAGCTCGATCAGGGTGAAGCCACCCTCATCGCGGTGCACCTGGCCGAGCCGGTGCGAAAACATCGAACGCATGCGTTTTCCTCCTTAGGGGTGCGCAGTGGCCTCCCCACTCATCGGCTGCGACCTCCCCCAGCGAAACCCCCCCGGACGGGTGATCGGACAACGATGGAGCTCACCATCGACTAACCCCTCAAGTCAGGGGTCGGCGCTGCCGATAGCTCGCGAGGGCCATGCCGGAGACCCCGTATTCCATCGACGACCTGCTCGAGCAGATGGTGGCGCTGAATGCGTCGGATCTGCACATCACCGTGGGCGCGCATCCGGCCGTGCGCCTACGTGGTCGCCTCGAGCCGCTGCAGAACGTCGACGCGCTGAACTCCGAGACGACGCAGCAGCTGCTCTACCGGATTCTCTCGACCGAACAGCAGAAGCAGCTCGAGCTCAACCGCCAGATCGACCTCGCGCACTCGATCCCCGGCCTCGCGCGCTTTCGCGTCAACGTGTACTGGCAGCGCGAGGCTCTGGGCGCGGCCTTCCGCCTGATCCCGACCGAGATCAAGACGCTCGAGGAGCTCGGGATCCCGTCGAGCCTGCACGTGCTGACCGACCGGCCCCGCGGGCTCGTGCTCGTCACCGGCCCGACCGGCTCCGGCAAGTCGACGACGCTGGCGGCGCTGATCGACGAGATCAACCGCAAGCGCGCCGAGCACATCCTCACGATCGAGGACCCGATCGAGTTCGTGCACCGCCACAAGCGCTGCATCGTCAACCAGCGCGAGATCGGCGTCGACGCGACCAGCTTCGCAGAGGCGCTGCGCGCCGCGCTTCGCCAGGACCCCGACGTGATCCTCCTCGGCGAGATGCGCGACCTCGAGACGATCTCGACCGCGCTGACCGCGGCCGAGACCGGCCACCTGGTCTTCGCCACCCTCCACACCCAGAGCGCGCCGGGAACCATCGACCGCGTGATCGATGCCTTTCCGGCGGCCCAGCAGGACCAGATCCGCATCCAGCTCGCCGCCACGCTCGAAGGCGTCGTGACCCAGGCGCTCCTGCCGACGGCCGACGGAACCGGCCGCGTGGCCGCGCTCGAGGTCCTCTTTCCCGACGACGCCGTGCGGAACTTGATCCGGCAGGCGAAGGTCGAGCAGGTCTACTCGATCATGCAGACCGGGACGGCCAAGGGCATGCAGACGATGGAGCAGTCCCTGGCCGACCTGACGCTGCGCGGCGTGATCTCGGTCGATACGGCCATCGGCCGCTCGAGCCGGCCGGAGCAGCTGACCGGGCTGCTCGAGCGCGCCGGCTTCGACCTCGGCGACGCTGAGCCGTCCACCCCGAGCCTGCGGATCGCCGAGGCCTGATCGTGGACCTGAAGAAGGAGATCAAGCTCTCCGACCTGGTTCCGAAGCGAAAGCCCAAGCCGGAGGCCGAGAAGACGGCTACAGGCGCGGAGGAGCCCGGCGAAAAGGCCAAGCCGCCCAAGCAGAAGCGCGGCCCGCTCCTGAAGAGGGAGATCTCGTTCAAGCGACGGCCGAAGGCGAAGCGGCCGCTCGACGAGTCGGCCAAGGACGGGAAGAAGAAGTCGAAGCGGGGCGGACGCCGCGATGGCCCCTCGCGCAAGCGCGCCAAGCGGGTCGTCGGGCTGAAGCTCGGCGGCTCCCAGATCGCCGCCGCGCGGGTCGTCAACAACGGCTCGCCCGAGCTCGTCCAGGTTGCTCGCGAGAGCATCGACCAGGGCCTGATCGTCGGCGGCGAGCTACGCGAGCCGGAACTCCTCGCCGACGCGCTGCGCGCGTTCTTCCGCAAGCACGGCCTGCCGCGCCAGGGCGTGCGGCTCGGCATCGCCAACAACCGCATCGGCGTCCGCATCTTCGAGATCGCCGGCATCTCCGACCCGCGCCAGCTCGAGAACGCCGTCCGCTTCCGCGCCCAGGAGGTCTTGCCGATTCCGATCGAGGAGGCGGTGCTCGACTACCACGTGCTCGGCGAGCGGGTCGACGACGAGGGCAACTCCGTGATGCGGATCCTGCTGGTCGTCGCCTACCGCGAGCTGATCGACCGCTACGTCGCCGCCTGCAAGAAGGCGGGGCTGCGGCTTTCCGGGATCGACCTCGAAGCGTTTGCGCTCCTGCGCGCGCTCGGGGAGCCGCGCAGCGAGGACGACGGCGCCGCCGACGCGGCGGTGGTCGTCGTGGCGATCGGCCACGACCGGTCGACCTTCGCCGTCTCCGATGGCCGCGTCTGCGAGTTCACCCGCGTGCTCGAGTGGGGCGGGGGAACCCTCAACGTCGCGATCGCCCGCGAGCTCGGCGTCGCCCCGTCGGAGGCCGAGCCCGTCAAGCGCGAGCTGTCCCTGACCGGAAGCTCCGTCGCTGGAAGGGCTGACTCCCGAGCAAGCAGATGCGGTCCGCGAGGCCGTTCATCGCCAGCTCCAGACCTTCGCGCGCGAGCTCGTCTCCTCGCTCCAGTTCTACCAGAACCAGCCGGACTCTCTGGGCATCGGCGAGATCGTGATCACGGGCGGCACCGCCCATCTCGCCGGGCTCGCCGAGGAGCTGCAGAAGCTGATCGGCGTGCGGGTCAGCGTCGGCGACCCGCTCTCGCGCGTGAAGCTCGGGCGCAAGATCCGCGACACCGAGCAGCTCGGCTCGCTCGCGGTCGCCATCGGCCTCGGGATCGAGGACTAGGCGTGCGCGCGATCAACCTCCTCCCGCGAGACGACACCAGGCGCGGTCGCCAGAAGAGCCAGTGGATCGTGATCGTCCCGGTGCTCGCAGCCGTGTTGATGAGCGTGGTGCTCTCGGTGCTGTTCCTGTCGGCCAGCGGCAAGGTGAAGGACCGGAAGGCGACGCTCGCCTCGCTCCAGGCCGAGCTGGCCGCGATCCCGACGCCCGACGCCTCGAAGGTGCAGACCCAGAACGCGCTTGCGGCGGACAAGCAGACGCGGGTGAACGCGCTCAACACCGCGCTGTCGCACCGCGTCGCCTGGGATCGCGTCTTCCGCGAGCTTTCGCTCGTCCTGCCTGACGACGTCTGGCTCACGACCGTCTCGGCGAAGGCGCCCGTGTCGTCGTCGCTCGCGACCGCGCCACCGGCGCCCGTCGCCGGCTTGAGCGTTGCCGCGACCGAGTTCACAATCGACGGCTACACGTACTCGCAGACCGCGGTCGCGCGCCTGCTCAGCCGGCTGAGCGTGATCCCCGACCTCGTCAACGTGCAGCTCCAGCAGAGCACCCTGACCAAGGTGGGCAACGCCCAGGCCGTGCACTTCACGATCGTGGCCGACGTGAGAAGCCCGGGAGCCGGCTCGTGAAGCGCGGGCTCCCGCAGCCGGCCCTGATCGCCCTGATCGTGGCGGGCGTCCTGCTCGTCGGCCTCGGCGGCTACTTCATGCTGATCGGGCCGCAGCAATCGAAGGCGGCCGACCTCGACAAGCAGATCGCCGACACCAACCAGGCGATCGACTCCGCCCGCGCGCTGACGCTGCAGGCGAAGGAGGGCGCGAAGATCCGCGTCGCCGACGTCTTCCGGCTGACCAAGGCGATGCCCGACCAGCCGGACATGTCCGACATCCTGCTCGAGCTCAGCCAGGTCGCCCAGGACAGCGGCATCACCTTCGAGCAGATCACGCCGTCGGCGACGGGAGTCGTGCTCGACGGCTACGAGGCGATCCCGATCACGGTCGAGTTCGAAGGCAACTTCTACGAGCTGTCCGACTTCCTCTACCGGCTGCGCAACCTCGTCGACGTCCGGCACGGCGCGCTGGACGCGAGCGGCCGCCTGTTCGCGATCGACACGATCGACTATGCGCAGGCACCGCCGCCGCCGGGCTTCCCGGAGCTCCGCGCGACACTCGTGATCGACGCCTTCGTCTTCGGTACGGGCACCGTGCCGACGATCGAGCCGGCCGGCGGCACGACAGGCCCGTCCGGCACGACCGGCGCGAGCGGGACAACCGGCGCGAGCGGGACGACCGGCGCGAGCGGCACCACGACGCCCCCGAGCGACACGAGCGCCGCGCCGTCCGGGGGAGGCAGCTAGCCCGATGGCGAAGAAGATCGACCCGAAGGCCAAGGCCAAGCGCCAGAAGATCTACGCCGGGGTCGGCGGCGTGCTGCTGCTCGCCGTGCTCGCGTTCCAGGTGCCGCGCACGCTGAAGCTGCTGCACCAGTCGAATGCGAACGCGTCCTCGGAGACGACCAGCTCGGCGCCCTCGACCGGCACGACGGGGCCGATCGCCCCGCCGACCCTCGGTGGCGGCAACGCAACGCCGAGCGCGAGCGCGGCGGCCGCCGTGTCGTCGGACGGCGTCAGCGACCCCGGAGTCGTGCCCGCGCCCCAGTCCGGCCAGCTGCTGGCGTTCAGCCGCTTCCGCACCAAGGATCCGTTCGCGCAGCAGCTCGACACCGGTGCGACCGGTGCGAGCGGCGTCACCGCCACGGGCGCGACCGGGGCCTCGGGCTCGACCGGCTCCGGTTCCTCGACGGGCTCGGGTGGCTCGAACGGCGGCGGCGCGCCGCCCTCGTCGGCTCCGCCGAAGTTGACCACGGCCAAGATCTCGATCAACGGCGTCAGCGAGGACGTCCAGGTCGGCGCGCAGTTCCCGGCCTCGAACCCGACCTTCGTGCTCGTCTCGCTGACGAAGACAAGCGCCAAGGTCGGCATCGCCGGCGGCTCGCTCGCGGGCAGCAAGCAGACGGTCACGCTTAAGAAGAACGTGCCGCTGACGCTGATGAACACGGCCGACGGGACGCGCTACGTCCTGCGCCTCCTCTCCGTCAGCTAGGCGTTTTCCCTCACCGCGTTCTCTGTAGGGAACAACGCTTGCCTAGGCGGGCGTTCGGGTTACAAGGACGCTCGCCCAGCCGAGGAGCCCCACGGCCGACGCGTCAGAATCGGCGGCGATGAGGTTGGTCAAAGGAATTGTCCCTCCACTTTGGATTGCCCTCGTCTTAGCCGCGGCCGGCTGCGGAGGCACATCGAAGCTGTCGGCAAGTGACACTTCGAAATGGCTGATGCAGCACCGAGTTGCGAAGGGCGTCCACGTTGTCTGCCGCACTGGGCGCGGCAATTGGAGCAGCTGGGATTACGCCTGCACCCTGACGGGCGGGGGACTCTCCGGTTCAGCTGCTGATAACACCTATGGTTACAACGTCGACAGTCATGGCGTGACCGGCTTCAGCGGCTGAGCGTCGGGCTTCATTGCCGCTGGCCCAGGCGAGTCCGCCTCTCGCCCTAGGTGCAAACTATGTGCCCCGCGGGGTCTGACCCCGGTCTGTAAACCCGTCTAGGTTCGGGGTCAGTCGCCGCCGGAGCCGGGCTTTGCCCGGCGGGAGGCCACGACGGCCAGTGGTTCCACTCCGACACGCAATGCCGGCTCCGGAACCGTCCGAGCCACGGCGTCCGCTCTCGAGGAGGGGGCTCGTGGGGGAACCAGGGGTTCCCCCACGCTCCTAGCCGGTCGACTGGTCGAACGCCGAGGCGACGCGCGCGAACGGCCGCGCGGTCAGATAGTTGGCGTCGCGGACGACCACGGTGACGATCTTCAGCGGCCGTCCGTTCGTCGGGGTCGGCGGCGTGGTGCTGCCCGTCGAGAGGACGATGTAGGTGTCGACGCGGTACTTCTTGCGGTCGGCGCCGGTGACGGTGCGGCTCGCGTTGCACTCGTTCGGCACCGGCGAGCCGCTGCAGGACGCCGTGACCTGCGTGGCGCTGTAGGCCGAGTCGGTCGTGTAGGGCGACGAGCCCGGGATCGTCGACGAGTCGAGCGAGATCGACGCGTACGGCAGCCCCCGGTAGAGCTCCATCTGCTGGTCGGCCAGGGCCGCTCCGGTCGAGGCGCGAGAGGCGCGGTTCAGCGCCACGATCCCGCTGTTGAACGCAGCCACGACCGCAAGGATGCCGATGTTCAGCATCACCATCGCGATCAGCAGCTCGATCAGGCCGAAGCCGCGTTCGCTCCGTAGCCGCACGCGCACGATTTCCCTATCGGCAAGCGGCTTCCATCCCTCAAGCGGGCCTATCCCCCTGCCGATACGACCTCCGTATGGCGGCGTACGCCTACAGCGCGATCAATGCGGAGGGCCTCGAGCTTGCGGGCGAGGTGCATGCGCCCGATCTCTCGGCCGCGCGCGAGCAGCTGCGAGTGCGAGGGCTCCTTCCCAACCGCCTGGAGGAGATGCCCGCGAGCGGCGAGGAGGGCGTCCGCACCGCCTTCAAGAAGATCAAGCCCAAGACGCTCCAGATCTTCTCGCGCCAGTTCGCCACGATGATCGAGGCGGGCCTGAACGTCGTCAGCTCGCTCGTCATCCTCGAGGAGCAAACCGAGGACGCGTACTTCGCCCACGTGATCCGCGAGATCCGGGCCGACGTCGAAGGAGGCCTCCTCCTCTCGCAGGCGCTTTCGCGGCACCCGAAGATCTTCAGCCGGCTCTACGTTTCGATGGTCGAGGCAGGCGAGGCCGCCGGAATCCTCGACCAGGTGCTCGACCGCGTCGCCTACCAGATCGAGAAGGAGACGCAGATCAAGCGCCGGGTCAAGAGCGCGATGATGTACCCGACGATGGTGCTGATCTTCGCAACCCTCGTCCTGATCGGCCTGCTGATGTTCCTCGTGCCGGTCTTCGTGAAGATCTTCGCCCAGCTCAACGGGCAGCTCCCCACGCTGACCCAGTACGTCGTCGGCGCGTCGAACCAGCTGCGCCACCACTGGTTCATCATCTTCCCGGCGATGTTCCTGACGATCTGGGGCATCCGCCGCGCCAAGCGCACCGAGCCCGGCCGGCAGCTCTGGGACCGGACGAAGCTGAAGATCCCGATGAAGATCGGCGATGTCGTTCTCAAGGTGACGATGGCGCGCTTCTCGCGGACGCTGTCGACGCTCGTGGCCGCCGGCGTGGACATCATCAAGGCGCTCGAGATCACCGGCCAGACCGCCGGCAACTGGGTGATCGAGGAAGCGCTCCGGGACGTGCGCCAGAAGGTGCATCAGGGCGTGCCGATCGCGCAGCCGCTGATCGAGAACCCGGTCTTCCCGCCGATGGTCAGCCAGATGGTCAAGATCGGCGAGGAGACCGGAGAGCTCGAGAAGATGCTCGGGAAGATCGCCGACTTCTACGAGGACGAGGTCGACGCGGCAATCGCCTCGCTCACGGCGATCATCGAGCCCCTGATGATGATCGGCGTCGGCGCCATGGTCGGCGTGATCATCATCTCGATGTACCTGCCGATGTTCAAGCTGCTGAGCCTCGTCAAGTAAGCGACGAGCCGCTCAGCCGCCGAGCACGGCCTCGGCCGCCCCGGAGGGCTCGGGGTCCGGGAGCCGCGTCATCCGGAAGCCGTTGAAGAGGCCGAGCAGCGCGGCGAGAAGCGGGACCAGCAGCGCGATCTGCAGCGCTCTCGGCCGCGCCACGGTGTTGATGTGGATGATCTCGGCCTTGACGTCGGCCGGCTGGCCGGCGAGGAGCTCCTCGAGGTGCGTGTTGGTCATCACCTCGGCGTTCTCCTCGAGGCCCTTGGAGACCTGCTGCTGCTCCGCGGGCGACAGCACCTTGCTGTTGTCCGAGTAGTGGGTGAAGAGGAGCGACAGCGACGCGAGCATGATCGCGCCGGCGAAGGCCAGCCCGAACGAGAGGCCGAACGACCCGCCGGCGGAGTTCACTCCGGCCGCCTCGCTCACCCGCTCCTCCTCGATCGGCGACAGCGTGTAGTTGTTGAGCTGGGAGACGAGCAGCCCGAGGCCGCAGCCGGCGATCAGGAGCGGCACGGCCATCCACCAGCCGGAGTGGGCCCGCGGAACGATCGGGATCAGCACCGCGACCCCGACGGCTAGCAGCAGGAACCCGGCGCGGATGATCCTGCTGGGGCTGCGACGCCCGGCCCGCTTGCCGGCCAGCAAGGCGACGGCGAACATGCTCAGCGAGAGCGGCGCCAGCGAGAGCCCCGCCTCGAGCGCGTTGTACTCCAGCACCATCTGCAGGTAGATCGGAAGCGCGATCATCAGCCCGCCGAGGGCGATCTGCTGAAGCGTCTGGGACGAGATCCCGAGCCGGAAGTACCTGGACTTGAAGAGGTCGGGGTCGAGCAGCGCGGACTTGCCTTCGCGCTTCCGCTTCCTGAGCCACCAGGCGAGCGACCCGAGGGCGACCAGGCCGACCGCGATGAGCGCGCCGACCGCGCCGCCGCCTTCCTGCCAGACGAGGATGCCCAGCACGACGCCGCTCATTCCGACGGCCGAGAGGACCGCGCCGACGATGTCGATCTGCCTCGAGCCGGTGTACGGGACGTCGTGAATGCGGCCGCTTCCGAGGAGCACGATCGCGATGATCACAACCTCGCCGCCGAAGGCGACCCGCCATGAGAGGTAGGTGGTGATGAAGCCGCCGAGCAGCGGGCCCACCGCCGCGGCGATCGCGGCCGCAGCGCCGACCAGCGCGTAGGCACGCCGCTGCATCGGCCCGTGGAAGTTGCCGTGGATCAGGGACTGCATCGCGGGGAGGAGGAGCGACGCTCCGAGGCCGCCGATCACCGCCCAGAAGATGACGATCGGGACCAGGCTCTGGGAGAGCGTCATCGACAGGGCGCCGACCGCATATCCGAGCAGGCCGAGGATGTACGCGCGCTTGCGGCCGAAGAGATCGCCGATCTTGCTGCCGATCAGGATGAAGGCCGCCGAGACGAGCGCCTCCAGCGCGATCGCCGACTGCACACCGCTCGCCGTCGTGTCGAGATCGTGGACGACCGCCGAGATCGAGACGTTCATCAGCGACGTGTCGACGACGAGCACGAACATCGCCATCGCGAGCAGGATCGCGACCAGCTGGTCGCCGCCCGATTCCTCGTGAGCGACAGCCGTCGACTCGACGTCCATGAGCACGACTCTGACCGCCGCTCAGGCCCGGTGCATCATCCCGAGCGAACTATGGAGCCAGTCGGTCCAGCGTTGTTCAGGCTTCCCAGGAATACGCCTCGTGCACTCGGTGCAGCGGGCCGTCGAAGAGCGGTAGCCAGGGCGTGATCACGGTCGAGGCGACCGGGTCGTCCAGGATCGCTCGAACGGCCTCCGCCGCGCTCGCGCCTTCAAAGAGAAAGACAACCTCGCTGTCCGAAAGGAAGATGGCGCCTCGGTCGAACGCGTCCTCAGGGGCAGCCGCGCGAGTCTCTTCAGTCAGAAGCTGCTCGGCGCGCTCCCGCGCGCCGAGCCTGAGGCCCGCCACCAGCATGACCCTCTCCACGCTCGTAGCGTAGACGCCGGCGCGCGAGCCGTTCTCGCGGCTCGCGCGCGCCACACGGGGCGCCGCCATGAGGCGGGTTTCGGCTCCGCTCGCGCCGGCCTAGGGACTCAGCAGCTCCGCGGTCCAGCCCTCGCGCGCGCGCGTGAACCTGAGTCGCTCGTGAAGGCGGTCGTCGCGGTGCTGCCAGAGCTCGATCGCGTCCGGCTCCAGTACGTAGCCGCCCCAGCGCTCGGGCCTGAGCACGTCGTCGCCGGGCAGGAGGCGCTCGAACTCGGCCTCGAGCTGCTCACGGCCTGCGATCGGCTCGCTCTGCCGTGAGGCCGCCGCCGCCGCACGCGAGCGAGGTGGCCGCGTGGCCCAGTACGCGTCCGACTCCTCGGCCGAGAGCCTGTGTACTCGACCTTCGACGCGCACCTGCCGCCCCAGCGGCCGCCAGTGGAAGACGAGCGCCGCCCGCGGGTTCGCCTCCAGCTCGCGGCCCTTGCGGCTCTCGTAGCCGGTGAAGAACGTGAAGCCGCGCTCGTCGGCGCCCTTCAGCAGCAGCATCCGCGCCGAGGGCCGGCCTTCCGCGTCCGCGGTCGCCAGGGTCATCGCCTCCGGAACCTCCACTCCTGCCTCCCGCGCGGCCTCGAACCACTCGTGAAAGACGACTAGCGGGTCTACCGCCATGCGCTCTCGAGCAGCTCGCGGACCTCCTCGACACCGGTGCGCCAGACCGCCTCGACTTGTTCGTCGGGAAGCTCGTAGGCGCCCTCGAAGACGCCGTCGCCGAGCAGCTCGCGCACCTCGGCGGGCCCGGCCGCGCGATAGGCGTCCTGGTCGAGCGGCGGCTTGGGCTCCCTGGGCAGCTCGACCCCGGCAAGCCGCGTCCAGGGGAAGTTCTCGAACCAGTTCGCATGGCTCGGGTGCGGGTCGACCTCGCGCGCCGCCGCCTGCACACGGCCGCTCGACCACCAGCTGTGGAAGATCGCCTGCGCCTGCGGGTTGTCGGCGGCCCACTCCCGAACGAGCCCGAACGCAGGCAGGTTGCCGCCGTGGCCGTTCACGAGCAGAAAGCGCCGGAAGCCCTGGCCGTAGAGCGAGTCGAGCAGGTCGCGCAACACGGCGACGTAGGTCGCGAGTCGCAGCGACGGGCTCCCCGGGTAGGCCGCGAATGACGGCGTCAGCCCGTAGGGCAGGACCGGCAGGACGAGCACGCCCAGCGGCTCGGCGGCCTCGGCCGAGACCCGCTCGGCGAGGATGTTGTCCGTCTCCAGCGAGAGGTAGCCGTGCTGCTCGGTAGAGCCAACCGGCAATACAACGCGGTCGTCCCGCCGCAGGTATTCCTCGACGTGCATCCAGTTCAGCTCACGGGCTCTCACGACCGCTCCAATGATGCATGGCGCCGGCTCAGCGTCTCGAACCAGCGCACGAGCAGGTAGCCGGCGATCCCGTAGAGCACACCGACCAGCAGCTCGGCGCCGAGCAGCCCGCGCACGTCAGAGAGGCTCGAGCCGTCTGCGACCTTCCGCGCAGCCGCGATCGCATGCGTGAACGGCATCCCCTGCGCGGCGGTGCTCATCCAGTCCGGCAGGTCGTCGAGCGGCACGTTCGCGCCCGTGAAGATGAGCAGGAAGCCGAAGATCACGTTCGAAAGGACGGCGTTCTCGCGGATCCGCAGGCTGAGCGCCGCGTTGACGAGCCCGAGCCCGGTACAGGAGAAGGCCGCGATCAGCACGATCAGCAGGAGCGGCGCGAGCGAGCTCGCAGGGAGGTGAACGCGGAGCAGGAGCGAGCCGGTGAAGAGCGCGAAGGCGGCCACGAAGGCCCCGTTCAGCACCACGGGCAGCGAGCGCCCGAAAAACAGGGGGATCCGCGGCGCGGGGCTGACGAGGATTGCGCTCAGCGTGTTCTGGTAGCGCTCGCCGCCGATCGCCTGCGCCATTGCGAACAGACAGGGGATCGCTGCGTACTGGAGCGCGTTGCCGATCAGGAAGAACTCGTCAGAGGCCAGGCCCGCCGAGCGTCCGATGTAGGCGAAGAGCAGGATCTGGAAGAGCGGCGCGATCAGCATCGTCGGCACGTAGATCCACGGTGTGAGCCAGTAGAAGAGCGCGCGGAAGCTCGTCAGGCCGCCCACGAAGAAGATCCGGGTGGCGACGATCACGTCAGCGAGAGGGAGCCGCGGGCACGGGCGTCGTCGAGGACGCGGTTCGTGACGAGCACGGCGCCGACGACGTAGACGACGCCGAGGCCAAGGCAGAGGAGCAGGTCGGGGAGCGGCGTTCCGCCGAGAGCCGATTCGCGGATCGCGTTCATCCCCCAGGTCGGCGCGAGCACCCAGGCGATGGGATGGACCCACGTCGGGAGCAGCGCGAGCGGCACCAGGAAGCCACAGATCAGCCAGACGGGGTACTCGAAGAAGTTCCCGAGCACCCAGGCCGCGCGGAAGCGGACGAACGAGACCGCGAAGAGGAGGCCAAGCCCCGCGAACGCGAGCACCGTGGCGACGACCGAGAGGCCGAACTGCAGGGGGTGCTCGATCGTCAGCGGGATCCCGAACGCAAAGCTGCCCCAGAGAAGGGTGGCGACCATATTGTAGATCCCGACGCTCGCCAGGCCCAGGGTCGAGGGAAAGAGCACGAGCGAGAAGTGCCGCGGGGCGGTGACGAGCAGCTCGAGCGTTCCCCACCAGCGCTCACGCTGCATCGCCGAGCCGGCCGATGTGCTGACGGACGACCACATCCCCATCACGGCCGCGCCGAGGGATGCATAGATCAGGGTGCGCGGGCTGGTCCCGGCGCGGAAGACGAAGAACGCCGTCGTCGCGAAGAAGAGCGGATAGAGGACGTTGCCGAATCCGTCGAACGGCGAGCGCATGATCATCTTGAACTGGAGCTGCCAGCTGACGCGCACGAAGCGGAGCGTGTTCACAGCGAGGGCACCTGACGGACGGCGTGTCGACCGGTCGTTTCAGACGGCCGCACGGGCAGAGCCCGTACGGCCTGATTGAGACATCGCAAGCGACGTCTCATTCGGACACCAGCGCTACGTAGGCGTCCTCGAGGGTCGGCTCGCGGTGCGAGATCCGGCCGACGTCGGACCCGTCCAGGCAGCTGAGGATCGCCTGCGTCAGCTCCGCGCCCGGCCCCGTCTGCACGACGAGCACCTGGGCCTGCTCCCGCTCCTCAACCGCGACCGCGGTCACGCCGCCGAGGGCACGCACCCGCTCGAGGATCCCGTCGCCGACGCCGTAGACCTCGACCTCGACCACGGTCCCGTCGGCGACGCCGCGCTTCAGGTCCTCTGGCGTGCCCTCGGCGACGATCTCTCCCTGCGTGATGACCGCGATCCGGTCACAGAGTGCATCTGCCTCGAACATGTAGTGCGTCGTCAGCAGGACGGTCTTGCCGGCGGCGGTCAGCGAGGCGATCGTCGAGCGGACCTCGCGGGCCCCGACCGGGTCGAGCCCGATCGTCGGCTCGTCCAGGAAGAGCACCTCGGGGTCGTGCAGCAGGCCTCGCGCCACGTGCAGGCGCTGCTTCATGCCGCGGGAGTAGCCCTCGGCCCGCTCGTGCTCGCGCCCCTTGAGCCCTACGAGCTCCAGCAGCTCCTCGATCCGCCTCTTCTGTTCACGCGCGGGGACCCCGTAGAGCTCGGCGAAGTAGCGGAGGTTGTCGTAGCCGGAGAGCCGCTCGTAGACGCCTCGCTCACCGCCGAAGACGTAGCCGATCCGCCGGCGCACCTCGTGCGCGTCGCGGACGACGTCGAGCCCGAGCACCCGCGCTGAGCCGCTTGTCGGGATCAGCAGCGTGATCAGCATCTTGATCGTGGTCGTCTTCCCGGCGCCGTTCGGGCCGAGCAGGCCGAACAGCTCGCCGGGCTCGACGGCGAAGCTGATCCCGCGGACCGCTTCGATCTCCTTCGACCGGCGCCGGACGGTGCCGGTGTGCGTCTTGTAGGTCCGCCGCAGATCCGCCGCCTCGATTGCAGCCATGCGCGAGAGCCTAGCGATGAGAAACTGATTGCTACACTCAGCCCCGCGGGGCGGCGTAGCTCAGTTGGTTAGAGCAGCGGAATCATAATCCGCGTGTCGGAGGTTCGAGTCCTCCCGCCGCTACTCCTCGCATACTCGGAGCAAGAGAGAAGGCAATGGCAACCGGAGTCAGAGTTGGGATCACGCTGGCCTGCACGGAGTGCAAGCGGCGTAATTACCAAACCGAGAAATCGAAGCGGAACACGCCCGACCGCGTCGAGTTCCGCAAGTACTGCCGCTGGTGCGGCTGCCACACCCTGCACCGGGAGACCCGCTAGTCATGGCGCGCCAGACCCGTTCCGAGCGCCGCGCGCGCCGCGCCGCGCAGGCCGAGAGCCAGGCAGCCGTCGAGCGCACGCGGGTCCGCCCGCAGGTGCGCCCGGTGCCCGAGGCCGTCCCCAGCCAGGAAGACCGCCGCCGCCCGACGGGGTTTTTCATCAAGCGCTTCATCTCCGAGTCCTGGGGCGAGTTGCAGAAGGTCGAGTGGCCCGGCCGGCAGCAGCTGATCCAGGGCACGGTGGTCGTCCTGCTTGCCTGCCTGATCGTGGGCGTCTACCTTTTCGCCGCCGACGAGGTATTCAAGCGCCTCGTCCAACACGTCCTCCTGAGGTAGCCGCATGTTCCGCTGGTACGCGATCAACACCTACTCCGGGCACGAGAACAAGGTCAAGGCCAACCTCGAGCACCGGATCGACTCGATGGCGCAGCAGCCGCGCTTCCGCCGCGTGGTCGTCCCGACCGAGCAGGTGGTCGAGACCCGCGACGGCCAGAAGGTGCAGACCGAGAAGCGGATCCTGCCGGGCTACGTGCTCGTGAACATGGACCTGAACGACGAGGCCTGGACGGTCGTCAAGAACACCCCGGGCGTCACCGGCTTCGTCGGCGCCGGCTCCAAGCCCGTGCCGCTGTCGCAGGGCGAGGTCGATCGGATCCTGCGCACCGGCACCACCGCCGGCGACCGGCCGCGCGCGCAGGTCGAGTTCTCGCTCGGCGAGTCGGTCAAGGTCACCTCCGGCCCGCTCTCGGACTTCGACGGCGAGATCGTGGACGTCAATGCCGACCAGCAGAAGCTGAAGGTGCTCGTCGACATCTTCGAGCGGCAGGTGCCGGTCGAGCTCGGCTTCGACCAGGTCAAGAAGATCGACTGATGGCGAAGAAAGTCCTCACGCTGATCAAGCTGCAGATCCCCGGCGGGCAGGCCAACCCGGCGCCGCCGGTCGGCCCCGCGCTCGGCCAGCACGGCGTCAACATCATGGAGTTCTGCAAGGCCTTCAACGCGCAGACCGCGCAGGAGAACGGCCGGATCATCCCGGTCGAGATCACGGTCTACGAGGACCGCTCCTTCGACTTCATCACCAAGACGCCGCCCGCCGCCGTTCTGATCAAGGAGGCGCTGCGGCTCGAGAAGGGCTCGGGCGAGCCGAACCGCGAGAAGGTCGGCCGCCTCTCGCGCGACCAGCTCCGCCAGATCGCCGAGGCGAAGATGCCGGACCTGAACGCGCGCGACGTCGAGCACGCGATGCTGATCGTCGCCGGCACCGCCCGTTCGATGGGAGTTGAGACAGAGCTATGAGACATGGCAAGAACTACCGCAACGCGCGTGCCGAGATCGATCGCGAGCAGCTCTACTCGCCGGTCGAGGCGTTGCGCATGCTCAAGAGTTTCCCGGCCGCGAAGTTCGACGAGACCGTCGAGGCGCACTTCAACCTGGGCCTGAACGTCCGTCATGCCGAGCAGCAGCTCCGAGGGACGCTGATGCTCCCGCACGGCACCGGCCGCGAGTCGCGCGTGATCGTCTTCGCCGAGGGCGAGAAGGCGCGTGAGGCGCAGGAGGCCGGCGCGGACGTCGTCGGCACGGCCGACCTCGCCAAGCGGATCGAGGAGGAGGGCTTCGACGACTTCGACGTCGCGGTCGCGACGCCTGACCAGATGGGAGTCGTCGGCAAGCTCGGCCGGATCCTCGGCCCGCGCGGGAAGATGCCGAACCCGAAGACCGGGACGGTGACGATGGACGTCGCCAAGGCCGTTCAGGAGGCGAAGGCCGGCAAGCTCGAATACCGCACGGACCGTGGCGCCAACGTCCATGTCGCGATCGGCAAGAAGAGCTTCGACGAGCGCCAGCTGGTCGAGAACTATGCGGCGCTGATCGACGAGATCATGCGCGCCAAGCCAGCCGCCGCGAAGGGGCGCTACATCAAGACTGTTACCCTGACGAGCACGATGGGCCCCGGGATCCACGTCGACCCGGCGCGGACTCGGGGGCTCGTGGAGGAACTGGAAGGAGCACCGGCCGAAGAAGCCGTTACCGCGTAGCGAGTCCCACGCCAAAGACAGCTGGCAGCCGAGTGGCGGAAGTCCAGCCGAGGCGGAGCAGGAAGGCATCGAGCCCTCCGAGCCCGCCTATGTGCGGGCTCGTTTGTCGAGAGAGGTGATCGATGCACAGATCTGACAAGGAACGAGTCGTCTCGCAGCTGGCCGAGCGCCTGCGGTCGACCGACACGCTGATGGTGGCCGACTACCGCGGCCTGACGATGCCCGAGATCGAGGAGCTGCGCGCCCGCCTGCTCGAGGCCGGCGCGCGCTTCACCGTCGTCAAGAACACGCTCACCCGGCGCGCCGCCGAGGAGGCCGGCACCAAGGAGGTGCTGGAGCTGATCGACGGCCCGACGGCGATCGCGTTCCTCGAGGCCGAAGGCGACCCGGTCGCGGTCGCGAAGGTCCTGAGCGATACCGCCCGCGCGCACGACGTGCTCGTGATCCGCGGCGGGCTGCTCGAGGGCAGCCTCGTCGGCGACGACGCGATCAAGCAGCTGGCGACGCTGCCGCCGGCCGACGTGCTCCGCGCTCAGCTCGTCGGCGCCGTCGTCCGCGCCGCTGGCAACCGTGGTCGGCCTGTTCACCGCGCCGCTGCGCGATCTCGTCGGCGTGCTGCGAGCGCGAGGATCAAGCAGCTGCGAGGAGCAGGGCGGAGGTTCCGGAGGAGCCTGCGGAAGCCGAACCCGAGCCGCAGCCGACGAGCCCAGGCGGAGGAAGCCAGCGAAGAGCAATCGCGAAGAGCCGTCGGCCGAGGCCGAGGAAGCCGAGCCGGAGGCACGAGTCGAGAAGAGGAGGAAGCTAGTGGCGACGAAGACCGACACCGACAAGCTCGTCGAGCAGCTGGGCGGCATGACCGTCCTCGACCTCGTCGAGCTGAAGAACAAGCTCGAGGAGGAGTGGGGCGTGACCGCCGCCGCTCCCGTAGCAGTGGCCGCAGCCGGCGCTCCGGCCGCGGGTGGCGACGGAGCCGGCGCCGAGGAGGAGAAGACCTCCTTCGACGTCGTACTCACGAACGCCGGCGACAAGAAGATCCAGGCGATCAAGGTCGTTCGCGCGGTCACGGGCCTCGGCCTGAAGGAGGCCAAGGACCTCGTCGACGGCGCGCCGAACCCGGTCAAGGAAGGCGTTCCGCAGGAGGAGGCCGAGCAGATCAAGGCGCAGCTCGAAGAGGCAGGCGCCGCGGTCGAGATCAAGTAAGCAGGCAAACGAGCCCACCCGCGCGGGCGCCCGGGGGTCCGAAGTGGACGCTGGCGCCCGCCCGAAACGGCGTCTATAGTGGGGTTTCCGCCCGGGCGGCCACCAAGCCGTCTGGGCTTGCGCAGCGCCCACCTCTTTCGCTATATTTGGCTGTTCCGCGCCGACGTTCGCCTGTCCGCATTTCCACATTCACCTCATAGCCGTAAGGGAGGCACCCAGACTTGACGACCCGGGTCGCTGCGCCACGCGCGCGTAAGAGCTTTTCACGCCTCAAGCACGTCCTCGACCTTCCCAATCTGATCGACATCCAGAAGGCCTCGTTCGAGTGGTTCAAGAACGAGGGCCTCAGGGAGACGATCGACGACATCTCGCCGATCGAGGATTACACGGGCACGCTCGCCGTCGAGTTCGGCGAGTTCCAGTTCGGTGACCCCCCGGTCACCATCCAGGAATGCCGTGAGAAGGACCTGACCTACCAGGCCCCGCTCTCGATGACGGTCCGCTTCGTCAACAAGGAGACGGGCGAGATCCGTGAGCAGACGGTCTTCATGGGCGACTTCCCGATGATGACCGAGTGGGGGACGTTCATCATCAACGGCACTGAGCGCGTGATCGTCACGCAGCTCGTCCGGAGCCCGGGCGCCTACCTGATGGAGCCCAAGGATCCGGCCAAGCAGGTCTTCACCGCAAACCTGATGCCGAGCCGCGGTTCCTGGCTCGAGCTCGAGATCGACAAGAAGGGGGTCGTCTACGCGCGCATCGACCGGAAGCGGAAGCTGCCGATCACGACCCTGCTGCGCGCGCTGCCTGACGAGGACCCCTCGACCGGCCAGAAGCTCGACACGAGCTCGAACGAGGCGATTCTGAAGCTGTTCGGGAACTCGACGTACATCGTCAACACGCTCGAGAAGGACCCGTCCGCGAACGAGGAAGAGGCGCTGATCGAGGTGTTCAAGAAGCAGCGGCCCGGCGAGCCGCCGACGCTCGACAACGCGCGGAACCTGCTCAAGGCGCTGTTCTTCGACCCGAAGCGCTACGACCTGACGAAGGTCGGCCGCTACAAGCTGAACCAGCGGCTCGGGGTCGACGTGCCCGACGACGTCCGCGTCCTGACGACGGCGGACATCCTGGCGCTCGTCCGCAAGCTGGTCGAGCTGCCCGACATGCTCGGTGTCGACCCGGAGTCGAAGGACTTCGCGGCCGACGCGATCGTGCTCTCGCGCGACCCGATCCGCGGCGAGCTCGACGAGTACGAGCACTTCGGCAACCGGCGGCTGCGCACGGTCGGCGAGCTGATCCAGGAGGCGTTCCGGGTCGGTCTCTACCGGATGGAGCGCGTCGTCCGCGAGCGGATGACCACGGAGGACGTCGACACGATCACGCCGCAGACGATCATCAACATCCGGCCCGGTGGTGGCGGCGCTGAAGGAGTTCTTCGGCTCCTCGCAGCTGTCGCAGTTCATGGACCAGACGAACTCGCTCGCCGGGCTCACCCACCGGCGGCGGCTCTCGGCGCTCGGCGCCGGCGGCCTGACGCGCGAGCGCGCGCCGATCGAGGTGCGCGACGTGCACCCGACCCATTACGGGCGCATGTGCCCGATCGAGACACCGGAGGGCCCGAACATCGGCCTGATCGGCTCGCTGGCCTCGTTCGCGACCGTGTCCGAGTTCGGCTTCGTCCAGACGCCGTACCGGAAGGTCACGAACGGCAAGGTGACCGACGAGATCGTCTACCTCGACGCAGCCGAGGAGGCGCAGTACACGATCGCCCAGGCGAGCGCGCAGGTGGACGAGAAGACCGGGCGCTTCGTGGACGAGCAGGTGCTCTGCCGCTCCCGCGAGGGCGAGGCCGTCACCGCGCGGCCGAAGGACGTCGACTTCATGGACGTCGCGCCGGCCCAGATCGTGTCGGTCGCCACCGCGCTGATCCCGTTCCTCGAGCACAACGACGCGAACCGCGCGCTGATGGGCGCGAACATGCAGCGGCAGGCCGTGCCGCTGATGATCACGCAGGCGCCGCTCGTCGGCACGGGCCTCGAGTACCGCGCCGCGATCGACACCGGCGATGTCGATCCTCGCCGACGAGGCCGGGCACCGTCGTCGACGTGGACGCCGAGCGGATCGTGGTCGACGACCAAGGACGGGAAGCACGAGTACCCGATGACGAAGTTCATGCGCTCGAACCAGGGCACGCTGATCCACCAGAAGCCGATCGTCGGCCTCGGCGAGCGGGTGCGGGCCGAGCAGGTGCTGGCCGACGGCAGCTCGACCGACCAGGGCGAGCTCGCGCTCGGCGCGAACCTGCTCGTCGCCTTCATGCCGTGGGAGGGCTACAACTTCGAGGACGCGATCGTGATCTCGGAGCGGCTGGTCAAGGAGGACGTGCTCTCCTCGATCCACATCCACGAGTACGAGATCGACGCGCGCTCGACCAAGCTCGGCGACGAGGAGATCACGCGCGACATCCCGAACCGCTCGGAGGAGTCGCTCAAGGATCTCGACGAGCGCGGGGTCGTGCGCATCGGCGCCGAGGTCGGCTCGGGCGACCTGCTCGTCGGCAAGGTGACGCCGAAGGGCGAGACCGAGCTGACGGCCGAGGAGAAGCTGATCCGCGCGATCTTCAAGGAGAAGGCGCGCGAGGTGCGCGACACGTCGCTCAAGGTCCCGCACGGCGAGGGCGGCAAGGTGATCGACGTCAAGACGTTCTCCCGCGACGCGGGCGACGACCTCTCGCCGGGCGTGAACGAGCTCGTGCGCGTGTACGTGGCGAAGAAGCGCAAGATCGCCGAGGGCGACAAGCTCGCCGGCCGGCACGGCAACAAGGGCGTGATCGCAAAGATCGTGCCCGACGAGGACATGCCGTTCCTCGAGGACGGCCGTCCCGTCGACGTGGTGCTGAACCCGCTCGGCGTGCCGAGCCGGATGAACATCGGCCAGATCCTCGAGACGCATCTCGGCTGGGCGGCCGCGCACGGCGTCTTCGCACGAGAACGGCGACTCGGCGAACGGCGACGGCCAGACGTCCCCGATCGCGACGCCGGTCTTCGACGGCGCGACCGAGAAGGACGTCGACGAGGCGCTCGTCGAGTGGACGAAGCAGAACCCCGACTCGCCGATCACGTTCGTGGTCGACCCCAAGCGGCCCGAGGGCAGGCACTGCTCCGGCAAGGTGCGGATGTTCGACGGGCGGACGGGCGAGAGCTTCTCGCAGAAGGTGACCGTCGGCTACATGTACATCCTGAAGCTGCTCCACCTGGTCGACGACAAGATCCACGCGCGCTCGACCGGCCCCTACTCGCTCGTGACGCAGCAGCCGCTCGGCGGCAAGGCGCAGTTCGGCGGCCAGCGCTTCGGCGAGATGGAGGTCTGGGCGCTCGAGGCCTACGGCGCCGCGTACACGCTGCAGGAGATGCTCACGATCAAGTCCGACGACACGGTCGGCCGCGTGAAGGCATACGAGGCGATCGTCAAGGGCGAGAACATCGCCGAGCCGTCGATCCCCGAGTCGTTCAAGGTGCTGCTGAAGGAGATGCAGTCCCTCGCGCTCGACGTCAACGTCCTTTCCGACGAGGGCGAGAAGGTCGAGGTGCGCGAGGAGGACGACGAGCTGCTGCGGGCGGCCGAGGAGCTCGGGATCGATCTCTCGCCGGGCTCGCTGCGGGCGGCCGCGCGGCCGCCGACCGCCGAGGAGGCAGAGGAGGGCCAGGAGCGCGTCGACGATCCGGGCCAGGAGCTCGCGCTGCCGGCCGACGAGCAGCTGGGCGACGTGACCGACGTCGAGGTCACCCCGGCAGAGGACGCAAAGGAAGAGGCAGAGGCGCAGACCGGCCCGCTGGCCGACGATCTGGCAGATGTAGAGGTGCGATGGCGACCGGACGACGGAGGCGAGGCCGAGGTGAGCCGACGGCTCGGGTTGAGGAGCAAAGGAGGAGAGCCTTGATCGACATCAACGAGTTCGACGCGATCCGTATCGGTCTCGCGTCGTCCAAGCAGATTCGCGACTGGTCTTCGGGTGAGGTCACCAAGCCCGAGACGATCAACTACCGGACGCTCAAGCCCGAGCGCGACGGGCTCTTCTGCGAGCGCATCTTCGGTCCGACCAAGGACTGGGAGTGCTACTGCGGCAAGTACAAGCGCGTCCGCTACAAGGGCATCATCTGCGAGCGCTGCGGCGTCGAGGTGACGCGGCAGAAGGTGCGCCGCGAGCGCATGGGCCACATCGACCTGGCTGCGCCCGGTCTCGCACATCTGGTTCTTCAAGGGCGTCCCGAGCCGGATCGGCTATCTGCTCGACATCGCCCCGCGCGAGCTGGAGAAGGTGCTCTACTTCGCCGCTTCGATCGTCACCTCCGTCGACACGGAGGCGCGGCAGAAGGACCTGAACGGACTCGAGGACAAGGTCAAGGCGGAGTCGGAGCAGATCTACGTCGACCGCGACGAGAACCTCGCCGCGCTCGAGGACCGCCTCAAGCGGCGGCGCAACTACTTCAGCAAGGGCGCCGAGCGGAACTTCGACGAAGACGACGACTTCTGGGCCCGCGGCCTCTCCAACTGGGCCGAGGAGCAGGCCGTCCCGACGCTCGACGAGGTGCGCGAACTGGTCGGAGGCATGTTCGTCGAGGTCGCGCCGCAGATCACGACCGAGGACTCGAAGAAGATCCGCGAGCTCGTCCGCAACTCGGCGATCCGCGACGACCGCAGGCTGACGCCGAAGGAGCTCGAGAACGTCGCGAACGTGGCGATCTCGGTCCGCGAGGCGCTCGCGCCGCTCTACAAGCAGCTCGCCAAGGCGACCGGCTCGAAGAAGGGCGCGGTCACCAAGCACGTCAACCGGATCCTCGAGGGCCTGCTCGACAAGAAGGCCAAGCTGTCCGAGGAGGATGCGGAGACCGTCGCGAGCGTCGACCAGAAGCAGCTCGAGAAGGCGCGGGACCTCGGCAAGGGCCTCCTGCGCGAGGTGCTCGAGCAGGCCGAGCCGACCGCGAGCGCCGAAGACCTGCGCGAGCTGACGAACGACCTCTGCCTGCGCACCGACGGCAGGATCTCCAAGGAGGATCTCGACGCGATCGTCCAGTGGACGGTGAAGGTGCGCGAGGCCTACCAGGACATCGAGGCCCGCAAGGAGGACGCCAAGGAGGCGGCCGTCGACTCGGTGCGCCGGCTCGAGGAGACCTGGCAGCTGTTCCGCGAGCTCGAGCCGAAGCTGATCGTCAACGACGAGCAGATCTTCCGCGAGCTCAAGGACCGCTTCGGGTCGCCGTACGGGTTCGGCGTCTACTTCCAGGGCGGCATGGGCGCGGAGTCGATCCGCGAGCTGCTCAAGGACCTCGACCTGAAGGCCGAGGCGAAGTCGCTGCGCGAGACGATCCGGACCTCGAAGGGGCAGAAGCAGCAGCGCGCGATCAAGCGGCTGAAGGTCGTGACCGCGTTCATCACCTCCGAGAACCGGCCGGAGTGGATGATGCTGGAGGCGATCCCGGTGATCCCGCCGGAGCTGCGGCCGATGGTCCAGCTCGACGGCGGCCGCTTCGCCACGACCGACCTGAACGACCTCTACCGGCGCGTGATCAACCGGAACAACCGCCTCAAGCGGCTGCTCGACCTGGGCGCGCCCGAGATCATCGTCAACAACGAGAAGCGGATGCTGCAGGAGGCCGTCGACGCGCTGTTCGACAACGGCCGCCGCGGCCGCGCCGTGACGGGCCCGGGCAACCGGGCGCTGAAGTCGCTCTCCGACATGCTCAAGGGCAAGCAGGGTCGCTTCCGCCAGAACCTGCTCGGCAAGCGCGTCGACTACTCGGGCCGCTCGGTGATCGTCGCCGGGCCGAACCTGAAGCTGCACCAGTGCGGCCTGCCGAAGCTGATGGCGCTCGAGCTGTTCAAGCCGTTCATCATGAGCCGGCTCGTCGAGCGCAAGTCGGTGCAGAACATCAAGGCGGCGAAGAAGCACGTCGACTCGATGGTCCCGGAGGTCTGGGACGTGCTCGAGGAGGTGATCGCGGAGCATCCGGTGCTGCTGAACCGCGCGCCGACGCTGCACCGCCTCGGCATCCAGGCGTTCGAGCCGGTGCTCGTCGAGGGCAAGGCGATCCAGGTGCACCCGCTCGTCTGCCACGCGTTCAACGCCGACTTCGACGGCGACCAGATGGCCGTCCACCTGCCGCTCTCCGCGGAGGCGCAGGCCGAGGCGCGCATCCTGATGCTGTCGTCGAACAACATCCTCTCGCCGGCGCAACGGCCGGCCGCTGGCCACGCCGACGCAGGACATGGTGCTCGGCGGCTACTACCTGACGTATTCCGACGTCGACCTCGGCAGCATGACCGCCGAGGAGATCGACCCGAGGCCGAAGCGCTTCGCCTCCGAGGAGGAGGTCGAGCGCGCGGTCGAGGACGGCCAGGTCGGGATCCAGCAGCCGATCCAGTACCGGTACCGCGAAGAGCTCGTGCTGACGACGCCCGGGCCGCGTGATCCTGAACGCGGAGGTCGAGCGCTCGCTGCAGGAGTTCACCGACGAGGACCTCGGCGATCTGCCGTTCCTCAACCGGACGCTCTCGAAGAAGGAGACGGACATCTTCATCTCCGGCCTCGCCGAGCGCTACGGCGCCCACGTGATCGCCGGCGTTCTCGACAAGGTCAAGAGTCTCGGCTTCCACTACGCCACCAAGGCCGGGATCACGATCTCGAAGAACGACATCGTCATCCCGCAGGAGAAGGACGAGCTGCTGGCCGGCTACGAAGAGCGCGTCCGCAACATCGAGGGCCTGTACGAGCGCGGCCTGATCACCGAAGAGGAGAGGCACGAGCAGATCGTCGAGCTCTGGACCGAGGCGACCGAAGACGTCGCCCGGGCGATGGAGAAGAACCTCAACGAGCTGAACCCGATCTTCATGATGGCCAACTCCGGTGCCCGCGGGTCGTTCAAGCAGATCCGCCAGCTCGCCGGCATGCGCGGCCTGATGGCCAACCCGAAGGGCGAGATCATCGAGCGCCCGATCAAGGCCAACTTCATGGAGGGCCTGTCGGTGCTCGAGTACTTCATCTCGACCCACGGCGCCCGCAAGGGCCTCGCCGACACCGCGCTGCGAACCGCCGACTCGGGCTACCTGACCCGGCGCCTGGTCGACGTCTCGCAGGACGTGATCATCCGCGAGGAGAACTGCAAGACGAAGGACTTCATCGAGCTCCCGCTGCACGTCCCCGAGGGCGTCAACAAGAGCATCCTCGGGCGCGTCCTCGCAGACGACGTGCACAAGCCGCTCGCGAGCGGCAAGCCCGGCAAGACCGTGGTCGCGGAGAAGGGCGCCATCGTCACGAACCAGGTGCTGGCCGAGATCGAGGAGGCGTTCGCCGAGCACGAGCTCGAGGAGGAGCCGACGATTCCGGTGCGCTCGGTGCTGAAGTGCCGCAGCGAGTTCGGCGTGTGCCGGGCCTGCTACGGCATCTTCCTCGCGACCGGCGGGATGTGCGAGATCGGCGACGCGGTCGGGATCATCGCCGCCCAGTCGATCGGCGAGCCGGGCACGCAGCTGACAATGCGGACGTTCCACACCGGCGGCGTCGCAGGGGCCGACATCACGCACGGCCTCCCGCGCGTGGTCGAGATCTTCGAGGCGCGTAACCCGAAGGGCGCGGCCAAGCTGGCCGAGACCGGCGGGGTCGTGCGCATCGAGGACACCGAGCGCGGTCCGAAGCTCTCGATCGTCACCGACGAGGTGGACGAGAACGGCGAGGCGGTGGAGCCGGTCGCCTACCAGCTCCCGCGCCGCACGCGCGTGCTCGTCGTCGACGGCCAGCAGGTCGAGCCGGGCGACGCCCTGCACGAGGGCTCGGTCAACCCCGCCGACCTGCTCCGCCTGAAGAGCTCGACGCCGACCGAGCTGTACCTCGTCGCCGAGGTGCAGAAGGTCTACAAGTCACAGGGCGTCGAGATCCACGACAAGCACATCGAGTTGATCATCCGCCAGATGCTGAAGAAGGTGCGGGTCGAGAACGCCGGCGACACCGACCTGCTGCCCGGCCAGCTCGTCGATCGCGTCGTGCTCGAGCGCGAGAACGCGCGCGTCAAGAAGGAGAAGTCGAAGAAGGAGCAGGCGACGTTCGAGCCGCTGATCCTCGGGATCACGAAGGCCTCGCTCGCGACCGAGTCCTTCCTCTCGGCGGCCTCCTTCCAGGAGACGACCAAGGTCCTGACCGACGCCTCGATCGAGGGCAAGGTCGACCGTCTGCTCGGGCTGAAGGAGAACGTGATCATCGGCAAGCTGATCCCGGCGGCGACCGGCCTGAAGCGCTACCGCTCGATCGAGATCGGCCCTTCCGAGAAGGTGCCGAAGGAGACGTACGAGCGCGAGGCGCTCCTGGCGGCGCTGGAGGAGATCGGCACCGACGGCGGCGACGGCCTGGACCTGGCCGGCCTCGGCCTCGACTTCGGCGGCGAGCCGGATCTCAACGACGATGGCAAGCCGCACGAGTCGACCGAGGCGGAGGAAGTCCCCGAGGTCGACAGTCCGCTCGACGAGTAGTTCTCGCGGTGCGCCGGCCCCGGCCACAGCCGGGGCTGGCCGCCGTTCTTCCCACGTGCTACACATGGGACGGGGTTGAAGCGGCTAATCCTCATCCTTCTGGCCGCCTGCGTCGGCCTGGCAGCGCCGCACCGCGCCGCCGCGCAGGAGACCTGCGGCATCCCTGACAAGGGCACGCTCTGGATCGACTTCACCGCCTCCCCCTTCCCGTTCTGGCAGCTCTTCGCCCAGCCCGGCGTGATCGCCGCCTCCTCGAACTTCATCTACCCCCCGCTGATGCGCGCCGACGGGGCCAAGACGGTCTACTGGGACATGCACATCAACCGGCGCGTCGGGACGCCGCTGGAACCGTTCGATCCGGCGACCGTGATCGACCGGGCGAACCGGATGTACGACCTGGCCGCCGCGGCGATGGTGTGCGCCCAGCCGATCATCGCCGAGAACGAGCTGAACGGCGCCAGCCTGATCACGCCCTGGAGCGCGACCAACGCGCAGTACCGGCGCGACGTCCTGATCTATCTCCAGACCCTCGCGACGCGTGGCGCACGGCCCTGGCTGCTCGTTCCCAGCAAGCCGTTCATGGGGCCCGATGCGGCTGACTGGTGGCGCCAGGTGGCGAAGGTCTCCGACATCGTCAGCGAGTCGTACTTCTCGGCCGCGCGCTGGTCGAAGCTCGGCGCGTTCACCGGCAGCCGCGACATGCGCAACCTGTTCCGGGCGCGGATCGCGCCGTACACCGCCATCGGGATCCCGACCAGCGAGCTCGGGATCATGCTCGGCTTCCACACGACGCCGGGCTCGGGCGGGCGCGAGCGGGCGCCGCTGCCGGCGTGGCTCGAGGTGACGAAGCTGCAGACGCTGGCGGCCAGGCAGGTCGCGAAGGAGCTCGACCTGCGCGCAGTCTGGTCGTGGGGCTGGGGCGTCTTCGCCAAGGGCTCGGCCGAGGACGACCCGGACAAAGCGACCGCGGCTTGCGTCTACCTCTGGACGCGCAACTCGAAGCTCTGCAACGGGCCGAAGGCGGCCGGCAAGCGGTTCAACACCTCGCGGACCGAAGGGCAGATCGTCCTGGCGGGCGGCGTCCGCTGCTCGGTTCAGGGACGGCCGGTCCGCAGCGGCGACATTCGCGCGCTCACGCCGATGACCGGCGACGCCGACATCGCCTTCACGGCCGTCTATGCGCGCGCGGTGGCGAGCGCTTTCCAGCCGCTCAAGTCGACGGACGTCATCGCCGCGGAGAAGGCGGTGGTCGGCTCCCGGTTCGGGAGCTACGGCGCCTACCGCGCGGCGCTCGCCCGAGCGCATGCAACCCGGGCGGTCGCGCGCGGCGTGATCGCCGACGAGCTCCGGCGCGCGAAGATCGAGACGCGGATCAGCGTCTCGCCACCGTCGGGCTCGTCGGTGCTCGACTACTACCAGACCTATGCGGAGACGAACGCGCGGCTGGTCGAGACGAAGACGGGTGTCTCCTGGCTCGGCGGCCGCCGCCGGGGCTTTGCGCTCGAGTCGAACGCGCCGGCGCAGCTCTACCGGCTGGCCCCGGGGCGGTGGGTGACGATCCGGACGATGCTCGGCCCGGTGCAGGTGCGCGTGCTCGAGCCGACCGTCCTGCTCGGCGGCATCCCGCTCGAGCTGGCCAGGCCGGCGGTCGTGACCGCGCTGAACGCGCTTGCCCGCGACCACCGGTACGAGAGCTGGCTGCTCGCGCGGGAGCGGGTCTTCAACGCCGTGACGCTCTGCCGCAAGGACGACCAGCCGACCCCCGGCGTCGTCCCGCTGACCGACTACCTGCCCTTCCTGGCCGCCGACTAGGGGGCCCTTTAGGCGCTGCTGAGGCTGCGGCCGTTCGCCTCGGGCGGCTTCTCGTCCGCTGCGGCCTCGAGTGCTCCGTGCGAGACGACCTGCGCCTTGCCGTGCTCCTTGGCCCGGTAGAGCGCCTCGTCGGCCCGCTCGAAGAAGATCGTCGGGTCGTCGTCCTCCCGGAGCTCGGCGATCCCGGCCGAGACGGAGAGCCGTCCCGCCTGGCCGATCGGGTGCGTCGAGATCGCGCCGAGCAGCCGGTGGTAGAGCTGGTCGGCGTCGCCGGTCGACGACTCGGGCAGGATCACCGCGAACTCGTCGCCCCCGACGCGGCAGGCCACATCCGCCGAGCGGACGACGTCGCGGACGCGGTCGGCGGTCTCGGCGAGCACGGCGTCGCCGGAGAGGTGGCCGATCCGGTCGTTGATCGCCTTGAAGTCGTCGAGGTCGAAGACGACGAGCGCGAGCTTGCGCCCGTAGCGGTGGGCGCGCGAGACCTCTCGCGCAAGCGTCTCGTGGAAGTAGCGGCGGTTGTGCAGCCCCGTGAGCGCGTCGAGGTCGGCGAGCTGCCGCGCCTCCTTGAAGCGGCGTGCGTTCTCGATCGCCGGCCCGGCGCGCTGCGCGAGCTCCTCGAGCTCCCGGATCTCCTCCTCGGCGAAGCGGTGGTCGGGCGCGCGGCTGTAGACGGCGAGGAACCCGATCGACGCAGCCTCGCCGGGAACCGGGACGGCCAGGCCGGAGTGGACGAGGTCGGCGCTCACCTCCAGCGCGGGCGGGTACTGGTAGACGAGCGAGATCGCGCGGGCCTCGTGCCCGTCCGGTGGCCCCGAGATCACCTGGCGGTGCGCCTCGTCGGCGGAGAGCCCGAGCGTCGCCACGATCGGCTTGTCGCTCTTGTCGGCGACCGAGACGAGCGCGGCGTCGACGCCCGGCACCGCGCCGCCCGCCTCGAGTGTGCGCGCGAGCACCTCGTCCAGGTCGATCGAGCCGGCCAGCTCGGTCAGGTAACGGTTGCGCCGGCCCTCCTCCTGGGCGCGCTCGAGCGACTCCGAGAGCTCCCGGATCATCGACTCCATCCGGGCGTTCATCTCGGAGACGAGCGCGAGCAGCTCCTGGCCGCCGGCGGGCCCTGAGCGCCGGCGGCGGACGAATAGCGCAATCGATACCAGGAGCAGCGTCGCAAGCGCTGCCCCCGCCGCCACCAGGACGGTCGTACTCGTCACCGCCTCAACCATCATCTCTCTCGTTCCCACACCCTCCGACGCCCGGCCCGCGTTTTCGCCGCAGTTTCCGGGCGATCTCACTGTAAATCGGTTCGGGCCCGCAGGCTATGGCTTGAAAACACTAAAAGTTTGAACAGGATACGCCCTCGAAGCCGCCGGCGGGGCCGTGGATCCGGCTCAGCCATGCGTGTTTCCGCGTTTGACGCAGAGGGTGCGCGTTCGCTACCATCGTCATCCGGTTGGCAGGGGCGTCCAGCCCCGGCCAGCCTTTGTTGTGTTCGTGCCCCCTCGAAGGACGTAGATGCCGACCGTCAATCAGCTGGTCCGAAAAGGCAGGAACGCCCCCAAGGCGAAGGTGAAGACCCCTGCCCTGCGCGGCGCGCCCCAGAAGCGCGGCGTGTGCACGCGCGTGATGACGCAGACGCCGAAGAAGCCGAACTCGGCCCTGCGCAAGGTCGCGCGCGTCCGGCTGACGAACGGCATGGAGGTCGGCGCCTACATCCCGGGCGAGGGCCACAACCTGCAGGAGCACTCGGTCGTGCTCGTCCGCGGCGGACGGGTCAAGGACCTGCCGGGCTACCGCTACAAGGTGATCCGCGGCGGGCTCGACGCTGCCGGCGTCGGCGACCGGCGCCAGGCGCGCTCCAAGTACGGCGCGAAGCGGGGCAGTTAGTGCCCCATCCAGCAACACATGCCGGCTTCTGGCCCGCGATCACGCGGCGCCAGAGCCCACCCTTGCCCTTGGCAAGGCAGTCCAGCCTTGCCGCGGGCAAGTGCGAACTCTGGCTTGGTGCTCGCGACCCAGAAACTCGGCGGCGTCACTGGAGGGGGCACTGATGCCGCGCCGCGCCACGATCCAGCCCCGGACGCTGGAGCCGGACCCCGTCTACGCGTCGCGTCTCGTCACGCAGGTCGTAAACAAGGTGATGACCCACGGGAAGAAGTCGAACGCCGAGGCGATCGTCTACGGCGCGCTGGACCGGGTCGGCGAGCAGACCGGCAAGCCGCCGGTCGAGGTGCTCGAGCAGGCGGTCAAGACCGTGACGCCGGTGCTCGAGGTCCGCTCGCGACGCGTCGGCGGGGCGAACTACCAGGTGCCCGTCGAGGTGCCGCAGCGCCGCGCGCGCACGCTGGCCGTGCGCTGGCTCGTCACGTTCGCGCGCGACCGGCGCGAGAAGCACATGTCCGAGAAGCTCGCGGGCGAGATCCTCGACGCCCTCAACCAGCAGGGCGGCGCGTTCAAGCGCAAGGACGACCTCTACCGGATGGCGCAGGCCAACAAGGCCTTCGCGCACTACAGGTGGTGAGCGCGACGGCCACGACCAAGGCACAGATCGCGCTCGAGAACGTGCGCAACATCGGGATCATGGCCCACATCGACGCCGGCAAGACCACGACGACCGAGCGGATCCTCTACTACACCGGCCGCACCCACAAGATGGGCGAGGTGCACGAGGGCGCGGCGGTGATGGACTGGATGGCGCAGGAGCAGGAGCGCGGCATCACGATCACCTCTGCTGCGACGACAGCCTCGTGGGGCGATTTTCGTATCAACATCATCGATACGCCCGGACACGTGGACTTTACGGTCGAGGTCGAGCGCAGCCTGCGCGTGCTCGACGGCGCGATCGCGATCTTCGACTCCGTCGCCGGCGTCGAGCCGCAGTCCGAGACGGTCTGGCGCCAGGCCGACCGCTACCGCGTGCCGCGGATCGCCTTCATCAACAAGATGGACCGCACCGGCGCGGACTTCTTCGCCTCCGTGCAGTCGATGGTCGACCGGCTCGGCGCCCATCCGGTGCCCGTGCAGCTGCCGATCGGCCAGGAGGAGCACTTCCGCGGCGTCGTCGACCTCGTCGAGATGCGTGCGATCATCTGGGCCGACGACCTCGGCACGACCATGGAGACCGGCGAGATCCCGACCGAGCTCCTCGAGCAGGCGCAGGAGTACCACCACCAGCTGATCGACTCGGTCGCCGACCACGACGACGAGCTGCTGGAGACCTACCTGCTGGACGAGGAGGCGGTCACGCCGGAGATGCTCAAGCGGGCGCTCCGCGCGGCCACGCTCGACATCACGGTCACGCCGGTGCTCGCCGGCTCGGCGTTCAAGAACAAGGGCGTCCAGCCGCTGCTCGACGCCGTCGTCGACTTCCTGCCGAGCCCGCTCGACGTGCCGCCCGTGCACGGGATCGACCCGCGCACCGAGCACGAGCTCTCCCGCCGCCCGGCGCTGGACGAGCCGTTCTCGGCGCTCGTCTTCAAGGTCATGTCCGACCCGTACGTCGGCAAGCTGACGTACTTCCGCGTCTACTCGGGCAAGGTCAACGCGGGCGACCGCGTCATGAACACGTCCACGGGCAAGAGCGAGCGGATCGGCCGCATCCTTCAGATGCACGCGAACCACCGCGAGGAGCGGGAGGAGATCGGCGCAGGCGAGATCGCCGCTGCGGTGGGGCTCAAGGCCTCGACGACCGGCGACACGCTTGCGATCGACACGGCGCCGATCCGCCTGGAGTCCATGGATTTCCCGGAACCGGTCATCGCCGTCGCGATCGAGCCGAAGACGAAAGCCGACCAGGACAAGCTGGCCGGCGGGCTGCAGCGCCTCTCAGAGGAGGACCCGACCTTCCGCGTCCGCACCGACGACGAGACCGGCCAGACGCTGATCTCCGGGATGGGCGAGCTCCACCTCGAGATCATCGTCGACCGGCTCCTGCGCGAGTTCTCGGTCGACGCGAACGTCGGCCGCCCCCAGGTCGCCTACCGCGAGACCTTCGGCCGGCCCGTCGAGAAGATCGAGGGGCGCTTCGTCCGCCAGACCGGCGGGCGCGGCCAGTACGGCCACGCGGTGATCAACGCCGAGCCGACCGAGCCGGGCGAGGGCTACGACTTCGTCGACAAGATCGTCGGCGGCAAGATCCCGCGCGAGTACATCGGCCCGGTCGACCTCGGCATCCAAGAGGCGATGGAGTCGGGCGTCCTCGCCGGCTACCCGGTCGTCGACGTGCGCATCGAGCTGGTAGACGGCTCCTTCCACGACGTCGACTCGAGCGAGATGGCGTTCAAGGTCGCGGGCTCGATGGCCTTCAAGGAGGCGATGAAGCGCTCGAAGCCGAAGCTGCTCGAGCCGGTGATGGCGGTCGAGGTCGTCACGCCGGAGGACTACCTCGGCGACGTCATGGGCGACCTCAACTCGCGCCGCGGGCGCGTGGAGGGCCTCGAGCCGCGCGGCAACGCGCAGGCGATCCGGGCCCGCGTCCCGTTGGCGACAATGTTTGGCTACGCAACCGACCTGCGCTCGACGACGCAGGGCCGGGCCACGTTCACGATGCAGTTCGATCGCTACGAGGAAGTGCCTCAGTCGATCGCGGGCGAGATCGTCGACTCGCAGACCTAACCAGGCAGGAAGGAAACACGCTACGCGTCCTAGGGTCCACAACCCGTAAGGAGAAAGGTAGAAATGGGCAAGCAGAAGTTCGAGCGGACGAAGCCGCATCTGAACGTCGGGACGATCGGTCACATCGACCACGGCAAGACGACGCTCACCGCGGCGATCACGAAGGTGCTCGCCGAGAAGGGCACGAACACGGCCGTGCGCGACTTCGAGTCGATCGACAACGCACCGGAGGAGCGCCAGCGCGGCATCACGATCAACACGTCCCACGTCGAGTACGAGACGGAGAACCGTCACTACGCGCACGTCGACTGCCCCGGCCACGCCGACTACATCAAGAACATGATCACGGGCGCCGCCCAGATGGACGGCGCGATCCTCGTGGTCTCCGCCGCCGACGGGCCGATGCCGCAGACCCGCGAGCACATCCTGCTCGCCCGGCAGGTCGAGGTGCCCTACATCGTCGTGTTCCTCAACAAGGCCGACATGGTCGACGACCCCGAGCTGCTCGAGCTCGTCGAGCTCGAGGTCCGGGAGCTTCTCTCGCGCTACGAGTTCCCCGGCGACGACATTCCGATCGTCACGGGCTCGGCGCTGAAGGCGCTCGAGGGCGACGAGGAGCAGGCCGCCAAGATCCTCGAGCTGATGCAGGCCGTGGACGACTACATCCCCGAGCCCACGCGCGACACGGACAAGCCGTTCCTGATGCCGATCGAGGACGTCTTCACGATCACGGGCCGCGGCACCGTCGTCACGGGCCGGATCGAGCAGGGCCAGATCAAGTCGGGCGACGACGTCGAGATCGTCGGCATCCACCCGGAGGTCGAGAAGACCGTCGTCACCGGGCTCGAGATGTTCAACAAGACCCTCGACTTCGCCCAGGCCGGCGACAACGCCGGGGCGCTCCTCCGCGGCACCAAGCGGGAGGAGGTCGAGCGCGGCCAGGTGCTCGCCAAGCCGGGCTCGATCACCCCGCACACGGTGTTCAAGGCCGAGGTCTACGTGCTCTCGAAGGACGAGGGCGGCCGCCACACGCCGTTCTTCAACAACTACCGCCCGCAGTTCTACTTCCGCACGACGGACGTGACGGGCGCGATCAAGCTCCCGGAGGGCCAGGAGATGGTCATGCCGGGCGACAACACGAACATGGACATCGAGCTGATCCAGCCGATCGCCATGGACCAGGGACTGCGCTTCGCGATTCGCGAGGGTGGCCGCACCGTCGGCGCCGGCGTCGTCACGGCAATCGAGACCTAAACGCTACGCGTCTTGGGATGACGACGAGAAGCAAAGAAAGCGAGAGGTAAGCAGTGCCGCAGAGCAAGATCCGCATCCGACTCAAGGGCTACGACCACCAGCAGCTCGACAAGTCTGCGAGCCAGATCGTGGAGACCGCCCAGCGGACCGGCGCGACCATCACCGGGCCCGTGCCCCTGCCCACCGAGAAGAACGTCTACTGCGTGATCCGCAGCCCGTTCAAGGACAAGGACTCGCGCGAGCACTTCGAGGTGCGCACGCACAAGCGCCTGATCGACATCCACTCGCCGACCCCGAAGACGGTCGACTCGCTGATGCGGCTCGACCTCCCGGCCGGCGTCGACATCGAGATCAAATTGTGAAAGGCATCGTCGGCAAGAAGCTGGGCATGACGCAGCTCTTCGACCCCGAGACGGGCGAGGTGACGCCGGTGACGGTGATCGAGGCGGGCCCGTGCCCGGTCGTCCGCGTGAAGACGGTCGACTCCGACGGCTACGAGGCGGTCCAGCTCGCGTTCGAGCCGGTCGCCGAGGCGAAGCTGACGAAGGCGCAGCTCGGCCAGCTCGGCAAGGCGGGCGCGCACCGGAAGCTGATCGAGTTCCGCGGCGCCAGCGAGCTGACCGAGGGCGAGTCGGTGACCGTCGAGGCCTTCGAGCCCGGCGAGCAGGTCAAGGTCTCCGGGATCGGAATCGGCAAGGGCTTCGCGGGCACGATCAAGCGCCACAACTTCAGCCGCGGCCCGGTCTCGCACGGCTCGCACAACATCCGCAAGCCGGGCTCGATCGGCGCCTCGGCGACGCCGTCGCGGGTCTTCAAGGGAATCAAGATGGCCGGCCGGATGGGCGGCAAGCGCGTCACGCAGGTCGGGCTGACCGTGCACGACGTGGACGCCGAGCGGAACCTGCTGCTGGTCAAGGGGGCTGTGCCGGGGCCGAAGAACGGCTTCGTCGAGGTACGGGAGGACAAGGGTCGTGGCGCCTAGAACGGCTCGATCTACTCCCAAACCTGTCGACCGGTCGGTTCAGACGGACGCACCGGCAAAGCCGGCGCGTCCTGAAGGCGGCACCGCAAGCGGCGCCTTGAAGGCACCGGTCATCGGGTCGCAGAAGACCGTCGCGCTCGAGGAGGGCGTCTTCGGCGCGGAGGTGAAGCCGTACCTCGTCCACGAGACGGTGCGCGCCGAGCTGAACGCGGCCCGGTCCGCGACGCGCGGTGGCAAGAGCCGCGGCCTCGTGGCCGGCGGCCGCTCGAAGCCGTGGCGGCAGAAAGGAACCGGCCGCGCCCGCGCGGGCACGACCCGCGCGCCACACTGGACCGGCGGCGGCATGGCCTTCCCGCCGAACAACCGCAACTTCGACTCGAAGGTGAACCGCAAGGTCGCGCGGGCCGCGCTACGCAGCGCGCTCTCGGCGCACGCACAGGCGGGCACAATCGGGGTCGTCGACCCGGGCGGCTTCTCGGAGCCCTCGACCAAGGCCGCCGCCAAGCTGCTCGGTGAGTGGGGCAAGGAGCAGCCGCTCCTCGTGGTCGCCCAGCCCGAGGACGAGAGTCTGATCCGCTCCTTCCGCAACCTCGACCGCGTCGCCGTGACCGTTCCCAGCGAGCTCGAGGTCAACGAGGTCGTGTGGGCGCGCTCGCTCCTGATCAGCGAGTCGGCGCTCGAGCACGTCCAGGGGAGGGCCTCGTGAGCCTCCATCCGAACCAGATCCTGCTCGCGCCGGTCGTGACCGAGAAGAGCTACGAGCTGATCGATCAGCACAAGTACTCGTTCCGGGTCCACCCGGACGCGCACAAGACGCAGGTCAGGCAGGCCGTCGAGGAGCTCTTCGAGGTCCACGTCGAGAGCGTGAACATCCTCAAGGTCCAGCCGAAGCCGAAGCGCCGTGGCCAAAGGCGCGGCGTCAGGCCCGGCTGGAAGAAGGCCGTCGTCCAGATCCGCAAGGGCGAGCAGATCGAGATCTTCCAGGGAGCCCAGGTCTAGTGGCTCTCAGGAAATACAAGCCCACCTCGCCCGGCCGCCGTTTCATGTCGGTTTCCGCCTTCGACGAGATCACCAAGAGCGAGCCGGAGAAGACCCTCGTCGAGCCGCTGAAGAAGAGCGGCGGGCGCAACGCCTACGGCCGGATCACCCGGCGCCACCAGGGCGGCGGGCACAAGCGCCGCTACCGCATCATCGACTTCAAGCGGGTCAAGGACGGCGTCCCGGCGAAGGTGGCCGCGATCGAGTACGACCCGAACCGCTCGGCGCGGATCGCGCTGCTCCACTACGCCGACGGCGCGAAGGCCTACATCCTCGCGCCGGCCCGGCTGCAGGTCGGGTCGACGGTCGAGTCCGGCCCGGGCGCCGACATCAAGCCCGGCAACGCGCTCCCGCTGGAGAACATTCCGACCGGCACGCTCGTCCACAACGTCGAGCTGAAGCCGGGGAGGGGCGGCCAGCTCGCGCGCAGCGCAGGCTCCGGCATCCAGCTCGTGGCGAAGGACGAGGGGCAGGGCGTCCTTCGGCTACCATCGGGCGAGCTGCGCCGGGTGCCGCTCACCTGCCGGGCGACGATCGGGCAGGTCGGCAACGTCGACCACGAGAACATCACCGGCGGCAAGGCGGGCCGCAGCCGCTGGAAGGGCGTGCGCCCCACGGTGCGCGGCTCGGCGATGAACCCGGTCGACCACCCGCACGGCGGCGGCGAGGGGAAGTCGAAGGGCGGCCGCCACCCGGTGACGCCCTGGGGCGTGCCGACGCTCGGCAAGCGCACGCGTCGCAAGCACAAGGAATCCGACAAGTTGATCGTCCGCGGCCGCCGCCGTGGCAAGGAGAAGAGATGAGCAGGAGCTCGAAAAAGGGACCGTTCGTGCAGGAGCGGCTGCTGAGCCGGATCTCCGCCATGAACGAGTCCGGCTCGAAGCAGATGATCCGGACCTGGTCGCGCTCCTCGACCGTCTTCCCGGAGATGGTCGGGCACACGATCGCCGTCCACGACGGGCGGAAGCACGTGCCCGTGTTCGTGACCGAGCAGATGGTCGGGCACAAGCTCGGCGAGTTTGCGCCCACGCGCACCTTCCGCGGCCACTCCGGCGATCGCAAGACCGAGGTGAAGCGCACCTGATGGCCGCTGTGGAGCGTCAGGAGGTCAGGGCGGTGGCCAAGTGGGTGCGGATGTCGCCGCGCAAGGCCCGCCTCGTCACGGAGCACATCCGTGGCCGCAGCGTCCCCGAGGCGCGCACCGTGCTCGCGTTCACGCCCCGTGCGGCGGCGCGCGAGATCGAGAAGGTGCTGCGCTCGGCGGTCGCGAACGCCGAGGCCAATCACAACCTCCGCGGCGACGAGCTCGTCGTCTCAGCAGCTTTCGTGGACGAGGGCCCGGTGATCAAGCGCTTCCGCGCCCGCGCGCGTGGCCGCGGCGTCCGGATCCAGAAGCCGACCTGCCACATCACGGTCACGCTGGCCGCCCCCGAGCGCGCCCCCGAGCCGCCCCCGCCCCCGCCTGCGCCAGAGGAGGAGGCGAAGGCCGAGGAGCCCAAGCCCAAGCCAAAGGCGGCCGCGAAGAAGCCCGCTGCCAAGAAGGCGCCCGCGAAGAAGAAGGAGGCCAAGGCCTAATGGGCCAAAAAGTCCATCCCGGCGGCCTGCGCGTCGGCGTCATCCACGACTGGAAGTCGAACTGGTACACGGGGGCGAAGGAGTTCCCGGCGTACCTGCTCGAGGACCTCAAGATCCGCGAGCACATCCAGAACAAGCTTTCGCACGCGGGCCTGTCGGACATCCTGATCCGCAAGGACGCCCAGCGGATCACGATCGACATCTACACCGCGCGGCCGGGGATCGTGATCGGCAAGTCCGGTGTCGAGGTGGACGCGCTCCGCAAGGAGATCCACGGCATGACCAACAAGGCCGTGCACATCAACATCAACGAGATCAAGCGACCTGAGCTCGACGCGAAGCTCGTCGCCCAGTCGATCGCGGAGCAGCTCGAGAACCGCGTCAGCTTCCGCCGCGCGATGAAGCGCTCGCTCGCCTCCGCGATCCGCTCCGGCGCGCAGGGCGTGAAGGTGCAGTGCGGCGGTCGCCTCGCCGGCACCGAGATGAGCCGCTCGGAAAGCTACTCCGAGGGGCGTGTACCGTTGCACACGATCCGCGCCGACATCGACTACGGCTTCGCCGAGGCGAAGACGACCTACGGCCGGATCGGCGTCAAGGTCTGGATCAACAAGGGCGAGATCATGCCCGAGGGCTACGAGGGCGTCTCGCAGCGCGACCAGCGGCTCGGCGACCAGGACCAGGCGCGCCGCCGCGGCGGCACCGCCGAAGGTCTCGGCGCCTCGCGCGAAGGCGGACGTGGACGCGGGCCCGACCGCGAAGGGCTCGGCCCGGTGCGCCAGCGCCGCAAGGGGCCGGGAGGCCCGCGCCGGCCCGGCGGCGGCCGTGGGCGCCCGCGCGCCCAGGAGACCACCGAGCGCCCACGGACGGACGAGGCAACCGCGCCGGAGCAGCCTCCGGTCGAGCCCGAGACGCAGGCCGCTCCCGAGGCCGTGGCCGAGGCGCCCGAGACGACCACGCCCGAGACGCCCACGCCCGAGCAGCCGACCGAGCCCGCGGCCGAGACGAAGCCGAAGCCCAAGCCGAAGCCCCGCACCAGGAAGAAGAAGGAGGAGTCGTAGGTGCTTCTCCCCAAGAAGACGAAGTACCGCAAGTACCAGCGAGGCCGCCGCCGGGGTATCTCGAAGGGGCAGACGACGGTGCAGGCCGGCGACTACGGCCTCAAGGCGCTCGAGGCAGGCTGGGTCACGAGCCGCCAGATCGAGGCCGCCCGAATCGCGATGACTCGCAAGATCCGCCGCGGCGGCAAGGTCTGGATCAACGTCTTCCCGGACAAGCCCGTCACCCAGAAGCCTGCCGAGACCCGGATGGGATCCGGCAAGGGCGCGCCCGAGCACTGGGTCGCCGTCGTCAAGCCCGGACGGGTGATGTTCGAGCTGGCCGGCGTCGACGAGCGCCTCGCCAAGGAGGCGCTGCGCCTCGCGAGCCGGAAACTGCCGATCAAGACCCGAGTTGTGAAGAGGGAGGCTGATCTCTTTGCGAGCTAGAGAGCTGCGCGACCTGACCGACGAGGAGCTGGAGGACCGGTTGGCCGACACGCGCCAGGAGCTGTTCAACCTCCGCTTCCAGAGCGCGACCGGGGCGCTGGAGAACTCCGCGCGCCTCAAGCTCGCCAAGCGCGAGATCGCGCGCATCCTGACCATCCGCCACGAACGAGAAGGACGACTGACGAGCGATACCCATGGCTGACGAAGAGCAGAACGAGACAACCGAAGAGCAGACCGAGCCGACTTCCGAGGACCCCGTGGACGAAGAGCCCGTGGCCGAGGAGGAGACAGCCGAGGAGCCGGAGGCCCCGTCCGAGGAGCCGGTGGCCGACGAGGAGGCTCCGGCCGAAGAGCCTGCTGCCGAGGCTGAAGAACCGGCCGCCGAGGAGCCTGCCGTAGAGGAGCCTGCCGCCGAAGCCGAGGGTGAGGAGCCGGCCGCCGAAGAGGGTGCCGCTCCCGCGCAGCCTTCAGCCAAGCCGAAGCGCAAGCGCCTGCCCCGCTCGCAGCGCCACAAGCACTCCAAGCCGAAGCGCGAGCGCCCGGCCGAGCGGCGCCCGATCGTCCGTCTGCCCAAGCCCGAGCACGAGCGCGGCCGCAGCCAGGAGCGCCGCGGCGTCGTCGTCTCGGATGCAATGGACAAGACGATCGTGGTCAAGGTCGACACGGTGAAGGCCCACCGGCGCTACAAGAAGGTCGTCCGCCGTTCGACGAGGTTCCATGCGCACGACGAGCAGAACGCGGCCAAGGTCGGCGATCTCGTCCGGATCGTCGAGACGCGCCCGCTCTCGAAGACCAAGAACTGGCGCCTCGCCGAGGTGCTGGAGGAAGCGAAGTGATCCAGCAGGAGAGCCGTCTGCGTGTGGCCGACAACACCGGCGCGCGCGAGATCCTCTGCATCCGCGTCAAAGGCGGGTCGAAGCGCCGCTATGCGCGCGTTGGCGACGTCATCACCGCGACGGTGAAGACGGCGAGCCCGCAGGGCGCGGTCAAGAAGGGCGAGGTCGTCCAGGCCGTCGTCGTGCGAACGCGCAAGCCTTTCGGCCGCAACGACGGCACCTCGATCGCCTTCGACGAGAACGCCGCCGTGCTGATCGACAGCGCGCGCAACCCGCGCGGCACGCGCATCTTCGGGCCGGTCGCCCGCGAGCTGCGCGAGAAGAACTTCATGAAGATCGTCTCGCTGGCGCCGGAGGTGCTCTGAGCATGGCCAAGATGAAAGTGAAGAAGGGCGACCTCGTCCAGATGCTGGCCGGCAAGGATCGCGGCAAGCAAGGGCGCGTGATCGAGTCGCGCCCACGCGAGCGCCGCGTGATCGTCGAGAACCTCAACGTGGTCAAGCGCCACATGCGCCCGCGGCCGCTGAAGGACTCGAGCCGGATGGGCGGCGCGCAGATGACCCCCGGCGGCGTGATCGAGAAGGCCGCGCCGGTGCCGGTCTCGAACGTGATGCTCGTCTGCCCGACGTGCAACCGCCCGACCCGCGTCGGGATGACGACCAAGGAGGTCAAGGGCCGCGAGGTGCACGTGCGCCAGTGCAAGCGGGCCGACTGCCTCCAGGAGATCGACAAGTGAGCCCGCGCGCACGGAAAGAAGAGACGAACGGCTACGTGCCGCGGCTGAAGGTGACGTATGAAAAGGAGATCCGTGCGCGCCTGAAGGACGAGCTCGGCCTCTCGAGCGTCATGCAGGTCCCGCGCGTCCAGAAGATCACGCTGAACATGGGCGTCGGCGAGGCGAAGACCGAGGCCAAGGCGCTCGACAGCGCGATCGAGGAGCTGACGACGATCGCCGGCCAGCGCGCGCAGGTGCGCAAGGCCCGCAAGTCGATCGCCAGCTTCAAGGTGCGCGAGGGCATGCCGGTCGGCGCGCGCGTGACGCTGCGCGGCGCTCGCATGTGGGAGTTCCTCGATCGCCTGATCTCGATCGCGCTCCCGCGTATCCGCGACTTCCGCGGCCTCGACCCGCGCGCGATGGACGGCCGCGGCAACTTCTCGCTCGGGATCCGCGAGCAGATCATCTTCCCCGAGATCGACTACGACCAGATCGCCGGCATCCGCGGGCTGGACGTCGCGATCACGACCTCGGCTGCGGACGACGAGCAGGGCCTAGCGCTCCTGCGCGCGCTCGGCATGCCGTTCACCCGGCCTGAGAACGACGAAGGAGAGACGCAGTAGATGGCACGCAAGGCCTTGATCGAGAAGTCCCACAAGCCGCAGCGCTTCAAGACGCGCGCGTACAACCGCTGCAATCGTTGCGGGCGCGCACGCGCGACCTACCGGAAGTTCGGCCTCTGCCGGATCTGCCTGCGGGACCTCGCCCACGAGGGCGTGATCCCCGGCATGACGAAATCGAGCTGGTGACATGCAGACCGACCCGATCGCAGACATGCTGACGAGGATCCGGAACGCAAACAAGGCACTCCACGAGAGCGCCGAGATGCCGAGCTCGCGCCTGAAGGCCGAGATCGCGCGCCTGCTCAAGGAGGAGGGCTACATCAGCGACTACCGGATCGTCACCTCCGGCGAGTTCAACGAGGCCGAGCAGGACAAGAAGATGCAGCGTCCCTACGACACGCTGGTGATCGACCTCAAGTTCGGCCGCAACCGCGAGCGCGTGATCACCGACCTCAAGCGCGTCTCCAAGCCCGGCCGCCGCGTCTACGCGCGCAAGGACCGCCTGCCGCGTGTGCTCGGCGGGATGGGCACGGCGATCCTGTCCACCTCGAACGGCCTGATCACGAGCCGCACGGCCGCCGAGCGCGGCGTCGGCGGCGAGGTCGTCTGCTTCATCTGGTGAGCGAATGAGCCGAATCGGCAGACAGCCCATCGAGCTTCCCTCCGGCGTTTCCGTCTCGATCTCGCCCGGCCGCGTGATGGTGAACGGGCCGCTCGGCGAGCTCTCGCAGGCGGTGCCGCAGCGGATGAAGGTCGAGCAGCAGGACGGCTCGGTGGTCGTCTCGCGCCCGACCGACCGCGGCGACGACCGCGCGTTGCACGGGCTGACGCGCTCGCTGATCGCGAACATGGTCCAGGGCGTCACGGGCGGCTTCGAGAAGCGGCTCGAGATCCAGGGCGTCGGCTACCGCGCGTCGCTGCGCGGCGCCGACCTGGAGCTGAACGTCGGCTTCTCGCATTCGGTCGTGCTCAAGGCGCCGGCCGGGATCACGTTCGAGGTCCCGACGCCGACCGAGGTGATCGTCAAGGGCATCGACAAACAGCAGGTCGGCCAGACCGCCGCCGAGGTTCGCAAGGTGCGCCCGCCCGAGCCGTACAAGGGCAAGGGCATCCGCTACGAGGGCGAGTACGTCCGCCGGAAGGTCGGCAAGAGAGCATGAGACATCGCTTGCGATGTCGACCTCAGGCCGGGCGGGCTTTGCCCGTGCGGCCGTCTGAAATGACCGGTCGACCCGGTAACCGTGATGAGCGCGACCGATGAGTACCGTCACCGTCAGGAAGGCGAGAGAGCGCCGGCACAAGCGGGTGCGCGCGAAGGTCTTCGGCACGGCCGAGCGGCCGCGACTGGTCGTGTTCCGCTCCAACCGCGGGATCGAGGCGCAGCTCGTGGACGACCTCGAGGGCAAGACCGTCGCGGCCGCAAGCTGGCTGCACCTCTCGCAGGCGAAGGGCTCGAAGACCGACCAGGCGGCTGAGGTCGGCAAGCTGCTCGCGCAGCGGGCAAAGGACGCGGGGGTCGAGAGCGCCGTCTTCGACCGCGGCGGCTACCTGTACCACGGACGCGTCAAGGCGCTGGCCGAGGCCGCGCGCGAAGGAGGCCTGAAGTTCTAGATGGCATTTCGTGACCAGCAGGACACAAGGGAGCTCAAGGAGCGCGTGGTCGAGATCAACCGCGTCGCCAAGGTGGTCAAGGGCGGCCGGCGGTTCTCGTTCACCGCGCTCGTCGTGATCGGCGACGAGTCCGAGCGCGTCGGGCTCGGCTACGGCAAGGCGCGCGAGGTCCCGCTCGCGATCTCGAAGGCGGTCGACGACGCGAAGAAGAACCTGTTCGTCGTGCCGCAGCACGGGACGACGATCACGCACGAGATCCTCGGCGAGTTCGGCGCGGCGCGCGTGCTGCTGCGGCCGGCGAGCGAGGGAACCGGCGTGATCGCCGGCGGCGGCGTCCGCGCGGTGCTCGAGCTGGCCGGGATCCGCGACATCCTCGCCAAGAGCCTCGGGACGACGAACCCGATCAACATGCTCAAGGCAACCGTGAACGGCCTCCAGCGCCTGCGCCGGCCCGACGAGGTCGCCGCGACGCGCGGCCTCACGATCAGCCAGGTGCTGCCAGTGAGCGCGAAACCGAAGGAGGAGGTCGCCGAAACGGCCGAGCCCGTTGAGGAGACTACGAGCAATGGCGAAGCTGAAGATCACGCAGACGCGTAGCACGATCGGGCAGAGCGCCAGGCACCGCGGCACGCTGCGGGCCCTCGGCCTCGGCAAAATCGGCCGCAGCGTCGAGCGGGACGAGAGCCCGCAGCTCGCCGGTATGCTCAGGAAGGTCCGTCACCTCGTGAGGGTGGACTCCGATGCCTGACGACCTCAATCTCTCCAACCTGAAGCCGGCCCAGGGGCGCAAGGACCGCAAGCGCATCGGCCGCGGCCTCGGCTCGGGCAAGGGGCGCTACTCCGGCCGTGGGCTCAAGGGCCAGAAGTCGCGCTCGGGCTCGCACAAGATGCGGCCGGGCTTCGAGGGCGGCCAGAACCCGCTCTACATGCGGCTCGGCAAGCTGCGTGGCCAGCACTCGAAGGACGCGATGCCGGTGGGCCCGCACCGCACCTCGACCGCGCCGGTCAACGTGGCCGCGCTCGAGGAGCGCTTCGACGCGGGCGCCGAGGTTACCCCGGAGTCGCTCGTCGAGAAGGGCGTGCTCAAGAACACGCGCACCGACGTCAAGATCCTCGGCAACGGCGAGCTGACCAAGAAGCTGAACGTGACTGCGCACGCCGTCTCGGCGACCGCGCGCGAGAAGATCGAGGCCGCCGGCGGCACGATCACGCTCCTGCGCGAGCCGAAGGTGCGCCGGCCTAAGCGCAAGCCGGAGGCGCTGCGTCAGATCAAGCCGGAGGCAGAGGCCGCCGAGCCGGCGGCCGAGGAGACGGAGCCCGAGGCCGAGCAGGAAGCGGAGGCACCCGCAGAGCAGGAAGCGGAGGAGCAGGGCTAGATGTTCTCCTGGCTCGCCAACGCCTGGCGCGTGCCGGAGCTCCGGCGCCGCGTCATGTTCACCGCGATGATCCTGGCGCTCTACCGCCTCGGCTCGTGGATCCCCGCCCCCGGCGTCGACTCGGCGTCGATCCAGAGCTACTTCAACAACAAGGGCGGCACGCTGCTCGGCTTCCTGAGCGTCTTCTCGGGCGGCGCGCTCTCGCGCTTCTCGCTGTTCGCGCTCGGGATCATGCCCTACGTCACCGCCTCGATCATCCTGCAGCTGCTGACCGTCGTGATCCCGAAGCTCGAGCAGCTTCAGAAGGAAGGCGAGGCGGGCTACGCCAAGATCAACCAGTACACGCGCTACCTGACCGTGGTGCTCGCAGCGGCCCAGGCGGCCGGGTACGGGTACCTGTTCAAGCGGCAGGGCGCCCTGTCCGCCAACTCCGGCCGGCTCGTGCTGATCGTGGTCACGCTGACCGCCGGCACGATGCTGCTGATGTGGATGGGCGAGCTGATCACGAAGCGCGGGATCGGCAACGGGATCTCGCTGCTGATCTTCGCCTCGATCCTCTCGGCCGCGCCCGCCGGAGTGAGCGCCTGGTACAACGGCGGCCCGATGGAGAAGCTGTTCTTCCCGCTGATCGCGATCGGGATCGTCGTCGCGGTCGTCTTCGTCCAGGAGGGCCAGCGGCGGATCCCGATCCAGTACGCCAAGCGGATGGTGGGGCGGCGCCTGACGAGCGGCCAGTCGACCTACATGCCCCTGCGCGTGAACATGGCCGGCGTGATCCCGATCATCTTCGCGGCCGCGCTGCTCGCGCTGCCGCAGACGTTCGGCTCCTTCTCGCCGAACGCGCAGACGTTCATCAACAGGCACTTCCAGTACTCGTCGATCAACTACATCCTCGTCGAGGCGGTCCTGATCATCGTCTTCACCTACTTCTACACCGCGGTGCAGTTCAACCCGGTCGACCAGGCGGACAACCTGCGCAAGTACGGCGGCTACGTCCCCGGGATCCGTCCGGGCCCGCCGACGGCGCAGTACTTCGACCGGGTGCTGACGCGCCTGACCCTGCCCGGCTCGCTCTTCCTCGCTGCGATCGCGGTGCTCCCGAGCGTCTTCATCAAGTACGGCGGCTTCTCGCAGGCGAACTCGCGCGCTCTCGGTGGCACCTCGGTGCTGATCGCCGTCGGCGTCGCGCTCGACACGATGCGCCAGATGGAGTCGCAGATGATGATGCGCTCCTACGAAGGCTTCCTGAAGTAGTGCGCAACGTGTTGCTGCTTGGGCCGCAAGGTTCCGGCAAAGGAACCCAGGGAAGGCTCATCTCGGCGGAGTACGGCATTCCGCACATCGCCACGGGCGACATGCTTCGGGCGGCCGTCGCCGAGGGCAGCGAGCTGGGGCGCCAGGCCGAGCCGCTCCTGAACGCGGGCCAGCTGGTCCCGGACGAGATCATGATCGGGCTCATCCGCGAGCGGCTCTCGCAGGAGGACGCGCAGCTGGGTTTTGTCCTGGACGGCATTCCGCGAACCGCCCGGCAGGCGGAAGAGCTCGACGCGATGCTGGACGAGATCGGCCGGCCGCTGCGGATCGTGTTCGAGCTCCAGCTGTCCGAAGGGGTCTCCCTCGAGCGGTTGGGCCGGCGGGCCGAGGAGGAAGGGCGTACCGACGACACGCCCGAGGCGATCCGGACGCGGCTCCACCTCTACCACGAGCAGACCGAGCCGCTCGTCGAGTACTACCGCGCGCGCGGACTCCTGGTCGGGATCGACGCCGACCGCTCGGTCGAAGAGGTCTTCGCGGAGATCCAGAAGGCGCTCGAGACCCTGGCGGTGCGGTCGTGATCATTTGCAAGTCGCTCGAGGAGATCGAGCGCATGGCCCGCGCGGGCGCTGTGGTAGCCGACGTGCTCGCCCTGATCGGCGAGCGGGCCCAGCCGGGAGTGACGACGGCGGAGCTCGACACGCTCGCGGACGAGTTCATCCGGGCCCAGAGCGGCCAGCCGACCTTCAAGGGCTACCGCGGCTACCCGGCCTCGATCTGCGCCTCCGCGAACGACCTTGTCGTTCACGGGATCCCCGGGGTGTACGCACTTCAGGACGGCGATGTGCTCTCGGTCGACGTGGGCGTCACCCTCGAGGGGTTCGTGGCCGACTCCGCGTACACGTTCCCGATCGGCGAGATCACGCCCGAGGCGGAGCGGCTGCTCGAGGCCTGCCAGGCCGCGCTCGCCGCCGGGATCGCGCAGTGCCGGGCCGGCAACCGTCTCTCAGACATCTCGCACGCGATCCAGGCCGTGACCGAGGAGCACGGCTTCTCGGTGGTGCGCAGCCTGGTCGGTCACGGCGTCGGCCGCTCGATGCACGAGGAGCCGCAGATCCCGAACTACGGCGAGCCCGGCCGCGGGCCGCGGCTCTCGCCGGGGATGACGTTCGCGATCGAGCCGATGATCACCGCGGGCAGCCCGGAGGTCGTCCTCCACGACGACGAGTGGTCGATCTCCACCGCGGACGGCTCGCTCGCTGCCCACTTCGAGCACACCGTCGCGATCACCGAGGCCGAGCCGAGGATCCTGACCGCCGCTCGGACCCCGGTCGGAGCATGAGCGACGTCGCTTGCGATGTCGCCGTCAGGCCGAGCCGGCTTCGCCGGCTCGGCCGTCTGCGCAGCCAGCCGGGGGCGCTCGGGTCGAAGGTGGCCGCGTGACCGACCCACGGGTCGAGGCCTACGCGAAGCTGCTCGTCGAGGACTGCCTCGACGTCCAGCCCGGCTGGCAGGTGGTGGTGACGGGCGGGGTGCTCGCGAGGCCGCTGCTGGAGGCCGTCAGCACCCTCCTCGCCCGCCGCGGCGCCTACGCGATCCAGCGGATCAGCCTCACGGGCGTGCGCTTCAACCTGCCATGGGTCCGGGAAGCGCCGGACGAGCTGCTCGACACTCCTCCAGCAATCGAAGTGCAGGCGTTCCACGAGGCAGATGCCTGGATCGGGATCGAGGCGCCGGAGAACACCCGCGAGCTCTCCCTGATCGGCGCGGACCGCCTGGCCAGGCTGCAGGCCGGGCTGCGCCCGCACCTCGAGCGCGTCTTCTCGTACGAGCTGAAGTGGGTGGGCTGCCAGTTTCCGACCGCAGCGCTCGCGCAGGACGCCGGCATGTCGCTGACCGACTTCGAGGACTTCCTCTACGGCGCCTGTCTCCTCGACTGGGACGCCGAGCGGGAGCGGATGAGCGCCTTTGCCGCCCGCTTCGACGAGGCGGAGGAGGTGAGGATCGTCGGCCAGGAGACCGACATCACGCTCAGCCTCGCCGGGCGCAGGGGCGAGGTCGACGCGGGCGGTGCCAACATGCCCGGGGGCGAGTTCTTCTACTCGCCGCTCGAGGACTCGGCGTCCGGGACGATCGCCTTCACCGAGTTCCCGGCCGTCTACGCGGGCCGCGAGGTTACCGGCATCCGCCTCCGCTTCGAGGACGGCCGCGTGGTCGACGCCTCGGCGGACACACACGAGGACTTCCTGGTCGAGATCCTCGACCGGGACGAGGGCTCCCGGCGGCTCGGCGAGCTCGGGATCGGCTGCAACCCGCGCATCACGCGGCACATGAAGAACACGCTCTTCGACGAGAAGATCGACGGCACTGTCCACCTGGCGCTCGGCAACGGCCTCCCCGAGGTCGGCGGCGAGAACGTCAGCCAGGTGCACTGGGACATCGTCAAGGACCTGCGCGAGGGCGGGAGGCTCGAGCTGGACGGAAAGGTCGTGCAGGAGAGCGGAAAATGGCTGATCTAAGGCGTCGCTTGCGACGCCGACCTCAGGACAGACGGCCTTTGGCCGTCGGTCCGTCTGAAATGACCGGTCGATGACGGTGGCCGCATTTCCCATAGGTGTGAGCCCAAATCCGTTTGCTACCATTCACACCCGCGGCGAAAGCCGTGTTTTTCCGTGTTCCCAACCGCGCTCGGCGAGCGCGGTTTCTGTGAGGTAGATGGCCGAAAAAGAAGAGAAGATCGAGGTCGAAGGCGAGATCGTCGAGTCGCTCCCGAGCACGATGTTTCGGGTGCAGATCGACGGGATGGACCAGACCGTTTTGGCCACCATCTCGGGGAAGATGCGCAAGCACTACATCCGCATCCTCCCGGGGGACAAGGTCAAGGTGGAGCTTTCGCCCTACGACCTGACCAGAGGAAGGATCACGTACCGACACCGATGAAAGTCCGAGCTTCAGTCAAGCCCATGTGCGAGCGCTGCCGCGTGATCAAGCGGCACGGCAAGACCATGGTCATCTGCACCAACCCCCGCCACAAGCAGAGGCAGGGTTAGTGGTCCTCCTGGCGACATCTGGCGGCGCCTGGCCCGCTATCACGCTGCGCGATGCGGCGTCCTCAGTCGCGCCCGGGCTAACCAGCCCGAGCGCTCCCTGCGTCCTTGCCTCGCTTGGTGCTAGCGACCCAGGCATCCACCGACATCACCAGGAGAACCACTAGGCATGGCCAGGATCGCCGGCGTCAACATCCCGAACCAGAAGCGGCTCGAGATCGGGCTGACGTACATCTACGGCATCGGCCGCTCGACGGCGAAGAAGATCTGCTCCGAGACCGGACTCTCGGCGGACGAGAAGGTCAAGGATCTGACCGACGAGGAGGTCACCAAGCTCCGCGAGTACATCGACGGCAACCTCCAGGTCGAGGGCGACCTTCGCCGTGAGCGCACACAGGCGATCAAGCGCCTGCAGGAGATCGGGGCCTACCGCGGCTTCCGCCACCGTCGCGGCCTGCCCGTGCGCGGCCAGCGGACGAAGACCAACGCGCGCACGCGCAAGGGCCCGAAGAAGACCGTCGGCCGCGGCAAGAGAGCGCCGACGAAAACCTGATGGCACCTCCACGTAGACAGGCGACCCGCGGCCGCACGCGCCGGCGCGTCCGCAAGAACATCGCCATCGGCCAGGCGCATATCAAGACGTCGTTCAACAACACGATCGTGTCGCTGACCGACAACGAGGGCAACGTGATCGCGTGGGAGTCCGCCGGCTCGGCCGGCTTCAAGGGCTCGCGCAAGTCGACTCCCTTCGCCGCGCAGGTCACCGCCGACGCCTGCGCGCGGAAGGGCATGGAGCACGGGCTGCAGAAGGTCGAGGTGTTCGTCAAGGGGCCGGGCGCCGGCCGCGAGACGGCGATCCGCTCGCTCCAGGCCGCCGGGCTCGAGATCCTCGGCGTCAAGGACGTCACGCCGCAGGCGCACAACGGCGTTCGCCCGAAGAAGCGGAGGCGCGTCTAGTGGCCCGCGACCGCTCCCCGAAGTGCAAGCAGTGCCGCCGTGAAGGCATGAAGCTCTTCCTCAAGGGAGAGCGCTGCCTGACCGAGAAGTGCGCGATCGAGCGCCGCAGCTATCCGCCGGGCGAGCACGGGCGCGGCCGGATCAAGCAGTCCGAGTACCTGCTGCAGCTGCGCGAGAAGCAGAAGGCGCGCCGCTACTACGGCCTGCTCGAGAAGCAGTTCCGCACCTACTACACCAAGGCCGCGAAGGGCTCGGGCATCACCGGCGAGACGCTGCTGCGCATGCTCGAGACGCGGCTGGACAACGTCGTCTACCGGCTCGGCTTCGCCGCCTCGCGCGCGCAGGCCCGCCAGCTCGTGCGGCACGGGCACTTCCAGGTCAACGCCCGCCGCGTGAACATCCCGAGCTACCAGGTGCGCCCGGACGACGTGATCATGCTCAAGCCAGGCAGCCCCGCCGAGCAGGTCGTCCGTGACGCCACCGACCTGACGGCCTCCGTCACGCCGTGGCTGCAGGCCGACCACGACGGTCTCACCGGCAAGGTGCTCAAGTGGCCGGAGCGGGAGGAGATCGACACCCCCGTCCAGGAATCGCTCATCGTCGAGCTCTACTCGAAGTAACGGAAAACGCTACGCGTCTTAGGATCCACAACCCGTAATTCGAAAGCGAGGAACATGGCAGTCAGAACCAGCTTGATGGAGTTCCAGATCCCGCGGATCGTCCACGAGGAAGTCGACGACAACCGCGGTGTCTTCGTGATCGAGCCGCTCGACCGCGGCTTCGGCTACACCTTCGGCAACTCGTTGCGCCGCGTGCTGCTCTCCTCGCTCGAGGGCGCCGCCGTCACCTCGGTCAAGATCGAGGGCGTCGCGCATGAGTTCACGACTCTGCCGGGCGTCCGCGAGGACGTGACCGACATCCTGCTCAACTTCAAGAACCTGATCTGCCGCCTGCACGGCGATTCGCCCGAGATCGAGGTCCGGCTCTCGAAGAAGGGCCCTGGCGCGGTCAGGGCCTCCGACATCGAGGCGCCGGCGGAGTTGGAGATCCTCAACCCCGACCTCGAGATCGCCAACCTCTCGGACAAGGGCAAGCTCGAGGTGACGCTGACGATCGGCCGCGGGCGCGGCTACGTGCCGGCAGAGCTGAACCGCGGGCCGGAGCACACCATCGGCGTGATCCCGATCGACTCGATCTTCTCGCCGGTCCGTCGCGTCTCCTACGACGTCGAGGCCGCCCGCGTGGGGCAGCGCACCGACTACGACAAGCTGCGCATCGACGTCACGACGGACGGCTCGATCGACCCGCGCGACTCGATCGGCCAGGCGGCGGAGGTCCTGATCCGTCAGCTGGCGATCTTCACCGACATCGACCGGATCGAGGGCCTCGGCGAGGCCGGGGCGGCCGCGGAGGCGCAGGCCGAGCCGGCGCTGGCGCACGGGATGGAGAACTTCCCGATCGAGGAGCTCGAGCTCGGCGTCCGCTCGTACAACTGCCTGAAGCGCGTCGGCATCGAGACGATCGGCGACCTGGTCACGAAGACCGAGAACGAGCTCGCCGCGATCCCGAACTTCGGCAAGAAGTCGATCGAAGAGGTCAAGGAGACGCTGGCGACGCACGGGCTCAACCTGCGCGGCGAGGACGGCGCCTCGGCATGAGGCACCGGCGTTCCGGCAGGAAGCTGGGCCGCGACGCCTCGCACCGCAAGGCGCTGTACGCCAACCTGACCGGCGCGCTGATCGAGCACGGCCGGATCAGGACGACCGCGGCCAAGGCCAAGGAGGTGCGGCCGGTCGCGGAGCAGATGATCACGCTCGGGCGGCGCGGCGGCGTGCCGGCCCGGCGCCAGGCGCTCAAGTTCCTCCGCTCGCAGGACGTCGTGCACAAGCTGTTCAGCGACGTGGGTCCGCGCTTCGCCGAGCGGCCGGGTGGCTACTCCCGAATCGTCCGGATCGGACCGCGCCTCGGCGACGCCGCCGAGATGGTCTACCTCGAGCTCGTCGACTACGTTCCGCCGGAGGTCAGCGCGCCGCCGCCGCGCCCGAGGCGCGAGCGAGCCGAGGAGGAGCCGGCGGCCGAGGAGTCGGCCGAGCCGGCGGCCGAGGAAGAGCTCGAAGCCGAGCCTGAGCCCGCTTAGCCGACGGTAGCGCGCGCTACCCGCTCGAGCCGAGCGCAGTCGCAATGCCAGCGATCACGACGCCCGCGAGCGTCACGTAGGCGAGCGAGCTGACGAAGCTCGTCCGGAAGAAGCGCCAGCGCAGCCAGGCCAGGGTGACGAGCTCGAGCCCGACCACGGAACCGGCGACGATCAGCGCGGCGTGGTAATGCGGGATCAGGAACGGGAGCGTGTGCAGGATGCCGCCGATGAAGGTGCCGACGCCGGTGATCGCCCCGCGCACCACCGGGTTGCCGCGGCCGGTCAGCTCGCCGGTGTCCGAGAGCCCCTCCGAGTACGCCATGCTGATCCCGGCCGCGATCGCCGTCGCGGTCCCCGCGATGAAGGCGGCGTGAGGGTTGTGGGTGTAGATCGCGACCGCGAAGATCGGCGCGATCGTCGAGAGCGAGCCGTCGATCAGTCCCGTGAGGGCGGGCTGGACTCGCTGGAGGAGGAACTGCTGGTTCGGGCTCATGACTAGAGTATATCAGACATCACGCAAGTCACTAGAGCATAAGGCACGCCTTACAAACGCGGTCAGGGGCGCCTGACGTGCGCCTGAGGCTAACGCTGGAGTACGACGGCACCGGCTTCCGCGGCTGGGCCCAGCAGCCCGGGCTACGGACAGTCGAGGGCACGCTGCGCGAGGCGCTCGAGCGCGTATTCGGGAGCTGGATGGAGCTGGCGGTCGCCGGCCGTACCGACACCGGCGTCCACGCCCTCGCCAACGCCGCCTCCGTCGAGGTCGAGGGGGGCCCGCCCGCCGACCGCGCCCGCGAGGCGCTGAACGCCGAGCTGCCGGACGACGTCGCGGTCACGGAGGCGGTCGAGGCCGAGCCCGGCTTCCATGCACGCCACGACGCAAAGGCAAGGAGCTACCGCTACCGCGTCTACCGGCGCGCGGCGCGCTCGCCCTTCGAGGACAAGCGCTCGTGGTGGTACCCGCACGCGCTCGACGAGGAGCGCCTGGCCGAGTCGGCCGACCTCCTCCTCGGCGAGCACGACTTCCGCGCCTTCACGCCCACGGAGACGCAGCACAAGGTCTTCGTCCGGACGGTCGAGTCGGCGATCTGGCACCGGCGAGGCGACGCGCTCGAGCTCGAGCTCACGGCCAATTCGTTCCTGCGGCACATGGTGCGCACGCTGGTCGGGACGATGCTCGAGCGCCCCCCGGCGGAGCTGGCAGCGCTGCTCGAGGGCCGCGAGCGGAGCGAGGCCGGAACGACCGCGCCGCCGTGGGGCCTCTATCTGGTGGCGGTTCGCTACTAGCTACGATCGGCGGGTGGCGACGAGGACGCAGAAAGGCATGCAGCAGCGGCTCGACGAGCTCCGCGAGCAGGTCGACCACCACCTCTACCGGTACCACGTTCTCGACGCGCCGGAGATCTCCGACGCCGAGTACGACCGGCTCTTCGACGAGCTGAAGGCCCTCGAAGAGGAGCATCCCGACCTGGTCGACGCCCGACTCGCCGACCCAGCGCGTGGGCGCCCCGCCGAGCGAGCGCTTCCAGAAGGTCCAGCACCTGACGCCGATGGGCTCGCTCGAGAAGGTGACCGACGACGAGAGCCTGCTCAAGTGGGCCGAGGACGTCCGCAAGCGCCTCGACTCCGACGAGCCGGTCGCCTACGTGATCGAGCCCAAGATCGACGGGCTCGCGATCAACCTCACCTACGAGACCGGGCTGCTCACACGCGGCGCGACGAGAGGCGACGGCGTGCAGGGCGAGGATGTGACCGTCAACCTGCGCACGATCCCATCGGTGCCGCTGCGGATGCGCGGCAACGCGCCGGCCCTCGTGGAGGTGCGTGGCGAGGTCTACATGCCGCTCTCGGGCTTCCGCGAGCTGAACGCGCGGGTCGCCGAGCTGGGCCAGAAGCTGGCGCCGAACCCGCGCAACGCCGCCGCCGGCTCGCTCCGGCAGAAGGACTCCTCGATCACCGCCTCGCGGCCACTCGCGGTCTGGGTCTACGGCATGGGCGCGCGCGAGGGCGCGCAGGTCGCCTCGCACTGGGAGGAGCTCGAGTGGCTCCGCGAGCACGGCTTCCGCACGAACCCGTTCGTCGAGCGGCTGGAGACGATCGAGGAGGTTGCGAAGCGCTGCGCCGAGTGGGAGCGTCGCCGCGCGGAGCTCGACTACGAGATCGACGGGATCGTGATCAAGGTCGACTCGCTCGAGCAGCAGGCGATCCTCGGCGCGCTGCACTCGCGGCCGCGCTGGGCGCGCGCGTTCAAGTGGGCGCCGATGACCGCGGAGACGAAGCTCGAGAAGATCGCGATCCGCGTGGGGCGGACCGGCGCGCTCAACCCATGGGCGATGCTCGAGCCGGTGCAGGTCGGCGGCGTCACGGTCTCCCGGGCGACGCTGCACAACGAGGAGGACATCAACCGCAAGGACATCCGCGAAGGCGACCGCGTGATCGTCCAGCGCGCCGGCGACGTGATCCCGCAGATCGTCGGCCCGGCCGGCCCGCACGCGAAGGGGACGAAGCCGTTCAAGATGCCGAAAAAGTGTCCGCTTTGCGGGGCAAATGTCGTCAAGCCCGAGGGCGAGGCGATGCACCGCTGCCCCAACCGCGCCTGCCCGTCGCGCGGGCTCGAGACCCTGATCAACTGGGTGCAGGGCCCGGCCGACATCGACGGCGTCGGCGAGCAGCTGATGCGCCGCCTCTGGGACCTCGGCCTCGTTCGCTCGCTGCCCGACCTGTACCGGTTGACGAAGGAGCAGCTGCTGGAGCTGGACGGCTTCCAGGAGAAGAGCGCGTCGAACACGATCGACGCGCTCGAACGGTCGAAGGGGACGCCGTTCTCGCGTGTGCTGCTCGGGCTGAACATCCCGGATGTCGGCTGGGTGACGGCGCAGAACCTGACGCGACACTTCGGCTCGGTCGAGAAGCTCGCCTCGGCGACGCAGGAGGAGATCCAGGAGGTCGAGGGGATCGGCCCGGAGCGCGCGGAGGCGATCGCCGAGTGGTTCGCCGACAAGGAGAACCTGCGGCTGGTCGGCGAGCTCGAGGAGCTCGGCCTGCGCTTCGAGGCCGGCGCCGAGGAGCGGCCGGTCGAAGGCCCGCTGACCGGCTCGACCTACGTGATCACGGGGACGCTCGAGGGCTTCAGCCGCGACGAGGCGCGCAAGGCGCTCGAGGCGAAGGGCGCGAAGGTCGGCGACTCGGTCTCGAAGAAGACGACCGGCGTGATCGCCGGGGAAAGCCCGGGCTCGAAGCTCGCCAAGGCCGAGCAGCTCGGCGTGCCGGTCCTCGACGAGGCCGCGCTGAAGAAGCTACTGCGCGGCTAGGACCGTGGCGAAGCGGTCCTGCGCGCGCCGGGCCCAGAGCGCCGAGACCGGACGACCGTTCTGGACGACCGAGAAGACCCAGCGGCTCCTGACGTAGCCCGAGAGCGCCGAGGCCTGGCTGGTCGTTCCGGTCTTGGCGAGCACGTGCCCGCGGGCCGGCGGGCGGCGCATCCGGTCGGAGAGCGTGCCGCTGATCCCGGCCACGGGCAGGAAGGACGTCAACCAGGGCCGCATCTCCTCGTCGTTCCAGGCCGCCTCGAGGATCCCGGCGATCTCCTGGGCGGTGACGCGGTCGAGCTGCGAGAGCCCGGAGCCGTCGGCGATCCGGACGCCGTCGAGCGGCACTCCGGCGGCGGCGAGGTCGTTGGCAACGAAAGCCGCGCCGGCCTTCGTCGTGCCGGGGGTCGCCGCCAGTGCGCCGAGCTGCTTGAGCAGGAGCTCGGCGACGAAGTTGTCGCTGGCCCGGTCCATCCAGCGCAGGATCGCGCTCAGCGGCGGCGAGTCGATCGACGCAAGCGGAACGCCGTCGCCGTGGTCGACGCCGATTCCCGTGCCGCCGGCGACCGAGACGCCCGCCGCCGCGAGGGCGGCCCGGAACCTCAGCGCCGCCGAGAGCGCGGGGTTGCGCGAGACGCGCCCTCGGTAGACGTCGCGGTCGACGGTCAGGGCCGAGAGCGGCGGCGACTCGTTGATGTAGTAGCCGGGCTTCCAGCCGGGCCCCGCGCGGCGCGCGTCGAAGAACGACTCGTCACCGAAGACCGAGCCGGTCACCCGGACGATCCCGGCCGCGCGCACCTGGCGCGCCAGCGAGAGCAGGCCGCTGCTCGAGAGGGTCGGGTCGCCGTGGCCGACGAGCAGCAGCGCCCCGCGCCAGACGTTGCCTTCCTGCTCGCCGCGGCCGACGACGTCGGTCTGGATCCGGAACGCCGGCCCGAGTGCGTCGAGCGCCGCGTACGTGACGCCGAGCTTCTCGTTCGAGGCAGGCGCGAGCGAGAGCGTGTCGTTGGAGGCGAAGACCGTGGTGCCGGTCTGTAGGTCGAAGACGAGCGCACCGGTTTGCGCGGCCGAGACGTGAGGCACCTTCAGCGCCTTCGCGAGCTGCTTTGCCAGCGTCGAGCTGCCGGCCCCGGCCGGGGCCGCCAACAGGAGCGCGGCCAGCGCGATGACGGGGAGACGGCGGCCCATCGGCACCATTGTTCGGAGCATCGACCCGAGCGTCAAGTCTGGGTCGTACGGTCCCCGAGGATGGGTCGCGCGGCCCTTGTTCCCAAGGCGGGGACTATTCGATAATCGGCGAGAGGTACCTGTGGCCCCGGAAGCGATCCCAGCCCTGCTCGACGAGATCGACGAGCTACTAGCAGAGCCGACCCCCTCGAGGGAGCCGGCGACGCTGGCGCGGCTCGAGCGCACGCTCACGGACGGCTACGCGCACGCGCTCTCGCTCGAGGCCGAGCGGATGCGCCTGGAGCGGCGGATGTCCGAGCTCGCGGGCGAGCTCCACGACGGCAACCAGGAGCAGAAGGCCGAGGAGCTCGTGCAGGTCTCGAAGCGCATCTCGTGCAAGGGCGCGCAGATCGAGCGGCTAAGGTCGACGCTCGAGGAGCTTCGCGCGCGGGCACGCGAAGTTCGGGGCGCGACTCCAACATCTTAGTAGCCCCACCTCTCAAGCAGAGCGTTTCGACCGGTCTTTTCAGACGGACGCACGGGCAGAGCCCGCACGTCCTGATGGCGGCATCGCAAGCGACGCCTCAGACGATCCCGCTCCGGACCGCGTAGACCGCCGCCTGGATCCGGTTCTCGATCTGCAGCTTCATCAGGATGTTCGAGATGTGGTTCTTGACCGTCTTCGGGCTGATGTGCAGCTCGGCGGCGATCATCGCGTTGTCCTTGCCGCTCGCAATCAGCTTGAGGACGTCCAGCTCCCGATCGGAGAGCTCGGCCCGGATCGCCTCCCCGGCCTCCGGCGAGCCTGCGGTCGCGCGGACCTGCTGAAGCACCTTGCCGGCGATCGCGGGCGAGACGAGCGACTCGCCCACGGCGGCTGCCGAGATCCCGCGGATCAGCTCGTCCACCGACGAGTCCTTCAGCAGGTAGCCGCATGCGCCCGCCAGGATCGCGTGGAGCACGTCATCGTCCTCGTCGGAGATGGTCAGCACGAGCACGCGCGTCAGCGGCGCGATCGATGCGATCTGGCGGATCGCCTCGATGCCGGACATGCCGGGCATGTTCAGGTCCATCACGACCACGTCGGGCGCGACCTCGCGGACGAGCCGGACGGCGTCGGCGCCGTGCCCGGCCTCGCCCGCGACGTGGACGCCGCGCTCCTCGAGCAGGTTGCGCAGGCCCGTCCGGAACAGGTCGTGATCGTCTACGAGCAGGACGCGAGCACTCGCGGCCTCTTTGCTGGTCTGGGCGATCTCGCTCACCGAACCCCTTTCGGCCAACGCAGTGTAGACCCAGAAGGCGCCGACCTGGCGGCGCCGGCCCAAGAGGCGGCGCGGGCTTTGCTCGTGCCGCCGTCCTTACTAGTCGATCGTGATCGTGACCGTCCGGCTGCCCCAGGCCTGCGCCTGTGCGACCGTCGGGAACCAGAGGTCGATCCGGTTGCCGACGATCGCTCCGCCCGTGTCGGCGGCGACGCCGGAGCCGTAGCCCGGGATCGTCATGCGCGTGCCGAGCGGGATCACGCTCGGGTCGACCGCGACGACGCCCCAGCCGACGGGTGCGCCGGTCGCGGTGTGGCCGCGCAGCGAGTAGCCGGTCGCGACGACGGTCATGCTCGTCCCGTCGCCTGCCGGGGTCCCCCCGCCGCCGCGGGCCGCGGCCGCCGCGGCGAGCTGGTCGGCGCGCGCCTGGACGGCCTTGGCCTCCTGCTCGAGCGTGCCGATCTCGCCCGCGTTCGCCTGACGCCTGGCCGCGAGACCGGCGAGGTACGAGGCGCGCTGGACCCTTGCCTGGGCGAGGCCGTCGGCGGTCGCGGCGGCCTGCGCGGTCAGGGCCGACAGCGCCCGCTCGCGTGACGCGAGGGTGCGCGTCTCGCCGCGGTAGCGCTTCCGGGCGAGCCGGGTCTGGTCGATCACGAGCCGGTCGACGTCCGCGACGCGGCTGAGCGTGTCGATCCGGTCGACGGCCTGGCTGATCGAGGTGGCACCGAGCACGACGGCTACCGGGTCGTTGTCGCCCTGCTCGTAGAGCTGCTGCAGGCGTAGCGAGAGGGCGCGCTGGGAGGCCATCAGGGAGTGCTTGGCGATCGCGAGGCGCTGCTCGGCCGCGGCGCGCTCGGCCCGCACCTGAGCCGTCTCGATCCGAAGCGCGACGACGTGCGCGCGCTCCCGCGCGAGGCGCGCGTCGAGGGCATACAGCTCGAGCAGGGCGCTACGTGAGCGCGCGGAAAGCGCGGCGTTTTCCTGCTGGAGCTGTGCGGCGCGGGAACTGGGGGAAACGGAGGAATCGGCGGCCACCTGCGCCGGCAACAACCCGCCGAGCAGCAGGAACGCGACCACAGCCGGCCACGCCCGCAGCTTGCGCTTCTCCCCCGGCACGAGGCGGGACCGTACCACAGGAGCTTGTGCGCAAACGCCGAAACCCGGGCCTGGTGGATTTTGTGACATGCATAAGCCATTTGCGGCCGTCCGACGACCTTGTTAGGGTGCCGTGCTTGTGACGAACCGGCCCCTCCCAGGAGGGCGCCTGTCGGGCCTGCTACCCCCCTCCGGCTCGACAAGACGTAAGGCGCCGGCCCTAGTCATCGCGTTCGCAGCGTTTTTCGCCGCGACTGCGGTTTCGGCGACCGCTGACAGCGTCACGTCGAAACAGGCCGAGGCCCGCAGCGTGCTCGGTCAGATCCAGCAGCTCGACTCCAGCCTGGAGCGCGCGATCGAGGCGTACGACCTTGCCAACGTCAAGCTCCAGCAGATCAAGCACGACCTGACGACGAACACTCACGACCTGGTCGTCGCCAAGCGCAGCCTGAAGGCCGCTCAGCGGCAGCTCTCGGCGCGGCTCGTCGAGCTCTACACCTCGCAGGACCAGGACTCGACACTGGCGGTCCTCCTCGGCTCCACGAGCCTCGACCAGATGCTGACCAGGATCGACGCGGTCGACCGCGTCGGGCAGCAGGACTCCCTCGTCCTCAGCCAGGTCACGCACCTGCGCCACGAGGTCCAGCACCACCAGCACGTGCTGAAGCGCGCGCACGCCGAGCAGACGCAGGTGGTCGCGCAGCGCGCGGCCGCGAGGGCTTCGATCCAGAGCCAGCTCGGCCAGCGCCGCGCCCTACTCAGCTCGATCCACAGCGAGATCGCAACGCTGCAGGCGCAGGAGCGCGCGCGCCAGGCAGAGCTTCAGCGCCAGGTGCAGGCGGCCCAGCAGTCGGCGAGCACGGCGGCGATCGTCCAGACCGTCGGCGGAGGCGGGATAGGCGGGACCGCGCCGCCGCCGCCTACCCACGGCGGTGTCGTCGGGTACGCCGAGTCGCAGCTTGGCAAGCCCTACGTCTGGGGCGGAGCCTCGCCTTCGACCGGCTTCGACTGCTCCGGACTCGTCATGTGGTCGTTTGCCCAGATCGGGGTTTCGCTGCCGCACAATGCCGCCGCGCAGTACGGCTACGGCTCGTACGTGCCCCGCAGCGACCTGCAGGCCGGCGACCTCGTCTTCTTCGACGGCCTCGGCCACGTCGGGATCTACGTGGGCGGCAACACCTTCATCCACGCGCCCCACACCGGCGACGTCGTCAAGTACTCGTCGCTGACCGGCTGGTACGCGTCGACCTACGTCGGCGCCCGCAGGATCTAGTCCCGGTACAGGGCCTCGACCTCGGCCGCGAAGTGCTCGGCGCAGACCCGGCGCTTGAGCTTGAGCGTGGGCGTGACCTCGCCCTCCTCGGCGGTGAAGTCGCGCGGGAGGACGGCGAAGCGCTTGATCTGCTCGTAGCGGGACAGCGGGGCGTTCACCTCGTCGACGATCTTCTGCACCCGCGCCTCGAGCTGCTCGGCTGAGAGCCCGTCGGTGGCGGCCGGGTCGAGCGTGATCAGCGCGGCGACGTAGGGACGGCGGTCGCCGACGACGAGCGCCTGCGAGACCAGCGGCGAGGTCTTGAGCGCGTTTTCCAGGTTCTGCGGCGCGACGTTCTTGCCGCCGGCGGTGACGAGGATGTCCTTCTTCCGGTCCGTGATCGTGATGAAGCCGTCCTCGTCGATCGAGCCGATGTCGCCCGAGCGCAGCCAGCCGTCGTCGCCGAGCACCTCCCGCGTCGCCTCCTCGTCCTTGAAGTAGCCGGCGAAGACCGTCTGGCTGCGAATCAGCAGCTCACCGCCCTCGTCCGTCCTCACCTCGAAGCCCGGGAGCGCGGGCCCCACCGTGCCGAAGCGGAAGCGGTCCGGGCGGTTGACCGAGGCAGCCGTCGTGCACTCGGTCAGGCCCCAGCCCTCGACGACGAGGATGTCGAGCGCGTGGAAGAACTCGCCGATCTCCTTCGCGAGCGGCGCGCCTCCCGAGATCCCTAGCCGCAGCCGTCCGCCGAGCTTGTCCTTCACCTTGCTGTAGACGAGCCGGTCGGCGAGCCGGTGCTGGAGGCGCAGACCGGGCGGAACCGGCCGGCCGGCCTGCCGCAGCTCGCTGACGCGCCGGCCGACGCGCAGCGCCCAGTCCAGCAGCCGCCGCCCTAGGCCGCGCACCTGCTCGAACTGGCCGAGGACGGCGGTGTGCACCTTCTCGTAGAGCCTCGGGACGCTCGGCAGCAGCGTCGGCCGCACCGCCGGCATCGCCTCCGCGACCCGCAGCGGGTCCGGGCAGAAAGCGGTCGTGAAGCCCACGCGCGCCGCGATCAGGTGCATCAGCCGCCCGAAGTTGTGCGCCAGCGGCAGGTAGAGCAGCATCGTGTCGTCGGCGACCGCGAAGCCCCCGATGTTCTCGCAGGCGAGCGCCATCTCGAAGTAGTTGCGGTGGCGGATCATGCAGCCCTTCGGCGGCCCGGTCGTGCCCGAGGTGTAGATGAAGGTGAACAGGTCCTCGTCGCCGACCGCGGCCTCCGCCTCGGCCAGCGCTTCCGAGTGCTCTGCCGCGTAGGCGCGGCCCCGCTCGCGCAGGCCGTCGAGCTCCGCGAACGAGATCACGTGCCGGAGCCCCAGGCCGGCGACCTTCGCGCGCTGCTCATCGTCCTCGACCAGTACGCCGACCGCCTCCGAGTGCTCGAGGATGTAGGCGGCGTCCTTCGGCGAGCTGTTCGCGTAGATCGCGGTGCCGACCGAGCCGATCCGCGCCAGCGCGTAGTCGAACAGCGCCCACTCGAGCGTCGTCTGCGCCAGGATCCCGAACGCCTCTCCCTTCCGCACGCCGAGCGCGAGCAGGCCGTTGGCGAGCTCGTCGACCGCCTGGCCGGCCTCCGTCCAGGTGACCTCGACCCACCCCTCGGGCTGCTCGGTCAGGTATGCGACTTGCGAGCCCCCGGTTGCGACGGCGCCGCGCCAGAGCTCTCCGATCGTCCGTTTCACATGACCAGCTTAAGCCGAGAAGGGAAGCTTGGGCGCGTGGCGAATCACGCCGGTCCCACTAGAATTATCCACAGCCCCGATGCGAACTATCTGGAATGGATCCCTCAGTTTCGGCCTGGTCACGATCCCGGTCGGCCTGGCGCCTGCGACGGCGCCGAAGGCCCGAGCCTCGGACGTCTCCTTCCGGACGCTGCACCGCGAGTGCATGACGCCGATCAAGCAGAAGCGCTGGTGCCCGGTGCACGACCGCGAGGTCTCCGCCGACGAGATCGTCAAGGGCTGGGAGGTCTCCAAGGGCCAGTTCGTGATCGTCGAGGACGCCGACCTCGAGGCGATCGCCGAGCACGACACCTCGCGCGCGATCGCGATCTCGCGCTTCGTCCCGCTCGCGGAGGTCGACCCGCTCTTCTTCGACCGGACGTACTACCTGGCGCCGTCGAGCGCCGAGGCCCAGCGGCGGCCGTACGTGCTGCTTCTGAAGGCGATGAACGAGACCGGGATGGCCGCGATCGGCCGCATGGTCATCCGCGGCAACGAGAACTTCTGCCTGATCCGCCCGAAGGGCGACGCGCTCGTGCTCGAGACGCTCTTCCTCGCCGAGGACGTGCGCTCGCAGGCCGAGATCGACGAGGCGGTCGGCCAGCTCGAAGTGAAGGAGCCGGAGCTCGACCTGGCGCGGCAGCTGATCGACAGCCTGGTCGGCGAGTGGGACCCGAGCGACCTGCACAGCGAGTACCGGCAGAACCTGCGCGAGCTGCTCGAGGCCAAGCTGAAGGGCGAGGAGATCGCCGTCCCGGAGCCCGTTGCCGAGGCTCCGGTGGTCGACCTGATGGAGGCGCTGAAGAAGAGCGTCGCCGCGTCGAAGACCCGCTCGGGCGACGACGCAGGAGCCTCCACGCGCAAGAAGGCCGCGCCCAAGAAGCGCGCTGCCGCAGGCCGCAAGTAGAAGCTAGTGCTGGGCCGGGAAGGCCCCGAGTGCTTCCAGCTGCGCCTGGAAGAGCGTCTTGTCGATCTTGCCCTGGTAGATCGGGATGCCCTCCTCGACGCAGACGCGGATCACCTCGGTCCGGTCGATGCCGAGCTCCTTGGACAGCTCCTCTGGCGTCAGGTGGTTTGCCATCGTCGTGCTCCTTCCTGATGAACGGACGCGCCGGCTAAGCCGCCGCGTCCTCTCATGGTCGGCATTGCAAGCAACGCCTTGGTATCAAAAAGCCCGCCTGCGCCTCAGCGCCGACGGGCTAGCCGACTGCTCCATTTTGGTGTCCGGCAGGAATCAGGGGTCCTGCCTCCCCGAGCGATCCATTGCTCTGAAGAATAGTCCTCCACGGTGACGGACGCAAAGCAAACGGACGCGTCGGCAAAGCCGCCGCGTCCTCCCATGGTCGGCATTGCAAGCAACGCCTCCGGCGAGCTGGACGGATTCGAGGAGCGCTTCGCCGAGGCGCGTGGCTGCCGGCTCCGCTATCTCGTCGCCGGGTCGGGCGACCCGGTCATCCTCGTGCACGGTCTGGGCGGCGCGGCCGCGAACTGGCTCGCGCTGGCGCCGCTCCTGCTGCCGGGGCGACGGTTGATCGTCCCCGAGCTTCCGGGTCACGGCGGCTCCGAGCCGCTGCCGGCCGCGCCCAGTCTGAACGCCTACGCGGACCGGCTCGCGCTCCTGGTCGACGAGCCGGCGGCGGTCGTGGGACATTCGCTCGGCGGCGCGATCTCGCTGCGACTGGCGATCCGCCATCCGGAGCGCGTGCGGGCGCTCGTGCTCGCCGGCTCGGCCGGGATCTCGTCCGGGTCGCGGCGTGCCCGTTACAGCCTGACGATCACGGGGCTGCTCAAGCCCGGCAAGCGAATCGCGCCGCACCGCCGCCGGATCGGGCGGTCGGCGCTGCTGAAGACGATCGTCTTCGGACGCTGGGGCGCCGCCGATCCGCCCGCGCTTTCGGCCGAGCTCGCCGAGGCCTACCTGGCCGGCCCGGCGCGGCACACGGACACGGTCAGCGCGGCGCGAGCGCTGATGCGCGACGACCCGCGCGTCGACCTGGAGCGCATCCGCTGCCCGACCCTCCTGCTCTGGGGCGCCCGCGACCACCAGCTTCCGATCGGCGACGCGTTCGAGTACGCGCGCCGGCTGCGCGCGCCGCTGCGCACGATCGCCGACTGCGGCCACCTGCTGATCGCCGAGCGGCCCGACGCCTGCGCGGACGCGATCCAAGCCTTCCTGTCTAGCCGCCGCTGAGCCGGGCTTTGACCGGCTCAGCTCGCTGCCGGAGCTAGGGCGAGGCGGCGGCAGCTCGACAGCAGATGGCGGCTCCTGCAACACGTGAAGCAGGCTGCCGTCGTGAAGGAGGGGAACGTGGGGGAACCAGGGGTTCCCCCACGAAGCGAGCGGGGCCGCAAGGCCCCGCGAAGCGCTATCGGGGTGCCCAGATTTGAACTGGGGACCTCTCCGACCCGAACGGAGCGCGCTACCAGGCTGCGCCACACCCCGAGCGGGGACAGGTTAGCGCCTGAAGAGGCTCCGCAGGCGATCTCGAAGCGAACTCTTGGGCGCCTTTTTCAGCGCCGCCTCGCGCTTCGCTTCCTGGCGGACCCAGGCCTTGTGGCGGCTCGAGCGCGTGCCGTACTTTGGTTTCCAGTAGACGGGCATTCAGTCGATGGTGCGAATCTGGCGGGAGAGTAGCCCGCCGGCGACGATCAGGATCGAAAAGCAGGCGCCGAGCGCGATGATCGTTCCGGGCGCCGCGATGCCCGAGATCGCGCCCACGACCAGCAGCCCGATCGGCGCCAGGCCGAACGACCCGAACCAGTCCAGGCTGATCACCCGCGAGAGCATCCGCTGCGGGACGAGCTCCATCAGCATCGTCTCCCAGACGGCGATCGCGAAGCCGATGCAGATCCCGCGGCAGAACGAGGCGGCGAGCGCCAGCGGGTACCACGGCGAGAGCGCGAAGACGATCACGAGCAGGCTGTTCACGATCCAGATCAGGTACGAGATCAGGCCGCGCCGCCGGCGTGGATTGAGCTGGGCGAACGAGACGGCTCCGACGATCATCCCGGCGCCGAGCATGGAGAAGATCACGCCGTAGGCGCCCACGCCGAGGTGGAAGTGCGTGCGGACGAGCTTCGGCGTCAGCACCTGGATCGGCGCCCACTGGGCCATCAGCACGAACGCGAACAGCGAGATCGTCACCCACAGCCAGGGAACGCTGCCGACGTAGCGGACGCCGGCGCGGATCTCGCGCAGGGTCCCCTCGGCCGCGGACCGCTCCGCCGCGCGCGGCCGCGTCGCCCGGACGAACGCGAACGAGACGAGGAACGACAGCGCGTTGAACGCGAACACGACCGTCGAGCCCGAGAAGCCGTAGAGCACGCCGGCCAGCGTCGGCCCGACGAGCAGGCTCCCCTGGCGCGCCATCCCGATCAGCGCGTTGGCCGAGCCGAGCCCGGGCTCTTCGACCACGAGCGGGATCAGGCCTCCGAGCGCGGGCGTGAAGAACCCGGTCGCGAGGCCCTCGACGAACGCGATCACGCAGAGGTTCCCGATCGCAAGGTGGCCGCTCGCGTCGACCGCGACGAGGACGCCGACGATCACGAACCGCGCCGCGTCGGAGACCAGCATCAGCGTGCGTCGCTCGTAGCGGTCGGCGAGCGCGCCGCCGACGAGCACCGTCGAGAGCAGCCCGGCGCCCTGCAGCGCGAGCACGAAGCCGAGCGAGCGCGCCGAGTGGGTCAGGGAGTAGGTGCGCCAGCCGAGCGCGACCACGAAGGCCGTGTCGCCGAGCAGCGAGATCGCCTGGCCGGTCCAGAGCAGGCGGAAATCGCGGCTCTGGAAGGCCTGGAGCACGCGTGCGCGTGAGGGAACTGCGGCAGTCGCCTCCATGCCCGAAAGCTATCCTGCTCCCGTGTCCGACCTGCTGCGCGTCGCCTGCGTCCAGATGACGAGCGGACCCGAGAAGGCGGCGAACCTCGAGAAGGCCGAGCAGCTCGTCGCGCGGGCCGCTGCGACCGGCGCCGACCTGGTCGCGCTGCCGGAGAAGTGGAACGCGATCGGGACGACCGAGCAGCTGCACGCGGCCGCGGAGCCCTTCGAGGGCGGCGAGTCGGTCTCGGCGATGGCCGGCTGGGCGAAGGGCCATGGGATCACGCTCGTCGGCGGCTCGATCTCCGAGCGGCGCGAGGGGCGCGAGAAGCTCTCGAACACGTCGGCTGCGTTCGGCCCCGACGGCGAGGTGCTCGGCGTCTACCGCAAGATCCATCTCTTCGACGTCGAGGTCGGCGGGACCGTCTACCGGGAGTCGGACGCCGAGGAGCCGGGCGAGGAGCCGGTGGTCGTCCGCGGCGAGGGCTGGCCGGTGGGCCTGACCGTCTGCTACGACGTCCGCTTTCCTGAGCTCTACCGGATTCTCGCCCTCGACGGCGCCGAGCTCGTGACCGTCCCGGCGCACTTCACGACTCCGACGGGCAAGGACCACTGGCACGTGCTCCTGCGCGCGCGGGCGATCGAGAACCAGTACTTCGTCGCCGCGCCGGCGCAGGTCGGCGAGACGCTGCCGGGGAGGCCGGCCTACGGGCGGTCGCTGATCGTCGACCCGTGGGGGATCGTGCTCGCCCAGGCGCCGGACGAGGAGACGGTGATCTCGGCCGAGCTCGACCGCGCGCGCCTGCGTCGAGATCCGCGAGAAGCTGCCGTCGTTGCGGAACAGGCAGGCGGACGCGTACCGCTGGCCGACGCCCGCCTGATCGCTTCGCGCTGGGGGCTCGTCCTTGGCGAGCCGTTCGCCGGTGGGGTCGCCTCCGAGCTGGTCGCGCCAGCGGGGCCGGACGCGGTGCTGAAGGTGCAGGAGCCCCACCGGGAGTCCGAGCACGAGGCGGCGGCGCTCGAGCTCTGGGACGGCGACGGCGCGGTGCGGCTGCTCCGCCACGACCCTGAGGCGCATGCGCTGCTGCTCGAGCGCTGCGTGCCGGGGACGCCGCTCTCGGCTGTGGGCCAGGATGCTGCGCTGGACGTCCTCGTCGAGCTGCTCCCGCGTCTCTGGAAGCCGGCGGGGCCGCCGTTCCGGCCGCTGGCCGACGAGGCCGCCTGGTGGGCCGAGAGCCTGCCGCGCCAGGACTGGAGCTCCGCGCCCGAGCTTGTCGAGGCGGCGCTGGAGGCGCTCCGAGAGCTGCCGGGCACGCAGGGCGAGCAGGTGCTCCTCCACCAGGACCTGCACGGCGACAACGTCCTCTCGGCCCAGCGCGAGCCCTGGCTCGCGATCGACCCCAAGCCGCTCGTCGGTGAGCGCGAGTTCGGGATCGCGCCGGTCGTCCGTTCGCGCGAGCTCGGCCACTCGAAGCTGGACGTCCTCCATCGCTTCGACCGGCTGACCGCCGAGCTCGGCCTCGACCGCGAGCGGGCGCGCGGGTGGACGATCGCGCAGACGGTCGCCTGGGCCTGGGACGGCGAGCTCCACGAGACGCACGTCGAGACCGCGCGCTGGCTGCTAGAAGCCTCTTGATGGTTCGCGCGGTTCTCTTCGACGTCGACTTCACGATCGCCCGGCCGGGGCCCGAGCTCGGGCCCGAGGGCTACCGGCGCCTGGGCGAGCGCTTCGGGCTCGAGCTCGATCCGTCGCGCTACGCGGCGGCTCGCGAGCAGGCGGTCGAGGGCATTCGCCGCCATCCCGAGCTCGAGCACGACGAGGAGATCTGGGTCGCCTTCACCGAGCGGATCATTCGCGGGATGGGCGGCGACGCCGACTCCGCCCACGACTGCGCGGTCGAGATGACGAAGGCCTGGGAGCACGCCGCGCACTTCGAGCTCTACGAAGACGCCCTCCCCGTGCTGGCGGAGCTGCGCGCCCAGGGGCTGAAGCTCGGGCTCGTCTCGAACACGGGCCGCGATCTGGAGGCGTTCGTGGCGCACCACCGGCTCGACGTGGACGCCGCGATCGGCTCAGGCGCGTTCGGGCGGACGAAGCCGCACCCGTCGATCTTCGAGGCCGTGCTCGGGCGACTCGAGGTCGTGCCGGCCGACGCGGCGATGGTCGGCGACTCGCCCGAGGACGACATCGACGGCGCCCGCGCCGCGGGGATCGAGCGAGCCTTCCTGCTCGACCGCGACGACCGCTACCCGGAGCTCGAGCCGCGCCTGCCCGATCTCTATGCCCTTCCTGCGGCCCTCGGGCTCCGCCAGGCCCGGGGTTAGACTCCGAACGTCGTGCCCGCTCGCTCTGACGCGCAAGCGCAGGAGGACAAGCGGCGGCTGCTGCTCCAGGCGGCAGTTCGGGTCTTCGCGCGCAAGGGCTACCACGCCGCGCGGATCAGCGACATCGCCGAGGAGGCCGGGCGTCGCCTACGGGCTGCTCTACCACTACTTCGACTCGAAGGAAGAGGTGCTCCGCAACGTCTTCCGCGAGACCTGGCGCGCGCTGATCGCGACGATCAAGAGCGTCGAGGAGGGCGACGACCCGCCGCCCGAGCAGCTGCGCAAGGTGGCCGAGATCCTGCTCCGCTCCTGGCGGCGCGAGCCGGACCTCGTCCGGGTGCTCGTGCTCGAGGTGACCCGTAGCGGACACCTGGCCGGCGAGATGGACGAGATCGTCGCCTCGTTCGCCGCGATCCAGGAGATCGTCGAGCGGGGCCAGGCCGACGGCACGATCCGCGTCGACATCGACCCGCGCCTCGCGAGCTACGTCTTCTACGGCGCGATCGACGAGCTGCTGACCGGCTGGGTTCTCGGCCGGCTCCCCGACTCCGACGACGACCTCGCGCGGGCCGAGCACACCGTGGTCGAGATCGTCGCCGGCGGCCTCGCTCCAGAGCACGCCGGCGCGACGGCGTAGTGGCCACGAGACCGGCGTCCCAGGCGCGGCTCGGCGCGCCGCCGGTCAGGACGAGCCTGCTCTGGAAGCTCGGGCTCGGCGCCTTCGGGCTCGCGTTCTCGCTGACGACCACCGCTGCCTACCTGCCGCCGCTGCTCAGCCGCTTCACCACCTCGGGCGGCGTGATCGGCGCGATCCTCGGCGCGGAGGGGATCTTCGCGCTCCTGATCTCGCCGGTGATCGGGCCCTGGAGCGACACCTTCCACACGCCGCTCGGCCGCCGCCGGCCGTTCATGCTCGTCGCGCTCGGCCCGATGGGCTTCTGTCTGCTGCTGATGCCGTTCATGCCCAACCTCTGGACGACGGTCGTGATCGTCCTGTCGTTCTTCTTTGCCTACTACCTGTACGAGCCGCCGTACCGCGGGCTCTACCCGGACGTGCTGCCCGAGTCGCTGTTCGGGCGCTCGCAGGGCGTCCAGCATCTGCTGCGCGGGATCGCGCTCGGGACGGCGCTCGTCGGCGGCGGGCTCCTGTTCAAGGTCTGGAAGCCGGCGCCGTTCCTGCTCGCCTCGGTGCTGACGACGGCGGCCTGCGGATTGACGATCCTGCTCGTAAGGGAGGACGGCGGCCACGGGCGCGTGTTCGAGGGCGTCGCGGCCTACGTGCACCGGAGCTGGCGGATCTTCCGCGAGAACGGCGACGTGCGCCGCTTCCTGATCGCGAACTCGGCCTGGGAGGGAACCTTCGCGGCCGCGCGCACATTCGTCGTCCTCTACATGATCCGTGGGCTGCACGAGTCCAAGGTGTTGTCCTCCGCCGTGCTGGGCGCGGTGGCGGTCGGCTACGTGATCGCGGCGGTCTTCGCGGGGCGGCTGGGGGACCGCTTCGGGCTCGCGCGTGTGATCTTCTTCGCCTCGTTCGTCTACGGGGGCGGGTTTCTCGTCGCGGGGCTCGCGGAGGAGTGGCACGACTGGTACTTCGCGCTGATCGTGCCGCTCGCGGTCGCCGGCGGCACGGTGATGACACTCGCCTGGGGCCTGCTCTACAAGATCGTGCCGGAGGAGCACCGCGGCGCCGCTGCCGGGCTCGGCACGACGACGAAGGGGATCGGGATCCTGATCGGGGCGCCGCTGGCAGGGCTCGCAATCGACCTTGCCCAGCCGTACTTCCAGTCGACCGACGGCTACCAGATCCTCTGGCCGATCTGCGGCCTGCCGATCCTGGCCGCGATCCCGCTGGTCATGCGGCTGATGCAGGTCGAGCCGAAGACGGCGGTCGAGGCCGAGCTCCCGGTCGTCTGAGCCATGTCCCAGGGACAGTCCCTGGGACATGGCCTTCGCATCGAACGAGCGAACAAAGAGGACCGGTTCGCGAACCTACCCGAACCACCCCACATTGCGGCTCTACCGTGGTCTCGTGCCTCGCAGACCGCGCAAGTCGCTACCCGATCGGAGCACCTACCAGGTCACGGTTCGCGGGGTCAACAGATCGGCGATCGTCTTCGACGACATCGACCGCAGCGCACTTCACGAGTTGGTGCTGCTGACCGAGAAGAAGTTCGGCTGGGCCTACGACGTCTTCTGTCTGATGACCACGCATTTTCACCTGGTTCTTCCCGCAAGTCTGGCATCCCTGTCCGGCGGGATGCACTGGCTCAACGGGATCTGGGCTCAGCGCATCAATCGCCGTTACGGACGCACCGGGCACCTGTTCGAGAACCGGTTCTCGACGTGGGTCATCCGGGACGAAGAGCACTGGCGCGAGACTTGCAGGTACGTGCTCGAGAACCCGGTGAGGGCCGGCCTGTGCGAGTCCGCACTCGACTGGCCGTGGTCGGGCGGACGGTTTCTGGCGCGGTATCGACCCTGACCCTTTCGGACATGTCCTAGGGACTGTCCCTGGGACACGGCCAAAAGTGACGGTCAGGCCCTGGCGTGGACCGCCGAGAGGGCCGGCGCCCAGGAGGCGAGGGGCGAGATCTCGCCGTCGCGGCCGTTCAGCGCGCGGTAGCCCAAAGCGTGCTCGGCCTGCATCAGCTTGTGGATCTGCGTCGTCCCCTCGTAGATGATCGGCGCCCGCGCGTTGCGGAAGTAGCGCTCGATCCCGTACTCCGCCGAGTAGCCGTAGGCGCCGTGCACCTGGATCGCGAGATGCGCCGCGCGGAAGGCCGACTCCGTCGCGTGCCACTTGGCCAGTGAGGTCTCGCGCGTGTTGCGCCGCCCCTCGTTCTTCAGCCAGGCCGCCTGCATCACCAGGAGCTTCGACGTCTCGTAGCCGAGCACCATCTCGGCGATCATGTCCTGGACGAACTGGTACCGGCCGATCTGCTGCCCGAACGTCTCCCGCTCGCGCGCATACGAGACTGACCGCTCCAGGCACGCGCGCACGACCCCGCAGGCGCCGGCCGCGACCGTGAAACGCCCCTGGTCGAGCCCGTACATCGCGATCTCGAAGCCCTGGCCCTCCTCGCCGACGAGGTTCTCGGCCGGGACCTCGACGTTCTCGAAGAAGAGCTCGCCGGTCGAGCCCGCCCAGACCCCGAGCTTGTGCTCGGTCTCGCGCGTCGTCACCCCGGGCCACTCGCGCTCGACGATGAACGCCGAGATCCCCTTGTGCCGCGCCTCCGGGTCGGTCTTGGCGAAGACGAGCTGGTGGTCGGCCACCGTCGCGTAGGAGATCCAGTTCTTCTGGCCGTTGAGGACGTAGGTGCCACCCTCACGGCGGGCGGTCGAGAGCATCGAGGCGACGTCGGACCCTGCCGCAGGCTCGGTCAGCCCGAAGCAGGCGAGCTTCTCGCCGCGCGCCTGCGGCACCAGGTATCGCTGCTTCTGCTCCTCGGAGGCGTAGCGGAGCAGCGAGAGGGAGTTGAGCCCGACGTGCACGGAGATCAGCGTCCGGAAGGCGGCCTCGCCCCGCTCGATCTCCTCGCAGGAGAGCGCCTCAGCGACGAAGTCGAGCCCGGCGCCGCCGTACTCCTCCGGGATCACGATCCCGAGCAGGCCTAGCTCGGCCATCCCCTCGATCACGCCCATGTCGAGGCGGTGCTCGATGTCGTTCTCGATCGCGTTCGGGAGCACCCGCTCGTCCACGAACGAGCGCACGGTCTCCTGAATCAGCCGCTGTTCCTCGGTAAGGTCGAAATCCATGGCGGAGAGTCTATGGAAGCGGTTCGCCGAGCTCGCGGTCGAGATCGACGGCTACGAGCTCGAGCGGTTCGAGAAGCCGGTCACGCGCGGCTTCACGCGGGTGACGACGGTCGTCCACCTCCAGGGTGGCGGGGAGGAGGGCCTCGGCGAGGACGTCACCTGGTACGCCGAGCACCACGACCGCGAGCAGGCCGCCGGCGCGGCTCTGCCGCTCGCGGGCCCGTGGACGCTGGAGTCGTTCTCGGACGCGCTGGAAATGGAGGACGCATGGCGGCGCTGGGCCTACGAGAGCGCCGCGCTCGACCTGGCGCTGCGGCAGGGCGGGATGACGCTCGCCGAGGCGGTCGAGCGAGAGCCGCAGCCGGTCAGATTCGTCATCTCACCCGGGCTCGGCGACCCGCCGACGAGCGCGGTCGTCCGCCGCTGGCTCGAGCTCGACCCGAACCACCGTTTCAAGCTCGACCCGGCGAGCGACTGGACCGACGACCTGATCGGCGAGCTCGCCGGGACCGGCGCGGTCGTCACGGCCGACTACAAGGCCTACTACCGCCACGAGGGCGACGCGCCGCCCGACGTCGACCTCTACCGGCGCGTGGCGGAGGGCTTCCCTGAGGCCTTTCTCGAGGATCCTGCGCTCACCGCCGACACCGACCTCGTGCTCGCGGCGCACCGCGAGCGGGTCACCTGGGACGCGCCCATCCACTCGGTCGCCGACGTCGAGGGCCTCGCCTTCCCGCCGCGCGTCCTCAACTCGAAGCCGTCGCGCTTCGGGCGCCTGAGCGAGCTGCTCGCCTTCTACGCCCACTGCGAGTCGAACGGGATCGGCCTCTACGGCGGCGGCATGTTCGAGCTCGGCCCGGGCCGCGGGCAGATCCAGTACCTCGCGTCGCTGTTCCACGCCGACGCGCCGAACGACGTCGCGCCGCGCGCCTACAACGACCCGGAGCCGCGGCCCGGCCTGCCGGGGAGCCCGATCGAGCCGGCGCCCGAGCCGCTGGGGTTTCGCTGGGCCGATCCCGGCGCTACCCTTTGACTGACTAGTCAGTCAACGATCAGGACATGGCTACGGCAGAGGCAACCGGCACCGGCGTCTCCTTCGCGCTGACGGAGGAGCAGCGCGCGCTGCGCGAGCTCGCGCACGAGTTCGCGGAGAAGGAGATCCGCCCGGTCGCGGCCGAGTACGACGAGCACCAGACGCATCCGGCCGACGTGATCGCCAAGGCGCACGAGGTCGGCCTGATGAACCCGCATGTCCCCGAGGAGCTCGGCGGCGCGGGCCTGGGCGGGCTGGAGGGCGCGCTGATCGGCGAGGAGCTCTGCTGGGGCTGCTCCGGGATCGCCACCGCCATCGTCGCCAACATCCTCGGCGCGCTGCCGATGCTGATCGCTGGCACCGAGGAGCAACAGCGCGAGTGGCTCCCGCCCCTGCTGGAGGAGCCGATCCTCTGCTCGTTCGCGCTGACCGAGCCGAACGCCGGCTCCGACGTCTCCGGCATTCAGACGACCGCGGTCCGGCATGGCGACGAGTACGTCATCAACGGCTCGAAGATGTTCATCACCAACGCGGGGCGCGCGTCGTGGGTGATCGTGTTCGCCTCGACCGACAAGTCGGCCGGGCACCGCGGTCTCTCCGCGTTCATCGTCCCGAGCGACACCGAGGGCGTCACCGTCGAGAAGCACCTCGACAAGATGGGACAGCGCGCGACCGACACGTCGGCTCTCGCCTTCCAGGACGTCAGGGTGCCCGCCGCGAACCGGCTCGGCGAGGAGGGGCAGGGCTTCAAGATCGCGATGCAGACGCTCGACAACACGCGGCCCGGAACCGCTGCCGGCGCGGTCGGCGTCGCGCGCGCGGCCTTCGAGCACGCCGTCGAGTACGCGCGCGAGCGGGTGCAGTTCGGCCAGCCGATCGCGATCAACCAGGGCGTCAACTTCCTCGTCGCCGACATGGCGGCCGAGATCGAGGCCGCGCGGCTACTGGTCTGGCAGGCGGCCTGGCTGCTCGACCAGGGCCAACGGGCGACGCTGCAGTCCTCCTACGCGAAGCGCTTCGCCGCGGATACGGCGATGAAGGTGACGACCGACGCCGTGCAGATCTTCGGCGGCTACGGGTACATCAAGGAGTACCCGGTCGAGAAGCTGATGCGCGACGCGAAGCTCTTCCAGATCTACGAAGGGACCTCGCAGATCCAGCGCCTGGTGATCGCGAGAGAGATCTTCCTACCTCGTGACTGACTCCAGCGGGTCGACCGGTCGTCGCAGACGGACGGCCGGCAAAGCCGTCCGTCCTGAGCTCGGCACCGCAAGCGGTGCCTCGGTGCGGTGTGATTGAGATCGACCTCTCGGGACGGGTCGCGCTCGTCACCGGAGGGTCGCGCGGGCTCGGGCGGGCCGACGCGCTGACGCTGGCGCGGGCCGGCGCCGACGTCGTGATCGCCGACATCCAGCTCGAATCGGACTCCGGCGTGGAGGCGGAACGGTACGGCCCGCTGGCCCGGGCGGCGCGGGCGCAGGGGCTCGTCTACACCGAGCAGACGGTGGACGAGATCCGCGCGCTCGGGCGCCGCGCGCTGGCGGTCAAGTGCGACGTGGCTGAACGGGAGCAGGTCGAGGCGGCGGTCGCACGGGCGCAGGCCGGGCTGGGGCCGGTGGACATCCTGGTCGCGAACGCGGGCACGCTCGACCACGTCGCGCGCTTCGAGGAGCAGTCGCCGGAGCTCTGGGAGCGGGACCTGCGCGTCAACCTGACCGGCGTGTTCAACTGCGCGCAGGCGGTCTGGCCCGGGATGGTCGAGCGCGGCTGGGGCCGGATAGTGGCGATGGCCTCGGTCACCGGGACGCTGGGCGGTTTCGGCCAGGCGAGCTACTCGACGACGAAGGCGGGGGTGATCGGGCTGATGAAGACGCTGGCGCTCGAGGGCGCGCGACACGGCATCACGGCGAACGCGATCGTCGCCGGGATCATCGGCACCGAGGCGTTCGGGTTCGGCAACCCTGAGATGAACGAGCGGATGGTGCGGCGGACGGCAATGCGACGGGCCGGGGAGCCGCAGGAGATCGCCAACGCGGTCGCCTTCCTCTGCTCGGACCTGGCGGCCTATGTCACCGGCGTGGCGCTCGAGGTCAGCGGCGGCATCGAGCTGTTCACGTTCTGAGGCCCGGTCCTTCGGCCCGAACGCCGCACTTTCCGCCACGCCGCTGGGGCACCCCTAGGAGCGTGGCTCGCTCTCCGGCCATCGTGTCGACCGGTCGATTCAGACGGATGCGCGGCGGAGCCGCACATCCTGAAGCTAGTCGCCGCAAGCGGCGCCTAGGCCACCACCCAGTGGCGATCCTAGCGGCGAAAATGTCACGAGACTGTGACGAGTCAGCGCCGAATGTGTGACGGTTCATCGACAGCCGTGAGCGCGTTCCGGAGCGCCCAGAGCCGGCCTGGCGACCGCGGATTTCGCCGCTAGACTTCCGGCCTTGCGGGTGGAAGGAGGGACGAGCGCGATCCGGGTGCGGAGGAGTCGGCGTGCGAGGGCGCGCCGGCTGCTTGTCCAACGCCTGGCGGCGCTCGTGGGGGTCTGCGTGATCGGCGGCGTCGTGCTGGGCCTCGCCTTCGCCGGCTCGCCGGACCGGATCGCGGCCGGCACCAGGATCGCGGGGGTCAACGTCGGAGGTCTCACGCCGGGCGAGGCCACGGCGAAGCTCGAGGCCCGGGCCCGCGCCGTGGCGAGCGTCCCCGTCGTCTTCACCGCCGAAGGTCACACCTGGAAGCTGCGGGCGACCAACCTCGGCGTCGAGGCCGACTGGCCGGCGGCCGTCAGGCTGGCCCAGCGCGATGGCCAGGGCTTCGCGCCCTTCCGCGGCCTGCGCCGGATCGGCGTTCGCGTCTTCGGCGCCGACGTCACCCCGCCGACCCGCGTCTGGAAACAGGCACTGCGCGTCGAGCTCGGGCGGATGAGCCGCGCCGTCGGAACGCCGCATCGCGACGCCGCGATCGTCCTCAAGGCACGCCGTCCGGCGATCGTCCCGGCGCGGACCGGCCGCGCGCTGGAGAGCGCGACCGCCGGCGCCGCGATCGTTCAGGCGCTCGCCGGCTTCGATCGCACCCGGCCGGTTTCGCTGCCGGTCGCCCTCGACCGACCCACGGCCACCGCCGTCGACCTCACGCCTGCCGTCGCCCAGGTTCGCACCGCGCTCTCGGGCCCGATCCGCATGAGCCTCGGGCGCTCGTCCTGGCTGCTGACGGCGGGCCAGCTCTCGACGCTGCTTTCGCTTCCGCACGGCGGCTCGACCGCGCTCGCGATCGGCGGCCCGGCCGCCGCCAGGTACTTCAAGCGGCTCGCGCACGGCATCGGCCGGCCGCCGCGGAACGCCGGCTTCAGCGTCGCGCCGAACGGTCGCGTGGCGGTTGTCCCAGCCCGCCCGGGACGCGTGATCGCCGTCGCCGCGACCCGTCGAGACATGCTCGCCGCCGCGCTCTCGCCGACCCAGCGAAGCGCCCACGTGGTCGTGACGACCCAGGCGGCCAGGCGCTCGACCGCCCAGGCCCGCGCGCTGGGGATCACGACACGCATCGGCAGCTACGAGACGATCTACGGCGGCGATCCGAACCGGATCCACAATGTCCAGCTCGTCGCTCGCCTGATCGACGGCAAGCTGATCGCGCCCGGCGCGACCTTTTCGTTCAATCACGCGACCGGCGCTCGCACGGCAGCAAAGGGCTTCCTCGAGGCGCCGGTGATTCTCAACGGCGAGGTCACGACCGGTCTCGGCGGCGGGGTCTGCCAGGTCTCGACCACGGTGTTCAACGCCGCCTACGAGGCCGGCCTGAGGATCACGGCGCGGACAAATCACGCGCTCTACATCAGCCACTACCCGCAGGGCCGCGACGCGACCGTCGACTACCCAGACGTCGACCTTCGCTTCGTCAACGACACGCCGCACTGGATCCTGCTGCGGACGTTCGTCGGCTCCTACTCGCTCGACGTCGGGCTCTACGGCGCGCCGACCCACCGCCGCGTCGTCAGCGAGACGCGCCCGCTCGTCGACACCGGCCCGCCGCCGACAAAGACGATCCCGGACCCGACGCTCTACAAGGGCGAAACCGTCGTCGAGGAGACCGGCGAGCCCTCGCGCTCGACCAGCGTGCGCCGGCTCGTCTACCTGCCCGGCGGGAAGCTGCTCTACGACAACACGTGGTACTCGTCCTACCGGGCGGAGCCGCGAGTGGTGCAGGTCGGGACGAAGGCCAAGCCCAAGAAGGGCCCCAGCGGCCCTAGCGGGCCCAGCGGGCCCAGCGGCCCCAGCGGCCCGACGGGTCCTAGCTCTCCGCGCTAGCGATCTCCTCGACCAGCCAGACGGGGACGCGCGTCGGCCGGTGCGTCACCGCATCGACGCAGGCGTGGCGGGTCCAGCCCTCGGCCAGCCGCTCGCCGTCCCGCTCGACGAGGTAGTCGAAGCGGAAGCGCGCGCCGCGCAGCTCGCCGCACGCGCATCGCACGGTCAAGCGGTCGTCGAAGCGCGCGGGCACCAGGTAGCTGACCTGCACCTCGGTCGTCAGCGCCTCGATCCCCTCGGCCTGCAGCTCGGGGTAGCCGCCGCGGAAGCGCGCGAGGTAGTCGATCCGCGCCACCTCGAACCAGACCAGATAGACGGCGTGATGCGCGACGCCCTGCGCGTCGGTCTCGGCGAAGCGCACCCGCACCTCGGTCGCGAAGCGAAAGTCCACGGCGGAACTCTCTACGATCGGCCGATGCGCGGGCCTCGGTTGGCGGAGCTGATCCGGCGGCGGCAGCCGTGCGTCGCGCTGACCGGCGCGGGCGCCAGCACCGAGAGCGGGATCCCCGACTTCCGCTCGCCCACAGGAATCTGGGCGCGCTTCGACCCGCTCGAGTACGCCTCGATCGAGGCCTTCCGGGCCGATCCGCGCAAGGTCTGGAGCTTTTACAAGCCGCGGGTGGCGATGCTGGCCGAGGCCGAGCCGAACGCCGCCCACCTCGCGCTCGCCGAGCTGGAGCGGCTCGGCTTCCTCGAGGCGGTCGTGACCCAGAACATCGACCTCTTGCACGAGCGGGCGGGGAGTCGCGAGGTGGTCGAAGTCCACGGCTCGATCGGCAGCTCGACCTGTCCGGGCTGCGGCGAGCGCTATCCGCTCGAGCAGGTGCTCGAGCTCCTGCGCGACGCCGATGCTCCGGCCTGCCAGGCCTGCGGAGAGATCCTCAAGCCGGACGTCGTCTTCTTCGGGGAGCTGCTACCCGCCGGTGCGATCGACCGTGCCTACGAGCTCGCACGTCGGGCGCGGCTTCTGCTCGTCGTCGGCTCGACGCTGGAGGTGCACCCGGTCGCCGGGCTGCCGCTGGAGACGATCGGCGCCGGCGGCGAGCTCGCGATCGTCAACCGCGGGCCGACCGCGCTCGACGACCGGGCGGCCCTGCGGATCGACGGCAGCGCCGGCGCGGTGCTGGCGGCCGTCGTGGACCTACTGGCCCAGCCCACGAGATAGGCGAGAGTCGGGGATCCAAGAAGGTGCGTTGGACGGCCGCGCGAGCGAAGCCCGCACGGCCTCCATGGTCGGCGCCGCCCAGTCGGCGCCTCAGGCGGCCAGGAGGCGCAGCAGCCGCAGAACGCTCGGTGAGCGCAGGACGAGGCCGCGGATCGTCAGCTCGCCGCCGAGCTGGCGCTTGAGCGCCTGCCTGCCGCCGGCCGACCAGGCCTTCGGCACCGCCCCGCGGAACGGCACGCGGGTCAGCGCCAGGATCGCGTCCTCGTCGCCGAGGATCCGGATCCGCGCCGCGGGCTGCTCGCCGTCGCCGATGCGGATCCGGTCGCGGTCGAAGTCGATCGTGACGGCGCGGTCGGTGTCCTCGGCCCGGATCAGGACGCGGCCGCCGAGTCTTTCTCGGGCGCGCCTGCCTTCCTCACGCTCGAGGTTCTGGGACATCGCGTCCCGCAGCGCGAGCGCGAGCTCGGAGGTCGTTCCCTCGTCCAGCTCGATGCGGTCGCCCCCCACGCAGCCATTGTCGCGGCTGCGAGCGGCCCGGGTGACGCTAGGCCGCCGCGCGCTTCAGCGGGCGCTCATCGAGCACCCGCCGGCAGTCGGAGCACATTGTCCGCTCGACCTCGAACGGGACGCCGAACCGCTGCAGCAGCACGTAGGTTCGGACGGCGTTGTGGTTGTGCACTCGCCTGCGAAGGGGGGTAAAAAGCTGTGTCATATCCTGAATTCAGCGTAGCGGGGGATTCGGAAGCTTCGACGCTCAAAAGGGTGACGAAGTTGTGACGAATCAGTGTCGACGCGGGATTCCGACTACCCTGGGGCGGATGCAGCCGCGTCTCCGGACGCTGTGCGTGTTGCCGCTCGCCGTCCTGCTCGCAGGCTGTGGGGCGAATGCACGGCCGATCGCGGATCCGCAGTCGCCCGCTGCCGCGCATTGCCGAAGCGGCTCGATCCACGCCGTCGGCTCGCGCCGGGCCGCGGTCGCCGCGGTCGTCCGCACCCGCGCCGCCGCCTACCGGCGGCCCGGCGGCCGGCCGTTCGCGCGCTTCGGGCGGCTGAACGTCAACCGCTATCCGACCTTCTTCCGCGTCCTGGCCGCGGTCCGCCGGCACGACTGCCACGCGTCCTGGTACCGGGTCCAGCTGCCGCTCAGGCCGAACGGCGTCACCGGTTTCGTGCGCGCCGCCCGCGTCCGGGTCGGCACCGTGCCTACGCGCATCGTGGTCGACGTCTCGGCGCGGCGGCTGACCCTCTACCGCAACGGCCGGCGCGTCCTCGTGACGCCCGTCGCCGTCGGCTCGAGCGCGACCCCGACGCCGACCGGGAGCTACTACGTCAACCAGCGCCTGATTCCGGCCGACGCGTCGGGCCCGTACGGCCCCGCGGCGCTCGGGATCTCCGCCTTCTCGAACGTGCTCACCGGCTGGACGCAGGGCGGGCCGGTCGCGATCCACGGGACGAACGAGCCCTGGTCGATCGGCCACGCCGCCTCCAACGGCTGCGTCCGCGTGCGCAACCCGGTGCTGCGGCGCCTGTTCGCGGTGACTTCGGCGGGGACGCCCGTCCTGATCCGGCGATGACGAGAACGCGCGCCGTGCTTGCCGCGGCGGCGCTCGCGGCCGGCCTCGCCGCCACGCTCGGCGCCCTGGCAGGGACAACGCGCACCCCCGCGCCGGACCCGGGCGAGGCGATGCTCGACGGGTGCGGCCGCGACTACCTCGCGCAGACGAAGCGCGAGATCCCGACCTGGGTCTACGTGAACGACCGCGGCGCGCCGGCCACCGGGCCCGCGCCGCCGCCGCAGCGGCTCGAGGGCGTGATCTCGTCCCGTTACCTGCCCGACCTCGCGGTGCACCCGACCGAGGAGGACCTGCCGCCGATCCACCGCTCCTACGACTTCAACTTCGACGTGCTCCCCGACCCGGACGACCGCGGCCTGCTCGGCGGCGACCCGGCGCTGCACACCGGCAACTACTCCGGCAGGTCGCCGTCGACCGGCCGGATCCACGTCGAGCGCGAGCAGGCCGCGCTGCCGCGGTTTGCCTGGCCGGAGAAGGGAGACCGCGTGGCGATCGTCGGCTCCTGGATCTGGGACTGCGGCCACTGGACGCCGGCCGGCGAGCGCACCGAGATCCACTCCTACCGGGCTCTCTGGCTGGAGCGGAACCCGGGCGGCCCCTCGCCGCTCAGCCCGTCGGGCGAGAGCGAGGGCGACCTCGTCCTCTCCAACGACAAGACCTACGCGGGGGTCGAGGCCGACTGCGCGCACCTGGCGAAGGGGGCCGTTCTGGTCTTCGAGAGCTGCCTCAAGACCGAGAGCGAGCGGCAGGACGTCGCCGGCACCTACCGCTTCCGCCTGAGCGTCCCGCCGCGGCCCCGCCCGGGCGCGAGGCTCGCCGTGCGTGTGCTCGACGCCGGCAGCACGCCTGGCGCGCCGAAGGTGCACGCCACAGCTCGCGGCGCCGGGGTCGACGTCACGCTCACCGCGCCGGCCACGACCGGCAAGCTGCTCGTGGCCAAACGGGTGCTCGCCCGCTGGACCGGGACGCCGCGTCCCGAGCACCTGCGCGTCCGCTTCACGCGCCTGCTCGTCCGGCGCGCGATGGACCCGGGCTGCCCGAACGGGCAGGCCACGTGCGGCTCGAAGGAGACGACCCACGGCGAGCAGGTCTCGGCCGGGCCGGGCGAGTGGAACGTCTACCTCGACGTCGGCGGCCACTGGACGGTCTGGGGCAGCGGGCTCCTCCGGGCGAGGGACGGCCAGGTCTTCCGGCACGGGCCGGCGGTCGAGCTCTACGTCGCGCGCGGCAGGCCCTGGCGGCTGTTCGTCTTCACGCGGGAGTGCGACTTCGGCTCGCTCGGCACCGCCGACAGCGCCCAGCACGCGATGACACCCTGCCCGCGCTCGAGCGAGTTCGGAACCTTCGACGGCGACGACGTGCCCGGCTTCGTGGTCAAGCGCTTCCGCTCCGCGGCGGCGTCGATCGGCTCCCACGCCGCGCGCCCCTCGCGGACCGACTCGACCTGCCCGCCCGTGAACCGGCTCGGCTGCTACGCGCTCGACTACGTCGTGAGCAGAGTGGGCAAGCGCTAGTCTCACCCTGACGAAAGGCGGTTTCCACAATGGCCCAACAGCGAAAGCCAGATCTCATCGCCAAGCTCGCCGATCGCGGCGAGGACGTCGTCGGCCGGATCACCGATTTTCCGGCGGCGCAGCGCGTGGTCGACGCCGCGGCCGGGCTCAAGGAGTTCGCCGACGAGCTGCAGCGGCGGCTGCGCGGTCTCGACGAGCTCGAGAAGCGCGTGGCGGCGCTCGAGAAGAAGGTCGACCGGATCTCGAAGCCGGCCGGCGCGAAGCGCTCGACCGCCAAGCGGACGACGACCTCGCGCGCGAAGAAGACTTAGCCCGGGACCCGCAGGCGCAAGCTTCGCGGGACGATGTCGAAGCTGACGGGCGTCGTGCCCGGCTGCTCGCCGTCGAGCTCGACCGGCAGCGGCTCGGCCGCGTCCACCTCGACCGTCTTCCCGCGGAGCAGCTCGGCCTTCGGGTGGGGGAGATGCCGGCCGCGGTAGGTCTTGGGCAGGGTCAGGAGCAGGTCGCGCTTGCTCAGGTCGCCGATCAGGAGGACGTCGAGCAGGCCGTCATCGGGCTCGGCCTCGGGGCAGATCATCATCCCGCCGCCGAAGTAGCGCCCGTTGGCGACGACGACATCGTGCATCCGGCCGTTTCGGCGCTCGCCGTCCACGGTGACGCGCACCTCGTCGTTGCGCCAGCGCGCGAACACGGTCAGCGTCGCCCAGAGGTACGAGATCTTGCCGCCGAGCGCCTTCGAGCTCTCATTCGTCCGCTTGGCGACCGCGCCGCTCATGCCGGCGCTCGCGATGTTCGCGAACCAGGACTCGCGCTCGCCTCCGTCCCAGCCGCGGTAGCGGGCGCGCCCCAGGTCGATCTCGCGGGGCCGGCCGCCGAGGGCTACCGCAACCGCGTCGTCGAAGCGGCGCGGGATGCCGTAGGTGCGCACGAAGTCCCAGCCGGTCCCGCGCGGGATCACGGCCAGCTCGACGTCGAGGCCCGCGATCCCGTTCGCGATCTCGTTCACGGTCCCGTCGCCGCCGACGGCGACGAGCAGGCCGGCGCTCTCTGCCGCCTCGCGGGCGAGCTCGGTCAGCTGGCCCGGCCGCTCCGAGATCAGCGCGTCGCCTACGAGGCCGAGCGCTGCGGCCCGGTGTGCGAGCTCGGGCCAGCGCCGGCCCGTCGAGCCGTTCTCGGCGGCGGGATTGACGAGGAAGATCGTCGCGCTAATCGGAGGCACCGCTTGCGGTGCCGACCTCAGGACGGGCGAGCTTTGCTCGTCCGTCCGTCTGAAATGACCGGTCGACATGCGGAGACAAGGGTCAGCCGCTCTAAGTGACCGTCTGGAGCGCGACGCGCGTCATCCGGTCGACCGCGGCGCGCAGCTCGTCGTCGGAGATCCGCGTGAACTCCTCGCCGATCACGATGTCGCTCACCGTCAGCAGGCAGCCCGCCTTGACCCCGCGGAGCGCGCCGATCGTGAAGAGGACCGCAGCCTCCATCTCGACGCCGAGTACGCCGCGCTCCGACCACCGCTTGTGGCGCTCCGGGTCGGGGTCGTAGAACGTGTCGCTCGAGGCGATCGCACCGACCCGAACCGGCTGGTCGAGCTCCTTGGCCGCGTGGACGGCGCCGTGGACGAGCTCCCAGTCGGCGGTCGGCGTGTGCGGCTCGCCGCCGACGTAGTGGCGCGCCGTGCCGTCGGCGGGGACCGCGGAGATGGCCACGATCAGGTCGCCGAGCCGCAGGTCTTGCTGGAGCCCGCCGCAGGTCCCGACGCGCAGGAAGCGCTTGACGCCGAGCTGGACGAGCTCCTCCATCACGATCGCGGCAGAGGGGCAGCCCATTCCGGTGGCCTGCACGGCTACCGGCTTCCCTTCCCACTCGCCGGAATAGCCGAGCATCCCGCGCTCGCCGTTCTGCTGCACCGGGTTGTCGAAGTAGGTCTCGGCGATGTACCTGGCGCGCAGCGGGTCGCCCGGCAGCAGGCACGCTTCGCCGTACTCGCCCGGCTCGGCACGGATGTGAATCGGCACAGAGGAAAGCCTAGAGTTTCGGGCGCCGATGCCTCAGTTGAAGGAGCCGAGCCTGGACGAGATCCTCGCCTTCTGCGCCGCGGATCCCGTCGAGCGCGTCTTCCTCGAGGACGTCGCCCGGCGCGGGCTCGGCCGCTTCACCGCGCTCGACGGCGGCTCCGACCTGGCGGCGCTCTGCCACGTCGGCTCGAACATCGTCCCGTCGGGCAGCGGCTGCGCCGCGTTCGCTGCGGTCGCGGCGGCCGGCAACGCGCGGATGCTGATCGGCGAGGAGCGCGCGGTGTCCGAGCTCTGGGAGGCGGCTCGGCCGCACCTTCCCGAGCCGCGCGAGGACCGGCCGGGCCAGCCGGTCTACGTGATCGACGAGCCGCCCGAGCCCGGCGAGACGGGACTGCGGCCCGCGACGCAGGACGACCTCGAGCTGCTGGTGCCGGCCTGCGCGGCCGCCCACTTCGAGGAGATCGGGATCGATCCGCTCGAGCGCGACCCGGAGAGCTTCCGCTGGCGGACGCGCATGCAGATCGAGGACGGGCGCTCCTGGCTCTGGCAGGAGAACGGGACGATCCTCTTCAAGTCCGAGGCCTCGGCCTGGACGCCGTTCGCGGTGCAGCTCCAGCAGGTCTGGGTCGACCCGTCCGTCCGCAACCGCGGCTACGCCCAGCGAGGGATGCGCGATCTCTGCCGGCTGCTGCTCGAGCGCCTGCCGGTCGTCTGCCTGTTCGTGCGCGCCGAGAACGCGCCTGCGATTCGGGTCTACGAGGCGATCGGCATGCGCCGGACGATCGCGTACCGCTCGCTGATCTTCTGACCGCTGTTTCGTGGCGTTTGCGGCAAGCTGAGAGAAAACCCCATACGGGGGAGCATGGACTCCGGTCTGCTGCCGAGAATCGGAGCGTGCGGCGTCTCGGCCTCACTGCGGCTGGCCTGGTGGCCCTGTGCGCGCTTGCGCTCACGCTCGCCACGAACGGGCGCGCGAAGCCCTCGCTCGCGCACACCTGCTCGGCGACCGACCGCCAGTTCATCCAGGAGGCGCGCGTGAACATGGCTGCGCTCGGGCTCTGGGGCGACCAGTACGAGAGCGGCGATGCCAAGGCGGCCGACGTCGTGTCGGAGGCGAAGCGCGAGGAGAAGATCCTGGCGGGGATGGGGCCGACCGATCCGTCGCTCGAGCAGACCCGGCGGTTGCTGGTGGGAATGCTCGCGGAGTACGCCAGGGCGTTGCAGATCCAGGAGCGCCACGGGAACGCCGGCCCTCACATGTACCGGGCGTATGGCCTGGCGAACTACGCCCGCGACGTCCTCGAGCGGGCGCAGCCCGCCCTGGCCCCGCGCGGCTGCGACCTCCGCGACCTGCTCTGATAGCACCGGAGCGGCCGGGACGCGCTTCCGACGCTTGGTCCCGTAATACGGTTCGCCCGGCCTCCTCCCCGAGGCGATCGTAACCGGGAAAGACGCACGTGTCTGTGACGGGACCGTGCCGAAAGCGTGACACCTGCGCGCGGGTGCAAGACTGTTCCGGTGGCCCATTCAGAGCGAGCGAACGAACCCGTCGACCCGGCCGGACTGCGGGCGGAGGTCGAGGAGCAGATCCGCCGCCACGACCTGATCCCGCCCGGCGGCGAGGTGGTCGCGCTGGTCTCCGGCGGACCCGACTCGACTTGCCTCTGGCACGCCCTCCGCGAGCTCGGCTACCGCGTCTCCGCCCTGCACGTCAACCACGGGCTCCGCGGCGCCGAGTCCGACGATGACGCCCGTTTCTGCCGTGACGCCTTCGGCGCCGAAGTGGTCGAGGCGCCACCGCCGGCCCGCCCGACCGAGGACGCGCTCCGCGCGCTCCGCTACTCGTTCGCTTGCGACCGCCTGCGCGCCACCGGCCACACCGCGTCTGACCAGGTCGAGACCGTCCTCTACCGGCTGGTCGCGCGCGGGGCGGCGAGCGGGATCAAGCCCCGCCGCGAGGACGGTGTCGTCCGCCCGCTGCTCACCCTCTGGCGCGAGGAGACGGACGCCTACTGCGCCGCGGTCGGCCTCGAGCCGAGACGCGACAGCTCGAACGCCGACACCGCCCGCGGCCTGATCCGCAACGAAGTCCTCCCGCTGCTCAACCGCCTCCACCCCGCAGCCGAGCGCAACCTGCTCCGCCTCGCCGAGGAGCGCCCTCCGAAGCTCGACGCGCTGCTCGCCGCGCGAGCCGGCTCGAAGCGGATCGACCTCGGCCACGGGCTCACCGCCGTCCGCGAGTACGACCGCGTCTGGCTCGAGCAGACTCCGGTCGCACTCGACGGCAGCGTCCGCTGGGGCGAGTGGCTCATCGAATCCGGGCTCCCAGGGCTTAAGGTACGGAGCTGGCGGCCGGGCGACCGGCTCTCAGGGCGAAGGAAGAAGGTGCAGGACGTGTTCGTCGACGCCAAGATCCCGCGATCGGAACGCGAGGCGTGGCCCCTCGTCGTTCGCGGCAGCGAGGTCGTCGCCGTGCCCGGCGTGATCGATGCCCCCGGAATCAAGGCCACGCGCGAATGAGCCAGACCGAGCTCGAGCGCGCCGTCGGCGAGGTCCTGATCGACGAGGACACCCTAAGCGCCCGCGTCGCCGAGCTCGGCAGCGAGGTCTCGGGCGACTACGAAGGCCGTGACCTGCTCCTGATCGGCGTCCTCAAGGGCGCCGTCTTCTTCATGGCCGACCTGATGCGGCACATCACCGTGCCCTGCGAGGTCGACTTCATGGCGATCTCGAGCTACGGCGACTCGACCGACACCTCCGGGATCGTCCGCATCCTCAAGGACCTGGACATCAACATCGAGGGCCGTCACGTGCTGGTGGTCGAGGACATCATCGACTCCGGCCTCACGCTCTCGTACCTGATGCGGAACCTCGAGTCGCGCGAGCCGGCCTCGCTCGAGATCTGCGCGCTGATGACGAAGCCGTCGCGCCGTCAGATCGACGTGCCGGTGCGCTACATCGGCTTCGAGATCCCCGACCGCTTCGTGGTCGGCTATGGCCTCGACCTGGGCGAGCGCTACCGCAACCTGCCGTACGTCGCCGTGCTCAGCTCCGAGCTTCAGCCCGCCGAGCTCTAGCCCCGATCTCCCGGGAGCTGTGGCATTCATGCCCGCTGGTACCCTTTACCGATAGAGGGCCCGTGAATCGCTTCTTCCGCTCAGCACTGTTTCCCCTTGTCGTGATCGTGCTGCTCGTCTGGCTGGCGAGCCAGACGCTGATCCCGCATTCGAAGACGGCCAAGAAGGTCACCTATTCCGAGTTCATCACGCTCGTCGAGACCCACAAGGTCAAGACGGCCGAGTTCAGCCCGAGCAAGCATTCGCTCGCCTTCGTCCTCACGAACGGCTCGAAAGGCTCCGTCCACTACCCGGCCGACCAGTCGGTGCCGGAGCTGACCTCGGAGATGGAGAGCCACCAGGTCAACTTCGACTCGAAGGGCACCGGCGGCTTCTCCTGGCTCGGGATCCTCGTCTCGATGCTGCCGTTCGTGATCCTGATCGCCTTCTGGATCTTCCTGATGAACCAGGTGCAGGGCGGCGGCTCGAAGGTGATGAGCTTCGGCAAGTCGCGCGCGAAGCGGATGGCGCCCGACTCGCCCAAGATCGGCTTCAAGGACGTCGCCGGCGTCGACGAGGCCGTCGAGGAGCTCCAGGAGATCAAGGAGTTCCTCGAGAACCCGAAGAAGTTCCAGGCGCTCGGTGCGCGGATCCCGAAGGGCGTGCTGCTCTACGGGCCGCCCGGCACGGGCAAGACGCTGCTAGCGCGCGCGGTTGCCGGCGAGGCCGGCGTGCCGTTCTTCTCGATCTCCGGCTCCGACTTCGTCGAGATGTTCGTCGGCGTCGGCGCCTCGCGCGTGCGCGACCTGTTCGAGCAGGCCAAGCAGGCGTCACCGTGCATCGTCTTCATGGACGAGATCGACGCCGTCGGCCGGCACCGCGGCGCGGGCCTCGGCGGCGGCCACGACGAGCGCGAGCAGACGCTGAACCAGCTCCTCGTCGAGATGGACGGGTTCGAGCTGAAGGACAACATCATCCTGATCGCGGCCACGAACCGGCCGGACATCCTCGACCCGGCGCTGCTCCGCCCGGGCCGCTTCGACCGCCAGATCGTCGTCGACCGGCCCGACCGGATCGGCCGCCGCAAGATCCTCGAGGTGCATGCGAAGGGCAAGCCGATCGCGCCCGAGATCGACCTCGACACGCTCGCCGCCGGCACGCCCGGCTTCACGGGCGCCGACCTGGCGAACCTCGTCAACGAAGCCGCGCTGCTCGCGGCGCGCCGCGGCAAGAAGGTGATCCAGCAGGAGGAGCTCGAGGAGGGGATCATGCGCGTGATCGCCGGCCCAGAGAAGAAGACGCGGCTGCTCTCCGAGGAGGAGCGCAAGATCACCGCCTACCACGAGCTCGGCCACGCGATCGTCGGCCACTTCCTCGAGCACACCGACGACGTCCACAAGATCTCGGTCATCTCACGCGGCCAGGCGCTCGGGTACACGATCTCGCTGCCGCGGGAGGACCGCTACCTGACGACCAAGACCGCGCTGATGGAGCAGCTGGCGATGACGCTCGGCGGGCGCGCCGCGGAGGAGCTCGTCTTCCAGGAGGTCACGACCGGCGCCGCCAACGACCTCGAGAAGGTCACCTCGACCGCCAAACAGATGATCATGCGCTTCGGCATGAGCGAGAAGCTCGGCCCGCGCGTGCTCGGCCGGAACCACGACATGCCGTTCCTCGGCCGCGAGATGGGCGCCGAGCCCGACTACTCCGAGGAGATCGCGCGGGAGATCGACGACGAGATCCGGCGCGTGATCGAGGAGGCGCACGACCTGGCCGTCAAGGTGCTCAAGGAGCACATGGCCCAGCTGCACGCGCTCTCCGGGATCCTGATCGAGCGCGAGACGATCGACAAGGACCAGTTCGAGCGGCTGCTCGCCGGCGAGGACGAGGCAACGGTCTTCCCGGAGGAGGCCGCCGAGCCGCCGGCCGACGCGCCGACCGAGGAGCGCCGCCGCCGGCCACAGCCGAAGCCGGTCCCCAGGCCGTTCCCGGGCGCGACGATGCAGCCGCCGCCCGAAGGCGCCAAGGGCTAAACCGCGGGATCTCGCCGCCGGCTGGAGTAACCAGCCTGCGCTTGTGGTGGCCGGCGCAAGGGCGACCAGGAGGATGAGACCCGAAGCACGCAGGTCGGCGCTATGAAATCGCCGCGACTATGCCTCGACGACCGGGGTCTGACGCCGGTTTGCCCCAGTCCGCCGGCCATCCAACGGAGCTAAGCGGTTAGCCGAGGAGACCCGGGGTCTGACCCCGTGCGGCCCCGGGGTCTGACCCCGGTTTAGGCGCCCGCGGCGGTGACGCCGGCTTGCCACGACGCCCACAGGCGGGCGTAGCGCTCGCCCTGGCGGACGAGCTCCTCGTGGCTCGCGACCTCGACGACCTCGCCGGCGTCCATCACGACCACGCGGTCGGCCCGCTCGGCGGTCGAGAGGCGGTGGGCGATCGTGATCACCGTTCGGCCCGCAGCGACCGCAGCCAGGGCCTGCTCGACGGCAGCCTCGGTGGCGGGGTCGAGGCTCGAGGTCGCCTCGTCGAGGACGATCACGGCCGGGTCGGCGAGCGCCACGCGCGCGATCCCGACCAGCTGCCGCTCGCCCGCCGAGAGTCGCACGCCACGGGTCTGGACGTCGGTGTGGATTCCGTCCGGCAGCGACTCGAACCGCCCGCGGGCGCCGATCTCGTCGAGAGCGCGCAGCACCTCCTCGTCTGTGGCCTTGGGCTGCGCGAGCCGGACGTTGTCGGCGATCGTGCCGCTGAAGAGGTGGCCCTCCTGCGGCAGGAGCACGATCCGCCGCCGCAGCGAGTCCAGGGTCGCCTCGCGCAGGTCGACGCCGCCGAGCGCGATCGAGCCGCCGCTCGGGTCGTACTGCCGCGTCAGCAGCTTCGCCAACGTCGACTTGCCGGCACCGGTCACGCCGACCAGAGCCGCATGCTCCCCCGAAGCGAACGCGAGCGAGACCCCGCGCACGACCGGCGGCCCGTCGTCGTAGCCGAAGGTCACCTCGCGGAGCTCGACGCGACCGTCGTCGGGAAGCTCGACCGCCCCGGGCCGTTCGGCGATCCGGGCCTCGACGCGCAGCAGCCCGACGACCTTGCCGAGTGCCGCCAGCCCCTGGCGGAACTCCCCGAGCCACTCGCTGAACCGCGCGATCGGGTCGAACAGCTGCACGAGATAGAGGACGTAGGCGGCGATCGTCCCCTCGCTGATCGACCCGTTCCGGTACATCGACGCGGCGGTGAGCAGCACCGCCACGAGCGCCGTCGTCTGCGCGAGCGGGATCATCGTGAACAGCCGAATGTTCACGTAGGACGCGCTTCGCCACGCTCCGATCTGGGCGCGGCTCCGTGGCTTGTAGTCGTCGAGAGTGCGGCTCTCGCGCCGGAAGGCCTGCACGACGCGCACGCCCGAGAGGCCCTCCTGCAGCACCGTCAGCGTCTCGGCGACCCGGTCGCGAATCGCGTGGTAGGCGCGGCCCGCGCTGTGGTGGAAGGCCCAGCTCGAGGCGATCAGGACCGGGAGCGCCACGAGCGATACGAGCGCGAGCTTCGGCGAGAGGAGAACGAGCACGACGACGGTCAGTGCGATCTGCAGGCCGCTTCCGACGACCTCGACCAGCGCCTCGCGCAGGAACTCGTCCAGCGCCTGGACGTCGGAGGTCAGCCGCGAGACGAGGACGCCGGTCCGCTCCTGCTCGAAGAAGCCGAGCGGCAGCGCCTGCAGCTTGTCGAAGGCCGCACCGCGCAACTGGTCGAGGAAGGTCTCGCTCGCGGTCGCGGCCAGCAGCGTCTGCGCGCGTACGACGAGCGGCTTCACGACGGCGAGGCCGAGCAGTGCCAGCGCGGCGACATCGACCGGCTGCAGGTCGTTCTTGGAGATGCCATTGTCGATCGCGTACTTGACGAGCGCCGGCCCGGCGAGCGTGATCAGCGTCGAGACGATCACCGCAACCGCAGCGCCGAGGTAGAGCCGCTGAACCGGCCGCAGGAACGGCTGCGACTCCCACCAGACCTCTCGGGTGGAAGCGCGGTCCATCATGCTGCGACCTCCTCCAGGGCGAGCAGGGCGCGGTAGCGAACCGAGTGCCGCAGCAGCGCCTCGTGCGTATCGAGCTCGACGATCCTGCCGCCCTCGAGCACGGCGACCCGGTCGGCGAGCGCGATCGTCGCCGGCCTGTGCGCGATCACGAGCGTCGTGCGGCCCTGCATCACCTCGGCGAGCGCCGCGCGGATCTCGTGCTCCTTGGTCGCGTCGACCGCCGAGGTCGCGTCGTCGAGAACGAGCACGGCCGGGTCGGCCAGAATCGCCCGCGCGATCGCGATCCGCTGCCGCTGGCCGCCGGAGAGGGAGAAGCCGCGCTCGCCGAGCACTGTCTCGTAGCCGTCGGGCAGGCCGCCGACGAACGCCGCCGCGCCCGCGAGCTCGGCCGCGCGCCGAACGTCCTCGTCGTTCGCCTCCGGCCGGCCGACGCGGATGTTCTCGCGCACGCTCTCGCTGAACAGGAAGGTCTCCTCGAAGACGAGCGCCACCGCCCGGCGCACGTCCGCGAGCCGCAGCTCGCGCAGGTCGTGGCCGTCGAGCAGCACGCGGCCGTCCTCGGGGTCGTAGAGGCGCGCGAGCAGCCCGGCGACGGTGCTCTTGCCCGAGCCGGTCGCGCCGACCAAAGCCAGCGACTCGCCCGGCGCGACGTGCAGGTCGAGCCCGTCCAGCACCGGCCGGTCGCCCGCGTGGCCGAAGCGCACGCCTTCGAGCCGGATGTCGCCGGGCACCGGCTGCTCGAGCTCGACCGGATGCCGGGACTCGAGCAGCTGCGGCTCGGCTTCGAGCACCTCGGTGATCCGACCGCTCGCGGCGAGCGCCTTCTGCACCGTCGTCACGCGCTGGCCGAGTACGCGCAGCGGCCAGACCAGCATCACCACGTAGGCGTTGAAGGCCACGAACGAGCCGACGCTCAGGCCGCCGTCGATCACGCTGCGGCCGCCGAACCAGAGCACGGTCGCGATCCCGAGCAGCGGCAGCGCCTCCAGCACCGGGATGAAGATCGCGTCGAGCCGGGCCAGGTGCAGGGCGCGGTCCTTGATCTCGGCGCTGCGCACGCGGAACTGCGCCGAGAGCGCGTCGCCGGCGCCGAGCCCCTTGACCACGCGCACGCCGCTCACGGTCTCCTCGACGAGCGTCGAGGCCTCGGCCCAGGACTCCTGCAGCTGCCGCGTTCCGCGCTCGTAGCGGCGCGAGTAGAGCCAGGCGCCGACGCTGACGAACGGCACCGGGACGAGGACGATCAGCGCGAGATGCCAGTCGAGGATCAGCATCACGACCGCGACCGCGACGACGGTCAGCGCGTAGCCGATCGTGTGGCCGATCGCGTCCATCATCCGCGCCACGTGCAGCGAGTCGGACGAGGCCCGGCTCAGCAGCTCGCCCGGGCCGACCTGGTCGTGGTAGGCGGCGTCGAGCCGCAGGGCGTGCGCGAAGATCGCGTCCCGCACACGCGCGTCGGTGTGCGCGCGGTTGCGGATCGCGTAGAGGTGCCGGAAGGCGCCGGCGCAGACCTCGAGCAGGCCGACCGCGCCGAGCACGATCAGCCACAGCCGAAGCGCCCCGTGGTCGTGCGGGACGATCCCGTGGTCGATCGCGTACTTGACGACGAGCGGCGCGGCCACGGCTCCCGTCTGCCAGAGCAGGCCCGAGAGAACGGCGCCGCTCACGCCGTACGACTGTGCGCGGACGATCGCCCGCACGAACCGCCACGCCGAGGCGCGGCGCGCCTCTTCCTCGCCCATGGCCCTAACCTACCGACCGATGAGACCCGCGATCGAGCAGCGTTTCCCGCGCCCGTCCGTGATGGGCGTCGTCAACGTCACCCCCGACTCGTTCTCGGACGGCGGCGTCAACCTCGACCCCGACGATGCCGCTGCGGCCGCGCGCCGTATGGCCGAGGAGGGCGCGGCGATCGTCGACGTCGGCGGCGAGTCGACCCGGCCGGGGTCGGAGGGCGTCGGCGCCGAGGAGGAGCTGCGCCGGGTCGTGCCTGTGCTCGAGCGGCTCGGCGGCGAGGTTCCCGTCTCGATCGACACCTCGAAGGCGGAGGTCGCCCGCGCGGCGTTCGACCTCGGCGCGGAGCTCGTGAACGACGTGACCGCCCTGCGCGCCGACCCGGAGCTGGTGAGCGTGGTCGCCGACTCCGGCTCGTACCTCTGCCTGATGCACATGCTCGGCGAGCCGCGGACGATGCAGCGCGACCCGCGCTACGACGACGTCGTCGCGGAGGTCGCCGCCTTCCTCGAGGAGCGGCTGCGGTTCGCGGTCGACGCGGGAATCCCGGAGGAGCTGATCTGCCTCGACCCCGGGATCGGCTTCGGCAAGACGGTCGAGCACAACTTCGAGCTGGTGCGCCGCCTGGACGAGCTGACCGCGCTCGGGCGTCCGGTCGTGGTCGGCTTCTCGCGCAAGAGCTCCCTCGGCAAGCTGCTCGGCGACCCCGAAGCGACAACCGGCTCGGTCGCCGCGAGCGTCGGCGCCGCCGTCGCCGCCTACGAGCGCGGCGCCACGATCCTCCGCGTCCACGACGTCCGCGAGCACGTCGAGGCCCTGACGACGGCCGCCGCCGCCCTCGGATGACGGTTGTCGTCGAGCTCCACGGGCTCGAGATTCCGGGCCGTCACGGCGCCGAGCCGGAGGAGCGCGAGCGGGAGCAGCCGTTCCTCTACGACGTCGAGCTCGAGCTGGCCGAGCCGGCCGAAGACAGGCTCGACGAGACCGTCGACTACCGCGAGGTCGTCGCGCTCGTCCGCGAGGTCTCCGGCTCGCGGCAGATCACGCTGCTCGAGACGATCGCCGCCGCGGTCGCCGACGCACTGCTCGAGCGCTTCCCGGCCGAGCGGGTCCGCGTGCGCGTGCGGAAGCCCGAGGTGCGGCTGGCGGCGCCGGTCGAGCACGCCGCGGCTAGCGTCGAGAGGTCGCGATCCTGACGGTGTAGCTCGCCTCGGCGACGTTCTTGCCAAGGAAGACGTCCACGTAGACGTACTGGCCGAGGCCGCGCGCCGGGACGACGACGCGCTCGGTCTTGCTGCCGCGGTGCGCGGAGACGCCGAGCAGGTCGCGCCGCGCCGCCGCGCCGCGCTCGAGCACGGTGCGCGTCTTCCGGCCCCAGACCTCCACGTTGGCGTTCCCCTTCGTCGCCACGGTCACGGTCAGCTTCCCCTTCGCCGGCAGGTAGGCGCGGTAGACGTCCTCGGGGTCCTCGGATCGCTCGAGGTGCGCAGGCAGCACGCGCTTCGCCCGGCCCGGGACCGTCAGCGGCGGCTGGCCGGCCGGGAAGAGCCCGTGCTGCTCGACGAGGTAGACGTCCTCGTTCGGCTCCTCCGGATCGGGCGGCGGGGCCTTCCGCGCCAGCGCGGCGGGGACGTTCAACACCCCGTAGCCGGTGCTCTGGTTCCAGCCGCGCTTGCCGACGTGGCGCGCCGAGCGGCGCATCACCTCGAAGAGCTGCGTGTTGGTCAGGCTGGGGCGCAGCGTCCAGACGGCGGCGGCCGCCCCTGAGACGAGTGGCGCCGAGAAGCTGGTGCCGTCGAAGGTGTCGTACGGGTTGTTCAGAGAGGGCTCCCAGATCGATGGCACTGCCACGGGCATGTCCTGGCCGGGAGCGGCGAGGTCCATGTGGGAGGAGACGCTCGAGAAGACCGCCGGCCGGTCGCTCTCCTCGGTCGCGCCGACGGTGAGCACGTGAGCGAACGACGCCGGGTACGAGGGCGGGCTGCGGAACATCCGGTCGTTCCCGGCCGAGGCCACGATCAGCGAGCCGCTCCCGAAGGTGCGCAGGATCGCGTGCTCCTCGATCGCGAGGCGGTCGGTTCCGCCGAGGCTGAGGTTGACGACGCCGGGCCCGTGGGCCCTGGCCGCCGCGAGGCCCGCGATCTCGTCGCCGACGGTCAGCTGCCCGCCCGGGCTTGCGTCCCAGAGCTGCAGCTTCGCCTGCGGGTAGATGCCGCCGAGGCCCTGGCCGTTGATCGGCGCCCCCACGACCGAGGAGGTGGCCGTCCCGTGCAGCTCCTCGCTGTTGGCCGAGAACGTCTGCGTGTTCAGCGGCGTCGTGTTCGGGCGGCCGGCGAACTCGGGGTGCGAGAGGTCGGCGCCGGAGTCGATCATCGTCACCGGGAAGCCCGGCCCGGGCGGCGTCCAGGCGTCGGCGCCGACGTGCGGGAGCCACCACTCGGTGTCGCAGAGAGGATCGGTGCAATAGCCGACCGACTGCGTCGCCTCCGTGCGGAGCGGCAGGTCCGGCGTCACCGAGGTGACGAGATCTTGCGCGCGGAGCGCCGGCAGCAGCCGTGCAGCCGCAGCGCTCGGCAGGCGCCAGAGGCCGAGCTGCGGGTCGATCTCGCGCGCCCCGGAGGCCTGGAGCGCGAACTCGGAGCCGCCGACCCGCGTGCGGTCGAGCCCGACGATCGTCCGCGGATAGGCGCGGAGGGTTTGCAGCGGCGCCGACGATGAGCCGGCGGTGACCGCGTGTCCCGAGTGGAACGGCAGGACGAGCGAAGCGATGAGAGCGACCCCGCGCACCAGCGCAACACGGTAGCTGCAACCAGGAGAATCCGAAAGATGGCGACCGCGTACGTAGGGCTCGGCTCGAACCTCGGCGAGCCCGAGCGGCAGATCGAGCAGGCGCTCGAGCTGCTGGCCGCCGAGGAGGGGATCGAGCTGCGCGCGGTCTCGACGCTGCGCTGGACCGACCCCGTCGGCTACCGCGACCAGCCGCGCTTCCTGAACGGCGCCGCCGAGGTCGAGACCTCGCTCGGCGCCCGCGGGCTGCTCGAGCGCCTGCTGGCAATCGAACGCCGCCTGGGCCGGGAGCGGGGGGAGGGCCCACGCTTCGGCCCGCGGACGATCGACCTCGACCTGCTCGTCTACGGCAACTCGGTGGTCGACGAGCCCGGCCTGACCGTCCCGCATCCCCGCCTCACGGAGCGCCGCTTCGCGCTCGAGCCGCTGGCCGAGCTGGCTCCCGAGCTGGAGGTTCCGGGGGCCGGCCCGGTCCAGGCCTTGTTGGCAGGGCTACAATGACCGCCTCATGTCGCACCTCGACGAGCTTGACGAGTTCGAGGCCCAGCTCGAGCTGACTCTCAAGAAGGAGTACTCCGCCGTCTTCGGCCTCTTCCGTTACTGCGTGCTCACGCAGGACGCGACCTACCTCTGCAACAAGCTCGACCTGCAGTACGTGCCGCAGCAGAGCTACCCGTTCTTCCAGCTGAAGATGGAGGACGTCTGGGTCTGGGACAAGAACCGCCCGACCAGGATCATCCCGCGGGCGGAGGTCTACACCTCCAGCGACGTGACCGTCGAGGAGCTGCGCGGCGACGGCGACGAGCCGACGCTGACGGCCGAGGCGCTCGCCGAGCGCATCGGCGAGTCGCTCGGCTCCGACGACGAGCCGCTCTAACTCGCCCTCCGTTTCGGCGTCTACCTTTGTGCGATGAGGCGCAAAGGCTGGCTTGCCTTCGCCATGCTGGCAGCAGGTGTAGGCCTCCTGGCCGCCGCCCAGCTCGCGGGCGCCTCGGGAACCAAGTACGGGGGGATCCTCCGCTACGGAACGACCGGCGCGTCGGTGCAGATCGACCCGCAGATCGCCTACATCACCACCGGTTGGTGGCTCGAGGACGCGACCGCGGCCAAGCTCTACACGTCGTCCCCGCAGGGGACGCTCGTGCCGCAGGTCGCCTCCGGCTACAAGGTCTCGAACGGCGGGCGGACATACACGTTCACGATCCGGAAGGGCTTCCGCTTCAGCGACGGCTCGCCGGTCACCGCCCGCAACTTCAGCTACGCGATCGACCGGGTGGCCAACAAGACGCTCGCCTCTCCCGGTGCCCAGTTCATCACCGATCCGAACGGCACCAAGATCGTCGGCGCGAGGAGGGTGAACGACGGCGAGGCGCACTACGTCCGCGGCGTCGTGGCGCGAGGGCGGAAGCTCGTGATTCATCTGGTCAGGCCCGACCCGAGCTTCCTCGCGAAGCTGACGATGCCCTTTTTCCAGGCGACCTCGACCAAGCTTCCGCTCACGCAAGAGGTGCTGGGCGCGTACCCATCGGCCGGTCGCTACGCCTTCACGCACAACGAGATCAACGTCCTCACCTCGATCCGGCGTAACCCGTACTGGAGGCGCGGCCCTGGGCGGCTTGCCCCGCGCCACCTTGTCGGGCTCGATCTGTACTGGAACCAGAACGAGCAGACGCTCCTCGCAAGCGTCCAGGCCGGGCGGCTGGACGAGGACCAGACCCTCCCGCCGGACCAGAAACAAGGCCTCGCGGACCAGTACGGCGTCAACAAGAGCCGCTTCTGGGTCGAAGCGCAAGCGTGCATGAGCTACCTCGCCTTCAACAACGCGAACCGGCTCTTCAAGGGCAACGCCCCGCTCCGGCGGGCGGTCAACTACGCCATCGACCGCACGAACTACATTGGCCCGGCCGGCCGCTTGGCGGCCCGCCCGTGGAGTCGGCTATTGCCTCCGGCCGCCGCCGGCTCGAACGCCAGGCAGCCGTATCCGGCGCACGCGAATCTCGCCAAAGCGAAAAAGCTCGCGCGCGGTCACTTCCGCGGCGGGAAGATCACGGTCTACTACCGCTCCTCGGGGACGATCAATCCCGCCCAGGCGCAGCTCGTCCGCAACGACCTGATCGCGCTCGGCTTCAAGCCGGCGAACATCACGATGAAGGGCTTCTCCGGCGGCAACATCTACACGGCGATGGGCGTCAAGGGCAACGACGGGGACATCGGCATCTCCCTGGGCTTCTGCAGCGACTATCCGTCCGGCTTCGGGCCGGCCGATCCGGGGTCGTTCCTGCGCTTCTGGCTTGATCCGGCGAGCCCGTGGTCGCCAGTGATGGGACTTCATGATCCGGGCTACCTCCACCGCTTCGCCGCCGCGAACCGGCTCTACGGGGCCGCTCGCCTCCGGGCCTTGCGGCAGCTCGACTTCGACGTGATGCGGAACCTCGCCCCCGCGGCCGTGACGATGGTGCCCGAGGACGCGTCGTTCTTCTCCGACCGCGTCGACCCGTCCTCCCTCCGCTACGAGGTCGCGGCCGGGAACTGGGACATCGGAGCCCTCGCGCTGAAATGAGGCGGCTCTGGCTCTCCACCGCGATGCTCGCCGCCGGCGCCGGCCTGTTCGCCTCGGCTCAGCTCGCCGGCGCCTCGACTAAGCGCTACGGCGGGATCCTCCGCTACGGGACGACCGGCGCCTCGGTGCAGGTCGACCCGCAGATCGCCTACATCACCACCGCCTGGTGGCTCGAGTACGCGACGGCGGCCAAGCTCTACAACTGGCAGGACGGCACGAACCGCATCGTGCCCGAGGTCGCCTCCGGATTCCGGATCTCGAACGGCGGGCGCAGGTACTCCTTCACGATCCGGAAGGGCTTCCGCTTCAGCGATGGCTCCCAAGTGACGGCGAAGAGCTTCGCCTACGCGATCGACCGCGTTGCGAACCACGACCTCGCTTCCCCTGGCGCGCAGTTCATCACCGACCAGAACGCCGCGGACATCGTCGGCGCGCAGGCGGTGAACGACGGCACCGCGCAGCACGTGAGCGGCGTCACCGTCAAGGGTCGCAGGCTGACCATCCGCCTGGTGAATCCCTACCCGGCGTTCCTGTTCGTTCTGACGATGCCGTTCTTCCAGGCCACGTCGACGACCTTGCCCTTGACGCATGAGGTCACCGACCGGCCGGCCCGTATTTCTTCTCGCGCAACGACGTCAACGTCGAGACCTCGATTCGGCGCAACCCGTTCTGGAAGCGCGGCCTCGGCAGCATGCGCCCGCGGAACCTGACGGGCGTGGACGTCCTCTTCGACCAGAGCGAGGACGCGCTCTTCGCCCAGGTTCAGGCCGGCCAGATCGACGAGGACCCGGTGGTCCCGCCCGACCGGATCCAGAGCGTCGCTGATCAGTACGGCGTCAACAAGACCCGGTTCTGGGTCAAGGCGCAGAACTGCACCGGCTCTCTGCTCTTCAACAACGCGAATCCTCTCTTCCGGAACAACGTCCCGCTGCGCAAGGCGATCAACTTCGCCGTCGATCGGACCGACTACGCGGCCTTGGCTGGCCCGTATGCGGCCTCTCCGTGGACCCATTTGCTCCCGCCGGGGTTCCCTGGCTCGAGCTCAAACACGCTGAAGCCATACGGGCCGCGGGCGAACATCGCTAAGGCGAAGAAGCTCGCGGCCGGCCATTTCCGCAGCGGGCACATCGTCGTCTTCTACCGCAACCAGGCCCAGGCCGATCTCGTCCGACGCGACCTGATCCGGCTTGGCTTCGACCCGGCGAAGATCGACATGCGCCCGCAGGGAGGCGGAGCCGGACCGCCCGTGCCTCCCCCGGCTGACTGGGATCTCGCCGTCGCCTGGGGCTGGTGCGCGGACATCGTCGACCCGTACGACTTCTTCCAGCCGTTCCTGTACGACCCGGGTCTCTTCTTGATGCCGGTGCTGACGAGTAAGCACTACCGGGCGAGGATCCTGGCCGCCGCGAAGCTGGTCGGCAACGCGCGCCTGGCGGCGTTCGGGAAGCTCGACATCGACATCATGAAAAACGTGGCCCCGATGGCGCCGATGCGGACGTACAACAACCGCTACCTCTTCTCCAGCCGGGTGAACCCGCGCAGCCTGGTCTACAGCGGCCCGTACCAGGACTGGGACCTGACGGAGCTCGCGCTCAAGTAGGCTCGGCTCATGGCGGGGCTCCTGGCGATCGACGTCGGGAACACGCAGACCGTGCTCGGGCTGTTCGACGGGGACGAGCTGCGCGAGCACTGGCGTGTGGCGACCGAGTCGGAGCGCACCGGCGACGAGCTCGGGCTGCTGCTGCGTGGACTGGTCGACCTCTCGGCGGTCGAGGGGATCGCGATGTCGTGCACGGTGCCGCCGCTCGTGCGGGCCTACGGGGAGCTGGCCGAGCGGGTCGGCATCGAGCTGCTCGTGCTCGGGCCCGGGACGCGCACCGGGATCCCCGTGCGCTATGAGGATCCACGCGAGGTGGGGCCTGACCGGATCGCCAATGCGGTCGCGGCGCTGGAGCGCCACGGCGCGCCGGCGATCGTCGTCGACTTCGGCACCTCGACCAACTTCGACGTCGTCTCCGCGGAGGGCGAGTACGTGGGCGGGGTGCTCGCGCCAGGGATCGAGGTCTCGATGGAGGCGCTGTCGGCGCGGGCCGCGCGGCTGTTCTCGATCGACTTCGCCGAGCCGCCGACGGTGATCGCGAAGAACACGACCGCCGCGCTGCAGTCGGGGCTCGTTTACGGCTTCGCGGGCCAGGTGGACGGGATCGTCGAGGCGATCCGCGGCGAGCTCGGCGCCGAGGCGCCGACGGTCGCGACGGGTGGCCTGGCCGAGCTGATCGTCCCGCACGCGCAGACGCTCGAGCGGGTCGACCCGTTCCTGACGCTGGAAGGCGTTCGACTCGTGTGGGAGCGCAACCGCTCCGACCCTGGGGTCTGACCCCGGTGTCACGCGTCAAGCCCGGGGTCTGACCCCGGTGTCCGGCGTCAAACCCGGGGTCAGACCCCGGTGCCGGTTGTCGCTCCTGTGTCTCAGCCGCCGCCGTAGATCGAGATCGGCAGGTCGAGGACGACGTCGTCCTCGCCGTCGGGCTGGTCGGCTTCGAGGCCCACCAGCAACTCGGCCGCGCCGGGAGCCGCGGCCAGCAGCCTGGTCTCGACTTCCTCAAGCGTCTCGAGCTGCACCAGCTCCTGCTTGAACGGCCGCGGGAACCGGCCGCGCCCGAGGTACCAGCCGTAGAACTTCTTCAGGAAGCCGGTCGCGCGCTGCTCGCCGAGCTCCCGCACCGTCTCGCGCATGAACAGGATCAGCTCCGCGACGACCTCCTCGCGCGGAGGCGGCTCGTCGTCGCCCTCGACGATCTCCCGCAGCGCCCACGGGTTCCCCTGCGCAGCCCGCCCGACCATCACCGCCGCCGCGCCGGTCGTCGCGAGGATCGCCTGCGCCCGCGCGCGCGAGGTCACGTCACCGGAGGCGATCACCGGCACATCCACGCGCGAGACCAGCTCGGCGGTCAGCGAGTGGTCGGCCTCGCCGGTGTACATCTGCTTCGCCGAGCGCGGGTGCAGCGTGAGCGACTCCGCTCCCGCCTCGACCAGCCGCGGCCCGAGCTCCAGGCACGACCGCGAGCCGTTCGCGAGCCCGCGCCGCATCTTGACCGTCACCGGCACAGACACCGCAGAGGCCACCGCGGAGACGACCGCGCATGCGCGCTCGGGATCCTCCAGCAGGGTCGCGCCCGCGCCGGTCTTCGTCACCTTGCGCACCGGGCAGCCGAAGTTCACGTCGACGAGGTCGGCGCCCGCGTCCTCGACCATCCGCGCCGCCTCCGCCATCACGCCGGGCTCCGAGCCGAAGATCTGCACCGCCAGCGGCCGCTCGTCGGAGGAGATCCGCAAATAGCCCAACGTGCGCTCGTTTCCGTGCTGGAGGCCCGCGCAGCTGACCATCTCGGAGCAGACCAGCCCCGCGCCGAAGCGCCTGCCCTGCCGCCGGAAGGCCTGCACGCTGACGCCGGCCATCGGTGCGAGCACGAGGCGTGTCGGGATCTCGACGTCCCGAATCCACCAGGGGCTGAGTAGATCTACCTGCATTTAGCGGGAAATAGTAGCCGGGAAGGGGGTTGACGTCCGTCTGCCCCCGCAGGTAACATCCCCGCCCGCGACGGCGCCCTGCGCCCCGCGTTTTTTCTTTCAGGAGGCCCCTTGAAGGACGTCATCCTCACCCCCGAAGGCTACGAGAAGCTCAAGCAGGAGATCGAGTATCTCTCGAACGACAAGCGCCGCGAGGTCGCCGACCGCATCCGCGTCGCGCGCGAGTTCGGCGACATCGCCGAGAACGCCGAGTACGACGACGCGAAGAACGAGCAGGCGCTGCTCGAGCACCGCATCGCGACCCTCGAGGAGCGGCTGCGCAGCGCGCGCGTGCTCAGCAAGAAGGACGTCGCCAAGGACGTCGTCTCCGTCGGCTCGAAGGTGCGGCTGCGCGACCTCGACGCCAAGCAGACGTTCGAGTACCGGATCGTCGGCTCCGCCGAGGCGAACCCGGCCGAGAACAAGCTCTCGAACGAGTCGCCCGTCGGCAAGGCGATCATCGGCAAGAAGAAGGGCGAGACCGTCGAGGTCGCGGCCCCGCGCGGCTCGATGAAGTTCAAGATCCTGGAAATCAAAGCCGCTTAGACTCGGCAGCGCGATGCTGCCGAAGCGTTTTGCAGAGCGAGAGGAGATCGCCGCGGTCCGGGCCGAGGCGGTGAAGGCCGAGCCGGGGCAGACGCTCGAGGAGGAGCACCGCCTCGCCGGCCGCGTCATGGCGCGGCGCGAGATGGGAAAGCTGACCTTCCTCGATCTCGTCGACCGCTCGGGCCGGATCCAGCTGATCGTGCGGGAGAAGGTCGACGTCGACCTCGGCGACATCGTCGGCACGACCGGGAAGCCGGGGCGGTCGAAGAGAGGCGAACCGTCGATCGAGGTGACCGAGCTGCAGCTCCTCGCCAAGATCCGCCGCCCGCTGCCCGACACCTTCCACGGCCTGACCGACGTCGAGACCCGCTACCGGCAGCGCTACCTCGACCTGCTGATGAACGACGAGTCGCGCGAGCTTGCGGCGACGCGCACGCAGATCGTCGCAGCCGTCCGGGCCTACCTCGATGGCGAGGGCTTCCTCGAGGTGGAGACGCCGATCCTCCAGCCGCGCTACGGCGGCGGCTTCGCGGAGCCGTTCGTCACGCACTCGAACGAGCTCGGCGCCGACCTCTACCTGCGCATCGCCGACGAGCTCTACCTCAAGCGGCTGATCGTCGGCGGGCTCGAGAAGGTCTACGAGCTGAGCAAGGACTTCCGCAACGAGAGCATCTCCTACAAGCACTCGCCGGAGTTCACGCAGGTCGAGTGGTACGAGGCCTACGCCGACTACCGCGACACGATGGAGCGGACCGAGGCGCTCGTCGCCGCTGCCGCCGAGGCGGCCGGCTCGACCCAGGTGACGTTCCGGGGGCACGAGGTCGATCTGGCGCCGCCGTGGCAGCGGGTGAAGTTCGTCGAGGCGCTGGAGGAGAAGGGCGTCTGGTCGCGCGACGAGGCCGAGCTGCGGGCGAGGCTCGAGGAGACCGGGGTGGACACCGGCCGCGATGGCTCCTGGTCGCAGCTCGCCGACCACGCCTACTCGCACTTCGTCGAGCCGGAGCTCGTCCAGCCGACGATCGTCTACGACTGGCCGATCGAGCTGTCGCCGTTCGCGCGGACGACCGACGACGACGAGTCTCTGGTCGAGCGCTTCGAGTGCGTCGTCGGCGGGATGGAGTTCGCCAACGCCTTCAGCGAGCTGAACGACGCCGAGGAGCAGGCGCAGCGCTTCGCGATGCAGGAGGCCGAGCGCGAGGCCGGGGCGGAGGAGTCGGAGCCCGGGGACCCGGACTTCGTCGAGGCGCTCTCGTACGGGATGCCGCCGACCGGCGGCTGCGGCGTCGGGATCGACCGGCTGACGATGGTCCTGACCGGGAGCGACGCGATCCGTGACGTGATCCTCTTTCCGGCTTTGCGCCCTCGGTGACGCCCGAGCGGCGGTACGCGCTCGATGCGCTGCTAGACGCGCTCGGGCTGCCGTTCGACGAGGGCGTCCGCGTGGGGGAGGCCGAGCTGGACGAGGTCTTCTCGTTCCTCACGCTGGCCCGCGAGCGCGAGGCAGAGCTGGACCAGCACGGGCGGGCGCTGCCGCCGGTCGAGCCGCCTGGGCCGCGCGTGGCGGAGCTCGCGGCCGGGCTCGGGCTCGAGCCGCGCCCGTACCCGGGCGGAGAGCGCTTCCTGGTCGCGCTGACGCACGACATCGACCTGCTCGGCGCGGGCGGCTTTACGACCGCCGCTCGGCGGTTCGCGCGCGGCCGGGTCCGGGAGGGAACAGCATTCCTGCTCGACGCGCTTGCGCGCCGCGACCCCGCGTTCCCGCTGCAACGGATGGGACCGCCGTCGACCTGCTTCTTCCTCGCGCGCCAGGACGACCCGCGCGACGGCTACCCGGAGCGCTACCGGCCCGCGCTGCCGGGCGCGCTCGCTCGGGCCGCCGCCGACGGCCGCGAGCTCGGCTTGCATGCCTCGTATCGCACGCGGGACGAGGCCGGAGCGATCTCCGTCCAGGCCTCCGAGCTGCGGGCCCTTCTTCCAAGTAACACAGTGTTACTAAGTGGGTTGAGGCACCACTACCTCCGGAGCGCGCCGGAGCGGCTGGCGGCGGAGCTGCGGGCGGCGGGCCTGCGGTACGACTCGAGCATCGGCTGGCCCTCGCGGCCGGGGCTGCGGGCGGGAACGCCGTACCCGTACCGGCTTTGGGACCCCGAGCGGCGCGAGCCGGGCGCGTGGGAGCTCCCGCTCGTCCTGATGGATGCGACCCTGGCGGAGGAGCGCTACCTCGGGCTCCGTGCCGGTGACGCTTTCGCAGTGGCGACCGAGGCGCTCGAGCCCGTTGTCGAGCACGGCGGCGCCGTCGCGATCCTCTGGCACCCGCCCTCGCACCACCCGCTCCTCTCGCGCGGCTACGACCGGCTCTACCGGCGCCTGCTCGCGTGGATCGAGCAGCGCGGCGGCCGCACCGGGACGGCCTCGGAGACGCTCGACCTTTGGGAAGCCAGACGCCAAGGAGGGCTTGACGGAACCTAGTCTGTGCCGTCGGGCCGCGCTGTCCGTCCCGAGGCCGCGTCCTCAGTCGCCCCCGTAGTCATTCACTACAGGGACTCCCTGCGTCCTTGCCTCGGAACGGCCATCGCACCCCGACGACGAGCGAGGTTCCGCCAAGCCCTCCTAGCGAAAGAGCAGCGCGGAGAGCTCGCCGACGAGCACCTCGATCTCACGGGCCGTCTCGCGCTGGGCCGGCACCGTCATCCCCAGCGGGTCCGCCACTTCCGGGAAGGAGTCGCGGAAGTCCGGGGGCCGGTTCGCGTGCGCCTGGTGGATCCGCGCCACCGCCCGCTGGACGGGCTCGCTCGCCTGCGGCGTGTCGGGCAGCTGGGCGAGCAGCTCGACCAGCTCCGGCAGCGTGAAGGTGTGCTCGATCAGCGCGTCCGCTTCGACGACCGAGGCCATCACGTGCTTTCGCTCGAAGCCGAGCACGAGGTGGAAGCCATCGAGGTCGACCCTGCCGAGGCTGCGGGCACGGTGGCCGACGATGTCGAGGCCCATGCTGTCCGCGATCGCGACCGCCTCGGGCAGCGCCCGCTCGCGCCCGAGGTCGAGCGTGCCGAGCGAGGCGATCCGCACCGGCAGGTTGCGGGTCTCGCGCACGAGGAGGGCGGCGGCGATCGGGCTGCGGAAGCGGTTTCCCGTGCAGACGAAGGCGATGCGAAGCTCGCTGACGGTCACCGCGCATGCCTTTCGCCGAAGCCGACCGCGCGCTCGATCCGGAGCTGGCGGGCGCGGACGAGTGGGCCCGTGAGCCACGGGGCCGCCCGCAGGACACGGGCCTTTCGGCGTAGGGCCGGCTCGGTCGAGCAGAGTTCGGCGGCCGCGCGGTAGCAGGCCGCGGCCTCGCTGTAGCGGCCGGCTCGGAGAGCCTCGTCGCCGCGGCGGCCGAGCTCGGCGGGGCCGGGGCCGGCGAGCCGCCGTTTGAGGTACTCGCGCTCGTCCGGGACCAGGTCGTCGCGCGCGAGCGCCTTCCGCAACAGCACCCGCACGTGCTCGTCCATCAGCGCCGGGTCGGCCGACAGGCTGTCGCCGCGCCAGCTGTAGAGCGCGAACGGTCGCGGCTGCAGGGCGACGCGGTGGCCCGCGTAGATCGCGCGCAGCCAGAAGTCCCAGTCCTCGGCGACGGCCAGCTCCTCGTCGAAGCTGCCGACCTCCTCCCATAGGGCCTTCGGGAACAGGGACATCGTCGAGACGAAGTTCTGCTCGAGGATCGCGAAGCGCTGGCGCTCCGGACGCGGGAAGCCGCCCTTGTAGCGCACACGGGCGGGGTGGATGCCGGCGTCGAAGAGCCAGTAGCAGTTCGACGTTGCGATGCCGCCGGCCCTGTCGTAGACCTCGACCAGCGCCTCGAGATGCCGGGGCAGGAGCACGTCGTCGGCGTCGCAGAACGCGATCAGCTCGCCGTGCGCCTCGGCGATGCCCAGGTTGCGCGCGGCCGCCACGCCGCCGTTCTCCCGCCGGACCACGCGCACCGGCTCCGGGAACGATGCGGCGATCGCGCCGGTCTCGTCGCCCGAGCCGTCGTCGACCACGACCACCTCGAGATCGCCGTAGGTCTGCCAGAGCCCGGAGGAGATGGCGGCGCCAACCGTCCGCTCGGCGTTGAAGGCCGGGATCACGATGCTGACCCTCATGCGCTGCCCTCTACTTCAGCGGGTCGACCGGTCATTTCAGACGGACGCACGGGCAGAGCCCGCGTGTTCTGAGACCGGCATCGCAAGCGACGCCTCATGCCGTAAGCCTCTCGTACAGCGCGAGGAAGCCCTCGACGAGCGTGTCGTCGGAGCCGGCGCCTTCGACCCGCTTCCCTGCCTCGGCCAGCCGCGCGGAGAGCTCGGGGTCGTCGAGCACGCGCCGCAGGGCGGCCGCGAGCGCCTCCGGCTCCTCCGGCACGAGCAACGCGTTCTGGCCGTCGGCTACGAGCTCGCGCAGCCCGCGGACGTTTGTCGCGACGAGTGGGGTGCCGGAGGCCAGTGCCTCGAGCGCGCTGAGCGGAAGTCCCTCCGAGCGAGAGGGGAGCACGATCGCGTCGGCGGCGCCCATCACCGCCCGGACGTCGGGCCGGACGCCGAGGAAGCGAACGCGGCCGAAGACGCCCTCCTCCTCGGCCACGCGCTCGAGGCGCGGACGCAGCGGCCCGTCGCCGGCGATCGCGAGCACCGCGTCGGGGACGCCGGCGATGGCGCGGATCGCCAGCTCGTGGTTCTTCAGCTCGACCAGGCGCCCGACGGCGAGCACGAGCCGCGTGCCGGGCTCGAGCTTCAGCTCGTCGCGGCCGGCCGGCGGCGGCGCGGGGCCGACCGCGTTCGGGACGGTCGCGAACGGCGTGCAGCCGTGCTCGGCGAGCGCCGCGGCCACTCCGGGGCCGCACGCGACCGGGGCGAGCCCGGACAGGCGGACGAGCCGCACCGCCGCAGGCCAGTCCTCCTCCGGGACGCCGTGGACGTTCACCAGGCCCGGCGGCTTCCGGCCCCGCCGCGTGACGAGGCCGGCCGCGAGCCCCATCGTCGGGTTGTGCGCGTGCACGACGTCGGGCCGGGTCGCGGCCACGGCCCGGCGCACGGCGAGCGCCGCGGGCGGAACGCGCCAGGGCCGCCGGCCGACGATGGGCAGCGGGTACGGCTGCTCGGCGAGCTCGGCTGCGAGCGGGCCGGGTCCGGCGGCGACCGAGACCGTGTGGCCGGCCTCTCGGGCGCCGCGGTAGGCCGAGATCAGGATCCGCTCCGCGCCGCCGGTCCCGAGCTCCTGGATCACGTGGAGGATCCGCAAAGCTCCTCGTAGAGCTCGATCGTCCTGCGGATGAAGGCGTCGACGGAGAAGCTCTCGGCGACCCGCTCCCGCCCGCGCCGGCCGAGCGCCTCGCGCCGCTCCGGGCTCTCGGCCAGCGAGTCGAGCGCGGCGGCGAGGGCCGCCGGGTTCTCCGGCTCGACCAGCAGGCCCGTCTCGCCGTCGAGGACGAGCTCCGGAATCCCGCCGACGCGGGCGCCGATGACCGGGAGGCCGGCGGCCATCCCCTCCAGCACGGCGAGCGGGAAGTTGTCCGCCCGCGACGGCTGGACGAGGACGTCGAGGCCGGCGAGCGGCTCCCGCAGGTCTGCGACGAAACCGTGGAAGCGCGCCGCGACCCCGAGCTCGCTCGCCTGCCGTTCGAGGAAGCCGCGCTGGGCGCCCGTGCCGTAGATCTCCAGCCGAACCGGGCTCCGCGCCTGGGCCACCGCCTCCAGCAGGAGGTCGATCCCCTTCCACGCCTCGAGGTTGGCCGCGACCCCGGCGACCAGCGTCCCGTCGCCGTCGCGCGCGGCTCGGGGCTCGGTCGCCTCGGCGCCGAAGGGAATCACGTGCACGAGCCGGGACGGGAAGCCGTGCTCGAGCATGAAGTCGGCCATCGCGCGCGACGGCGTCACGACGTCGCCGAGCCGCGCGAGCGAAGCCTCGAGCGGCAGGTAGCCGTGCAGAAGCCACTCGAGCCGCGCCCGCGAGACGCCGGGCGGAACCGGCGCATCGGGGCGGCCGACGCGGACAGCGATCTCCTCGGGCATCCCGTGCAGGGTATGGAGGACGCGTGCGCCGCGAAGCCGGCCGCCGATCCGCCCGTACAGCCCGGCGCGGCGGTCGTGGGTATGGACGAGGTCGGCCCCCGCGAGACGGCGCGAGAGGGCGCGTCCGCCTCGCAGGTCGAGCTTGTGCCCGACCGGCGCGGCCTCGGCCTCGACGCCCAGGCTCCTGAACCTCGCGGCCACGTCCTCGTTCGCGCAGAGCACGCGCACGTCGACCCCCTGCTCGGCCACGCGCGGTGCGAGCTCCCTCAGGTGCGAGACCGGGCCGCCGCGCTCGATGGTCGAGACGTAGACGACCTTCATCCTGCCGGCGCCGCGCCGACGGCCTCGGCCTGGCGGCCGCGGACCCAGATGGCCGCGGCCAGCCCGCCGACCAGCCAAAACGGCAGGAAGTACTGCTCCGAGAGGAACATCGAGCTGACGGCGGCGATCACGAGCGAGATGCGCAGCGCGCTGACGAAGCCGTAGTCGCCGTAGCCGCGGTGCAGGCTGTCCGTCAGCCGTGCGAAGGCCAGCAGCAGGTACAGGGCGAGCAGGCACATCGCGACCACTCCCAGCTCGGCCCCGACGTCGAGAAGCGCGTTGTGCGCGACCGTCAGCGTCAACCCGCCCACCGGCTGACCGGTCAGCTTGTTGAAGTAGAACTGGAAGTTCCCGGGGCCGACGCCGAGCAGCGGGTGGTCGGCCATCAGCCGGCTGGCCGCGCCCCAGGCCTCGAAGCGCGTGGCGACGTTCTCGTGCGCGATGTGCTGCTTGAGCGTCAGTGCCTGCTGGAAGCGCTGTGGGTTGGTTTGGATGACCAGGATCACACCCACCGTTGCGACCGCGCCGGCCGCCAGTGTCAGCTGCCAGCGACGCCGGTGGGTCAGCACGAAGAGGACGAAGCCGGCGGCTAGGCCGACCAGCGCGCCGCGCGAGAGGCTGAGCAGGATCGCCGCCGAGACGAGCCCGATCGCGCCCAGCACGAAGGGCCGCAGCAACTTCGGGCCGTCGAGCACGACGAACATCAGCGGCAGCGAGGTGGCGAGCATGAAGGCGAAGTCGTTCGGGTCCACGTACTGCAGCGTCACCAGGTCCTCCTTGTTCGCCAGGTACTCGTGGAGGCCGAGGCCGGCGGCGACCGAGCAGGAGATGACCAGCGCCCAGGCGATCCGGCGCTGCAGGACGCGGTCGTGGCCGTACTGCGTGACGATCAGGTAGACGACCGCGAAGCTCGCGTAGCGCGTGGTGGTCGTCATCGCGGCCGCGGTGTCGTGGGCCTGCAGCGTCGACACCATCGCCAATGCGAGGATCCCGAGCACGATCGCCTGACCGCGCTCGAACACGAGCGCGCGCCGCTGGCGGACGAGCGAGAGGGCGAAGCTGGCGATGCAGAGCCCGCCGGTCAGCTTGGTGACGCTGATCCCGCTCCCTGCGGTCGAGGAGAAGGCGCCTTCGATCGGCGCAGCGGCGACGACGAGCACGATCGCGAGGTCCGTCCGGGCGAGGACGACGAGGACGACCGCCCCGGCGAGAACCAGGAGCGCCACCATGGCGGGGGCCCTGACCGCGCCCAGGACCAGTACGGCGGCCGCGGCCGCGAGTCCGAGCAGGCCGAGCCACTCGAACGCGTCGGGCCGCCGGCGCGCCAGCGCCTCCATTCGTTCGTCGAGCATGTCCGTCAGCGGCGTGCGCGCCGGGCGGTGCCGCGCTTCTCGGACAGCCGCGGCGTCGGCGCCTCGCCTTCGTCCTCGCCGGTCGGCCGCACGTAGTAGCTCGACCCGCGGACGGTCAGCGAGTAGTTGAGCACGGCCGCAGTCGGCTTGACGTTGATCAGCTGGAGCCCTTCGATAGCGGCCCGGACGTGGCGGCGAACCGCGACGCCGGCCCTGGCCACGAGCAGCGTCGCGTCGGCGTGGCGGGCGACGATCCTGGCGTCGCTGATCGGCGTCACCGGCGTGCAGTCGATCACGACGGCCCCGTACTCGCGCTCGAGGCGTTCGAGCAGCGAGGGGAACGCGTTGGTCAGCAGCTCGACGGGGTCGGCGGAGCGGCGGCCGCCGACGAGCACGTCGAGCCCGTCCTCGGTGTGGCGCACGGCCTCCTCGAGCTGGACATCGCCGATCAGGACGTCCATCAGCCCGGGCGAGCGCTGCAGCACGAGCAGATCAGCCACGCGGCCCCGGCGCAGGTCCGCGTCGACGAGCAGCGTCTTGGTCCCGGCGCGGGCGAGCGTCGCGGCCAGCCCGAAGGCGACGGTGGTCTTGCCGTGGCTCCCGTCCGGGCTGGTGATGACGATCGAGCGGATGTTCTCGTCGGTGAAGAGCAGGTTCGTGCGCAGGTCGCGCAGTGCCTCGGCGACGACCCGCAGGCGCGTGTTGGTCGCCAGGTCCTCGGGGGAGTGGAGCTTGAGGATCGCCGTCTCGGCCGGGATCTCGGCGTAGACCGGCACGCCGGTCACCGCGGCCAGGTCCTCCGCGCTCTCGACCTTCGTCGCCAGGCTCTCACGCAGGAGCGCCGCGCCGAGGCCGAGCCCGAGCCCGAGCAGGAAGGCGACGAGCAGCGTCAGCTTCGTGCGCGGGAACACCGGGCTGGTGGGGAGCGCGGCCGGGTCGGCCAGGACGAGGTTGACCGAGTGGATCTGGAGCTCGCCGTTCTCGTCGCGGTTCAGCAGCGCCTGGGAGACCCCGGCCGCGGTCAGCTGTGCGAGCCTCGGACTCGAGCAGCGCGCGTGGATCTTCATGATCAGCGTGCCCTTGAAGGTCTCCACCGAGGTGCTACAGAGGTTGATGCCGACGAGCCGCTGCGCCTGGGTCAGCGTCGCGTGCGAGGTGGCGGCGTCGGCGTAGTAGGGCGAGACCGTGTCGAGCAGACCGAAGAAGACGATGTTGTTCCCCTTCGGGATCAGCGCCATCGTCGCCGTCGACTCGTACTGCTTCGTGACGAGCTTCGTGGCGACGTAGGCCGGGATCACGACCGCGAACGTCACGATCACGACCAGCAGCTTCCGCCGCCAGAACACCTGCAAGAGATCGTTGAGAGTCACGTCACCTTTCCCGCTGAGCGAGCCCGTTCAAAGCTGGTTCGGGGGGACCGAACAATACCCTTCGTGACGTGACCTCAACTCGAATTCTCCTGGCCGCGCAGCCGGTGGACGGGGGTGTCGCCCGCCACGTCGTCTCGCTCGTCGAGGCGCTGCCGCCGGGCCGCTTCGCGGTCGACGTCGCCTGCCCGCGCGGCTCGCTCACCTGGGCCGGCCTCGAGGGCGCTCCAGGGGTCGAGCTGCATCCGATCGGCGCGCACCGGCGGCCGGCGCCGGGCGACGTGGGCTCCTTGCTGGCGCTGCTCCGCCTCGCCGGGCGGGCGGACGTCGTCCACGTCCACTCCTCGAAGGCGGGCTTCCTCGGCCGGCTCGCCTCCCTGGCGCGCGGGAAGCGGCGCGCCTGCGTCTTCACGCCGCACGGCTGGTCGTTCTGGGCGGCGGACGGCGCGGAGGGGCGGCTGTACGCCGGGCTCGAGCGGGTCGCCGCCGGCTGGTGCGGCGCGATCGTCGCCCTCTCGCAGGACGAGCGCGCGGCCGGGCTGGAGGAGGGCGTGGGACGGCCGGAGCAGTACCGCGTGATCCCGAACGGCGTCGACCTGGCGCGGTTCGCGCTGCCGCGGGAGCCGGTCCGTGGCCGGATCCTGATGGTCGGCCGCCTGGCGCCGCCGAAGCGGCCCGACCTGGCTCTGCGCGCGCTGGCGCAGGTGCGCGACCGGGTCCCGCAGGCCGAGCTGTGGATCGTCGGTGACGGGCCGCTCAGGGCGGGGGCCGAGAAGCTGAGCAATGAGCTCGGGGTCGCGGACGCGGCGCGCTTCCTCGGCCACCGGGACGACGTGCCCGAGCTTCTCGCCACGGCGGAGTGCGCGCTGCTCGCGAGCGACTACGAGGGCTGCCCGCTCGCGGTCGTCGAGGCGATGGCCGCCGGGGTCGCCGTAGCGGCCACCGACGCGGGCGGCACGGGCGAGCTCGTGCGGCCGGGGAAGACGGGCGCGCTGAGCGCGAAAGGCGACTCGAAAGGGCTGGCCGACGCGCTCGAGCAGGTGCTGGCGAACCCGATGGAACTGGGCGCCGCAGGGCGGAAGATCGCCGAGGCAGAGCTCTCTCTGGACACGATGGTCGGACGTCTCGTAGCCCTTTACGAGGACGTTTCGGGCTCTTAACTCGAACGAGGGAGTAGCCGGGAAGAAGGGCAGACGATGCAGACGGCGTGACCGCCGCAGGTCCACGCCGATTCGTCGTCTTCGCCGCAGCACTCGTCATCCTCGTCCTCTCCGGTCCCGGAGCGCAGCAGGCTGCCCGCGCCGCCGCGACCCCGCAGGCGAACATCGCCACGCTCCGGATCTGCACCGGCTGCCCTCAGAGCGGCGGCGACCTCTCCCGGTACGGCTACGTGATCCTCAACTCGTGGGACGCGCCGCTGCTGCCGGCGCTGAAGGCCGCCAACCCGGGGTTGAAGGCGCTCGTCTACAAGAACCTCTCCTTCACCGTCGCGGGCGCGTGCTCGGGAGGCGTCGACCAGCACAACCTTCCGGCCGGTGTCGGCTACTGCGACGCCAACGCCAACCATCCCGACTGGTTCCTGAAGAACCCGTCGGGCCAGCGCCTCAACTCGGCCTACTTCACCGGCTCCTGGATGATGGACGTCGGCAACCCCGCCTACCAGGCGAAGTGGCTCTCGAACGTTCTCGCGGACGTCCACGCGGGCGGGTGGGACGGCGTCTTCATGGACGACACGGACGCCGACATGAGCTGGCACCTCAACGGGCGGACGATCGCCAAGTACCCGACCTCGGCTGCCTGGCGGGCCGCGACGCGCTCGATGCTCGCCGCCGTCGGGCCCGGCCTCACCTCGGCCGGCGTCCTCGCCGTGCCGAACCTCTCCACGCCGTGGGCCTCCGACTACGATCCGCAGGCGACCTGGCAGGACTGGATCCAGTTCACCTCGGGCGCCGCGCAGGAGTTCTACGGCAAGTGGGGGACGACGAGCTCCGACTGGTTCAGCGGCAACGACTGGACCTACCGGCAGCAGTTCCAGGTGATCACCGAGCAGGCCGGCAAGATCTTCCTCGGCATCACCTACGCGCCCAAGGCCGACACGCACTCGGAGACCTGGGCCCGCGCGAACTTCCTGCTCTTCGACCAGCCGTCGAACCACGGGGCGCTCATGTTCGAGGCGAGCGACCCCGAGGCGCAGGATCCCTACTCGTCCTCCTGGACCGCCGACGTCGGCTCGCCGACGGGCGCGCGCTTCCAGGTCGGCGCCGCCTGGCGCCGGAACTTCTCCGGCGGGACGGTGCTCGTCAACCCGAGCTCCTCGACCGTGACGGTGCAGCTCGGCCAGGCCTACGTCGGTGCCGACGGATCGCCCACGACCTCCGTGACGCTCGGGCCGACGAGCGGCGCGATCCTGAGCTCGACCTCCCAGTCGCCACCGCCACCCGCACCGCCGCCCCCGCCCCCGCCCCCGCCCCCGCCGCCTCCGCCTCCGAACCCGATCCCGGCCCCGATCCTCCTCACGGTCACGCTCTCGGGCACCTCGGTCAACCTCGCCTGGAGCGGGATCAGCGGCCACCGCGCCGACGTCTACCGCAACGGCGCGCGGGTCACCACCACCGCGAACGACGGCTCCTTCACCGACAAGCTGCCGCGACGGGCGAGCGGGACGTTCACCTACCGGGCGTGTGCCGCCGGAACGAACACCTGCTCGAGCAGCGTCTCCGTCGGGCTGGGCGGCTCGGCCAAGTACTTCTCCCCGCGGGCCCGCTCGCGGCTGATGAGGGCCTACGAGCGCCGCGAGCTGCGGGCGGTGCGCGGGCTCGCCAAGCGCCGGTAGAGCTCGACTAGCGGCTCGGTCGCCGGGCCCGGGGCGAAGCGCCGTTCGAAGTCGGCTCTGGCAGCGGCTCCACGCTCCCTGCGTGCCGCCTCGTCCACGAGCAGCTCGGCAGCGGCGGCCGCGAGCGCCTGCGGCTCCTCCAGGACGACGACGCCGTCCGAGGGCTCGATTCCCTCCGCGCCTGCCGGGGTGGTCACGACCGGCACGCCGCTCGCCAGCGCCTCCAGCACCTTGACCTTCACGCCGCTGCCGCGCGGGAGCGGGAAGAGCAGCAGCGAAAGGCCCTGGAAGAAGTCGCACGCCGAGTCGACCTCGCCGCCGAAGCCGAATCGCTCGGTGCCGCGGCCCGCCAGCGCGAGGCTCGCATCCGGAGCCAGCGTGGTCACGCGCGGCCAGACCTCCTCGAGCAGGACGCTGATCGCCGCCGCGGTCGGCGGCCAGGTCGCGGTGCCGATCAGGCCGGCGGTCGGCGGGCCGTCGAGCGGCGCCGGCCGGTAGAGGGCCGGGTCGAGCGAGAGCGGCGCGAGCACGACCTCGGCGCGCGGCGCGGCGCGGCGAAGCGCGCCGGCCACGAGCGGCGAGCTCGCGACGAGATGGCGGTGGCGTAGCGCGGCCCGCTCGGCCCGGGTCGCGTCGAGCACCTCGCGGAACTGCCGCCGCCAGGGTGCGCCGAAGGGCCGGTCGCTGCGCGCGAGGTAGTGAAGGTGGACGAGCGACGGAACCGCGAGCCCTTCGCCGCACCAGACGGTCTCGGTTTCCTCGAGGTGGACGAGGTCGGCATCCGCGGCTGCCTCGCGAACGTGCGCGGCGAAGGCGCCCGAGAGCTCTCCGAGCGGCCGGCGCACCCGCTGGAGCCGCGCCTGCACCGAGCCGGGCGGCTCCAAGTCGACGATCTCGACCGGCAGGTCGGCCGGAACTTCGCCGGTCACGGAAGACGGCCTGCGGGCTGCGATTCCACGTACCTCCACGCCGTGCTCGCGCAGCCCGCGCAGGAGGCCGATCGCCGTCTTGCCGGGCGCGCCTCCCTCGGGGAGCGGCGGCTGGGTCAGGACGACGAGCGCTCGCACCGGCTCCCCGGCTCCTTCAATTCGCGTCCATCGATGACGATGCCCAGGATCGTGACTGATTGTCCGGTCGCCCAGGCGGGCGAGCCGAGTCGGGCAAACCCCGTCTCGGCCGGCTCTCTACTGGCTACCGGCGCCGCCCAGCGAGTGCCAGCGCGGCCTTGCGCGGAAACCGCCCGACGCGGGCGCCGAGCAGGCCCTCGAGCCACTCCGCGTCCTCCCGCGGCAGAAAGCCGAGCAACAGGGCGAGCGAGGCGAAGACCCCCGCGCCGCAGAGCAGGCCGAGGACGAGCCCGAGCGCGCCGCCGAGCGCGTCGACGAGCAACCACGCCACGGCGCCACCGGCGGCGGAGATCAGCGCACCCCTGAGAAGCCGCGGCACCTCCCAGCGAATCGGGCCGGCGATTCGCGCCGCATAGACGGTCAAGGGGACGCCCGAGACGAGCAGCGCGCAGGCGCTTGCGATCGCAGCGCCGAGGGCACCGTGGTCCGGCACGAGCGCGAACGCCACGCCCACGTCCACCGCGGCCGCCGCGGTGTCCACGACGAGCGGGACGCCGACACGGCCGAGGCCGGCCGTGAGCGAGGAGCTGAGCACGGTCACCGGCGTCAGCAACGATGCTGCGACCAGCACCAGGAACGGGTCCTTCACGGGGCCGAACTCCGGTCCCCAGATGACTCGTATCGCCTCCGGACCGAGCGCCGCGGCGGCTGCGACGACCGGGAAGGTCGCGAGCAAGAGCAACCGCAAGGCCCGGCTGAACCCCGTGCGGATCCGTTCGTGCGCGCCTGCCCCGTACAGGGTCGCGACCGCCGGCGCCAGCACCTCCCCCATTGCCGCGGGCAGCCGGACCAGCCCGGTCGCGACCGCGAACGCGATCGAGTAGTAGGCGATCTCCTGGTCGGTCGAGTAGTGCGCGAGGAAGAAGAACTCCGAGCGCCGCCAGATGATCAGGTAGAGGATCGTCCCGCCGAACGAGAACGCGGCGAAGCGAAGCGCGCCCCGGCCGAGATCCGGCGCCGGCGTCGACTCGGCGTGGAGCCCGCGGACGGCGCCCCGCGCGAGCCACGCCGTCCAGAGGAGCGAGATCGTGGTCGTCGCGGCCTCGACCGCGAACATGCCGGTGATCCCGCCCCCCAGCGCCAGGACGGCGATCGTCGCGACGAGCCCGAGCCCGCCCGTGGAGAGGCCGGCGACGGTCGCCTGCCGCCAGCGCTGCAGGCCGGTGAGCACCGCGCCGGGCACGGTCGCCAGCACGCCGGCCGCCGTTGCGATCCCGGCGAACGCCCACGCACGGGGCGGCGTCGCTCCGAGCGCTCCGGCGAGCACCAGCGCGCCGCCGCCGAGAACCGCGGCCGCGACCTCGATGCGCAGGATCCTCGCGGCGAGCCAGCGCGCGGCGCCGGGACGGTCGCCGCCGACCGCCTCGCCCACGTACCGCATCAGCGCCACGGAGAAGTTGGCCGAGACGAGCGTGATCACGGTCGCCTCGACGAAGGCGATGAAGCTCTGGCGGCCCAGCCCGCTCGCGCCGAGGTAGCGCGCCGCCGCGACCGAGAGCACGAGCGTGTAGAGCTGAGGCAGCGTGTTCGCGAGCATCTTCCAGAGACCGCCGCGAACGACGCGGGCGCCGGTCGTGCCGGCGGTACCCGTCGCCGCCTCGCTCACCGAGAGAGCGGCCTCGTCGAACGGCAGGCCCGCCGCGAGCATGCGCTCCGGCAGCGAGCTGTCGGGAGGCGGCCGGCCTCTGCGCCAACGGGCCATCGTCCTAGTGTTTCAGCCGATGAAGGCTGTTCGAGCCAGGCGGGCTGCGGCGCTCGTGGGTTCGGCGCTTCGTGAGGCGGTGGCTGAGCCCGCAGGCAGCCCGAGCCACCGGCAGACCGCGGCCGCGCGCCCCAAGCTAGGACCTGCCGACGGGCTCCCGGCGGCGCGTGTGCTCGACGACGTCGGCGATGATCTGGTCGAGGTCGAGCGTCGTCTGCCAGCCGATCGCGGCCCTGATCTTCTCCGTCGCCGGCTCGCGGTGGAGCGTGTCCTCGATCCCCTGCTCGTAGACCTGCTCGTAGGGGATGAAGGAGAGCTCCGAGGCGCTGTCCGTGGCCCGGAGGACGCGCTCGGCCAGCTCGAGGATCGAGACGCGCTCCGACGAGCCGACGTTGTAGATCTCGCCGGAGGTCCCCGCCGCGTCCATCACGCCGGTCAGCGCGCGCACGGTGTCCGAGACATGGCAGAACGAACGCGTCTGCGTCCCGTCGCCGTGCACCTCGAGCGGCTCGCCGGCCAGCGCCCGCTCCACGAAGCGCGGGATCACCATCCCGTAGCGCCCGCTCTGTCGGGGGCCGACCGTGTTGAACAGCCGGACGACGACAGCGTCCAGGCCGCGCTCGAGGTGGTATGAGAGCGCCAGGTGCTCGTCCATCGCCTTCGAGTCGGCGTAGAGCCAGCGCTTCTCGGTGGTCGGCCCGTAGATGCGGCGGTCGTTCTCGGCCAGCGGGCGCTCCTCGCGGTGGTCGCCGTAGACCTCGGAGCTGGACGCGACGAGCACGCGCTTGCCGAGCTTGCTGCAGTAGCCGAGCACGGTCTCGGTGCCCTGGACGTTGGTGACCATCGTGTGGACGGGCTGCTCGACGATCAGCCGCACGCCGACCGCGGCCGCCATGTGGAAGACGACGTCGCAGCGGTGGACGAGGTCGCCGACGACCGACGGCGAGAGCACGGAGTCGACGACGAGGTGGAAGTCCGGCCGGTCGCGCAGGTGGGCGACGTTCTCGAGCGAGCCGGTGGAGACGTCGTCGAGCACGAACACCTCCCAGCCGCCCGCGAGGAGGGCCTCGGAGAGGTGCGAGCCGATGAACCCGGCCCCCCCGGTGACGAGCGCCTTCCCAGCCATGAGGAAGAGCGTATCGACCGCCTCGGGCCTTGTCCGTTGACGGGGCGCCGGGCAGAGCAGACAATCGTGGCTCCGTCAGTTCGAGGGGGGAGGTATGACATGAGGCGCTGGGTTGGATGGGTCGCGGCAGCCGCGGCCGCAGTCGCGGTGTTCGCCGTTTCCGGTACGGCACAGGCGGACGTCCCGCACATCGTGATCGGGCCCGACGGCACGACGGCCGACGTCTTCAGCTACGCGGACGCGATCAGGGAGCGCGTCTTCATTCCCGTTCCCGGGGTGGACCAGGACGGCGACGGGGTCACCGACCAGATGTCGATCGACATCATCCGGCCGGCCGAGACCAACGCCGGGCTCAAGGTGCCCGCGATCATCGACCCGAGCCCCTACTACACCTCGCTGGGACGCGGCAACGAGTCGGAGTACATCCATACGACCGCGGCGGGCGTCCTCGACAAGTTCCCGCTCTACTACGACAACTACTTCGTCCCGCGCGGCTACGCCTTCATCGCCGCCGACGCGGACGGGACGGCGTTCTCGACCGGCTGCCCGCTCCACGGCGGCCCGGGTGACGTCGCCGGCTTCAAGGCGGTCATCGACTGGCTGATGGGCCGCATCCCCGGGTACACGACGCTGGCCGACACCACTCCGGTGACCGCGAGCTGGGACAACGGCAAGAACGCCATGATCGGCAAGTCGTACGACGGCACCTTCGCGAACGGCGTCGCCTCGACCGGCGTCGACGGCCTGACCACGATCGTCCCGATCTCGGCGATCTCCGACTGGTACGACTACTCGCGGATGGGCGGGATCCGCTTCAACACCCACTATCCGGCCAGCCTCTCGAACACGATCACCCAGAACGTCGGCGCCGCTCAGCTCGGCGTCGTGCCGCCGAGCCGCAACTCGCTCTGCGCGGCCTCGCGGACCGCGATGAGCGCCGCGGGAACGAACGGCGACGGGGACGCGGACGGTGACATCAACAACTTCTGGCAGGCGCGCAACTACAACCTCAACGTGGCCAACGTGCACGCGGCCGTCTTCGAGTCGCAGGGCCTGAACGACGACAACGTGCGGCCGAACCACTTCGCGCAGTGGTGGGCGGGCCTGACCGCGAACGACGTCCCGCGCAAGCTCTGGCTCTCCCAGGAGGGCCACGTCGACCCGTTCGACTACCGCCGGGCCGAGTGGGTCGACACCCTGCACCGCTGGTTCGACTACTGGCTCCAGGGCGTCGACAACGGGATCGTGAAGCAGCCGCAGGTGGACATCGAGGTCGCTCCGAACACGTGGGAGACCGCCAAGGGCTGGCCGCTCCCGAACACGAAGCCGATCGACTTCTACCTCCAGGGGACCGCGGCCGGCTTCCAGGGGCATTTCGGCTCGGCGCCGGGCGGGAACACCGACTCGCTGACGTTCACCGACGCCAACCTGAGCGAGACGAACTACGAGTCGCTGACGAACTCCCAGGCGAACAAGGCGATGTTCCTCTCGCCGCCGCTGGCCCACGACATGCGCATCTCCGGGACGCCCCAGCTCGACATCTGGGCGTCGCTCAGCAAGACGCAGACGAACCTCTCGGCGTTCCTGGTCGACTACGGCGGAGGCGTCCTGCGCGTCCTCCGGACGAGCAACGAGGGCGTTCACAACCTGACCACGTCGTCCTGCTACGGCGACGCCACGGCGACGGACGACGGCTGCTATCTCGACGTCGCGGAGACGACGACGAGCGGCGGGAATCCGTACATGCCGACCACCTGGCGGGTGGCGAAGGGGATCCTCGACTCGTCGAACCGCGACTCGCTCTTCACGGGCCTCGCCAGCCCGGCGACGATCGGGCAGAAGTACGAGTTCAGGTGGCCGACCCTGCCGAACGACTTCACGTTCGTCGCCGGCCACCGGATCGGCGTGATCATCGGCGCCAACTTCTCGGGCTACGGCTCGGTCAACGGCACGACCCAGACGGCGATCACGCTCGACACCAGGCTGAGCAAGGTCGTCCTCCCGGTCGTCGGGGGCTTCGACTCGGCCAGGGACGCCGGCGCGTTCGCCTTCGACTCGAAGCCGACGGTGAAGATCGTCACGCCGGCCGAGGGCGCGACCTATCCGCTCGACAAGCCGGTGGCCGCGATCTACAAGTGCAACGACGACATCGCGGTCTCGTCCTGCGCCGGCACGGTCGACAACGGCGACGACATCGACTCGTCGACGATCGGCTCGCACGCGTTCACGGTGACCGCGACCGACAGCAGCGGGCAGACGACGACGGTAACGACGCACTACAACGTCGTCTACACCTGGAACGGGTTCTTCGCGCCGATCTCCAACTCCGGCGACGGGCTCAACCTCGTCCATGCCGGCGACCTGATCAAGCTCGGGTTCGGCCTCAACGGCGACCGGGGGCTGAGCATCTTCGCGGCCGGCTATCCGGCGTCGGCGCCGATCGCGTGCCCCTCGGGCACGCCTCACTCGATCCCCGCAGCCGGCGACGGTACGGCTCCGGGTCTCTCCTTCGGCGTCGCGTCCAACCACTACACCTACGGCTGGCAGACCGACGCGGCCTGGGCCGGGACCTGCCGGCAGTTCCAGATCGTGCTCAACGACGGTACGTCGACGGTCCACACCGCCGACTTCCTGTTCTTCTCCTAGAGGTTCTTCAGCGCCTCCTCGATCCGCGGCTCGCGCGGGTCGAGGAGGCGCGCCTTCTCGAGCTCGGCGCGGGCCCGCCTCAGCTCGTGCGCGCGCTGGTAGGCGAGGCCGAGGTCGAAGCGCAGCTCGACGACGCGCGGCTCCTTGCGCACGGCCTGCTCGAGCGCCGCTGCCGCCGCGCGTGGGGTGGAGGCGCGGGCGGCATCGGCGACGTACGGGTCGACGGAGAGCGGGTCGAGCCGCTTCGCCCAGCGGAGCTGCCCGCGGTCGGTCAGCCTCGCCGAGAGCCAGGGCGGCACGAACAGGACGAACGCAACGAGCACCGCCGCCGCCGCCGCGGGGACCGCCGACCGCCGCTCCAGCGTCCGCCGGTCGCCGCCGGAGTTGCCGGCCCCGAGCAGGAGGAAGAACGGCACCCCGCAGGCCGGCACCGTCCAGATCCAGTCGACCGACGCGTGCACGAGCCAGTAGGCCGCGCCGGCGAAGGCGGCGGTCGCCGCAGGATCACGCGCGCGCATGCGCGAGACGACCGGCACGAAGACCGGCACGATCGCGAGCACGAGCAGCGCGAAACCGACCACGCCGAGCTCGCTCAGCGCGTCGAGCTCGACCGAATGCGCCCGGGCGGGCGTGTCCGGGCTGTGCCGGTTCTGGAGGTAGGCGGGCCCGAAGCCGCGAGAGCCGATCCCGGCCAGCGGGTTGTGCTCGAACTGGTGCACGGCCACGCGCCAGATGTCGTAGCGGTACGAGCCGAGCTGGAAGAGGTGGCTCGAGGTCGTGTTCGCGGAGGGCGCGTGCGTGAAGGCCCGCCACTTCTCGTCGAACCAGCCCTGGTGGTAGACGCGGGCGAAGAAGACGGCGATCAGGATCGCGGCGGCGGCCAGGAAGAGCCCGAGCGCCGCGAAGCCGGAGGCCCGCACGGCGCGCGGCCCGAGCTCGAGCCTCCGGTCCACGAGCGCGTAGACGAGCCCCGCGACCGCGCCCAGCGCCGTCAGCAGCAGGATCGCCGAGCCGGCGCCGCGGACGTTCGCGACGGTCTCGGTGCGGAACGGAGCCGTCAGCGGCCGGTAGGCGGCAGCGGTCAGCACGCCCGCGATCAGCGCCGGCGGGAGCAGCCGCAGCCGCAGCGGCGAGAGGCCGAAAACGAGCGCGGCGGATGCGGCGAGGGCGAGGATGCCGCCCTTGCTCTGCGCGGTCAGCCAGCCGGAGGCGATCGCCGTCGCGGCGGCCAGCGCGAGCAGGCGGGCGACGACCGGCAGCGAGCGCCGGGACGCGAGCACGACCGCCGGCCAGAACCCGATCAGAAACACCGCTGCCAGCGCGTTCGGGTACGAGATCGGATACGAGAGCCGACCCAGGTAGAAGTGGTCGAGCTGGTGGCCGCCGAAACGGAGGACGAGCCCGGACCCGACCGCCAGCAGCCCGGACGCCGCGGCGACCGCGCCGCCGGCGAGCTCACGATCGCGAGCCGTGTGCAGCGTCAGCAGCGGCATGGCCAGGGCGATCGCGTAGAAGAGCGTCAGCAGCGCCTCGTCGCGCGCGAGCGGCGGCACCGCCGACCACGAGATCGAGAGCGCCTCCCACCCGGCCAGCAGCACGAGCGCTGAAAGCGCCACGAGCTCTCGCCTGCGCGGGCGGGCCACGCCTCCACTTGCGAGCACGACGGCGAGCAGCAGCGCGCCGAGAAAGGCATACGGCAGCCAGTCGGGCCCGCTCGTGCTCCCGTTCGCGAGCCAGGCCATGCCGGCCGCCCCCGCGGCGAGGGCTGCGGCCGGCAGCGCGCGCGCCACGGTTCCGGTGTCGAAGGGCATCGTGCCGTCCACTCTACGAGGCCCGCTTTCGGGACCCGGACGCCCTTCGCGGCAGGTGTGGACACAAATTGGCCCTTGCGCCGCCAGGGATGCGCAACTACCGTGGGTACGGGCGTTAAGGGAAGTTGGTCAAAAGGCGGTTGGAAGTGGGGATTTCTGCCACGAAGCTTGTAGCACGGAGCTTCTCGGCATGTCCGCTGCTACTTGCGGCCAGAGGAGGAGGAGGGAACAAGGAATGAGGCGTCGATTTTTGAGATGGGGTGTCTGCACTTGCGCGGTCGCCGCGATGGGCTTCGCGCCCACCGCGTTGGGCGCTGGTGCAACCCCGCAGCAGATCCTGAGGGACTACGCACAGCACGGCCATCTCACGCAGCACTACTCGCGTGCCGATCTCCAGCGCGCGCAGCGCGATGCAGCGCTCCAGGGCTACCCGCACGTGGGTGTCCAGGGCGCGGTGGCGCAGGCGCTCGGAGCCCAGGCCGTCAAGACCACCGGCGGATTGCCCTTCACCGGCGTCGACCTTGCGTTGATGGCCGCGGGCGGGGCACTGCTGCTGGTTGCGGGTACCGGCCTGCGTAGGCTCGGACGGGCGAAGCAGTAGCCCTCCGGGACTAGGCCGGACACGACGGAGCTGCAGGGAGCGGCCACTTGGCGACGCGACCGTTGACGAACGCGGAAGCCCTTCCGGTCCTCGAGCCGATCGAGCTCGAGCCGACCGAGCGGCTTGCGCTTCGGCGCCTGCGCGCGGTCGGTACCTGGACCCGAGGCGCGTTCGTCCTCGACGTCACCATGCTCGCGGTGGCGTCCATGGCCGCGCAGATCGGCTCGAACCGGGCCGGCATCCTGCCGACGCCCGCGTTCTGGCTTGCGCTCTACTGCGCGCTCGTGCTGCTCGTGCTCCGCCTGCGGGGGATGTACAGCTGGCACGTCCGCGTCCAGCCGCTCGACGACGTGCGCACCGTCCTCACCGCGGTCGTCCTCGCCGCGATGACGGTGCTAAGCATCCGCATCCTCCTTCCGGGCAATCTCGACGAGATCGGCCCGCAATCGCTGCGGCTGCTCGCGTTCAGCGCCGTCTACCTGGCCGCGGGCCGGATCGCGCTCGACTGGACGCAGCTCCAAGCGCGGCGGCACGGCGAGCTGGGGAAGCCGACGCTGGTCGTCGGCGCCGGGCGCGTGGGCCGCCTGGCCGCGCACCGGCTGCTCGAGCATCCCGAGTTCGGCCTGCGCCCGATCGGCTTCCTCGACAAGGAGCCTCTCGACGAGGCGCTGCTGCCCGTTCCGGTCGTCGGCGCCAGCTGGGACCTGGAGCGGCTCATCGAGCAGCACGGCATCGAGCACGTCCTCGTCACCTTCTCCACGGCCCCGAGCGAGGTGCTGCTCCGCGAGATCAAGCGCTGCGAGGAGCTGGGCGTCTCCATCTCGCTCGTGCCGAGGCTCTTCGAGAGCGTCAATGAGCGGCTCGAGATCGAGCACATCGGCGGGCTACCGCTCCTCGCGAGCCGCAAGACCGATCCGAGAGGCTGGCAGTTCGCCGTCAAGCACGTCATCGACCGCGTCGTCGCGGCCACGATCCTGCTGATCGGCTCACCGCTCTTCCTCTTCCTCGCGCTCGGCACGCTGCTCTCCGTCGGCCGCCCGATCTTCTTCCGGCAGCCGCGCACCGGCCGCGACGGCCGGGACTTCGAGATGCTCAAGTTCCGGTCGATGCGGACCTCGTCAGAGCCGGTCACGCTGCCGGACCTGCCGCACGACACCGCCCCGGGCGGCGTCGAGGGCGACGACCGCCGCACCGGCTTCGGCACGTTCGTGCGCCGCACCTCGCTCGACGAGCTGCCGCAGCTCCTGAACGTGCTCAAGGGCGAGATGAGCCTGATCGGCCCGCGCCCCGAGCGGCCCGACTTCGTGCGCCTCTTCGAGCACAACATCCACCGCTACGGCGACCGGCTGCGCGTCAAGTCCGGGATCACCGGCTGGGCCCAGGTACACGGCCTGCGCGGCCAAACGTCGCTCACCGACCGGGTCGAGTGGGACAACTACTACATCGAGAACTGGTCGCTCTGGCTGGACTTCAAGATCCTGCTGATGACGATCCTCGCCTGCGGCCGCTACTTCACCCTCGACGAGTAACCGCGCAGTAATCCCTCGTTCGCGGTCGCTCCTACGGGGGAGTTTCCGCAAGATTCGGCCGATTCGGGCCGATGCCACTCTCGAGCAGGAGTGCGGTTGCCGCCCGACCGTCGCCGAATGTAAGTAACCGATCCGTCGAGCCGGCGAAGGCATCCCTCCGCCGGCTCGCCGGTTCGAGAGGAGGCAACCACCCATGAAGAGAGCTCTTCTGCTCGCCGCCGCAGGAATCGCTGCGATCGCCGTAGTTCTTCCTGCGACTGCCGAGGCGGCGAGCTTCACAGGGGTCGTGATCGCGAAGAAGCAGGCACGGCACGCGGTCGTCACGGCTTCCAAGAACGGCGTCGTGCGCACCACGCGCGTGCGCGGATCGCTCGGCCGCTACCGCATCGGGCGACATGTGTTCGTCCGCGGAGCGGCGCTCCCCGACGGGACCTACGCCGCCGGCAAGATCCGGCTCCTCGGGAAGAAGGCCAAGGGCGTGCGCCTGCACGGCACGGTCGTCTGGACCACCGCCAAGCAGCTCGTCGTCTCCGCCGGCGCGAGCGTCTTCTCGCTGGCCCTGCGCGGAGGCACGTCGGCGCCCAGCGCGAGCGGCGGGCTCCAGCCCGGCGACGATCTAAATCTCAGCGCCGACGTCAAAGGCGGCGCGCTCAGCACGAGCGCGAACCGCCTGCACAAGACCGGCCACTCCGGCCAGCTGGTGCTCGAGGGCATCTACCTCGCAACCGACGACAACGGCACGATCGAGCTGGCCGTCGTGCACCGCGGCCGCGTGTTCGTCAACGTGCCGACCGACGTCTTCGTGCCGGCGTTCAAGGCGGGCGACGTGATCGCCCTCCTGGTCAAGGTCGAGGACGACGGCAGCTTCACGCTGGTCAAGGCCGACGACGAGAGCGGTGACGACGACGGGGACGGCGACCACGTGGGCCAGCATCAGTTCTCGGTCAACGGGGTGCTCTCGGCGATCGGCGACAGCGTGTCTGTCACGGTCGGCGACGGCGACTCCAAGACGGTCAGCTGCTCCGTTCCGGATGGCTTCGACCTGTCCGGCTACGAGGTCGGCCAGCACGTCGTCATGACCTGCAAGTACAACAACGGCCACACGGTCCTGATCTCGCTGCAGAAGAAGGACGGCAGCGAGTACCTCTACGCGGTCGGGAAGATCACCGCCCTCGACGACGAGTCGATCACCGTCCAGGGCGATGGCAACCCGGTCGAGTGCGCCTTGAGCGACGACGTCGACGTCTCCGAGTTCGCGGTCGGCGACACCGTGCTGATCAAGTGCATCAAGGATGACGACGTCTGGACGCTCGCGGGCATTCAGAAGAAGACGATTCCGCCCCCGCCGCCGACCTCCATCAAGGTGACCGGCCCGATCACCGCCCTCGACGGCGAGCACATCACCGTCAACGGCGAGACCGGCCCGAAGACGTGCTTCGTGCCGGACGGCGCCGACCTGAGCGCCTTCAACGTCGGCGACACGGCGCAGATGACCTGTCTGCACACCGACGACGGCTGGCGGCTCAAGCGCCTGCAGTCGAGCACAGCGGTCTGGGAGGACGGCGCGCCGCCTCCGCCTCCGCCCCCGCCCCCGCCGAGCTTCATCCAGCTGACGGGTCCGATCACTGCCCTCGCCGACGGCCACATCACGGTCCAGGGCGAGCACGAGCCGGTGACGTGCGCGATCCCGGATAGCGCCGACCTGAGCGCCTTCGATGTCACCGACTACGTCGCGATGAAGTGCGTCGTCACCGACGACGGCCTGAGGCTCACGCGCCTCCAGTCGGACTCGGCGCTCTGGGAAGCCTCCTAGGACCGAGCCACCAAGTTGAGCTGACCGCCCCGCCGCCCGGGGTGGTCTGGCTCACACGCCCTCCTGACTAGATCACGCGGGTCGACCGGTCAGTTCAGACGGACGCGCGAGCGAGGCTCGCGCGTCCTGAGGGCGGCGTCGCAAGCGCCGCCTCTTGGTGTTAGGCGTCAGTTCAGCTCTGTCGGGACGCCCTCGGGCTCCCGGACCAGCATCAGCACGCCGGCGAAGAAGCAGAGCAGGGCCGGCGCCAGCGCCACGAGCGGCGCGAGCGCGGCCATCGCCAGATAGCCCGCCACGAACAGCATGAGCGATATCGCTCGTCTCCCCATCGAGGCTCTCCCCTTCCCCTATCACCTCCCATTGAACCCCATTTGCAGCAAAAAGGAAACGTCTCTGATGAGTCCAGGTGGGGGATGCGCCACCCCCCGACCCCTCCGCTACGATAGGTCCTCACCGACCGCCGGGGGAAAACGTGTTCGAACGCTTCACCGAGAGAGCTCGTCAGGTCGTCGTCCTTGCACAGGACGAGGCGCGCGCCCTCAAGCACAACTACATCGGCACCGAGCACATCCTGCTCGGACTCCTGCGCGAGGAGGAGGGCCTCGCCGCGCGCGTGCTCGAGTCGCTCGACATCACCGTCGAAGAGGTCCGGGCGCAGGTCGCGCGGATCGTCGGCCAGGGCGACGAGGTCACGACCGGCCAGATCCCGTTCACCCCGCGCGCGAAGAAGGTGCTCGAGCTGGCGCTGCGCGAGGCGCTCTCCCTCGGCCACAACTACATCGGCACGGAGCACATCCTGCTCGGCCTCGTGCGCGAGAACGAGGGCGTCGCGGCTCGGATCCTGCTCGACTTCGACGCCGACGCCGAGAAGATCCGCAACGAGATCATCCGCATGCTCTCCGGCCCCGGCCGCCGCCAGCAGGGCGCCGGTGGCGCTCCCGGCGAGAAGTCGAAGAACTCGAAGCTCCTCGACCAGTTCGGCCGCAACCTGACCAAGCTGGCGGCCGAGGGCAAGCTCGACCCGGTGGTCGGGCGCCAGACCGAGATCGAGCGCGTGATGCAGATCCTCTCGCGCCGCACCAAGAACAACCCCGTGCTCATCGGCGAGCCCGGCGTCGGCAAGACCGCCGTCGTCGAGGGCCTCGCCGCGCGGATCTCGTCCAACTCGGTGCCCGAGCTGCTGAAGGGCAAGCAGATCTACACACTCGACCTGGCCGCGCTCGTGGCGGGGTCGAAGTACCGCGGCGAGTTCGAGGAGCGCCTGAAGAAGGTGATGAAGGAGATCACCCAGCGCGGCGACATCATCCTGTTCATCGACGAGCTGCACAACCTCGTCGGCGCCGGCGCGGCCGAGGGCGCGATCGACGCGGCCTCGATCCTGAAGCCGGCCCTGGCGCGCGGCGAGCTGCAGACGATCGGCGCGACCACCCTCGACGAGTACCGCAAGTACCTCGAGCGCGACGCGGCCCTCGAGCGGCGCTTCCAGCAGATCCGCGTCGACGAGCCGACGGTGGACGACACGGTCCAGATCCTGCGCGGCCTGCGCGACCGCTACGAGGCGCACCACCGCTGCAAGATCTCCGACGACGCTCTGGGCGCGGCCGCGATCCTCAGCGACCGCTACATCCAGGACCGTCACCTGCCCGACAAGGCGATCGACCTGATCGACGAGGCCGCCTCGCGGATGCGGATCAAGACGATGACCGCGCCGCCTCGCTACCGGGAGCTCGAGGACGAGATCGAGAAGGTGCGCAAGGACAAGGAGGCGCTCGATCGAGGCCCAGGAGTTCGAGAAGGCCGCCGCGCTGCGCGACAAGGAGCGCAAGCTCTCGCAGAAGAAGCGCGAGCTCGAGGAGAACTGGCGCGCCGAGGAGGGCGGCGCCGAGCAGCCGGAGATCGGCGAGGAGGAGATCGCCGACATCGTCTCGATGTGGACGGGCATCCCGGTCTTCAAGCTGACCGAGGCCGAGTCGCAGAAGCTGATCCGGATGGAGGACGAGCTGCACAAGCGCGTGATCGGCCAGGAGGAGGCGATCGTCGCCGTCTCCAAGTCGATCCGCCGCGCGCGGGCCGGGATCAAGGACCCGAAGCGCCCGACCGGCTCGTTCATCTTCCTCGGGCCCTCAGGCGTCGGCAAGACCGAGCTGGCGCGCACGCTCGCCGAGTTCCTGTTCGGCGACGAGGACGCGATGATCCAGGTCGACATGTCGGAGTACATGGAGAAGCACTCCGTGTCCCGGCTCGTCGGCTCGCCTCCGGGATACATCGGCTACGACGAGGGCGGCCAGCTGACCGAGGCCGTTCGCCGCAAGCCGTACTCGGTCGTCCTGCTGGACGAGATCGAGAAGGCCCACCCGGACGTCTTCAACATCCTCCTGCAGATCCTCGAGGACGGGAAGCTGACCGACGCCCAGGGGCGCAAGGTCGACTTCCGCAACACGATCGTGATCATGACCTCGAACATCGGCGCTGCTTCCATCTCCAAGAACCAGTCGCTCGGCTTCTCGATCGGCGACGACTCCGGGCTCTCCTACGACGACATGAAGGACCGCGTCATGAGCGAGCTGAGGAAGGTCTTCCGGCCCGAGCTGCTGAACCGGATCGACGAGGTGATCGTCTTCCACAAGCTGACGAGGGACGAGATCATGACGATCGTCGAGCTGATGATGAAGCGGCTGCGCGACCAGATGGGCGAGCACGAGGCCGCGATCGAGCTCACCGAGAGCGCCAAGGAGCTGCTCGTCGACAAGGGCTACGACCCGACGATGGGGGCCAGGCCGCTGCGGCGCGCGATCCAGCGCTTCATCGAGGATCCGCTGGCCGACTTCGTCCTCGGCCGCTCGCTCGAGCCCGGCTCGACCATCCTCATCGACCGCAAGAACGACGACGAGGTCGACATCACGATCATCCCGGGCGAGATCACGCCCGAGAAGGTCACCGTCCCGCCGGACGAGCCGACCGACTCGGCGGACGAAGAGCCCGAGTAGACGCGCTACGCACGCTCGAGACGCACCAGCCCTTGAAGCGGTGCGATCGACGTGCTATGCCATAAGCAGGTCAATCGAGGGGAGGGCGTCAAATGCTGGCGGGGATCGCTGCGTGCGCGCGGCGACATCGACATCGCGCTGCTCGCGCTGTTCCTTGCGCTGGGCGGCGGGTCCACGGCCGCCGCAGGCTACATCGACGGCTCGAAGATCAAGCCGCACTCGATTCCGAAGAACCGCCTCACCGCCGGAGCAGTTGCATCCCTGAAGGGCGGAAAGGGCCGGCGTGGCCCGACCGGTGCGCGTGGGCCGACCGGCGCCCGCGGGACCGACCGGAGCGAGAGGCGTGGCCGGCTCGCGCGGCCCCACAGGAGCGCGGGGCGCGACAGGCCCGACCGGCACCAGGGGGCCGACCGGATTCAAGGGCGACAAGGGCGCCACGGGAGCACCCGGGAGCCAAGGGAGCCACGGGAGCACCCGGCGCCAAGGGAGCCACGGGAGCACCGCGGAGCCAAGGGAGCGCACGGACGAGCACCGGAGCCAAGGCGTACGTCCGGCGCGGCCGGCACTCCTGCAGCCGTCGCAGTCGGGACGCGCCGCGCCGCGACCCAGCTCCCGACGTCGACGCTCGCCTTCCTCGCTCCGACGCTCACCGTGACGACCAGCCGTCGGGACAGTCGGTGCTCGTGTCCTCGACGGATGCTGCGCTCGGCGAACGAGGGCGTCGTCCACCACCGGACCGCCGCAGCACCGGCCTGCCGGCCGTCTGGATCTGCCAGCAGCAGGTGGGCGGCACGATCGGGACGCCGCACCCGATCGACTGGGATCTCGCCCAGGGCGGCGCCGGGCTCGCTGATTCTACCCCGGTACACGTTCACGGACGACCTTCACGCCGGGAACGGTCAGTTCATGTATGGGATGTGCGGGCAGGGGACCACCAGCGGTGTGCCGGATGGGACCAGAACGACTGGGCGTACACCATCGCGGAAGTGATCAGCGGGGCCTCGGTGCTCAGCGGTGTGGGGCCGAGCGCGAAGACGGACAGGCAGCGCTAGTCGACTTCCAGGCCGAGCTTGCGCCGGTGGAAGCAGCGACCGGTGCGAGCCGACCTGTGCTGCGAGGAACGACGACTGCGCCCGCTAGTCGTCGCGCTTCGGATCGAGCAAGTCCGGCGTGGGCGGCACGCTGCCGAAGCTTCCCAGCTGGCCGAGGCCTCCCTGCTGAGAGGCTCTGACCGTGTCCCGCTTGTGGCCGATGCGCTTCGCCTCGGCCTCCCCCTCCGGGTCGGGCGTCGGCCGGAGGCCGAGCGCCGATGAACGTGGCCAGACGGATTCACGGCCGCAGCTCTACAAGGCGGCTCCCGTGTGCTCCCGGTCGCCGCTAGCCTGAGCCGGTGCCGCGGCGTCTCCACGACCGGCCGGTCCTGGCCGCGCTTGCGGGCGCCCTCGCGATCTCGTTCTCGGGGATCCTCTTCCGGGCCGCGCACGTCTCGCCGACGACCGGCGCGATGTACCGCTGCCTGCTCGCGCTGCCGCTGCTCTGGCCGCTGCGTACCTCGAGAACCGGCGTTACGGCCCGCGCCCGCTGCGCCAGCGCATGCTCGCCTGGCTGGCCGGCGTCCTCTTCGCGCTCGACCTGATCGCCTGGCACTACGGGATCGAGCAGGTCGGCGCCGGGCTGGCAACCGTGCTCGGCAACCTGCAGGTCGTGTTCGTCGGCCTGCTCGCGTGGGTGATCCTGGCCGAGCGGCCGTCGAACCGGTCGCTGGCGGCGATCCCTGTGGCCTTGTTCGGCGTGCTGCTGATCTCCGGGGTCCTCGAGAGCGGCGCCTACGGGAAGAACCCCGGGCTCGGCGTCGTCTACGGCATCCTGACCGCGTTCGTTCTACTCGGGCTTCCTGCTCGTCCTCCGGGCCGGGAACGAGGACATCAGGCGGCCGGCCGGGCCGCTGTTCGACGCCACGCTCGTCTCGGGGCTCACCTGCATCCCGATCGGTCTCGCGATCGGCAACCTCGACTGGACTCCGGGCTGGCCCGCGTGGGGTTACCTGTTGCTGCTGGCCTGGAGCTCGCAGGCGCTCGGCTGGCTGCTGATCTCGATCACGCTGCCGCGCCTGCCGGCCGCGCTCACCTCGGTGCTGCTGACGTTCCAGCCGGTGCTGACGGTGCTGTTCGCGTGGGCGATCCTCGGCGAGTCGCCCTCGCCGCTCCAGCTCGGCGGCGTCGCGCTCGTGCTCTGCGGCCTGCTGATCGCCACCACCGGGCGCCGGCAGGCGCGAGTGGCCGAGCCGGGCTACGTGCCGGCGACCGCCGAAGTCACGGATTAGGCACAGTCCGCGTCCGCAACCGTTCCTAGGATGGCTGGGTGGCAAAGGCTGCGACCCAGTTCGCGTGCACCGACTGCGGCTACTCGGCCGGGCGGTGGTTCGGAAAGTGTCCGCGGTGCGGCGCGTTCGGCACGCTCGTCGAGGAAGAGCCCGCCGGCGCGGCGGCTCCCTCGAAGCCGACGCTGCGGCTGGTCGACGTCGAGGCCGAGGACGGCGAGCGCATCCCCACCGGCGTCGCCGAGCTCGACCGCGTGCTCGGCGGCGGCCTCGTGCCCGCCTCGCTCGTGCTCGTCGGCGGCGAGCCGGGCGTCGGCAAGTCGACGCTGCTCCTGACGGCTCTCGGCTCGATCAGCGCCGAGCGGTCTGCGCTGCTGATCACCGGCGAGGAGTCCCCCGCGCAGGTCAAGCTGCGGGCAGACCGGCTGGGGGGCGCGGCGAATGTCGAGATCCTCCCCGAGACCGAGCTCGAAGGCGTCTGCGCCACGCTGGAGGCCGTCCGGCCCGAGGTCTGCGTGATCGACTCGGTGCAGACGCTGTACTCCTCCGAGATCGGCTCGGCGCCCGGCTCGGTCGTGCAGGTGCGCGAGGCCGCGTCCCGGCTGCTGCGGGTCGCGAAGGAGTCCGGGATCGCGATCTTCCTCGTCGGACACGTGACCAAGGACGGCGCCGTTGCCGGCCCGCGCGCGCTCGAGCACCTCGTCGACACCGTCCTCCAGTTCGAGGGCGACCGCTACCACGAGCACCGCGTCCTCCGCGCCGCGAAGAACCGCTTCGGCTCGACCAACGAGCTGGCCGTCTTCGAGATGACCGGAACGGGGCTCGTCGGCGTGCCGGAGCCGTCCGAGCTCTTCGGGCGCAGCGTCGACGGCGAGGTCGGCGCCGCCGTGGCCTGCGCGCTCGAGGGCTCACGGCCGCTCTTGCTCGAGATCCAGTCGCTGGTCGCGCCGACCGACCTGGCGATGCCGCGCCGCGTCGGGACCGGCGTCGACCCGAAGCGACTGGCGATGATCGTCGCCGTCCTCTCGCGGCACGCCGGGGTCGCGCTCGGCCAGGCGGACGTCTTCGTCAACGTCGCCGGCGGGGTCCGCATCGACGAGCCCGGCGCCGACCTGGCGATCGCGCTCGCGATCGTCTCCGCGGCCAAGGGCGCGCCGGTCAAGCCCAAGCTGGCGGCCTTCGGCGAGATCGGCCTCACCGGCCGGCTGCGGCCGGCTGCACAGTCCGAGCGGCGGCTCGAGGAGTGCGCCAAGCTCGGCCTCGCCGCGGCGGTGGCGCCGGCGGGCACGCCCGCTCGTGGCAAACTACGCGTGCTGGAAGCCGAGACGCTCAAGCAGGCCGCGAGGGCAGCGATCGATGCAGAACGACCCGAAGGAGGATAGGGCCGGTTCGCGGATCCCACCGCCGCTCGGCCTTGTGCGGCAGCCGGCGCGGATCGACCCGCGGCTCGATCCGAAGGTGCTCTCGGCGGTCGGACGGATCGCGCCGGGCACGGACCTGAGGCAGGGGATCGACGACATCATCCGGTCGCGCGAGGGCGCGCTGATCGTGATCGGCGAGCCGTCCGAGCTCGCCTTCCTCTTCTCCGGCGGGATCCAGCTCGAGCAGCCGTTCACCTCCCAGCTCCTCTACGAGCTTTCGAAGATGGACGGCGCGATCATCGTCAACGCTTCGGTGACGAAGCTCGTGCACGCCAACGTCCAGCTGATGCCGGACCCGACCATTCCGTCGGCCGAGACCGGCACGCGTCACCGCACGGCCGAGCGCGTGGCCAAGCAGACGGACGCGCTCGTGATCTCGATCTCCCAGCAGCGCGAGACGGTCACCGTCTTCGTCGGGCACAGCCGCTACCAGCTCGACCCGATCGCGGACGTGCTCGCGAAGACAAACCAGGCGCTCGGCACGCTCGAGACCTACCGCACGCGGCTGGAGCAGGTGCTGACGCGGCTGACGGCGCTCGAGTTCCAGAGCGCAGTGATGCTCGACGATGTGCTGGTCACACTGCAGCGCGCCGAGCTGACCACCCGCATGGCGGAGGAGATCGAGCGCGCCTGCGTCGAGCTCGGCGAGGAGGGCCGCCTGATCCGGATGCAGCTCGAGGAGCTGGTCGCCGACGTGCCCGACGAGAAGGCCGCGCTCGTCTACGACTACCACGCCGACGGCGGCGCCGAGCGTACGCGGGAAGGGCTCGAGGCGCTGGCGGCGATCCCCTACGACCAGCTGCTCGAGTTCGAGCTGCTCGCCGTGCTCGGCTTTCCGGCGACGGTGAACCCGCTCGATCACGCGGTCGTGCCGCGCGGCTACCGGGTGCTCTCGCACATCCCGCGCCTGCCCGATGCCGTGGTCAAGCGGGTGGTCTCGAACATGGGCGGGCTCGAGGGCATCTTCCGCGCGTCGCAGCGGGAGCTGGAGTCGGTCGAGGGGGTCGGCACCGTGCGCGCGCGCGAGATCCGCGAAGGGCTCCGCCGGCTGCAGGAGCACAACCTCGTCGACCGCTATCTACAGATCTGGAGGGCTTGACGAAGCGGCCGGACGTGCCAGAGGCTGCTTTGTGACGGCCGCGGCCGCGTCGAAAAGTTGGCGTTTTCCAGCGATTTTCGCTATAGTTAGGTTGTTCGCCGGCGGAGTTTCACGGTCGCCGGCTTAGTTGTGCAAAAGACAAACTGCGAAAAGGGGAGGGTCGGCGTTGTACAAGGTCGGCGACAAGGTGGTGTACCCACACCACGGGGCAGGAACGGTCGTCAAGAAGGAGACGCGCGAGGTGCTGGGGGAGAAGCGCGAGTACCTGACGATCAAGATCCTCCACAACGACATGACGGTGAACGTCCCCAGCGACAACGCAGAGCGCGTCGGTCTCCGCAAGGTGATCGACGAGCAGATGGTCTCCAAGGTGCTGAAGGCGCTGACGGGCAACGGCACGAACATGCCGAAGAACTGGAACCGCCGCTTCAAGCACAACCGCGACAAGATGAAGACCGGCGACATCTTCGAGCTCGCCGAGGTCGTGCGGAACCTCTCCCTGCGTGACCACGAGAAGGGTCTCTCCACCGGCGAGAAGCAGATGTTCGTCAAGGCCAAGAAGATCCTCGCCAGCGAGCTGATGTACGCCAAGGAGATGGACGAGGAGGAGGCGGCGGAGTGGCTCGACGGCGTCCTCGCCCGCGGCGGCAAGAAGAAGAAGACGACCGCCAAGGTCCCGGCTCCCGCTTAGGCGTCGCTTGCGATGCCGACATCAGGCCGGGCGGGCCTAGCCTGCACGGCCGTCTGAAATGACCGATCGAAGCGTCTTCAGTTCCAAGCGGAGGCTGTAGGCGCGTGTCCGTGTGGGCCGTTCTCGCAGCGGCCGGACGCGGTGAGCGGCTGGGCTTGGACCGGCCAAAGGTGTTTGCGCGCCTGGGCGGCAGGCCGCTGCTCGCAGAGAGCCTCGAGCGGCTGGAGGGCTCCGACTGGATCGACGCGATCGTGATCGCGGCGCCGCCGGAGTGGGAGGAGCCGTCGATCCTCGTCGCCGAGGAGATCGCCGCGACCAAGGTGAGCTCGGCGGTGACCGGCGGCGAGACGCGCTCGGAGTCCGTCCGTTTGGCGCTGGCTGATGTGCCCGGCGATGCCGCGGCCGTTCTCGTCCACGACGCGGCCCGGCCGCTTCTGCCCGACGCCGTGATCGAGCGCGTGCTGGCGCCGCTCGGAGAGGGCTGGGACGGCGCCGTGCCGGTGCTGCCGCTCTCGGACACGGTCAAGCGGGTCGACGGGGAGCAGGTGGTCGAGACGCTGCCGCGCGGCGAGCTGGTCGCCGCGCAGACCCCGCAGGCGTTCGCTGCCGACGTCTTGCGGCGCGCGCTTGCCGACGACGTCTCCGGGGCGACGGACTGCGCCTCGCTCGTCGAGGCCCGCGGCGGCCGGGTGAAGGTCGTCCAGGGCGATCCGAGGCTGCTGAAGATCACCGGAACGGACGACCTCGCGCTCGTCGAGTCCTGGCTCTCCGAGACCTAGCCCTGTGGAGAAAGCGTCCCACTTCCGGCACGCGCGGGCCCTTGACACAACACGGTGTCCGACACCGTTTTTGGCGCGCTGAGGACAGGGCCGCTCGGTGCTCGTTGACTACCACATGCATCTGCGCGGCCCGGACAACGGCGGCAGCCGCTATTCGGCCGACCGGGCCGAGAAGTACGTCGCCCAGGCTCGCGCCGCCGGGATCGACGAGATCGGCTTCAGCGACCACGTCTACTACTTCCGCCAGACCCGCGACCTCTGGGAGATCCCCTGGCTGAGCCAGCGCAGCGCCGACGACCTGGACGAGTACGTCGAAGCCGTCGTCGAGGCCAAGGGGCGCGGCCTGCCGGTCAAGCTCGGCCTCGAGGTCGACTACTTCCCGGGCATCGAGCCCCAGCTGAGCGAGCTCCTGAACCGGTACCCGTGGGACTACCTGCTCGGCTCGGTGCACTTCGTCGACGGCTTCCCGGTCGACCAGCCAGCGGGCCTCACCGACAAGCTTCCGGCAGGCGAGGCCTGGCGTCGCTACTTCGTCTGGCTGCGGAACGCGGCGAGGAGCGGCCTGTTCGACGCCCTCGCGCACCCGGATCTGGTCAAGATCTTCGGCGTGCGCGCCACGGACGAGGAGACGCACTACCTGCACGTCGAGACGGCGGACGCGATCGAGGCGGCCGGCGTCTGCGTCGAGGTCTCGGCCGCCGGCCTGCACAAGCCGGTGGGCGAGCTCTATCCCGACCGCTCCCTGCTCGAGCTCTGCCACGATCGCGGCGTGCCGATCACGCTCGCCTCGGACGCGCACCGGCCCGAGCACGTCGGCCGCGATGTCGGTCGAGCCGCCGCGCTCGCGCGCGAGGCCGGCTACGAGACCGTGACGGTCTTCGAGAACCGCGAGCGGCGGCAGGAGCCGCTCGGATGAGGGTCGGGGTCGGCGTCGATGCGCACGCGCTCGTCGATGGCGTTCCGCTTGTGCTCGGCGGGGTCGAGGTCGACTCGCCCCGCGGCCTCGCCGGTCACTCCGACGGCGACGTGATCGCTCACGCGCTGATCGACGCACTTCTCGGCGCCGCGGGACTCGGCGACATCGGCTCGCTCTTCCCCTCCGATTCCGACGATTGGCAGGGCGCCTCGTCGCTCGACCTGCTCGCGCGCGCCTATGCCCAGGTGCGCGACGCGGGCTTCGAGCTCGCCAACGCGGACTGTGTGCTCATCGGCGAGGAACCGCGGATCGCGCCGCTGCGCGCGGCGATGCAGGCGCGGCTCGCGGAGGCGCTCGGCGTCCAGGCGGGCCTCGTCAACGTGCGGGCTACGACGACCGACGGCCTAGGTTTCACGGGCCGCGGCGAGGGCCTCGCCGCGGTCGCGGTCGCGCTGGTCGCGTGAAGATCGTCCCAGTCACGCCCGAGATCCGCGAGAGCGAGGACTTCAGCCGCCTCCGCCGGGCGTGGCCCGAGCTGGTCTTCCACGACGAGCTCTCCAACGCCTACTGGGGGCGCCTGTACGACGAGCGGCCCGACTTCCAGTTCGCTCTGCTCGAGGACGATCGGGTGGTCGCCGAGGGCAACTCGCTTCCGGTGAGCGGCCTGCCGCGCGGGTGGCGAGATGCCTTCCCGAGCGGCTTCGGCGACGCCGAGCCAGACCGGCTCTGCGCGATCGCGATCCTGATCGACCCCGATCGACAGCGCGGCGGCCTCTCGCGCCTGATGCTCGAGCACATGCGCGGCCTCGCCGTCGAGCACGACTGGGATCTCGTTGCGCCGGTGCGACCGACGCTGAAGCACCGCTACCCGCTGACGCCGATCGAGCGCTATGTCGAGTGGCGGCGCGACGACGGCCTGCTCTTCGACCCGTGGCTTCGGGCGCACGAGCGCCTCGGCGCAGAGCTGCTGGGGATCGCGCCCGACTCGCTGATCTCCGAAAGTACCGTCGCCGAGCTGGAGGAGTGGTGCGGTCTCGCGTTCCCGGAGAGCGGAAGCTACGTCGTGGAGGGCGCGCTCGTGCTGGTCGAGATCGACCTCGAGCGCGACCGCGGCAGCTACCGCGAGCCGAACGTCTGGATGCGGCACGCTAGTCCGCGCTAGGGACGAGGCCGTCGCGAGCCAGCGCCGCTACGGCCTCGTCGTCGCCAGGATCGGCGCCGTCGAGCAGCGCGCGCAATGCAGCCCCCCGCCGCTGCCGGAACGAGCCCTCGAACGGCCCCTGCTTCCGCAGCGGCTCGTAGCGCCGGCCGCGCGAGGAGCAGCCGGCGGCGAGCGGGCAGGCGCGGCAGCGCGGCACACGGGCGATGCAGACCGTCGCTCCGAGGTCCATCAGCGCCTGGGCACAAGAGTGGTCGAACGTAAGACCCGTCCGCTCGAGCACGCGGCGCACGTTCACGTCGACGGGCAGCACCGGCCGTCCGAAGGCAAAGCAGGCGACCGCGTCCGCCGTGTAGGGGCCGACTCCCGGGAGCGCCGTCAGATCGTCGGGCCAGCCGCCGGCCGCCACCGCCTGCGCCGCCCGCTGCAGGTTGAGCGCGCGCCGGTTGTAGCCGAGCCCCTGCCAGGCCCGGATCACCTCGGCCGTCGGCGCAGCAGCCAGCGCCTCGACGGACGGCCAGCGCTCGAGCCAGTCGAGGTAGCGCGGCACAACGCGGGCGGCCTGCGTCTGCTGGAGCATCACCTCCGAGACGAGAATCGCGTACGGATCGCGAGTCCGCCGCCACGGAAGGTCACGCCCGTGCTCGTCGAACCATTCGAGCAGCTCGCCCTGCACCGGCAGAGCGTACGGAACTAAGCGGCCGCGAGGGCGGGGCGCGGCCGCGCTGTCGGCCGGGGCAGGAGGATCCGCGCGAGGCTCAGCCAGATGACGGGGCCCGCCGCCAGCGCAGCCACGACCGGCCCAGTGATGCCCTTGAGGTCGGTGCCCACCATGAGCGCGTGCCCAAGGAAGAGCGCGAAGGCGGCGAAGCTCGCGTAGTGCAGGAGCCGCCAGCCGCGGTGGCCGATCCAGCGCTTGGCGCGGAAGGAGAGCGCGAGCACGAGGGTCAGCCAGCCGGCCGTGACGCCCGCTGCGATCCCGATCGGCTTCCAGGGCGCGGCGAGGGGGACGAGCACCGCCGGTAGGCCGAAGTGGAGCACCGGGTCGAGCATGACGGCCACGGCGTGCAGTAGGACCATCCAGAGCGCGGTCCAGACGAGCGTGCGGTGCCAGCCGAACAGCGCCTTCTGGCGCCGCGGGCCGAGCAGGCGGGTGCTCATCGCGAGGCCGAGCCAGACGGAGAGGGTCAGGAGCCCGAAGGCGACGAGCCCCGAGGCTCGGGCGAGCAACCAGAAGGTCGGGACGCCGGCGCCGGTCACGCGGGAGGCGAGCTGTGGGTCGTGGTGTGGGTTGCGACGCCCGCAGGCAGGAGCACGGCGTGGGCTTTGCCGCCCTTGCCCTTGATCACGACGACCCGGGCGCCGCCGCCGGCGGGGGTCTGCACCGGCGGGTGCGACCACGCGAGGACCGCGACGATCGCGAACAGCGCCCAGGTCGCCGCTACCGCTGCCCAGACGCGCCGCACTAGTCGGACTCCTCGGCGTGCGGTGCGACCGGTGCTGCCGGTGCGACCTGCACGACCTGCGCGGGGGCGGGAGCGGTCGGCCGCTGTCGCAGGCCGGTCACCGCCGCGCCGCCCGTCAGGACGGTCAGCGCGAGCAGGCCGGCGAGCGCGAAGGCCTGGAGCCGGGCCCGCTGCGGTTGGGAGGCGTCGTTCATGCCCATAGGTGTACTCGGGGCCGGGTAAAGCGCGGGCCAGCGCAAGGTTCGGGTTCGGCCAAGACCGTGTTGTACGTTGACGTCGATGCGGAAGGTCGGGGTGGAGGAGGCGAGACGGCTAGCGGTACGGGCGCAGGCCCTGGACGGCTCGGCGCGGGGCGTGCTCGACACCGTGCGCCGACTCGGTTTCTTGCAGATGGACCCGATCGCCACGGTCGCCAGGCCGCAGGAGCTCGTCCTCTTCAGCCGGCTCGGGCCGTTCGACGCCTCCGAGCTCGATCGCTTGCTCTGGGCGGAACGGAAGCTGTTCGAGTACGACGCGTTCATCTATCCGGTCGAGGACCTGCCGCTGCAGCGGGCGCGGATGGCACGCAGGCGCCGCGGGGGCAAGCTCAAGCGCGACGAGTGGACGCGCGAGTTCATGCGTGAGAACGGCCGTCTCCGCCGCCACATTCTCCGCGAGGTCGAGCGCAACGGGCCGCTTCTCTCGCGCGACCTGAAGGACGACGGAGCGGCGTCGGGGGAGCGCCATCCGTGGTGGGGGCGCGGCGCGATGCGGCTGATGATCGACATGCTCGCCGGCCGCGGTCAGATCGCGGTTGCCGGGCGCGTCGGCACCCACCGTCTCTGGGATCTTCCGGAGCGGGTCTGGCCCGAAACCGAGACCCTGCCCTGGCGCGAAGCCGAGCGCGAGCTCATGGAGCGCCGGCGCCGCAGGCTCGGCGCATGGCTGGAGCGCGGCGAGTGGGTTGCGCATCCGGACGTCGAGGACGGCCCGGTGCCCGACCGCGTCACGGTGCTCTCGCCCTTCGACGGCCTGGTCAAGGACCGCGACCGCGCAGAGCAGCTGTGGGGCTTCCGCTACCGGTTGGAGATGTACGTCCCGAGAGCGAAGCGCGAGTACGGTTACTACGTGCTGCCGCTGCTCGCCGGCGACCGGATCGTAGGGCGGGTCGAGCCGCGCCTCGACCGCAAGACGGGAAAGCTGGAGGTGCTCGGCGTCTGGGGCGACACCCCCCGCTTGGACGAGGCGCTGGACGATTTGGCCAACTTCCTCGGGGCAGCACGATGAAAAGGGTGCGCTTCGCTCCCAGCCCGACGGGGTCGCTGCACGTCGGCAACGCGCTCAGCGCGGTCGCCAACCGCGCCTTCGGCGACTGGTTCTTGCTGCGGATCGACGACACCGACCCGGCGCGCAACGTGCCCGGCGGCGAGGAGGAGCTGCTCCGCGACCTCGAATGGCTCGGCGTTGCCTGGGACGAAGGCCCCGTGCGCCAGAGCGAGCGGCGCGAGCGCCACCTGCAGGCGGCGGCGCCGCTCGGCGACCGCTTCGAAGGGATCACGCTCGTCCGCGAGGACGGCACGCCGACCTACCACCTCGCCAGCGTGGTGGACGACGTCGACTTCGGGATCACGCACGTGATCCGCGGCAACGACCACCGGCCGAACGAGGACCTGCACCGCCGTCTGTTCCAGGCGCTCGGCGCGGCGCCCCCCGAGTTCGTCCACCACGGCCTGATCCTCGGCGCCGACGGCAAGAAGCTCGCCAAGCGCGCCGAGGGCGCCACCGTCGCGTCGCTGCGCGACGCCGGGATCCCGGCGGAGGCCGTGCGCCGCTACCTCGAGGAGCTGGGCCTACCGAAGCACGACGTCCACTACGACCTGCCGCGGATCCGCCGCCTTGCGATCGAGGCGATCGCGGCCATGCCCGACGCCGAGCTGGCCGAGCGCGCTGGGGCACCGGTCGAGCTCGTCCCCGCGCTACGCGGCGCGCGCGACCTGAACGAGGCCCGCGACTACGCGCAGGCAATCCTCCAGCCGCCTGCCCCGGCCCGCCTCCGGTCTCCCGAGACGCTCGAGCGCTTTCGCGAGCTACTCGAGCAGGACGGCGACCCACGCGAGCTCGTTCGCGAGCTGAAGGCGGTCGGTGGCGACCTGCGCACGCTTCGCCTCGCGCTGACCGGCGCTGAGCGCGGGCCGGAGCTGTGGACGGTGATCGCCGCGCTTCCGCGCGACGAGGCCCTCAGGCGCGTGGACGCGGCCCTCCGGTAGAAGCGCTCCAAAGCCCCTTGATCCGGTCGGTCAGGCGCGGCCCGATCAGGCTCGCGGCGGCGAGCTTCCAGGCAGGCGCCTCGAGGAGCACTCCGGGGTCCGCCCGCACCGCCTCCGCGAGGGCGCGGAAGGTCGGCAGCGTCCTGCGCTCCGGCAGCGTGAGGCTGCGCGCCATGATCACGAGCTCCCTGCGGCGGGCCTCCTCCGCGAGCCGGCGCAGGTCGCGCGCATCCTCGACCGCGCCGTTGTGCTGCTCCAGGAACTGGAGCTTGACGGCCTTGAGGTGCGAGACGATCTCGATCCCCTGGACATAGCCCGGGCCCTGCGGCGGCCCGAACTCCGCGGAGTACGTGGCGCCGTGGATCCGGTACGCGCCCAGGGTCTCGTCCACGTACGCGAACTCCCAGCCGTTCGCGGCCATCCGGAGCCACATGCCGAAGTCGACCGCGGGAAGATCCTCGGCCACCATCCGCTCTTGCGGCAGCGCCGCCGATCGCATCAGCGCCATCGAGGCGCAGACCCGGCACGACCAGCGCATCGACTCGGCGATGAACTCGCGCGCGCTCTCGACGCGGTCCTCCTCGAGCCCGTACGTCCAGTTGACGTGGGAGAGGAGCACGTTGCCCTCCCCGTCGATCAGGTCGAAGGCCGCATGCGCCACCCCCGCCTCGGGGTGGCGGTCCAGCTCGGCGACCGTCCGTTCCAGCAGCTTCGGATAGGCGAGGTCGTCGTCCGGCAGGATCAGGGCGTAGTCGCTCTCGACCCGCTCGAGGAACCAGTTGAAGTTGCCGAGCAGGCCGAGGTTCTTCTTCTGCCGCACGTAGCGCAGGCGGGAGTCGTCGAAGGAGGCGACCGCGTCGGGCGTTCCGTCCGTGGAGGCGTTGTCGGAGACGATCAGCTCGAAGTCGTCGTGGGTCTGCGCGAGCACTCCGGCGATCGCGTGCGGGAGGAGGGTCGCCCGGTTGTAGGTCGGGATGAAGACGGAGACGCGCGCCATGCAAACCCAATTTTGCATGCGGTTTCGATAGAACCTCTTCCATGCGCCTCTACGACACCTTCACCCGCCGCCTCCAGGAGCTTCCGCCGCCCCCGGGACCGATCCGGATGTACGTGTGCGGGCCGACGGTCTACCAGCGGATCCACGTCGGCAACGCGCGCCCGTTCGTGCTCTCGATGTGGCTCGCGCGCTGGCTCCGGAGCACCGGCTACGACGTGACGCTGGCCGAGAACATCACCGACATCAACGACAAGATCTACGCCGCGGCCACGGGTGCGAGCGCCGAGCTGGCCGAGAACGCCAGCCGCTGGTACGTCGAGGACACGAGCGACCTCGGGCTCGGCCGGCCCGACCACGAGCCGAAGGCGACCGAGTCGATCCCGGAGATCGTCGCGATGATCGAGGAGCTCGTCTCGGGCGGTCATGCGTACGCGGCCGGCGGCGACGTCTACTTCCGCGTCTCGAGCTTCCCGGACTACGGCAAGCTCTCCGGCCGCCACGGCGACGAGGAGGCGATGCACAACCCGTCCGAGGAGCCCGAGGCCGACGAGCTGAAGGAGGACCCGCGCGACTTCGCGCTGTGGAAGGCCCATAAGGAGGACGAGGACACCTGGTGGGACTCGCCCTGGGGGCGCGGGCGGCCGGGCTGGCACATCGAGTGCTCGGCGATGGCCGAGCGCTGGCTCGGGCCGGTCTTCGAGATTCACGGCGGCGGGCTCGACCTCGTCTTCCCGCACCACGAGAACGAGCTGGCGCAGTCCCGCTCGCTCGGGCACGGGTTCGCGCAGCTCTGGATGCACAACGGGATGCTCCGGCTGGCCGGCGAGAAGATGTCGAAGTCGCTCGGCAACATCGTCTCGCTGCGCGAGGTGCTCGACCGCTGGGGCCGGGAGACGCTGCTCGTCTACTTCCTCGGCGGCCACTGGCGCAAGCCGCTCGACTTCTCGGACGAGGCGCTCGAGCAGGCGGCCGCTCAGGCTGAGAGCTTCCGCAACGTCTTCCGCTCGGAACGCTCCCCAAAGTCCAAACCGGGGTCAGACCCCGTTTCCGAATGGCCGCGGTTCGAAGCCGCCCTCGAGGACGACTTCAACACACCCGAGGCGCTGGCGGTGATGCACGGCTGGCGCGACCAGGCGCTGTTGCGGCGAGGGCTCGAGGTCTTCGGGCTCGAGTCGCTGGCCGAGAGCGATTCGCCGCCGGCAGAGTTGGAGGAACTGGCGCGGGCCCGGCACGCGGCGCGCGCGCGGAAGGACTTCGACGAGGGCGACCGGCTGCGCGAGGAGATCGAGGCCGCCGGCTGGGAGGTCCGCGACGTGGACGCGGAGCCGGGCTTCCAGCTAGTGCCGAAGCGGTGACTTCGGAGCTCGTCTACGGGCGGCGGCCCGTGCGCGAGGCGATCCGCGGGCCGCGGGCGGTGCGCGAGCTCTGGGCGACGGAGCGGGCGCTGAGGGCCGAGCCGTGGCTGAACGAGGCCGGCGTCCGCGTCCAGCGCAAGCCCGAGCGGGACCTCAACGCCGAGGCGGGCACGACCGACCACCAGGGCGTGCTCGCGCGGGTCGAGCCGTTCCGCTACGCGAACGCCCACGAGCTCGCCGCCGGCGACGCGCCACTCCTCGCCGTGCTCGACTCCGTCACCGACCCGCGCAACCTCGGCGCCGTGATCCGCTGCGCCGACGGCGCGGGCGCGAACGGGGTCGTGCTCCCCGCGCACAACTCGGCGCGGGTGACGCCGACGGTCGTCCACGCCTCTGCCGGCGCCGCCGAGCACCTGCCGGTCGCGGTCGTCAAGAACCTGGCGCGCTACCTCGGCGAGATCAAGAGCCCGCAGCTCTGGATCTGGGCCGCGGCCGGGGACGCCGAGACGTCGATGTGGGACGCCGACCTCTCCGGCGGCGCCGTCTTCGTGCTCGGCGCCGAAGGGAAGGGCCTCCGCCCGCTCGTCCGCCGCACCTGCGACGACGCCGTGCGGATCCCGCTCCTCGGCAAGGTCGAGTCCCTGAACGTCAGCGTGGCCGCAGGGCTCCTGCTCTACGAGGCGAGGCGGCAGCGCGGTGGCTGAGCCCACCCTGTACCTCTTCGACGGCTACAACCTCTTGCACGCGGGGCCGTTCGATGAACCGCGCGAGCTCGTCGACCGGCTCGCCAGCTTCGTCGCGCTGCACGGCGCGCACGGCGTGGTCGTCTTCGACGGCGTCGGCGAGGAGCGCACGCACGGGCCGCTCGAGGTTCGCTACGCCGACCACGCCGACGCGCTGCTCGAGCGCCTCGCCGCCGAGCACCGCTCCACCGAGACGGTCTGCCTCGTCTCCTCCGACACGGCGGTGCGCGGCACCTCCGGCCAGGAGGTGCAGAAGCGCAGCTCGCAGACCTTCCTCGGCGACCTCGAGGAGCCGAAGCATGGCGAGACGAGCCGGTACCGAGTAGGCGATCGCGTGGACGAAGAAACGCGAAAACGCCTGGAAGAACTGCGCCGAGGCAAGCGGTCCGGTTGAGATAAACAGAACGCAAGGTCTTGAAACTGTGTTGGGACCTTGCTATCTTGGGCCTCAACCTAAGGGTGAGGCTTTAGGAGCTCGCCTGCCGTCAGCGAGGAGGAGCAGTGCCCGTCCAATCTGCTCGACCGCTCCACAGCCCACAGAAACGCCAGCGAGAGCTCGAAGACCTGCAGCTCGTCATGCGCGCCCGCAACGGCGACCCGAAGGCTCTCGACGCGCTGATCCGCCGTTACCACGGCTTCGTCCGGCTCAAGGCGAGCTCGTACTTCCTCGCCGGCGGCGACTCCGAAGACCTGATCCAGGAGGGCCTGATCGGCCTCTACAAGGCCGTGCGCGACTTCAGCCCCGAGAAGGCGTCGTTCCGCAGCTTCGCCGAGCTCTGCGTCACTCGGCAGATCATCACGGCGATCAAGACGGCGACCCGCTTCAAGCACGCGCCGCTGAACACGTACGTCTCGTTCAGCCACACGCCGGCCGGCCAGGAGTCGGAGGCCGACTGCACCCTCGGCGACGCGCTCCCGGGCCCGTCGGTGGACGACCCCTCGATCTGCGTGATCTCGACCGAGGAGCTGCAGAGCCTGGTCTTCGCCCTCGGCACGGGCCTGTCGAAGCTCGAGACCGACGCGCTCAAGCTCTACCTCGAGGGCGAGTCGTACGAGGACATGGCCGAGCACCTGGGCTGCGACACGAAGACGATCGACAACGCCCTCCAGCGCGTGAAGCGCAAGGTGCTCTCGCACCAGCAGTCGCGGCAAGTCCTGCAGTAGCCCGCGCTACGCTGAGTCGGCGCCGGAGTAGCTCAGCTGGTAGAGCAAGCGCCTTGTAAGCGCTAGGTCGTGGGTTCGAGTCCCGCCTCCGGCTTCTCCCGGCAAAACCGATTCCTTCTCTCGCAGGTAGGGACCTCGGGGTACTCCTGAGGGAAGGAGAGGGATGGGAGCACATCGTGTCAGCAAGCCGTCGAGGAGGCTGCTCCTCGCGGCACTCGTGCTCGGCGGAGCACTGGTGGTGGTCTCGCCGCTCGGTGCGGCCAAGCCGACGACGTTCAAGGTGACGAAGCTCGTCTCGGACCAGCCGGGAGTCGCGCAGGTCACGGACCCGGATCTCGTCAACGCGTGGGGGCTGGTCTCCAGCGCGACGTCTCCGTGGTGGGTGGCCGACAACGGCACGAACAAGTCCACGCTCTACCGCGGCTCGGACGGAGCCAAGCAGGCGATTGTCGTCACGGTCGCAGGCGGGGTGACCGGCGTGGTGTTCAACAGCACCGCGAGCGGCTTCCAGCTGCCGTCGGGCGGCAAGGCGACCTTCCTCTTCGACAGCGAGAACGGCCTGGTACGCGCCTGGAACAGCGCCCAGGGAACGACTGCGATCAGGGTCGCCGACCGCTCGGACGTCCATGCGATCTACAAGGGCCTGGCGCTGGCCGACACGCCGGCGGGCCCGCGGCTCTTCGCGGCCGACTTCCACAACAACCGCATCGACGTCTTCGACACCAGCTTCACGCTGGTGCCGAACAGCGGCTTCGCCGACCCGTCGCTGCCGAAGCGGTTCGCGCCGTTCAACGTGCAGGTGATCGGCAGCCGCGTCTTCGTCGCCTACGCAAAGCAGGACGAGGATGCCGAGGACGAGGCCCCGGGCCCGGGTCGCGGCTTCGTCGACGTCTACGACCTCTCGGGCAACCTGCTCGGCGGGATCGGCGACGGCCGCGGACAGCTGAACGCGCCGTGGGGGATGGCAATCGCCCCGGCGAGCTTCCCGAACTTCGGGGGCGACCTGTTGGTCGGCAACTTCGGCGACGGGCTGATCAACGCCTACGCCGAGGTCTCGAGCGGGCACTTCGAGCACGTGGGCAAGATCCGCGATGCCGACAACAACCCGCTCTCGATCGACGGGCTCTGGGCACTCCAGTTCGGCCAGGGTGGGAACAACGCGCCTGCCGGCACGCTGTTCTTCACCGCAGGCCCGGACGGCGAGAACCACGGGCTCTTCGGCCAGATCAACGCCAACTGACCGGCTCAGGGGCGGCGCGCATGCGGCCGCGCCGCCCCTGCCTCACTTCGAGAGGCAGTCCTTCACGGTCGAGCGCTGCGCCGAGGTTGGGGCGTGCCTCCAGATCACGATCGTGTTTCCGCGCTGCTCGACCGTGGTCGAAGCGGGGGCGCCGGCCTCGTAGGCCGACTTCGTCGTGTCGGCGTCGGCCTTCGTCTGCTCGAAGTCGATCGTGACCGGGTTGCCCGCGACCTTCGCGTTCAGGGCGCCCTGCGGGGCCGTCTGCCAGAAGTAGTGGAGGTCCCTCGAGGCGCGGCTCACCTGGACGGACTGGTGCCGGAGGCAGATCTGCGTCGGCCCGAGCACGTACGTGGCCGAGCTGCCGCCGCCGCAACCCGCCGCCAGCACGACCGCGGCCAGCGCGACCGCTCGGCTACGCACGCGCCAGTTCCTGGATCAGGTCCGCCGCCCTGACCGTTCCCGGGCTCGCCTGCAGGCGCGCGGAGGCCTCACGCAGCTCCGCAGGCTCGGCGGCAAGAAGCGCGTCGATCGCCCGGTGGAGCTGGTCGTCCTCGAACTCATAGGTCGGCAGCCGCAGGCCGAAGCCGCGCTCGGCGACGCGCTGGGCGTTGTCGTATTGATCCCAGAAGAGCGGCAGCACGACCATCGGGACGCCGAAGTGAATCGACTCGGTGACGGTGTTGTTGCCGCCGTGCGTGATCACGAGGTCGGCGTGGGGGAGGATCGCCGGCTGCGGCAGGAACTCGGCGCCCGCCATGTTCGGCGCCAGCTCGATCAGCTCGTGCTGCGGGCCCGTGCTGACCACGTAGCGGTGGGGCGTCCCGGCGAGCGCGGCGACGAGACGGTTCATCAGCTCGACGTCCGCCGAGCCGAGGCTGCCGAGCGAGACGTAGACCAGCGCGCCGTCGCCCTCGGGCAGCTCGAAAGGCTCGTCGACGTTCCGAACGCACGAGTCGAGCCGGTGCCAGAGCGGCGAGAGCGGTCGCGAGCGCTCGTAGTCCGCCTCGGCGGGGTAGAGGTAGAGGTCGAGGAACGGCGACTCGTGGACGAACTCGAGCTCCGGCAGCGGCGGAGCGCCGCGCTCCTCGCAGAACGCGGAGAACTCGCGCTGCAGCGGCTCGTGCAGCTCGCGGTAGCGGGCCCGGAACTCGTCCCAGCCGGCCCGGTCGCCGGTCGGGTAGCCGGAGAAGACCGGCGGGAGGTCGGGGTCCTTCAGCTCGAGCGGGTTGCAGGAGACGATCCGCACCCAGGGCCGGCCCGACGCGAGCACGGCCGGGAAGCCGACGACGTTGTCCTGGACGATCACGTCCGGCTCGAGCTCGCCGAAGATCTCGGCCAGGCGCTCGTCCACGTAGCGCGCGCCGTCGACCAGCTCCTGCCAGACCGGGAGGATGAACGTCTCGAGCTGCTCGATCGTCGGCTTGCGGAACTCGGGCGCCGTGTCGCGGACGAAGTCCTTCCAGAACTGGCCGGGCGCTTCCTCCGTCTCCGGCGGCGGCTTGAGGCGCATCGTCGCCTCCTCGAAGCCCTGGGCCTCGAGCGTGCCCGCGAACGACTCCTCGACCACGAAGACGACGCGCTCCCCGCGCTCGAGCAGGATCCTGCCGATGCCGACGCAGTTGTTCGTCGGCCCGAACGCGCCCTCGGGGAAGAAGACGATCGTCCCCATCTCAGGTCCGATCCTCACGGACCTCGGCTCGACCGGTCATTTCAGACGGCCGGAGGAGCTAAGCCCCTCCGGCCTGAGGTGACGACGCAAGCGTCGTCACAGCGCCTGCTCGAGGTCGGCCCAGAGCTCGTCCGGGTCCTCGAGCCCGACGCTGAGGCGGAGCAGGCCGGGCGGGACGCGGTCGCCCTCCCAGCGCGAGCGGCTCTCGAGCCCCGACTCGGTGCCGCCGAGGCTCGTCGCGTTCTTGATCAGGCGCAGCGAGGTCTCGACCTTGCGCGGGTCTGCGACGTCGAAGGAGAGAAGCCCGCCGAAGCCGGGGTAGCGGACGACCTCGACCGCCGGATGGCCGCGCAGCCTCTCGGCGAGCGCATACGCGCTCACGGTGATCCGCTCCATCCGCACCCGCAGCGTCTTCAGGCTCCGGATCAGCAGCCAACACGGGTCCGGCGCGGCCACGATTCCCGTGCGGCTGCGGAAGTCGCGCAGGCGCTCGGCGTCCGTGTCCGACCGCGCCACCACCGCCCCGAGCAGCACGTCCGAATGGCCGCCCAGGTACTTGGTCGCGCTGTGGACGGCGAAGTCGGCGCCGTGCTCGAGCGGGCGGAGGTAGACGGGGGTCGAGGCGGTCGAGTCGACCACGACCCGGCCCGGAGCCGCGGCCGCGGACTGGAGGTCCGGCATGGTCAGGAACGGGTTCGAGGGAGCCTCGAGCCAGATCAGGTCGGCGCCGTCGGGCGGCGGGCCCGTCTGGTCGAACTCAACATGGCGAACGCCCCAGCGCCCGAGCTCGGCGAAGAGGAGGCCGGTCCCGAAGTAGGCGCCCTCGGCGAGCGCGATCGTCTGCCCCGGCTCGAGCAGCGCGAGCACGAGCGACGCGATCGCGCCCGAGCCGGAGGGGAAGAGGAGCGCCGTGCCGCCCTCCAGCTCGCCGAGCGCCCGCTCGGCCGCGACCCCGGTCGGATGCGCGTAGCGCTGGTAATAGAAGTCGCCGGGCTCGCCCTCTTCGTAGGGCCAGATGGTCGATCGGTCGAGGGGCTCCACGGGCGCCAACTCTACGGCGAGGCGGTTACCGCTTGACGAGGAGCCGATCCATGCTTAATCTCCATCAACTCCGTGGACAACCTAGACAAATAAGGTAGACGCATGAAGATCATTTGGATTGCTTTGCTTGGGGTCGCGCTTGTCGCCAGCTCGGCGAGCGGCGCGTCGAAGGGGAGCTCGATCGACCTCGTCGCGTACTCCACCCCAAAGGACGCCTACGGCAAGATCATCAGCGGCTTCCAGGCGACGGCGGCCGGCAACGGCGTCGGCTTCACGCAGTCCTACGGAGCCTCGGGCGACCAGGCCCGTGCGGTCGCGGCCGGCCAGCCCGCTGATCTCGTCGCGCTGTCGCTCGATCCCGACATCGACCTGCTCGTGCCGAGAAGAAGCTCGTGCCGAAGAACTGGCGCAGTGCGAACAAGTACCACGGCGTCGTGTCGACCTCGGTGGTCGTCTTCATCGTTCGCGAGGGCAACCCGAAGCACATCAAGGGATGGGGCGACCTGATCAAGCCGGGCATCAAGGTGATCACTCCGAACCCGTTCACCTCCGGCGGCGCGCGCTGGAACGTGATGGCCGCCTACGGAGCGCTGCGGCGGCAGGGGAAGACCGACAAGCAGGCCATCGCCTATCTGAAGAAGCTCTTCCACCACGTCCCGGTGCAGCCGGACAGCGCGCGGGCGGCGCTCCAGGTCTTCGCCCAGGGCGAGGGCGACGTGCTCCTCGATTACCAGAACGACGCCATCTACGCCGAGAAGCAGGGCACGCACACGGAGTACCACATCCCGAAGGACACACTCCTGATTCAGACGCCGGTCGCACTCACGAAGACCGGCCTGACGAAACCCGCCGCAAAGGCGTTCTTCAAGTACCTCTGGTCGTCCACTGCCCAGCACGCCTTCGGCAACCAGGGGTACGAGCCGGTGGTGAAGAGCATCGCGAAGCAGTACCCGCTCTACCACACGTCGGGCCTGTTCACGATCGGCTCGAAGAAGCTCGGCCTCAACGGCTGGCCTAAGGTGAACAAGCGCTTCTTCGACCCGAAGAAGGGGGTCATGGCGAAGATCGAGGCCTCGCTTGGCCACTGACGCCGTCGCGCTGGAGCGCCCGGTCCGCGTCGGCGGGTACACGGCCGGCTCGCTGGCCCGCGGCGTGGCGATGGGCTACCTCAGCGTCGTCGTGCTGCTGCCGCTCGCGGCGCTCGTCTGGAGCTCGCGAGCGGCGGGGGCAGCCGCCTTCTGGAGCGAGGTGACGAGACCCGAGGCGGTGGCCGCGTTGAAGCTGACGCTCGGCGTGTCCGCGGTCTGCGCGCTGGTAAACGCCGTCGCCGGCACGGCGATCGCCTGGGTGCTCGTCCGCGACCGCTTTCGCGGGAAGGGGATCGTCGACTCGGTGATCGACCTCCCGTTCGCGCTGCCGACGATCGTCGCCGGCCTGACGCTGCTCGCGCTCTACGGGCCGAACGGGCCGTTTCGCATCGATGTCGCCTTCACCCGGCTCGGCCTGCTGCTAGCGCTGCTGTTCGTGACGCTGCCGTTCGTCGTCCGGGCCGTGCAGCCGGTGCTGCTCGAGCTCGACACGGAGATGGAGGAGGCGGCCGCCTCGCTCGGGGCGCGCCCGCTGGCGATCTTCCGGCGGATCGTCTTCCCGAACCTCCTGCCGGCGATCCTCTCGGGAGTGACGCTCGCGTTCGCGCGGGCGGTGGGCGAGTTCGGCGCGGTCGTGCTGATCTCCGGGAACATCCCGTTCAAGACCGAGGTCTCGGCCGTCTACATCTTCGGCCAGCTCCAATCTGGGAACGGGACGGGCGCCGCGGCGGTCTCGGTGCTCCTGCTGGCGATCTCGTTCGGCGTCCTGCTCGCGATCGGCGGCTTCCGGCGGTGGCGGACGAGGCACGACCGTGCTTAGGCGTCGCTTGCGATGCCGACCATCAGCCTGCACGGCTCTGCCGGGCAGGCGTCTGAAACGACCGGTCGACGCGACGGACGGAGACCGCGACCGTGTCTAGATACGTCATTCGCTTCGGCGCGCTCGGCTACCTGGCGTTCCTGTTGGGCCTGCCGGTTGCCTTCGTCTTCTACAAGGCCTTCGAGCAGGGCTTCGGGCACGCCTGGCACGCGGTCACGACGCCCGAGGCGCTGCACGCGCTGAAGCTGACGCTGGTCGTCGCCGCGATCGCCGTCCCGGCCAACACGGTCGTCGGCATCATCCTCGCGTTGACGCTCGTGCGCAGCCGTCTGCCGGGCCGCGGCGTCCTGAATGCGGTGGTCGACCTGCCGCTGGCGCTCTCGCCGGTCGTGGTCGGGCTCTCGCTCGTCCTCCTCTACGGCCGCGGCGGCTGGCTCGGCGGCCTGGCTGGGCACGGGGTCAAGATCCTGTTCGCGGTCCCCGGGATGGTGCTGGCGACGATGTTCGTCTCGTTGCCGTTCGTCGTGCGCGAGGTCGTGCCGGTGCTGCGCGAGGTCGGCACCGAGCAGGAGCAGGCCGCGGAGACGCTCGGCGCCGGGCCGTTCCAGACCTTCCGCCGGATCACCTTCCCCGCGATCCGCTGGGCGGTCGCCTACGGCGTCGTGCTCACGACCGCACGCGCGATCGGCGAGTTCGGGGCAGTGAGCGCGGTCTCCGGCAACATCGAGGGCCGCACGCAGACGCTGCCGCTGTACGTGAAGGCGCAGTTCGACGGCTTCGACACAACCGGCGCGTACGCAGCCTCTGTCGTGCTCGCGCTGATCGCGATCGCGGTCGTCGTCGGCCTCCGCGCCCTGCACCCGAGAGAGGAGTCTTCGGCATGAGACGTCGCTTGCGATGTCGATCTCAGGACGAGCGGGCTCTGCCCGTTCGTCCGTCTGAAATGACCGGTCGATACGCCGTTCGACAGGAAAACCGAACGTGAGCGGGATCACCGTCATCGACGTGACGAAGCGGTTCAACGGTTTCACCGCGCTGCACGACGTCTCGGTCGCGGTCCCCGAAGGCTCGCTGACCGCGCTGCTCGGCCCGAGCGGCAGCGGCAAGTCGACGCTCCTACGCGTGATCGCCGGGCTCGAGGAGCCCGATGCCGGCCAGGTGCTGATCGGCTCGGAGGACGTCACCGAGCGGCCGGCCCGCGCGCGCGGCGTCGGAATGGTCTTCCAGCATTACGCCGCCTTCAAGCACATGACCGTCAACGACAACGTCGCCTTCGGGCTGACGATCCGTAAGCGGCCGCGTGCCGAGATCAAGCGGCGCGTGCACGAGCTGCTGGAGCTCGTCCAGCTCGAGGGGCTCGCGAAGCGCTACCCGGCGCAGCTCTCCGGTGGGCAGCGCCAGCGGATGGCCCTTGCCCGGGCGCTGGCGGTCGAGCCGAGCGTGCTGCTGCTGGACGAGCCGTTCGGGGCCCTCGACGCGCGCGTGCGCAAGGAGCTCCGCGCCTGGCTGCGCCGCCTGCACGACGAGGTGCACGTGACGACGATCATCGTCACGCACGACCAGGAGGAGGCGATGGAGGTCGCCGGCCAGATCGTCGTCCTGAGCGACGGGAGGATCGAGCAGGTCGGCTCGCCGCGCGAGCTCTACGACGCGCCCGCCAACGAGTTCGTGATGAGCTTCGTCGGTCCGGTGAACCGGCTCGGCGAGACGTTCGTCCGGCCGCATGACGTCGTGGTGCAGCTCGAGCCGGACGCCGGCTCGGCCGAGGCGATGGTCGAGCGGGTGGTCCACCTCGGCTTCGAGGCGCGCGTCGAGCTCGTGCGCGACGACGGCCAGCACCTGCTCGCGCAATTGACGCAGGAGGAGGCCGAGCAGCTCGAGCTCGAGCGCGGCCAGATCGTCTACGTGCGCTCGAGCCGGGCGACCGTCTTCAGTGGGGCAGCCAGGCGTCCGGATCCGACGCAATCCGGCTGACCTCGTCAGGCAGGCGTCCTCCGGCGACGTCGGCAAGGGTCACCCTCTCCAGCACCGCGCGCAGGTTGCCGCGCACCGCGATCCAGACCTCCCGCAGCGGCTCGGCCGCGCCTGTGTACTCGACCTGCTCCGGCCGCTCGCCGCGCACGTTGGCGATCGGGCCCTCGACCGCTCGGATCACATCGGCGAGTGAGATCTCCTCCGCCGGCTGAGCGAGCCAGTAGCCGCCCTCGGCGCCGCGCTGGCTCTGGACGAGGCCTGCGTGCTTCAGCTCGAGCAGGATGTTCTCGAGGAACTTCAGCGGGATCTGCTGCGACTGCGCGATCCGCTCGCCCTTCACCGGGCCGGCACCGGAGGCGGCCGCCAGCTCCGCGCCTGCGCGGACCGCGTAGTCGACCTTGGCCGAGACTCGCATGCAGGCAAACCCTAGCCGGGAGGCTAAGACTTGCCCGTTGCCGGCGCCTTCCGGGCCGCGGTCTTGGCCGCCGGCTTCTTGCGCCTTCGGTTCGCGGGCTTTCGTGCCGGCCCCCCGTCCTCGCCCTCCGGCAAGGGAGAGACGCGGTTCTTGCCCGCGCGCTTCGCTTCGTACAGCGCCTCGTCGGCCGACGCGATCAGATCCTCGCCCTGGAGTAGGTCGCCCTTGACCGCGACGCCGAAGCTCGCGGTTACGGTCATCCGCTTGCCGTCCGGCAGCTCGACCTCGCTCGTCTCGAGCGCCGTACGCAGCCTCTCGGCGAGCTGTACCGCGCCCTCGAGGTCGGCCTCGGGCACGATGACCGCGAACTCCTCGCCGCCGTAGCGGGCGGCCAGGTCGACCTGCCTGATGTTCGTCGCCAGGATCTCGGCGATCCGCCGCAGCACCTTGTCTCCCACCGGGTGGCCGTAGCTGTCGTTGACGGACTTGAAGTCGTCGAGGTCGGCCAGGATCAGCGCGAGCGAGTCGCCGACCCGCTCGGCCCGGCGCCACTCCAGCGCCAGCTCTTCGTCGAACTGCCAGCGGTTCGCGAGGCCGGTGAGCGAGTCGGTCGCCGCCTGCGAGACGACGCGACGGAAGTCGCCGAGGCTGCGCAGGATCGGCCCGCCGAAGAGCAGGCCGGCCAGGAGCAGCAGCGCGAACGAGCCGATCGCGGCGTAGAGCACGCGCTGCTCGTACGGGTGAACGGCGCGGTCGATCGCGCGCTCAGGCCTGATCGCGAGCAGGTTCGTCCTCGGCGCGTTCGGGATCGGAGCGAGGCCGCCGCGAAAGCGTTCGCCGCCGAGGCGGATCGTCGCGGCCCGCTACGTCCACCCGCCGGCCGGACCCGACCGCGACCCCGCGGCGGACGATCAGCAACCGGTCGCCGTGGGCGTGGGCGACGGTGTGGAGCAGCTTCCGCTCGAGCCGCGTGCCGAGCGGGACGGTGGCGACGACGCGGCCGACCGTCGTGCCGTTCAGGGCGAGAGAGACGGATCTGGTCAGCGAGGCGCTTGGAATGGCCCCTGTCACGGGCTCGCCGTGCAGGTAGAAGAGGACGCCCGGATTCTTGCGGGCCAGCGCGACGATCGTCGCGCGGTCGTTCGTGAGGAAGGCGCGCTGCAAGACGGCCGAGCGCGACATGTCGTCGGCCCGGGTCGAGGCGTCGTCCGCCAGCCCCTGGACCACGTCGGCCGCCTGCTGAAGCTGCGAGCGGAGCGCGGCATCCGCGTGGGCGCGCTCGTTTCGCACCGCGCTCACGTCGAGGATGCGGACAGTCGCGACCACCGGAATGCCGGCCACGACGAGCAGGCCCGCGAGCAGCTGGAGGCCGGCCCTCCGCGAGATCGAGGACCGGGCGCGTCTCGGCGACGGGGTCGACCGCTCTTGCGCAGGGGTCGCTGCTGAAGCCGCAGAGCTCATGAATCGGTTATCGGCCGCCCGTGGGGCTCGCTTGACCCCCGGTGGACGCTTCTCGCGTTCTAGGAACCGGCGGAGTAGTGGGCTGCGACGCGCGTCGCGCTCAGGGCCGTCGAGTAGAGCGCGACCTCGTCGATGTCGTCGTGCGCAAACTGGCCCGACTCGCCCTTGCCGATCTCGAACAGCTGCTGGCCGGCGTTGGCCGGGAAGGTGATCGACGCCGTGGTGACCAGCGAGCCGTTGACGTACCAGCGGACTCTGGAGCCGTCGTAGGTGACGACGAAGTAGCGGAAGGTCGAGGTGAGGGCTCCGTTGCCGGTGGCGACCTGCTTGCCGTTTCGCACGAGCGTCAGCGCGCCGCTCGAGTTGGCCTGGATGCAGTAGCCGTTCGCGGTCCCGGAGTTTCCCTTGTCGAGGATCCCCGGCGCGGTGTGCACGAACGAGATCTGCCGGGCCCAGAACTCGATGCTCCAGGAGCCGTTCAGCCGCAGGGCTGGGTTGTCGAAGGCCGCGACCTCGGCCTGGACGCCGTTGAAGCGGGCGGCCCTGTTCCCGTCGTGGGCAAGGGCGCCGGTGACCCCCTGCGTGACGCTGTGCAGGTAGCCGCCGGTGTGGCCGTTGCCACTCGAGTCGGTGGCGAAGAAGCCGCTCGTCTCGCCGAGCCGCCAGTAGGCGATAGGGCTGTCCGACAGGACCCCGCTCGAATAGCTCGCCGGGGGCGGAGGCGGGGGAGGCGGTGGAGGCGGTGGAGGCGGTGGAGGCGGAGCGCAGTCGACGGTCACCGAGTCGGAGGCCTGCGCCGAGCCGGCGTTGTCGCTTGCGAACGAGGCGGTGCTGTCGAAGCTTCCACAGGAGTTGGTCGTGGTCTCGCTGATCACGTGCACCTGCGTGTGGGAGTCGCCCGCGAGGCTCGTGGGGCTGTAGACGATGCTCTGGTCGGGTGGCGAGCCGCTCAGCGACCAGCCGGAATCGGTTGCCGCGCCGTCGATCGTCCAGGTGACGTCGGTGCCCGCGGGAAGCGTGTCGGTGACGACCAGCCCCGTGGCTGCGCCGGCGCCGGTGTTGTCGAGCGCAACCGTGAAGCCCAGCTCGGAACCCGCGTCGACGACGTGTGCGTCGGCGGTGTTCGCGATCGCCAGCTCCGGTCCAGGCGGAGGCGGAGGCGGAGGTGGCGGAGGCGGGGGTGGCGGCGGTGGCGGAGGCGGCGGCGGGCAGGTGACGTGAACCGAGTCCGAGGCCTGTCCCCAGCCGCCGTTAAGGCTCGAGAAGGCGGCGCTGTTGACGTAGTTACCGCAGCTCTCGGCGGTCGTCGTGCTGATCACGTGCACCCGGGTGGTCGAGTGAGCGCTCAGCGTCATCGGCTCGTAGACGAGCTGCTGGTCCGGCGGCGAGCCGGTGACGAGCCAGCCGCTGTCGCTGACGCCGATGTCGACGGCCCACTCGACGGCCGCTCCTTGCGGGAGCTCGTCGCTGATCGCGAGCCCGCCGGCGGGCCCGTTGCCGTCGTTGGCCACGGAGACCGTGAACCCGATCGTCGAGCCCGGGTCGACGACCGCTGCGTCGGCTGTCTGGCTGATTCCCAGATGAGGCGGAGGCGGAGGCGGTGGCGGTGGCGGAGGTGGCGGCGGAGCCGGGGGAGGCGGAGGCGGTGGCGGAGGCGCGGGCGGAGGCGGGGGTGGAGGCGGGGGAGCGGGTGGAGGCGGGGAAGCGGGTGGCGGAGGAGTCGTGCTCGGCTCAGGCGTGGGCCTGGGCGCCGGTGGACTCTGAGGCTCGGGTCCACGGGCGGGCTTCCGGCCGCATCCGACGACGAGGACCCGGACGAGCCGGCAGCCGACGGGCTCTGCGGCAGTCCGATACCGACGGCGCGCAGCACGGAAGGCGAGAAGCTGGCAACGGACACCGTCTCGGAGGAGGCGCCAGGGTGGCCGCCGTGCTTCCCGGCCTGGCCGGCTGCCTGCAGGAACGCGTCGCGAGACCGCCGGTCGCTGGCCGACGCGGTCGTGGCGTCGGACAGAATCGGGAGCCCGATCGTCACCCAGAGAACCGCGACGAGCGGGAGCGCCAGCAAGAACGGAAGCGCACGCGACCGCGGACGCGTGAGCGCACGCGCCGAGGGAAGACGCCTTGGTCGTTGGACGTACGAGCGCCGCATCTACTGCCTTCCGCAGGACTCCTAACCGCTGTCTCACCGTAGGCGGGGCGACCGCTCCCGAATTCCCCCGGACGGGTGACCCTTCAGGCGCATACCGACGCCGTTCGGCGGTACGCTCGCGCCGTGTCCACCGAGACCGAGTCGACCCAGGCGAAGCTCCGCCGCCTCGAGGAGCTGCGCGAAGCGGCACGCCACGCGGGCAGCGAGAAAGCCGTCGAGCGCCAGCGGGCCCAGGGGAGGCTGCTCGCCCGGGAACGGGTCGAGAAGCTGCTCGACCCCGGCTCGTTCGTCGAGCTCGACCGTTACGTGCGCCACCGCGAGGCCGAGTTCGGGATGCGCGAGAAGCGGCCCTACGGCGACGCCGTGGTGACCGGTTACGGGACGATCTTCGGCCGCCGCGTGTTCGTCTTCTCGCAGGACTTCACGGTGTTCGGCGGCAGCCTGTCGGAGGTGTTCGCCGAGAAGGTCTGCAAGGTGATGGACATGGCCGCCAAGTACGGCTGCCCGGTGATCGGCATCAACGACTCCGGCGGCGCGCGCATCCAGGAGGGCGTCGTCTCGCTCGCCGGGTACGCGGAGATCTTCTGGCGGAACGTCCAGTCGTCGGGCGTGATCCCACAGCTCAGCCTCGTCATGGGTCCCTGCGCGGGCGGGGCGGTCTACTCGCCGGCGATCACCGACTTCGTCTTGATGGTCGAGGGCAGCTCGTACATGTTCATCACCGGTCCAGACGTGGTGAAGACCGTGACCGGCGAGGAGGTCAGCTTCGAGGAGCTCGGCGGCGCAGCGACGCACGCGGCGAAATCGGGGGTCGCGCACTTCATCTCGCCGAGCGAGGAGGCCTGCCTCGAGGACGCCCGCTACCTGCTCTCGTTCCTGCCGCAGAACAACCTCGACCCGCCGCCGTATTCCGAGCCAGTCGATCCGTCCTCCCGCGAGGAGGCCGAGCTCGACACGGTGATCCCCGACGACCCGGCCCACCCCTACGACATGAAGGAGATCGTGCGGCGGGTGGTGGACGAGGGCGAGTTCCTCGAGGTGCACGAGCGCTGGGCCGAGAACCTGGTCTGCGGCTTCGCCCGGCTCAACGGCCATCCGGTCGGCGTCGTCGGCAACCAGCCGCGGGCCCTCGCCGGTGTGCTGGACATCAACTCCTCGGTGAAGGGCGCGCGCTTCGTCCGCACCTGCGACGCGTTCAACATCCCACTCGTCACGTTCGTCGACGTGCCCGGCTTCCTGCCGGGGACCGCGCAGGAGTGGGGCGGGATCATCCGCCACGGCGCGAAGCTGCTCTACGCCTACGCGGAGGCGACGGTGCCCAAGCTCGCGGTGATCACGCGCAAGGCCTACGGCGGCGCGTACGACGTCATGAGCTCGAAGCACATCCGGTCCGACTTCAATGTCGCCTGGCCGACCGCGGAGGTCGCCGTGATGGGGCCGGAAGGTGCCGTCAACATCGTCTTCCGCCATGAACTCGAGGGGGAGGGCGACCCGGAGGCGCGGCGCGCCGAGCTGATCGAGGACTACCGCGAGCGCTTCGCCAACCCGTACGTCGCGGCCGAGCGCGGCTACGTGGACGACGTGATCGAGCCGCGGCGGACCCGGCCAGTGCTCGTGGATGCGCTCGAGACCGCGCTGACCAAACGCGAGCGCCGGCCGCCGCGCAAGCACGGGAACATCCCGCTCTAGGAGGGCTTGGCCGAACCTCGCTCGTCACAGACCAGGTTTCGTCAAGCCGTCCTACCTAGGTGACGCCGAGCCGGACGCGGTAGCCGAAGACGAAGGGCACGGTGCGGTCGCCGAGCACCCGCCGGGCCGCCCAGTCGAGGTCTTCCAGTCTCAGCTCCCGCATGAGCTCGCGGTCGCTCATCTCGGCCACCGGCAGGCCGAGGCTGCGGGCGAGCCCGCTGACGCGCTCCGCGTCTCCGTCCTCAACCGAGTGCACCACGACCTCGCGGCAGACCCGGAAGCTGCCGCTCGAGCGCATGCGGCCGAGGTGTCCTGCCTTCGGCCAGCTATCGGCGCCGCGCCTGATCCCGCGTCGCTCACGGGCCTGCCCGCGGCGGTGCTGGTAGGCGCGGAAGGAATCGTCGAGCTCCGGGTCGACGGCAGGTGGGAGGTCGTAGTCGTAGGCCGCAAAGACGCCGCCCGGCCGGAGCAAGCGGGCCACCTCGCCAAAGGTGGGCTCGGGCTCCATCCAGTGGAGCGACTGCGAGCAGGTGACGATGTCGGCCGCGCCGCCGGGAAGGCCGGTGTCGTGCGAGTAGCCCACGCGGTACTCGACGCCGGGCGCGTCCTCGGCCGCTGCCAGCATCGCCGGGTTGGGCTCGACGCCGATCGTTCGCCGCGCCACGGCGGACCAGGCTCGCGACGAGAGGCCGGTCCCGCAGCCGAGGTCGACGACCAACGCGGGCCGCGCGGCGCGGGAGTAGCGGCAGAGCAGCTCGAGCAGCGCGGGCGCCGGCCGGGGACGGAAGCGGTCGTACTGGCTCGCAAACCCCTCGCGGTCGTAGCCGGAGGTCTCGATCAGCGTCTTCGAGAAGCCGCCCACGCGGCCGAGGCTACTGCAACCGCTGCCCGGCCTCGGGAGCGTGCGACTCGGTCCCCTTGTTAAGGCGCGCCCATCCTCCTCCCCGAGGCGATCGTATCGAGGAAACACGCACGGGTGTGTCACGGGACCGTGCCGAAAGTGTCACAACCGTGCGGGCTGGCTTTGCGCCGCGCGGCGGTGTTTTCGCGGGGCGGGCTCGCCGCAGAGGCCCGCCCCGCGCACGCGTCAGGACGCCAGTGCTGCCGCCGGCTCCGCCGGCGCTGCGTCAAGCGCGAGCTCGTCCGCGAACGCGGACACGATCTCGGGGTCGAACTGCGTCCCGGCACAGCGGTCGAGCTCCGCGACCGCTTCGTCCACCGACACGCGGCGCCGGTAGACGCATTCCGAGGTCATCGCGTCGAACGCGTCGGCCACGAATATGATCCGCGCGCCCAGCGGGATCCGCTCCCCGAGCAGGCCGTCGGGATAGCCGCTTCCGTCCCAGCGCTCGTGGTGGTGCAGAACCCACTCGGCGACGGTCTCCACCCCGAGGCTCTCGAGCATGCGGAAGCCGATCTGTGGGTGGCGCTCGAGCACCATGCGCTCGGGCTCGGTCAGCGGGCCGGGCTTGCGTAGGAGCTCCTCGGGGATCGCGAGCTTGCCGAGATCGTGCAGGCTCGCCGCCAGGCGGGTGAGCTCGATCTCCTCATCAGCGAGGCCGAGCCGGCGCGCCGTCCGGGCAGCCAGATCGGCCACCCGCTCCGAGTGGCTGCCGCTGTACGCGTTGCGGGCGTCGACCGCGCGCGCGAGGCTTGCCGCCGCCCGGAACCGTGCCGCACGGTCGGGCCCGCTCGCGAGGCGCTTCAGCTCGGCGAGCTCGATCACGTCAGGCCGATACGCCCGCACGCGGTTCTTGCCGTACTCCTTTGCCCAGTAAAGCGCGCTGTCGGCGAGCCGGATCAGCTCGTCGCGCTCGGCGGCGTGCTGCGGTGAGATTGCGACGCCGGCGCTGACCGTCACCGGCCCGACCTGGTCGAGGTTGAGGGACCTGATCCGCTCGACGATGGAGGACGCGGCTGTGAGGGCTGCCGACTCGTCGAGGCCCGGTAACAGCAGCGCGAACTCGTCGCCTCCGAGCCGGAACGCCTCGCCGGTCTGGCGGAGACGCGTCGCCAGCTGGGAGAGCAGGCGGTCTCCAGCGGGATGCCCGAACCGGTCGTTGATCCGCTTGAAGTCGTCGACGTCGATGAGGCAGAGCGAGAGCGGCAGCCGGCGCTCGCGAGCCTGCGCAAGCTCGCGCTCGAGCCGCTCGTGGAAGTGGCGGTGGTTGCCGAGCCCGGTCAGGGGATCCGTCAGCGCCAGCCTCATCGCCCGGAGGGCCCGGACGATCGCGCGCTGGTAGAGCTGGATCGCGAGCAGCGGCCCGACGAGCGCGACGGAGAGGAACGGCGAGCGCTGCCAGAGCACGACGAGCATCAGCGCTGCCGACGCCATCAGTGAGAACGGCACGATCGTCCAGCGCATGTTGGTGCGGGCGAGCGCAAACAGGGAGCGACGCGAGCTGACCGCCACGACGGCGGTGATCAGGATCAGGTTGACGGCGTACTGAGCCGAGGCCGCCGCGCCGACGCGGGCGAGCACGCCGCTTGCCCCTTCCGCGTCCCGAAGCGGCGCCGAGAGCGCTCCGGCCGCCGTCGCCGCGAGTGCCAGCACCGAGACGTTGTAGGCGATCCTGATTCGGGGCCGTTGCTCGAGCAGCTGGGTCACTGCCGGCGCCAGAAAGACGACCAGCACCCCGGCGGCCCAGCCGAAGAGGACGATCGAGGCGACGCCGAAGACGAACGAGAGCGAGACGCCGCCGGTGTCGACGCCCTCGACCGGAACCGGGAAGCGGTCGGCGAGGGTCGAGGCGATCAGCAGCCCTGCGAGCCCGAAAAGCGTGCTCGCAGCGTGCGGCGTGACTGCGAAGGAGACAGTGGCCGCGATGGTGACGCCGAGGCCGGCCACGCACACAGGAAGAATGACGCCGAGCAGCCGCAGCGGCGGGAGGGCGCTCTTGTCCACTCGCCCGCTACCAGTACAAGTTCAGGAGTTCCTCGATGCCCCCGCCCAGCGCGATCGCAATCGACGCGGCAACGAGGGCAAGCGCAACGAGGCGAGGGCGCCACTGCAACATCGTCAACCTCCCCAAGACTCGAAACATGACTAGGCGATTCTCCAATCCGGGGCTTGCCAGAGGCATCCCCCGGAAGGGGGAAGTCGTTGTCAGTCTGGTTTACGGTTTACGAGCCGGAAAGGCCGGCTTCGGCCAGCGGCCGCCGGCCCCAGGCGAATGACTGCCGGTACCAGCCGGTCATCGACACGACGGCGACGCCCTGGCCGGAGGAGTGGATCATCCAGCCGTTGCCAAGGTAGATGCCGGTGTGCCCGACCTCGCCCGGCGTCGACTTCGGCCCCTTTGAGCCGAAGAAGACCACGTCGCCGGGGGCGAGCTTGGCGAAGGCGATCCGCTTCGACCGGGGCACCTCGCCGCTCATCTGGTAGGTCGTGCGGCCCTTGATCGTTGTGTTCAAAGCGGCGCCGCCCGGATATTTCTGCAGCTTGTAGACGCGCCAGACGAAGCCCGAGCAGTCGAAGCCGCCGAGCGCCTTGACCCCGAACGGTGCCTCGGCGTGCTCGCTCGTGCCGCCCCAGACGTACGGGTAGCCGATGAAGTGGACCGCTGTGTTCAGCACGCGGAGCTGCCACCCGCTCAGCGTGGGGAGCGTGAAGGTGGCGACGGCATCCTCGACGTATTGCTGCTCCCAGCCCTGAAACTGGAGGATCTTCGCGACGGAGTAGGCGGTCTCGGCGCGGGTGACCGGGGTCGACGGAAGCAGCTCGAGATCGTCGTCCTTGGCGGGGTGGTTGGTGCGAAGGCCGAGCAGGCGCGCGACGGTCTCGGTGCCGAAGCGGGCCGGAGCGGCGAGGCCCGCAGCCCGCGCTCCCGTTACGAACGCCGCGGCTGCGTCAGAGAGGTGGATCGCGCTCACCAGTCGCGCGTCGAGCTTCGACAGCGTCACCGGTGCGGTCGGGTCGGCCGGCGTCTGTGGCGCCTGCTCGGTCAGCGCGGCCACGAGCGTCGCCAGCTCGCCCTGGGTGAGGGCGTCGGCCGGGCGGAATTTGGCAACGCTCTTTGCCATCAGCCCGTGCGCGACGACGACGCGGATCTGGGGCTGGGCCCAGGACTTGGGCGGCGCGCTCGTGTGGGAGGCGGCCTTTCCGAAGGTGCCGCCGGCGAGATTGGCGGCACCGGCGGCGGGCGCGGCGAGGAGCGCGCAGCAGGCGGCTACTGCGAGTGGGCGGCTCATCGCTACCCGTATCGTCCTGAGCCCCGATGCGCTTTAGCGGCCATCCGGATAGACAGGCACAGGGCGCTGCGGTCCAAGATGCTGCGTTGACGGCCGCAGGGGCGAAGCCGGGCGGCCTCCTTGCCCGGCGCCACCAAGTCGGCGCCTCAGCGTCGCATAGGCTGGGGCCCGTGGAGCGCGAGATCACGCCTGAACCGAGCCCGGAGGAGCGTGCGGCGATTCTCGCTGCGTTGGAGGACCAGGACGCGGACGAGGGCGCGCCGCCTGCCTACCGCAGCGCCTGGCGCCGTGAGGGAATTCTCGAGAGCGTCGAGGACGAGGACGGCTAGGAAAGCTTGGCGGAACCTCGCCGACTGCACAGACTAGGTTTCGTCAAGGCCTCCTAGGCGGGGCGCCCGCGGAGGAGCCCCGGCGCGACGCGCGCGTAGTCCAGCCCCGAGAGCCAGGTCAGCACGAGCGCGACGAGCAGTGCCCACCAGGCGACGCGCGTGTCCCACGCGCCCGCCGCGGCGAACCCGCCGATGGCAGCGGCGGTGGCCTGAGACCACGTCTTGAGCTTGCCGAGGTCGCGCGCGTGCATGACCACTCCGCGTTCGAGCGCCGCAAGCCGCAGGCCTGAGACGAGGAACTCGCGGGCGACGATCGCGGCGACCATCCAGCCGGGAAAGACGTCCTGGTCGATCAGCACGATCAGGACGGTCAGCACGAGCAGCTTGTCCGCCACCGGGTCGAGCAGCGAGCCGAGTGCGGAGGAGCGGCCATGGCGCCGGGCGACCCTGCCGTCGAACCAGTCCGTCGACATCGCTGCGATGAACGCGCCCGTCGCCCACCAGTTGTGGTTGGGGAAGTTCCAGACGTAGAGGACGACGACGAGCGGCACGGCAGCGGCCCGGGCAAGCGTGAGCTGGTCGGCCAGGCTCATGCGCAGGGAGAATACGGGCCATGGCGCCCTTCTCGAAAGTTCTGGTGGCCAACCGCGGCGAGATTGCCGTGCGCATTTTTCGCACGCTACGCGAGCTCGGGATCGGCACGGTCGCCGTCTACTCAGAGGTCGACCGAGGCTCGCTGCACGTCGCGGCCGCCGACGAGGCGTATCTGATCGGGCCGGGGCCCGCAGCCGAGAGTTACCTCGATCCGGACCGCATTCTCGAGGCGGCAACCCGCGCCGGCGCGGAAGCGGTCCACCCCGGATACGGTTTCCTGGCCGAGAACGCGGGTTTTGCCCGGGCCGTCTCCCGTGCGGGCCTCGTCTGGATCGGGCCCCCCGCGGACGCGATCGAGACGATGGGCTCGAAGACGGCCGCGCGCCGGCAGATGCTGGCTGCAGGAGTGCCGGTGGTGCCCGGGACGACCGAGCCCGTCACCTCCGCCGGCGAAGTCGCCCGTCTCGGCGAGGAGCTCGGCTGGCCACTCGCGATCAAGGCCGCCGCGGGCGGAGGAGGCAAGGGGTTCCGGGTCGTAAGCGAGGCAGGTGAGGCCGAGCGAGCCTTCGAGTCGGCGAGGCGCGAGGGCGAGGCGTACTTCTCGGACCCGACGGTGTATGTCGAGCGCTATCTCGAAGACCCGCGCCACGTGGAGGTCCAGGTGCTCGCGGATGCCCACGGCAACGTGATCCACCTCGGCGAACGGGACTGCACGATCCAGCGCCGGCACCAGAAACTCGTCGAGGAGACACCGTCGCCCGCGGTCGGCGAGGAGCTGCGCGAGCGGATCGGCGAGATCGCCGTCGAGGCCGCCCGCGCCGTCCGCTACCGGAGCGCCGGGACGATCGAAGGACTGCTCTCCCGCGAAGGCGAGTACTTCTTCCTGGAGATGAACACCCGTATCCAGGTGGAGCACACCGTCACCGAGATGGCCACGGGCCTCGATCTCGTTCGCGAGCAGGTTCTGATCGCGGCCGGAGAGCCGCTATGGCTGCGCCAGGAGGACGTCCGGCTGACCGGGCACGCACTTGAGTGCCGGATCAACGCCGAGGACCCGTCCAAGGGCTTTCTGCCCAGCCCCGGGCGGATCACGAGCTACCGCGAGCCGGGGGGACCGGGGGTGAGGGTCGACTCCGGGGTTGCCGCGGGCTCGGAGGTCCAGGCGCTCTACGACCCGCTGGTCGCGAAGTTGATCGTCCACGGCGTCGACCGCGAGCACGCACGCCGTCGGATGCTTCGCGCCCTCGGCGAGTACGAGATCGGCGGGATCACGACGCTGCTCGGCTTCCACCGCGCCCTGCTCGAGCACCCGTGCTTCGTCGCGGGCGAAACCTGCCACGGGGTCGTCGAGTCCGACGAGCTCGCGCAGCAGGCCAAGGGCCTTGAGAATACGTTGTCTCATATGAAAACAAGCGTACCCGCGACGTCGGACGGCAGGCTTCGCGAGCGGATCTCGACCGTCGAGCTCGATGGTCGCCGCTTCGAGGTCACGACACTCGTTCCCGAGCCGGCCTACGCCGAGCTCGCCCGCCGCCGCCGCGAGCGCAGCGCCGCCACCGGGCGCGGCGCCGCGAAGGACGCGGTCACGACGCCGATGCAGGGCACCGTCCTCGCGGTCGAGGTGAGCGAGGGCGACGAGGTTCACGCCGGCCAGGTGATCTGCATCGTCGCCGCAATGAAGATGGAGAACGAGATCACCGCGCCGCGCGACGGTATGGTCACCGAGCTCTCCGTCGGGCCCGGCCAGCCGGTCACGACGGGCCAGGTCGTCTGCGTCATCGCCCAGGACGGCGATTGAGCCGGTCGCTCCACCCGACCGCGCCTCGCTAGAGTCCGCGCCCGATGGACCTCTACGAGTACCAGGGCAAGGAGCTGTTCAAGCGCTTCGGGATCCCCGTCTCCGAGGGCCGGCTGGCGACGACCCCGGCGGAGGCCGGCGCCGCTGCCGAGGAGATCGGCGGCCAGGTGGTCGTCAAGGCGCAGGTGCTGACCGGCGGCCGCGGGAAGGCCGGCGGTGTCAGGCTCGCCGACGACCCCGACGACGCCCAGCGGAAGGCCGAGGAGATCCTCGGGCTCGACATCAACGGCCATGTCGTCCGCAAGCTCTGGATCGAGAGCGCGTCGGAGATCGCGAAGGAGTACTACCTCTCCGTCACCTTCGACCGCGGCGCCAAGCAGGTGCTCTTCATGCTCACGACCGAGGGCGGAGTCGAGATCGAGGAGGTCGCGGCCACCAAGCCGGAGGCGCTGGCGCGGCTGCACGTCGACCCGCTCGAGGGCTTCCAGCCCTACCAGGCGCGGCGCCTGATCTACGGCGCCGGAATCGCCGATCCCGAGGAGCAGAAGCAGATCGCCAAGATCGTCGAGCAGCTCCACCGCTGCTTCGTGGAGTCCGACGCGATGCTCTGCGAGATCAACCCGTTGATCGTCACGCCCGAGGGTGAGGTCCGCGCCCTCGACTCGAAGTTCACCGTCGACGACAACGCGCTCTACAAGCATCCCGACATCGAGGAGATGCGCGACCCCGAGGCCTACCCGCCCGAGGAGCGCGCCGCGCGCGAGAAGGGCGTCACCTACGTCAAGCTCGACGGAGAGGTCGGGATCCTCGGCAACGGCGCCGGGCTCGTGATGTCCACGCTGGACGTGATCGCCCTCGTCGGCGGCCGCCCGGCCAACTTCTGCGACCTCGGCGGCGGCGGCGACGCGCAGGGCGTGGTCGACGCGCTCGAGGTGATCACGGCCGACTCACAGGTGCGCTCGATCCTGTTCAACATCTTCGCCGGGATCACGCGCTGCGATGTGGTGGCGCAGGGGATCCTGGAGGCGCTGTCGCAGATCGAGATCGAGCAGCCCATCGTCGTCCGCTTCGACGGCACGAACGCCGAGGAGGGGCGCGAGCTCCTGGCCGAGGCGGCGCCGCCGAACCTGCACGTCGAGCCGACGATGCTCGACGCAGCCCGCCGTGCAGTGGAGCTTGCGGCATGACGACGTGGTCGGACCGCGCCGAGGCCTACCGCCGGAGCCCGACGCACCGCGAGGGGCCCGACCTCGAGCTGGTCGTGGAGTGGTGCGATCCGGGCGAGGGCGTCCAGGCCCTGGACGTCGCCACAGGCGGGGGCCACGTGGCGCGGCGGCTGCGCGAAGAGGGCTGCAACGTCGTGACGCTCGATCCGTCGCCGGGAATGCAGGCCGATGTGCTTGCCGGCGCGGAGTCGATTCCGTTCGAGGACGGCTCCTTCGACGTCGTCGTCTCGCGGATCGCGCCGCACCACTTCGAGGACGTCGCCGCGGCGCTGGCCGAGATGGCGCGCGTCAGCAACCGGCTCGTCGTGATCGAGGACACGCTTTTCTCCAGCGCCCGCCATGAGCAGGCCGAGAAGCTCCGCGACCCCACGCACGTCCGCAACTACACCGAGGACGAGTGGCGTTCGTTCCTGGCCGGCGCCGGGCTCGAGGTCGAGCGGGTCGAGTACTTCGAGAAGACCCACCCGCTCGAGGACTGGCTCGCCCGCACCGGCTGCGATGGCGCCGACGCGGTGCGCGTCCGCGAGCTCCTGGCCGACCGGATGACCGACGACGGGTCGGCCTGGATCGACACCAAGATCATCCTTCGCTCTCGGAAGGCGGGGTTGTAGTGGCGATCATCGTCGACCGCGACACGCGCCTCGTCGTCCAGGGCCTGACCGGACGCGAGGGCCGCTTCCACGGCCTGCGCAACCGCGACTACGGCACCAACCTCGTTGCCGGCGTAACCCCCGGCAAGGGCGGCCAGGACGCGGACGGCGTGCCGATTTTCGACACGGTCGCCGAGGCGGTGGCCGAGACCGAGGCGAACACGACGATGGTCTTCGTCCCCGCGCGCTTCGCGGCCGACGCGATCTACGAGGCCGTCGACGCCGGCATCAGTACGGTGATCTGCATCGCCGAGGGCCTACCCGCGCACGAGATGCTCCGGATCTACACCTACATCCGCCCGCGCGGGATCACGATGCTCGGGCCGAACTGCCCGGGCGCCCTCTCTCCCGGGAAGGCCAACGTCGGGATCATCCCGGCCGAGATCTTCCGCGAGGGAGCTGTCGGCGTCGTCTCGCGCTCCGGCACGCTGACCTACCAGATCGGCCACGAGTTGACGCAGCGTGGGCTCGGCAACTCGACGATCGCGGGGATCGGCGGCGATCCTGTCGTCGGATCGTCGTTCATCGACATCCTCGAGCGCTTCGAGTCCGACGACGAGACCGAGCTGATCGTGCTCGTCGGCGAGATCGGCGGCGACGAGGAGGAGAAGGCCGCCTCTTACATCGAGGCGAGCGTGACCAAGCCGGTGATCGCGTACATCGCCGGCTTCACCGCGCCGCCGGGCAAGACGATGGGCCACGCCGGCGCGATCATCTCCGGCTCGTCGGGCACCGCGCAGGCGAAGAAGGAGGCGCTCGAGGCCCGCGGCGTCCAGGTCGGCACCACGCCGACCGAGGTCGCCGACCTCGCCGCCTCGACCGCCGGCGCCCGCGCCTAAACCAAGCATCCACCGACTGGCGATAATTCCGAGCCGTGGGCGCTCGCCTGATCCTGCGCTCTGCCTTGTTGGCCTGCGCCGTGCTGGCTACGGGCGCGTGCGGATCCGCGCAGCGCGCCGCCGTTCAGGGTCCAAGCTGCGTGACGGCGCCGTCTGCCTATTGGGCAGGAGAGGACCAGAACCCCGTCTGGTCACCCGACGGAAGGACCGTGCTCTTCTACCGGGAGCGGCCGGGAGCCGACTGCGTCGCACGCGTCGGTCTCAACGGCATTGCGGTCCATGCGGTCGTCGGGCCGCGGAGATGCATCTGCTCTCCCTTCGGCGACTTCGCCTGGTCACCGCGCGGCAAGGAGATCGCGGTCGCGGAGTGGCTGCCGACGGACGAGAGCCCGAAGAACGCCGGGATTGTCTTCGTCCGCCCAGACGGCTCGACGGTCCGAGCGCCCTTCGCCTCGCAGGGCATCGACCTGCGCTGGTCGCCCGACGGCTCCATGCTCGCGTGGTCGGGGGCAGACAACCGGATCCACGTCGCCTCGGCGGACAGCTCGGAGGAGCGAACCGTTCCCGTGGCCGATCCGGGCGAGGACCTCTCGCCGGCCTGGTCGCGTGACAGCAACGACATCGCGTTCGTGCATTGCCGGTTGGGTTGTGACTCGATCTTCGGCGACATCTATGTCACCTCGGCCGACGGCAGGGGCGCTCTACAAAGGCTCACGCACGACGGTTGGAACGCGGAGCCCGCCTGGTCCCCAGATGAACGACAGCTGGTCGCCCTGCACGCCTTCGGGAAGTACCGCAGCCGCTGGCGAATCGACCTCTTGGACGTCAAGACCGGCCGACGACGGGTCCTGGTTCGCTGCCTGTTCGAGTGCGAAAGCCCGGAGTGGTCTCCGGACGGGTCGGCGGTCGCATACTTGGGCGACTATCAGGACGAAGGCGTCGTCACGGGCCCGGAGCTCCGGGTGATCTCCGCGACGCGGAAGGACGACCATCCGGTTGCCCGAGAGTACGCGCTGCTGCGTCGAACAGGCTCGGAGCTGAGCTTCTCCTGGTCGCCGAGCGGCGAGCAGATCGCCTTCGAGCATCTCAGCAACGGCGACCGAGACGGTAGGGGCGGAATCTTCGTCGTCCGGCGCGATGGAACCGGCCTCCACCAGCTCACCCGAGAGCCGTAGGCCGGCCACGTCGTTCTCTAGACTCGGGCTCGTGACGATCTCCTTCGCGCGCGGCATCCCTGGGCCGGACCTGCTGCCGGTCGAGGAGCTTGCCGACTGCGCGCAGGCCGCGCTACGGAACGACGGGCGGACGATCCTCTCCTACGGCAGCACGCTCGGATACGAGCCGCTGCGGGAGTGGATCGGCGCGCGGCACGGCGTCGAGCCGGCGAGGGTGATCGTGACCAACGGATCGCTTCAGGCCTTCCACCTCGTGCTCTCGACGCTTGAGCCCGGCCGCGTGCTCGTCGAGCGGCCGACCTACGACCGGCCGCGCCGGATCCTCGCGGCGGAGGGCCGCGAGCTCGGCGAGGTGCCGCTCGACGAGGACGGCCTGAGCGTCGACGAGCTCGGACTCGTCTATTCCGACGGCGACCGGCTCCTGTACACGATTCCGACCTTCCAGAACCCGACTGGGGTCGCGCTCTCCGAAGAGCGCCGCCGGCGGCTTGCCGCGTTCGCCTCCGAGCGCGGGCTGCGGGTGCTCGAGGACGATCCGTACGGGCTCGTGCGCTTCGAGGGCGCGCCGCTGCCGACGCTGCTCGAGCTCGAGGGCGGCGAGCACGTGCTCTACAGCTCCTCCTTCTCCAAGACGGTCGCGCCGGGACTGCGTGTCGGCTACCTGATCGTCCCGCCGGCACTCGCTGCGGAGCTCGAGCCGGTGGTCGCCTCGACCTACATCACGCCGGCCCTGCTGGCTCAGGCGACCGTCCACGAGTTCTTCCGGCGGGGGCTGTTCGAGCCGAATCTCGAGCGCGTGTGCCGGCTCCTGGGCGAGCGGCGTGACGCGATGCTCGAGGCGCTCGACCGGGAGCTGGCCGGCCGCGCCCGCTGGAACCGGCCCGAGGGCGGCTACTTCCTCTGGCTCGAGCTCGCCGACGGCGCCGACTCGTCCGAGCTGCTCGGACCTGCCACGGAGGCCGGCGTGACGTTCGTCCCCGGCGCCGACTTCGGCGGCCCCACCAACTCGCTCCGGCTCGCGTTCAGTTTCGTCACGCCGGCCGAGATCGACGAGGGCGTGGCGCGGCTAGCGTCGGCGCTGCCGGTGGCGGTAGAGCTGGGATAGGAGCACCCCGCCGAGGATGCCGAGCACCAGGCTGAGCAGGATCACCCAGATCAGCGAGACCCGCGAGCTGCCGAAGACGAACCGCACCTTGACGTTCTTGTCGTTCTCGAGCACGAAGCCGACGACGTAGGCGATCGTCACCGCCAGGATCAGCAGCTTCGCGTAGAGGCGGGGCTGCCACTCGCGGAAGCCCTCATCCGGGGCACCGGTCTCCGTCTCGCCGCCGCGACGGAAGGTGGGCATGCGTCAGTCTAGGCGGCGCGGGAGTCGCCCGTCAGCGGGCGTGGCACCAGGCGGGGCTGCCGCGGAGGGACGAGCGAGCCGCGGCTGTGAAGGCGGAAGGTCGGGCACGGCGCCTCGAGCGAGAGCGCGCACAACCCGGCTCGACGGAAATAGCAATCCTCGCAGGTTGGTTGGCTCGCCTTGCTCATCTTCCTGCCCGCTCCCTCTTGTGTCGCCGCCTGGACAAGGCAGGACTATAGGGCGCCGGAGAGGACTTTCAAGACTTGCCTGTGGAGAAAACAATGCAATTTCCGGCGGTTTTGGACGGCCGAAAATTGCCTGTACTTCACGCGTTCGACGGCAACGTTGCCAGTGCCCGCAACGCCTGTTGAACGTTTTCCACAGGAATGATCCGGAGCCCGTCCGCGTAGCGTCTCGCCTCGCGGGCGTTGTCCCCGGCAGGCACAAGGAAGACGTCCACACCCGCACGGCGGACGCCCAGTGTCTTTTGCTTCACGCCGCCGATCGGGAGCACTTCGCCGTTGAGTGCGAGCTCGCCGGTGGCCGCGATCTTCCGCCCATGGGTGACGTTCCGTCCGAGCCGCTGGAGGATGTCGAGCGCGAAGGCCAGACCCGCCGAGGGCCCGCCGATCCCCTGCGAGTCGATATTGACCGGGACCGGCAGATGGACCCGCAGGTCGTCGGTTCCCACCACGCCGATCAGCGCCCGGCCCGGGCTGCTCGGATCAGAAGTGGTCGTGATCTTCGCCTGGTCGACCTTGGCGCCGCGGCGGAAGCGGACGGTCACGACGTCTCCCGCGTGCTTGTGGCCAAGCAGCGCCCGCAGCCCGAGCACCGTCGTCACCGGGTGGCCTTCGACCGCGAGGATCACGTCGCCGGGCTTGAGCGTCTTCGCCGCAGGCGCGCTGCCCTGGACGGAGAGCAGCGTCACGCCGTCACTGCGCGCGCTGACCTTGTAGCCGAGCAGCTTGAGCGCGACGTAGGGCGCGACCTTCTGCGAGTCGGCCATCTGCTGCACGCTGAGGCGCTGCTCGAGCGACGAGCTGATGCCGGGGGGTGTCTTGACGAGCGACGAGCCGTTTGACCGAACCCAGGGCAGCAGCCGCTCCAGCAGGCGCGCCGGGCGCTCTCTGACGTCGACGAAGTAGATCGTGCCCGGGTCGCGGTGCCCGTTCTCGGCCTTGAGGTGGACAAGGGGCCCGACCGGGTGGGCGGGGTCGACCAGCTGGAGCTCATAGCCGTGCGCGGGGGCGATCCAGAGGAGCAGCAGCGCGATGACGATCATCAGCGCACCGGTCGACGCGAGCCGGGCCGGCGAGAGCCACTTCGAGCGGGCGCTCGGTGCGGGCCGGTTCTCTTCGGTCAAAGCAGGCCTCGCGTCAGGCCGCCGTCGACCGGGATGACCGCTCCGGTCAGGTAGCTCGCGGCGTCCGACGCAAGGAAGCAGGCCACCCGGGCGACCTCCTGCGGCGACCCGAAACGGCGAAGCGGAATCTGCTCGAGGTCCTCGGCGCGAGGCTTGCCGGCGTACACCTCGGCGAGACGCTCCGTCTCGATGCGGCCTGGCGCGATCGAGTTAACCGTGATCTTCCTCGGGCCGACCTCGCGCGCGAGCGTCTTCGCCCAGCCGATCACGCCGGGCCGAACCATGTTCGAGAGGGCCAGGTTGTCGATCGGCTCGCGGACCGAGCTCGAGGTGATGTTGATCACCCGCCCGTGGCCGCTGCGCTCGAGTTGCGGGAGGCAAAGCTCGGTCAGGCGGACGGCGGAGAGGAGCAGGAGCTCTACGGCCTGTTCAATCTGCTCGTCGCCGACGCCCACCGCCGCGGTGCGCGGAGGGCCGCCGCCGTTGTTGACGAGGATGTCGATGGCGCCGAAGGCCTCGAGGGTGCGGTCGACGAGGCGCTTGAGATCGGCCGGGTTCGTGACATCGCCGCGCACCGGGAGCGCGCCGATGCGCTCGGCCTCGCGTTGAAGCAGCTCGCGCCGGCGCGCGAACATGGCGACGTTCGCGCCCTCGGCCGCAAGTGTTTCGGCGATCGCGAGGCCCATGCCGGACGAGGCGCCGCAGACAATCGCCGTCCGGCCGGCTAGCCCTAGCTCCATGCTCCGGCCTGCCTTGCCGCTGCCGTTACTAGGTACACGCGCGCGTCCCCACCCGGGTGGGGAAGAAGGTCCACCCGCCGCCCGGGCTGAGCGTATCCAGGACTCTGTGCCGTGTCTGTGCCGGCTTCGTGCCGGGTTCGTGCCGTTTCGTCCACATCCGCTACGTGGCCGTGCCGAGCACCCCGACGACCTCTCGCACTGCGGCGGCCGACGCCTCGAACGCGTGCTGCTCGTCCTCGCTCAGCTTCAGCTCGACGACCTCCTCGACTCCGGCGGTCCCGAGCTTGACGGGCACGCCCATGTACAGGCCGTCGACCCCGTATTCACCCTCGAGGTACGCGGTGCACGGGAGCACGCGGTGCTCGTCCAGCAGCACGGCGCCGACCATCTGCGCGGCGGCCGCGCCCGGCGCGTACCACGCCGAGGTTCCGAGTAGCTCGACGATCTCGCCGCCACCCTTGGCCGTCCGCTGGACCATGGCGTCGATCCGCTCGGCCGAGACGAGGTCGCGCAACGGGATGCCGCCCACCGTCGTGGCCGAGACCACCGGCACCATCTGGTCGCCGTGACCGCCGAGAACCATCGCCGTCACGTCCTTCACCGATGAGCCCGTCTCCCACGCGATGAAGGTCGAGAAGCGCGAGGTGTCGAGGATCCCGGCCATCCCGAAGACGCGCTCCTTTGGCCAGCCCGAGACGTTCTTGGCGACATGGCACATGGCGTCGAGCGGGTTCGAGACGACGATCAGCACCGCGTCCGGCGACTGCGACACGACCTGCTCGGTGACGGAGCCGACGATCTTCTCGTTGGTCGTCACGAGGTCGTCGCGGCTCATGCCCGGCTTGCGCGGGACGCCGGCGGTCACCACGACGACATCCGAGCCGGCCGACTCCTCGTACCCGTTCGAGCCAATCACGTTGGGCTCGTAGTCGAGCACCGCGCCCATCTGGTTGATGTCGAGCGCCTTCCCCTGCGGAAGGTTCTCGACGATGTCGACCAGGACGACGTCCGCGAAGTCGCGGGTCGCGAGCACCTGCGCGCAGGTCGCGCCGACGTTCCCGCCGCCGACGACCGTCACCTTCCGCCGGTTCATACCCGCGCTCCCATCGCGTCGATAATCGCGTCGGCGACCTCGCTCGTGCCGACGGCGGTCGGGTCGTCGCGGGTCGGCTTCATGTCGTAGGTGACGTCCTTGCCTTCGCGGATCACCTCGGCGATCGCCGTCTCGAGTCGGTCGGCCGCCTCGGGCTCTTCGAGGTGGCGGAGCATGAGCATCCCGGAGAGCATCATCGCCATCGGGTTCACCCTGTTCTGGCCGGCGTACTTGGGCGCCGACCCATGGGTGGGCTCGAAGACCGCCGCGTGCGTGCCGAAGTTCGCGCCCGGCGCGAGCCCGAGCCCGCCGACCAGGCCGGCGGCCAGGTCGGAGACGATGTCGCCGTACAGGTTCGGCAGCACGAGCACGTCGTACTCCTCCGGCCGCTGGACGAGCTGCATGCAGAGGTTGTCCACGATCCGGTCCTCGAACTCGAGGTCGGAGTTCTCCTCCGCAACCTCGCGCGCGACGCGCAGCCAAAGCCCGTCCGAGAACTTCATGATGTTCGCCTTGTGCACGGCCGTCACCTTGCGGCGGCCGTTGCGGCGCGCGTAGTCGAAAGCGAACTCGAAGATGCGGCGGCTGCCGTCGATCGAGAGCGGCTTGATCGAGATCCCCGATCGGGGCGGCACGTGCCCTCCGCGCGCCTCGATCCACTCCGCGAGCTCCTCGGCATCGCGCCGAGCCTTCCTCGTACTCGATGCCCGCGTAGAGGTCCTCGGTGGCCTCGCGGACGATGATCAGGTCGACGTCCTCGTAACGAGAGCGGACGCCGGGGTAGCTCTTGCACGGCCGCACCTGGCCGTAGAGGTCGAGCGTCTTGCGCAGCGTGACGTTCACGGAGCGGAAGCCGCCGCCGACCGGGGTCGTGATCGGCCCTTTCAGCGCGACCCCCGTGCGCTTGATCGAGTCGAGCACGTGCTCGGGCAGCGGGTTGCCGCCGTACTGCTCCATCACGTCCGCGCCGGCGTCCTGCACGTCCCACTCGAGCTCGACGCCGGTCGCCTCGAGAACGCGGCGCGTGGCCTCGCTCAGCTCGGGGCCGGTGCCGTCACCTGGGATCAGCGTCACCTCGTGAGCCACGGCGCGTGACTCTAGCTGAGGTCTATAGATTTCCAGCCGATGAATGACTTCAAGCCGGGGCTCGAGGGCGTCGTCGCCGTCCAGACCGAGATCGCCGAGCCGGACCGCGAGGGTGGCGCTCTTCGCTACCGCGGGATCGACATCGAGGAGCTCGTCGGCCACGTTCCCTACGAAAAGGTCTGGGGGCTGCTCGTCGACGACGACGTCGACTCCGAGATGCCGCACCCCGAGCCGTACCGGCCCGCCGCGCTGAGCGGCAACGCGCCGTCGGATCTGCAGGCCGAGACCGCGCGGCTCTCCGGAGTCTGGAAGCTCGGCAAGCTGAACGAGATCTCCGACGAGCAGGCGCGCGAGGATCTCGGCCGGCTCTCGGCGCAGATGATGGAGATCGTGGCCCGCTCGGCCGCGGTGGCCGACGGGCGCGAGCCGGCGCCGGACGACGTCGTCGCCCGCGGCGAAACCGCAGCAGAGCGCTTCCTCCTCCGCTGGCGCGGCGAGGCCGACCCGCGCCACGTCAAGGCGATCGACACCTACTGGATCTGCACGGCCGAGCACGGGCTCAACGCCTCGACCTTCACGGCCCGCGTGGTCGCCTCGACCGGAGCCGACTGCGGGGCCGCGCTCTCGTCCGCCGTCGGCGCGCTCTCCGGCCCGCTGCACGGTGGAGCGCCCGCCTACGTCAAGCCGATGCTCGAGGAGGTCCAGGAGCTCGGCGATCCGGAGCGTTGGGTGCGCGACGCGCTCGAGAACGGGAAGCGCATCATGGGCTTCGGCCACCGTGTCTACCGGGCCGAGGACCCACGCTCGCGCATCCTCAAGCGGACCGCAAAGGAGCTTGGCTCGCCGCAGGTCGAGGTGGCGGAACAGCTCGAGCAGGTCGCCCTGAAGGCGCTCCAGGAGCGGCACCCCGAGCGCGTCCTCGCCACGAACGTCGAGTACTACTCGGCGATCGTGCTCGATGTCGCCGAGATCCCGCCTCCGCTCGCGCCGGCGATGTTCGCCTGCTCTCGCGTTGCCGGCTGGTCGGCCCACATCCTCGAGCAGAAGCGCACCGGCCGCCTGTTCAGGCCGTCGGCCCAGTACATCGGCCCCGCAGAACGATCGCTAGCCTCGGTGTGACCCTGGCCGAGGCAGCCGCTCTGGCGGACGAGCTGGCCAAACAGGGCAAGGAGCGCGAGGTCGCCGACCTACGCCGCGACTGGGCCGACGAGCTCGAGCTGGAGGCGCGCTCGCAGGACTACCGCGAGCGGGCGACGGCCTACCGGGCAATCGGCCAGCTCCGCTTTCGCCAGAAGACCGAGCTGCTACGGCGCGGCCTCGAAGACGAGAGCCCGGCCTGCCGCGGGTCGGCGCTGCTCTCCCTGGAGTTGCTCTCGCGCGACGCGCCCCGGGAGATCAACGCGGTCCGGCCGCTGCTGCACACGCTCGCGAATGCGGACGACAATGCGGCGGTCCGGCGGCTCGCCGTCCTGTCGCTTCGGAACGGCTCTCCGCAGCGCGACACGATCGTCCTCCTCCATGGGATCGCCGAGGAGGACGGAGTCGAGCGCGGACTGCGGGAGCAGGCGGCGAAGGTGGCCGCCGAGCTCGAGAAGCGCGCCAAGTCGCGCTAGCGAGGAGGGCTCAGCGGCAGGCGCGGAGGCTGCCGCGGAGCTCGCGGCGGCACGGCCTGCGGATCCGGCGACGATGGAACCACTCGAGCACATGTCGGTGTGATTCCGCTGACTCAGTCACTCGAGACGTCGCGGCGCCGAGCATGCGGATGGCTCCGGAAGTAGACGTCGCGGCGGCGGCGGTCGCTGACGTGCGTGTAGAGCTCGGTCGTACTCAGGTCGGCGTGGCCGAGCATCTCCTGGACGCTGCGCAGGTCGGCACCGCCCTCGAGCAGGTGCGTCGCGAACGAGTGGCGGAGGAGATGCGGGTGGACGCGCTCGGGCTCGAGACCGGCGCGCTCGGCCAGCCGGCGGAGGATCAGAAAGGCGCCGGCCCGCGTCAGCGCTCCGCCCTGGGCGTTCAGGAACAGGTCTGGCCGGTGGCGGCGGTCGAGGTAGGGCCGGCCGTGGGCGAGGTACCGGCGGAGGGCCTCGACCGCGTGGCGGCCGACCGGAACCACTCGCTGCTTGTCGCCCTTTCCGGTGCAGCTGACGAGGCGCCGCTCGAGGTCGACGTCCGTCTTCCCGAGCCCGACCGCCTCGCTGACGCGCAGCCCGGCCCCGTAGAGGAGCTCGACCAGCGCGCGGTCGCGGAGCGAGCGAGGCGTCGTCCCGGGCGCAGCCTCGATCAGGCGCTGCGCCTCCGCGGCCGAGAGCGTTCTGGGCAGCCGGCGCCGTCGCCGCGGCAGCTCGAGTGCCGCCGCCGGGCTGTCCGAGCGGACGCCGAGCAGGATCAGGTGACGGAAGAACGACCGAACCGCCGCGACCCGTCGGGCGATCGTCGCGGGCGAGAGGCCGGCCGCTCGAAGCTCCGCCAGCCAGCGCTCGAGGTCCTCGGTCGTCGCCTTCGAAGGCGGCCCGCCGAGCCAGTCGCCGAGCGCGCGGAGGTCGCGTCGGTAGGCCTCGACGGTCTTGGGCGCGCGCCGCGCGGCGAGCAAGGCGAGGAAGCCCTCGACCTCTGGGTCGGAGCTCGGTGCAGCCGAATCGGGCCGCGGCGTGGCCATCGGACCCTCTTCCTTCGCTTCGGACTCCCGGACGCCTGCCGTAGAGTTGCCGCCGCGTGAACGAGAGCAGCGACCTGGAGGCCTCGGCCGGCCTCTTCGACGTGGCAGCGGACGAGCTAGAGCTGGCTGCGCAGCATTGCCGCACGGCGGCCGGCCACTTCCGCGAGCGGGAGGTTCCGCGCGGCGCCGCTCACGGCTGGGCTGCGCTCGGGCACGTGCTGAACGCGCAGGAGCAGCTCGAGCGTCAGGCCCGGATCCACGCCGGCGAGTCGAACCCCTGATCCGGATGGGCCGCCGGCTCGACGCCCCTGTGGACGAACCGGCACGCTTCCGTCACGAAGACGTCACAGACACGTGACATTTTCGAGCTTAGGCTGTTGGAGGGCGGGGGTGGTGGGCACCCGGTACTCGCGCGTGTGCCTTGGTATCCGGGTGCCGACGGGCTACGTCTCGTCCGGTGGCGGGATCACCTCGCCCCGCTCGATCCAGGCGTGAAGTTGTGCTTCGAAGGTCTCCAGCGACGCGTGCCAGTTGATGCCTTCGGCCATCTCGTCCGAGATCGGCCCGAAGGCGCTGAACTCGTGGCGCAGGACGGTGCCGCCGTCCTCCTCGTCGAACTCGTAGCGGTGCGTGAGCGTGATCCCGCCGCCGAGCTGGTGGCTCGTCTGCGAGTAGCCGGCCGGTGGGTCCCACCAGCCGATCGTCCCGTACAGCTTGCCGCTGCCGTCGCCCCAGTCCTCGTAGATCTGTCCGCCCGACGCGGCGGTCGTTGACAACTCGCTGCAGGCGCTCCTTCCCGTAGCTGGCCTGGAACCACTTCCCGGTGTCGAGGAAGGCCTCGAAGACCTCGTCGCGCGGGCGCTCGAACCGGAGCTCGTTCGTGAACGCGATATGGCGGATCGGGTGCATCACTTCTCCTTCCTTGGTGCCGACTGCAGATGACGCTCGAACGCCAGCAGTTGCGAGGCGCTGGCCTGCTGGAAGCCGTTCAGCCACCGCTCGAGCTCGCGCTGGATCGGGACGGCGTTCAGCTCGTTCCAGCGCTCGCGGCCTTCGCGTCGGACGAGCACGACCCCCGCGCGCTCGAGTACGCCCGAGGTGCTGCATGACCGCGTAGCGCGAGAGCTGGGGCAGGACCTCGCAGAGCGCGGTCGTGGTCATCGGTCCGTCGCGAAGAGCGTCGAGCAGCGCCCGCCGGTGCGGCGAGCCCAGCGCCTTCCAGATCCTGGCGTCATCCATTACGTGATAAAAATATCACATAACGTCAGACGTCTGAACCGACCGGTCGGTGCCACTGGCAGTGATTGATGCGGCTGAGGCATCGCTAGCGATGCCGACCTCAGGACGTGCGAGCTTGCCCGCGCGTCCGTCTGAACCGACCGGTCGGTGCCACTGGGAGTGATCGATGCGACGCTCTATGAACGCGGGTGCGACTTGTCGTAGACGCGGCGAAGGCGGGCAGCGTCGACGTGGCTGTACATCTGCGTGGTCGAGAGCGAGCTGTGACCCAGCAGCTCCTGGATCGTGCGCAGGTCGGCGCCGCCCTCGAGGAGATGGGTCGCGAACGCATGCCGTAGGCGGTGCGGATGGGGCAGCAGCCTCCTGAGGGTGCTCGTGTCGAGCCGACGGCCGCGCGCCGACAGGAAGAACGCGTTATCGGCGCCGCGCGCCAGCTCGGGGCGCGCGTCTCGGAGGTACTCGGCCAGCCGCAGGGCCGCCTCCTCGCCGAGCGGCACGACGCGCTCCTTGCCGCCCTTGCCGCGCACGTGGACGAGCTCCTGCTCGAAGTCGACGTCGGCGAGGTCGAGGTCGACCGCTTCCTGCGAGCGGAGGCCCGCCGAGTAGACGAGCTCGACGAGCGCCCGGTTACGAGTCGCCAGCGGCCCGTTCCTCCGAGCCCGTCGAGCGCGCCGTCCACCTCCTGGGCCGGGGCGCGTCCGGCAGCCGCCGCGGACGTCGCGGCGCGAACGACGCGTCGGGCACGTTCTCCGGGCCGAGCGCGTGGCGCAGGAACGCGCGCACCGCCGCGAGCTTGCGCGCGATCGTCGCCGGCGCGAGCTTCTCGCGGCCGCGCTCGACCGAGCTCGGCCGCGTAGTCGGCGAGCGTCCGCACGTCCACGTCCTGCAGCCGCGTCCCGCGGCGCTCGAGCCAGCGCGCGAACTCGCGCACGTCGACGCGGTAGGCCCGCCGCGTCGCCGGGGAGAGCGCCGGGCTCTCGAGGAAGCGCTCGATCTCGCGTCCACGGCGACGGCATTCGCCGCGGGCGGGGAAGTCCGCTAGAGGCGTCGCTTGCGGGCGTCTGGATCGAGCGATACCGCTCTACGCGACGGCCGCGACGATCTCGTCGGACAGGCTCGGGAAGCCGCTCAGGAACTCGGCGCGCTCGGCCTTGAAGCGCTCGACGAGCGCGCGGTACTCGTCCCCGCGGCCCTGCTCCTCGTACAGCCGCCGCGGCTGCAGGATCTCGGGCTCGTCGATTCCCGGCACCGACGACGCGACCAGGTAGCCGAAGTCGGGGTCGCGCTCCCAGTCGATCGTGCCCTCGGCGATGCCCTTGACGATCGCGGACGAGTGCTTGATCCGCACCTTGCGCGAGCGCTCGTCGTCCTCGGGCCCGCCGACGCGGCCGGTGTTCATCAGGTAGACCTCGAGCGGGTGCTCCGCGAGCAGCTCGAGGAAGCGGTTGCCCTGCAGGTCGTGCGGCATCGGGAAGAACGGGTTCGTCCCGGGCACGCGCAGGAACTTGCCGGCCTCGTCGGCGCCGCCGGCGCTCGTGCCGGTCGTCTCGCCGAGCATGAAGAAGGCCGCTGCCTGCGGCCCTTCGAGCTTCGCGACGGCGGGGACGATGTTCTCGTTCTTGTTCAGGATCAGCAGGAAGTGCGCCTCGTCGATCTCGTCGGCCGACGCGGCCTCGATCACCTCGAACGGGAAGGTCGCTCGGCCGTTCGACGTGTAGTTCGTGTCGTAGAAGTCGACCTCGTCGCCGTGCTGCGAGACGTTCTCCAGGTACGAGTCCGGCTGCGTGACGGCGCCGTAGATCGTCGGCTCGTCCTCCGGGTTGAGCCCGAAGGTCTTGGCGAAGCAGCCGTTCTCGGTCGCGTAGACGCGGCCGTCCGGCATCCAGGCGACGAAGTCGTCCTGCACCGGCAGCGAGCCGTTCTGGCGCGTGAAGGTGGTCGTCGTCTTGCCGGTCCCCGAGAGGCCGACGATCAGGCCCGACCCGCTTGCCGCGCTCGGTCGGGATGATCTTGCAGCCGGCGTGCAGCGGGATCCCGCCGCGGTCGTAGACGAGCTTGTTCCACATCCGAAGGCCGCCCTTCTTCGACTCGCCGAAGTAGTCGGAGTTGAAGACCCGCGTGACGCCCTGCTCGAGGTCGACGGCGATCAGCCGGTCGTCGGGAAAGCCCTCGGCCTTCAGGTTCGGCGTGTAGATCACGGTGAGCTCGGGCTCGACGTCCTCGACCTCGCCGGAGAAGTAGAGCTGCTGCTGCATGCCCGGCGATGTTCGCGTTGGCCGCCTCGATGTAGAGGCGCGCCGGCGTGCGGAAGTCGGGGTCGTTGCCGATCGTAGCCGTCGACCACGACCATCTCCTGCTCGGCGATGTACTCGTCCTGGAGCCGCGGCCCAGCGCTGGCCCTCCTCGCGGGAGATCGCCTGGTTCTGGCCGTCGGGCTCGTCGGTGACGATGAACGTCGAGCGCTTCGAGCGGTTGACGACCTCCGTCTGGACGTTGAGGTTCCCGTACCGCGTCGGCGCGCGTTCGGCATCCTCGCCGCGAGCTCTTGGAGCTCCTCGGCGGACGGGTTGTCGATGACGGCCGGCCGCGTCGGCAGCCGGAAGAGCATCTTGGCCACGGGCCGGATCTTACCCAGGCGCCGGCAGACCCAAGCGGTTCTGCAGAATGCGGGGGATGGAACCGCCGTGCCGCCGACGCACCGGATCGCCGTCGTCTACCAGCTGCGCCGCGCGCGGCGGTGGCTCGTTTTCGTGCTCGGCGGGGTGGCGCTGGCGCTCCTGCCGTGGTCGGGCTACCTCGGCGCGTCGCTCCCCGCGGAGCATGTCGTGCACCACTGGGACGCCGCCTGGGTCGGGTTCGACCTGTTCGAGGCGGCGGCGCTCATCGGCACGCTGGTCGCGCTCCTGCGCGGCTCCCCGCTCCTGCCGCTCGTGGCGGCGGTCGCGGGCACGGCGCTCCTCACGGACGCCTGGTTCGACCTGATCACGGCGGAGCCCGGGCGGGACTGCGGCGGGCGCCCTGGCGAAGCCGTCTGTCGCCGAGCTGCCGCTCGCCGCTCTCTGCTTCTGGATCTCGCTCGACTCGACCGACGCGCTCGTCAGCGCCGCCGAGCCGGCTTCGGCAGTTGGCCCTCGGCCCACATCGCGGCCAGCCCCACCCGGCGGGAGCCCGAGAACGCTGCTCGAACAGGAGGTAGCGAGGCTCCCAGCGAGGGAAGAACTTCGCGTTGAAGCGGTAGAAGCCGCTCGATCTGGAAGAAGGCGTCCGCGACCAGGAGCACGCGGCCGAGCGGCGCTCGATCGGCCCGTGCGGCTCGTGGATGAAGCGAGCGAAGGCCGCGAAGTTGAGCGAGACCTCCTCGACTCCGCGCGTCGCGCAGCAGCTCGATCGCCGCGGGCGACGAGGAACTCCGTCAGGCCGTTCGGCGTGTCCCGGTCGCGCCGCATGAGCGAGCAGCGAGACGGCCGGCCGGCCGTAGCTCGGCGCGAAGTGGAGGAAGCCGCGGATCGCGCCCGTCGCGTCCCGCCCGGCCACGACGAGGCTGTCGCCGTGCTCCTCCTGGCGGAGAGCGTCGAGCGACATCGCGAAGCCGCGCTCGGGGCTTCCGTCCCGCCAGCGGCGGCTGACGCGCTCCAGCTCGGCGAGCTCGGCGCTCGTCGAGCTCGCCAGATCGTCGAGGACGGCGCTGTAGCCGCTGCTTCTCCAGCCGTCGAGACCGACTGGCGCACCTTGCGAATCGCGCGGCCGTCGAGCGAGAACGCGCTCGTGTCGACGACGGCCTCGTCGCCGAGGTAGAGAGACCGAAGGCCGAGCTGCCTCCAGAGCGGTAGGAGCCGCTCTCCGACTCCGAGCGCGGCAATCCGTAGGCCGCGGGCCTCGCCGAACAGGCTCAGCTCGCGGAGCAGGCGCGGAATCGCCGTCCTCCGGGCCGACTGGGTCGCCGGAGACGAGCAGGACGCCGGTCTCGACCCGGTACCCGAGGAACGCGCGGCGGTCCTCGCTGAACAGGTAGTGCTGGTCGCGGCGGAGCTTGAAGTACGCAAGCGTGTCGGAGCCGTGCCGACGGACGAGGCCGGCGGCGGCCGCCGTCGGCGGAGGTCCGGAAACGCGGCCGGCGGGGCGAGCGGGCGGAAAACGATCCAGAGCGAGCAGCGAGCGCGAGCACGCCGGTCACGCCGACCGCCTCGTCGAGGCGCCGAGCTCGTCGCGGAAGTCGAGCGGCCCCGTTCTGCCAGAGCAGTGCCGTCGAGCGATCTCGCGCAGCGACTGCGCGCGGAGGCTCGCGCTCTCGGGCGCGGCGAGCCAGACGGCGAACGCAGCAGAGCAGGAAACCGGACCCGACGACGAGCGGAATCCGCGCCAGCGCGGAGCGCAGGCTGACGGGGTCGTGGCTGGACGCAGAACGACGCTCGTCCGAGCCAGAGCAGCCCGGCGACGCGCGAAGCTGGCGGCCGCCTCCTCGACGTCGAGCCCCTTGAGCAGGTTGAGCACGCCGAGCCCGACGAGCAGGACGAGTGCCAGCCGAAGCGCTCCGCTCGCGCCGACGCCAGAGATACGGCGCCGTCACGAGCAGCAGCAGCGAGGCCGGCACGGCGGCTGCATGCGAGAGGCGTAAGGCCTCGAACGGCGCGAACTGCAGCAGCAGGTGGTTGCGCCACTCGATGTTCGGGCGTGACCGCGGAGGCGAGGTTCACGAGGCCCGCCAGCGCGGTTCCGAGCGCAGCCAGCTTCGGGAGCGGATCTGCCCGGCGCACCAGCCGCAACGGAGCGGGCTGGACGTGCAGGCCCAGACGCCAGTGGGTCGTGTCGCGCTGTGACGGGCACGAGGTCGCGCCAGTCCTTCGCGACGAGCCAGACGCCGAGCGAAGATCGCGGCGCGCCGTGCGCCAGTCCGGGTCGACCTTGTCGGAAGAGCCGCGCCAAGCGCGAGTGCCCAGCAGGAGGCCGGCGCCGAGATGCCACTCGTGAACGCGGGCTCCTAGCACGTAGACCCGGGGGCCGAGCCGGTGCCGATCGATTCGGAGCACGCCCCCATCATCAGGATTTCTGCGGCCGGCGCCGAGTCCCAACCGTACGCCGCATCCGTTAGGAGCCTCGAGCCTGCCGTCGTTTCGATAGCGTCCGTTACCGGTGGAAGCGAAGCACGACGTGCTCGTTGTCGGGGCAGGCTGCGCGGGAATGCGGGCGGCCATCGAAGCGCACGATGCGGGCGCCGACGTCGCGCTGATCTCGAAGATCCACCCGGTTCGAAGCCATTCCGGTGCGGCCGAGGGCGGCATCAACGCCGCTCTCGGGAACGCCTCGGAGGACGATCCGGAGAAGCACGCCTTCGACACCGTCAAGGGCTCCGACTACCTCGGCGACCAGGACGCGATCGAGATCCTCTGCAACGAGGCGCCGGGCGACGTCTACCAGCTCGAGAACTGGGGAGCGGTCTTCTCGCGCACGGAGGACGGAAGGATCGCGCAGCGCCCGTTCGGCGCTGCGGGCGAGCCGCGAACGGCCTACGCGGCCGACATCACCGGCCACGTGCTGGTGCACGTCCTCTTCGAGCAGGTGATGAAGCGCGACCTGAAGGTCTACGAGGAGTTCTTCGTCTGGAAGCTCGTCGAGCACGAGGACCGCTGCCAGGGAGTGGTGGCCTGGAACCTGATCGACGGCGGCCTGGCGACGATCGGCGCCAAGACCGTGATCCTCACCACCGGCGGCGCGGGGCGGCTCTACAACGGCACCACCAACGCCTACGCGTGCACCGGAGACGGGATGGCACAGGCGCTGCGCGTCGGCGTCGCGCTCGAGGACATGGAGATGATGCAGTTCCACCCGACGACGCTCGCGCCGACCGGCGTGCTCATCACGGAGGGCACGCGCGGCGAGGGCGCGTACCTGGTCAACTCGGAGGGCGAGCGCTTTCTCAAGCGCTACGCGCCGAACGCGATGGAGCTCGCCTCGCGCGACGTCATCTCCCGTGCCGAGCAGACCGAGATCGACGAGGGCCGCGGCGTCGAACGGCAACGTCCTGCTCGACATGCGCCACCTCGGCGCGGAGAAGATTCTCGAGCGGCTGCACGGGACGCGCGAGCTGTCGATGGTCTTCGCGGGAGTCGACCCGATCCAGGAGCCGATCCCGGTCCGGCCCGGCGCCCACTACCACATGGGCGGGGTCGACACGGACATCTGGGGCACGCACCTCGCTCGAAGGGCCTCTACGCGGCCGGCGAGTGCGCCTGCGTCTCGGTGCACGGGGCGAACCGCCTGGGCGGGAACGCGCTGATGGAGACGATCACCTTCGGCAAGCGGGCCGGCGCCCACGCTGCGGAGTGGGCGCTCACGCAACACGACGGTCGAGGTGCCCGCAGTCGGTGGAGGCCGACACCGAGCGGGAGCTGCGGCAGCTGCTCGACCGCACCGACGGCGAGCGGCCGTGGTCGATTCGCAACGAGCTTGCCGAGACCATGCACGAGAACTTCGGCGTCTTCCGGCGCGAGGAGCAGATGACGGCAGCAGGGCGAGATCGTCGCCGGACTGCGCGAGCGCTACGAGCGCGTCATCGTCGATGACAAGGGCCAGGTCTTCAACAACGACCTGACGCAGGCAATGGAGCTCGGCTTCATGCTCGACCTCGCCGCTTGCATGGTGGTCTGCGGGATCGAGCGCAAGGAGAGCCGCGGCGCCCACGCCCGCCCGTACGACTACCCGGAGCGCGACGACGAGAACTACCTCAGGCACACGCTCGTGACGATGGAGCACGGCGCGCCACGGCTCAAATGGAAGCCGGTCACGATGACGAAGTGGCAGCCGATGGAGCGGACCTACTGATGCGGCGCGTCGCGGTTCTGGCCGCGCTCGTGCTCTCCTCGCGGCCGGGTGTGGCGGCAGCGGCGACAGCACATCCAACCGGCGGCAGCGCCGCGGAGGCGAACGCGATCGCCCAGGCGCCTCGGCCACCACCCGCGCCGGCAGCGTCAAGGTCGACTTCGAGATCTGCGGGCACGGGCGTGAACGGCGGCGGCCGAGGCGTGTTCGACACGGAAGCGAGCGCGGCGGGCAAGCTTGCGATGACTGTCGAGAGCAACGGCCAGACGACGACCGTGGACACGATCGTCGACGGGAACGTGCTGTACCTGCGCACGCCGGCGTTCCAGCAGGCTTTGCCGGCGGCAAGGAGTGGGTGCAGGTCGACCTCGCCCGCCTGGCGAAGCAGCAGGGCGTCGACCTCGGCAGCCTCGTCGACTCCAACCCGACTCCGAACGCCGCCCTCGCCTACCTCCGCGGCGCGAACGGCAAGGTCGAGAAGGTAGGCGAGGAGAAGGTGCGGCGGCGGGAACACGACGCACTACCGCGGCCACGATCGACCTCGAGCATGCCGCGCGCCGGGCGAAGGGCTCCAGCGAGGCGCTCGATTCGCCGCGTGATCGATGTCGGCGGCGTGACGACGCTGCCGGTCGACGTCTGGGTCGGAGACGACGGCTTCGTCCGCAAGGTCGGTCTACACGGACAGCAGTCGAGCAAGAGCCAGTCGGCGAAGATCACGATGGAGCTGTATGACTTCGGCTCGCCGGTGACGATCGCGCCGCCTCCGGAGACGCGCGGTGATCGACTTCGAGCAGTTGCTGGGACCGCAGGGGGCTGACTGGACGTAGCACTGAAGATCTGGCGGTACGACCCGGAGTCCGGGGAGAAGGCCCTGCGCGAGTACGAGGTCGACGCGCCGGAGTGGGCCTGCCTGCTCGACGTCCTCGATCTGATCAAGGACAAGCACGACGGGACGCTCGCCTACCGCAAGAGCTGCCGCATGATGATCTGCGGCTCCTGCGGGATGCGGATGGACGGGCGCGCCGTGCTCGCCTGCAAGGAGCGAATGAAGCCGATCGCCGACGCGGGACACGTTCCCGTGATCAGCGCGATGGGGAACATGCCCGTGCTGAAGGACCTCGTGGTCGACATGGAGCCCTTCTGGGGCAAGGTCCGCTCGGTCAAGCCCTGGCTCGATCCCGGCTACGACGAGCCGGCGGAGAAGGAGCGGATCGTCTCGCAGCAGAAGATGAACGTGATTCACAAGGAGGCGCTCTGCATCATGTGCGGCTGCTGCGTCTCCGAGTGCAACTCGATGGAGTCGGACCCGGAGTTCGTCGGGCCGGCCGCGCTCGCGAAGGGGTTCCGCTTCGTCGGCGACCCGCGCGACCGGCGGAGGTCGAGCGCCTGAACACGCTCAACGAGGAGCACGGGATCTGGGACTGCACGCGCTGCTACTTCTGCAACGAGCGCTGCCCGAAGGGCGTCGACCCGCGCGACGCGATCGCCAAGCTCGGCGCGGAGTCGATCCGGCTGGAGATCGACCACGACATGGGCGCCAAGCACGCGAAGTGGTTCGTCAAGTCGGCCGAGACGACCGGCTGGCTGCGCGAGACCGAGCTCGTGCCGAAGACGCAGGGCGTCGTCGCGGCGATCAAGCAGATCGGCTTCGCCCTGAAGCTGGCGCAAGCACGGCAAGGTGCCGCCACCGATTCCCGCCGCACGTCGCGGGACGTCGACGAGGCCGGGCTGCTGCGCGAGCTGATCAGGGAGCAGGGGCGCGAGGGCGCGCTCGGGATCGTCCAGGGCGAGCACGCGCTCAGCCAGATCGAGTTCCCGGAAGAGGCGGAAGCGCAGGAGACAGAAGCCATGAGGAAGGTCGCCTACTACACGGGCTGCCTCGCGGCGCTGTCGGCCAAGGAGCTGAACACCTCGACGAAGGCGCTCGCGCCGAAGCTCGGCCTCGAGCTGGACGAGCTCGAGTCGGTCACCTGCTGCGGCGCCGGCGATATCCACGAGGCGGAGCCGGACTACTACCTCCACCTGAACGCGCGCATCCTGGCCTACGCCGAGGCCACCGGGCTCGGACACGCTGATGACGATCTGCAACGTCTGCACGCTCAACCTCCGGCAGGCGAACTGGCAGCTCAGGAACGACGCCGACCTGCGCGCCCGCGTGAACACGAACCTCGAGACTGTCGGCGCGCCGCCCTACAGGGCGAGGTCGACGTCAGGCACCTGCTCTGGCTGATCGCGGAGGGCGACGGCTACGAGCGGCTGAAGGAGGTCGCGCACAAGGGCCTCAAGGGCCTGCGCGTCGCGCCGTTCTACGGCTGTCAGATCCTGCGGCCGTCGAAGATCCTCGGCTTCGAGGATCCCGACAAGCCCTGGTCGCTCGAGGCGATCATCGAGGCCTGCGGCGGCGAGCCGGTCGACTACCCGGCCAAGATCAAGTGCTGCGGCTTCCCGATCATCCAGGCCCGGGAGGAGGTCGCCCTCAACGAGCTGATCCAGCCGATCGAGCAGGCTTCTGAGGCCGGAGCCGACGCGATCGTGACGCCCTGCCCGCTGTGCCACCTCTCGCTCGACGCGTGGCAGCTGAAGCTGCGCAAGTCGAGCGGCAAGGACTACGCCATGCCGATCCTGCACCTCTCGCAGCTGATCGGCGTCGCGGCCGGGCTCGAGTCGTCGGAGCTGCAGTTCAAGCGCCACGTGATCTCCGGTCGAGCCGGTCACCTCGAAGCTCGAAGCCTAAGGCGCCGCTTGCGGTGCCGACCTCAGGACGTACGGGCTTGCCCGTGCGTCCGTCTGAAATGACCGGTCGATCCGTCGCGATGATTCCACGATGAGCCCGTCGGGAGTCGCCCGGCTGGGAGGCGCCGCCGCGGCGGCCGGGCTCGCGTGGGGGCATTTCGAGGCCGGCTGGGTGCGGCTGGAGACGCTGCGCTGCCCGCTGCAGGGGCTGCCGTCCGAGCTCGCAGGCCTGCGGATCGCGCACCTCTCGGACTTCCACCTCGGCTTCCCCTCGCGCGGCTCGGTGGCGATCGACCGGGCGGTCGACTGGGTCGAGGCGCGCCAGCCCGACCTGACGCTGATCAGCGGCGACCTGCTCTCGCGCCGTGCAGGTGAGGAGCGGTTGCGCAGGCTGCTCGCGCGCATGCCGCGCTGTTTCGCCGTGCTCGGCAATCACGACTTCGCGCTCAGCCGCGACCCGTTCTCGCATCCGATCGAGCTCTACGACCTCGAGCCGGCGACCCTGCTGGCGGACGACTCGCGCACGATCGAGCTGCGCGGCCGCAAGGTGCAGATCGTCGGCGTCGACCCGCGCTCGTACCGGTACCACCGGGCGCACCCGGAGCGTGTCGCCGACCCGGAGGCCGACCTGCGGATCCTGCTCTGCCACTACCCGGATGTCATCGACCGCCTCCCGGCCGGCGCGTTCCACCTCGTCCTCGCCGGCCACCTGCACGCGGGGCAGATCTGCGTCCCCTGGCCGGGCGGTCGCCTGCGGCTCGCGAGCCTCCGCTGGACGTACGTGCGCGGCCTCTACCGCCGGCCCGCCGCGACGCTCCACCTCTCGGCCGGCCTCGGCACGACCTTCGTCCCCTTCCGCTTCCTCGCGCGGCCGGAGGCGACCGAGCTCGTCCTACAATCGGAGTGATGGAAGGACACGCGAGCGTCGCCGCCGACGTGCTCGCCAGCTACGCGGCCGACGCCGCCCGGGAGGTCGACGGCGTCGCCGGGCTGGTCGAGGGGCACTTGCCGCGGCAGGGCGCCGTCCGCATCGAGGAGTCGGACGGCCGCGCGACGGTCGAGCTCCACCTGGAGCTCGCGTGGGGCGCGTCGGCGCAGGAGGTCGGCTCCGAGGTGCAGCGGCGGGTCGCCGACTACCTCGAGCGGATGGCGGGCGCGAGGCCGGGCGCGGTCAACGTGGTCGTCGACCAGATCGGCAAGCCGTGAGACGCCGCTTGCGGCGTCGCTCTCAGGCCGGGCGGGCTTTGCCCGCACGGCCGTCTGAAATGACCGGTCGAGACCTCGTCCGGCAGGAGGTGAGGAGGTGACCACCCGGGTCGCAGGGCTGACCGGCGCGACACTGCCGCAGGTCGCCCCCGTCTGCCACGAGTGCGTCTGGTGGCAGTCGCGCACCGCGGGCCGCCGGGTCGACAAGCAACGCTGGATCGAGAAGGCGGAGACCGAGTTCGGCGCCTGGGGCACCGTCTACTACGACGACGACGGCCGCGTGCTCGGCTCGATGCAGTACGGGCCTTCTGGGTTCTTCCCTCTCGCGGACGACCTGCCCGCCGGGCCGCCCTCCGACGACGCCGTGCTCGTCACGTGCGCCTACCTGGTCGACCGCTCGAGCCCCTGGGTGCTGCAGTCGCTCTTCCTCGCCGCGATCGCCGAGGCGAAGGACAAGGGCGCGGCCGCGCTCGAGACATTCGCCTATCGCTACCGCGAGGGTGAGTCCGACTACGAGCGCTTTCTCGTCCACCGCACGGTGTTCCCACGCGACTTCCTCTCGGACTTCGGCTTCCGGACGGTGCGCGCCTCGGGCCAGGTCGAGCTCGTGCGCCTGGAGCTGGGCGGACTGGTGCCGGTGCTGGAGCGGAAGCGCTCGAAGGTGCTGCGCGCGCTGCGGGAGGCGTTCCTGCCGGAGCCGGTGCCGGCCCCGAGGCCCTAGACCTCTAGCGGTTGTAGGCGGTCTTCCAGGCGGTGCGCAGCGCCGACGGTGTGGTTACGAGCAGCCGGATCGGGTGGCCGGTCGCGAGCTTGAGCTGTGGCAGGAGCGACTGGTCGGTCGGGTCGACGACCGCGACCGAGATCTCGCCGCTCGGGTGCAGCCGGATCGGGATCGCCCGCAGCGCCTCCGCGAGCTCGAACGGCACCAGCTGGACTGCCCGCCGGTCGACCGAGATCACGTTGATGTCCGCGAACTCGACCTGCGCCTGCTCGCCCAGCACGCGCGCGATGTCGTCCTCGAAGCAGATCCGCAGCCGCACGAGCGCCTCGCCGAGCAGCTCACCGGGGTGGCGCTCCTCGAGCGCGCGGTCGAGCTCCTCGTTCGAGAGGATCCCCTTGCGCAGCAGCAGCGCGCCGAGGTGCGAGCGAGGCTCGTCCTCGAAGAAGGTGTGGTCCAGACGTGCCGGCCGCATTGCCCTGCTTATCGGGATTCCCGATCCCGGGCTTGAGCAAGGAGCGGAACGCGAACTATCTGCCCGGAGACTGACCAGTTCGGCCACTTTCGCAAACTCATGCTCTTCTTCAGCAGGGTTGGGTGGGATCTCGCGAGGTCGAGCCGGGCGACATCCGGGCGATCATGCTCATGTTGATGAAGGTCGACGCTACGCTTGAAGAGAGCCGCGACCTGCTACTGGAGGACGACGATGGCGAAGGGGAAGAGGAACCTGACTCCCGAAGAGCTCGACCGGGTGCGCGCGCTTCTCGACGACGTAAGGCGGGACCTGCGCAGCGTGATCGAGCTGCTCCAGTCCAAGCTCGGCGAGCGCCCCGCCTAGAGCCCTCAGGCTGCGACCACGCGGTTTGCCAGGACGAGCTCCGCGATCTGGACGCCGTTCAGGGCGGCGCCTTTGCGCAGGTTGTCGCAGGCGAGGAAGAGCGTGAGGCCGTTCTCTGTGGCCGGGTCGCGGCGGATTCGTCCTACCAGCGCCTCATCGCCGCCGGCGGCCTTGCCGGGAGTGGGATCGTCGTCGAGCCGGACCGACGGCGCGGCCGCCAGGAGCTCGCACGCACGCTCGGGCGCAAGCGGCTCTTCGGTCTCGATCCAGATCGACTCGGCGTGACCGACCGGCACGGGCACGCGGACGCACGTCGCGCTGACCGGCAGCTCCGGGAGCTCGAGGATCTTGCGCGTCTCCTCGCGGATCTTCGCCTCCTCGTCGAACTCCTCGCCGTCGAAGTCCCAGTCGGTGGAGAGATCGTGCTCGGATTGCGGCTCGTCGAGCAGCTGTTGCAGCCGCTGGGCGCCCTTGCCGGAGGCCGACTGGTAGGTCGCGACTCGCACCGCCCGCAGGCCGGCGGCGTCGTGCAGAGGCTTCAGCACGAGCGTCAGCGGGATGGTCGAGCAGTTCGGGTTCGCGACGATCCCGCCGTGCTCGAGCGCGCGCTCGCCGTTCACCTCGGGCACGACCAGCGGCACGCCGTCCTGCAGGCGGAAGGCCTCCGACTTGTCGACGCACACCGCGCCGCCCCTGACCGCGTGCGGAACGAGCTCGCGGCTCGCCCTGGCGCCGACGGAGAAGAAGCACAGGTCGAAGCCGGCGAGAGCCTCCGGCGTGGCCTCCTTCACGGGCAGCCCGCCGACCTCGCTGCCTGCCGAGCGGCTCGAGGCAAGGAGATGCAGGTCGTCGAAGCCGCGCTCGAGCAGGAGCTCGACCATGACCCCGCCCACGGCACCGGTCGCTCCGACCACGGCGATCCTAGGCATCGCTTGCGATGCCTAGCCTCAGGATGTGCGGCTTTGCTGCGCATCCGTCTGAGATGACCGGTCGACACGCGGGGAGTTGACGACCCACGTTTCTAGGCATGCTGCCGTTCCGCCTCGGGCGCGTCGAGCTCGAAGGCGCGGTGCAGGGCGGCGACGGCCTTGTCCACCTCGTCGGTGCGCAGGTGGCAGGCGATCTTGATCGGGGAGGTCGTCACGACGGCCGGCTCGATGCCGACGACGGCCAGCGTCTCGAATGCCTTCGCCGCGACCCCGGGGTGGCTCTTCATGCCGGCGCCGATGACGCTGACCTTGCCGAGGTCGTCGCGCGCGCTCCACTCGACGCCGAGCCCGTCCAGCACCCCGGCCGCTGCCGCGCGGTCGTCGGCGGGAGCCGAGAAGACGATCTCGGGGCCGGTCTGGACGATCGTGTCGACGTTGACCCCGGCCTCCGCGAGCGCGGCGAAGAGCTGCGCGGGGGTCGTGCCCTCGACGCGGTAGAGCGTCTCCTCGAGCGTGTGCGTCACCCCGGAGATCAGCGCCTTCTCGAGCATCCGTTCGTCCTCCTCGCGAATCCAGGTGCCGTCCTCCTGAGAGAACGTGGAGCGCACGTGCAGCTTGACATTGTGGTTGCGCGCGACCTCGACCGAGCGTACCTGCAGCACCTTCGCGCCCGAGGCGGCCAGCTCGAGCATCTCCTCGTAGCTCACGGCGTGCAGCTTGCGCGCCTCCGGCACCAGCCGCGGGTCGGCGGTGAAGACGCCCTCGACGTCGGTGTAGATCTCGCAGACCTCGGCGCCGAGCGCGGCGGCGAGCGCGACGGCGGTGGTGTCGGAGCCGCCGCGGCCGAGCGTCGTGATGTCGAGGTCGGTCGAGACGCCCTGGAAGCCGGCGACGAGCACGATCCGGTCCTGGTCGAGCGCCTCGTGGATCCGGCGGGCGCGGACGTCGACGATCTTCGCGCGGCCGTGCACCGTGTCGGTCACGATCCCCGCCTGCGAGCCCGTCAGCGAGATCGCCTCCGCGCCGAGGTCGTAGATCGCCATCGCCGCGAGCGCGCAGGAGATGCGCTCGCCGACCGAGATCAGCATGTCCAGCTCGCGCGGCTTCGGCTGCGCCGAGACCTCGTACGCGAGGCGGACGAGATCGTCGGTCGTGTCGCCCATCGCGGAGAGGACCGCGACGACGCGGTTGCCGGCCGCGCGCGCGTCGACGAGGCGGCGTGCAACGTCCTTGAGCTTGTCCGGGTCCGCGACCGAGGTGCCGCCGAACTTCATCACCAGCGTCCCGAGCCTCGGCTCGGCTCGCTCGAGCGCGGGAAGTGCCTCGAATTCGGTCGCGGTCACGGCGGAAGTGTCACATTTCGCGACGGCCGCTCAGCGCCCTGCCGAGGGTGACCTCGTCGGCGTACTCGAGGTCGGCGCCGACCGGCAGGCCGCTCGCGAGGCGGGTGACGCGTACGCGCCCCCGCAGGCGGTCGGCGAGGTAGGCCGCGGTCGCCTCGCCGGTCATGTTCGGGTTCGTCGCCAGCACGACCTCCTCGACGCCGTTTCGCTCGACGCGGCCGAGCAGCTCGTCGATCCGCAGGTGCTCCGGCTCGACGCCGTCGAGCGGGGAGAGCGCGCCGCCGAGGACGTGGTAGAGCCCGCGGTACTCGTGCGTGCGCTCGACCGAGATCAGGTCGGCCGGCTGCTCGACGACGCAGACGATCGTGTGGTCGCGGCGCGCGTCGCGGCAGATCTCACAGGTCTCCTCCTCGGTCAGGTTGCCGCACTCGCGGCAGAAGCGGACGCGCTCCTTGACCTCGGCGATCGCAGCGGCCAGGGCGACGGCCTCGTCCTTCGGCACGCGCAGGAGGTGGAAGGCGAGCCGCTGCGCCGTGCGCTGGCCGACGCCGGGCAGGCGCGTCAGCTGCGCGACGAGGTTGTCGACGGACGGGCTGAACACAGGCCCATTGTGCCTGGGCGACCCGGCGAGACCGGCGTCAGGAACGAGCGTCGTCGAGACGGCCGAGGCCGGCCTCGAGCAGATTCGCCGCGACCTCCGGATGGTCCTCGAGCAGCGTCTCGAAGGCCGCACGGTCGACCGCGATGCACCGGACCGGCGTCTTCGCCCGAACGCGGGCGGTGCGCTTGCCCTCGTCGGTCAGGAGCGCCAGCTCGCCGAAGAACTCGCCGGGGCCGAGCTCGCGGAAGCCCTCCCTGGCCTCGACCTCGACCGTGCCTGCGACCACGAAGAACATCCCCGTTCCGGCGGCGCCCGGGTGTGTCAGATGCTGGCCCGCAGGCGCCTCGAGCTCGCTCGTCCCGGCGGCGAGCTTCTCGAGCGCCAGGAGGTCGAGGCCCTTGAGGAGCGGTATCGCCCGCAGCTCGTCGGCGCGCTTGCTCATCTACATCCCCGGCAGCCCGAGGCCGTGCAGGCCGCCGAGGGCCGGGCCGAGCTTGGCCTCGACGAGGCTCTGCGAGGACCGGAGCGCCTCGTTGACGGCGGCGAGCACCATGTCCTCGAGCATCTCCGGGTCGGCGGGGTCGATCGCCTTCGGGTCGATCTTGATCTCCCTGATCTCGCCGGCGCCGGTCGCCGTGACCGTGACCATCCCGCCGCCGGCGCTCGCCTGGACGGTCTCGTTCTTCAGCTCCTCCTGGGCCTTCTGCATCTGGCCCTGCATCTGCTGGACCTGCTCCAGCATCTTGTTGAAGTCCATTCCGCTCACGCGCGGATCCTTTCCTTGCACGCGGGTCGACTGGTCATTTCAGACGGAGCCGCGGGCAAAGCCCACGTCTCCTGAGGACGGCATCGCAAGCGATGCCTCATGATTCGTCCACCTCGCGCGCGTCGAAGGTGCCCTTCATCAGCTCGATGATCTCCTCTTCGCTCGCCGGCTCCTCGGGCTCGGCCTCTGCGTCGGGCCCGGTTTCGCCGTTCTCGCCGACCTCGAAGGAGAGATCGAGGTGGCGGCCGGTGATCTCGTAGAGCGCCTCGGCGAGCAGGGTCGCGTTCTTCGGATCCTCGGCAAGCTGCCGGTGGAACGACGCGGCGCGAGGGAACTCGACCGTCAGCGTGTCGCCGGCGAGGCCCTTGGGGTGCGCCTCGCGCAAGACCGAGGCGGTCGGAATCGACTTCTCCTCGACCGCCGGCAGGATCGTCCGCTGCCAGGCCTCCTGGAGCTGCTCCAGCTCGAGCGACGGCGCCTCTTCGGCCGGACCCGGCTCTTCGGGACGTGGCTCAGGGACTGTCCCTGGGACATGGCCAGAATGGGCGGCGCGCTCCAGCAGCTCGAGCCGGTGCGCCGTCGACTCGCGCGAGAGATCCGCGGCCGGCCGGGTCACCTTGACGAGCGCGAGCTCCAGTGGAAGCCGCGGGTCGCCGCCCTGGCGCATGTCCTCGACGGCGACAGCGAGCAGGTCGCAGAGCCGGAGAACGGTCGCCTCGCCGATCTGGTTCGCCTGCTCGCGCAGGCGGTCGCGAGTCTCCTCGGTGACCGGCAGCGACTCGGGCACCTCGCCCAGGTGCTGGACGAGCAGCAGGTGCCGCAGGTGCTCGAGCAGGTCGGTGACGAGCCGCCCGAGATCCTGGCCCTGCTCCGAGAGCTCCTCGATGAAGGTGAGCGCGCCGGCGGTGTCGCGATCGACGACGAGGTCGCAGAGCCGGAAGAGTGCCTCCTCCTCGACCGCGCCGAGCAGCTGCAGGACGGCCTGCACCGTGACCTGCTTCTCCGTCGCCGCTGCGAGCTGGTCGAGCGTCGACTCTGCGTCGCGGAAGGAGCCGCGGGCGCTCCTGGCGATCAAGGCCAGAGCCGCATCGGGCGCTTCGATCCCCTCGCCCTCGCAATCGCGGCGCAGGACCGTGACGAGCTCCGGCAGGCGCGGCCGCGCGAAGGAGAAGGTCTGACAGCGCGAGCGGACCGTCGGCAGCACCTTCGCCAGGTCGGTCGTGCAGAAGACGAAGACGAGGTGGGGCGGAGGCTCCTCGATCAGTTTCAACAGCGCGTTCCAAGCGGCGTCAGTGAGCTGGTGCGCCTCGTCGAGGATGTAGACCTTGTACCGGCCCTCGACCGGCTGCAGGACGACGCGCTCGCGGATCTCGCGGATGTCGTCGATCCCGCGCTGCGAGGCCGCGTCCATCTCGACCACGTCGAGCGAGGTGCCGTCCGCGATCGCGCGGCAGGCGTGGCAGGTCTTGTCCGGGCTCGGCGTCGGCCCCTGCTCGCAATTGAGCCCCTTGGCAAGGATCCGCGCCAGCGAGGTCTTGCCGGTCCCGCGCGGGCCGGCGAAGAGGTAGGCCTGGCGGATCTGGCCGTGCGAGATCGCGTTCTTCAGCGTCCGGACTACCGCCTCCTGACCGACCACCTCATCGAAGTCCTGCGGGCGGTACTTGCGGTACAGGGCGGCCATCGCCCCGAGCTTACCCCGCCTCAGAAGGCGTTCGCTTGCGACGCCGACCTAGAGGGCGTGCCGGCTCTGCCGGTACGCCCGTCTTTCCCGGGCGCAGCCCGGGCCGGACACACCGAGCGCCTGAGAGGCATCGCTTAGCGCTGCTTCCTTCCGGATCTGACGCGGTTCGCAAGCTCCCACCGCCCGGGGCCCGGCCCGAGGAAGACGATGGTATCCGAGGCCCTTGTGCGTTTAGACTCCAAGTTGATGGCGGTTGCAGACGTGATGGCGTTCCGGGTGGTCAAGGTCGCGCCGGACGACACGGTGCGTGTGGCTATCGCGCGGATGCTCGAGGAGAACGTCGGCTCGGTCGCCGTCTGTGAGGGCGAGCGCCTGGTCGGCATCTTCACCGAGCGCGACGTCCTCCGGCTCGCCGGCGAGGGGCCTGACTTCGCCGAGATCCGGGTCGGCGACGTGATGACCCGCCAGCTCGTGACGCTCGCGCCGGACGACGACATCCTCGACGCGGCCCGGCTGATGGGCGAGCGCAAGATCCGCCACCTGCCGGTTCTGGAAGGCGAGAACCTGCTTGGCGTCGTCGGCATCCGCGAGGTTGTCCGAGCCCTGGTCGAGCGCCTCTGGCGCACGCACGACGAAGAGGCCCGCGAGCGCGCGCGCGAGCTCCTCGACCGCTCGCCCGGCTAGCTATCCTCCGCGCCGAAGGGCGTGTAGCTCAGCGGGAGAGCGCCCGCTTCACACGCGGGAGGTCCCTGGTTCAATCCCAGGCACGCCCACTGAAGAAACTCGCTGGACGCGGCGGGTTCTCTTTGGACGGATTTGCACTTCGTCGTCGATGCTGGCCGTTGGAAACGGGTCTGAAAACGCGAGCGCCCCTACTCCTCGTTGGCCGGCGTCTCTGACTGGATCGCATCTCTCTCCTCCTCGGGTCTATAAACGAACGGAGCAGGGAAGCAGGAGTCCAGCGATGGACCCCTGCTTCCCGCGGATCCCGGTTCCGATCAGGCGCAGGTCAGTTCTTGTGCCCGCGGAAGTGGTACGTCCCGTCCCAGTACCAGAGATCCTTCGCCGGGTCGTAAGTGACAACGACCTTGGCGTGGAAGCCTCTGTACTTGCCCGTTCCGCCGGAAAGCTTGAGCACACCGGAAAAGGTCGCGTACGAGAGGGTGACGTGTCCGAGCGCGGCGTTGCCGGGGCCGCTGTAGAGGACGACGTCGCTGTCGAGCCCGTCGGCGCCGGTTGCCTCGAGGTAGAAGACCTTGGAGCCAGTGCTGATCGCCTTCAGGTTGGAGGATTTGATCGTGCAGAAGGAACCGGCCTCGCCGTTGTACTGCGAGCATTCCTTGGTCACGTGGAGGCTTCCGCTTCGCGCGTGGTGCGACGCCAACGCCGGGACGGCGAGGACGAGCGCGAACGAGACCACGGCGACCAGCGCTAGCCGGGTTCTCCCCGCGCGCGCTCCATTCTTCAACTGACTCTTCACTGAGACCTCCTTGTCTCACGTGCGGGTGTACGGGCATCGCCCGAACCTAGTTGCCCTCCCTCTCGCAAGGTGAGGACCAGACCGAGGACGACGAGGCTCGCTGCGATGCCCGCGGCGGCACCGAGACCAGCGTCCCGCCAGTGGAATGCTTCGTCGTCGACCTTGACGACGACGGGCTGCGACGGGCTGGTGGACCCAGGCGCCCGACTATGCGCCGCCGGCGCGGCGATTGCCGCTGCCGCCAGAACGCCCGCGAGTGCCCAGCGCATGCTCATCGCCGACGAGCATGGCCCGGGCCGCTTGAGCGAAGCTTGAGAGAAGGTTGAGCGCGGCTTAAAGTACCTGGTTAATGAGTGCGCTTCCGCGTGGCGCGGGGGAGCCGGGGTCTATGAGGCAAATCGACTTCCGGATCCTTGGTCCGCTCGAGGCGCGGGAGAACGGAACGCCGCTCGCGCTTGGCGGTGCCAAGCAGCGCGCGCTCCTCGCGATGCTCCTCCTGCACGCCGGCAAGGCGGTCTCGACCGATCGGCTGCTCGACGCGCTTTGGGGAGAGCGTCCACCTCGGAGCGCACTCAACAGTGTCCACGTCTATGTCTCGATGCTCCGAAAGACGCTCGGGGACGAGCGGCTCGTGACTAGCCACGACGGCTACGCGCTCGACATCGACGACGCCGAGCTTGACCTTGGCCGGTTCGAGGTGCTCGTCAGGGAAGCACGCGTGCACCTTGCCGGGGGCGAAACCGCGGCGGCGAGGGACCAGCTCGCAGCCGCGCTTGGCCTATGGCGAGGGCCTGCACTGCCCGAGCTGGCGCACACCCACGATGGCCTGGTAGAGGTCGGCCGGCTGGAGGACCTTCGACTTGCCGCCCTCGAAGAGAAGGTTGGGGCCGACCTCGAGCTCGGCACTGCCGAAGAGCTCGTCCCCGAGCTGGAGGGGCTCGTCAGCCAGCACCCGCTCCGCGAGCGCCTGCGTTACCAGCTCATGCTCGCTCTTTATCAAACCGGACGTCAGGCGGACGCGCTCGAGGTCTATCGGCGCGGCCGACGCGTGCTCGCAGAACTCGGGCTCGACCCCGATCCGGCCCTGCAGGAACTCGAGCACGCCATCCTCAACCACGACCCCGCGCTCGAGCGAACCCGAACGCCTTCCCCTGTCGCGCGACGACGGCGCGGACCCTTGCTACTCGCTGGGGCCGCCGCACTCCTCCTGGTGCTCGCCCTCGGCGCCGCCACTCGGCTACGCGGAGGGGACCCGGTGGGGCTTGGATCCCTGGCCGCCAACTCGGTCGGGGTGATCGACCCGGGCTCGAACCGCATCGTCGCCCAGGTGCCGGTCGGCATCCGGCCGGGCGCGATCACGGTAGGTGCCAGCTCGGTGTGGGTGGCGAACCTGGGCGATCGGAGCCTCTCGCGTATCAACCCGGTGAGCAAGGGAGTGGTCAGGACGATCCCGCTCGCGTCGCCGCCGACGGGGTTGGCTGCCGACACGCGGAGAGTCTGGGTCGTCTCCGGCAGCAGCACCGACAGCGGCGAGTTGTCGACTGTCGACCCCGAGTTCAACTCGCTCCGCTCGAGAAGTGTCCCTGCGACCGACTTCTGGCCGAACGTCTCGCCTTCCGCAGCACGCGCCTTCGGCGACCTCTGGGTCGTCGACTGGGACGGGCTTGTGCTGCGACTCGACCCCAAGACCGAGAACGTTCTGGCCACCGTCGCGGTCGGGAACGCTCCCACTGCGATCGCGGCCGGAGCCGGTGCGCTCTGGGTCGCGAACACAGACGACGGCACCGTCTCCCGGATCGACCCGACCAACGTCGTGACGGCGACGATTCCGGTCGGACACGGACCGAGCGCGATCGCCGTCGGAGCGGGTGCTGTCTGGGTCACCGAGGGCCTCGACGGCGACCTCGTCCGGATTGATCCGACCACCAACGCCGCCACATCGGTCATCTCCGTCGGCGGGACTCCGAGTGGTGTTGCCGCTGGCCGAACCGGAGTCTGGGTCGTCGACAGCAAGGGCGAGATGCTCGTCCGAGTGGACCCGACCACGACGAGCATCACAGCGAAGATCCCACTCGGCCGCAGCCCACAGGGGATCGCTCTGGTCGACGGTCGACCGTGGGTGACGGTCACCCAGCCGCTCCCGACACCGAGCGGCACGGCCAGCGCCTTGCACGTCAACCTCGAGTCGGACCCAGGCACGCCGGATCCCGCACTCGCGGTGGGGCCGGTCTCGGGACAGCTGTTCTACGCCACCTGCGCGAAGCTGCTCAACTACCCGGACAAGCCGGCGCCCGCGGGCTCCCAGCTCGAGCCGGAGGTCGCGGAGGTAGTCCCCGCCCCTTCGGCGAGCGGCAAGAGCTACACGTTCCGCATCCGTCCTGGCTTTCGCTTCTCACCACCCTCGAACGAACCTGTCACCGCCGAGACCTTCAAGAACACGATCGAGCGCACGCTCAGTCCCAAGCTGCACAACGGCTACACGACACAGCTCGTCAGCGACATCGCAGGCGAGCGGGCGTTCGAGTCCGGCAAGGCCGGCCACATCTCGGGCATCGTCGCCCACAACAACACGCTCAAGATCAGACTGACCAGAATCGCTCCCGACTTCCTCGCTCGGATCGCACTGCCCGCGTTCTGTGCCGTCCCAACGAACACGCCAATCGATCCGGCAGGTGTGCCCACAGTTCCCACCGCGGGCCCCTACTTCGTGGCTGCCTACGTCCCGCATCGAGAGATCATTCTCAAGAAAAATCCGAACTACCAGGGGTCACGCCCGCGGCGCTTCGCGGAGATCGTCTACACGATCGGCGTCTCGAAGAGACGAACCGTCTCGCAGGTCGAAGCGGGCAGCACCGACTACGCCGGCGACGGCGTGCCCGCGCAGGCAAACGCCCGGCTGGCCGCACGCTATGGGCCGCGTGCCGGCGCCGCCAGGGCGGGTCGGCCGCAGTACGACGTCGACCCCGTCCTCAGCACACGCTTCCTCGCGCTGAACACGAGCCGCCCGCTCTTCGCCAACCCGAGACTGCGAAGCGCCGTGAACTACGCGATCGACCGCCCCGCTCTCGTCGCCCAAGAGGCTCGCTACTTCTCCGGGGCGGGAACGGTGAACGACGAGTACCTGCCGCCCGGCTTTCCCGGCTACCCGCACGCTCACGTGTACCCGCTGCAGGGCCCCGACATCAAGACCGCCGGAGCGCTCGCAGCAGGCACGCACGGCACCGCCGTCCTCTACACCTGCAACCAGCCACCCTGCCCACAGGACGCGCAGATCATCACGCGTAACCTGAAGCGGATCGGGATCGACGTCGAGACGAAGATGTTCACGGCCGGGGTCTTCTACGAGCGCGTGAGCAGACGACGAGAGCCATTCGACATCGCCACGATCGGCTGGACCGCCGACTACCCCGATCCGTCCAACTTCCTCAACCTCCTTCTCGACGGGCGCTCGATCGCGCGTGAGAACAACGTCGACTTCTCCTACTTCGACGACCCCACCTTCAACCGCAAGCTCGAGGCGGCCGCCCTACTGCCCGCCCCCCAGCGCTACCGGACGTACGCCGCCCTCGCGATCGACCTGGCAAAGAACGCCGCCCCCTGGGTGGTCATCGAGAACGACACGAGCCGAGATTTCCTGTCCGCCCGTATTGGCTGCCAGGTCTTTCAACCCGTCTACGGCATCGACCTCGCCGCCCTTTGTCTCAGGCCCTAGCCCGCACCTCTACCCGCCTTGCGCTGTACGCGGGATCGAGGCGCCGGCTCACGGTGCCGGCTTCTCCAGCAGGGCGATCGATGCGCGCGAAGCCCCGCCGCCGCCGGCCAGGGCGATCTGAAGGCGCGCCGACCCGGACAGCGGGCCGCCGCAGATCCGATCGCTTGCCGCGAGCTTCAACGAGACCGTGGCCAAGCTCTCGCGGCTGATCGGCGCCCAGGAGGAGTTTCGCGCTCCAGCTCGGCCTCTAGAACCTCGGGCAAGAGGCACGCCCACTCGAAACCCGGTGTTCCCTCGTTTGCGCAGACGGGCGTACTGGCGGTGACTTCGCCACACGCGCTGCTTGGACCCTTGACGCCGTCCGCGAGATGACGGACAACTTCCTCACCTCGTCCACCAGGAGGTCGCCTCTCTGGCGGCTCGGAGACGTCAAGGCATTGCGGGATTCGCTCGACCGGCTGCGCTGTGAGGTCGAAGAGTTGCGCGCGTCCCGCAAACGGCTCGTGCTCGCGGCCGATGCCGATCGCCGCAAGGATCGAGCGCGAGTTGCACGACGGTCCGCAGCAGGACCTGGTCGCCTTGGCGGTCAATCTGCAGCTCGCCCGTCGGCTGCTCGACGACGATCCCGCTGCGGCGAGGGCGCTCCTCGACGAGATGGGGCGCGATGTGCAGGAGGCGATAGACGGGACGCGGCAGCTGGCTCATCGGATCTACCCGCCCCTCCTCGAGGCGGGTGGCCTCGGCGCGGCGTTGCGCTTCGCGGCGGCGAGCATCGGCGTTCCCGCCCGAGTCAAGGTTGCGGCGGGCGGGGCCTACCCGCCCGAGGTCGCGGGGACGGTGTACTTCTGCTGCGTCGAGGCGCTCGAGCACGCAGGCGCCGGGTCGAGGTCGACGGTCACCGTCCGCGAGCAGGACGGAGCGCTCGTGTTCGAGATCATCAACGACGGCGCCGGCGGCCGCGTGGCCAAGGCCGCTGCAGATCTCGCCGGATTACGGGACGAGAGTGGAGGCGCTTGGCGGTCGTCTGACAATCGTGTCGGAGCCTGCCAACCGCACCAGAGTCTCCGGCTCGCTCCCGATGTCGCGATGACGCTAGTCGCTCTCCGCCAGGTAGAGGATCACGGCCTTGACGCGCCTGTGGACCGCCGTCTCCCAGGTCAGACCGAGCTTGAGGAAGATCGAGTGGATCACCTTCTCGACCGATCGCTCGGTCAGGAAGAGCGCCTCGGCGATCGCCGCGTTGTTCTTGCCCTCGGCCATCTCACGCAGCACGTCGCGCTCGCGCGGCGTCAGCTGGTTGAGCGGCGAGTGCTCGCCCGGACGCTCTGCGCCACCAGCGCCTCGACGACCTTGGGATCGATCACCGAGCCGCCCTCTGCGACGGCACGGATCGCGGCGACGAGCTGGTCGAGATCCTCGACGCGCTCCTTCAGGAGGTAGGCGCGGCCCGCGCTACCGTGCTCGAGGAGCGCGAGAGCGTAGCTCGGGTTCGGCGTACTGGCTGAGCACGACGACGCCGACCTCTGGATGCGTCTCGCGCAGCCGCTCGGCGGCCTGGATCCCCTCGTCGGCACTACCCGGCGGCATGCGGATGTCGGTGACGACGACGTCCGGCCGCTCCGCGTCGACCGCGTCGAGCAGCGAGTCGAGGTCGCCGCACACGGCGGCGACCTCGAGATCGGGCTCGGTCTCGAGCAGGCGCCGCACCCCCTCGCGGACGAGGTAGTGGTCGTCGGCCAGCACGACGCGGATCGGCACAGGTAGAGGATACGACGGTGCCGCGATCCCCTGAGGCTCCGCTCGTCCTGATCGTGGACGACAACGCGAGGAACCTGAAGCTCGCCCGCGACGTGCTGCTCGGCCGCCGGCTTCCGGACGCTGGAGGCCGCGACCGCCGCCGATGGAATCGCGCTCGCGGACGAGCATCTTCCGGACGTCGATCCTGATGGATCTCCGGCTGCCGGACATGGACGGCACGGACGCCGCCCGGATGACTCGCGAACGGTGCGCGGACAGCGGCGATTCCGGTCGTCGCGTTCAGCTCGCTGGCGTTCGACGACGACGCCGCCTGGCTCACGGACGCCGGCTTCGCCGGCTACCTCGAGAAGCCGATCGACGTCGAGGAGCTTCCCGGACCGTCGTGCGCGGCTACTGCCAGCGGCTGAGCGACCGACACCGTGCTGGTACACCGGCCCGATCGGGATGCTGGCACCCTGGCCATCGGTTGCTCCTGACCGCGATCATCGAGAATGAAGCGAGGCAACCCAAGGAGGTCAGGGAAGATGTGGAAGCCGCTCATCACGAAGAGATCCGCCTCGGCGGCGAACAAGCTACACGTCGCACAAATGTCTGTTACGCCTGTTCCCCGAGCAAAGGAGGCCTCGATGGCCGGCCGTACAGGGTTGCCGAAGCGGTGTTCTCGTGCTTGACGGTCGGTGTCGCTCTTGCTGGCCGCTCTCGGCGTTTTCGTATCGGCTGCATCCTCCCAGAACCAGGCGCCCCGAGCGACGAAGGCATTCCACGTGACGAAGGACTGCTCGGGGTTCACGGGCTCGTCGGCGCCTTTTGCACGATCAGGTCCTCGAACGTCAAGGCACTCAAGGTGGGCTCGAAGATCTTCTACTTCCAGGAGGCCAGCAAGACCGCGCTGGACAGCGACACGGTCATCTACGTCAGGGCGCGGCAACGTCGCAACCGGCCATTGCCTCCTTCGTTTACGCGACCGGGGTCGGACTGTGCACGATCTCGGACGGCACGGGAAAGCTCGCCGGGTTCCATTCGCGTGCACGTGTCACGGCCGATTCGTCGATTCCGAACCTGTGGCACTGGGACGGGACGTACAGCTTCAAACACGGCTAGATCCGGTGGGGAATCGGCCGGTGAGTGAGCGGGTCGCCCGGCGGCTTTCGTCGCTCTCGGCCAAGTACATCGTCGTGTTCGCGCTGCTGGTCGCCGTTCCGGTGATCTGCACGAGCGTGTACCTGCTCTACTCGTCCTATCAGGACAACAAGCGCGCGTTGACCCGGCTGCAGCAGGAGAAGGCAGAGACGGTCGCGGTCACGATCGACCAGTACTTCAGGGACCTGACCAAGAGGATGAGGGCGATGTCGCTCCGCTACTTGGCGCTCCACCGCGCTGGACTCGGGTGCTTAAACCCCTGCTCGACGACAGCGCGACCGATGCGTTCTACGTCGACAGTACCGGCCACAAGACGGTCGCAATCGGGGCGGCGAGCTCACGCAGCTCCAGGGGAACTTCTTGCACGATCGTTCGGTCAGAGCAGGCGAAGGCGGCGGGGGTCTACTTCGGTCCCGTGAAACAAGGCATGTCCAACCCCGGAGCACGATCGATGGAAGTGCTGGTTCCAGAATCTCATAACCTGTCTGAGCACCAAACCGCAGGAACCGGAGTCGTCGGCGAGACGATCGATCTCGTAGGTATTCAGCGACCTGGTCAGGCGACGCGGCTCGGGGGACGTCCGGATACGTCTACGCGATCGACGCCAAAGGCGTGCCCATCGCGCACCCGAACCCCGCCGCTTTCACGCATCGTTCCCTGACCTTTCCTCAGGTGACGAAGGCGCTGGCTTCGTCGCAAACCGGATCGACGGTCGGCCGCAACCTCCGCGGGCAAAAGGTGCTGAGCACCTGGGCGACCGTCGGGCTTCTCGGCTGGAAGGTGTTCGTCGAGCAGCCCGAGAGCGCGGCGTTCGCGCCGGTCCGCGGGAAGATCTGGCGGACGGCGCTGCTGCTCGCGGCGTTCCTCGCCGCCGGGATCGGACTGAGCGTGTTGCTCGCCCGCCGTCTCGTCCGCCCTATCAGACAGATGCGGACGGCAGCTGCCCGCATCGGAGCAGGCGCCTACGACGAGCGGATCGAGCTCCGCCGCCGCGACGAGCTGGGTGGACTCGCAGACGAGCTGAACGGGATGGCGGCGAGCCTGCAGGCCTCGGTTCAAAGCCTGGAGCAAAAGGTCGAGGAACGTACGCGGGAGTTGCAGCAGGCACTGGCAGAGCTCTCGCGGAAGGGCCGCCAACTCGAGGTCGCAAGCCAGCACAAGAGCGAGTTCCTTGCGAACATGTCGCACGAGCTGCGGACGCCGCTGAACGCGATCATCGGCTTCTCGCAGGTGCTGCGGAAGCGGATGTTCGGCGACATCAACGCCAAGCAGGAGGAGTACCTGGACGACATCCTCTCTTCCGGCAACCATCTGCTGTCGCTGATCAACGACGTGCTCGACCTGTCCAAGGTCGAGGCCGGCCAGGTCGAGCTCGAGATCGCCACGTTCTCGCTGCGCGAAGCGCTCGAGCGCGGCGTCGTGATGGTGCGCGAGCCGGCGACGAAGCACGGCGTCCGGCTCTCGCTCGAGCTGGCGCCCGGCGTTGACCTGGTCGAAGGCGACGAGCGGCGCTTCCGCCAGGTCGTCTTCAACCTGCTCTCGAACGCGGTCAAGTTCACGCCCGCAGGGCGGCAGCATCGTCGTCGCGTCGGCCCGGGTCGACGGAGAGGTGCTGGTATCGGTGACCGACACCGGACCTGGCATCGCGCGCGAGGATCAGGAGCGGATCTTCGAGGAGTTCCAGCAGACCGAGGTCGGCGTCGAGCAGCGCGAGGGTACCGGGCTCGGGCTCGCGCTCTCGAAGCGTCTCGTCGAGCTCCACGGCGGCCGGATCTGGGTCGAGAGCGAGCCCGGACACGGCAGCCGCTTCGTCTTCACGCTCCCGATCAAGGAGGACAGTCCCAATGGCCGGTGAGCGGGTTCTCGTCGTCGAGGACAACGAGAAGAACATGAAGCTCTTCCGCGACGTGCTGCAGGCCACCGGCTACAGCACGCTCGAGGCGACCACGGGCGAGGACGCGGTCGAGCTCGCCGTGTCGAACGAGCCGGCACTCGTCCTGATGGACGTGCAGCTGCCCGGCATCGACGGCGTCGAGGCGCTCGCGCGACTGCGGCGAGACGAACGAACGGCCTCCATCCCCGTGCTGGCACTGACCGCGCAGGCGATGAGCGGCGACCGCGAGCGGTTCCTCGAAGTCGGGTTCGATGGCTACCTCTCCAAGCCGGTCGACGTCGTCGAGCTGATCCAGGCCGTCCAGGAGCACTGCGATCGTGGCTGAGCGGCCGCGCCAAGATCCTCGTCGTCGATGACGTGCCGGAGAACGTGCGCCTGCTCGAGGCGGTGCTGGTCCCGCACGGCTACGAGGTCGTGCCTGCGAGTGACGGCCTGGCGGCGCTCGAGCTCGTCGAGGCAGAGGAACCCGACTTGGTCCTCCTCGACGTGATGATGCCCGGCCTCGACGGCTATGCAGTCTGCACCCACCTCCGCGCGAACGACGACACCGCCATGTTGCCGGTGATCATGGTCACGTCGAGCATCGGCCAGGAGAAGACGAAGGCGATCGAGGCCGGCGCGGACGACTTCATCACGAAGCCGTTCAACCACGACGAGCTGCTCACCCGGGTGCGGTCGCTGCTGCGGATCAAGCGCTACCACGACATGATCAAGAAGCTGAATCGCACGCTCGAGGAGCGCGTGCAGTCGCAGGTGAGCGAGCTCGAGCGGCTGCGGCGGCTGCGGCGGTTCCTCTCCCCGCAGCTCGCCGACGCGGTCGTGTCCTCGGGAGACGAGACGATCCTCGAGAGCCACCGCCGGCAGGTGGCGATGTTCTTCGCCGACCTGCGGGGCTGGTCGAGCTTCGTCGACACCGTCGAGCCCGAGGAGCTCATGGGCGTACTCGGCGAGTTCCACGGCGCGATCGGTCGCCTCGTGAAACGTTTCGAGGCGACCGTCGGCTTCCTCGAAGGCGACGGCGTTCAGCTCTTCTTCAACGATCCGATCGAGATCCCTGACGCGGCGCTGCGTGCCGTGCGGATGGGCTGCGCGCTGCGCGAGGAAATGGCCGAGCTCACGCCCAGCTGGGCGAAGCGCGGGTACGACCTCGACTTCGGTGCCGGCATTGCGCTCGGCCACGCGACCTGTGGCGAGGTCGGATTCGAGGGGCGCCACGACTACGCGGCGATCGGCGCAGTAACGAATCTCGCCTCGCGGCTCGCCGACGAGGCGACCGGTGGGCAGATTCTGATCGCGCAACGTCTCTATGCGGAGGTCGAGAACGACGTCGACGTGCAGCCGGTCGGCGAATTCACACTCAAGGGGTTCCAACGGCCTGTCGTAGCGTTTAACGTTGTCGCCGTCCGCGAGAAGGCTGCAGAGTTGTCTCAGGCGTAGACGCTGATGGCCAGACTCGTCGTGCCGAGTCGGTTTCAGCGCACCGCTCTCGTGGCCCGAACGTGAGGATGAATGTCTCGAGGTCGTTGTCCAATCCCAGGCACGCCCATTCGTCGATCGAAGCCCTCCTCCGCTGGAGCGAAGGCATGGCGACTTCGATGACCTCATCTCCTGACGAGCGGCGCGCGTGAGCTGCGCGGCGTGCCCGCTCGTAGTCCTTCTGACAGCACGAACATAATCAGCCCGTGTCAGCGCTCGACCCTCGGGAGCAGCTCGACCGGATCGCCGAGTACGCGGACTCGTCGGTGCGGGTTCTCAGCCGGCGAGGCTCGCTCGTCGGCGTGCCCGGCTCGTACGGGCTGAAGCGCTGGCTCTACGGGCATTACGGCAACCGCGGCAATGCCGCCTACACCTTCATCGGCTCGCTGCTCGCGATCGGGCTCAGCGGCTTCTGCGCCTGGCTCTTCCAGGAACCGCTTCTCTTCCCCAGCCTCGGGGCGACCGCGTTTCTCTTCTTCGAGACGCCACTCGCTGAGGTCGGCACGCCGCGCAACGCGATCATCGGACACTCGGTCGCGATCCTGGCGGGGGTCGCCTCGCTCGGCGCGTTCGGCCTGCTCGGCGCGCCGAGCGTCTACCAGGAAGGCGTGACCCCGGCGAGGATCGGCGCAGTCGCCCTCTCCGTCGCCCTGACCGGGGGCGTGCTCCGCTTGCTGCGGGCGGCGCATCCGCCGGCCGGAGCGACGACGATCATCGTCAGCTCCGGCCTGCTCGACAAGCCGTCCCAGATCGCCTCGATCGTCGTGGGCGTCCTCATCATCACGGCCGGGAGCTGGGCGCTGAACCGCCTGCTGGGGATCCCGGCGCCTCTCTGGGCCGCGCCCCGATAACCCTCGCCTAGGAGCGCGCAGCGGTTCCGACGATGAGCGGGCGCACGAATGGCGGCGCCTTCGCCAGCTCGGTGTGCTCGACCTCTTCGACGTCGAAGCCCGCCGCCTCGATCGAGGCGAGAGTCCGGCGGTTGCAGTCGCAGCAGGCGACGAAGCGGTTGAGGAAGTTCAGGCGGTCCTGCCAGCGGGCCCGGCCCGGGTCGTCCGAGCGGACGTGCTCGAGGAACAGCAGCCGCCCGCCGGGGCGGAGCACGCGGCGCAGCTCGCCGAGCGCTCGCGCCTGGTCGACCCCGCAGAGGACGAGTGTCGAGACGGCCGTGTCGAAGCTGGCGTCGTCGAAGGGCAGCACCTCGGCCGAGGCCTGCACCACCACTGTCTCGGGCGCCTCTGCGTCGACGCGCCGCCGCAGCCGCTTCAGCATCGGCTCGTCCGGCTCCGTGACCGTCAGCTCGACGCCCGGCCCGTAGTGGCGCAGGTTCGCGCCGGTGCCACCGCCGATCTCGAGCACGCGGCCGCTCGCGCTGCCGATCAGCCGCTGCCGCTGTTCGCGCAGCCCGGCCCTCTCCACCTTCGCCAGCTGGCGGTCGTAGGTCAGCGCGAAGAACCGGCTCCGGAGGCTCATTGGCTACCGGCGCCCATCCTCGCATCCCTTGACGGGCGGGTGGGCTAGAACCAGAAGACCACGAAGAACGGGTCGTTCACCGAGCTGCCGTTCTGGCGGAACGTCCCAACGACCGCCTGTGTGCCCGCCGGGCAGCTCCCGAGCGAACCGACGCCGACCTGTGCCAGGTCGGCTCCGCTGGCGCCGGGTGGAAGCGCGTCGAGGATGGCCACGCCGCCCTTCGGCGCGCTCTTGAGCCCGGTGAAGCAGTAGATGCCGGCCTTCGGGTGGCTGAGGTTCTGCTGGATGATTCCGCGGGAGTTGGTCGTCACCGCGCCGAGGGCGGTCACCTGTGCGTAGAGGGCCGGCCCGTTCGAGCTCTTCACCGAGAGCCTGGGCGCGAGCCGCGAGATCTCCTTGTCTGCGACCGACTTCGCAATCTTCTTCGCCTGCTTGAGGGTGATTCCCGTCGTGCTGGCAGCGGGTCTGGTGAGAGCCGCCGCGCCGGTCCCTGCAGCGACCAGCGCCACGATTGCAGCCACGATCAGCCATGGGTGTCCGGTCAGTCGTCTCATCGCTCCTCCTCCTTCTCGCCTACCGAAGTCGCCGCTCTTCTGAGGGCGACATCGTGGAACCTTGCGTTCTCAGCTCGCCGTTGTCCAGGGCTCAGCCGGAGCCGGCATACGGGCTGACGCTCATGTACTTGAAGCCGGTGTCGGCGGCGAGCGAGACGATCACCGCGTCCGGGCCGAGCCGCTTGGCCAGTCGGTGCGCGCCGACCACGTTCGCGCCCGACGAGATGCCGGCGAAGATCCCCTCCTCGCGCGCGAGGCGGAGTGTCATCTCGAGCGCCTCCTCGTCGCCGACCGGCTCGACGTGGTCGACCTTCGACGCATCCCAGTGCGGCATCACCTGGCCGGTCCAGCCCTGGATCAGGAACGGCCCGGGCGGCCCGCCGCTGATCGCTGCCGACGAGGCAGGCTCGTGCGCCTGGATGAAGACGCCGCGCGGCCGGAGCGCCTCGGAGACGCCCATCACCGTCCCCGCGGTGCCCATGCCGTGGCAGAAGGCCGTGACGCGCCCCTCGGTCTGCTCCCAGATCTCACGCCCGAGGTGGTCGCGGTGCCCGGGGATGATGTACGGGTTGTTGAACTGATCCGTCGCGTAGTGGCCGGGCTGCGCGGCGAGCTCTGCGGCACGGGCGACCATGTTCTCGATGTCCTGGGGCGTCACCTTCGGCGGGCCCTCGACCGACGGGATCACGTCGATCTCGGCGCCGAGCGCCTGCATCAGCTGGATCCGCTCCTCCGTGAAGCAGTCGGCGATCACGACCAGCGCGCGGTAGCCCTTCGCGCGGCAGACGAGCCCGAGCGCCGGGCCGGTCGAGCCGCCCGTGTACTCGACGACGGTGTCGCCGGGCGAGAGGAGCCCGTCGCGCTCGGCGCCTTCGATCATCGAGAGCGCCATCCGGTCCTTGACCGAGCCGCTCGGGTTCAGGTTCTCGAGCTTCAGCCAGAGCTCGGCGCCGTTCGCGGGCGCGCAGCGGCGCAGGCGCAGGAGTGGCGTGTTCCCGATCGAGTCGAGGATCGACTCCACGGCACGATGATCGCGAATCCGGGCGGCGGCTTCTAGGGAGTCTCGGCCGAAGAGGGCCCGGCGGCCGTGTCGGGTTTTCTTCGCAGCAGGCGGGCCTTCAGCGCCCAGTAGCGGACCGCGAGGCGCCAGGCCCTGGTGGCGCGCATTTCCTCGACGAGCGCCTGGGATGCGGCCAGCGCACGTTCGAGCTCGGCGGCGCGTTCCTCGGCGACGGCCCCATGATGCTCGGCCAGAGCCCGCGCGTCCTGCTCCTCGGCGAGCCGGACGCCGAGCCAGTTCTCGCCCGCGCGGGCCCGGCTCTCCCACGACCACTGCAGGCTCGTGAGCCGGGCTGCCTCTCGCAGAGACGAGACCGGGCGCTCGGCCGGCGGCGCGTGTGCCTTCAGCGCCTCGAGCAGCTCGACGACGTGGGTGCGCGCGTCATGGTGCTGCAGGACGAGGTCTCGGTTCGCCGCGCCCATGGCCGCGTTGTACTCGTCCAGGTCGCGAGCCAGCTCCTCACGGCCGATCACCCGGCCGGTGGCGAGCCCCGCGAACTGGTCGGCCTCGAGCGCCGGGTACAGCTCCGGCGTCACCCAGCCGTCGCCGCCGAACACGTCGAGGACGTAGACCGCTCGCCCGCACGCCATCCCGTCGAGCGCGGCCCGTCCCTTGCCGACGACGATGTCGACGCCGGCGAGCGCCCGTGACACGTCGAAGCGCTGGCTCGAGTCGTTCGCCTCGCCGACGCGCTCGACCTCGATTCCCTGCTCGCCCCACACCGAGCGGACGAGATCGAAGCGTTCGGGGTAGTTGCCGAGCAAGACGGCCTTGCGAGGCCGCTCGCGGATGCCTCCGATCGGGGCGAGGAGCTCCGTGTCGACGGGGATCCGCAAGCGCACGACCGGTGTGTCCGCCGCGGAGGCTGCCGCGATCCGCGCATAGCGGTCGCTGAGCACGACCACCAGGTCGACCCCGGCGGCGAGCTGAGGCGGCAGCTGGAAGTCGTGGCTCTGGCCGCAGATCCGGAAGACGTGCCGCGCCTCCGGGTAGCGCGCGGCCAGCTCGTGTGCGACCAGCGTGTCCTGCGAGAAGACGACCTCGCAGTCTTCCGGCAGCTCGGCGAGCGCGTCGGTGACCTCGAAGCCGAGGCTGCGGAGATGGTCCGCGTAGGGCCCGAGCTCCGGCGAGTAGACGACGGTCTCATGCCCCAGCCGCCGGAGCTGCTCGCCGAGGACCGAGAGGTGCACCTCGGTGCCCCCGACGTTCACCAGCAGGCGATTGCCGAGAACGAAGCGCACACGGCGATTCTAGGGAGGTGGTGTTAACCAGGACTGCGCTGGGCAGAGGCTGGGGCCGCGGCGCCGCGGCCCCAGCCAGCGAGGGTTACTTCCGTGCGTAGTAGATGAACTGCGAGAACAGCCCCGGTGTGAACGGGGACGGGTCGCGCATATCCGTCCAGGTCGCGTTCGCATGGCCGTCGCTGCCGTAGGCGAGCCCGATGTAGTCGCCGTGGAAGACGGCGCAGAACTCGCAGCCCGGGACACCGGCCTGGAAGAACTCCGACATCGTCGGGTTGGACGGCTGCGTGCTCATGATCGTCTTCACGAACGAGCCCGGCTGGCCCTGGGCCAGCGCGGTGTTGTAGGTCGGCCCGTTCGCGTTGCCGCGGTCGTGGTAGAGGACGCCCACCTTCCCGTTCACCGGGTTGACGTCGACCCACGGGAACCACTGGTCGCCGTGGCCGGCGTCGACCTTCGAGGGAGCCGTCCAGTGCTGGCCGCCGTCGGAGGTGGTGACGATGAAGACGTCCGAGTTCGTGACCGGGTTGTCGCTGTCGTGCACGCCGTTCCGGTTGTCCGAGAAGACGAGGTACAGCTTCCCGTTCTGGGCCGGGCTGGCGACGACGTTGCCGGCGCCCCAGACGCGCACCTGGTAGCCGGTGAGCGTCTGCCGCCCGTCGACGTTGATCGGGTAGTCATTCGCCCCGTCCTCGAGGCCGGCGACGAAGCTCGGCTTCGACCAGTCCTTGCCGCCGTTCTTCGAGCTGACGATCAGGTACTGGTCGTCGAACTCCGCGGGCGACTCGTACAGGGACTTGTTCTGGCTGTTCATGAACGCGACGTAGATGGTGCCGTCGGGGCTGGTGGTGATGACGGACGCCTGGTCCTCGTCGCACTCGCCCGGCCGGCCCGCGGTCTGGTAGGTGCAGAGGTCGCGGCTCGAGCCCGAGATCTCCTGCGGGTGGGACCAGTGCTTGCCGCCGTCGTCGCTGTGCGTCTCCATGATCGGCGACTCCACGAACTCGCCGCTGTGCGACAGGAACGCCGTCCAGGTGACGTAGGTGCGGCCGTAGTAGCGGGAGTGGGGGTTGTTGTCGGTGGCGATCCACTCCTTGTCGTTGAAGATCTGCTCCGGGTCGAGGTCGCAGCCCTTCCCGAAGCCGACGACGACCGGCTTCTTCCACGTCAGGCCTCCGTCTGGCGAGGGCGAGACCACCACGTCGCCGTCGCACGCCTCCCCGTCGTCCTTGAAGTTGTAGTTCAGCGACGAATGCAGGGCGACGTGGTGCTTGACGTCGATCGCCGTGACCGGGTCGCTGCCGGTCCGGCTCGGATCCTCGATCGACATGTTCCCCGTCGACCAACTCGCCCCGCCGTTGAACGAGGTGTAGTACTGGTCGCAGCACGAGCCGTAGTCGTTCGAGCTGGAGATCATGTGCAGCGGGTGCGACCTGTCGACGACGATGTTCGGCTCGTTGTTCGGGAACGGGTCGTCGCAATCCAGGTTGGTGTTCAGGCCGCCCGAGAACGCGGTGCATTCGAACGCCCAGTTGTGCTTCGCGCCGGGAGCCACCGAACGGACGAACGGCACCTTCTCCGGGCCGTCGCCTCCGGGCGGCTCGGCCCGCACACCTGCGGCCAAGAACAACCCGACGCCTGCGAGAGCCGTGAGCAGCACGGCAAATCGAGCTTTCTTCATCTCTCTCCCCTTCGTTGAGGCCAGCCTCGCAGTGAACGTACAGCAGCGCCCAGCGCTCGTCCAGCGAGGACGCCGTTTGCGCCGGTCCCACCCGGGTAGGATCCTGCGCCCGTGGCCGCCAAGCCGTCCTGGAGCAACCTCTCCGAGCTCGATCTCCTGTTCAAGCGCTCGCGCCGCCTGGCGGCCGTGCGCCGGAAGCAGCCGCGCAGGAGGAACGTGCTCGGCCGTCGGAGCGTCCGCGCCGCGCTGCTCGCGCTTGTCCTGCTCGCGGTCGTCGTCGAGTCGATCGGGCTCGAGAGCTCGAACGCCAAGCCAAGCGCGACACCCAAGCGGCCGGCACTCGGCGCGGGCTGCCCGGTCCCGGGGCGCTTCCGCACCGCCTTCGCGCAGGCGTCGGCCAGGACCGGCGTCCCGGCCTCGCTGCTCGTTGCGACCGCCTACCAGGAGTCGCGGATGGACCCGGCCGCACGCTCGGAGGCCGGGGCCCGGGGCCTGCTGCAGCTCATGCCCGCGACCGCGCGCGAGCTGCGCCTCGACAGCGACGACCCGGCCCTGAACGTCCTGGCCGGGGCGCGCTACCTGCAGCAGCTGCTGGCCCGCTTCGGCAGCGTCGACCTCGCGCTCGCCGCCTACAACGCCGGGCCGACGGCGGTCGAGCTGGCCGGCGCGGCGCCCTCGCTCTCCACGCTGCGCTACGTCGCGAACGTGGAGCGGCGGGCCGCGCTGCTCACGTGCTGATCTGGCGCTGAGCCTGGCGCTCGGGCTTGAGGTCGCCGACGAGCGAGTCGTCCGGGCGCGAGGGAAGGACGTCCTGGACGAGCGCGGCGATCTCCTGTAGCCGCTCGATCGAGTCACGTTTGCGCTGCTCGAGCATGCGCACCTCCGCCCGGAGCTGCTCCTGGCGCCGGCGCACGTTGCCCTCGACCTCTCGGATCATCTCCTCGGCAGCCTCGCGCATGGTCGTCGAGTCGCGCTCCGCGTCGGCAACGATGGTCCGTGCCTCTTCCTCGGCCTGTCGCCGGTGCTGCGTCGCATACGCCTCGACAGCGAGCCGCATGTCGCGCGCATACTCCTCGGCCTCGCTGCGCAGGTTCCGCGCGTCCTCGGTCAGCGTCTTCTTCAGGCGCTCGGCCTCGAGGGCTGCCAGCCGCTCGAGCTCGGCAGCCTCGTGGCGCGCCTCCTGGCGAATCTTCTCGCCGGCCTGCTCGGCGGCCTCGAGGATCCCGGCCACATGCTCGCCGACAGCGCCGTACCCGGCCGGCTCGGGAGCGATCTCGTTGCCCTCTTGATTGTCGTCCACTGAGCCGCTCCTTCCCTGCTGAGAGCGGCAAACGCTATTGGATCAGGACTTCTCCGGCAAGGGCCCATCCTGGTTGGCGAGCTCAGCTCGCCGTTGCAATGCGCTCGCCCAGGCTCCCAAGCGGGAAGTTCCGGAGCTTGCGCCTAAGAATGTCCGCAGACATGGCCGCCTTTCGTTCCGCAGTGGATACGCAAGGAAACCGTCGGCGAAAACTCCCCTGGGTGCCATCCCTCAAACAGGCGTTCGCTGGCGACGCCCCGCACCGCCGCCGGTTAGATTCCCCTCGTCATGCTGCTCTTCGCGCTCTCGTCGAGCCACAAGCTCGGGCTCGCCCTCGTGGCTCTCGTCTTCGTCGCCTTCTCGCTGACCGTCTCGATGGTCGTGCCCCGTTTCCGGCCGCAGTTCCCGGGCCGGCGCGGGCTACCGGCCTTCGTCGGCGTCTCGGTGCTCCTCTTCGTGGCGATGATGTCGGCGGTGCTCATCTTCGGCAAGGAGTCGAAGAGCGCGACGACCGAGGGCAAGAAGGTCTCCGTGACCGAGGTCGAGTACAAGATCGAGCTGCCGACGACGACCTTCTCGCCCGGCACTTACACGTTCGTGGTCTACAACAAGGGCAGGATCGTCCACAACCTGAACGTGCAGGGCGGCGGCTCCACCGAGTCGACGCAGGACATCCAGCCCAACGCAAACGGCTCGGTCACGGCCGAGCTCAAGACCGGTAGCTACGTGCTCTACTGCTCGATCCCCGGCCACCGCCAGCAGGGGATGCAGCAGAAGATCACCGTGTCCTGAACAGGAAGCGGCTCGCCCCGGATACCGAGGCGAGCCGTCAAATGCCGGGATCTGTGAGGGGAGAGCCGGCGCCTTCAGCATGTCCGAAACCGCGCTTGGCGCCATGCCCCCGAAGGGGGATCCGGTCCGAGCGCTTCCGGAGCGGTGGGCTATCCTGTTCCCTCCTGGAGAAGTGGCCGAGTGGCTGAAGGCGGCGCCCTGCTAAGGCGTTAGGTGGGGAGAATCCCTGCCTCGAGGGTTCGAATCCCTCCTTCTCCGTCCCGGCCGCGGCCCACTGCGGGCGGCGGAGCCGCCCTCCGGGGCCGCTCTCGACGCCGGCCCGGCTCCGGCCGCGAGTCCGTGCACGCCAGCACTGTCCTCGGGGCCCACGCCGACCCAGCGACGAGCCGGAACGGAGAACGAGTCGAGGTAACCTGTCGGCTACGGAGGGGTGGCAGAGCGGTCGAATGCGGCGGTCTCGAAAACCGTTCGGGGCGGTTTCGTCCCGCGAGGGTTCAAATCCCTCCCCCTCCGCTCAACGAAGCGGGTTCCCACTCGGAGCCCGCTTTTGTTAGAGCTTCTCACCATGGACTTGTCGCTCGAGCGAATCGAGGAAGCGGCGACGGTGATCGACCTACCGCTACTGAACACGCCACAGTTCTCCGATCCGATGCTCTCCGAGGCACTCGGGCGCGAGACCGTCGTCAAGCTGGAGAACGTCAGCCCGCTCGGAAGCTTCAAGGGCCGCGGCGCCGACTACTTCGTCGGTGGGCTCGAGCGTCGCGACGAGCGCCTGGTCACCGCGACAGCGGGGAACTGGGGCATCGGGCTCGCCTATGCCGGCCGCCGCCACGGCCACCGCGTCGACATCTTCGCCGGCGCGTCGGCCTCCGCCGGCAAGCTCAGGCGCATGCGTGCGCTCGGGGCGAACGTGACGGCCGTTGACGGCGGGCCCGACGTCGTCCACGCCGCCGCGCGGGATCTCGCCGACAGGGAGCCTGGATGCCTGCTCGTCTCCGACGGCGAGCCTGCGGCGATCGCCGAAGGGCACGGCACGATCGGTATCGAGCTTCTGCGCACCGGGACGCTCGACACGGTCGTCGTCCAGGTCGGCGACGGCGCGCTGATCAGCGGCATCGCGCGCTGGCTGAAAGCGCAATCGCCGAACACGCATGTAGTCGGCGTGTGCGCGACCGGCGCGCCCGCGATGAAGCTGAGCATCGACGCAGGCCGTCCCATCCGCAGCGACCCGCCGACGACGATCGCGGGCGGATTGGCTATCAGTGAGCCGATCGCCGCCAGCTTTGAGCGGGTGCGCGCGCTTGTCGACGACGTGGTGCTCGTCGACGACGAAGACATCCGCGCCGGGATGGCGCTGATCGCCGACACCCTTGGGGTCCTGGTCGAGCCTTCGGGCGCCGCCGGCGTCGCGGCCCTCCAGCGCCACTCGGTGCCGGGTGAGCGGATCGCGGTCTTACTGACCGGCGCGGCGGTGTGGCCGGACTGGAACGCGACCCTCATCCACCGAGGGAACTAGCTCGACTCCTTTGCGCGCCTCCCGGTTAGGGTTGCGGCAATCGACCAGGGAGGGCTCGAATGCTCGCACGGGTAGTGACCTTTGACGGGGTCAGCTCCGACCGGATGAACGAGATGAAGCAGGAGATGGAGGGCGGCCAGCCGCCCGAAGGGCTGGACGCCAAGGAGCTGCTCGTCCTGCACGACCCGGGCTCGGAGAAGTCGCTCGTGGTCGTCTTCTTCGACGACGAGGACGCCTACCGGCGGGGCGACGAGATCCTGAGCTCGATGCCTACGGGCGACACGCCGGGTCAGCGGACGTCGGTGTCGAAGTACGACGTCGCTCACAGGCAGACGATGTAACAAGGCGCTGAGGGCGCCTCGCGACGAGCGAGGCGCCCTCACGCACCGGACGGTGACTCAGGACGGGGGGATCGCCGAGCCGGCCGGGTAGAGCACGCCGTTGAGGACGAGCCGCTCCTCCTCGAGCGTCCACGCTCGGTACCACGGGTCGAACCCGATCAGGATCGCGTGGCCCGCGCCGAACGGCTGGTCGACCACCGCCGGCCGGCCGGGGAGCGGCAGGCTCGTGTTGGCGGCCGGGAGGGTCGAGTTGGCGTTGACCTCGTAGCCGTAGCAGTTGCTGTAGCCGTGCTGCGTCGACGAGGGGTCGAAGATCGGGCCGCCGCAGTCGCCGGACTGGACCGTAGGTCGCGACGGCGGACGGAGCCGGGATCGTCGTCCCGTTGCCGACCATGGTGGCCGGGTTGAACGTCGGGTCGCCGCTCGCCGAGCGGTAGATCCAGCCGCCGGTATCGAAGCCCCAGCCGGCCGGGGTGGACGTCGAATAGATCCCGTCGAACGTGGACCCGGGCGTGCTGAGCCCGCTGATGGACGCAGTGTTGAGCAGCGTGATCCCGGCGTTGCGGGCGCTGGTGGTGCCGCCCGCAACGGAGCCGATGTAGATGCCGCCGCCGTTGACGAAGGCCTGCAGCGCCGTCGCCCCGGCGCCTGCCGCGATCGTCGAGCCCGGGTTCACGAACGCCGTGTAGCCCGCGCTGACCAGCACGCCGTTGGCAAGGTCGGTGGAGGTGATCTGCCCGATCTGGGAGACCGGGATCTTCTCCTTCACGCTGAGGTCGTACATCGCCTCGCAGTAGCTCGTCGAGCCGCACTGGCCGTCGCCGGTCCCGTGGAAGGTCGGGTTCGTCGGCGCGGTCGTGCCGCCGGTGTAGATCCCGATCTTGGGCAGGAGCAGCGCGTAGCGGCTCACCGGGTAGGCGGCCAGCCCGTAGACCGGCGTGCCCCACTGCGAGGAGTCCGCGTTCAGCGTGGCGAGCGGGATCGAAGTGCCGTCGACGAGCGCCGCGCCGGTCGTGAAGTGCACGCCGCCCGAGTCGAACGCAGCGGCGCCGCGGGAAACGGCGGCTCCCTGGCCCAGGAGCTGGTTCGCCATCGCGAGGCCGGCCATCGAGTCGGTGTTGAACGCGTACACCGGCGATCCCGCGGGAGCCGGCGTCGTCGCGTTCGGATCGGCCACGAGGCTCATCGACGTCCCCGCGGGCAGCTGCTGGGTGAGGAACCCGTCGCCGCTGAAGCCCCGCAGCAGCGAGTACGACCACGTCACCTCGTCGTAGAAGTACGGGAACGGCAGGTACGGGTTCTCGCCGAGTACGGACTGGATCCAGTGCTTGTTGCCCTGGTCCAGCGGGATGTAGAGCGTCCCTGCCGGCAGCGTCATCGGCTCGGTCAGCGCCGGCGACGGATCCGCGAACGGCGGCGGCGGCCCGGCCGGCGGTGGCAGGCCGGGCGCGTTCGAGTTGAAGTTCCCGAACCGGTGCACTCCCGGCAAAGTCACGGGCTGGTTCAGCTTGTAGACGTGGACGTTGACGAGCTGGAGCTCCTTCATCGTCGCGGCCACGTCGCCCGAGTGTCCGTTCGGGAGGTAGAAGTACCCGCAGACCTTGGTGTTCGGGTCCTGGTCCATCGTCGACCCGACGCCGTCGAGAACGTCGATCACCGTCGGGCTGACCTGCGAGTTGCCCTGGATCTTGCAGTTCTGGCCCTGGTCGACGGCCTCGGGCCACTGCTGTACCCACTTCGTCATCAGGTCGGCCTTGTGCGCCGCCACTTCGTTCACCGTGGCATCCATGGCGAGGTAGTGGTCGTAGACCTGCTTGCCGTAGCTCTCGTTTGTCCCCTTCTCGTACGTCATGCCGGCGCCGCCCATGACCAACGAAGGGACGGTGTCGCCGTACTCGGGGACGAAGAGGTCGTAGGTGTTGTAGTTGCGGTACTGGCTGCTCTGGTCGTTGAACTGCCGTTGGACGCCCGGCCCGATGATGTCGTCGATCAGGTCGAGTGCGAAGTGCGAGATCTCGTTCAGCGCCGCGTCCTCGTTGGGCGGGAAGAAGTAGCCCGAGGACTGCTGGTGGGCGTCGATGAAGAAGAGCCCCGGGTACGTTGCGGTCGAGGCGAGCAGCGCCCGGTTCTCGGGCATCTGCACCGTGCCGCGGTCGCGGTTCGGGTCGAAGCTCCACGCCGTCGTGCGGACGTTGTGGTCGCGGTCGTCCGGCGCCGTCACCGGCTGGATGAACGTGTCGAGCGCGTTCAGCCGCTGGGCGTTGGCGCAGTCCGTCCGCGCGACCAGCTCGTAGAGCTCCTTCGTCGAGCCCTCGCCGCCCGCCGGCTCGTTGCCGTGCGGGGCTCCGGTGATCCAGCCGAAGCCGGGCCGCGTGTTGACCGCGGCGAGCGCGGCCTGCGGCGACGTCGAGCCGTCGATCACCCCGCGCCAGAACCCGGCGTCGTTGCGGCCGGCATCGAGGTTCGCGATGTTGTCGGGTGTCCCGACGACCATCACCCAGAACGGCACGCCGAGAACGCTCGTGCCCGACTGGTAGAGCTTGACCGCCACGCGCTGGCCGGTCGTTCCCGGGTTCGCGCTCACGGCGTCCTTGACCGCCTGCATGTAGGCCGTCAGCTGCGCGGTCTTCTTCGCCGACGGGGTCGCGCCGGAGAGGCCGTCACCCGTCGTGCCGCTGCCGAGCGTCGTCCCGAAGAAGGAGTCGTAGCTCGGGATGTTCGGGTCGTACCCGACCGGCCCGCTCGAGCAGTTCGGCGGGTCCGTGGTCGCGATCGGCGCCGCCGGGATCGGGTACTCGCCGCCGAGCGTGTCCGACTGGACGCTGGAGCGGTACGGGCAGAAGGTCACCGAGTCGGAGTCCGAGACGCCGGCCGGGCAGCTCGCGTCGGCGACGGGGGAGCCGTTGACCGGGTTCTCCGGGATCGGCGGGTTGAACGTCGTCGCCGACGGGCCGGTCGTGTTCGGCCAGACGGCAGGTCCAGGGTGTGGGCACCGTCACCGTGCCGGTGCGCAGCCCCCACCAGTTGTCGGTCGCCGTGGCCGGCGCCGTCGTGTTGTTGTTGAGCCCGTCGAGGGTCGTGTTGAGGACGCCGAACGCGTTGTCGGTGATGTTGTCCTGCGTCATGGACGAGGCCGCTGCGCCGACCAGGCGGACGCCCCCGCCGAGCCGCAGGTTCTGGTTGTTCTCGGCGTGGTTGCCCGTCGGGAACGGGTTGTTGTTCGGCGTCGGCGCGAAGATGCTGCCGATCGGCGCACCCGTTCCGTGCACGAAGTTCGAGGAGATCGTGCTACCGGAGATCTGCACCGAGGCGCCTGCGGTCACCCGCACGCCGTCCTGGCCGAACGTCGGCCCGACGTAGAGCGGGAGCGGCGGGCGGACGCCCGTCGCGCCGCTGCCCGAAGGCTGGCAGTCGCCGACGATCAGCCGGCCGAGGTCGGGATCGGTCTGACCGCCCGCCGTGAAGTCGTTATAGGCCTGGCACGAGTTGCGGCCGGTGATCTGCGAGTTGACGATCACTGCGCGGTTGTCGATCCCGGACGCGACGAGCGGCGCCGTCTGCGTCGGCAGGTAATAGCCCGTCGAGCCGTCGACGAGCACGCCGACCGCGTTGTAGTGGTCGATCCGCGTGGAGTCGATCGTCAGGGTGCGGGTCGGGTTGCGTCTTCGGCTTGTTCTTCGGCGGCGTGACGCGCGTCACCATCGCGATGCCGACCCCGTAGTTGTTGTTACGGAACCCGCCTGGAACCTGGTAGCCGTTCTTGCCCTCGTCGACGGCGAGGCCGGTGACGTGCGACCGCGTGATCGAGCCCTGGCCGTCGATGTAGAGGATGCCGGCGGTCGCATCGACGCCGTTCGCGTCGACCGTCACACCAGAGATGTCGACGGTGGTGGGGTCGGTCTTGTTGCCGATCACCGCGATGATCACGCCCCTGCCGTCGCGGAGGTCAGGGTCGTCGGCGGCGATCCGGTTCTCGTCGACGTGCCGTGGCTCGATTGTCACCTGGTCGGCGCCCGCGCCGCGCAAGGTCAAGTTCTTGTTGATCGTCAGGACCGAGGTGCCGGGCGTGCCGGGTCCCTCGGCGTACGTTCCCGGACAGATCGCGATCGTGTCGCCGTCCTGCGCGTCGCGAATCGCATCGCGGATTCGCAGGTATCCCGGACTCGGACAGCTTGCGCTCTGCTTTCCGACTGTGAGCGTCGTAGGTGAGGCTACGCCCGAAGATTCCGCCAGCGTCCCTTGGGCGGCGGACGTCGCCGTGAGCATCGCGAGCATCGCCGCGAGGACGACAACCAGCTTCCTCATGATCTCTCCCCTCCCTGGTCTCCAGACCCCCGGGGAGCTTCTACTCTTTCGTCTCGTTCCAGTCAAGCGGGGTCGCGATACCCTTGACGCCGCTTGGAGAGGTGTCCGAGTGGCCTAAGGAGCGCGACTGGAAATCGCGTATGGGCTGAAAGGTCCATCGCGGGTTCAAATCCCGCCCTCTCCGTCTGACGTGGGCCCGGGCGACCGGGCCCATACTTGGGCCGTGAGGATCGGGCGATACGAAGTCGCGGTCTCGAACCCGGACAAGGTCTTCTTCCCGGAGGCCGGGCTGACGAAGGGCGACCTGGTCGCCTACTACCTCGACGTCGCGCCGTGCGCGCTGCATCACATCCGGCAGCGGCTGTTCCACATGAAGCGCTATCCGAACGGGGTCGAGGGCGACTTCTTCCACCAGAAGCGCGTGCCGCCGCACCCCGACTTTGTCGGCGAGCAGTTTGTCCAGTTTCCTTCCGGGCACTCGACGGTGTTCGCGGTCGTCGACAACGCGGCCGCGCTCGCCTGGGTTGTGAACCTCGGCTGCATCGAGCTGCACACGTGGGGCTCGCGCGTCGACGACATCGAGCGGCCGGACTACCTGCTGATCGACCTCGACCCGAGCGAGGGCAACCCGTGGGAGTTCGTCCGCGAGATCGCGCTCGTCGTGAAGGAGGTGATGGACGAGCTCGGGCTCGCGTCGTTCCCGAAGACGTCGGGCGCGACCGGCCTGCACATCCTCGCGCCGATCAGGCCGGAGCTCGCGTTCCCCGAGGTGCGGCGGTTCGCAAAGGCGCTCGCGGAGGAGGTCGAGCGGCGCGTGGGCGACCAGGACGTGGCGACGACAACCTGGCGCGTCGCCGACCGGCGGGGCGTCTTCGTCGACTTCGGCCAGAACGCGCGCGACCGGACGATCGCCTGCGCCTACTCGGTGCGCCCGACACCGGACGCGCGGGTCTCGGCTCCGCTGCTGTGGTCGGAGGTCGCACGGTCGAACCCGGCCCGCTTCACCGTCAAGACGATGCGCCGGCGGATTGCGAAGGTCGGCGACCCGACCGCCGGGATGTGGCGGCGCAAGTCGAGCCTGCTCCCGCGCTTCGAGCAGCTCGGCATCGCGCCCGGCGACCCGAAGGTGGTCGAGATCCGCCGCAGCAGAGCTCGACGCTGGCCACCGGGGTCAGACCCCGGTTCCGCCCGGGGTCAGACCCCTGCCCGAAAGCATTCGACTGGAGCGGGGTCAGTCGGGAGCGGAGAACCGGGGTCTGACCCCGGTTAGGACGCGAGGAGCTTCGGGACGGTCAGGTCGCTCGCGCGGCGCGGGGGCCTGACCTCGCGCCAAGTGCAATCGGCCGGGTCCTTGTCGGGCCGGAAGCGGATGAACTTCGTGCCGTGCCGGAAGCGGTTGCGCTCCAGCTTGTCGTAGCGCACCTCGACCACGAGCTTGGGCCGAACCGGGTTCCAGTCGAGCTCGCGGCCGGCCGACCAGCGGCTCTGCCCGCCGGGGACCCGCTTGTCGCTGAGCTTCCCTTTCGACACCATCTTCGGAAGCTTCTCCTCGAGCTCCCGCCGCACCGGCGCCGGAAACCCGGAGCAGTGCCCGACGAAGTCGAGCTCGCCGTCATCCCCGTACAGGCCCAGCAGAAGCGTCGAGATCCGCCCGTCCGCCTTGTCGCTCCAGCGGAAGCCGACGATCACGCAGTCCGCGGTCCGGTAGGGCTTCACCTTGACGACGGCCTCGCGCGAGCCCGGCCGATACGGCGATCCGAGCCGCTTGGCCATCACGCCGTCCAGCCCGGCCTGCTCGAGCCGCGCCAGCCAACGCTCGGCCTGCTTGCGGTCGCGCGAGACCGGCGAGAGCAGGAACTTCTTCGCCTTCCGCTCGAGCTCACGCCGCCGCTTCTCCAGCGGCTCCTTCCAGACCGGCGCGCCCTTCCAGACGAGCAGGTCGAAGGCGACGTATTCGGCCGGAATCTCCGCCGCCAGCCGCCGGATCCGGCTCTCGGCCGGGTGCAGCCGCAGCTGGAGCGCGTCGAACTCCAGCTTGCCCTTCTGCGCGATGATGATCTCGCCGTCCAGCGCCGATTCCGGCGGCAGCAGCGCCCCGACCTCCTTCAGCTCGGGGAAATAGCGCAGCAGCGGCCGCCCGTTCCGCGACCAGAGCCGCAGCCCGCCGCCGAGGTTCTCGAGCACGCCCCGGAAGCCGTCCCACTTCGGCTCGTACTGCCAGCCCTCCGCCGGTGGCAGGTCCTCGACGAGCTCCGCCTCCATCGGCGGGAAGGGAAGCTTCTTCGGCGGCACCGCGGAAACATAAGCTCCCACGCGTGCGACGGGTCGCCGTCACAGGGCTGGGAGCGATCACGCCGGTCGGGAACACCGCGCCGGAAACCTGGCGCGCCGCGGTCGCCGGCGAGAGCGGGATCGACTGGATCCGCGCCTTCGACGCGGAGGGCCTCCCGGTGCGAATCGCGGCCGAGGTCAAGGATTTCGATCCCACGGGACTCGCCTCGCCGAAGGAGGTGCGCCGGCTCGACCGCAACGTCCTGCTCTCGCTCCAAGCGGCCAAGGAGGCGGTCGCCGATGCTGACCTCAACGGCTTCGACCCGCACCGCGTCGGGATCGTCTTCGGCTCGGCGATCGGCGGCTTCATCGGGATCATGGAGCAGGCCGAGACCTTCCGGGAGCGCGGCCCGGACCGCGTCTCGCCGTACTTCATCCCGAACGTGCTCGTCGACTCGGCCAGCGGCCAGCTCGCGATCTCGCTCGGGTTCGGCGGCCCGAACTACGCGCCGGTCTCGGCCTGCGCGACGGGCTCGCACGCGGTCGGGGAGGGCGCCGAGATCATCCGCCGCGGCGACGCCGACGCGATCCTCGCCGGCGGCACCGAGGCCTGCATCCACCCGCTGATCCTCGCCGGCTTCACGGCCATGCGCGGGCTCGCGGCCGAGGAGGAGGAGCCGCCCCGGGCCTCCCGTCCCTTCGACGCTACGCGCGCCGGCTTCGTGATGGGCGAGGGCGCCTGCGTGCTCGTGCTCGAGGAGCTCGACTCGGCCCGCGCCCGCGGCGCGAAGGTCTACGCCGAGGTGCTCGGCTACGGCGCCTCCAACGACGCCTACCACATGGCCGCGCCCGAGCCCGAGGCGATCGGCGTCGCCGAGATGATGCGCTCGGCCCTCGCGCGCGCGGGCGTGAACCCGGAACAGGTGGGCTACATCAACGCGCACGGCACCTCGACCCCGCTCGGCGACGCCGCCGAGACGAAGGCGATTGTGGACGTCTTCGGCGACCACGCCTACGAGCTGGCCGTCTCTTCCACGAAGTCCGTGATGGGCCACTGCTTCGGGGCGGCCGGCGCGATCGAGGCGATGATGTGCGTCCTCGCCGTGCGGGACGGCGTGCTGCCGCCGACGATCAACTACCGCGAGCCCGATCCGGCCTGCGACCTCGACTACGTCCCGAACGAGGCGCGCGAAGCCGAGGTCGAGGTCGCGCTCTCGAATGCGATGGGCCTGGGCGGCCACAACGCTTGCGTCCTCATCGGCCGCGCGGCGACTTCGTGACCGTTCTTGCACTTCGGGCGCTTTCCGAGTAAAGAACAGTCAGGGAATCTGCCAACGGCTGGCGGGAGGTGTGGGGAGAGCATGAGGACGAAGCTTCTTTGGGCGACTGCTCTTGTCGTCTTGTGTGGTCTGACCGCGGCCGCGGGCGTCGCCGCAAGCGCTGGTAGCACGGCACCGCCCGCGTCGCTCGTCGGCGTTCATTCGACGAAAGCTGCCCTGCCGACGCCGCTCAATCCGACGAGCTGGGTGGCGGGCCATGTCTATCCCTCGACGATCGTGCGCTACGCGTTTGTCCAGGTCGGCTCGGACATGTACGTCATCGGCGGCGTCGATAACGGGACCGTCGTGAAGACGATGAACCGGTACAACGCCTCGACAAACGCGTGGACGCCGCGAGCGGCGGTTCCGGTCTCGGTTGGAGAGGCGCCGTCGGCCGCGTACGACAACGGCAAGATCTACGTGGCCGAGGGCCTCTCCGGCAACGCGCTTCGGATCTACGACATCGCGTCGAATACCTGGAGCTCCGGCGCGGCCCGGCCCGTGACGGACGGCTACGGCTCTGCTGCCGGCGCCTACAACGGCAAGGTCTATGTCGTGGGCGGCGGCGCCGCCGGCCCCAGCTCGGTCACCTCGATCTACAACATCGCGAGCAACACGTGGACCAACGGCACTGCGGCGCCGACTCCGTTCTACCTCGCCGGGTACCACCAGGACGGCAAGTACCTCTACGTCGTCGGTGGCTTCGCCGCGTCCGCCACGGCCAACGTGAGCGCCACGATGCGACTCGACATGTCGAACGGGACCTGGACCAGCGGCCCGACGTTCACGCCGCAGCGCGCCGACTTCGCGCTCGCGATGTCGGGAACGAAGCTGTACGCCATCGGCGGCGATGCGAACGGCGGCACCGGCTTCTTCGACTCCGTGGCGACGGTGAACGAGCTCAGCACGAGCTCGTGGCCCGGTGGATTGTGGACTACCTCGCCGAACGACCTGCCGTCCGCGCGGCAGGGGAACGAGGCCGGCTTCTTCAGCACCGGACGGGCCGGCGGCGAGATCTGGTCGACCGGCGGCATTCAGGGTGCGACCTTTACGTTCCTGTCCGACCACGTGTACCGGTCGCAGTGCCCGACGGCCGGCGTGAGTCGGATCAGCGAGAACTTCGACGGCGTGGTCGTCCCCGCCCTGCCGAACTGCTGGACTGCGGCAAACGCCTCGGGCCCGGCTCCATTCTGGGTGACGTCCAACAGCGGCACTCCGGGGCCCACCGCCGACAGCCCGCCGAACGCCGCGTTCGTCGACGACCCGGGCACGATCAGCGACAAGCGACTCGACTCGCCGATGATCCCGCTCCACACGAGCGGCCCGGTTCAGCTGAGCTTCCGCAGCAACTACGCGTTTGAGACCAACTTCGACGGCGGCGTTCTCGAGATCAGCGTCGACGGCGGGGCGTTCCAGGACATCCTCGCCGCGGGCGGAACCTTCGCCTCCGGCGGGTACAACCACGCGATCAGCACGTCCTTCAGCAATCCGATCGGCGGTCGCATGGCCTGGACGGGGACCACGAACAATGCGTTCATCACGACGACGGTGAACCTTCCGGCTGCGGTGCTCGGACACAGCGTGCAGTTCCGCTGGCGGATGGGGAGCGACAGCAGCAACGGGTCGCTGGGCTGGCGGATCGACTCGGTCCAGCTGGAAGCTCGTCCGAAGCTCACTGTGGCCAAGGCGGGTTCCGGAGCCGGCACCGTCTCGTCGAGCCCGGCCGGGATCGCCTGCGGCGCCACCTGCGCCGGCCGCTTCAACGACAGCGCCCCGGTGACGCTGACGGCGGCGGCGGCCGCCGGCTCGCGTTTCGCGGGCTGGTCGGGCGGGGGCTGCACCGGCACCGGCACCTGCACCGTGTCTCCGGCGGGCGACACCACGGTCACTGCGACCTTCATCCTGCAGCACACGCTGACCGTCACCAGGGCGGGCAAGGGCACCGGGAAGGTGACCAGCGCTCCGGTGGGCATCAGCTGTCCGGCGACCTGCGCCGCCCTCTTCGATCTCGCCACCTCGGTCACGCTCACCGCGAAGGGAACCGGCAAGGGTGGTTTCACGGGCTGGAGCGGCGACTGCCACGGCAAGAAGCCGTGCGTGCTGGCGATGACCGCCGACCACCACGCGACAGCGACCTTCCAGATCTGCATCGTCCCGAAGGTCGTCGGCCTGACGCTCAAGAAGGCGAAGAAGAAGCTCGTCAAGGCCCACTGCCGGGCCGGCAAGGTCAAGAAGGCGAGCTCGGCCGCAAACAAGAAGGGCAAGGTCATCAAGCAGAGCCCGAAGGCCCGCAAGAAGCTGAAGTACGGCGGCAAGGTCAACCTGACCGTCGGAAAGGGCCCGTAGAGAGAGATGGCACGGCGGCCCCGCAGCCTGCGGCCTGCGGGGCCGCCGTCCGTTGAACGCTGATGTCTCGCGTGATAAACACACCACGGATGGGGTCTTCTCGCGGCGTGCGCCTGGCGTTGGCGCTCGCGCTCAGCGGTTTGCTCGTGCTGGTTCTCGCCGGCGGGACGCAGGCGCGCTCGACCACTGCGCCGGCCTCGGCCACGTGTGACCCGACGACCACGAACGACGGCGATGGCAACTTGGTATCGCTGCGCGACTGCGTGATCCAGCTGAACAGTCCCACGGTCGGCGGCGGGACGATCGACCTGCAGCCGGGCGAGAGCTACGCGGTCGTGATCCAGGACAGGGACGCAAACGGCAACCCGGTCTGCGACGGGAGCGATCTCGACGACACCGCCGCGACGGGCGACCTGGACGTCTCCAGCAACATCACGATCAACGGCAACGGCGCTTTCATCTACGGCCTCTGCAGCCGGGTCTTCGAAGTCCTCCCGAGCGGCAACTTGACGCTCAACGACGTGAGCGTGTCGGGCGGCTTCGCCTGCGAGAGCCCGTCCGGCACCGGCGGTGGCGGAGTTCTGAACAGGGGCACGCTCGTCCTCGACAACGCTGCTGTCGGCGACAACATCTCGAATTGCCGGGGAGGCGGAATCGAGAACGCGAGTGGTGCGACCGCGACGGTGAACAACTCGACCCTCAGCGGGAACGAGTCCCCGAACGGCGGCGGAAGCGGGATCTACAACCTGGGCACGCTGAGCGTGAACGGGTCGACGCTCAACGGAAACGACGGGCGCGGCGGCGGGGGCGGTATCGCCAACGTCGGCGGGACGCTGACGGCGATCGCGAGCACCTTCGCGCAGAACGTCGGGAGCGGGCTCTACCAGGTCGGGGGCCAGTCGACGCTCCAGAACGTCACGATCGCCCTGAACAACTCGGTGAGCCAGCTCTCGGGCGGCATCCAGAACGGCTCCTTCAACGCGCCGGGCAGCGGCGGGTCGATCTCGATCGTGAACACGATCGTGGCCCAGAACGACGGCGGCAGGATCGGCCATCCCGGAGGAGGCGGACTGCGAGGGCGACAACTTCGCCGGCGCGAATTACCTCGGGCACAACCTCTACGGCACGAACGCCTGTCCGTACAACGCCGACGCCGGTGACATCCTCACCGGCTCTCCGGGCCTCGGCCCGCTCGGCCACTTCACGTACGTCAGCGCCAGCACGCCGGACCCACCGGGGCCGACGCAGACGGTGCCCCTCGCAGCGGGGAGCCCGGCGATCGACGCGGGCGACGCCAACCACTTCCGACGGACCGACCAGCGCGGCATCGCGGGGCAGGGCGAGCTGCCCGACATCGGCGCCTTCGAGCTCGTGCCCCAAGTGCCACCAGCCGAATGCCTCGTTCACCTTCGATCCCCCCAACCCGTTCGACAACGAGAACGTGACCTTCACCAACCACTCGACGACCGGGTGCGACTGCTCGTCGAGCAACTGGTGGGACCTCGGCGACGGGACCACCACGGACGACCGGTCACCCACCCACGCGTTTGAGTCTCCGGGGACGTATCCCGTCACGCTGGAGCTCGCCGTCTCGGGCGGCGCCGTGGACTGGACCACTCAGGAGGTGCCCGTCCAGGCAGCCATCACGATCGACAAGACCGCCGACCAGGACTCGGCCAATGCCGGGAAGCCAATCGGCTTCACCGTCACGATCACGAACCACACGTCCGACCCCCAGACCGGCCTCAACGTGAGTGACGTACTGCCGGGCGGCCCCGGCATCAACTGGACGCTCGACGCGGACCACAGCAGTCCGGGCTGGAGTGTCCTGACCAACCAGCAGGGTGTACAGAGCCTCGACCTCGACGCGGAGCACTCGTCGCTTCCGGGCGGCCAGGCAACGACCGCCCACGTCGTCAGCGTGACCACCTCGGCCTCGTGCGGGGAGTACGACAACACCGCGGCGTTCGAGAGCGACCAGGACTCCGGCCAGGCTTCCGCATCGACGACCGTCAACGACTGTGCGCGGGACCTCTACGTCGACGCGCAGTGGGCGGACCTGGAGCCCGGGACGCACGTGACCGGTCCCGGCGGCCAGCAGCTCACGATCGGCGACGACGCCTTCGGATCGATCCACCAAGCGCTTGTCGCCCTGACCTCGGAGAACGCCGGCTCGACCGTCCACGTGGCTGCCGGAAGCTACGACGAGCGCGAGTACTCCCTCGACCTGGCGCAGGACGGCGACCGCCTGCTCGGAGCCGGGAGCAACACCACCCACGTGCAGCTCGACGAGCTCGACGTGGACGGCGCCAATACGGTCGTCGACGGCTTCGACCTGATGGGCCCCGGGAGGTGGGATGACGAGCTCCTTCACTGCAACGGGTGCTCGAGACCGGTCGTCAGCCTGGGCGGCGACCAGGAGAACAGCGATGAGCACGATGTGCCGCAAAACGCGACGATCTCGAACAACAAGATCAGCGGCGGCTCGCAGGGGATCGACTTCAGCAGCGGCCGCAACGAGAATGCCGCCTTCCCGGCGAGCGGGTCGACGGCTTCGGACAACGACATCTCCCACAACGTGGTCGGCATCCGCGTCAACAGCGGCTACGGAAACCTGATCGAGGACAACTCCCTTGACGAGAACGGCAACAAGGCCGGGGAATCAGGGCCACAGGCTTCGATCCTGATCGTGGACAACCAGAACCAGCATCCCGCCGGCAACACCGTCGACAGCAACACGATCACGAGCTCGGTCAACCACGGGATCTCGGTCCGAACGAACGGGAACTCGATCGACGAGAACACGATCGAAGACAGCGGCACCGGCTATCCCACCTTCCTCGAGTCGTCCGGGATCGAGCTCGCGGGCCCGTCGTCAGACGCAAGCATCTCCGGCAACGCCGTCAGCGAGAACACGATCGACGGCAGCGCGTTCGCCGGGATCAAGCTCGCTGACGCCGACTCCAACTCGATCGAGCTCAACACGATCAGCGGCACGCTCCACGCCGGGGCGAACGGCGGCGGGGCGGACCCGAACGCAGGCGGCACCGCGATTCTGCTCACCGGCCTCGGCGCGACCAACACGACGATCACGCACAACCAGCTCGGCCCGAACAGCGGCTGGGGGATCCTCCAGGCAGCGTCGGAGGGCCAGTCGACGGGAAACGTCGCGAACAAGAACGTGATCGCCCACAACTCGCGCGGCGGGGTCGAGAACCGCGACCTCGCGGCGGCCAACGTCTTCAACGCGAAGGACAACTGGTGGGGTGCTGCCGACGGCCCGTCCGGCGAAGGCCCGGGGCACGGCGACTCGGTCAGCGACAACGTGCTCTTCGATCCGTGGGGCACCGACCCCTCGTGCCACGGCGAGGACACCTGCGCCGCGACCGTGTCGGTCACCAAGACCGCGGACGCCGCCAACGTCGAGGCCGGGGGCCAGATCGGCTTCACGGTCACGCTCGCGAACAGCGGGGAAGTCACGGCCACCGGCCTGATCGTGAGTGACCCCCTTCCTTCAGGGCCAGGCGTCGTCTGGACGCTGGCAGGAGGAAGCGGCGAGGAATGGCAGGTCACCGGCCCGGCTGGGAGCCAGACACTCAACCGCGGCGAGGACAACACGCTCGCCGGCAATACCACGACGACAGCCCACGTCATCAGCACGACGACGAGCAGCTCGTGCGGCGACTACGACAACACCGCGAGCTTCACGAGCGACAACGCGGGCGACAACGCGGCCTCGGCGTCGACAACAGTGACCGGCTGCGCGGCTCCGCCGCCACCACCCCCGCCTCCGCCGCCACCCCCGCCTCCGCCACCTCCGCCACCCCCGCCTCCGCCACCCCCGCCTCCGCCGTTCCAGCCGCCCCCGCCGGTGATCGGCAAGACCGGCGTCGTCACCCCGGTCAGCGGCACCGTTCTCCTGCGCCTGCCCGGCACGACGAAGTTCTTCCGCCTCACCGCCGCCAGGTCGATCCCGGTCGGCAGCGAGCTCGACACGGACAACGGCCGTGTCCGCCTGACCGTCGCCGTGCTCCACGGCAAGACGGAGCACTCCGACTTCTACCAGGGCCGGTTCATCTTCAACCAGCGGAGGCCGAAGGCGCCGATCTGGGGGATGGTCTTCTACGGAGGCAAGCCGGTCACGATCCTGCAGCTCTCGGAACCCCTGGCCTGTGGGAGCCCGTCTGCGAAGACCGCTGCGGAGCTCTCGAAGAAGAAGAAGAAGCGCCATCTCTGGGGATCGGGCAAGGGCACCTACCGCACCAAGGGCAAGAACGCCTCGGCGACCGTGCGCGGCACGATCTGGTTCACCCAGGACGACTGCGCGTCGACCCTCGTCCATGTCAACCGCGGCGTGGTCGACGTCTTCGACTTCGCCAAGCACAAGCACGTCTCGGTCAAGGCCGGTCAGACATACGTCGCCCACGCTCGCTGAGAGACAACGCCGCCTGACACCACTCCGCACACGGCCGCCCCATTCGATTGACCACTCATGCGGCCCGTGATACACACATCTGGGATGGGGTCTTCTCGGAGCTTGCGTATGGTCGCGACGCTTGCGCTCGGGTGCGCGCTCGTGCTCGCGCTCGCCGGCGGGACACGGGCCGGCGCGGGGCAGGCTCGCGTCGCCTGCAATCCGACGACCACCAACGACGGGCCGGCGATGTCCGGCTCGCTCCGCGACTGCATCATCCAGGCGAACCAGTCGGCGGGCGCCTCGACGATCGCCCTCCAGGCCGGCGCGATCTACACGCTCACCATCCCGGACGCGGGAAGCTGCGACGGCGGCGACCAAGAGGACGACGCCGCCACGGGCGACCTCGACGTCAACGCCAACACGACGATCGACGGGAACGGCGCGACGATCGAGGCGGAGCCGGTGCTTTGCAACCGGGTCTTCGACACCGATGCGACGGTCACGCTCATAGACATGACGGTCGAGGGCGGCTTCTCCTGCAACGCCCCCTCCGGCGTCGGCGGCGCCGGGATCCTGAACGAGGACACGCTCACGCTCAACAACGTCATCGTCCAGAGCAACATCTCCAACTGCCGGGGCGGCGGAATCGAGAACGAGGTCGGCGGGAACACGACGCTGACCGATTCGACGGTCAGCGGCAACTCCTCGCCGAACGGGGGCGGCGGCGGGATCTACAACCTCGGCGAGCTCACCCTGACCGGCTCCACGGTGAGCGGGAACGACGGCCACATCGGCGGCGGCGGCGGCATCGCCGACGTCGGCGGGAACCTGACCACGACCGCGAGCACGATCGCGAACAACACCGGCAGCGGGCTCTACAACACGAACTCGGTCACCGGTGCTCCGTCGAACGTCACGCTCACGAGCACGACGATCGCCTTCAACAACTCGATCAGCACCCGGTCCGGCGGCATCCACAACGACAACTCGTCGATGGTCACCATCGACAACTCGATCGTCGCCGGGAACTCCGGCGGCAACGGCGGAACCAACGGTCCCGACTGCGGCGGCAACGCGCTCGTCTTCGACACGAACTGGTTCTCGAGCTACAACGTCTACGGGGACGCCACCTGCCCGCATAACTCCGACTCCAACGACATCATCACCGCGAGCCCGGGCCTCGGGCACCTGGGCCAGTTCGGCGGCCCGACCAGGACCGTGCTCGTGCTCGCGGGCAGCCCGGCGATCGACCATGGTTCCTCCTTCTCGGGGCCCGACCAGCGTGGCATCCTCGCGTTCAACGGGGCCCGCGACACCGGCGCCTTCGAGTACGTGCCCGGGATCCAGGCGGCGTTCTCCTCCAGCCCCGCCAGTCCGGTCGTCGGCGCCCCGGTGACCTTCACGAACCTCTCGACCGACCCCAACGACGCATTGCATTCGTCCTACTGGGATTTCGGCGACGGCGCGAGCACGGCGAACCCGATGCCGGTCCACTCGTACACGGCCGCAGGCACCTACACCGTTGGATTGGACTACTCCGACAGCCTCGGCGCCGCCGGCGAGGTCTTCCACGACGTGGTGGTGCAGTCGGCGGCACCCCCACCGCCCCCGCCCCCGCCGCCCCCGCCGCCTCCGCCCCCGCCACCGGGGCCGCCCGTGAACGGCAAGAACGGCAACGTCGCCCCGGTCAGCGGCACGGTGCTCGTGCGCCTGCCGCACACGCACACCTTCGTCCCGCTCACCTCGCTGAAGCAGATCCCGGTCGGGTCGGAGCTCGACACGATCCATGGCCGCGTGCGCCTGACGAGCTCGGCCGGAGGCAAGAAGACCCAGACCGCCGACTTCTACCAGGGCCGCTTCATCTTCACCCAGAAGAAGGCCAAGAAGCCGGTGACCCTCCTCACGCTCTCGGACCCGCTCTCCTGCCCGAAGAAGCACTTCTCCGCGGCGGAGAAGAAAAAGAAGCGGCACCTCTGGGGCTCGGGCAAGGGCAAGTTCCGCACCAAGGGCAAGAACGCCTCGGCAACCGTGCGCGGGACGATCTGGCTGACCCAGGACACCTGTACGACGACGCTCGTCCACGTCAAGCGGGGCGTGGTCGACGTCCTCGACTTCGTCAAGCACAAGCACGTGCTCGTCAAGGCCGGGCACACCTACGTCGCCCACGCTCGCTGAGCGGGCTCAAGAGCCGTCGCACGGTCAACTCTGCGCTCGATTGACCGCTCATAGTGCTGCGTGATACACACACACCCGGGATGGGGTTTCCTCGGAGCTTGCGCATGTTGGCGACGCTTGCGCTCGGTTGCCTGCTCGTGCTTGCGCTCACGGGCGGCACGCAGGCCGGCGGTGTGGTGCGCCTCGGCGACCCGACCAGAACGGACGACCCCGGCCCGCCGGCCGACACGGGGTCCCTGCGCGACACCATCATCAAGGCGAACGCCGCCGGCGGCGGGACGATCACCCTCAACCCGATCGACGGTAACGACGTCTTCACGCTCTCGATCGACGACAACAATCAGAGCGGCGACCCGATCTGCGACTGGGCCGACCACGAAGACGCTGCCGCGACGGGCGATCTCGACATCACGAGCAACGTCACCATCCACGGCAACGGAGCGACGATCGACGCGTACGCGGTGTGCGACCGGATCTTCGACGTCCAGTCGGGAGCGACGCTCACGCTCGACAACGTCAATCTCGAGGACGGCGACGTGTGCGCCCCGCTTCCCGAATCCTCGGGCGCGGGGATCCGGAATCGGGGGACGCTCTCACTCAACCACGTGACGATCGGCGACTCGTTCGCCGCGAACGACAGCTCCGACCTGTGCTCGGGCGGAGGTGTCGGCAACGAGCCGAATGCAACGGCGACGATCACCGACTCGACGATCGGCGGCGACTTCCTCTACACCGAGAGCATCTATGGGTTCAACGGCAACGGGGCATACCAGGGCGGCGGGATCTACAACCGCGGGATGCTCACGCTGAGCGGTACCACCGTCAGCGGGAACTACGGCTGGACCGGCGTCGGAGGTGGGATCTTCAACACGGGCACGCTGACGGCTGTCGCGAGCACCCTGGCGAACAACTACGGCACGGGTCTCTCCGAGGGCGAGGGCTCCGCCGGGCTCCAGAACGTGACGATCGCCCGCAACGACTCGGTCAGCTCGTACGGCGGCGGGATCGAGAACGACGGCGGGACGGTCTCGATCGTGAACTCGATCGTGGCTGCGAACACCGGCGGGGCGGACTCCGACCACGCCGACTGCCAGGGCGATGCCTTCGGTGGCTCGAACTCCCACAACCTCTTCGGCACGAGCGGCTGCCCGGTGAACGTCGACGCCGGGGACATCCTCTCGGCCGCGCCCGGGCTCGGTCATCTCGCACCGGTCGGGGGGCCGACGGAGACGATCATGCTCCTGGCCGGCAGCCCGGCGATCGACAAGGGCGACAACGGCAGCTTCAGCTTGCGGGGGAAGGACCAGCGGGGCATTCCCGCCTGCTGCGGTCCGGCTCCGATCTCGGACATCGGCGCCTTCGAGTTCGTGCCCGGCGTGCACGCGGATTTCACGTTCGCTCCGGCGACGCCGTTTCCCGGCGAGAACGTGAACTTCACGAACGGCTCGACGGACGGCAACGACCAATCGCTCCGCTCGTTCTGGGGCTTCGGTGACTACACGAGCTCGACGGACGCCGACCCGGGCCACGTCTTCGACTACGCGGACGTGTTTCCGGTGCTGCTCGACGCCTGGGACACCTCCGGCGCCGCGGACGAGGTCGAGCAGGACGTGAACGTCCTGTCGACCCTGACCATCGAGAAGACCGCCGACAACGCGCAGGTGCAGGAGGGCGATCCGATCGGCTTCACGGTGAAGCTGACGAACACCCAGGACGCCGCGGTGAGCGGGATCAGCGTGCAGGACAACCTCCCGTCCGGTCCCGGCGTCAACTGGTCGCTCGACCCCGGCTCGAGCCCCGGCTGGTCGGTCAGCGGCAGCCCGCCGAATCAGAACCTGACCTACGACGGAACGCCCCTCGCCGGGTTCGGGAGCACGACGGCGCACGTCGTCAGCTCGACGACCCTCGACTCCTGCCAGGACTACGACAACATCGCCTCCTACACGCTCCCTTCGGGAGAGTCCGGCTCGGCTGCCGACTCGACGACGGTCACCGGCTGCTCGCCTCCGCCGCCACCCCCTCCGCCACCACCTCCGCCCCCGCCGCCCCCGCCCACGTACGCAGACATCGCCTCGACCGGTCCGCTCGAGCACGTCTACATCGGAAAGGACCTGAGTTGCCAGATCGCGCACACCGGCGACTCGTTCTTCGAGTTCTTTCCGGCGAGCACGATTCCGGGCGACTGCGGCACCTTCATCGTCACCGGCGGCAACCTCTACGCGCCGGACTTCCTCGGCTCCACGCCGTTCACGCCGGTCAGCCAGACGGCCGTGACGGGAACCGGCACGGCCGGGGATCCCTACAAGGTGGTCACGAACGTTGACGTCGGAGCAACCGGCCTGCACATCCAGCAGACCGACACCTATGTGGTCGGAGACGAGTCCTACCGCACCGACGTCGCGATCTCGAACACCGGCGCCTCGACAAGCGGGATCCTCTACCGGGCCGGAGACTGCTACCTCGGCGGATCGGACAGCGGCTACGGGTTCACCGAGACCATCGACACGCGCAACGCCGTCGGCTGCTCGGAGACTGCGAACAACTCGCCGCCCGGACGGATTGAGGAGTGGGTGCCTCTCACCGGCGCAAACAACTTCTACGAGTCGTACTACGGCTCGGTCTGGAACTCGATCGGCGGTCTCACCGCCTTCCCCGACACGTGCGACTGCACGACCTCCGAGGACAACGGCGGCGGAGTCAGCTGGAATTTCACGGCGCCGGCCGGTGCGACGGTGACGTTCTCGCAGCTCACGGCCTTCTCTCCCAGCGGGCACGTGCCGCTCGTCACCACGAAGACGGTCGACAACTCGACGGCGACGGCCGGCTCGCAGGACGGCTACACGATCACCATCGCCAACCCGAACCCGAACGCCGTCTCGCTGAGCACGATCACGGACACGCTTCCGGCTGGATTCAGCTACGTGCCGGGCTCGAGCACGGGCGTGACGACGGGCGATCCCGGGATCGCCGGGCAGACCCTGACCTGGACCGGCCCGTTCATGGTCGCTGCGAGCGGGAGCGTGTCGCTCCATCTCCTGGCCGCCGTCTCCGCCATCCCGGGTGGGTACTACAACGACGCGGGCGGCGCGGCCGCGGCGGGCGGTTACATCGTTCTCCCGACCGGGCCGACGGCGCTGGTCACCGTCACGCAGGCGTCGCCTCCGCCACCGCCCCCGCCGCCCCCCACCGCCACCGCCACCGCCACCGCCACCGCCACCGCCACCGCCACCGCCACCGCCACCGCCACCGCCACCACCGCCACCCCCGCCACCCCCGCCACCCCCGCCACCCCCGCCACCCCCGCCACCGCCTCCGCCGCCGTTCACGCCGCCGCCGCCGCCGGTGAACGGCAAGACGGGGAACGTCGCTCCGGTCAGCGGCACGGTCTACATCCGCCTTCCCGGCGGCAAGTTCGTCCCCTTGACCGCTGGCGAGCAGATCCCGGTCGGGGCAGAGGTCGACACGACTCACGGCCGCGTCCGCCTGACGACCTCGGCCGGGGGCAAGAAGAAGCAGACGGCCGACTTCTACCAGGGGCGCTTCATCTTCAGGCAGAAGAAGGCCAAGAAGCCGGTCACGGTGCTCGTGCTGTCCGAGCCGCTCGCCTGCTCGAAGGCCAAGCACGCGGCCGATGCGTCGACGAAGAAGAAGAAGCGGAAGCTGTGGGGCTCGGGCAAGGGCAAGTTCCAGACGAAGGGCAAGAACGCCTCGGCGACTGTGCGCGGGACGATCTGGCTGACCCAGGACACCTGCACGACGACGCTCGTCCACGTCAAGCGCGGCGTCGTCGACGTCTTCGACTTCGCCAAGCACAAGCACGTCTCCGTCAAGGCCGGCCATACCTACGTCGCCCACGCTCGCTGAGCGGGCTCGAGAGTCGTCGTACGGTCAGCTCCGCGCTCGATTGACCCGGAATGTGGCGCGTGATACACAAACCTGGGATGGGGTTTCCTCGCAGCATGCGTGGCGTCGCAACGCCTGGCACTCGATCACTCGCTCGCGTTGACGCTCGCCGCATTACGCCTTCTCGACGGGGAGCGAGAGCTTGAGTCTCCGCAAGCAAGGAGAAACGACAAGGGCGGTTCTGGCATTCGTGCGCAAGCGGACCCTCTGGGTCGTCGCGATCTTCACGTTGACCGCCATCGCGACCCTCGCCGCCCAGGCAGCGACACGGGGTTCGGGCCCCGCGGCGGCGGACGGGATCGTTGCCGTCGCCCTTCCAAAGGTCGCCCCGGAGGTCTTCCGCGGCGACGTCCGGAAGCTGCCGCAGGTCCCGACCCAGATCCGGACGGTGCGCGAGCCCCAGGAGCCCGAGGGCCTGAAGCAAACCTCCGGGCGTGCCGTTCCCCAGGCTCCGAACCCTGCCGAGGCGCAGATGCCCGCCCCGATCCAGAACTTCGCCGGCCTGAGCAGGACCGACACCTGCACGGGCGGCCAGTGCGGTGGAGGGATCCCGCCCGACACGAACGGCGAGGTTGGCCACAACTACTACATCCAGGCGGTCAACACCGCCTACGGCATCTACGACAAGACCGGGAAGCTGCTTGCCTCCTTCACCGAGAACGCCCTCTGGTCGGGGTCGGGCACCTTCTGCGGGGGCCACGGGGGCGGCGATCCGGTCGTGGTCTACGACCCGATGGCGGACCGCTGGATCCTGACCCACCTGGCCTACAGCGGCTCAGGCACCCAGGGGCCCTTCTACGAATGCCTCGCCGTCTCCAAGACGAGCAACCCCGTTACCGGCGGCTGGACCCTCTACGCGGTCCCGACCGATACGGGTGTCGCCGGGCAGCCCCCGGCCAACACGCTCAACGACTACCCGAAGTTCGGCATCTGGACAGACTGCCTCTACTACTCGGCGAACGGCTTCCTGAACGGCGCTACGTACAACGGCGGCGAGTTCGGCTCCTTCAGCCGCAGCGACATGTACGCCGGCGTGCCGCTGACGGGCGCCCTGGGCTTCGCCCCCAGCACGAACGATTTCTTCTCGATGATCCCGAGCAACCTGAGCGCGCCCGGGGCCTCCGGGCTGCCCGCGGCCGGGACGCCGAACTACTACGTCCAGGAGTCGCTCACCGCCCACAACTTCCGAGTGCGCACGTTCACCGCCGGGACAAACTGCGGCAGCCCCGCCGGCGCCCCCGCCGTCCTCAGCGGGCTGACGATCGTCAACCAGACGAGCTACGACGGCAGCGGCACCGGCGTGCCCCAGCCGAACACCACGGGCACGCTCGACCCGCTCTTCGACCGGATGATGCAGAAGGTGCAGTACCGCAAGGTCGGGAGCACGGAATCCCTCTGGGTCGTCCACACGGTGCAGAACTCCGGCGCGACAGAACGGCCGCAGTGGGCCCAGATCGACGTCACCGGCGGCAAGATCAATCCGACGCCGGTCCAGCAGCAGATCTACGGTCCCGACAGCACGCTCTATCGCTGGATGCCGAGCATCGCAGCCGACAGGGACGGCAACGTCGCGCTCGCCTACTCGACCTCGAACGGGACGAGCCCGAACTTCCCGAGCATCGCCTACTCGGGCCGCCTCGCGGGCGACCCCCTGAACACGCTTCCGCAGACGGAGACCCAGCTCGTCGCCGGCAACGGCTCCCAGACCAACAACTGCAGCCCAACAGGAGGCGGCTGCCCTCGCTGGGGCGACTACAGCTCGCTCAGCGTCGATCCCTCCGACGGCTGCACCTTCTGGGTGACCAACGAGTACTACGTCAACCAGGCCAACGGCAGCGCCGGCAACTGGAACACGCGGATCGGCTCGTTCAAGTTCCCGTCCTGCGTCCCGAACGTCAGCATCACGAAGACCGCCGATAACCCCAGCGTCTCGGCCGGTTCGCTGATCGGGTTCACGGTGAAGATCAGCAACGCCGGGGCCAACCGGGTAACCGGCGTGGTGTTCAGCGACCCGCTGCCCGCCGGCGCCGGCGTGAGCTGGTCGATCGACCCCGCCAACAGCGACTCGGGCTGGTCGGTCACGGGCTCGCCGCCGAGCCAGTCGCTCGCGCTCGACCTGAAGGCGACGATCAACCCCGGGGCGAGCACGACGGCTCACGTCCTCAGCGCGACGACGCCCAGCTCGTGCCAGACCTACGACAACACCGCGAGCTTCACGGCCAACACGGAGTCGGGCTCGGCCTCGGCCTCGACGACCGTCAACTGCCCCAGCCTGGCGATCAGCAAGAGCGCCGATGCCGCCTCGGTCAGCGCCGGCGCCCAGATCGGCTACACGGTGACCCTGAACAACAGCGGCGCCGGCACGGCGAGCGGCCTGAGCGTGAGCGACCCCCTGCCCGCCGGTAGCGGCGTCAACTGGGCGCTCGACGCCGCCGGCTCGAGCTCCGGCTGGTCGGTCACGGGCTCGCCGCCGAGCGAGAGCCTCGCCTACAGCCCGACCACCCTCGCCGCGAACACGAGCACGCACGCGCACGTCGTCAGCTCGACGAGCGCCGGCTCCTGCAAGAGCTACGCGAACACGGCCGGCTACGCGAGCAGCAACGGCGGCTCCGGCCAGGCCTCGGCCTCGACGACCGTCAACTGCCCCAGCCTCGCGATCACAAAGACCGCCGATGCCGCCTCGGTCAGCGCCGGCGCCCAGATCGGCTACACGGTCACGCTCGCAAACAGCGGCGCGGGCACGGCCAGCGGGCTCTCGATCAGCGACCCGCTGCCGGCCGGTAGCGGCGTCAGCTGGTCGCTCGACGCCGCCGGCTCGAGCTCCGGCTGGTCGGTGGCGGGCTCGCCCCCGAACCAGATCCTGAGCTACAGCCCGAGCGCGCTGGCGGCGGGCACGAGCACGCACGCGCACGTGCTCAGCGCAACGAGCGGGAGCTCCTGCAAGAGCTACTCGAACACGGCCACCTACCTGAGCGGCAACGGCGGCTCCGGCCAGGCCTCGGCCTCGACGACCGTCAACTGCCCCAGCCTGGCGATCGCAAAGACCGCCGATGCCGCCTCGGTCAGCGCCGGCTCCCAGATCGGCTACACGGTGACGCTCGGTAACAGCGGCGCCGGCACCGCGAGCGGCCTCAGCCTGAGCGACCCGCTGCCCGCCGGTAGCGGCGTCAACTGGTCGCTCGACGCCGCCCACAGCGACTCGGGCTGGTCGGTCACGGGCACGCCTCCAAGCCAGAGCCTTGCCTACAGCCCGAGCACGCTGACGCCGGGCACGAGCACGCACGCGCACGTCGTCAGCGCGACAATCGGCGGCTCCTGCAAGAGCTACGCGAACACGGCCGGCTACGCTGAGCAGCAACGGCGGCTCCGGCCAGGCCTCGGCCACGACGACCGTCAACTGCCCGAGCCTCGCGATCGCCAAGAGCTGCGGATGCCGCCTCGGTCAGCGCCGGCTCCCAGATCGGCTACACGGTGACCCTGAACAACAGCGGCGCCGGCACCGCCAGCGGGCTCTCGATCAGCGACCCCCTGCCCGCCGGTAGCGGCGTCAGCTGGTCGCTCGATGCCGGTGGCTCGAGCTCCGGCTGGTCGGTCAGCGGCCAGCCGCCGAGCCAGATCCTGAGCTACAGCCCGACGACGCTCGCCGCCAACACGAGCACGCACGCCCACGTGGTCAGCTCGACGACGAGCGCCTCCTGCAAGGCCTACTCGAACACGGCCAGCTACCTGAGCGGCAACGGCGGCTCCGGCCAGGCCTCGGCCACGACGACCGTCAACTGCCCGAGCCTCGCGATCGCCAAGACTGCGGATGCCGCCTCGGTCAGCGCCGGCTCCCAGATCGGCTACACGGTGACCCTGAACAACAGCGGCGCCGGCACCGCCAGCGGGCTCTCGATCAGCGACCCCCTGCCCGCCGGTAGCGGCGTCAGCTGGTCGCTCGATGCCGGTGGCTCGAGCTCCGGCTGGTCGGTCAGCGGCCAGCCGCCGAACCAGATCCTGAGCTACAGCCCGACGACGCTCGCCGCCAACACGAGCACGCATGCGCACGTGCTCAGCGCGACGACGAGCGCCTCCTGCAAGGCCTACGCGAACACGGCCAGCTATGCGAGCACAAACGGCGGCTCCGGCCAGGCCTCGGCGACGACGACCGTCAACTGCCCGAGCCTGGCGATCAGCAAGAGCGCCGATGCCGCCTCGGTCAGCGCCGGCGCCCAGATCGGCTACACGGTCACCCTGAACAACAGCGGCGCCGGCACCGCCAGCGGCCTGAGCGTCAGCGACCCCCTGCCCGCCGGTAGCGGCGTCAGCTGGTCGCTCGACGCCGGTGGCTCGAGCTCCGGCTGGTCGGTCACGGGCTCGCCGTCGAGCGGCCAGAGCCTTGCCTACAGCCCGACCACCCTGGCACCGAGCACGAGCACGCACGCCCACGTGGTCAGCGTCACGAGCGCCGGCTCCTGCAAGACCTACGACAACACCGCGAGCTTCACGGCCGACGCCGGGTCGGGCTCGGCTTCTGCGTCGACGACGGTCAACTGCCCCGACCTGGCGATCGCCAAGAGCGCGGATGCCGCCTCGGTCAGCGCCGGCGCCCAGATCGGCTACACGGTCACCCTGAACAACAGCGGCGCCGGCACCGCCAGTGGCCTGAGCGTGAGCGACCCCCTGCCGGCCGGTAGCGGCGTCAGCTGGTCGCTCGACGCCGGTGGCTCGAGCTCCGGCTGGTCGGTTTCGGGCTCGCCCCCGAACCAGAGCCTTGCCTACAGCCCGACGACGCTCGCCGCCAACACGAGCACGCATGCGCACGTGGTCAGCGCGACGACCCCCAGCTCGTGCCAGGCCTACGACAACACCGCAAGCTTCGCGAGCGGCAACGGCGGCTCCGGCGAGGCCTCGGCCTCGACGACGGTCAACTGCCCCGACCTGGCGATCGCCAAGAGCGCCGATGCCACCTCGGTCAACGCCGGCGCCCAGATCGGCTACACGGTCACGCTCGCAAACAGCGGCGCCGGCACCGCCAGTGGCCTGAGCGTGAGCGACGACCTGCCCGCTGGCAGCGGCGTCAGCTGGTCGCTCGATGCCGCCCACAGCGACTCGGGCTGGTCGGTGACGGGCTCGCCGCCGAACCAGAGCCTCGCCTATAACCCGAGCACCCTGGCGCCGAGCGCGAGCACGCACGCGCACGTCGTCAGCGCCACCAGCGCCGGCTCCTGCAAGACCTACGACAACACCGCAAGCTTCGCGAGCAGCAACAGCGGCTCCGGCCAGGCCTCGGCCTCGACGACGGTCAACTGCGCGCCGCCTCCACCTCCTCCGCCACCTCCTCCGCCACCTCCTCCGCCACCGCCACCGCCACCTCCTCCGCCACCACCGCCGTTCCAGCCGCCCGCGCCGAGGGACGGCAAGACCGGCAACGTCGCCCCGGTCGGCGGCCAGGTCTACGTACGACTGCCGCACACGAAGAAGTTCGTCCTGCTGACCTCGCTCGAGCAGATCCCGGTCGGCTCGGAGCTCGACACGATCCACGGCCGCGTGCGCCTGACGACCTCGGCAGGCGGCAAGAAGACCCAGACCGCCGACTTCTACCAGGGCCGCTTCATCTTCACGCAGAAGAAGGCCAAGAAGCCGATCACGGTGCTCTCGCTGTCCGAGCCGCTCGCCTGCTCAAAGGCCGCGCATGCGGCCGAGGCCTTGACGAAGAAGAAGAAACGCCATCTCTGGGGCTCCGGCAAGGGCAAGTTCCGGACGAAGGGCAAGAGCGCCTCGGCTACCGTACGCGGCACTATCTGGCTGACCCAGGACACCTGCACGACGACGCTCGTCCACGTCAAGCGAGGCGTCGTCGACGTGTTCGACTTCGCCAAGCACAAACATTTCTTCGTCAAAGCCGGTCATACCTACGTTGCCCACGCGCGCAAGTAGCCTCGCGGCCGGCGTGCTCGCCCTCGCCGCCCTGCTGGTGGTCCTGCTGACCGCCTCCGACGGCGCTGCAGGCGTGGCCGTCCGGTTGCAGCCGCCGGCGCTCACGAAGACCGCCGATGTCGCCCAGGTTCAGGCCGGAACCTCGATCGGCTTTACGGTGACGGTCTACACCGGCGACTACACCTTCACCGACCTGAGCGTGACCGACAAGCTGCCGTCCGGGCCCGGTGTGTACTGGGTTCTCGACCCGGCCAGCGACCCGGACTGGTCGGTGAGCGGCTCCCCACCGAACCAGAGCGTCGTCTACAACTCACAGATGCAACTGGCCGGCACCACCCTCGTGCACGTCATGAGCGTCACGACGGGCAGCTCGTGTCAGGTCTACCCCAACTCGGTGACCGCTACGGCCTCAGCCGCCGGAGGTTTCTCGGACACGAAGTCCGCCTCGATAACCGTCGTCGGCTGCGCGGCACCCCCACCGCCACCGCCGCCTCCGCCTCCACCCCCACCGCCCCCACCGCCACCGGGGCCCCCCGTGGACGGCAAGACGGGGAACGTCGCCCCGGTCAGCGGCACGGTGCTCGTGCGCCTGCCGCACACGCACACCTTCGTCCCGCTCACCTCGCTGAAGCAGATCCCGGTCGGCTCGGAGCTCGACACGATCCACGGCCGCGTCCGCCTGACGAGCTCGGCCGGGGGCAAGAAGACCCAGACCGCCGACTTCTACCAGGGCCGCTTCATCTTCACCCAGAAGAAGGCCAAGAAGCCGGTGACCCTCCTCACGCTCTCCGACCCGCTCTCCTGCCCGAAGAAGCACTTCTCCGCGGCGGACAAGAAAAAGAAGCGCCACCTCTGGGGCTCCGGCAAGGGCAAGTTCCGCACCAAGGGCAAGAACGCCTCGGCGACCGTGCGCGGCACGATCTGGCTGACCCAGGACACCTGCACGACGACGCTCGTCCACGTCAAGCGGGGCGTGGTCGACGTCCTCGACTTCGTCAAGCACAAGCACGTGCTCGTCAAGGCCGGCCACACCTACGTCGCGCACCGCTAACCCCCCGTCCGGGGCCTGGAAAGTAGCCGCCCCGGGAGCTAACGTAGGCTGCCGAACGGGTCGATACTCGCTACGTCATTGATGAATCGCCTAGACCGGGAGGCAACCCCTTGGCAAGACCGCTGAAGCACCTCATCCGCGCAGCGACCGCGAGCCGCCGCTCGCGCCTCGTGATCGTCGCCGCGATCCTCGTCCTCTCGGCTGCTGCCATCGCCGTGCTCGGAGGCTCGACGCGCTCCTCGTCCCCGCGCCAGCTCGTGAACCGCCAGCCGGCCGCTGCGACGAGCGGGACCGCCGCGAGCTTCCAGGCCGTCCGCGCCGCCGCCCACAAGCTGGGCCGCCGCGTGGTCGTCGGCCACTCGGTCCGCAACGACACCTCGCGCCCGCTGCGGCGGATGAAGCCCGCGGCGCGCCCGACCGGGCACGAGCTCGAGCCGGTCGCGAGGCCGCTCTCGCACCGCATCTCTCGCCAGCCCGCGCGCGCCGGGGGCGTCGTGCAGAGCACGCCGACCGCCTCGAACATGCCCTCGCCGTCGCTCACCTTCGAGGGCATGAACCAGGCCGTGGCCTGCCCCTGCCTCCCGCCCGACACGGACGGCGAGGCCGGCCCGTCGCAGTACGTCCAGATCGCCAACTCCGCCCTCCAGGTCTTCAACAAGAGCGGCGCCTCGGTGCTCGGCCCGCTTCCGATCTCGACGCTCTGGGGCGGCTTCGGCGGCGTCTGCGAGACCCAGGACTACGGCGACCCGATCGTGCTCTACGACCAGCTTGCAGGCCGCTGGGTGGTCTCCCAGTTCAACGGGCCCGGAGGCGCGCTTCCCGGCGGTGCGCCGACCGACGAGTGCATCGCCGTCTCGACGTCGAGCGACGCGACGGGCTCCTACTTCCGCTACGACTTCCACCTCGGCTCGAACTTCTTCGACTACCCGAAGCTCGGGGTCTGGCCGGACGCGTACTACATGTCCGACATCGTGTTCACCGCCGACGGGAACTCCTACCTCGGCCCGCAGCCGTTTGCCTTCAACCGCGCGGCGATGCTCACCGGCGCGGCCGCGTCGTTCATCACAACCGCCGGCACGCTCGGCGGCTCCGAGGACCCGATCCTCCCCGCCGACGTCGACGGCTCGGCACCGCCGCCGGCCGGCGCGGCCGAACCGTTTGTCGAGTGGCCGGGGAATCTCACCTACAAGGTCTACCGCTTCCACGTCGACTGGGCCTCGCCGAGCAGCTCGACGTTCACGCTTGCCGGCGCCCCGGGGGCCGCTGCGTTCTCGATCCTCTGCGGCTCGCGCAGCTGCGTCCCGCAGCCCGGCACGGCGCAGGGCCTCGACGGGATCGGCGACCGCTTCATGGCCCGCGCCGCCTACCGCAACTACGGCGGCCACGAGTCGCTCGTGACCAACTACACGGTCGCGTCGGGCGGCGTCGAGGGGATCCGCTGGGTCGAGCTGCGGGGCCTCACCTCGGGCGCGCCGACGGTCGCGCAGCAGAGCACCTACCAGCCCGACACCACCTACCGTTGGATGGGGAGCGCGGCGCAGGACGCCTCGGGCGACCTGGCGCTCGGCTTCAGCGCCTCCTCGGCGGCGCTGTCCCCGTCGATCCGCTGGGCCGGCCGGCTCGCCTCCGACCCCGCCAACGCGCTCTCGCAGGGCGAGACCACCATGTTCGCGGGCTCGGGAAGCCAGACGAACCTGAGCGCCCGCTGGGGCGACTACAGCGCGATGGTCGCCGACCCGGCCGACGACTGCACCTTCTGGTACACGCAGGAGTACTACGGGGCGACCAGCGACGCGAGCTGGCAGACGCGGGTCGGGAAGTTCAAGTTCCCCAACTGCACTCTGCACACGCTGACGGTGACGCGAGCCGGCAGCGGCTCGGGCACGATCACGTCGAACCCGGCCGGCGTCAGCTGCGGCTCGACCTGCACCTTCGTCGCCGGGAGCGCGACATCCGTCTCCCTCGCCGCGGCGGCTGCTGCGGGCTCGACGTTCGCCGGCTTCTCCGGCGACTGCTCGGGCGCGAGCTGCTCGCTCGGCATGGGCGCGAACCACGCGGTCACGGCGACCTTCACGAGCGCGCCGCCTCCGCCTCCACCGGTGAAGAAGTGCATCGTCCCGAAGGTCGTCGGCCTGAAGCTCGCCAAGGCCAAGACGAAGATCAAGAAGGCCCACTGCCGGGTCGGCAAGGTGACCAAGAAGCACTCGAGCAAGAAGAAGAAGGGCAAGGTCATCAAGCAGAGCCCGAAGGCCCACAAGCACCTGAAGGTCAACTCCAAGGTCAACCTGACCGTCGGCAAGGGCTAGGCACTTCAAAACCGTCCGCCCCGGCGCGCAGAATGGCGGGGCGGACGGTTGTAAGCCCGGTGAAGCCGTGCTTAGATGTTTTTACGGGGAGCGAGAGGGATCTAATCGAGAGCAAGGGGGATCGATGAGGGCGCTCGAGGCTGTTGTGGACTTTGTGCGTCGGCGAACCTTCGTGGTCGGCGCGGTGTTCGCGCTGATCGCGCTGGGGGCGCTGGTCGGGGGTCGTTCGGCCACCCATGCCAGAGAGACAGGTGCGCCCGCAGCCGCTCCCGCCAGCCTCGCGACGGCCTCTCCGTCGCCCTCGATCCAGGGCGGCGGCGCTCCGACCACGATCCCGAAGGGCAAGGTCGCCCGGAAGGGCAGCCTGCCGAAGGCGGCCGTCCGCTCCCACCCGGTCGAGCTCCACCTGACGCGCGCGCACGGCAAGGTCTTCGACGTCCGCAACCTGCACGGCGCGGTCGTCAAGCAGGAGCGCCCGGAGCGCCAGGCCCCCGGGTTCCGCGAGAACGAGCTCAACCCGCGCACCCTGCGTGCCCCGGTCGCCAAGGCCGGCGGCCTCCCGCAGCGGATCGATCCGAGCGGTATCGCCCCGAGGTCGGTCGCCGCGGCGGCACCGGCTCCCGACTCGAGCTTCGACGGCCTCGACTTCGCCACCTGGGGCGCGGGCCACCCGCCCGACGAGAACGGCGACGTCGGCCCGACCTACTACATCCAGACCGTCAACACGTCGATCGGCATCTACAACAAGACGACCGGCACTCGCGTGGCGGCCTTCACGTTCAACTCGTTCATGAGCCAGGGCGCCTTCGGGAACCTCTGCGACACGAACAACTTCGGCGACCCGGTCGTCCTCTACGACAGCTTCGAGGACCGCTGGTTCATCACCGACTTCGCCTTCGCGCTCGACGGCTCGGGCAACGTCAGCCCGCAGCACGTGTTCCAGTGCTTCGCCGTCTCGAAGACGGGCGACCCGGTCAACGGCGGCTGGAACTACTACTCGATCGAGGCGCCCGGCGGTCTCGACGACTACCCGAAGTTCGGCGTCTGGCCGGACGGGATCTACATGTCGGCGAACATGTTCGGCTACGCCGCGGGCGCCGGGTTCATCTCCCCGCACGTCTGGGCGCTGAACAAGCAGCAGATGTACGTCGGGGCGCCGAGCCCACAGGTCGTGGACTTCGCGGCGCCCTCGGCCGACTTCACCCTGCTGCCGGCCAACGCGCGGCTGCAGACCGGGACGCCGCCGGCCGGCTCGCCGGAGTACTTCGTCTCGACCTGGCAGTACCTCAACGCCCAGACGGTCTACAAGTTCCACGTCGACTGGGACAAGATCTCGACCTCGACCTTCACGGGGCCGGATGTTCAGCTTGCGCCCAACTGCTGGCCGAACGCAACCGTCCCGAACGCCTCCACGCCCGGCAACGCTCTCGACACGCTCCAGATCCGGGCGATGGCGCAGGCCCAGTACACGAACCAGGGCGGCGCCGAGTCGATCTGGGTCGACCACACCGTCCGGCGCCTGACGAGCGCGACTAACGCGAACTGCAACGCTGCGACGACCGGCAACGCCACCGTGCGCTGGTACCAGCTCAACGTCACGGGCGGCACCGTCGCGGCGAACAACGTCCAGGGCGCGACCTTCGACCCGGACGCCACGAACACGTTCTTCCGCTTCATGCCGGCGCTCGCAGTCGACCGGACGGGCGACCTGGCGGTCGTCTACAGCAAGTCGAACGCAACCACGAATCCGCAGATCAAGTACGCGGGCCGCCTCGCGGGCGACCCCTTGAACACCTTCGGCCAGACCGAGCAGACGCTGATCGACGGCACGGGTACGCAGACCGGCAACTGCGGCGGCGCCGCGTGCGCCCGCTGGGGCGACTACAGCGGCATGGCGCTCGATCCGAACGGCTGCGAGTTCTGGATGACCGAGGAGTACTACACGACCAGCGGGCTGAACGACCTGACCCGGATCGGCTCGTTCCACTACCCGAGCTGCACGACGGTCGGCAACGGCACGCTCTCGGGCACCGTCACCGACGGGTCGAACCCGATCTCCGGGGCGACGGTCGCGCTCGGCAACCGGACGACCACCACGGACGGAAGCGGCAACTACTCCTTCACCGTCCCAGCGGGGACCTACCCCACGGAGACGGCGGCCAAGGCGGGCTTCGACACGGCCTCGGCTGCCACGCTCGTCGTCCCGAACGGCGGAACCCTGACGAAGAATTTCACGCTCAACGCGGCGGCCCAGAGCGGCTGCTTCACCGACAACTCGCAGAGCACCTTCCAGCGCGGCGTTCCGGCGAACTGCGATCTCGTCAAGAGCCCGGGCAACGTCGTCCTCGCGAGCCCGGACAACACGGACGCGAAGAACAACAGCGTCACCGGCAACGGGTTCGGCTTCTCGAACACCGCTTGGGCCGGCCAGACATTCACGCCCACGGTCACCGGCAAGCTCAGCCGGGTCGACGTCGAGCTCTTCTGCGCGAGCTGCACTGCAAACAGCCCGAACATCACGCTCTCGGTCCGCGCCACCACGGGAGGGACGCCCGTACCGACGGGCGCCGACCTCGCCACCGCTACGCTGCCGGGCTTCAACGACGGCGGCGCCGGCGGTCTGAAGACGTTCACGTTCGCCAGCCCGGTCACGCTCACCGCGGGCACCCGGTACGCGTTCATCTTCCGACTCGCGGGCGCGTTCGCGAGCGGCACGGTCGCCTATACGTGTAGCTGTTCGCCGGACTCGAGCCCATACGCGAACGGCCAGTTCGTCACGTCAGGCAACAGCGGGTCTACCTGGACAGCGGACAGTGGAGGCCGCGACCTCAACTTCGTCACGTACATCTCCGCGGGCTACGCCTCGTCGGGCACGTTCACCTCGTCGCTCAAGGACGCGAACCCGGTCCCGGGCAGCACGCCGAAGTGGACGACGCTCTCGTTCACGGCGACAACCCCGGCGGGGACGGCCGTCAAGCTCCAGGTCGCGGGCTCCAACAACGCCAACGGCCCGTTCAACTACGTCGGGCCCGACGGAACCGCGAGCACGTTCTTCACCTCGAGCGGCGCGAGCCTGACCCCGCAGTTCGACGGCTTCCGCTACCTGCGCTACAAGGCCTTCCTCTCGACCACCGACGGCACGGTCACTCCCTCGCTCTCGAGCGTCCAGGTCTGCTTCCAGGACGTCGCCGGGACGAGCGCGACCAGCCTGGTGGCCGATCCCGCGACCGGCACGTTCGGCGGGACGACCACGCTCTCGGCGACGCTCACCGCCGGCGGCAACCCGGTCAGCGGCAAGACCGTCTCGTTCACGCTCAATGGCTCGAGCGCCGGCAGCGCGGTCACGAATGGGAGCGGCGTCGCGAGCGAGAGCGGCGTCAGCCTCTCGGGGATCAACGCGGGCTCGTACCCGACCGGCGTCGGCGCGTCCTTCGCCGGCGACGGCTCGTTCAACGCGAGCAGTGGCTCGAACTCGCTGACCGTGTCGAAGGCGGACCAGACGATCAGCGTCACCACGCACGCGCCGGCGAGCGCCGTCTTCAACACCGGCTTCTCGGTCGCCGCCACCGGCGGCGCCTCGGGCAACCCGGTCACCTTCTCGAGCAGCGGCTCCTGCTCCAACACCGGCGCCAACTTCACGATGACGAGCGGCAGCGGCACCTGCTCGGTCAAGTACGACCAGGCGGGCGACACGAACTACAACGCCGCGCCGCAGGTCACGGAGACTGTGAACGCGCAGAAGGCCGGCCAGGCGATCAACGTCACCACGCACGCGCCGGCGAGTGCCGTCTTCAACACGCAGTTCACGGTGGCCGCGACCGGCGGCGGCTCGGGCAACGCAGTCACGTTCTCGAGCAGCGGAGCGTGCTCCAACACGGGCGCCACCTTCACGATGACGAGTGGCACCGGCACCTGCTCGGTCAAGTACGACCAGGCCGGCGACTCGAACTACAACGCCGCCCCGCAGGTCACGGAGTCGGTCAACGCGCAGAAGGCGGATCAGACGATCAGCGTCACCACGCACGCACCGGCGAGCGCCGTCTACAACTCGAGCTTCTCCGTCGCAGCGACCGCGCCCGGCGGCACGGTGAGCTTCTCCAGCGCCGGCTCCTGCACGAACACCGTCGCCAGCTTCACGATCACAAGCGGCAGCGGCACCTGCTCGGTCAAGTACGACCAGGCCGGCAACGGGAACTACAACGCCGCCCCGCAGGTGACCGAGACGGTCAACGCGCAGAAGGCGAACCAGATGATCACCGTGACGCTGTTCGCGCCGGCAAGCGCCGTCTACAACACGAGCTTCTCGGTCGCGGCGAGCGGCGGCGGCTCGGGCAACCCGGTCACCTTCTCCAGCAGCGGGGCCTGCTCGAACAGCGGCGACACGTTCACGATGACGAGCGGCACCGGCACCTGCTCGGTCAAGTTCGACCAGGCCGGCGACGGGAACTACAACGCCGCCCCGCAGGTGACGGAGTCCGTCACGGCCCAGAAGGCCGACCAGTCGATCAACGTCACGACCCACGCACCCGCGACCGGTGTCCTCAACCAGCAGTTCACGGTTGCGGCGACCGCCCCCGGCGGAACCGTCAGCTTCTCGAGCGCCGGCGTCTGCACGAACAGCGGCGCGACGTTCACGATCACGAGCAGCACCGGCACCTGCTTGGTCAAGTACGACCAGGCGGGCAACTCGAACTACAACGCCGCCCCGCAGGTGGTCGAGACCGTGTCGGTCGGGAAGACGGATCAGACGATCACCGTCACCACCCACGCGCCGGCGAGTGCCGTCTACAACACCCAGTTCACGGTGGCGGCGACCGCGCCCGGCGGCCCCGTCAGCTTCTCCAGCTCCGGCGCATGCTCGAACAGCGGGGCCACCTTCACGATGACGAGCGGCAGCGGCACCTGCTCGGTCAAGTACGACCAGGCCGGCGACTCGAACTACAACCCGGCCCCGCAGGTGGTCGAGACGGTCAACGCGCAGAAGGCGGACCAGACGATCACGGTCACGACGCACGCGCCCGCCTCGGCCGCCTACAACACGAGCTTCTCGGTGGCGGCGACCGCGCCCGGCGGCACGGTGAGCTTCTCCAGCGCGGGCTCCTGCACGAACACCGTCGCCAGCTTCACGATCACGAGCGGCAGCGGCACCTGCTCGGTCAAGTACGACCAGGCCGGCAACGGCAACTACAACGCCGCCCCGCAGGTCGTCGAGTCGGTCACCGCGCAGAAGGCGAACCAGATGATCACCGTGACGCTGTTCGCGCCGGCAAGCGCCGTCTACAACACGAGCTTCTCGGTCGCAGCGAGCGGCGGCGGCTCGGGCAACCCGGTCACCTTCTCCAGCTCCGGCGCCTGCTCGAACAGCAGCGACACGTTCACGATGACGAGCGGCACCGGAACCTGCTCGGTCATGTTCGACCAGGCCGGCGACGCGAACTACAACGCCGCCCCGCAGGTGGTCGAGTCGGTCACTGCGCAGAAGGCGAGCCAGACGATCACCTTCGCCCCGCTGGCCGACAAGACGTTCGGCGACCCGGACTTCACGGTCAGCGCGACGGCGAGCTCGGGCCTGGCGGTCTCGTTCACAGCCTCCGGCCAGTGCACCGTCTCCGGGAACACCGTCCATCTGACCGGTCCCGGTAGCTGCACGATCGCCGCCCACCAGGCCGGCGACTCGAACTACAGCGCTGCCGCCGACGTCCCGCGGACGTTCCAGATCAACTCGACCGAGACGGTGAGCCAGATCACGGCCAAGGGCGCCACCTGCTCGGAGGTCTCGGGCGGAACCGCCCAGACGCTCGGCGCCGCGGAGTACGTCCTCAAGAAGGGGAACATCAACAAGGTGACCCCGAACACGATCGCCTACTGGGTTGAGGTCAGCGTCCCGAGCGGCCCGCAGAGCGTCGAGGTCGACCAGGCGATCACCTCGGGCAACTTCAGCCAGAAGCTGACCCTCGCGAACGGCAGCAAGGTGTACACCGCGGCCTGCGGCAAGGTGAAGCAGCCGACGTTCACGGCCGGCCCGAACGGCTCGGTGACGGTCGGCTTCAACGCCGGGACCGCCGGGACGTACCTGATCGCCGTCCTCTACAAGACCAGTGCCGCGAACGGCCAACCGGCTCCGGCCCCGGCGACGGTCCACTACGAGTTCTCGACGGCCGGCGTCTCGGGCTCCACCTCTGGGCTCGACCTGATCAAGCAGAGCACGGCGCTTCGCAGAGCGAGGATCAGGCAGCTGTTCCGATAGATCTCCCGACTCGCTAGCGGGGCTCGACCGCTTCGGCGGTCAGCTCCGCCGGCGAGTCGAGCACGACGTCGGCCTGCGCCAGCGTCTCCTCGCCCGGCGGGAAGCGTCTGTTGGGGATCGCCAGCACTCGCATCCCGGCGGCCTTCGCAGAGAGGATCCCGTTGTGCGAGTCCTCGACCGCGGCGGCCTGCGTGGGCTCGACGCGGAGGCGGCGCGCGGCCTCGAGGTAGACGTCCGGCGCCGGCTTGCCGCGGGCGACCTCCTCGGAGGAGACCGTTGCCTGGAAGAGGGGCCGCACGCCGAGCAGCTCGAGCGCGAGCTCGATCAACTCGCGGTTCGACGACGACGCGAGCCCGAGTGGCCAGCGCGCGGCCAGGCGCTCGACCGCCTCGCGGGCGCCCGGAATCGCGGGCAGATGCTCGCGGTAGATCGCCTCGAGCCGGCGCACGACCTCGCGGTTGATCTCCTCACGCGGCTCGGGAAGGCCGATCACGTCGTGCATGTAGGCCGACCACTCGCGCGAGCTCATGCCCATCATCTCCCGCTGCGCCTGCTCGTGCCAGCGGCCCCCGCGCTCCTTCGCGAGCTGCTCGCGCACCTCGTCCCAGACGTGCTCGGAGTCGAGCAGGACGCCGTCCAGGTCGAACACGACCGCCTCGATCACAACGCCGCGTAACCCTGGCGGTGGAAGACGAGCGGCCGCTCTGCCGGGCCGGATTCGGCGCTCTCGACGCCGCCGACGAAGAACGTGTGGTCACCGGTCTCGTGCTCGGAGACGACCCGGCCGCGGAGCCAGCCGAGCGCTCCCTCGAGCAGCGGCGGGCCCTCCGCCTCGCGCACCGCGACGCCCTCCCAGAGCGCGATCGGCGGCACGCCTCGGGCGAAGTGCTGCGCCAGCGCGTCCTGCCCGGCGGCGAGCAGGCTGACCGCGAAGTCGCCCGACTCCCGCAGCAGCTCGTGCAGGGCGGCGTCGCGGCGGACGGCCAGTCCCACCAGCGGTGGCTCGAGCGAGAGCGAGACAAGCGAGCCGACGGTCAGGCCGGCACGCCGGCCGCCAACCTCGACCGTGACGACCGCGACGCCGTGCGGAAAGCGGCCCATGACCGCCCGCAGCTCCTCACCCCCAACCACGTGGCGATCCTAAGGCGTTCGCTTGCGACGCCGACCAAAGAGGGCGCGCCGGCTCTGCCGGTGCGGCCGTCTAACGCAGTTCGTTGGAGAGGAGCCGTCGACCAGCCCGGAGGTCTCGCCTTGGATCTAGTGGTGCAGGCACTTGTGCCAGCCGTTGCGGATCTGGTCGAGCTTCGTGTTCATCGCGTCCTCGTAGGACGCGTCGGCCGGGTTGTTCGGGTTGTACTTGTGCAGGGCAGGCGCCTCCCACATCAAGTCGGGCGTGACGCCCGGGCCGACCGCGGTCAGGCGGTACATGTCGCCGATCGCGGGCCCGCGCTTGCGGTGCGGGGTTCCCCGCGGATGCGGGTGGCCGGCGGTGTACGGGTCGCGCTTGAAGAAGCCGAAGCAGAAGAGGCCGGGAGGCCCGCTGGCGACGAACCCCTCCTCGCGCTTCCAGCCCTTCCCGTACTTCGAGTTGTGCGTGTCCAGGTAGAGCAGGCGCCCGTAGGTGTCGGTCGGGTTGCCCTTGTAGGTCGTCCCGTAGCCGCGGATGCCGACGCCGCGATAGGTGAGCTGCCCGAAGATCTCCGGGATGTGCCGGCCGTAGACCCAGTCCTGGTAGACGTCGAGCACCGCCGGCGCGCCGCTCCAGTGCGAGAGGTGCAGCCACCACTGCTTCTGCTTGATCAGCCAGGGCGGGAAGCCGAGGCCCGGCAGCGGCGTGCGCCAGTTCTGCAGCGCCCAGTAGGTGCCGTCGGTCGCCGTGCAGGCGGCCACCTCCCAGGCGAGCGGCGGGCCGTCGTACGGCCGGCAGGTGTTTGTGAAGTGCTTCCAGACGGCGCGGTGGAATCCGGCCAGGCCGCCGACGTAGTCGAGCTTGAAGTGCACCTGCTTGATCCCGGGCTTGGCCGGTCGCAGGCGGGCGTTGATCGCCCCGCGCGCGATCAGGTGGATCAGCTGTCCGTGCGCGCGGTAGGTGATCAGCGCGATCCCGTGCGAGTTGACCTCGAGCTTGACGTGGCCCGGGTTGCGGTCGATCAGCTGGGAGGCTGCAGCCGGCCCGGCGAGCCCGAGCGAGCACGCGACCGCGCACGTCAGGACGACGAGACGGCTAGGGACAGATGACACCGGGCGAAGCGTCAACCGCATAGACAGGGTACATCGGAAGAACGACGGTCGTTCTCAAGGCCCTTTCGGGGCGTTTTAAGGCGTCGCTTGCGAAGCCGCTTTCAGGCCGCGCGAACTCTGTTCGTGCGGCCGTCGGAACTGACCGGTCGACACGATCGACCTCGTCGCGGTCGCTCTCAGGTCTAGGAAGCGAGGCGCTCGTCGGCGAGCGGGGCGTCCCAGGAGAGCGAGAGGAAGACGTCCACGACCCTCGGGTCGAACTGCGTCCCGGCGGCCTCGCGAACGCGGCGACACGCCTCTTCGACGGTGAGCCGCTTGCGGTAGGGCCGGTCGGTGGTCATTGCATGGAACGCGTCGCAGACGAAGATGATGCGCGCCTCGATCGGGATCTCCTCGCCGGACTTGCCGTCGGGGTAGCCATCGCCGTCCCAGCGCTCGTGGCAGCTGCGGACGATCGTGCGCACCTCGGCCAGCCGGTCGATCGGCTCGAGGATCCGCTCGCCGAGCTCGGGGTGCTGCTCGATGATCTTGCGCTCCTCCGCCGTGAGCGGGCCCGGCTTGAGCAGGATGCTGGTCGGGACGCCGATCTTGCCGATGTCGTGGAAGAGGGCGCCGAGCTCGAGCCGCTTCAAGGCCTGCGCGTCGAAGCCGAGCTCGCGGCCGACCGTGAGCGCCATGTCGGTGATCCAACGGGTGTGCGATGAGGTGTACTCGTCGTTCGCCTCGAGCGCGTTCGCGAGCGCCTCGACGGTCGAGACGAAGGTCTCCTCGAGGTTCTCGAAGCTGCTTGCGCGCTGCAGCGCGACCGAAGCCTGGTAGGAGATGCCGCCCAGTAGGCGCAGGAGCTCCTCGCTCGAGTGCTGGCCGCTGACGGGCTCTCGCACGATGATCAAGCCGTCGACACATCCGTCCGTGCGCACCGGGGCGAGGGCCAGAGCGGGCCAGCTCGGCGCGCCCGGGGCCGGCAGAGCACGGCGGGCCTCCTCGGCGCTGAGCAGGAACGGCTCGCTCCGGTCCCCGAACGCCTTCCGCACGGCGTCGCCGTCGAGCCTGATGTTCAGCATCGGGCGCAGGTCGGGCCGCTGGTCGTAGTTCGAGTGGGCCGCGATCCGGAAGTCGCCGTGCTCGTCGATCAGCCAGAGCGCGCAATCCTTTGCCAGCAAGCGCGCGGTGGCGCGCACCGTCTCGTTGCCGATCTCCTCGCGGACAGCCGCCTCCGAGATCGCCCCGGTGAACTCGAGCAGGCCCTTGAGGTGGTCGGCCTCGCGCCGCTGCGCCTCGTACAGGCGCGCGTTCTCGAGCGCGACCGACGCGTGACCTGCCAGCACCTCGAGCAGGCGCACGTCGTCCTCGTCGAACTGGTCGATGCCGAGCTTGGAGATGACGATCACGCCGATCACGCGCGAGCCGTAGCGCAGAGGCACCGCGACGAGCGACTCCTCGATCGCGTGCGTGCCGGGGATGGTGACCATGTGCTCGCACTCGAGCGTGTTGCCGACGAGCTGCGCCTCGCCCGAGGTCGCCGCGCGGCCGGTGATCCCCTCGCTGACCGGGCGCCGCGGGAAGTCGACGTGCAGTCCGTCGATCCCGGTGAGCTGGCCGCGGAAGGCGACCGGCACCATCTCGTCGTCCTCGATCACCAGCACGCGGCAGTTGTGGTAGTCCATCAGCAGCCGCAGCTCGTCGGCGATCACCCCGCCGATCTCGCGCACGTCGTTCAGGCGGTTGAGCTTGCCCGCCAGGCCCTGCAGCATCTTCAGGTGCGCGATCGAGCGGACGTCGCGGGTGCTCGCGCTCGCGCTCTCCGGCCGCTCGTTCGAGTCCTCGTCGTAGAGGACGATCTGGTTCTTGCCGCGCGCCTTCGAGGTCATCATCGCGGCCTCGGCGCAGGCGATGAGCTCGCGTGGGTTCATCGCGTGCTCCGGCCCCTGCGAGACGCCGATCGAGATCGTGATCTTTCCGGCCGGCCCGAACTCGACGCTCGAGAGCGCCTCGGTCAGCCGGCGCGCGAGCTTGATCGCGTCGCCCGCGTCGCCGGCGGCCATGATCACGCCGAACTCCTCGCCGCCGAGACGGCAGACCACGTCCGAGCCGCGGACGGCGCCGCGCAGCAGGTCGGCCAGGTCGCGCAGCACCTGGTCGCCGGTGCCGTGGCCGTAGATGTCGTTGACGCGCTTGAAGTCGTCGATGTCGAGCATCAGGACGCCGACCGAGTCGCGGGAGCGGCTCGCGCGGGTCAGCTCGGCCCGCAGGCGCTCGTGGAAGTAGCGGTGGTTGTAGAGGCCGGTCAGCGAGTCGGTCTGAGCCTGGTGCTCGAGCCGCGCACGGATCTGCGCATTGTCGAGCGCGAGCGCGGCCGCGTCGGCGAAGCGCGTGGCGAGCTCGAACTCCTCTTCGCCGAAGGAGGCGTGTTCCCCGAGCCGGTAGATGTTGAGCGCTCCCTTGACGGTGTCGCGGGCGATCAGCGGCACGGTGATCAGCGCCTCCGGCTCGTCGGGCGGCGTTCCCGGCACGACCGTCATGCGCGGGTCGAGGTGCGCCTGGTTCGTCCGGACGGGCTCGCGGTGCAGGGCGGCCCAGCCGGTGATCCCCTGGCCGAACTCGCGCGAGCTCTTCAGGATCTCGTCGGCCCACTGGTCGCGCGCGAGGACCGGGACCAGCAGCGTCTGCGCCTCGTCAGCCTGGTAGATCGAGAGCGAGTCGTAGGGAACGAGCTCGGCGAGCGTGTCGGCGATCCGCTCGAGCAGGTTGTCCAGACTGTGCTCCGAGAGGATGTCGTGGAAGACGTCTGCCAGCTGGCGGTACGACTGAACGAGGCCGTCGGAGCGTGGAACCTCGGCGCCCGGGAAGGCGTCGGAGGCTCGCAGGGGGGCAGCCGCAGCGAAGAGGTGCCGCATCGGGCTTAGTTTCTCGGCTTTTCAAGCCGCCGAGATCCCCCGGAAAGGGGAATTACGCTCGGCCCCGGAAAAGCAGTACTTCGGCTAGCTCTCGGACTCGCGCTCGGCCTCGTCGAAGTCGCGGCGCAGCTCGTCCACGTCCGGGAGCACGGCCAGCGCCGGGACGATCGGCAGCCAGAGGTTGAAGAGCCGGTAGACGACGACCCCGAGCAGCGCCCGCCCGAAGGGCACGCCGACCCAGTGCAGCGCGAAGGTCAGCGCGATCTCGACCACGCCGGCGCCGCCGGCCGGCAGCGAGCGCCGGGTGAGCACGTAGCCGGTCGAGTAGCCGACGATCAGCGCCGGCACGGACAGCGGCGGGTTCCCGAAGAAGGCGAGCGCACCCCAGAGGCAGGCGATGTCGCCGGCCCAGTAGAGCGCGGTGCCGAGCAGTCCGAGCCCGTGCTCGCGCGGTGGCGCGACCAGCATGGAGCGCAGGATCGAGAGGCCGGCGACGAAGTGCGCGAACGCCTCCCGCAGCCGGCCGGCGCCGGGCGGGTGGCGCGAGTAGCGGGGCGCGCGCTTCGGCGAGCTGAGCCAGACCGCCGCCAGGCCGCCGGGGATCACGGCCAGCCAGGGAAGCGTCAGCCCGAGCGGGACGTCCTCACCGGCGGCGATCACGGCGATCGCAGCGCACATGGTCGCCGGCGCGAGGATCGCGTACTCGAGGGCTCCCAGGGCCAGGACTCTCGCGACGGCCCCGTTGCGATCCTCGCCCGCACTTCGCAGGGCCCAGTAGTCGACCGCGAACCCGCCGTTCGTCCTGGTCGCGGCGAAGACGCCGAACCCGCCGACGACCGCCTGGATCGAGTTGCCGAAGCTGAGCTTCGGGCCGTTGTCGACCTTGGCCGTGTCCCGCACCGCCAGCACGTAGCCCGCGTACGCGACCGCCTCGCCGAAGAAGCAGAGCACGAGCCAGATGGGGTGGAGGTGACGCGTCGCCCGGTCGAGCCGGTGCGCGCCCGCGATGTCGGCCAGCCCGGCGATCGCCCCGAGCGCGAGCACCGCCGGGACGAGCAGCACGAGCACCGGGCGGCGCTCGACCCAGCCGAGCGCGCGCCGAAGCGGACCTGGGCGTGCCGCGGCGGCCGACTTCGACACGCCGAAACGCTAGCGGCGCCCGGCGTTCCCTGGGCAGGACCGGGAGCGGCGGGGGTGGGATTCGAACCCACGGGCGACATTTCGGCCGCCAACGGTTTTCAAGACCGTCCCATTCGTCCGCTCTGGCACCCCGCCGTACCGCCTAGTAAAGCGCAGAGGTCTACAATGGCCCGATGAGCATTCGTTCCTGGTTTGCGAAGCGCGGCAAGGAGGCCGACGCCGAGGCGATCGAGCGCGCCGAGGAGGAAGCGCTCGAGTCGTCCGCCGAGCGGTCAGCGGGCGACCGTTGGGACCAAGGCGCCGATAACCGCGTCTCGGGACGAATCGGCGAGCGGCCGGAAGACCTCGGCCGTCTCGGCGACTTCAATCCGTAGGCACTGCGCCGCCGGCGTCTCCCAAGCGCTACTGATCGAGTTCGAGCGCAACTGCCGCTGCGTCGCCGAGCCAGTTAACCGCACTCCTCTTTCAGGTGACAAGACGCTGGCGCACGCGACGGATTGAACTGTTCTGCCGAACTGGTGAGAGACCGCGGTTTACATTCGTCGCCGTTCAGGGGGCGCGCCAGTGGCGTCCGTGTCCGTAGCGGTCATGTTCCTCGCCTCGGACGGCGCCGGATACATCAACGGCCAGGTGATCCACGTGGAAGGCGGCTGGGTAGCCGCCGGATGAGCTCCGCCGTTCAGGCCAGCTTGGGCGGGGCGCCGAAGCCGGTCAGGACCTCCGGGACGGCGATCGCGCCTCCCTCGTCCTGGAAGGTCTCCATCAGCGCGATCAGCCAGCGGGCGGTCATCGCGGTGCCGTTCAGCGTGTGGACGGGCTCGAGCTTGCCGTCGCGGCGGAAGCGGACGCCGAGCCGCCGCGCCTGGTAGTCGGTCGTGTTCGAGGTCGAGGTGATCTCGCGGTAGCGCTCCTGCCCCGGGAACCACGCCTCGATGTCGTACTTCTTCGCCGCCTGCGCGCCGAGGTCGCCGGCGGCGATGTTGACGACGCGGTAGGCGAGGCCGAGCTCCTGGACGAGCTCCTCCTCGAGCCCGAGCAGGCCCTCGTGCTCCTCCGCGGAGCGCTCCGGCTCGCAGTAGACGAACATCTCGACCTTGTCGAACTGGTGCACGCGGAACATCCCGCGCGTGTCCTTGCCGGCGGCGCCCGACTCGCGCCGGAAGTTGGTGGAGTAGCCCGCATAGCGGCGCGGTAGCTCGTCCAGCTCCTCGCCCATGTGGAAGGCCGGCGAGCCCGACCTCCGAGGTCCCCGTCAGGTAGAGGTCGTCGCGCTCGATCCGGTAGATGTTGACCTCGTCGGTCGGGAGGAAGCCGGTGCCGTACATCGCCTCCTCGCGGACGAGCACCGGCGGCAGCACCGGCACGAAGCCGCGCGCGACCAGCCGGTCGAGGGCGAAGCGGTAGAGCGCGAGCTCGAGCAGCGCTACCTCGCCGACGCGGTACGCGAAGCGCGAGCCGGAGACGCGCGCGGCCCGCTCGAGGTCGATCCAGCCGTGCGGCTCGGCCAGCTCGAGGTGGTCGCGCGGCTGGAAGGAGAAGGTGGGCGGGTCGCCGACGCGCCGCACCTCGACCGCGTCTTCCTCGGTGTCGCCGTCGGGCACCGACGGGTCGGGCGGGTTCGGCACGCGGGCGAGCAGCTCCTGCCGCTGCTCCGCGGCCTGGGCGAGCTCCGTTTCGACCTGCTGCAGCGTCGCCTTCAGCTCCTTGAGACGCTCGAGCTCCTCCGACGAGGGCTTGCCGCTCGTCTTCGTCTCGGCGCGCAGCTCGCTGGCCCGGGTCTCGAGCTCGCGCCAGCGCGCGTCGGTCTCCAGCAGCTCGTCGAAGGTCTCCGCGGCTCCCTTGCGGGCGAGGGCGCCTCGGAAGCCCTCGGGGTCGGCCCGCGCGGCCCTGAGGTCGATCAACCGTTCGTCAGGTAGGCGACCAGATCCGAGATCTGCTGCGGAGTGAGCGTCTGCCCGAAGTTCGGCATGATGTTCTGGTAGCCGGACTCGACGTACGAGCCCGGGTTCTGGATCGACTCGTGGGTGAAGTCGGTCAGCGGCATCCCCGCCGTCTTTGCGTACTGGGCCAGCTTGTCGAGGTCAGGCCCGACCTTCGCCGTGGAGCCGGCGGCCTTGAAGGTGTGGCAGCCGTCGCAGCCCTGGGACTTGAAGAGCGTCGCGCCGGCCGTCGCGTTGCCGGGAGGCGCGGCCTGGGTCGTCGTCGTCGGGATCGTGCCGATCACTGTCTCCGCGGTCGGGGAGACGACTTGGTTGCTGCCGCAGCCGGCCAGCAGGAACGCGATCCCAAGGAAGAACACCAGGCGACGCATGCGGCGCGAGTCTAATCGAGCCGGGTGAGGCTCTCACCGCTTCGTTCGAGCCAGACGCGGAGGACGATCGCCGAGAGGACGCCCAGGCCGGTGATCTCGGTCGGCGTGTCGCTGACGAGCACGAGCACGACGAGCCCCGCGAGCAGCGCGTCGAGGACGGCGAAGCGGGGGCGCCGCCACGCGAGGTACGCAAGTACGGCGGTGCTGAGGGCGAACAGGAGCGCCGCGTTCCAGGTCGAGCCGATCGCTGCGGCCGTCAGGTGCAGGCGGTGGGCGAAGTCGCCGGCCAGCGTGCCCGGCCCGCCGCCGACCGCGTGGGTGACGTGACTCGAGCCTCCGAGGGCGGCGTCGATGCCGACCAGCGCGAACGCGACGACCACGGCGACGGCGACCCCGGCGGCGGCCCGGGCTGCGGATGGGCGGGTCTCTCGCAGGAGCAGGCCGAGCACGACGAACCCGGCCAGGTAGGAGACGAGCGCGCCGCCGTTGGCGCCCACGGAGCTGACGCCGACCCCGGCGGAGACGATCAGCGCGACCGCGGCGAGCCACGGGCCGCGGACGAGCGCGCCGAGCACGAGCGCCGGCGAGAACAAGAGCGTCGCGATCTGGTTGTTGACGCCGTAGAAGCGACCGCCGCCGTCCGGCCGCGCTCCGAGCGCGGCGAGGCTGTTCCAGCTCGGCTCGGCCCAGAGCACGGCGAAGACGAACGCAAACAGGGCGGCGAGCCCGAGCGCCAGCGGCAGCCGCGGGGGCAGCAGCGCGCCGCCCGCGAGGGCGAGCGCGGCCGACCCGAGCGCGAGCGCGACGACGATCTCGGTCAGGCCCGTCACGCCGAAGGCGCTCAGGATCAGCGAGACGACGAGGCAGGAAGGCGCGGCGAGGAAGGCGGCCCGGCCGAGGGCGCGTGAGCCCGTCGCGAGCGCGAGCAGCCCGAGCGCGACCATCAGGCCGACGAGCACGAGCACCCCGCCCGTGCGGGAGTCGTGCGCGTGCGTGAGCCGGCTGTCGAAGCTCCGCAGGTAGCCGAGCGGATCCGAGGAGGGGCGCGAGCGGATGGTCGGCCGGTCGCCGCGGCGGAGGGCGAGCACGGAGGGGGCGACATCGGAGATCGCGATCAGGCCCGTGAGGTGCGTTGCGCTGGAGGTCAGGAGCCCGTGGTAGCCGGGGCCGATCACTGCGATCGGATAACGGACGACGTTGTGGTGCCTGCCCGGCGGCGGCAGCGCGAGGTAGAACGTCGTCTGCGCCGGCCGGGTCGAGAGCGAGATCTTCGGCCGCCCGCCCGGGATGCCCGAGTCGACGACCGCGTTGCCGAGCGCCCCGCGCAGGAGCGAGGCGAGCGCCCCACGGCGGCTCACCGTCGCGCCCTCGCCGGCGACCAGCAGGCCGTGGGCGGCCTTGGGCGAGGAGAAGACCGGGGAGGAGGCCGGGACGACGATCACCGCGACGCGCTCGGCCGGCCGCGCGGCAGCCGGGCCCGCCGACGCCGCGGCCAGCATGAGCCCCAGGGCTACAATCCATTTCACTCTCTCGCCTCCAAGGAGGCCGATTTTCGATGAAAAGAAAGGCTTACGGTCGCGACTTCGGGCTCTCGGCCCGGATGACCCTGACGATGTTCCTGCTCGGGCTGCTCTACGTCGGCTTCGCGCTCGTCCTCTTCTACGCGCTCCACACCACGCTCGTGGTGCTGGTCGTGATCGTCGTCGGGCTGGCCTTTTTCCAGTACTTCACCTCGGACAAGCTCGCGCTGAAGGCGGCAGGCGCGCGCGTGGTCAGCCCCGAAGAGGCGCCGCAGCTGCATGCGACCGTCGAGCGCCTGGCTGCTATGGCGAACATCCAGAAGCCGAAGGTCGCGATCATCGACAGCGACATCCCGAATGCGTTCGCGACGGGCCGCAACCAGAAGCACGCTGTGGTCGCCGTCTATCGCGGCCTGCTCGACCGGCTCGACGAGAACGAGGTAGAGGGCGTTCTCGCCCACGAGCTGACGCACATCGTCAACCGCGACGTGCTCGTGATGACGCTCGCTTCCACGTTCGCGATGCTGGCGGCGCTGATCACCCGCTTCGGCCTGTACGCCGGGTTCTTCGGCGGTTTCGGCGGCAACAACCGCGACAACAACAACGGCATCCCCGTCTGGCTGGTCATCGTCGTGGTCGCGTTCGTGACGTACCTGGTGAGCTGGATCCTGATCCGGACGATCTCCCGCTACCGCGAGTACGCGGCCGACCGCGGCTCGGCGGTGATCACCGGCGCGCCCGAGTACCTGATGAGCGCGCTGCAGAAGATCACCGGCGACATCGCCGTGATCCCGCAGAAGGACCTGCGCGAGGTGCAGGCGCTGAACGCCTTCTTCATCATCCCCGCCAAGGTGAAGGGCAGCATCTCCGAGCTGTTCATGGATCACCCGCCTCTCGAGAAGCGGCTCGCCGCGCTCGAGGAGATCGCCCAGGAGATGGGCCGGCCCGTCTCTTAATGCCGTTTCTGATGATGCCGAGTGCATCGACCGGTCATTTCAGACGGAGGCCCGGCAGAGCCGAGCCTCCTGATGGCGGCACCGCAAGCGGTGCCTTAGCGTGGGCTTGAGAGACGTCCTTTCGGGGCGAAAGAAGCTCCAGGATCCGGCGCGCGAACGGCTGTTCGCGATCTCGACGGCGCGCATCACGCTCGAGACGGAGCTCGACCTGAAGCCGGCCGGCTCGGCAGGCGTGTGCTTCAAGCCGCTGTCCTCGGGCGAGTTCGTGCGGGCCGAGAACGAGCTGCAGGAGCTGCTCGACGCGGTTGTCGCGGAGACCGCCTCGAAGCTCGAGCGGAAGAGCGACGACCTGGGGTTCGAGTGGCTGGTCGTCCGCGACCAGGACTTCGAGGACCTGGTCGCGACCGTCCACACGATCGCCCAGGAGCTCGAGGATCGCGGCTTCGGTTCGCAGCTGCTGGCGGCGCTGTTCCCGTTCGAGGGGAAGTTCAAGGAAGGTCGCGCCTACTGGGTCTACGGCTTCAAACAGGGGGCGTTCTGGCCGTTTGTGCCGACCGGGAACGGCCAGGAGCGCGACAACGCCGAGGAGCTGGAGTTGAAGGCGAAGCTCGAGCCCGAGCTGCCGATCGAAGGCGACCTGACCCGCTGGTTCGGGCTGTTCAACGCTCCCGTCTAGGGCGCAGGCAGAAGTGACAGATCCGGCACGCTCGCGTTACACACGCGTGCGACTTTCGCGGCTAGGCTCGTCGCGGGGAGGAGGCTAGGGACGCCTTGGTCCACGCGCGCGTGCGCGCGTGGACATCTAACGGGTGCAGAGAGCCGCTACGGGCCGGCGGGGAGGTCCGGGATCAGGCCCTCGCCCTCGAACAGCTGCCGCGCCTCGTCGAGCGAGAGGTCGTCCGGCGGGACGATCCCCTCCGAGGCCGACAGGTCGTCGTCGGGAACGCGCGTCCCGTTCGTGCGCACCACCTCGGCCATCCGCCGCAGCAGCTCGCCCAGCCGCTCCTCGTCGCCTTCCTCGACCGCCTGACCCGCCTGCTCGTCGAGCTCGTGCAGGCCCTTGGCGACCTCCTCGTCGATCTCGAACTGGCCCTCGCCCATCAGCCGCACGATCACTTCTCCAGCTCCTTCTGCTTCTCGCCCGAGCCGACCTCCGCCTTCATCTTGGCGAGCTCGTCGTCGACCTGCGACTGCGAGGCAAGGGCGCCGAGCTGCCGGTCGAGGTCGGTCTGGTCGGAGGTGAAGTCCTCGAGCGCGCCCGAGGTCGTCAGCTCGTCGATCGCAGAGGCCCGCGCCTGCATCTGCTCGGTCTTGTCCTTGGCCCGCTGGATCGCGAGCCCGGTGTCTGCCATTTGCTCGCCGATCCCCGTCGCGGCCTCGCCGATCTTCACCTGGGCCTCGGCGGCGGAGTACTGCGCCTTGATCGTCTCCTTCTGCGTCCGGAACGCCTCGACCTTGGCCGAGAGCGCCTTCTCGCTGGCGACGAGCTTCTCCTGCTGCGCCTCGAGCTGCTGTGCCTGCTGGTCGAGTCCCTGGAGCTGCTGCTGGAGGCCTGACTTCCGCTCGAGCGCCTGCCGGGCGAGATCCTCGCGGTTGGCGGCGAGCGCCTGGCGCGCCTGGCCATCGAGCTTGACGATGCTCTGCTGGAGCTGCGTCTCCTGGAGCTCGAGCCGCTTCTTGGCAGTGACGACGTCCGCGATCCCGCGCTTCACGTTCTGGAGCAGCTCGAGCTGCCTCTCGTACGAGTAGTCGAGCGTCTCGGCGGGATCCTCCGCCCGGTCGAGCAGCTTCGAGAACTTCGCCTTCACGACCAACGACGCGCGGGACATCAGGCCGGCCATGCGTCCTCCTCTCGGGTGCGGAACGTCTAGCCTAGCGAGGTCGTGATCGTCGAGCGGAGCATGCACCCGGACTGGCTCTCGAACGCCTACCTGATCGCCGACGAGCCGGGCGGGACCGCGGTCTTCGTCGACTCGGGCGCGCCGCTCGAGCCGCTGTTCGAGGCCGTCGAGCGCGACGGCCTGACCGTTACGCACCTGCTGACGACGCATGCCGACGCCGACCACATCGCCGGCGACGACGAGATCCGCTCGCGCTACGGCGTCCCCGTCGTCAAGGGCGACCTCGAGACCGGCGGGCTGTCGATCGAGGCCCTGCCGACGCCGGGCCACAAGGACGACCACCTCGCCTTCGTGATCAACGGCGAGGCGTGCTGCACCGGCGACGTGCTCTTCAAGGATGCCGTCGGCGGCGGCGATTTCGAGCAGATCCGCCGCTCGGTGATGGAGGTACTGATGCAGCTGCCGGCCGAGATGCGCGTCCTCCCGGGCCACACGGACGAAACGACGATCGGCCGCGAGTGGGAGCAGAATCCGTTCATCCGTGTCTGGCGCGGCGCGGAGCCGGAGGGCAGCGAACGCGTGCGTGTCGGCGGGCAGGAGGCGACGCTGGTCGTCTGGTCGCCCGACTACGACGGCAAGGGCAAGGCCTGGGTCCGGTTCGGCGACGGCCGCGACGCGATCGTCGGCGGTTCTCGGGTCGAACGAATGGAGGGCTGATGGCTATCAAGCTTCATCGCTGCAGCAACGTCTGGGTCAAGATCGGCGGGCATCCCTGCTGGCGCGTGCAGAAGGCGCTCGACGACCAGGGCATCGAGTACGCGGTCGTCAAGGAGAAGTACCGCGGGCCCCGGGAGGAGACCGTCGCGCGCACCGGCCAGAGGGGGTTTCCGTGGATCGAGTTCGAGGACGGTTCGGTCTACCGCGAGGAGTCGAAGGACATGGCCGCGCGGATCCAGGCCGGCCAGCTGAACGAGGCGCCGCGCGCCCAGCCGTCGGTGTCCGCGTGATCGTCCCGGACGAGGTCGAGCAGTACGCCGAGGCGCACACGACGCCGCCCGAGCCGCTCCTCGCCGAGCTGGCCGACGAGACGAAGGCGACCCTGCACTCGCCGGGGATGCTGACCGGGCCGGTCGAGGGTCGCCTCCTCGAGATGCTCATCTACGCGCTCAAGCCGAAGCGGGTGCTCGAGCTCGGCACCTACAGCGGCTACTCGTCCATCTCGATGGCCGCCGGCCTGCCCGAGGGCGGGCGCATCGACACCTGCGAGGCCGACGAGACCCACGCGGAGGTGGCGCGCCGCTACATCGCGCGCTCGCCGCACGCCGACCGGATCATGGTGCATGTGGGGCCGGCGCTCGACACGATCGAGCGGCTCGAGGGCGAGTTCGACTTCGTCTTCGTCGACGCGGACAAGAGGAACTACCTCAACTACTACGAAGCGCTGCTGCCGCGGCTCGCGCCCCGCGGGCTGATGGCGTTCGACAACACGCTCTGGAGCGGTCGCGTGGCCGATCCCGGCGACGGCGCGGAGATGACGCAGTTGATGCGGGAGCTGAACGACCGCCTCGCGACGGACCCCCGCGTGACCGCCGTGATGCTGACAGTCCGCGACGGCGTGACGCTTGTCCGGCGAAACCCCTAGCTACAATGCGCCCCGCGCGGGGCTATAGCTCAGTTGGGAGAGCGCCTGGATCGCACCCAGGAGGTCGCCGGTTCGAGCCCGGCTAGCTCCATACGAACAGCCTTGCTACGCGTTGGGCCGCGCCGGTTGGGCGTCGAGGCTCATCGGCTGCGCTTGTAGGGCTCGAGGCCGGGGCGGATCGACTTCTCGTCGAGGAACTGCGCAAGGCCCTGCTCGCGACCGCGCTCCTCGTCGAGGAACTGCGACTGCTCGAGCTTTGCGTAGAGGTAGTCCTCGGCGGCGTCCCAGCTCATCGTCTGCGCGTGCTTGACGCCGATCTTGGCGGCGCGGAGCACGACCGGGTTCTTCTCGAGCAGCTCACGCGCCAACGTCTCGACCTCCTCGCGCAGGCGCGCGCGCGGGACGCTCCAGTTGACGAGCCCCATCTCCGCGGCCTCGCGGCCGTCGAACGTCCGTCCGGTCATGATGTAGAGGAGCGCCTTGCGAGTGCCGACCGTCTCCGCGAGGCCGCGGCTGACGAGGCTCCCCGGGGGGATGCCCCAGTTGATCTCGGAAAGGCCGAAGGTCGCCTCGTCCGCTGCAACGGCGAGATCGCAGGCGCAGAGCGGCGTGAACGCGCCGCCGAAGCACCAGCCGTTCACCATGGCGATCGTCGGCTTGGGGTAGGTGCGCAGGAGACGCCACTGCCAGTAGTTCGCATCACGCCGGGCGCGCCGCTGAACGTGCGAGGGCTGGCCATCGACCTCGCGGAAGTACTCCTTGAGGTCCATCCCGGCCGAGAACGAGTCTCCCGCGCCGGTCAGGACGAGCACGCCGCAGTCGTCGTCCGCGTCGAGCTCGAGCAGGACGTCGACCATCTCGACGTTCAGCGTCGGGTTCATCGCATTGCGTTTCTCGGGCCGGTCGAGCGTGACCCACGCGATGCCGTCGTCGAGCTCGACGGTGACGGTCTCGCGGCTCATCGTCCGGAGCTTACGGAAGCTGCCGGGGCGGCGTGAGGTCTTAGACTAGGCACGTCTCGGGTTCTGTCGTGTAACGGGGAGGAACGATGCCGCAAGGGAATTACGGGAATCTCGAGGAGCTGCTGCAAGCCGTCGGGAACCCCGTCGAGCTCGCGCGCAATTCGCAGATCGGGCCGTACGTCTACCCCGCGGTTCCGAGCGAGTTCTCGAACTGGAGAGAGGAGCAGGTTGCCTGGCGGGAGACCTCCGCGCTCTTCGATCAGTCGCACCACATGACCGATCTCACCGTCAGCGGTCCGGGCGTCATCGAGCTGTTCGCGGCTCTGGGCGTCAACACGTTCGACAACTTCGCCGTGAACAAGGCCAAGCAGTTTGTGTGCTGCAATCACGACGGGTATGTGATCGGCGATGCCATCCTCTTCTTCCTCGACGAGAACAGCGTCCGCCTGGTCGGGCGTCCTTCCGCCCACAACTGGGTCCAGTACAACGCCGAGACCGGAGACTACGACGTGCAGCTCGACCGAGACGAGCGAACCGCGGCCAACCCGAGCGGACGGCGCGAGCTCTACCGGTACCAGGTGCAGGGGCCGACCGCGCTCGACGTCCTGAAGACGGCGAACGGCGGGTCCCTTCCCGAGATCAAGTTCTTCAACATGGGCGAGCTCACGATCGCCGGCCGGAAGGTACGCGCGTTCCATCACGGCATGTCCGGCGCGCCGGGGATGGAGCTCTTCGGGCCGTGGAAGGACGGCGAGGAGGTCAAGGCCGCTCTCGTGGAAGCCGGACAGGAGTTCGGGCTCCGGCAGGTCGGCTCCAGGGTGTACGCCACGAACACCCTCGAGTCGGGCTGGATCCCGTGCCCGCTGCCGGCGATCTTCACCGGCGACGAGATGAAGTCGTACCGGGAGTGGCTACCGGCCAACGGCTACGAGGGGACGGGCTCTCTCGGGGGCAGCTACTACTCGGACGACATCGAGGACTACTACCTGACGCCGGACGATCTCGGCTACGGGGGGTTCGTGAAGTTCGACCACGATTTCGTCGGCAAGGAGGCCCTGGAGAAGATCGCCGAGAGTCCGAAGCGCAAGAAGGTCACGCTCGCCTGGAACGGCGAGGACGTCGCCCATGCGATGGGGACGATGTTCGAGAGGGGGGATGCGGTGAAGTACATCGACCTGCCCCTGTCGAACTACGCGACCTGGCCGTACGACACGGTGCTGAGCGGCGGCGAGATGATCGGCGTGTCGACCTTCTCCGGGTACAGCTACAACGAGCGCTCGATGCTCTCGCTGGCCATGGTCGACGTCGACACCGAGATTGGTGCCGAGGTCATCCTCGTCTGGGGTGAAGAAGGCGGCGGGTCGTCGAAGCCGGTGGTCGAGCCGCACGTGCAGGGCGAGATCCGGGCGATCGTCAGCCCATGCCCGTACTCCGAGGTCGCCCGCACTTCGTATGCCGAGGGATGGAGGACGAAGGCGCCTGTTTGACGCGCTACGCCGCTCCGAGCCCGAGCAGCCGTGCGGCGTTCTCCTTCACGATCAGCGGGCGCACGTCGTCTTTGAAGGGCGCCTCCTCGAAGTCGGCCAGCCAGCGGTCCGGCGTGAGCAGCGGAAAGTCGGAGCCGAAGAGCACCTTCTCGCGCAGCTGCGTGTTCGCGTACTGGACGAGTTGCGGCGGGAAGTACTTCGGCGACCAGCCCGACAGGTCGATCCAGACGTTGGCCTTGTGGAGGCAGACCGAGATCGCCTCGTCCTGCCAGGGGAACGACGGGTGCGCAAGGACGATCGGCAGGTCCGGGAAGTCGGCGGCGACGTCGTCCAGGCACAGCGGGTTCGAGTACTTCAGGCGTAGACCGCCGCCGCCGGGGAGGCCTGTGCCGATCCCGCTGTGGCCGGTGTGGAAGAGCGCCGGCACCTTCGCCTCCGCGATCACCTCGTAGAGCGGGTACGCGCTGCGGTCGTTGGGGAAGAACTCCTGCAGGTTCGGGTGGAACTTGAACCCCTTCACCCCGTGTTCGTCGATCAGCCGGCGTGCTCGCTCGACGGCGTCGGGACGCGCGGGGTCGACGCTCGCGAACGGGATCAGCACGTCCGGGTTCGCGCGTGCGGCGTCGGCGATCTCCTCGTTCGGGATCGGCGGCCGCCCGCTCCGGGCCTCCCAGTCGACGGTGAACAGCACCGCCGCCATGTCCCGGGCGCGGTAGTAGGCAGCGACGTCGTCGACCGTCGGCAGGCGCACGTCGCTCTGGAAGTAGCGAGCCGCCGCGGCGCGGAGATCCGGCGGCAGTGGATCGTGCCCGGCGCGGGACAGCTCGGTGTGCACATGCACGTCGATCGCGGTGACGGCCGCGACGTCGATCACGGCGTCACCACCCCGAGCTCGTCCTGGAGCGCCGCGCCTGCCGCGAGCAGGTCCCAGTCGGTGCCGGGGGCCCCGATCAGCGAGACGCTCACGGGCAGCCCGCTCCGGCGCCCGACACCGGACGGCAGCGCGACGGCCGGGAAGCCGAGCCAGTTCCAGTAGTGCGTGAGCGAGATCTCGTCGTAGTCCGTGAACGCCTCGTCATAGCCGTGACCGCGTGTGCGCGCGACGATCGGGACCGTCGGCTCGACGATCGCGTCGATCCGGTGGTCCACGAGCCAATCGACCCAGACGTCGCGCAGCTCCGCCCGCCGGGTCTGCGCCCCGAAGTACTCCTCGCCGGTCATCCCGCGCTGCTCGGCATGCTCGAGGAAGCCGAGGATCGACGGCCGGTAGAGCTCTCGCCGATCGTCGAAGCGGCGGTGGTAGACGAGCATCTCGAGACAGACTACGTCGAGGAAGTCGCTCCCGACATCGGGCGTCGGAGGCGGCTCGGGCGTGATGCGCTTCGCGCCGAGCGCGCCGAGCGCAGCGTCGAAGCCGTCGGCGACGTCCGGGTCGAGGTCGGCGATGCGCGGCGACACGGCGACGCGTCCCAGCGGCCGGCGCGAGGCCGGCGGGGCGGCGCTCGCCAGTGCAGCGAGCAGAGGCTCGCAGTCGCGTACGGTGCGCGCCATCGGTCCGGCGTTGTCGAGTGTCGGGCTGAGCGGGACGATGCCGCGAATCGGGACGAGGTTCCGGGTCGGCTTGATCGTCGAGGTCCCGCACATCGCCGAGGGGATGCGTAGAGAGCCGGCCGTGTCTGTGCCGGTTGCGGCGGGCACCATCCGGGAGGCGAGCGCCGCCGCCGAGCCACCGCTCGAGCCGCCCGGCGAGCGGTCGAGCGCCCACGGGTTGCCCACCTGATCGGTGGTGCCGCCGGCGGCGAACTCGTGCGTGTGGAGGTGTCCCAGGAGGACCATGCCCTCGGCCTCCAGCCGCGCCCAGGTGTCGCAGTCGCGCTCGGGCACTTCCGCAAGCAGGCGGCTCGAGGCGGTCAGCGGCTTCCCGGCTACCCCGTAGAGATCCTTGAGCCCGACCGGGATTCCGCAGAGCGCCGGAGCGTCCCCGCGCGCGAGCCGGTCGTCGGCGCGGGCCGCCGCCTCCCTCGCGTCTTCCTCGTAGACGCGCACCCAGGCGTTGACGGAGCCCGGGTCGCCATCGTGGCTGTGGGCACCGTCGCGTTTGTGAATGCGGGCGAGGCACGCGTCGACGAGCTCGAGTGACGAGAGCGCGCGCCTGGTGAGTGCCGCGGCCGCATCCCTCACCCCGAGGTCGGCCGGATCGGTCACGAGGCGATGATCGCATGTTCGTTCGCCGTGGTTGACGCGCTATGGAGCCGTCGGCGTAGAATCCGGCAGCCTCGCTGAGGGGTCTACTGCGCAACCGCTTCCCTGGAGCGCTTGCGTGGACCTGTCGGCAGAGGGGTCATTGAACGAACCAGGGATCAAGGAGGAAGGATGAACTCCACGAAGCGGAAGGCCGGCATCGTTCTCGCGGCGACCAGCGTGCTCGCTTTGGTGCTGGTGGCGTGGGCGGCCGGAGGTAGCCAGTCGAGCTCGCCCTCGGCGGTCGGGGCCGCCGGCAACGCGAAGGTGGCGAAATGCGGTCTCGGCAACGGGAAGAAGGCGACCGGGAAGCCGATCAAGCTCGGCACGATCAACATGCTGATTCCGGGCGTCGACTTCACGACGATCGCCACGATCGCCAACGCCTACTTCAAGTGCGTGAACGACAACGGCGGGATCCACGGCCGCCCGATCCAGTACATCCAGTACACGGAGCAGCTCAACCCGGCCCAGCAGGCGACACTCGCTCACAAGCTGATCCAGAGCGACAAGGTCGTCGGCATCGTCGGCAACACGAGCTTCACCGAGTGCGGACGAACTGGAAGTACTACCAGCAGAAGCATTTCACCGTCGTCGGTGCCGGCGTCCAGGCCGAGTGCTTCGGCAAGCCGAGCATCGTCGAGTCGAACATGGGGCCCCGCTACTCGAACATCGGAGCGGCGCAGGCCCTACTCAAGCGTGGCGCCAAGACGCTCGTCGTCGCCTCGCCTTCGACGATCTCTGCGTACGCGGACGGCGGAGTGCTCAAGCTCGCCAAGCAGCATGGCGTCAAGGGCGTCCGGGTCCCGGTCGTCCTGCCCGTGACTGACGCGAACTCGATCATCACCCACCTCTACCAGGAGGCCGGAAACGGCGGCGGCATCATCCTCGACTTCACGCCTGACACGGCCCCGGCGCTCATGACCGCCGCGATCGCCCAGGGTCTCGTGAACAAGGTGAAGTGGGGCTCGTCGACGCCGATCGCGAACGCCCTGATGGCGAAGCAGTTCCCCCAGTTCGACAACAAGATCTTCATCAACAACGAGTTCTCGAACCTCACGAAGCAAGGACCTGACAGCAACCTCTGGAGGGCGATCAACAAGAAGTACGCCCCCAAGGTCGCGCTGCAGGCCTTCGGCCAGATGGGCTACATGGACGCGAAGTTCGCGACCATCGCGTTGCTGAGGATCAAGGGCCCGATCACAGCCAAGAGCTACAACAACTCGATCCGGACCCTGAAGAACGTCCACACCGACATCCTCTGCAAGCCCTGGTACGTCGGGAACCTGCCGTACCACATTCCGAACAACTACGACATCACCGTGACCTACAACAACGGCAAGGTCGTCGTGAAGGACAAGTGCTTCGCGATTGCGCCGGTCGACGCGTCGCTAAAGCAGACGCGGAAGTGGGAGAAGAAGTACAAGCTCAACACGCACTAGGAGCAGAAGAGACCAGACAGCGAAACTGACCAGGATGCCCGCGGTTGCCGATGTCTAGCGTCGTCGCCTTCTCGGTGTTCGGCGTCGACTGGGAGTTCCTGAAGCCGTACATCGTGCTCGGCCTTGCGCTGGGCGGGGTGTACGCGCTCTCGGGAGTCGGCATCGTCGTGCTCTACAAGGCGACCGGCGTGCTGAACCTCGCGTTCGGCGCAGTCGGTGCCGCGGGCGCCCTGATCGCCTACTGGATGGTCAACCACACGAGCTGGCCTCACTGGCTGGCCTACACGACGTGTGTCGCGTTCGGCGGGGTCGTCAACCTTCTCTACGGAGTCGTGTTCGGCCCCGCCTTCGCGAAGCGGGAACCGCTCGTGAAGATGATGGGAACGCTCGCGCTCGCGCTGATCCTGCTCGGGATCATGGCGTGGCGGGCTCCCGCCGGAGGGGCGTTCGTGCGCGTCCTGACCCTTCCGAGCTCCACGCATTACTACACCGTCTTCGGCGCGCGGGTGAACCTCACGCAGATCCTGGCGCTCGCCTTCGCGATCGCGCTCACGATCGTGACGACGCTCTTCCTGCGCTACACGGCGCTCGGCACCGCGTACCGCGCGATCGCGAACGACCGGGAGATCACCGCCATGCTCGGAGTGCCGGTGCGGCGCGTCGAGGCGTCGGCCTGGCTCGGCTCCGGGCTCGTCTGCGGTGCGGCCGGCCTGCTGCTGGCCGACCTCTACACGTCGCTCGACTACTCGGCGCTGACGTTCCTCGTGATCTCGTCGCTGGCCGCCGCGCTGATCGGCCGACTCGAGTCGTTGTGGCTCACGCTGTTCGGAGGCCTCCTCGTGGGGTTCGTGCAATCGATCCTCACGCCTTACGGATCGGTGACGGCGTACCGCACGGCCACGCCGTTCGTCCTCTCCATCATCGTTCTGCTCTGGATGGGGCGCCGCCGCGTCGTCGTCTTCGCACCGGCGACGCGCTAGTGGCTGCCGCACACGCCCAGGAGCGGGCCGGCGGGGCTCGGTTGCCCTCGATCAACCGGCCGATGATCGTGCGCCTGCTCGTGATCGCCGGGCTGCTGGTGGTTGCGCTCTTCGTCTTCCCGGCCACGCTCGGCGCCGACTGGATCAACACGTTCACGAGCGTCGCGATCTACTCGACCGTGGCCGCCGGCCTGGTCGTCCTCTACGGACGGGTCGGCATGATCTCCCTCGGGCAGATCGCGATCCTCGCCATCGGCACCTGGGTGGCCACTCGCCTCACGTTCGCAACCAACCTGCCGTTCCCGGTGCTGCTGCTCGTCACCGGGGCGATCACCTGTGGGATCGGCGTCCTGATCGGGCTCCCGGCGCTACGGCTGAGCGGCCTCTACCTCGCCCTGATCACGCTCATGGCTGCAGGCGCGGTGAACGTCCTGCTCGCCCAGATCCAGTTCCCGAACGGCGGCGGCGGGTTTACCGGCCGGACCGACCAGCCGAGTGCGATCGGGCTCCAGGCGGTGCCACGGCCCGAGTGGGCTCTCGGGGACAACGCCTACTATCGCTACGTCGTCGTGGTCTGCGCCCTGATGTTCCTGGTCGTGCTCCTGCATTTCGCGAGCAAGCCGGGCCGGGGATGGGCCGCGATCCGGGAAAGCGAGCCCGCGGCGCTCGCCACCGGGATCAACATCACGCTCTACAAGCTCTGGGCGTTCGCCCTCGCCTCGTTCGTCACAGGCGTGGCCGGCTGTCTGCTAGCGGCGCAGATCGGGCAACCGAACACCTACAGCTTCCCCACGCAGGACTCGCTGTCCCTGATCGCGACCGCGCTGATCGGCGGCATCTTCACGCTCTGGGGCGCGCTGGTAGCGGGGGTGTTCATGCAGCTCCTGCCGTTCGTCTTCCAGGCCGAGTGGCACATCAACCCGAACTTCCTGCTGATTATCTTCGGCGTCGGCCTCTTGCAGGTGTTGCTGACCGCCCCCGGCGGGCTCGCGGACCAGGTGCCGAAGGACCTCGCAAGGCTCGGGCGGCTCGTGCTCCGGCTGTTCCGAAGGAAGCCGGCGCCAGGCAAGGAGTCCGCGTGATCGAGGTCAAGAACCTCACGGTTCGCTTCGCCGGCGTCACGCCGATCGACGACATGAGCGTCACCTTCCCGAAAGGGGCGTGCGGCCTGATCGGCCCCAACGGCGCGGGCAAGACGACGTTCTTCAATGTCCTCTCCGGGTTCGTCAAGCCGAGTGCCGGCTCGATCAAGGTCTTCGGCGAGGACCTCCTGAGACTGGTCGATTTCCGACGTGCGCGCTGGGGCCTGCGGCGCACCTTCCAGACCGAGCAGGCGATCGAGCAGCTGTCGGTGTTCGCCAACGTGGCGATGATCCACGAGCACTCCGGCGCAAGCCGCGGGGACCGGCGGGAAGCGGTCCTGAGCGCGCTCGAGTTCGTCGGGCTCGAGACGCCTCCCACCGCCAAGGTCGCAGGGCTCGGTGCCCGCGAGCGAAGGCTGGTCGAGGTTGCGCGGGCGGTCGTCGGCGAGCCGAAGATCGTCCTCCTCGACGAGCCGGCGGCCGGATTGCCCGACCACGAGACGCGGCATCTCGCCGAGGTGATCCAGCGGATCCCCGAGCGCTCCGGCGCGCTGGTCGTGCTCGTCGACCACGATATGAGCCTGGTCTCGGCGACTTGCGAGACGACGGCCGTGCTCGACTTCGGCCGGCTGATCGCGTCGGGGCCGACGGCGCAGGTGCTGCGGAACGAGCATGTGATCAATGCGTACCTCGGGACGGAGGAAGAGCTGTGACCGAGACCGAGGTGGCCGCGGCGACGCTGCAGCTGGAAGGCCTTTCGGTTCAGCGTGGCCCCCGGACCGTCGTGCGCGACGTGTCCCTGCGGATCCCGCCCGGGGAGGTGACGACGCTGCTGGGCGCCAACGGGGCCGGCAAGTCCTCGCTCGTGCTCGCCGTCGCCGGCGTGCTGCGCGCCAGCGCCGGCCGTGTGCTGCTCGGCGGCCAGGATCTGACTCGCCGTTCGCCGGAGCGGATCCGTGCCGCCGGGGTCGCCGTCGTTCCCGAGGGCAGGCGCCTGCTGCCGGCGCTCTCGATCGACGACAACCTCCGCGTCGCGACCTATGCGCTGTCGCGTGCGCAGAGGCGTGAGGGGATCACCCTGGCACTCGAGCTCTTCCCCGAGCTCAAGCGGCGCTGGCACACTCCCGGCCGCCTGCTCTCGGGCGGGGAGCAGCAGATGCTCGTACTCGCCCAGGCAATCGTCTCCCGGCCGAGCGTCCTGCTCGTGGACGAGCTCTCGCTCGGTCTCGCTCCGATCGTCGTCAAGCGCCTCGTGCCGACGATCGAGTCCGTGGCCGCCTCCGGCACCGGCGTGCTCCTGATCGAACAGTTCGCGCACGTCGCGCTTTCGCTGGCCAAGACCGCCTACGTGCTCGAGAACGGTCGCATCCGCTACGAGGGTACGGCCGAGGAGCTCAAGAGCCGCCCCGACGTGCTTCACACCGCCTACCTGATGGGCGGCGAGCGCAGCGAGACCGAGACCGGCGGTGGCGAGTGAGGACGACGACGTGTCGTTGAGGACCCTCGACGCCGGCCGGGCCGAGACCCTCGAGAAGCTCTGCGAGCTCTTCGTGCCGGGCTCGAGCCGTGTCGGGCCTGTCGTCTACATCGACGCCGTGGTGACGGCGATGCCGTCCGAGCTGCAGGGGGCTGTGCTTGGCTCGATCGACGCGCTCGCTCACGCGGCCGACGGCGGCTCCGAGACGCTCGCCGAGCACGAGCGCACGCCCGAGTTCGCGTTCATCCGGGCGCTCGCGATCGAGGCGTTCTACAGCGACTTCGTCGCTCCAGGCAAGGACGTGCAAGGCGCATGGTCGGAGATCGACTTCAACTCCCCGCTTGCGACGCGCCTCGCGAAGGACTGGTCGTACCTGGGGATCGGGTGAAGGACCGCTTCGACGTCGTGGTGGTGGGCTCGGGCGCCGGCGGCGGTGTGGTCGCGGGCGAGCTCGCGCAGCGCGGCCGGGACGTGCTGCTGCTCGAGGCAGGGCCTCACCTGACGGCGGCCGACTTCACTCGCTGGGAGGCCAAGGCGACCCACGATCTCTGGTGGCCGCTGCGGCTCGCGCCGCTTCCCGACGGCGAGCCGGTCGCGTTCCTCGCCGGGCGCTGCGTCGGCGGGACGACCACGATCAACACGAAGGTGGCGCTGCGGGCGCACGAGCAGGACGTGGCGAAGTGGCATGCCTCCACCGGGCTCACGAACGAGCGCGGCGAGCCGTTCGCGTCGTCCGACCTGAGCCCGTACTACGACCGGGTCGAGAAGGTGCTCGGGGTGCGCGAGCGGACGGATTGGACGAAGAGTGTCCGGACGGTCGAGGCGGGGTTCAGCGCGCTCGGCGCGGAGCTCGAGGCGGTCCAGTCGTACACGGACGTCAACTGCATGCGCTGCGGCTCGTGCCTCCAGGGCTGCCCGACCAACGCGGGCAAGTCGACCGAGAACACCTACATTCACGAGGCCTGGGCGCGTGGGCTCCTGGAGCTGCGCGCCGAGGCGACGGTCGAGCGGGTGCTCGTCGAGGACTCGCAGGCGACCGGGGTCGAGTACGTCGACGCTGACGGTGCGCGCCACACGGTGCGGGCCGGCACGATCGTCGCCGCGTGCGGCGCGCTGAACACACCTCAGCTGCTGCTCCGCTCCGGGCTCGGCAACGAGGCGATCGGAAAGTACCTCGGCCTGCACCCTGTGCGCCTCGTCTACGGCCTCTTCGACGAGCCGCAGGATGCGCACATGGTCTATCCGATCACCGCTCACTGCATGGACTTCCAGCTCGACGGTGACGGCGGCTTCGTGGTCGAGGCGACGACGATCCAGGATCCAATCGCCTTCGCGACCACGGTCCGCGACGAGAACGGCCCGCTCTGGGGCGAGCCCCTGGTTGAGGCCCTGCGCGGGTTCCGGCGCTGGGTCGGCCTGCTGCCGCTCGTGACCGACGAGAACACCTCCGCCGTGGCCGTGGACGACAACGGAGCCGAGCGGCTCGACGTCGACTTCACACCGGTCGAGCAAGAAAGGCTGGACGCCTCGCTGCGCTTCAGCCGTGACGTGCTCGAGGCCTCGGGTGCCAAGCAGGTCTGCTGGACGGGGATCGCCTCCACCCACGCGCAAGGCACGTGCCGGATGGGCGACGACCCGGCGCGCTCCGTCGTCGACCGGAACGGCGAGTCGCACGAGATCAAGCGCCTGTTCGTCGGCGACGGCTCGCTCGTCCCGCGCACGATGTCGGTCAACCCCTCGCTCACGATCATGGCGCTGGCGACGAGGCTCGCCGAGCATCTCGACGCCGATCCGAACGGCTACCTTGGCTCGAAGGCCGCCGGCGCCGGCTCGATCGCGTGAAGGCAGCCCTCCTCGCTGAGTACCACCGGCCGCTGGAGCTCGTCGAGCGGCCCGAGCCGGAGCCGCAGCGGCCACGGGACGTGGTCGTCCGTGTCGGGGGGGCGGGTGTCTGCGCGACCGACCTTCATGCCATCGACGGGCTGATGGAGCCGGCCGGCCTCGAGCTTCCGGTGGTGCTCGGCCACGAGAACGCGGGCTGGGTGCACGCGACCGGCGGCGACGTGACCGCCGCGGCGGTCGGCGACGCGGTGCTGCTCTATCCGCCGTACAGCTGCGGGCTCTGCGTGTCGTGCCGGCGAGGGCTCGACATGCACTGCGAGCGGCACCAGTTCACCGGGCTGACCCGGGACGGCGGCTTCGCGGACTTCGTGCTGGTCGACGAGCGGTCGCTGATCCCGCTCCCGGAGGGCGTCGAGCCCGTCGACGTCGCGCCGCACTCCGATGCCGGGATCACGGCGTACCACGCGGTGAAGGCGCTCGTCCCCGAGGCTCGTCCCGGGTACCACTACGGCCGTGATCGGCGTCGGCGGCGTCGGGCACATCGCGCTCCAGCTCGTGAAGGTCCTGGGCGCCGGGACCGTCGTCGCGATCGACACCGACGAGCGGCGCAGGCGGCTCGCGCGGGAGCTCGGTGCCGACGAGGTGCTCGGCGAGGAGGCCGACGTCGCAGACGCAGTGCGGGAGCTGACGAACGGGGCGGGAGCGGACATCGTGCTCGACTTCGTCGGCACCGACGAGACCCACTCGGCGAGCCTGCAGATGCTGGCCCGGCGGGGCCTGTGCTCGGTCGTGGGCTACGGCGGCACCATCACGCTCCCCTCGGTCGGGCTGATCGCCGACGACATCGCGATCACCGGCAACCTCGTCGGCAACTGGATCGACCTCTGGGAGCTTCTCCAGCTGCACGCGCGCGGCGTTCTCACGCTCAAGACGGAGACGCACCGGCTCGACGACGTGAACGAGGTGCTCGGCCGGCTCCGCGAAGGGGAGATCACCGGCCGCGCCGTTCTCGTGCCGTGAGCCGGCGGGCAGACACGCTTTCCGGCGGCCCGCCGGTCCAGGGGCAGGTTCTCTGGATGCCGCCGGGCGACGTGCGCGAGCGAACCGAGATCGGCAGCTACCTCGGATGGCTGAGCCGCGAGCGCGGCCTCGACTTTGCAGGCTACGAGGCCCTCTGGCGCTGGTCGGTCACCGACCTCGAAGGCTTCTGGTCGTCGATCTGGGACTACTTCGAGATCCACGCCCGGGCGCCGTACGAGCGCGTACTCGGCTCACGCGAGATGCCGGGCGCGGAGTGGTTCCCCGGCGCGCGGCTGAACTACGCCGAGCACCTGCTCGGTCGGAAGGAGGACATCGACGAGGTCGCGATCGTCGCGCACTCACAGTCGCGCGAGCCACGCGAGCTCACGTTCGGCGAGCTTCGCGAGCAGGTTGCCCGCGCCCGCGCCGGCCTGCAGGGGCTCGGAGTCGGTCCCGGCGACCGCGTCGTCGCCTACCTGCCGAACATCCCGGAGACGCTGGTCGCCTTTCTCGCGAGTGCGAGCCTCGGCGCGATCTGGGCGACGTGCCCCCCGGAGTTCGGTGTCCGCAGCGTCCTCGACCGGCTCGGTCAGCTCGAGCCGAAGCTGTTGCTCGCGGTCGCCGGCTACCGGTGGGGCGACAAGCTCGTCGACCGCCGCGAGCAGGTGGCCGCGATCCGCGAGGGGCTGCCGAGCCTGCAGTCCGTCGTCCACGTCCCCTATCCAGGCGGAGCGGACGATGAGCTCCCCGACGCGCTCTCGTGGGATGAGCTGCTGGCCGACCAGGGGCCGCTCGAGTTCGAGCCCGTGCCGTTCGCGCACCCGCTCTACGTCCTCTTCTCCTCGGGCACGACCGCTCTGCCGAAGGCGATCGTGCACGGCCACGGCGGCATCCTGCTCGAGCACCTGAAGAACCACGGCTTGAGCTGGGACTTGCGTCCCGGCGACCGGCTCCAGTGGTTCACGACGACCGCCTGGATGATGTGGAACGCGCTCGTCTCGACGCTGCTCGTGCGCGCCTCGATCGTGATGATCGACGGAAACCCGGCTCACCCGGACATCTCGTACCAGTGGCGGCTCGCCGAGATGACGCGGCCGACGATGCTCGGCGTCAGCCCCGCCTTCGTGATGGCTTGCCGCAAGGAGGGGCTGGAGCCGGGGCGGCTGTTCGACCTTTCCTCGATCCGCACGGTCGGCGCTGCGGGCTCGCCGCTGCCGCTGGACGGGTTCGAGTGGCTCTACGAGCAGTTCGACCCGGCTGTCCTGGTCAACCTCGGCAGCGGCGGCACCGACGTCTGCACGGGCATCGTGCAGGGGTATCCGCTGCTGCCGGTGTACGCCGGCGAGATGTCCGGACGCTGCCTGGCCGTCGACGCGCAGGCGTTCGGACCGGACGGGAAGCCGGTCGTCGGGGAGCTCGGCGAGCTCGTCATCACCCAGCCGATGCCGTCGATGCCCGTCGCACTCTGGAACGATCCGGACGGCTCGCGCGCCCGCGCCGCCTACTTCGACCAGTTCCCCGGCGTCTGGCGCCACGGCGACTGGATCAGGTTCACGGAGCGCGGCAGCTCGGTCATCACCGGCCGTTCCGACGCGACCCTCAACCGCGGCGGCGTCAGGCTCGGGACGAGTGAGTTCTACAGCGTGGTGGAGGAGATCGAGGAGGTGCTCGACAGCCTGGTCGTGCACCTCGACGCGACCGACGAGCTCCTCCTGTTCGTCGCCCTGCGCGCGGGCGCCGAGCTCGACGGCGAGCTGCGGGCGCGCATCGCGGAGACGCTTCGCACCGCCCTCTCGCCGCGTCACGTGCCCGACACCATCGTCGCCGTGCCCGCGATCCCTCGCACGCTGACCGGCAAGAAGCTCGAGCTGCCGGCCAAGCGCATCCTCGGGGGCGCCGACCCTGCAGACGTCGTCAGTGCGGACGCGCTCGTGGACCCGGCTTCCATCGAGCCGTTCGTCGCCTACGCACGGACGCGTCGCCGTCAGACCGTCGGCTGATGCCCCTCCGGCGGCTCGACCACGTGCTCGTCCTGACGGACGACCTCGAGGCGACGAAGGCGTTCTACTGCGACGCGCTCGGGCTCGAGGTGGGGGAGCGGCCCGAGCTCGGGTTCCCCGGCTACTGGCTCTACCTCGGCGGCGTGCCCCGCCTGCACGTGGCCGAGCGCGGCCCGTACGAGGAGCAGGCAGCCCGGCTCGGCCTACGCGTGGACGCCGCGCCGGTCGACCACGTCGCGTTTCTCGCGGACGACTACGCGGAGCTGGCCGCCCGGGTGGAGGCGGCCGGCGTCGAGGCGGTGGAGAACGCGGTGCCCGGCGCCGGCCTGCGCCAGCTCTTCGTCACCGACCCGAACGGCGTGCGGGTCGAGGTCAACGTCCAGGCGGACCCGGCGGACGCCTCCTCGCCCTAGAACGGGAACGTCGTCGCCTTCTCGCGCGCCGTGAGCCACTGCCACTCGGTCCAGAGCTCGAGGTTGGCGACGCCGCCGAAGTGACCGCCGTTGCTCGAGCAGCCGATGCCGCCGAACGGCGCCGGGGGCTCCTCGTTCACCGTCTGGTCGTTGATGTGCACCATCCCGGCCCGGAGCTGGTCTGCCACCGCGGAGGCGCGCTCGGCCGAGCCCTGCACCGCGGCGCTGAGCCCGTAGTCGGTCGCGTTCGCGAGTTCCACCGCCTCGTCGTCGTCGCGGAAGGAGATCACCGGCGCCACGGGCCCGAAGATCTCCTCGGCGAAGGCGGGCATCGACGGCGTCACGTCTCCGAGCACCGTCGGGGTGAAGAAGAGACCGTCGTTCGTGCCGCCGACGACGACCTTCGCGCCCTGGGAGACGCTGTCGTCGACGATCCGGCGTACCCGGGCGAGCTGCTTCTCGTTGATGATCGGCCCGAGAGCGACCTCGTCGGTGGCCGGGTTGCCGACCGGTAGGTGGCCGGCCCGATCGGCGAGAGCCTTCGTGTAGTCGTCGACGATGCTCTCGTGGACGAGGTGACGGCTGACCGAGAGGCAGATCTGCCCCTGGTGCAGGAACGAGCCCCACGCTCCCGCCGACGAGGCGGCCTCGATGTCGGCGTCCTCGAGCACCACGAGCGGGCTGTTGCCGCCCATCTCGAGCAGCGTGCGCTTCAGCATCCTGCCTGCGGCCTCGCCCACGAGGCGGCCGGTCGCGGTCGAGCCGGTGAAGGAGATCATCCGCACGTGCGGGTCCTCGACGAGGGCCTGGCCCACCGAGCCGTCGCCGGGCAGGACGTGCAGGATGCCCTCCGGCAGCCCCGCCTCCTCGAAGAGCCGTGCGATCACGACGCCGCCCGTGACCGGCGTGTTGGCGTCCGGCTTGAGGATGACGGCGTTGCCGAGCGCGAGCGCCCCGCCCAGCGAGCGCATCGCGAGCACGTACGGGAAGTTCCAGGGCGTGATCACGCCGACGACGCCGATCGGAATGCGACGCGCGGTGCTCGTCCGGTCGGGCGTCATGGACGGCAGCTCCGTCACGAGCGGGTGGTCGGCGAGCGCTGCGGCCGTGTCGAGCTGGCCGATGGAGGCGCTGATCTCGAAGTCGGCCTTCGGCTGGATCGCGCCGGACTCGCGCACGAGCCAGTCGATGAGCTCGCCGCGGTGCTGCTCCATCAGCTCTCCGGCGCGGCGCACGATCGAGGCCCGGTCGGCGAAGGGCGTCTCCGCCCACTCGCGCTGGGCCTGCGCGGCCGACTTCGCCGCCTTGGCGATCGACGCGGGATCGCCGGCTCCGGCCGTACCCAGCACGTCGCCCGTGGCGGGCTCCACGGTCTCGATCTGCACGGGCGCATCGACCCAGCCCTCGCTGAAGATCTTCCCGGTCCACTGCTGTTCGTCGAGCAGGTTCCCAACCTCTGTCGTCGTGCTCATGCCGCTCCTTTCGTCACCTCGGCCTCGGCCGGGGAAAGTCCTCGGGACAGGATCAGGTCTGCTGCCTTCTCGGCGATCATCACCGTCGGCGCGTGCGTGTTGGCGCGCGTGATCGCCGGCATCACAGACGCGTCGACGACTCGCAGCGACGTCGTCCCGAGGACGCGCAGCTCCGAGTCGACCACCGCGCCCATCGCGCAGGTCGAGGTTGGGTGGTACACCGACTGCCCGGCGCGGCGGACGAACTCGAGGATGTCCTCGTCCGAGTCGGACTCCGGGACGGAGAAGGGCTCCCGCTCGACAGCCTTCAGCGCGGGCTGCTCCGCCAGCTCGAGCGCCAGACGCATTCCCGCGATCGCGCTCTGCCGGTCCTCTTCGGTGGTGAGGAAGTTGCAGAGCACGCGCGGCTTCGAGTCGGCGAGCGGCGCGCGCAGCATCACCCGGCCCCGGCTCGACGGCTTCACGACCACGGGGCCGAAGCAGTAGCCGGGCTCGTGGGGGGCCGTCAGGCCCTCGTCGAAGAACATCGAAGGCGCGAAGTGGAACTCGACGTCCGGCGCCGCCAGCTCGGGGCGCGTCCGGAAGAACCCTCCAGCCTCGGGGATGTTGGAGGTGAGGGGGCCGCTGCCGTCCTCGAACAGCTCGAAGTTCGCCGGGGTGAAGGTGCCGAAGAGCGTCGGCTCGTCGGTCAGGTAGTTGAGCTGCGCCATGCAGTGGTCCTGCAGGTTATGGCCCACCGGCAGGCTCTGCCGCACCGGGATCCCAAGCGGGGCCAGCTCCTCGTCGGGGCCGATCCCGGAGAGCATCAGCAGCACCGGCGACTGGTACGAGCCCGCCGAGAGGATCACCTCGCGCTCGGCCTGCACGGTCTCAGCGGAGCCGTCGTGCACGACCTCGACGCCGACGGCGCGGTCGCCGTCGAAGACGATTCGCTGGGCGAAGACGCCGGTCCGCACCTCGAGGTTCGGCCGCTCCGCCGCGGGATGAAGGTAGGCGTCGGCGGTGCTGCACCGCCTCCCGTCGCGCTGGTTGAGCTGGAAGCGGCCCACGCCTTCGGGGCGATCAACGTTCAGGTCGGGGATCAGCTCGTGCCCGGCCTGCACGGCCGCCTCGAGCATCGTGTCGACGAGCGGATGCATCGACCGGCTGTCGGAGACCGCCAGCGGGCCGCCGACGCCGTGGAACGCGTCCGCGCCGCGCTCGTTGTCCTCGGCGCGCTTGAAGTAGGGCAGCACGTCGTCGTACGACCAGCCCTCGCACCCGAGCTCCGCCCACTCGTCATAGTCGGCGCGGTTCCCGCGCAGGTAGATCATGGCGTTGATCGAGCCCGAGCCGCCGATCACGCGTCCGCGCGGCAGGTAAAGGCGCCGGTTGCCGAGGCCCGGCTCCTGCTCGCCGAGCAGGTCCCAGTCGAGACTCGACTTGAACACGGCCGGGAAGGCCGCCGGGATGTGGAGCTCCGGCACCGTGTCAGGGCCGCCGGCCTCCAGCAGGAGAACCTTGATGTCCGGATCTTCGCTCAGCCGTGAAGCGAGCACGCAGCCGGCCGAGCCGGCCCCGACGATCACGTAGTCAGCCGCCATTCGGTTCCACCTCGGGTCGAAGTGCCCGACGCAGCTTAACCGCATCGAGGTAGCGCGATAGCTGCCCACGCGTTAGCGTTGACGCGGATGTCCGCGGACCTGCTCGGGCTCTATTGGACCGTCTCCGGCCCGGTCGAGGTTCACGTCGGGCGGGAGTGGAGCCTCTTCGACCTGGCGGACCGCTGCGAGCACGCCTCGCGCGCGGGCTTCAAGGGCATCGGCCTGTGGCACGCCGATCTCGAGAAGGTGCTCGAGACGCGTTCGCTCGGCGAGGTGAAGCAGCTCCTCGACGACAACGGGCTCGAGTACCTCGAGCTCGAGTTCCTGATGGACTGGTTCCTCGACCCCGACGACGAGCGGCGCCAGGCATCCGACACGGTTCGCGCGCAACTGTTCGAGGCCGCCGCCGCGCTGGATGCGCACCACGTCAAGGTCGGCAACATCCCGGGCACGCCGTGTCAGCTGTCCCAGCTGACCGAGCGCTACGGCGAGCTTTGCGCCGACGCTGCAGAGAAGCATGACTCCAGGGTGGTCTACGAGTTCATGCCGTTCGACGTGAACGTGCACGACCTGGACTCGGCGCTCGCGATCGTCCAAGGCGTCGACGCGCCGAACGGCGGCCTCGCGATCGACACGTGGCACATGGCAAAGCTCGGGATCGAGCCGGATGAGCTGCGCCGCATCCAGCCGCGCCACCTCGGCTGGGTCGAGCTCAGCGACGGGCGCTACGAGAACATGCCCGACTTGATCGACGAGACCGTCAACCACCGCAGGCTCCCCGGCGAGGGCGAGTTCCCGATCCGCGACTACGTCGCCGCCTGCCGCGAGGTCGGCTACGACGGCCCCTGGGGCGTCGAAGTGCTCTCGGAGGAGCTGCGCAACCTGCCGATCGACCAGATCTTCGACCGAGCCTACGAGACGAGCATGGCGCAGCTCGTCCCCGAATCGGAAAGGAGCCTCGGTGTCTGAGCTCGACAACGACCGCCTGATCTGGATGTTCACGCAGATGGTGCGGATCCGGGAGTTCGAGGAGCACGTGAAGAGCACGTTCGAGGAGCACCCGGGCGTGATCCGCGGCCACACCCACCTCGCCGACGGCGCCGAGGCCTCGATCGTCGGCTCGGTCGCGGCCATGGGGCCGGACGACCAGCTGCTCGCAACCTACCGCTGCCACGGCTACCCGATCGTGCTCGGCACCGACCCGAAGGCGATGATGGCCGAGATCTACGGCAAGGAGACGGGCCTGTGCAGGGGCTACGGCGGCTCGATGCACCTGGTCGACGTCGCGCGCGGCTTCCTCGGCACCTCCGGCATCGTCGCGCAGGGGATCCCGCACGCGACCGGGGCAGCCTATGCAGCGCAGATCCGCGGCAAGGGCCAGGTCGTGCTCGGCTTCTTCGGCGACGGCGCCTCGAAGCAGGGCGCGTTCCACGAGTCGCTCAACATCGCGTCGCTCTGGAAGCTGCCGATCGTCTACGTGATGGAGAACAACAGCTACAACGTCGTCACGCGCGTCGAGCAGGAGGACGCGAACGCCGCGGCGGGCGAGCCCCTCGCGGTGAAGGCGAAGGCGTACAGCATGCCGGGCGTGACCGTCGACGGCGCCGACCCTGTTGCGGTCCACGAGCAGGTGGCGGCCGCGGTCGAGCGCGCTCGCTCGGGACAGGGGCCGACGCTGGTGGAGTCGCTCGTGTATCGGCTGAGCGCACACGGCAACATCATCGCCCCGCCCGGCGTCCCGCTTCACTTCCCGGAGCACGAGGCGGTGAGTGTCTTCGGGGCGCCGGAAGAGTACGAGGCCGCGAAGCGCGGCGACCCGGTCCCGCGCTTCCGCGCGCGGCTCGTGACCGATGGGACGCTGAGCGCCGAGGAGGCCGACCGGATCGCCGAGACCGCCCGCGACGAGATGGAAGCAGCGGTGGCCTTCGGGCTCGAGAGCCAGTTCCCGGCCCCTGAAGCGGCCGTCAACTACGTCTACGCCTAGAGAGGGAGTCATTCATGGCACACGAGCTTCCCTACATCGCGGCGATCGAGGAGGCGATCCGCGAGGAGATGGAGCGCGACGAGACGGTCATCTACTTCGGCCAGAACATCGCGACCACCGAGAACGACCCGTTCCTGCAGGCGTTCGGCAGCGACCGCGTCCGTGTGACGCCGATCTCGGAAACGGCCGAGATCGGGATGGCGATCGGCGCGGCCTTCGGCGGCTACCGGCCGGTGGTCGAGCTGTACATGGCGGAGTTCATGCTCGTGGCGATGGACCAGGTCGTGAACGAGGCGCCCCGCTTCCACTACATGACCGGCGGGCAGGTCACGGTGCCGATCGTGCTCAAGGCCGGCTACGGGTTCACCGCGGGCTGGGCGGGGCAGCACACAGGCTCGATCTACGGCATGTTCATGGGTGTGCCCGGCCTGAAGGTCGCGGTGCCGGCGACGGCGGCGGATGCCAAGGGTCTGATGACGACGGCAATCCGCGACGACAACCCCGTCGCCTACTTCCACCACTATCTGCTGACACTCGAGCCGGGCGAGGTGCCGGACGGCGAGCACGCTGTCCCCTTCGGCGAGGCGACCGTGCGGAGGGAAGGAAGCGACGTCACGATCGTCGCGATCGGCTGGCTCGTGGGCAAGGCGCTCGCCGCCGCCGAGCAGCTCGCGGCCGAGGGGGTCAACGCCGAGGTGATCGATCCGCGCACGCTCGCGCCGCTCGACACCGGGACGATCATCCAATCCGTGGAGAAGACCGGCCGGCTCGTCGTCGTCGACCAGTCGACGCGCCACGGCTCGGCGGCGGCGGTGATCGCTGCGGAGGTTGCCTCGACCGGCTTCGCGGCCCTGAAGGCGCCGATCCAGCTCGTCACGGCGCTCGACGCGACCATCCCGTACAGCCAACCGATGGAGGACTACCTCCTGCCGGACGAGGCGAAGATCGTCGATGCGGCCCAGCAGGTGCTCGGCTCCGCGCCGGTCACGGCCTAGCAGGTGAGCGAACCGGGTCGGCTCGACGCCGGTGTCGGCCTCGAGCTCCTGCGCACGATGTGGCGGATCCGCGTCTTCGAGGAGCGGGTCGGCGAGCTGACGCGCGCGAACGAGGTGCACGGCCTCGTCCACCTGAGCGTCGGGCAGGAGGCGGTCGCCGCCGGCGTCTGCGGCCAGCTGCGTCCGGACGACATGGTCTACAGCGGCCACCGGGCCCACGGGCACGCGATCGCCAAGGGCGCGCCGCTGGAGCGTGTCATGGCGGAGCTGATGGGGCGCGCCGACGGCCTCTGTCGCGGGCTCGGCGGATCGATGCATCTTGTCGACGTCGAGCACGGGCTGCTCGGCGCGACCGGCGTCGTCGGCGGCAACGTCCCGCTCGCACTCGGGAGCGCGCTTGCGAGCCGCCTGCTCGGCGGGGATCGAGTCGCGGTCGTCTTCTTCGGCGACGGCGCCGTGCAGAGCGGCATCTTCGTGGAGTCGGTCAACCTGGCGGCGCTATGGCGGCTGCCGGCGATCCTCGTCTGCGAGAACAACGGCTTCGCCGAGTTCACGCCGCGCTCGGCGCACACGGTCGTCGAGCGCGTCAGCGACGTGGTCGCCCCGTACGGCCTGGAACGCGAGACCGTCGACGGAAGCGACGTCGTCGCCGTTCGCGCCGCCTTCGCGCGCTTCCTCGAGATTGCGCGAGGGGGTGAGGGGCCGATGCTGCTCGAGTGCCTGACACACCGGCTCCGCGGCCATTACGAAGGCGACCCCGAGCGCTACCGCCAGGCGCTCGCCGCGGAGGAGTGGCAGGAGCTCGACCCGATCCTGCGGCTGCAACGACTCCTCGGCGTCGACGGGGCCGAGATCGAGCGGGGGGCGCGGGACGAGGTCGAGCGCGCCGTCGAGCTCGCGCGCGAGAGCCCGTTCCCGTCTCCCGAGCTCATGACGGAGCTCGTCTACGCGTCATGACGGAGACCACCTACCTGCAGGCGATCACGACGACGCTCGCCGAGTCGATGCGCGCCGACGCGCGCGTGCTCGTGCTCGGCGAGGACGTGGCCGAGGGCGGACCGTGGGGAGCGACCGCCGGGCTCGTCGAGGAGTTCGGCCCCGAGCGCGTCCGGAACACGCCGATCAGCGAGGCGGCGATCTGTGGCGTCGCGATCGGCGCCGCCCAGTCCGGGCTGCTCCCCGTGGTCGAGGTCATGTTCATCGACTTCCTGACGCTCGCACTCGACCAGCTCGTCAACCAGGCGGCGAAGGCGCACTTCATGTCCGGCGGGCAGCTGCAGGTGCCGCTCGTCCTCCGGACGCAGGGTGGTGCGGGCCAGCGCGGGGCGGCGCAGCACTCGCAGAGCCTCGAGGCCTGGCCGGCGCACACGCCCGGGCTGAAGGTGGCGATGCCGAGCACCGCCGCGGACGCCGCGGGCCTGCTCGTGACCGCGATCGCCGACCCGAATCCCGTCGTGCTCGTCGAGAACAAGACGCTGTACTTCCGCCGCGAGGAGGTCGGCGACGACCGCGAACCGGTTCTGTTCGGCCGTGCTCGGATCGTGCGGCCGGGGACCGACGTCACCGTCGTCGCGCTGTCGAGGCTCGTCCACGAGGCGGTCGCCGCCGCGGACGAGCTCGCGGCGGACGGGATCGAGGTGGAGGTGATCGACCCGCGCACGCTCGTGCCGCTCGACCTCGAGACGATCGTCGAGTCCGTCAGCCGGACGCACCGGCTCGTCGTCGCGCACGAGGCGGTTCGCAGCGGCGGCTTCGGCGCCGAGCTGGCCGCGCGGGTGCAGGAGGAGGCGTTCGACCAGCTCGACGCGCCGATCGAGCGCGTCGGGGCGCCGTTTGCGCCCATCCCGTTCAGCCCGCTGCTCGAGGACGCGTACCTCCCCGGCCGCCCCGAGGTGGTCGCGGCCGTGCGCTTCGTGCTCGGGCGCTAGGCCCGGCGCAGCAGCACGCTCGTGTCGATCGCGCGCTTGAGGATCTTCCCAGTCGGCCCCTTGGGCAGATCGTCGACGAACTGCACGTGCCTTGGATACTTGTAGCCGGCGACACGCTGCTTGACCCATGCCTTGAGCTCCTCCGCGTTCGGCGAGGCTCCCGGGCGTAGGACGACCAGCGCTGCGACTTCCTCGCCGAGGGTCTCGTCCGGGATTCCGATCACCGCGGCTTCGAGGACGTCCGGGTGCCCGTACAGCACCTCCTCGATCTCGCGTGGGTAGACCGAGTAGCCGCCGCGGAGGATCAGGTCCTTCTTGCGGTCGACGAGGAAGAGGTAGCCGTCGCCGTCGACGTAGCCGAGGTCGCCGGTCGCCAGCCAGCCCTCTCCGTCGATCGCCTCGTCCGTCGCCTGCGGATCGTCCCAGTAGCCGGGGATCACCGACGGTCCGCGGAACTCCACCTCGCCGACCTCGCCTGCCGGGACCGGCTCGCCCTCGAGTGACACGATCCGCAGCTCGGTACCGTCGAGGGGCGTCCCGACGGAGCCGGGCTTGGGCGTCTGGCCGCGCACGTAGGTGGTGGCGATGCCGGAGAGCTCGGTCAGCCCGTAGCCTTCGCAGACCTCGCCGCCGAAGATCCGCTCGAAGTCGCGAGCGACCTCGACCGGGACGGCGGCGCCGCCGACGTGGGCGATCCGAACGGGTGGCAGGGCCTCCGCCGAGCGCGCGGCCTGGCAGAGCGCGATGCACATCGTCGGGACGCCGAGCAAGATCGTCGTGCCCGTCTCGGTCATCAGCGCCAGTGTCCGCTCCGCCTCGAAGCGGCGGACCACCGCGATCGCGGCGCCGGAGAAGAGCGTCGACAGGACTCCGGTCGCGAGACCCAGAACGTGCGAGAAGGGGGCCGCGCCGAGAACGACGTCATGTGGCCCGAGCTCGAGCGCGTCGGCCGCGTTCCTGGCGGCGGCGTGGAGACTGCCGTGCGTCAGGACCGCGCCCTTCGGCTTGCCGGAGGTGCCCGAGGTGAAGAGGATCACGGCCGGATCGGCGGCGTCTCGCTCGACCGGCTCCGCGGCCCGATCGGCCTCGGCCTCGAGCTCGCTCTCGTCCTCCAGGAAGACACGCGGCGTCGACGCCTTCAGCCGCGTCTCGACCTCCGGTGGCGCCAGAAGGGTGTTCAACGGCACGAGGATCGCGCCCAGCCGGAGCGCCCCCAGCGCCGCGGACAGGAACGCCGGGCCGTTCGGCAGCATCAGGGCGACCCGGTCGCCCGGTTCGACGCCTCGCTCGAGCAGGAGCGCGGAGGCGGCATTCGATCGCCGCTCGACCTCTCCATACGTGAACGTGCCGCTCTCGCCGACGAGCGCCGGTCGCTGCCCATGCGCCGTCACCGCGTCGCCAAAGATGCGTGCCAGGTTCACCGCCGTAGGACGTTACTCCGGGGCTGACGAGTCGGCTACTGTCGCGCCATGACGACGCCGACTGTCGCGCTGCTCGGCCTCGGCGAGGCCGGGAGCCGGCTCGCCGGCGACCTGGCGGAGGCGGGAGTCGACGTGCGGGGCTTCGACCCCGGTGGGCTCGACGTCGGTGGAGTTGTCCGCGTCCACGATCCCGAGGAGGCGGTGGACGGCTGCGACGCCGTGCTGAGCGTCAACTCCGCTGCGGCCGCACTCGCCGCGGCGGCGTCGGCGCTGCCCGCGCTGGCAGAGGGCGCGATCTACGCGGATCTGAACACGGCGGCGCCGGACCTGAAGCGCGAGGTCGGGGCGCTCGTAGCGGGAGCCGGTGCGCGCTTCGCCGACGTGGCGCTCATCGGGAGCGTGCCCGCAACCGGCCTTCGCACCCAGGCGCTTGCTTCGGGGCCCGGTGCGCAGGCCTTCGCCGACGCGTTCGGGCCGCTGGGGATGCCGGTCGAGGTTGTCTCCGAGCGCGCGGGTGACGCCGCGTCGTTGAAGCTCTTGCGCTCGGTCTTCATGAAGGGCGTCGCCGCCGCCGCGATCGAGAGCCTCCGGGCCGCGGAGGCCGCGGGCCAGCGCGACTGGCTCGAAGGCCAGCTTGCGGCGGTGCTGGGCGAACCGTTGCTCGAGCGCCTGCTCGAAGGCAGCCGCAAGCATGCGACGCGGCGGGTGGGCGAGATGGAGGCGGCGCGGGACCTGCTGCTTTCGCTTGGAATCGAGCCGCGGATCGCCATGGCGAGCGCGGCGCTGCTCGCCGAGCTTGCCGCCGCTCCTCAAGGCGCCGGGCGATAGGGTCGGCGCACGATGGCGACGCAGGGCGCTGAGGAGGTTCGGCCGAGCGAGCGAGCGCGCGTGCTCGTCCGTGGCGCGTACGACCTGCACGTCCACATCGCCCCCGACGTGCCCCCGCGGCGGATCGACGACGTCACGCTCGCGCACCGCTTCGCGGACGCCGGGCTCGCCGGCTTCGCGCTCAAGTCTCACTACACCTCGACGGCCGAGCGGGCGCAGGTGGTCTCCGGGGTCGTCCCGGACGTGCAGGTGCTGGGAACGCTGACGCTGAACCAGGCGGTGGGCGGGATGAACGCGCTCGCCGTCGAGATAGCCGCCCGTGAGGGCGCACGGATCGTCTGGATGCCGACCGTCGACTCTCCCGCGGAGACGGCCGGCCGGGTGGAACCGAAACCCGGCGACAACGTTCCCCAGTGGGCGCGCCTCCAGCATGAGTTGCGCGCGCTCGGGCTCGGCGTCGAGCCTGTGCGCGTGACGGGCGAGGACGGACGTCTCCTGCCCGAGACCCGCGACGTCCTGCGGGCGATCGCGCGGCACGGGCTCGTCCTTGCCACCGCGCACCTCGCCCGCGACGACGCGTTCGCGGTCGTCGACGGCGCGCTCGAGGAAGGCGTCGCGCACATCGTCGTCACGCACCCGGAGTTCCCCTGCCAGGACTTCTCGATCGACGACCAGGTGGCGCTCGCCGAGCGGGGTTGCCTGCTCGAACGGTGCCTGAGCACGCCGCACAGCGGGAAGACGACGTGGGAGCACGTCGTCGATGGGGTGCGCGCGGTCGGCGTGGAGCGCACGCTCTTCTCCAGCGACCTCGGCAACCCCGACTACCCGGCGGTGGAAGACGGGCTCGCGCTCTGGGCGGATCGCCTTCTGGAAGCCGATTTCGGGGAGGACGACGTGCAGGAGATGATCGTCGGGCAGTCGCGCCGGCTGGTAGGAGCTTGAGCAGGAGGCTCCTCGTCGTCGGCGCTCACTCGGCCGACTTTGTCTGGCGCGCGGGCGGGGCCGTCGCGGTCACGACGTCCGCGGGGGGTACGGCGCGGGTGCTCGCACTCTCCTACGGCGAGCGCGGTGAGTCCGGCGAGCTCTGGAAAGAGCCGGATCAAACCATCGAGCACGTGAAGGAGATCCGGCACGCCGAGGCCGAAAGGGCGGCGGCCGCGCTCGGTGCCGAGTTCGAGTGCCTGGACCTCGGGGACTATCCCCTCGACGTCGACAAGGAGGCGCTCGGCCGGCTCGCGGACCGGATCCGCGACTTCGCGCCCGACGTGCTCGTCACGCACACCGACCGCGACCCGTTCAACCCCGACCACGCGGTCGCGTTCTTCGCCGTCGAGCGCGCCCGCGCGCTTGCGGCCGGAGCGGGTGTGGCGAGCGCCTTCGAGACCGTGCAGCCGCCCGAGTTCCTGTTGTTCGAGCCGCACCAACCGGAGCTCTGCAACTTCGTGCCGACGACGTTCGTCGACATCACGCCGGTGATCGAGCAGAAGCAGGCAGCGATGGCGGAGATGAAGGCGCAGGCCTACCTCCGGACGTACTACGGCCAGCGTGCCGAGCAGCGCGGCAACCACGCTCGTCGCTCCTCGGGGAACAACGCGATCCGCTATGCCGAGGCGTTCCAGCGCGTGATCCCTCAGGTGGTGAGCGCGTTGTGAGCGACGTGTTCGCGGCGCTCGCCGAGCTCGGAACCGCAACCGTCCACGAGGCGGGCGCGCGCGCGCCGCTCGTCGACGTTGCGCTCCACCAGGTCGTGCCGGGCTCGCGTGCCGCCGGGCCGGCGCGCACCGTTCGCTGCGGCCAGGGCGACAACCTGATGGTGCACGCCGCGGTCGCGGAGGCCCGGCCCGGTGAGGTCCTCGTGCTGACGATGCCCGAGCCGGTCCCGGTCGCGCTCGTCGGCGAGCTGATTGCGACCCAGGCGAAGGGCCGTGGCGTCGCAGCGCTGCTCGTCGATGCCGCAGTGCGCGATCTCGAAGAGCTCCGTGAGCTCGGGCTCCCGATCTGGGCGCGTTTCGTTCGCGTTCGGGGTGCCGAGAAGAAGGTTCCGGGGGAGATCGGCAGGCCGGTGCAGGTGGGGGGCGCGACGATCCGCCAGGGTGACGCGGTAGTGCTGGACGCGGACGGCGCCGTCGTCGTGGAGCAGGAGCGCGTCGAGGAGGTGCTGGCCGCCGCCCGCGCGCGGGCCGAGCGGGAGCGCGAGAAGCGGGCGAAGCTGCAAGCCGGAGCGCTCTCGTACGATCTCGACGGTCTGCGGCAACTCGTCGAGCCGTGACGGAGCCCCTGCACGACCTTGCGCGGATCGGGCACGTCGAGCTGCTGACGCCGAAGCCCGAGGAGAGCCTCCGCTTCTTCGTCGAGGTGCTCGGGATGGAGGAGGAGGCGCGCGAGGGGCAGTCCGTCTACCTGCGGGGCTGGGGCGACTACCTGCGCTACAGCCTCGAGCTCACCGAGGCGCCCCAGGCCGGGCTCGGCCACATGGCGTTGCGCGCGTGGAGCCCCGAGGCGCTCGAGCGGCGGGTCGCCGCGATCGAGGCGACCGGGCTCGGGGTGGGGTGGATCGACGGCGACGTCGGCCACGGCCCTGCCTACCGGTTCTCCGATCCCGACGGGCACATCTGCGAGCTCTACTACGAGGCCGAGCGCTACGTCGCGCCCGAGCACCTGCGGCCGTCCTGGCGCAACCAGCCGCAGCGATACGTCGGCCGGGGCGCGGCGGTGAAGCGACTCGACCACGTCAACATGCTCGCGGCGGACGTGCGGGCGAGTCGCGAGTTCGCGCAGGACGTGCTCGGCTACCGCCTGTACGAGCGGATCGAGCTCGACGACGGCACCGAGGCCGGGGCGTGGCTCAGCCTGTCGATCGCGGCGCACGAGCTGATCTACGTCGCCGATGCCCACAGCGCTCGCGGCCGTCTCCACCACGTCGCGTTCTGGGTCGACACGCGCGAGGAGTGCCTCCGCGCGGCCGATCTCTTCGTCGACAACGACATCTACATCGAGGCCGCTCCGTCGAAGCACGCGATCGCGCAGGGCTTCTTCGTCTACGTCTTCGAGCCGGGTGGAAACCGGGTGGAGGTGACGACCGGCGGCTACTTCGTCTACGACCCCGATTTCGAGCCGATCGTGTGGACGGAGCAGGAGCGTGCACGCGGTCAGTTCTGGGGCGTGCAGACGATCGAAAGCTTCCACACCTACGGCACGCCCGACATCGGCGGCCGAGAATGAGTGACTAGACTCGCGGCCGTGAGCGAGGTTCCTGCGCGCCTCGAGCATCCTTCCGCAATCGCGGCGCCGCACGTTCCGCGAACGGCGCCCTGATGCCTCCGCTCCGCGAGCAGCTCGCCCGGCCGGGGGCGTTCGTCGTTGCAACCGAGCTCGTCACGAGCCGGGGGATGATCACTGCGGCCGGCGGCCAGGAGCTCCTGTCGGTGGCGCGCGAGCTCTCCGAGGATCCGCGGGTCGATGTGCTCTCGATCACGGACAATCCGGGTGGCCAGGCGATGCTGGCGCCCGACGCGCTCGGGACCGATCTCATCTCGCGCGGGCAGGAGGTGATCATCCACCTCGCCTGCAAGGACTGGAACCGCAACGCGCTCGAGAGCCGAGCCTGGCAGCTCGGCTCGGAAGGCTTTCACAACATCCTCGCGCTCTCGGGCGACTATCCGGTCACCGGCCACCAAGGGCTCGCCGCGCCCGTCTTCGACATCGACTCGGTCGGGCTGCTCAGCCTCCTCGCGAACCTGAACGAGGGCGTGCCTCATGCCGGGAAGCCGGACGAGCGACTCGAACGCACGGACTTCTTCCTGGGCTGCGTCGTCACAAACCACAAGCGTCACGAGCGCGAGGTGATGCCGCAGTACTTCAAGTTGCGCAAGAAGGCTCAGGCCGGCGGGCGCTTCGTGATCAACCAGATCGGCTGGGACACTCGCAAGGACGACGAGCTGCTGCGCTGGATCAGACGCGAGCGCCTCCCGCTCCACGCGTTCGCGAACGTCTACCTCCTCTCCCCGAGCGCGGCGCGGGCGTTCCGCAAGGGGAAGATCCCGGGCGTCGTCGTCAGCGACGAGCTGCTCGAGCTGGTGGAGCGCCAGGAGGCGAGCCCGGACAAGGGCCGGGCCTTCTTCGTCGAGCTCGCGGCCAAGCACGTGGCCGTCGCGCGCGGACTGGGCTTCGACGGGGTCTACCTGGGCGGCCACGCGCCGGCGTCCACCTTCGGCGAGATCGTCGACCTCGCGCGCTCCTTTGCCGGCGACTGGCGCGAGCTCGCGCGCGAGATCCAGTTTCCTCTCGAGGACGAGTTCTACCTCTTCGAGCCGGATCCGGAGACGGGCCTCTCGTCGGACGAGGTCAACCCGGCCTACGTCGAGTCGAAGCGGCGTCGCAAGACGGACCTGCGCGTTCCGCTGAAGTACCGCTTTAGCCGGCGCATGCACGGCGCGGCGTTCGCGCCGGACGCGCCGCTCTTCTCCGCCGGGCGCGCGTTCTACCGCACCGTCGAGAAGGCCCCCCGGCCCGTCGGGAAGCTCGCCCACGCGGCCGAGCAGGCGGTCAAGGTGCCGATGTTCCGCTGCCGCGACTGCGGCGACTGCTCGCTGCCCGAGATCGCCTACGTCTGTCCCGAGTCGATCTGCGCCAAGAACCAGCGCAACGGCCCGTGCGGCGGCACCCGCGACGGCCTGTGCGAGGTCTACGACTCGGAGTGCATCTGGTCGCAGGCCTACGAGCGGCTCAAGGCCTACGGCGAGGAGGAGTCGATGCTCGACGGCCCGGTCGTGATCAAGGACAACGCGCTCCTCCGGACGAGCGCGTGGGCCAACACCTTCCTGGGCCGCGACCACCAGAGCCGGCCGTGACGAACCCGAACAGCCTCGAGATCGCCCAGGCGGCGACGCTCCGGCCGATCGCCGAGCTGGCCGGGGACCTCGGGCTCGAGCCGTCGGAGTTCGACCTCTACGGGCCCTACAAGGCCAAGATCCACACGTCGGTGCTCGACCGGCTGCAGGAGCGGCCGGCCGCGAAGCTGATCTGCACGACGGCGATCACGCCGACCAAGGCCGGCGAGGGCAAGACCACGACCTCGGTCTCGCTGACGCAGGGCCTCGGCCACATCGGCCGCAGGCCGGTGCTCTGCCTGCGGGAGGCCTCGCTCGGGCCCGTGTTCGGGATCAAGGGTGGCGCCTGCGGCGGCGGCTACGCGCAGGTCGTCCCGATGGAGGACCTCAACCTCCACTTCACCGGCGACATGCACGCGATCGGCGCCGCGAACAACCTCCTGGCGGCGATCGTCGAGGCGCACGTGCTGCAGGGGAACCGGCTCGGGATCGAGCCGCTGAGCATCACCTGGCGGCGGTGCGTCGACATGAACGACCGGGCCCTGCGGGAGATCGTGGTCGGCCTCGGCGGGCGCGCGAACGGCTACGCCCGCCAGACCGGCTTCGACATCACCGCCGCATCCGAGGTGATGGCGATCGTCGCGGTCTCGCGCGACGTGCACGACCTCCGCCGGCGCCTCGGCGAGATCACCGTGGCGTACACGTTCGACGGCGAGCCTGTCACGGCCGAGCAGCTGCGCGCCGGCGGCGCCATGGCGGTCGTCCTCAAGGAGGCGCTGCAGCCGAATCTCGTGCAGACGCTGGAGGGCCAGCCGGCGCTCGTCCACTGCGGCCCCTTTGCCAACATCGCGCACGGCAACAACTCGCTGACCGCCGACCTCGTCGGGCTGAAGCTAGGCGACTACGTCGTCACCGAGAGCGGCTTCGGCTCGGACATGGGCATGGAGAAGTTCTTCAACATCGTCTGCCGCGTGGGCGGGCTCTCGCCGAGCGCGGTGGTGGTCGTGGCGACGGTCCGGGCCCTGAAGCACCACGGCGGCGAGCCCGACGGCGGTCTGGACGCGATCGAGCGCGGGTCGGAGAACCTGCGGCGGCACCTCGAGATCGTCCGCTCGTTCGGGCTGCCGGCCGTCGTTGCCGTGAACCGGTTCGGCGGCGACTCCGACGAGGAGCTCGAGGCCGTCAAGCGGCTCGCCCTCGAGCACGGCGCCCACGCCGCGGAGACGAACGAGGCATTCGATCGCGGCGGCGAGGGTGCGGCTGCGCTCGCGGAGGCGGTCGTCGACGCCGCGGAGCAGCCGAACGAGTTCACGCCGACATATCCGCTCGACGTCTCGATCCCCGAGAAGATCGAGGCGATCGCGACGCGGGTCTACGGCGCGGCCGGCGTCCACTTCCTGCCGCCGGCCGAGCAGAGCATCGAGCGCTTCACCGCCGACGGCCTGGGCGAGCTCCCCGTTTGCATGGCGAAGACGCATCTCTCGCTCTCCGACGACCCTGCGCGGCTCAACGCGCCCGAGGACTTCACGCTCCACGTGCGCGACATCCGCGCGTTCACGGGCGCCGGCTGGCTCGTCCCGCTCTGCGGCGAGATCATGACCATGCCGGGCCTCGGCGCGGCGGCGGCCGCGTTCGACGTCGACATCGACGAGGAGGGCCGGACGGTCGGGCTCTTCTAGGCGGGCTGAAGGTCGCCCGCGAACTCACTCAGGGCAGCGACGAGGTCCACGGTCCCCGAGTAGGCGGGCGCATGGTCGGTGTCGAGCTCGACGACGTTGCGGCACGGGTGCTCGGCGATCATCCGCCGCTGGAGCGCGGGCGGGATCGAGTTGTCCTGCGTGGTGAGCACGTAGAAGCGTGGAATCGACGCGAGCAGCGCGTCGTCGACGCTCACGGGGTCGGCGTACGGCCCCACCGGCTGCGGCCGCTGGCGGGCGACGCAGACCGTGGCGTTCTCCGTCGTGCAGCAGTTGTAGATCGCCTGCAGCGCGGCCTCGGCGGGAAGCGTTGCGACCGGCGGCTCGCCCTCGATCACGATGTTCGCCTGGATCATGTCCTCGGCGCCCTCGGGGAGCTGCGTGAGGTCGAGCAGGCTCTGGCCGTCGCTCGGCATGAACGCGGTGACGAACACCAGGGCCGCCACATGCTCGGGTGTGTTCGAGGCCGCCTGGGTGACGACGGCGCCGCCCATGCTGTAGCCGACAAGGATCGCGGGCTCGGGCTGTGCGGCGAGCACCTCGGAGACACGCTGCGCGCAGCTCGCGAGCGTGACGTCTCCGGGCGGCGTCTCGTCGTTCCCTCCGCCGGGCAGGTCGAAGGTCTCGACCGTGTGTCCGGCCGCCTCGAGCGGCTCCCGCAGCGGCTCCAGGCTCCAGGCCCCGCCGAACGCGCCGTGGACGAAGACGAACCGTGCCATTAGTCCTCCCTTGGAATGCGATTCTAGGACGGCAATGGAGCCGTACTCGGATCTTCGTCTATTCAGGCGAGCGAGAATTGCTGGATGAGCCAAGGCGAACCCCCTGCCTCTGGCGCGCTTTCAGAACTGCTCCCGCCTCTTCCCGAAACAGCAACGCAGGCTTGCGGGCGATACGCGCACGAGGTGACTGAACTCTTGGGTTTCGTTGCTTTCGTGGCGGAGCTGGCGACGCGAGCGGACGAGGTGCGGCGCGTTGCCGCGGAGGCCCTGCGCGACACCGCGAAGAGCGATGAGGAACGTGAGCAGTATGAAGCAGCACTCGGGACTGGCGGAGGGGCGGTGCAGAAGCTTCGGGAGCAGCGCCACCTGCTCCTCCAGATGATGCTGTCGCGTGCGGTGGACAATTTCCTTACGTATCTCTCGGAGCTCTTGGCCGTCGTGTTTCGGACGCGCCCAGAAACGCTGAGGTCAAGCGAGACGGTGCGACTTGATGAGGTGCTGCTGCAAGAGTCGATCGATGAGCTTGTCAACGCGCTTGCGGAACGCCGCGTCACTCGGCTGGCGTACATGGGAACGCGCGAGCTTTCCAATGATCTCGCCGAGAAACTCGACCTCAGGCTGTTTGAAGACGAGGCCGATCTCGAACGCGCGGTCGAGGTGGTCGAAATCCGCAATCTGATCGCACACAATCGAGGCGTCGTCAATCAGACGTTCCTCCGGCGGTTGCCCGGTTCCGCCGCCAAGGAGGGCGACCTCGTAGCTCTTGAAGTTGACCGCGTCATGTCCGAGCTCAAGTTCCTCACTGAGCGGGTGTTCGACATCGACCAGCGGGTGGCCTCGAAGTTCGCACTTCCAACCGTGAAGCCGCCCGCTTAACGCAGGCCTCTAGCCGACAGTCAGGACGAGCTTCCCCTGGGTGCGGCCGGTCTCGCCCCGCTGGTGCGCCTGGGCGGCCTGCTCGAGCGGGAACGTGTGCTCGACATTGACGCGCAGCTTCCCCTCCTCGACCAGGCCGGCAAGCGCCTCGAGCCCGGGGCGGTCGGGCCTGACGAGGATCCCGGCCACGCGAACCCGGTCGCCCGCAAGCTCGTTCAGGCGGTCGAGCGCGGACGCGGACGGGACGGCGATGTAGAGGCCGCCGTCGCGCAGGCACGCGATCGTCGGGGCGCTCGCGTCGCCGCCCACGAGGTCGAGCACGAGGTCGACGTCCGAGACCAGCGCTCTCCACGGCCACGCTCGTGTAGTCGACCGCCTCGTCCACGCCGAGCTCGTCGAGGAACGCCTCCTTGACGAGACGCGCCGTGCCGATCACGTACGCCCCGCGCGCCTTCGCGATCTGCACCGCGAGGTGGCCGACCCCGCCGGCGGCGGCGAGGATCAGCACCCGCTGCCCGGGCTGCACGTCGGCGACCCCGACGAGCGCCTGCCAGGCGGTCAGCCCCGCGAGCGGCAGCGCGCCCGCCTCGACATCGCCCAAGCCGTCCGGGATTCGAGCAAGCTCGTCCGCAGGCGCGGCCACGTACTCGGCGTACGCGGCTGCCTCCTCGGGGAAACGCGGCATCCCGAAGACGCGCTCTCCGACCGCGAACCCGTCGCCCTCCTCGACGACGCCCGCGACGTCCCAGCCGACCGTGAAGGGCGGCTCCCCGAGGAAGCCGCCCCGCGTGCGCACCTTCCAGTCGACGGGATTGACGCCGGCGGCAGCCTGGCGCACCAGCACCTCGCCGGGCTCCGCTTCGGGCTGCGGCGCGTCCTCGAGCTCGAGCACCTCCGGCCCCCCGAGCGCGTGCTGTCTGATGATCTGCATCGGCGGTTGCTATATACAGGCACGAGCCCCGACGGAGGTGAGCCATGGCCGCGCCGACGAAGACGAGCTCTGCATTCCCGAGCCCGTACGAGATCGCAACTCCACCCGGCTGCGAGGGCTGGGAGGAGATGTATCCGTACCACGCGCTCTTCGACGAGCGGCGGCGCGAGAAGGACGAGAACCGCTTCTGGTTCTGGAACTCGATGCACTTCCCGGTGCCGATGCCCGCCTTCGACGTCCACGCCATCGACTCCCCCTATCAGGCGGTCGGCGAGTGGCAGAACCGGTTCTTCGCGGTGCCGCCCGCGATGGGGATCGACTACCGGATCCTCAACGGCTACGTGTACATCTCGGGCAACCCGGTCACCGACCCCGCGAAGATCGGCGAGCGCGTGGAGTACTTCCAGCGGCGCGCGAGCTACTACTTCGAGCACTGGGACGAGATCTACGCGAAGTGGAAGACGAAGATGGAGGCCCTGATCGCGGAGATCACCGACCTCCCGGTGCCGGACCTCCCCGAGTACGAGCCGGACGAGGTGATGCTCGAGGACGACCGGAACACCGCGTTCTACGAGCTTCTCTCCGCGTACGACCGGACCCTCCGCTGCGGCGACCTGATGTGGCAGCACCACTTCGAGCTGCTGCTGCTCGGCTACGGCGCCTACGTCACGTTCTCGGACTTCTGCAGGGCCAATCTCCCCGACATCCCCGACCAGCACATCGCGCAGATGGTCGCCGGGATCGACGTCCTCCTGTTCAGGCCGAGCGCCGAGCTCCGCCGCCTGGCGAAGGTCGCGATCGACAGCGGTGTGGACGGCGCGTTCGTCGAAGGCCGCTCGCATGCGGAGATCGACGCGGAGCTCGAGCAGAGCGACGCCGGCAAGGCCTGGCTCGAGGAGCTCGAGAAGATCAAGGACCCGTGGTTCAACATGGCCACCGGCGACGGGCTCTACCACTACTACGGCAGCTGGTACGACGACCCGACGATCGCCTACGCGTCGATCGTCGGCCACGTGCGCGCGCTGAACGAGGGCGAGGGGGTGGAGCGTCCGACCGAAGAGCTGGCCCGCGAGCGCGAGCGGCTGGCCGAGGAGTACGGGGCGCTGCTCGACGAGGAGACGCGTGGGGCATTCACGGAGCTGCTCGGCCTCTCGCGCATGGTCTTCCCGTACGTCGAGGAGCACAAGTTCTACTGCGACTACTGGTTCCTCACCCGCTGGTGGAACAAGGTGCGCGAGTTCGGCGCGTTGCTCGCGAAGCACGGGTTCCTCGAGGACACCGAGGACGTCTTCCAGCTCGGGCGGCACGAGGTCGGCCAGGCACTGGACGAGCTCGTCCTGACCTGGGCGACGGGCGGCGAGCCGCTCGGGCCGAAGCACTGGCCGCCGATCGTGGCGCGGCGCAAGGAGCTGCTGGAGAAGCTCTCAGGTTGGACGCCGCCGCCCGCGCTCGGCGTGACGCCCGAGGCGATCACGGACCCGATGAGCATCATGCTCTGGGGCGTGACGACCCAGCGCGTGCAGGAATGGGCGAGCGCGGAGGAGGGCGGGGGACGGTTGACGGGCGCCGCAGCCTCGCCGGGCGTGGTCGAGGGCACCGCGCGCGTCGTGATCGACGTCGAGCAGATCGCGGCCGTGCGCGACGGGGACGTGCTCGTCTGCCCGATCACCTCGCCTGCCTGGGCGCCGATCTTCTCGAGCGTCCGGGCCGTCGTCACGGACATCGGCGGGGTCATGTCCCACGCGGCGATCGTCTGCCGCGAGTACGGGCTGCCTGCGGTCGTCGGCACCGGCCGCGCCACGGCCGAGATCCGGACCGGGCAGACGATCCGCGTCGACGGGTCGAGCGGCGTCGTGACGATCCTCGACACGTGAGGTGAGCGCCGCCTACACCCGCCCGCTCGCGGAGCTGCGGCAAGCGGATGCCGCGGAGTTCGGGGGCAAGAGCGCGAACCTGGGAGAGCTGATCTCGGCCGGGATCGCGGTGCCGCCTGGCTTCGCACTGAGTGCGGGGGCCTTCCGGGCCTTCGTCGAGGAGACCGGCCTGGAGGGGGCGATCGCGTCGGCGCTCTCGCGGATCTCGCGGGGCGATGTCGAGACGATCGGGGCCGCGTCGAAGGCGATCGACGAGGCCATGCGCTTCGCGCCGCTCCCCGACGCGGTCCGCACCGAGATCGCGGAGGCCTACGACGACGAGACTCCGGTCGCCGTGCGCTCGAGCGCGCTCGGCGAGGACGGCCAGGACGCCACCCACGCGGGCCAGCAGGAGAGCTTCCTCTGGGTGAGCGGGATCGAGCAGGTCTGCGACGCGGTCCGCGACTGCTGGGTCAGCCTCTACACCGCGCGCGCGATCGGCTACCGGGCGGCGCTTCCGGCCTCGGAGTGGACCCCGGCGATGGGCGTGACCGTCCAGGAGATGGTCGATGCCGACGTCTCGGGCGTGCTGTTCACCTGCAATCCGGTCAGCGGCGATCCGAGCATGGTCGCGCTGAACGCGAGTTGGGGGCTCGGGATCGGGGTCGTCGGCGGGGAGACGACGCCAGACGACTTCCTGATCAGCAAGATCACGGGAGAGGTGGTGCGCCGGACCGTGAACGTGAAGGCGATCGAGTACGTCCCGGCTGCAGGCGGTCGCGGCACGATCCGCCGAGACGTCCCGCCTGAGCGACGGGAGGAGCCGTGCCTCGACGAGGCGCAGCTCGCCGCGCTCGTCGAGGTGGCGCGGAGCATCGAGAGCCACTACGGCTCGCACCAGGACGTCGAGTGGGCCATCGCCCGGGGTCGGCCGCGGGGCGAGGCGCTGTTCGTCCTGCAGTCGCGCCCGGTGACCGCCCGGCCGGAGCCCCGGCCGAAGATGTCCGCGTCCGCGTTGGCGCTCGTGATGGGCACCTTCGGTGCGGCTCCCGGGACCCCCGAGCGGTGAGCCGGGGATGCGGCTGAGCGACGAGGACGTGCGCGAGATCCTGCGCCTGATCGACGAGTCGGACGTGGAGGAGCTTCGGGTCGAGACCGGGGCGTTCTCCCTCTACGTCCGCCGCGGCGAAGCGCCCGAGGCCAAGGTGGCGCCCGAGGCCCACGACCGGTGAGCACGCTCGTCGAGATCGTCGACACGACGACGCGGGACGGCAACCAGAGCCTGTGGAGCGCCACCGGCCTGACCACTCCCGACGTGCTGGCGATCGCGCCGACGATCGACCGGGTCGGCTTCCACGCCGCCGACTTCAGCTCGAGCACGCACATGGCCGTCTCGGTCAGGTTCCACAGGGAGGACCCGTGGGAGCGGTTCCGGCTCGTGAGCGCCGCGATGCCGAACACCCCGCTCAGCTTCATCACCACCGGCATGCGCTTCATCTCCTGGGTCCCCGCCGACGAGGAGGTGATGCGGCTCTCGTTCCGCTGCGTCGTCCGCAACGGGATCCGCCGCTTCCAGCTCGCCGATCCCTCGAACGACCCGGCGCGCCTGCGGCGGCTCGCTGCGATCGCGCGGGAGGAGGGGGTCGAGGAGGTCGTCGTCGGCCTCACCTACTCGGTCAGCGAGGTCCACACGCACGCGTACTACGCCGAGCGGGCCGCCGCGCTCGCCGGATGCGCCGAGATGGACCGGCTCTACCTCAAGGACCCCGGCGGGCTGCTCACCCCCGCCGCGTTGCACGAGCTCGCCCCGCACTTCCTGCGCGCGGCCGGGGACCGCCCCCTGGAGCTGCACAGCCACTGCACGATCGGGCTCGCGCCGCTCGTCTATGCCGAGGGGCTCGAGGCCGGCTTCCGGGTGCTGCACACAGCCGTCGCCCCACTCGCGCGCGGGACCTCGAACCCGGCCGCCGAGACGACGCTGCGCGACCTCGAGGCCGAGGGCTACTCGCACCGGCTCGACCTCGACGCGCTCGCGGCGATGTCGGAGCACTTCCGCGAGCTCGCCCGCGAGAAGGGACTCCCCGTCGGCGAGCCGCAGGAGTTCGACGCCACCTACTACCACCATCAGCTCGCCGGGGGCATGGTCTCGACGACCCGGCGGATGCTCGCCGAGCAGCGCCGGCCCGAGCTGTTCGACGCGGTGCTCGAGGAGGTCGGTCGCGTGCGCGCCGAGATGGGCTACCCGATCATCGTCACGCCGGTCTCGCAGCTCGTGGCGACCCAGGCGGTGAGGAACGTCATCGACGGCGAGCGCTGGTCGAACGTCTCCAACGAGACCGTCCGCTACTTCCTCGGCCACTACGGCGAGCCGGCCGCCCCGGTGGCCCCGGAGGTGGCCGAGCGCGTGCTCTCGCGGCCTGGTGTCGAGGAGCTGCGAAAGCTCGAGCCGCTGCACCTCGAGGGAGCGCGCGAGCGCTTCGGGCGCCGGATCTCCGACGAGGAGCTCCTGTTGCGGCTGACGATGCCGGAGGAGCAGGTCGACGCGATGCTCGCCTCCCCCCGCGCCGCGGACAAGCCCAGGCCGGACTCGAGAAGGGGGCATCACCCGGTGGCGACGCTTCTGCGCGAGGTGGAAAAGCGCACGTCGGTCACCTACCTCCGCGTGCAGAAGGGAGACGACGTGGTGGAGTGGCGCCGTGCGACTTGACGACGTCCGCGGCTTCGTGCTGGACGTCGACGGGACGCTCGTGCACCGGGCCGGCGAGAACCTGCACGTGCAACCAGGCGCCGGAGAGGTGCTCGCGAAGATCCGCGCCTCGGGCAGGCCTCTCGTCCTCTTCACCAACGGGAGCCACGCGCCGCCCGAGACCTTCGCCGCCGGTCTGCGGCACGTGGGCCTGGACGTCGCCGACGAGGAGCTGCTGACCCCGCTCCGCAGTGTCCAGTCGTACCTGGGCACGCAACGTCATGAGGGCTCGCTGCTGCTGTTCGGCACCGATTCGGCGCGCGACTACCTCGTGGAGGCAGGCGTGCAGATCCTCGACGGCGAGGCCGCCGAGCGCGCCGGCGCCGTCTTCGTCGCACACGCCGACACGGTCGCCTTCGAGGAGCTCGAGCGGGCGGCCCGCGCCGTGCTCGGCGGCGCCCGGCTCCTGACGGCGAGCTTTGCGCCCGCGTACGCCGGCCACGAGGGGCCGATCTTCAGCCGTGGCGCGATGCTCGCCGCGGCGATCGCCAAGGCGACCGGCGCGCGACCGCTTGTCGTCGGCAAGCCGTCCAGAGCCGCGCTGCAGACGATCCGCGATCAGCTCGGAACGCCGACCCAGGAGCTGGCCGTGATCGGGGACGACCTCGGGATGGACATCGCGCTCGGCCGCCTCGGCGGCGCCCGCACGATCCTCGTGCGGAGCGGGATCAGCGGCCGGATCGAGCTCGACCGCGTGCCCGAGCGGCAGCGCCCGGACGCCGTCGTCGACGGAGTCGCCGAGCTGCTCGACTGGCTCTGAGGCGCGAGCTCAGCCGGCCCGAGTCTCGCGCAGCGACTGTGGCCAGATCCCCTGCTTCCCGGGCGAGAGGATGCCGTTCGGGTCCAGGGCGTCCTTGATCGTCTCGTTGAAGCGCCGGTAGGCGTGATCGTTGAAGCTGTATTGCTCCGCTGCGAGATCCATGAAGTCCAGATGGGCGCGGTACTCGCCGTACCCTTCCTTGGCGGCCTCGCGGACGAGCAGCTTGGCGGTGTCGTATGCGCGGCGCGCCTCGGCTTCGTTCTTCGTGTCGAAGATGACCAGCGTGATGTGGATGAAGCTCCGTGCGTTGGTGGGGATCAGGACGGCTGCGTAGTCGAGACGGGCCTCCTTCTCGACGAGGCCGCGGATCAGGTCGCGTAGCGCGACCGCGTCGGGGCCCGTGAGGCGCGCGACGGGCGAAAAGCCGATGTGGCCGCCCTCCTCGCCGCCGTACCACCCGGTCATCTGGTTGATGTCGAGGTTGGGGACGCCGCCCTGGACGCGCTCGTGAGGGTTTTCGAGCGACGCGATCGCGTCGGGCGAGCACTTCTCTCCCCACACCTCCGCGCCCGGGATCTGTCCGAACGCCTCCTTGATCTTCGCGAAGCGGTGGTCGACGACCGACTCGTCCCCGTACAGCGCGAAGCGCATCATCCAGCGCCCGACTTCGAGCTCGCGCGCCATCTTGTCGATGATCTCGTCGGGGACCGGGTCGTCGCCCTGGTACCAGGACTCCCTCGAGGACATGACCGAGGCGAAGGAGATCGTGTTCCAGATCTGCGGCACGTTCTCGATCGTTCGGTCGAGCATCAGGTTCCTCAGGGTCTCGACCAGCGGCGCGAGGTCGTCCTCGTTCCAGACCCGCAGCCAGAGCGGCATGTAGCACTCTGGGTAGGGCATCAGCCAGTAGCCCATCTTCGTGACGATCCCGTAGTTCGACTGCATGAACATCTGGTCGGGCGAGGGGCCGAGGCTGCGCTTGTAGACGTGCCACGCCTTGTTCCCGGGCATCGCGCCCATCCCGGTCCGCATCAGCTCGCCGTTCGGGAGGACGACCTCGATGCCGCACGAGGCCGCCATGTCGGCGCCCGTCGGGAGGTAGGTGACGCCGTTCTCGAGCGTGTTGCCGACGACGCTGCCCCAGCCCAAATCCGCGATCGAGACCATCAGCCGGTGCCCGCCGGCCTGGATGGCCTCGTAGAGGTCGAACCAGCGGACGCCCGGCTCGACGACCGCGTACGCGCACTCCTCGTCGATCTCGAGCACGCGGTTCATCTTCCGCAGGCTGACGATGACCGAGCCGCTCAAACGCGGCGCCGGGCCGCCGTAACCGTTGTTCATGCCGGCCCCGTGCGTCCAGAGCGGCACCTTGTGCTCGTTGGCAATCCGCACGATTTGCTGGATCTCCTCGACCGTCTCGGGCATGAGCACGGCGGAGGCCGTGTAGTCGTCCCACGTCGAGAACGCGAACGGGTCGCGGAACTCGTGCAGGGCTTCCGCGTCCGTGATCACGGCATCGGGCCCGAGCGCCGCCCTGAAGGAATCGAGTGCCTTCTCGGACAGCTCCGGCGTCAGCATGGTCGTCATCGGACACCTCCGGGTCGGTGGCGCGCCAGCTCGGCGTGCGTCGAAGCCGATCCTACGGGCGCGAGCCCCCCGTGACCACTCGCGGACGTGGCTTCGGCTCGAGGTGCGTCTCCGTAGACGTGAGGCTTCCCGGCAGTCACGAGGTAGGCTCCTCGGCCTGGTGAGCGGCAGTCAGGTGCGGCCGGCCGGGCCATTGCGAGGAAACCTTTCCGCGTGACGGTACGCGACGCCACGTTCGAGGTACTGCGCCGGCGCGGGATGACGAAGATCTTCTCCAACCCCGGTTCGACCGAGGTGCCGTTCCTCGTCGACCTGCCCTCCGATCTCGAGTTCGTCCTCGCCCTGCACGAGGGCTCGGTGGTGGGGATCGCGACCGGCTATGCGCTCGGTCGAGGACAGCCCTCGTTCGTGCTCCTGCACACGACGCCCGGCCTCGGGAACGCGGTCTCGGCGCTGGCGACCTCCCGCGTCAACCGCGCGCCGCTGGTGGTCGCGGTCGGGCAGCAGGATCGGCGCCATCTCGCTCACGAGCCATTCCTGGCAGGGAAACTCGCGGGGCTCGCCGGCGACTACCCGGTCTGGGTCGACCAGCCCGTTCGTCCCCAGGACGTGCCGGGCTCGCTCGAGCGGGCGTGGCACGAGGCACAAACCCGCCGCGGGCCCGCGCTCGTGATCGTGCCCATGGACGACTGGCAGGCTCCGGCGCCCGAGCCGCACGAGTACGCCGCACCCGATCGTCTCGTCCGCGCGGCAGCGGCCGACGCCGGCGCGGTCCAGGAGCTCGCGCGGCTGCTCGAGCAGGCGGAGTCTCCTGCCCTCGTCGCAGGCGCCGGTGCAGACGACGCGGAGACGTGGGCCGCCCTCACCGAGCTCGCCGAGCGCCTCGTCGCTCCGGTCTGGCAGGAGCCTTTCGGTGCGCGGGCAGGCTTCCCGCAGACGCACCCGCTCTACGCGGGCGACCTCTCCGCAGACCGCGCCAGGCTCCGCCAGGCGCTCTCCGGCCACGACGTCGTCCTCGTCGTGGGTGCTCCCGCCTTTCGCCAGTACGCCTACGCGGAAGGCCCCTTCGTCGAGGAGGGAACGGTGGTCGCGGTCGTCACAGAGGATCCCGCCGAGGCGCAGCGCAGCCGCGCGCAGCTCGCTGTCCTCGCACCGCCGGCGTCGGTGTGCGCCGCCCTCGCCGAGCGCGTGCCGCAGCGGGACGGCGAGCCGCCTGCGCCGAGGCCGGCTCTGGCGCCGCCCCCGGGCGGCCCGCTGCGCGCCGGTCACGTCCTCGAGGAGCTGGCCGACCGGCTGCCGCAGGACGCAATCGTGCTCGAGGAGGCGCCCTCGAACCGTCCGGAGCTGCTCGCCCGCCTTCCCGCGAGGGAAAACCTGGGCTTGATCAGCCCAGCGATGGGCGGGCTCGGGTTTGCGATGCCGGCCGCGATCGGCCTGCGCCTGGCGCTCCCCTCGCGCCCCGTGGTCGCGATCATCGGCGACGGCTCCTCGCTCTACGCGATCCAGTCGCTCTGGAGCGCGGCGACATACAGGGCCGGCCCGCTCTTCGTGATCCTGAAGAACGGTGGCTACGCGATCATGGACCGGCTCGCCGAGCATGAAGGCGGGGCGTCGGCCTGGCCGAACGTCGACGTCGACATCGCCGGCCTGGCGGAGATCTTCGGCTGCGAGGCTCGGCGGATAGCGGAGCTGGACTCGCTACGGAACGTGCTCGACGAGATCGTCCCCGGCCTCGCCGAGCGCGACGAGCCGCTCCTGCTGGAGGTCACGGTCGACCCGGACCCGGACTTCAACCCCTAGCTACCCCAGACCTCCGCAGCCACCTCGACGATCAGGCGCAGCTTCGCCCACTGCTCCTCGGCGCTCAGCGCGTTGCCCTCGACCGTCGAGGCGAAGCCGCACTGCGGCGAGAGGCAGAGCTGGTCGATCGGCGCGTACTTCGCGGCCTCCTCGAGCTTCCGCAGGATGTCGTCGCGCGCCTCGAGCTCGCCCTTCTTCGTCGTGACGATCCCGAGCACGACCTGCTTGTCGCCCTTCGGCAGGAAGCGCAGCGGCTCGAAACCGCCCGAGCGCTCGTCGTCCCACTCCATGAAGAACCCGTCCACCTCGAGCTCGTTCAGCAGCGCCTCGGCGACGAAGTCCCAGCTGCCCTCGGCGGCCCACGAGGAGCGGAAGTTCCCGCGGCACGCGTGCGTGGTGACGCTCATCCCCACCGGCAGATCCGCGATCACCGAGTTCAGGTGGCGGATGTAGTCGAGGTGCTGGTTCTTCGGGTCGCCGCCGATCGCGGCGACGTACTCGCGCTCGTGCGGGTCGTTCATGTAGGCGAGGCTGGTGTCGTCGAACTGCAGGTAGGTGCAGCCGAGCTCGCCGAGCCGCCTGACCTCCTCGCGGTAGGCCGCGACGAGGTCGGCCCAGAACGAGTCGAGGTCGGGGTAGACATCCGGGTCGAGCGCGGCCTTGCCGCCGCGGTAGTGGACCATGCTCGGCGACGGGATCGTCAGCTTGGGAACCGAGGTTCCCGCAGCCGCGTCGCGGACGAACGCGAAGTCGTCGCCGAAGATCGTGTCCGAGATACCGAGCTTGCTGTTGATGTGAAGCGCGGCCGGTGTGAACTCGATCTCGCCGTCCTCGTTCATGAACTTGATCGCGATGTGGCCGGCCTCGTGGGTGATCCCCTCGAGCTGGTAGATGAAGTCCATGTGCCACGACGCGCGGCGGAACTCGCCGTCGGAGACCGAGCGCAGGCCGACCTCCTCCTGCTTGCGGACCGCGTCGCGGATCGCGTCGTCCTCGACCGCGCGGAGCCCGGCGGCGTCGAGCTCTCCGGCCGCGTGCTGCTCGCGCGCCTCGTGCAGCCGCTGAGGCCGGAGGAGGCTGCCGACATGGTCGGCCCTGAACGGGGGTGTCGTGCGTTCCGTGCTCCGGGTCTGCGTCTGGCTCGTCTCCTGCTGCAGCGGGGGCCTCCCTTGCCTCTGGGTTCGGCCTGGACGCTACACGCCGCGGGGCCGTCCGCGGTATGTTGATCGCGGCGACTGCGCCCCGTCCTGCGCGGACGCGCCGAACGCGAGGAAAGGAGCGAGCATGGCCACAGTCGAGACCGAGATCGTCGAGGCTCAGCAGTTCATCGGCGGCGAGTGGGTCCCGTCCACCGGCGGCGAGACGTTCGACGACACCGACCCGTTCACCGGCGACGTCGTCGCGCGCATCCCGGCCGGCACGCGTGAGGACGCGAAGAAGGCGATCGAGGCCGCGGCCGCATCCGCAGAGGAGTGGGCGGCGACCCCGCCCGCGGTCAAGCAGCAGGTCTTCCTCAAGGCCGCCGACGTGCTCGAGAGCAGGCAGGACGAGGTCGTGTCGTTGCTCGCGCGCGAGTCCGGCGCCACGTTCGGCTTCGGCATGTTCCAGATGCACTTCGTCCCCGGTCTCTTCCGCCAGGCGGCGGGGACGGCCTACGCGACGATGGGCGAGATCCTCCCGTCCGACAGCGGCGCGTTCGCGATGGGGATCCGCCGGCCGGTCGGCGTCGTGGGCGCGATCGCGCCCTGGAACGCGGCGCTGATCCTCTCGGCCCGTTCGATCACGGCGCCGCTCGTGCTCGGCAACGCCGTCGTCCTGAAGCCCTCCGAGCTCTCGCCGTACGTGGGCGGGCTGCTCTGGGGCGAGATCTTCGCCGAGGCGGGCCTGCCGCCCGGCGTCCTGAACATCGTCACGCACGGCCCGGGCGAGGCGGCTCCGATCGGCGACGAGCTGGTCGAGAACCCGCACGTCCGGGTGCTCAACTTCACCGGCTCGACGAAGACAGGCCGCATCCTCGCCGAGGCCGCAGGGCGCAACCTGAAGCGGTGCGTGCTCGAGCTCGGCGGCTACAACCCGCTGATCGTGCTCGGCGACGCCGACCTCGAGTTCGCGGTCAACGCGACGGCGTTCGGCGCGTTCCTGCACCAGGGCCAGATCTGCATGTCCGCGCGGCGGATCATCGTCGAGCGCTCGATCGCCGACGAGTTCATCGACCAGCTCGCCCAGAAGACCGCCGGGCTGAAGGCCGGCGACCCGAAGGAGCCCGACACGATCATCGGCCCGCTGATCACCGAGCAGGCGCTCGAGCTGGTCAAGAGCCGCGTCGACGACGCGGTCGCAAAAGGCGCGAAGGTGATCGCCGGCGGCGAGGCCGACGGGCCGTGCTACAGGGCGACGCTGCTGACGGACGTCCCCGAGGACTCGGAGTTCGCGCAGCACGAGACGTTCGGGCCTGTCGCGGCGATCGAGGTGGTCGCCTCGGCCGACGAGGCCGTCGACCGCGCGAACGCGACGACGTACGGTCTCTCGTCCGGCGTGATCACGAACGACGCCGACAAGGGCCTCGAGCTCGCGCAGCGGATCCAGGCCGGGATCGTCCACGTGAACGACCAGCCGGTCGGCGACGAGCCGCAGATGCCGTTCGGCGGCGTCAAGGACAGCGGCTGGGGGCGCTTCGGCTCCACGGCCGCGATCGACGAGTTCACCGACATGCACTGGATCACGGTCGGCCGCCCGCACCCGTTCCCGTTCTAGGGCGGGCGCGGGCACGCGATGGCGGAGATCGTCCCGCTCGCGGAGGCGGTCGCGGAGCTGGTCCACGACGGCGAGACCGTCGCCGCCGAGGGCTTCACGCACCTGATCCCGTTCGCGGCCGGGCACGAGCTGATCCGCCAGGGCCGGCGCGACCTGACGCTGATCCGGATGACGCCGGACGTGATCTACGACCAGCTGATCGGGATGGGCTGCGCGAGGAAGCTCGTCTTCTCGTGGGGCGGGAACCCGGGCGTCGGCTCGCTGCACCGGCTCCGGGAGGCCGTCGAGCACGGCTGGCCGGTGCCGCTCGAGATCGAGGAGCACTCGCATGCGGGGATGGCGACCGCGTACGCGGCTGGCGCGGCGAACCTCCCGTTCGGCGTGCTCCGCGGGTACGGCCACGGCGACCTCGCGGCGCACACGCGGGTCGGCACCGTCACGTGCCCGTTCACCGGGGAGGAGCTCGCGGCGGTGCCCGCGCACCGGCCCGATGTCGGGATCGTCCACGCGCAGAGGGCCGACCGAGCTGGAAACGTCCAGCTGTGGGGCATCCTCGGCGTCCAGAAGGAGACCGTGCTCGCCTCCGCCCGCTCGATCGTCACCGTCGAGGAGGTCGTCGACGAGCTCGACCCGCGGCCGGGCGCGATCGTGATTCCGGGGTGGGTGATCGGGGCGGTCTCGCCCGTGTCCGGTGGGGCGCGCCCGTCCTACGCGGCGGGCTACTACGACCGCGACAACGAGTTCTACGTCGCCTGGGATCAGATCAGCCGCGACCGGGACGAGTTCACGGCGTGGATGGAGCAGCACGTGCTCGCCGCGGAGGGCGCTCCGGCATGAGCACCACACTTGCGTATACCGCCGACGAGATGATGGCCGTCGAGGCCGCGCGGCGGCTTGTCGACGGCGACGTCTGCTTCGTCGGGATCGGCCTCCCGAGCCTCGCCTCGAACCTGGCCCGCGCGACCCACGCGCCGCGCTGCGTGCTCATCTACGAGAGCGGGACGATCGGCGCGAAGCCCGTCGAGCTCCCGCTCTCGATCGGCGACGGCGAGCTGGCCGAGACCGCGGACTCGGTCGTCTCCGTCCCGGAGATGTTCGCCTACTGGCTCCAGGGCGGGCGCATGGACGTCGGCTTCCTCGGCGCCGCCCAGATCGACCGGTGGGGGAACCTGAACAGCACCGTGATCGGCGACTACGACTCTCCGAAGGTGCGTCTCCCCGGAGGGGGCGGCGCTCCCGAGATCGCGACCTCGGCGCGGAAGGTGTTCGTGATGCTCCGGCAGACGCCGCGCGCGTTCGTCGAGAAGCTCGACTTCCTGACGAGCGTCGGCGACACGGGTCGAGGTCGTCGTCACGGATCTCGGGATCCTCGAGCCCGACCCGGAGACGCGGGAGCTGACGCTGACGCTCGTGCATCCCGGGGTGGAGGTCGAGCAGGTGCGCGAGGCGACCGGCTGGGAGCTCCGCGTCGCGGACGAGCTCGGGGAGACCGAGCCGCCGACCGAGGAGGAGCTGACCACGCTTCGAGGGCTCAAGACGAAAGGGAGGCACTAGATGTCCGAATACGCCGTCGACTCGCCGATCGTCCTCCCGGACGATCCGAGCTTCGGGCCCGAGGTGCAGATCGACTACCCGGGCTACCGCTCCACGCAGTGGCGCGCCCCGAAGCGGCCACTCGTCTCCCTGCCGGAAGAGCTCCACGACCCGGCCGGGCCCGTGTTCGGGCCGGACACGGTCGGCGAGCTCGACCACGATCTCACTCGCCAGCACGAAGGCGAGCCGCTCGGAGAGCGGATCATCGTCAGCGGCCGCCTGCAGGACGAGGACGGCCGCCCGCTGCCGGGCGCGCTGATCGAGGTCTGGCAGTCGAACGCGTGCGGCCGCTATCACCACATCGTCGACCAGCATCCCGCGCCGCTCGACCCGAACTTCTCGGGCGGGGGCCGTTGCCTGACCGACTCGGAGGGCCGCTATCGGTTCGTGACCATCAAGCCGGGCGCGTACCCGTGGGGGAACCACGAGAACGCGTGGCGTCCCGCGCACATCCACTTCTCGATCTTCGGCCGCCAGTTCGTGCAGCGCCTCGTCACGCAGATGTACTTCCCGGGCGACCCGCTGTTCGCGTACGACCCGATCTTCACGTCGGTACGCGATCCGAAGTCGCGCGAGCTGCTCATCGCGCGCTTCGACATCGAGGCGACGCAGCCCGAGTGGGCGCTCGCATATCAGTGGGACATCGTCCTCGGCCGGGGCGGATCCGGCACGACCCCGCAGGAGAACGGTCGATGACCCTGCCACGGACGGCCTCCCAGACGGTCGGCCCGTACTACACGCTCGGGCTCTGCCGCCGCCCGGAGAACCAGCTCGCCGACCGGAACGATGCCGGCGCCGTTCAGCTGATCGGGGAGCTGATCGACGGCGAGGGCAAGCCCATCAACGACGGCCTGATCGAGGTCTGGGACGCCGCCGGCGGGCGCTGGGGGCGGAGCGGCACGGACGCGGACGGTCGCTTCTCCTTCGCCGTGACGAAGCCCGACGCGCTGCCGGGGCAGGCGCCCCGCTTCGACGTCTTCGTGTTCGCGCGCGGGCTGCTGAGGCACCAGCTCACGCGCATCTACTTCCCGGATGAAGCCGAGGCGAATGCGTCCGATCCGGTACTGTCGTCGCTCGACGAGGACGATCGCGCGACGCTCGTCGCCGAGCAGGGAGACGGTGCGCTCCGTTTCGACATCCGGATGCAGGGCGAGCGAGCGACCGTCTTCTTCGAGCATTGATGATCTTCGCCGCGATTGCCGTTCCGGCGGAGCTGCGCGAAACGACGGCCGGCAGCGCCTGGCTCGAGGCGATGCTCGCGGCCGAGCGGGCGCTTGCGAGGGCCGAGGCGCAGGCGGGCGTGATCCCGGCAGAGGCCGCCGACGCGATCGCGGAGAGCTGCCGCGCCGAGCTCTTCGATCTCGAGCAGCTCCTGGAGCAAGGGCATGCCGCCGGCAACCCCGTCGAGCCTCTCGTGCGTGCCCTGCGCGAGGCGGTGGGCGGCGACGCCGCCCGGTACGTCCACTGGGGCGCGACGAGCCAGGACATCCTGGACACGGCGACGATGCTTGTCGCGCGACGCGCTCTCGGACTCGTGCTGGCGGAGGTCGACCGGGTCGCGGCCGTGTGCGCACGCCACGCGCGCGACCAGCGAGATACGCCGATGGCGGCGCGGACGCTGCTGCAGCAGGCCGTCCCGACGACGTTCGGGCTGAAGGCCGCGGGCTGGCTCGTCGCAGTCGTCGAGGCACGAAGCGGGCTCCGGCGCGTCCTGGCCGAGCGGCTCGCGGTCGAGCTCGGCGGCGCGGCCGGCACGCTCGCGGCGCTCGGCGAGCGTGGCCCCGAGGTGATGCAGCCTCTTCGCGGAACAGCTCGAGCTCCCCGAGCCGCTGCTGCCGTGGCACGCGAACCGCGTTCGCATCGCCGAGCTCGGCTCGGCGCTCGCAACCGCCGCCGGGGTGCTGGCGAAGATCGGGCTGGATGTCGCGCTGCTCGCGCAGAGCGAGGTCGCCGAGGTCTCGCCGCCGGCGGGAGGCGGCTCGTCCACGATGCCGCAGAAGCAGAACCCTGTCGGCTCGGCGCTCGCCGTCGCCTGTGCGCGGCTCGTGACCGCGGACGCGGCGGTGCTCGCCGGGGGGCTCGTGCAGGAGCACGAGCGCGGCCTGGGCGGGTGGCATGCGGAGTGGGATTCGGTGTCACGAGCGCTCGCCCTCACCGGCGGCGGGGCAGCTGCCGTCGCGGAACTGCTGGAGGGGCTGACGGTCGACTCCGCACGGATGCGTGCGAATCTCGACGAGTCGGCGCTCTCAGAGCGCGCCGTCTTCGAGCTCGGGCTCGAGCGGGACGCGGTCGCGGGCCGCCCGCTTCGCGAGACACTTGCGGAGGCGCTTCCTCCGGACCAGGTCGACGCCGCGCTCGACCCGGCCGGCTATCTCGGCTCCGCCGGCCTGTTCGTCGACCGCGCGCTCGCCCTCTACGACGAGGAGCAGGCGTGAGCCTCCACCACCGCCTCGAGGGTGGTGGAGCTCGGACGCTGGTGCTCTCCGGCTCGCTCGGAACGACGCTGGAGCTCTGGGACGGCAACGTCGGCGCGCTTTCGTCGCAGTACCGGCTACTGCGGTACGACCATCGCGGCCACGGCGGCTCGCCGGTCCCGCCCGGGCCGTATACCGTCGAGGACCTGGCGGAGGACGTGCTAGAGCTTCTCGACGAGCTCGGCCTCGAGCGTGTCTCGTTCTGCGGGCTTTCCCTCGGCGGTGCGGTCGGGATGGCGCTCGCCATCCGGGCGCCTGAGCGCCTCGAGCGGCTGATTCTCTGCTGCACCTCCGCCCGCTTCGGAGAGCCCGAGACCTGGGTCGAGCGTGCCCGAACCGTGCGTGCCGCCGGGCTCGAGGCGATCGTGGACACCGTGTTCGAGCGCTGGTTCACGCCCGCGTTCCGTGCGACCCGGCCGGAGGTCGTCGAGCGCTTTCGCGAGCAGTTCGTCGCGACGCCGAGAGAGGGCTACGCCGGCTGCTGCGACGCCCTCGCCCGCTGGGACGCCCGGGCAAACCTCGGCTCGATCGCCGTCCCGACGCTTGCGATCGCGGCCGCCGACGATCCGGCGACGCCGCCCGAGCAGCTCGCGCTCGATCGCCGCGGGCATCCCGGCTGCGGAGCTCGTGGTGCTGGCGGACGCGGCGCATCTCGTCAACGTCGAGCAACCCGAGGCGTTTGTGAGCGCGACCCTCGGCCATGCGCGAATGGAGGAGGCACGATGAGCGACCCGCTCCACGACCGCGGTATGGAGACTCGCCGTGAGGTGCTCGGCGACGAGCACGTCGACGCAGCCCTCGCGCGGACGACCGAGCTCACCGCCGAGTTCCAGGATCTGATCACGCGCTACGCGTGGGGCGAGATCTGGTCGCGGCCCGGCCTCGACCGGCGCACGCGCAGCTGCATCACGCTGATGGCGCTGATCGCCCTCAACCGCGAGCCCGAGCTCGCCATGCACCTGCGGGCGGCGCTGCGGAACGGCCTCACTCAGGACGAGATCAAGGAGGTACTGCTGCAGAGCGCGATCTACTGCGGCGTGCCCGCGGCGAACGGCGCCTTCGCGATCGCGCAGCAGGTCTTCGACGAAGACGGATAGTGACCGGCGCGCGCACGCAGGTGGGGATCGTCGGCGCCGGGCCGGCCGGCCTGACGCTCGCGCGGCTGCTCGAGCTCGAAGGGATCGAGACCGTCGTCCTCGAGGCCCGCAGCCGCGACTACGTCGAGCACCGAATCCGGGCCGGCGTGCTCGAGCAGCGCACGGTCGAGCTCCTCACCGAGGCGGGCGTCGCCGAGCGCCTGCACCGCGAGGGGATCGTCCACCACGGGCTCTCGCTCCAGTTCGACGGCGAGCGGCATCGGATCCCACTCAGCGAGCTCGCCGATGGCCGCACGATCGTGATCTACGGCCAGACGGAGGTCGTCAAGGACCTGATCCAGGCGCGACTGGAGAGCGGGCTGCCGCTGCTCTTCGAGGTCGACGAGGTCAGCGTGCACGAGCTCGACACGGACCGCCCACGGATCCGCTATGCCCACGACGGAGAACGGCACGAGCTCGAGTGCGACGTGATCGCCGGCTGCGACGGCTACCACGGCGTCTGTCGCCCGAGCATCCCGAAGGGAGTTCTCAGCTCGTTCTCGCGCGACTATCCCTTCGGCTGGCTCGGCATTCTCGCGGACGTGGCGCCGTCGAGCGACGAGGTCGTGTACGTGCACAACGAGAGCGGCTTCGCCCTCCTCAGCCTCCGCTCGCCGAGCCTCAGCCGCCTCTACCTCCAGTGTGAGCCGGACGAGAACCTCGACGAGTGGCCCGACGACCGGATCTGGAGTGAGCTGCAGCGCCGTGTCAGCATGGAGGGCTGGACCCTCGCCGAGGGCCCGATCCTCGAGAAGGGCGTCACCGGCATGCGCAGCTTCGTCGTCGAGCCGTTCCAGTACGGGCGCCTCTTCCTCGCCGGCGACGCGGCGCACATCGTGCCGCCGACGGGCGCCAAGGGCCTGAACCTTGCGATCGCCGACATCAGCGTTCTCGCGGAGGCGCTGGTCAGCTGGTACGAGACCGGGAGCGCAGCTCTCCTGGAGCGCTACTCCGCCACCTGCCTGCGCCGCGTCTGGCGGGCGGAGCACTTCTCCTGGTGGATGACCTCCATGCTCCACCGACTGCCGGGCGGCGACCCCTTCGACCTGAAGCTCCAGCTCTCGCAGCTCCGCTACGTGGTGACCTCGCGCGTGGCCGCCGCGAGCCTCGCCGAGAACTATGTCGGCCTCGAGCTCGAGTAAGGGACCGAACCCAGGAGGTCGCCGTCGAGTCGTCGGACTTCGCGCGAGCGCGAATGTGGGAGTATCGGCGCCATGAGCGATCCCCGTACCACGCCGTACGGCTCCGTCCGCCTGGCCGACGTGGACACCCTGGCGGAAGTCGACCCGGGGAACGCGGACATCAACGACTGCGCATTCCATCTCGTCCGTCGCCATTTCGACGTCCAGGCGTTCGGCGTCAACGCCGCGAGGGGAAACGCCGGCGATGAGATGATCGAGGAGCATCACGAGGCGGACGACGAGGAGAACCAAACGAACGGCCACCAGGAGCTCTTCGCCGTGATGACCGGACACGCGGTCTTCACGGTCGACGCCGAGGAGATCGACGCGCCGGCGGGGACGATCGTCTTCGTGCGCGATCCGGCGCTGCTCCGCGCCGCCCGAGCAACGGCCGACGGCACGGCGATCTTCATGGTCGGAGGACCGGCCGGCGTCCCGTACACCGTCTCGCGCTGGGAAGCATCCCTCCCTTGACCGCTTAACCCCCGGACCGGGTGTCCGACACCGTAGACCCACGAGGGCTCCGGTGACTCGTCGGCCATTCCGCCCGTGAAGCGGGCCAGGCCCAGCTAAGCTCGCTGCGTGGTCGCGCCCTTGCGTCGTAGCTCGTTCAGCGACCGGCGGATCGCGGTCGTGGCCTCGCTTGCGCTCCTTTCGCTCTTCGTGCTCGCGATGATGGTTGCCCGGGTCCTGTACACGCGGACGTTCGAGCACACCTGGATTGCGTGGAATCTCTTTCTTGCCTGGGTTCCGTTCGTGCTCGCGCTGGTGGTCTACACGCGCGCTCGATCCGGGAGGTCCCGGCCGACGCTCGTCGCTCTCGGCGGCTTGTGGCTGGTCTTCTTTCCGAACGCGCCGTACATCGTCACCGATCTGAAGCACATCGGGCGCGGCGGCGGGATCCCCATTCTCTACGACGTTCTGCTTCTGTCCGCTGCGGCGTGGACGGGGCTGCTACTCGGCCTCACCTCGCTCTTCCTGATGCATGCGGTCGCGCGCCGACTGCTCGGCGTCGTGGTCGCTTGGGCGCTCGTAGTCGGAGTTCTCGCCGCGAGCTCGTTCGGGATCTATCTCGGCCGCGTCCAGCGCTGGAACTCGTGGGACCTCTTCGTCCGCCCAGGGACGCTGCTCGGCCAGATCCCGAGCGGGTTCCACCCGGCGCCGCTCGCTCTCACCGTCTTGCTCACGTCCTTCCTGCTGGCCAGCTACCTCGTCTTCTACTCCTTCGCGCGAATGAGCGCCCTTATTCGCGACTAGCTATCTCATCGTTGGCGCTACCTGGCTTCGGTCGTGAACCCGCCGCGCTTGAACCACGCGTAGAGCAGGATGCAAGAGACCACGAGCCCGCCGACGCCGAGCGCGAAGAAGGCTGTGTCCGAGCGGATGTGGCGCACCATCCAGCCGAAGTTCTGGCCGAAGAAGCCGGTCACGAACGTCAGCGGGAGGAAAACGGTGGCGACGAGCGTGAGCTGCTTGACGACGGCGTTCTGCTGGGCGCTGATCTCGTTCTGGCGAACGCTGACCATCGAGAGGTTCGCGTCGAGGGCAGCTGCGAGCTGATCGCGCTGCGCGACCACCTCGTCCTGGAGGTGGCGCACGTGGTCGGCGACGTCGCGGAAGTAGCGGCGGAGACCTGGATCGGCCTCGAACTCGCCGCGCTCCATCGCCTCGAGCGGCCCGAGCAGGGGGTGCAACGCGCGGTAGAGCTCGTTGATCTCCGTCTTCAGGAGGTAGATCCGCTCCGTGAGGTCGTCGTGACCGGCGAAGATCGCCTGCTCGACCTCCTCGATCTCGCGCTCCAGCGCCTCGACGGCCGGCAGATAGTCGTCGACCACCATGTCGAGAATCCCCCAGACGACCGCGGCCGGGCCGACCTTGAGCAGCTCGGGATGCTGCTCGACTCGCACGCGCGCGCGGATCGGGTCTCCGGCGGCGCCGTGCCGGACGGCGATCACGTACCCGACCCCGACGAAGATGTCGACCTCGCCGAACTCGACCGTGCGATTTCGGTCGTCGTACCGTGCGGTCTTGTAGACGATCAGGTGGAAGCCGTCGTAGCTCTCGACCTTGGGCCGCTGGTGGGCGGAGCCAGCGTCTTCGACCGCCAGCTCGTGCAGGCCGAAGTGCCTGCTGACCTCGGCCATAACCTGGTCGCTGGGCTCCTCCAGCTCGATCCAGACGTAGTTTCCGCCCCGGCGCGGGGCCGCCGCGGCCTCTTCCAACGTCATCCCGTCGTGCGGTTGACGGGCTCCGTGGCTGTAGTAGGCGCAGTCGACGCTCATGGCGCTCCTCCAAAGATCGCTGGTCGTGCGGACGTTAACCCTTGGCCCTCGATGGTTAACGAGCAGGCTTCGATGCTGTCCGGGTCGAGCGGCAGCAGGGTCAGCTCCGGCGGAGCACGGCGAAGGAAACCGTCGACGAGCAGGAGGTCTTCGGCCTCCTCGGGCGTGAGCGGCGCGTGGGCCCGTTCCCTCGTGGCCGAGCAAAGGGAGAGCGCCGCTTCGATTTCGCGCCTGGCGCCCGGCCGTAGCGAGCGAACGGCGCACAGTCTGCCGCCGCAGACGAAGAACGCCCTCTGGCTGCCCGGCTCGAGCGACGGCGCGAGGATGCACAGCTCCAGCGCGCGTAGCCTCTCCAGCCGGCCGAGGCGATCGATCACCCGCTCGAGCGCCTCCAAGCGATCTCGCAGGCGTGCGGCCTCCTCGTAACGGAGACTGTCCGACAGGTCGGAAAGGCGTGCGCGGAGGCGCGGCAGAGGTCGGCCCTGAAGCAGCCCGTCGAGTTCCTCGGCCGAGCTCGAAGCGAGGGCACGAGCCGCAAGCGAAGCCTCGCGTCGGCTCGGGATCGGGCCGAGCTCGGTCGCGTGCTTGCTGACGACGAGCTCGTCGCCCCGGCGGCGCAGGTAGACGCCGTGGTTGCGCCTGCGGCTGCGCGAGTTGGCCGGCGGCTGCAGCTCGCGGATCAGCCGCAGCTCCTCGAGCGCCGCCTCGAGCTCCGATCCCAGGACGCGCCACTCGATCCGGTCGAGCGCCGTCAGCGCTGCCTCGACCGACGGGCGCTGGCGCTCGCTCCGGAAGTAGGAGCGGAGGCGCGCACGCAGATCGCGGGCCCGGCCCACGTAGAGCACCTGGCCGTGCCGGTCGCGAAACAGGTAGACCCCCGGGCGCGTCGGAGCGCCGTGCGCGAGCGAACGCTTGCCGTAGACGCGGCGCTTGCGGGGAGCGCCAAGCGCGCGCAGGTCGGAGAGACGCCTCGCCCCGAGCTCCTGCGCGAGCCCGATCAGATGGACGAGTACCTCGGCAGTCGCCTCGGCGTCAGGAAGCGCGCGGTGGCACGGCCGCGTCGAGACGCCGAAAAAGTGCGCCAGCGAGGCGAGGCCCACCCGGCGCACGCGGCCTTCGAGGAGCCGGCGGGCGAGTGCGGCCGTGCAGAGCGGCGGCTCGGCGAGGCGCCGGCCGTGCAGCCGCAATAGCTGCTGCTCGACGAAGCGCTGGTCGAAGCGCGCGTTGTGGGCGACGAGCAGGTTGTCGCCCGCGAAGCCGAGGAAGCGCCGGAGAACCGTTGCGACGGACGGAGCCTGCCGCAGCTCCTGCTCGCGCAGGCCGGTCAGACGCGCGATCGGCTCCGGGAGCGCGGTCTGCGGGTTGACGAGCGACTGGTACGAGTCGACGAGCTCGAGCGCCCTGACGCGGACCGCGCCGAGCTCGCAGATCCGGCTACGCACCGCAGAGAGCCCGGTCGTCTCCAGGTCGAAGACGACGAACTCCGCCTCGTCAAGCAGCGGATCGGCTCGGCCGTCGTTCAGCGAGACCGTCGCCCCGTCGCATCGGACACGGCTGTCGCCGGCGGTCGCCTCCGCGAGGAGCGAGCACGCGAGGCCGTCCGAGATCGACGGCGTGGCGAAGAGCGCACGAGCCGCCTCCACGGCCGAGAGCGGACCGCGCTCCTCGAGGGTGTCCACGAGGCGATCGAGGGCGTCGAGCGCCAGCTGCATGCCAGGGATGAAAGCGAACATACGTTCGCTTTTCAAGGAAGCGGCTGTTCGGGGAGGACCGGCATCGCGATTCCGCGATCGCGTCCGAGGAGGACGGCGCGGGTGATTGCCTTTGAGCCAAAGCGCAGCCAGACCTCGTCGAGCGCGGCGTCGAGGGCGTCGCTGCCGTGCCGCTCGAACGGGAACGAAAGCTGCACGGCCTGGCACTCCTCGAGGTTGGCGAGGGAGATCCCGACGAGCGTGATGCCGCGTCGCGCGATTGTGGGCGCAGCACACGCGAGCAACCCGCGTGCGGTCTCGAGGATCACGTGCGTGTTCGTGGTCGGCCGTGGCAGCGTGTGCGAACGGCTTGCTCGGGAGAAGTCGTCGAAGCGCAGCCGCAGCACGACCGTGCGGCCGGTACGCCGCGCGGCCCGCAGGCGCCGGCAGACGCGGTCGACCAGGCCGACGAGGGCGGCATCGACGTCCTCCGGCGACCTGGGCGAGCGGCCGAGCGCGCGCTGGGCGCCGATCGAGCGCCGGCGCCGGCGCGCCTGTACGGGCCGGGGATCGCGGTTGTGCGAGAGGGCGTGCAGGTGCCGGCCCGCGGCTCGGCCCAGCAGCGCGACGAGCGTGCCCTCGTCGAGCCGGGCGAGCTCGCCGACCGTGTTGATCCCGAACGTGTGCAGCCTCGCCGCCGTCACCCGACCCACGCCCCAGACGCGCTCGACCGGCAGCGCGTGCAGGAAGGCGAGCTCACGGTCGGGGGGCACGAGCAGGAGCCCGTCGGGCTTGGCTACGCCGCTGGCGACCTTCGCCAGGAACTTCGTCCGCGCGATCCCGACTGTGACGGGCAGCCCTACCTGGTCGCGGAGCTCGCGGCGGAGGCGCACGGCGATCGTCCTCGGCGTGCCGGAAAGCCGCCGCACGCCGCGCACGTCGAGGAACGCCTCGTCGATCGACAGTCCCTCGACGAGCGGCGCAGTGTCCTCGAACACCCGGTAGAGCTCCTTGCTCGCCTCGGAGTAGGCCGACATCCGCGGCTCCACCACAACGGCGTGAGGGCAGAGCCTGAGGGCCCGGCCGACGCCCATCGCGGTGCGCACGCCCTCCGCCTTGGCCTCGTAGCTCGCGGCGAGCACCACCCAGCTGCCGACGATCACCGGCCGCCCGCGCAGGCGAGGATCGTCGCGCTGCTCGACCGAGGCGAAGAACGCGTCGGCGTCGGCGTGGAGAATGGTGGCCGCTCCTCGCACGAACGCATGTTCGCATAGGTGAGATCACCGGTCGTGCGGGGAGGGCGAATCTCGAGGCCGCCGAGCTGCTGTCAGAGAGCTGACCCTGTGATGGTGGGACGTGTCGTCCGGTTGGGACGATGCGCTAGGCCGCGAGCCAGGCAATCGTCGCTGGAAATGGAGCACGTTTCGAATGAGGCGGGGGTAGTGACAGAGGGAAGCGACGCGGTCGCGCCCCCGACCACGCGGCAGGCGCTGCTCGCGCTCGAGTTTCCAGGCATCGCCGATTTCGACAATCCGAGCCTGGAGTGGCGCAGGCTGTTCTCCGAGCTGCTCGGGACGTTCTTCCTTGTCCTCGCTGGAGCAGGAGGCGCGGTCGTCGGGGCGCTCAGCGACGGCGCGATCAGCCGGACCGCGGCGGTGACGGCGCCGGGGCTCACCGTGATGGGGATCATCCTGTACATGGGCGCCGTCTCGGGAGCGCACCTGAACCCGGCCGTGACGTTTGCGTTCTGGCTCAGGGGCGATTTCCCCGGAAGGCGGGTCCCCGGGTACGTCATCGTGCAGCTCATCGGCGCGACAACCGCGTGTCTCGTGCTCTGGGCGGTGCTCGGCAAGCACGGCTCGCTCGGGGCCACCGAGCCCGGTGCGGGTGTGCACGCCTGGCAGGCGATGGTGGTCGAGCTCTTGCTGACGGTCGGGCTCGTCAGCACGATCCTCGGCACGGCGTCCGTCGCTCAGAACGTCGGCGCGTTCAGCGCGATCGCGGTCGGCGGGTACATCATCCTCGCCGGCCTCTGGTCGAGCCCGATCAGCGGCGCGTCGATGAACCCCGCGCGGTCGTTCGCGCCCGACCTCGCCAACGGCGACTTCGCCAACTACTGGGTCTACCTCGCTGGGCCGCTCGGCGGCGCCGCCATCGCCGTCGCGATCGCCTGGATTCTGCGCGGATCAGGAGGCGACGCCGGCGGGCTCGCCGCTGCCCGCGGAACGCTGGGTAGGCTACGCGCCGACGTCAAGGAGGACAGGTGATGGCTGCCACGCGCGAGGAGCGACCCGAGGAGGCGACAGAGGCAAGGGTCCCGCACCCGAGCGCCGCGGACCGCGCTGCGAAAGGCAAGGCCGCCCGCGCCGAGGTCCCCCGCGCGAGCCATTCCGTTCTCGACTCGACCGAACGGGATTCGGTTGCACTGCTCGAGGAGCAGGCGACGACGCGCGTGCCCGAGCTCGTGCCGATCCGCTACGGACGGATGCTCGTCTCGCCGTTCACGTTCTACCGCGGCGCGGCGAAGATCATGGCGCACGATCTTGCGGCCGTCCCGCGCTCGGGGCTCGACGCACAGCTCTGCGGAGACGCCCACCTCTCCAACTTCGGCGGCTTCGCCTCCGCCGAGCGGTCGCTCGTCTTCGATCTCAACGACTTCGACGAGGCGCTCCCGGGGCCGTTCGAGTGGGACGTCAAGCGGCTCGCGGCGAGCTTCGAGATCTGCGGTCGCGACCGCGGCTTCGACGACGACGTGCGCCGGTCCGCCGTCCTGACCGCGGTGCGCTCGTATCGCGAGGCGATGCGCAGCTTCGCGGCGATGGGCGATCTCGCGGTCTGGTACTCGCGGATCGATGTCGCGACGATCGCCGACCGTCTTCGCCGGGCCAACGAGACGAAACAGGCGAAGAACGTCGCCCGGGCGGAGGCCAAAGCGCGCACGAAGGACAGCCTCAAGGCAATGTCGCGGCTCACGCACGAGGTCGACGGTGAGTTGCGGATCGTCTCCGACCCGCCGCTCGTGGTGCCGGTCGAGGAGCTCGTCGCGGACCTGTCCGCCGCCGAGATCAAGGCCGAGATCACGAATTTGTTCCGCAAGTACCGGAGCTCACTGCAGCACGACCGGCGCAAGCTGCTCGAGGGCTATCGGGTCGTCGACTTCGCGCGCAAGGTCGTCGGCGTCGGCAGCGTCGGGACGCGCGCGTGGATCCTCCTGCTGCTCGGCCGCGACGACGGCGATCCGCTGTTCCTCCAGGTGAAGGAAGCCGAGGGGTCCGTCCTCGAGGCCCACCTCGGGCGAAGCAAGTTCAGAAATCACGGCCAGCGCGTCGTCGAGGGGCAGCGGCTGATGCAGTCGGCGAGCGACATCTTCCTCGGCTGGGTGCGCGCGACTCGAACTCTCGACGGCGTGCCTCGCGACTTCTACGTCCGCCAGCTCTGGGACTGGAAGGTCTCGGTCGACCTCGACGCGGTCGCGCCGCGCGGGCTCGTGCTCTACGCGGAGGCCTGCGGCTGGACGCTCGCGCGGGCCCACGCCCGTTCCGGGGACCGAATCGCCATCGGCGCCTACCTCGGGAAGGGCGAGACGTTCGACCGGGCGATCGCCGAGTTCGCGGCCGCGTACGCAGACGTCAACCAGCGCGACTACGAAGCGTTCGCGGACGCCGTTCACACGGGCCGGCTGGAAGCGACCGAAGGGCTGTAGCGCCAGCTCACCGGTCGGAGCGGACCGAGAGGGGCTATTTCTGCGGGGTCGAGCTCGTTTCGAGGTGCATGCGACGGCCCACCGCCACGGCTTCGAGGCGCGAGTGCACGTCGAGCGCGCGGAGCAGCCGGCGGATGTGGTTGCGGACGGTCTCGATGCTGAGGTGAAGCTCCTCGGCGATCTGCTCGGTCGAGCGGCCGTGCTCGAGCAGCCGCAGCACCTCGGCTTGCCGCGGCGTGAGATGCGGATGCAGCGGTTGCCCGTGCTCCTCCTCGATGTCCGACAGCTGGCCGAAGACCCCGATGACGTGATGCCCTTGGTACAGGCAGACGGAGCTCACTTCGACGGACATGCGATTGCCGTCATGGTCCAGCAGCACGATCTGAGCCTCGACGTCCTCGCTGCTGTAGATGTGCTTGAAGTACGCCTCCTGAGCACGGCGCGTTTCCTCGGGCGCCACGACCGACGTGATCTGGCGCCCGCGCACGTCGCCGACCAGCTCGAGGCCGGCGCGGTTGACCCAGCGGATCACCCCGTGCCTGTCGTAGACGTAGCTCGGCACCTTCACGCGGTCGAGCGCATCCTCGAGGTCGCCGCCGAGCTCCCCTAACTTTGCCATCGCCGGGAAGCATGCGCCCGGCGCCGCGGCGGTTCATCGTCCCGTCAGGGCGATTCGTTCTCCAGGCGCAGGGCCACCGAAATGTCCTGGCGGAGGTCTTCCAGGCCTCGAATCTGCGCTGCATGACGCCCCGGGGCCCTGAATGCCGCCAAGGCACGGTCGATCGAGCTCAGCGCCTGGAGGAGGCGGGCGCGCCGGCTCGCGCGCTCCGCGTGGCTTGCCGCGGCGAGGTCGGCCGACCAGTCGGGCTCTCCGGCCTCGAGAACGTATGCGCGGCCGTCGAGCTCGAATCGCAGGGCCAGCGCGGCCTCTCTTTCGATCCAGGCCTCGACCTCGCGGAGGAGCACGGCCACGTCGTCTGGATTTCCCCGCAGCTCGGCGAAGACGCAAAAGGTGTCCGGCCGCTCCGCGCTGACGACGACGCTCCAGCGCTCGGCCAGGCGCGTGGCGAGGCCCACCGCCGAGGCGATGTCCGCAACCTCGAAGAGCGCGTGCTCGGACAGGCCGCCGGGGCTCACAGCTGCCGCTCGATCTCGTCGATGCGAAGGACGACCTCGAGATCGTCGCGCACCCGCTCGAGCGCTCGGATCTCGAGCCCCTCGGCCGGGGGCGGGTCGAGCAGGCACAGCGCAGTTTCCACGGCCTCCAGGGCAAGCAGGATGCGCAGGCGGCGCCACTCCGCGGTGTCGACCGAGGAGGGAAACGCGCCGGTAGGGTCGTGCTCGAGATCCATGGAGGGATCGTCGCTGCGGCGGCAGGCGCCCCGCCTGACCCGGAATGGTCATTCAGCCGGTCGGGCAGGCGCGACGGCTGACCCGGAAGGGTCAATCAGTGCGCGACGACGATCTTCAGGGCAACGACGAACAGGCCGAGGGCGACGTTGAGGCCGGTCGCCGTGAACGTGCCGGCACGCCCGAGCCCCTCGAGGCGGGCGAAGCGCACCCCTTCGGCCCCGAGCGTGAACAGGCCGACTCCCAGGGCCGCCCACACGGCCGTGGTCTCGTCGAGCAGCCCAACCGCGCCGATGACCAGCGCTGCGATGGGAAGCGCGGCCGCGAGCACGATGCCGAGCTCGCGGCGTGCGACCGAGCCCATGTCGTGGAGCTTCTGCCGCCCCTCGGTGACCGCCTCCCCGAGCGTGTGCGCGTAGACGTGCGCGATCCAGAGGACGAAGACGGCCGCCGCGACCGTGATGGCGAGCTTCCACGGGTCCTTCTCGGAGGCGTAGGCGGCGGTGAGCGTCGCCATCACGACCACGGTCCCGTAGACGGTGCTCGCGATCGTTCTGCCGGCGCCGAAGAAGACGTCCGCTGCTGCGTGGGCGAGCGGCCGCGGCTCGATCGGGTCGCCGCCGCCGGTCAGGTCGACAGCGCCTTCACGTCGGGCGGCCTCACGATGATGTACGTGAGAACGCCGATCAGCGGCACGAAGATGACGAACAGCAGCCAGCCGGCCTTTGCCCACCCTGACTGGTCGGGCCGGCGGAAGTTGTCGATCAGGATCATGATCACGAGCGAGATCCAGATCACCCAGCCGAAGAACACGAGCATCGTCCACATGACGTCGACGAACGGATAGTCGCTGGCAAGCAGCACGGTGGAGCACCTCCAGTCGTAGGTCGGCGCAAGCTGACCAGCCGGAGACTGGAGCGGCATCGTCCGGAGCGGATGATGCGTCCGTCCGAGCCGGGGGCGACTGTGAGCGGGTGAGCGTCGCCGCGCCTGCGGTCACCGAGCAGCCGAAGAAGCCCCCGCGCTGGAAGCGCCTGCTGATCCTCGCGGCGATCATCGTCGTGATCGGCGCGTTCGCCGACCTGGTCGGCTGGAACATCCGCGGGTGGTTCGAGGAGCTGTGGGACACGCTCACCGAGATCTCGGCCGGCTACATCGTCGCCGCGGTCGTGCTGAAGAGCGTGCAGACAACCGCGGCCGCGCTGAGCTGGTACGGGATCCTGCGCTTCGCCTTCCCGGGACGCGTGCGCTGGCTCGACATTCTCGCCGCCTATGCCGCCTCCGTCGCCCTCAACTCGATCCTGCCGGCCAACCTCGGCACGTTCGCGATGCTGATCATGTTCACGACGATCATCGCCGGGGCAACGTTCGCGGCCGTCCTCGGCGGCTACGCCGTCCAGAAGATCTTCTGGACGCTGATCGGCGTGTTCGTCTACCTCTACCTGTTCCTCAGCGTCGGTGGGTCGTTTGACATCAAGTTCTCCTTCGTTCACAACCACCCGTGGGCAACGGCGCTCGCGATCCTGGCCGGCGTCTACCTCATCTACGTCCTGGTGCGCCGGTTCTGGCCGCGCGTCGTCCACTGGTGGGAGGACGCCAAGGAAGGGGGAGCGATCCTCGCCAACCGGCGGGCCTACCTTGGTTGGGTGTTCACGCCGTCGCTGGTGAGCTGGCTCGCGGGCCTGGCCGTGATGGGGATCTTTCTCGCCGCCTACGACATTCCCGTGACGTTCAACACGCTGATGCGGATCTCGGGCGGCAACTCGATCGCGAACGTCACCTCGGTGACCCCGGGCGGCGCCGGCGTGACGCAGGCCTTCAACGTCGCGTCGCTCACGGGGATCGCCAGCCCCAAGGACGCGACCGCCTACTCGGTCGCGCAGCAGCTCGTGACCACGGCGTGGAACCTCATCTTCGGCATCGCTCTGGTCGTGTGGGCGTTCGGCTGGACGGGCGGCAAGCGGCTCGTCGGCGACTCGTACGACGAGGCGAAGGCGAAGGCGGCCGAGCAGAAGGCCGCGCACGCGGAGAAGAAGGCGGAGAAGAAGGCCGCCAAGCGCGCCGAGGCCGAGTCTGCAAGCCCGAGCTGACGCGGGGACGGCGTCGTGACCTGGATCGACGCCGAGCTTGCCCTGATCGCGATCGCGGCGATGCTCTCGCCCACGACGCTCAGCTTCTCGGTTCTCGCGCTGGTGGTCGGGGACCGGCCGCTGCGAACGGGCTTCTGGTTCTACGTCGGCGCGCTCACCGCAACGCTGGCGATCGGGGTCGTGGCGGGGTTCGTGATCGGTGACGCGGCGGCCTCGCACACGTCCACTCCGAAGACGTGGGTCGCGATCGTCGACGTCGTGGCGGCCGCGGTGCTGCTGGTCATCGTCGTAAGGGTGGCGCGGCGCCCGCCGAATCCGGCCAGGACGACTGCGATGATCGACCGCATGAGCACGCTCGCCACCGCGCCCATCGCCGCGATCGCCGGCGCCGGCGCCGCGCTGGCGAACCCCGGCGGCTTCATCCCGCTCGCCCTCAAGGACATCTCCGAGACCAACCCCACCGCGTACGGCTACGTGGTCGAGTGGCTGTTCTTCGCGCTCGTCTCGCTGCTGCCGCTCGCCCTCGCCCTGATCCTGCTCGTCGTGGCCCGAGACTTTGCCCTGCGGATCCTCGGCTCGGCGCGGATCTGGCTCGAGCGCCGTGCCACGACGATTCTGCTCGTGCTCATCACCCTCCTCGCCGCGTCACTTCTTCGAAATGGCATCGCAGGGCTCACCAGCTGAGTCGCGCGGATTCGCGCGCGGGTTCGGGATGTCCCGGCGGCCGGGCGAGCGCTGGACGCGCTTCGCGGCCCGCATCGGCGATGCGTTCGGGCTCGTGCTCCTGCTCGTCGTCTTGCTCTACGTGCTCGGGTCGCTCGTCTCGTACGGCGGCTGGGGCGGCTTCGTGCAGGCGGCGACGACCGGCACCTGCGCGGTTGTCGCCCTGATCACTGCGCGCGCGGGCCACGGCCTTGTCCGCTGGGCCGCCGGCTTCGCGATTGCCGGCGCGGCGCTGGCTCTGGCGGACGCGCTCGGCGGGGGCTCCACGCTGGCGGGAGCGTCCGCGTTGATCTCGGTCGGGCTGCTCGCAGTGGCAGCGGCCGAGGTGCTGGGCACGGTCCTGACGGAGAGCGAGGTCGGGTTCCGGACGATCCTCGGCGCGATCAGCGTCTACGTGATCCTCGGGATCCTCTTCACTTACGTCTACGTGGCCGTCGACCGGCTGCAGGCGGGTGCGTTCTTCGGCCAGCCGACCCAGACGGGCGACTTCCTCTTCTTCAGCATCACGACGCTGACGACGACGGGCTACGGCAACCTCGTGCCCGCCGCCCAGCCAGGGCGGATGCTCTCGGGCCTGGAGATGCTGATCGGGCAGATCTTCCTCGTGACGCTGATCGCGGGGCTCGTCAGCCTCTGGCGCCCGGGCGCAGCAGCCGCCCGCCGCCGCTCGAAGGAGTAGCGCCCGGCTCAACAAGAGCGTTCTAGGCGGTCTTCGACGTGCCGGGTAACCGTCTCGTGAACCAGAACGAGAGCACCGCCAGGAACGCCACCGCGAGCATCGACGTTTTCAACGCGTCGAGTTGCGCGTTGCCGTAGTCCTCCGTGACCGCGTCCGCCTCGGCCGGCTTCAGCCCCGCATCGAGCAGCGCCTGGTGCGCCTGCTCGGTCGTGACGATGGCGATGCCCTCCTCGGTGGCGGCCGCGATCTGCGTCTTCACGTCGGACGGCAGCGCCGGGTTGTCCTGGATCCGGGAGTTGAACCCGTTCAGCAGCCCGAGCAGGAGCACGGAGCCGATCAACGCGGTGCCGAGGGACGCGCCGAGGTTCTGTGCCGTCCCCTGCAGACCGCCGGCCTCGTTCGTCTCCTCCGGAGGGACGGAGGACATGATCACGTTGCCGAGCTGCGACATGAGGAGCCCGGCGCCGATCCCGAAGAAGACGAGCGACACGGCGAAGGCCGTCCCGTTCAGGGACACGTCGATTGTCCCGACGAGCACGAGCGAAGCGATCGCCATTGCCCCGAGACCGACCTGGACGACGGCCCGCGGCCCGAACCGCACCGCCACCTTCGGCCCGGTGAGTGCAGCGGCGAGCATCGAGATCGACATCGGGAAGAGCCGCTTGCCGGTCTCGAACGCGTCGAAGCCGAGCACGACCTGGAGGTACACCGGCAGGACGAAGAACGTGCCCATCACGATCAGCTGCTGCGCGGAAAGCGATGTCAGCCCGGCCCGCAGCGTCCCGATCTTCAGCAGCGCGCGGTTGAGAAGCGTGCTCCGACCGAGCCGTTCGCGGCGTTCCTCCCAGGCGAGGAAGCAGCCGAGGACGACGAAGCCGCCGATGATCAGGAACGGCACCAGCGAGAACCCAAACGGCGTGATCTCGTGCCCATCGATCGTCGGCGCGGCGATCGGCCTGATCCAGCCCCAGGTGCTGCTCTTCAGGATCCCGAACACGATCAGCCCGAGCGCGACGGCCGAGAGTGCGGCGCCGCCGTAGTCCAGCCTCGGCGGGTGCTCGGGCTTCGGCGCGCGCTTCATGCGCCGGTGGACGATGAGCACCGCGATCACGACCAGGACCTCGCCGACGAAGACATACCGCCAGCTCCAGGTTGTCGTCACGTAGCCGCCGATCAGCGGGCCGGCCGCGATCGCCGCACCCGCGGCGCCGCCGATCATCGAGTAGGCGAACGCGCGGTCCTTGCCCTCGTAGTTCGCGGCGGTCAGCGCGGCGATCGCCGGGATCACCAACACCGCGCCGAGCCCCTCGATCCCCGACCAGCCGATCAGCAGCACCGTGAGGTTCGGGCTGAGCGACGTAATCAGCGAGCCCAGCCCGTACACGGCCAGGCCGAGCCCGAAGGCCCGGTCGCGACCCAGGATGTCGCCGAGCTTCGCGCCGACGAGCATGAACGCCGCCATCACGAGCGTGTACATCGTGATCGCGCTCTGCACGCCGGTGACCGTCGTGTTCAGGTCGGCCACGATCTGCGAGATCGAGACGTTCATCACGCTCGAATCGAGCACCATGATGAACTGGGCTGACGCGAGGATCACGAGGGGCAGCCACTTGCGCATTAGGCGGCTGCTGCGGTCGTCACGCCTCGGCCCCCACCGTCTCCGCGGCCTCCTCGATCGGAGCGGCCGGCTTCCCCTGCAGCGCGGCCCGCCAGTCCAGGAAGAGCCGGTTCACGCTCGCGGCGCCCACCAGCGGCTCCGGCGAGAGCGGCAGCTCCGCGGGGTAGAGCACGAACGGGCGCGTCTGCGGGCCCCCGAGCCCGCCGTGGAAGGAGATCAGCTCCTCGAAGGCGCAGCCCTCCTCGAGAGCCGGGTCGTAGAAGCTGCCGACGAGGATGTCGGCTGTGTGGGCGAAGCCCGAGGCGCGCAGCAGGTGCTGCGGTGCGCTGGGCGCGAGCTCCGCGAGGGGATCCGCGCCCTCCACCTCGCCGCTCTCGAGGTGCCGCGTGCCGTTCGCTCCGAGAACCAGCGGGCCGTTCTGCCGTCGAATGGACGAGCAGCCAGCCGAGATGCGGATGCTCGCGCAACGCCGCCATGAGGCGGGGGTGACGCGACTCGATCTCCTCGAGGCTGAGGCGGCGCGGCTCGTCCATCAGGTAGACGAGCCCGAGGTTCCCGGAGGCGAGCACGACGACGTCGCGGCCGCTGACGTCCTTCTTCGACTGCTTGGAAGTCTTCCTGCCGGAGGCCTCGTCGACCGCCCGGCCGACCGTGGTCTGGTTCTCGTCCCCTGTTTCGACCACGGCGACGTCCGCGGTGTCGACCGAACGGCGCACGAGCTCCTCGAGGTCGTAGCCGTTCCGCTGCTTGAAGGTCGCGCCCTGGGTCTGGCCGTGGTCGGAGAGGACGACGATCTCGTACGGCCGCGGCTGCGTAGCGACGCGCCCGGTCGATGCGGCCGAACTGCTGGTCGAGCTTGCGGAGCGCCTCCATCGTGTCGCTGCGCTCGAGGCCGGAGTGATGGGCGACCTCGTCGTAGCTCGAGAAGGTGGCGTAGACCGCGGGCCGGCCCTTCATCATGTCGGTGAGGACGCCGTAGACGATCAGGTCGCGGACGACCACGCAGAGCGCGGCGCGCAGGAACGGGTAGATGCCGCCCCGGTGACCGCGCGGCTGTCACGTCGCGCCGCCGTTGCTTCGCCGCCTAGACCACCTCGACGATCACCTCCCACCCGAACAGCACGAGGGAGCGCAGGACGTTGAAGCCGTTGGCGAAGAACGCGCGATAGCCGGGGTTTGCGTGCCGCTCGGCCTCGCTCCGGCTGGCGGTGAGGATGACGTGGTCGGCCTCGCCGGAGAGGAGGTTGCCGCGGCTGGCGCCGCCGTTCGCAAGCAGCCCGCGCCCGCACAGGTGGCGCCGCTCGATCTCGGCGCAGTCGGCGGGCGCCGAGCAGACCATGATCGTCGCGGTCTCCTTCTCGACCCAGCGAAAAGCCGGGATGTCCTCGTTCGAGCCGAGCAGGATCCCCGCCTGGCTCGCGCCGGTCTGGGACGAGAGGTCCGTCTCCCACTCGGCGAGGCGATGAGAGCCCTCCTCGAGCCAGCGCCCCATCGTCGGGGCGCTCCCGTTGCGGATCGCTCGCTGGAGGACCGGCAGCGCCAGGCCGTCGATCTCCAGGAAGACGATCCCGGGCAGGTCCGTCTCCTCCCGCTCGTCCGAGCGGCGCGCGATGCGCTGGATCACCCGGAAGGCGTAGGTGTCGTCGTCGTTCGTGCCGAGCACGACGTTCAGCACGACGCCGACCGCCGCCGCGACCAGCGCGACCCCGAGCGCCGACCAGAAGGAGCTGACGGTCAGATCCCCGTTGGTGAGGTGGTCGGCCGCAAGTAGGATCGCGGCGTCGAGCGCGAGGACGACGAAGAAGCCCAGCAGCGCCATGAACGGCAACCGGATCGCGGCGACGAGGGGAGGCAGGATCGCGTTCAGCACCGCGATCGCAGCCGCCGCCACGAGCGCGGCGCGGTAGTCGTGGACGACGGCGCCCGGAACCACCGCGGCGGCCACGAGCAGCGCCAGGGCCGAGAGCGCCCAGGCAAGCAGCAGGCGGAAGACGTGAAAGCGCGGCCGTCCGGCGCCCCAGGCCGGCCGCTCGCCGTACTCCGGCTGCACGGGCTCGCTCGCCATCCCCGGCGGATTGTTCTGCACGGCGCGGATGGGACGCCTCGTCCCGAACGGATGATGCCGTGGCCGCCGGCCGCAGCCATAGTGGCGGGGCATGTGCCGCTGGCTCGCATATTCGGGATCCCCGGTGAGCATCGAGACTCTGCTCTACAAGCCCGAGCACTCGCTGATCGACCAGAGCCTCCATTCGCGCCTCGGCGCTGAGACCACGAACGGAGACGGCTTCGGCGTCGGCTGGTACGGCGACGGCGACGGCCCGGGCGTCTACCGCAGCATCGAGCCGGCCTGGAACGACCGCAACCTCCGCGACCTGGCCGGCCACATCAGCTCCCCGCTCGTGTTCGCCCACATCCGGGCGGCGATCGGGTCGGCCGTGCAGGAGACGAACTGCCACCCGTTCCGATATGGACGGTGGCTCTTCATGCACAACGGGTTCATCGGCGACTTCCAGAAGGTGAAGCGCGACCTGGTGCTTGCCGTCGACCCATCGCTGTACCCGTCGATCGAGGGCTCCGCCGATACCGAGGTCCTCTTCTACCTGGCGCTCACGTTCGGGCTCGAGGACGATCCCCCGGCAGCCGTGGCGGCGGCGGTCGGCCTGATCGAGGAGGTCGGCCGGAAGCATGGCGTCGACCATCCGATCCAGATGACCGTCGCCGTCACCGACGGCGCGAGCATCTGGGGCTTTCGCTACTCGAGCCAGCGCGACTCGAGGTCGCTGTTCTACTCGACCGACGTGCCGACCCTGCAGGCGCTGCATCCCGACGTCGAGATCCTGGCCTTGCTCTCGGAGGAGTCGCGGCTCATCGTCTCGGAGCCGCTGCGCGACCTCCCGGGGGCATGGAACGAGGTGCCGGACTCGAGCTGGGGCGTGGTCCAGGAGGGCCAGGACGAGCTGCATCCGTTCGAGCCGAAGGCGCCGGCGAAGTCCGTATCGGTAAGCACCGACGCGTAGGAGCCCGGGCGCGTGCTCATCATCCTCGCCTTCATCCTCCTCTTCCTCCTGCCCTCGCCATGGAACCTGATCGGCTTCCTCGTCGCCATTCCGCTCTGGTTCGTCGAGCTGCTGGCGTGGAACCGGACGGTCAAGCACCGGCGGCGGGTGGTGGGAGTGCAGACGCTGATCGGGAAGGACGCGACCGTGACCGAGCCGTGCCACCCGAGCGGGCAGGTTCGCCTCGACGGCGAGATCTGGGAGGCGCGCTGCGACGCCGGCGCCAACCCGGGCGACACGGTGCGCGTCGTCGGGCGCGACGACCTCAAGCTCGTCGTCGAGCCGGTCTCCGCCGCCTAGCAGGCGTCAGAGCCGCGGGTAGGAGATCACGAAGCCGAGGGCGAGGGCGAGCAGCACCAGGGCAAGGGCGAGGACGGACGTACGGACGCTGTGGGCCCGGAAGCGCTGGCTGAGGGCGATCAGGAAGAGGACGGTCGCGAGCAGAACGGTCGTGCGGACGTAGTGGTCGCCGTTCTCCCTGGCGTCCGTGCCGTGCGTGAAGGTGGCCGAGGCCTGTGCATTGAGCGCCGCCGCCCGGGTGAGGTCGGCGTTCCGGTACTGCGGCATGAAGAGCGGGCCGAGTGGCGCGGATGGGTTGTGAAGCGGGTCGGTCTCGAGCCAGGCGCGGAAGGCGGGCCGGTACTCGAGACGGAACCGCTTCTCGAACGCGGCGGCGGTCCGCTCCTGCCCGGTCAGCTTCGCCTGCAGCCACGAGTTGAGCGTGCCGGCGTCGTAGACCTGCTCCTGACCGGCGCGCGATTCGTGAGCGTTGGCCTCGAACCGGAGCTTCGACGCCTCCCCGTAGAGCTTGGCCTCGTGGCCGTCCCAGAGCGCTGACTGATAACCGCTCCACGCGGTCGCGATCGCGACGAGCGCGAGCAGCACCGCCTCGGCGATCTCGACCCACGGCCTGCCGTGGCTGCCTCCGCCGTGCTCGTGCAGCTCGTGCGCGATCTCGACGTTCGCCGATTCAGGCATCTGCCCGGGCGGCCGGTCGAGGCACGCGGGCCCGAGAGCCTGCGCGCCTCTTCCTGGCCACTGGCTGTTCTAGCGGGCCGCCTCGGCGGCGTGGGCGCCGATCGCGACGAGGTCGGCCGGATGCACCCACTCGTCCGCGAGCACGACCCCGTCGTTGGCGATGATCTTGTCACGGAGCGGAATCGCCCAACGGTGCTCGATCAGCGCCACCGCTGCGCTCGTCCCCTCAGGAATCGCGTCTTCGAGGAACCAGACGTCGGACTCGTCGAGCACGTGCCCGTCGGCGCCCTCCAGAGCGCCCGCCACCATCCCTGCCTCGACGTTCTCGTCGCCCATCCCGGCTCCGATCAGGGCTCCCACGATCGCGCCGAAGTCCTCGGCCTCTTCCGTGCTGAGGTCGCTGGTCTGGATCGTCTCGATCGCGCCGCGGTTGTTCGTGACGAAGATCATGTCGATCAGGCGGATGATGCCCTCGTCTTTGAGCCGCTCGATCTCCGGCATGATCTCGCCGTCGAACTGGATGCGGTCGAACCCCAGCACGAGCAGCTGCACGGGGCCGAACGGCAGCGTGGCCTTGTCCTTGTCGCTCATGACCCACCTGCCAGCAGCTTCGCCTTCTGCACGTCGAACTCGGCCTGGGTCAGGATTCCCTGATCCTTGAGCTGGGCGAGCTTTTGAAGCTGCTCGATGTCGACCTGCGGGGCGGCCGGTGCCGCCGCCGGTGCGGTCGCCCCTTGCTGCGCCTGGAGGTCGGCGATCTGCTGGTCCTGGTCGTACTCGGCATCGCGGCCTTCCTGCGTCTTCTTCCCGGCGTGGTAGGCGACTCCACCCACCATGGCCGCCCGCATGAGAGGCCGTCGTCGTCGCATCATCATCTCGGTACCTCGCTTTCCACTGATGGCTCGGCTGCATCCACACTCGCTTCTGGAGCCGGTCGCCGCATCGCCCGGTTGGGATGAAGCCCACGTGCACCGCGGTCACCCCATCCGGGCGATGTACGAGAATCTTGGGTCGCGCTTAGCTCTCGGCCAAGGCAACACGCAGGAGGTGTCGGGTGACGGCAGTCAGAAGATGAAGTTGCCCTGGCACCGACACGGCCAGACACCCTCGACGAGCCCTGACGAGGCGCGGCAGGAAATCGCGCCGGGTGAGCTGCGGCAGCTGAGCACGGTGTTCGCGGCGCCGCCGTGGCTCGAGAACCTCGGTCACGCGGCCTGGCTTCTGGTCGGGCTCTTCGGGCTTCTCTCGCTCTCGCCTGGTTCCTCGCCGAGACCTACACGATCGGCGGTCCGGTCGTGGCCGCGACGATCGTGGCCACGGTGTCGATGCCCATCGTGGCGCGCCTCGCCCGGCACATGCCGCGCGCGCTCGCCGCGGTGCTCGTCCTCCTCGGGCTGGTGGCGATCGCCGCGGTCATCGTCGTGCTCGTGATCGGGGGCATCACCGGGCAGCACCAGCCGATCGCGGGCCACGCGTCGGAAGGCGTCAGCAAGGTGGAGGGATGGCTCAAGAGCCTCGGGGTCGACAAGTCGGGTGCCGACAGCGCAGGCGCCAAGGTCGAGGCCGACGTCCCGAAGATCATCTCGACCCTGACCACCGGGATCGTCAACGGGATTCGCGGGCTGGCCTCGCTGGTGTTCGGGCTCTCGCTTGCAGCGCTCAGCCTGTTCTTCCTGCTCAAGGACGGCCCGTCGATGCGGGGGTGGGTCGACCGGCATCTCGGGGTGCCGACGCCCGTCGCGCGGACGGTCACCGGCGGCGTGATCAGGTCGCTCCGGGGCTACTTCCGCGGCGTGACGATCATCGCCGCCTTCAACGGCGTCGTGGTCGGCATCGGCGCCCTGCTCCTCGGCGTGCCGCTCGCCGGCACGATCGCCGTCGTCAGCTTCGTGACGGCGTACGTGCCGTTCATCGGCGCGTTCGTAGCCGGCGCGTTCGCCGTGATCATCGCGCTGGGCGCCAAAGGGACGGGCATTGCGATCGCCATGCTCGTGATCGTGCTCCTCGCGAACGGGCTGCTCCAGAACGTCCTGCAGCCGTTCGTGATGGGCTCGGCGCTCGACCTCCACCCGCTCGTCGTCCTGGTGGCGACGATCGCCGCCGGGTGCCTCTTCGGGACGCTCGGCCTGATCCTGGCCGCGCCGCTTCTCTCGGCCGCGGTGCACATCACCCGCGACCTGGCGCGAGCGAAGGCACAGGCCGAAGCTCAGCCGAGCGGCGAGTCTTCCAGCGCGGCCGCGACGTCGTAGCCGATCGCGAGCCCGAGCCTCGGCGCTGCCGAGATCACGCGTGCGGCGCCGAGCTCCGGCAGGACCGCGATCAGGCAGCCGACAAGCTCCTCGTCCGATATGTCGCAGGCGCGCGCTGACTCGAGCGCGTCGAGGTACGACGGCGCCGCGGCGTCGACCGCGATCAGCGCCCCGAGGCGCACGAGCGCGTGCGACTTCGGGTCGAGCCCCGATTCAGAGAGATTCGCCCGCTCGCTTGCGAGCACGCCGTCGATGAAGGCATCGTCTCCGATCGCGAGCTTGCGCAGCGTGCACTCGTGGCTCTCCACCGAGTCTCTGATCTCACTCCCCTGAGCCGGAACATGCATCACCCTCCGGGGGTGAAGTTGCGTTAGAGCTCTTCTCGGCTGTCCGAGATGAGGACGCGCAGGTGCTCGGAGAGGCCGAGGCGACGCGCCTCGGCGATCGCGTCGCTGCGGCTCGAGACGCCGAGCTTTCGGTAGACCGAGATGGCCTGTGTCTTGATCGTGTTGCGCGAGACGAAGAGCTGCTCCGCGATCTCGCGGAAGGAGAAATGCGTCGCGAGGAGCGGCAGGAGCCGAAGCTCGGCAGGGGTCAGGCCTCCGAGGTTTCCTTTCCGGTCGGACACGGTATGGGCCTCGCGCTGCAGCTCCTCCGCGCTCGCGGCCAGCATGGCCAGGCCCGGGGTCTGCGAAAGCACGTCGTCGATCTCCACCAGCAGCTCCTCGACTGCCGGCCGGTCGCGAAGCGTGACGAACCCGCGTCCGAGCTCGATCCTGGTCTGCACTGCGAGCCACGGGATCGCGATCGTGAGGTAGGGCAGCAGGTCCTGGGCGGCGGTGAGGCAGGCGCGTGCCTCGTTCCAATGGCCGCGATGGAGCAGTGTCTGGGCGCTCGCTGCGTTCTCGAGCGCCAGGACGGGAGCGCCCTCGACACCCGACGTGCTCACGAGCTCATGCGCCTCGTTGGCGAGCTCCTCCGCCCGCTCGTGCTCGCCGCGCTTGCCCGCGAGCAGCGCGCGTTCGGCGAGGGCGACGACCCGCGTCTCGGTCGAGCCAAGCTCGGCGGCGCAATCCGCGGCGGAGGCGAGCACCGCGTCCGCCTCCTCGCCCCGGTCGAGCAAGAGGAGCGCTGTCCCCTGTGCGACCAGCGCGCTCGGGCGCCAGTCGCTTGTCGTCGGGAGGCCTTCCAGCGCGGCCTCCGCGTCGGCGAGCATCTGCTTCGCGCCCTTCCGGCACAGCCAGGCCTTGAGCGCGCCTATCCGCGGCTCGAATGCGCGGCTCGGGGTTCCGTGGGCCGCCGCGTCGAGCCAGCTCCACGCTTGCTCCGAGCGCCCTCGCAGGGCATGGATCCGGGCACCGTGGAGGGCGACCGCCGGGTAGCGGTCGAGCAGCCCCGCGCGTTCGAAGCGCTGGAACCAGCGTTCGAGGGTCGTCACCCGCCCCGAGTAGTAGACGGGGAACGCGATCGACGTGAGGATCGCGGCGGCCCGGTCCGTGTCTCCCGCCGCGTAGGAGTGCTCCAGCGCCGACTCCTGGTCGCCGGCTGCCTCGAACCAGTCTGCGGCCCGGCCGTGCAGCACCCGAACGAGGTCGGGCTCGGTCTCGGCGAGCTCGCGTTGCAGGAGCTCGCGGAACAGGTGGTGATAGCGATACCACTCGCGCCGGTTGTCGAGGGGCACGAGGAAGAGATTCGCCCGCTCGATCTTCTCGAGCTCCTGTGCCGACCCTTCGTCCGCCAGCACCGCGTCGCAGAGCGGGCCGCACATCCGGTCGAGGATGGAGGTGCGGCGGAGGAACCTCAACGGTCCGGGGCGCAGGCGGGAGAGGTACTCCGAGTGGAAGTAATCCGCCACGTAGCGGTCGGCTCCGCCGAAGCGCGTCTCGCCGAGGCCGGTCTGCTCCGCGTCTCGGATCGACAGCGCGGCGAGGTTGAGCGCGGCGGCCCAGCCCTCGCACTGCTCGATCAGCTCCGCGGCCCGCGCTTCGCCGAGCGAGACGCCCGTCGCCCGCAGGAGCAGCTGTGCCTCGCGCTTGCTGAGCGCCAGCGCGTGGGCGCCGAGCTCGAGCAGCCTTCCGCTCGCGCGCAGCGGGGCGAGCGGCAGGGTCGGCGTCACCCGCGTCGACGCGACGAGCATCGATCCCTCGACCTCGTCCTCCATCAGGGCCGCGACGGTCTCGAGCGCGCCGCGCGACCGCAGCAGGTTGAAATCGTCGAGCACGAGCACGATCGGGTGGCGCGCCGACAGCTCTGCGGCGAGCCGCGGGACTGCCTGCGACCAGAGCGCCGGCGTGGGGTTGCGAAGGGCATCGACGAGCCGTTCGTCGAGCGGCTGGTCGCGCATCAGCGCCGCGGCGATGTGGCGGAGCAGGACGACGGGGTCGTTGTCCCGTTCGTCGAGCGTGACCCAGGCGAAGGGGCGTGAGTCGCGCTCGGCCCACTGGGAGAGGAGGGTCGTCTTGCCGTAGCCGGCCGGCGCGACGACGGTCGCCACCGGGACCGTGGTCGTCGCCCGCAGCTTGTTGACGAGCACCGTTCGCGACACCACGCCGGGCCGAAGCGCAGGTGCCTCGACCTTCGACTCCAGGAACTCGAACGGCTGCTCCAGCGGCGCAAGCTCGAGATGGCGCTCTGCCGGCCCTCGGCGCGGCTTCGCTGCTGCCGACCCGTCTTTTCGCCCAGGCGGGGTCACGGCGTGCCTGCGCCCGACTGAACTGGAACAACTCGGTTGTCGGTGGCCACCAGCCCTCCAATCGCCCCCCGGCCCATAGACCCTAGCCCCTGGGAAGGCTCGCCGCGCCAATCGCTGTCACAGCCTCGCGGACCGGCCCGGCCACAGCTCTGGCCACGTCATCCGCTCCGGATGATGCGCCGGAGCCCTCGACCACGGAAGCTCGGCCCGTGGCTTGGCGCAGCTGGGTGCCGTGGACCTTGGTCGTGATCGCGGCGGTGATCGGCCTGGTCGCGGCGCTGAACGTCTGGGTGAAGCGGCAGGCCCTGAGCACCGACAACTGGACGAACGCGAGCTCGAAACTGCTCGAGGACGACCAGATCCGCGGAGCGCTGTCGGTCTACCTCGTCAATCAGCTCTACCAGAAGGTCGATGTGGCGGCCGAGCTCGAGAAGCGTCTCCCGCCTCAGGCGAAGGGGCTCGCGGCGCCGCTTGCGGGCGCGCTGCAAGATCCCGCCGTCCGCGCGACGAACGCGCTGCTCGAACGGCCGCGCGTCCAGGAGCTCTGGAAGCAGGCGAACCGTCGCGCGCACAAGGCGTTCATCGCGCTCCTCGACGGCAAGCACGAGCTGCTGGTCTCGACGAACGGCAATGTGGTGCTGGACTTACGGCCGCTCGTCAAACAGGTGGCCGAGCGCTTCGGGTTGAGCGGGGAACGGCTGAAGAAGCTCCCTCCCGACGCCGGGCAGATCGTCATCCTGAAAGGGAGCCAGCTCGAGACCGCGCGTCGCGGCGTGAAGGTGATCCGCGTGCTCAGCTACTTCCTCCTCTTCCTCGTGCTCGTCCTGTTTGCAGTGGCCGTCTACCTGGCCGAGGGCCGGCGCCTCAGGCTGCTGATGGGCTGTGGGGTCAGCCTGCTCATCGTGGGGCTGATCGTGCTGGTCGTCCGCCGCTACGCCGGCAACTACCTCGTCGACGCGCTGACGAACAACGCCGAGAACAAGGACCCGGTCAACAGGGTCTGGGCGATCGAGACGAATCTGCTGCGGAACGTCGGGATCAACATCGTCATCTACGGCCTCGGCATCATGTTCGCCGCGTGGATCGCCGGCGCTTCGCGGGCGGCGACGTGGATTCGGCGCACGCTCGCGCCGACGATGCGCAACCATCCGGTCGTCATCTACGGAGCCGTCGCGCTGCTGCTCTTCATCGTCCTGATCACAGGGCCGACCGATGCGCAGCGCATCTACCCGCTCCTGATCCTCTTCGGCTTCGCCTTCGGCGGCACCGAGGCGTTGCGGCGCCGGACGGAGCGCGAGTTTCCGGAGGCCGGCCAGGCGAGCGCACGCGCCGGGTGAGCGGCTCGCCCAGTGAGCATCACCTGGGTCGGGCATAGCACCGTTCTCGTAGAAGCCGACGGCGTCCGCCTCCTCACCGATCCGTTGCTGCGCCGGCGGGTGGGGCATCTGCGGCGCGTCGCCGGACCCGCTCCGCCGATCGGCCCGGTGGACGCGGTTCTCCTCTCGCACGTCCATCACGACCACCTCGACGTGCCCTCGCTTCGGCGTGTCCGGTCGGACCGGCTCGTCGTGCCGCGCGGCGCCCGGCCGCTGCTCGAGCGACGGGGCTTCGAGGGCGTCGTCGAGCTCGGCGAAGGCGAGGCGGTCTCGATCGGCCCGCTCACGGTGCGCGGCACGCACGCCGACCACCTGGCCCGGCGGCTTCCGCTCGGCGCGGAGATCCCGGCGCTCGGCTACCTGATCCAGGGATCGCAACGGGTCTACTTCGCCGGCGACACGGATCTGTTCGAAGGCATGCTCGAGCTCGCGCCCGACCTCGACGCCGCGCTGCTCCCGGTCGACGGCTGGGGCCCTCGCCTCGGGCCGGGGCACCTCGACCCGCAGCGCGCCGCCGAGGCCTTGCGGCTCCTCGCCCCACGGGTCGCGGTCCCGATCCACTGGGGGACCTACCGGCGGCTCGGGCTGAGCCGAGATCCCGCGACCCTGAGGGAGCCGGCGGCCGGCTTCGAGCGCTTCGCAGCCGAGCTGGCGCCCGAGGTCGAGGTGCGGATTCTTGCCCCGGGAGAGCGGCTCGATCTAGGGTCGTCCGAGCATTGAGCATCGTGCACAAGCGGTGGTTCAAGCCCGTCGTGCTCGGCGCGGTGAGCGTCGGGATCGTCGTCGCGACCTTCGTCTTCCTGCTGCCGGCGGTCGCCGACTACGGCCAGGTCTGGGGCGCTGTCAAGCAGCTCACCTGGCCGGAGATCGGCGCGCTGCTCCTCGCGACCGCGATCAACCTCGTGACGTTCGCGCCGCCCTGGATGGTCGCGCTTCCGGGCCTCTCGTTCATGCAGGCGCTGACGGTGACGCAGGCCTCGACGGCGCTCTCGATCGTCGTGCCCGGCGGGATCGCCGCGGGCGTGGCCGGCTCGTTCGGAGTCCTGCGCGGGTGGCGCTTCCCGACCCGGGACATCACGCGTGCGATCACGCTGACCAGCCTCTGGAATCAGTTCCTCAACCTGTCCTTCCCGATCGTCGCCGTCTTCCTGCTGGCGCTTTCGGGCGAGAGCACCGCGGCGCTCGCGACGGTCGCGTTCGTCGGCGTCGCGATCCTCGGGGTCGTGATCGTTGGATTCGTCCTGATCCTGGTCAGCAGAAGCCTTGCGGAGGACATCGGCGACGTCGCGGCGCGCTTCTCGAACTGGGCGCTCCGCAAGGTCCGGCGCGGGCCCGTCTCCTGGGGCGGAAAAAACTTCGAGCGCTTCCGCGCGGAGGCCGGAACCTTCCTCGAGCGGCGGTGGCCCATGCTCACCGGCGCGGCCCTGCTGGGGAACCTGACCGTCTTTCTCGTCCTCGTGGTGTCGCTCCGCACGCTTGGCGTGTCCTCCTCGCAGGTGACGCTCGTCGAGGCCTTCGCCTCCTGGGCGCTGATCCGAATCCTCGGAGCGATCCCGATCACCCCGGGCGGAATCGGGGTGATCGAGCTGGGGCTGACCGGCGCGCTGATCGGGTTCGGCGGGGACAAGGCGAGCGTGGTCGCGGCCGTGCTCGTCTACCGCTTCCTGACGACGGTTCCGACGCTCCTGCTCGGCCTGGCAGCGGCGTTCACCTGGCGGCGGCAGCGCCGGCGGGCCGAGACCCGTCCCACGGGCGCGACCGCACCCTGACCGCCCTTTCACCCGGTCAGGACGATGCTCCGGGACGGCAGGGCCCCGACAGTGGAGGCAGAGACTCGGCATTCGGAAGCAGGAAGGAGGCGCGCGAATGGAAGACGATGGGAGCCTTGGCGGGATGTTCTGGCTGAAGGTGGCCGGAATCGTGGTCGCATGCGGCGTCGGAGCGACGCTCTTGTTCGTGTTCTTCGGAGCGGCCTGGGCGAGGTGGGGAGGGCTCGGCGCGATCATCGCCTTCGGCGCCGTGCTTCTCTTCTTCGCCTGGATCTACGACCGCAGGCAGACCAAGGCCTACGACGCCTGACGGCTGATGAGGCTCGAGCTCGGTAAGCGCGCGCGTTGCTCGGACGGCGCCGTTCGTGAGCTGGCCGACCTCGTCCTCGACGCGGGCAGCCGCCGGGTGACCCATCTCGTCGTGCAACCCGCGGACAATCCAGGCGATGCCCGGCTCGTGCCCCTCGAGCTTGCCGCGGCGGGCGCCGACGAGCACGAGATCTCGCTGCGCTGCACCGAAAAGCAGCTGGAGGAGATGTCGCTCGTGCACGAGTCCGCCTACGTCGGCACGGGCGAGCAGGTCGAGGAGGAGGAGGACGGGTGGGAGGTCGGCGTCCGGGACATGCAGGTGATTCCCGATTACCTGCCCACAGCCATGCCGGGGGATCTCGCTCCGGAGGTGGTCGTCACCTACGACCGCGTGCCGAAAGGGGAGATCGAGCTCCGGCACGCGAGCGACATCTACTCCTCCGATCGCCAGCATCTCGGCAGCGTCGACGGCGTCGTCGTCGACGCAGACGGCCGGATCAGCCAGCTCCTGCTCAGCCGCGGCCACCTGTGGTGGCGGCGCGGGATCTCGATCCCGGCCGAGGCGGTCGCCGAGCTCACGAACGACATGGTGACGCTCGGAGTGAGCAAGTCCGAGCTGGGAACCTTCCCCTCAGAGCGTCGCTAGCCCGACGCGTCGTCGAGCACGACGGTCCCGCTGAGGAAGTCCTGTAGGGCCCGCCGCCGGTCGTCGACGAGCACCGGCAGGAACCCGGCGAACAGGGGAATGATCGCCAGGATCAGGCCGACGAACCGGACGAGCGAGCGGAGCACGGACGGCGGCTCTCCCGACGGCGCGACGACCCGGACGCGCAGCGCGCGCATCCCGGGCGTCTGGCCGGTCGTGCTCCAGAAGACGACGAAGTAGGAGGCCATCGCGAGGAGCCAGCCGGCCCCCGCCAGCGACCCGTCGAGCCAGTTCCCGCCTAGCTGGCCCGCCAGCCCCAGCACGAGGGCGATCGACGCGGCCGCCACGAGGTAGCCGAGCTGCGCGAGCGCCGCGTCGAGAACGAGTCCTGCACCCCTCGTGGCGAGGCCGCCGAACCCGGCCGCCTCGCCGGCGGGCTTCAGGCGAAGCAGCCGCCGCGCCCGTGCCGCCAGGGCCTGGTCGAGCGCCCGCGCGCGACGGCGGACGGCACCGGCGACCTCGTCGCCGAAGCCCGTCGCCTGGCTCGACAGGGCGGTGCGGACCTCGGGGAGCGAGAGCACCTCTGCGAGCGCGCGCCTGAACGCGGGGCTGTCCAACGAGACGGTGGGTGAGCTCTTCGATCGCCGGGCTCGACTGTGCTCCCTCTCCCTCGACCATGCCGGCGGCGACCCGCTCGATCACGTGGTGCTCGGCGAGCGAACGCCCGAGCGCCTCGGGGAGCGGCCCTGCCAGGAGCGCGTCGAGCGCCCGCTCGGCCGGTCCCAGTGCCAGGCGATCGAGCCTCACGAGCCGTCGTCCAACGCCCGCAGGACCTTGGGCGGCACGGCCCAGAGCAGGGACCCCGCGCCGGGCGCGACCTCCCCGTCCACCCCGACGACTGCGACAGCGCCCTTCTTCAGCCTGAGCCGCAGGACGTGCTCGCCGCCGGCGCAGAGGAGCGAGGCGAGCGTGGAGAGGTACGGCTCGTGACCGACGAGCGCGATCGATCGCTCCTTCTGCGCGCGCAGGACGTCGAGCGCGCCCGAGGCCGGCCGGTTTGCCTCGAGAGGAGGACAGTCGCGCGGCGCCGGCCAGCCGGTGGCCTCGTGCAGCAGCTCGGCGGTGCTCCACGCGCGCGCATACCCGCTCGAGAGCACCAGCTCGACCTCCGGTACGAGCCGGTGCAGCCCTCGCGCCGCTTCACGGAACTTGCGGATCCCGTCCTCGGTCAGCGGGCGGACCGAGTCGTCCGGCCACCGGGTTGCGTCGGCATGGCCCGCAAAGGCGTGGCGGACGAGGTAGATCGTGAGGGCTCCGGTGCTGGCCACTTCCTCCTCGACGGTCTCAGGCTCCGATGCGGCGGGCATCATCCAGGTCGGATGAGCAGCGTAGTCCGAGCGGCAGGAGGCGTGATCACGAGAGCGGGCGCCGAGGGCGAGCCCGAGCTCCTCGTCGTCCACCGGCCGAGGTACGACGACTGGACGCTGCCCAAGGGGAAGGCGGAACCGGGCGAGTCCGACGAGGAGTGCGCGCTTCGCGAGGTGGAGGAGGAGACCGGCCTCGTCTGCGAGCTGGGCCCCGAGGTGGCGGTCAGCGAGTACGAGGACGCGGCCGGCCGCCCGAAGCGGGTGCGGTACTTTCAGATGACGCCGAAGGCGGGCGCCGAAGCGGCTCCGCAGAACGAGATCGACGACCTTCGCTGGCTGAAACGGCGGCGCGCCCTCGACACTCTGAGCTACGGCCGGGACCGGGCGATCGTCGAGAGCCTCGCGGCCCTCGCGGCGCCCTAGGCGTCAGGCGTCGGGGCCTTCGCCTTCGCGGGCGCCCGCTTCTTCCGCGCGGCCCCCTCCCCGGCGAGGCTCGAGAAGAACTCGAGCGCGGTGCGCGTCTTGGTCTGCTGCTCGCTGCCGAGGTCGATGCCGCGCGAAGCGAGGTACGCCCGTGTCTGGGCGGCGATGTCGAACGCCTCCGACGGCTCGCACTTGGTGGACAGCTCCAGGATCCGCGAGCCGTCGGGGTAGAGCCACAGCTCCGTGACCAGCCGCCGGTCGTAGCCCTCCGGGGAGTTCTTCAGCTTGAGGACGAACAGCGGCCCGAGGATCGTCAGGTCGTCGAGCCCGATCCCGTCCGGCGCGTGCTCCGCGTAGAGCTCCTGCTGCTCCTTCGAGAACAGCTTCCGCACGGCTCGTTCCCCGAGCGCCACCTTGCGGACGTCTCCCTCCGTGGGGACGCTCTTGAGCGACCCCGAGCAGACGTACCCCTCGGGCGAGGCGTCGAGCTCGACGCCGAAGTTCGGTGAGCGCCGGAGGTCCTTGGGCAGCTCCGAGGGCACGACCGGCCGCAGTTTGACCACCGAATCGTCGCCCTTCTTCTGCGACCGCCGCGCCCTGACGACGAGCCCCTGCGCGTCGAGCTCCAGGTCGGGCGTGTCGAAGAAGAAGACCTGTCGGATCTGCGCCTGCAACGGGTCGAGGCCAAGCGCCCGCGCGGTCGTGAAGTGAGCGGGCTCGGGCACGGTCAGCTTCAGCTCGATGCTGTCGACGTCCTTGATCATCGCGACGAGCTCCGGGAGCTTGTCGCTGCCGAGAATGGGGAGGGCTGGGGCCGCTGGGCTCATGAGTCGTCCTTTCGCGGGGAACGATCGAACCATCGACCCGCTTCGAGGCACGAGCATCATCCGATGCGGATGATCGGCGGGCAGCTACGTATTGAATTCCCTACCAGAACCTGTTAGAAGCTGGATTGAGGCGGGGAGCGAAGCTGCGGTGCGGTCAAAGCTCACAGCCGACCGTGCCCGGGCGGGTGTCCCGGCCTCCATAGTCACCACACGATGAGATTTCGGGCCTGGAGACAGGCCCAGGGACCGGGAGGGGCGCGGCAGTGGGAGAACGGCGTAAGCTCGACAAGGGCTGGTTGAACGTCCGCGAGGCGGCCCGCGTTCTCGGCGTGCACGAGAACACGGTCCGCAACTGGGAGGCCCGGGGCCTCCTGCGTGCTGTCCGCCTTCCCGGCAGTGGCTACCGGCGCTTTGCGGTCGAGGAGGTCGAGCGGCTGCGCGCCGAGATGGACGGACAGGAGCGTGAGGGTCGAAGCTGGCTCGACCGGCATGTTCGCGGCATTTCTTCACGAGCCGGGGAGGGACGGATGTTCCGTATGCGGATCACGTGGGTGTTGCTGGCCGGCGCGGCGGTGGCCGCCGTGCTGCTGGTTGCCGGCAGCAGGCACGGCGCGGGCAGCAGCCCGTCGGCTGCGCCAGCGCACTACATGCCGGTGCCCGGCGGGGACGTGGGCGAGCAACTCGACACCATGGACTCGTACTGGAACACGCGGCTCACCTACCCGACCGGGAACTACAACCCCGCCTGGCTGCGGCATGCGGCTGCGCAGGCCAAGGCCATCCCGAGCGGGATTCCCGCCGGGCGCCAGGTGACCGGGCGCGCTTCCGCGCACGGGACGAGCAGCCTCTCGCCGAGCGGCTTCGTCGCGCTCGGCCCCGCGCCCGAGCGCATGACGGGTTGCGGCAACTGTTTCGACTACACGCAGACCGAGGGCCGGATCAACGCGATGGTTGCCGACCCGACCACGACGACGCCCGGCGCGATCACCGCCTACGCAGCGACCGTCGGCGGCGGCGTCTGGAAAACGACGAACTGCTGCAGCGCGTCGACGACGTGGGCCGTCACGACCGACGACCCGCTGATCGCGGCGATCGCCATCGACACGCTCACGATCGACCCGAACGACCACAACACGGTCTATGCAGGCACGGGCGACCTCAACTACGGCTCGTTCTCGATGGGCAGCCAGGGCGTCCTCAAGTCGACCGACGGCGGCGCGCATTGGACCGTGCTGGGCGCCAGCGTCTTCGGCCCCGGCTACGGGGAGCCCGCCGGCCAGTTCCCGCAGTACGACGCGGTCGGCAAGGTGCGCGTCGACCCGAACAACTCGCAGAACGTGGTCGCCGGCACGAAGAAAGGGCTCTTCCTCTCGTATGACGGCGGCACGAACTGGACCGGCCCGTGCGTGACGAACGCGTTCAGCACCCAGCGGCAGGACATCACCGGCCTCGAGCTGTCGAGCATGGGCGGCGGCGTCACGCGGATCCTCGCGGCCGTCGGCGTCCGCGGCTTTGCCACGACCGTCCAGTACGACCTCGGCGCCAACGGCGCCAACGGCCTCTACTCGGGGACGATGCCGGCGAGCGGCTGCCCGAGCTTCACGTCGATCGCGGGCAACGCGAACGGCTTCGTCTTCGGCACGGCCGTCACCGGCAGCCCCTACACCACGGGCGCGAACCTGAACGCCGGCAGCGGCGACCCCTACGTCAGCACGACGAGCGGCGACCAGCTCGGGCGGATCGATATCGCCGTCGCGCCGAGCAACCCGAACACGATCTACGCGCAGGTGCAGTCGATCGCGCCGAACAACAACAGCGGCTGCGGCAACACCAACGGCTGCGAGCTCGGCGTCTTCGCCTCGACCGACGGCGGCGCGACCTGGTCGTTCATGGCCGGCTCGGCCGGCGGCTCGCTCCGCAACTGTGTCGGGACCAACACGTCGGGCAACCCGGGCGACTACCCGCAGAACTGGTACGACCAGGGGATCGCGGTCGACCCGAACAACCCCGACCGCCTCTTCGTCGACACCTACGACGTCTGGCTCGCCACCCGCACCGGGACGGCGTTCACGAACCTGACCTGCGGCTACAACGGCTCGAGCGCCGCGAACCACGTGGTGCACGTCGACCAGCACGCGCTCGCGTTCCTGCCCGGCTCGTCCAGCACCCTGTTGGTGGGCAGCGACGGCGGCGCCTTCGGGACGACCAACGCCGACGCCGCCAGCGCCAGCCCGGTGACGCGGCCGACGTTCTTCAACATGGATCTCGGCCTGAACACGATCGAGTTCTACTCGGGCGACATCAGCGGAAACTTCGCCACCTCGGCGAGCCCGTCCACGGCCGGCGGCGCGCAGGACAACGCCCCCAGCGTGGGCAGCTTCCCGGGCGGCCCCGGCGGCCCCGTGCAGTGGCAGCTCGTCACCGGCGGTGACGGCTTCTACGCCCGGATCGACCCGGTCGGCAACGGGACGAACCCGCGCTACTTCGTCGGCAACAACAGCGGCGGCCTCTCGCGCTGCACGTCGACGACGTGTCTCACCAGCGGCTCGAGCTACTCGAGCGTCCGCGGCAGCTGGACCGGCGACACGCAGTCGTTCATCTTCCCGTTCGACCTCTTCCACGGTGGGATCCCGGGCGGCGACGACTGCGCCGCGGCCGGCACTCCCGGCGGCTGCGGCCACCTGATCGGCGGCACCACCCGCGTCTGGGAGACCATCGCGGGCGGCAACGCCACGATGAACTCGGCCAGCTGGTACGTGACCAACAACCCGTCGACCCAGAACATGACCAAGGGGACGCTGGGCAACCGCTCGTTCATCAACCAGGTCAAGTACTCGCCGAAGTGGTCGCGCGTGGCGATCGTCGGCACCAACGACGCCAACGTCTGGATCGGCTTCAACCTGGGCACGGGCACCGCCGGCCAGGCGAACTGGGTCAACGTCACCGGCGGGAACGCGGTGCTGCCGAACCGGCCGGTGCTGGGGATCGCGCTCGACCCCTCCTCGCCGGACGTCGGCACCGAGGTCGGCTACGCGGCCCTCGGCGGCTTCAACGCGAACACGCCGAGCCAGCCGGGCCACGTCTACCAGGTCTCGTGCAGCTCGAGCTGCACGTCCTTCAGCTGGCTCGACAAGTCGGGCAACCTGCCCGACATCCCGGTCGACTCGGTGATCGTGAACCCGAACTTCCCGCAGCAGGTCTTCGCGGGAACCGACTTCGGGCTGTACTTCACGAACAACGTGAACGCCGCCTCGCCGATCTGGCAGAAGTTCACGGCCGGCCTGCCGAGCGCGATGATCTGGGACATGCAGATCGACCGCGGAGCGACGGCGCTGTCGCTCTGGACGCGCGGACGCGGGGCCTACGCATGGCCGCTCCCCAACGCGCCGTTCAACCGGTTCGACCAGACGATCACGTTCGGGCCGCTCGCCGACCGGCCCTACACGGCGCCCGACTTCGACGTCTCGGCAACGGCCTCGTCAGGCCTGCCCGTCTCGTTCAGCGCCGGTGCCAACGGGACGTGCGCGGTGAGCGGCAACACCGTCCACATCGTGCACTACGGGGTCTGCACGATCACCGCGTCGCAGCCCGGGAACGCGAACTACAACCCGGCTCCGGACGTCCCGCAGTCGTTCGACATCACCGACTCCGTGGCGCCGGTGACGACCGCGACGCTCACGCCCGGCCTCCACAACGGCTGGTACGCCTCGCCGACGCTGACCCTGACCGGCGACGACGGCGCGGGCGGCTCCGGCATCGCGCACACGTTCTACTCGCTGGACGGCGGTTCCTCGACGACCTACTCCGGCCCGATCTCGGGCTTCAGCACCGGCAACCACTTCGTCCAGTTCCACTCGGTCGACGTCGCCGGGAACGTCGAGTCGACGAAGCTGATCGCGTTCAAGGTCGACGCGGACAAGCCGAACGTCATGGTCTCCGCGCCGAAGGAGGGCGCGGTGTACAAGGTCGGCAAGGTCGTGAAGGCGAAGTTCAAGTGCTCCGACAAGCAGACCGGTTCGGGCATCGACAGCTGCGTCGGCACCGTCCCCAACGGCTCGCCGATCGATACCTCGCTCGGCGCGCACACGTTCACGGTGACCGGCACTGATGTGGCCGGCAACGTGACGACGCTCACGCGCCACTACAGCGTCCACTACGCCTGGAACGGCTTCTTCGCCCCGGTCAAGAACGAGGGCAGCGGCCTGAACCTGGTGCACGCGGGCGACCTGATCAAGCTCGGCTTCGGCATCAACGGCAACCACGGCCTCTCGATCCTGGCCGCCGGCTCGCCGAGCTCGGTGCCGGTGACCTGCCCCTCGGACTCGCTGTTCCTGGTCTCGGGAGCCCACGAGGGCACCCCCACCGGCCTCTTCTACGGAGCCAGCTCCTCGCACTATTCCTACGGCTGGCAGACCGACCCGGCCTGGGCCGGCACCTGCCGCCGCTTCAGCCTCTCGCTGAACGACGGCACGCCCGCGCACACGGCCGTCTTCGACTTCTTCGCCTAGAGCTGTGACCCGGGGGAGCGGCGCGAGCCGCTCCCCCGGGCTCCGATTACGCCGCTTCCTGCGCGGGAGCGAGGTCGAGGGCGGCGACCTCAGCGGTGGACGAGGCGTGCGGCTCGATCAGCAGCGCCGCCAGCACGGCCGCGAGGGCGGCCAGCCCGGCGAGGACGTAGAAGGTGATCTGGAAGCCGTAGGTCAGCGCGGGGCCGTCGAGTGGCGAGGCGCCCGGGTGCGCGCTGACGTAGTGACCGGTGAAGGTGGTCGCGATCGTCGAAGCGGCCGCAAGGCCGACCGCTCCGCCGATCTGCTGGGTCGTGTTCAGCAGGCCTGACGCGACGCCCGCGTCAGCTTCCTGGACGCCCATCAGTGCAGCGATGGTCAGCGGGATGAAGCTGAAGGCCAGGCCGATCGCGCTCAACACGAAGGCCGGGAAGAGATCCCAGAAGTAATGGCCGTCGGCCGGCAGCTGCGCCAGCAGGACGAGCGCGGCCGCCGAGATCACCAGGCCGACCGGGAGCACGCGCCGGACGCCGACCCGCGTGACCAGGTTCTGGGCGACCCCGGCGAGCGCGATGATCGTCAGCGTCAGCGGCAGGTACGCGACGCCGGTCTTGAGCGCGGAGTAGTGGAGCACCTGCTGCATGTAGAGGGTGCCGAGGAAGAACTGCGAGAAGAGCGCGGTACCGAGGAGGAAGGACGTCACGTTCGCGCCGGTGAGCGTGCGCAGGCGGAAGATCCGCATCGGCAGCAGCGGCGCCTTCGAGCGCAGCTCGATCGCCACGAAGGAGAGGACCAGCGCGGCCGAGCCCACGAGGAGGCCGATCGTCTGCGCGCTGCCCCAGCCGATCTCGGTCGCGCGGGTCATCGCGTAGACGAGGAGCATCAGACCGCTCGTCACCGTGGCGGCGCCCGCGAAGTCGAAGTGCCGGTGGCCCAGCTCGGCGCGGCTCTCGCGCAGGAGGAACGGGGCGGCAACGAGGAGCGCGGCGCCGACCGGGACGTTGATGAAGAAGATCCACGACCAGTCGAGCGCGGTCGTCAGGAAGCCGCCGAGCAGGACGCCGGCGGCGGCTCCGCTTCCCGAGACCGCGCCCCAGACTCCGAGCGCGATGTTGCGCTCGCGGCCCTCCGCGAAGGTCGTCGTCAGGATCGAGAGCGCCGCGGGGGCGAGCAGCGCGCCGCCGAGCCCCTGCGTCGCGCGGAAGGCGATGAGAGACGCCTCCGACCACGCGAAGCCGGCGAGCAGCGAGCTCAACGTGAAGAGCGCCACGCCGGCCAGGAACAGCCGGCGGCGGCCGAGCAGGTCGGCCATCCTGCCCCCGAGGAGGAGGACGCCGCCGAACATGATCGCGTAGGCGGTGATGACCCATTGCAGGCTCTGCTCGCTGAAGTGGAGGTCGGTCTTGATCGACGGAAGCGCGACGTTCACGATCGCGACGTCGAGGACGACCATGAACTGGGCGGCGACGAGAACCCCCAGCGCGATCCAGCGGCGGTCTGTGGACTGAGCTCGTGGCGACATGGAAACCTCTTTTCTTCGGAAACGCTTCATGCTCACAATCGTTTTATACAGCATACGATTCTGTCTTGTCAAATATCATGGATCTGCTATGATCGCGACATGGCAACAAGTGCAGATGTGCGCAAGCCGCAGCTGCTGCAGGCGCCGACGGCGGGGATGCTCCTCGTCAAGATCGGGCGCGCAGCCGAGCGCTGGTTCACCGACGCCCTGAAGCCGATCGGGCTGACGCCGCGCCACTTCGGCGTGCTCTACGAGCTACGGGCCCGGCCGACGAGCCAGCAGGCGCTGATCGAGACGATCGGCGTCGATCCCAGCAAGCTGGTCGGCCTGCTCAACGACCTCGAGGCCGACGGGCTCATCGTGCGCCGTCGCGACCCGGAGGACCGCCGCCGGCACATCGTCGAGGTCTCGAAGGAAGGGCGCGCGCGCCTGGCGGCCGCCGAGAAGGCCGCGGCCGAGGTCGAGGGCCGGCTCTTCGCCTCGCTCGACGAGGGGCGGCGGGCCGAGCTCCTGCGCGCCCTGGCACAGGTCGCCGACAGCACCGCGATCCTCCAGGGCTGCCTCGAGCTTCTCTACGGCGACGAGTAGCTGCGGGCTTTCCGCAGAGGGGATCCGTGCCCGGCCGGATGCCGTGCGGCTCGACGAGGCCGACCATCCGACCATGCAGCGGACCTACGGAGTCGTCTGGCGCGAAGGCGCGTCCGAGCTTGCGACCGGCAAGCTGGAGCTCCTGGCCTCGGGCGTGAGGCTCGAGGGCCTTGAGGGCACTTGCGAGATCGCGTACGGCGGGGTCTCCGGCGTACACGTCGGGCGTCGGCCGGAAGAACGAATCGACGGGCGTCCGTCGATCGTGCTCGAACGGTTCGGAGGTCCCCCGGTTACCATCGCCACCGTGGCACAACCCAGCCTGGTGGGCGAGATCGCCGAGCGGCTCGCGGCGCTCCAGCTCGGAGCGTCCGCGCCGCGCAGCATCGCGCTCGTGGTGCCGCTGAAGCCGGGCTCACGAGAGGCCGTCCGCGAGCTGCTGGCCGAGGGCCCGCCGTTCGATGCGGAGCAGCTGCCGGGCCTCGAGCGCCACGAGGTGTTCGTCTCGGACGACCAGGCGATCTTCGTCTTCCAGTCGAGCGCGGGGGTCGACGCGTTCGCCGCCCGGCTGGTCGATCCCGACCTCCTTCAGGCCGCGCTCGCCTGGCGTGAGCACGCCGCCGGGCCGCTGGGCGTCGCCGAGGGCGTCTATTCCTGGACGCGTAGCGAGGAGCCGGAGGAGCTCTCGTTCCTGCCGACGCCGGGCCCCGGCGACAGCGACGGCGGCGACATCTACTAACCAGGAGGGCTTGACGAAACCCGGTCTGTGCCGTCGGGCCGCGCTGCCCGCCCCGAGGCCACGTCCTCAGTCGTCCCTGTAGCAACCACTACAGGGACTCCCTGCGTCCTTGCCTCGGAACGGCCATCGCAACCCGACGACGAGCAGGGTTCCGCCAAGCCCTCCTAGCGCTTCTCGAAGATCACGAGCACGCTCAGCTGCTCGTAGCCCACGAAGCGGTGCTCGGCGCCCGCCGGCACGAACACCGCGTGCCCCTCGCGCAGCTCGAGCCGCTCGTCCTCGACCTCGAGCACGCCGCTCCCCTCGAGCACGACGTAGACCTCGTCGTCCTCGTGCGGCTGCTGGCGATCGGGCTCGGGTGCGACGAGGACGTAGACGCCGAGCTCGACGCTCTCGGAGCGGTGGACGACCTCGTAGCCGCCGTTTCCCGCGGCGAGGCGCTTCTTGGCGCCCTCGATGTCGAACGGGTGCGCTGGGGGTAGTGGCCCTTCCATCCCGGGGAGCATTACCACGTCTTGGGGGAGCGGTGCGGCTCGGCCGGCGCCAGGCGGATGCGCGCGTCGACCGCGACGCAGCCGTCCGGGAGCGCGACGACCGGGTTGAGATCGAGCTCGGCCACCTCCGGCTGATCCTCCGCGAGCGCGGAAAGACGCAGCACCAGGTCGACGAGCGCCTCGGCGTCGGCGGGCCGCGTGCCGCGGAAGCCGCGCACCAGGCGGCCGGCCTTGCCGGCGTGCACCAGCTCGCGCGCGTCGACGTCGGTCAGCGGGGCGAGCCTGAAACCGGCGTCGCCGATCAGCTCGGCGAGCACGCCGCCGGGGCCGAAGGCGACCAGCGGGCCGAAGACGGGGTCCTGGACGGCGCCGGCGAGCAGCTCGGCGCCGCCGCTCAGGTAGGGCTGCAGGATCACCGGCGGGCCGATCCGCTCGACCGCCGCTTCCACCTGCTCCTCGTCGCGGAGATCGAGGGCGACCCCGCCGCTCTCGGTCTTGTGCGCGCCGGCGACCGCGGTCTTGACGACCACGGGGAAGCCGAGCTCCCGCGCGGCGTCCAGCGCCTCCGCGGCGCTGTCGGCGTGAAGCTCGGGGACGAGCGGCACGCCGTACGCCTCGAGCAGCCGCCGGGTCGCCTCCGGGGAGAGCCAGCCCTCGCCGGACTCCTCGACGGCGCGCCTCGCCGAGGCGCGGTCGATCCCGTCGAGCGCCGGCACCTGGCCCGCGGGTTGCCGCAGCCAGTCGGCGCGGGAGGCGGCGAGTCCCAGCGCGCGTGCCGCCGACTCCGGATAGGGGAAGCTCGCCACCGGGGAGCCGGGCTCCAACAGCGTGGCCGGCGTTCCCTCGGCGCTCATCACGACCGCCAGCACCGGCTTGCCCGGGCTCGCGTCCGCGACGGCCTGGCGGATCGCATCGGCGACCTCGTCGGCGCCCGCCACGACCGGCGGCACGAACAGGACGATCAGCGCGTCGAGCCGCTTGTCGGCGAGCAGCGGCGGGATCGCAGCCAGGTAGGTCGCGGCCGTCGCCGAGCCGAGCATGTCGACCGGGTTCGCGAGGCTCGCGTCGGCGGGGAAGAGCCCCGCGAGGGCGGCGTGCGTCTCCTCGCCCAGCTCGGGCAGCTCGAGGCCGGCCTTCTCGCAGGCGTCTGCGCAGAGGATCCCGAGCCCACCGGCGTTGGTCAGGACGCCGACGCGCCGGCCGTGGGGGAGTGGCTGGCTCGAGAGCAGCGAGGCGGCGTCGACGAGCTCCACGAGCGTCTCGGCGCGCAGCACGCCCGCCTGGTGGAAGAGCGCGTCCACCGCCGTGTCCGAGCCCGCGAGCGCGGCGGTGTGAGAGCTGGCGGCCTTCGCCCCGGCGTTCGTCGTCCCCGCCTTGAGCGCGAGGATCGGCTTGCGCCTGGCCACGCGCCGGGCGAGCCGGCTGAACTTGGTCGGGTTGCCGAACGACTCGAGGTAGAGCAGCACGACCTGTGACGCCTCGTCGTCCTCCCACCACTCGAGCAGGTCGTTCGAGGAGACGTCGGCCTTGTTCCCGACGGAGACGAAGGCCGAGAAGCCGAGGCGCCGCTCCGCGGCCTTCTCGAGCAGTGCCAGCCCCAGCGCGCCGCTCTGCGAAGAGAAGGCGATCGGGCCCGCCGGCAGCGGCCGGGGGCCGAAGGTTGCGTTCAAGCCCAGTGGCGGGATGGCGATACCGAGGCAGTTGGGACCGACGAGCCGGCCGCCGTGCGCGCGCACGAGCTCCAGCAGGCGGTCCTGCCGGTCGACGCCTTCGCCGCCCACCTCGGCGAAACCGGACGAGATCACGCACACCGCCTTGACGCCGTTCTCGAGAGCCGACTCGGCGGAGGCGAGCACATGGGGCGCAGGCAGGCAGATGACCGCCAGGTCGACGGTCTCCGGCAGCTCGTCGAACGAGCGGTAGCCGCGCACCCCGCCGACCGGCTCCCCGTCGCGGTTGACCGGGTAGGCGGCGCCCACGAAGTCCGCCGTGATCACGTTGCGGAAGAGCTCGCCGCCGATCGAGCCGCGCCGGCGCGAGGCGCCGACCACGGCCAGCGAACGCGGGGCGAAGAACGGCTGGAGCGAGGCGGTGACCGCCACGTGGTCGCGCTCGTCGACCCGCGCGCGGAACATCTCGGTCGGCGCGATCGGGAAGCGCACCTCGATCTCGCCGCCGCCGAGCTCGCGAACGGCTTCGAAGCCGGCGTCGCGGAAGACGCTGAGCATCGCCGCGTTGTCGGGCAGGACTTCGGCGACGAAGCGCTCGATCCCGGCGGCGGCCGCGCGCTCCGCGAGCTGCTCGAGCAGCCGCGTCCCGATCCCGCGGCCCTGGAGCTCGTCGGCGACCGCGAAGGCGACTTCCGCCGCAGTCTCGTCCCGCAGGCGGAGGTACTCGGCCACCGCGACGACCTCGTCGCCGGCCACGCCCACCAGCACCCCGCGCTCGTGCCAGTCGGGGTCGAGGAAGTGCTCGACCAGCGAGCGCTCGACCCGGCGGATGCCGTGGAAGCGCTGGTAGAAGCTCCGCTCGGAGAGGCCCGAGAAGAAGGCCTCGAGCGCCTCGGCATCAGCGGCCAGCGGTGCGCGCAGTCGCAGCGTCGAGCCGTCCCGGAGGATGACGTCGGCGGTCGAGGTCACCGGAGAGATGGTGGTCGAGTCAGGCATCTTCCTGAGAGTGTCGTCCGGACGCCGCCGGTTGCCATCGGAGACCGGCCGAAAGGCGACTGCGGGTTTTCCGCGCCGAGATCAGGCCCGCTGCGGATGGCGGCGGGTCGCCGCGCATCGATCATGCGATAGGACAAGGAGATGACCATGACACAGAAGCAGCTGATCGTCGCCACCGACGGCTCACCGGGCGCCCGCGAGGCGCTCGACACAGGACTGGCAATCGCCCGCGAGTCCGGCGCTGCCGTCACGTTGGCCTACGTCAGCCACAAGCCGCTACCGATCCTCGGCGACCCGTTCTACCAGCGATCGGTGAGCCAGGAGCTGCTGCGCGCCCGCGCCATCCTCGCCGACGCCGCGTCGCTCGCGGCCAAGCAGGGCGTCGAGGCCGAGACCGAGGTGCTCGAAGGAGACCCGGCCCACAGCGTGCTCGACCTGGCCCGCGCGCGGAACGCCGACCTGATCGTCGTCGGCTCCCGTGGCCGTGGCATGGTCGCCGGCGCGCTGCTCGGCAGCGTCTCCAGCTCGATCGTGCACGCCGCAGACCGGCCGGTGCTGGTCGTCAAGCAACGCTCTCGCGCCCGCCGCGCCGCCTGAGCTACATTCGCCCGCATGGACACCGCGGGCCCGAGAGAGGACCGGCTTCGCGCGCTGGTCGACGCCGGCGTTGCGATCACCTCGGAGCTGTCGCTCGACGCGCTGCTCCAGCGCCTGGTCGAGAAGGCGGCCGAGCTGACCGGCGCGCGCTACGCCGCTCTCGGGGTGATCGACCGCAGCGGCTCGGGGCTCGAGCGCTTCGTGACCACGGGGATCGACGCGGAGACCCATGCCGCGATCGGCGAGCTCCCGCGCGGCCGCGGCATCCTCGGCGCGCTGATCCGCGACGCCACGCCTCTGCGCCTGCACGATCTGGGCGAAGACCCGCGCTCGGTCGGCTTCCCCGCGAACCACCCGCCGATGCGCTCGTTCCTCGGCGTGCCGATCGTGCTCCGCGGCGTCGCCTACGGAAACTTCTACCTCACCGAGAAGGCGGGTGGAGAGGACTTCACGGAGGAGGACGAGGAGATCGTCACCCTGCTGGCGAGCCAGGCCGCGGTCGCGATCGAGAACGCACGCCTCTACGAGGCCTCGACCGGCTGGTCGCGGCAGCTCGAGTCGCTGAACGAGGTCGGCAACGCGCTCGCGACCGAGACCGACCTCGACCGGCTCCTCGATCTGATCGCGCGCAGGTTGCGGGAGCTGATCGACGCGCGGGTCGTCGCGGTCATCCTCCCCGCAGGCACGAACGAGCTTCGCTTCGCGGCGGTCGCCGGCGAGGAAAGCGAGGAGCTGGTCGGCGAGACGATGCTGCGCCTGGGCTCCAAGAGCGGACGCGTCCTGGAGCGGGGCCACAGCGAGCGCGTCGACTCGGTCCTGGACGACCCCGACGTGAACCCGGAAGTGGCGCGGCTGCTGGGCGCGCACACCGGGCTCTGGGTGCCGCTCGTGGCGCGCGGCGAGGCGATCGGGGTGATGGAGGCTCACGACAAGCTCGGCGAGGACGCGCGCTTCACCGACAACGACCTGCGGCTCGCGGAGACCTTCGCGATACGCGCGGCCGTGGCCGTCGACCTCTCGGAGCGGATCGCGCGTGACGCCCTTCGCCGCGTCGTCGAGGCTCAGGAGCTCGAGCGCAAGCGCCTGTCCCGCGAGCTGCACGACGAGACCGGACAGGCGCTGACCTCGATCCTGCTCGGCCTGCGCGCGCTCGACGAGTCGCTCGAGAGCGAGGCCGCGCGAACGGCGACCGCCGGCCTCCGCGAGCTCGTCGTCGCGACGCTGCAGGACGTCCGCCGGCTCGCCGTCGAGCTCAGGCCGAGCGTGCTGGACGACTTCGGCCTGGTCGCGGCGCTCGAGCACCTGACCACGTCGTTCGGGGAGCAGACCGGCATCCAGGTCGACTTCGGCGCCGCGCTCGGCGAGGAACGGCTCCCGGGCGAGGTCGAGACGGCGCTCTACCGCATCGTCCAGGAGTCGCTGACGAACGTTGTCAAGCACGCCCGGGCCCGACGCGTCAGCATTGCCCTGACGCGTATGCAGCATTCGGTCAAGGCAGTGGTGGAGGACGACGGCCAGGGCTTCGATCCCGAGGGGACACGTGCGGACGGCTTCGGCCTGGTCGGCATGCGCGAGCGCTTGGCGCTGCTGGGCGGGCGGCTGCAGGTCGAGTCGAGCCCGGGTGCCGGCACGACGATCGTGGCGGACGTGCCGCTGTGACCAGGGTTTTGATCGTCGACGACCACGCGGTCGTCCGCTCGGGCCTGCGGCTCCTGATCGACGCCGAGGACGACCTCGAGACCGTCGGCGAGGCGGCGAGCGCGCGGGAGGCGGTCTTCGAGGCGCGGTCGCTGAAGCCCGACGTGATCCTCCTCGACGTCGTCATGCCGGAGCAGAGCGGCCTCGAGGCGATCCCACAGCTCGTCCACGAGAACCCGGACGCGAAGGTGCTCGTCCTCTCGATGCAGGACGAGCCGCGCTACGTGCGCGAGGCGTTCGAGACGGGCGCGAGCGGCTACGTGCTCAAGGAGGCGGCCGACTCGGAGCTCGTCGCCGCGATCCGCGAGGTGGCCAAGGGCGGGCGCTACGTCCACCCCGAGCTGGGCGCTCGCCTGGTGGCCGCCGAGACGGACGAGCGCCGCCGCGCGGAGGAGGACCCGCTCTCGGAGCGCGAGCGCGAGGTCCTGCGCCTGCTTGCGCTCGGGCACACCAACCAGGAGATCGCCAAGCAGCTGTTCATCTCGGTGCGCACCGCCGAGACGCACCGGGCACACATCATGCAGAAGCTCCGCCTGTCGAGCCGTGCCGAGCTCGTCCGCTACGCGCTGGATCAAGGTTTGCTCGAAGAATGAACGAGCCGCCCCGGAGGGCGGCCCGTTCTTCGCGACGGAAGGATTCCGTCTGCGCCTTGACGCCTACGCGCTTGCCGGCGCGGCGGGCTCGACGGTCTTCTTCTTGCGAACGTCGCTCCACGCCGTCTTCGGGCTCTGCAGTGCTCCACCGATCGCGAGGATCAGGAAGCCGACGCCGGAGAGCAGCAGCGCGATGCCGACCACGAGGCCGAACATTGCGAGCTGAGAAGCCATGTAGCTCGAGTTCAGCGCGGTCGTCAGCGCCGTGTAGGTGACCCAGAGGTCGCGGCGGCCGTTGTTGACCGGCTGCTGCGTCTTCGGGTCGATCGCCGCCTTGGTCGGGTCGTTCGTCGCGCCGAGGCCGTCCGTGAGGTTCAACGGCGTGCCGGACGCGGCGATGTAGCGGCCCATCTGCGAGTACGTCAGCCCCGAGGAGGCGGCGAACGTGTGGATCCGCATGTACCTCGCGAAGCAGCGTGCCTTGGCGCCGGTGTCGATCGACTGGCCGGCAACCGTGCAGCTCGGCGTCACGATCGCCGAGGGTGTGATCTTCACGCCGGCCGCATGCAGCTGCGCGAACAGCTTGTTCTGCGCGGCCTGATCGGCCTTGACCTCGGCGGCGATGCCGCTCGGGGACATGTCCGGCGTGCCCGTGATCTGCTCCTGCTTCAGGCTGGAGTTCACCGTCGACTGGCCGTTCGTGCTCATCACGATCGAGGCGATCCCGAACGCGATCAGGACGGCCGCTGCGACGATGCCTCCGATCTCGAATACCTTGCGCATCTCTTTCTCCTTCCGTCGCGGCCGGCTTCCCGCCGGCCAGTTGTTGCTTTGCGGAGCTTCGGGCAAAGCGCGCCGGCCGCCATCAGGGCTGTTCCGGAAATCGGGCGCGGGAATTCCTCGCGCCGATTGCGGGCTTTCCCGTAGCCCGTCCCGCTTCATCGATCTAGTTCGCGGCCTTGACCAGCTCGTGGACGGGCGTGCCGCGCACGACGAGAACCGGGCGCCGCGCCTCGTGGAGCACGCCGCGGGAGACGCTGCCGACCACCGCGCTCGCGATCGCACCATGGCCGCGGGAGCCGACGACGATCAGGTCGGCGTCGATCGTGTCCGCGTAGGCGACGAGCTCGTCGACCGTGTTGCCGCGCAGCATCTCCGTGTTCGCCTCGATGCCGCGATCGGCCGCCAGCGTGCGAGCCTCCTCGAGCGGGCTCCAGTCGTAATCGGTCAGCTCGTGCACCTGTGCCCCGGTCATGCCAAAGGCGCCGGGGGAAACCGCGTCGACCTCGGGCGCGACGTGCGCCACGACCGGCCGCGCGTGCTGCTCGGCGGCGAGCTCGAGCCCGAACTCGACCGCCTCGCGGGCGGAGTCGGACCCATCGGTTGCGATCAGGATCGTCTTCATGGCGAGCCTCCCTTCGTAGTCGCCTCCATCGTCGGCCCAGTGGGCGGCGGCGGCATCGGGCCGCTCGCCGATCGACGGCGCGGGGAACTACGGAGCGCCGATCGGCGCACGTCCCGATGCGCCGCGCCCCCGGCTGAGGGAGGCTCGAAGCGGTCAATCGAGAGGAGTCGAAATGACCACCCACCGGAACGGCCGCGCCGCACGTGTCGGCGAAGGCCGAAGCGCGCCGCCGGCGCGCCGCACGCCCGGTCTCGAGTCTCGTGCGAAGTCACCCGTGACCCGCCCACGTGCGCCGCGGCACCACATCCCGGGCTGCAACCCGGACGCAACTCCCTGCTGACGCCTCAGTGCGTGAGCAGAGCCGCCTGTAGCCCGGACATCACCAGCAGCGAACCGCCGAGCCAGACAACAAGCGAGCGTGTCTCGAGCTCGGCCCGGGCGTCCGGAAGCAGCTCCCTGAACACGAGCCAGGCCATCGCGCCGCCGGCAAAGCCCAGCCCCGCGCCCAGGAAGGGGCGGAACTGCTCGACGAACGCGTACGCGAACGGTGCGACGAGCGGCTGGGGGAGGCTCGAGAAGATGCTCCAACCCGCCGCCGCGAGCACCGATGCCCCGCGCGGCACGAGGACGAGGCTGATCGCCAGCCCTTCGGGGATGTTGTGGATCGCGATCGCGATCGTGATGAAGATCCCGAGCTTGGCGCCGCCGCCGTAGGAGACGCCGACACCGACCCCTTCGCTGAAGGAGTGCGCCGTCATCACCGTGACGATCAGGATCGCCTTTCTCGCATCCACGGCGCGGAGGCGGCCGAGCTGGAGCTCGCCCCGTCCTTCCAGAAAGCGCCTCGTCAGCGCGATGAAGAGTGCTCCCGTCACCGCACCCGCGGCCACGCGCCAGGGGCCGCGAAGCACGCCCTCGATCAGCAGCGCACCGCTGGCCGAGAGCATGAAGCCGGCCGCGACGGCGTTCGAGACACCGAGCCAGCGCCGGCTCATCGTCCGTACGAACGCAAACGGAAGCGCGCCGAGCCCCGTCGCCAGCGCGGTGACGAACGCGGCCAGCGTCACCTGCAGCACCGAGACGCTCATGTGCGCCTAGCATTCCAGGTCGGTGCGACGGTCAGGACCGACGGTAGCGTTGCTGACGGTGGCCGTCATGGCCACGGCGGCAGGCTGCTCCTCCAATCACGCTGTTGCCGTTGCCCCTGCGGTCACCTCGCAGCGGCCGCAGCCGGGCCGCCCGAATCCGCAGCGGTTCCTCTCCGTCAGCCCGGCTTCGAAGACCGTGCGCCTGACGATGCTCGCGGCGCTCGGGTCGTCCAACAACGGGTTCAACTTCGACGGCTACGGGCGCGGCGAGCTGGTCGCCTCGGTGCCCAGAGGCTGGCGCGTGACCGTGCAGTTCGAGAACCGCGGCCCCCGCCGCACGTCGGCTGCGGTCGTCACGGGCGCGCGGAGCGCCACGCTGGCCTTTCCCGGCGCCGCAGTCCCGGACCCGATCCAGGGCATAGCGCCCGGCGGAAAGTCGCAGTTCTCGTTCACCGCGGGGCACACGGGCGTCTTCCGGATCGCGAGCCTCGTCCCAGGCCAGGCCGAGGCGCGGATGTACGCCGTGCTCGTGGTCACTCGCGATGGCCGGCCGTCGATCACGGCCCGGCCCGGACCCTAGGTCGAAGGATCGCGCTCGACCTCGTCGCCGAGGTCGCTCTTGCGCAGCACGAACCACCAGAAGAGCCCGACCAGGACCAGCACCCCGATCGGCAGCGCCCACGTGAGGATCGCGCCGGTCAGGAAGTCCGAGACGATGATGTGCTCCATGCGTGCTCCTCTCGTCAGTGGTGCTGGGCTGTCCGGAGTCGATGGCCGTTGCGGCGGGCCACGAACGAGGCATCGGCTCCCGGGTCGAGCCAGCGATAGAACGCCCAGATGACAGCGATCGTGAACGGAATCGACCCGGGCACCCACATCACGCCCCCGGCGATCTGCTGGTCGGCCAGCGCGGAGAGGCCGCCCGGGCGGTGCGCGAGATCCGCGTAGGCGCTGTAGAACGGTGTCGAGGCCAGGGCCAGGACGATCGCCAGCACCCAGCTCACGAGCAGCGCGGTCGTGAGGTACACGGACCGCAGCCCGAGCGCGAGGCGCGACCGCACCGGCGGCGAGTCGATCACCTGCAGCCAGAAGAGCAGCCCGGCCACGAGGAAGGTGGCGTGCTCGACGTCGTGCACGGCCTGGTTGGAGAGCGTGGCGTCGAAGAGCGCGGGCACGTGCCAGGCGACCAGGACGCCGTTGAAGAGGATCCAGGCGGGGATCGGCCGCGCGAGCAGCCGTCCGAGTGCGCGCAGCGGCGCCGCCCAGCGCCCGCGGGTGACGCTCTTGGCGACCGTGCGCCGGAATCCGAGCGGCAACGGCTGCCAGAGGCGCAGCCAGGGCGCCGATAGCACGATCAGCGGCGGCGCGACCATCAGCAGGAGGATGTGCTGGGTCATGTGCGCCGCGAAGAGCTTGTCCGCGAGCGGGTCGAGCGGGGTGTCGAGCGCGACGACGATCGTCAGCAGGCCGCCGTAGAAGGCGGCGGAACGAAGGCGCCGCTCGCCCGTCTCCCGGTGCCCCGGACCGGGCCTGCGCCCGCCCAGGGCGTAGAGCAGGGCCGCCGCGAGCACGAGGAAGAACGGGGCCTGCACCGGCCAGGCTGCGGCGCTCGTCAGGCTCGGCACCGTCGGCGTCCTAGAGGAGGTAGAGGATGACCCAGCTGATCACGACGATCCCCGCGAAGTAGCTCCAGTAGAAGCCGGCCGCCTCCAGGCTGGGCGGGACGAGCGAGAGCGGGTCCTCGATGTCGTGAGCGGAGCGGTACGCGTCGCCGGAGGCCTCGCCCGGCTTCGCGCCCCCGACGAGCGTCTTCCGGTAGCGGATCGACGTCGCGACGATCGTCTCCAGCCAGAAGATCGCGCCGGCCCCGAACAGGCAGAGGAAGGCCGTCCAGCCGAAGTAGACGCTGGCGTAGGCGCCGTCGGCGGGGCCGAAGCCCGACGTGAACCATTCGACGACCTGCAGCACGATCGCCGCGATCCCGAGCGCGAGCGCGACGGCGCCCTTCTGGCGCCACTGCCTTCGCCGCTCGGCCCGCCGGTCGCGAACGCCCAGCCAGAGCACGACCGCACCGAGCACCCAGGCCGCGGTCGAGAGCGCACCGAGCGTCTGCGACGGGTCGATGCCCTTCGGCTGCCAGAGCCCGTTGTTGTTCAGGGAGCGGAGGTAGAAGTAGGCGAAGAGGAAGGCGAGGAAGAACATCGCGGTCGCGCTGGCGAAGAGGTGCGCGGCCGAGAGGAGGTTGCGCGCGAGCAGGCGTGGGTCCTCCTCCTCGACGACCTCGTAGCCCACACCCTCCCTGACGAACTCGGCCATCTCAGCGCCCCCTCGCCGGCACGGCGGCCGGGCGGGCGACGGGCGCCGCGCCGTCGCCGTAGCCGTACGGGTCGTTCTCGAAGACCGGGATCCGGTCGAAGTTCTGGACCGGGACGGGGGAGGGGAGCTGCCACTCGATCGAGAGCGAGCCCCACGGGTTCCGCTCGGCGCGCACCTTCTTGAACAGGAGCGACCAGACGAGGTTGTAGAGGAACACGAGCATCGAGAGGCCGAGCACGAAGGCCGAGACCGACGCCCAGTCGTTCAGGAACTGCAGGCTGGGCGCGTAGGTCGACGACGCGGCGGGGCTGACCGAGGAATCCGACCGCGAACAGCGGCGCAAAGGTCGAGTTGAAGGCGATGAACATGACCCAGAAGTGGATCTTCCCGAGCCGCTCGTTCAGCTCGTAGCCCGTCATCTTCGGGAGCCAGTAGTAGATCGCGGCGAAGAATGTGAAGATCAGCCCGCCCATGATCGTGTAGTGGAAGTGGGCCATCACGAAGAAGCTGCCGTGCTCGGTCGTGTCGCTCGGGGTGTCCGAGTTGAAGAACCCCGAGAGCCCGCCGATCAGGAAGTTGAAGAACCAGGCGAGGGCAGAAGAGCATCGGCACGGTGAAGCGGATGCTCCCGCGCCAGAGCGTCATCAGGCCGCAGAGGAAGGTGAACCCTGTCGGGATCGAGATCAGCTCCGTCGAGAGCATGTAGAACGGGCGCAGGTTGCTGTTGATCCCGCTCATGAACAGGTGGTGCTGCCAGACGAGGAAGCTCAGCAGCGTGACGCCGAGCATCCCGGCCACGGCCAGCCGGTAGCCCCAGAGCGGCTTCCGGGAGAAGACCGGCAGCAGCTCGAGCAGGACGCCGAACCCGGGGATCGCCAGGATGTAGACCTCGGGGTGGCCGAAGAACCAGAACAGGTTCTCGTACAGGTACGAGCTGCCGCCGCCGGCGGATAGGAAGAACGTCGTCTGCGCGGTTCGGTCGAGCAGCACCATCGCGAGGGCCGCGATCAGCACCGGGGCCGCGAGCAGGTTCAGGATCGAGGTGGAGATGACTGCCCACACGAAGATCGGCAGTCGCGACCACGTCATGCCCGGCGCCCGCATCGTCACGACCGTGGCGATCATGTTCAGTCCGAGCAGGCACATCGAGACGCCGACGAGCGCGAAGAACATGATGAAGGAGTCCATGCCGGCGTTCGCCTGGTCGTTGAGCGGCGCGTAGCCCGTCCAGCCGGTCGGGAAGCCGCCGAAGAAGACCGTCGTGACCAGGATGCCGCCGCCCGCCATCAGCAGCCAGAAGGTGAGCGCCTCGATCCGCGGGAAGGCCATCCGCCGCGCGCCGATCATGATCGGGACGAAGTAGTTGGCGAACGGGCCGAGGATCGCGCTCGTCATCATCCCCATCATCATCGTCCCGTGCATCCCGACCAGCGTCAGGTAGTTGCCGGCGTTGAAGACAGGGGTCGGGCGCAGGAGCTGGACGCGGATCAGCATCGCGTTCAGGCCGCCGATGAAGAAGAAGAGCCCGATGCCATAGAGGTACTGCAGGCCGACGACCTTGTGGTCGGTGCAGAGCCCGAAGTAGCGTCCGATCCCTTCCGTCTCCTTCTCCCGCAAGGACGGCGGGTAGCCGCGCAGGCGCGCGAGGGGGTACTGCAGGAACCCCATCCCGGCGAGGAAGCCGAGGACGCCGAAGGTGTAGCCCATGAAGACGGCGATGTCGTTCTCGCCGGTGTCGCCGAAGTAGTCGAGGCTCGCGCCGCTCGCGACGTGGTGCCCGAGATACCAACCGAGGTACCAGCCGCCGATCCCGAGCAGCGCGGCGGTCAGCAGGTTGTAGCCGACCAGGCGCCGCCAGAGCGGGCGCCGCGCGGCTGGGGCTGGGGCGGTCTCGGTCATCCGGCCCTCAGCCCCGGCTCGGGGGCGTAGGTCGTCGCGTAGGGCGGCAGGTCCTTGAGGATCGCCCCGTAGAGAACCTTCTGCTGTGCGATCCAGGCGGAGAACGCCGCCGGCGGGACGACTTTCCCCTTCTGGTCGAACATGTAGCCGTGCCAGAGCCCGCAGAGCTCGGCGCAGCGGATGTTGAGCGTGAGCGGGTGCTTCGTGTGGACGTAGACGACGTTGTCCACGCCTGGATTCGCGTCGGCCTTGACGCCGAGGTTGACCGCCCAGAACGAATGGATCACGTCCAGCGACGTGACGTGCAGGCGGATCAGGGTGTCGGCCGGCAGGTAGAGGTGCGGAGTCTCGAGACCGCCGTACTTCGGATAGCGGTAGGTGAACTCCCACTGCTGGCCGATCACCTGGACGTCCATCGCCGTGTTGTGGGCGGACGGGAGAAAGGTGGCGCTCGGGCCCTGGCCGCCGCCGGCCCCGTCCTTGACGAGCTCGTATGTCCCGAAGCCTGCGAGGACCAGGACCGTCGCGGAGCTGAGGACGATCCAGAGCACCGACAGCCGCGAGTCGCCCCTGACCGGCAGCCCTTCGACCGCGGCCTCGCGCTGACGGAAGACGATCAGCGCATAGCCGAGCATCACGACCACGAAGGCCACGACCGGCGCGGCGAAGCCGATCAGGACCTGGTTGTCGAAGACCTGGCCCTGCGCCTGCTCGCTGCCGTTGCCAGGCGGGATCAGCGGCCCGATGACGAGCGCGGCGATCGGCGTGATCACCACGCTGACCGCGAGCCAGATCGTGATCAGGCGGCGCCCGTGCGGCGTGTCCCGTGGAGCCCGTGTGTCGACAGTCGCCATGGACGCTTGCTAGACGACGTTGATGAACCCGTCCATGTAGCCGATCGTCTGCATCGGCCCGCCGAAGCCGAACTGGAAGCCTGCTGCGCAGGGCACGAAGCACTGCCAGCGGTACTTGCCCTTCTTGCCGGTTCTGAAGACGAAGGTGATCGTGTTGTGCGCCATCGTCTTCGGGTCGCAGGGCGCGTACCCGCACTGGTTCTTGGCGTCGTCCGCGACGCCCTCGAGCGGAACGAGGACGCCGAGCTGCGGGATGGCGAAGGTGTGGGAGGCGTTGTCCGGCTTGATCTTGATGAACGGCTTGCCGTTGAGCGTGGCCTGGCCGACAAGCCCCTGGGACCCGGCGAGGAACTCGTTGCGCAGGCCGCTGGCGCCGTCGAACTGGTAGACGGTGACGTGCACGAGCGAGTTCGCCGGCACCGTCCAGATCGTGCTGCGCTCCCACTTCCCCTGCTTGCGGATCAGGTACGAGACCCAGTTCGGGTTCGGGGAAACCTTCGAGCCCACGGCGGCGACGGTCTGGATCGTGATATGCGCCCCGGCACTGTCGACGGGCGGCCGGTAGGTGGGCGGGCCGCTCAGCAGCCAGTTGGCGATGTAGAAGCCGATGAGCACGCCAGCGACGGCAACACCGAGGCCGACCCCAACAAGCTTCCCGACCACGGCGCGCATCATGACACGATGGATCGCCGCGTGCACCGGGAACTGACACTCCGGGACCGGCGGTCCGGAGTGTCAGCTGTGAGGGGCTAGGCGGCGCGGTCGAGCTCGGGCCGCACAGGCCTGGCCTGTACGACCTCGAGCTCGAGCGGCTGCGACCAGCGCGCGACCCGGGCGGCCTTCGAGCCCGCGATGCGATGGCCCATGACCATCACCAGCGCGAGCATCGTCAGCAGCCAGGTCGCGACGATGCCGTTCAGGATGAGGATGCTCGTCGTGTTCATGGCTTGGATGATCGAGGCCGCCCCTGAGAGACACGTGAGATCCGGCTAAGAGTCGCGTGAGAATTCGCGTATCCTCGAGTCGAGGCCGATGTCGGCGAACGAGCCAACTGCACGCCGGACGTTGTGGCCGCGGCTCCCGCTGTGGCGCTGGGTCGCAGCCGCACTTGCTCTTGGCGTCGCGCTGGGGGCCGGGATCGCGCTGCTGCACCGGTCCGGCCGCACGCAGCCGCTCTCGACGCTTCCCGGCCGGCCGGCGGCGACCTGGCCGGCGGGTGCGCAGCGGGCTCCCGGCTTCCGCCTCGCGGACGCGTCCGGCGCGCCGATCTCGCTCGGCGCCTTCCGCGGGCGGCCGGTGATCGTGACGTTCATCGACCCGGTCTGCACGACCCTCTGCCCGCTCGAGGCGCAGCAGTTGAAGAGCGCGCTCGCATCGGTCCCCTCGGCGAGCCGACCGGCGATTCTCGCGGTCAGCGTCAACCCGTGGGCGCAGTCGCGGACCGCCTATCGTCGGGATGCGAGGAAATGGCGCCTGCCCCCGCAATGGCACTGGGCGGCCGGCCGCTATGCCCGCCTCGCACGGGTCTGGAAGGACTACAAGATCGGCGTGCTCGACCAGAAGAAGACCGTCGACGGGATCACCGTGCACAACGTGGCCCACACCGAGGCTTCGTACGTGGTCGACGCCGACGGCTACCAGCGGGCGCTCTTCCTCTACCCGTTCCAGGGCGCAGACGTCGCCGCGGTGTTGAAGACGCTCAACTGATAGGGGTTGTAATACCAAAGCGAGTGGCGTAGGTTCCCCGTGGTCTGAGAGGGATTCTCGGCATCTGACTACCGAGGGAGAGGGAGAATGTCACGCATGCGCGGAGCCGCGCTGGGCCGGTTGTTGATCGCCGCCGCAGCGCTGATCGTCGTCGGCACTTCGATTTCGGCGGCTGCGGCCGTCGGTTCGTCCTCGAAGCGTCAAAGCGTCTGGCCCCAACAGCACCTCAAGGGCCTCCGCACCTACAACCGCCAGGTTCCGCGCGTCGTGAACAAGGGCCTCGCGCGCCATCTCCGCGCGCACAAGGCGTCGTCGCGGCTCACAGTGAGCTTCGGCCTGCCGCTGCGCGACAAGGCCGGCCTCGACCGGCTGATCAAGGAGGAGGCCTGGACGCACAGCTATCCGACTCGCGCCGAGCTGTACGCGCGTTTCGCTCCCTCGAAGGCGCAGTACAACGCGTTGCGCGTCTGGCTGACGCGGCACGGCTTCCGGGTCACGCACCTCGGCCGCGACCGGCTGGTGATTGCCGCGAGCGCGAAGACCTCGACGATCCAGCGGGTCCTCCACACCAAGATCGCCGACTTCGTCAGCCCGGGCTTCACGTACCAGCGGGTGAAGGTGAAGCCGTTCGCGTTCTTCGCGAACACCGGGCCGGCGAGCCTCCCGGCGCGCTTCGGCGTCCAGACGATCTCGGGCCTGACCAACGTCGCCCGCTTCTTCACCGACTACGTGCTTTCGCACCCGAACACGTATGGACACGAGCCGCTCGTACGCAGCGGCGGCTACTACCCGGTCGACCTGCGCGGGCTCTACAACGTCACCGGGCACGGCTTCGACGGCACCGGCCAGACGCTCGGCTTCACGCTCTGGACGGCCCCCGAGCAACAGCCTGCGATGACCGCGTTCGCAACCGACCACCGGCGACCAGCCCATCACCGTCGACCCGTCGTGCACGGCGACCGGCAACTCGCCGACGACGCCGAGCTCCTGCTCGACGCAGACGGTCGCCGGCGACCACCTGATGACCATCCTCGAGAACGGCAACGTCGATCCGAGCTACGAACTTCGGCTCCAACGTCGAGACGGCGCTCGACATCGAGGCGGCGCACGGCGTCGCCACGCACGCCGGCCTCAAGTACTACGCCTCGGAGTGCGCCACGACCCCGCCGCCGAACACCGGTCTCGCGAACGCCGGCTGCAACGGCACGGACGTCGGCATGGAGATGGCGATGGAGGACGCGGCCAACGACCCGACGCTGCACAGCGTCTCGAACTCCTGGGCGTACGGCGGCGAGGCCGAGTGGGGCGCCACCGACCCGTTCGTGGTCGCCACCGGCAACATCCTCGCGCTCGGCGCAGCGGCCGGGACGACCTTCTACTACTCGACCGGCGACTCCGGCACGTACGAGTCGGGCTACCCGTCCGACAGCCCGTACGTCGTCGTCGGTCGGCGGCACGAGCACGTACTCGACCACCAACTCCGCGACGTGGAGCACGAGCGTCACGTGGAACGGCGGCGGGAGCTGGTGCTCGTCGTCAGTACGCCCGGCCCGCCTGGCAGACCGGCGCCGGCGTCACCGCCAACGCGTCGTGCCCGGGCCGCGTCATCCCGGACGAGTCGGCGGTCGCCGACCCGAACACGGGCGTCCGCTTCACCTCCAGCACGAACCTGACCGGCGGCACGCAGAGCGGCCAGGTCGGCGGCACGAGCCTCTCGGCTCCGGTGCTGAACGGCCTGCAGGCGGTCACGCAGAACTTCGTCAACGCACAGACCTACCCGGGCTCGACGCCGCACATCGGCTTCGTGGCGCCGGTGCTCTACCAGCTCGGAAACAGTGGCCACGCGGACAGCTACTTCCGCGACGTCGACTGCGGCAACACGGCGAACCCGACCAGCGGGCCCGGACGGCGACGCCGCGATCAAGGGCTGGGACGCGGCGACCGGCTGGGGCGAGCAAGACTGGTTCAACTTCTCGCACGGGCTATCGCGCAGCTGCTCGGCGCCACGAACGTCAGCACGCCGTCGTCGCTGAGCCAGCACTTCGCGTGGACGTGCGCCAAGACGCCGAGCAACTCGACCGAGCGCGGCGTTCTCCTGCCCGACGGCCTCGATCTGCTACGCGGTCGGCGCGTCCTCGGGCGGGACGCCGTGGTACGGCAAGTTCATCCCCGGCGGCGCGTGGGGCGCGGCGAACACGATCTTCAAGTCGACCGACGGCGGCCGGACCTGGTTCCCGTCGAACAGCGACATGTTCTCGATCGCGTGCACGAGCAGCGCGACGTGCATGACTGTCGGCGCGCGCGGCCGTGAGCGGCGCACGACCGACGGCGGCGACACGTGGACCGACGTGGCGACCGCGCCCGGCAACAACAAGCCGCTGACGCAGGTCGAGTGCCCGAGCTCGTCGATCTGCTACGCGGTCGGCGACCGCGGCAACATCGAGAAGTCGACCGACGGCGGTCAGACGTGGTCGTGGCAGTTCGGCACCACGTACGGCAACCCGATGTACGGCCTGTCCTGCCCGATCGACGTCGACCTGCTACGCGACCGACATCTACGCGCACGTCTTCAAGACGATCGACGGCGGCGCGAACTGGGCTGCGCAGGTGACGCCGATCACGACGCCGTACACACCGGTCGTCGCCGAGACCGGCGGCCCGAACCCGTGGGGCGGCCTGAGGGCGATCTCGTGCTCCGACGCGAGCACGTGCGTCGGAGTCGGGATCTACGCGACCGTCGAGCGGGCAGACGAACCCGAATCCGGATCCGCCGATCGTCACGACGACCGACGGCGGCGCGACCTGGACGCGTCAGGTCAGCGGCACCGGCACCGGCAACTTCCTCCAGGCCGTCTCGTGCGTGCCCAGCACAACGAATTGCTGGGCGGTCGGCCGCGCCGGCAAGATCGTGACCACGACCGACCTCGTCACGTGGACGGCGCAGACCTCGGGCACGACGAGCTACCTGAACAGCGTCCAGTGCCTGAGCACGTCGTTCTGCATCGCGGTCGGCCAGACCGGCACCGTGGACACCTACGACGGCACGAACTGGACCGCGACCACCGGCAACGGCGGCACGGGGACGCTCGCCGACGTGACGTGCAACGGCGGCAACTGCTACGCCACCGGCAAGCAGGGCATCACGCTGCTGACGCACGACCGGCGGCACGAGCTGGACCCAGCAGGCCGGCGGCGGCTCGCAGGCGAACCAGCTCAACGGGATCTCCTGCCTGTCGGCGAGCGCCTGCTACGCGGCCGGCAACGCCGGGCAGTTGCTCAAGACGACGAACGGCGGCCAGACCTGGACGATCCCGACGAGCGGCACCACGACGAACCTCAACAGCATCGCCTGTACGTCGTCCAACGCGTGCACGGCGGTCGGCGCGGTTGCAAGCGGCGCAGCGGTCGTGCGATACACGGCGGACGGCTCGACGTGGAACGGTGGTGCGAGCACGGGCGCGAGCGCCCTCACCGGGGTGGCGTGCCCTGCGGCCAGCGCGTGTGTCGCGGTCGGCGCGGCCGGCACGGCCCGCACGTCCGCCGACGGAGGCGCGACCTGGGCGGCCGGCACGACCGGCACCACCAACGCGCTGAACGCGGTTTCGTGCCCGTCGACCGGCGCGTGCTACGCGGCCGGCGCGGCCGGCACGATCCTCAAGTCCGCGGACAGCGGGGCCACCTGGTCACCCCAGACGAGCGGCGTAACGGCGACCCTGAACGGCGTCGCGTGCACGAACCCGACGACATGCATCGTGGACGGGACGACCGGCTTGATCTCGCGCACGATCGACGGCGGCACGAACTGGGGCCAGCAGGGCAACCCCGACAGCGGCCCGACCACGGCGCTGAACGCCACGAGCATCACGCTCAACGGCTCGCTGTGCACGTCGGTCCGCTGCCTCGTGGGCACCGGCGCACAGGGCGACATCCTGTTCTCGGTGAGCCTGCCTGTGACCACCGCGTCGCTCAGCCCGGCGAGCCCGAACGGCTCGAACGGCTGGTACATCTCGGCGCCCACTGTGACGTTGACGGCGACGGCGGGCGATCTCCCGGTCGCGTCGACGCACTACTCGATCGACGGCGGCTCGGACCAGACCTACAGCGGGCCGTTCAGCATCTCGACCGACGGATCGCACACGGTCTCGTTCTACTCCGTCGACAGCGACGGGAACGCCGAGACCCCGCAATCGATCACGGTCAAGGTCGACCTGAACGACGCCGACCTCGTCGGCGTCGATCTCGCCGGCGATCCAGAACGGCTGGTACGCCAGCCCGACGGTCACGCTGACCGGCGACGACGGCGCCGGCTCGGGGATCGACCACATCAGCTACAAGATCGACGGCGAGGCGAGCTGGCACACCTACACGGGCCCGCTCTCCGGCTTTGCGACCGGGAACCACTTCGTGCAGTTCCAGGCGACCGACGTCGCCGGGCGGGTGGAGCCCTCGGTCAACCTGGTCGCCTTCAAGGCCGACTCGGACAAGCCGACCGTCAACATCGTCCACCCGGCCGAGGGCGAGGTCTACCGGCTCGACAAGGTCGCCAAGGCCAACTTCAAGTGCGCCGACAAGCAGTCGGGCCTCGCCTCCTGCGTCGGCAGCGTCGCCGACGGCTCGCCGATCGACACCTCGTCGGTCGGCACGCACAGCTTCACGGTGACGGCGACCGACCAGGCCGGCAACCTGACCACGGTCACCCACCACTACAGCGTCGTCTACACCTGGAACGGCTTCTTCGCCCCGATCTCCAACCCGGGCGAGGGCCTGAACCTGGTGCACGCGGGCGACCTGATCAAGCTCGGCTTCGGCCTCGACGGCGACCAGGGCCTCTCGGTGCTCGCCGGCGGCTCGCCGAGCTCGGTCGAGGTCAGCTGTCCCGGTGAGGCGCCGCACCTGGTCGCAGGAGCCCACGAGGGCACGCCGCCCGGGCTCGTCTACGGGCTCGGCTCCTCGCACTACTACTACGGCTGGGAGACCAGCCCGGCCTGGGCCGGCAGCTGCCGCCAGTTCAGCCTGACGCTGAACGACGGCACGCCCGCGCACACGGCCGTCTTCGAGTTCTTCGCCTAGTGCTGTGACCCGGGGGAGCGGCGCGAGCTGCTCCTCCGGGGACCTGGATCTAGCGGGCCCAGGGCCGCACGGCGCCGACGTAGCCGAAGAGGTACGAAGGGTCGGAGAGCGCCGAGATCTTGACCACGTCGCCGGTGTGCGGCGCCTGGATGAAGGCGCCGTGGCCGATGTAGATCCCTTCGTGCTGCGGCCCGCGCGAGCTCGGCTCGAAGAAGACCAGGTCTCCGGGCTCGAGATCGGACGGCGGCACCCGTGCGCCCTCGTACCACTGCGCGCCGGTGTAGTGCGTGAGCGAGATCCCGAGCTGCGCGTAGACGAACATCGCGAAGCCGGAACAGTCGAAGCCGTTGATCGGGTCGGCGCCGCCCCAGAGGTAGGGGACGCCGAGGTACCGCTCGGCGATCGCGACCGCTCGCGTTCCGATCGGGCCGTTCGACGGGCGGCGGAGTCAGGAACTCGGGAAAGGCCTCCGGGAAGCCGGTGCTGGCGCCGTGGCCGGAGACGCCGAGCGAGAGCCACGAGAGGCGGGCCTGGCGGTGGCGGGCGGGCGGCTGGGCGGCGCGGGCGAGACCGATCAGGAGCTGCGTGCCCGGGTCGAGCCCGCTCGAGGTGTCGCCGGAGACGACGCGCAGGCCGACGACGCCGCTGCCCTCGCCGGGGACGACGGCCTCCTGCAGCACGACCAGGTAGCTCGCCGGGCCGAGCGGGACGAGCGTGTTCGGCTTGCCGGAGACGAGATGGCCGTCGACCTCCAGCCCCCGGACGAGCGCCCCGCGGAGGCCGTGGGCGGGAACGAAGATGCGGGCCACGTAGACCTTGCCGCCGGCGACCGAGACCCCGCGCAGGTCGACCCCGCGCGCGCTCCGGGTGGCCGAGTCGACGCGGAGCGTCCAGCCGGCGTCCTGGACGCTGGCGAACGAGCCCTGGCCGGCGCTCGCGACGAGATTCCCGGAGGTGTCGCGGATCTCGGCGATCCCGGCCGCGAGGCTCGCGTGCGCCCGGGCCGGCAGCGCGCAGACGGCCCCGACCAGGACGAGCACCGCAAGCAGGCGCCGGGACACCTACAGATGGTTGCACACGCGAGAGCGCGCTAGGGGTGAGCCGCGTGCACCCAGTGCGGCCCGCCCCAGCTGAGGTCGTACGGGTAGTGGTGGATCACGTGCGCCCAGATCGTCCAGGCAATCCAGCGCGAGGTCCCGTAGAAGAACGCGGCGCGATAGGCCGCCAGCAGCGCGCCCGCGCGGTACCCAGCGGTTGAGCCACGGCCAGAAGGCGTCGGCCCTGTAGATGATGTCGTCGAAGTACGCGCTCGTCACCACGCGCCAGCGTAGAAGCCGTAGACGATCCAGACCAGCGTCCCACATGCAGCCGAGCCCGCTGAAGTAGGCGGCCGCGTCGGTCGTGCGGCCGGTCTGGCCCGCGTAGGCCCAGGCGTCGAGGTGGAAGTGGAACGTCCACGGGAAGAGCAGCATCGTCCCGACCGTGTCGCCGGTGTCGGTGAGCGCGTGGGCCAACTGGCCGATGATGAAGCTGACCCCCCAGAGCTTGCTCCCGAAGACCTTCCAGATGACCAGGCCGATCGCGATCCCGTAGATGAGCGAGTGCGTGAAGCCGAAGCCCGGCCAGCCGCGGTGGAACTGGGCCGGGTTGGTCGCCTTCAGGTCCCAGGGGCCGATGTGGACCCCGTAGACGAACCACTTGGTCATCATGTCCGGCGCGTACGAGCCGATCAGGAGCGGCACGAACGCGACCTTCAGGTTCAGGTGCTTCTGGAACGCATATGGCTCCATGTCATGGGCGGCCCAGCTCACGAGCCGACCTTCTGACGGGCGAGCATGGGGACCGCCCAGGCGGCGACGATCACGTAGGCGACGGCCACCCAGAACGAGTAGAGCCAGTCGGTGACGGTCAGGCCGATCGCGACGTAGACCGCGGAGGCGAGGCTGTAGCCGGCGAAGACCCGCAGGTCAGGGCGGCGCGGGGCCCATTCTCTCAGCGATCGCAGTCGCACGTCCGCTCGCCGAGCACGATCAGCCTCCCGCATGAAGCACAGACACGCTCGGCGCGGCGCACGGCTTTCCGGAGGCCCGGCAGCGCCAGTGCACCTGCGAACGCTGCGGCGAGAAGAACGGAGGCGACATCAGGGTCGAGCACGTGGGAGAGGCTAGCTTCCGAGATCCGAGCGTGCGCCGCCTCCGTATGAACGGGCATGAGAAGGATACTCAGTCTCGTAGCTCTCGCTCTCGGCGCAGTCGCTCTCAGCGCCTGCGGCTCGAGCTCCGGTCCCGCGAACAACGGTGGGGGCGCGGCGGCTTCCGGCTCGACGAAGTCCGACACGGTGGCGCAGGCATCGGTCTCCGGCACGGGGACGGTGCTCGTCGACGCGAAGGGCTTCACCCTTTACAGCCCGGCTCAGGAGAAGGGCGGGAAGATCCTCTGCACGGGTAGCTGCACGAAGGTCTGGGTGCCGCTGACGCTGCCGAAGGGCCAGGCCACTCCGACGGCCGCCTCCGGCCTCAGCTCGAAGCTCGGCACAGTCGTGCGCCCGGACGGGCGGACTCAGGTGACGTTCAAGGGTCTGCCGCTGTACACGTTCGCGCTCGACCAGTCGCCGAAGCGCGCGAGCGGGAACGGCGCTTCGGACAGCTTCGGGGGCGAGAGCTTCAACTGGCACGTTGCAGCGCTCGGGAAGGCGTCCTCCGGCGGTTCCGGCGGCTCAAGCGGCTACTACAACTCGGGCGGCGGCTACTGACGCTCCCTCCGCTCGGGCTGCCGCTAGGCTCATGGCGTGTGCTTCGAGCTCGACTCGTCACCGCCGATCCCGGCGATCTCGGGCGCGGCGGTCTCGCACCGGGAGCTCGAGCTAGAGGCTGCCGACGGCAACCGGCTCGCCGCCTTCGCCGCGCTGCCGGACGAGCCGAAGCCGGCGGGCGTCGTGATCCTGCCCGACGTGCGCGGGCTCTACCGCTTCTACGAGGAGCTTGCCCTCCGCCTCGCCGAGCGCGGCTACACCGCGATCGCGATCGACTACTTCGGCCGGACGGCGGGGGCCGCGAAGCGCAGCGACGACTTCGAGTACAGGGAGCACGTCGACCAGACGGAGCCGGAGACGATCCAGGCCGACGTCCACGCGGCGGTCGAATGGCTGCGCGCGCAGGGCGTCCGCGACGTCTTCACGCTCGGCTTCTGCTTCGGCGGCCACCACTCGTGGCTCGCCGCCGCGAGCGGGCACGGGCTGGCGGGCGCGATCGGCTTCTACGGCGTGCCGGGCGAGCGCGACGGCCGTCCCGGCCCGATCCAGCGCGCCGGCGGAGATCGAGGCGCCGGTGCTCGCGCTCCAGGGCGGCGCCGACGCAGAACATCACCGCCGAGCACAACGCCGCCTTCGAGCAGGCGCTCCAGGAGGCCGGCGTCGAGCACGAGGTCGTGACCTTCGAAGGAGCGCCGCACAGCTTCTTCGATCGCAAGCAGGAGGAGCACGTCGAGGCCTCGGAGGACGCCTGGCGCAGGGTGCTGGCGTTTCTGGACAGGTACTCAGCGCCGCACGAGTAGTTTCGGATCCAGAATCAGACGATTCCACGCTACTTTCGGCGAGGGTCAGGCACATATCTTCGACTTCGGATCCCAAATGTGTAAGATGGGGGCATGACGCGCTTGTTTTCGAGACTGCGTGGCCGCGCGAGGGACCGCTCGAAGGAACGGCAACGGCAACGGCAACGGCGTCGCGCACCTGGCGAGCGCGCCGCGAGCAGCTGCCCGAGCCCGCTACGTCGTCACCGCTGCTGAGTCGGCGCCGTGCACGTGCCCCGACTTCTGCGAGCGCGACCACGAGAACGAGTAGCTCGGTGGCAGCCGTTTCGGCACCCGACGTCGCCGCCGGTGCGGGCCCGCGAGCGAACGAGATCCTGACCGACGACGCCCTCGCGTTCGTCGCCGAGCTCGAGCGCCGCTTCGGGCCTCGCCGGCGCGGGCTGCTCGAGGCGCGCGCGGAGCGCCAGCAACGCCTCGACGCGGGCGAGTTGCCGGACTTCCTCGCCGAGACGCGCGAGGTTCGCGAGAGCGACTGGACGGTCGAGCCCGTGCCCCCGGATCTGCTCGACCGGCGGGTGGAGATCACAGGGCCGACCGATCGGAAGATGGTCATCAACGCGCTCAACTCCGGCGCGCGGATGTTCATGGCCGACTTCGAGGACGCCAACTCGCCGACCTGGCGCAACATGGTCGAGGGACAGGCAAACCTCGTCGACGCGGTCGAGCGGACGATCGAGCTCGAGACGCCGGAGAAGGCTTACCGCCTCGACGAGGAGGTGGCCACGCTGCTCGTTCGCCCTCGGGGATGGCACCTGACGGAGCGGCACTTCCTCGTCGACGCCGGGCCCGTCTCGGCGAGCCTGTTCGACTTCGGCCTCTACCTCTTTCACAACGCGCGCCGCCTGCTGGACCGTGGGACCGGTCCCTACCTCTACCTGCCGAAGCTCGAAGGCCACCTCGAGGCGCGGCTCTGGAACGACGTCTTCGTCCATGCCGAGGAGGCCCTGGACCTGCCGGCCGGGTCGATCAAGGCGACGGTGCTGATCGAGAACGTCCTCGCCGCCTTCGAGATGGACGAGATCCTCTGGGAGTTGCGCGAGCACGCGGCGGGTCTCAACGCCGGCCGCTGGGACTACATGTTCAGCGTGATCAAGAAGTTCCGCCACCGGCCCGAGTTCGTGCTTCCCGACCGGAACGCGGTGACGATGACGGCACCGTTCATGCGCGCCTACACGGAGCTGCTGGTCAAGACGTGCCACCGCCGCGGCGCTCACGCGATGGGAGGAATGGCCGCCTTCATCCCGAGCCGCAAGGACCCGGACCTGAACGAGCGCGCGCTTGCGAAGGTGAGGGAGGACAAGCGCCGGGAAGCCGGCGACGGCTTCGACGGCACCTGGGTCGCGCACCCCGACCTCGTCCCGACCGCAAGGGAGGAGTTCGACCGCGTCCTCGGCGACCGGCCGAACCAGCTCGAGCGCCGGCGGCCTGAGGTCTCGGTCGGCGCCGGCGACCTGCTCGCCGTCGCCTCGACACCGGGGGAGGTCACCCCCGAAGGCCTGCGCAACGACGTCAGCGTCGCGATCCAGTACCTCTCGGCCTGGTTGCGCGGCAGCGGTGCAGTCGCGATCTACGACCTGATGGAGGATGCGGCGACGGCGGAGATCGCCCGCTCGCAGGTATGGCAGTGGCTGCGCCACGGCCGCTTCGACCGCGAGCACGTCCGCGCCGTGATCGACGACGAGCTCGAGCGGCTCCGCCGGGACTTCGGCGACGAGGTCTACTCCAACAGCCGGGCAGCCGAGGCGCGCGAGATCTTCGAGCTCGTCGCGCTCGGCGAGGAGTTCGTCGAGTTCCTGACCCTGCCCGCATACGACTACCTGGAGGCTGAGAATGGGGAGTAACGGCAACGCCAACGGACGCTGGACGGGGATCGAGCGGCCATACACGCCCGAGGACGTCACGCGACTGCGCGGGACCGTTCACGTCGAGCACACCCTCGCCCGGCTCGGCGCGGAGCGCCTGTGGGAGCTCCTTCAGACCGAGGAGTACGTCCCGACGCTCGGCGCGCTCACCGGCGGCCAGGCCGTCCAGATGGTCAAGGCCGGCCTGAAGGCGATCTATCTCAGCGGCTGGCAGGTCGCCGCCGACGCCAATCTCGCCGGCCACACCTACCCCGACCAGAGCCTCTACCCGTCGAACAGCGGTCCTGCTCTCGTCCGGCGCCTGAACAACGCGCTGCTGCGGGCGGATCAGATCCATGCCGCCGAGGGCGATACCGACACCTACTGGCCGGCGCCGATCGTCGCCGACGCCGAGGCCGGCTTCGGCGGGCCGCTGAACGCGTTCGAGGTGATGAAGGCGTTCATCGAGGCCGGCGCGGCGGGTGTGCACTTCGAGGACCAGCTCTCGTCGGAGAAGAAGTGCGGTCACCTCGGCGGGAAGGTGCTGGTGCCGACGGAGCAGTTCCTGCGGACGCTCGCTGCGGCGAGGCTCGCCGCCGACGTCTGCGGCGTCCCGACCGTTCTTGTCGCTCGCACCGACGCCCTCAGCGCGGCGCTGCTGACGAGCGACGCCGATCCCGCCGACGAGCCGTTCCTGACGGGCGAGCGCACGCCCGAAGGCTTCTTCCGGGTTCGCGAAGGGCTCGACGCGGCGATCGCGCGTGGCCGTGCCGCCGCTCCTCTGGCCGACCTGGTCTGGTTCGAGACGTCCACGCCCGACCTCGGCGAGGCCCGCGAGTTTGCCCAGGCCGTCCACGAGGAGTTCCCGGGCAAGCTGCTCGCGTACAACTGCTCGCCGTCGTTCAACTGGCGCTCGCACCTCGACGAGGACGCGATCGCCGGCTTCCAGCAGGACCTGGCGGAGCTCGGCTACCGCTTCCAGTTCGTCACGCTCGCCGGCTTCCACTCGCTCAACTCGGCCATGTTCGAGCTCGCCCGGGGATACGCGCGGGAGGGGATGAGCGCGTACGTCCGGCTCCAGGAGACCGAGTTCGGGCTCGAGGAGGACGGCTACACCGCGACGAGGCACCAGCGTGAGGCGGGAGCGGGCTACTTCGACGCCGTCGCGCAGGCGGTCAGCGGCGGCCGGAGCTCGACTCTCGCACTCGAGGGCTCGACGGAGGCTGCGCAATTTCGGACGTGATCACAGCGGCGGAGCCCGGCGGCACCAAGGCGGACGAGATCGCGCTGGCTCTCGAGGACGCGATCATCTCGGGCGAGTTCCCCCCGGGGAGCGTCTTGCGGCAGGAACAGCTCTCCGCCCGGTTCGAGGTCAGTCGCACTCCGGTGCGCGAGGCTCTGCGCCGGCTGGCGTCGACCGGGCTCGTCTCGTTCGTCCCGAACCGCGGCGTTCGGGTGCGGACGATCTCCCGCGAGGAGCTCCGGCAGGCCTTCCTGGTGCGCGCCGAGCTCGAGGCGCTCGTCACCATGCTTGCGACGCCACGGATGACCGGGCCCAGGCTTGCCGCGCTCGCCGCCGCCGAGACACGCTTCGCGGAGCTGACGGACGAGCTGCTCGACCGGCGCCGGAGCGAGAGCGAGAGGACGAGGTTGACGGCCGAATGGGTTCGTGCGAACTACCGCTTCCATGACGTCATCTACGAGGCCGCCGACGTCCCGCTCGTCGAGGGGATCGCCAAGAGCGCAAGGCGGACCTTCCTGAGCCGCTGGAGCCCGGGTGGGCCGGAGATCGACGATCTCTACCGCCAGAACGTCGGTCAGCACCACGCGATTCACGCTGCGATCGCCGCCCGCAGCGCGGACGGCGCGCGCGCGCTCGCCCACGAGCACGTGCTGCATTCCGGCCGGCTGCTCGAGGTGATCCTCGAGCACCGCGGCGGCCAGTCGGCGGAGCTGCGCGCGGCCGGAGCCTAGTCGGCAGTAGCCAGAAGCGAACCGCTGTGGGAGAATCGGCGCCCGCCCGGCGCCGGCACGAACTGCCTCGTCCGGCAAAGGCGCGAGAGTTGCCCGTATGAAGGACCGGCTCGTCGTCATCGGTGGAATCGTCGTGCTGCTGCTTGTGGCGGTAGCCGCGCTCGTCGGCTATGGGGCCGGCCACTACTCGAACCGGACGACGACCGTCGGAACCGTCGCCACGACGAGCTCGGCTGCGGTCGACCCGAAGGTGGCCGCCGGCGCCCACGAGTTCGTCCAGTTCGCCTGCGCGCAGTGCCACGGCCTGAACGGCCAGGGCGGCGTCTCGCCGGACGTGCCCGCGCTGACGACCGCCGGCAAGGCGCTGACCGTCGACCAGCTGACGCACATCATCAACCACGGCCTCGGTGAGTCGGCCAACCCGACCAAGCCGTACATGCCGGTCTGGGGCGCGGTCATCTCGGAGCGCCAGGTCTCGGAGCTCGTTGCCTACATCCGCGCCGGCCTGCCGAGCGTCCCGGCCGCGACGCCGCCGGAGGTGCCGCAGAACCAGGGCGAGGCGGTCGCGGGCGCCGCGCTCTACGTCCGCGACGGCTGCATCAACTGCCACGGGCCCAACGGTCTCGGCGGCGTGCCGAACCCGCAGTCGCCCGACAAGACGATCCCGCCGCTCTCGGGCGGCGACTTCCGCTCGGAGTTCAACACGGACAAGAAGATCGAGGACGTGATCCGTAGCGGCAGCGTGATCGGCCAGGCCCCGATCGTGAGCATGCCGCACTGGGGCGGGATCCTCTCGCAGAGCGAGCTGAACGCGCTGGTCGCGTACCTGAAGACGCTGAAGGGCTAACAGATCCGCGGAAGCGGGTCGCCGACCAGCATGTCGACGATGCGACCGCCGCCGAAAGCGGTGTCGAGCACGACGAGGCCCTCCGGCTCGGACCGGATCTCGCCGATCAGCGCCGCCTCGGCGCCGAGCTCGTGGGCGCGCAGACGGGCGAGGGCGTCCTCGGCCGCCTCGGGCGCGACCACGGCGACGAGCTTGCCCTCGTTCGCGACGTAGAGGGGGTCGATGCCGAGGATCTCGCAGGCGCCGACGACGGCCGGGCGCAGCGGGAGGCTCGCCTCGTCCAGCGCAACCGTGAGCCCGGACTCCTGCGCGAGCTCGTTCAGCGCGGTCGCCAGCCCGCCGCGGGTCGGGTCGCGCAGCCAGCGCACGGCGCCGCCGAGCTCGAGCAGCGACGCCGCCAGCTCGTGGACGGGGGCGGTGTCGCTCTCCAGCTCGACCTCGAGCTGCAGCTCGCCGCGGGCGATCATCACGGCCATCCCGTGGTCGCCGAGGGTGCCGGAGACGAGCACGCGGTCGCCCACTCGGACCCGGCTCGCGCCGAGCTCGACGCCGGTCGGCACCACGCCGATTCCCGCGGTGTTGACGTAGAGGCCGTCCGCCTTCCCGCGCTCGACCACCTTCGTGTCGCCGGTGGCCACCGGGACGCCGGCGCGCTCGGCGGCGCGCGCCATCGAGGCGGCAAGCTCCCGGAGTCGCGCGACCTCGAAGCCCTCCTCGATCACGAACCCGGCGGAGAGCGCGACCGGCCGGGCGCCGACGACCGCGAGGTCGTTCACGGTTCCGTTCACGGCGAGCTCGCCGATGTCGCCACCCGGGAAGACGATCGGCTTGACCACGTACGAGTCGGTCGTGAACGCGATCCGCGAGCCGTTCAGCTCGATCAGCGCCGAGTCGCCGAGCGGCTCGAGCAGCGGGTTCGAGAGCTCCTCGAGGAAGAGCTGCTCGACGAGTGCGCGCGTCGCCTTCCCGCCCGCGCCGTGCGCGAGCGTGACGAGCTCGTCCTTGAGCCGAGGCCTCAAGCCGGGACGGTCAGGCGCCCGTAGTTGTAGTAGGCCGCGCAGGCGCCTTCGCTGGACACCATGCAGGTGCCGATCGGGCGCTCGGGCGTGCAGGCGGTCCCGAAGACCTTGCACTCCCACGGCTTGATCGCGCCGATCAGGACCTCGCCGCACTGGCAGGCCTTCGGATCCTCGACGCGGTCGCCGGGAAGCTCGAAGCGCGCCTCCGCGTCCCAGTCAGCGAAGTCGGGGCGGAGGCGGAGAGCGCTCCCTTCGATCCACCCGAGCCCGCGCCACTCGAAGGTGTCGCGCAGCTCCATCGTCTCCTCGAGCGCGGCGAGGGCGCGCGGATTGCCGTCGCGCCGCACCACGCGCGTGTACTGGTTCTCGACCTCGCAGCGCCCGTCGCGGAGCTGGCGCAGCAGCATCACGACCGCCTGCAGGATGTCGAGCGGCTCGAATGCCGTCACGACGACCGGCTTGTCGTACTCCTCGACGATGAAGTCGTACGGCCGGGTGCCGATCACGGTTGACACGTGACCCGGCGCGATGAACGCGTCGAGGCGCAGGCCCGGCGAGTCGAGGATCGCGCGCAGCGGCGGGCCGATCGTGACGTGGTTGCAGAAGGCGGAGAAGTTGCGCACGCCGTCGGCGCGGGCGCGCAGGAGGGTGAGCGCGGTCGCCGGCGCGGTCGTCTCGAAGCCGATGGCGAAGAAGACGACCTCGCGGTCGGGGTTCTGCCGGGCGAGCTCGAGCGCGTCGAGCGGCGAGTAGACCATCCGCACGTCGGCGCCCCGGGCCTTCGCCTCGAGCAGCGAGCCGCGGCCACCGGGCACGCGCATCATGTCGCCGAAGGTGGTGAAGGTGACCTCGGGCCGCTCGGCCAGCGCGATCGCGTCGTCCACGCGGCCCATCGGGATCACGCAGACGGGACAGCCGGGGCCGTGGACGAAGTCGACCTCGTCCGGGACGAGCTGCTCGACGCCGTGCTTGTAGATCGCGTGGGTGTGCCCGCCGCAGACCTCCATGATCTTGACCTCGCGGCCCGGCTCGACCAGCGTCTCGATCTCGCGTGCAAGCTTCTGCGCCAGCTCGCCGTCCCGAAACTCGTCGACGTACTTCACAGCTTCTCCAGCGCGATCCCGGCGTGGCAGAGCAGCGTGTCGCCGGGCTCGACGGGCTCGACCAGCTCGATGCCGACGCGCTCGCGGCGCCCGTCGACCTCGACGGTCGCGTTCGCGCCGTCCACCTCGACCACGCGGGCCGGGACGGCCTCGTCGGAGCAGGTCACGCAGTGCTCGGGGCTCACGTCGCGCTCGCTCTGATCTCGCGGACCTCCTGCTCGTACGCCTCGCCCATCTGCTCGAGCAGGGCGATCGTCTCGCGGGCCTGCTCCTCGTCGATCCGCGAGAGGGCGAAGCCGACGTGCACGAGCACCCAGTCGTCCACCTCCGCCTCGGGGCAGAGCGCGATGGAGACGTTCCGCCGGACGCCCGAGATCTCGGCCTTCGCGATGCCACCCTCCGTGTCGACCAACTCGACGATCTGGGCCGGGATGCCTAGGCACATGCTGCTCTCCTCGCTGCGACTGCTGCCTGGCCGTAGCTTATGCCGCCGTCGTTCGGTGGCACCAGGCGGTGGGAGAGCACGCGGAAGCCGAGCGCCTCGAGCCGGCCCCGTGTTGAGCTAAGGAGCCGCACGTTCTGGAAGCTGCCGCCGGAGAGGACGACTGTCCGCGGTCCGTCCGCCTCCGCGCAGGCCGCCGCCGCCGCGGCCGCGACCGCCTCGTGGAACCGCGCCGCCACGTCCTCCCGCGAACGTCCGGCCCGAAACTCCAAGTAACACTGTGTTACAAGGTCGGTTGGGTCGCCGAAGCGCCACGGGTAGGGGTCGGCAGGGGTCTCGCCGGCGAGCTGCTCGAGCTCGATCGCCGCCTGGCCCTCGTACGTCACGCGTTCCCGGACGCCGAGCAGGGCAGCCACCGCGTCGAAGAGGCGGCCCATGCCCGAGGCGAGCGGCGGGTCGAGCTTGAGGCTCTCGCGCACGCGCTCCCACTCGGGCCACGGCACCGGCAGGCCGGCCCGCTCGAGGTGGACGGCGGCCGTGCGCCAGGGCTCGCGAATCGCCGCCTCCCCGCCCGGCAGCGGCACGGGCTCGAGGTGCGCCAGGCGCTCGAACCCGGCGAGGTCGCAGCGCAGGAGCTCGGCTCCCCAGAGCGTGCCGTCGGTCCCGTAGCCGGTCCCGTCGAAGACGAGCGCGAGCACCGGGCCACGCTCTCCGTGCTCGGCGAGGCAGGCGGCCGCGTGCGCGTGGTGGTGCTGGACACCGACGAGCTCTACGCCTGGCTGCTCGAGCGCCCACTTGGTCGCGAGGTACTCCGGGTGGAGGTCGTGGGCGACCAGCTCGGGCTCGACGCCCAGCATCGAGAGGTAGAGCTCGAGGTCGCCGCGGAAGGCGCGGTAGGCCGCCTCCGAGTCGAGGTCCCCGAGATGCGCGGAGAGGAAGGCCTCGCCGTCCCGCGCGACGCAGAAGGTGCTCTTCAGCTCGGCGCCGGCGGCGACGAGCGGCGGCGCCCGGTCCGGGAGCGGCAGCGCGGCCGGCACGTGGCCGCGCGAGCGGCGCACCGGGAAGCCGGCCCGGACGACCGAGTCCTCGCAGCGCCGGTGGATCGCCCGGTCGTGCGAGAGGAAGAGATCGGCGATCCCGCCGAGCCGCCGGCGCGCGTCCTCGTCGTCGAAGGCGATCGGCTCGTCCGAGCGGTTGCCGCTCGTGAGCACGAACGGCCGGCCGAGGTCGGCGCAGAGCAGGTGGTGAAGGGGCGAATAGGGGAGCAGCAACCCGAGCCACGGCGAGCCCGGCGCAACCGACTCGGCGACCGCTGCGCTCTCCCTGCGGCGCACGAGCACGATCGGCCGCGCTGCCGAGCGCAGCAGCTCGGCCTCGGCCTCCGAGACCTCTGCCAGCGATTCCGGCTCGGCGGTCAGGACCGCGAACGGCTTCTCCTCGCGGTGCTTGCGCGCCCGCAGCCGCGCGACGGCCACCTCGTCGGTCGCGTCGCAGGCCAGGTGGTAGCCGCCGATTCCCTTGACGGCGACGATCCCTCCTTCCCGGAGGACGGCCTCCGCCTCCTCGAGTGAGGGCGTGAGCCGCGGCCCGCAGGCCGGGCAGCAGGTCGGCTCGGCGTGGAAGCGGCGGTCGTCCGGGTCCTCGTACTCGCGGCGGCAGTCGGGGCAGAGCTCGAAGGCGGCCATCGTCGTCCGCGCCCGGTCGTAGGGCACCGAGCGGACGATCGTGAACCGCGGCCCGCACTGCGTGCAGTTCAGGAACGGATAGCGGTGGCGGCGGTCGGCGGGGTCGAGCAGCTCGCGCAGGCAGTCGTCGCACGTGGCCACGTCGGCCGGGATCAGCGCGGTCGCTCCGGTCGGGACGCTCGCGACGATCCGGAACTCGCTCTCGCCGGCCGGCTCCAGCGGCTCGGCCGTGACGGAGTCGACGCGGGCGAGACCCGGCGCCTCCGCTCGCAGTCCCTCCGCGAAGGCCGCGAGAGCCGCCTCGTCGCCCTCGGCCTCGACCACGACGCCCTCTCCGTCGTTGAGCACGAACCCGCCGAGCCCGTGGCTGCGGGCGAGCCGGTGGACGAACGGCCGGAAGCCCACGCCCTGGACGACGCCCCGGACCCGGAACCGGCGGCGGGTGACCACTGCGGCCATGTGGGCATTGAACCGCGAAAGGTCGCACACGCAATCGGGGAACCCACCGATGTAGGCTCGCTGCGGAGCCGCGACGCTGACCGTGATGCCCGAGCCCGCGATACGCGTGATCGAGCCTGCCGCGCTGGAGGCGCTGGTCGTCGCGCTGCGAGGGCGCGGCTTCCGCGTCCTCGGCCCGACCGTCCGCGACGGGGCGATCGTCTACGAGGAGCTCGACTCCGCGGCCGAGCTGCCGATCGGCTGGACGGACTCCCAGGACGGCGGGCACTACCGCCTCGAGCGCCGCGACGACGACGCGCGCTTCGGCTACGCGGTCGGGCCGCACTCGTGGAAGCAGTTCCTGCTCCCGCCGCGGCTGAAGCTCTGGCGGGCGCAGCAGAACGGCGACGGCGGGCTGGAGGTCGAGGAGGAGCCGCTCGACGAGACGCCGCTCGCCTTCCTCGGCGTCCGCTCCTGCGAGCTGCACGCGATCGCCACCCAGGACCGCGTCTTCATCGGCGGGAAGTTCGTCGACCGCGACTACGCGGCCCGCCGCGACGGGACCTTCCTCGTCGCCGTCAACTGCTTCGAGCCTGGCGGCACCTGCTTCTGCGTCTCGATGGGAACCGGGCCGAAGGCCGAGCGCGGCTACGACCTCGCGCTGACGGAGATCCTCGACGGCGAGCACCGCCTTCTCGCCGAGGCCGGCAGCGAGCGCGGCGCGGAGGTCCTCGCGGAGCTCCCCGGCCGCGAGGCGGCTCCCGCGGACCTCGAGGCGGCCGGCGCCGCAGTCGAGGGCGCGGTGCACAAGATGGGGCGGCAGCTCGACGCCACCGACCTGCACGGCCTGCTCCGGGGCAACCTCGAGCACCCGCGCTGGGACGACGTGGCCGAGCGCTGCCTCACCTGTGGGAACTGCACGATGGTCTGCCCGACCTGCTTCTGCACGACCGTCGAGGACACGACCGACCTCGACGGCAACGCCGAGCGCACCCGGGTCTGGGAGACCTGCTACTCGGTCGACTACTCGTACATCCACGGCGGCTCGATCCGGCCCTCGGGCCGCTCGCGCTACCGCCAGTGGCTGACGCACAAGTTCGGCACCTGGCACGACCAGTTCGGCGAATCCGGCTGCGTTGGCTGCGGACGCTGCATCACGTGGTGCCCGGTCGGGATCGACGTGACGGAGGAGCTGACCGCGATCCGGGCGACCGACGGAGAGGAGGCTCGCGATGGAGACCATTGAGACCCTGCTGGAGGACGTGCCGATCTTTCACGGCCTCCCGCCTGGCGACCTGACGTTGATCGCCGGCTGCGCCAAGAACGTCCACTTCGCCCAAGGCGCCGTCCTCTTCCGCGAGGGCGATCCGGCCGACACCTTCTACCTCCTCCGCCACGGCAGCGTTGCGCTCGAGACGTACGTGCCCGCCCGCGGGCCGGCGATCATCGAGACGCTCGAGTCCGGCGAGGTCGCGGGCTGGTCGTGGCTCTTCCCGCCCCACCGCTGGCACTTCGACGCGCGCGCCCTGACCGGCCTGCGGGCCACGGCCTTCGACGGCGCCTGCCTGCGCGGCAAGTGCCAGGACGACCCCAGGCTCGGCTACGAGCTCATGTCCCGCTTCGCCCAGGTGCTGATCGAGCGCCTGCAGTGGACGAGGCTCCGGCTTCTCGACCTCTATGGCCACGGCGGCGACTGAGCTCCACGGGCCGATGACCCCGCGGCCCTTCGCGGTCACGCGGAGGCGGCGGGAGACGGAGGACACGTGGACCCTGGAGCTCGAGCCGACGGGCGGGGGCGAGCCGCTCAGCCTCGCGCCGGGCCAGTTCACGATGCTCTACGCCTTCGGCTCCGGCGAGGTGCCGATCTCGGTCTCCGGCGACGTCGAAGGCCAGCTCGTGCACACGGTGCGTGCGGTCGGGGCGGTGTCGCAGGCGATCTGCGCAGCCAAGCGCGGGGCCGTGCTCGGCGTGCGCGGGCCGTTCGGCAACGCCTGGCCGGTTGACGCTGCGCTCGGCGGCGATGCCGTCGTGATCGCGGGCGGGATCGGCCTCGCACCCTTGCGGCCCGTCGTCTACGAGCTCCTGCGCCGGCGCGCCGACTTCGGCGAGGCGGTCGTCCTCTACGGCAGCCGCCGGCCCGAGGAGCTGCTCTACGCAAAGGAGCTGGAACGCTGGCGCAAGCGCCTGCAGGTGGACGTGACGGTGGACGCTGCCGACCCGAGCTGGACCGGCAGGGTCGGCTTCGTCGCCAAGCTCGTCGTGGGCGCCCACTTCGACCCCGCGCTCGCGACGGCCTTCATCTGCGGGCCCGAGATCATGATGCGAACGAGCGCCGAGGCGCTGCTCGAGCAGGGCGTGGCGCCGGAGCGGATCCACGTCTCGATGGAGCGGAACATGCAGTGCGGCCTCGGCCACTGCGGCCACTGCCAGCTCGGCCCGACGCTGATCTGCCGCGACGGCCCGGTCTACCGCTGGGACGAGGTCGAGGCTCTGATGAAGGTCCGTGAGCTGTGAGCGCCGCTTGCGGTGCTCACCATCAGGCCGCGCGGGCTTTGCCCGCGGGGCCGTCTGAAACGACCGGTCGATACGTCGTACGGCAGGAGGCCCACCCGTGAGGAAACCGAAGCTCGCCGTCTGGAAGTTCGCCTCCTGCGACGGCTGCCAGCTCTCGCTGCTCGACTGCGAGGACGAGCTGCTGACGCTCGCGGAGGAGGTCGAGATCGCCTACTTCGTCGAGGCGCGGCGCGCGACCGTAAAGGGGCCATACGACCTCTCGCTGGTCGAGGGCTCGGTCACGACCGAGCACGACGCCGAGCGCATCCAGGAGGTGCGCCGGGCCTCGAAGAAGCTGGTCACGATCGGCGCCTGCGCGACCGCCGGCGGGATCCAGGCCCTGAAGAACTTCGCCGACGTCAAGGACTTCCTCTCCGTCGTCTACGCGTCGCCGGAATACGTCTCCACGCTGGAGACCTCGACGCCGATCTCGGCCCATGTCCCGGTCGACTTCGAGCTACACGGCTGTCCGATCAACAAGCGCCAGCTGCTCGAGGTGCTGACCGCCTTCCTGCACGGGCGCCGCCCCACCATTCCTTCGACCAGCGTCTGCACGGAGTGCAAGCGGCGCGGGACCGTCTGCGTGATGGTCGCGCACGGCACGCCCTGTCTCGGCCCGGTCACTCACGCCGGCTGCGGGGCGCTCTGCCCCGCCTACGACCGCGGCTGTTACGGATGCTTCGGGCCGATGGAGACGCCGAACACCGTCTCGCTGACGAAGCAGCTACAGGTGCTCGGGCTCGGCGATCGCGGTGTCGAGCAGGTCTTCCGCACGTTCAACGTCGAGGCGTTCGAGAAGGCGCGGGCGAATGGCCAGGGCTAGGACCAGGACGATCAAGACGGACTACCTCGCCCGGGTCGAGGGCGAGGGGGCGATGCTGGTCAGGATCGCCGGCGGCGTGGTCGAGGAGGTCAAGCTCGACATCTACGAGCCGCCGCGCTTCTTCGAGGCCTTCCTGCGCGGACGGGCCTTCGCCGAGGCGCCCGACATCACCGCGCGGATCTGCGGGATCTGCCCGGTCGCCTATCAGATGAGCGCCTGCCACGCGATGGAGGACGCCTGCGGGGTGGAGGTCGGCGGCCAGCTCCGCGCGCTGCGCAGGCTCCTCTACTGCGGCGAGTGGATCGAGAGCCACGCGCTGCACGTCTACCTGCTCCACCTGCCCGACTTTCTCGGCTTCGAGAGCGCGATCGAAATGGCTCGCGAGCACCCGGACACGGTCGCGCAGGCGCTCGAGCTGAAGAAGACCGGCAACGAGGTGATGACGGTCGTCGGCGGGCGCGAGGTGCACCCGATCAACGTCCGGGTCGGCGGCTGGTACCGCGCGCCGCGGAAGCGGGAGCTGCAGCCGCTCGTCGAGAAGCTCGAGCGGGCGCGGGAGATCGCGCTCGAGACGGTGCGCTTCACCGCCGGCCTCGACTTCCCCGACTACGAGCAGGACTACGAGCTGGTCGCGCTGGCCGAGCCGGGCGAGTACCCGATCGACCGCGGCCGGATCGTCTCCAACCGCGGGCTCGACATCGGGGTCGCCGAGTACGACGATCACTTCGTCGAGGAGCACGTCCCCTGGTCGAACGCGCTGCACTCCTCTCTGCGCGAGCGCGGCTCCTACCTGTGCGGGCCGCTCGCACGCTTCGCCCACGGCTTCGAGTCGCTCTCGCCGGCGGCGCTCGAGGCGGCGAAGGAGGCCGGTCTCGAGCCCGGCGAGCGGAACCCGTTCCGCTCGATCGTGGTTCGCTCGGTCGAGATGGTCTACGCCGCGGACGAGGCTCTGCGGCTGATCGCGGAGTACGAGGAGCCGGACGCGCCGGCGGTCGAGGTCGAGCCGCGCGCCGGCGTGGGCCACGGCTGCACCGAAGCGCCGCGCGGGATCCTCTACCACCGCTACGAGCTCGACTCCGACGGGACGATCCTCGACGCCAAGATCGTGCCGCCGACCTCGCAGAACCAGCGGACGATCGAGGAGGACCTGCGCGGCGTGGTCGAGCGCTCGCTCGACGTCCCCGACGAGGAGCTGTCGCTCCTCTGCGAGCAGACGATCCGCAACTACGACCCGTGCATCTCGTGCGCGACGCACTTCCTGACGCTGGAGGTCGAGCGGCGCTGAGCGCGCAGAACAGAGTCGTTGGGATCGGCAACGCCTGGCGGAACGACGATGCGGCCGGCCTCGCGGTCGCCCGCCTGCTGGAGGGGAAACTGCCAGCGGGGGTCGAGGTGCTCGAGCGCGAGGGCGAGCCGACCGGGCTGATCGATGCCTGGGAGGGCGCCGAGGCGGTCTGGCTCGTCGACGCCGTCTCCTCCGGAGCCGAGCCGGGCACTGTGCTGAGGCACGACGCGAGTGAGCAGGAGTTGCCGGCGGCCCTGTTCGACACCTCGACGCACCACATGGGCCTGGCCGAGGCCGTGGAGCTCGCAAGGGCGCTCGGCCGGCTACCCGGAAGGACGATCGTCTACGGCATCGAGGGCGGTAGCTTCGACACGGGTGACACGCTCAGCCCGGAGGTCGAGGCCGCCGCCGCTCGCGTCGCCGAGGCGGTACGGGAGGAGGTGGCCGAATGCACGAGAAAGCGGTGATGAACGACCTGATGCGCAAGATCGAGACCGAGTCGAGCGCCGAGGGAGGCGCGCGGGTGACCCGCATCCGCGTGCGGCTGGGCGCGCTCTCGCACTTCACCGAGGCGCACTTCCGCGAGCACTTCGAGGACGCCGCGCGCGGCACCGTGGCCGAGGGCGCCGAGATCGAGGCCGAGCTCCGCACCGACCCGACCGAGCCCGAGGCGCAGGGAGTCGTGCTCGAGTCGATCGACGTCGAGGCCTAGGAGCCCTCCTCGATACGGGTTTTCGAGCAAGTGGCTCAGTGGCGCCCCCGATGGCGCCGCCCCTCCGCTCGGCGAGGCTGACGTGGGCCGCGCAATTCGGCGCGGCCGGAAAGGAGTCGCCATGGCAACCGTCGAGAAGGCGGTGCTCTACGAGGCTCCGGGGCGCGCTGGCAGCCCCGTCGAGCTGAAGGAGCGCTACGAGAACTTCATCGGGGGGCACTGGGTCGCCCCGATCGAGGGCCGCTACTCGGAGAACGTGACGCCGGTCACCGGCAAGCCGTTCACCGAGGTGCCGCTCTCGACAGCAGAGGACATCGAGCTCGCTCTCGACGCCGCCCACGCCATCAAGGACGAGTGGGCCGAGACGTCGCTCGCGGAGCGGTCGAAGGTCCTGAACAGGATCGCGGACGCGATCGAGGAGAACCTCGAGATGCTCGCGGTCGCCGAGAGCTGGGAGAACGGCAAGCCGGTCCGCGAGACCCTCGCCGCCGACGTCCCGCTCGCGGCCGACCACTTCCGCTACTTCGCCTCGGTGATCCGGGCGGAGGAGGGCGGCATCTCCGAGATCGACAAGGACACGTACGCCTACCACTTCAAGGAGCCGCTCGGAGTGGTCGGCCAGATCATCCCGTTCAACTTCCCGCTGCTGATGGCGGCGTGGAAGCTGGCACCGGCGCTCGCGGCCGGGAACTGCGTCGTGCTCAAGCCGGCCAGCCCGACCCCGTGGTCGATCCTCGTGCTGATGGAGCTGATCGAGGACATCGTCCCGCCGGGCGTGATCAACGTCGTCAACGGCCCCGGGGCCGAGATCGGCAAGGCCCTGGCGTCGAACAAGCGGATCGCCAAGATCGCCTTCACCGGCGAGACCGTCACCGGGCGCCTGATCATGCAGTACGCGGCGCAGAACATCATCCCGTCCACGACGGAGCTCGGCGGCAAGTCGCCGAACATCTTCTTCGCCGACGTGATGGCGGAGGACGACGACTTCCTCGACAAGGCCGTCGAGGGCCTCGTGCTCTACGCCTTCAACAAGGGCGAGGTCTGCACCTGCCCGTCGAGGGCGCTGATCGAGGAGTCGATCTACCCCGAGTTCATGAAGCGGTGCCTGGCCCGGATCGAGCAGATCCGCCAGGGCGACCCGCTCGATCCCTCGACGATGCTCGGCCCGCAGGTCTCGGCCGCGCAGCTCGAGAAGATCGAGAGCTACGTGAAGATCGGGCTCGAGGAGGGCGCGGAGCTGCTCACCGGCGGCAAGCGGGCCCACTTCGAGGGTGAGCTCGAGGACGGCTTCTTCTTCGAGCCGACCGTCTTCAAGGGCACCAATGACATGCGGATCTTCCAGGAGGAGATCTTCGGCCCGGTGCTCGCGGTGACGACGTTCAAGACCGAGGCGGAGGCGCTCGCAATCGCGAACGACACCCTCTACGGCCTCGGCGCGGGCGTCTGGACCCGCGATCAGAGCAGGGCGTTCCGGATGGCGCGCGGCATCAAGGCCGGGCGCGTCTGGACGAACTGCTACCACCTCTACCCCGCGCACGCGGCCTTCGGCGGCTACAAGGTCTCGGGCGTCGGGCGCGAGAACCACAGGATGATGCTCGACCACTACACACAGACCAAGTGCATGCTCGTCAGCTACGACCCGAAGCCGCTGGGGCTCTTCTAGATGAGCTCCGGGGTGACCGATCGGGTCGTTGCGACGGACGCCGCCGCTGCGGTGCTCCGGCACCTGACGGCCACCTTCGGGCCGATCATCCTGTTCCAGTCGGGGGGCTGCTGCGACGGCAGCTCCCCGATCTGCCTGCAGGAAGGCGAGCTGCTCCTCGGAGCCGAGGACGTGCTGCTCGGAGAGGTTGCCGGGGTGCCGTTCTACATCGACCGCGAGCAGTTCGAGCGCTGGAACCGCCCGAGCTTCGAGCTCGACACCAGGCCCGGGCCCGCCGAGGGCTTCTCGCTGGAAGGCCTGGCCGGCGTGCACTTCACGGTCACCTCGTGTGCGTCTCGCTCGCGGGGCCGGTGGAGCCAGGGCCGGGCGAGCGAGTAGGTTCCGGCGGCGAGCACCACGCCGGCGGCGAGCGAGCCTGCAACGAGGCCCAGCCGGAGCGCGACCGGCCGGCCGCGTGCCAGGACGAGCCGCGGCAGCCGGGGCGCGTAGACCAGGACGTGCACGCTCATCAGCGCGAACCAGACGATGAAGCTCGCCTTGTGCAGCCCGAGCGCCACGTCCCGGTGCCGCGGCCCGAGCGCGAGCAGGAGCACTCCCGTGCCGAACAGCGTCGCGGTCGAGACGACGAGCAGCGGCGCGAGCAGGCGCATGACGAGGTGGGGTGGGCCCTTGGCGACGTAGTCGCGGTCGCCGGCGTAGTAACGGACGAAGCGGTAACCGGTGCTCGCGAGCTTGAGCAGGACCGGCGGGATCAGGAGCAGCCCGACGACGATGTGCGGCGAGAGCAACTGCCGGATCGAGAGGATCGTCAGGCCCTCGACCGCGAGCAGCACGAGCAGGATCGCGCCGACGGTGGCCGTCAGGCGCTCGTTGCCGGCCGTCCGATCGCGCTCGGGAGGGCGCATGGGAGCCAGTCCAGCAGCGGCAGATGAGCGCCGGATGAATGGCCTCTCACAGCGTTCTCATCTCCGCGGCGACAATGCGGCTGTGCGCGTGCTCGTGGTCGAAGACGAGAAGAAGCTGGCCGACCTGCTCGCCCGCGGGCTGCGCGAGGAGGGCCATGCCGCCGACGTGGCCAGCCGCGGCGAGGAGGCGCTCTGGATGGCGCGGGCCGTGCCCTACGACGCGATCGTGCTGGACGTGATGCTCCCGGGACAGGACGGGATGACCACCTGCCGCGCGCTGCGCGACGCCGGCGTCTGGTCGCCGGTCCTGATGCTGACCGCGCGCGACGCGATCGAGAGCCGGATCGAAGGGCTCGACAGCGGCGCCGACGACTACCTCGTGAAGCCGTTCTCCTTCGCCGAGCTCCTGGCGAGGCTGCGGGCGCTCGTCCGCCGCGCTCCCGCCGAGCGGCCCGCCGTGCTCGAGGTCGGCGACCTCCGGCTCGATCCCGCCACGCACCGGGCCTGGCGCGGGGTGGACGAGCTCGAGCTCTCGTCCAAGGAGTTCGCGCTGCTGGAGTCGTTCATGCGCCGTCCCGGCCAGGCCCTCTCGCGGCTGCAGCTGCTCGAGAGCGCATGGGACATCGGCTACGAGAGCCGCTCGAACCTCGTGGACGTCTACGTCCGCTATCTGCGCCAGAAGATCGACCGGCCCTTCGGGCGACAGGCGATCGAGACGGTGCGGCGGGTCGGCTACCGGCTGCGAGAGGACGGCGGCTAGGTGTCGCGCCTGCCGATCCGCCTGCGCCTGACGCTCGCCTTCACGGCCGTGATGGCGGTCGTGCTCGCGGCGATGAGCTTCTTCGTCTACGTCCGTGTCGACCACGCGCTGCTGGCCTCGGTCGACCAGAGCCTGCGCCTGCAGTCGGCCGACGCGGCGCACCTCGAACGCGGCCGGCTCGACCGCGATTCGGCCGCGGGCGGCGGGATCGCGCAGGTGATCCGCCCGGGCGGCGCCGTGATCGGCTCCGATCCGCCCGGGCTGCCGCCCCTGCTCAGCGCGGCCGAGCTGCGGCGCGTCTCGGCCGGACGGATCGTGCGCTCGGGCAGCCTTCCCGGCGTCCGCGGGGACTGGCGGCTGCTCGCGCAGGAGAAGACACTCGGCGGCCGCCCAACAGTGCTCGTGGCGGCGCGGTCGCTGGAGCCGCGGGACGAGACGCTCGACCACCTGCTGCGCGAGCTGGCGCTCGCCGGACCGCTGGCGCTCGTGCTCGCGGCGCTGGCCGGCTACGGCCTGGCCGCCGCGGCGCTGCGGCCGGTCGAGGCGATGCGCGTCCGCGCGCAGGCGATCTCGGCCTCGACCCCCGGCGCGCGCCTGCCGGAGCTGCAGAGCCGCGACGAGATCTCGCGCCTGGCGGACACGCTGAACGCGATGCTGGCGCGGCTGGAGGCGGCGATCGCCCACGAGCGGCGCTTCGTCGCCGATGCGAGCCACGAGCTGCGCACACCGCTCGCGCTGCTCAAGACCGAGCTCGAGGTCGCCCTCCGCCGCCGCCGCACCCGCGAGGAGCTCGAGCACGCGCTGCGCTCGGCCTCGGAGGAGACCGACCGGCTGACCCGCCTCGCGGAGGACCTGCTGCTGATCGCACGCTCCGACGCGGGCGAGCTCCCGGTCCGGCGGGAGCGCGTGGCGGCCGCCGACGTGCTCGACGACGTCGCCCGGCGCTTCGGCGGCCTCGCCGGCGAGAGAGGGCGCTCGCTCGAGCTCGTCCCACCGAACGGGCTCCTGCTCGACGCCGACCCCGCGCGGCTCGAACAGGCGCTCGGCAACCTCGTCGACAACGCCCTCACGCACGGAGCCGGCCGGATCGTCCTCTCGGCCGAGCCGCGGGGCGAGCTGGTCGCGCTGCACGTCGAGGACGAGGGCCGCGGCTTCCCGACGAGCTTCCTCTCGGGTGCATTCGACCGTTTCAGCCGCTCGGACGAGGCGCGGAGCGGGGGCGGCAGCGGGCTCGGGCTCTCGATCGTCGACCTGATCGCCGAGGCGCACGGCGGCACCGCCGGCGCCGAAAACCGCGCCGAGGGCGGCGCGGACGTCTGGATCGCAGTGGCGCGCAGTTCTTAGGAGCGGTTCAGGCGCGTTTCATACGGTTTTCATCTGCCGGGGGCAGGCTGTCGGCATGCAGCGGCATGAGCCTTCAGCCCGCGCGCGCGACGCCGGTGTTGCGCGCCTGCGGCGCGCGACCCGCTTCGTGGTCTTCGGCGCCACTGCGCTCGCCGGCGCCTTCGCCGGCCTCGCGGCCCACTCGGCGCCGGGGCACAAGTCGCGTTCGGTCGCGGTGCGCACGACGACGCGCACCGTCCGGACGACGACTCAGGCGGCGACGACGGCGCCGGCGACCACCTCGGACGACGCAGTTCCGACGACCACCGCGACGCCTCCGCCCGTGACGACCAGCGTCGCACCGGTCGCGACGACGGGCGGCACGTGATCGCCGAGCTCGCGTCCGTCACGTTCCCGGCACTGGGCACGACCGCGCTGCTCTGCGTGGCCGAGGCCGAAGGCCTGCCTGCCGCGCACGAGGAGCTCGAGCGGGAGCTCTCGGCGCTCGACGAGGCGTGTAGCCGCTTCCGCGAGGATTCCGAGCTCGTCCGGCTCAACGCTGCCGCCGGCCGCGGCCCGGTCGCCGTCAGCCCGCTGCTGTTCGAGGCGATTCAGGTCGCCCTGGCCGCAGCCGAGGAGACCGGCGGGCTCGTCGACCCGACCGTCGGCCGGACGCTGCGGCTGGCCGGCTACGACCGGCGCTTCGCAACGGTGAAGCTTCGCGACGGAAGCACGTTCCGCCCGTCGTTCGCGCCGGTTCCCGGCTGGAAGCAGCTCGAGCTCGACCCCGCGAGGCGGACCGTCGCTCTGGCGAGGGACGTCGAGCTCGATCTCGGCGCGACGGCCAAGGCGCTCGCCGCCGACCGGATCGCGCGCTCCGCTGCGCGGGTCTCCGGCACCGGCGTGCTCGTCGGCCTCGGCGGCGACGTGGCGGTCGACGGGCCGGTCCCGGACGGCGGCTGGCCGATTCGCGTCGCGGACGACCACGCTGCCGATCCCGAGGAGCCGGGGCCGACGGTCGCGCTTACGGCCGGCGGCCTCGCGACCTCCGGGACGACCGTGCGCCGCTGGCTCGCCGGCGAGGTTGCCCTCCATCACATCGTCGACCCGAGAACCGGCCGGCCGGCCGAGACCCCGTGGCGCACGGTCACGGTCGCCGGCTCGAGCTGTCTCGACGCCAACGTCGCCAGCACGGCCGCCGTCGTGCTCGGCGAGGAGGCCCCCGCCTGGCTCGCAGCGCGCGGGCTCCCCGCGAGGCTCGTCCGCGGGGCCGGCGATGTGACCTACGTCGGCGGCTGGCCGGAGGACGCCGCTTGAGCCTTCTCGCTGCGAGCGGGCCGACCGCGTACTGGTACCTCACCCGCGGCAGCGGCGTCGTCGCGCTCCTGCTGCTCACGTCCGGTGTCGTGCTCGGGGTGCTCACCTCGACGCGCTGGGCGGCGCCGCGCTGGCCGCGGTTCGTCGTCTCCGGGCTGCACCGCAACGTGACGCTGCTCGCTCTGGCGTTCGTCTGCGTCCATGTGCTGACAACGATCCTGGACGGCTACGCGCCGATCGTCCTGCGCGACGCCGTGATCCCGTTCGCCTCGCGCTACCGGCCGCTCTGGCTCGGCTTCGGCGCGCTCGCCTTCGACCTGCTCCTGGCGATCATCGCGACCAGCCTGCTGCGGGCGCGGCTCGGCTACCGGACGTGGCGGATCGTCCACTGGCTCGCGTACGCCTCCTGGCCGGTCGCGCTGGTGCATGCGCTCGGGACCGGCAGCGACACTCGCACGGGCTGGTTCGGCCTCCTCGCGCTGGCGGCGGTGCTGGCGGTCGTCCTCGCCGTGCTCTGGCGCGTGCTCGAGGCCGGCTCGGCCCCCGGATCGATCCGGATCACCGGAGGCGTCGCCGCGCTGGCCCTGCCCGCCATTATCGGCATCTGGGCCGCCTCCGGCCCGCTCGCGCACGGGTGGGCCTGGCGCGCGGGGACGCCCACGAACCTGCTCGCCGCGTCCGTCCGTTCGGCATCGGTGACGAAGGTCGTGACGGTCGGAGCGACCGGCTCGTTGCCCTCCGCGCCCTTCGACGCCTCGCTCAGCGGCCGCTTCTCGGAGTCGGGCTCAGGCTCCGACGGCCTGGTGACGGTCGGCTTGAACGCGGCCGCGGACAGCGGCGCGAAGGGAATCCTCCAGGTGACGCTGCGCGGCGTCCCGCTCGAGCAGGGCGGCATCCAGATGACGGGCAGCAGCGTCAACTTCGGGCCGCGGGGCGCGCCGCAGGCCTACTCGGGGCAGATCGTCTCTCTGGAAGGCTCGCGCCTCCAGGCGTCGGTGCACAACGCCTCCGGCAGCGCCCTCGGGCTGGAGATCGTCCTCAACCTCGACCCGTCGAGCCGCACGCTGAGCGGCTCGCTCCACGTGACATGAGCGACGTCGCTTGCGATGTCGCCTTCAGGCCGAGCCGGCTTCGCTGGCTCGGCCGTCTGCGCAGCCAACCGGGTGCGCCGGAGTTAGAGGTCGCGACGTGAGCGCTGCATCGTGGCCGGCCGAGGACAGCGGCGTGCCGCGCCTGTTCGCGGGGCTGCCGCGGGACGGCTCGCCGCTCGGGCTCGATCAGCACCACGCCGTCCACGGCGGCCAGCCCTCGCCCGGGCTCCTGATCGACCTCGTCACCGCGAGCGGCCTGCGCGGGCGCGGCGGCGGCTCCTTCCCGACCGGCCTGAAGCTGGCGGCGGTCGCGTCCGCCCGGCGTCGCCCGGTGGTGCTGGCAAACGGCGCCGAAGGCGAGCCCGTCAGCTTCAAGGACAAGGCACTGCTCCGCCGCGCGCCGCACCTCGTGCTCGACGGCATCGCGCTGGCCGCGGCCGCGGTCGGCGCGCGCGACGCCTTCCTGGCGGTCGACCGCAATGCCCACGACGCGCTCGACGCCGTCTCGCACGCCATCGACGAGCGGCAGGCCCGCCGCGTGGACAAGGGCCTGAGGCTGCAGCTCGTCGTCGTGCCGCCGGGGTTCGTCAGCGGCGAGGAGACTGCGCTGGTCAGCCTCCTGAACGGCGGCCCCGCTGTGCCTGCGTTCACGCCGCCGCGGCCCTTCGAGCGGGGCGTTCGCGGGGCGCCGACGCTGGTCCAGAACGTCGAGACGCTCGCGCACCTGGCGCTCATCGGCCGGCTAGGTCCCGACTGGTTCCGCGCGATCGGAACCGAGAGCGAGCCCGGCTCGGCGCTGTTCACCGTCTCCGGCGCCGTGACGCGGCCGGGTGTCTACGAGGCGGCGCTCGGGACGCCGATCCGGACGCTCCTGGCCCAGGCCGGCGGTGTTCGCGGAGAGCCCGGCGCGGTGCTCGTCGGCGGCTATTTCGGCAGCTGGGTCGAGCCGTTCGCAGCACGGAGCCTGTCGCTGCTCGACTCCGAGCTCGCGGCCGCGGGCGCGGCACTCGGCGCCGGCGCGGTCGTCGTCCTCCCGCAGGCCGCCTGCGGCCTCGACCAGGCTGCCCGCGTCGCCCGCTATCTCGCCGACGAGAGCGCGGGCCAGTGCGGCCCGTGCGTCAACGGCCTGGCTGCCCTCGCCGGCGCGCTCGAGAGTCTGGCCGGCGGCACGGGCGACACCCGTCCCCAGGCGCTCCGCTGGCTGCAGCAGGTTCGCGGCCGCGGAGCGTGTCGCCATCCGGACGGCGCCGTCCGCTTCGTCGAGAGCTCGCTCGAGGTCTTCGCGGACGAGGTCGAGCTCCACCTGAAGGGCCGCTGCAGCGGCGGCCGAGGCGAGTTCATGCCGACCCCGGGGAGGCGCCGATGACGCGGGTCGTCCGCGTCAACCCGGTCGCTTGCGACGGCAGTGGGCTCTGCGCGGAGCTCCTGCCCGAGCGCATCTCCCTGGACGACTGGGGCTACCCGATCGTGGACGAGACTCCGCTCACGCCGGAGCTCGTGCAGCACGCCCAGCGCGCGGTCGACGCCTGCCCGACGATGGCGCTGCTGCTGGAGAAGAGAAAGGCAGCGGCCACGAGAACATGAACCCCGGGACCGGGCGGCACCTGTCAATGGGCCGTCCGGCTCATCTAGGCTGAGCTCGTGGCAGAGGGAATCAGCCTCGAAGAGCTGCAGCTCGCGACCCGCAACCACGGGATGCCGCTCGAGGCGCTGCGCTATCCGGTCACGCCGGTCGGGCTCCACTACCTGCTGACCCACTACGACGTGCCGGAGGTTGACGCCGGCAGCTGGAGCCTGCGGGTGCGCGGCGAGCGGGAGCTCTCGCTCGGTCTCGACGAGCTGCGCGCGCGTCCGCGGGTGGAGCTGGCCGTGACGATGGAGTGCGCGGGCAACGGGCGGGCTCGCCTCGACCCGCGGCCGGTCAGCCAGCCGTGGCTGCTGGAGGCGGTCGGCACCGCGCGCTGGGCCGGGACGCCACTCCGGCCGCTGCTCGAGGACGCCGGCGTGGGGGAGGGCGTGGTCGAGATCCTCTTCACCGGGGTCGACCGGGGCGCCGAGGGCGGCGACGAGCAGGCGTTCCAGCGTTCGCTGCCGGTCGAGGAGGCGCTGCGCGACGAGGTGCTGCTCGCCTACGAGATGAACGGCGCGCCGCTGCCCCCGCAGCACGGCTTTCCGTTGCGGCTGGTCGTGCCGGGCTGGTACGGGATGACCAACGTGAAGTGGCTCGCGGAGATCGAAATGCTGCGCGAGCCGTTCTCCGGCTACCAGCAGTCGTGGTCGTACCGCGTGCGGCAGACCGAGGACGAGGAGGGCGAGCCGCTCTCGCGGATGCTGCCCCGCTCGCTGCTGGTGCCGCCGGGGATCCCGGAGTTCCTGACGCGTGAGCGGCTCGTGCCGGCCGGGGAGGTCGTGGTGCAGGGCCGCGCCTGGTCGGGACTCGCGCCGGTCGCGTCGGTCGAGGTCAGTGCCGACGGCGGCTCGTCGTGGGCGGCCGCCGAGCTCGAGCCCGAGGACGGGCGCTGGGCCTGGCGCGGCTGGAGCTACCGCTGGCAGGCCGAGCCCGGCTCGTGGCTGTTGGGCTCACGGGCGCGCGACGAGGCCGGGAACGAGCAGCCGCTCGAGCCGGCCTGGAACCTGGGCGGCTACGCGAACAACGCGGTGCAGCGGGTGCCGGCGATCGTCACCGGCTGAGGCGGGTCACGCCAGGCCGTGGTCGCGCTTGGCCTCTTCCTCCATGCGCTCGAGCCGGGTGTAGTAGTCCGGGAACTCGTTCAGGTGCGCGAGCGCGATCTTGCCGGTGACGATCTCGTCGTCGCCCGTGACGTTGGTAGCCGGGTCGTGCAGGCCGTGCTCGAGCTCGACGTCCATCCCGGCCCGGAACTGCTCGACGTCGAACGGCGCCGTCGCCCAGTCGATCCCGATCTGCTCGCCGACCCGGCGGGCCTCCTCGGCGCTGAAGCTCTTCATTTCGGGCACGGGCGAACTCTACGCCGACATGTCCCCGACGTGCCAAAAGCGGTGTCCGACACCCGTTTTCGTCAAGGGCAAAACGTGCCGAAAGTGTGACGTTTCATCCTGAGGCCCGGCTCAGTTGTTCATGGCGACCGTCAGCATCACGGCCACGAACGCCAGGACAACGCCTGCGATGACCGCCAAGCCACCGTAGAGAGAGCGACGCACGACCCCTTCCTCCTTTCCCAATCCCCTGATCCCGTGACCATAGGCGGGGCAGCCGCCGTGGGCATCCCTCAGGCGGGGGGTCTCAGCACCGCGAACTGGTCGGTGATCTCGAGTCGCCGCGAGCGGAAGCGGTAGAGCGCCGCCGGCCGGCCGCCCGCGCGGCCCGGCTCGCGCCGCACACCCGTCGACTCGAGCACCCCGCGGCGCAGAAGCACGCGCTGCAGGTTCGTCGCCGAGACCTCGTGCCCGAGGGCGGCCGCGTAGAGCTCGCGCAGCTCGGAGATGCTGAACTCCGGCGGCGCGAGCGCGAAGCCGATGTTCGTGTACGAGAGCTTCGCCCGCAGCCGGTCGCGGCCGGCAAGCACGATCGCGCGATGGTCGAACGCGAGCTCCGGCGGGCGCGAGACCGGGTGCCAGCGCGTGTCCTCCGGCACCGCCGGGTCGACGTCCGCCGGGACGAGGCCGAGGTAGCCGGTCGCGAGCTCCCACTCCAAAGGGTTCCGCGCCGGGTCGCTCAGCGTCTCGAGCTGCTCCAGGTGGGCGAGCTCCCGCACGTCCACCTTGACGGCGAGGTGCCTCCGAATCGACGCTTCCAACGTCTCGCCGGGATCGAGGTAGCCGCCCGGCAGAGACCACGCGCCGAGGAACGGCTCGCGCGCCCGCTGCCAGAGCAGCACCTGCAACCTGCCCGCCCGCACCTGCAGCACGACCGCAAGCGTGGCGTGGGCGGGGCGTTCCCTGGTAGACTCGGGGCGAGGTTTTCGACTCACAGTCGATAACCTAGCCGAAATGACGACGGAGACTGAACAGACCTACGACCTGATCGTCGTCGGCAGCGGGATCGCCGGACTCTTCGGGGCGCTCGCCGCCGCGAGGCACGGCCGCGTGATCGTGCTCTCCAAGGCTCCGGTCGGCGTGTCGTCGAGTTACCTCGCCCAGGGCGGCGTGGCGGCGGCGACCCGCCCGGGCGACAGCCCGGCGCTCCATGCCGAGGACACGGTCCGGGCGGGCCGCGGGCTCTCCCGCACGAGCGCCGTCGAGGTGCTCACCGAGGGGGCTCCCGCGCGGATCGCCGACCTCGTCGAGCTCGGCGTCGAGTTCGACGACGAGCTCGGGCTGGAAGGCGGCCACTCCCGCCCCCGCGTGTTCAGCGTCGACGGCGCGGCGACCGGGCAGCGGATCGCGCGAGCCCTGGCCGACGCCGTCCGGGCCGAGTCGCGGATCGAGATCAGCGAAGGGGAACAGGCCCTCGAGCTCTGGCTCTCCGATGGCCGCTGCGCCGGCATCGTCACCAATCGGCGGGCGATCCAGGCCCGTGCGGTGCTGCTTGCCGCCGGAGGCGCGGCTGCGCTGTGGTCGCGGACGACGAACCCGCGCGGGGCCGTCGGCGACGGGCTTGCGATGGCGTACCGGGCCGGAGCCGGAGTCGCCGACCTCGAGTTCGTCCAGTTTCACCCGACGGCGCTCGCCGGTTCGAGCCTGCTCCTGAGCGAGGCGCTGCGAGGCGCCGGCGCGCTGCTCCTTGACGACGGTGGCGAGCGCTTCACGGACGAGCTGGCGCCCCGCGACGTGGTCGCGCGCGCGATCGGCGAGCGTGGCACCGCCCTGCTCGACCTCCGCCCGGTCGACCGTTCCCGCTTCCCGAGCCTCATGCACCGGCTTGCCGAGGCCGGCTACCGGCCCGAGGACGAGCCCGTGCCGGTCGAGCCCGCCGCCCACTACACGATGGGCGGGATCGTCACCGACCTCGAGGGGCGGACCGAGGTGCCCGGCCTGTATGCCGCGGGGGAGTGCGCCTGCACGGGCGTCCACGGCGCGAACCGGCTCGCCTCGAACTCGATGCTGGAGTGTCTCGTCTTCGGCCGGCGCGCCGCGCTCGCGGCCGTCGCCGAGCCGGCGCTCCCGCCGGTGCTCGATCCGGCGCCGGCGGTGGTCCCGAGCTTCCCACCGGTCACGCCTCAGCTGCGCACAGCGATGTGGCGCGACGCAGGCCTTGTCCGCGACGGGGCCGGGCTCGAGCCGCTCGCGCGGTCGGCGCATCCGGTCGCACGTCTCGTCGCGCGGAGCGCGCTCGCGCGACGGGAGAGCCGCGGCGGCCACTTCCGCGCCGATTTCCCGCACCAGGAGCCCGCGTTCGGCGGACTGCACACCGTCCTGCGACCGGGGCGGGAGCCCGTCTTCGAACCATGGAGGTGACGGCCGTCGACGTCAGGGCCTGGATCGCCGAAGACCTCGGCGCCGGCGACCTGACCAGCGAGGCGGTCGTCCCGCAGGGCGCCAAGGCGAGAGCCGTGATCCTGCTCAAGGAGCGCGGCGTCGTCTGCGGGCTCGAGCCGGTCAGAGCCGTCTTCGAAGCAATCGACCCGGAGGTCGCGTTCGAGTCGGTTGCGGCGGACGGCGTCGAGATCCAGGGCGAGGTCGCGCGACTCGAGGGCGACGCCCGCGCGCTCCTCGGCGGCGAGCGGCTGGCGTTGAACCTGCTCGGCCGCCTCTCCGGGATCGCGACCCTCGACGCGCCGCTACGTGGACGCCGTCGACGGCACCGGCGTAACCATCCTCGATACGCGCAAGACGACCCCGGGACTGCGCAGGCTGGAGAAGTACGCGGTCCGCTGCGGGGGTGGCACGAACCACCGACTGGGGCTCGACGACGGCGTCCTCATCAAGGACAACCACCTCCGCCTCGCGGAGTCGCTCGGCAGGGCGGTCGAGCTGGCGAAAAGCAGCGGTGCGGAGGTCGAGGTCGAGTGCGAGTCCCTCGAGCAGGTGCGGGAAGCGCTCGGCGCGGGTGCCGGTTGGATCCTGCTCGACAACATGGCTCCGCCCCGGCTCGAGGAGGCGGTCGCGGTCGCCTCCGGCCGCGCGAAGCTCGAGGCCTCCGGCGGGATCACGCTCGACAACGTGAGGGCAGTGGCCGAGACCGGCGTCGACTTCATCTCGATCGGAGCGCTGACGCACTCAGCACGCGCCCTCGACGTCTCGATGGAAATCCTATGAGCACGGCCGCAATCTCGACCCTGCACGACGAGGTGAGGGCGCTGGCGCGCGAGCGCGAGGCCGTGATCCTCGCCCACAACTACCAGGTGCCCGAGGTGCAGGACGTGGCCGACTTCGTCGGCGACTCGCTGGGCCTCTCCCGCCAGGCAGCCGCCGCCGACGCCGGGACGATCGTCTTCTGCGGCGTCCATTTCATGGCCGAGACCGCGAAGATCCTCTCGCCGGAGAAGACGGTGCTGATCCCCGACCTCGACGCCGGCTGCTCGCTCGCCGCGTCGATCACGGCGGAGCAGCTGCGCGACTGGAAGCGGCAGCACCCTGGGGCGGTCGTCGTCTCCTACGTGAACACGACGGCAGAGGTCAAGGCCGAGAGCGACTACTGCTGCACGTCCGGCAACGCGAAGGCGGTCATCGAGGCGATCCCTGCCGACCGCGAGATCCTGTTCCTTCCGGACATGTTTCTCGGGATCTGGCTCGAGCGGGTCACCGGGCGCAAGCTCACGATCTGGCTCGGCGAGTGCCACGTCCACGCCGGCATCCGCCCCGAGGACATCGAGCGCTGGCAGCGCGACGCGCCCGACGCGGAGCTGCTCGTCCATCCCGAGTGCGGCTGCGCCAGCCAGTGCATGGCGTTCGCCAACGGGCGGACGCACATCCTCTCGACCGAGGGGATGATCAACTTTGCAAAGGAATCGCCGAAGAGCCGCTTCCTCGTCGCGACCGAGACCGGCATTCTCCACCGGCTGAACAAGGAGGCGCCGGGCAAGCGCTTCGAGGCCGTGTCCGAGAAGGCGATCTGCAAGTACATGAAGATGATCACGCTCGAGAAGCTGCGCGACTCGCTCCGCGACTGGAAGTACGAGGTGACGGTCGAGCCGGAGATCGCCGAACGCGCGCGCGGCGCCATCGAGCGGATGGTCGCGATCGGCTAGCCGGCTAGCCGCCGGCGACGGCGGCGACCAGGCGGATCTCGGCGGACGGCTCCAGCGGCGAGCCGAGGTCGTCGACCGGCGTCCGGTCGACGTAGACGTTCACGAGCGGCCGCAGCGTTCCGCGCTCGTCGAAGAGCAGGTCGCGGATCGGCAGGCCCTGCAGCGCCTCGCGCACCGTCGCCGCGTCCGTCTCGAAGCGCCCCTCGCCCCCGGCCTCGCGCGCGAGCAGCGAGGGCAGGAGGACTATCGCCATTCGCAGGCTTCGACCGAGAGAATCGTCGGCAGGAAGCTCGCCGCCTCGACCCACGAGTCGCCCGCGTCGGGCGAGACGAAGACCGAGCCGCTCTGCACGCCGAGGTAGATGCCGACCGGGTCGAGCCCGTCGAAGCTCATCCCCTCGCGCTTGATCGAGGCCCAGGCCTGCTGCGGCAGCCCGTCGGTCAGCAGGTCCCACGAGGCGCCGGCGTCGCGGGTGCGGTAGATCCCGAGGCGCCCGTTCGGCGTCACCCGGTTCTCGGCGCCCTCCTCCGGAACGACCCAGGCCGCGTCGGGGTCGGCCGGGTCGAGCGCGATCGGGAAGCCGAAGCCGGACGGAAGGCCGTTGCCCTCCAGCCGTTCCCAGCTGTCGCCGCGGTCGTCGGAGCGGTAGACGCCGCAGTGGTTCTGCTGCCAGAGCCGCTCGGGCTTCGCGGGGTGGAGGAGCAGCTTGTGGACGCACTGGCCGACCTCCGGGAACGGGTTGTCCGGGAAGAAGTCGGCCGCGACGCCCTGGTTCTTCGGCTCCCAGGTCTCGCCGCCGTCGTCGCTGCGGAAGGCGCCGGCCGCCGAGATCGCGATGTAGACGCGCTGCGGGTCGGAAGGATCCATCTGGATCGAGTGGCAGCAGAGCCCGCCCGCGCCGGGGTTCCATTTCTCGCGGGTCGGGTGGTCGAGCAGCGACTGCACGGGCTGCCAGGTCGCGCCGCCGTCGCCGCTGCGGAAGAGCGCCGCAGGCGTGCCGCCCAGCCAGAGCGTCTCGGGCTCGTCGGGGTGGCCGGGCTCGACGTGCCAGGACTTCTCCCACTTGAGGCCGCTCTCCTCGGGCAGCCCGATCTCCCCGGCGCGCTCCCAGGTCTGGCCGAGGTCGCCCGAGCGGTGCGTCGTCGCGCCGTAGACCGCGTGGTTCGTCGCCGCGTGCAGCGTCCCCGTGCGCGGGTCGCGCATCGCATGGAAGACCTCCCAGCCGGTGAGATGCGGTCCCTCGACCGACCACTCGCGGCGGGTTTCGTCGCTCGTGAGGACGAAAAGCCCTTTCTGGGTACCGACGAGGACGGCGACTCCCATCGAGCCACTAGCCTATCGGGGCCATTCGAGACGCGACGCTGACCCCTCCGGAGCGCGAGTTCCTGGCCGAGCCGAACGTGGCCACGGTCACGACGCTCCGCCCCGACGGATCCCCGCACTCGACCGTGGTCTGGGTCGACGTGGACGACGAGGGCATCCTGTTCAACACCGCCATCGGCCGCGCGAAGGAGCGCTACCTGCGCCGGGACCCGCGCGTTTCGATGCTCGTGCTCGACCCGGAGGACGTGCACCGCTGGCTGGCCGTGAGCGGGACGGTGGAGCTCACGACCGAGGGCGCGAAGGAGCACATCGACCGGCTCCACCGGAAGTACCTCGGCGAGGGAACGTTCTCGCACGCCCAGGGCGAGCAGCGCATCACGGCACGCATCCACGCCGAGCGCATCGATTCGCACGGCCTGGGCCGCTGATGCCGCTGACGCTCTGCGACGTCGGCCCGCGCGACGGGCTCCAGAACGAGAGCGAGGTGCTGGAGCCGGCCACGCGGGCCGACCTCGTCAACCGGCTCGCTGCGGCGGGGTTGCCGCGGGTCGAGGCGGTCAGCTTCGTGCGCGACGACCGCGTGCCGCAGATGGCTCGGGCCGAGGAGGTCGTCGCCGGGATCGAGCCGCTATCGCGTCGAGGTACCGACTATTCGGGCCTCGTCCTCAACGAGCAGGGCTACGAGCGGTTCGCCGCCGCCGGGCTCGACCGCGTCAACGCGACTCTCGGCGCGACCGAGGCGTTCAACGAGCGCAACGCGAACGCGTCGCTGGACGAGGCGATCGAGCGGGTCGAGCGGATTCTCGCCGCGGCCTCGGTGCCGGCGACGGTGACGATCAGCGTCGCCTTCGGCTGCCCGTTCGAGGGCCGCGTCGATCCGGGCCGCGTTGCGGAGCTCGCCGGCCGGTTCGAGGGCGCGGAGGTCGTCCTCGCCGACACGATCGGCGTCGCCGTGCCGCACGAGGTACGCGAGCTCGTCTCCCGCACCGGCGCGGCCGGCTTCCACGGGCACAACACGCGCAACACCGGCTACGCGAACGCGCTTGCGGCGCTCGAGGCGGGGGCGTCGGTGCTCGACGCCTCGGTCGGCGGCCTCGGCGGCTGCCCGTACGCGCCCCGCGCGACAGGCAACGTCGCGACCGAGGACCTCGTCTACCTGCTCGAGGGCGAGGGGATCGAGACGGGCGTCGACCTCGACGCGCTGATCGCGACCTCGACCTGGCTGGAAGGCGTGCTCGGGCGCCGGCTCGAGGGCCAGCTCTACCGCGCGGGCACCTGGCCCGCGACCTGACCAAATGCGGAGACTGCGAGGTCGATCTCCTCGTCGCCGGTCTGCCAGTTCGAGACCGAGAGCCGGATCGCCTTGCGCCCGTCCCAGGTCGTGCCGCTCATCCAGACGCGGCCGTCCTCCTGCACCAGCCGGAGGACCTCGTCGGTCCGCTCGTCGGAGTCGAAGCGGAAGAGCACCTGGTTGAGGACGACGTCGTTCAGCACCTCGACGCCGTCGAGCTCTGCGATCGCCGCGGCGAAGCGGGTGGCGCCGTCGCAGCAGCGCTCGACCAGCTCCTGCACCCCACGGCGCCCGAGCGACCGCAGTGCGGCGTAGACGGCGAACCCGCGGGCGCGGCGCGAGAACTCCGGCCCCCAGTCCATCTGGTCGCGCACCTGTCGCGCGCCCACGTCCTGGATGAGGTACGACGCCGAGATCGCCATCGCTGCCCGGTGCGACTCCGGGTGCCGGCAGAAGACGATCCCCGAGTCGTAGGGCACGTTCAGCCACTTGTGCGCGTCGGTCGTCCAGGAGTCGGCGCGCTCCAGGCCGGCGACGAGGTGGCGCAGGCGCGGCGAGACCGCGGCCCAGATCCCGAAGGCGCCGTCGACGTGCAGCCAGGCGCCGGCCTGCCCGGCAAGGTCCGCGATCTCCGGCAGCGGGTCGAAGGCGCCGGTGTTCACCTCGCCCGCCTGCGCGCAGACGATCGTCGGTCCGTCGCCCAGCGCATCGCGCAGCGCTTCCGGGACGAGCCGTCCCTGAGAGTCCGCCGCGACGACGGTGGGCGTGCCGAGCCCGAGGAGCCGCAGCGCGCGGTCGACGGTCACGTGCCGCTTCTCGCCGGCCAGCACCTGGACGGGAGGCGCACCCGTGAGGCCCTTCGTGCCGACGTCCCAGCCGACGGCGTCGAGCACGTGCCAGCGCGCGGCGGCGAGCCCTGTCACGTGGGCCATCTGCGTCCCCGTCACGAAGCCGATCGACGACCCGGCGGGCAGCCCGAGGAGCTCGACGAGCCATTCGCGCGTCACCTGCTCGACCACGGAGGCCGACGGGCCGCCGACGTAGAGGCCTGCGTTCTGGTCCCAGGCGGTCGTGAGCCAGTCGGCGGCGAGCGCGGCCGGCAGGGCGCCGCCGATCACGAAGCCGAAGTAGCGCCCGCTGCCCATCGCGACCAGCCCGGGCTCCGCGGCGGCAGCCAGCTCCTCGACGACTTCTTCGGCGGGGACCGGCTCCTCCGGCAGCGGCCCGCCGAGCGCTGCGCGCAGCTCATCGGGGTCTACCCGCGGGAAGACCGGCCGCTCGCCGAGGCTCTCGACGTACCCCGCGGCGAGCTCGGCGGTCCGGCGCAGGAGCTCGCTCGGCTCGCTCATGCCTCGAGCGCGAACAGGCCCGCGTCGCGACGGCCGAACATGATGTCCCGCTCGTGCTCGAAGCCGAGCTTGCGCGCCACGTTCGCCGACGCGTCGTTGCCGTGGATGATCAGCGCGATCAGCCTCCTCGCCCCGAGCTTGCCGAGCGCGTAGTCGCGTGCAGCGCCTGCCGCCTCGGTCGCGTAGCCGAGGCCCCAGAACGGCCGGCCGATCGTGTAGCCGACCTCGAGCTCGGTCGGCCCGTCGGCGTCGGCGCGGGTCGTCTGCCAGGTCTCCGGGTTCCAGACGATCAGGCCCACGCGCCCGATCACGGCCTCGTCCTCCTTGCGCACGGTGGTGAAGAGCCCGAACCCGTCGGCCTCCCAGCCTTCGATCATGCGCTGCACCGAGCGCGCCGTCTGCTCCGGCGTGAGGGTGCGCCCGTCGCCCAGGTAGCGCATCACCTCCGGGTCGGCGTACATCGGTGCCAGCGCCTCCGCGTCCTCGGGGACGGGCGGGCGCAGTAGCAACCTGTCGGTCTTCAGCGAGAGCATTCGAGGCAGCCTAGAGGACGAGCTTCACGAGGAGCACGATCGCCACGACGGCCGCGACGAGCAGCACGAGGGTCAGTAGGCCGCCGGCTGCGAAGCGAGCCGAGGAGCCCGGGCCGGCCAGTGCAGACTCGAGTTGCTCCTCGACGTAGCGGTTGATGCGGTCCTCGAACCGCTTCTCCATCCCGGCGTCGCCGTCGTGCTCCTTCAGCGGCGGGAACGGCTCGCCGGACTCCGCCAACGAGAGCTCGTAGACGTGCTCGTACTGGACGTCCTTCAGATGCTGCCGCCCGAGGTCGCGGACGGTCACGCCGTCGGGGAGGTGGTTGCCGAGCAGCGCCCGCGTCGTCTCGGAGACGAGGATCTGGCCGCCGTGGCCGGCCGAGCAGATCCGTGCGGCCCGGACGACGTCGAGGCCGACGTAGCCCTCCTCGCCGACGGTCGGCTCGCCGGTGTGCAGGCCCATCCGCACGCGTACGTCGACGCCGCGCGGCCACTCGTGCGAGGCCAGCCCGCGCTGACCCTCCACCGCGGCGCGGACGGCGTCGCGCGCGCGAGGGAACGAATAGAAGAACGCGTCGCCCTGCGTGTCGACCTCGCTTCCGCCGGCCGCCTGGAAGATCCCGCGCAGCAGGCGCCGGTGGTCGGCGACTACCTGCCCGTAGTCGTCGCCGAGCTCCTGCAGCAACCGTGTCGAGCCCTCGACGTCGGTGAAGAGGAACGTGACGGTGCCGCCGGGGAGAGTCACACGGTTACCGTACAAAGGTGAACCGCCTCGCGGGCGAGACGAGCCCCTATCTCCTGCAGCACGCGGAGAACCCGGTCGACTGGCTCCCGTGGGGCGAGGAGGCCCTCGCGCGCGCGCGTGAACAGGAGAAGCCGATTCTGCTCTCGATCGGCTATGCGGCCTGCCACTGGTGTCACGTGATGGCGCACGAGTCGTTCGAGGACGAGGAGACGGCGGCGCTGATGAACGAGCGCTTCGTCTGCGTCAAGGTCGACCGCGAGGAGCGCCCCGACGTGGACGGGATCTACATGGACGCGGTCGTGGCGATGACCGGCCACGGCGGCTGGCCGCTGACCGTCTTCCTGACGCCCGAAGGGGAGCCGTTCCTCGGCGGTACCTACTTCCCGCCGGAGCCGCGGCACGGGCTGCCGGCGTTCCGGCAGGTGCTCGTCTCGGTGTCCGACCTCTACCGCGAGCGGCGCGATGACGTGGCGCGGCGCGCCCAGGTCCTGGTCGACGCGCTCGAGCAGGCGGCCTCGTCGGCGCCGTCGGGGGAGCCGCTGACGGAGTCGCTCCTCTTCGACGCCGTGCGCCGGCTGGAGGAGCTCGCGGACCCGGAGTGGGGCGGCTTCGGCCGCGCGCCCAAGTTCCCGCCGGCCTCGGCCCTGGAACTGCTCCTCCGCCGCGGGGAGCCGGAGCTCGCCGTCCGCACGCTCGACGCGATGGCGGCGGGCGGCATGTACGACCTGGTCGGCGGCGGCTTCCACCGCTACTCGGTGGACGACCGCTGGCTCGTGCCGCACTTCGAGAAGATGCTCTACGACAACGCGCTGCTCGTCCCGGCCTACCTGCACGGCTGGCTCGTCACCGGTGAGCCGCGGTTTCGCGACGTGGCCGAGCGCACGGTCGAGTACGCGCTGCGCGACCTGCGGCTCCCGGACGGAGGCTTCGCGTCCTCGCAGGACGCCGACACCGACGGCGTCGAAGGCCTGACCTACACCTGGGCGCCGGGCGAGGGCGCGCCGAAGGAGCTGCTCGAGCCGTTCGAGGACGGCCGCTTCGTCCTGCGCGGCGAGCTCGACGAGGAGACGCGGGCTCGTCTGCTCGAGATCCGCTCGCGGCGGCCGCAGCCGGGCCTCGACGACAAGGCCATCGCCTCCTGGAACGGCCTGATGCTCGCGGCGCTGGCCGAGGCGGGCCGCCGGCTCGACCGGGCCGACTGGGTCGAAGAGGGCCGCGCGCTGGCCGAGTTCCTGCTCGGGCCGCTCTCGTCCGAGGGCCGCCTGCACCGGAGCCGCCGCGCCGGCCGTTCAGGCGGTGCGGGATTCCTCGACGACTATGCCAACGTCGCGCACGGCCTCTACGAGCTACACGTCGCGACCGGCGAGCTCCGCTGGCTCGAGGAGTCGCGGCGGCTCGCGCTGCTCGCGGTCGAGCTGTTCGGCGACGACGAGCAGGGCGGCTTCTTCCTCGCGCCGGCGGGTGGCGAGCAGCTCGTTGCGCGCAAGAAGGAGCTGATCGACCATCCGGTCCCGTCGGGGAACTCGATGCTCGCCTACGTCCTGCTTCGGCTGGGGCGGATCTACGGCGACGACGAGCTGGAGCGGCGCGCGGTGGGCGTGCTCAGGCTCCTCGGCCCGAGCCTCGGCCGGGCTCCGACCGAGCTCGCCTGGGCGCTGAACGCGCTCGACCTCTACCTCTCGACGCCTCGCGAGATCGCGATCGCCGGCCCACCGTCGAGCGAGGTTGCCCGCGCCGCGCTGGAGCCGTTCGACCCGAACGCGGTCGTCGCCTTCGGCCCGGCCGAGGGCGTCCCGCTGCTCGAGGGCAAGGGGCCCGTTGAAGGAAAGCCGGCCGTCTACGTCTGCGAGCGCTTCGCGTGCCAGAAGCCGGTCACCGACCCGGCCGAGCTCGACGCGCTCTCGACGTCCAGGTAACACGCACCGCGCCTACCGCCGTAGAGTCCTCCGCCGTGGCCCTGCTTGCGGTCGAGGAGCTGACGCGGCGGTTCGAAGGGATCGTCGCGGTCGACGGCGTCTCGCTCGACGTGAACGAGGGCGAGATCGTCGGCCTGATCGGCCCCAACGGCGCCGGCAAGACGACCGTCTTCAACCTGATCACCCGCCTCTACCGCCCGGACAGCGGCGAGATCGCCTTCGACGGGCGCAGCCTGCTGAGAACGCCGGCGCACGGGATCGTCCGGCGCGGGATCGCGCGGACCTTCCAGAACGTGGAGCTGTTCGAATCGATGACGGTGCTCGAGCACGTGCTCATGGGCCGGCATGCCCGCCGCGGCCGCCGCGCGCGGGAGATTCTCGGCTACGTCGGCCTCGCCGCCCTCGCCCACCGGCAGGCGCGCGAGCTCTCGTTCGGCGCGCAGAAGCGGGTCGAGCTCGCCCGCGCGCTCGCCTCGGGCCCACGCCTGCTGCTGCTGGACGAACCGGCCGGCGGGCTCAACCACGAGGAGGTCGAGCGGCTCGGCACGCTGATCCGACGCCTGCGGCATGACTTCGAGCTGACGATCCTGCTGGTCGAGCACCACATGCGCCTGGTGATGGGGATCGCCGACCGCGTGCACGTGCTCGACTTCGGCCGCCGGATCGCGAGCGGGACCCCGGCCGAGGTGCAGAACGATCCGGCGGTGATCGAGGCCTACCTCGGCCAGGTCGAGGAGGAGACGCCGACGTGAGCGATTCCTTGCCGCGGGCGTTGGCACCGCCGCGCCGGCACAGCCGGCACGGCCTCCATGCTCGGCATCGCAAGCGACGCCTCGGGACCGTGGATGCCTGAGTCCGCGTTGCTCGAGCTCGAGGACGTCGAGGCCCGCTACGGCCAGGTCCGGGCCCTGCACGGCGTCTCGCTCACGGTCGCCGAGGGTGAGGTGGTGGCGGTCCTCGGCGCGAACGGCGCCGGCAAGACGACCACCCTGCGGGCCGTGTCCGGGACGGTGAGGCGCAGCGGCGGGATCGCGTTCGCCGGGAGGAGCATCGCCAGGCGCTCGCCCGAGTCCCTCGCGCGGCTCGGAATCGCGCACGTGCCCGAGGGGCGCGGCACCCTCTCCGAGCTGACCGTCGCCGAGAACCTGCGCCTGGGCGCCTACACCCGCCGCGACCGGGCCGCAGTACGTGAGGACGAGCGGCGCGTGCTCGGCCACTTCCCGTGGCTCGAGGAGCGGCGCGACCAGCGGGCCGGAACGCTCAGCGGCGGCGAGCAGCAGATGCTCGCCCTCGCGCGGGCGCTGATGCTGCGGCCGCGCCTGGTGCTCCTGGACGAGCCCTCGCTCGGGCTCGCGCCGAAGGTCGTCGCCGAGATCTTCCGGATCGTCGGCGAGCTCAACGAGCGCGACGGCCTGACCGTCCTCGTCGTCGAGCAGAACGCGAGCCTCGCGCTCAACGCCTCCTCGCGCGCGTACCTGCTCGAAGCCGGCCGGGTCGCGCTCGAGGGCACGAGCGCCGAGCTGCGCAGCAACGAGTCCGTCCGACGCTCATACCTCGGGTACTAGCCGTGCTCCTCGCCTTCGACTGGACGCAGCTCGCGCAGCAGACCGTGATCGGCCTCTCGTCGGGCGGCACCTGGGCGCTGCTGGCGCTCGCGATCGTCCTCATCTACCGCTCGACCGGCGTGATCAACTTCGCGCAGGGCGAGATGGCGATGTTCTCGGTCTTCATCGCCTGGTCGCTCGTGAACCACGGCCTCGCGTTCTGGGCCGCGTTCTTCCTCACGATCGCGATCTCGTTCGCGGGCGGCGTCGCGGTCGAGCGCGTCGTGATCCGCCCGGTCGAAGCCGCACCCGTGCTGACCGTGGTGATCGTCACGCTCGGCCTGCTCTTCGTCGTCGACGGGGCGTCGAAGATCTTCTGGAGCCCCGAGAGGCGCACGATCCCGAACGCGTTCTCGACCAGGCCGATCAACGTGGCGGGCGTCGCCTTCTCGATCCAGGACCTCGGCAACATCGCCGTCTCGCTCGGGCTGGTCGTCCTGCTCTGGGGCCTGTTCCGCTACACGAAGCTCGGGCTGGCCCTGCGCGCCGCAGCCGCCAACCCCGACGAGAGCCGCCTGCTCGGGATCCGCGTCAGCTGGATGCTCGCGCTCGGGTGGGGGCTGGCCGCCGGGCTGGGCGCCGTCTCCGGAATGCTGACCGCGCCGGCCCTCGGCAGCTTCGACCAGAACCTGATGCAGCCCGTACTGCTCTACGCCATCGCCGGGGCGGTCCTCGGCGGGATCGAGAGCCCGCTCGGAGCGGTCGTCGGCAGCCTTCTGCTCGGGGTCTTCGTCACCCTGGTCGGCACCTACGTCGGCTGGGTCGGAACCGCTCTTCGACTGCCGGTCGCGCTGGCGGTGATCCTCGGCGTCCTGCTGATTCGGCCCACCGGCCTGTTCGGCCGAGCGGAGGCACGAAGGGTCTAGTGCCCCATCCAGCAATACATGCCGGCCTCTCGCCCGCGATCACGCGGCGCCAGAGCCCACCCTTGCCCTTAGCAAGGCTGTCCAGCCTTGCTGCGGTCAAGTGCGAACTCTGGCTTGGTGCTCGCGACCGAGAGGCTCGGCGGCATCACTGGAAGGGGCACTAATGCGACGCGCGCTCGGAATCGGGCTCTGGGTGGCGATGGTCGTCGCGGGGCTGGCCGTGTTCCTCCTCCTGCCGCACTTCGTGAGCGACTTCCACTCGCGCGACCTCGCGCAGGCCGGGGCCTTCTTCATCGCGATCATCGGGCTCAACCTGGTCACCGGCTACACGGGCCAGATCTCGCTCGGCCACGGCGCGCTGATGGCGATCGGCGGCTACACGACCGCCCTGCTCGTGGTCCACGAGCACTGGCGCGACGTCTGGACGATCCCGCTGGCGGGCGTCGTCGCCGGTGTCGTCGGCTTCGTCGTCGGCCTGCCCGCGCTTCGCCTCTCCGGCCTCTACCTGGCGCTGGCCACCTTCGCGCTGGCGGTCGCGATGCCCGACCTGATCAAGAAGTTCTCCCACCTGACCGGCGGCACGAACGGGGAGAACTTCCTCGCGTCGGCGCCGAAGCAGGTCACCGGTCTCGGCGGGATCACGATCTTCGGCCACTCGATGACCCAGAACCATTTCCTCTACTACCTGACCTGGTCGATCGGGATCGTCGGTTTCGTGCTCGCCTGGCTGCTGGTGCGCGGCCGCGCCGGCAGAACGTTCCGCTCGGTCCGCGACAGCGAGGTGGCCGCCGCCTCGAGCGGGGTCAATCTCGCCGCGACGAAGACGGTCGCCTTCGCCCTCAGCGGGGTCTACGCGGGGGTGGGCGGCGCGCTCTACGTGATCCAGAGCGAGATCGTCGACCCGCTCAGCTTCACGATCTCCGTCTCGATCGTGGTCCTCGTCGGCACGGTCGTCGGCGGGCTCGGCTCGCTGTGGGGGCTCGTTCTCGGCGCGCTCTTCGTCGAGTACCTGCCGACCATCTCGACGCACGTCTCCACCCGCCCGGGAGTCCCCGATTTCGTCTACGGCGCGGCGATCATCGTGGTGATGATCCTGCTCCCGACGGGCGCCGGAGGGCTGGTCCAGCGGCTCCTCAGGCCCCTAACAACCTGGTTGTACACTCGTCCATAGATCGGGCATGGGAAGGGGCATCTACTTCGCCGCTGTTGGACTTGGTGCACTCGCGCTCGCGACCGGTGCGTCTGGCTCGGGCTCGTCGACCCCCGGGGTGACCTCGACCCAGATCGTGATCGGCGGGACGATCCCGCTCTCCGGGGTCGCCTCGGCCTACCAGACCGTCGGCAAGGGCGCAGCCGCCTACTTCCGCTACGTCAACGCCCACGGCGGCGTCTTCCACCGCAAGATCGTCTACCTGATCAAGGACGACCAGTACGACCCGAGCCAGACGGTCGACAAGACACGCGAGCTGGTCGAGCAGGACCACGTCTTCGCGATCTTCAACAGCCTCGGCACCGAGCAGAACCTGGCGACGCGCCCGTACCTGAACGCCATGGGCGTCCCGCAGCTCTTCGTCGCCAGCGGCGCTCTCACCTGGGGCAAGGACTACAAGCAATGGCCGTGGACGATCGGCTACCAGCCGAACTACGTCGCCGAAGGGAACGATCTACGGCCGCTATGTCGCCAAGACGGCGCCGAAGTCGAAGATCGGCGTCCTCTACCAGAACGACGACTACGGCAACGAGCTCCTCACCGGGCTCAAGCGCGGGCTCGGCAAGAAGGCGAAGCTGATCGTCTCCAAGCAGGGCTACGACGCCACCGACTCCGACGTCCAGTCTCAGATCGCGAAGCTGAAGGCCGCCCACACCAGCACGATGATGCTGTTCGCGACGCCGCAGTTCGCGATCCAGGCGTACGTCTACGCGCGCAAGCTCGGCTGGCGGCCGAAGGTCTACGTCAACGCGGTCGCGAGCGCCTCGAACATCATGGGCATCGCCACCAACGCGACCAACAGGAAGCAGACCGAGGGGTCGATCTCGATCGTCTTCCTCAAGGACCCGACCGACCCGCGCTGGAAGAAGGACCCGGGGATCAAGCTCTACCGCACGATCATGAAGAAGTACAAGGGCGTGCACCCGAACGACGTCTACAACGTCTACGGAATGTCGGTCGCGCACAGCTTCGTCGAGGCGCTCAAGAAGGCGGGGAAGAACCCGACGCGGACGAGCATCATGAAGGCGGTCACGCACCTGAACGTGCACAACGACCCGTTCCTGCTGCCGGGGATCGCCGCCCGCACGAGTGCGACCGATCACTTCCCGCTCGACCAGGCGCGCCTCGAGCGCTTCCACAACGGCCGCTGGGTCTCGTTCGGCGGGTTGTTCAGAGTCAGGTAGCGAGCGCAGGCTCGCCCGCGGGGAGCCTCACCAGCTCGCGTCGCCTCACCGGCAGCAGGCTGATCACCGTCACCGTCAGCGCGACGCCCACCCACTGCGTCCAGCGCAGCGACGAGTCGAAGACGTAGATCCCGACCAGCGTCGTCGTGACCGGGAACGCCAGCTCGCCGAGTGAGGCGAGCAGCGCGGGCGTGCGCTGAAGGCCGTAGTAGTAGAGACCGAGCGCGAACAGGCCGGTCACGAGCGCGAGCACCGCGATCCAGACGCTGTCGTGGAAGCCCGCAAACGCTGGAGCGCCGACGATCGGAAGCGCGCACGCGGCGGCTACCAGTCCGAACGCAAAGCGAACGGTCAGCACGTGCTCGAAGCGCAGACGTCGAGTGAGGAAGCGCCCGAAGACCGTCCCCATGCCCCAGAGCGTGGCGGCCGCGAGCGTCTCCGCTACCGGGGTCAGGCCGTGCACGTGGGGCTCGAGCGGGTGCGGCAGCGAGATCAGCCAGACGCCTACGAGCGCCGTGAGCAGGAACCAGATGAAGCCGCGCCGCGGCTGTTCGCCGAGCACGAACCAGGCGCCGACGACAACGATCAGCGGCTGCACCTGCTGCAGCACGACGACGGTGATGAAGTCGCCGTGGAAGATCGCCTTCGTGAACAGGATCGTGGCGATCGCCGAGGCGCCCGCGCCGACCGCGATCCCCGGCCGCGACATAGGCCGGGCCGGCTCGCCACAGCGCGACCATTGCAGGGACGAGCAGCGGCAGCGTCACCAGGACGAGGACGACGTGCTCGCCGAAGACGATCGTGTAGGCGGAGGTCGAGTCCGCGAGCGGCTTCCGGATCAGGCCGTCGAGGCCCCACATCGCCGCGGCGATGCTGACGAGGACGACTCCGGGGACGCTGCCGAGACGCTCCGCCATCGCGCTGAGCCTAGCCGAGCCGAACTCGGCTCGCCGGTATCCTCGGCGGCAGTGGGTCGTTGGCTGATCCTGCTTGGGCTGGCGACCGCGGCACTGGTGGTGTCCCAGCGCCCCTCGGCCGTCGCCGGGCCGGGTGCCACGCACGCGGGGATCCTGCGACCTGGCGCTGGACGTCGACTTCTCGCAGAAGCCGCGGAAGCCGCTGCTGCTGCCGTTGCGGCCGCCCTTCAGGTAGTCGGAGCCGATTCGCCAAGGGGTGCCGACCTCTCGTAGCCAACTCGGTGCGTTAGACCGGTCGCGTCGGCAAAGCCGACACGACCTCTATGGTCGGCGTCGCCGAGGGCGCCGCCTCAGTCGAGGCCGAGCAGGTCGTCTACCGTCTCGCGGCGGCGGATCAGCCGCGCCTCGCCGTCGGCGACGAGGACGGCGGCGGGCCGGGGGACGGCGTTGTAGTTCGAGCCCATCGCAAGCGTGTAGGCGCCGGTGCCCGGCACTGCGAGCAGGTCGCCTCGGCGCGGCTCCGGGAGCGGCGCGGCGTCGATCAGCACGTCGCCGGACTCGCAGTGCTTCCCGCAGACGGTGTAGCTCCCGCTCGGCTCTCCCTCCGCACGATTGGCGAGGAGCGCCGTGTAGCGCGCCCCGTAGAGCTGCGGTCGTGGGTTGTCGGACATGCCGCCGTCGATGGCCACGTAGGCGGTCGTCCCGGCGGCCTTGACGACCCCGACGCGGTAGAGCGTGCAGGCGGCGTGGCCGGCGACCGAGCGGCCGGGCTCGAGAATCGTCTCCGGGGCCTCGAGGCCGTGCAGGCTCCACACGGTCTCGAGCCGCTCGAGCATGGTGCGGACGAAGTCGCCGATCTCCGGCGGCCGCTCGTCCTCGACATAGCGGATCCCGAGCCCGCCGCCCAGGTCGACCACCCGCGGCTCCCAGCCGAGCTCGCCGCGGCAGTCGGCCGCGAAGGCGCCGAGCCACTCGATCCCGGTGCGCGCCGCCTCGCTGTCCAGCAGCTGCGAGCCGATGTGCAGGTGCAGCCCGGCGACCTCGAGCCCCGCCTCGCGCGCGCGGGCGATCGCGGCAAGCGCCTGCTCCGGCGTCAGCCCGAACTTCGAGCCGTGGTGCGCCGTCCTGATCGCCGGATGGGTGTCGGCCTCGATCCCCGGCGTTACGCGCACGAGCACCCGCTCGATCCCCGCGGCCGCGGCCCGCTCGACCTCGTCCGGCGCGTCGAGGACCACGAACCGTGCCCCGGCCCCGGCGGCCGCCCCGAGCTCCTCGTCGCTCTTGTTGTTCCCGTGCACGACGATCCGCTCGCCTGGGACGCCCGCGCGCAACGCGTAGGCCAGCTCGCCGAGCGTGGAGACGTCTGCACCCAGGCCTTCGTCGGCAAAGAGGCGCAGCAGCGCCACGTTGGGGAAGGCCTTGACGCTGTACAGGCAGAGCGCGTCCGGCGCTGCGGTGCGGTAGGCCCGCGCCGCGGCCAGCAGCGTCTGCTCGCAGTAGACAACGAGCGGCGTCCCGTGTTCGGCGGCCAGCACGGAGGCGCGGATGCCTCCGAGCGCGAGCTCGCCTTCCTCGACCGCGGCGCTGTCCGGGAAGAGCGGCAGCGCGCCGGCTGTCAGTCCATCCACCAGCCCTGGACCATCTCGGCGTCCCCCGGGCCGGTGTGCGGAGCGCCGACCGCGATCATCTCCGCGCCCTCGGGGCCTGCCTCGAAGCCTCGCAGGGTGTCCTTGTGCACGCGAATCGCGTCGAAGGGCCTGAGCTCGACGATCTCGTCCCCGAGCTTGGCCCGCGCACTGCCGCTGATCAGGATGTAGACCTCCTCCTGCGTCTTGTGCGTGTGCCCGAACGGCAGGCGGAAGTTCGGCGCCAGCCGCTGGTAGCTGATGCCGGAGTGCTCGAGCTCGAGCGGGACGCGCGCCATCCGCGCCTCGAGCTTTCCTTCGAGCCCGAAGTTGGGCGCCTGGTCGTCGACGTCCACTTTCAGGTTCACCTTCGTGTAGCCGGCCAACTCGCACCTCCTGTTCTCGACGGTGGGATGGTAAAGTCCACGGAGATGGAGCAGCTTCTCGAGTAGCGCAGGAAGCCAACGCGGCGCCGCCGCGGCAGCTTCCCCATGGCCTCTCACAACGAGAGGTCTTTTTGTATCCGGAGGCAGACATGGAGACGTACGACCCACAGGCGATCGAGGCGAAGTGGCAGCGGGTCTGGGAGGACGCGCGCGCCTTTTACACGGACGACCCCGGGCCGGACGAGCAGCGCGCGAAGTTCTACATGCTCGAGATGCTGCCCTACCCGTCCGGCGACCTGCACATGGGGCACGTCCTGAACTACACGCTGGGCGATGTCCTCACGCACTTCCGCCGCCGGCACGGCTTGCGGGTGCTGCGGCCGATGGGGTGGGACTCGTTCGGCCTGCCGGCCGAGAATGCGGCCATCCGCGAGGGCGGGAGCCCGCGCGAGATCACGGAGCGCAACATCGCCAACATCGAGCGCCAGATGCACCGGCTGGGCTGGGCGATCGACTGGGACCGGGTGATCGCCGCGCACGATCCCGCCTACTACCGCTGGACGCAGTGGCTGTTCCTGCGCTTCTTCGAGAAGGGCCTCGCCTACCGCAAGGAGGCTCCGGTCAACTGGTGCCCACACGACCAGACCGTGCTGGCGAACGAGCAGGTGATCGACGGCCGCTGCGAGCGCTGCGGCACCGTGGTCGAGGCCCGGAAGATGGAGCAGTGGTTCTTCCGGATCACCGCGTATGCGGACGCGCTGCTGGAGGACCACGCGCTGCTCGACTGGCCCGAGCGCACGATCACGATCCAGCGCAACTGGATCGGCCGCTCCGAGGGTGCCGAGCTGCTGTTCCGGGTCTCGGAGCTGGATGAGGACGTCGCCGTCTTCACGACCCGGCCGGACACGGTCTTCGGGGCGACCTTCTTCGTGCTCGCGCCCGAGCACCCGCTGGTCGACACGATGGTCGAGCGCTCGCCGCGCGGCGAGGAGATCCGCGAGTACGTCAAGCACGCGTTGGCCAAGCGCGGCGAGGTGCGGGCCGCCGCCGAGGAGAAGACCGGCGTCGACACCGGGCTGACCGCGACGAACCCGGCGACCGGCGAGGAGGTCCCGGTCTGGGTCGCGGACTACGTGCTGATGGAGTACGGGACAGGCGCGATCATGGCGGTCCCGGGTCACGACGAGCGCGACCGCGAGTTCGCCGAGCAGTTCGGGCTCCCGGTCCGGCAGGTGGTCGACGATGAGCTGGGCATGTTGGTCGAGTCCGGGGAGTTCTCGGGACTGCCGGTCGAGGAGGCGAAGCGCGCGATCGTCGAGTGGCTCGGCTCGCTGGGGCGCGGCCGTCCGGCGGTCAGCTTCCGGCTGCGCGACTGGGGCTTCTCGCGTCAGCGCTACTGGGGCTGCCCGATCCCGATCGTCTACTGCGGCGAGTGCGGGATCGTGGCGGTGCCGGACGACCAGCTGCCCGTGCTGCTTCCGGAGGTCGAGGACTATCGCCCCAAGGGCAAGCCGCCGCTCGCCTCGAACGAGGAGTGGCTGAACGTCCCCTGCCCGTCGTGCGGCGGGCCCGGGCAGCGCGAGGCGGACACGATGGACACCTTCGTCGACTCGTCCTGGTACTTCCTCCGCTACTGCGATCCGGACGACGACCAGGCGCCGTTCTCGCGAGAGCTGGTCGACTTCTGGATGCCCGTCGATCAGTACGTCGGCGGCATCGACCACGCGACCGGGCACCTGCTCTACTCGCGCTTCTGGGTCAAGGTGCTGAACGAGCTCGGCCTGGTCGGGTTCCGCGAGCCCTTCGCCCGGCTGTTCCACCAGGGATGGGTGCGCCAGGGCGGGACGAAGATGTCGAAGTCGCGCGGGAACGTGACCGCGCCCGACCAGCTGGCCGACATGTACGGCGCCGACGCGGTGCGGCTCTACATCCTCTTCGTCGGGCCCGCCGACCAGGACATGGACTGGACCGAGGAGGGCGTCGAGGGAATCGCGCGCTTCCTGCGCAGGCTGTGGCGGATCGTGCACGAGTCTGCGGGGGCCGAGGCCTTCGGTGAGGGCCCGCTCGTCCGGAAGGCGCACGAGACGATCGCCAAGGTGACCGACGACATCGGTCGGCGCTTCGTCTTCAACACGCCGATCGCTGCGGTGATGGAGCTCGTGAACGAGCTCGGGCGGGATCCGTCGGGGCCGGGTGCACGCTTCGCCGCGGAGACGGCGGTCTCGCTGATCCAGCCGTACGCGCCGCACATCGCGGAGGAGCTGTGGGCCGCGCTGGGGCACGAGCGGCTGTGGGAGCAGCCGTGGCCGGTCGCCGACGAGTCGCTGTTGACCCGCGAGACGTTTGAGCTGGTGATCCAGGTGAACGGCAAGGTGCGCGACCGCGTCGAGGCCTCGGCGGGCGAGTCCGAGGAGCAGCTGGTCGAGCGCGCGCTCGCCTCGTCGCGCGTCCAGGCCCACCTGGACGGGAAGGAGATCCGCCAGACGATCGTCGTCCCCGGCCGCCTCGTGAACCTGGTGGTCTAGTCCGCCCGACGCCTGCGCGTGCCGACCGCCCGCGCCGCCGCGGGCCCACCTACTAGTTCACGCGCGCGCCCCTCGGGGTGGGTGGGGGTTAGGGACGGTACCCGTTCCCCACCGCCCGAATGTGCCGATTGTGTGCCGATTTCGTCGCACGTCCGGCACGAACGCGTCACCCACACGTCACATCTCCTCGGGCACCCTCGAGCCATGCCGGAGTTCCTTCTCCAACGGCGGCGCGCCCTCCTCGCCGCCGCGGTCGCGCTCGCGCTGCTCCTACTCGCGGTCCGTTACGTCCTGCCCGCGGGAACGACCACGCCGGCGGCGCCGCTCCCCCCGCCGCCGGATCCCGGCGCGAGCGCGACCGGAGCTTCGGCTGGGCGCGTGGTCGTGGACGTCGTGGGCGCCGTCCGGCAGCCCGGCCTCTACCGGCTGCCGCAGGGCTCGCGGATCGCGGACGCGGTCGCTCGGGCCGGGGGCGCAATCGGCAAGGCCGAGCTCGCCCAGGTGAACCTCGCCGCCCCGCTGGCCGACGGCGAGCAGGTCGTCGTCCCCAAGCGCGGAGCCGCCGGGGCCGTTGCGCCGAGCGGCGCAGGCGCCGGCGCGGGCGCCGGGCCCCCCGCACCGGTGCAGCTGAGCACCGCGACGCTGGAGCAGCTCGAGACTTTGCCCGGTATCGGACCGGTGATGGCCCAGAAGATCCTCGACTACCGCACGAAGCACGGAGCCTTCAGCTCGGTCGACGAGCTCGATGCGGTCTCGGGAATCGGTCCGAAACGGCTGGATCAGCTCCGGGACCTGGTCGTCCCGTGAAGGCCTGGCGCTCGCCTCACCTCTTCGCGGCCGCGATCTCCGTGGGCATCGCCGCGGCCAACCTGGCGCGCCTGCCGCGGGCGGCAGTCGTGCTCGCGGCCGGAGCGACCCTCCTCGCGGTCGCAATGGGCGATGCCTCACGCCGCGCGCCGCTGCTGGCCGCGGCTCTCGCCCTGACCGGCTGGTGGTGGGGCAGCGCCCGGCTCGACGCCCTCGACCGCAGCGTTCTCCTCCCGCGCGTGGGCACGGCGGAGCGCGCGCAACTGGTCGTGACCGGGCCTGCACGCGTGAGCCCCTTCCAGCTGCGGCTGCCGGCGGAGGTAAGGCGTTTCGGCCGGCTGCGCTTCCGCGAGCCCGTCTTGCTGGAGCTCCCACTGGGTCGCGCGCCGCCACAGGGGACCGTGCTCGAGGCGATCACGACGGTCCGCCTGCCTCGACCGGCGTCGCACGGCTTCGACGAGCGCACCTGGCTCAGGCACCAGGGCGTCCACGTCGTCCTCCGCGCCGACCGCTGGGAGCTGGTTGGACACAGAGGCGGCCTCTGGGGCGTCGCCGACCACCTGCGTGCCGCACTGGCGAGATCGACCGCACGCGGGTTGCGCGGCGAGCGCCGCGGAGTCGTCGAGGGTGTCGTTCTCGGCGACGAGCAGGCCCTCTCGGCGAACCTGCGCGACCGCTTCCGCGCCTCGGGCCTCTACCATCTTCTGGCGGTTTCCGGCCAAAACGTGGCGCTGGTCGCGGCGGGCGCTCTCGTCCTCGCCTGGCTGATCGGGCTGCCGCGCTGGCTGGGGCAGGTCGGGGCGCTGACGGCGATCGGCGGCTACGTGCTCGCGGTCGGGCCTCAGCCGTCCGTGGTCCGAGCCGGGGTCGTCGGGGCTCTGGGCTCGCTCGCGTGGCTTGCCGCACGATCTGCGGACCGCTGGTACTTCCTCATCCTCGCAGCGCTGGTCCTCCTTGCGTGGAACCCGTATGACGTGCTCGACGCCGGGTTCCAGCTCTCGTTTGCCGCGGTGGCGGCGATCTTCCTGCTCGTGCCGTGGTTCGCCGCCCGCCTCGAGGGCTACCCGCTGCCCGCGAAGCTGGTAGCCGCGCTCGCCGTCTCCACCGCGTGCGGCCTCGTGACCGCTCCGATCCTCTGGCTCCAGTTCCACGCGGTGCCGCTGCTGACGGTGCCGGCGAACGCGCTCGCAGAGCCTGCTGTCGCCCCGCTGCTCTACCTGGCGTTCGCGGCCGCTGCCACGGCGCTCGTCTTCCCTCCAGCGGCAGGGGCGATCGCGTGGCTCAACGGCTGGTGCGCCGCGTACCTGGCCGGCTGCGCGCGCGTCTTCGGAGGGCTGCCGGGCGCGCAGATTCGCTCGGGCCGCGGCCTGTTGGCCGTGGTTGCCCTCGCCTCCCTCGGCGCCGCCTATGCTTGGCGGCGGTGGCAGAGCTCGCTGCGGTCTACCTGATCACCGGCACCGATCATCCGAAGGTCGGTCGCGCCCTGCGCAGGCTCCGTGAGCGAATCGGCGACGACGCGACGGAGATCCTCTCCGCCCAGGAAGCGAGCGGCGAGGACGCCGTTGCGGCCTGCAACGCGCTCGGCCTTTTCGCCGTCGAGCGCCGCCTGGTGATCGTCGAAGATGTCCAGCGCTGGAAAGCGGCCGATCTGAAGGCTCTCGGCGATTACCTCCCGCGCCCGGCCCCGACGTCTGTCCTCGTGCTCGTGGGGGACGACGTCAAGCGCGACTCGCAGCTCGCGAAGGCAGTCGCGAAGGCGGGCGACGTACTCGTCTACGACTTGCCCAAGCGCGGCCGCAAGGCTGACCTGCCGCGCTGGGTCGTGGCCCAGCTCCGCGAGCGCGGAGTGCTCGTCGATCCGGATGCAGCCCGGGCGATCGTCGAGCTCGTCGGCGAGAACGTGGACGAGCTCGCGACCGAGATCGACAAGCTGGCGACCTGGGCCGCCGGGGAGCGGATCGGCGAGCGCGAGGTGGCGATGCTCGTCCCAGCCCGGGCCGAGGCGCCTCCCTTCGACCTGACGGACGCCTGGGGCGCCCGCGACGTCCCCGGCGTTCTGGCCGCGAGCGAGCGGATCATCGAGCGCTCCGCCGACGCGACCCGGGACGTTCTCCTGCGGACGGCAGGGCTGATGACGTCGCACGTCGGGCGTGTGCGGGAGTGCCGCCGCCTCGACGCCGAAGGCGTTCCGCCGGCCGCGGCGGCCGAGCGGCTGAAGCGCAACCGTTACTACGTCCAGAAGCTCTACGAGCAGGCCGGAAACTTCAGCGAGGACGAGCTCGATGAGGCGATCGTCCGGCTGGCGCGGCTCGACAACGCGCTGAAGGGCGGCAGCAAGCTCCCGGGCGAGCTCGAGTTCACCCGCGCGGTGATCGACGTCGCGCGCGGAGCCGGGGCGACCTGAACCCGGCGACGCAGGCCTTCGGGCGCGTGGCGGACGTCTACGAGCGCGCGCGCCCGTCGTACCCGGTCGAAGCGGTGGACTGGATCGTCGAGCGAGCCGCGCTCGGGCCTGGAAGTGTCGTCTGCGATCTCGCCGCGGGAACCGGAAAGCTCACGCGGTTGCTCGTGCCGAGCGGGGCCGAGGTGATCGCGGTCGAGCCCGTGCCCGAGATGCGCGAGCAGCTCGAGGCGGCAGTCCCCGGGGTGCGGGTGCTCGAAGGGACGGCGGAATCGCTTCCACTCGCCGACGGATCGGTCGACTGCATCACCGTGGCGCAGGCCTTCCACTGGTTCGACTGCGAGCTGGCGCTCCCCGAGCTCGCGCGGGTGATCCGTCCCGGCGGCGTGCTGGCGCCGATCTGGAACCTACGCGACGCGGAGGACCCGCTGGTGGCCGCCATGAACGAGGCGGTCGCCCCGTTCGTCCCGCCGGAGCAGGGGGTCGAGCGCCCCTGGCGCGAGGCGATCGACGCCTCGCGGGCCTTCGGCGAGATCGAGCGCCGGACGTTCCCATTCGAGCAGCTGCTCGACGCAGAAGGTCTCGTCGGGCGCGTGGCCTCGATCAGCTGGATCGCCCGGCTCGAACCGGTCGAGCGCGAGCGCGTCCTCGAGCGAATCCGCGAGCTCGGCAGCACACGGCCGGCGCCGTTCCGGCTGCCTTACAGCACCGAGACCTTCGTCGCCCCGCGGCTCGGGTAGCTAGGAGCTTCCGGAGACGAGCTTCGCGGCCTGCGCCTTCTTGCGCGCGGCGGTGTTGCGGTGCATGGCTCCGTTGGCCGCGGCCTTGTCGATCCAGCGCACGAGCTCCCGGTGGTCCGCGGCGACGCGGTCTCGATCGCCATCGGCGACCGCCGCCCGCAAACGGCGCGTGAGCGTCTTCACGGTCGAGGCGTAGCGCAGGTTCTCGAGGCGCTCCTGCGCCGCCGTGCGAACCCGCTTCTTCTGCTGCTTGATGTTCGGCATAGCGTGAAAGTGCCCGCAGAGCGGGCCGGTCGATGGTAGCAGCCGCCGCGCGCAGGCTCACTCGCGCCGGCCGACGCAAATGACACACATTCGGCACATTCGGGTCACCCACCCGTGCGCATTTCGCCAATAGGCTCATAGCGGGGAGGAGGTCAACGGGTACCAGCGCCCCGGCGAGCCGCTCCGGGCTCGTGCGACCCGGCACCGGCTGAGTCGCTTCCTATACTCGGCCCCGTGGACGAGCCGCCTCGCGGCCGACGGCTCGCGTGGTCGACGGCGATCTTCTCGCTTGCCACCGGCATCTCCCGCATCCTCGGCCTCGTCCGCGAGGTCGTAGCCGCCTACTACTTCGGCGCCGAGGGCAAGATCAACGCCTTCACGGTCGCCTTCCAGGTGCCGAACCTCGTCCGCTCGCTCGTCGCGGACGCCGCGCTCTCCTCGGCCTTCGTCCCCGTCTTCAGCGAGCTGCTGGAGAAGGGCGAGCGCAAGCGCGCCTGGCGCGTCGCCTCGACGCTCTTCTGGCTGATGCTCCTGGGCCTCGGGGCCCTGACCGCGCTCCTGATCGTCCTCGCCCCGCTGATCATCGCCCCCTTCGGCAACCCGGGCGGCGACAAGGAGCTTGCGATCGGCCTCGCCCGCGTCCTGTTCCCGATCGTCGCCCTGCTCGGCGTCTCCGGCGTGATCGTCGGGATCCTCAACAGCTACGAGCACTTCACGGTCCCCGCCCTCTCGCCCGTGTTCTGGAACCTGGCGATCATCGCCGGCCTCGTGCTCGGCGTTCCGAACGCCAACGGCATCGACGCCCAGCTCTACGTCTACGCCTTCTCGATCCTGATCGGAACCGTGATCCAGGTGCTTCTGCCCGTCCCGTGGCTCCGTGGCCTGGACGGGCGCCTCCAGATGGTCCTCGACTGGCGCGACCCCGCGGTCCGCAGCGTGTTCAAGCTGATGATCCCGGTGACGGTCGGGCTCGGCCTGATCAACTTCAACGCCGTCGTCGACTCGATCTTCGCCTCGCGGCTGATCGACCCCCTCATCGCCCCGACCGCGATCGACAAGGCCTTTCGCATCTACATGCTGCCGCAGGGCATGTTCTCGGTTGCGATCGCCACCGTGCTCTTCCCCTCGCTCTCGCGGCTCGCGGCCCGCGGCGACCTCGACGGTTTCCGCGAGCGCGTCAACCTCGGCCTGCGCCAGATCGGCTTCCTGCTGATCCCCGCCGGAGTAGTCACCGCGGTGCTCGCCGAGCCGATCACCCGGATCATCTACCAGCGCGGTCACTGGGATCCGAGCCAGACGCCCGTCACGGCCGCCTGTGTGGCCGCCTTCTCCGGGGGCCTCGTCTTCAACGGCTGGATGCTGATGCTGAACCGCGGTTTCTTCAGCCTGCAGGAGAACTGGCTGCCGACTCTCGTCGCGCTGGCGAATCTTGGGCTCAACGCAGCGCTCGACGGCCTCTTCTACCGCCTCGGCACCTGGGGGATCCCGCTCTCGACGACGGTCGTGAACATCGCGGGGGCCTCTCTCCTCCTCTACTTGATGCGGCGACGCCTGGGGCGGATCGATCTCAGAAGAACCCTGGACGCCCTGGCGCGGATCGTGCTCGCCTCGGCCTTCGCCGCGCTCGCCTACTTCGTCTGGCTGCCGCTCGACCGCGCGCTCGGCCGCTCGTTTGCCGGCCAGCTCGGGTCGCTGCTTCCGGCGCTCGTCTCCGCGACAGCGCTCTACCTCGGCGCCTGCAGGCTGCTCCACGTGCGCGAGCTCGACGCGCTCCTGTCGCTGCGCTCGCGCGAGCCGTGATCGGGTTCGAGCCGCTGCGCGAAGAGGACCTGCCGCTCGTCCGGGGCTGGCTCGAGCGCGAGCACGTCCGCCGCTGGTGGAGCGACGATCTCGAGGAATCGCTTGGCGGATACCAGCGTGCGATCGACGGGCTCGACCCGAGCGAGCACTACCTCATCGTCCTCGACGGGCGGCCGGTCGGGATGATCGAGACGTACCTCGTCTCCGACCATCCCGAGTGGGAGGCGATCGTTCAGGTCGGCGAGGGTGTCGCGGGCGTCGATCTGCTGATCGGCGAGCCGGAGCTGGTCGGCCGCGGGCTCGGCCCGCAGGTGCTGGGGGCATTCGTGCGCGAGGTGGTGTTCGCGCAGTCGGGCACGCACGCGTGCGTGGCCGCGGTCGAGGAGGCGAATCGCCGCTCCTGGCGCGCGTTCGAGAAGGCGGGCTTCCGACACGTCCGCGTCGTCGAGGAGGACGGGGTCCCGCACCGGCTGCTCCGGCTCGACCGCCGCTACGCTCAGTAGCCATGGAACAGGAGCGCATCCGCAACTTCTCGATCATCGCGCACATCGACCACGGCAAGTCGACGCTCGCCGACCGGATCCTCGAGCTGACCGGAGCGGTCACCGGCAGGCAGCTCCGCGAGCAGGTCCTCGACACGATGGAGCTCGAGCGTGAGCGCGGGATCACGATCAAGGCGCAGGCCGTGCGCGTGTCCTGGCGCGACCACGAGCTGAACCTGATCGACACCCCCGGCCACGTGGACTTCACCTACGAGGTCTCGCGCTCGCTCCAGGCCTGCGAAGGCGCGGTGCTCGTCGTCGACGCCGCGCAGGGCATCGAGGCGCAGACCGTCGCCAACGCCTACCTCGCGATCGAGAACGACCTCGAGATCGTGCCGGTCGTGAACAAGATCGACCTCCCGCAGGCCGACCCCGACGGAGCGGCCCGGGAGATCGCCGAGCTGGTCGGCGACGACCCGACCCGCGTCCTGCGGATCTCGGCCAAGACGGGCGAGGGCGTCGAGGCCGTGCTGGACGCGATCATCGAGCGGATCCCAGCCCCCGGCGGCGATGCCAACGCTTCGCCACGGGCGCTCGTCTTCGATTCGGCGTACGACCAGTACCGGGGAGTGGTCGCGTTCGTCCGCGTCGTCGACGGCTCGTTTCGCGCCCGCGACCCGCTTCGGGCAATGGCGCAGGGGACTCGTTTCGAGGCGGAGGAGGTCGGCTTCTTCTCGCCGACGATGAGCGCAGCCGAAGAGCTCGGCGCCGGCGAGGTCGGCTACGTGATCACCGGCCTGAAGGACGTCAGCCGGCTGCGGGTCGGCGACACGCTCACCTCGGAGCGCGGGCCCGCCGAGGAGCCGCTGCCCGGCTACAAGGACGTCAAGCCGATGGTGTTCGCCGGGCTGTTTCCGACCGACTCCGACGACTACCCGGAGCTTCGCGACGCTCTCGAGAAGCTGAAGCTGAACGACGCGTCTCTCTTCTACGAGCCCGAGACCTCGCAGGCGCTCGGCTTCGGCTTCCGCTGCGGCTTCCTCGGCCTGCTGCACATGGAGATCGTCCGCGAGCGGCTCGAGCGCGAGTTCGATCTCGACCTGCTCGTAACCGCGCCGAACGTCGCCTACCGCGTCGTCACCAAGGCCGGCGAGGAGCTCGAGGTGCACAACCCGGCCGAGATGCCGCGCGAGGTCGAGCGGATCGAGGAGCCGTACATCAAGGCGTCGATCATCGTCCCGAAGGACTTCGTCGGCCCGGTGATGGAGCTGAACACCGAGCGGCGCGGGCGCTTCGACCACATGGAGTACCTCTCCGAGGAGCGGGTGCTGCTGCTCTACGAGCTGCCGCTCGGCGAGATCGTGCTCGACTACTACGACCAGCTCAAGTCGCGGACGAAGGGCTACGCGAGCTTCGACTACGACGTGGTCGGGTTCCGTGAGGGCAAGCTCGAGCGGGTCGACGTGCTGATCGCCGGTGAGCCCGTCGACGCGCTCTCGCTGATCATCCACCGAGACGGCGCCTACGCCCGCGGGCGGCAGCTCGTCGACCGGCTGCGCGAGGAGATCCCGCGCCAGTTCTTCGACGTTCCCGTGCAGGCAGCGATCGGGTCGCGAGTGATCGCGCGCGAGACGATCAAGGCCAAGCGCAAGGACGTGCTCGCCAAGTGCTACGGCGGCGACATCACGCGCAAGCGGAAGCTGCTCGAGCAGCAGAAGAAGGGCAAGAAGCGCATGAAGCAGGTCGGCTCGGTCGAGGTGCCGCAGGAGGCGTTCCTGGCCGTCTTGAACCTGGACGGAGGGAAGAAGTGAGCGCCGGCGGCGCGGTTCGACACCTGTACGTTCACCTGCCGTTCTGCGCCTCGCGCTGCGGGTATTGCGACTTCGTCACGGTGGTCGGGCGCGGGGGGCAGCACCGTGCGTACGTGGACGCGCTGCTGGCCGAGCTGGAGCTGGAGCGCGGCGTGCTGGCGCCGCGGCTGGAGAGCATCTTCCTGGGCGGCGGAACGCCGACGTTCACCGCGCCGGCCGAGCTGCGGCGGCTGCTGGGCGCCTTGCCGGCGGCGGGGGAGGTCACGGTCGAGGCGAACCCGGAGACGGTCACGCCTGCGGTCGCGGCGCTCCTGCGCGACGGAGGCGTTAGCCGCGTCTCGCTCGGGGCGCAGAGCTTCCAGCCACGGCTGCTCTCGGTGCTCGATCGTCGCGCGAGACCGGACGACGTCCGGCGCGCCGTCTACGCTCTGCGTGATGTCGGATTTGACAACATTTCCCTCGATCTCGTCTACGGGATCCCCGGCCAGAGCGCCGCCGACCTCGACGCCGATCTGAGCGAGGCGCTCGCGCTGGAGCCGGAGCACCTCTCCTGCTACGAGCTGGAGGCGAAGCGGGGGACGCGCTTCACCCACGTGCACGGCGCCGAGCTCGCGCGCCAGGCCGAGGCGATGGAGTCGTACTTCGAGCGCGTCGTCGCGCGTGTGACGGCTGCCGGCTACCGCTGGTACGAGACGGCGAACTTCTGCCGGCGTCCGCAACTCGCGGACGGTCGCGACCTGCGCTCGCGTCACAACCTCGCCTACTGGCGGAGCCGCGACTACCTGGGCCTCGGCATCGGCGCAGTCTCGACAATTCATGGACGGCGGTGGCGGACGACGCCGCGGCTGGGCACCTACCTGGCGGCGCTCGCGGCGGGCGAGCGGCCCCCGCGTGAGGTGGAGGAGCTCTCGGCGCCGGTGCGGCGGTCGGAACGGGTGCTGCTCGGGCTCCGCCTGGACGAGCCGCTGGCTCTCGGTGCCGGGCTCGGCCGGGCGGTCGACTGGTCGGCTGTCGAGCGGCTCGAGCGGCTCGGTCTCGTCCGGAGCGGCGGCCCGGCAGACGGTACGCTCGCGCTCACGACGCGGGGCCGCTTCCTCGGCGGCGGCGTCACGGCGGAGCTCCTGGCCTAAAATCCCTGCAAACAATGTGGGAAGCGGCCGAGATCGAGCTCAGTCCGCGGCAACGCGCGCTCCTGCGTGGGGTCGTCGAGGAGTACGTGGCGACCGGGCAGCCGGTCGGGTCGCGCACCCTCGTCGAGCGGACGGGCCTGAGGGTCTCGCCGTCGACCGTGCGCAGCGAGCTGGCGGAGCTCGAGGCGCTCGGCCTGCTGACGCACCCGCACACCTCGGCGGGCCGCGTGCCGACCGACCGCGGCTACCGCTACTACGCGGACCGGCTGCTCGAGCAGCTCGAGCCGCAGCCGGAAGGCTTCCCGCTCGACCTCCGCTCCGCCCGGAGCGAGGTGGACGCTGCCCTGCGGGCGACCACCGAGATGCTCTCGGACGTGACGCGCCTGCTCGCGCTGGTCTCGGCCCCGCCGCTGGGGACGGCGACGGTTCGCCACGTCGAGGTCCTGCTCCTCCAGCCCCAGGTGGTGATGGTCGTCGTGATCGCCTCGACGGGCAGCGTGACGAAGCGGGTCTACCGCTTCCCCGAGCCGGTCGATCCGGGCCTCGCCAACTGGGCCGCGCAGTACCTCAACGACCGCCTGCAGGGGCTGGACCTCGGTAGCCACGTGCTCCGCCGGCGGCTCGAAGACCCCGCGCTCGGCGCGCGTGAGCAGGCCTTCCTCGAGACCGTTGCGACCCTCTTCTCCGAGGCGCTCGTCTCCGAGGAGCAGAGCCTCTACGTCGGAGGGACCTCCGGGCTGCTCGAGGATCTCCGGGCCGAGGAGCTCGACGCCTACCAGCGCCTGGTCGAGGTGCTGGAGAAGCGGGCGGCGCTACTCGAGGTCGTCAGCCAGGCGCTCGACCCACGGCGGCCGTTCGTGCGCGTCGGGCCCGAGCTCGACCACCCGGCGCTGCGCGACCTCGCCCTCGTCGGCGCCTCGTACGGCCTGGCGACCCGGACGCTCGGTGCCGTGACCCTCCTCGGCCCGGTGCGGATGGACTACGAGAAGGCGCTCCGCTCGGTGCGGTCGGCCGCGCACGAGCTCTCCCGGTTCGTCGAGGAGATCTACGAGGACAACTAGGTGGGTGGGCAACTAGCGTCGATGCTGTCGACCGGTCATCTCAAACGGATGCGCGGCGGAGCCGCACATCCTGAAGGCAGGCATCGCAAGCCATGCCTGCGGGCGTCGGGAAGCGACGCCTGGGCGCAGAGCTAGGCTTGATGGCCTGATGGCTTCGACCCAGCGTGACTACTACGAGCTGCTCGGCGTGTCGCGCACCGCGGGCGAGGCGGAGATCAAGAAGGCCTTTCGCCGGCAGGCGCGCGAGCTCCATCCCGACGTCTCGTCCGAGCCAGACGCGGAGGAGCGCTTCCGCGAGGTCGTCGAGGCCTACGAGGTGCTGTCCAAGCGGGAGACACGTGAGCTCTACGACCGCTTCGGCCACGCCGGCCTGCGGAGCGGCGGCTTCACGCCGTCGAGCTTCGACTTCGGCAGCCTCTCCGACCTGTTCGCTGCCTTCTTCGGCGACGACCTCTTCGGCGTCTCGGCCAGGCCACGGCGGGCGCGCGGCGCGGATGTCGCGGCCCAGGTGGAGATCGAGCTCGTCGAGGCGGCAAAGGGAACGAAGCGCGACGTCCCCTTCCCGGTCACCGTGGCCTGCGCGACCTGCGGGGGCGGCGGCGCCGAGCCCGGAACCGAGCCCGTGCCGTGTCCCACCTGTGGCGGCGCCGGCCGCCTGCAACACGTCTCGCGAACCGCATTCGGCGAGTTCGTCCGCTCGCAGACCTGCCCCGAATGCCGCGGGGCCGGCCGCGTGGTCGAGCATCCCTGCGCCGTGTGCGCGGGCTCAGGCCGGGTGGTGGAGGAGCGCAAGCTCGAGGTCGAGGTGCCGCCGGGAATCCACGACGGCCAGCAGATCCGCGTCTCCGGCGAAGGCCATGCCGGTGCGCTCGGCGGGCGCTCGGGCGACCTCTACGTCCAGGTGCGGCTCAGCCCGGACCCGCGGTTCGTGCGCGAGGGAAACGACATCGTCTCGACGATCGACCTGACGATGACCCAGGCCGCGCTCGGAACGACCGTCTCGGTGCCGACGCTGGACGGCGACCACGAGCTCGAGCTCGAGCCGGGCACGCAGCCGGGCGAGGTCCGCATCCTGCGCGGCCGCGGGATGCCCGTGCTGCAGGGCTTCGGGCGCGGCGACCAGCGGATCCTCGTGAACGTGCAGGTGCCGCGCCGTCTTACCGAGGAGCAGCGGACACTGCTGGAGTCGTTCGAGGCGAGCGCGGGCGACGACACCTACCGGGACGAGGGGTTCTTCCAGAGACTGAAGAGCGCGTTCCGCTGAGGCCGCTCCGCCGCGTGGCAGCCGTCGTTCCCGCCGAGCGGGCCGAGGCGGCGCGCGCCCTGATGATCGAGCTCTTCCCCGAGGGCTTCGAGGAGCGCGATCTCGCCGACGGCGTCGAGCTCGCCGCCTACACCGATGCGGGCGGCGAGGAGCGGGTATGGGCGGCCTTCAGCACCGTGTCCTCGGCCCGGGTGGACGACGGCTGGGACAAGCGCTGGCGGGACTTCCATCGCCCGATCGAGGTCGGCCGACTCTGGGTCGGGCCGCCCTGGGAGACGCCGCCGGCAGGGCTCGATGCCGTCGTCATCGACCCCGGTCGAGCCTTCGGGACGGGCGGGCACGCAACCACCCGGCTCTGCCTGGAGCTCCTGCTCGAGCTCCAGCCGTCGAGCCTCGTGGACGTCGGTTGCGGCTCCGGGGTGATCGCGATCGCGGCCGCACGGCTCGGCTTTGCGCCGGTGCTCGCCGTCGACCACGACCCGGCGGCGCTCGAGGCGACGAGCCGCAACGCGCTTGCAAACGGTGTCGAGCTCGAGCTGAGCTCCGCCGACGCGCTTGTCGGCCCGCTCCCGCCGGTCGGCATCATCGCCGCCAACATCTCCGAGTCGTCTGTCAGGCAGCTCCGTCCCGACGCGGCCACCGGGGCCGTGCTCGCCTCCGGCTACCTGGAATCGGAGCGGCCCGCGGTCGACGGCTTCGAGGCTGTCGAGCGGCGGGTCCTGCAGGGGTGGGCCGCCGACCTGTTTCGGCGCGCAGAGTAGAGTCCCAGCCCCGTGGCGGGTTTTTCCGTGCGCTTTCTCGGCTGCAAGGTCTCGTACGCCGACGCCCAGGCGATCCGGGAGCGCCTGCTTGCCGACGGGCACTCCGAGCTCGAGCACGGCGCGGAGGTCGCCGTCGTCAACACCTGCTGCGTCACCCACGAGGCGGTGCGCAAGTCGCGCCACGCCGCGGCTCGCGCCGCTCGGACGCACGCCCGCGTCTACGTGACGGGCTGCGGCGCCAACCTCGACGCGGACGGGTTCGCAGGGCTCCCGGAGAACGTGGTCGTGGTGCCCCGGCGCAGCGAAGACACCCCGGATCTGGTCGCCCGCGACGTCGGGCCGATCGGCTGCGTCCAGGCCGAGGCCGGGCTCGACCGCGTGCGGGCCTTCGTCAAGGTGCAGGACGGCTGCAGCTTCTCGTGCGCCTTCTGCGTGATCCCGCTCGTCCGCGGGGCGTCGAGGAGCCGCAGTACGGAGGCCGTCCTCGGCGAGGTGCGGCGGCGGGTCGGTCAGGGCCACCGTGAGGTCGTTCTGACCGGCATCAACCTCGGCTGCTACCGCGACCGCTCGGCGGGGCACTCGCTCGCCGGTCTGGTTCGCGCCGTCGGCGAGGTTCCCGGCCTCGCTCGGCTGCGGCTCTCCTCGCTCGAGGTGAACCACCTGAACGGCGAGCTCATCAGTGCGCTGCGCGAGACATCGCCGGTCGCGCGCCACCTGCATGTCCCGCTCCAGTCGGGCGACGACCGGGTTCTCCGCGCGATGGGCAGGCGCTACGACGCAGCCACCTTCCTGCGGCGGATCGCCGGGCTCGAAGACTTCAACCTGACGACTGACGTGATCGTCGGCTTTCCGGGCGAGGACGAGTCCGCCTTCCGCCGGACGCTCGAAGTGGTCGACGCGGCCGGCATCTCCTCCGTGCACGTCTTTCCGTATTCGCCACGCCCGGGAACCGTCACGGCGCTGGCCGATTCGGTTCCGCGCGAGGTCAAGCGGGAGCGAGGAGCCAGGCTGCGCGAGCGCTCTCGCCGCACGACGCTGGAGCGCTGGCGGTCGAAGCTCGGCCGCGAGGACGTCGTGCTGGTCGACCGCCCGGGCCGCGGGTACGGCGACGACTACTCGCCGTGGCTCGTGCACGGTCGCGTCGGGGAGCTCGTCCCTGTTCGCGGCGAGGCCGTGACGGAGGAAGGAATCCTCGCTGCCTGACGACTGCCTCTTCTGTCAGCTCGTCCGCGAGGGAGAGCACGTGCACGCCGTGGACGGCTTCGTTGCGATCCGTGACATCAACCCGAAGGCGGAGACGCACCTGCTCGTGATCCCCGAGCGTCACGTTCCGACCTTCCGCGAGGTCTCCGAGCTGCCGGCCGAAGAGGCCAAGCGGATGCTCGACTTCGTCGCCGAGACGGCGAAGACCGTGGGTCTCGAGGACTACCGCGTCGTGGTCAATGTCGGCGAAGGCGCCGGCCAGACCGTCTTCCACCTGCACTGGCACCTCCTCGGCGGCCGGGTCTGGGGGCTGGCCGCATGAGCCTGATCGAACGGCTCGAGGGCGAGCTGAAGGACGCGATGGTCGCGCGCGACGCCGAGCGCCGGAACACTCTGCGCCTGATCCTCGCCAGCCTCCGCGGCGCCGAGAAGGAATTGCAGCGGCCGCTCCACGACGACGAGGAGCTGCAGGTGCTGCAGCGGGAGCGAAAGCGCCGCGGCGAGGCGGCAGAGGCCTTCCGTGCCGGCGGTCGCGAGGAGCAGGCGGAGGCGGAGGAGCGCGAGCTCGCGGTGCTGCAGGAGTTCATGCCGGCGCCGCTCTCGGAGGACGACCTCGAGGAGATCGTCGACGACGCGATCGCCGAGGTCGGTGCGACGAGCATGCGCGACTTCGGGCGGGTGATGGCGGACGTGATGCCCCAGGTCTCGGGCCGAGCCGACGGTTCGGCCGTCAGCCAGCTCGTCAAAGAGAAGCTCGCCTAGTCGCCACGGACGTCGAGCCGGCGAGCGGGCCGTTTAAGGCACGCCCAACCTCCTCCCCGAGGCAATCGTATCGAGGAAACCCGCACGCGTGTGTCACGGGACCGTGCCGAATGTGTGACGTTTCCGGGAGGCGGTGTGGCCCGGTCGAGCGCCTACACTGAGCCCGGAATGCAGGAGGTTCTCTCCGTATCCAACGACGTGGCGGCCGAGCTCGCGACCGTCGGCGACGGCGTGCTCGATGCGCTCCGCGACCGGCTCCGCTGCACGATCCTGCTCCGGGGCAACCGCCTGACGATCGAGGGCTCGGATCCGGATGTCGCCCAAGCGCGAGCGGTGATCGACGAGCTCGGCGAGCTCGTCGAGGGCGGGCATGACATCGACCCGGCCACCGTCGACGCGGTGCTCGCCGCGCTCGACCAGGCCGAGGATCTGCGCGAGGTGTTCGAGGACGTCGTCTGGCGCCACCGCGGCAAGAAGATCTCGCCGAAGACGGTCAACCAGAAGCGCTACGTCGACGGCATCCGCCGACACACTGTGACCTTCGCGATCGGCCCTGCGGGGACCGGCAAGACCTACCTGGCGATGGCCCTCGCCGTCGCAGCGCTCTCCGACCGCGAGGTCGGACGGATCATCCTGACGCGACCAGCGGTCGAGGCCGGCGAGCGGCTCGGGTTCCTGCCCGGAGACATGCTCGCGAAGGTTGATCCGTACCTGCGCCCGCTCTATGACGCGCTCTACGACATGCTCGACCCCGACCGGCTCGCCGCGTACATGGAGAAGGGCACGATCGAGGTCGCGCCGCTCGCGTTCATGCGCGGGCGCACGCTCAACGACTCGTTCATCATCCTCGACGAGGCGCAGAACACGAGCCCCGAGCAGATGCAGATGTTCCTGACGCGCCTCGGCTTCGGCTCCAAGATGGTCGTCACCGGCGACATCACGCAGGTCGACCTTCCACGCGAGCAGGCGTCGGGCCTGATCCACGTCCAGGACATCCTCGGCTCGATCGACGGGATCTCCTTCGTTCGCTTCGGTCACGAGGACGTCGTGCGCCACCGGCTCGTGCAGCGGATCGTCGAGGCCTACAAGCTGCACACAGAAGAGACGGGCACGCAGCGCCGTCGCTAGCGATGGTCGCGGTCGAGGTGGCAAACCGCAGCGGCATCGAGGTGGAGGAGGACGCCGCCGTCGCGCTCGCCCGCCAGGTGCTCGCCGAAGAGGGCGTCGACGAGGGCGAGCTCGGCCTGCACTTCGTCGGTCCGGAGGAGATGCGGGAACTGAAGCGCGACCACCTGGGTGTCGACGAGGTGACCGACGTGCTCTCGTTCCCGATCGACGCCCGTGCCGAGCTCAGGGCCGGTCCGCCGCGCCAGCTCGGGGACGCCGTGCTCTGTCCCCAGGTCGTCGGCCACGCCTGGCGGCGGCCGCTCGTGCACGGCGTCCTACACCTGCTCGGCTACGACCACGGGCCCGAGATGGAGAGCCGCGAGGAGCGATGGAGCGACTGACTCACCGCCGCGCGCGGACCCTCCTCGAGAGCTTCAATTTCGCGGTCGAGGGGATCATCCATGTCGTCCGCACGCAGCGGAACATGCGGATCCACCTACTGGCCGCGGTCATCGTGCTGGTGGCGGCGATCTGGGTCGGCGTCTCGAAGCTGGAGCTGATCGCCCTGCTGCTGGCGATCGCCTTCGTCTTCATCACGGAGATGATCAACTCGGCGCTCGAGCAGGCGATCGACGTCGCGACGACCTCGTTCGACCCTCTGGCGAAGCTCGCCAAGGATGTCGCCGCGGGCGCGGTCCTGATCGCGACCGTCAACGCGATCGCGATCGGCTACCTCGTCTTCTCGGGGGAGATCGCCGACCGCAGCTCGCGGCTACTCGACCGGCTCCGCGACGCGCCGGCGCAGGTGACGCTGATTGCGCTCGTCGTCACCGTGATCATCGTCATCGCCGCGAAGGCCTACACGGGTCGCGGCCGGCCGCTGCGGGGCGGCCTTCCCTCCGGTCATGCGGCGGTCGCCTTCGCCGGCTGGATGGCCGCGACGCTGATCATCGGCGGCTCGCATCGCTTCCTGATCTCGTCGCTGACGTTCATCATGGCGTTGCTCGTGGCGCAGACACGCGTCGAAGCCGGGATCCACTCCGCGCTCGAGGTCACCTACGGCGGTGTCCTCGGTGCGCTCGTCACGCTGGCCGTGTTCCAGCTGTTCACGTGACGGACGAGCTCTACGAGCGGGCGGCGGCGGTGGCCGAGCGCGCGTACGCGCCGTACTCGAACTACCTGGTCGGGGCGGCCGTGCTCGCGCGCGACGGCCGCGTGTTCGAGGGCGTGAACGTGGAGAACGCGTCGTACCCGCTCGGGATCTGCGCGGAGCGGACGGCGTTGGCGCGGGCGGTCGTGGAGGGCGGCTGCCGGCCCGGCGACCTGGAGGCGATCGCGATCACCGTCTCGCCTTGCGGGGGCTGCCGTCAGTGGCTGTACGAGTTTCGGCTCGACCGGGTCACCTTCCGCAACCCCGCAGGCGAGCTCGTCTCGTACACGCCGGTCGAGCTGCTGCCCGAGACGTGGGACCTGACCTGAGGCCGCGCGCGCCTGCGCCGCCGGGCTCGCGCATGCGTCTCAAGGAGTCACAGAATCGTCACGAACAGGCCACACCCGCGTGCGCCTTTCGGAGCTACGCTCCTCCCAGAGGGAGGCGGGTAGCAAGCCCCACCCTGGGTGGGGGGAGGACCTGTTGAGGAGCGGCGTGGCCGCGGTTGCCGGGCGGCCGAACGTGGGGAAGTCGACGCTCGTCAACGCGCTCGCCGGGGGCAAGGTGGCGATCGTGTCCGACAAGCCGCAGACCACCCGACGGCGGGTCGTCGGGATCGCCAACGGCGCGAGCGCGGACGGCGAGGGCTACCAGCTCGCGCTCACCGACTTGCCGGGCTTCCAGCGCCCGCTCGACCCGCTCACCGAGCGGATGCAGCGCACTGTGGACCGCTCGCTGGAGGACGTAGAGGCGGTCCTCTTCGTGCTCTCCGCACGGGAGCGGATCGGGGCTGGCGACCGCTTCATCGCCGGGCGGATCTTCGGCCTCGGCGTGCCGGTGGTGATCGCGCTGAACAAGGTCGACCGCCTCAAGCCTGGGCACGTCGCCGAGCAGATGGCGCGAGCGGCGCGGCTCGGCGACTTCCACGCGCTCCATCCGGTCAGCGCGCTCACCGGCGACGGGATCGACGCGCTCCGCGACGAGCTGGTCGAGCTGCTTCCCGAAGGCCCGCCGCTCTACCCGGTCGACCGGCGCACCGACCTCCCGCTCGAGACGCAGATCGGCGAGCTCGTCCGCGAGAAGGCGCTCCAACTCACCCGCGAAGAGGTCCCGCATGCGATCTCGGTCGAGGTCGAAGAGCTGACCGACACGGCCGTCCGCGCGACGGTCTTCGTCGAGACCGACTCTCAGAAGCAGATCGTCGTGGGCAAGGGGGGCTCGGTCGTGAAGCAGATCGGGACGAGGGCGCGGCCGGAGATCGAGCAGCTGCTCGGCCACACGATCTTCCTCGAGCTGACCGTCAAGGCGAGACCGAAGTGGCGACAGGACGAGGCGATGCTCGAACGCCTCGGCCTCTGATGCGACTGCTCGCGCTGTTCGACGTCGACGGCACGCTGCTGCTCAGCGACGACCCGGTCGCCGGCGAAGCCTTCAACGGCGCGCTCCGCGACTGCTATCCGGTCGAGCCCCCGGCGGACGCGGTCCTCCGTACCGACCACCCCGGCCAGACCGCACCCCGGATCGCCAGGCTGGTGCTGCGGAACGAAGGGCTTGCCGACGAGCAGATCGGCGAGCACCTCGAGGCCTGGTGCGCGCGCTTCGCCGAGCGGTACGTCGCGCTGCTGCCCGAGGCCGACACGAGCCACTGGCAGGCGGCGCCCCGAGCCGCCGAGGCACTCTCGCGTCTCCAGGACGGCGGCATCCGGCTTGCCCTGCTGACCGGCAACCCGGAACCGATGGCCCGGGCCCGCATGGAGCGGCTGGGCCTCGCAGCGTTCTTCCCCAAAGGGCAAGGCGCGTTCGGGTGCGACTCCGAGGACCGGGTCGAGCTGATCGCGATCGCACGTGAGCGGGCAGGCGACCGGCCCGCCGAGCACACGGTCGAGATCGGCGACACGCGCCGCGACGTCGAGAGCGCCCACGCGGCCGGCATCCGCGCGATCCACGTCCGCTCGCCCCGCTCCAGCGGCGAGCTCCCTGAAGCGGACGCGGCCTGCGACAGCCTCGACGCGGTCGCAGACCTGCTTCTCGCCTGGAGCCGGTAACCCGAGCCTCGGGGATACACTCAACGCATGGCCCAGGCGCCTGCGCTGCCCACCGGGTTCGAGCTCCCACTCGAGCCTCGCCTCCCACGAATAGGGTCGATCGACCAGGTCGCGGTCGAGGAGCGCGCGGCCACGCTGGCCAAGCGCTCGATCAAGCGCGAGTCGAAGATGTTCGCGCTCGAGCTGGCGGTACGGATGACCGACCTGACCACGCTCGAGGGCTCAGACACGCCCGGCAAGGTCGCCGCGCTCGCCTCCAAGGCGGTGCGGCCCGACCCTTCCGACGCGAGCGTGCCGTCGGTCGCCGCGCTTTGCATCTATCCGAACCTCGTCCCGACCGCGGTCGAGCGCCTGCGCGGCAGCGGCGTCAAGGTGGCCTCGGTCGCGACGGCCTTCCCGTCCGGCCAGTCGCCGCTCGAGGCGAAGCTCGACGAGGTTCGCTGGGTCGTCGAGCAGGGCGCCGACGAGGTCGACATGGTGATCGACCGCGGCGCCTTCCTCGCCGGCCGCTACGCGAAGGTCTACGACGAGATCGTCCGGGTGAAGGAGGCCTGCGCCGGCAAGCACCTGAAGGTGATCCTCGAGACGGGAGAGCTCGGCACCTACGACAACGTGCGCCGGGCCTCGCTGCTCGCGATCGCGGCCGGCGGCGACTTCATCAAGACCTCGACCGGCAAGCTGCCGTCGTCCGCCACGCTGCCGGTCGCGCTGGTGATGCTCGAGGCGATCCGCGACGTCTACGAGGAGACCGGGAAGCGCGTCGGCTTCAAGCCGGCCGGCGGCATCCGCAACGCCAAGCAGGCCGTCCAGCACCTGGTGCTGACGCATGAGACGCTCGGCGTCGACTGGCTGACGCCCGACCTCTACCGCTTCGGGCGCCAGCTCGCTCCTGAACGACATCCTCATGCAGATCCGGAAGGAGAAGACGGGCCGCTACCAGAGCCCGGACTACTTCACGATTGACTGAGCTCGAGCGCACCGGAGACCGCGCGCCGATCCCGGCCGGCTGGGAATACGCGAGCGCGCCCGAGTCGCGGGACCTGGTCACGCTGCGCGAGCGGTACGGCCTGTTCGTGGGCGGCGAATGGCTCGAGCCGAAGGAGACGTACACGACCATCGACCCGTCGAGCGAGGAGCCGCTGGCGGAGGTCGGTCAGGCGAGCGAGGCGGAGGTGAAGCTCGCCGTTCGCTCCGCGCGCGAGGCCTACGAGAACGGCTGGTCGGCGCTGCCGGGCTCCGAGCGGGCCAAGTACCTCTTCCGGATCGCGCGGATCCTGCAGGAGCGCGCGCGGGAGTTCGCGGTGCTCGAGTCGCTGAACGGCGGCAAGCCGATCCGCGAGTCGCGCGATGTCGACCTGCCGCTCGCCGCCGCGCACTTCTTCTACTACGCGGGCTGGGCCGACAAGCTCGAGTACGCGTTCCCGAACCGCAAGCCGCAGCCGCTCGGCGTCGCCGGCCAGATCATTCCCTGGAACTTCCCGCTGCTGATGCTGGCCTGGAAGATCGCGCCGGCGCTCGCCGCCGGGAACACGGTCGTGCTCAAACCGGCCGAGACGACGCCGCTGTCGGCGCTGCAGTTCTGCGACGTCCTCCGCCAGGCCGAGCTGCCGCCGGGTGTCGTCAACATCGTCACCGGCGACGGCAGCACCGGGGCCGCCCTGGTGGAAAGCGAGGTCGACAAGGTCGCTTTCACCGGCTCGACCGAGGTCGGCAAGGCGATCCAGCGGCGCCTGGCGGGGACGGGCAAGAAGCTGACGCTCGAGCTCGGCGGCAAGGCCGCGAACGTGATCTTCGACGACGCCGCGCTCGACCAGGCGGTCGAGGGCATCGTCAACGGCATCTACTTCAACCAGGGCCACGTCTGCTGCGCGGGCTCGCGGCTGCTCGTCCAGGAGTCGGTCTACGAGGACGTGGTCGACAAGCTGAAGCGGCGGCTGACGACCCTCCGCGTGGGCGACCCGCTCGACAAGAACACCGACGTCGGCGCGATCAACTCGCGCCAGCAGCTCGAGAAGATCACCGAGCTCGTCAAGAGCGGGGAGGAGGAGGGCGCCGAGATCTACCAGCCCCCGTGCCGGCTCCCGGAGAAGGGCTACTGGTTCGTGCCGACCGTCTTTACCAACGTGGCGCAGAGCTACCGGATCGCGCAGGAGGAGATCTTCGGGCCGGTGCTCTCGGTGCTGACCTTCCGGACGCCGGACGAGGCGGTCGAGAAGGCGAACAACACGCCGTACGGGCTCTCGGCCGGCGTCTGGACGGAGAAGGGCTCGCGGATTCTCTCGATGGCCCAGCGCCTGCGGGCCGGCGTCGTCTGGGCGAACACCTACAACCGCTTCGATCCGGCCTCGCCGTTCGGCGGCTACAAGGAGTCGGGCTTCGGCCGCGAGGGCGGCCGGCACGGGTTGGAGCCGTACCTCGACTTCGAATGAGTGAGGAGGCGAACAAGGCTCTCGTCCGCCGCTTCTACGAGGAGGTGTGGGCGCGCGGCAACCTCGACGTCGCCGACGAGCTCTTCGCCGACGAGTACGAGCGCCACGACTTTCGCGAAGGCGATCCTGTGCCTGGGCCTGAGGGCCAGAGACAGGTCGCGGCCGCATTTCGCGTTGCCTTCCCCGACCTGACCTGGGAGATCGACTTCGTCCTGGCGGACGGCGACTTCGTCGCCGGGCGCTGGACGGCGGCGGGGACGCATCTCGGCAATTGGGCCGGCGTCGAACCTACCGGCCGGTCGATGCGGTTCTCGGGGATCAACGTCTTCCGGTTCACGGACGGGAAGGTCGTGGAGATCTGGAACCACCGCGACGACCTCGGGCTGATGCAGCAGCTCGGCGCGCCCGTGTACGCAGGGGCGGCCGAGTGAGCAGGCTGCCGGTCCGCAAGACGTACAAGCTCTTCATCGGAGGCGAGTTCCCGCGCTCCGAGTCCGGGCGCACCTACGAAGCCGAAGGTCAAAACGTCGCGCGGGCCTCGCGCAAGGACCTGCGCGACGCGGTGCGCGTGGCGCGGGCAGCGTTCGGCAAATGGGCGGCGATGACGGCCTACAACCGCGGCCAGGTGCTCTACCGGGTCGCCGAGATGATGGAGGCACGCCGAGCCGAGTTCGCGGAGCTGTGCTCCGGGCCGAAGGAAGTCGAGCGCTCGATCGACCGCGTCGTCTGGTACGCGGGCTGGGCCGACAAGCTCGCGCAGGTGCTCGGCTCGTCGAACCCGGTCGCAGGCCCGTACTTCAACTTCACGGTGCCGGAGCCGACCGGCGTCGTCGGGATCCTGGCGCCGCAGGAGCCGGCGCTCGCCGGGCTCGTCTCGCGCATCGCGCCGGCGATCGTCGGCGGCAACGCCGTTGTGGTGGTCGCCTCGGAGCTGCACCCGCTGGCCGCGATCGAGCTGGCCGAGGTGCTTGCGACGGCCGACGTGCCGGGCGGCGTCGTCAACATCCTCACGGGCCGCCGCGACGAGCTGGCGCCGGTGCTCGCCTCGCACATGGACGTGAACGCCCTCGACGTCTCCGGCGCGGACGGCCAGGTGACGGAGCTCGAGGAGCTCGCCGCGGAGAACGTCAAGCGCGTCGTCCACGGCGCGCCGGACGACCAGAGCCCCTGGGAGATCGCCGGCTTCCTGGAGCTGAAGACCGTCTGGCACCCGATCGGGGTTTGAGGGACGCCATGGGCGGTCACGCGCCAGAGGCGGTCGCTTGCGACGCTGACCATGAGAGGCCGTGCCGGCTTCGCCGGTGCGGCCGGTTTAAGGCACGCCCAACCTCCTCCCCGAGGCGATCGTATCGACCAAGGTCGCACGCGTGTGTCACGGCTTTGCGCCAGAATTGCAACTTCCTGTGACCGGGGCTCGCCGCTTCAGCCAGGCCATCTCGGAGGGGGACGGGATCTCGCTCGTCGCCCTCGTTGGCGACCTCGACTCCGCGCGTGCCGCCGAGGAGCAAGGCGCCGAGGCGCTGGTCGTCACCCGGCCCATCGAGGGGCTGGCGGGCGCGACCGCCCTGCCGGTGCTCTGGCGGCCGTCCGGCGCTCCCGAGTCCGCCGAGCAAGCCGGTGCCGACGCCTGCGTGGTCTCGCTCGCCGGGCTCGACGAGCAGAACGGCGACCTCGAGCGGCTCCATCGCGAGGCGCTCGCGCTCGGGCTTGACTGCGTGGTCGAGGTCAGCAGCGAAGAGGAGCTCGAACGGGCGCTCGAGCGGATCGACCCCGAGATCCTGCTCCTGTCGAGCGAGGGCGAAGGCGACGGCGGGCCGCTCGACCGTGCTCTCGAGCTGTTGCCGGACGTGCCCGCCGGGAAGCTCGCCGTCGCGGAGCTGAACGCCGCGGGCCGGCACGAGGTCGACGAGCTCGAGCGCGCCGGTGTCGACGCCGTGATCGTCGACGCGCGAAACCTCACCGGTCTGGCCGGCGAGCCGCCGCCCGAGGTCTGATACGAAACGCCCGGAGAGTGTCTGGGGCGGCCCACGCCTCGCGCTCGTAGCGATCCTGGCCGCCGCTGCCGCCCTCCGCATCGTCGGGATCGGCTACGGCCGCCCGTTCCCGCTCTTCAGCCCGGACGAGCAGAGCATCGTCCCGCGCGCCTGGCACATGGTCCACGGCGGCGGGCTCGACCCGCACTGGTTCGACTACCCGAGCCTGCTGCTCTACCTGATCGCGCCGTTCCAGTCCTTCGAGGGGTCGCCGTCCTACCTCGCCGGCCGGCTCGTCGTGCTCGTGCTCGCGCTCGGCGCGGTCGCGGCCGCCTGGTGGCTCGGGAACCGGGCCTACGGCGGGCCGGCCGGCGCGGTGGCCGCGGCGCTCGTCGCCGTCGAGACGACGGAGGTCGCCTACTCGCGGATGGCCGTCACCGACGTGCCGCTCACCCTCGCCGTGGCGGTCTCGCTCGCGCTGCTCATCGGGGGCCGGATCGAGCTCGGCGGGCTCGTCGCCGGCCTTGCCACGAGCATCAAGTACCCGGGGATCTTCCTGCTCGTCCCGCTGGCCGTCGCCGGGTGGCGGCAGCCGCGGCGGCTGGCGATCGGGCTCGGGCTCGCGCTCGCCGGCTTCTGCGCGACCAGCCCCTTCTTCGTCGCGCACTTCGGCAGCGCCGTGGGCGACGCCTACCGCGTGCAGAAGCTCGCGCGCGAAGGCTGGCTCGGCTTCGAGCACGACCATGTCGCCCCGATCGCGTTCGTGGCGAGACTCTGGCACGGCCTCGGGCCCGCGCTGATCGTCTGCGTGATCGGCCTCGTGGTCGCGCTCGTCCAGCGCCGGCGGGCCGATCTGATCCTCGGCTCCTTCGTGGTCGTCTACTTCCTCGACCTCTGCACGCTCGGGGCGCACTTCGACCGCTACGTCCTGCCGCTGCTGCCGGCGCTCGGCGCGCTGGCGGGGAGGATGCGCGGGCTGGCGCCCGTCACCCTGCTCCTGCTCGTCGTGCCGCTGACCTGGTCGGTCCGCGACGCGCGGACGCTGACGAAGACCGACACGAGGGTCGTCGCGCACCGCTGGATCGAGAGCCACTTGCCGCACGGTGCCCGGCTGGCCACGGACTCGTCGCTGCCGCCTTTTGCCGGCTTCCGCACGCTGAAGCTTGCGCTCCCGCTGCCCCAGGAGGCCCACGCCGACCCGAACCGCGACGTCGGCCGCCTCCGGCGCGAGGGCATTCGTTACGCCGTCGTCACGGGCGCGATCGCCGACCGCGTCCTCGCCGCCCGGAAGGACTATCCGCGCGAGACCCGCTTCTACGAGACCCTGCGCAGGACGAAGCGCGTCTTCTACATCGCCCCTGGGGGCCGCCATGCGGGCCCGTGGGTTGCCGTCTACCATTTCTCCTCGTGAGACGGGTCACAGGGGCACTAGCCCTCCTCGCGCTTGCGCTCGCCCTCGCGGGCTGCAGCGACGGAGGCGGCCGCGCTGGCGCGGCGGTCAAGGCGAAGCCGGCCTGCCCGGCGGCGAAGGGCTGGCAGCAGCTCGCCGACAGCATCCACGCGCCCGTCTACTGCCCCCGCTGGATGCCGGACCCGCTCAACGGCGTCATCAAAGGGCAGTGGAACAACATCTATTCGGTTTCGCCGGACCGCAGCTACCTCGTCGGCTTCATCTGGTTCGAGCACGGCAGCGGCGAGCTGCACGTCAACCTGCGCGGCTACCCCGGCCGGATGAAGATTCCGAAGTGCCCGGCGCCGGTCGGCAAGGGCACGCTCCCCTGCTTCGCCGACCCGCACGGCCAGATGCGCGCGAACGGCATCGACGCGACCGTCTATACCGTCAACCAGGGCGCCGACCAGTGGCACGTGCTCCTCGCCTGGCACCGGAAGGGCTCCCTGTACACGCTCAGCCAGCACGTCGCCGCGCCGCTGAGCTACGAGCAGGTCGTCGCCGACCTGAAGAGGATGCAGCGCGACCTCGTCCTGGTCGCGCCCAAGGCCTGATGGGGACAACCCGCCGGGGATTCCTCGCCGGCGCGGCCGCGGGGGCGCTCGGGGCGGCCGGGATCTACGAGCTCGTCGACCAGCTGACGACCTCCCCGAGCCGCACGGCCGCGACCGGGCTGCCGGCCGAGCAGCACCTGCTGGAAGGCCTCCAGGTCGTGCGCGACAACGGCGTGGCCGTGATCGTCCCGCCGTTGCACCACCAGGTCGTGACCGCGACCGTTCGGGCCACCGACCTCCGCACGGCGCAGCGGGATCTCGAGGACGCGCTGGCCGGGCTCGACCGGCGCTTCGCGCCGACCCCGGCGGGGCTCGGCGTCACCGTCGCCTGGGGGCTGCCGTACTTCGAGGGCCACGTGGCCGAGGCGTGGGCGAAGCATGGCCCGCACGACCGCCGCGCCGGCAAGCCCGCCCTGCTGCCGGCGATCCGCTTCCCGAGCGACCCGCACACGACGATGCTCGAACGGAACGACGTCGCCGTCCTCCTGCGCAGCGACTCGCTCGACCACGTGGCCGAGGGCGCGAAGGCGCTCTTCCAGGACCTGCGGGTGCTCGAGCCGACGAGCATCCGCAAGGGCTTCGCCGGCGGCGGCTTCGGCGGGCAGCGGAGCCTGCCGAAGCAGATGGCGATGGCCGCGGGCGTGCACGGCGCCGACCTGATCCCCGACACCTCCGAGCTCTTCCTCGGCTTCACCTCGACCCAGGCGGCCAACCTCGGGCCGGGCCGGATCGCCAATCTCGAGACGCTCGGCTACACGGACGCCGCCGGCGGCTACTTCCACGGCGGCACCCACATGCACCTCTCGCACATCTTCGAGGACCTCGAGGCCTGGTACCTGAACTTCGACTTCCAGGAGCGGGTCGACACGGTCTTCCGTCCCGGCCTCCACGTGCGCGAGAACGAGCAGACCGTCCCGCAGGGGCCGACCGCGGCGGCGGGGGCCGCGGAGGTCGAGCGCGACTTCCGCCGCCTCGGGCGGATCGGCCACAGCGCCTCGATCCAGCCGACCTCACGCCTGCCTGCCGATGTCGTGGCCCGGGACGGGACGGTCTACCTCAAGGGCACCGCGATCCCGCAGCGCGCCGACTTCAACACGCTCGACAACCCGTTCTTCTGGCGGCCGGCGGGCGTCGACCACGCGCCGTCGGCCGGCGTGCACTTCGTCGTCTTCAACCCGACGAGCGACGACTTCCACCGCAACCGGCTGGCGATGGACGGCGTCCTGCCGGACGGCACGCGCCTGCGGCTCGCACCCGGCTCACGGCCCCAGGGCATCAACTCGGTGCTGCACACCACGCACCGGCAGAACTTCCTGGTGCCTCCCAGGAAGCACAGATCGTTTCCGCTGGCCGAGCTTTAGCCCTGAGGCGCCGGCTTGTCGGCGCCGACCATGAAGGCCGGGCGGGCTTTGCCCGCGCGGCCGGCCGACGCACCTGCTTGGAAACCAGGCAGTCGCCGGCCTAAGGCATCAGCCAAAGAACGCGCGCGCCACGTCGTACCAGTCTTCGGGCACCGTCTTCAGCTCGGCGGTCGCCTCCTCGAGCGAGACGTCGACGACCGCGTCGCCGTGCAGAGCGGCCATCCGGCCGAAGCTTCCATCGTGGACGAGGTCTGCGGCCTTCAAACCGAAGCGGGTCGCGAGCACGCGGTCGCGCGGGGTCGGGGAGCCGCCGCGCTGGACGTGGCCGAGCACGGTGACCCTCGTCTCGAAGCCGGTGCGCTTCTCGATCTCGCCGGCCAGCCGCGCGCCGACGCCGCGCTCGGAGAGGCGCACGTGCCCGAACTGGTCCAGGTCGGTCGCCTCATCGGACCCCTCGAGCTCGTAGCCCTCGCTCACGACGACGATCGAGAAGTCCTTGCCGCGCGCATGGCGCTTCCGGATCTCCTCGCAGGCGTCGTCGATCGAGACCGGGTGCTCGGGGATCATGATCACGTCGGCACCGCCGGCGATCCCGCTCATGACCGCGATCCAGCCCGTGTGGCGGCCCATCACCTCGACGACCATCACGCGGTTGTGCGACTCGGCGGTGGTGTGCAGCCGGTCGATCGCCTCGGTGCAGATCCAGACCGCGGTGTCGAAGCCGAAGGTGTAGTCGGTGCCGGAGAGGTCGTTGTCGATCGTCTTCGGAACGCCGACGACCGGGAACCCGTTCTCCGCGTAGAGCTTCGCGGCGACGCCGAGCGTGTCCTCGCCGCCGATCGCCACGAGCGCGTCGAACCGCTCGTGCTCGAAGTGGCCGAGCACCGCGTCGACTCCCCCGTCGAGCTTGAAGGGATTCGTGCGCGAGGTGCCGAGGATCGTTCCGCCCCGCGGCAGGAGCCCGGAGATCTCGCGAGGCCCGAGCGGCTCGAACTTGCCGTCGACGAGCCCGCGCCAGCCCTCGCGCGCCCCGACGACCTCGTGCCCGCGCGTGAACGAGCGCCGTGCCACCGCGCGAATCACCGCGTTCAGGCCGGGACAATCCCCGCCGCCGGTGAGGACTCCGACCTTCACGCGCCGGCTACCAGCGCCCTTTGCCTGAGGTGGGATACAGAACACGCACCCGCAGGATTCTAGGAGGCCCGAGTGCCGAAGGTGGGAGTCGAACCCACACGGGGCTTGCACCCCACCGGATTTTGAGTCCGGCGCGTCTACCAGTTCCGCCACTTCGGCGCGGAAGCGAAGGGTATCGGCGCCGCCGGGCAACGACGTTTCGGCGGCTCGGCAAGACCGCGCTCTTGCCGAGCTCACAGACGCGGTTGGCAAAGCGGGAGGGGGCTCACGGGGGAACCTTGGTTCCCCCGTGCTCCTTGAGCCGCGGTACTCGCTTGCAATACGGCCGCCGATCGCTCCATACTCGCGTTCAGCGGGCAGTGGTGCCTGCGCTCGATATGACGGATCCGGCTGACGAAGGAGGAGGCGTGAGGCGAGGCATCATTCTTGGAGGGGTCGTCCTGACCCTGGTTTTCGCTCTGATGGCATCTGCCTGCGGGAGCAAGAAGAGCAGCAGCAGCACCTCAACGAGCGGTGGTGGCGGGGGCAACGCGACGGCACTGCCCGCCTCATCGTGTGGGCCGCTCTACTACCAGGGCTCCGGCAAGCCGGACTACATCATTCCGTCCGATCTTCCGCTGCAGGGCTCCGGCCGGACGCAGACGATCCAGATGACGGACGCGATCAAGTACATCCTCAAGAACGCGAGCTTCAAGGCCGGCAAGTACAACGTCGGCTACCAGTCCTGTGACGACTCGACCGCGCAGGCCGGAAAGTGGGTTTCCGGCAAGTGCTCGGCGAACGGCAACGCCTACGCCCAGGACAAGAGCGTGATCGGCGTGATCGGCACCTTCAACTCCGGCTGCGCCGAGATCATCATCCCGATCCTGAACCGGGTGTCAGGCGGCCCGCTGGGCATGGTCAGCCCCGCGAACACCTACGTGGGCCTCACGCACAGCGGCCCCGGTACGGTGGCCGGCGAGCCGGAGAAGTACTACCCAACCGGTAAGCGCAACTACATCCGGATGGTGGCGGCCGACGACTTCCAGGGAGCTGCCGACGCGTCGTTCATGCAGCAGCAGGGCGCCAAGAGCGTCTTCATCCTCAACGACAAGGAGGCCTACGGCCTCGGCGTCGCGACGGATACGAAGAACTCGGCAACGAAGCTCGGCCTCAAGGTCGCCGGCTTCACCGCCTGGGATCCGAAGGCGTCGAGCTACGAGGCGCTCGCCACGCGGATCAAGCAGTCCGGTGCGGACTGGGTCTACCTCGGCGGCCTCATCTGCGAGAACGGCGCGAAGCTGATCTCCGACCTGAAGGCCGGAGTCCCCGGCGCGAAGCTGATGGCTCCCGACGGCTTCAGCGACTTCACGGCCAACGGCGCGTCGGCCGTGGGCGCGTACATCACTGTCGCCGGCGAGCCGCCGGAGAAGCTCACCGGCGCGGGCCAGGACTTCGTCAAGAACTTCGGCGCCCAGATCGGCACCGCGGTGAACCCGTACTCCACGTACGCCGCCCAGTCGATGGCCGTGCTGCTCGACGCGATCGCCAAGTCGGACGGCACGCGTGCCAGCGTGAACACCAACCTCCTCCACACGAAGGTGACCGACGGCATCCTCGGCACCTTCTCGATCAACAAGAACGGTGACACGACGCGGAACCCGGTCACCGTCTACCAGCAGGTCGGCTCCGGCAAGAGCGGAACGGGCAAGACGTTCAAGGTCATCGTCCCGCCGGCGAGCCTGGTGGCGGCGGCCTAGCGGAAATCGGCAAGTACCGGCTTGGGGGAGGGCCCACGGGCTCTCCCCCAAGCTCTTTCAGGAGGGGCGCGTGGTCTCAGAGGCGAGTCAACAACCGTTGGCGGCACGTACGGGCTACAGGCCGAGCGTCACCTCCATCGTGGGGCTCTCGCTCGTCGCCCTCCTGTTGTTCTGGCTCGGCGTCAACTTCTACAAGACGCCGTCCGACTTCATCCAGATCTTCCTGATCGGCTTCACGCTCGGCGCCCTCTATGCGCTGATCGCGCTCGGCTACACCCTCGTCTACGGCATCCTCGAGCTGATCAACTTCGCCCACGGCGACGTCTTCATGCTCGGCTCGATGATGGCCGTGACAGTCGTCGGGACGAGCTTCTTCAACCTCCACCAGGGCGAGGCCTGGTACGTGCTCTGGCCGCTCATCATCGTTGCCCTGCTCATCTGCATGGCCTTCTGCGGCGGGCTCAACGTGACCGTCGAGCTGATCGCCTACCGGCGGCTGCGCCACGCGCCTCGCCTGGCGCCGCTGATCACGGCGATCGGCGCGTCGTTCATCCTCCAGAACGTCGGGCTCGCCTGGAAGGGCCCGAACTACGTGCAGACGGCGGATGTCCTGCCGAAGGGAAACGTCTTCTCGACCCACGGCGTCGAGTACACCTGGGAGAAGCTGATCGTCCTGATCGTGACGACTCCGGTCCTCCTGCTCCTCGTCTGGCTCGTCCAGCGCACGCGCCAGGGGAAGGCGATGCGCGCGACCGCCCAGGACAGGGACGCGGCGGCGATGATGGGCATCAACGTCAACCGGACGATCTCGTTCACGTTCCTGATCGCCGGGGGCCTCGCCGGCGTCGCGGGCCTGCTCTATGCGCTCTATGCCGGGTCGGTCCGCTTCGACCAGGGTTTCCAGCTCGGCCTGATCGCCTTCACCGCGGCCGTCTTCGGCGGGATCGGCAACCTGCCGGGCGCCGTCCTCGGAGCTCTCCTGATCGGCCTCATCCAGGCGTTCAACGAAGGGCTCAGCTGGCACGCTCCGGGGAGCGACTGGACCCAGTCGATCGTCTTCGGCCTCCTGATCCTGATCCTCGTCTTCCGGCCCGAGGGCCTCCTCGGCGAGAGGACACCGGAGGGTGGCTAGCGTGGCGCGGTCCGACATCGACACCGCCGGCCTGCAGAGCCGCGGGTTGCGAATGGGGATCGGGGCCGTGCTGCTCCTGATCGCGGTGGCCGCCGAGCATGGGTTCAGCAGCCTCGACATCTCGACCTTCTACTTCCTTGCGGTCATGGCGATCATCTACGTCCCACCGTGGGAGAGCGTGCCGTACGTGGGCCGCTTCGCCCGGGCGGCGATCGCGATCATCATCGCGTTCACGTACCCCTTCTTCTGGGACAAGCTGTTCACCGTCCCGATCTTCGGGGAGTTTCCGAGCGTCCCGACAGGCGTCGTGATGCTCGTCTTCATCATGATGGCCGTCGGTCTCAACATCGTCGTCGGCTACGCGGGGCTGCTCGATCTCGGCTACGTCGCCTTCTACGCGATCGGGGCGTACGTCGCGGCCTGGTTCGCCTCGGTGCAGTTCGCGCACGTCAACGTCCACTTCGGCGCGGTCGGGGTCGCGCACAACGTCCCCGGCTTCCACATCTCGATCTGGCTGCTGCTGATCGCGGCCGGTTTCCTGACCTCGATGGTCGGCGTGGTCATCGGCCTGCCGACCCTGCGCCTCCGCGGCGACTACCTCGCGATCGTGACGCTCGGCTTCGGCGAGATCCTGCCGCAGATCGCGCGGAACAGCGACAACTTCTTCGGCACCGGCTTCAACCTGACGAACGGCCCGAACGGGATCACGCCGATCGACTCGCCCGGCTTCTTCGGCGTCAACTATCTGACCGGCTCCGGGACCTTCTGGACCTCACGAGCGCCTCTTCTACTGGACCGGATTACTCCTGCTGCTGTTCACGATCTTCTGCTCGGTGCGCCTGCGCGACTCCAGGCTCGGGCGCGCGTGGATCGCGATCCGCGAGGACGAGACCGCCGCGGCGGCGATGGGCGTGCCGCTGATGCGCACCAAGACCTGGGCCTATGCGTCGGGCGCCTTCTTCGGCGGGATCGCCGGCGCCTACTACGCCAGCTTCAAGAGCGCCACCTTCCCGGGCGACTTCTTCTTCAACATCTCCGTCTTCATCCTCTGCATGGTCATCCTCGGCGGCATGGGCAACATCTGGGGGGTGATCTTCGGCGGGGCTTTCCTCGCCTACCTGGACCAGGAGGGGCTGGCCGACAGCGGGGCCTGGATCAACACGCACCTGCACGTGAACATCGAGGTGCCCAAGTACGAGTTCGGGATCTTCGGGGTGATTCTGCTGGTCGTGATGCTCTTCCGGCCCGAGGGGCTGATCCCGAGCACGAGACGCGCGGCGGAGTTCCACGAGGGGGGAGAGTTCGCCGAGGAGTATCTCTACGACGTCCAGCACGAGGGGAGCTGATGGCCGACCTGCTGACAGCCCAGATGGTTCGCAAGGAGTTCGGCGGCCTCGTCGCCGTCAACGACGTCGACTTCACGATCCCGGAGGGGACGATCGTCAGCCTGATCGGGCCGAACGGCGCCGGCAAGACGACGTTCTTCAACATGCTGACCGGCGTCTACAAGCCGACCGGAGGCCGGATCGTCTTCGCCGGCGAGGACATCACGGGCAAGCCGCCGCACGCGATCACCGAGCGCGGGATCGGCCGGACGTTCCAGAACATTCGCCTCTTCCAGAACATGACCTCGCTCGAGAACGTGCTCGTCGGCATGCACTCGCGGCTGAAGGGCGGCATCGTCCGCAGCATCCTGCACACCCCCGGCGTCAAGCGCGAGGAGCGCGAGGCGACCGAGAAGGCCAGGGAGCTGCTCAAGTTCGTCGGGCTCCAGAGGCGGGACGACGCGACCGCGAACAGCCTTCCGTACGGTGACCAGCGCCGGCTCGAGGTGGCCCGCGCTCTCGCGACCGAGCCGAAGCTGCTGCTGCTCGATGAGCCGACGGCCGGCATGAACCCGCAGGAGTCCGCGGACTTCACCCAGTTCGTCGCCAAGCTCCGTGTCGAGCAGAAGGTCGCGGTGCTGATGATCGAGCACGACATGCGCGTGGTGATGGGCATCTCCGACCGGGTGACCGTGCTCGACTACGGCGAGAAGATCGCCGAGGGCGGGCCGAAGGAGATCCAGCACGACCCGCGCGTGATCGAGGCATACCTCGGATCGGCGGCGGTGGCCCAGTGATCCTCAAGCTGGAGGACGTCCACACCTACTACGGGTCGATTCACGCCCTCAAGGGCGTCTCGCTGGAGGTCGACGAGGGCGAGATCGTGACGCTGATCGGCGCGAACGGCGCCGGCAAGTCGACGACGCTCCGCTCGATCAACGGGCTCAACCATCCGCGCAAGGGGAAGATCACCTTTCAGGGCGACGACATCACGAGCGAGGCTCCGCACAACATCGTCAAGAACGGGATCGCTCAGGCGCCGGAGGGCCGCAAGCTCTTCCCCCGGATGACCGTGATGGAGAACCTCGAGATGGGAGCCTTCCAGCGAACCGACAAGCAAGGCATCAAGGAGGACCTGGACCACGTGTTCACGCTCTTCCCGCGCCTCGCCGAGCGCAAGACGCAGAAGGCGGGGACGATGTCCGGCGGCGAGCAGCAGATGTGCGCGATCGGGCGGGCGATGATGGCTCGGCCGAAGCTGCTGCTGCTGGACGAGCCCTCGATGGGGCTCGCGCCCGTGCTGGTCGAGCGGATCTTCGAGACGCTGGTCGAGATCAACAAGGAGGGCACGCCGATCCTGCTCGTCGAGCAGAACGCGCTGATGGCGCTCGAGGTCGCCAAGCGCGGCTACGTGCTCGAGACCGGCCGCGTCGCCCTAGCCGACGACGCCAAGTCGCTGCGCGAGAACGAGCAGGTCCGCAAGACCTACCTCGGCGAGGACTAGGGCGCGGCGGAGTACGATTGGCGCTTGACCGGTCGGGAGAGCTGGCGGCCCGGCCTCCAGCAGAGGGAAGGAAGTGTGATGCGACCTCCACGGAAACTCTTTGCCGCAGGGCTCCTGCTCCTCGCGCTCACGGTGCTCGTCGCGGCCGGTTGTGGCAGCAAGAAGAAGGTGAGCCCTGCGACTACGACCACGACCACGGCTACTTCGACCACCGGCGCCAACAGCAAGATCGCCGCAGAGGTGCCTGCCGCGATCAAGTCCAAGGGGACGCTGACGGTCGCGACGGATGCGACCTATCCCCCGAACGAGTTCGTCGCGTCCGACGGCAAGACGGTCACCGGCTGGGATCCCGAGCTCGCTCAGGCGCTAGCCGGCGTGCTCGGCCTGAAGGTCAAGCTCGTCAACGCGACCTTCGCCACGATCATCCCCGGCATCCAGGCCGGCAAGTACGGTCTCAGCCTGTCCTCCTTCACTGACACCAAGGAGCGCCAGAAGGTCGTCGACTTCGTCACGTACTTCAGTGCGGGCACGTCCTTCTACGTGAAGACCTCCGGTGGACCGACGATCAACTCGCTCGCCGACCTCTGCGGCCATTCGGTCGGGGTCGAGACCGGGACGACCCAGGCCGATGACGCGAAGGCCCAGAGCGCGAAGTGCAAGAGCGCCGGGAAGCCGGGCGTGACCGTCGCCACCTACCCTGACCAGAGCGCGGCCAACCTGGCGATCTCCAGTGGCCGCCAGCAGGTTGGGATGGCCGACTCGCCAGTCGCCGCGAACATCGCCAAGCAGTCGAACGGAAAGTTCAAGGTGACGGGCAAGTCGTACAACAACGCGCCCTACGGGATCGCGATCCCGAAGGGTAACGGCATGGCCAAGCCGATCCTCGACGCGTTGAAAGAGCTCATGTCGAACGGCACGTACATGAAGATCCTTCAGAAGTACAGCGTCCAGGCAGGCGCGATCAACAACCCAACGATCAACGGCGCGACTAGCTAGGTAGGGGCGGCGCCGAGGTTCGGGATGGCGACCGACACCGCGGAGCCAGCCGCCTCCGAGGAAATCCAGGCGATCCCGGTTCGCCACCCGGGCCGATGGGTGGCGGTCGCGATCCTGGTCTTCCTGGGCATCGCGGTCGGAAACTCGATCGCGTCGAACTCCCGCTTCCAGTGGGGGATCATCCACCACTACCTCTTCGACGATCGCATCCTCAGGGGCGTTGTCGTCACGATCGAGCTGACCATCGCCGCGATGGCGATCGGGATCGCACTCGGTGTGCTGCTGGCCGTGATGCGGCTCTCGCCCAATCCGATCGTCGCCAGCGTGAGCTGGGTCTACATCTGGATTTTCCGGGGAACACCGGTGCTTGTCCAGATCCTCCTCTGGTACAACATCGCCGCGCTCTATCCCCGCTTCTCGCTGGGGATCCCTTTCGGACCGACCTTCGCTCACTTCAACGCCTCCGCAGTGATCACGCCGTTCGTGGCCGGGACGCTCGCGCTGGGTCTGAACGAGGGCGCCTACATGGCGGAGATCGTCCGCGCGGGGATCGTCTCGGTTTCGGAGGGCCAGACCCAGGCGGCCCAGAGCCTCGGCATGACCCGCTTGCTGACCATGCGGCGGATCGTCCTTCCGCAGGCGATGCGCGTGATCCTCCCACCGACCGGGAACGAGACGATCTCGATGTTGAAGACGACCTCGCTCGTCAGCGTCATCGCCCTTTCGCCCCCGGAGCTGCTTTACGCGTCGCAGCTCATTTACTCAGTGAACTACCGCGTGATCCAGCTCCTGCTCGTGGCGTGCATCTGGTATCTGCTCCTGACGACCGTGGCCACGATCGGCCAGTACTACGTCGAGCGCCACTACGCGCGCGGCGCGGCACGAGAGCTCCCGGAGACGCCCCTCCAGCGATTCCGCCGCAACCTGCGAATCCGGCACGAGTATGAGTGAGCCGATGGTCAAGGCCGAGGCCGTGCGCAAGCGCTTCGGCCAACTCGAGGTTCTGAAGGGAGTCTCGCTTGAGGTGGAGTCCGGCGAGGTCGTCTGCATGATCGGCCCCTCCGGGTCGGGGAAGAGTACGTTCCTGCGTTGCATCAACCACCTGGAGAAGATCGACACCGGCCGCCTCTGGGTCGACGGCGACCTCGTCGGCTACCACCAGGTGGGCGACAAGATCTACGAGCAGCGCGACGCGGAGGTCTGCCGTGACCGCGCCGAGATCGGGATGGTCTTCCAGAGCTTCAACCTGTTCGGCCACATGACCGCGCTCGAGAACGTGATCGAGGCTCCGATCCACGTCAAGAACGTGTCGAAGAACGAGGCCGTCAGGCACGGGACCGACCTGCTCGGCCAAGTCGGGCTCGCCGACAAGGTCGGCGCCTATCCGGCACAGCTTTCCGGCGGCCAGCAGCAGCGGGTTGCAATCGCCCGGGCGCTCGCGATGGATCCGAAGCTGATGCTGTTCGACGAGCCCACGTCGGCACTCGACCCGGAGCTCGTCGGCGACGTGCTGGACGTGATGAAGCGCCTCGCGCTCGAGCTCAAGAAGACGATGATCGTCGTCACCCACGAGATGGGCTTCGCCCGCGAGGCGGCCGACCGCGTGCTGATGATGGACGACGGCCGGATCATCGAAGAGGGCCCCCCCGAGCACTTCTTCGAGTCCCCGCGCGAGGACCGGACGAAGCAGTTCCTGTCCGCGATCCTCTAGTCGGTTACGCGCAGCGGGAAGTACGGGGGACTCAAGAGGTAGCCGACCCGTGCCCGGCCGCCGGCGCGGCCGTGGGCCATCTCCAGGGCGGCCCCGAGGCCGCCGGCAGGGACGAAGCCGAGCTGGCGTGCGGCGACCGCGTCCCGGCAGCCGGCGACGACGACGGCGCCTACGCGGCCGAGCGCGGGCGCGCAGCCGGCCCAGTCGGCGAAGGGCAGCAGCGGATGGCAGGTCCGTCCCTCCCGGTAGCCGGCGAGCTCGCGCTCGTCGGTCGCGACCTCGCGCTCGAGCCGGCCGAGCTCCTCGGGCTCGCGCGGCCCGGTGCGCAGCGCCTGGAAGACGGTGCGGTAGGGCTGCTGAGTGGGGTGCGAGAAGTGGCGGTTGAAGCGGTTGAGCAGGATCACGGTGCCGCCGTCGGCGACCGGGAAGTGGTCTCGCCAGAGCCGCAGGGCCAGGCCGAGGCCGAGGTAGGCAGCCAGCAGCGGGTTCGGCCGCTCGCGCGGCAGATGCGGGGTCGTTCTCGGCACGCCGATGCAGATCGCGTCCAGGCGTCCTTCCAGCGCCGCCGAGCGCGCCTCGACCGCGCGCAGCAGCGCCTCGGCATGCGCGACCGAGGGCGGGCCGGCGAACGCGGCGGCTGCAGTCAGCTCGCGCCGGAACGAGCGGATGACGCGGTCGCGGGCGAAGCCGGGCATCAGCCGCAGCCCGTGCCTGAAGGGCGAGCGGGCGATCCGCTCCAGCGCTTCCGGGTCGTAGGGGTAGCCGCGCGCCGCGCCGGTCAGACGGGGCTGGTTGAGGACGAGCGAGGCACCGAGCACCGGTACTCGCCGGGTCAGGAGCCGTTCCAGCTCGAGCGCGATCCGCCACCCCTGCGAGGTACCGGTCTCGAGCAGCGAGTCGGCGCCGGCCGCGCGCAGGGCCGCCGCGTTTGCCGCCCCGAGCAGCGTCGCGGGACCGCCGTGCAGCACGGTCTCGGCCGCGCTCAGGGTCAGGACGAGATCCGTGTCGACGAGCGCCCGGTTGACCCGCAGCGGCACGCCTCCGGCCGGGCCCAGCTCGACGAGCTCCGGGTCCTCGGCGTCGTGGATCGCGACCGAGCCGGCGAAGCCGCGGGCGAAGGTGGGGGAGACGATCCCGAGCCGTTCGAGGTCGCGCTGTGCCGGCCTGCGCTGGAGGCCGGCGGCGACGAGCAGCGTCTGGCGCTCGCCGGGAATCCCCGCCCGCTCGAGCTCGGCCGAGACCGCCGCGAGCGCCGGCTGGCGCGGGTCGACCTGCGCGGCCGGCAGCGGTAGCGCGGGCGGCTCGACCACGATCGTCGCGCGGCCGCCCCTCGGCGCCAGCGCGGTGAGCGGCTGGCCGGCGAGCGGGAAGCGGAGGGCGTCCCGCAGCGCCGCGCTGACGTCGGCGACGGCCTCGCCGGGCGGCGGCGGTTGCAGGACGACGGCGTCCTCCGGAGCATCGACGACGACGACGCTGCTCCCGGACAGGAGCGGCAATCTCAAGGCGCCGCTTGCGGTGCCGCCATCAGGACGCGCGGGCTCTGCCCGCGCGTCCGTCTGAACTGACCGGTCGACTCGCTTGCGTTCATCACTACGCCCTAGGGAATATGGCGGTAGAGCCGGAGGAAAACGGGCCGGAAGCCGCGCTTGGGCCAGAAGCGCGAGGCCCAGAGGTTCGTCATCCGCCAGTCGGTCGTCATCGCGGGAATGCCCTGCTCGTCGGCCCAGGCGAGCACGTGCTCCGCCAGCGCCCGGCCGACGCCGGTGCCGCGCGCCTCCGGCTCGGTCGAGCCCTGGGCGAGGTCGATGCTGTCCTCGCGGACTCGGAGGTCGGGCGGGCGCCGGTAGAGGAGGATGTGCCCGACGATCCGGCCGTCGCGCTCGGCGACGAACAGCTCGTCGTTGTCGCTGTCCCAGTCCTCGCGCCACTCGGCGAGTGCCTCCTCGTAGGTCTGAGGGGCGACATCGGAGAAGCTCGGGGCCGGCTCCATCGCCTCGGACATCGCCAGGTCCAGGCGCGCGGCATCGGCGAAGTCGTCGGGAGTCCCCTGCCGGATCGCCACGCTGCCGTCGAACGGCTCCTCGACCGGCCCCGTCTCGCGGATCGCCATCGCCGCCGAGGCGCCGAAGGAAAGGCGGAACCACGCGTCCACGAGCTCGGCGTCGTGCGAGGGCAGGAAGACCGCGTGCTGCCGGTGGCCCTCGTCGACCCAGGTCTGTGCGGCGGCCGCGTAGAGGTCGCGCATCGCCTCGCGATCGCCCTCGACCGCCTGGCCCGCCATTCCGGCCCGCATCCAGGTGATGCCGCGGAACGTGATCGGCGCAGCGATCAGGTAGCCGCGACCCGGCGCGAAGGCGCCCGAAGCGCCTTGCGTGCGCCACTCCTGCTCGACCGCGCCGAGCGGGTCGGCGAGCTCCGGGAGCAGCGGTTCCGCCTCGCGGTGGCGAGCGTGACGGGCCGCCAGGAGGGCCGCCGCATCGTCGAGGTGCTCGTCGGCAAAGGGAACGACTTCGAGGCTCGCCATGCGACGTAGACTCGCAGAGATGTCTCCGAAGACGCTCACCGGAGCCGAGCTGCAGCTCGACGACGGGCCGGCGCGCGATTCCGAGCTGTTCCTCGTCGACGGAAACAACCTCGCCTACCGGGCGTTCTTCGCCCTGCCCGAGGAGCTGGCGACGAGCGAGGGCTTCTCGACGAACGCGCTGCTCGGCTTCACGAACATGCTCTTCAAGCTGCTCGCCGACTACCGGCCGAAGGGCGTCGCCGTCGCCTGGGACACGCGGCCCGTGCACCGGACCGAGCTGCTCGAGACGTACAAGATCGAGCGCAAGCCGATGCCGGACCTGCTGCGGGAGCAGTTCCCGTACTTCCGCCCGATCGTCGAGGCCTTCGGCTACCGGAACCTCGAGTTCGAGGGCTGGGAGGCGGACGACGTGATCGCGACGCTGGCGCACCAGGCCGACGAGGCTGGAATCAAGACCACCGTCGTGTCCACCGACCGCGACGCGTTCCAGCTCGTCACCGACAACGTCGCGCTGATGATGACCCCGCGCGGCGTCTCCGACGTCCACGTCTACACGCCGGAGCGCGTCGAGGCGCGGCTCGGGATCCCGCCCGAGAAGGTGCCCGACTTCATCGCGCTCAAGGGCGACCCCTCCGACAACATCCCGGGGATCCCGGGGATCGGCGACAAGACCGCCGGCCAGCTCGTCGCCAAGTACGGCTCGCTGGAGGAGGTGCTCGAGCACGTGGACGAGCTGACGCCGGCCCGGGCGAAGGCGGTCCGCGAGCACGCCGACCAGGCGCGCGGCGCAAAGGTGCTGGCGACGATGCGGACCGATCTCGAGCTCGGCAGCGACCCGGCCGAGCTGGTGCTCTCGCCGCCCGACCGCTCGACGCTGAAGGAGATGTTCCGGCGCTTCGAGTTCCGGAACCTGCTCGGCCGCGTGGACGAGCTCGACGCCGCCGTCCCCGCCGCCGCGTCGCTCGTCCCGACCGGCGTCACGGTCCCTTGGCGCGAGGAGACCTAGTAACACGTCTGTTACGAGGCGGGTGACGGCCGGAATCGCCGGCGGACGCGGAGCGGATCGCGGCGGCTGTCGGCGAGGAGGTGGTCGTCTCGCCGCGGCCGGAGCGGCTCGAGGGCGAGCTCGTCGCGCACGACGCCAAGGCGCTCGGCGTCGTGGACGCGGTCGACGACACGATGATCCTCGCCTACCTGATCGACCCGGGCCGGGCCGACGTACGACCTCGACGACCTCGCCGCCGAGTACGGGCTGGAGCTCGTCCCCGAGCCGGAGGCCGAGGAGGAGACCGCGCGGCTCGTCCGGCACGCCGCCGCCACGCTCCGCCTCCGCGACCTGCTCGCTGCGAGCGCGTCCGCGAGCGCGGCGCCGAGTCGCTCTACCGCGAGATCGAGCTGCCGCTGACCGCCGTCCTGGCCGCGATGGAGCAGGCCGGCGTCAAGATCGACACCTACCGCATGGGCGAGATCACCGCCCGCCTCGCCGACCGGGTCGAGGAGCTCGAGGCGAAGGCGTACGAGCTCGCCGGCGAGGAGTTCATGCTCGGCTCGACCCAGCAGGTCGCGCAGATCCTGTTCGAGAAGCTCGGCCTCACGCCCGGCCGCAAGGGCAAGACGGGCTACTCGACCGACAGCCGCGTCCTGCGCTCGATCCGCGGCGAGCACGAGCTGGTCGGCGTGATCGAGGAGTGGCGCGAGTACTCGAAGCTGCTCAACACCTACCTCGGCCCGCTGCCGTCGATGATCGGCGAGGACGGGCGCCTGCACACGACCTTCAACCAGACCGTCGCCGCGACCGGCCGGCTCTCGACGACCAACCCGAACCTGCAGGCGATTCCGATCCGCACCGAGCTCGGCCGCGAGATCCGCTCGGCCTTCGTCGCCGAGCCGGGCCACAAGCTGATCTCGGCCGACTACTCGCAGGTCGAGCTGCGGATCCTCGCCCACGTCTCCGGCGAGCCGAAGCTGAAGGAGTCGTTCGAGCGCGGCGAGGACATCCACACCACGACCGCCGCCGAGGTGCTCGGCAAGGACCCGGCGACGCTGACGAAGGACGAGCGCAACATCGCCAAGATGGTCAACTTCGGGATCATCTACGGCATCTCGTCGTTCGGGCTCTCCGAGAACCTCGAGATCCCGCGCGAGGAGGCGCAGGCCTACATCGACGCCTATCTCGCGCGCTTCCCGCACGTGCAGGACTTCATCGAGCGGACGATCGAGCAGGCCGCGCGCGACGGCTACGTGACGACGCTGTTCGGCCGGCGGCGGCCGGTGCCGGAGATCCGCGCCTCCAACCGCCAGACGCGCTCGCTCGGGGAGCGGCTGGCCGTCAACTCGGTCATGCAGGGGACGGCCGCCGACGTGATCAAGAAGGCGATGGTCGCGATCCACGACCGGCTGCTCGCGGAGGGCCGCTCGGCGCGACTCGTTCTCCAGGTGCACGACGAGCTGCTGCTGGAGGCGCCCGAGGCGGAGGTCGCGGCCGCCAAGAAGCTCGTCCGCGAGGAGATGGTCGGCGCCTTCGAGCTCGACCCGCCCCTCGAGGTCGACGTCGGGGCCGGCGACGACTGGAACGAAGCGAAGGACTGACGGGTAACGGTCCGGGGCGCAAAGCGGGTCGCCAAGCGGCCCGCGGCTATACTGACCGGCTTCGTATGGCCAACGAGACCGTAGACCGCGAGCAGCAGCAGCTCGACGACCCCGGCGTCTGGACGACGACCGAGGACGGCGAGCGCGTGCCCGACTACGCGTCGACCTTCCCGACGATCAACGAGGGCGAGGTCGTCCACGGCACCGTCGTCCGCGTGGACAAGGACGAGGTGCTCGTCGACATCGGCTACAAGTCGGAGGGCGTGATCCCGGTTGCGGAGCTGTCGATCCGGCGCTCGGTGAACCCGGCCGACGAGGTCAACCTCGGCGACGAGGTCGACGCGCTCGTCCTGACCAAGGAGGACGCCGAGGGCCGGCTGATCCTCTCCAAGAAGCGCGCGCGCTTCGAGATGGCCTGGAAGGCGATCGAGCAGGCGGCCGAGTCCGGCGACCCGGTGGACGGCAGGGTGATCGAGGTCGTCAAGGGCGGCCTGATCCTCGACCTCGGCGTGCGCGGGTTCCTGCCGGCCTCGCTGGTCGACATCCGCCGCGTGCAGGACCTGGACGAGTTCCTCGGCCAGGAGCTGCGCGCAAGGTGATCGAGCTCAACCGCTCGCGCAACAACGTCGTGCTCTCGCGCCGCGCCGTGCTCGAGGACGAGCGCAAGGAGCTGCGGCAGGCGATCCTCGACCGGCTCAACCCGGGCGACGTCGTCGACGGCCAGATCTCGAACATCGTCGACTTCGGCGCCTTCGTCGACCTGGACGGGATGGACGGCCTGATCCACATCTCCGAGCTCTCGTGGACGCACGTCAACCACCCGTCCGAGGTGCTCGAGATCGGCCAGGACGTGAAGGTCAAGGTGCTCGACATCGACCGCGAGCGCCAGCGGATCTCGCTCGGGCTCAAGCAGACGCAGTCCGACCCCTGGCAGCAGGTGCTCGAGACCTACCACGAGGGCGACGTCGTCGAGGGCAAGGTCACGAAGGTCGTCACCTTCGGCGCCTTCGTCGAGATCCTGCCCGGCGTCGAGGGCCTCGTGCACATCTCCGAGCTGGCCCAGCACCACGTCGAGAACCCGCGCGAGGTCGTCTCGCAGGGCGATCTCGTCAGCGCCAAGATCATCGAGGTCGACGCCGAGCGGCGGCGCCTCTCGCTCTCGCTGAAGCGGGTCGAGGGCGGCGGCGTCACCGAGCGCGCGGCCGACTCGGAGCCGTCGAGGGCACGCCGAACCTCGAGCTCTCCGAGGAGGTCTTCCCGGAGGGCGCAGAGCTCGTCGCCGAGGTGGAGGCCGGCGCCGGCCGAGCCGGCCGAGGACGAGCAGCCGGCCGAGGAAGAGCAGCCGGCCGAGCCCGGCCGAGGAGAGCCGGCGGCCGAGGAGCTCCTCGACGAGAGCCTCGAGGCCGACGCCGTCGCAGCCGGACGAGCCGGGCCCCGGCGACTCCGAAGGCCGAGCCCCGAGCAGCGCCCGAGTAGTGTCTCGGCCCGTCGCCGTCGCCGATCACCGGCGGCATCGGAGCGGGGAAGAGCGAGGCCCTGGCGGCGTTCGCACGCCACGGCGCGGCGACCGTCTCGAGCGACGAGATCGTCCACCGGCTGCTGCGCGAGGACGCCGCGCGTGCGCGAGGCGCTGCTCGACCGCTTCGGCGAGGGGATCCTCGACCAGGCGAACCAGATCGACCGGCGCGCGATCGCCGACATCGTCTTCCCCGACCCCGAGGCGCTCGACTGGCTCGAAGGCCTGCTGCACCCGCTCGTCGTGCGCGAGTACCTCGAGTGGCGCGAGCAGCTCGGCCGGCTGCCGAACCCGCCGGCCGTCTGCGTGACCGAGGTGCCGCTGCTCTACGAGGTCGGCGGCCAGGAGCGCTTCGACGCGGTCGTGGTCGTCACCGCCCCCGCGGAGGTGCGAGCCGCCCGCTCCCGCGTCGCCGTCCGAGCTGCGCGAGCCGCGCCTGATTCCGGACGAGGAGAAGGCCGCGAAGGCCGACTACGTCTACGTCAACGACGGCTCGCTCGAGGAGCTGGACGCCTTCGTCGCCGGGGTGATGGACGAGCTCGTCGCCCGCGGGTGAAGAAGCTCCTCGCACTGCTGGTCGTCGCTCGTCGTCCTCGGCGCCGGTCTTCGCGTACGTGCACGTCGACCGAGCCCGCCTGGTACGTGCGCCTGCGCTACCCGCTGCGCTACCAGGCGATCGTGCGCGGCCACGCGCACAACTACCGGCTCGACCCGGCGCTGCTCGCCGCGGTCATCTACCAGGAGAGCAAGTTCCACGTGCACGCGCGCTCGAGCTCCGGCGCGATCGGCCTGATGCAGCTGCTGCCCTCGACCGCGAAGGGGATCGCCGTCCACACCGGCGGCTCGCGCTTCCGCGTCTCGGACCTCGACGACCCGGAGATCAACGTCCGCTACGGCGCCTGGTACCTGCGCCACCTGCTCGACAAGTACGGCGACGAGCGGACGGCGCTCGCGGCCTACAACGCCGGCCAGGAGAACGTCGACACCTGGCGCAGCGAGGGGAAGGGGATCGTCTTCTCCGAGACGCGTCACTACGTCTCGCGGGTCGAGCACCTGAAGACGCTCTACCGGCGCGGCTATCGCACGCAGCTGTACGGCGCATCACCGTAGCGCTTGACAGACATCGAAAGTGATGTCATAGTGACATCACAATGCAGCTACAACGGTATGTCGATGCGCTCAAAGCCGACCTGACAGCGGTCGCGGAGCTCGGCGACGACGCCACGGCGGAAGCCGCCTCACGTCTCGTCGTCACGCTCCAGGCCTCGATCGGCCTGCGCCTGCTCGACGCGCTCTCGGAAGCGGCGCTCGAGCTGACCGACAGGCTTCCCTCCGGCCACGTAGAGGTTCGGCTGGCCGGGCAGGACCCCGAGCTCGTGTTCGTCGGGGACGAGCCGGAGGCGGCGCCGGCGGCCGCGGCGGACGACGGCCACACCGCCCGCATCTCGCTCCGGCTCCCCGAGGCGCTGAAGACCGCGGTCGAGTCCGCGGCCGCACGCGAGGGCGTCTCGGTGAACACGTGGATCGTCCGGGCGCTGACGCGCTCGACGACGTCAGGCACTTCGGTGCAATCAGGCAACCGGCTCCAGGGCTGGGCCCGGAGCTAGCAAGGAGGGGAACGATGGCGTTCTATCCGATCCCGTTCGGGCACGTGGAAGTCCGCGAAGACCGCCGGCCGGTGCGCCCGACCAGGCGCAGCCAGGAAGGGAGGCGATCGCGGTGAGGACCGAGACGTTCCAGACACCGGGGCCGGTCGGGCTCGACATCCGGCTCGGCGCGGGGGAGATCAGGCTCGAGAGCGGCGCGAACGGCGAGACGACCGTCACGCTGGAGCCGCTCCGCGACGACGAGGGAACCAGGGCCGCGATCGAGGACGCCCGCATCGACCTGCGTCAGCGCGGCGACGGCCACGAGGTGCTCGTCGAGGTCCGCGGCCGCCGCTTTCGCTCGGCGGAGGTGCTGGTCGAGGTCCACTGTCCCGACGGCGCCGACGTCAAGGCGAAGAGCGGCTCGGCCCGCGTCGAAGGCCACGGGCGCTTCGGCTCGGCCGACGTCAACACCGGCTCCGGCGACGTCCAGTTCGGCGAGCTGTCCGGCGATGCCAAGGTGAACGCGGCGAGTGGCGACGTCCAGCTCGGCGAGGTCGGCGGGGAGCTGCGCGCCAACACGGCGTCGGGCGACGTCCAGGTCGGCGAGATCGGCGGGCCGGCGAAGCTCAACTCCGCCTCGGGCGACGTCCAGCTCGGAGAGGCACGTGGTCAGCTCGACGTGAACAGCGCCTCGGGCGACGTGGAGGTGCAGGAGGCCGCTTCCTCGGTGAACGCCAACACCGCCTCGGGCAATCAGACCGATCGGCTCCGTCTCGCAGGGCAAGGTGACGCTCAAGTCCGCCTCCGGAGACCTGAAGATCGGGATCCGCGAGGGCTCGACGCTCTGGGTCGACGCCCGCTCCCGCAGCGGCGAGGTTCGCTCCGAGCTGCCGGTCTCGGACGCACCGCCCGAGGGCGACGCTCCGCACGTGGAGCTGCGCGCGAGCACGATGAGCGGCGATATCGCGGTCGTCCGGGGATGACTCCGCTCGAGGTGACGGCAGCGCCGCGGCGGCTGCGGGCGCCCGCGGCGCTTCAGCTGCGCGACTTCAGGCGGTTCTGGATCGGCGAGACGATCTCGCTCTTCGGCGACCAGATCACGCTGATCGCGCTGCCGCTCGTCGGCGTGCTCGTCCTGAATGCGAGCGCCGCACAGATGGGCTACCTCGGCGCGGCCGAGCTGATCCCGAACCTGCTCTTCTCGCTGCACGCGGGGGCGCTCATCGACCGGCGCGGCCGGCGCCGCCAGACGATGATCTTCACCGCCTTCGGGCGCGCCGGGCTGCTCGCCACGATCCCGGTCGCCTACTGGCTCGGCGTGCTGACGCTGGCGCAGCTCTACGTGGTCGGCTTCCTGGTCGGGACGATGAGCGTGCTCTTCTTCGTCTCGTACCAGGCGCTGTTCGTGATGCTGGTGCCCCGGGAGCGGTACCTGGAGGCGAGCTCGCTCCTGAACGGCAGCCGCGCGCTCTCGTTCGTGGCCGGGCCGAGCATCGGCGGGCTGCTCGTCCAGGCGTTCTCGGCGCCGGCGGCGCTGGTCGTCGACTCGTTCTCGTTTCTCGTCTCGGCGTTCACCATGTCGTCGATCCATCCCGAGGAGCCGCCGACCGAGCCCGCCGAGCGTGGCCACGTGAAGGCGGGGATGGCCTACCTCTGGCACTCGCCGATGCTCCGGCCCTCGCTGCTCGCGACCGCCACGATCAACTTCTTCAACTTCGTCTTCTGGGCGCTCTTCTTCCTCTACGCGATCCGCTCGCTCGGCGTCAGCCCCGGCGCGCTCGGGCTGGTGCTCGGCGCCGCCTCGATCGGCGGCGTGACCGGCTCGATCGTCACCGGCCGGATCAGCCGCCGGATCGGCGTCGGGCCCGCGTTCGTCCTCGGCTGCGTGCTCTTCCCGCTGCCGCTCGTGCTCGTGCCGCTCGCCGGAGGCGCGGACTGGCAGATCCTCGCCTTCCTGTTCGCGGCGGAGTTCCTCTCGGGCTTCGGCGTGATGATCCTCGACATCACCGGCGGCTCGATCCAGGCCGCCCTCGTGCCGGACCGGCTGCGCTCCCGCGTCGCCGGCGCGTACCACGTCGTCAACTACGGCGTGCGCCCGGTCGGCGCGCTGGTCGGCGGCGCGCTCGGCACCTGGATCGGGCTGCGGTCGGCGCTCTGGATCGGCTCGCTCGGCGCGATCGCCGGGGTGCTCTGGCTGATCCCCTCGCCGTTCCTGAAGCTGCGCGAGCTGCCCGAGCCTGACGAGACCTAGGCCCTCGGTACCCTTGGCTCGATGGCGGAGCTCAAGACCACGGAGGTCTACCGGCCGACCGGCGACCAGCCGCAGGCGATCGCCGAGCTCTCGGCCGGCCTGCGCGAAGGCGAGCGCTACCAGACGCTGCTCGGCGCGACCGGGACGGGCAAGACGGCGACGATGGCCTGGATCGCCGAGCAGGTGCAGCGCCCGACGCTGCTGATCGCGCACAACAAGACGCTGGCCGCCCAGCTCTGCAACGAGCTGCGGGAGTTCTTCCCCGACAACGCCGTCGAGTACTTCGTCTCCTACTACGACTACTACCAGCCCGAGGCCTACGTGCCGCAGGCCGACCTCTACATCGAGAAGGACTCCTCTCGGAACGACGACATCGACCGCCTGCGCCACGCCGCCACGGCCGCGCTGCTCTCGCGCCGCGACGTGATCATCGTCGCCTCGGTCTCGGCGATCTACGGCCTCGGCTCGCCGGAGGAGTACGAGAAGCGCGTCGTCCTGCTCGCGACCGGCGAGGAGCACGACCGCGACATGGTCCTGCGCAAGCTGGTCGACATCCAGTACGCGCGCAACGACACGCTGCTCGGCCGCGGCCGCTTCCGGGTCAAGGGCGACGTGGTCGAGGTGCAGCCGGCCTACATGGAGTCGGCTTACCGGATCTCGTTCTTCGGCGACGAGGTCGAGCAGATCACGCACTTCGACCCGCTCACCGGCGAGGTCTACGGCAAGATCGACCACCTGGCGCTGTTCCCGGCGACGCAGTACGTGACCTCGAAGCCGACGATCGAGCGCGCCTCGGAGCAGATCCGGCACGAGCTCGAGGAGCAGGTGCGGATGTTCGAGTCGCAGGGGAAGATGCTGGAGGCGCACCGCCTGCGGCAGCGGACCGAGTACGACCTGGAGATGATGCAGGAGCTCGGCTTCTGCAACGGGATCGAGAACTACTCGCGCCACCTCGACGGACGCCCGCCCGGCTCGCCGCCGCACACGCTGCTCGACTTCTTCCCGTCCGACCTCGTCGTCTTCGTGGACGAGTCGCACCAGACGGTGCCGCAGCTCGGCGGCATGTACGAGGGCGACCGCTCGCGCAAGGAGACGCTCGTCGAGCACGGCTTCCGCCTGCCCTCGGCGCTCGACAACCGGCCGCTGCGCTTCGACGAGTTCCTGGCGAAGGTGCCGCAGCTCGTGTTCGTCTCGGCGACGCCGGGCCCGTTCGAGCTGCGCCACTCGACGCGCATCGCCGAGCAGCTGATCCGCCCGACCGGGATCGTCGACCCCGAGGTCGAGCTGCGCGCGACCACGAACCAGATCGACGACCTGCTGAACGAGATCCGCCGCCGCGAGGAGGTCGGCGAGCGGGTGCTCGTCACGACGCTCACGAAGAAGATGGCCGAGGACCTGACCGACTACCTGCTCGAGTCGGGCGTCAAGGCGCGCTACCTCCACTCCGAGATCGACACGCTCGAGCGGATCCAGATCATCCGCGAGCTGCGGCTCGGCGAGTACGACGTGCTGGTCGGCGTCAACCTCCTGCGCGAGGGGCTCGACCTGCCGGAGGTGTCGCTGGTCGCGATCCTCGACGCGGACAAGGAAGGCTTCCTGCGCGGCCAGACCGCGTTGATCCAGACGATCGGCCGGGCGGCGCGCAACGTCAACGGCAAGGTGCTGATGTACGCCGACAAGCACACCGAGGCGATCAAGTACGCCCTGGACGAGACCGACCGCCGCCGCGCCAAGCAGCTTGCATACAACGAGGAGCACGGGATCACGCCCGAGTCGATCGTCAAGGGCGTCTCCGACATCGCCGAGTTCCTGGCTCTCGAGTCGCCGACGGTTCCGGGCCGGCGGCGCAAGGGCCGCAAGGAGGTCGAGGGGATGGCGCCCGCCGAGCTGGAGAAGCTCGTCATCCAGCTCGAGGAGGAGATGTACGCGGCGGCCGAGGAGCTCCGCTTCGAGTACGCGGCCAAGCTGCGGGACGAGATCAAGGATCTCCGTCGCGAGCTGCAGGCCGCGGCCGAGGCGCCCGCCTAGAGACCGCTGCTCAGTCTCGGTCGGCTCGACCGGTCATTTCAGACGGGCGCACATGCAAAGCACGTGCGCCCTGAAGTCGGCGTCGCAAGCGAACGCCTTATACGCTGCTCGGCCATGAGTTTCCTGGTCTTCGTCATCTTCGTCTTCGTCTTCGGCCTGGCCGTCGGCGCGCTCGCGCGGTGGGCCGTGCCGGGGCCGGACCCGATGCCGGTCTGGGCGACCGCGGCGCTCGGGATCGGCGGGTCGATCATCGGCGGGTTCGTCGCGCGGCTCCTGATCGGAACCACCGGCGGTCTGCTGTTTTCCTTCCTCGGCGCCGTTCTGCTCTTGGTCCTCTACCGCCACTTCGTCCAGCATCGGCCGCTCACCGGGCCGGGTGCTCGGCGGCCACCGGCGCGCTGACCGCGTCAGTCGGGTCGACCGGTCATTTCAGACGGACGCGTCGGCAAAGCCGACGCGTCCTGATGCGGCATCGCAAGCGATGCCTTAGGCCGGGGTAAGCGGCGAGCTGCCGCGCGGGAAGCGGCGCTCGCCCGTCAGCGCCCAGGCGTCGTCGCGCCAGACGTAGGTCTCGACGCGCAGCGAGTCGGCGGCGGTCTCGTAGACGTGCAGGCCGCGCGCCTCGCCGAGCCGCCTGGGGCGCGGCTGGCCGAGGCCCGGTGCGATCGAGATCGTCACGCCCGGCAGCCCGTCGCGCTCGACCTCGAAGTCGTGCCGCTCGCTGACCGCGGCCTGGTGGATGTGCCCGGCGAGAATCAGCTCCGCGCCGGCGTCCACGAGCGCGGCCAGGACGTGCGAGCGGCGCGAGACGGGCCGCTTGCGCGAGCGCCACGGGGCGCCGATCAGGTGATGGTGGAGGGCGACGACCTTGAGCGAGCCCTCGGGCGCGTCGGCCAGCAGCTCGGCGGCCCGCCGCAGCTGCGTGTCGCGGAGAGCGCCGGACTGGTGCCGCCAGGGGCGCACCGAGTTCAGGCCGACGACGAAGAGCTCCGGCGAGCGGTAGACGGGCTCGGCCGTCTCCCACTGCCGCTCGAACTCCCGGAACGGATGCGTGAAACGCGCCGGGAAGGTGTAGGCGATGTCGTGGTTGCCGGGGATCACGAGCAACGGCCGTCCGAGACGCCGCAGGAACGCCGCGGCACGCTCGTGCTCGGTCCGGCGACCGCGGTGGGCGAGGTCGCCGGTGACCGCGATCAGCTCCGGTGAAACGCGCTCCACGAGGGCCGCCAGACCGCTCTCAACGGCCGCCTCCTCGACGCTTCCGGCGTGCAGGTCGGAGATGTGGAGGAGCCGGGTTGGCAACGCCGAACCAGGCTATACACTGAATTCAATGGCGGAAGAACCCACCGAGATCTTCGACGATCTCTACCTCGGCCTCCGGGCGGGCGGCGCGCTGCGCAAGCGGCGGCGCGGCGAGCCGCTGACCACCGAGGAGCAGGAGGCGCTCGGCCGCTGGCAGCGGCTGTCGGCGGTTCGCAAGGCGTTCGCAATCGGCGCCTTCTCGCTGGGGACCTTCGGCCTGGGTTTCACTCTCGGCGGTTTGATCTTCGGCCGCTGGCGCAAGGCCTAGCTCCGGCAAACGGCAGGACTGGCCCCGGCGGCGCAGAAGCGTCCGAGCGTGCTTGCGCCCCCTGAGGAGCAGGTGTGCTTCGATGCGCGCCGCCACGGCGTCGTGCTGGCGCGTCCCTTCACGCAGGCGCTCGTCCTGGCGGCCGTCGGCGGGATCCTGGTGACGCAGGGGTGGCCGTTCCTGGTACCGGGCGCGCTGCTGGTCATCGCCGGGGCGCTTCTTGCGCTGCGCGCGGTCTGGCGCTGGGAGCGGACGCACCTGGTCGTCACGACCGAAAAGCTGTTCGTCGTCGACGGGACGCTGCGGCGGCGCTCCTCGGCGGTCCGGCTGCGCTCGGTCGAGAACCTGGAGCTGGACCAGAGCCTGGCCGGGCGGCTGCTCGGGTACGGCACGCTCGTTGCCGGAACGCTCGAGATCGACCACGTGCCGGAGCCGAAGAGCGTGTACCGGCTGGTCGAGCGGCTGGCGGGCTGATGGCCGACGCGCCGCCGGTCGAGGTCCGCGGCCTGACGAAGCGGTACGGCTCGACCGTCGCCGTCGAGGACCTGAGCTTCGCGATCCCGGCTGGGCAGATCACGGGCTTCCTCGGCCCGAACGGAGCGGGCAAGACGACGACGCTGCGGGCGCTGCTCGGGCTCGTGCACCCGAGCTCGGGCGAGGCGCTTGTCGCCGGCGCCCCGTACGCGCGGCTGCGCGACCCGGTCGGCACCGTCGGCTCGGTGCTCGAGGCCCACCGATACCACCCGGTTCGCTCCGGGCGGAACCACCTCGGGGTGCTCGCGGTCGCCGCGGGGGTCCCGATGGCCCGCGTCGACGAGGTGCTCGTCGAGGTCGAGCTGGAAGGCGCGGGCCGGCGCCAGGTCGGCGGCTACTCGCTCGGGATGCGCCAGCGGCTCGGTGTCGCTGCGGCGCTACTGGGCAACCCGTCCCTGCTCGTGCTCGACGAGCCTGCGAACGGCCTGGACCCGGAGGGAATCCGCTGGTTGCGGAAGTTCCTGCTCTCGTTTGCGGGGAGCGGAGGCACCGTCTTCATCTCCAGCCACGTGCTCGCCGAGGTGGCGCAGCTCGCCGACGAGGTCGTGATCGTCCACCGCGGGCGCCTGGTCGCGCACGAGCCGCTCGCAGCGCTGACGGCGAGGGCGGCGGGAGGCACGCTCGTCCGCTCGCCGCAGGCGGACCGGCTCCGCGACGAGCTCGCCCGCCAGGGGATCGAGGCCACTCCTGCCGGGCCCGACGGCCTGCGTGCAAGCGCGCCGACCGAGCGGATCGGCGAGGTCGCGGCCGCGAGCGGCGTCGTGCTGCACGAGCTCCGCAGCGAGGGGGCGAGCCTGGAAGAGGTCTTCCTCGAGCTGACGGGCGGCGAGCTGTGACGAGGCTCGTCCGCGCCGAGCTGCTCAAGCTCATGACCACGAGGATCCTGCTCTGGCTCGCCCTCTTGATCCTCGGGCTCGTGACGCTGATCGTCTCGGTGACCGCGGGGAACAACTCCACCGACGAGCTCGCACAGGCCGCCCACCAGCGCGACCTCCTCACGGCGTCCGCGCTCTCGGCGCTGGTGGCGCTGATCCTCGGGATCGTTGTCGTTGCCGGCGAGTACGCCCACGGCACTGTCAACCAGACGTTTCTCGTCACCCCCGTGCGCTTCCGCGTGATCGGGGCGAAGCTCGTTGCCGCCGCGCTGGTCGGGCTGGGGCTCGCGCTCGTAGCGGAGGTCGGCACGTACGCACTCGCCACGCTCTGGCTCTACGGAAAATCGGCGCCGTCGCACCTCGCCTCGCACGACACGCTGCAGCTCTTCGTGGGCACGCTCCTCGCGGGCGCGCTCGCGGCCACCATCGGAGTGGGGCTGGGGGCGGTCCTCCGGCGGCAGACCGGAGCGATCGTGCTCGCGCTGATCTGGCTGCTCGTCGGCGAGCCGCTGCTGGCGATCGGGCGCGCCCAGCCATACGCGCCCGGGCACACGATCGCCGCGGTCGCCGTCAACGCCGGCCGGGGGAGCGAAGAGCTGCTGCATTTCTGGCCGGCGGTGCTGCTCGGCCTCCTCTACGCGACGGTGCTGGCGCTGCTCGGGACCTGGCTCGTCGAGCGCAGCGACGTGACCTGAAGCGAACACTTGTTCGCGTCCTGGAGCACGGCTAACATAGCGTGGTTATGGCCCAGGAAGAGCTGGTCGTCCACGGCGCGAGAGAGCACAACCTCAAGGACATCACCGTCCGGCTGCCCCGCCACGCGCTGATCTGCGTGACCGGCCTCTCGGGCTCCGGCAAGTCGAGCCTCGCGTTCGACACGATCTACGCCGAGGGCCAGCGCCGCTACGTCGAGAGCCTCTCCGCGTACGCGCGCCAGTTCCTGCAGATGATGGAGAAGCCCGACGTCGACTCGATCGACGGCCTCTCGCCGGCGATCTCGATCGACCAGAAGACCACCAGCCGCAACCCGCGCTCGACGGTCGGCACCGTCACCGAGATCTACGACTACCTGCGCCTGCTCTACGCGCGCATCGGCCGCCCGCACTGCCCGGTCTGCGGCCGCCCGATCGCCGGCCAGAGCCAGGAGGCGATCGTCGACCAGATCCTGCAGCTTCCCGAGGGGACGAAGTTCACGGTCAACGCACCGGTCGTCCGCGACCGCAAAGGGGAGTACAAGGACGTCTTCGAGGAGCTCCGCGCCGAGGGGTTCACGCGCGTGAAGGTCGACGGCGAGCAGCACCTGCTGGAGGAGCCGCCCGCGCTCGACAAGAAGTTCAAGCACACGATCGAGGTGGTCGTCGACCGCCTGGTGATGAAGCCCGACCTCCGCCAGCGCCTGGCGCAGTCGGTCGAGACCGCGGCCGCGCTGGCCGAGGGCCTGGTCGTGATCGACGTCGTCGACGGCGAGCCAACGACCTACTCCGAGAACTTCGCCTGCCCCGAGCACGGGATCGGCCTGCCCGAGCTCGAGCCGCGCGTCTTCTCGTTCAACTCTCCGCACGGCGCCTGCCCCCGCTGCACCGGCCTCGGCGCGCAGCAGGAGATCGACCCCGACCTGCTCGTCCCCGACCCGACGCTCTCGATCGGCGAGGGCGCGCTGGTGCCGTGGTCGCTCGGCAACTCGAGCTTCTACGAGTCCGTCATCCAGGCGATCGCCGACCGCTACGAGATCGACCTCGAGGCGCCCTGGCAGGACCTTTCCGAGGAGCACCAGAACCTGTTCCTCTTCGGCACCGACGGCGACCGGGTCTACGTCCAGTACCGCAACCGGATGGGGCGGCGCCGCTCGTACATGCTCGCCTTCGAGGGGATCGTCGCCAGTCTCGAGCGCCGCTACCGCGAGACCGACTCGAGCCAGCAGCGCGAGCGGATCGAGGAGTACATGAGCTTCCGGCCCTGCCCGGTCTGCCACGGCGCGCGGCTCAAGCCCGAGGTGCTGGCGGTCACGATCGGCGGCGAGAACATCCACGAGCTGACGCGCCTCTCGGTGCAGCGGGCGATCGAGTTCGTCGACGCGCTCGAGCTGACCGAGACCGAGCAGCTGATCGGCGCGCGCATCCTCAAGGAGATCCGCGAGCGGCTGACCTTCCTCGAGAACGTCGGCGTCGGCTACCTGCAGCTCGACCGTGCCGCCTCGACGCTCTCCGGCGGCGAGGCGCAGCGCCTGCGGCTCGCGACGCAGATCGGCTCACAGCTCGTCGGCGTGCTCTACATCCTCGACGAGCCGTCGATCGGCCTGCACCAGCGCGACAACGGCAAGCTGATCGGCACGCTCGAGCGCCTGCGCGACCTCGGCAACACCGTGCTCGTGGTCGAGCACGACGAGCAGATGATGCGCTCGGCCGACCACCTGGTCGACATGGGCCCGGGCGCCGGCGAGCACGGCGGCCACGTCGTCGCCGAGGGCGCGGCCAAGGCGATCGAGCGGAACCCGGAATCGGTCACCGGCCAGTTCCTCTCGGGGAAGCGCGAGATCGCGATCCCCGAGCGGCGCGACGAGGACAACGGCGCCTTCACCGTGCGCGGCGCCCGGATGCACAACCTGAAGGACATCGACGTCGAGTTCCCCGTCGGCAAGTTCGTCTGCGTCACCGGCGTCTCGGGCTCGGGCAAGTCGACGCTCGTGAACGAGGTCGTCTACAAGGCGCTCGCGAACCGGCTGCACCGGATGCGGGTCAAGCCGGGCGACCACGACCAGGTCGAGGGGATCGACTGCTTCGACAAGGTGATCGACATCGACCAGTCGCCGATCGGGCGCACGCCGCGCTCGAACCCGGCGACCTACACCGACATCTTCACGCCGATCCGCGAGCTCTACTCGCTGACGCCCGAGGCGAAGGTGCGCGGCTACAAGCCGGGGCGCTTCTCGTTCAACGTCCGCGGCGGCCGCTGCGAGACCTGCAAGGGCGACGGGACGATCAAGATCGAGATGCACTTCCTGCCGGACGTCTACGTGCCGTGCGAGACCTGCGGCGGCAAGCGCTACAACCGCGAGACGCTCGAGGTGCGTTTCAAGGGCAAGTCGATCGCCGACGTGCTCGAGATGTCGGTCGAGGAGGCGCTGCGCTTCTTCGCCAAGATCCCGAAGCTGCGGCGGCGGCTGCAGACGCTGCACGACGTCGGGCTCGACTACGTCAAGCTCGGCCAGCCGGCGACGACGCTCTCGGGCGGCGAGGCGCAGCGGGTCAAGCTGGCCAAGGAGCTGGGCAAGATCGCGACAGGCCGGACGCTCTACATCCTCGACGAGCCGACCACCGGCCTCCACTTCGCGGACATCGAGAAGCTGCTCGAGGTGCTGCAGCGGCTGGTCGACGCCGGCAACACCGTGCTCGTGATCGAGCACAACCTGGACGTGATCAAGCAGGCCGACTGGATCGTCGACCTCGGCCCCGAGGGCGGCGAGGCAGGCGGCGAGGTGATCGCGACCGGCACGCCGGAGCAGGTCGCCGACGTCGAGGAGTCGGCGACCGGGCAGTACCTGCGCCAGGTGCTGCACCTGGTTTCCGCGGCCGCGTAGACGTAGGGTTGACCAATGGAGGCAGGCAGCTCTGGGCCAACCGAGCGGGGCTACGGCTACAGCGGCGCCGCCGTCGCGGGCGCGTTGCTCGGGACCCTCTTCTTTCCGCTGATCTCATTGATCGCCGCGCTCGTCCTGCAGGGGGGCCAGACCGACCCGCAGAAGCGCTCGGCGCTTCGCACCTGGGCCTGGGTCTCGGGCGGTTGGATGGTGCTCCAGGTCGTCGTCTTCATCGCGCTGGCCGGGGCGATCGCGCATTCGTCCGGAAGCTCGGGGATCAAAGGCAGCGGCCCATGCGTGGGCGGGCCGAAGACGAACGCGAGCGGCAAGGACATCTCCGGGAACGGCACGAAGGTCGTCTTCTCCTGCGAGTTCGGCGGCACGGCGACGGTGACCTTCACCGACACGACGCCGTCTCCCTAACCTAGAGGCCTCATGGCAGCCCCTGTACGCGCACCGGCCGCGGCCGCCGACGAGCTCGTCTGGCTGAAGCGCGCCGTGCTCGTGCTGGTCGCCCCGCGGCTGGTGCTGGCGGGGATTCGCGACGACTCGGACGAGGCCGCCCGCGCGCGGAGCGAGGCGGTGCTCGCGCTGGTGATCCTGTCCGGGATCGCGACCGTGCTCTGGTCGCCGGTCGCCGGTCGGGTGATGGACGTGAACGGCATCCACGCCGAGGACGGCCTGGACGTCGCCGTGTGGGCGTTCATCGGCGGCCTGCTCTACGGCAGCGTTCTCTACTTCGGGGGCGGCCTGCTCCTCTACCTGTTCACGCGGATCGTCGGCGGGATCACCTACCGCCAGGTTCGCCACGTGCTCGCATTCGCATCCGCGCCGATCGCGCTGTCGCTGCTGCTCGTCTGGCCGGTTCGCCTTGCCGTCTACGGCGAGGATCTCTTCCGCAGCGGCGGCTCCGACCACGGCGCCGGGAACTACGTCTTCGTCGGGCTCGAGCTCCTCTTCGTCGCCTGGTCGCTCGCCCTGCTCGCGCTCGGCATCCGCATCGTCCTCTCGAACTCCTCCAGCTCCTCGGCCGGCATCTCGTAGGTGTGCTGCTCCTCCGGGAAGGCGCCGGTGCGGACGTCGTGCGCGTACGCCTCGAGCGCATCGCGGATCTCGCGCGAGAGGTTCGCGTAGCGCTTGACGAAGCGGGGCAGATGCCCCTCGCTCAGGCCGAGCAGGTCGTGGTAGACGAGCACCTGGCCGTCGCAGTCCGGCCCGGCGCCGATCCCGATCGTCGGCACGGTCAGCCGGCGCGTGATCTCGGCCGCGACCGGCGAGGGAACCGCCTCGAGCACGACCGCGAAGCAACCGGCCTGCTCGAGCGCCAGCGCGTCCTCGACCAGCTGGGCCGCCGCGGCCGCGGTCTTGCCCTGCGTCTTGAAGCCGCCGAGCATCGTCGCCGACTGCGGCGTCAGGCCGACGTGGCCCATCACCGGGATCCCGGCGTCGACGATCGCCCGCACGCGCGAGAGCGACGGCCCCGCGCCCTCGAGCTTGACCGCGTCGGCGCCGGCCTCCTTGACGAAGCGGATCGCGTTCTCGACCGCCGCCTCGTCGGAGACCTGGTACGAGCCGAAGGGCATGTCGCCGATCACGACCGGCCGTCGCGCCGCGCGGGCGACCGTGCGCGTCAGGAAGAGCATCTCCTCCATCGTCACGGGCACGGTCGTGCCCTCGTAGCCGAGCACGACCATCGCGGCGGTGTCGCCGACGAGGATGACGTCGACGCCCGCGTCCTCGGCGAAGCGCGCACCCGGTGCGTCGTAGGCGGTGACCATCACGATCTGCTCGCCGTCGCGCTTCATCTCGGCGAGCTCGCGGCAGCGGCAGCTTGCCCTTCGGGGACGCTCATGCGGTTTCTCCTTCCAGGACGACGTTGTCGATCAAACGAGTGCTTCCGACGCGGACGGCCGCGGCCAGCACCCGTGGCTCGAAGTCGGCCTCCTCGAAGTAGTCGACCGCGAGGCCGTCGAGCGGCGCCGCGGTCGTCGGGCGGCGAGGGCGCGAGGCAGGGCGAGCGCCTTCTCGCGCTCCTCGGGCGAGAGGTAGGCGTTGCGCGACGAGAGCGCGAGGCCGTCCGCGTCGCGGACGGTCGGGCAGACGCGGATCTCGACCGGCACGGCCAGGTCGCGCACCATCCGCCTGATCACCGCGACCTGCTGCGCGTCCTTCTGGCCGAAGTAGGCACGGTCGGGCCGGACGAGGTTGAACAGCTTCAGGCAGACCGTGGCGACGCCGCGGAAGTGGCCGGGGCGGTGCTCGCCCTCGAGGATCGAGCCGAGCTCCTCGACGTCGACCCAGGTCTGGAACCCCTCGGGGTAGATCTCCTCGGCGGCGGGGACGAAGAGCAGGTCGACCCCGTTTTCCTCGGCCAGCGCGGCGTCGCGCTCCTCGTCGCGCGGATAGCGGTCGAGGTCCTCGCCGGGCGCGAACTGCGCCGGGTTGACGAACAGGCTCGCGACGACGGTGTCGTTCTCGGCGCGGGCGGCCTCGGAAGAGCGAGAGGTGGCCCTCGTGGAAGCCGCCCATCGTCGGCACGAGGCCGATGGAACCTTGAAGCGATAGCTGCGGCAGCTCGGCGGCGGTGCGCACGATCCTCATCGCGCGGTCGCCTCCGCCAGCACGTCGTAGAGCGGCTCGAGGTCGGGCCGGACACTGCGGATCGCCTCGCGGTGCGCCTCGACGGTCGCCCAGTCGCCGCGCTCGATCGGGCCGGTCAGCTCGAAGCCGTTCTCGATCGTGCGGCGCATCAGCGGCTCCAACGCCTCGGACGGCGCACCGGCAGCGGCGAGCAGCTCCGAGGCCGCGCGGTGCAGCGTGACCAGGTAGTTCGACGCGATCGCGGCGCCGGCGTGGTAGAGCGGGCGCGCCTCGTCGGCGAGCTCGAACGGCTCGAGCCCGAGCGTTCGCGCCAGCGCGAAGCCGAGCTCTCGCGCCTCGTCCGTCTCGGCCGTGACCGCGGCCCAGGCGCCGTCGAGCTGCTCCGCCCCGCGTGCGCGCGTGAACGTCTGCAGCGGGTGGAGCGAGAAGCGCCGCTCGTGCGGGTCGAGCGCCGAGAGCGGCGTGGCGCCGCTGACGTGGGCGACCCAACGGCCATGTCCCAGGGACAGTCCCTGGGCCACGCCCCGAATGGCCGTGTCGGGCACGCAGAGCAGCGTCAGCTCGGCGTCTTCGCGCAGCTCCACGCCGCGCTCCTCGAGGCGCGCGGCGACCGCCGAGCCGACCCGGCCGCGACCGATCACGTTCACGCTTTCGACCATCAGAAGCTCCAGTTCCGTAGCGGATACCGGGCTGCGGAAAGTCTAGCTTTTGCCCTTCAAGCGCCGTTCCAGAGCGGCCTTGACGTCACGCCAGTCGTCGTCGATCACGGCGTACCAGGCCGAGTCGCGCCGCTCGCCGCCGCGGACGAGCATGTGCTTGCGGTGGATCCCTTCGAACTGGGCCGGCAGCGCGGCCAGCGCCGCCCGCGCCCGGTCGTTCAGCGCGTCGGTCTTGAACTCGACCCGCCGGCAGCCGATGTCCTCGAAGGCATGCCGCAGCAGCAGGTACTTGGCCTCGACGTTGGCGCCGGTTCCCCAGGTGGACGGGTGCAGCCACGTGTTGCCGATCTCCAGCCGCAGGTGCTCCGGCGCGAGCGACATGTAGCTGGTCGAGCCGACCACCTCGCCGTCGCGCAGGACCGCGAACGGCTGCATCGCCGTCGCTTCCGAGCGTGTAGCCGAGCCAGACGTCCAGGTCGGTCGTCAGCATCCAGGTCCAGATGCGCTCGTCCTCCGCAGCCTTCCGGATCCCGTCCACGTGCTCCGGGCCGAGCGGCTCGAGCACGACGATCCGCCCCTCCAAACGCTCCCCGAGTCGCTCGAACACGCTGGCATCATGCTAAGGCGCGGACTCGGCCGCGCCGCCAAGAGGCCGCGCGGGCTTTGCCCGTGTGGCCGTCTGACACACCTTGTCGGTGACGTGAGACGATTGTCCCCACGCCGAGCTAGCCTCTGAGAATGGGCAAGAAGCGCAAGGTAGAGAAGGCCGAGCTGCTGCTCGCGGCGGCGCGGTACCTGAACGAGACGCTCGAGCCGGCGCGCGTCTACGAGCGCTTCCACGAGCTGCTCGAGGATGCCGTCCCGCACGCCGGGGTCGTGGTCTCGGGGTTCGATGCGGACAGCGAGCTGATCAGCTGCGAGTACGCCTGGGTCGACGGCGAGAAGCTCGACCCGGGGATCTTCCCGTCGCTGCCGCTGAACCGACAGGGCGGCGGGATGCAGAGCCGCGTGATCACGAGCGGCGAGCCGCTGCTCGTCAACGACGTCCACGAGCAGGTCAAGCAGCCGGACGGGGTCTACTACGACGTCGACCGCCAGGGCCGTATGCGCAAGCTTCCGGACGACGAGGGCCCGCCCGGGGTGCGCGCGGCGATGATGCTGCCGATCAAGCACGAGGGCGCGGTCGTCGGCGTCGTGCAGCTGATGAACGCCGACTCCGAGTACGACGACGAGCAGTTCGAGCTGGCCGAGGGGCTCGTCAGCCTGATGGGTGCCGCCGCCCGCAACGCCCGCCTGCACGAAGCGGGGCGGGCCGAGGCGGCCGCGAGGGCCCGCGCCGAGGCGACCTCGGCCGAGCGCGAGCACGCCGCGCGCGTGCTGGATGCGGTCGGCGACGGCGTCTTCCTGCTCGACGGCGAGGGCCTCGTCCGCTTCTGGAACCGCGCTGCCGAGCTCGTGACGCACAAGACCGGCGACAAGGTCTGGGGCCGTCCCGCGGCCGAGACCTTCGCGGACTGGGAGCGCGTCGCCGGCCAGATCCCCGTCTCGCTCGGCGCGGAGGCGGCGCGGCCGGTGACGCTGCCGGTCGAGGTCGAGGGCCACGAGCTCTGGCTCTCGTTCGTCGCCGTCCGCAGTCCGGCCGGTGTCGTCTACGCGTTCCGCGACCTGACGATCGAGCGCCGCCTCGACGAGGCAAAGAGCGAGTTCGTCGCCACCGTCTCCCACGAGCTGCGGACGCCGATGACCTCCGTGATCGGCGCCGCGCGGACGCTGATGCGCGACGACATCGAGCTCAGCGACGAGCGCCGCCGCCAGCTGCTGGAGATGATCGGCGCCCAGGGCACGCGCCTGACGAAGATCGCAGAGGACGTCCTGATCGCCAGCCGCCTCGATCGGGACGAGCTGCGCCTCGAGCGCGACCGCGTCGACCTCGGCGAGGTCGTCCGCGAGGCAGTCGAGACGATGAGCGAGCACCTGCCGGAGTCGATCTCGCTGGTCGCGAGCACGGACACGAACGGCGCGGCCGCGCTCGGCGACCGCAGCCGGATCGAGCAGGTGCTGGTCAATCTGATCGACAACGCGGTCAAGTACTCGCCGGGCGGGGGAGAGGTGTTCGTCTCGACCTCGCTCTCGGACGGCGGCGTGCGCGTCGAGGTGCGCGACCCGGGGATCGGGATCGCGCCGGCGGAGCAGGGCTCGATCTTCGAGAAGTTCTACCGCGGTGAGCTGCACGGCGAGCGGGTACGCCCGGGAACCGGGCTCGGCCTCTACATCTGCCGCGAGCTCGTCGGCCGGATGGGCGGCACGATCGGCGTCAGCTCCGAGCCGGGCGAAGGATCCACCTTTTTCTTCGAGCTACCGAAGGCGTGACGTCCGCTTCGAAGTCGAAGATGCGGACCCGTTGCTAGGGTCCGCTGACACGGTGCCGATCTACGAATACGTCTGCATGGAGTGCGAGTCGCACTTCGAGGAGCTCGTCCGGAACGGCGAGGAGCCGGACTGCCCGGACTGCAGCTCCGCGAACGTGCGCAAGCAGCTCTCGGTCTTCGCAGCGCACGGCACCGCCGAGCAGCCGACCTACGGATCATCGGGCGGCTGCTGCGGCGGTTCGTGTGGCTGCTGCTGAGCAGTTGACCGAGCTCGAGGCCTTTGCGCGCCAGGTCGCCGGCTGCACGCGCTGCCGCCTGCACGAGGGCCGCACACAGGTCGTCTTCGGCAACGGCAGCCCCGACGCCGACCTGATGTTCGTCGGCGAGGCGCCGGGCTTCCACGAGGACAAGCAGGGCGTGCCGTTCGTCGGCCAGGCCGGCAAGCTGCTCGACAAGCTGCTGGCCGGGATCGGCCTCGAACGCTCGCAGGTGTTCGTCTGCAACGTGCTCAAGTGCCGCCCGCCCGGCAACCGCGACCCGGTGCCGGACGAGAAGGAGGCCTGCGAGCCGTACCTCTTCCGCCAGGTCGAGCTGATCCGCCCGAAGGTGATCGCGACGCTCGGCAACCACGCGACGAAGCAGTTGAACGGCAAGGAGATCGGCATCACGCGCATCCACGGGCAGGAGCAGCCGATTGTGGTCGGGTCGATGAGCGTCCTGCTCTACCCGCTCTACCACCCGGCGGCCGCGCTCTATACGCCGGCGATGCTGAAGGTGCTCGAGGCCGACTTCGCGCGACTGCCCGAGTTGCTCGGCCGCCCGGCCGCTGCGCCCGAGTCTGCGGCACCCTTGCTCGAGGCGGTCCGAGCCACAGAGCCCGCGGTTCAGCTCGGCCTCTTCTGAACGTGCAAATCGACTCCGCCTCGCCGGCGGAGACGGAGGCCGTCGCGGCGACGCTCGCGCGCGAGCTCCGCGTCGGCGATGTCGTCGCCGTCTCGGGCGAGCTCGGCAGCGGCAAGACGACCTTCGTCCGCGGCGCCTGCCGCGCGCTCGGCGTGACCGCCCCGGTCACGAGCCCGACCTTCACGATCGGCCACCGCTACGCGGGCGATCCGGACGTCTCGCACCTCGACCTGTTCCGCTTCCAGGGGCTCTCGGCGGCCGAGTGGGGCGACCTGGAGCCGTACTTCGAGGACGCGATCTGCTTCGTCGAATGGCCGGAGGCCGCGGCCGGCGCGCTCCCGCCCGTGCGGGTCGAGGTACGTTTGGCCCACATGGATCCGACGCATAGACTGATCACGCTCGACAGCACGGAAGAATCCCTGCTCACGAGCCTTTTCGGGGGTGCTGACTCTCGCGTTTGACACGGCGACGCGAGTCGCCACCGCGGCGCTCGTCCAGGACGGGACCGTGCTCGGTGAGCGCGTCTCCCGCGCCGTCTCGGTGCTCGAGGACGCCGACGAGCTGCTGCGCGAGGCCGGCGCCGCGCCCGGCGACCTGACCGCGCTCGTGGTCGGGACCGGGCCGGGGAGCTTCACCGGCCTGCGACTCGGCCTCGCCGCCGCGCGCGGGCTCGCGTTCGCGCTCGACCTGCCGGTGGCGGGCGTCTCGACCCTGCGCGCGCTCGAGGCCGGCGCGCCCGGAGCGGTGCCCGTGATCGACGCGGGCCGCCGAGAAGTCTTCACCCTGGTCGGCGGCGAGCCCAAGGTCTGCGCCCCGCAGGAGGTCGAGCCGGGCCTGTGCGTCGGCGACGGCGCCCTCCGCTATCGCACCGTGCTCGAAGAGCGTGGCGCCGAGGTGCCGGCCGAAGACGACGAGCGCCACCTGCCGCGCGCCCGCTTCCACGCGCAGCTCGCCGAGGAGTTCGGCCGCGCCGAGGAGATCGAGCCGCTGTACCTGCGGCTCCCGGACGCGGAGGCGACGTGAGCCGGCGCTTGCTACGGCGTTGTCAGGCCGTGCGGGCTCTGCCCGCACGGCCGTCTGAAATGACCGGTCGACACGCCGACCGTCAGAAGGTCGGCCCGTGACCACGGTCGAGCTCCGCCGCCTCGAGCCGCGTGACCTCTCCGGGATCGAGGAGATCGAGCGCGCCTCCTACCCGACGCCATGGTCGCGCTCGATGTTCGCGAGCGAGCTGTCGAAGCCGTCGTCGCTCTGCCTCGGCGCCTTCGACGCGGAAACCGGCCGGCTGGTCGGCTACCTCGTCATCTCGCGCTACGTCGACGCCTGGCACGTGATGAACGTCGCGGTCAGCCCGGAACGCCGCCGGCAGGGAATCGCATCGCTGCTGATGAACCGGCTCTTCGACCTCACCTCCGGCCGCAGCCGCCGCGGCTACACGCTCGAGGTGCGCGTCTCGAACGCGGGCGCGATCAAGCTCTACGAGCGGCTGGGCTTTCGCGCCCGCGGCGTGCGGCGCGGCTACTACACGGACAACCGCGAGGACGCGCTGATCATGTGGAAAGACCCGGTGCCGGAACCGGCGGCGAAGTCCTGATCCTCGGCATCGAGACGAGCGTGCGACGAGACCGCGGCCGCGCTCGTCGACGGCGGCGAGATCATGAGCAACGTCGTCTCCTCCCAGGCGCACCTGCACGCGCGCTTCGGCGGCGTCGTGCCGGAGGTCGCCTCGCGCCACCACCTCGAGCTCGTGCTCCCGGTCGTGCGCGAAGCGCTGGGCGATGCGACCCTCGACGACCTCGAGGCCGTCGCGGTCACCCAGGGCCCAGGCCTGATCGGCGCGCTCCTCGTCGGCCTCTCGGCGGCCAAGGCGCTGGCCTGGTCGCGCGGGCTGCCGCTCGTTCCCGTCGACCACCTGCAGGGCCACGTCGCCTCGCTCTACCTCGGGCCGGAGCCGCTCGAGCCGCCGTTCACCTGCCTGCTCGCGAGCGGCGGCCACACGCTGCTGCTCGACGTGCGGGAGCGCGGCTCCTACACGGTTCTCGGCACGACGCTGGACGACGCGGCCGGCGAGGCGTTCGACAAGGGCGCGCGGCTGCTCGGGCTCGGCTATCCCGGCGGTGCCGAGATCGACCGGCTCGCGCGCGAGGGCGACCCCGAGGCGTTCTCGTTCCCGGTCGCCCGCGTGTCCGGGCTCGACTTCTCCTTCTCCGGAGTGAAGACGGCGCTGCTCTACGCGGTGCGCGACCTGGGCGACGAGGCCGAGGCTCGCCGCGCCGACCTGGCCGCGAGCTACCAGCGCGCGATCGTCCAGGCACTGGCCGCGCGCGTGCGCGAGGCCAGCGCCGAGCGGATCGCGATCGTCGGAGGGGTGGCCGCGAACTCCGAGCTGCGCGCCGCGCTTCCGGAGGCGGTCGCGCCGCCGCTCGAGCTGTGCACCGACAACGCCGCGATGATCGCCTCCGCCGCCCGCTATGCGGAGGCGATCCCGCCGCCCGGTTATCTTGCGTTGGATGCTTACGCCCAGGCTGTCTGAGCTCCGCCGGTTTGCGCCGGGGGCGATCATCGTGCTGGCGGCGATGCTGCTCGTGGTCGGCTTCGGCGTCGGGGGCGCGAACGAGCGCTCGCTCGTCTCGCAGGCGTCCGGCTGGCGCGGCCTGGTCGGCGGCCCGCGGCCGGCCGTCACCGTCGCGCAGCGCCAGATCGTCGTCCTCAAGACGCCGTCGCTCGCACAGCGAGTGGCAGCCAACGGCGGCCTGGCGACGCAGCACCAGGAGCACGAGTGGACGAGGGACGCAATCGCCTCGCAGAAGCAGCTGCTCGCCGAGATGGCCACCCACGGGATCCAGATCCGCGTCGACTTCAGCTTCGCGCGCGTCCTGAACGGGTTCTCGGCGCCGCTGGACGCGCGCGCCGTGGCGCTGCTCGAGCGCCAGTCGGACGTTGCGGGCGTCTACCCGGTTCGCGTCGCCTACCCGGCCTCGCTCTCGTCTCGGCTGCTCGGAAAGGAGGGCGTCGCGGTCGGCGCCGGCAGCCTGCCGTCGGTGCTCCTGCCCGGCTACGACGGGCGCGGCGTCACGATCGCCCTGCTCGACACGGGCGTCGACCGCACCCATCCATATCTGCGCGGCCGGATTCTCCCCGGCGTCAACGTGGTCGACCCCGAGGTGCGCGGCGGCGCGGCGGCGGTCGCCGATCCGCAGGAGCCGAGCAGGCTCGAAGTGCACGGGACCGAGATGGCGGGCCTGCTCGTCGGCGCGGGCGGGCCGGGCGGGATCGCCGGCGTCACGACCGGCGCCTCGGTGCTGCCGATCCGCGTCGCAGGCTGGCAGCACGACCTGACCGGCGGCTCGGCCGTCTACTCGCGGAGCGACCAGCTGATCGCCGGGCTCGAGCGCGCGGTCGACCCGAACCTCGACGGCGACGCGCACGACGCGGCCCGCATCGCGCTCGTCGGCGTGGCCGCGCCCTACGCCGCATTCACCGACTCGCCGGAGGCCCGCGCGGTCGCCGGCGCACTCGACCTGGACACGCTCGTCGTCGCGCCGGCCGGGAACGACGGTCCCGCCGGCCCCGGCTACGGGAGCATCGCCAGCCCGGGCGGCGCCCCGGACGCGCTGACCGTCGGGGCGGCCGACCTGCGCACGCAGGCCGAGGACGTCCCCGTCGTGGTCCGCACCGGACTGCGGCTGCTGCTCGACCGGCGCCTGCCGCTCGCCGGCGCCGTCGTGTCCTCGAAGCCGCTCGAGCTCGAGCTGGCCTCGCCGCGCGCCCCGGCTTCCGGCCTGGCAGATTTCTTCGACGGCCACGGCGTCAGCCTCGTCGCCGGCAAGGCCGCCTTCGTCCGGGCCGGCGGCGACCCGATGCTGGCGATCGAGGACGCCGTCCAGGCGGGCGCGCGGGCGGTCGTCGTCTACGGGACGGAGCTGCCGGCGGGCGGCCTCGGCCTCGACGAGGCGGTCGACGTTCCCGTCGTCAGCGTTCCCGGGCGCGTGGGCCGGCTGGTCGTCGCCTCGCTCTCGGCGCATCGTCCCGCGGTGGTCTCGATCGGCCTTCCGAAGACGGCGGCCAACGGCTCGGCGCAGCAGATCGCGCCCTTCTCCTCGCGCGGGCTGGCGTACGACGCGCGCGTGAAGCCGGACCTCGCCGCTCCCGGCGTCGTGCTCGCGACAGCCGAGCCGGGGCGCAACGACGACGGCTCGGCCCGTTACGGCACCGTCAACGGCTCGAGCGGCGCGGCCGCGGTCGTCGCAGGCGCGGCGGCCCTGCTGGCGCAGCTCCGGCCGGGCCTCGGCGCGACGGAGCTGAGCGGCCTCCTCGCGGGCACCGCCGAGCCGCTGGCCGACACGAGCGTGACCGCGCAGGGCGGCGGGCTCGTCGACCTCGGCGCCGCGGCGTCGGCCGAGCTCACGGCCTGGCCCGACACGCTCGCCTTCGGGCGGGCGCGCGGCGACGGCTGGCACTCGACGCAGCTGCTGACCCTGCACAACGTCTCCACGCGGCGCTTCCGCGTCCGGATCGGCAGCGTCGGCCAGGGCGGCCTCCAGATCACGTCGTTCCCACACCGCGTGCGGCTGAAGCCGGGCGGCTCGACCACGGTCCGCCTGGTCGCGCGCCTGCGCGGCGTCCCTCCGGCCGGGGGCTCCGCTGAGGGCGCTGTGATCCTGCGGCCGCGCGGCTCCGGCCCGCTGCGCGTGCCCTGGGCGATCACCTTCGGGCAGCCTGAGCGAGACCTGCTCTCCGCCGTCGCGCTCTCGGCCACGTCCTTCAAGCCCTCGGACACCAACTACGCGGTGCTCAGGTTCCAGGCCGGCGGCGTCTCGCGGGACCTCGCCGGCCCGCAGGTGCTGCCGGTGGCCCGGGTGGACGTCGAGCTCTGGCAAGGAGGCAAGAGCCTCGGCCTGCTCGCGCGCCTGCGCGACCTGCTGCCCGGGCAGGTCGCGCTCGGCGTGACCGGCCGCGACCCGGACGGCAACCTGTTGGCTCCCGGCCCGTACACGATCCGCCTCGTCGCCAAGCCGACCGACGGCGGCCCCACCGTGCGAGAGTCGGTCCGGTTCAAGATCAAATAGACGAGATCCGGCTCTATACTTGGCCTGTTTGCGGCGGTTTTTGCGCGGCCCGAACCCAAGCCCTAAGGAGACCTGAGTGACCACTATCGAAGCCCCCGAGTCCCACCTGCGAGAGAACCCGTTCCAGATCGCGCGCCAGCAGCTGCGGCGCGTGGCGGACATCTTCGAGATCGACGACCGGCTGGTGAACGTCCTCCAGGAGTGCAAGAAGGCGCTCATCGTCTCGGTGCCGGTCTCGATGGACGACGGCTCGACGCGGGCTTTCGAGGGCTACCGGGTCACGCACAACGTCGCGCGCGGCCCGTCCAAGGGCGGCATCCGCTACCACCCGGACGTCACGCTCGACGAGGTCAAGGCGCTCGCAATGTGGATGACCTGGAAGTGCGCGCTGATGAACATCCCCTTCGGCGGCGCGAAGGGCGGCATCGTCTGCGACCCGAAGAAGCTCTCGCGCGGCGAGCTCGAGCGGATGACCCGCCGCTTCACGAGCGAGATCATCAACGAGATCGGCCCCGAGAAGGACATTCCGGCGCCTGACGTCGGCACCGACGGCACGGTGATGGCGTGGATCTTCGACACCTACTCGATGAACAAGGGCCACTCGGTGCTCGGGGTCGTCACGGGCAAGCCGCTCAACGTCGGCGGCTCGCTGGGCCGGCTCGAGGCGACCGCCCGCGGCGGCCTCTACACGATCCAGGAGGCGGTCCGGAAGCGCGAGCTCAGCCTGGAGGGCCTGAAGGTCGCCGTCCAGGGCTTCGGCAACGTCGGCAGCTTCCTGGCGAAGTTCCTCGTCGAGGAGGGCTCGACGGTGGTCGCGATCTCGGACTCCACCGCCGGCCTCTACAACCCGAAGGGGATCGACATCAGCGCGGCGCTCGCGCACAAGCAGGAGACCGGGACGCTGCGCGGCCTGCGCGGCGCGGACGAGGTCACGAACGACGAGCTGCTGCTCGTCGACTGCGACGTGCTCGCGCCGTGCGCGCTCGAGCAGGTGATCACGCAGGACAACGCCGACAAGATCAAGGCGACGATCATCTGCGAGGGCGCCAACGGGCCGGTGACCCCGTCGGCCGACGACATCCTCGAGGACAAGGGCGTGCTCGTCCTGCCCGACATCCTCGCCAACGCGGGCGGCGTCGTCGTCTCGTACTTCGAGTGGGTGCAGGGCCTGCAGGAGTACTTCTGGAAGGAGCCCGAGGTCAACTCGAAGCTGCGCGACATCGTCACGCGGGCCTTCAACGAGACCTGGCAGGTCGCCCAGGAGCGGCAGGTGGCGATGCGTCCCGCCTCCTACGGCGTCGCGGTCGGGCGGGTCGCGGAAGCCACGGTCACGCGTGGCCTCTACCCCTAGATGCGTTCGTTGCTTTCCCGGCCGTGTCGACCGGTCATTTCAGACGAACGTCCGGGCGACGCCCGAACGTTCTGACGACGGCACCGCAAGCGGTGCCTCGGGTCGTCGTCTACCACGCCGACGGCTGCCACCTCTGCGAGCGGGCGCTCGCGCAGGTGCGCAGGTTCCGGGACGAGCTCGAGTTCGAGCTCGAGGAGGTCGCGATCGACGGCGACGAGGAGCTCGAGGCGCGCTACCGCGAGCTGATCCCGGTCGTCGAGATCGAAGGCGAGCAGGCGTTCACCTACTACGTCCACGAGTCGGCCTTTCGGCGGCGCGTTCAGGCCGCACAAACTCGGCTGGACGAGGCGAGCTTGTGACCGACTGACGCACGGAGCCAAGCGGGGCTGGCACAATGGTTGTTCGTGTCACAAGCTACTGCTCACGCGAACGGAACGGCGACGACTGAACGGGTTGCGGTCGGCGTCGCAGCCAGGCTGAGCCGCTATCTCCAGGTGCTGGCCCAGTCGAAGAAGATGGGGAAGGACCGCATCTCCTCCCAGGAGATCTCGGACTACACCAACATCAACGCGACGCAGATCCGGCGCGACCTCTCCAACTTCGGCAAGTTCGGCAAGCGCGGGGTCGGCTACAACATCGACTCGCTGCTCGCCGAGATCCGGCGCATCCTGCGTACGCAGGGGCAGCACAACATCGCCCTCGTCGGCGCCGGGCGGCTGGGCCAGGCGATCGCCAGCTCGCCGATCTTCGCCGAGCACGGGATCAACATCGCGGCCGTCTTCGACAACGACCCCGAGCGGGTCGGGCGGGGGATCGGGTCGCTTACGGTCACCGACATCCGGACGCTTCCGGAGGTCGTGCGCGAGAAGAACATCATCGTCGGCGTGCTCGCGGTGCCGGCCGACAGCGCCCAGCAGGTCGCGACCGAGGTGATCGGCTCCGGCGTGAAGATCATCTTCAACTACTCCGAGGCGCTGCTCGACGTTCCCCAGGACGTGACCGTGCACACGTCCAACCCGGCGGTCGACCTGCTGCACGCGCTCTACTTCCATCTGACCTAGTTCGGCCCGGGGTCTGACCCCGGAGTCCGCCGGAAAGCGTCGGTTCGCGGCGGAGTCATGCGGCCTTGGGCCCTACCCGGGGTCAGACCCCGCACGGGTCTGGGGTCAGACCCCGACTATCGTCCGGGCTCCTACGGCAAAGGAGGATGGCGCTGCGGATCTTGCTCTGGCACGGGTACCTGCTCGGCGGGACCGGGTCGAACGTGTACACGCGTGCGCTTGCGCGGGAGTGGAGCCGCGCCGGTCACGACGTGGTCGTGTTCTCGCAGGACCGCCATCCCGAGGCGCACGACCTCGGCGGCGCCCGGCACGTGCGGCCGGAGATCGGCCCGATCCTGCCGACATTCGTGCTCGACCGGTACGAGGGCGTCGAGGCGCGGCTGCTACCGGAGCTGACGCGCGAGGAGCGCGATCGCTTCGTCGAGGCGAACGCCGCCGCGGTCCGTGCCGAGCTTCCCGCTGACCTCGTCTTCGCGAACCACGTCCTGCTCGGCGGCCCGGTCGCCGCCGCCACGGGCGCGCCGTATGCGGTGAAAGCCCACGGCTCGGAGCTCGAGTACGCGATCCGCGGTAACCCCGAGCTGGCCGCGTGGGCCCGCGAGTCGCTCGCGGGCGCCGGCGCGGTCTTCGTCGGCTCCGAGCACATCCGCCGGGTGCTGGAGGAGGTCGTCGGCCACGTCGAGCGCGTGCACGAGGTGCCGCCCGGGGTGGACGTCGACGCGTTCCGGCCCGAGCCCCGGGACGAGGCTCTGGCCGACCTGCTCGACGAGGCCCGCCGCGACCCGCCCAACCCCGGCAACGCGAACGAGCGGCTCCCCGACGAGGGCAACGCCGAGCGCCTGGCCGCCTTCCTCGAGGGCGACGAGCCGACCGTCGTCTACTTCGGGAAGCTGCTCTACAACAAGGGCGTCCACCTTCTCCTCGAGGCGCTTGGGCGACCTCGACGTCCGCGCGCTGATCGTGGGCTTCGGCGACTACCGCGCGGAGCTCGAGGAGGCCGCGCCCCCGCGAACCCTCTTCACCGGCCCGCTGGAGCACCGGCATCTCGTCCACCTTCTCCCGCTCGCCGATGTCGCGGTCGTACCCTCGATCTTCCCGGAGGCGTTCGGCATGGTCGCGGCCGAGGCCGCCGCCGCCGGGTGTCTGCCGCTGGTCGCGCGCCACTCGGGGCTGCAGGAGATCGCCGAGGGCCTGGAAGCCGGCTACCCACCGGAAGCGCGTGACCTGACGAGCTTCGCGACCGGCGACGTCGCCGACCTGACCGCGAAGCTCGAGCGCCTCCTTGCTCTGAGCCCGAACGAGCGGGCCCGGCTTTCCAAGGCCGCCCGCGAGACGACCGTCGAGCGCTGGAGCTGGCGCAGCGTCGCCGAAAGGCTGCTCCAACCCTTCAACTAATGTAGCGACGTGGGAGACTCGCAGAGCCTCACCCCCGAGGAGCAGCTCGCCCTCGCTCGAGAGCAGTTCGAGCAGGCGACCGACTTCACCGTCGCCGTCGAGGAGGAGTTCGCAGTCCTCGACCCCGAGACGCTCTCGCTGACGAATCGCTTCGAGGAGCTGCAGGCCGCCGCGCAGGGCACGCCGCTCGAGCCGCATCTCGTCGGCGAGCTGATCGCCTCCGAGGTCGAGGTCCGCACCGGCCGCTGCCAGACCTTCGACGAGGCCGCCGCGCTTCTCGGCGAGCGCCGCGCCCAGCTGCACGAGCTGGCCGAGCCGCTCGGGATCGCCCTCGCCGGCACCGGCACGCACCCGTGGAGCCCGTGGCAGGACCAGCGGATCATCGACACGCCGCACTACCGCCGCAACGACGAGATCCTCCAGTACGTCGTCTGGCGCAACAACAGCTTCGGCCTCCACGTCCACGTGGCGATCAAGGGGCCGGACCGGGCGATCGCCGTCTGCAACGCGCTCCGCAACTTCCTGCCCGAGCTGCTCGCCCTGAGCGCCAGCTCACCGTTCGTCGAGAACGTCAACAGCGGCCTGCACTCGGCGCGCACGCAGATCTTCACGCGAATGTTCCCGCGCTGCGGGATCCCGGACGACTATGACGGCTGGGACGCCTTCGAGCGCTACGTCCGCTTCCTCTACGACACGGGCTCGATCGACGAGCACACGCAGCTGTGGTGGAGCGTCCGGCCCCATCTCGCCTTCCCGACCATCGAGATCCGGATCTGCGATGCACAGCCCGACCTCGCCGAGGCGCGCTCTCTGGCGGCGCTCTGCCACGCGCTCACCGTCCGCATCGCGTGGGCGCTCGATCAGGGCGAGCCACTACCGGACCACCCGCGGCGCCTGCTCGAGGAGAACCTCTGGCGCGCGATCCGCTACGGGCTCTCGGGCGAGCTGATCGACCTCTCCACCGGCCAGGTGCGACCGGCGCGCGCCCACCTCGAGCGCCTGGTCGAGTGGGTGCTGCCGGCCGCCGAGGAGGTCGGCGCGGCTCCGCACCTCTCGATTCCCGCCGCCAACGCGGCCGAGCGCCAGATCGCCCGCCACCGCGAGGGCGCGACGCTCGAGGAGATCTATGCCGAGCAGGTCGCAATCGCGCGCAGCGCTGCGATCCCGGGCTGAAAGAGGTACTCGCCGCCGCGCATGCGCACGAACGCGGGCTGGGGCGAGAGGAAGGCGGGCGGGTCGCCCTGGAGCGTCATCTTCCCGTGCGGGTCCTCCGGAGCGAGCAGGAAATCCTTGTCGTCGCCGAGCTTGAAGACGTTGCCGTCGCTGAGCCAGGCGGTCTGCACCGTCTCGAACTGGCGCTCGAGGCTCGCGACGAAGCACGTGAAGACGAGACCGCGGTCGATGCCGTCCTCGGTCGCGGGATCCTCCGTCGTCGGCCCGTAGGAGACGCCGCGGCGGATCATCCGGTGGCGCAGCGAGAGCGAGCCGCCCCAGCCGAGCGCGTCGCGCGGGTTGGCGCGCCGGATGTGCGCGCCGAGTGGGCAGCGTTGGCCAGAGAGGTCGTCGCCGTAGAGGAAGTCGTCCACCCGCCCCGGGTCGGCCGCCAGCTCCGGGTCGGGCCGGTGCGGCGAGAGGACGAGCGGTGTCCCGTCCCGCCAGCGGCCCATGATCTTCGCGGCGACCAGCTCCGCGTCCCCGCCCGTCGCCGCCGCGTGCTCGCGGAGGAAGCGGGTGAACAGCGGCACGTCCATGAAGTACTTGCGGTAGACCATGTAAGTGCCGTTGCGTCCGAAGGGCTCGACCGGCGCGTCCGGCAGCTCGGCGTCCTCGTCCTCGTAGCCGAGGATGAACTCGCCGGGCTTGAGCGGGCGCCAGGCCCGCCACGGCTCGGGCGTTCCCTCGCCGCGCTGGGGGGTGAGGCCGCTGCCGAGCACGGCGACGGCTCCCGCGCCCTCGACGTAGCCGAAGTGGTTGCGCCCGGAGGGCAGGTAGGCCGAGTGCTGCTCGTTGACGATCGCGCCGACGCTCTCCGCCTCCACGCGTAACCGCTCGACCTCGCGCTCCAGCCGCTCGGTGTCCGCCGCGTCGGCGCGCAGTAGTACGTGCGCCTCCCCGGTGCCGAGGCCGGACTCCCACTCCGACGGGCTGTTGCCTCCGACGTCGCCGAGCAGCGCGGCGCGCGCGGCCATCCCCTCGCGGAAGCCGTCCGAGAAGCTGGCGAGCGCCTCCTCCGGCAGGCCGAGCGCCTCCAGGCCGGCGTAGGTGAAGCGGATGTTGAGCGTCGTCTCCGGCTTGCCGTCGGTCCACGGCGCGGCGCTCGTCACCCGGTCGGCGAGCTGCTCCAGCCACGCGCGGGCGGCCTCGGGGTCGTCCACCCGCATGAACAGGAACTGCGCCTCCTGGAACCCGTACGGGCGCAGGACGTTCCCCTGGATGTCCGCCAGCTCGAGGCCGGGATCGCCGGGCGGACGGCGGCGGCGGAAACGCCGCAGGGCGGGGTGCGTGGCCATCGAGCCGAACGTACCAGCCTTGACCCCCTCGCAGGCCTCCTCTAGCCTCGGACGCCATGGCTCTCACGGCCAAAAAACGCGAAGAGATAGCCGTCCAGACACCGAGCCGCAACACCTGCGGCCGCGCGATAGCGATGACCCTCGCCAACCCGATCAAGCCCGGGCGCAGCAAGGTGCTCCGCTTCAACTTCTGGCTGACGCGGCGCTTTCCGCCGCTCCTCTGGCGGCTGCGCAAGCTCTCGTTCATCCACTTCCTGCGCTGGACGATCGTCTCCGAGTTCCCCTTCAACGGCCCGCCGCAGGTCCCGGAGGAGCTGGGCCACGAGTACCTGCTCTTCGTCAGCAACTACAACGGCTACTGGATGCAGTACATCGACGCCTTCTACAGCGTCGTCCCCGACCAGATGGACTGGATCTGGGGCAACTGCTACGGCTATCCGAAGGGGCAGCCGGCCGGCGCGACCAAGCGCCTGATCCACAAGCTGGAGTTCACGGCCAGCCACTACTACTCGGCCTATCCGGAGGCCTCGGCGACGATGGTGCAGTCGGCGCTCGAGCTGAGGAAGCGCTTCGACCGCTTCCAGGCGGACATGCGTGACGCGAGCCCGGAGCGCTTCGAGGCCGCTTTCCGCCGTTTCGTCGCCGACGCGCAGAGGTACTTGTAGTGCCGAGCAAGATCGGCCAGGCCTACACCTACCTGGCGTTGACCGCGATTCTGCCGGGCCGCTCGCAGGAGCTGCGCGAGGTCGTCGAGGCGTTCCCGCTCGCCGCCGGGAGCCCGTTCGCGCGCGTGGGCCGGGTGCACTTCGCCCGCTGGGTGATCGTGCCGCAGCTCGTCGAGGTCGGCCCGCCGCCCGAGGTGCCCGACCGGCTGAACAACGAGTACCTGCTCTTCTCCGCGGACGTCGACGGCGACCTCGAGCCGTTCCTCGAGGCGCTCCGCATCGAGATCCCGGAGGTGATGGACGCGGTCTACTCCCACTGCGTCGCCTACCCCGGCGCGGCCGACCGGGACGGGTTCCAACGCTACTTCCGCCACAACCAGATCGAGACGACGTTTCCGTTCTCGGCCTACCAGGACGCGACCGTCCCGGAGGTGCGCGAGGCGCTCGAGCTCCGGCGGCGCCTGATCGACCTCGCCGTGCGCTCGCAGACGCTCGATGCCGCCGGGCTGCAGGAGGCGTACCGGCAGGTTTTCACCGGTTGACTCCCTGCGCGACCCCTTCCTACACTGTGGAACGACTGCCCGATTGGAGGAGGGGAAGATGTCGTCCAGGATCGCCATCGTCTTAGGCCTCACGCTCGCAGCGCTCGCCGTCACCGGGTCGAGCGCCACCGGAGCGCCGCAGGCCGCCAAGGTCGTTGGCGCTGTGTACTTCCAGACGAACTCGATGCCCAAGAACTACGTCCAGGTCCTCTTCCGCAGATCGAACGGCCTGCTGAAGAAAGGGCCGAAGGTCTACACCGGCGGCTCGGGCAACAACCAGGCGTCGCCGTTCGCCAAGTACGGCTTTGCCCTCCTCGATTCGGCGAACTCGGTCGTGCTGAGCAAGGACGGAAGGTTCCTGTTCGCCGTCAACGCCGGCTCGGACAGCGTCTCCTCCTTCCGGGTGACGAAGCACGGGCTCAAGCTCGTCAACCACCTCCCGACCGGCGGCGACCTTCCGGTCAGCGTCGCAACGGCGAAGAAGGGCAAGAAGACCCTGGTCTACGTCGTCAACGAGTGGAGCGGCACCATCGCCGGCTACACGGTCTCGTCCAACGGCAAGCTGCACAAGCTCGCTGGCTCGATGCGCTCGCTCTTCGATCCGGGCAAGAACAGCGCCGCCGCGATGATCGGCTTCAACGCCAACGCCTCGACGCTCACCGTCAGCGAGCGCGGCAAGATCTTCGACCCGGTCGCGATGAGCTTCATCGGCTCCGGTCCGGACATGATCGACACCTTCAAGGTCGGCGCCAACGGGCTGACGGCGGCGCCGGTCGGCAACCCCTCGGTCGGCGAGGACCCGTTCGGGTTCGGCTACACGAAGAAGAACGTGCTCTTCATGACCGACTCGGGCGTCAACGGGACCGTCAGCACCTATTCGTTGAATACGGCAACCGGAACTGAGACTCCGCTCGACCACAAGGTGGCCGGCGGTAGCGCTCCCTGCTGGGTGGTGTTCTCGAAGAATCAGACGCACGCGTGGGTGACCAACTCGCTGACGAACTCGGTCTCGAGCTTCGCGCTCGGATCGAACGGCAGCCTCACCCTGCAGGGCGTGGTCACGGCGACGAACAACTCCGCGCTCGACGAGGGGTCGAGCAGGGACGGGCGCTACCTGTACGTGATCAGCACCAAGGTCGTCGGCACCGTGTTCACGTCGACCCTTGTCGACATCTACCGGACTGCCGCCGATGGCTCGCTCACGCACATCGGGAAGACGGGTGTCCTTCCCTTCCCCGGAGCGTCCGGGCTCGCCGCGTCCTGAGGCGTCCGACACCCCCGTAGGCAGCCGGCCGCGCGTCCGCATGGACGCGTGGCAGCGGGTGATGGGCGCCCTTCTCTGGGGGCCGATGAAGTCGCTCTACCGTCTCCAGGCCGAGGGGGTCGAGAACCTGCCTGCCGAAGGCGGCTACGTGCTCGCCTCGAACCACCTCTCCAACTTCGACCCCTGGGTTCTCGCCTACCCGCTCTGGCCGCGGCGCCGGCTGCGCTCGATGGCGAAGGCCGAGCTCTTCAACCCGCTGCTGACCCCGCTGCTGCGTGCCTCAGGGGCGTTCCCGGTGCGACGCGGGGGGATGGACCGCGATGCGTACCGGACGGCGGTCGAGATCGTCCGCTCGGGCGAGGTGCTGCTCGTCTTTCCGGAGGGCGCGCGGCGCGGCAAGGGGCGATGGAAGGGGAAACGCCGGCGACAGCAGCAGGTGCAGAGCGGAGCGGCGCGGATCGCGCTCTCGGCCGGTGGCCCGATCGTGCCGGCGGCGCTGATCGGCACCGACCGGTTGACGCGACTCGGGCCGGTGCGGGTCTCGTTCGGCCGGCCGCTCGCCGCCGACGGCCTTGCGGACCGCAGCCGGCACGAGGCGGCTGCGTCGCTGACCGAGCGGCTGATGGCAGAGATCCGCGAGCTCGAAGCCGGCCTACGGGCCGGCTAGCCAGGGGAACGCCGCCTTCAGCCGCGGCAAGGCTGCTTCCGCGGCGGCCTCGCCGTCTTCGACGAAGCGCCGACCGGTGCGGAAGCGACGCAGCTTGGCCTCGCCGACGTTTTCGTAGCGCGGCGTGATCATCACGCGGGTGGCCGCGGTCGGGTCGGCCTCGACCCGGCTCTGCATGATCTCGATCGACCGCATGATCACCGCGATCGACGAGGGCGTCCGGCCGGCGGAGACCACTGATTCGGCCTCCCAATCGGCCTCGTCGGGCGGGGCGACGAGGCGCACGCCGACGACGGCGCGGGCGCCCATCCGCTCTGCGACGCTGGTCGGGACCGGGTTGAGGATGCCGCCGTCGACGAGGGTGTACGGGCCGATGCGGTGGGCCGGGAAGATCCCGGGGATCGACATCGTCGCCACGATGGCTTGCCAGACGAGCCCGCGGTGGAGCACGACCTCCCGCCCGGTGGTCAGGTCGGCCGTGACGATCGCGAGCGGCATCTCCAGGTCATCGAAGGTGACCTCAGGGCCCAGCGAGCGCACGAAGCGGCGGAAGCTCCGGCTCGAGAGCAGCGAGCGATGCGGCAGCGCGGGGCGGAGGAGCAGGCCGCCGCCACGGTCGAGCAGGTCGGCACACTCGTCCGGGGAGAACCCCGCCGCGTACATGCCCGCGACGCAGCCGCCGACGCTCGTGCCGGCCAGGTAGTCGGGCTTGAGGCCGAGGTGCTCGAGCGCCCGCAGGACGCCGCAGTGCGCGTAGCCGCGAATGCTGCCCGCCCCGAGCGCGAGCCCTACGGTCAGGCCCGCGATGTTGCGGGCGACCACGCCAAGGACGCCGCCGGCCGGCGTCCCCGACGGGAGCAGGCCGTCCCGCAGCGCCTCTTCGTCCGCTGCCTGGAGATCGGGGACTCGCGCACCGTCGACTGCACCGTCGGCCAGCGTGACCGTGTGCGCCGGGTCGGGCGCACCATGTCGCTCCCGCGTCTGCACGAGAACGCTGTCGAAGCTCGTGAGCAGGTCGTCAATGGTCTCGCGGAGCCGGACGTGCGCAAACGAGCCCTTCCGCTCCGCGATCATCACGTGCGTGCCCGTTCTCGCCGGGGCGGTCCTCGCAGGGATCCGGTCGGGCGCCAGCGTCGCGAGCGCCGAGAGCTCCCGGGGCACGTCTTCGCCGACGACGAGCAACAGGGTCGAGCTCCGCGTGTGCCAGGCGACGCTAGAGGCGATGGCGTAGCCGAGCAGCGGCGGGCCGCCGGAGTCCCGGAGCAGCGTCAGCCGCCCGCGGAGGTCCCGGAGGCTGACGCGGTTCGTCTGCGCCAGCCGCTCGGCGAGCACCGCGCTGACGTTCCGGTAGATCCGCGGGAAGCGGCTCGCCACCCGCTCGAGCTCGGCGCGGCTGAGAACGAGCACCTCCAGCTCCTCGGCGGCACGCACCGTCCCCGCGGCCGGCTGGCCGGTGAGAAGCGACATCTCGCCGATCGCCGTCCCGGGGACGATCCGCCCGACATGGTGCTCCTGGCCGTGGCGGTCGGCGACGAGCACGTCGGCCCGGCCCGACTCGGCGATATACATCTCGCGTGGCGAGTCGCCCTCGGCGATCACGACCGAGCCGACCGGGAAGCGGCGCCTTGGCAGAGCGCCCAGGAAGCTCTTCAGCTCCTCGGTCTCGATGCCGTCGAAGAAGGCCGGGACTTCCTTCATAGCGGGATGCCTCAGGCGCCGGCGCGGCGGAGCGCGCGCTGGTTCTCGTCCGGCGCGTTCACGTTCCAGACGAGACCCAGGCGCTCGAAGAGGCGGATCGTCAGGGCCCCGAGGTCGAGCTGCCGGCGGTCGAGCCCGAAGATCGCCGAGGCCGGGAAGGCGTGGTGGTTGTTGTGCCAGGACTCACCGAAGCTCGGCAGTGCGAGCAGGAAGTTGTTGCGACTCTCGTCCCGGGCCTTGTACGGCCGCGAGCCGAACATGTGACAGATCGAGTTGATGCTCCAGGTGATGTGGTGGCCGAGGAAGATGCGGACGAGGCCGCCCCAGACCATCGCCTCGAACCCGAGCCAGAGCGTGCCGCCGACGGCGTAGCCGATCGCGAACGGGATCCCGAGCGTCAGCAGGATCCAGAGGAAGTAGAGGCGGTCGACCCTCCGCACCACCGGGTCGGCGTCGAGGTCGCGCCGGAAGCGGAGCTCCGACTCGGCGACCCCCTTCGTGCTGAAGAACCAGCCCATGTGCGCGTGCCAGAGGCCCTTGACCTTGCCCTTGAAGCCGGGGCCGGAGACGTGCGGCGAGTGCGGGTCGCCCTCGACGTCAGAGTACGCGTGGTGCTTGCGGTGCTCGCAGGCCCAGCCGATCACGCCGCCCTCGAGCGCGAAGCTGCCGAGGATCGCCAGCGCGCCGCGCATCGGCGCCGAGGTCTCGAAGGCCCGGTGCGTGAAGAGCCGGTGGTAGCCGACGCTGATCCCGACGCCGGTCAGCGTGTAGAAGACGAACAGGAGCGCCAGGTCGACGGGACGCACGGCCACTCCCCAGAAGAGCCCGAGCGCAATCAGCACGCCGATCATCGGGATGCTCACGCCGATCGCCGTCACGATCCGGCGCAGCAGGAAGTTCGGGGCGGGCAGCGCCTGGCTGGAGGCCGATTCCATCGCCGAGGAGTCTACGGGCTCTCCCTCGGCTCCTCGACCAGCGCCGGCCTCAGCATCGTCTTCGCGATCAGCGGCTCGCTGGAGAGGAGCACGTCCTGGAGGACGTTGGCCTGGTCGGCGTGCAGCACGAGCGTGCGGACCAGGGAGCGGGCGCGCACGGCGTCGCCACCCTGCTGCTCGAGCCACTTGCGCCCGAAGTGTCCGCCGGGCCCGACCGTCGTCGTGACCTCGCCGTCCCGCAGCACCTCGGCCTGGCCCTCGATGACGACGTGGACGTAGCGCAGCGGCCGGGAGGCCTCGACGATCGTCTCGCCCGGCTGGTAGACGTGGCGCCTGACCTCGTAGGCGCTCCGCTGGCCGCGGCCCATCTGGACGATGTCGCGGCCGACGAGAGGCCAGAGCGTCCAGTCCGAGAGCAGTCGCAGCCGCCGGTCCCAGGACGGGATGAGCGTGAACACGACCGCGCGGTGGCCGATCCACGAGATCTTCCCGCGGAGCGGGATTCCACTCACCTCGGAGACTGCCGTGCGGCGCCCGAGCGAGACGCCCTGCCTCCGGATCTGCCCGCGGAACGGCCGCGGCGCCTTCCCGGCGGCGGCGCGCGCGATGTTGCGCCCGACGTACTTGCCGTGCATGGCCGCCCACAGCGCGGTCGGCGGGCACGTTCCGCCCTTCGGGTGCGGAACGGCAGCGCAGTCGCCGCCGGCCCACAGCTCCTCGTGGCCCTGGACGCGCATGACCTCGTCGACCCGGACGCGGCCGCGCTCGTCGAAGGGCAGCGGCAGGGCGGAGAGGAGGGGAGAGGGCTTCGTGCCGACGGTGCTGACGATCGTCCGGGTCGGGATGTGCTCGCCGTTCGACAGGTAGACCTCGTTCGGCGTTGCGCCCTCGACCTTGGTCTCGAGCATCAGCTCCACGCCGAGCCGCTCGCAATGGCGCATCGCGTACTCGACCAGCTTGGGGAAGGACTTGCTCTTGCGCTCGAGGCTGCCCGAGCCGTACAGCTCCGGCAGCAGCGTCGGGCCGGGGTGGACGATCACGACCCGGCACTCCTCCCGCTTGATGCCGCGGTACTCGCGTGAGGTCAAGAGGCGCGCCAGGTCGGCCAGCTCGCCGGCGATCTCCGAGCCCGCGAAGCCGCCGCCGGCGACGAAGAAGGTCAGCAGCCGCCGCCGCTCCTCCGGATCGCGCTCGATGTCGGCCAGCTCGAACATCTCGATCACGTGGTTCCGGAGCGCGAAGCAGTCCTCGAAGTTCTTCAGCTTGTAGGCGTGCTCGGCCAGGCCGGGATAGGCGTCGAGGTTCTCGGAGGTGCCGAGCGCGAGCAGCGCCTCGTCGTATTCGAGCTCGAAGCGGGCGCCGTCGATGTGGCGCGTCGTGTGCACGCGGCGCGCGTCGAGGTCGATCCGCTCGATCTCGCCGACGTGCACGTGGGCCCGCCCGAAGATCCGCCGCGCCGGGTTGAGGATCGATCCCGGCATCAGCCGGCCGGTCACCATCTCGGAGATCAGTCCGTGGGCGCAGAGGAAGTTGTCGCGCGTGACCACCGTGACGTCGAGGTCGCCGGCGGCCATCCCGCGGCCCATCGCCTTGCAGGCGCGGACGGCCGTGTAGCCGCCGCCCAGCACGAGCACGCGCTTCACACGCGCTGCCAGGGCGCGAACGGGTTCTCGACTCCGCGCAGCGCCGGCCCGAGCTCCGGGAAGTGCCGCAGCAGCACCGTCGACATCGTGTTCGCGTCGATCCACGCGAGCCCGGCCCTCGTGTAGACCTCGGGCCGGTAGTCGACGGTGAAGAAGCGGTCGGCCTCGAGCCGCCGCGTCGCCATCAGCACGAACACCCGGAAGGCCGTGTCGCTGAAGCCGAACCCCTTCGGCTTCGGCTCGGCGAACATCCCGACCACGAGGTCGACCGCGTCCAGGTCGCCGTTGTAGAGCTCGCGGATCTCCTCGACCCAGGCCGGGTTGTCCGACAGCTCCTCGAACGAGGTGACCGGCCGCATGTGGAAGTGCTCGCCGGAAGCGCCGGTAGCGCGGCACGCCGCGCTCGCGGACGCGGAGGATGTCGGTCGCCGCCAGGTCGATGATCTCGCCGTCGGGCCGGTTGAACTCCTGCAGGAAGCGCGGGTAGTTGTGCAGCGTGATCGCGCCGGGGTGCGCGATCCCGAGCGAGTAGAGCACGTCGTCCATCTCCAGCTCGTCGCAGCGCCGGCGCACGTCGAGGGCCTGCAGCTCGAGGAAGGTGTGCTCGGCGACCAGGCCGTCGTCACGCGCCGAGCGGAAGACGAGCTCGTCCGGGATCAGCGGATGCATCCGGTAGACCGAGACGAACTCCTCGGTCAGCGAGTACGGCACGCCGTGGAGATGGCGGTCCGCACCCGACGAGCCCCTGCAGGATCTGGCTCTTCGCGTGGCGGCCGAAGCGCTTGTCGAAGTGCTCGCCCATCAGGCCCCACCAGTTGCCGTGCATGGCGTAGACCATCGTCGGGTGGGCGATGATCGCCGGCGTCCACTCGACGGTGTGGATCTTCGCGATCAGCGCGCTGATCACCAGGCGCGCCTTGTCGTAGAGGCCGTCGTCGCCGAGCTCCGGGTAGCGCTCGTGCAGGTGGTCGCAGACCGCGTTGTGCTCGCGCATGAACAGGCTGCGGAGGGCGGTCAGGCCGACCCATTCGGTCCCCGGCCGGCCCTTCCAGTCGGGCTCCGGCGGGTCGAGCTCCTTCGGGACGAGCCCGCGCTCGTCGAGCTGCAGCTTGCCGAGCTCGCCCGTGCGGAGCGCCAGCGCCTGCTCGGGGGTCGGGCCGTAGACCTGCGAGCCGTCCCACCAGTGCGTCTGCGTGTTCACCCAGGTTGCCGGGCCGCCGTTCGCCTCAGGGCTCGGATCGGGCCTGGTGCGCTGGATCCGCATCGGACGCTCGTGCCACGTGTCGTCGTCCGCCGTCTCGACGTGCCACGGGTGCTCCTCCTCGTTGTGGCCGTGGAAGACCCAGTCGTGCACCTCGAACTGGATCCACGCGGCGGCGAGGATGTTCAGCGTCGTCGCGGGGATGAACTCCTCACGCGTCATCAGCTCGCGGCTGACCGCGCGCGGGCTCGGCTCCAGCAGGCGGGGCGGCTCCTCGGGGTAGGTGTCCTCGGGCGGGACGTTGCGGCCGAAGCGCGTGTTCATCGCGCCCATCAGCGGCCGCTCCAGGTCGTTGTAGCTCCCGTCGAGGGTGCGCGCCGCCAGGTAGCGCGGGTCGTAGCTCGGGAAGCCGTCCTCGGGCACGCCGGTGTCGAACAGGTTCGCGTGGCGAAGGCGCTCGCGGATCCCGATCAGCGTCGGGATCGCCAGCGGCTTCGGGAGGCGGTGCCAGCCGACTTTCTTGTCGACGGCCTCCATCGCGTCGATGAAGGCCTTTGAGATGGACGGACCCCGCACGGCCTCAAGAGCATACGGGGAGGAACGGAGCTTGAAACCGTCCGGCGCCAAGTACTCTTCGCCGCCGCATGGCGGACGCGGCGATCGGGATCTTCGGCGGCTCGGGCTTCTACTCGTTCCTGGACGAGGTCGAGGAGGTCGAGCTCGACACTCCCTACGGCAGGCCGTCGGCGCCGCTCGTGCTCGGCGAGATCGGCGGCACGGGCGTCGCCTTCCTGCCGCGGCACGGGCGCGAGCACGAGCTGCCGCCGCACCGGATCCGGTACCGCGCCAACGTCTGGGCGATGCGCGAGCTCGGCGTGCGGCGGATCATCGGGCCGAACGCGTCGGGCGCGCTGAAGGCCGACCTGCAGCTCGGCGAGTTCGTCGTCTGCGACCAGTTCGTCGACCGCACGAGCGGCCGGGAGGACACGTTCTACGACGGGCCGGAGACCACGCACGTCTCGGCCGCCGACCCGTACTGCCCGGACCTGCGCGGGCTGCTGGTCGAGACGGCCCGCGAGCTCGGCATCCCGGTCCGCGACGGCGGCACGGTGGTCACGATCCAGGGCCCGCGCTTCTCCACCCGCGCCGAGTCGCGCTGGTTCCAGGACGCCGGCTGGGACGTGATCAACATGACCGCCTACCCCGAGGGCTACCTCGCGCGGGAGCTCGAGCTCTGCTACGCGAACATCTCGATGGTCACCGACCACGACGTCGGCGTCGAGGGCACCGCTCCGGTCTCGCACGAGCAGGTGATCGAGGTCTTCCAGGCCAACAACGAGCGCCTGCGCGAGCTGCTGTTCGCGGTCGTCCCGAAGATCGGGCCGCAGCCCGAAGAGCACCTCTGCGCAACCGCTCTTCGCGGCGCGCGGTTCTAACCCTGTGATAGAAAACCGCGGCGCCGGGGCCTTCTCGGCGCAGGCTCCAGGGAGACCCTCCGATCGACTTCTTCAGTGACCACGCGGTTCTCTTCGCTCTCGTCTGCTCGGGGGTCGCGATCGCGTACGGCATCGGCCTGACCGTCTGGCTCCTGCGCCAGCCGGCCGGGAGCGAGCGGATGCAGGAGATCGCGCGCGCCGTGCAGGAAGGCGCCGCCGCCTACCTCAAGCGCCAGTACCGGACGATCGCCGTCGTCGCGATCGTGCCGTTTCTCCTGCTCGGCTTCTACAACAAGCTCGGCTGGGGGACGGCGATCGGCTTTCTGATCGGCGCGACGCTCTCGGCCGCTGCCGGCTTCATCGGGATGAACGTGGCCGTGCGCTCGAACGTGCGCACCGCGGAGGCGGCCAAGAAGGGGCTCAAGCCCGCGCTGAACGTGGCCTTCCGCGCCGGCTCGGTGACGGGCATGCTCGTCGTCGGCCTCGCCCTGCTCGGGGTCGCGGGCTACTACTGGGTGCTCACCGGCTGGCTCGGGCACTCGCACGAGTCGGCGATCGACGACCTCGTCGGGCTCGCGTTCGGCGGCTCGCTGATCTCCGTCTTCGCGCGGCTCGGCGGCGGCATCTACACAAAGGCTGCGGACGTCGGCGCCGACCTCGTCGGCAAGATCGAGGCCGGCATCCCCGAGGACGATCCGCGCAACCCGGCCGTGATCGCGGACAACGTGGGCGACAACGTCGGCGACTGCGCCGGCATGGCGGCCGACCTGTTCGAGACCTACGCCGTGACCGCGGTCGCGGTGATGCTGCTCGCGAAGGCGTTCCCGACCAGCCGCCTCTGGCTGTACCCGCTGGCGATCGGCGGCGTCTCGATCCTCGCCTCGGTGATCGGCACCTTCTTCGCGCGCGTCGGCCGCGGCGGCTCGATCATGAACGCGCTCTACAAGGCCGTCCTCGTGGCGACCGTTCTCTCGGCGCTCGGCTTCATCCCGGTGACGATGGCCTACGACGGGGGCCCGTTCAGCTTCGGCGACCTCTACATCTCGGCGATCGTCGGCCTGGTCGTGACCTTCCTGCTCGTCGCGATCACCGAGTTCTACACGGGCACGCGCTGGCGACCCGTCAAGCAGATCGCCACGGCCTCGCGCACCGGTCACGCGACCAACATCATCGAGGGGCTCGCCGTCGGCATGCAGGCGACCGCGCTGCCGGTGATCGTGATCGCCGCCGGGATCCTGGTCGCGCACCACTTCGCCGGCCTGTTCGGGATCGGCGTGGCCGTGATGGCGCAGCTGTCGATGACGGGGCTGATCGTCGCGCTCGACGCGTACGGGCCGGTGACCGACAATGCGGGCGGCATCGCCGAGATGGCCCACCTCGACGAGTCGGTGCGCGCGATCACCGACCCGCTCGACGCCGTCGGCAACACGACCAAGGCCGTGACCAAGGGCTACGCGATCGGCTCGGCGGCGCTGGCCGCGCTCGTTCTCTTCGACAGCTACACGACGGGCCTGCACGACGCGAACGCGAACCTCGGCGGCGCCGGGGCGTTCGACCTCTCGAACGCCTGGGTGATCGCCGGCCTGTTCATCGGCGGGCTGATGCCGTTCCTGTTCGCCTCGCTGGCGATGGAGGCGGTCGGGCCGCGTCGGCGGCCAGGTCGTGACCGAGGTGCGGCGCCAGTTCGCGCGAGATCCCGGGGATCATGGAAGGAACGGCCCGACCCGAGTACGGGCGGGCGATCGACATCGTCACCGGCTCGGCGATCCGGAGCATGCTCGCTGCCGGCGCTCGATCCCGATTCTGTTCCCGGTCATCGTCGGGATCATCAGCTGGAAGATGCTCGGCGGCCTGCTGATCGGCACGATCGTCACCGGGCTGTTCCTGGCGATCGCGATGACCTCGGGCGGCGGGGCCTGGGACAACGCCAAGAAGCTGATCGAGGACGGGGCCTTCGGCGGCAAGGGCTCCGAGGCGCACGCGGCGGCGGTCACCGGCGACACCGTCGGCGATCCCTACAAGGACACCGCCGGCCCCGCGATCAACCCGATGATCAAGATCACGAACATCGTCGCGATCCTGATCGTGCCGCTGCTCGTCTCCATACACACCTAGTTCTTCGGGCTCCTCCAATGGGCCGAGCGGCCTATTCACACCTCTCGGGCGGAGAGTTAGGTTGGCGCGGAGGGTCGCAACGAACGAAGGGAGGGCCTCATGAGTCTTCGTAATCGACTGCGTCTCGGCAGGCGCGGTCTCGTCATTGCCGGGATCGTGGCGATCGTGGCCGCCGCGGCCGGAGGGATCGCGTACGCGTCGATCCCGGACAGCGCCGGCGCGTACACGGCCTGCATGCTCAAGGCGACGGGCACGATCCGGCTGATCGACCACTCGCTGCCGTCGTCGAGCCTGCTCAGCCACTGCACGCCATACGAGTCCGAGATCTCGTGGAACCAGGTCGGCGCGCGCGGCGCGACCGGGCCGCAGGGGGACACCGGCGCGCGAGGGCCGACCGGCGACCTCGGGCCGCAGGGCGTGCGGGGCGCGACCGGGCCTACGGGCGACAGGGGGATGCAGGGAACTACGGGGCCTGCCGGGGCGTTCACGGGTCACTTCGTCAGCCCCAACCACCAGTTCTCGATCGACGTCAAGGACACCGGGATCACGCTCGAAGGGCCAGGCGGCAACGCCAAGCTCAACGCGGGCGGCTGGTCGTTCTTGAGCGCCGGGGGGCCGATGACCCTCAACGGCGCCCAGATTCAGCTCAACGGGTGCAGCTCGCCTCTCGCGCTCGTCAACGGGCTTGTCGCCGTCAACGCGGGCGGCGTGGGTCTGATCCTTCCGCCCGGTTCGCCGACGGTGTGCGCAGGATGAGCGGCCGAGCGTCACTTGTGCTGGCGGGCGCCGCATGCTGCGCGGCACTCGCCGCGGGGGTCGCCTACGCGACGATCCCGGGCGGCGGGGGCGACTACACGGCCTGCATGCTCAAGGGCGTCGGCACGATCCGGCTGGTCGACCCGTCGCTTCCGGCGTCGAACCTGATGGGCCACTGCACGTCGCTCGAGAACCAGCTCGGCTGGAACAAGCAGGGCCAGGCCGGGCCTCCCGGAGCGAAGGGCGACGCCGGTGCGACTGGCCCGCAGGGCGCAGTCGGGGCAAAGGGCCTGCCTGGACTGCCCGGAACGAAGGGCCCGTCCGGGGGCACAGGTGAGCAGGGCGACCCCGGCCCCGACGGCGACTTCACCGGCGTCTACACGAGTCCGAACGGGATCTTCCGGCTCAGCGTGACGGACGCCGGCATCCGGCTCGACAGCCCGGGAGGCAGGTTCAAGCTGGACAGCGGCCTCGACATCTCCAGCTTCGGAACGCTGCAGCTCCAGGCGGGTCAGATCCGGCTCAACGGTTGCACGCCCGTCGCGCTGGTCGGTGGCCAGACGGTCGGCGGCCTGATCGGCGTCGACCCGGCCGGCAATCCGATCTTCGGCGGCTTGGCGACGATCCTGCCGCCCGGCTCGCCGACCGTCTGCGCGGGCTGAACGGGCACGGGCGGGAGGGGCGCAAGCTCCTCCCGCCCGGCCGCGGCACTAGAGTCCGCTGAATGTCGCGGCGTAGGCGGCAGCAGCGGCTGGAACGGGTCCTCGGCACGCCGGCGCTGTTCTCGACCGCATACGGCAACGTCGGCTCGTCGATCTACTACGCGCTCGGCGTCACAGCCGTCTTCGCGCTCGGCCTGACCCCGCTCGTCTTCGTGATCGCCGGGATCTTCTTCAGCGCGACCGCGCTCACCTACGCCGAGGGCACGGTCCGCTACCCGGAAGCCGGCGGCTCCGCCAGCTTCGCCCGCCACGCCTTCAACGAGCTCGCGTCGTTCGGGGCCGGCTGGGCGCAGATGCTCAACTACATCATCACGATCGCCATCTCGGCGTTCTTCGTCCCGCACTACCTCTCGATCTTCTGGGCGCCGCTGAAGCAGAACCCCTGGGACATCATCTTCGGGGCGCTCGTGATCGTCGTGCTCGTGCTCCTGAACGTGGTCGGGATCCAGGAGTCGGCGAAGCTGAACATCTTCCTGGCGCTGATCGACTTCGGGACGCAGCTGCTGCTCGTGCTGCTCGGCTTCGCGCTGATCTTCAGCCCCTCGACGCTCGTGGACAACATCCACTGGGGCACCGCGCCGACGTGGTCGTCGTTCTTCCTCGCGATTCCGATCGGGATGATCGCCTACACCGGGATCGAGACCGTCTCCAACCTGGCCGAGGAGACCCGCGACCCGGTCAAGAGCATCCCGCGCTCGATCGGCCTCGTGGCGATCGCGGTCTACGCGATCTATTTCACGCTGCCGCTGATCGCGCTCTCCGCGCTGCCGGTGCACCTGATCGACGGCAAGCAGACGACGCTGCTCGCATTGCCGCCGGAGCAGCACGGCTTCCAGAACGACCCCGTGCTCGGCCTCGTCGAGAATCTCGGCATCAGCGGCAGCGTGCTGAGCGTGCTCAAGGTCTACATCGGCATCCTGGCGGCCACGATCCTCTTCATCGCGACCAACGCCGGGATCATCGGCGCCTCGCGGATCACGTACTCGATGGCGACCTACCGGCAGCTGCCGGAGATCTTCCGCCGGCTGCATCCGCGGTTCAAGACGCCCTGGCTGTCGCTGATCGTCTTCGCCGGCTTCGTCTCGATCCTCGTCCTCCTGCCCGGCCAGACGAAGTTCCTCGGGACGATGTACTCGTTCGGCGCGATGCTCTCGTTCACGGTGGCTCACGCGTCGATCGTCCAGCTTCGCCGCCGCTACCCCGACGAGGAGCTGCAGTTCCGGGCCCGGCCGAACCTGCGCATCCGCGGCGTCGACTGGCCGCTGTTCGCGATCTTCGGCGGGACGGCGACGATACTCGCGTGGCTGGTCGTCGTCGTCCAGAGCCCCGGTACCCGCTACGCGGGGATCGGCTGGCTCCTGGTCGGCTTCGCGACCTACTGGGTCTACCGCCGGTACGTGGTGCACGAGTCCCTGACGGAGACGGTCCGCGCGCCGATCGCGATGGGCCCGGCACTCGCGCTCGAGTACCGCAACGTGCTCGTCCCGATCATCGAGAAGCACGAGTCCGAGGCCGCCGTCGACCTCGCCTGCCGGCTGGCGACCGAGCGGGGCGCCTCGATCGTCGCGCTGACCGTGCTCGAGGTGCCGCTGCAGCTGCCGCTTGACGCCGAGCTGCCGCCGGAGGTCGAGCTGCGCGCACACGACCTGCTGGACGAGTCGCGCGCGATCGGCGACAGCTACGGCGTGAACGTGGTCGGCCGCATCGTCCGCGCCCGCAACGCCGGCCGCGCGATCGTCGATGAGGCCGCGCGGCGAAACAGCGAGATCATCGTCATGGGCGCGCCGCGCCGTGGTGCCACGCGCCTGCGCAGCAGGATCTTCGGCGACACCGTCGACTTCGTGCTCAAGAACGCGCCCTCGCGTGTGCTGGTGGCCGCGGCGTCGAAGGCCGCGTGAACCGCTACCCGGCGCTCGTCGTCGTCTTCGGCGTGATCGCCGCCGGCCTCGGCGTCGCGCTGATCGTCGAGACCGCGGTCAAGGGAGGCGGTGTCGGCTACCTGCTCGGCCTGCTCTTCATCGGCGCCGGCGCCGGGCGGATCTACCTTCTCCGCCGGCGGCGCTAGGCGCCCGTGTAGCGCACAAGGTAGTTGGCGCGGCTCGACTACGCTCCGGTGCGTGGCACGGAAAATAGCCGGCCTGCAGCGGGTTCTCGACGCGCCCGCGCTCTTCTCGGTCGCCTACGGCGAGATCGCCTCCTCGATCTACGTCGCGCTCGGGATCATCGCGTTGCACGCGCTCGGGCTGACGCCGGAGGTGCTGGCCCTCGCAGGCGCGCTCTTCCTGGTCGTCTCGCTCTCCTACGCCGAGGGCACTGCCGCGATCCCGGAGACCGGCGGCGCCGCGACCTTCGTCCGGCGGGCCTTCAACGACATCGCCGGCTTCCTGACCGGCTGGGCGCTCTTCCTCGACTACCTGATCGTGATCACGCTCTCGGCGCTGTTCATGCCCCACTACCTCGGCGCCGCGCTGAAGATGGGCTCGCTGCAGCACCATCCGTGGGACCTGGTCACCGGCGCGTCGGTGATCGCCGGCGTCGCGGCCATCCGTCTCGTCCGCCGCTCGGCGTTCTATCGCTACGGAATCGTCGTCGCGGTGCTCGACCTGGTCACGCAGGTCGGCCTCGTCGCGCTCGGCTTCGCCTTCCTCTTCTCCGGCGACGCCCTCACGCGCGGGGTCTCGATCGGCAGCCAGCCCTCGTGGCACGACCTCGCCTTCGCGCTGCCGCTGGCGATGCTGGCGTACACGGGCCTCGAGACGGTGGCCAACCTCGCCGAGGAGACCCGCGAGCCCGGCCGCGCCCTGCCGCGGAGCCTCTTCTCCGGGATCGGCCTCGTGGTCGTGATCTACGTCGCGATCGCGCTGGTGGCGCTGTCGGCCTTCCCGGCGGAGAACGGGACGACCGAGCTCGGGACGACCTGGCTCCACGCGCCGATGATGGGGATCGTCGCCGCGCTGCAGGCCCACGTGTCGACGGGCTTCGGGTCCGCGCTGCGCATCTACGTGGGCCTGACCGGCGCGGTGATCCTGCTCGTCGCCGTGACGACCTCGATGTCGGGGTTCACCCGCCTGGCGCACTCGCTCGGCGAGCACGGCCAGCTGCCGCGCGCCTTCGGCCGGCTGAACCGGCGCACGCTCGTCTCACCCGAGGCGATCGTCTCGGCGGCCGTGATCTCGATCGCGCTCCTGCTCGGGACCGCGGCGCTCGGCAACCAGGTCTCGTTCCTGGCCAGCCTGTTCAGCTTCGGCGTCCTGCTCGCGTTCACCGCCGCCCAGCTCGCGGTGATCCGGCTCCGCTTCGCCGAGCCCGACCTTCCCCGGCCCTTCCGTGCCCCGCTCGGGATCCGCATCGGCGGAGCGGAGGTGCCGCTGCCGGCGATCGTCGGCTCGGCGGCGACGCTGGCGATCTTCGTCGTCGCGCTCGCGACCCACGTGGGCGCGCGCTACGGCGGCCCGATCTGGCTCGCCGTCGGCCTCGTCGTCTACGGGCTGGTGCGCCACGGCTTGGGCGAAGGACTGCTCGAGCGGGTCGAGGCGCCGCCCGTGGAGCTGCTGCCCGAGACGGAGTTCTCGAGCATCCTCGTGCCGATGAAGCTCGGGCCGATCGGCGAGGAGATGGTCGCGACCGCGGTCAAGCTGGCGCAGGAGCGCGGCGCCGACGTCGAGGCGCTGCACGTGATCCGCGTCCCGCTCGACCAGCCGCTCGACGCCGAGCTCGACATCGAGCACGACCGCGCCGCCGCCTCGCTCGAAGAGGCTCAGGCCCTCGGCGCCGACCACGGCGTCTCGGTGCGCGGCGAGACCGTGCGCGCCCGCTCGATCGGCGAGGCGATCGTCGACGAGGCCACGAAGCGCGGCGTCGACCTGATCGTGCTCGGCTCGGCGCCGCGCTGGCGCCGGCAGTCGCGCTTCTTCTCGCCGACGGTCGAATACGTGCTCCGCAAGGCGCCCGCGGAGGTGCTCGTCGTGGCCTTCCCCGAGGGCGTGCTGGAGGAGGACGGCACGGAAGAAAGCTGACCGAGGCGTCGCTTGCGACGCCGACGAAGAGGCCGTGCCGGCCTTGCCGGTGCGGCCGTCCACCGCACTGTGTGGGCCGATTCACGAGGGTGTCCGGCGCACGATCTAGCCGCTAAGGTGGAGTCATGAAGGCTCTGGTGATCGGTTGCGGCCGAGTCGGCTCCAGCATCGCCCTCCAGCTCGTGGACGAGGGCTGGGAGGTCACGGCCGTCGACGAGAAGGAAGAGGCGCTCGGCCGGCTCGGCGACCGCTGGAACGGCCGCTTCGTGGTCGGCCACGGGATGGACATCGAGGTCCTGCGCGAGGCCGGGATCGAGGAGGCCGACGCGGTCGTGGTCGCGACCGACGGCGACAACACGAACATCGTCATCGGCCAGGTGGCCCAGAAGCGCTTCGACAATCAGTGCGTCGTCGTGCGCGTCCTCGACCCGGCGCGCGCCGAGTTCTATCGGCGCCGCGGCCTGCGCACGGTCTGCCCGACCTCGATGGCGATCGACGTCCTGATCGAGGCCGTCCGCGCCTGCGAGATCAAGCCCGCCGAGACGAAGCCGTCTGATGTACATCCTCGTCGCAGGCGGCGGCAAGGTCGGCGCCAACCTCGCGCGCGTGCTGCTCAAGGACCGCGGGCACGAGGTGACGCTGATCGAGCAGCGGCGCGACCGTTTCGAGCGGCTGGAGCAGGAGTTCGAGCACCAGGTGCAGCTCGGCGACGCGACCGAGATCTTCGTCCTCGAGCGCGCGGGGATCGCGCGGCCGCCGGATGTGGTCGCGGCGCTGACCGGCGACGACGAGGACAACCTCATCATCTGCCAGCTCGCGCAAGGAGAAGTACGGCGTCCCGAAGGTGATCGCGCGCGTGAACGACCCGCGCAACCAGGCGCACTTCGACCTGCTCGGCATCTCGCCGACCGTCTCGGCCACGCGGGGCCTCATGGCGCTGGTCGAGCACGAGGTGCCCGAGCACGAGCTCGTCCACCTGCTCGAGCTGCGCAAGGAGAACCTCGAGATCGTCGAGGTCAGATCGACCAGGACTCGCCGGCCGCGGGCAAGCGCGTCGAGGCGCTCGACCTCGCCCGAGGGCTCGCGGCTGATCTCGGTCATGCGCAACGGCCACGCCGAGATCGCGGTCGGCGCGACCGAGCTGCAGGCCGGGCGACCAGGTTCTGGCGATCCTCCAGCCGGGCAAGGAGGACGAGCTGCGAAGGGTGCTCCTCAAGGCATGAAGGCTTGCGCTCGGGGTCCTCGCGGTGGCGATCGCGGCCGCCGTGCCCGCGGCCGCGGGCGGTGCGCCAGCGGCGGCGCAGCTGCACCTGAAGCTGGTCGCGTCGGGCTTCGACTCGCCGGTCTTCGTCGGCGCCCCGCGCAGCGAGCCGGGCAGGCTCTACGTCGTCGAGCAGCCCGGCGTGATCCGCGTGCTCGTCAACGGGCACCTGCGGGCCCAGCCCTTCCTCGACATCCACACGAAGGTCAGGAGCGGCGGCGAGCAGGGCCTGCTCTCGGTCGCCTTCCACCCGAGCTATGCGAAGAACCACCGCTTCTTCGTCGACTACACCGACCTGAACGGCGACACGCGCGTGGTCGAGTACCGGTCGAACGGCTCGGTCGCCATCCCGTCGAGCGCGCGGCAGCTGCTGTTCGTCAAGCAGCCGTACGCCAACCACAACGGCGGCCAGCTCCAGTTCGGCCCGGACGGGCGCCTCTACGTCGGCATGGGCGACGGCGGCTCCGGCGGCGATCCGGAGAACCGCGCCCAGAACCTCAGCTCGCACCTCGGCAAGCTGCTGCGCCTGAACGTGAACAAGCGTGGCGCGAGGTGGAAGATCGCGGGCTACGGGCTGCGCAACCCGTGGCGGTTCTCGTTCGACCGCGTGACCCACGACCTCTACATCGGCGACGTCGGCCAGGACACCTGGGAGGAGGTCGACGTGCGGACGCCGCGGCAGCAGCGCGTCGCTGAACAACTACGGCTGGCGGGTCTGGAGGGCCGCTCGCGCTACACCGCCGGCCAGAAGGTGAACCCGCATGGGAAGCTCGTCTTCCCGATCGTCACCTACAGGCACGTCAACGGGACTGCTCGGTCACCGGCGGCTACGTCTACCGCGGCAAGGCCGTCACGGCTGCGCGCGGCCGCTACTTCTACGGCGACTACTGCACAGGGGACATCTGGAGCCTGCGCGCAGTCGGCGCGAAGCTGAAGGCCGGCCCCCGCGCGGAGCCGCTGCACGTGTCGGGGCTCTCCTCCTTCGGCGAGGACGCCGCGGGCGAGCTCTACGCCGTCTCGCTGGACGGCAGCATTTACAAGCTGACTTCCTAGAGCGTCGGACCCGACCTTCCAACGACTCGACTGGTCATTTCAGACGGACGCACGGGCAGAGCCCGCGCGTCCTGATGTCGGCACCGCAAGCGGTGCCTCAGCCGGTCCAGGCGACGTCTGACCTGCGGGCCCTGCTGGCCGAGCGCGGCGTAGGCCAACGCCTGCAGCGACTCGTTCAGGGAGCGCAGCTCGTGCGCGAGGGCGAGGAAGCCCTCGGTGTGGTCGAGCCGCTTGTTCATGGTCTGCAGCTCGGCGCGCAGCGCGTCCAGCCGCTCGAGGATCGCGTCGAGCTGGCGGTCGTCGAGGTTCTTACGCTCGGGCACGACTCGATTGTACGGAGCGAAGGAGAAGCAGCCCGAGCGCGACCCCGCAGGCGTCGAAGGCGACGTCGAACGGCGAGGAGTGCCGGCCGGGCACGAAGTGCTGGTGCATCTCGTCCGTGATCGCGTAGGCGACGCCGACCGCGAAGGCCGGCAGCTCGGAGCCGAGCGCGCGCACGAGCAGCACCCCGAGCACGGCGTACTCCGTGATGTGCGCGCCCTTGCGCAGCACCAGGTCCCAGGTGCCGAGGCCGGTCGAGAGCGACGGGATCGAGGAGAGCGCGAAGATCAGCTGCCGGCCCAGGCGACGACCGGCACCCAGAGCTCGATTCGGCCTTGCAAGTCGATCTCGGGGCGATGATAGGGTCGCCGCAGACTAGGCGAGCGGTAAGGGAACCCGGTGCGAGTCCGGGACGGTCCCGCCGCTGTGAGGGGAGACGCTCCCGCGCCGAACGCCACTGGCTCGCGAGCCGGGAAGGCGGCGAGGGAGGGAGCCCCGAGTCAGAAGACCTGCCGCCCGCCTGCAGATCGAACCCCTCGCGGAAGGAGGATTCGTGCTCAGGCGACTCCCGGTTCTCGTCGCCGTCCTGGCGGCGGCGCTCCTGCTCGTCCCGGCGGCTCTCGCGGCGCGCGTGCACGTCCGCGTCGAAGGCAAGACGCAGACGATCTTCGGCGCTGCCGAGCCCGCGCTCTCGGTCAAGGCGAACGCGCTCGACGCGCTCGAGGCCGCCAGCCTCGCGGGCGAGTTCTACTACCACGTGACGGTCGACCGGCTTCGGGCCGTACGTCGACCAGATCGGCCGCTACCCGGCGACGGCGTCGAGCGGCTGGGTCTTCAAGGTGAACGGCGTCTCGCCGCCGGTCGGCGCCGACGCGGTGACGCTGAAGGACGGCGACCTCGTCCTCTGGTACTGGGCGGACTTCGGCCCGAACGGCGGGCCGCCGACGCTGGTGCTGAAGCGGGCCCGCGCAACTGCTACCGCGTGCTGGCGCAGGACGACAACGGCAAGGCCACCGTGGCCGCCGGGGCGGTCCTGCACGCCGGCGGCCGCTCGGTGCGCACGCGAAGGGAGCGGCCTGCGTCGGCCAGCACCACGGGCTCGTCAGGGCGACGCTCGCCGGGGCGGTTCGCTCGAACGCGCTGGCGTGAGACGTCGCTTGCGATGTCGACGTCAGGTCGGGCGAGCTTTGCTCGTCAGACCGTCTGAAACGACCGGTCGACTCGCTGGCGTTAAAGCGCAGCGGCTGTCGGCCGGGTTGCTCGTCCTGCTCGCGGCGCTCGCGGCCGGGTGCGGCTCGGCGGCGGGCGCCGGCGGGCAGGCGACGCTCTGGGTCACGCGCGACCGGGGCGCCGTCGTCGTCGAGGCTGCGCACGTGCCGGCCGGGCTCAGCGCGGCGCAGGCGCTCGAGCGGGTGGCGAAGGTGAAGACGCGCTACGGCGGCCGCTTCGTGCAGGCGGTCGACGGCGTCGCCGAGCACGGCCAGCGCTCGTGGTTCTACTTCGTGAACGGCTTCGAGGCCGACCGCAGCGCCGCCGACTACCGGCTCCGGCCGGGCGACGTCGAGTGGTGGGACTACCGCGGCTGGCGCGAACCCGGCGCAGGACCCGGTCGTCGTCGGCGCGTTCCCGGAGCCGTTCCTGCACGGCTACGACGGCAAGCGCGCCGGCCGGCGCTGGTCGTGACCGCCGACCCGGCCGCGGTCGCGCGCTCGCCCGCCTGCTCCGAGGACGCTCGGTCAGCCGGGGACGGCGCTGCCGGACAACGCGAACGTCCTGGTCGTCCGCTCGGGGCCGACCGCGGTTCTCGGCGCGGCTCGCGGGGCAGGCGGTGCGCATGACCTTCAGCGGCGACTGGCACCGGCTCCTGCGCGGCCGCCACCCGTTCCGCTTCCGGTACGCGGTGCGGATGAGGCCCGCCGCCGCAGCTGCGCTCCTGGCCGGCCTCGCGGCCGCGGCGCTGCTCGCCCACCGGACGATCTCGGTGGCCGTGATCGCGGCGCTGCTGCTCGTCCTCTGCCTGCGCGCGCCCGCCGGGCGGCGGCGGCTGTACCTCGTCGGCGCGCTCGTCTCGGGCCTCGCGGTGTTCGTCGTCACGCCGTTCGTCGAGGAGATCGGCACGCATGTCCTCTGGAGCGGCCCGACCGTTCCCGTGCTCGGGCACCTCGACGTGACGACCGAGGAGCTGCGCAACGGGGTCTTCCAGGGCCTGCGGCTGACCGCGGTCGCGCTCGCCTTCGCCGCCTACGCGCTGCTGCTCGACCACGACCGGCTCGTCTCCGGGCCGCGCTTCGCCCGCCGCTCGGTGCTCGCGGTCGCGCTCGCGACGCGGCTCGTGCCGACGCTGGAGCGGGACGCCGCCGGCCTGGTCGAGTCGCTGCGCGGGCGCGGGGTGGAGGTGACCGGCGCGCGCGGGCGGGCGCGGCTGCTCTCGCCGCTGCTCGCCGGCTCGCTCGAGCGCTCGCTCAACCTCGCCGAGGCGATGGAGGCCCGCGGCTACGGCCGGCCCGGCAGGACGCGGGTCGCCCAGCCCGCCTGGACGCTCGACGAGAAGGGAGCGCTCGTGCTCGCCGCGGCGCTCGTCGCGATCGGAGCGCTGTGGCTCTAGCGACCGTTCGCTCGCTCTCGTACTCGCTATCCCGACGGGCTGGAGGCGCTGCGGGAGTGCTCCCTCGACCTCGAGCCCGGCGAGGTCGTCGCGCTGTTCGGGCCGTCGGGGTCGGGCAAGTCGACGCTCGCTGCGGGCGCTCGCGGGGCTCGTGCCGCACTTCCACGGCGGGCGCTTCTCGGGCCGGGTCGAGGTCGCCGGCCTCGACACGCGCCGCGTCCGGCCGGCCGAGCTGGCCGGGACCGTCGCGACGCTCTTCCAGGATCCGGAAGATCAGGTCGTGTTCACGCGCGTGCGCGCGGAGGTGGTCTTCGGGCTCGAGAACGTCGGCACGCCGCCGGCGGAGATCGAATCGCGTGCGCTGGAGGCGCTGGCGGCGGTCGGCGCGGCGGAGCTGGCCGACCGGCCGGTGGCGGAGCTCTCCGGCGGCGAGCTGCAGCGCGTCTGCCTCGCTTCGGTGCTCGCGCTCCGTCCGCGGCTGCTGCTCCTGGACGAGCCCACCTCACAGCTCGACCCGGAGGGCGCGGCCGCCGCGATCGAGCTGGCGCGCTCGTCCGGCGCTGCGGTCGTCGTCTCGGAGCAGCGGCCCGAACGCGTGCTCGACGCCTGTGACCGCACGCTCTTCCTCGACGGCGGCCGCATCCGCGACGGCGCGCTGCCGGAGGCGTGGCTGCCGCGCGAGTGCGAGCTGCCGGACGCAGAGCCCGCGGGGGCCGCCGGTCTGCCGGCTCGACGGCGTCACCTTCGGCGTACGGCGAAGAGCCGGTCGTCGAGGGCGCCGGGCTGGCGGTCGGCCGCGGCGAGATCGTCGCCCTGCTTGGCCCGAACGGCTCGCGGCAAGACGACGCTCGCCAAGCTCGCCGCGGGCCTGCTCGATCCGTGGACGGGAACCGTCGCCCGCGAGGGCCGGGCCTGCTACCTGAGCCAGGACCCGGGCCGCTACCTCGTCGCCGAGCGGGCCGACGAGGAGGTCGCGCTCGCGGTCGGCGGCGACCTCTCGCGGGCCCGGCGGGCGCTTGCGCAGCTCGGTCTCGCCGGCTTCGAGGGGCGCCATCCCCGCGATCTCTCCAGCGGCGAGCGGGAGCGCCTGGCGCTCGCGGCCGTGCTCGTCGCCGAGCCGGACCTGCTCGTCCTCGACGAGCCCACCCGCGGCGTCGACCCCGAGCGCAAGGACGAGCTCACGCGCCTCCTGCGGGGTCAGACCCCGACGCGGGGGACGCTCGTGGTCACGAACGACCACCTCTTCGCGGCATCGGTCGCCGACCGGGTCGTCTCGACCGCGCCGGAGCGGGAGCTGGCCGTTGCCTAGGTCCGCGGCCGCGGTCGCCCTGCTCGCCGCGCTCGCCTCGGCGGCCTGGGTCGCGCTCCTGCCGACCGACTCCGCGCTCGCTCTGCTTCTCTTCGCCGGCGCGCTGATCGTGGCGGGCGTCGCCTGGCTCGAGTCCGGCCCCGGCTCGAGCAAGGAGCTGGCGCTCGTCGGGACGCTGGCCGCCGCGGCCGCGGCCGGGAGGATCCTGTTCGCCGCGATCCCGAACGTGCAGCCGGTGACGACGATCACGGTCGTGGCCGGCGTGGCGCTCGGGCCGCGGGCGGGCGCGTGCGTCGGCGCGCTGGCCGCGCTCGTCTCGAACCTCTACCTCGGCCAGGGCGCCTACACGCCGTGGCAGATGCTCGCCTGGGGCTTCTGCGGGCTCGTCGGCGGGCTCGGGGCGCGCTTCCTCCGACGGCGGCTGCCACTCGCGGTCACCTGTTTCGTGCTCGGCTTCGCGTTCGACGCGGTCATGAACGTCTGGGAGTGGCTCAGCTTCTACCCGCACACCTGGCAGGCCTTCGTCGCGCTCACGGGCCGCGGGTTCTGGTTCGACACCGCGCACGCGACCGGGAACTTCGTCCTCGCGCTGGCGATCGGCCCCGAGCTGCGGCGGTTGCTCGAGCGCTATGCGCGCGCGCCTGAAGGTGGAGGTGGTGGCTGGACGTGACTCGCCGGGTGACTCGCGGCCTCCGGCCGTACCTCGCCGCGCATCAGGCGTCCGAGCGGCGGCTTCGCCGAGCCGGGCGGAACGCCGTACCCGCAGCTGACGGCGTGGGCCGTCCTCGGCCTGCGCGCGGCCGGGGCGCACCCGAACGCGGCGACGCTCGGCTACCTGCAGGCCCACGAGAGCGATCTGTCGAGCGCGACCGACGTCGAGCTCGCCGCGATGGCGGAGACAGCTCTCGGCGCGAAGCCGGGCGCGCTGCTCGTCCGCATCCACGGCGCTCAACGGCCGGGCGGCGCGATCGGCCCCGGGATCAACTCGACGACCTGGGGGATCCTGGCGCTGCGGCAGGCACGGGAGCGCGCCCCGAAGCCGGCGGTGCGCTACCTGCTCCGCCACCAGGCCCGGTCGGGCGGCTGGTCGTGGAACCCCGGCGGGCAGCCCGACTCGAACGACACCGCCGCCGCGGTCGAGGCCCTCCGCTCCGCGGGAGTCGAAGGGCGCGCCGATTCGCCGCGCGCTCGCCTATCTCGCGCCGGCTCCGGAACCGCGACGGCGGCTTCGAGCTCACGCCGGGCCGCGGCTCGGACGCGCAGTCGACCGCGTGGGCGATCCAGGCCTTCGCGGCCGGGCACCGCAAGCCGCCGGCCGGTTCGCTTGCCTACCTGAAGCGCCTGCGCCGCAAGGACGGGAGCTTCCGCTACTCGACGCGCTACGCGACGACGCCGGTCTGGGTGACCGCGCAGGTGCTGCCCGCGCTCAGCCGCCGGCCGTTTCCGCTGTAGCCACCCAGCCGGGCTCCGGCCGCACGAGCCGGCCTTCCGCGACCAGCCCGTCGACGAGGCCCGCGGGCAGCCGCCAGGAGAACCAGCGCCGCAGCTCGTCCTCGGGCGCGACGACCGCTGCGCGCACGCCTGTGACCACCACGTCCTCGAGCCCGCCCTCGCTCGACTCCGGCACGACCTGGTCCCAGCGCGAGAGCAGGCTGGTATGCCGGTGCGGCTCCTCGTAGACGATGCTGCGCGAGACGACCGCGCCGCAGCGCTCGAGCGGGTAGCGCATCGACTTCAGCTCCTTCGGCTTCAACCCCAGCTCGAGCTGCAGGTCCTCGAGCTCGGACGGGCCGGTCTCGGCGAGATGACGCAGGAGCGGATCGTCGCCGAGCCGCTCGAGCTCCGCGCGGCACACCGGGTCGAGCGCCGCTGCGACCTCGCCGGTGACGAGCAGGTTCTTGCCTCGGTGCACGGCGAGCACGAGGTACCCGCGCGCGCCGAGCTCGCCGAACCAGGGGAACTTCGTCCGCGGCCACTGCCCGAAGCCGGGGCTCGCGGGTGCGTACGGCTCCTCGTGGCAGGCCTCGAACAGGCTCGGCAGCGCGCAGTCGGCGGTTCGGGTCAGGAGCCCGCGGTCGAGCAGGAACGCCTCGGCCTCCTCGAGCGAGCCGAGCGCGCGGTCGGGCGTCAGCCGGCACTCGAAGGCGCGCCGCTCCCGAAGCTCCTCCAGGCTCACCGCAGGATTTTGCCCGCACTGCTACCGTGGGTGACGGTCGCTCGAGTGGGAGTCGCGTGACTCCGCGCAAATGCGAGCGGCAAGCCTGAAGACGCGTACGTGCGACTCACCCTTCCAGGGGTTCGCCCGTCTACGGCGAACTGCCGATGCCGTGAAGGTGCAGGTGGGTCGCCGCAGTGTCGCAGTCGTGGTCGGGCTGGTCTCCTTGGCCGCCGTCGCGCTGCTCGTCCAGCGGACGGGTACCCGCGTGCTCGCGGCCGCGGCGACACCTGACTGGCGCTTCCTGCTCGCCGGGCTCGTGATCTGCGCGGCGGTGCAGCCGCTGCGCGCGCTCGCCTGGACGTCCACCGTCCGCAAGCCGGACATCGGCTTCCGCGCGATGTACACGGCCAGCTCGGTCGGCTCGTTCCTCGACACCGTCCTGCCCGGACGGCTGGGCGAGGCCTCGAAGGTCGGCGTGCTCAAGATCACCGCCGGCCCGCGCTGGCCGGGGTTCTCGCGCGCGGGCGGGAGCCTGCTCTGCGCGCACCTACTCGAGATGATCGCCTTCGTGCTCGTCGGCGCCGGCTCGGCCTTCTTCCTGCCGGTTCCCGGCTGGGCGAAGGTGACGATGGTCGTCGGCCTCCCGCTTGCGGCCGGCGGGCTGCTGCTCGTCTCGGTGCTGCACGCCAAGCTTTCGCACCGCCTGCCCGAGGGAGTCGGCGCCTTTTTCGCCGGAGCCGCCGCGCCGAAGAAGATCATGCTCCGCGCCGGCCTGATCCTCGTGGTGACGTGGGTCGCGCGCTGGTTCGGCGTCCTCTTCCTGCTGCACGCCGTCGGCGTCCACGTCGGCGTCGGATCGGCGCTGCTCTACATGGTCGTGACCGGCCTGGCGAACACGATGCCCGCCCTGCCGGGGAACGTCGGCATTTACCAGGGCGCGGCGATCGGCGCGCTCGCGATGGGCGGCCACGGCGGCGACACCGCGATCGCGGCGAGCGTCTTCACGCCCGCGGCGGGGAGCCTCGCCACCGGAGCGGCCGCGCTCGTCGGCCTCGCGCTCTACGGCCGCCGAGTCGGCCAGCTCAGCCGCGCCGCAGTCCGCTTCTAGCCGAGCTTCTCAGGATCGGCGAGGGCGCCGTCGCGGCCGACGTAGCCGTCCTTCGCGCCCACGACGAGCATGACCAGATCGTCGTCGCCGACGCTCGTCACCTGACGCGGCGTCGTCGACTCGACGTGGCAGAAGCCGCCGGGCCCGAGCTCGCGCGACTCGCCGGGAAGCGCGAACTTCGCACGGCCCGCGTGGACGAAGTAGAGCTCGTCCTGCTCGGTGTGGTAGTGCGGCCGCGCGACGATCCCCGGCGCCAGCACGAGCACGTTGACGCCGAACGCGGTGACGCCGAGCTCCTGCCGCACCTTGCGGAAGACGCCGTCGCCCATCGAGTCGATCGTCCCGAACGCGTAGCCCATCCTCGCGGACGCTAGCAGCGGCCTACCAGGCCTCCGGCGACAGGATCAGCCAGTAGCCGTCGGGGTCGACGAAGCACACGGCGCCGTTCCGCGCCCAGTAGGGGTTGGCAGCCGCTTCGGGCTCGAAGCCCCCTGCCTGGATGCGCGCCGCTTCGCGCGAGACCCGCTCGGCCGAGCCGAGGTAGAGGACGAGCTGGTCCTCGCCGGTCGGCGACGGGACTTCGCCTTCGTGCCGGACGAGCTCGAGCTGCCTCGACGAGTCCGGCAGCCCGAGAACGGCGCCGCTGTAGCCGTCGTGATCCTCGAACGACGCCAGCACCGGCAGCTCCAGCAGCCGGTAGAACGCGACCGCCCGATCGAGGTCGCGTGTGGGTCTCGCGATTCGAATCTGCATCCGGCGACGCTAGCAATGCGATGAGTTCGTGGCGGCCAGGCGGTCTTATCATCGACATCGACCAAGGAGGAGGACTGAATGCCGCAGACGACCACAACCCACATCACGCAGCTCGGTCGCGTGATCATCCCGGTCAGCGACCAGGACAAGGCGCTCGAGTTCTACACCGGGACGCTCGGCTTCGAGAAGCGCGCCGACGAGGCTTTCGGCGACGGTGACCGGTGGCTCGAGGTAGCGCCCGCCGGCTCCGGCGCAGCGGTCGCGATCATGCCGTCGCGCCCAGGCCAGACGCCCCACAACGACCAGGTCTGCGTCGTGTTCACGACCACCGACCTCGACGCCGACCACGCGGCGCTGAAAGAGCGCGGCGTGGACGTCGACGACCCGATGGGCGGCGAGGGCCCGGTCCCGCGGATGTTCTTCTTCCGCGACCCGGACGGGAACATGCTGCTCGAGGTCGAGGAGACCGAAGGCTGACGTGTCGGAGTTTCGCGTCTCGCTGACAGTCGAGGATTTCGACCAGGCACTGCGCTTCTACCGCGACGTTTTGGGCCTCGAGCAGACTGCCGACTGGAGCTCGGAGGACGGACGGGTGGTTCTGCTCGAGGCCGGCCGCGGGACGCTCGAGTTGCTGGACGAACGGCAGGCCGCCCACGTCGATCAGGTCGAGGCGGGCTTGAGGGTCTCCGGCGTGGTTCGGCTCGCGGTCGAGGTCGCAGACAGCGAAAGGACCGCTCGGCGCCTGGTCGAGGCCGGCGCCGAGGAGGTCGCCGCGCCGGTGACTACGCCGTGGGGCGACCGCAACGCCCGTGTTCGTACTCCCGACGGGATGCAGCTGACGCTCTTCTCAGCCGAGTAGCCTCGGGGTCAGACCCGGGGGTCAGGCCCCGATCGTGGAGGAGCGCTGATACGTCAGGGAGAGCGCTGGTCTTCCAGGGCCAGCGCATCCGAGGGCCGCCCGCCGTCGCCGGAACGGGTCAGACCCCGGGGTCTGACCCCGGTTGCGGATGCGCTCGGTTGTGCCGCCTCCACGCCAGGACCACGACGGCGACTGCGACGACGTACCCGAACACGGCAATCAGCCCGCCGACGTCGCCGCGCACGAGCCAGTCGCCGGTCGGCTGGGTTAGTAGAGCCAGAACCAAAACGATCGCGAAAGTCTCGTGAGTTCGATCTTCACCAGCCAATCGTAGGCGACCTCCGATGCCGAGGAATCGCCCGCTAGCATCGACCGTGTGGCCGTCGCGTCATCGCCTGAGCGCTATCTCGCAGACCTGAATCCCGCGCAACGAGAAGCGGTTCTCGCAACCGAAGGGCCGCTTCTCGTCGTCGCCGGCGCCGGCTCCGGCAAGACGCGCGTCCTCACCTACCGCGTCGCGCACCTGCTCAACGCCTGCGGCGTGAAGCCGAACGAGATCCTCGCGATCACGTTCACGAACAAGGCCGCGGGCGAGATGCGCGAGCGGCTCGAGGACCTGCTCGGCCCGGTCGCGCGCGCGATCTGGATCCTGACCTTCCACGCCGCCTGCGGCCGCATCCTCCGCCGCGAGGCGCCGCGGCTCGGCTACCGCTCGAACTTCACGATCTACGACCAGGCCGACCAGGTGCGACTGACCAAGCAGTGCCTGGAGGAGCTCGAGCGCGACCCGAAGCGCTTCGTTCCGCGTGGGATCCACGCGCAGATCTCGGCCGCGAAGAACCAGCTCGTCACGCCGGAGGAGTACGCGAGCCGCGTCGCCTCCTTCTACGACCAGACCGTGGCCGAGGTCTACGACCTCTACCAGCGGCGCCTGTTCGCCTCGAACGCGGTCGACTTCGACGACCTGCTGATGCTTACCGTGCAGGTCCTGGAGCACTTCCCCGAGGCGCGCGAGCGGTGGCAGAAGGCCTTCCGCTACATCCTCGTCGACGAGTACCAGGACACCAACCACGCCCAGTACCGCCTCCTGCAGCTGCTCGCCGAGAAGCACCGCAACGTCTGCGCCGTCGGCGACCCGGACCAGTCGATCTACGCGTTCCGCGGCGCCGACATCCGCAACATCCTCGAGTTCGAGCGCGACTTCGGGGAGACCCGGACGATCGCGCTGGAGCAGAACTACCGCTCGACGAACACGATCCTCCTGGCGGCGAACGCGGTCATCGCGCACAACCGCGAGCGCAAGCCGAAGAACCTCTGGTCGGAGCTCGGCGAGGGCGAGCCGGTGCGCGTGCTCGAGGTCGAGGACGAGCACGCCGAGGCGCGCTTCGTCGCCGCCGAGATCGCCGCGCTCGTCGAGGAGGGCTACAACGGCAGCGAGGTCGCCGTCTTCTACCGGACGAACGCGCAGTCGCGGGTGCTCGAGGACGTGCTCGTCCGCCAGGGCGTCGCCTACCAGGTGATCGGCGGGCCGCGCTTCTACGAGCGGGCCGAGATCAAGGACGTGATCGCCTACCTGCAGGCGATCGACAACCCCTACGACGCCGTCTCGCTGCAGCGGATCGCCAACCGGCCGCGCCGCGGGATCGGCGACACGAGCCTCGCGCGGCTGCAGGCGCACGCCGACGCGCACGGGATCTCGCTCTGGGAGGCGCTCGGCCAGGCCGAGGACGCAGGGATCGCCGCCGCGCCGCTCAAGGCCGTCCAGCAGTTCTACGGCGTGATGCAGTCGCTCCAGGCCGGCGCGCTCGAGCTCGAGGTGTCGGAGCTGCTCGAGCGCGTGCTCGACCGCAGCGGCTACCGGATCGCGCTCGAGGCCGAGCGGACGATCGAAGGCGCAGGGACGGCTCGAGAACCTGCAGGAGCTCGTCGGCGTCGCGCAGGAGTACCAGCACACCGCGTCGGAGCCGTCGCTTCTCCGGCTTCCTGCAGGAGATCTCGCTCTACTCCGACCAGGACGCGATCCGCGGCGAGCAGAGCCTCGTCACGCTGATGACGCTGCACAACGCGAAGGGGCTCGAGTTCCGCGCCGTCTTCATGATCGGGATGGAGGAGGGGATCTTCCCGCACTCGCGCTCGCTCGAGGAGGGCGGGCTCGAGGAGGAGCGGCGCCTGGCCTACGTCGGCATGACGCGGGCGCAGGAGCGGCTGGTCCTCACGCACGCGAGCGCCCGCTCGCTCTGGGGCAGCCGCTCGTACAACCTGCCCTCGCGCTTCCTGGACGAGCTGCCCGAGCGCCAGGTCGACCGGCACCGGCTCGAACCGGCCTCGTGGTCGAAGTACGGCGCGACCGGGATCGCACCGCGCACCGACCAGCCCACACTCAAGACAGGCGACTCGGTCCGGCACGAGACCCTCGGCGAGGGCGTCGTCACCGGGATCGAGGCGGGCGGAGTGGTCGTCGTGCGCTTCGCTGCGGACGGAAGCGAGCGGCGGCTGGTGCTCGACTACGCGCCGCTGGAGCGAATCGCCTAGTGGCGATCGAAGTCAGGGCCTGCGAGCCCGAGGAGGTTCGCGGCGCGCTCGACGGCATCTGGCACTACTTCGGCGGGCGGGCGACTGACGAGGACGTGGAGCGCTTCGCGCCGATCCTCCCGGCCGAGCGCGTCCTCGCGGCCTTCGACGGCGACACGATCGTCGGCGGGGCGGGTGCATATCGCTTCGACACGACGGTGCCTGGAGGCGGGCAGGTCCCGACCGCGGGCGTGATGGCCGTCGGCGTCCTGCCGACGCACCGCCGCCAGGGCGCGCTGACGAAGCTGATGCAGCGCCAATTGGCCGACGCGCACGAGCGCGGGGAGCCACTCGCGTCCCTCTACGCGTCCGAGGGTGCGATCTATTCGCGCTACGGCTACGGGCTCGCCTCGCTTGCGGGGTTCATCGACCTGCCCAAGGAGCACGCGCACCTCTTGGACGGCGAGCCGATCGGCCGGGCGCGAATCCTGGAGGACGAGGACGAGGCGCTCGAGGTCCTGCCCGGAATCTACGACCGAGTCCAGGCCGAGACCGCGGGGATGCTCGCGAGGACGCGAGACTGGTGGAAGGTCAGGCGCTTCTACCGACGGCCCGGGCAGCCGGGCGGCCAACAAGTGCGCGTCGCGATCGAGCTCGACGGCGCCCCGGAGGCCTACGCGGTCTACCGGCTCAATTTCGCCGCGCACAACATGGTCACCGAGACGACGCTCGAGGTTGCCGAGGCGATCGGGACGTCGCCACGGGCGCTGGCCGCGATCTGGCGCTACCTGCTTGCGATCGACTGGGTGGCAAGGATCGAGGCGCCGTGGCTGCCGCTCGACCATCCGCTCCTCCTGTGGCTGCGCGAACCTCGGCGGATGAACTTCAGCGTCGTCGAGGCCGTGTGGGCGCGCCTGGTCGACGTCGGCGCCGCACTCGCGGCGCGTGGTCTCGGCGGGGGCTCACTCGTGCTCGACGTGCGCGACGAGTTGTGCCCCTGGAACCAGGCCCGCTGGAAGCTCCACGAGGGTGCCGCCGACCGCACGACCGCAGACGCGGACCTCGTCCTCGGCGTCGCGGAGCTCGGTTCGGTCTACCTGGGCGGGTTCACGTTCGACCAGCTCCGCCGGGCGAGTCGGGTCGAGGAGCTGAAGCCAGGCGGCATCGAACGGGCCGACGAGCTCTTCCGGACACCGCGCCAGCCGTGGTGCCCGGAGCTCTTCTAGCGCAGGTCCTTGTTCGACTCCATGTCGAACCACATGGCGAACAGCGTGAACAGGAGCCCGAACAGCAGCAGCAGCGCGACGAGGACGACGACGCCTGCGGTCGCCGCGTAGCCCTCGGCCTTGATCACGATCTGGTAGATCCCGAGGCCGAGCCCGAGCAGGAGCGAGAGCAGCCCGAAGACGTAGAAGAAGACCAGCGGGTGGAAGTCCCGGATCACGTACTTCTGCCACATCCGCCACCAGAACCCCTTGAACAGGAGCCACGAGATCGCCGGGATCACCTTGCGGAGACGGATCCCCGAGCGCTCGCCGACGCCGTAGATCGGCCGCGAGGGCACGTCTCGTACCTTCGCGTTCCAGACGTTCAGGTGCACGAGCATGTCGTTGGGGAAGCCGTAGCGCGGGTAGAGCTCGTCCAGGTCGAGCAGCTCCAGCATTCGCCGCCCGATCGCCGTGTAGCCGGACTGCGCGTCGGCGACGTGCCAGTAGCCGGAGGCGATCTTCGTCCAGAGCGAGAGGACGGCGTTGCCGAGGTAGCGGCTGTGCGGAATCAGCTGCCAGGCCTGGCCGGTGAAGAGCCGGTTCGCCTTGGCGTAGTCGACCTCCCCGCGAGCGACGGGGAGGACGAGGTGGTCGAGGTCGTCCGGGTCCATCTGATTGTCGGCGTTCATGACGACGGTGACGTCGGCCCCGTCCTCGAGCGCGCGGTGGTAGCCGCTGACGACGGCTGCGCCGACGCCGCCGTTGCGCTCGCGGGCCACGACCTCGATCCGCGGGTCGGCGGCCGCGGCCTCGCGGGCGCGCGCCAGCGTGCCATCCTTGGAGGCGTCGTCGACGACGATGATCCGGTCGACGAGGTCGGGGATGCCGCTCAGGGTCGCCGAGAGGAGCGCCTCCTCATCGTGCGCGGGGATCACGACTGCGACGCGCTTGCCCTCGACCAAAGCGGCGGTCAGCGTATCGCGTCGCCGTCGGCGGTCAGGTGGCGGAAAGGGCCTCCACCCAGTCGAGGCGCTTGCCGCAGAGCGAGCGGGCGGCGGAGAGCGGCACGATCTTCACCGGGTCGCGCGCGTTCTCGCGGGTGAGAAACGCCGGCCCGAAGGCGTAGGGCGTCCCGCCGCTGCCGGGGTGCCAGCCGCCCGGCCGGTAGTCGATCTCGACGAGGTGCCGTCCCGCCGAGAGCGGGATCGAGCCCAGGTCGGTGAAGTTGCCTGGCCAGTCGAGCTCCTCCCGCATCGAGCCGACGTGCTTGCCGTCGACCGAGATCGAGGCCTTTCCGAACCAGTCGCCGCCCAGCCACCCGGTGTAGATGCCGCTTTGCGGGAGGGTGACGAGCGCCGTGCGCTTTCCGGAGACCGGCGGGTAGCCGAGCGGGATCGCCTCCGGGCGCGTGGCGGTCGCCAGCGCGACGGCGCCCTTGGTCGCCGCCAGCTGCATGATCTTGCTGCAGGCAGCGACTCCCGCCGCCTGGCTCGGGTTGCCGAGCGCCATGTGCACGAGGATCCCCCGGCTCGGGTGCACGGGGCGCTGCCAGACCTCGTAGTAGCGGCCGCTCCAGACGAGCCGGTAGACGGACGGCGGCCTGCTCTCGGCCGGCCCGCGGCGCAGGACGAGCGTGCGGTAGGTGAGCACGCCGTCGAGGCGGAAGCGGTCGATGTCCGCCGACTGGCCCTTGTCGAGCGTCTTGCCGTCGGTCAGGTAGTCGAAGCGGCGGCGCAGCTCGGAGGCGCTCTCGGCGTCGAGCCGGCGGAGGAAGTGCCGTGCGCCGTACGGCTCGTAGTTCGTCATCAGCGCGGGGCTGTCGCCGGCGAAGCGGTGGCCGATGGTCTCCAGCTCGTGGAGCTGCCCGCGGGGTGCGAGCCAGACACCGTGGTACTGGAGGGCGTTCGACCAGAGCACCCCGGCTGCGATCGCCACGGCCACGATCCCGGCCTCGACGAAGTGCTGGCGGGCGAGCCCCGCGCCGCAGGCGGCCAGGGCGGCGGCCACAAAGGCGGGGGAGGCCATCGCCAGCGTCTTGCCGCCGACCCACGGCGAGCTGGCCGCGACGAAGCCGGCACAGCCGATCCCCGCGGTCCCGACGTAGACGAGCAGCTCCCAGCTCTGCTGCGTCCAGGCCCACCAGAGGCCGGCGAGGCCCGCGGCGATCACCAGCCCGATCAGGACGTAGACCGGCGCCGCTTCGTGGGGATGGACGCGGAAGTCGCCGACGTAGGGCGCATGGTCGACCGGCCAGATGCCGAAGGCCTGCAACGGGCTCAGCCTGCGGATCAGGTTCCCGAGCTCGGTCTCCTTGCCGAAGGCGCCGACGTGCGGCAGCCAGTCGACCGCGGCGGCGATCGCGGGGATCGCGAGCAGCGTGGCGGCGCCGGCGAAGACGCCCGCCCGCACGAGGAGTGCGCGGCTGGGGTGGAGGAAGATGAACACCGCTCCGGCGAGGACGAGCGGGATCAGCCAGGCGCCGCCTGGCAGGCTCAGCACGCAGACGAGCGTGGCGACGGCGGCTGCGAGCGGGATCCCGGCGCGCGCGCTCCGTCCGGCCAGGAGCGCTCTCGGCGCGAGGCCGGCGATCAGGGCCAGCAGCCAGGCGCCCGCCAGCTCCTTGACCCCGCCCCAGAGCGAGTAGCCGTAGAGGATGGCCGGCTGCGCGGCGACGAAGGCGGCCGCCGCCCGCAGCGCCGGCCGGTAGATCAGCCGCTCGAGGATCACGTAGAGCGTCAGCGCCAGCATCGCCGCCAGGAAGGCGAGGTACGGCTGGAAGAGCCAGGCGATGTCGTAGGAGAGGAGCGAGTGCCCGATCCCGATCGGCATCAGGCTCCCGGTCGGGTAGCCGAGCTTGACGGTGGTCGCGAGCGTCGCCTCGTAGGTTGACGGCGCCAGCCCGGTGAGGCTGCGCGCGTGCTCCATGACGCGGTCGGTCATCGCGAAGTAGGTCGCGGTGTCGTCGAGCTTGATGTAGCCGTCGAAGGTCGCCCGGCCCGAGAGCACGGTCGGCGCGGCGAAGGCGGCGAAGGTGCCGACCGCGGCCGCGACCGGAGCGCGCCAGCAGCGAACGGGCCACGGCGGTCGTGCGATCAGGCCCACGGCGGCGAGCGCGACCGTCAGCGGCCCGGCGAGCAGGGCTGTCGCGCCCGTCAGGGTGGCGAACTCGCCGGCCAGGATCACGACCGCCAGCCCGGCCGGAAGCAGGAGCGCTCCCGGCAGGCGCTCGCCGGAGGCGATCTCGACCACGCGCCCGCAGCCGAGCGAGAGCCCCGCCAGCAGCAGCGGGAAGGCGACCCAGGCGACGAGCAGCGCGGCTATCGAACCGGCGCGATTTGACCCGACGCGATCAGCGCGCGCGCGTGCTCGGGCGAGGGGTCGTAGACCTCGATCTCCTCGTTCGTGCCGGGGAACGCGACGTAGACGTTGGTCGGCTGCGCTTTCGCGTAGACCGCCAGGCCGTTACCCGGGATCGTGAACGACGCGTCGCCATGCTTCGCGAGGGTCTTCAGCGCCTGGTAGGCGTTCGGGAACGGATAGGTGCCCACGAACGTGTACTTGCCCTTGTTGCCGATCGACACGCCCTGGGGGAGGTAGCGGACGTAGATCCGGCCGGCCGGGGTGACGCTCAGCTCGTAGACTCGGCCGGCCTCGGCGCCGGCCCAGTAGATCGGATGTCCGGCGCGAACCGCCAGGGCGCGGAGCTGCGAAACGGTCGCGGCATGCGGCGCGGCCGCCAGCGGGCTGGTCGTGGTGGTGTTCGTCGTCCCGGACGAACCGCCCCCGCCGCGGACGATCAGCCAGACGATGAACGCGATCGCGAGGGCGACGGCCACGACCGCGCCGATCCGAACGTCTGGGCGGGTCCAGGGAGACGCAGGACGCTCGTTCACCGGCACGAAGCATAGGTTCCGCTCCGGTCGAGGCAGTCCTGCGGCGGGCGCGGCTACAATGGGAATCCCAGGGCGGTTAGCTCAGTCTTTCTGCCACGCATGTCCAGGCCGGGACGTGGAGGTAGTCGTCGCAGAGCGAGGCGAAGGCGAGGGCCTCCTCGACGAGGGCGGCCGATGGCGGGTAGCCGAGGCCGTCCTCTGCCTCGAGCGCGAGGCGGGCGAGAGCGCGGCGCTCGGCTGGACGGGCGAGGCGCGGCGGGTCGGCCGCGTGGCGTGCGAGCAGCGCGTGGCAAAATGCGTGGAAGGTTGTGACCGGGAAGCTCGCGTAGCTCCGCCGCAGGCGGGCGGCGATGCGCTCGCGGAGCTCCGACGCGGCCTTGCGCGAGAACGTGAGGACGAGCAGCTCCTCGGGCCGGGCCGCTCCGTCGTCGATGAGACGGACAGCGCGCTCGACGATGACACGCGTCTTCCCGACCCGGCCCGGCGCGCACGAGCGCCGGCCCCTCGCCGTGGAGGACGGCAGCCAGCTGGTGCGCCGTTGAGTGAGGTCCAGCAGAGCACCCACGCTGTAAGTCCTCGGCAGACCGCTGCAGTCTTATACGGTCGTCTCTCGGAGACAAGCTCGATGCACCTCCTCTTCCTGGACGAAAGCGGCAAGCCTCGACACGAACGATGGGCCTGTTCGGGCTTGGTGGGGTCGTCGTCAGGGACAGCGAGCGGCCGGCCTGCGCGGGCTATGGCAGGGAGTCCTGCAGGCGCACGGCTGGCCACTCGATCCGGCGAGGTCAAGTGGCACGGGATCCGCAAGGGCGAGGTTCCGGACGCGTTCGCCGATGCGGTCTTCGACAGGTCGCGTCGGCGCCGTTCACCTGTTACGTCACGGTCATCGACCTCGCCGCCGGGCCGGCAGCGTTTCCGCCCGGCGAGTTCAGCTACTTCCGCAGTCCGGAGGACACCTACGCAACGGCGCTGATGTTCTTCGCCGAACGGTTCGACGACTTCCTCGAGGGCCCGACGACGTTGGGCTGATCGTCGTCGACAGCCGCTTCGCGAGGACGATCGACGCCTCCGTCGCTTCTTCGGCGACCTGACCGACGAGGGCACGCCCGACATGAAGCTGGAGCACATCGTCGAGGGGCTCTTCCTTGGCCGGAGCCACTACTGATCGGTCTCCAGTGCGCTGACCTCGTCGTCGCGAGCACCTCGCCGCCGAGCGGGCGTCGGCCAGGGGAGCGGCTACTTCAAGAAGCTGCGGCCTCGGTTCGCCCTTCATCCGGCCACGGGCGAGCTCGCCGGCGTCGGCCTTAAGCGGTTTCCAGATCCGGAGCCGCGTGAACGTACACACACTCGGCTGTTCTGAACGCATCGACTCGGCTTTGGGAGAGTCGCCGCTCTCCACTAGCGCGGGAAGGGAGTTCACGCCCTTGTGTTGAGTGCGCATAGGGCAAAAGTAGCGAGTTCGACGCACTTATCATCGTTCACGTTTCGACCGGCTACCTGCCCGATGCTCTCTCTGACGTTCTTCCTTTTGTCCACGGCCGCCGCTAGTGTTGCGGAGGTGTTGATGAGGACGGCGTGCGGCGCAGGCACATAGGAGCGGAGCTGTGAGCACCGGCACAACGCCACGGATCATCGACAACCGCTACATCCTTGACGAGGATTGGCGGGAGGGCGGGACGGCTCGCGTCTACCGTGCCTTCGACCGCAAGGAACACCGAACTGTTGCGGTGAAGATCCTCGCTCGCGAGTTGAATCCGGACGAACGTCTCGTGAACCGCGTGTTCGATCGAGAGCAGAGGTCGCTCAGCGCCTCCGGCACGAGAACATCGTCGATCTCGACGGTGGGCGGGATACCCTTACTGGAGAGCCGTACTTCGTCTTCGAGTGGGTCGATCGGAATCTCACCGAGTGGCTAGAAGCGGTTCCGTGCGGCGGGTGGAAGACTTCGCCACCAGGTTCGGCTTTCCGATCCTAGAGGGCCTTACACACGCTCACGAGCGACAGGTACAACATCGAGACATCAAGCCGGGGAACATCTTGGTCACGGAGGAGGGCGTGCCCAAGATCTCGGACTTCGGTATCGCCAAGATCCAGGCCGACATCCAGCCTGGAGCAACTCTCGCCGACCACTCCACCCGGCCATATGTGCCGCCGCGAGGGGAGACGAGCCCTTCACGCGACGTCTACGCCTATGCGGTGCTCGTCCTCACAACGCTCGCCGGGGTCGATCCGCTCAGCGAGCAGTACGAGAAGGATCGATACGCAGCAGTGGCCGAAGCCCTGGAACGGGCGGCTCTACCTGACCCGATCGGCGATCTTCTGGCAAGTTGCGTTAGCGCCGATCCGGACGACAGGCCGAAATCGGCGGGTGCGCTCTTGGGCGGCTACGCGTCCTCCACGGTGAGCACGCCGCCGCGACTGCTCCCGTTACGACCTACTACCTCGCTCTTACCCGCGCTGGCCGCGAAGATGTGCTCGCGGCGCTTGCACTCGCCGAAGACCTTCAAGTCGCGCCAGCAGTTGAAGAAGACCTCGCCGGTGGCTGCGGAATTGCACCGCAAACCCAGAATGGCAAGCTGCAAGAGGGGAAGTTCGAGATCTTCGGGGCGGAGCTTCGCCTCGTCGCGGTAGTCGACGAAGCGACTCGCGACCGACTCAGAGTCATCGCTGCGGATCCGTCGTCCTTCGCTCGAGAAGCGCCGGGAACGGTCGTACAGCGCCCCGATGTCGTTCAAGGTCGGAGACCCGCCGAATCGCGTGGATGCCCAGAACGCGTTGGTTGATCTACAGATTGCCGCGGTCGAACACGCCGACCAACTCACCGCGGAGGACAAGGCGAGCGAGGAACGTCGCGTCTTTTGGAGCTGGAAGTCGACTCTG
>CAVPGJ010000005.1:0-943938 GCA_963704005.1 uncultured Actinomycetes bacterium
CTCGTCGCCGCGCGGCTCGTCCAGGGGATCGCCGCCGCGCTGATGTCCCCGGCTGCGCTCTCGATCCTGATCACGACCTTCACGAACAAGCGCGACCGCAACATCGCGCTCGCCGCCTGGGCCGCCGTCCCGGGCCTCGCCGGCGCCTCCGGCGTCGTCCTCAGCGGCCTCCTCAGCCGAGGACCGGGCTGGCGCTGGATCTTCTACCTCAACGTGGCCGTCGCGCTGCTCGCCGGGATCGGCGCGTTCGCCCTCGTAGCCGGCGAGCGCGGCAGCCGCAGCCAGGGCAGCTTCGACCTCTCTGGGGCCGTCCTCGTCACCGCCGGGATGCTGCTGCTCATCTACACCTTCGTCCAGGCCCCAGACGTCGGCTGGGCCTCCGCGCGCACGCTCGGCGGACTCGCCGCGGCAGCCGCCATCCTCGCCGCCTTCGCCGCGAACGAACGACGCGCAAGCAATCCGCTCGTGCCCTTCTCGATCTTCCGCATTAAGGGCCTCGCCGCCGCCAACCTGACCCAGCTGATCACCTTCGCCGGGCTTTACTCGATGTTCTTCTTCCTCAGCCTCTACATGCAGAACGTGCTCGGCTACCCGCCGCTCCACACCGGCCTCGCCTACCTCCCGCTCACCGGCGGCTTCATGATCGCGGCCGCACTCGCCACACCCTTGCTGCCCCGCCTCGGCACCCGGCCGGTGATCGTTCCGCCGGCGCGCTTGTCGCCGCCGCTGGCATCTACTACCTCTCACGCGCTCCCGTGCACGGCGCCTTCCTCAGCGACCTGCTCCCGGGGATCGTCGTCATCGCGATCGGAGCCGGTGCCGTCTTCACCGGCGTCACCACCGCCGCCACGGAGGGCGTCCCGGCAGACAAGGCCGGTATCGCCTCAGGGCTGCTCAACGCGTCTATGCAGTTCGGAGGTGCGCTCGGGCTCGCCGTCCTCTCGGCCGCTGCCACCGACCGCACCCACACCGTTCTCAACGACGGCGGCAACCTCCCACTCGCACTGACCGCCGGCTTCCAAACGAGCCTTCTTGATCGGCACCGGCCTCGTGCTCGCTGCCGCGCTCATCGCCTTCATGGCCACCAACACCCGCCCCGGCGAGGGACAGCCCGTCGACACCTAAGCGCGCGGTCGCCGACCGCATCGGGAGCACGGACGACCCCCGACCCGGCACCAACCGCCTCATCACCGGCTCAACCACGCCCACGTCTCACGGCGCTTCAAGCGACCCGGCGTCGGGCCAGACACCCAACCGATAGGAGGAACGATGCATAACCTGAATGACCTGCGAACGAAGGGACAGACGATCAGGCGAATTCTCGTCCTGCTCACACTCGCGCTGGCAGGAATGGCGGCGAGCGTCACCGCAGCTCAAGCTGAGGTCACCACCAACGAGCAGGTATCGCTCGCCTTCGCCGGGTTCGTCCCCTGCGCAAACGGCGGCGCCGGCGAGATCCTCTCCGGCACGATCGAAGTGCACAACCTGATCACCTCGACCGTCAACGCCAACCACATCTCGGACCAGTTCCAGTTCCAACCGCACGGAAGCATGGTCGGAGCGATCACCGGCGACACCTACCGCGTGACGGGCGTAACACGGGGCACGTCCAGCGAGAATCTCCAGAACGACCACTACACCCTCACCTACGTGAACACCTTCCAACTGATCGGCCCCGGGCCGGGCAACAATCTCCTCGTCCACGAGACCGCCCACATCACCAGGAACGGCGACGAGGTGATCGTCCAGCACGACAACCTGAGCATCGACTGCAAGTAGGCGTCGGAGCAGACACCCGCGCCGACCGCGAACAGCCGCCCGCGGGCGGCTGTTCGCATTGCACATGGAGCGGCCGCGCCATCGCCGTTCGAGGCGCGGCCGAGACGGCGAAGGTGTCGAACCCGTACAAGAAGACGAAAGAGGAGCAGCTTGCGGCGAACTCAGCGCTCAACGTGACCGCCCACAGCGCCGAAGGAAGCGCGGCCGTACAGGCGATGTTCACCCGACTCCGCTCCGCGCGCCGGCCGGTCAAGATGACCACGATCGATCCTGGTGTCACGCGAGACATCACAGCGCGACCGAGCAGGTTGGCGGCGAGCGAGTCGACCGCGCAGTTTGCGGGCCAGGCAACGCGGCGTCCCGCGCTCATCCCGCACGAGGTCGCCGGAAGCTCCCGCCCCGTCCCCGGCAATCCCCGCAACGCGAGGGCCGAAAGACGTGCTCTTGCCGGGAATCCCCGCCGATGCCCGCTCAGCCCGGAAGCGCCATGACCGGCCTGTCACGCCGGAGGTCGCGGGTTCGAGTCCCGTCGCTCCCGTCTTTCGAAGTGCCTGCAAATCGGGCGGTTGTGTTGCCGCGGTTGACGGCTCTTCGAGGTCGCCGGGCCCATTCGTGGGCCCATCGCCTTTTGAAAGGTCCCTGCAAAATGCCGGTTGCGGGTTCCGACTCGTGATCGGTCGTACGAACAAAATCAGGTCTCTCCCATTGATCGCAGCGCAAATTCAGTCACTCGACGGCTGCGGCCCTCCTACGAGTGCCGGGGTGCGCCAGCGGTGCTCGTGGGCGGCCTCGCTCTCCATTGCCGGCGGCTTGTCGTGCCTGGCGAACCAACGGACGTACAGATCGGTCAGCGGCACGGCCGTGATCCCATGCCCGTAGACCGACAACGCGACCGTGATCAGAACAGTCGTGACGACGAGGTGGGAGTGCTCGAGCGCCGACCCTTCGAGCACGATCACCGCGAACACGATCGAGGCCAGCCCGCGCGGCCCGAACCAGCCGACGTACGCCACCGTCGGCAGACGGGCGTGGAGGCCGGCGAGGGCGAGGGCGACCGGGAGCATGCGCGCCAGCGTCAGGCTGAGGACGGCGTAGAGCGCGATCCGCCAGTCGAGCACGTGTAGGGCGGGGCCTAATGCAACCGCGCCGAAGACAATGAAGGTGACGCCGTTCAGCACCTGACCGCCGGAGTCGACCAGGTAGGTGACCTCTCCACGGTCGTGCGCTCTGTAGAGGAACCCGAAGGTCAGGCCCGCCACAAAGGCGGCGATGAAGCCGCTGCCGCCGAGCGGTGCCGCGATCCCGTACGAGAGCGCGGCCGCGGCGAGCGGTATGACCTGGAGCCAGTCCGCAGCGACGAGCTTCCGGCGCTCCGCGAAGCCGAGGACGATGGCTCCCAGCGCGCCGGCGACGACACCGCCGACCACCCCGTAGCCGATCTCCTCGAACACGAGTCGGACGGCGTGGGTGCTGGTGATGGAGCCCTCGTCCGTCTCCGCGAGCGCAAGGGCGATGAAGAACAGGGGCACGCAGATGCCGTCGTTGAGGCCGCTCTCGACGTTCAGGCCCTGCCGAATGCGGACCGGCAGGCGCGGATCGGTGACGACGGCCTGCCCGAGCGCCGCATCCGTCGGCGCGAGCACGATCGCGAGCACGAGCGCCTCGAGCCAGGTCAGCTGCGTGAAGAGCAGGGCGGCGATCACCGTGCCCGCGGCGATCGTCAGCGGCAGCCCGATTCCGAGCAGGCGTGCCGGCAGCGCGATCTCTCGACGGAGCGCCCCGAGATCGATCCGCGACGCGTCGGCGAAGAGCACGAGCGTCAAGGTCGCCTCGGCGAGTGCGCGCACGGTGCCGCTCTCGATCCCCAAGTCGAGCCAGCCCAGGGCCTCGGTGCCGAAAAGCAGGCCGGCGCCGACGAACAGCATCGGGGCCGTCAGAACCGTCCGCTCGAGCCGGCGGGAAACTCCCGCATGCCCGAGCACCAAGGCCGCGATGATTGCCAGGCTCCAGCTGTCCATGCGCGATTTCTACCGGGGAGCCGTGTCCGGGCCGACGATCCGATCTCGCCTGACGCTGGCCAAAAGCATGTAGACGCTCAGCACCAGCACCCAGGCTGGAAACACAAGCTCGACCCAGGCGAGGAAGCCGACCGTCAACATCAGCAGAAGCCCGGCCGCCTAGCCGGATGCGACGAGCCATCGCGGTGCGAGTCCCACACGGAGCAGAATCGTCGAGGTGGCGAGCGTGAACACAGCGGCCATCCGCATCGCATAGTCGGCCGTCGTGGCTGCGGACATCGTCACGACCCGCTCGGTCGCGGTCACCCTGTGCTCGCCGATGGCACGCCCGCCATCAGGCCGGCGCCGTGGCAGTGCTTCCACTTGCGCCCGCTGCCGCAGGTGCAGGGGTCGTTGCGGCCGCGCGCGGCGTCCTCGGCCGCGTAGACGGCCGACGATCTCGGCCGGCGCCCGCCCCTCGCCGCAGCAGCTCGGCCATGATCCGCATCGGCCGGTCGACGTGGTGGAAGAACGCCTTGTAGCCGGCGCAGAGGTAGTTGAGCCCGGGCTCGCCGTCGGGCGTCGCGATGAAGCGGTCCTTCGGGCAGCCGCCGTGGCAGGCGAAGCGCACGTCGCACTCGAGGCAGTACGCGCGGCAGCGTGTCGCGCTTGTCGAGGCCGAACTGCCGCTGCTGCGGCGAGGCGACGAGCGTCGAGCATGTGGCGTCTCGCGGATGTTGCCGAGCAGGTAGTTCGGCTCGACGAAGTGGTCGCAGGAGTAGAGGTCGCCGGTGTGCTCGAGCGCGAGCGCGAGGCCGCACGTCTCCGAGTGGATGCAGAGGCTCGGCGGCTCGCCGACCCAGTTCGCGAGCGCGACGTCGAACATCTGCACGTAGACCTCGCCGACGTCGCGGCGCACCCACTCCTCGAAGACGTCGATCAGGAAGCGGCCGTACTGCTCCGGCCGTGACCGAGCGGCCGGTGACGCGGTCGCCCTCCTGGACGTACAGCGGCCGGTCGCGCCACGACGGTCCACGGCACGCGTCCCGTCCGCGGCCGCCTCGGCGACCCGCTCGATGATCGGGATGAACTGGACGAAGCGCGCGCCGCACTCGTCGCGCAGGAAGCGGTAGACCTCGCGGCCGTGCTCGGCGTTCGCCGCGTGGATCGTCGTCAGCGCGTTCCACTCGACGCCGGCCTCGCGCAGGTGCGCCGAGCCCGCGCATCACCTGGTCGAACGAGCCCTTGCCGCCCTTGTTCACGCGGTAGGCGTCGTGCAGCTCGCGCGGGCCGTCGATCGAGATCCCGACGAGGAAGTCGTGCTCGCGTGAAGAACGCGGCCCACTCCTCGTCGATGCAGCGTGCCGTTCGTCTGGATCGTGTAGACGGCGCGCTGGCCGGGCCTGCAGGTACCGCTCGGCGAGCTCGACCGAGCGCCGGAAGAAGTCGAGCCCCATCAGCGTCGGCTCGCCGCCCTGCCAGGCGATCGTGCACCTCCGGGACGCCGCGCGTGCGCCTCGATCAGCTGCCGGAGGTAGGTCTCGAGCAGCTCGTCGGCCATCCGGAAGCGGCTGCCCGGGTAGAGCATCTCCTTCGAGAGGAAGAAGCAGTAGGCGCAGTCGAGGTTGCAGACGGCGCCCGTCGGCTTCGCCAGCAGGTGGAAGGCCGGTGGGGCCTTTCGATCGGACACCCGGTGAGGATCACAGCTCAGCGCGCGGCGCGCCACCGTAAATCGCTCACATAGCGGTGCGGCCTTCTCCCGATGGCGGCGCTGCTGCCGAAGCGGAGCATGTTGGGGCCGGCTCCCGTCGAGGGCGGCGCACGCGAGCGTTAGAGAGGAGTAGAGAGATGCCGATTGTGGAGTACAAAAGAGGCGAGCCGTTCCCCGGCGTGATCGGGCGGACAGCCGACGAGTCGACCCCGGCTTGGCCGGCACAGCTGCGGGCGAAAGAGGGCGCACCGAACGTGCTCTTCGTCGTCATGGACGACACCGGGTTCGGGCAGCTCGGCTGCTACGGCAGCCCGATAGAGACGCCGAACTTCGACCGGTTGGCCGCGGGCGGGCTGCGCTACACGAACATGCACACGACCGCGCTCTGCTCGCCGAGCCGCTCCTGCGTCGTCACCGGCCGCAACCATCACAGCAACGGGATGGCCTGCATCACCGAGCTCGCGTCGGGCTACCCCGGCTACGACGGGAACATGCCATTCGAGAACGGCCTGCTCTCGGAGATGCTGGTCGAGCAGGGCTACAGCACGTTCATGGTCGGCAAGTGGCACCTGACCCCGTCGCACGAGGAGACGGCGGCGGGGCCGTACACGCGCTGGCCGCTCGGCCGTGGCTTCGAGCGCTTCTACGGCTTCCTCGGCGGCGACACGAGCCAGTGGTATCCCGATCTCGTTTACGACAACCACCAGGTCGAGCCCCCGCGCACGCCTGAAGAGGGCTACCACCTGAGCGAGGATCTCGTTGACAAGTCGATCGAGTTCATCGCCGACAGCAAGCAGGTCGATCCGGACAAGCCGTTCTACCTGCACCTCTGCTTCGGCGCGACGCACGCACCGCACCATGTGCCGAAGGAGTGGGCCGACCGCTACGCCGGCATGTTCGACGAGGGCTGGGACGCCTACCGCGAGAAGGTGTTCGCACGGCAGAAGGAACTCGGGGTCGTCCCGGCCGACGCGGAGCTGTCGCGGCACGATCCGGACGTCCCCGACTGGGAGACGTTGCCGGCACCGGCCCGGAAGCTGTACAGCCGGATGATGGAGGTGTTTGCAGGCTTCCTCAGCCACACCGACCACCAGCTCGGCCGCCTCCTCGACTACCTCGAAAAGGACGGCCTGCTCGAGAACACGCTGGTGATGGTGATCTCCGACAACGGCGCCAGCGCCGAGGGGGGCCCGACCGGCACCACGAACGAAGCGCAGTTCTTCAACAACGCCCAGGAGCCGGTCGAGGAAAGCCTGAAGGCGATCGATGAGCTCGGCGGGCCCAACCACTTCAACCACTACCCGTGGGGCTGGACGTTCGCGGGCAACACCCCGTTCCGCCGCTGGAAGCGTGAGACCTACCGCGGCGGCGTCAGCGACCCGTTCATCGTCAGCTGGCCGAAGGGCATCGGCTCAAAGGGCGAGGTACGCAGCCAGTACGCGCACGCGATCGACATGGTTCCGACCGCGCTCGCCGCGCTCGGGATCGAGCCACCGATGCAGATCCGCGGCGTCACCCAGGCGCCGCTGCACGGCGTCAGCTTCGCCCACACGTTCGACGAGCCGGAGGCCGAGAGCAGGCGGAGGACGCAGTACTTCGAGATGCTCGGCTCTCGGGCGATCTACAAGGACGGCTGGCGGGCGGTCTGCCCGTGGCCCGGCCCCTCGTTCACCGAGGCCGGGGTCGGTTTCGGCGAAGCGATCCCGGCCGAGAAGCTCGTCGAGCTGGACGCGACCGGCTGGGAGCTCTACCACGTCGCCGAAGACTTCGCCGAGAACCACAACGTCGCCGAGGAGCACCGCGACAAGCTGATAGAGCTGATCGGCACCTGGTACGTCGAAGCGGGCAAGTACGACGTGATGCCGATCGACGGCAGCGGCCTCGCACGCATGGTCTCGGAGAAGCCGCTTGTCGCGCCGCCGCGCGACCACTACACCTACCGGCCGGGGACGCAGTCGATCCCCTTCTTCGCCGGGCCGCGGATCCTCAACCGGCCGCACAGCATCACCGCGGAGGTCGAGATCCCCGAGGGCGGCGCCGAGGGCGTCCTGCTCTGCCAGGGCACCGCGGCAGGCGGCTACTCGCTCTACCTCAAGGACGAGAAGCTCCATTGGGTGCACAACTACGTCGGCCGCGGCCTCTACGGCGTCCACTCCGAGAACGGCATCTCGCCGGGCAAGCACGAGCTGCGCTTCGAGTTCGAGCCCACCGGTAAGCCCGACCTGCAGGCTGGCAAGGGAGCGCCGGGCACGGGGCAGCTCTACGTCGACGGCGAGCTCGTCGCGGCCGCCGAGATACCGGTCACGACGCCGTTCATGATCAACCCAGGCGCGTTGGCCTGCGGCGCCAACCCTGGCTCCCCGGTCACATCGGACTACACCTCGCCGTTCCCGTTCACCGGCACGATCGACCACGTCACGGTCGACGTCAGCGGCGAGCTGATCAAGGACGACGAGGCGGAACTCCGCGCCCACCTGGCGCGGCAGTAGACGCGCGCACGGGCGGCGGGAAGCTATCCCGCCGCCCACCTCCGTCCTGCGGCTGCCGCTCTCGTCGGCGGTGACCGTGGCACACCGCAACGCCGCCCCACCCTCTCTGCCCTTCGTCCCGCGGCGAGGACCAGGACCGCATCCCGCGTAGGTCCCCTTCGCCCGCCGAACCCCGCAAGGCGACGGTTGGAAAGCCCTGCTCGCCCCGGTAATCCCCGCCGATCCCCGCCCAGACCGGCGAGACCAAGACCGGCCTGTCACGCCGGAGGTCGCGGGTTCGAGTCCCGTCGCTCCCGTGAAAGTCCTGCAAATCAGCATATGTATCTGACATGACGACCCCGGCTTCTTTTCACCCTGCCCAGATCCCGCGCGGGAATCAGCCTGAAATCGCCGCAAGGAGCCGGCCAAAGGCAAGGATGACCGGCCACAACAGCCGGAGGTCTTCACGCACAGCGGTTGTCTGCTCGAAGCCGTCGAGCTAGAGGCGGAAGCCGCTCGCGCAGATCATCCAGGCGACCTCGTCACGCTCACGGTCGAGCGCGGCACGAAGCGGGCTCACGCTGCTGCGGGAGACCGTGTGGCAAAGCCGCGCCGGGCACAGGGAAAACCCCGATGTCGGAGCGGAGCACACTGCCCTAGCCTCCTTGATAGAGGACGCAATGACCGCAACCACGCACCTGACCTCCGGGCGGAAACACGCCGGGCAGGAGCCGGTCTTCGACCGTGTCGTGGTCGGCGTCGACGGCAGCGAGTCGGGCTTCGAGGCCTGCCGCCAAGCCGCCGTGCTCGCCACGCCGGGGGCACCCATCGAGGCAGTCACGGTCGTCCATCTCGCCGACGCCGTGCACACCGGGCTGAATGCTCCCCGAGTCGCCGACCAGCTCCAGAGCGAAGCAGAGGCAGCGCTCGAGCGCGCGGTCGAGATCCTGGGGGAGCGAGCGGAGACGAGGTTCGTGAACGGCTTCGTCGCCGAGGCGCTGCGGCACGAGATCGAGCGCGCCGACGCGACCGCTCTCGTGATCGGCACGCACGGACACCGGCGGGCGACTGAGATCCTGATCGGCGGCGTCACCGGCGAGCTGCTGCACACGGTTCCGTGCTCGGTGCTCGTCGCGCGGCCTCCGGCGGACCCCTCGGTCTTCCCGGCCGCGATGGTCTGCGGGATCGACGGCTCGCTCGAGTCCGACCAGGCACTCGCGACAGCGCGACAGCTCGCGCGGCGCTTCGACGTGCCGCTGCGGGTCCTGGTCGCTTCGCGAGGCAAGGGCGTCGACACCGCGCGCGGCCATCTCCGTGCTCCTCTGAGGGAGCTGGTCGACGAGCATCCGGTGCACGCGCTCGTGGAAGCCTCGCGTGGCGCCGACATCGTCGTCGTCGGCAGCCGCGGCCTGCACGGCCTCCGCGCCCTCGGCAGCGTCTCCGAGCGCGTGGCGCACCAGGCGGCCTGCTCCGTGCTCGTCGTCCGTGGCCCGCCGGAAGCGTGATCGAGCTGCCACACGCGGCCTCGGTGCACGAGGTCGCCCGCGCGCTCGAGTCTGACCTCGAGCGCGGGCTTGGCGGCGATGAGGCGGCCCGGCGGCTCGCTCTGCACGGCCCAAACCGGCCCGAGCGCCAGCGGAGGCCGCCGTACCTCCGCCTCGCGCTCAACCAGCTCCTCGACCCACTGGTCGTGCTCCTGATCGCGGCGCTCGCGGTCTCTGCGGCGATCGGCGAGACGAACGAGGCGATCGCCATCGCGGCGATTCTCGTGCTCAACGGCGTGCTCGGTTTCTGGCAGGAGGCGGGAGCAGAACGCGCGATCCTCGCCCTCTCGGAGAGCTTCACGCACTCGGCCCTGGTCGTACGAGACGGAGCCGAGGAGGAGATTCCGGCCGAGGAGGTCGTGCCGGGAGACGTCCTCCTCGTCGCGGCCGGCGAGCGCGTCGCGGCGGATGCCCGGCTGATCGAGGCGTCGTCGCTCGAGGTCGACGAGTCGGCGCTGACGGGCGAGTCGCTTCCGGTCGCGAAGGGGATCGACCCCGCACCGCCGGAGGCTCCGCTCGCCGAGCGGACCTCGATGGTCTTCGCCGGCACCGGTATCACCCGCGGCGGCGGGCGGGCGCTCGTCAGCGCAACCGGGCCCCGGACCGAGATGGGCGCGATCGAGCGCCTCGCGGCGGCGGCGAAGGCGCCGCCGACGCCGCTCACCAGGCGACTGGGGCGCCTCGCGCGCGAGATGGTGGTGGTCGGCGTCGTGATCACGGTGGCGCTCGGCGGCGTGATGCTGGCCCGGGGCGAGGGGTGGAGCGACGCGTTCCTGGTCGCGGTCGCGGTGGCGGTCGCCGCCGTCCCGGAGGGGCTCGCGGCGACCGTGACCGCCGCGCTCGCGCTGGGCGCGCGCACGATGGCCGCGCGGGGAGCGATCGTCCGCCGGCTGGCCGCAATCGAGACCCTCGGCGAGACGACCGTCATCTGCACCGACAAGACGGGGACGTTGACGGAGAACCAAATTCGCGTCGCGGGAATTCGGCCCGTTGTGGACGTGACCGAGGAGCAGCTGCTGGAGGCGGCGGTGCTGGCGTCAAGCGCGCGGCAGGCCGGCGACCACCTCATCGGCGACCCGATCGAGACCGCGCTGCTCCTGGCGGCGATGGAGCGAGGCGTCGCGCCGGAGGAGCTGCGCCTCCGCTACCGGTGTGTTTACGAGATCCCGTTTTCGTCCGAGCGCAAGCGGATGACCGTGGTCTACGCCGATGCACGCACGCGACATGCCTTCAGCAAGGGAGGCTTCGAGATCCTCGCCGAGCTCGCCCCCGGGGCGCCACGCGAGCTGCTCGAGACGGCAGACGCGTGGGCCGGCGAGGGCCTGCGCGTGCTCGCCGTGGCCGCCCGCGAGCTCGCGGCCGGTGAGGATCCCGAGGGGGAGGACGTCGAGCACGACCTCAGGCTGCTCGGCGTGATCGCGCTTCACGATCCGCTGCGCGCGTCCGCGGGACCGGCCGTCGACGCCGCCCGCGCGGCCGGGATCAGGGTGCGCATGGTGACCGGCGATCACCCGGCGACGGCCCGCACGATCGGCCGCGCGCTGGGTCTTGAAGACGACGCGATCCTCGCGCGCGCCACGCCGACCGACAAGCTCGAGCTGGTCGAGGAGCTGCAGGCGCGCGGCGAGGTGGTCGCCGTCACCGGCGACGGCGTGAACGATGCCCCGGCGCTGCGCCGCGCCGACGTCGGCGTCGCGATGGGTCGAACCGGCACCGAGGCGGCGCGGGAAGCGTCCGCGATCGTCCTGACCGACGACGACTTCGCCACGATCGTGGCCGCGGTCGCGGAAGGCCGCCGGATCGGCGACAACATCCGCAAGTTCGTCGCCTTCCTGCTTTCCGCCAACTTCGGCGAGGTACTCGTCTTTGCGGTTGCGATCGGCGCCGGGCTCGGCGCGCCGCTTGCGGTCATCCAGGTGCTGCTCGTCAACCTGGTCACCGACGGGCTGCCGGCGCTTGCGCTGGCGGGCGACCCGACCAGCGGCGAGACGATGAGCTCGCCGCCCCGCAGCGGCTCCGCTCTCTTCGACCGCCGCACCTGGCGCGTGCTGTTCTTCGTCGGGATCCTGGTCGGCGGCGCCACCTTCGCCGCCTTCGGCATCGGGCGTGGCCTCGGCGGCGGCGTTACGCAGACGATGGCGTTCTCGACGCTGGCGCTCTCCGAGCTCGCGCTGGTCTACGGCATGCGCGCGCCGTCGACCCCCGCCTGGCGCCTGCCGCCGAACCGCTGGCTCAACCTGAGCGTGGCCGCCTCCGTCGGTCTCATCGCCGGACTCGTCTTCCTCCCGCAGGCGCACGCGGCCTTTGCGACCACGTCGCTCGATGCGTGGCAGGCGCTGCTCGTGGTCGCGCTCGCTCTCGTGCCTCTCGTAGGGCTCGAGCTGCTCAAGGGAGCTCGGCGACACCGGCTTCGTCGCCACGTCCGTCCGCTTGGCGTCGACGAGCTTCCCGATCGGCCGCGCACCGAGCTCGTCCATCACAGCTCGAGCGCCGGCGACCGCAACGGGTTCTCTAGATCACACGCGCACGAGCCGGAGAGACGGCGAGCATTCCCACGACGCCGAGGGTAGCGCCGACGGCCCAGGCAACGATGGCCTCAGTCGTCGGTGGCGATAGCTCGTAGAAGTCGCGGAGGAACGGAACGAAGAGCGCGAGCGCGAACAGGAGCGCCATCGCTCCGCACAGCCCAGCGAGCGCGAGCTGCCGGCGGCCGGGCCCGCCTTCGAGCCGCAGCACGGTCGCAAGCCCGCAGACGACGACGATTCCCGTCGCAACCGTTCGCGAGCGGATCAGGCTGAGATCGAACCCGTAGCGCGCCAGCATGTACCCAGCGGTGATGCCGATCCCGACCGCCGCCCCGGCCGGTATCGCGAAGCGAGCGACCGACTGCAAGAACCGCTCCGGCCGCCAGGGGCCGGAGCTCGGCGCGAGCGCGAGCACGAACGCGGGGACGCCGATGGTGAGCGTGGAGGCGATCGTGAACTGCCGCGGCAGGAGCGGAAAGGTCGCCGTCGGGACGGCGACCGCCAGCCCGAGCACAGCGGTGAAGACAGCCTTGGTCACGAACAGCTGCGCCACCCGCTGGATGTTGCGCAGGATCTGGCGACCCTCGTCCACCATCGCAGGCACGACCGCGAAGTCGGAGCGAACCAGCACCAGATCGGCGACCGAACGCGCCATCTGGACGCCCGACCCTTGCGCGATCGCCAGGCGCGCCTCCTTGAGCGCGGGCACGTCGTTCACGCCGTCGCCGACCATCGCCACGTACCGCCCGGCCTCGCCAAGCGCTGCGATGACAGCACGCTTTCCCTCCGGCGAGATTCGGCCGACAGCGGGCGCGGCGAGCACGGCCTCGCGCAGGGCTCCCGGCTGAGGGGGCAGTGCCTCTCCGTCGAGCGCCGGCGCCGTGCCCGGGATCCCCGCGTCGCGGGCGATAGCTCCCGCGGTAGCCGGGGCGTCACCGGAAAGGACCTTGAGGTCGACCCCCTCGCCGGCGAAGAACGCAACGGTCTCGGCAGCGTTCGGCCGCAGCCGTTCGGCGAGGACGACCAGGCCGAGCGCCTGTACGCCCTCCGGGAACTGCGGGTTCGCGCCTGCCGGTGGCAGCGGCCCGACGGTCTGCCCCAGGGCCAGAACGCGTCGCCCTGCGCCCGCCTCCTCGCGGGCCCGCTCCGCAAGCTGCGGCTCGATGGCGGCAAATCGTTCCGGAGCGCCGAGCACGAGCCGGACGTCGCTCAGGTCGAGCGCGCTCCAGCGCCGCCGCGAGGAGAACGGCACCTGCCCGACCACCGCGCGCCCGTCGACATCGGCGAGCCGCGCATCGGCGATCGCCTGCAGCGTCGAATTGCGAGACGGGGCTTTGGCGGCGTAGCTCGCGAGCGCGGACGCGAGTGTCCGCTCGTCTGCACCGGCCGCCGGAACCACGCCGACGACCCGCAACGTCGGCTCGGTCAGCGTTCCGGTCTTGTCGGTGCAGACGACGTCCACCGAGGCCAGGGACTCGACCGCATTCAGCTGCTGGGCAAGAACGCCGCGCTGAGCGATCTTGAACGCCGACACGGCCGCTGTCAGGCTGACCAGCAGGATCAGGCCCTCGGGGACGAGGTTCACGACTCCCGCCGTCAGCAGCTGCACGCGGGCATGCGCGGCGTCGACCCGAGTCAGAGCGGTGACCGTGAGCGCAATCGTGAGCGGAACCGCGCCGGCGAGCAAGACGAGGAGCAGTCGATCGTTGGCGCGCTCGAGCGGCGAGCGCGGGTGGCGAAACGTCCGCGCGGTCGCAGCAAGGCGCGCCGCACGACTCTCCGGACCGACCGCCGTCGCCTCGAAGAGCGCCGCGCCCTCGACGACGAACGACCCGGACCAGACCGGCTCGCCGGCTCCGCGCACGACAGGCTCGGACTCCCCGGTCAGGTTCGCCTCGTCCAGCGCCAGTCCATCGGCCGAGACCACGGTTCCGTCGGCGACCACTTGATCTCCAGCCGCGAGGCGCACGAGGTCGCCGATCACCAACTGGTCAACCGGCACGCGTCGGTCGACCCCCTCGCGCACGACCATGGCCTCCGGCGCCACCAGCGCGGCGAGTCGATCGAGAGCGCGCTTGGACCGGATCTCCTGGAACGAGCCGATCCCGATGTTCGACACCAGGATCCCGAGGAAGAGCGCGTCCTGCCACAACCCGAACGCGAGCGTCAGCACACCGAAGAAGAACAGGATCCCGTTCGGAACGGTCAGCGTGTTGGCGCGAACGATGCTGGCGTAGGAACGGCTCGAGCGTTCGCGGGGGAGAGATCCACGGGCCGCCAAGCGCCTTTCGGCCTCGGCCTCGGTCAGACCAGCGGATGCGAGCTCAGGAGCAGTGTCGATTCGCTGACGGTAACCGGACTCCGCCGAACCCGGGCCGCGGGCACCTCCGACGCCCCGAATAGGCGAGGGACAGCGACTCGGGGGCGCCGACCCCCTCGCCGTCGTCGACGATCGTCTTGCTTGAAGCGGCCTGTCACGCCGGAGGTCGCGGGTTCGAGTCCCGTCGCTCCCGTGAAAGTCCTGCAAATCGGCATATGTATTTGACATGACGACCCCGGCTTCTTTTCACCCTGCGCAGATCCCGCGCGGGAATCAGGCTGAAATCGCCGCAAGAAGCCGGCTCAAGCCGGTAATCCCGGAGAAGGATGACCGGCCGACGTGGACGGAGATCGACCAATCAGGTCATGAGCGGGTCGATCGAGCCCAGCCGGACTGATGGCCGCCGATCGCACAGCACGCCGAGCAAGATTCCGCCAAAGGCTCCTAGGCTCTGCTCGCCGCGATCAGGTCTCGGTACCAGGAGTAGCTCGACTTGGGGATGCGTTCGAGCCTTCAGGGCGGCGACGATCCGGTCTGCGGAATCGGTCTCGTCAGCGACGCTCAGACGCCGCGTCGCTTTGCGGTACGCCGCCGGTCGCACGAATCGTCTCCGGTTCGTCCCCGCGAGCCGGGCCGAACAGCACCCAGATCGCTCCTCCGATCACGCCTCCGACGAGCGGCCCGACCAGGTAGATCCAGACGTCGCCGAAGTCCCAGTTGTAGATCACGGGGTCGAGTGACCTCGCCGGGTTGAACGAGCCGCCCGAGGCCGGGCCGATCGCATCGGCCGCCGTGAAGATGAAGAGCCCGATCATCAGCGGCGCCATCACGCCTTTCCATGGCGCACGGTCGTCCGTCGCGACCGTGCAGATCACGATGACGAACAGGCCGGTCGCAATCAGCTCGAGCACGAGCGCGCCTCCGCTCGAGATGCCGGCTCCGGGAGCAGTGTCGAGCGAGTCGACCGCACGCCCCGAGTACACCGCGGCCACGGCGAGAACGGCCACGAACCCTCCGACGAGCTGCGCAGCCCAATAAGGGACTACCTCCTTCGGCGGAAACTTTCGGGCTGCGGCAAGCCCGAGGGAAACGGCCGGGTTGAAGTGGCCCCCGGAGACGTGTCCGAGCGCCGTGATCGCAAGCGCGAGGCCCAGGCCGAACGCGAACGCGATCCCGAGACTGCTGATTGCCCCGGCCCCGATGTCCACCGAAACGGCGATCGCGTTGAAGCCGAGGAAGAAGAAGAGAAACGTGCCCAATGCCTCCGCTGCGAGGCGCAGCCCGAGCGATGAAGAGTCCACCTCACCCACCTCCTTTGCCGCGACCACCGGCCGGCGCTTGTTCACGCGAGCATAAGCCCACTCGCGTCGGGCGTGCGACCGAATGCTCAGGGGGAGCCGGCCAGAACGAGACGCTGGTCGTCGCGCCAGAATCTCCGCGCCCACAGCGCAACGTAGACGAGGGCGACCAGCACCGGCACCTCGATCAGCGGCCCGACAACGCCTGCGAGCGCCTCCCCGGAGGTGGCGCCGAAGACGCCGACCGCCACGGCGATCGCGAGCTCGAAGTCATTCGATGCGACGGTGAAGCCCATGCTCGCCGTCTGCGGATACGGGAGGCCGACCAGCTTGCCGATCACAAAGCCGGCGACCCACATGACGCCGAAGTAACAGAGGAGCGGCAGCGCGATTCGGGCGACGTCGACCGGTTCGGCCGTGATCTTCTCACCTTGGATCGCGAACAGCACGACGATCGTGAAGAGCAGACCGTAGAGCGTGATCGGGCCGATTCGGGGCAGGAACTGCGTCTCGTACCATTCGCGGCCCTTGCGCTTCAGTCCGATCCGGCGCGTCAGGAACCCGGCCGCAAGCGGGATGCCGAGGAAGATCAGCACGGTCTTCGCTACCTCCCAGATGCCGACCTCGAATCCCTGCGTGTCGAGGCCGAGCCAGCCGGGTAGCACGGTCAGGTAGAAGTAGCCCAGTAGCGAGTAGGCGGCGACCTGGAAGAGCGCGTTGAAGACGACCAGCAGCGCGGTGCGGTCGCGGTCGCCCCTCGCGATGTCGTTCCAGATCAGAACCATCGCGATGCAGCGGGCGAGCCCGACGATGATCACGCCGGTGCGGTAGGCGGGCTGATCGGCGAGGAAGAGCCAGGCGAGCGTGAACATGAACAGCGGGCCGACGATCCACGAGAGGAAGAGCGACCAGCCGAAGAAGACGCGGTCTGAGACGTCGTCGTGCTTCACCCGGCCGAGCTCCTCGTAGCGGACCTTCGCGAGCACGGGATACATCATCAGTAGGAGGCCGAGGGCGATGGGCAGCGACACGGTCCCCACCTGGAGCCTGTCGAGCCCGTCGTTGAGCGACGGGATCAGCCGCCCGAGCCCGAGCCCGACGGCCATCGCCAGCGCGATCCAGAGCGGCAGGAAGCGATCGAGCGTCGACAGCTTGGCCAGGACGGCGGCTTGCTCTGGAGCACGTGCGGTAGCCGGTCGGCGCGCAGTCTCAGTCGCAGCCAATGGTGTCCACCTCCACCGCCTCCTCGAGGATGTCGCCGACGAGCTCGTGCAGCTCGCCCAGCCGTTCGCGGCTCGCCCAGTAGCAGATGCGTGGGCCCTCGATCTCGCCCACGATCAGCCCGGCGTCCCGGAGGACCTTCAGGTGCTGTGACACGGTCGCCTGTGCGAGCGCCAGCTCGTCGACGAGCTGGCCGCAGTAGCAGGCGTCCCGGCCGAGCAGCAGCCGCATGATCCGCACACGGGCGGGATGGCCGATTGCTTTCGCCAGAAGCGCGACCTGCTGCTCGAGCGTGAGCTCGGTCGTCAGCGTCACGAGACGCTGCCGGCCGTGTGATGACGCGCTGCAGCGGTGATGCCGGCCGGGACGCCTCGAAGCGGCTTGGTCGCGGGCAGGTCGTGCCCGCAGGCGTAGTGGGTGCCGCCGACCGTGAACTCCTGGGCCTCGATCAGGTGGTCGAGGCAGAGGCCGACGCCGCAATGCCGGCAGACACCGGCCGCGGCGACGGTGTCGTTCACCTTCGCGCACTCGAAGCAGTTCATCGGGTTCGCCTCCTCGAGCCCAAATTCCGGGCTCATCGTTGATCGCAGATCTACGATCACTCGCGTCCGCGTCGGCGGCATCCGCGTCGGCCCCACTTTCGCGTGCGGAGAACTACCGAGGCCCTGCCGGCAACGGTCGACTCCGGACTAGGTGCGCGCAGCGCAGACGGGCCGGCGGAGGCAGTCACGGGCGCGGCGCTCGGCCACAGTCAGAACGAACGTCCTGACGGGGTGCAGTCCGGCTAACAGCAGCCGGGTGTTCGGGCCGGCTCGATCGCCGGCAGCCGCTTCGAGGTTTGCGTCCCACTCTTGCGCGCCTTGACGATCGCTCCGTGCATGCCATCGGCGACCTCGTGCGTGAACTCGACGCTCACGTCCTCGAAGCCGGCCGCCTCGAGCCCGGCGACGTACTCGCTCCCGGAGAGCGCGCCTGCGATGCAGCCGACGTAGGAGCCGCGCTCTGCCCGGTCGTCCGGGCTCAGCCGGTCATCGGCGACGATGTCGCTCACCCCGACCCGGCCGCCCGGCTTCAGCACCCGGGCGATCTCCGTCAGGACGGCCGGCTTATCGACCGAGAGGTTGATCACGCAGTTCGAGATCACGACGTCGACCGAGTCCGCCGGCAGGGGGATCTGCTCGATCATGCCCTTCAGGAAGTGGACGTTGGTGACGCCGGCGTCGCGGGCGTTGCGCTGCGCGAGCGCGAGCATCTGGTCGGTCATGTCGAGCCCATAGGCGGTGCCGGTCGGACCGACGCGCTTTGCCGAGAGGATCACGTCGATCCCGCCGCCCGAGCCGAGGTCGAGCACGACCTCGCCCTCGTGCAGCTCGGCGACCGTGGTCGGGTTCCCGCAGCCGAGCGACGCCAGCATGGCCGCATCGGGAAGCTCGCCTCGCTGCTCGGCGTTGTAGAAGGCCTCGACGAAGTCGGCCCCGTCGCTTCCGCCCTCCGTGCAGCACTCGCCGCCGCCGCAACCGCAGCCGCCCTCCGTAACCGCCCGCGCGGACTCGGCGTAACGACGGCGGACCTCCTCGCGCAGCGCATCGGCAGTCGTGGACATCAGCAGCACACCTCCTTCAGGTCGGCGATCGCGGCCAGCTTCTCGACCGCCGCGCGCTTCAACGAGAAGTAGGCCCACTTGCCGCGCTGCTCACGCTCGAGCAGGCCGGCGTCGGTGAGCTTCTTCAGATGATGCGAGACGGTCGGCTGCGAAAGGGCGAGCGGTTCATACAGCTCGCAGGCACAGACCGGCTCGTCGCTCGTCGCGAGCAGGTTCACGATCCGGACCCGCGCCGGATCGCCCAGCGCCTTGAACAGCTCCGCCGTCGCCAGCGCCTCCGCCTCGTCCAGCGAGCGCGCCCCGAGGGGAGCGCAACAGGTGACAGGTGTCTCAACAGCACTCATCTCGGCGTCCGTACATATTGACACCTTTGAATATATCGAAGATCTTCGATTTGTCAAAGCGTCGTCGAGGTCACGCGCTCGGGGCGGACGAGCCCTCCCGCGGTCCTGCGCAGTCTCGAGGTGGATGTGCTATACAGCCATACAACTAATCCGTTTAGTAAGGGAGTGACTGTATGAAACTTCCCCACCCACTGCCGGACGATCTTGCCGAGTTGATCGCGCGCCGCTTCCGCGTGCTCGGCGAGCCGATGCGCATCCGCCTGCTCGACCGTCTGCGCGACGGTGAGGCGACCGTCGGCGAGCTCTCCGAGGCGCTGGCCGCGTCGCAGCAGAACATCTCGAAGCACCTGGCCGTGCTGAGCGACGCCGGCGTGCTCGGCCGCCGCAAGGACGGCAACTACGTCTACTACCGGATCGCCGACGAGGGCATCTTCGCGCTCTGCGAGCAGGTCTGCGGCGCGGTGCAGGAGCAGCTGCGCGCCCTCAACGAGCTCGTTGCCGGGGTTGGTCGATGATGCGCGCCGCCTGGCCGCTCGAGCGGGTGCTGTTCGCGCTCGCCGGCTCGATGACGCTCCTGAGCGTCCTCCTCTCCGTCCTTGTCAGCCCCTGGTTCCTCCTGCTGACGGCGTTCGTCGGGCTCAACCAGTGGCTGTTCGTCGGCGTCGGCGCCTGCCCGGCCTCGCTGCTCCTACAACGGGTGACAGGGCTCGAGCCCGGGTGCCGCCGATGAGTACGATCGCAGCCCCGGCGCAAGCGGCTCGGACGGCGCCCGAGCATCCCGAGGCGGTCGGCCCGCTCGGCCGGCTCGGCCGCTGGACGGCCGGCCACGTGCGAGCGGTCGCGCTCGCCTGGGCGATCGTGGCGGTCGCCTTCGGCGTGTTTGCGCCCAAGGTCGAGACGGCGCTCTCGGGTGCGGGCTGGCAGGCGAACGGCTCCGAGTCGGTGCAGGCGCGCAAGCTGATCCAAGCCAATTTCGCCGGGCTTTCCAGCTCGGCGCTGATGGTCGTCGTCCACTCGTCGAACGAGACGGCCTCCGCGCCGGCGTTCCGGCAGACGATCGCTCGCGTCACGCGCATCCTGCAGGCCAACCGGCAGGTCGCCTCCGTCCAGCAGCCGCGGGCCGGCTCGAGCATCTCCGCCGACCGGCACACCGCGCTCGTGATGGCAGGGGCGAAGGGAGACGCGACGGCGATGGTCGCCGCGGCGGACACGCTCAAGTCGAAGCTCAGGGCAGCCGGCGCCGCCGACGTCAGCGTCTCGCTGACCGGCGCCTCCGGGATGTGGAGCGACTTCAACAACGCGAACCGCAGCGCGATGATGAAGTCGGAGCTCTTCTCCTGGCCGGTGACGATGGTGATCCTCGTGCTGGCGTTCGGCTCGCTCGTCGCCGCCGGGCTGCCGCTCTTGCTGACGATCGTCGGCCTGGTCGCCTCGGCCGGGCTGCTGACGCTGCTGACGCACGGGTTCGAGATCTCGATCTGGGCGATGAACTTCGCGCTCATGTTCGCGCTCGCGCTCGGGATCGACTACGCGCTCTTCGTCGTCCACCGCTTCCGCGGCGCCTTCTTCGGCTCCAAGCTCTCCGCGCCCGAGGCGGTCGCGGTGACGATGGACACCGCCGGCAAGGCCGTCCTCTTCTCGGGACTGACCGTCTTGATCTCGCTCTCGGCGGTGATGCTCGTCCCCAGTCCCGCCTTCCGCTCGATGGCGCTCGGGATCATGCTCAGCGTCCTCTTCGTGCTCGCCGCGACGCTGACACTGCTGCCGGCGGTGCTGGCCAAGCTAGGTCCGAGGATCGATGCGCTGGCGCTCAAGTGGGTGCACTCGGGCGAGCACCGCTCGGCCCGCTTCGCCCGCTGGGGCGAGCGGCTCTGGCGCCGCCCCCACTTGTACGGCTCGGCCGCGACGCTCATCCTCGTGTTGCTGGCGCTGCCGATTCTGGGGCTGAAGACCGGCATGCCCTCGATCAAGGTCGTTCCCAGCCACGACGGCTCCAGGGTCGGCTACAGGCAGGTGCAGCAGGCCTTCGGCGCCGGGGCGCCCGGCACGGTGCAGATCGTGGCGCCCAAACACGAGGCAGCCGCCGTCGCCGCCGCCGCCCGCCGCGATCCCGGCATCGCTCGCGTCTTGTCCGCGCAGCCGGGCGGAAAGGGGCTCGCGCTCGTCCAGGCGATTCCAACGAGCGACGCCTCGAGCACCCAAACCGGGCGCACGATCGACCGCCTGCGCGCGGCGCTCCCGGCGGGTGCGCTGGTCGGTGGCGCGGCGGCCGAGAATCACGACCTCGAGCGGGCGCTGGCAGCGAAGACGCCGCTCGTGATCGGCGTCGTGCTCGCGCTCGGCTTCCTGCTCCTCTTGGTCGCGCTGCAGGCGCCGCTGATCGCCGCGCTCGGGGTGCTGACGAACCTGCTCGCAACCGGTGCGGCCTTCGGGATCGCGCGGCTGATCTTCCAGAACGGGCACGGCGCCGGCCTGCTCGGCTTCCAGTCGCAGGGCTTCCTCGACGCCTGGGGGCCGGTGTTCTTCTTCGCGATGATCTTCGCGATCTCGATGGACTACACCGTCTTCCTGCTCTCGAGCGCGAAGGAGCACTACGACAAGTCAAGAGATCCGCGCGAGGCGGTGATCGGCGGGCTCGCCCACTCCGGCCGCGTCATCTTCGCCGCCGCCGCCGTGATGGTCGCCGTCTTCTTCACCTTCGCGCTCTCGGGGCCGCTGCCGCCGAAGGAGATGGGCGTCATCCTCGGGATCGCCGTCTTGCTGGACGCGATGCTGGTGCGGCTCGTCCTGATCCCCACCCTGTTGCGAGTGTTCGGGCGCTGGGCCTGGGCGCGGCCCCGCTGGCTCGGCCGGCTCCTTCCCGACGTCCGCTTCGGGCACGCCTGATGCTCGAGCTCTGGCAGACCGAGTGGTGCCGGCCCTGCGCCAGATCCGACAGCCGCTGACCGAGCTCGCGATCGACTACGTCACGCGGCAGGTGCCCGTCGAGACGCCACGCGGGAGGTCGCGGGTTCGAGTCCCGTCGCTCCCGTCGTCTTCGAACCCCAGCGGACGCCGTGGCGTCGCGGCCTAGAGCTTGTAGCCGATCTGCCGCAAGAGGTCGCGGCGGGCGGTCACGTCCTCCTCGGCCTCGACCCCAAGCGGCGAGCCGCCGTCGACCACTCCCAGGATGGCCCGGCCGCGGGGAGTCTGCGCGAGCACGACCTCGACCGGGTTCGCCGTGGCGCAGTAGATCGTGCAGACCTCCGGCACCTGCTTGACCTGGTTCAAGACGTTGACCGGATAGCCCTCGCGCACGAAGACGATGAACGAATGGCCGGCTCCGATCGCCAGGGCGTTGCGGACGGCGAGCTCGACCAGGTCCTCGTCGTTGCCGGCCCGGCGCACCAGCCTGGGCCCTGACGACTCGCAGAAGGCAAGCCCGAAGCGCAGGTGCGGCGAGCTGCCGGCGAGGGTCTCGTAGAGGTCTTCGACGGTCTTGATGAAGTGCGCCTGGCCGAGGATCAGGTTGAGCTCCTCGGGCTTCTCGATCCCGACCGTGATCAGCTCGAGCTCGGCGCTCACCGGACGCGGCTCGGTGCGCGTGCGTTCTTGCGAATGAACGCCTCGACGGCTCCGCGGGCCTTGTCGTCCGGGAGCTGTCTCGGAGGCGCCTTCATCAGATACGAGCTCGGCCCCTCGAGCGCCCCGGCCAGGCCGTTGTCGAGCGCGAGCTTGGCGAGCCGGACTGCGTCGATGACGATGCCGGCCGAGTTGGGTGAGTCCCAGACCTCGAGCTTGAGCTCGACGTTGAGTGGAACCTCGCCGAACGTCGTGCCCTCGAGGCGGATGTACGCCCACTTGCGGTCGGTCAGCCACGGGATGTGGTCGGAAGGGCCGATGTGGACGTCGCCCGCGGGGAGCTCGTAGTCGAGCATGGAGACGACGGCATCCGTCTTCGAGATCTTCTTCGAAGCGAGCCGCTCACGCTCGAGCATGTTGAGGAAGTCGGTGTTGCCGCCGACGTTGAGCTGCAGCGTCCGGTCGAGACGGACGCCGCGATCGCGATAGAGGCTGGTCAGGACGCGGTGGACGATCGTCGCCCCGACCTGCGACTTGACGTCGTCGCCGATCACCGGCAGGCCGCGGTCCTCGAAGCGCTTCTGCCAGTAGGGCTCGCGCGCGATGAAGACCGGTATGCAGTTCACGAGCGCGCAGCCAGCGTTCAGGACTTGCTCGACGTACCACTTCGTCGCCTGCTCGGAGCCGACCGGCAGGTAGTTGACGACGACATCGGTGTTCGTGTCCCGGAGGATTCCGGTCACGTCGTCGGTCGGCCCGGGTGCCTTCTCGATCACGTCCGCCAGGTACTTGCCGATGCCGTCGTGGGTCATGCCCCGCCAGACGCGGGCGCCGAGCTCCGGGACCTCGGCGAACCTGATCGTGTTGTTCGGATCGGCCCAGATCGCCTCGGCAAGGTCCTTGCCGACCTTGGTCTTGTTGATCTCGAACGCCGCGGTGAACTCGATGTCGTGGACGTGGTAGCCGCCGAGATCGACGTGCATGAGGCCGGGGACGAGTTCCGTCGGGTCGGCATCTCGATAGAAGTGGACACCCTGGACGAGCGAGCTCGCGCAGTTGCCGACACCGATGAGCGCGACGCGCACCTTGCCGTCTCGCGCGGCGTTCCCATTGGTCGAGGCCACGGCCGGCGACCGCTCGGATGTGCTGGTGGCCAGCGTCTCTCCTTTCTTTGCCCTGGGACAAGCCTCCCGCCGTTGGTGGTCACGCGCATCGGCGACGCCACCGACGCGCACTTCGGCGAACTACCGAGCGCCGGCCACGCCGTGCCGCTCGAGGAGGCGGACGGTCCAGGCCCCAGCGGCCGCGCACGCGAGGCCGGCCGCGATGTCGAGCCAGAAGTGGTTGGCGGTCGCGATCAGCGAGAAGCAGACCCAGGCAGGCCAGAGGAGGAACAAGACCTTGGCAATGGGCCGCCGCGCAACAGCGGCGAGGGTGACGCCGATGATCAGGGCGTCGGCCGCGTGCAGGCTCGGCATCGATGCGTACGGGTTGGCCAGAGCCGTGACGAGCCCGGTCTTGTGGTTGACCAGCTCGGACCGTGCCAGCGTGTCCACGAAGCCGAGCTGCGGAAAGAGCCACGGCGGCGCGGTGGGCATTGCGACGTAGCCGACCAGCCCGATCGCGTTGGTGACCATCAACGTGTTCCGGAACCGAAGGTACGCGTAGTTGTGGCGGAGATAGATCCAGAGCAGGGCGAGCACGACGACGGCGAGCTGCGAGAGCCAATAGGTCCAGTCGACGGCGTGGACCAGCATCCCGCCCGTCTCCACGACCCATCGCTGGAGGTTCGGCTCGAAGAACGCGTGCAGGTCCCGCTCGACATGGATCACGCGGCGGGCGTTCGCGAGCGCTTCCGGCGTTCCGCGGTCGGCGAGGCCGCGCGCGACCTGATAGGCGACGACGAAGCCGAGCCAGATCGCCACCTGCCGCAGGAAGTCGCTACGTCCGCGCGGCAGGAGCGAGGCGCGGTGTCCGGCCCTGGCCTCCTTCGCTGCGGGCCAGGGAGTCGAGGTGGCCATCGTCGCCTGCGGCGGCTCAGCCGGGGAACCCGGTACGGGCCGAGTGCGCTTCCGCCGGGCCCGTGCCCCAGGGTCTGCCGTTCAGTCGGCGTAGCTGCTTGTTCTGCAGGTGATTCGCCCACGCGCCGGATTCGTGGTCGCGACGCGTCTTCCCGACTCGCATGACGCGCGGCGGTTTGCGGCGGGCTCTCTCGGCACTTCTTGCCATCGGTTCCTTCGCTTCGATGGTCGTGCGCGGCTCCCAACGCCGCATCGGGGAGCCTGCCGATGGCGGTTGCGGGGAGCTACCGAGTCCGGAGACGAAGCTCCTCGTCCATCGACCCTGCGGAAACCCCTCGCTCGCGGTCAGTGAGCACCCCGATGGCGCCCGAACACGCCGGCGGCAAGCTGCTTTCGTGGCGTATCGGTTCGTTGAGCACACCGGCGAAATCGAGGTCGAGCTCGCCGCGGGGAGCGAGGCCGACATCTTCGAGGCTGCACTTGCGGCATTCGCCGATCTGGTGGACGCGGGCCCGGGGGGCGCTCCGGTCTCTCACAGGGTCGAGCTCACAGGCGCCGACCACGGGCTCCTGCTCGTCGACTGGCTGAACGAGCTCGTCTTCCTCGCCGAAATGGCGGGATTCGTGCCCGAGCGAATCGCCTCGTTCGAGCTCACCGACGGCCGTCTGAAGGCAACCGTCGAAGGTCGCCGCGACCATCCGCGCCACCTGGTCAAGGCGGTCACGCTCAACAAGCTCGCGCTCGAGCAGGAGGGAGGTCGGTGGCATGGCCGTGTCGTCCTCGACGTCTGAGCTCGTCCGCGTGGACGAGACCTGCTGGGAGATCCCGGCCGAGACGCGCCCGGACATGCGCGTGCCCGCGCGGGTCTTCGCCGATCGCGAGCTGCTCGACGCGATCGTCGGTGACCAGTCACTCGAGCAGCTCCAGAACGTGGCGACCCTGCCGGGGATCGTCGGCGCGGCGTTGGCGATGCCGGACATCCACCAGGGCTACGGCTTTCCGGTCGGCGGCGTCGCGGCCATGGAGCTCCCGGACGGCGTCGTCTCGCCCGGTGGCGTCGGCTACGACATCAACTGCGGCGTGCGCCTGCTCGTGCTGCCGCTCTCGGCCGAGGAGCTGGACAGGCGGCGGGAACCGTTCGTGCACGAGCTCTCGCGGGCGATCCCGGCGGGGACCGGCAGGCACGGCCCGCTGCGCCTCTCCCGGTCGCAGCTGAACGTGGTCCTGCACGAAGGGCCGCGGGCGCTCGTGGCCCGCGGCATCGGCTGCGAAGACGACGTCGAGCGCACCGAGTCGCAGGGCTGCCTGGCAGGTGCCGACCCGGCGGCAGTCTCCGACCGCGCGCACGAGCGCGGGGCCGGCCAGCTCGGCACCGCCGGCTCGGGCAACCACTTCATCGAGCTACAGCGGGTCGACGACGTCCTCGATGGAGACGCGGCGCGTGCCTTCGGCCTGGCCGAGGGTGGGCTGACGGTCCTCATTCACTCCGGCTCGCGCGGGCTCGGGCACCAGGTCTGCACCGACCACGTCCGCGCCATGGACGCCGTTCGCGCCCGCTACGGGATCGTCCTCCCCGACCGACAGCTCGCGTGCGCCCCGGCCTCCTCTCCCGAAGGGCGTGCCTATCTGGGCGCGATGGCAGCCGCGGCCAACTTCGCCTTCGCCAACCGGCACGCGATGGCCCATGCCGTCCGGGAGGCGATCGCGCGCGTGCTCGGGCCGGAGATCGCCGAGGGGACCCGGCAGGTGTACGACGTGGCCCACAACGTCGCCAAGGTCGAGCGCTACGGCGGTCGCGACCTCCTCGTCCACCGCAAGGGCGCGACGCGAGCCTTCCCGGCCGGCTCGAGCGAGATTCCGACGGACTTCCGGGCCGTAGGCCAGCCCGTCTTCATCCCGGGCAGCATGGGCACGGCGAGCTTCGTCCTCGCCGGCGAGCCGGGCTCGCTGGAGCGCTCCTTCGGGACGACCTGCCACGGCGCGGGCCGGGCGATGTCGCGCACCCGCGCCCGCAAGCAGGTCGGCGGCGCCGAGCTCCGCCGCCAGCTCGAGGCGCAGGGGATCGTCGTCCGCTGCGCTTCGAACAGAGGCCTCGCCGAAGAGGCTCCCTTCGCCTACAAGGACGTCGAGCGGGTCGTCGAGGTCGTCGAGCGGGCCGGCCTGGCGCGCCGGGTCGTGCGACTGACGCCGATCGGCGTCGTCAAGGGCTAGGCAACGCCTTCCGCGCGACGCTTGCCCGGGCCCGACGGGGCTCAGTAGTTCCAAGCACCGAACGGCGGGGCGACCCCGATGCACACCGCCCTGGATACCCGGAAACTAGAGTCGTCGACTGCCCTTGGTGCGGTCGAGTGCTGGTTCGTCCGCGGCGGGGGCGAGGGAAGTGATTTCCATGCATACGGCATCGAGAAGATGGCGTGTGTACGTGCTCGCCTTGCTGGCGGGGCTGGTGCTTGCAGTCGCCGGCGTCGCGGCGGGGTGCGGGAGCACGAAGACGGTCACGAAGACCGTCGGGACGACCGTGACGAAGACCGCGACTGTCACGAGCGCTTCGACGTCGGGAGTACTCCCGTTGCGCTCCGTGCAGCTGCCGCCGGCCGCGCCGGCCGGCCAGATGGTGCTCTACGGGCACATCAAGTCGCTGGCGCGGAAGAGCGGCCGCTTCGAGATGCGCTTCGATCCTGCCTGGTGGCTCACCGGAATCGCGGCGGAGGGTGCGGCTGTCGAGGACGGGGCGACCTCGCCAGGGCAGGGCGTTCCCAACGACTACTACATCGTCGATGAGGGCCACCGACTGCTGACGTACGTCGTCGCCGCGAACGCGCCGGTTTCGATCATCACGAGAGGAGCGGGACGCGCGAGGAGCAGCGTCTCCGAGCTGACCCAGCTCTTCGACGGCAAGAACCCCAATCACCGCGCTCTGATGGGCGGCGGAATCCGCGGGTTCGGCTTCTGGGTTCGCGTCGGCGACAAGTATCCGAACCCTGTCCTCTCGCTCGACCAGCAGTACCAGCCGTAGGCCCTGCCTTCAGGGCGGCGTGATCGCGACGGTTCTGGTCATCCGTGCCGGGACTGATCCGACCTAAGGGCTAACCCCGATGCCGCGGGAGGCCCGAACGGCGACCCTGGGCACATGGGTCGGGTGACTCCTCGATGGAGACGGTTCTGGGGGATCCGGCCGGGTGAGCTCCGGCAGCCGATGAGGCTGATCGGTGCCCGGCGAACGATGGGCGAGCCTGAGTCCGGGCCGCACGGTCGCGGCTTCCGTTCGCGACACGATCGCCAGAGAGGCGCGCAGATGGCGCCGTCGCCCCCGGCTGCCGGGCCGCCCGGCTTGGCTGAGCCGGCGGCCGAAGAGGCGTTTCCGATCAGCCTGGTCGCGGACGAAGCGCTCGGCGAAGAGGTCAAGGGGCACGCGCTGGACGTGCTGCGCGGAGTCGCGACGCACGCCTCGCGACCGGTGCTCCACGCCCGCATGACGCTCCATCTCCACGGCGATCCGGCTGTCGAGCGCCCCGCGGTCGCGAAGGCATCGCTCGACGTCGGCGGCCGCCCTGTCCGCGCCCACGTCGCGGCCGAGCAGATGGTCGAGGCGATCGACCTGCTCGAGCGGCGGCTGCGTCGCAACCTCGAGGACCTCGAAGAGCGCGACCGCGCCCGCCGCCACGAGACCGGCGCCGAGCCGCCCGGCCAGTGGCGCCACGGCAGCCTGCCTGCTGCCCGTCCCGAGTACTTCCCGCGGCCACCCGAGGAGCGCCGGCTCCTACGCCGCAAGACGTTCGCCCGCGCAGGCTCGACGCCCGCGGAGGCCGTGCTCGAGATGCAGCTGCTGGACCACGACTTTCACCTGTTCACGAATGCCGAGACCGCCGAAGAGAATCTCGTCTACCGGAGCCCCGACGGGGTGATCGAGCTCGCCCGTCTCACGTCCGCCCCGGTGCTGCTGCTGGAGGACGCGATCGAGCGCATGAGCCTGAGCGGCGAGCGGTTCGTCTTCTTCGTCGAGCCCCAGACGAGGCGCGGGAGCGTCCTCTACCGCCGCTACGACGGACACTACGGCCTGATCGAGCCGGAAGTAACTCTCTGACGCTCGGCTGACCTCGCGGCGGTTCGCTCGCCGACCTCGAGGCCGAGGACCTGCCGGTCGTCCCCTTCGAGCGTGCGGATCGCCTTCGAGGCCGCGGTGGCCAGATCGGGGGCCTCGACCTCCAGTACCACGGTTTCGCCGGGCTCGACGACGACCCGGAGTCGGTAGAGGGCGCCGAGCGGACGGGCACGGGCGAGGATCGGTTGGAGCGCGACGAGCAGAAGATCGAGCACGACGAGGGCCGCGAGCAGCCGGACGTAGCTCTCCCGCTCGATCTGCGCCCAGAGCAAGACGGTGAACATCGCGGCGCCGATGGCCGCGAGTGCGGACGAGAACACGTACAGCCGCCGCACCGAGGTCGGGTCGCGCTCGCGGCGGCCGGCGGCGAGCGCAGACGCCTGCGTCGATGCGAGCGCAAACGCCGTCACGGTGCCGACCGCCTTGCCGAGAGTTTCCGACGGGTTATTCGTCCACACGGCGGCGAGGGCAAGCGACGCGCCCACGGCGGGAAGCGCGAGACCCCCGACCGCGAGACGTCTGGAGCGCCCCTGGTCGAGCAGGATCGTGGAGGGCACCGCGAGCAGCCCGTAGCCCGCGAGGAGAGCCGTCGTCGCCGAGAATCCGGCCCTCGGTCCTCCCGAAGTGGCCGACGAGCAGGATGCCGATCGCGAGGAGGGCGGAGGCGGACAGGAGCCCCGCGACTGCCAGCAACAAGATCCGCTTACCCGAACCCATCGTCTCTTCCCAGGAGCATCCTGCACCGACCGATTGGCGCGATCATCCGCGGACGCACTGACACTGGCTGCGGGCAAACACCAGTTCGCTGCAGACCCAGAGCCAGGCTGTCTCGTCGCGGAAAAGCGCGGACGCAGGGTCAGTGGTAGCCCCGATGACATCGCGCAGTCCCAGCGCGATCCTGGTGTGGCACACCACAGGAAAGGGGATTGCGATGACGGAGAACCCACGTGCACAAGTGGGCGATGTGATCGTCGTTCACGGGCACCGGCTCGGCGAGTCCAGCCGGAGCGGTGAGATCCTCGAGGTCCTCGGAACGGCCGAGCACGAGCACTACCGCGTGCGGTGGGAGGACGGTCACGAGAGCGTCTTCACGCCGGGCAGCGACGCCGCGATCCGGCACGTCGAGCGATCCGAATACGATGAGCCGGTCCTCATCCACGACCCCTGACCGGCAGGGAGGTGGAGGGATGAACGTCGAAGACATCATGACCCGCGAGGTGGTGACGGTGGCTCCCGGAGCCTCGCTCAAGCAGGCCGCGAACCTGCTCCTCGAGCATCGGATCTCCGGCCTGCCTGTCGTCGACAACCAAGGCGACGTCCTGGGCGTCGTCTCCGAGACCGACATCCTCCAGAAAGAGGCGTCCGGGCTGCAGGTTCCGGGACCGCTCGCCTGGCTGGTCGGCTTCGACGTCGAGGTCGACCGGTCGAAGGTCGATGCCCGCCTCGTCGGCGAGGCGATGACCTCGCCGCCGTTGACGATCGCGGCGCACAGCCCGGTCAGCCTCGCCGCCCAGCGAATGAGCGAGAAAGGCGTCAACCGCCTGCCCGTGGTCGAGAACGGCGAGCTCGTCGGAATCGTGACCCGCGCCGACCTCGTCCGAGCATTCGTCCGCAGCGACGCCGAGATCGCGACCGAGATTCGCGACGATGTGATCCTCCGGCGCGCGCGGCTGGACAAGCACAGCGTGCGAGTCGAGGTCGAGGACGGCGAAGTCACGCTCAGCGGCAGGATCGGGAAGGATCGCGACGCTCGAGCCCTCGAGGCGCTTGTCCGCGAGATCCCGGGCGTCGTCGGCGTCCACTCCGAGCTGGTCTGACCGTGGGCAGGCGCGCCAAGGCCCGCGAGCGTCAGGACGAGCGCAGGCACCAGACGCCGGCCGAGCGGCGCGTCTCGTCAGGCGACTTCACCGCGCTGAAGAGCGACGAGCGCGCCGCACGGATGATGCTCGAGCCGAACGTCGCGAATGCCGAGCGCCTGGCGGAAGGATCGACAGACGGCGAGCACGCACGAGGCGAGGGTTCGGGACGCGATCGGGATCACCAGTCCTGAGCAACCCGCCCCGCGCGGTTCCGTAACTCCCCGCAACGCCACGTGTGGGCTGCCCGGATGCCGGGTGGTGGCGAGCTGCCTATGGTCACAGGGACTGTTCGGCCGAGACGAGGAGGTAGACGATGACGCTGACAAGTCAGCTGGAGGAAGAGCTCGAGCGCGCCCGGATCGACTTCGACCTGATCGAGCACCGGCGCACCGAGACGGCCGGTGACGAGGCAACGGCGATCGGCGTGCCGCCCGACGACGTGGCGAAGACGATCGTGCTTTCCAGCGGCGATCGCTACGTTCGCGCGGTCGTGCCCGCGTCCGAACGCCTCGACCTACACAAGGTCCGGGAGCTGCTCGGCGACAAGAACGCACGGCTCGCGAGCGAAGAGGAGCTCGTGCTCGCCTACCCGATGTACGAGCTGGGCGCGGTTCCGCCCTTCGGCGTCCCCGCGGGCGACCGTGTGCTGCTCGACCGGCGACTCGCCCAGCACGACTCCGTCGTGCTCGAGGCGGGCTCCCACAACGAGTCGGTGCGGTTGAAGACGGTCGACCTGATCACGCTGAGTCGTGCCGAGATCAAGGACATCGTCGACGCAGCGAGCGGCGAATGACCGGAGGCAGCCAGAACACTCATGTCGGGACAGCCATTTAGACCTCCCATCAATCGGGCCGGCCGCCTTGTCGCGAGGGCGGACCGGCTGGCGGCCTGGGCACGGGCTCAGGCCTATCTGACCGGCTCGAGCCGGTCGAAGGTGAGACGAAGGCCCCGGCCGGCCAACAGGCCCTGAGCTCGAGCAGGGGCTCAGCCCTCCTTGAGCACCGAGTACCAGACCCGCTCGGCGACCTCGCGCAGGTCGTCGCCGATGCGGGCAAGCCGGCGGTAGAGCTCCCGCTTCGCGGCGATCTGGCGCAGGTCGTCGACCGCGATCAGCGCCGACATCGCCCGCCGGTAGACGTGCTCGAGCCGGCTCTGGCTCTTCGCCGCTCGCGTGGCAGCCTCGGTGGCGAGAACGGCGGCGTCCCGGCCGAGAGCGGTGAGCGCAGCGGCGAGCTCCCGCGCTCCCTCCGCGAGCTCCGTGGCCATCTCGGCCATCGCTGCGTCAGGGTCGGTCTGCATCACCTCCGCCTCGCGGACGGCGTTCTTGGCGCCGTTCAGCACTCGGTCGAGCCCGCGCGAGAGCTCGAAGATGTCCTCCGGCTCGAGCGGAGTCGTGAAGGCGACGCCGAGCGCCTCGCGAAGCTCGCGCTTGCGATCGTCCGCCCGGTGCTCGCAGTCGCGCAGGCGGTCGACCGCGCTTGCGTCCCCGCCGGCCCAGGCGACGAGCGCGTCCATCCCCTCGAGCGTGATCGCCGTCTGGTCCCGGAGCATGGCCAGCACGTCCGGGCTCTCCGGCAGGAACCAGCGTGCGCCGTCGCCTCATCCGATCGCTCTCCAGACGACGAAGCTAACCGCCCCGAGCGCTGCCGTCGCGGGGAGCGTCAGCAGCCAGGCGAACGCGATCGAGCGGACGACGAGCCAGCGAACGTGTCGCCAGCGACGCCGGCCGCCGCCGACGCCGACGACCGAGGAGGCGACGACCTGCGTCGTCGAGACGGGGCCTCCCAGGTAGGACGCAGCCAGGATGACCGCGGTCGAGGCGCTCTGGCTGGAGAACGCGTCGATCGGCGCGAGCCGAAAGATGCGGCGGCCGATCGTGCGCACGATGCGCCAGCCGCCGAGCGCGGTGCCGAGCGTCAGCGCCGCGCCGCAGCCGAGCTTCACCCACAACGGCACCGCGAACGTGGATTGCCGGCCCGTAGCAAGCAGCAGCGCCGCGATCAACCCCATCGCCTTCTGCGCGTCGTTGGCGCCGTGGCTGAACGAGAGCGCGGCGGACATCCCCCACTCGCCGACGCGGATCGGCCGTCGCACGCGCCGGGTCGCCCGGCGGAGCGCCCGCCGGGCCAGACGGACGACGCCGAAGCCGAGCGCGAACCCGATCGGCGGCGAGACTGCAAGCGCGATCAGAACGCCGAACACACCGACCGGCTTCAAGCCGTCCAGGCCGCCCCAGCTGATCGCGTCGAGGCCACCCTCGACCAATGCGGCGCCGACCAGCCCGCCGACCAGCGCGTGGCCCGAGCTGGACGGCAACCCTCGCCACCACGTCAGCAGGTTCCAGAGCACCGCGGCGAGCGTGCCGGACCCGATCACGGCGACCGCGTCCGCTGGCGAGACGGTCACGATGCCGGCGATCGTGCTCGCGACGGCCGTCCCGACGAGCAGCGCGCCGAGCATGTTGAAGATCGCAGAGAGCAGCACCGCCTGCCCCGGCCGCGCGCCGCGCGTGGCGACAAGCGTCGCGATCGCGTTCGCCGCGTCGTGGAACCCGTTCGTCAGCGAGAACACCAGCGCGAGCGAAACGGCAAGCCAGAACGCCATGCACCATCATGAATCGAAAGAGCCAGGGCGACGGGTTTGTCTCCGCCGCCCCGGCTCTCGGGGATCACGCCTTGGTGATCTCGACCGTCTGAGGCTTCGAGATCGCGAGCTTCGGCGCGTGCACCTCGAGCACGCCCGTCGCGAACTTCGCGCGGACATGCTCGGTGTCGGCCTCGACCGGCAACTCGAAGCGGCGCTCGAACTTGCGCTCGAGCCGCTCGCGCAGGTGGAAGGACTTCTCCGTCTCCTCCTTCGCCTCCTTGCGCTCGCCCTTCACCCTGACCGTGTGGTCGAAGACCTCGATCCCGAGCTCCTTCTCCTGGTAGCCGGGAACCTCGAGCTCCATCACGAACTCGTCGTCGGTCTCGTAGATGTCGGCTGCGGGCACCAGGACCGGAGCGAACCCGATCCCCTCGAACACCCGCCGCATTCGGCGCTCCATCGAGTCGAGCTCCTCGAAGGGCGACCACTTGAGCATCGTGGTCATGATTTCACCTCCCTTCAGGGGTCGCCCGAATGGTCTCTCCTGGCCTCGGGAGCCCGCATCGGGTGCTACCCGGATCGGCCTGCGGGTTTCCCGCCGATTCCCGGCTCCCTCGTATGATTGGCGCCCCGTAGGGTTCTTTGCATATGGACACGGTTGAGTTCCTCGAGAACGAGCGCAGCGCGATCATCGACGCCGCGCAGGCAGGGCTCGGCCGGATGCCTGTGCGGCACTACCAATCGGCAGGCGAGCCGGAGGTCAACCGGCGACTCGAGGCGCTGTTCGACCACCTGGTCGAGGGGCTGGCCCGTCGCGATCTGACGGCGATGCTCGAGTACGCCCAGACGGTCGCAGTGGAGCGGTTCGACGCGGGATACGACCTCCAGGAGGTACAGACCGCTTTCAACGCTCTCGAGGAGGCGACGTGGGCCCGGGCGCTCGACAGGCTCGAGCCGGCGCAACTCGCGGAGGCGCTGGGGTCGGTCAGCACGGTCCTCGGCTGCGGCAAGGACGCGCTCGCGCGCAAGTACGTGTCGCTGGCCGCGCGAACCCACGCGCCGTCACTCGACCTGCGGGCGCTCTTCACGGGCACCGAGGGCCTTTAGCCCCGCGAGCGCAGGACGAAGCGGCGCAGCTCGTCGGCGCCCCAGACGATCACCGGGAACGGCGCGAGCACCGCGAGGTCGACGGGCTTCAGCGCAGCCGTTCCGAACACGTCCTGGAGCACCGGAACGAAGATCACGGCTGCCGCGAAGACGATCTCGGAGGCAATGCCCCAGAGCAGGAGGCGGTTGGTGAAGAAGCCGACCGAGCGGAGTGACGCGCGCTCGGTCCGCGCCGCGACGGCCGTGCCGATCTGACAGGCGACGATCCCGGCGAACGTCATCGTGGTCGCCCGCAGATACGCGCTGTGGAGCGGGTGCCCGGCCGAGACGACGTCGTTCAGGTGCCAGCCCGCGCCGACGAGGACGAAGAAGAAGCCGAAGAGGACCAGGGCGGCCTCGATCAGCCCGAGGAAGAGCCAGGCACGCCTGAGCAGCGAGCCTCTGATCACGCCTTCCGAGCGTGGTCGCGGACGCCGCTCCATCAAGCCCGGCTCCGGCGGCTCGCGACCGAGCGCGAGCGCCGGGAGGATCTCGGTGCCGAGGTCGATCGCAAGGATCTGCAGCACGGTGATCGGCAGCGGTATCGCGCCGCCGGAGAGCGCGAAGACGAGAAACGGAACGACCTCCGGAGTCGCGTGGGCGAAGATGTAGAGGATGAACTTTCGGACGTTGTCGAAGACCTGACGCCCCGCTTCGACCGCGGCGACGATCGTCGCGAAGTTGTCGTCCGTGAGCACCATCGTCGACGCCTCGCGAGCAACGTCGGTGCCGGTGAGCCCCATCGCGACGCCGATGTCCGCCCGGCGCAGCGCGGGCGCGTCGTTGACCCCGTCGCCGGTCATGGCCACGACCTGCCCCTCGTCCTGCAGGGCATCCGTGATCCGGAGCTTCGCCTCGGGCGAGCTGCGGGCGAAGATCAGCTCGTCGCCGCCGCGAAGGAGCGCCTCGAGCTGCTCCTCGCTCATCGCCTCCAGCTCCTCGCCCGTGACGACACGGACGCCGTCGCGCGCGATGCCGACACGCCGCGCGATCTGGGCCGCCGTCGGGCCGTAGTCGCCCGTGATGACGATGATCCGGATGCCGGCCTTGTGGCAGCGCTCGACGGCCTCGGCCACCTCGGGGCGCGGCGGGTCGAACAGCGCCACCAGTCCGAGCAGGCAGAGCTCGCTCTCGGCGTCCTCCCTGCGCTCGGGCGGCACGGCGCCGTCCGGGAGCCGCCTGCGGGCCACGGCCAGCACGCGCAGGCCCTGTCTCGCGTACGAGTCGAGCACCTCCAGCACCTCGGCCCGGTCGGCCTCCGTGATCGGGCGGTGGTTCTCCCGGCCACCGATCGCGGTGGAGCGGGCGAGCACCTCTTCCGGAGCGCCCTTCGAGTGGACCGTCAGCGTGCCGTCGGCCCGCTCGTCCACGGTCGACATCAGCCGGAGCTTCGGGTCGAAGCGGTACAGCTTGCGCCGGGCGCGCTCGCGCCGCCGCACCTCGACGTCGATGCCCAGGGCGCGCGCGGTCTCGAGCATCCCGATCTCCGTCGCCTCGCCACGTGACTTGTTCGGCTCGCCGGCGAGCTCCGCCGACGAGCACGAGGCGATCGTCCGGCCGAGCAGCGTCAGGAGAGGGTTGCCGTCGCCGTTCCCGGCCTCGAGGTCGACCTCCCCCAGCGGCGTCCAGACACGCACCGCCCGCATCCGGTTCTCGGTAAGCGTCCCTGTCTTGTCGGTGCAGATCACGCCTGCGGAGCCGAGAGTCTCGACGGCGCTCAGCCGCTTCACGAGTGCGCCGCGCCGTGCGAGCGTCGCGACGCCGACGGCCAGCGCGAGCGTGATCGTCGGCAGCAGGCCCTCCGGCACGTTGGCGACGATCAGCCCGATCGCGAAGGTCGCAGCGTCCCTGAGCGGCAGACCGGCGGCGAAGTACCCGATCGGGACGAACGCGAGCCCGGCGAGGACGGCAACCAGCGCGATCAGCCAGGCGACCCGGCGGACCTGCTGCTCGAGCGGGCTGGGCTCGGGCTTGACGCGCTCGGTCAATGCGGCGATGCGACCGAGCTCGGTCTGCATCCCGGTCGTGACGACGAGCGCCCTGGCCTCCCCGCCTACGCAGCTCGACCCGCTGAAGACGACGTCGCGCGCCTCGAGGACCGGCCCGGTCTCGTCGACGAACTCCGCGGATCTGTAGACCGGCTGCGACTCGCCCGTCAACGTCGAGAGGTCGATCTCGAGGGCGCCTTCGAGCAGCCTCGCGTCAGCCGAGACGCGGTCGCCTTCCGAGAGGAGAAGGACGTCGCCGGGCACGAGCTCCCTCGCCTCGACCTCCTGCGGCCGCTCGTCGCGCACGACGCTCGCCCGCTCCGGCAGGTACGTTCGCAGCGCCTCGATTGCGCGCTCGGCCTGCCGTTCCTGCGCGAAGGCGAAGACGGCGTTCAGCAGAACGACCGCGACGATCGCCGCACCGATGATCGGGGTGCCGACGGCGAACGCGAGCGCCGCGGCGACCCAGAGAAGAAGCGCGAGGGGGTGGGTCAGCTGCGCCAGGACCTGCTTCGGCCACGTGACGCCGCCGCGGCGCTGCAGCTCATTGGGACCGTAGGCCTCGAGCCGCCTGGACGCCTCGCGAGTCGTCAGTCCTCTCGGCGAGCTGCGCAGCTCCCGGAAGAGCTGCGCCGGGTCCTCGCGCGCGTCGGCGGGTGAGTCTCGGGCGACCGCCGTTGCTCCGTTGGCGCTCATCTCCGCGCTGCCCTTCTGGCTAACCCCGTGGGCAGAAGCCGGAGCGGATCCGCACGAGCCGCGACCTGACCTCATCGGCGGGCAGCGCGGAGTTGAGGAGCGGGCTCGTGACCTCGTCCGTCAGGAGCCGGGAGCAGGCGGCGGCGCAGGCGGGATCGAGCTCGAGCTGCGGGTCGGCCAGTTCCTCGGCGAGCGCTGCAAGCGGGACGGCGTTGGCCGCGATCCGCGGGTTCTCGGCCGGCTCGAGGCGCGCCCGGATCGCGCGACTGAGCGAGCGTCGGTTGGCCATGGTCGCCTCCTGTTCTGCGCGCGCGCGCACTTCCGGGATCGCGTACGCATCACGCTCGGCGAGTAGCCGATCGACGAGATCCCAGCGTCGCCAGCCGGCGAGGACGGCGCGCCAGGCGAGAACCAGTCCGCCGAAGAGGAACGGCAGCGCGAGAGCGGGAAAAAGAGACGCAGCGGCGACCGCAAGCACGAAGGCCGCAGCTGCGACTGCACCGTCCTCCCACTCCTCCCGCCGGAGGTCCTGCAAGCGCTGACCTGCCTGTTCGACTGCTCGTGCAACCATCGCTCCCCAAGGGTGCAAGGCACAGCTCTGGGGCGAATCCGCGCGCACCCCATTTTCGCGCGCGGAGAACTACGGACAGCCAATGAGCGGAGCTCCGGATGCCGCGGGCCGGGGCCCGCGCGAGGATCCGGGGGAGCAAGCGAGAGGAGATCGCGATGACGGTGCTCGCAGAGCCGCGGCCGAAGCTGCTGGAACGCCCGCCGAAGCCCGCAGCTCCGGCACCGATCGTCGAGGCCAGGGCTGTCGACAAGCGCTACGACACGGGCACGGTCCAGGTCCAGGCGCTCCGCGACGTCAGCTTCTCGGTCCCGCGCGGCGAGATGGTCGCGATCATGGGCCCGAGCGGATCCGGGAAGACGACGCTGCTCAACTGCCTCTCCGGTCTCGACCGGATCGACGGCGGCGAGGTGCTGATCGAAGGCGTCGCGCTCGGCGCGATGTCCGACGACGAGCGCACCGACTACCGCGCGCGCCGGATGGGCTTCGTCTTCCAGTTCTACAACCTGATGCCCGTGCTGACGGCGGTCGAGAACGTCGAGCTGCCGCTGCTCGTCGCGCGCGTCGCCGGCGAAGGAGGCGCGCCGCAAGGCCCTCGCGGCGCTCGAGATGGTCGGGCTGCGCCGAGCGCGCCGCACACGTGCCCGACGAGCTCTCGGGCGGCCAGCGCCAGCGCGTGACGATCGCGCGCGCGCTCGTCAACGAGCCGGCGATCGTCTGGGCCGACGAGCCGACCGGCGATCTCGACAGCGAGAACGCCGAGGAGATCGTCGCGCTGATGCGCGAGCTGAACCGCGAGCGCGGCCTGACCTTCCTGATCGTGACGCACGACATCGCCGTCGGCCGCTCGACCGACCGGATCGTGCGGATGGTGGACGGGCAGATCGTCGACGAAGAGATGCTGGAGGTGGCGAGATGGTCGCGCGAGTGACGCTGGCCGAGATCGATGCGGTCCGGATGAGCATCCCGAAGGCGGTACAGCGGTTCGAGGAGATCGGTGCTCCCCGAGCTGCACGAGGCCAGGACGGCTACGAGGGCTGCTACGTCCTGGCGACCCCGGAGGGAAAGGCACTCGTGATGACGTTCTGGGCGCGACGAGGCTGCGGCCGAGGCAGGGATCTCGAGCGGGCTCTGGCGCGCACAGGTGGCGAAGTTCGTGACGCTGATGCGCACGCAGCCCGGGCGTGAGACCTACGACGTCGCCGTCGCCGAGGCGCCCGCGTGCCGGTGGCCGTGAGCAAGCTGTTCGGCGTCCCGGTCGCCTCGCTCGCGCTCGTCCTCGGAGCATTCCTCGTCATCGCGCTCGCGGTCATCGGCGGCTCCGCCGCTCCGCCACCGGATCTTCCTGCGCCTCGGCCTGCGCAACGTGTCGCCGCCGCCGGGGACGCGCCGCGCTGATCGTCGCCGGCCTGATGCTCGGGACGGCGATCATCACGGCGGCGCTGGCGACCGGCGACACGATGAGCCAGACGATCCGCTCGGTCGCGATCTCGGCACTCGGGCCGACCGACGAGGTCGTCGCGGCGAAGGGAATCGAGCGCCCAGTTTGCAACCGAGAGCTCCGGCACCGGCACGCGCTACTTCCCGCAGAGCTACGCCGTCCGGGTCGCGAAGGCCGCCGAAGGCTCCGGCCTCGTCGCAGGCGTCGCGCCGGTGATCGTCGAGCCGGTCGCGGTGCAGGACCTGACGAGCAGGCAGACCGAGCCGCGCGTGACGCTGTTCGCGAGCGACCCGGCCCGGATGGGGGCCTTCGGCGCGATCCGCTCGGGCGGCGACGACCGTCTCGCTCGGCCGATCTGCGCCCCGGCGAGATCTACCTGAACGCGAAGGGGGCCGAGAAGCTCGACGCGAAGGCAGGCGACACGGCTCCGCCTCCTCACCGGCACGACCAGCGCGACCGTTCGCGTCCGCGCCGTCGTGCGCTACGCAGGGGCAGCCGCGACCGATGACCGGGGTGCTGATGCCGCTCGGCGCCGCGCAGAAGCTGCTCGGCAAGCCCGGTCAGATCGGCGCGATCTTCGTCGCCAACCGCGGCGGCGTGGGCCAGAGCGCGGCGGTCGTCGCGCTGCTGAAGCCGACCGTCTCGCCGCTCGGGCTCGAGACCGACACGACCAAGCAGGACGCTCCTGAAGACGGCCGACACGGTCGGCGCCTCGTTCATGTCGCTCTTCACGACGTTCGGCTCGTTCTCGATCGCCGCCGGGATCCTGCTCATCTTCCTGATCTTCGTCATGCTCGCAGCCGAGCGCCGCGGCGAGCTCGGCATCGCGCGCGCGGTCGGCATGCGCCGAGGCCACCTGGTGCAGATGTTTCTCTACGAGGGGCTCGCCTACGACCTGGTCGCGGCCGCGGTCGGCGTGCTGCTCGGGGTGGTCGTCGCCTACGCGATGGTGATTGCGATGGCGAGCGCCTTCGCGAGCACCGACCTCCATATCTCGTACTCGGTCGGGGCGGAGAGCCTGGTCATCGGCTACACGATCGGCGTGTTGCTCACGCTCGCCGTCGTCGCGTTCTCGGCGTGGCGCGTCAGCCGGATGAACATCGTCAGCGCGATCCGCAACTCCGCGACCCACCCGTTCGCCAAGACGAGCCGCAGGCGCTGGCTGCTCGGCATCGGCGGGATCGTGCTCGGCGCGCTGCTCGCGACAGCGGGCGTCGTCGCCCAGGACGGGATCACGCTCGGCCTCGGGGTCTCGGTGGCGATTCTCAGCCTGGTCCCCGTCCTGCTCGCAGTCGGTGCGCCGGAGCGAGCGGTGCACACCGGCGCCGGGCTCGCGCTCGTCGCCTGGTTCGTGCTCCCGATGAGCCGCTGGCTGTTCGGCGACCTGAAGGTGAACTTCTCGATCTTCATCCTCGGCGGCCTGGCGATCGTGGTCGGCGCGACCTGGGCGATCGTCTACAACGCCGACCTCCTGCTCGGTGCGGTCGGCGCGACCGCCGGCCGGGTCAAGAGCCTGGCGCCGGTCATCCGCATGGCGATGGCGTATCCGCTGCGGAGCCTGTTCCGCACCGGCGTCACGCTCGCGATGTTCACGCTCGTCGTCTTCACGCTCGTCGTCGGCTCGGTTACGACCGGCTCGTTCGTCCACGCGCTCAACGACGCGAAGGCCTTCGGCGGCGGCTTCGACGTGCGCGCGACCTCCTCGCCCAGCGCGCCGATCGTCGACATGCGCGCGGCCCTCGCCCGCGCGCGCGGCGTGAGCCCCGCCGACTTCCGCCTCGTCTCCAGCCTCTCGACGCTCCCGGTCAAGGCGCACCAGCTCGGAACGAAGGCGAAGGAGGAGTCGTACGTCGTGCACGGCGTCGACGCTGTCTTCCTGAGGCACACGACCTACCGGCTGGCCGACCTCGCGCGCGGCTACACCTCGCCGGCGGCGGTCTGGCGCGCCCTGCGCGAGCACCCGAACCTCGCCGTCGTCGACCAGTACATGGTGCCCCGCAAGGCGAACTGGGGCACGCCGCCCGCCGAAGTTCATGCTGCGCGGCTTCTATCTCGAGGACAAGAGCTTCGCGCCGGTGGAGGTGCGGGTTCGTGACCCGCAGACAGGCAGGCAGACGACGCTCAAGGTGATCGGGGTCCTCTCCGACGCGACGCCGCAGCTCATGACAGGCATCTGGACGTCGCAGGAGACGCTGGCGCGCGTGTTCGGAAAGCGCGTCCTCCCCACGACCTTCCTGTTCGCCCTCCAGCAGGGCGTCGACCCGAAGGCGACCGCGAGCAAGCTCGAGTCGGCCTTCCTGGCCAACGGCATGCAGGCCGACTCGGTCCGCAAGCTGCTCTCCGACGCTGTCTCCGCCAGCCTCACCTTCGACCGGCTGATCATCGGCTTCATGGGTCTCGGCCTGATCGTCGGCGTCGCCGCGCTCGGCGTGATCACGGCGCGCGCGGTCGTCGAGCGCCGCCAGCAGATCGGTGTGCTGCGCGCGATCGGCTTCCGACGGCGGATGGTGCAGGCGAGCTTCCTGCTCGAGTCGTCGTTCGTCGCGCTCACCTCGATCGTGGTCGGCACCACGCTCGGTCTTGCCGTCGCCTACAACGTGATCAGCGACTCGAGGCGCACCCCGAGCTGGTCGAACATGGCGTTCACCGTGCCGTGGCTGACACTCGCGATCATCTTTGTCGCCGTCTACGCCGTCGCGCTCATGACGACGTTCGTCCCCGCGCGGCGTGCTGCCCGGATCTATCCGGCGGAGGCACTGCGGTATCAGTGAGCCCTCAGGAGCGCATGTTCCGCGGCGGGACCTTGCGAGGTTGAGAAGCTCTCCACTCGGCCGATAGCCGTTCGTCTATGCGCTCGTCCCGCCGCCGGGATTGGACCTGTTCGCGTCGAAACCCGAAGCGTGACGCGCCTCGCATTCGTGACGCTGCTCGCCCTCGGGGCGGTCGTTCTCGCGCCGGCTGCCTCGGCCGACCGGGCACAGGAGAAGGCGCTCGCCGAGCGATATGCACCGGTGGTGCGGCTCGTCTCCCACACGAACTGCGCACCCGGCAAGCCGTACTTGCCGATCAACGTGAACCTGCTCTTCGGCGAGCCCACCGTGGCGCTGCGCGGGCCGTGGGGCTCCGGCGACCTGGTCAAGATCGGCCCCACCGCCGAGGACCTCTCCAGGGGTCTCTTCGAGTATCACCTCGATTTCCCCGGGAATGCGCTCCAGCCGGGCTGCGACTACCTGCGCTGGGAACGCCGGCTGGTCGAGGGCCAGGCGCCTGCGGTCTACGCGCACGTCGCCGCTGACCCCGAGCGTCCGGGGAAGCTCGCCTTGCAGTACTGGCTCTTCTACGTCTTCAACGACTGGAACAACCTCCACGAGGGCGACTGGGAGATGATCCAGCTCGTCTTCGACGCCTCGACGCCGGCCCAGGCGCTGGAGCATCCGCCGGTCGAGGTGGGGTACAGCCAGCACGAGGGCGCGGAGCGGGCGGCCTGGACCGACGAGAAGCTGGAGCGCGTCGGGGGCACACACCCGGTCGTGCACCCGGCGGCGGGGTCGCACGCGAACTTCTACGGCGAGTCCCTCTACCTCGGAAGCTCGGCCGCAGAGGGGGTCGGCTGCGACGACACGCGCGGGCCGACGTTCGACATCCGCCCGGCCGTGGAGACGATCCCCAGCGACTCCGCACAGGCGCGGGCGGACTTCCCCTGGATCGCGTTCGAAGGGCGCTGGGGCGAACGCCGGCCGGCGTTCTTCAACGGGCCGACCGGTCCGAACCTCAAGACGCAGTGGACCGAGCCCATCCGCTGGTCCGAAGGTTGGCGCGCGCGCAGCTTCACCGTCCCCGGCGGGAGTGCCTTCGGAAACGGCGGGACCGACTTCTTCTGCGGTGCGATCGCGCACGGGTCGAGAGCCCTGGTTCGGCTCGTCGACAAGCCCGTCGCCTTCGGCCTGGTGCTGGCGGGACTCGCCCTCCTGGTGGTCATCCTGATCTCCCGGGCGACCTGGCGGCCGGCCGCTCCGCTCCGCCTGGCCCACCGGCGGGCCTGGGGCCAGATCCTGGCGGCGTCGGCACGGATGTACGTCCAGCGGATCCCGCTCTTCGTCGGGATCGGTCTCGTCGTCATCCCGATCTCGCTGCTCATCACGCTCTTGCAGGCGCTCGTCCTCCATGCGACCGACATCCTCGGCGTCCAGACCGGCGGCGAGAACAACGGGTTCCTCGCCCTTCTCGTCCTCGCGATCGGGACGGCGCTGACGCTGCTCGGCCTGGGACTCGTTCAGGCCGCCTGCGCACGGGCGCTCGTCGAGATCGACGAAGGCCGCTCGGTCGGGCCCCTCGGTGCGTACCGGCTGGCCTACGACAGCGTCGTGCCGCTCTTTGGCGCCCTCCTCGTCGCGTCCGTCATCGTCTCGCTGCTCGCGAGCTCGATCTTCCTGATCCCGATCGCGGTGTGGCTGGCCGGCCGCTGGGCGCTGATCGCTCCCGCCATCGAGCTCGAGAAGCTCTCGGCAACCGGTGCCTTGCGCCGGAGCGGCCGGCTCGTGCGGAGGCATTGGCTCAAGGTCGCCTCGCTGATCGTCGCCGGCGGAGCACTCGTCGTCGTCGCGGGACCGCTGCTCGGCGCGCTGCTGATCCTCACTACCGACACCCCGTTCTGGCTGGTCAACGTCGTCGCCGGCGTCGTCTACGCGGTGGCGATGCCGTTCGTCGCGCTCACCACCGCGTATGTGTACTTCGACGCGCGGACCCGTGCCGAGCTCGAGACGGAGAGCGACCTCACCGAGTTGCCGGCCGAGATCGAGCTCGCCACGTAGCTCGGCCTAGGATTCAACCCGTGGCCGATGCCCGCGATCCGTTCGAGCCGAGGCCGGTCGACGAGATCGAGGTCGAGCCGACGCTCGCCGGCCGGCTCGCCCGCTGGACGCAACGGGCACGAGTTCTCCGAGGGCACGTCGACGCAGCCCGCGCCGATCACCAATCGGTCGACGTGGCCTACCGCCTCGTCGAGCGCGACTCGTCGATCGGCGGAGGGCTGCTCGCCGGCGCGCTCGCCTACCGGCTGTTCGTCTTCCTGCTCCCGACCGCGCTCCTCCTCGTCTCGGGGCTCGGGCTCTACGCCGGAAGCGTCGACAAGAGCCCGAGCGAGGTCGCCAAGGACGCCGGCCTGCACGGATTGATTGCTTCCGAGGTCAGCTCGGCGGCCTCGGGCCGCCACCGTGGCCTCGTCTTCCTGCTGATGGTGCCGGCAGTCCTCTACGCGACGGTCACCCTCTACCGCGCGATCGCGAAAGTGCATGCGATTGCCTGGCACGGCTCGGGCCGCGGCGTTCCCATCACGCGGAGAGGAGTCGGCGTGTTCGCAGTGGCCCTGCTGCTCCAGTTCGCGGCGGTGGAGATCGTGGGCTGGATCCGCCGTGGAGATCAATTCGGCGGGCTCGCCGCGTTGCTCGTCTACCTCGTGCTCGTCGGCGGCGCGTGGCTCGCGGTCTCCACGCAACTTCCTCACGACGAGGTTCGCTGGCCGCGGCTCCTCCCCGGGGCGGTGCTGTTCGGCGTCGGGCTGCTGTTCGTGAACGTCTTCAACGTCTACATCACGACCCGCCTCGTCGAGAACCGGGCCGACACCTACGGCGCACTCGGGATCGCCACCGCGCTCCTCTTCTCTCTGGTGCTGGTCGGCCGCCTGATGGTCGTATCCGCAGAGCTCAATGCAGCCCTGAACGGACGCCGCGCTCGAAGCCCGGCGTCCTAGAATCGTTCGGTGGTCTCGCCGTTGCAGTCCATGCGGCTCGAAGAGGTGCTCGAGCACGTCAATGTGCCGAGCTACCTCATCGATGCCGGCGGGATCATCCGCTGGGTGAACCCGGCCGCCGAGGCCCTCGTCGGCGATGTTCGGGGCCGCCGATTCACCTCTGTCGTCGCGCCCGAGGAGACCAGGCGCGCGCGTGAGCTGTTCGCGCGAAAGATCGTCGGTGGGGCGCAGGTCACCGACGCCGGGGTCGTGCTGATCGGCGCCGACGGCGATCGGATCGCGGTGGAGGTGAGCTCGGTACCGCTCTACCACGGCGAGCATGTGGTCGGCGTGTTCGGACAGGTCTCAGACCTGGTCGAGGAGCCTCACTTACATCCGGACTTGCACCTCACCCCGCGTCAGGCGGAGGTCCTCGAGCTGCTCGAGCGCGGTCGATCGACGAACCAGATCGCCGAAGAGCTGCAGCTGAGCACCGAGACGGTGCGCAACCATGTCCGGCGCCTGCTCCGCTCCGTCGGGGCCCACTCGCGGCTGGAGGCGGTCGCAATCGCAAATCGCGCGCATTGACCGCGTCGAAACCGGGACCGCGGGGGTGCAGCAGTCCTGCCCGAGAAGCGCACGAGCACTCTCGACGTCCGCTTCTCGTAGAGATCTCTAGCCGCCTGGCTAGCTGTAATTCGGCGAGGATCGATGTAGCGTCCCTTCGGTACTAGGCGGCTTTGCTACCGGCGGGCTTGCGAAGCGCCTCGTGCGGTGGGCAGTCCTCACAGATCCAGGGGACTTCACGACGGAGGTCGACTTGCCAATCGTAGGAGAGTCCGGACCCGATGTCGCCAAGCGCTCCAGGCTGAGGGGTGCCTCGGCGCTGCGGGCGCTCGCCCTCGTCGCGGTGATTCCTCTGATCCTGTCTGTCCAGGCTGCGTCCGCGACGGCGCCGTCGGACGACTTCAATCGCGCCGACGGGTCGTTAGGGGCGGGCTGGGGCGCCGTCAGTGACGGGGCGCTCTCGATCTCCTCGCAGGCGGTGGTCGGCACGAGCGCGACCGCCGGGGACGTCCGAATTGCGGAGACGTATGGCAGCGACCAGTCCTCGCAGGTCCAGCTCACCTCGACGCAGCTGTCGGGCGGCCAGTGGGTGGGGCCCTCTGTGCGCACCCAGAACGACGGCCAGGACACCTACCTCGGCATCTACTTCTGGAACAGCGGGAGCCCACAGCTGCGGCTGTACAAGCGCAGCGCCGGCACCTGGGTTCAGCTCGGCAGCTCGTACAGCTCCGGCGCGCTGGCCGCGGGGACGACGCTGCAGCTGAGCGCCGTCGGCTCGACCATCTCCTTCCTCCAAGATGGCGTCACACGCATCACCGCCACCGACACCAGCATCGGCGGCGGCGCGCCCGGGATCATGACCTACGGCCAGGCGACCGCCGACAACTGGACCGGCGGCGGCGGCGGCGGATCCGCGCCCACCTACTCCGTCGGCGGCAGCGTCTCCGGGCTCTCCGGGACGGTCGTGCTCCAGGACAACGGCGGCGACGACCTGACGCTGACCGCCAACGGCGCCTTCAGCTTCGCGACCAAGCTCGCCGGCGGCGCCGCCTACGCCGTCACCGTCAAGAGCAACCCGAGCGGCCAGACCTGCAGCGTCGCCAACGGCAGCGGCACCATCAACTCCGCCGACGTCACGAACGTCGCCGTCACCTGCAGCACGCCGCTCGCGACGGGCGGAAGTGACAACTTCAACCGCGCGAACGGCGGTCTCGGCGCCGGCTGGACGGCGATTTCAGACGGGGCACTGTCGATCTCGGCCAAGGCTGTCGTCGGCACGAACGCCACGGCCGGCGCCATCCGCGTGGCGGAGGCCTATGGCAGCGATCAGTCGTCCCAGGTCCAGCTCACGTCGGCCCAGCTCACGGGCGGGCAGTGGATCGGGCCCGCGGTCCGGATGCAGAGCGCCGGGCAGAACGGCTACCTCGGCATGTACTTCTGGAACAACGGCAGCCCGCAGCTCCGTCTCTACAAGCGGAACGCCGGCACCTGGACACAACTCGGCAACTCGTACAGCTCGGGCGCGCTCGCATCCGGGACGGCGCTCCAGGTGGTCGCCGTCGGCACCCGCATCTCGCTGCTCCAGAACGGGGTGGAGAGGGTCGTCGCGACCGACGCCAGCGTCACCGGCGGCGCGCCCGGGATCATTGCGTTCGGCAAGGCCAAGGCCGACAACTGGGTGGGTGCCGGCGCGACCGGCAGCTCGAGCTCGACGTACTCCGTCGGCGGCAGCGTCTCCGGGCTCTCCGGGACGGTCGTGCTCCAGGACAACGGCGGCGACGACCTGACGCTGACCGCCAACGGCGCCTTCAGCTTCGCGACCAAGCTCGCCGGCGGCGCCGCCTACGCCGTCACCGTCAAGAGCAACCCGAGCGGCCAGACCTGCAGCGTCGCCAACGGCAGCGGCACCATCGACTCCGCCGACGTCACGAACGTCGCCGTCACCTGCGCCGCGAGCCCGACGTACTCCGTCGGCGGCAGCGTCTCCGGGCTCTCCGGGACGGTCGTGCTCCAGGACAACGGCGGCGACGACCTGACGCTGACCGCCAACGGCGCCTTCAGCTTCGCGACCAAGCTCGCCGGCGGCGCCGCCTACGGCGTCACCGTCAAGAGCAACCCCAGCGGCCAGACCTGCAGCGTCGCCAACGGCAGCGGCACCATCAACTCCGCCGACGTCACGAACGTCGCCGTCACCTGCGCCGCGAGCCCGACGTACTCCGTCGGCGGCAGCGTCTCCGGGCTCTCCGGGACGGTCGTGCTCCAGGACAACGGCGGCGACGACCTGACGCTGACCGCCAACGGCGCCTTCAGCTTCGCGACCAAGCTCGCCGGCGGCGCCGCCTACGCCGTCACCGTCAAGAGCAACCCGAGCGGCCAGACCTGCAGCGTCGCCAACGGCACCGGCACCATCGACTCCGCCGACGTCACGAACGTCGCCGTCACCTGCGGCGGAAGCGTCGGCTCGGGGGGCGCCGACGACTTCAATCGCCCCGACGGCTCGCTCGGGTCGAACTGGGCCCCGATGAGCGACGGCGCGCTCTCGATCGCCTCGCAGGCGGTCGTCGGCACGAGCGCAACCGCAGGCGACATCCGGATCGCGGAGACGTACAGCAGCGACCAGTCGTCCCAGGTCGAGCTCACGCCGACGCAGCTGTCGGGCGGGCAATGGGTCGGCCCGGCCGTCCGCGCGCGGAACGGCGGCCAGGACACGTACCTCGGGATCTACTTCTGGAACAACGGCAGCCCGCAGCTGCGGCTCTACAAGCGGAACGCCGGCACCTGGACACAGCTCGGCAGCTCGTACGCCTCGGGGCCGCTGCCCGCCGGCACGAAGCTCCAGGTGAGCGCCGTGGGCTCGACGATCACGTTCCTGCAGGATGGCGTCACCCGCATCGTCGCGACCGACAGCAGCATCACCGGCGGCGCGCCCGGGATCATGACCTACGGCCAGGCGACGGCCGACAACTGGAGCGGAGACGGCACCCGCACTCCGAGCACCTACTCCGTCGGCGGCACCGTCTCCGGGCTCTCCGGGACGGTCGTGCTCCAGGACAACGGCGGCGACGACCTGACGCTGACCGCCAGCGGCGCCTTCACCTTCGCGACCAAGCTCGACGCCGGCGCCGCCTACGCCGTCACCGTCAAGAGCAACCCGAGCGGCCAGACCTGCAGCGTCGCCAACGGCACCGGCACCATCGACTCCGCCGACGTCACGAACGTCGCCGTCACCTGACGCGGCGGAAGCGTCGGCCGGCAGGGCCGCCGACGACTTCAATCGCCCCGACGGCTCGCTCGGGTCGAACTGGGCCGCGATGAGCGACGGCGCGCTCTCGATCGCCGCGCAGCCGGTGGTCGGCACGAGCGGGATCGCCGGCGACATCCGCATCGCCGAGAGCTACGGCGGCGACCAGTCGTCGCAGATCGAGCTCACGCCGACCCAGCTCAGCGGCGGCCAGTGGGTCGGGCCGGCCGTCCGCGCGCGGAACGCCGGTCAGGACACGTACCTCGGGATCTACTTCTGGAACAGCGGCAGTCCACAGCTCCGCCTCTACAAGCGGATCGCCGGCACCTGGACCCAGCTCGGAAACAGCGTCGACACCGCCCCACTGCCCGCCGGCACGACCCTCACGGTGACCGCCACCGGATCGACGATCAGGTTCGCAGGATGGCGTCCGCCGCATCATCGCGACCGACACCAGCCTCACCGTCGGCGCGCCCGCGATCATGACCTACGGCCAGGCCCAGGCCGACAACTGGAGCGGCAACGGCACGACCGCGACCGCCGGCACCGGCAACGCCGAGCTTCAGCGTCACCTATCGGGGCACCGACGCGAACGGCGTCGCGACGTACGACGTCACCTCCGCCGACGACGGCTACGGCAGCAGGTGCTGAGGGTGCTCGCGCCAACGCACCCGGCCGCGGGCGTGCCTCACAACTTCCTCTACGTGCTCCCGGTCGAGGCGGGGCTCGGGCAGCGACCTACGGCGACGGCCTCGACACGCTGCGGAGCCCTCGACGCCGCAGGATCAGTACAACCTGACGATCGTCGAGCCGTCGTTCGCGATCGAGCCGTGGTACGCGGACAACCCGATCGACTCGAACGTCCGCTACGAGACGTTCATGACGAACGACCTCGTGCCGTGGGTGGAGCAGAAGCTTGGTCGAGTCCGGACACGAGCAGAACTGGCTGATCGGGTTCTCGAAATCGGGCATCGGAGGACAGGATCTGATCCTCAAGCACCCCGACGTCTTCACGCTCGCGGCGTCGTGGGACTTCCCGGCCGACATGTCGAGCTACGACCAGTTCGGCTCCAGCTCTGCGAGCGCGTACGGAACCGACGCGAATTTCCAGGCCAACTACCGGCTGACGCCGATATTCGTCGCAGGCTCACGAGCCGCCGTTCGTCGGCACCAATCGGATCTGGATCGGCGGCTACGACGCCTTCCAGACGGACATGTCGGATTACGACGCCCTGCTGACGGCTCAGGGAATCGAGCACACGACGGAGACGCCAACGCCGATGCCGCACCGATGGGACAGCGGCTGGGTCCCGATCGCACTGGCCGCGCTGAGCCAGGACAGCGTCGCTCTCGGCCCGGCGCCCTAGCGTCCAGCCGGTCGATCCCCGCCCGCAGCTAGGCGCCGCGTGGCAGCCTCGTCTCGCGAGCTCGTGCTTCTCGAGGGCAAAGCGAGAGCAGGGGTGAACGATGCGAAGGACGATGCGGCCCTCCGAGGGTCGGCGCCCGCGCGAAGAAGGGTGGCCTCAGCCGACCGCCGGAACCACTACGGGATCTTCACGTCCGGCCGACCGAGGCGCCCGCGGCCGGTCATCGACCGAGCGGCTGCACTTCTTCGACCGCAGACCGAGGAGGCGATCGCGACAACGGCGCGGCACGAGCGGCCGGCGACGCGTCCGACCGGCGTCGAGGTCGCGGCGGATCGCCTCTTCGAGCGCCTGCCGATAGCCGGCGAGACTGGCGGGAATGCCGTTCATAGGTCCTCCTCTGGGACGGAGAGAGCGAGCCGGCGCAGAGCCCGCGAGACGCGGAGCCGCGCGGCAGCCGGGCGGATCGCGAGCCGCTTCGCGACCTGCGCGTAGGAGAGCTCGTCGACGACTCGGAGCTCGAGCGCGTCCCGCTCATGTGCGGGCAGCGAGCCGAGGCCGCGCCTCAGCGCGACGCGTGGCGAGAGCCGCTCTTCGACCGCGGCGTAGCCGTCCTCGCTCGCGAGGTCGAGCGGCAGGCCGAGGTGTTCGCGCGCCCGCGTCTCGATGCGGTTGCGGCGGATGGTGTCGGCGAGGACGTTCGCGGCGATTCCGAGCAGCCACGGCAAGGCGGAGCCGTCCCGCTCGTCTCGAAAGCGGCCTCGGCCGAGCCAGGCGCGGGCAAAGGTCTCCGCCGCGAGATCGCTCGCGGCCCACTCGAGCCGCCGGCAGAACCAGCGGTAGACCGCCTCGACATGGCGCACGTACAGCTCGGAGAAGGCGGTCGGATCCTCACCGGAGTCGAGCAGGAGCGACGCATCGCTTCTGCCGCCATAGCGGCTAGCTCCGGAGTCGTCGGCCACTACCCCTCAATCGCACGGTCGCCTGTAGATGTATCTGACGAGCGGCGACTATCGAGCCGGCTCGAGCACGATGACCGGGATCCGCCGGCTCGTCTTCCGCGCGTATCTGTCGTACCCGGAATAGACATCCGCGAGCTGTCGCCACAGTCGGTCACGCTCCTCGCCTTCGGCCTCGCGTGCCCGCACCTTCTGCGTGACGCGTCCGACTGTCACCTCTGCGAGCGGGTCTGCGCGGAGGTTCAGGTACCAGAGCGGGTGTCGAGCTGCTCCGCCTTTGGACGCGATTACCGCGTAGCCTTCGCCGGCTCGTGTGTAGGCGAGAGGCTGGGTGCGAGGCCTGCCGCTCTTGCGTCCGGTCGTGGTGAGAAGCAGGACCGGCATGTTGGCGATCTGCCCGCCGACCTTCCCGCCGGTCAGTCGATAGACACGGCGGTGCAGGCCGCCGAGGATCCGGAACTGCAGGTCTCTCGTCACGCCTGCCTGTCTCGGGCCGCGTCAGCGCTCTTCGTGGCCCGGGCGGGTCGCGAGCTCGCCCTCGTCGCCTTCGAGCGATTTCGGGTCGACCTGCCAGTCGAGATCGCGTGGCCGCCGCGCCAGGACGCGCCCCTCGGCATCGAGCTCCACGATCTCTCCCCGCACCGCGAGGCTCTCGTCCTCGGTGCGGTTCCCGTCGGCGTCGTAGAGGAAGGTCTCTATCCGACTGGGCTCGCCGCCCTCGCTCATCGCGTGCCTCCATGATTTCGGATTCCGGTGCCGTGATCGATGATCGCAAACGTCCAGGCGGCTAGGGTTCCACATGATGGCGCTGCCCGTCCTGCTGGCGGTGGAGGAGGATCGCGACCTTCTCCGCGAGGTCGAGACTCAGCTCGTCCAGCGCTACGGCAGTCACTACCAGGTCACGTGCCTCGGCGACGTCGACGAGGCGCTGCGCGGGTTGACCGAGCTGGCGGAACAGGGCACGGAAGTGGCGCTCGTACTGGTCGGGGAGTCGGCCGCGGGTGGCGGCGGGCTGCTGCTCGATCGAGTACGCCGTCTCCAGCCTCACGCGAAGCGGGCGCTGCTGGTCCCATTCGGCTCCTGGCCGAACCCGGCGACGGCTGACGCGATTCGAGAGCTGACGACACTCGGCCGTATCGACCATTACGTCGTCTCGCCGAGGGGAGCACCGGACGAGGTGTTCCACGGGGCGGTGTCGAGCTTCCTGCTCGAATGGGCGAGTGATCGACGGACCGTTCCGCAAACGGTCCACGTCGTCGGGGAGGAGTGGTCGGGCCGTGCCTACCAGCTGCGAACCGTGCTCGAGCAGTGCGCCGTCCCACACGCCTTCTGGCTGGCGGACTCGGACAAGGGCAGCGAGTTGGTCGCCAGGGCAGGCGAGGAGGCGGCCTTCCCGCTCATGGCGCTCCCGGACGGGCGGGTCCTGTGTGATCCGTCTGACGCCGAGATCGCCGAGGCCGCCGGCGCCCCCGCCGACCTCGAGGCAGACGCCTTCGACGTCGTCATCGTCGGGGCAGGGCCTACAGGTTTGTCCGCAGCGGTGTACAGCGCATCGGAAGGGTTGAGCACGCTCGTCGTCGACGAGGGCGGTATCGGGGGGAAGGCCAGGTCCAGCCCCCACATTCGGAATTACCTCGGCTTCGCCAAGGGCGTCAGTGGCAGCAGGCTTGCCGAGCAGGCCTACGAACAGGCGCTCGGCTTCGGCGCCCAGTTCGTGTTCATGCATCGAGCTACCGCCCTGAACAGGTCGCGGCGGGGGCTGGAAATCACGCTCGCAGACGATCGGCGCGTCTACGCGCGAGCGATCATTCTCGCGACGGGCGCGAGCTACCGGCGCCTGGACGTCGCCTCTCTCGAGGCTCTGAGCGGGGCCGGCGTCTTCTACGGCGGTCCGGCCTCCGAGGCGCCCGGGTTGCGCGGCAAGGAGGTCTACGTCACCGGCGGCGGAAACTCCGCCGGCCAGGCGGCATTGCACTTCACCCGGTTCGCCCGGGCCGTCACGCTCGTCGTGCGCGCGAAAACGCTCGACGCCGGGATGTCGCAGTATCTCGTTCGAGCAGTCCAGGCGACACCGAAGATCGTCGTCCTCACCGATACGGCCGTGGTCGGGGGAGGCGGAGACGGTCGTCTGCAGGAGCTCGTGCTCCGCGAGCTCGGAACCGGGAGCGAAACCACCGTCAGCGCCGACGCGCTGTTCGTTCTGATCGGCGCGCAGCCGCACACCGACTGGCTACCGACCGAGCTTGCGACGGACGAAGAGGGATTCATCCTCACCGGCCACGCGCTCGCGGGCCGCCGCGATTGGCCGCTCGAACGACCCCCGCTCTCATTCGAGACGAGCATGCCCGGTGTTCTGGCGGCCGGAGACGCGCGGCACGGATCGATCAAGAGGGTGGCCTCCGCAGTTGGAGAGGGCTCGAACGCTGCCCAGCTCCTCCACACCCTTCTCCAGGACGATCTTCAGGGCGTCGCCGAGCCCGCGGCGCGGGCGTGACGACGTTCCTGCACGGCGGGAGCGATCATCTACACCGAGAGGCGTCTCAAAGGACGTCGAATCGGTGATCGAGCGTCTCGAGACCGCCGTCGAGACGACAGCCCACGCCCTGGAGGAGGCTCCTCCCATTGGGACGCCGTGTACAGGGCCATGCGCCGCGCGGAGTAATCCGGCTTTCAGGAAGCGAGGGTCTTCCGGCGCCCCCTCACGCTTTCGCCTTGCCGGCTCCGAGTCGCTCCCTCCACGTGCTCCACTTGCCGTTGCTCGGCTTGCTCCGCGGAGCCAGCGTTGTGCCGACGCTCGTCGTCAGCTTCCGCTGCGCGCGCGCTTCGGCGACGCCCTCGGCCTCGCGGGGTTCTGTGACTTGACTCATCTTCTCGCTCCTCTCGACGATTGAGGCAAGAGCACCCGACGGGCACTCTCGGCACTCAGGCCCGGTGTGGCAGTCGAAGAGGAGGTTCGAAGGTTCGGAGCCTCGGCGGCTTCCGCGCTAGGTCTATGCGCTCACCCAGCATACCCGAGATTTGTGCCGACCGTTACAAATTCCAGTGCTGAGTGTTCAGCTCAGAACCACCCTCGCCGCCTGAACATGACCAGGAGGATCACGAGCGCCACGAGCTCGGTGCCGACGCCGACCCCGACGAACGCCTCCCAGCTCCCGATGCTCCTGACCAGGTAGCCGAAGTTCTGGCCGAAGAAGCCGGTCAGCCAGGCCAGGGGCAGGAAGATGGTCGCGATCACCGCCAGCTGCTTCATGACCGCATTGAGCCGATTCGAGACCGTCGAGAGGTACACGTCCATCGCGCTGGTCAGCAGGTCGCGGTAGCTGTCGATCAGGTCGCTGATCCGGATCAGGTGGTCGTAGACGTCTCGGAAGTAGCGCTCGTCGCCCTCCACCAGCCCCGGCAGCTCGGCGACTCCGCCCATCAGGCCCGCGAACGCGTCGCGCTGCGGGCTCACCGCCTTGCGCATCCCCACGAGCAGGCGCTTCATCTGGAAGATCTCCTGCAACTGCCGGTCATCGGCATGCAGGAAGATCGCGTTCTCGAGCTCGTCGATCCGGTCGTCGAAGTCGGCCAGGATCGGGAAGAAGCTGTCGACGAGCCCGTCGACAATCCGGTAGAGCAGCAGCGAGGGACGGTCGATCGCCTCGTCGCGCTTCTGGTAGCGCCGCCGGATCTCCGCGAAGGCGGGGCAGTCGTCTTCGTGCACGGTGACGAGGAAGCGCTCGGAGTAGAAGCAGTGCACCTCGACCAGGCGGTCGTCGTCCGGTGAGGCGCCGTAGACGACGAGGAAGACGAAGTCGTCGTAGTCCTCGATCTTCGCCCGCTGGTCGAAGTGCTCGGAGTCCTCGACCGCGAGCGGGTGGAATCCGAAGACCTCGCGCAGGATGTCGAAGTCGTCCGCGTCCGGCTGGTCGAGGTCGAGCCAGAAGAACCCCTCGCGCGCAAGCAGCTCCGCGGCCGACTCCCGGCTGAACTGCATCTCGGCGCTGCCGCGATCGTGGACGACGTAGCAGGCCTTGGGACCACGCGCCGAGGTCGGAGCTTGCGTCGAATCCTCCGCCACGATCCGATCGTACTCCTCGCGACACGTCACTCAGGCGCGGCTGGTTGCCGGCCTGTGCGCCTTACCTTCGGTAGCGCCGCCGTCCCTGGATCAGCGCGTGGTTGAGCATCGTCGCGTCGTCGCCCTCGCCGGCCACGACGACGACCTTGTTCCAGACGCCCGGATAGACGACCCGCTCGCTGTACATCTGGGTCCGGAAACGTTCCTTGTAGACGAGAGGGAGTGCGTCACCGGCGCCGTACATCCGCCGGCCCCCGTCGCTCCCGCGGACGACCGCCACGAGCTGGCGTGTCTCGTCGTAGTCGTCAGCCGCGACGAACTCGGCCAGTGGCTGCTGCGGCGATCCACTGCTCAGGAAGGCGACGACGTACTTTCGGTCGCGCCCCCACTTGTTCTCGCGAATCGCCTCGCCGAGACCGATGTGCACCGCGCCCTCGGCATGCGTCGTGCCGATGAAGACGCGGTAGCGCGAGTAGTGCTCGCGGCTGTCCGGCCACTGATACGACTGCCTCTCCCGCTCCTGCAGGAGCTGCCAGTCGTCCGGAAGATCGGCCGTCGATCTGCCGGTCGAGGCAGCCCCCTTCTCGGACGAGCCGGCCGGCTTGATGATCGGATCGTGGAAACCCGCCCGTCCAAGCTGGACCAGCAGTGGGCCGAGCTCCCGATCCGGAACGTGCTCCAGAGTGACCGAGAATGGGCACATCCGCCCTGCCTCCTACATCGATAACGTGGAGAAACGTAGCTCCATAAATCTACGTTGTCAAGAAAGCTGCTAGAGTGCGTGGTGCGCAAGGTCACCCACACGGAAGCCGTCGAGGCTCCGAGATTCCCTCTTCGACTGTCAGATCGGGCCTGAGTGCACCAGGAGGACTAAAGAGCCGGTTCTCCATCCAGCACCGTGACAGTTAGGAGCATCAGATGTATGCCACCGTCAGACGCTACGAGGGTGTCGACCAGGCTCGCACCGACGAGCTGATCAAGAAGGTCGACGAGAGCCTCCTTCCCAGCCTGAGCAAGTTGCCGGGCTTCGAGGGCTACTACCTCATCGAGGCCGGCAACGGCGTCATGAGCTCGATCGGCTTCTTCGACACCTCGACACACGCCGACGAGTCGACTCGCGTCGCAGCCACCTGGGTGCGCGACGAGAAGCTCGAGACGGCACTACCGAATCCGCCGAAGATCACCGACGGCAAAGTGATCGCGCACAAGAACGGTTTCGTCCGGGCGTAACAGCTCGAGACGATTCGAGGACGCCGGAAGGCCCGCGTTTGCGGGCCTTCTGTCGTCTCGGCTCCATTCTCCCTCCGAGACACGGCGGCTAGATGGTGTTCGCCGGCACCGCCGTCAACCCGGGCGGCGCGCAGGGCCTGGTGCACGGCTCGGCGGCGTTCTTCGGCAAGCAGGTCGCGGCCGGAATCGGCTGCTCGGCCACGCGTTCGGCTTCACCTACGCGATGCTGAAGGTGATCGACCTGATCACGCCGGTCCGAGTCGGCGTCGAAGCGGAGGAAGGCCTCGACGCCGCGATGCACGGCGAAGAGGCCTTGGCGCTCGGCGTTTAGGGCGGGCGTATGATCGCCCGCTGTGGCTGATCTCGCAGCGCTGAAGAGCGCCGCTCGGGCCGCGATCGTCATGCCCGCGGTGTTCGCGCTGACGGACAAGGTGATCCAGCAGCCGCAGACGTCCCTGGTCGCGGCCTTCGGGTCGTTCGCGCTGCTCGTTCTCGTCGACTTCGGCGGCCCGCCCCGGACGCGGCTGCTCGCCTACCTCGGGCTGGCGGCCGTCGGCGCTCTCTTCATCACCCTCGGGACGCTCTGCTCGCGCAACGAGTGGCTGGCGGCCGGGGCGATGGCGGTCGTCGGCTTCGTGACGCTGTTGTCCGGAGCGATCAACGGGTATTTCGCCGCAGCCTCGACCGGGGCGCTGCTGACCTTCGTCCTGCCGGTGACGCTGCCGGCGCCGAGCTCGGCGATCCCGGACCGGCTCGAGGGCTGGGCGATCGCGGCCGGCGCCGGCATCTGCGCTGTGATGCTTCTCTGGCCACCTCGCCGCCGGGCCGACCTCCGGCTGGCCGCCGCCTCGACGTTGTCGTCGGTGGCCGAGCTCCTGGAGGCCGGCCGCGACGAGCAGTCCGAACGGGCGACCGGTGCCCGCGAAGCGGTCGACGGGCTCGGCCGGCGCCTCCAGGGAACCCAGCACCGCCCGACGGGCCCGGTCGGCCCGATGGCGGCGCTCGCCTCGCTCCCCGACGAGCTTGACTGGCTCCTCTCGTTCCTCGCGCCGTCCGACGAGCTGCCCGCTCTCGACCTCGTCTGCGCCGAGGACGAGGAGGCGCTGGCTGCCGCCGCGGCCCTGCTCCGCGCAAGCGCGCGGCGGCTCGAGGGCCGGCAGGAGCCGCTGGACTTCACCCGGCTCGACTCGGCCCGGGACGCGGTTGCCCAGGCGCTCGTGCGGCGGCTCCCCGAGCTGCCCGCCGACACGCCTGAGGGCGAGGCGCCGAAGGCGCTGGAGTCGCCGTTCCGGATCCGCGCGGTGACCTACTCGGCGAGGCAAGTCGCCGGCTACGCGCTGCTCGCGACGGGCGCGGAGGCCCCGGAGCTCGACCGGAGCGACGTCGCGCACCCCCAGACGGCGCGGGCGGCTCTCGAGACGACCGAGCAGCTCGCGCTCGAGCACGCCAGCCCGCGCTCGGTCTGGTTCCAGAACAGCGTGCGCGGAGCCGCCGGCCTCGCGATCGGCGTGTTCATCGCCCAGCGCACCGGGCTCCAGCACGGCTTCTGGGTCGTGCTCGGCACGCTCTCGGTGCTGCGGTCGAACGCGCTCGGAACCGGCTGGTCGGTCGTCAGCGCGCTCGCCGGGACGGCCGTAGGGATCGTCATCGGCGCCCTGCTGGTGATCGCGATCGGCACGCACGAGGCGGTGCTCTGGGCAGTACTCCCCGTTGCGATCCTGCTCGCCGCCTACGCGCCCAGGGCGATCTCCTTCGCGGCCGGACAGGCGGGCTTCACCGTCGTCCTGTTCGTGCTCTTCAACATCATCCAGCCGGTCGGCTGGCGGGTCGGCGTCGTCCGGGTCGAGGACGTCGCGATCGGCTTCGCGATCAGCCTCGGGGTCGGCCTGCTCTTCTGGCCGCGGGGCGCCGGTGCGCTGCTGCGCGCGGATCTTGCCGCCGCCTACATCCGCGGCGCCGATTACGTCCTGGCGACGACGCAGCAGCTGATCGACGGGCGAGGTTCCGAGGAAGCCGCCCGCGCGGCGCGGTCCGCGGATGCCGCGCTCCACCGCCTCGACGACGCCTTCCGGCAGTACCTGACCGAGCGCTCCGCCGGCGCGTACGACGTGGAGGACGTCGGAGCCCTGGTCGGGGGTGCTTCGCGGGTCCGCCGGGCGGCGCTGTCGCTCTCGACGCTCGGGTTGATGGCGGACGGCGGGACGCGGCTTCAAAGCTGCGGCGAGAATCTCGAGCGCGAGCTACACGCGCTGCAGTCGTGGTACGTCACGCTCGGCTATTCGCTCGAGAACGGCAGGCCGGTGCCGCCGCCGCACATCCGCGACGCCGAGGGAACCAGCCGCCTGCTGGCGTGCATTCGCCGCGCGGCCGCCGGTCGCGACAAGGAAACGGTCAAAGCCGCGCTGATGCTGCTCTGGGCGAGCCAGCATCTCGACAACCTCTGGCGGCTCGAGGCCCATCTTGGCGAGCGGGCACGCGCGTCGACACCCTCGCCGGAGACGGGACGGCTCCGGCGCGTGCGGCTTCTGCTCGGCTAGGCGGCCTCGTCCAGCGCGACCGCCCCGTCGACCGGCTCGGCACGGACGGCCGGAGCCGGCGAGGGCCGGATGAGGGCGACCACGATCAGCGCGCCGGCAAGCAGCAGCCCGACGAGCACGTAGAGGCCGGTGCGGAAGCCGTGGTCGAGCGCGGCGCCGTTCGCGATGCCGAGCCCCGGGTGGGCGCTCAGGTAGCCGTTCGTCGACGCCGCCGCGATCGCGCTCACGGCGGCCACGCCCATCGCGCCGCCGACCTGGCGGCTGGTGTTGATCAGGCCCGACGCGACCCCGGCGTCGGCACCCTGCACGCCGGTCAGGCCCGCGATCGTCACGGGGACGAACGAGAGGCCCATGCCGGCGCCGCCGAGCACGAAGGCCGGGAGGATGTCGCTGAAGTAGTGCCCGTCGACCGGCAGGCGGGTCAGGTAGGCGACCGATGCGGCCGAGAGTACGAGCCCAGCGGTCAGGGTCGGCCGCACGCCGATGCGCCCGACGACCACCTGCGCGACGTTCGAGAGCACGACCACGGACAGCGCGAACGCGGCGAAGGCGAGACCGGTCTCGACCGCCGAGTAGTGCAGGACGTTCTGCAGGTACAGCGTCAGCAGGAAGAACTCCGAGAACGCGACGCCGCCGACGATCGCCATGGCCACGTTGGCGCCGGTCAGCGTGCGCAGGCGGAAGATCCGCAGCGGCAGCAGCGGCGACGGCGAGCGGAGCTCGATCGCGACGAACGCGAGGATGAGCGCCGCGGCGCCGGCGAAGAGCGCCAGCGTCGCCGGGGCGCCCCAGCCGTGGATCGCCGCGCGGGAGGTCGCGTAGACGAGCAGCATCAGGCCGGAGGTGACGGAGATGGCGCCCGGGAAGTCGAAGTGGCGGTGCGCGCCGTCGGCCCGGCTCTCGCGGAGCAGTACCGGCGTCAGCGCGATCGCCGCGACTGCGACGGGCACGTTGATGAAGAAGATCCAGGACCAGCTCAGGTACGAGGTCAGCACGCCGCCGAGCAGGACGCCCACCGCGGCGCCGCTCCCGGAGGCCGCGCCGTAGATCCCGAGCGCGAGGTTGCGCTCACGGCCCTCGGCGAACGTCGTCATCAGGAGCGAGAGCGCCGCAGGTGCGAGCAGCGCACCGCCGAGGCCCTGCAGCGCGCGGAAGGCGATCAGCGAGCCCTCCGACCAGGCGAGGCCGCAGAGGAGCGAGGCTGTGGCGAACAGGGCCAGCCCGGCGACGAAGAGCCGCCGCCGGCCGAGCAGGTCGGCGAGCCGGCCGCCGAGCAGCAGCGCGCCGCCGAAGATGATCGCGTAGGCGGAGATCACCCACTGCAGGCTCTCCTGCGAGAAACCGAGGTCGTTCTTGATCGAGGGCAACGCGACGTTCACGATCGCGACGTCGAGGATGACCATGAACTGCGCCGTGACGATGAGGGCGAGTGCGCTCCAGCGCCGGTCGCTGTCGATTGAGTTCGTCACCAGTTGACCTCCATAAATCGTTGTTATACTCAACGTTATAGCACAACAACCGTTGGGTGCGCTACTCTATTCACATGAACGTAACGACCGAAGTCCCCACGCATTCCCCGGACCGCCTCCCTGTGGAGCTCGTCGAGTCGACGATGTTCCTCCTCAAGCGCCTCGGCTTCGCCGCCAAGGGCAAGTCGATGGCCGCCTTCGAGGCGACGGGCCTGCACCCGTACCACCTCGGTGTCCTGATCGCGCTCGGCCGAGGGCTCACATGAGACGCAGGGCGCGATCGCCGACTCGCTCGGCTACGACCGCGGCCAGCTCGTGGGGCTGCTCGACGAGCTCGAGGAGCGAGGCCTGGTCGAGCGCAAGCGCGATCCGGGCGACCGCCGCCGCCACCTCGTCCAGCTCACGGCGGACGGCAAGCGCATGCTCAAGGAGCTGCGGGCGCTCTCGAAGCAGGTCGAGGACGAGTTTCTCGCACCGCTGAACGAGGCCCAGCGCGACCAGCTGCACGCGCTACTGCTCCAGCTCGCAGAGAAGCACGAGCCGCGCTGCGCCCCGCTCCCGCCCAGCTAAGAGACCGAAACCGCCGGCTCGCGCTCTGCGGGCGACGAGCGGCTCTGGATCAAGCGAGAGCACGCTGGCCCACGCGGGCGACCTGGTGCCTGCGCGGCCATGAAGTCTTTGGCGCAGGTCGCCGCAGCCGGTGCCAGAGGCGTAGCATCTGGCTCCCTACCGAAAGAGAGGCTGTGGATGGCTATCGGCATCCGTATCAAGCTCCCAGGGGTCACTCAGGAGCAGTTCGACCAGGCTCACGATCACGCCAACCCCGATCGCACACCACCGAAAGGGCTCCTCTTCCACGCGTCTGGGCCGATCGACGGTGGCTGGGGAATCATCGACTTCTGGGAGTCCCGCGACGATTTCGACGCCTTCGCACCTCGGGTCCTGGAAGGAATGACGGCCGCAGGAATCCAACCGCAGGGGCCACCCGACATCAAGGAGTTTCCTGTCCACGAGATGATCCACGCCTAGAGTCGGGCACCAGGCGTCGACAGGGCATCGTGCGCAGCGGTGTCCTGTCGACGAGGGCACCCGTTCAGGGCCATTCAGGAACACTCGCGCAGGCGAGCAACCGCTTTCGACCTCTTCTTCTCGTCATCACTCCTACCGAGCCAGCGAGGAGCGTCAACGGGAGTTGTGGCCGTCCTCGCGTTCGGGATCGAGCACGTCCGGCGTGGGGGCGGAGAGGAGGGAGCTGCCGGTTTGCTCCACGGTGTTCTGCGAGATTCGAATCGTTTGGCGACGTGCCGCTTCCAGACGTTGAGCCTCCTCCGAGGCAAGCGTCTCCGGGTCGGTGGGGCCTCGCCACCAAGACATCAGCTTCTTCACGGGATTCATGACCACATCCTAGTCGGGGAAACGGCGGCTTCCCTCAAGCCCAACACGCTCTAGGGACATTCCCGCACGCGAGCCCAAGCGAGCATCACTCGGCTGGCAGTTGGCGGTCCTCGTGGAAGACCGCTTCGACGTTGTTCCCGTCCGGGTCAATGACGAACGCTGCGTAATACCCGGCGTGGTAATGCGGGCGAAGACCCGGCGCGCCGTTGTCGCGGCCACCGGCTTCGACAGCGGCGCGGTGGAACTTGTCAACGGTGGCTCGGTCGGCTGCGGAGAAGGCCACGTGAACGGGAGCGGCCGGGGGTTCCCCTTCGCCGATCCAGAAATCTCCACCGCCCTCGATGGCGAACCCAGGCCCCTGCGAGCTCTCCACTACCTTCACTCCGAACGGCTCGAGAGCCTGCTCGTAGAAGGCGCGGCTGCGCCTCAGGTCACGTACTCGCAGGGCCAAGTGGTCGATGAGGGGAAGCGTCACGGGCAGCGACACGCCCTCGATCTTAGAGCGCGATTCCGGGGCACATTCCTGAAAGCTGGGGCAGGCGACTGTGACGCTTGCGTGGCCGAGAGCGAAAAAAGGTGTCCGACACCTGATTCTGTCAAGTGCTAAGTGTGGCGACTGTGCGACGAACCAACGCCGGCTCAGGCGCGAGGGCCGAACAGGCTGCCTCACGCGGCCTAGTCTCGGCCGTGTGCCACGCCGACCGCGTCTTCTCCAACCGGGCATCTACCACCTGACAAGCCACGGCAGCGACGAGCGCCACCTCTTTCTCGACGATCACGACCGCTACGACTTCCTCGGCCTGCTCGCGCGGATCTGCGAGCGCTTCGAGCTCGCTCTGCTCTCCTACGTCCTGATGGGCAACCACTACCACGGGCTGCTGCGAATCCCCGATGCACGTCTCTCCCTTGCCCTGCAGCGCCTGCACACCGAGTACTCGCGGCGGCACAACCGCCGTCGCGGACGCTCGGCCCACCTGTTCAAAGCGCACGCCTACACCGGCCAGATCGAGAGCGACCGCCAGCTGCTCGCGGCCTGCCGTTACCTGGCACGAAACCCGGTCAGGGCGGGTCTCGTCGCCGATCCGCTCGACTGGCCCTGGGGAAGCGCCCGCGCACACGCCGGCCTCGAGCTGCCGGTGATCCCGCTCGCCGAAGAGGACCTGCGCCCGGCCTTCGGCCATGACTCGAATTGGCGTCGGCGCTACCGTGAACAGGTCCGCGTCGAGGCCGAGCCCGATGACCTTCCGGTCTATCCGCCGCCGAAGAAGACAAGAGGCGCCGCACTGAGACTCGCCGCCGGCTAGGAGACCGGAACCGCAGGCTCGAGCTCGGCGTCGCGGGCGACCAGCGCCGTGTAGCGCCCGCCGGCCATGAGCAGCTCGTCGTGCGTGCCCTTCTCCACCACGCGGCCGTGGTCGAGCACGACGATCTGTTCGGCGTCGCGCACGGTCGAGAGCCGGTGCGCGATCGCGATCGTCGTGCGGCCTTCGGAGAGCCGGTCGAGCGCCTCCTGCACGAGCCGCTCCGTCTCGGTGTCGAGCGAGCAGGTCGCCTCGTCGAGGACGAGGATCGGCGGGTTGCGCAGGATCGTGCGCGCGATCGCGATGCGCTGCTTCTCGCCGCCCGAGAAGCGGTAGCCGCGCTCGCCGACGATCGTGTCGTAGCCGTCCGGCAGCGCCGCGATCACGTGGTGGATGCGCGCGGCCTCGGCGGCGGCTTCGATCTCCTCGTCGGTCGCGTCCGGCTTGGCGAAGCGCAGGTTCTCGCGGATCGACTCGTGGAAGAGGTACGTCTCCTGCGAGACGACGCCGACGAGGTCGGAGAGCGCCTGGAAGCGTCAGGTCGCGGACGTCGACGCCGCCGATCGAGACGCTGCCGCGGTTGACGTCGTAGAGGCGCGCGACGAGGTAGCCGAGCGTCGTCTTGCCCGAGCCGGTCTCGCCGACGAGCGCGGTCGTCGTGCCGGCCGGCACCGTGAACGAGACGTCCTGGAGCGTCCAGTCCGTCGCCGTAGCGGAACCAGACGTGGTCGAAGACGACGTCGCCGGGCCGGCCGACCGCGAGCGCGTCCGGCTTCTCCTCGATGTCGACCGGCTGGTCGAGGTACTCGAAGATCCGGTCGAAGAGCGCGAGCGACGTCTGCACGTCGAGGCCGACGCCGAGCAGCGAGCCGACCGGGAAGAACAGCCGCGTCTGCAGGGTCGTGAACGCGACGAGCGTCGCGATCGAGAGCGCGTGCGAGCCGCCGGCCAGCAGCGAGCCCGCCGAACCAGTAGACCGCGGCGGGCATGACCGCGAAGCTCGTCTGGATCGACGCCATCACCCAGCGGCCGGCCATCCGCTGCCGCACCTCGAGGTCGGCGAGCCGCAGCGAGTCGCGACTCGAAGCGGTCGGCGAGCTCGCCCCCGCGCCCCATCGTCTTGCCGAGCAGGATCCCGGAGACCGAGAGCGACTCCTGCACGAGGCTCGAGATGTCGGCGAGCGTCTCCTGCGTCGTCTTCGCGATCCGGCGGCGCTCGTTGCCCGACGCGCCGCGTCAGGAAGGCGAAGAGCGGGATCAGCGCGAACGCGAACAGCGCCAGCTGCCAGCTCAGCAGGAGCATGCCGATCATCGTCGCGGCGACCGTCGTCACGTTCGAGGCGATCGACGTCGCGGTGTTCGTGACGACGTTCTGGACGCCGCCGATGTCGTTCGAGATCCGCGACTGCACCTCGCCGGTGCGCGTGCGCGTGAAGAACGCGAGCGACAGGCGCTGCAGGTGGCGGAAGACGGCGGCGCGCAGGTCGTGCATCACGCGCTGGCCGACCTGGTTCGAGAGCAGCGTCTGGAAGACGCCGAGCACGCCGGTCACGATCGCGATCGCGATCATCCCGGCCGGCGTTGAACGACAGCGCGCGTCGTGTCGTTCGCCGGATCGCCTCGAGGACGCGCCTGAGCAGGAAGGCCGGCAGGACGCCGAGCGCCGGCCGAGACGACGATCAGCAGCGAGGACGCCGCTGAGCCGCAGCTTGTACGGCGCGAAGAGCCGCGCCGATGCGGCGCAGGTTCGCGCGGCGCACGGCCGGGTCGGCGGCCCGCTCGGGCGACCCGTCGGCCGAGTGGAAGAACATGCCCATCGGCTCAGGGTACGCCGCGAGACTTGCGTGGGCGCCAGACCGCACCGGCGAGCAGGAACGCCACCGCGACGGGCAGCAGCCACCACGCGTTGACGCCCGTGTGGGTCAGCAGCGACGTCAGCCCGATCGCGAGCGCGATCCCCGCCGCGACCCGCCAGTCGTCACCGACGATGAAGTCCCACCAGAACAGGCCGAACGCGCGGACGTACCTCATGCCCCGGCTCCGGACGGGACCGGGACGGGCCGGCGGCGCAGCGCCTGCACGAGCAGGAACGAGACGACCCACATAAAGGCGATCAGCACCGGCAGCGACAGCTCGTCGCCGGGCCAGTCGACCCCTGCGCCCTCGGCGGCCCAGAAGCAGCCGAAGCTCGTCAGCAACAGGCCGACCGCGTACTTGAGCGTGTTCTCGGGCACCCGCTCGAGCGGGCCGCGGACGAGCACGCCGGCCAGGACGACGACCACGACCGCGGCGGCCGCTCCGGCGGCGGCGAGGCCGAGCTTCCCCTGCGCGCTCCCGAAGGAGATCACGATGAACACGACCTCGAGGCCCTCGAGCAGGACGCCCTTAAAGGAGACGGTGAACGCGTACCAGTCGAGGCCGGCCCGCTCCTCCGAGCCGGCGGCGGCGGCCTCCTCTTGCTCGCGGCGGAAGGCCACGGCCTCGTCGCGCTGGGCCATCGCCCCGCCTGCGCGCAGGACCGCCTTCCGCAGCCACTGCAATCCGAAGGCGAGCAGCAGCGCGCCGACCACCAGCCGCAGCACGTGGATGGGCACGACCGTCAGCGCCGGCCCGAGGGCGACGACGAGCGCCGCCAGGACGAGTGTTGCCGCCCCGGCGCCGATCAGCGGCGAGCGCCAGCCGCGCACCACGCCGACGCCGATCACGATCGTCACCGCCTCGACCATCTCGACGGCGCTGGCGAGAAACGCTCCCGCGACGATGAGGGCCGTGCTGGTGGTCATAGGGGCATGGTGACGGAGCTCAGCGGTTGCGGAAGCGCGAGGCGACGAGCTCGGCGTATTCGGGGTGGCGCCTGATGTAGTGGGCGATGAACGGACAGAGCGGCGCGACCTCGAGGCCCTCCCGGCGCGCGTCTTCCAGCGCAGTCGCCGCGAGCAGGCTGCCGAAGCCGCGGCCCTCGCACGACTCGTCCACCTCGGTGTGCGTGAAGGCGATCCGGCCATGGCCGAGTGCGCCTGGTGGCGACGATGGCACTGGCTGGAGGAGCGGAGCTAAGGTTCACCGGCATGGCGTGGGGCGACGGCTTCTATCGCAAGGCCCGGGAGAAGGTCGAGAAGCAGACCGGCGAGCCGGTCGAGGTGATCGGGTGGGCGAGCCGGTCCGGGGCGATGGGGGCGGTGATCGCGGGAACGGCGCTGCGCGGCGCCGAGGCCGCGGCAGGGAGCGCGGTCCAGGCGGGAGTAGCGGCTCCGCGCGGGAGGATGCAAGCGGGCGGAGGCGAGCAGGGCGCTCGTCTGCCGATGAACTTCATGGTTGCGCTGACACCGACCGCCCTCCGCGTCTTCAAGATCCGCAAGACCTGGACGGGTCTCAAGCTCAAGAAGGAGCTCGGGTCGCTGCCGCGTGAGGGCCTTCAGGTCGAGATCGAGGACGGCGGGATCGTCAAGCGCTTTCGCCTCGCCGGCGCCGACGGCTCGGCGCTCGCCTTCGAGATGACGCGCTCCAAGTTCGCCACGACGTTCGCTGACGATCTCCGCAACGCCCTGCCCTGACAGGGGAGGGCTTGACGGAGCCCTGCTCGTCGTCGGGGTGCGATGGCCGTTCCGAGGCAAGGACGCAGGGAGTCCCTGTAGTGGACAACTACAGGGGCGACTGAGGACGCAGCCTCGGGGCGGACAGCGCGGCCCGACGGCATAGACCGGGTTTCGTCAAGCCCTCCTACTAGGTGTCACGCCCACACACGTTGTGAACGGCTGAGAGGGCATCCGGGTCTCCTTTGAGGCTGTGGGTCTGCGAGGACTCACGCCCCGAAGGAGGGACCCGGATGACGTTTCACCGTAACGCCAAGCTCGGACTGGCCGGCCGGCTCGCGCTCGTCCACGCGATCGAGGGAGGAATGAGCCTGAAGGCCGCTGCGGCGGCCTTCAGCGTCTCGCCGGCGACGGCGCACCGCTGGTGGCATCGCTGGTGCGAGGCGAGCGAGCCGGCGCGTTCGAGCCTCGGCTGTCTGCTCGATCGCTCGAGCCGACCTCGGCACAGCCCGCGCGAGCTCGCCCCAGAGCTGCAGGAGCGCATCTGCGCCTGCCGCCGGGAGACGGGCTGGGGGCCGCGACTGGTCGCGGCCGTTACCGGCTTTGCCCACTCGACAGTCTGGAAGGTGCTCAGGCGGGCGGGCATCTCCCGGCCGAAGCGCCCGCCGCGGGAGCCTGCCAACAGCTACGAGTGGCCGTGCCCCGGCGACCTGCTCCACGTCGACGTCAGCCGCTACGCGCGCTTCGAGCGCCCCGGCCATGCCGTTACCGGCGACCGCTCCCCGCGCTGGAACCGGTCACTGCACTCGCAGAAGCAGGTCGGCTACGACTTCGCGCACGCGATCGTCGACGACCACTCGCGTCTCGCCTACGTCGAGCTCCATCGCGACGAGCGGGCGGCGACGGTGACCGGCTTCATCGAGCGGGCGCTCGCCTTCTACGAGCGGCACGGGATCGAGCCCAAGCGGCTGATGAGCGACAACGCCTTCAGCTACGTCAAGAACGGCTCGCTCCGCGAGCTGCTCGCCCGCCGGGGCATCCGCCATTTGACGACCAAGCCCTACCGGCCCCGCACGAACGGGAAGGTGGAACGCTTCCATCAGACGATGGCGAGGGAGTGGGCCTACGGCGTCGTCTACCGCTCACATCGCGAGCGCAGCCAGGCGCTGCCACACTGGCTCGAGCATTACAACCGGCGCAGGCCGCACAGCTCGCTCGGAGACCGGCCTCCGATCAGCCGCGTTCACAACGTCCGTGGGTAGGACAACTAGGCGGCCGTGAGGTCGGCGGCGAGCTCGTCGAAGGCGGCGACGACGGCGTCACAGTCCTCGTCGGAGTGGGCGACGGTCAGCGTCCACTCCTCCTCGCGGCCCGGCGTCATGTAGACGCGCCGGTTCATGTTGTAGAGCCAGGCGAGATCGGTCAGCTCGCCGTCCTGGTTCGCCTTGAACGACTCGTAGTCGACGACCGGCTCGGGCGAGAAGGTGATGCAGCCCTTCGCGCCGAGGCCGACCGCGTAGCCTGGCAGGCCGTGCCGCTCGATCACGTCCTCGCAGCCCTTGAGCAGCCGCGCCTCGAGCCGCTCCAATTGCTCGTAGGCCTCGGGCGTGAGCACCTCGCTCAGGCTCGCGCGCGAGGCCGCCATCGCCAGCGGGTTCCCGTTGAACGTGCCCACCTGGTAGACCTCGCCCTTCTCGACCGGCTCGAACGCCTCGTCGGTGCCGCCGATCGCGCCGGAGGGCACCCCGCCGCCCAGCGCCTTGGCGAGCGTGACGATGTCGGGGGTGATGCCGTAGCGCTCGATCGCGCCGCCGGCCGCGACGACGAGGCCGGTCTTGACCTCGTCGAAGACGAGCAGCACGCCGAGGCGCTCCGTCAGCTCGCGCACCGCCTCGAGGTAGCCCGGCTCGGGGAGGATCACCCCGAGGTTCATCATCGCCGGCTCCATGATCACGCAGGCCGGCGGCCGCCCCTCCTCGAACAACCGCTCGATCCGCCGCTCCATCGCGCCCGCGTCGTTGAACGGGACGGCGACGGTCAGGTCGGCGACCGACTGCGGGATCCCGGCGCCGTACGGGAGCGACGCGTAGTTCTCGCGGTCGCCGATCTCGTCGTAGGGGACGCCGATCGAGACCATCACGTAGTCGTGGTGGCCGTGGTAGGAGCCGAAGATCTTGACGATCGTCTCGCGGCCGGTCTGCGCGCGGGCGATGCGGATCGCGTCCATCGTCGCCTCCGAGCCCGAGTTGACGAAGCGCCAGCGTGGCAGGCCGAAGCGGCGCTTCAGCTCCTCGGCGACGAAGACCGCGTCCTCGGTCGGGGCGGCGAAGTGGGTGCCGAGCTCGAGCCGCTGCTCGATCGCGCGCGTGATCGCCGGGTGCGCGTGGCCCTGCGGCATCGAGCCGAAGCCGTTGTGGAAGTCGATCCGCTCGGTGCCGTCGACGTCCCAGACCTTGGAGCCCTTGCCGCGCTCGAGGTAGATCGGCCATGGCTCGCGCTCCTGGTAGGCCGAGGCGACGCCGCCCGCGAGCGCGTTGCGCGCGCGCTCGTACATCGCGCGGGAGGCAGGAGTGGACTCGTCCAGCCGGCGCTGCTCGCGCTCGGTCAGCTCCGCGATCCTGGCGCGGTCGAGCTCGGCGGTCGCGCGGATGCTCATACGTGCATTCTCGCCTGTCGGGCGGGCGTTGCGTGGGCGGTGCGAAGATGGCCGCCATGTCGAGCCCGGCCCGACGCGACCTCAGCGCCCTGTTCGATCCCCGCTCGGTGGCCGTCGTCGGCGCCTCCGACGACCCCGCGAAGTGGGGCCAGTGGCTGGCCCGCGGCGCCGTCGAGGGCGAGCATCGGCGCGCCGTGTATCTGGTCAACCGGGCCGGAGGCGACGTTCTCGGCCGGCCGGCCTACCGCTCGCTCGAGGAGCTGCCCGAGCCTCCGGAGCTGGTCGTGCTCGCGGTCCCGGCGGCGGCCTTTGAGGAGACCGTCGACGCCTCGCTTGCGGCCGGCGCGCGGGCGATCGTCGTGATCGCCGCCGGGCTCGGCGAGAGCTCCGAGGACGGGCGCCGGCGAGAGCAGGCCGTCGTCGAGCGTGTCCGCGCGGCCGGTGCGGCCCTGCTCGGGCCGAACTGCATGGGCCTCTACGACGGCGAGGCGGAGCTCGACCTCGCCACGAGCGACTTCGTTCCCGGCGGCCTCGGGCTCGTCTCGCAGAGCGGCAACCTCGCGATCGAGATCGCGCTGCTCGGCAGGGACGTGGGGCTCGGGATCTCCCGCTTCGTCTCGCTCGGCAACCAGGCCGACCTCGAGGCGGCCGAGGTGGTCGAGGCGCTGGCGGAGCACGAGCCCACGAAGCTGATCGCGGTCTACCTCGAGGACTTTCGCGACGGCCGGGCCTTCGCGCGCGCCGCCGCCGGCGCCGGCAAGCCGGTCGTCCTGCTCGCCGGCGGGTTGAGCGAGACCGGCGTTCGCGCAGCCCGCTCGCACACCGGCGCGCTCGTCAGCGAGTCGGCCGCGGTGGACGCAGCCTGCCGGGCGGCCGGGATCGTCCGCGTCTCGACCCCGCGCGAGCTCGTCGAGACGGCGCAGCTGCTGCTCGCCCCCGACCTTCCGCAGGGCCGCCGCGTCGCGATCGTCACGGACGGCGGCGGTTCGGCGGTGGTCGCCGCCGACCTCGCAAGCGCCGCGGGGCTGGAGCTCCCCACGCTCTCCGATGAGCTCTCGGCGCAGCTGGCGGCCGTGATGCCCGAGACCGCCACGACCATGAACCCCGTCGACTTCGCGGGCGCGGGGGAGCAGGACCTGCGCTCCTACGAGCGCGTGCCCCGCCTCCTGCTCGCGTCGGGCGAGGTCGACGCCGTGCTCCTGACCGGCTACCTGGGCGGCTACAGCGCCACCTCGGACGAGCTGCGCGCGGCGGAGACCGAGGCGGCGCGGGGTCTAGCTCGGGCGACGGCGGAGACGAAGCGGCCCGCGGTCGTGCAGACGATGTACTGGCAGGAGGCTCCCGCCCTCGCGCTCAGAGAGGCGGGCGTGCCCGTCTACCGCGACGCGGGAGCGGCGATCGCCTCGCTCGCGCGCGTGGCCGCCCGGCCGGAGCCTTCCGGCGTGCCGGAGCCACCGCCGCCCGCGAAGCCCTGGACCGGCTCGGGCTACGCGGAGGCGCGGGAGCTGCTGGCCGGCGCGGGGCTGCGCTTTCCCGAGGCACGTCTCGCGACGGGCACCGAGGAGGCGGCGAGCCGCGGCCGAGGAGCTCGGCTACCCGATCGTCCTGAAGGCACTCGGCGTGTTGCACAAGTCCGACGCGGGCGGCGTCGCGCTCGGGCTGGAGGACGAACGGGCCCTCGATGCCGCCGTGGCCGCGATGGAGGCGCCCGAGGGCTACTCGGTCGAGCGGATGGTCTCCGAGCCGGGCTCGGTCGAGCTGATCGCCGGCTGCCGGCGAGACCCGCGTTTCGGGCCGGTGCTGCTCGTGGGGCTCGGCGGCCTGTTCGCGGAGGTGCTCCGCGACACCGCCGTCGCGCTCGCGCCGGCGACGCCTGAGCTGGTGGAGGAGCTGCTGCTCGGCCTCGAGGGAGCCGCCCTTCTCACCGGCGCCCGCGGCCGGACGCCTCTCGCGCTCCGCGCGGCCGCCGAGGCCTGCGCCGCGCTGTCAAGGCTGGCAGCCCAGCACCCCGAGCTCGACGAGCTCGAGGTCAACCCGCTGCTCGTCACGCCGACCGAGGCGATCGCGCTCGACGCGCGGGCGGTTCACTCCCAGCCGAGGTAGGGCGCCGCGCCGCGCTTGAAGAGCCCGCCCGAGATGATCAGGCGCTGGATCTCGCTCGTGCCCTCCCAGATCCGGTCGACCCGCAGCTCGCGGAAGTGGCGCGCGGCCGCGCTGTCGATCATGTAGCCGCGGCCGCCGAGCACCTGAACCGCCCGGTCGGCGATCCGGCCGGCCGCCTCGGAGGCGTAGAGCTTCGCCATCGAGACCTTCCCGTGGACGACCTTCCGGTCGGCGAGCTGGTCGAAGGCGTGGGCCGCGTGGTAGGTCAAGAGGCGCGCCGCATGGAGCTCCGTGAGCGAATCGGCGAGCGGGAAGGAGACGCCCTGGTAGTCGGCGATCCGCGAGCCGAACGCCTCGCGCTCCTGCGCCCACGAGCTCGCGAGGTCGAGCAGCCGCATGGACGCGCCGCAGCAGCGCGCGGCGATGAACAGCCGCTCGACGAGGATCCACTCCTTCGCGCCCGCGTCGCCGCCCGCGGGGACCCGATTCTCCTCGGGCACGCGGCAATCGCGCAGGTCGAGCTCGGGATGGTGGTCGAGGTAGGGGTCGTGCAGGAACGACGGCGTGCGGACGATTCGCAGCCCCGGTGCGTCCGGCTCGACCAGAAAGAGCTGCTGCTCGCCCTCGGCGACCGCCGCGACCACGTAGACGCCGGGGTCGCCCTCGCTGGTCACGAACCACTTCTCGCCGTTGAGCACCCAGCCGTCGCCCTCGCGCGCAGCAGTCGTCTGCAGGCCGGAGAGGTCGGAGCCGGCGCCGGGCTCGGTCAGCGCCCACGCCTCGCGCCACTCGCCCCGCACGATCGGCTCGACGAAGCGCTCTGCCTGTTCCGGTGTGACGAGCTCGAGCAGCTCGCGCGGCCCGCGGTCGACGATCGCGAAGCCGAGCCCGTTCGTCGCCTTGCCGGACTCCTCCTCGATCGCGACCTGGCCGAGCATCGAGAGGCCGGTGCCGCCGTGCTCCGGCGGCATGTTCAGCATCGCGAAGCCGGCCTCGCGGGCCTTGCGGCGGAGCTCGTCGACCTCGGCCTGGTCGATCGAGCCGCGCTCGGCGATCCGCTCCTCGAGCGGATACGCCTCCTGCTCGACGAAGCGGCCGACGCGCTCCTTCAGCTCGCGGATCTCGGGGGGGAGCTCTGGGACGATCATCGCGGCGACCCTACGACAAGACGCGCCGGGCCGCGAGCGTGCCCTCGAGGACGGCCTCCTCGAGCGAGCGCGGCGAGAGGCAGTCGCCGGCGCGCTCGACCGGGATCCCCGGCGGCGGCTCGACCTCGACGGGCACGCGGCCGAGCGCGAGCACGACCGCGTCGGCCTCGACCTCCAGCTCGAGCTCCGGGGCGAAGACGTTGCGCAGGCGTCCCTCCCCGCCGAGCTCGTGGTGGTGGAGGATCCGTACGCCGGCCCGGTAGAGGCGCTGCAGGTAGAGGTTCCGCCGGTACTGGTGGACGAGCTCGCCGACCGCGACCGAGGCGACGGCGAGCGTCACCTCCTTGCCCGCGGCGGCGAGCAGCTCGGCGGCGTCCAGGCCCGACGGGTCGCCGCCCCAGTCGGCGACGAGCACGCTTCCGCCCTCGGGCAGCTCGCCCGCCAGGATGTCCCACGCCGTGAGGGCCGAGCCCCGGCGGTACGGCTCCGCGCCGGTGGCGAGCACGACCCCGTCCGGCTCGAGCCCGTCGAGCCCGTCCGCGCCGAGCCGGACCTCGACGCCTGCCGCCTCGAGCTGCCATTCCGCGTTGGCGAGGAAGCGTCGCGAGACCTCCGCGCCGCCCGGAGCGGCTCCGGCCAGCGCGATCTGCCCGCCCAGGTGGTCCGAGCGCTCGAGCAGCACAACCTCGTGACGGGCCCGTCCGGCCTCCGTCGCCGCGGCGATCCCGGCCGGGCCTCCTCCGACCACGGCAAGTCGCCGCCTCGCCGCCGCCTCGGGCGGACCGAGAGTCCGCTCCCTGCCAGTGCGTGGGTTGATCGCGCACCGGAGCGGCGTCCCCGCGTGGTAGTGGGCGATGCAGGCGTTGCAGCCGATGCAACGAACGATCTCGCGCACGCCCCCGTCGCGGGCCTTGGCCGGAAGCTCGGGATCGGTGATCAGCGCGCGCGTCATTCCGAGCGCCTCCGCCCCACCCGCGGCGATCAGCCGGTCGGCGACCTCCACGTCGATCATCCGCGAGGTCGCGATCCGCGGCGGCCCGAGCGCGAACGGCTCCGTCTTCGAGGCGATCGCGGCCTCCTCGACCGGCGGCGGCGGGACGATGCCGACCGAGCCGAGATACGAGGCGGAGTCGCCGAGGGCGAGCGAGAGGTAGTCGACGCCCTCGGCGACGAGGAGCTCGGCGATCCGGCCCGCCCGCGGCGAGTCGGCCGAGAGCCGCACTCCGAGCGCGAGGCCCGGTGCCGCGGCTCGCACCGCGCGAACGACGCCGACGAGGAACCTGCTCCCGTCCGCCCACTCGTCGTCCCGCAGGTTCAGCTCGGGGTCGAGAAACTGCTCGATCAGGTACCGGTGCGCCGCGGAGAGCTCGACCCCGTCCAGGCCGGCCTCGGCGGCCAGCTGCGCACAGCGCGCATAGCCTGCAATCAGCTCCTCGATCTCCTCTGCCGAGAGGGCCCGAGGCTCCGCGCGGAAGCGCGGGCTCGGCACCGCCGAGGGCGCGATCGCCGGCGCCCGCGGAGGAGAGGCGATCTGCTCCCGCCCGCCGTGGAGGAGCTGGACGAACAGCCGCGTCCCGTGCGGCCGGACCGCCGCGGCGACCCGCCGGTAGCCGCCCACGATCTCCGGCAGGTAGCCGCCCAGCGTGTGCGAGGTCAGTAGGCCGGACGGATGGACGGCGGTCGCCTCGAGCACGATCAGCCCGGCCCCGCCGCGCGCCCGGGCCTCGTGGTAGGCAACGAACTCGTCCGTCGGCAGGTGCTCGTGCACGAGGGTCGTCTGGTGCGCGGTCGAGACGATCCGGTTCGGAAGCTCGAGCGGCCCGAGCGCGAGCGGGCTGAAGAGGTGCTCCACTAGCCGGCGCCCTCGAGAGCCGCCCGCTCGGCCGGAGTCAGCTGCCGCGACGCTCCGTGCTCGCCGCGCGGGACGAGCACCGCCTCCGCCTCGGCGGCGAGCTCGTCGCCGGTGCGGATCACCTCGCGGGTCGTGACGCTCGAAGTGCCGAGCCGCTCGAGCCGGCAGCGCACGACCACGACCTCGTCCGCGAGTCGCAGCTCGCGGCGGAAGTCGACCGCCACCCGCGCGAGCACGAAGTCCCACGCCGACTCCGCGCCGCCGAGAGCCGTCTCGAGCCACTCGTCGCGGCACTCCTCCAGGTAGACCGAGTAGACCGCGTTGTGGACGTGCCCGAACGCGTCCAGGTCGCTCCATCTGATCTCGACACGCTTCTCGTGCACGCGCGGCCGATCCTACGCCGACCGCTCTCGCTTGACTTCACGGTCAGGACCCGAGTTGAATCGGCTTCCGGCGGAATGAGGCATCCGAAAGACCGATCAGGGCTGACCCGGCGCCAGCTGCTCGGAAGGGCGGCCGGCGGCGCCCTGGGCCTGAGCGCGGCCGGCGTCCTCGCGGGCTGCGAGAACACGACCGAGCCGATCGGCGCCTCCGGCGGTGGGCTCTCGGGCCCCGCCGCGAAGCTCGTCGTCCAGAAGCCCATCGGCCCGGGCGGACTCCCGCTGCCGCGGCCGGACAACGCGGTCACGTGGGCGATCACCCACGACAACCCGCCGATCAAGGACGGGCGGCCGCCCGAGAAAGGCCCGCTCAACGTCTACAACTACGCCGACTACCTCGACCCGGCCACGCTGAAGAAGTTCTCGAAGCAGCTCAACACCTCGGTCAAGGTCGCGACCTACAACTCCTCGGACGAGGCGATCGCCAAGCTGGCCTCCGGAGCGGTGGCCTTCGATCTGATCGTCGGCCTGACCGGCTCGGACATCGTGAGCCTGATCGCCCAGAAGCTGCTCCAGCCGCTCAACCACTCCTACCTGCCCAACCTCGCGAAGAACATCTGGCCGGAGCTGCAGGACCCGTTCTACGACCGAGGCAGCCGCTACACCGTGCCCTATGTCGTCTGGATGGACGGCATCGGCTGGCGCAACGACAAGGTCAAGGAAGACATCGCCGGCATGGACGTTCCCTGGGACATCTTCTGGCACTCGCAGGCCTACCGGGGAAAGGTCGGCCTCCTCGACGATAAGCGCGACGCGCTGTCCATGCCGATGCAGCGAGACGCGATCCGCACGGGCCTCCGGCCGGACCTCAATACCGAAGATCCAAAGCTCGTCGCCAAGGCCGGGGACGACCTCGGCCAGCTGAACGGGATCTGCAACATCAAGGTCACGATCACCGACTACCAGACCCTGCCCGAGGGCAAGACGGTCTTGCACCACTCGTGGTCAGGCGACCTGCTGAGCGCCGCCTTCTACTACCTGCCGCCCGGCGTGAAGCCGGAGGTGCTCTCGTTCTGGGGACCCTCGTCGAACGGCGTCGTCCAAAACGACTTCTTCTGCATCGGCCGCTCGGCCAAGAGCCCGGTGCTGGCGCACAACTTCATGGACTTCATGCTGGCCGAGCCGAACGCCTACACGAACATGGTCAATCAGACCGGATACACGCCGCCCCAGAAGGCAATCGACGCCGAAGCGCTGATCAGGCGGGGACTGATCCCAAGGACCCTGACCAACGCCGTCGTCAGGCCCGACCAGTTCGCAGCCAACCAGGAACTGCTCCAGCTGAGCGTCGAGGGTACGCGCTTCTGGGACGACGCCTGGTCGAAGTTCAAGGCCGGCTGAGGTGCGGTCGCGGTGGACATGGCGGCTCGTGGCCCTCCCGGGAGTCGCCTGGCTGGCGATCTTCTTCCTCGTCGCCTTCTATGCCGTCGTCTGCGTAGCGTTCGGCAACGAGGACACGCTCTCCCAGCCGGTTCCGTTCTGGAACCCGCTCGACTGGAACGTCGGCTACGTGCTCCAGGTGCTCGGCAACTTCCGGCACGGCGGCCAGTACCTGACCGTCTCCATCCGCACGATCGAGTTCGTCGCGCTCTCGATCGGGCTCTCGCTCCTGCTCGGCTACCCGGTCGCTTACTACACGGCGCGGCACGCGGGCCGCTGGAAGGGCGCCGTGCTGCTGCTGCTGATCGTGCCGTTCTGGATCAACTACCTGATGCGGATGCTCGCGTGGATTAACCTGCTGGCTCCGAACGGCTGGGGCACCCGGGGGCTCCACGACCTGGGGATCGAGCGCGTGTTCCTCGAGCTGGGCCTCCTCTCCGCACGCGGCGGGTGGCTTGACGGCCAGCCCTCGGCGGTGATCATCGCCTTCGTCTACGGCTACATCCCGTTCCTGATCCTGCCGCTCGTGGTCGCGCTCGACCGGATCGACCAGCGGCAGATCGACGCGGCCCGCGACCTCGGTGCGAGCCCGTTCAGCGCGTTCGTCCGCGTGACCCTCCCGCTCTCGAAGGTCGGCATCCTGGCCGGCTGCGTGCTCATCGCGCTGCCGATGTTCGGCGACTACTACACACCGGACCTCGTCTCCGCCTCGACCAAGACGAGCCTGATCGGCAACCAGATCGACGAGTTCACGCGGCAGGGATCCGAGAAGGTGACGGGCGCCGTGCTGACGCTCGTGCTCTCGGTCTTCCTGCTCGTGCTGATGTTCTACTACCTGCGCACGACCCGGCAGGCGACGGCTGTGGCGGAAGAGTGATGACCTGGCTCCGCAACCCCTGGGGCAAGCCCCGCTGGCTCAAGCTGATCACGGTCGTCTACATCCTCTGGTCGATCGTCCCCGTCGCGATCGCGATCCTGTTCGCGTTCAACACCGGCCGCTCGCGCACGACGTGGCAGGGCTTCTCGTTCCGCTGGTTCACCGGCGCGTCTGGCAGCGTCATGCACGATCCCCAGTACCAGGGCGCGCTGAAGCACACGCTGATCCTGGCGGTCATCTGCGTCGCGGTCGCGACGCCGCTCGGGGTCGCCCTCGCGCTCGGCCTCCAGCGGTGGCGGGGCCCGGGGGGAGGTACGGTCAACACCGTCATGCTGCTCCCGCTCGTGACGCCGGAGATCGTGATGGGCGTCGCGCTCCTGCTTCTTTTCCTGCGCGTCTTTCCGGAGATCGGCCTCGGGACGCCGGCCCAGGCGATCGGGCAGGTGACGTTCACCCTCTCCTACGTCGTCGTGATCGTCCGGGGCCGGCTGACGTCGATCGGGCCCGAGTACGAGGAGGCCGCCGCCGATCTCGGGGCGCCGCCGCGCGACCAGCTCTTCCGCGTCGTGCTCCCGTTGCTCATGCCGGCGATCATCGCGAGCGCGGCCGTCGCCTTCGCGCTCTCGATCGACGACTTCGTCGTGACGCAGTACCTGTCCGGCAACGCGAGCACCACGACCGTCTCGATGCTCCTCTACGCGAGTGCGCGCGGCGCGCCGACACCGGCGCTGAATGCGATCGCGACCGTGGTGCTCCTGATCACGTTGGCGACGCTCACGCTCGCCTTCCTCGTCTACCGGCGGTTCGCGAGCGGCCGTGAGGCGGCCGCGGTGGCCGCGCTGGACATCTGATGCAGGGCGAGATCAGGCTCGAGGAACTGACCAAGGCCTTCGGCGAGGTCGTCGCCGTGGACGGGATCGACCTGCACATGCCGCCGGGCGAGTTCTTCACGATGCTCGGCCCTTCCGGCTGCGGGAAGACGACGACGCTGCGGATGATCGCCGGCTTCGAGCGCCCCACGGGCGGGCGGATCATGCTCGACGGCAGCGACGTCGCCCAGGTCCCGCCGCACAAGCGCAACGTCAACACCGTCTTCCAGAGCTATGCGCTCTTCCCGCACCTCGACGTCGCGGGCAACGTCGCGTTCGGGCTCAAGTACCAGAAGCTGACCACGGAAGAGAAGCGCCGCAAGGTCAAGGGGATTCTCGACCTGGTTCGCCTCTCCGGCTTCGAGCAGCGGAAGCCGGAGCAGCTCTCCGGCGGTCAGCAGCAGCGGGTTGCTCTCGCCCGGGCGCTCGTGCTCACGCCCACGGTGCTGCTGCTCGACGAGCCGCTCGGCGCCCTGGACGCGCGCCTACGCAAGAGCCTGCAGATGGAGCTGAAGGCGATCCAGTCGGACATCGGCGTCACCTTCGTCTTCGTCACGCACGACCAGGAGGAAGCGCTGACGATGAGCGACCGGGTCGCCGTGATGAACAACGGCCAGGTCGAGCAGGCCGGCTCGCCGCGCGAGGTCTACGAGGAGCCGCAGACGAGCTTCGTCGCCGACTTCCTCGGTGTCTCGAACCTGCTCGAGGCCGACGCCAGCGCCGACGGAGGCGGGTGCAGGCTTCGACTCGGCGAGCGTTCGTTCCGCGCCGTCCAGGGCGATACCCAGGCACGCGGCGAGGTGAAGGCGATGATCCGGCCCGAGCGGATCGACGTCGAGCCGCAGGAAACGGCCGGCGACAACCGCCTGCCGGGACTCGTCGAGCGGTCGGTCTTCCTCGGCGGCTCGTACGAGGTTCACGTGCGCGTGCTCGGCGGCGACCTGCTGCGGGCGACGATTCCGAACGACGGACGCCGGCTGCCGTTCCGGCTGGAGGAGGGCGCTGCCGTGACGCTGCACCTGCCGCCCGAGGGGCTGCGGGTGCTGAGGCCGTCTCAGCCGCCGAGGAGCGCGGAGGCCGCCGAGCGGCCGGTCGAGACCGCGCCCTCCATGTAGCCGGCGACCCACTGGTCGGAGCCGCAGACGTAGAACGGCGGCGCGTGGGTGCCGTGGAGCGGACCGACGCGCAGGACGTCGCCCGGCCACCACTGGGTCACGTAGCCGCGCGTGAACGGGTCGATGCCCCACAGGCGGTGGTGAATCGCCGCCGGCCGCGCCGCCGCCGGGCCGAACATGCGCTCGAGCTCGCCGCAGACGACCTCGTCCCGGTCCTCGCCGGTCAGGGCGAGCAGGTACGCGAGCCGCTCGGGCGGCACCAGCGCCGAGAGGACGCCCTCGCGCTGCGGCCAGGTCGAGCCAAGCAGGTGCTCGCTTTCGCTGAGCCCGTTGGCGCCGACGTCGTCCCAGACCGAGCGTTCGTAGACGGCGACGACCTTTGCGGCAAGGGCGTTGCGCTGACGCCGGAGCGAGCGCAGGCGGTCCGGGTCGGCGCCCTCGATCTGCAGCCGCGCAACGACGCCCACCGGGAGCGCGCAGACGACCGCCTCTGCCTCGAGCCCCTCGCCGGAGACGAGCGTCACCGGCAGCCGGCGGACGACGACGTGCCACGCGCGCGGACCTCCGACGCCGAGCCGGACCCGCTCGCCGAAGGTCGGCCGCCAGCCGCAAGCGCCACCTCGGCGCTGCCCTCGGCCACCTGGAGGGACTCCCAGATCTCCTCCGAGTAGAAGCCGTGCTCGCCGGCCGTCGCCGTCTTGCGCAGCGCCGCGAGCAGCGACGTCTGCTCGATCGAGCCTGCTGCCAGGTAGAGCGAGCTGACGTGGCGCCGCCGCACCGTGGAGGGCAGCGCATCGACGGAGCGCAGCCAGGCGCCGACCGAGGCGCCGTCGAGCCGGGAAGCGTCCGGATGCGACCACGGGTCGGCCGGGTCGACCGTGGCCGTGAGCTCGCCCCAGAGCTGCTCGACCCGTTGCAGGTCGGCGCGCTCGGTCTCGGTCGCCGGGAACTCTTCGCCGCGGACGACGCCGTCGTAGAGGTCGAAGGTCGTCAGCCCCGTCGCGGCCGTGTAGCTCGGCTCGACGGTCAGGCCGAGCTCCTCGACGAGCCCGAGGTACGCGGTGTGGAAGGGCCCGACCAGCTCGCCGCCGAGCTGCACGGGGCGCACGCCGTCGGACGCGAGCTGTTCCACGCGGCCGCCCACCCGGTCGCGCGCCTCGAGCACGAGCACGTCGGCGCCGGCGGCCGCCAGGTCCCTCGCCGCCGACAGCCCGGCGAGGCCGGCGCCGAGAACGAGGACGTCGCTCACCCGGAGAGCTCGCGGCGGATGCCCGCGCGCATCAGGGCCCGGGCCTTCTGCGGCCGTAGCAGCCCGAGGTAGAGCATCGAGTCGATCCCGTCGCCGATCGCGGCCAGCCGCCAGGCGGCCGGCGAGCTCTCGACCGCCGCCGGAATCGACCCGTCGCGGCGACCCTCGTCGACGAGCCGGGCGAGCCGCTTCAGCCAGGCGCGGTAGGAGGAGTCGACGAGCGGCCGCAGCTCGTCGTCGAACCGCAGGCTGCTCCAGACCTCGTTCCAGAGCGCGCGATGGTCGCCGAACGGCGCCTGCGGGTCGACGCTCATCAGGAGCGCGCGCTCGAGCCGCGCTGCGCCGGAGCCGGCCTGCGCCAGCTCCGCGTCGAGCGCGGCGTCCCACCGCTCGTCGGCCCACGAGAACGCGTTGCGCAGCAGCTCGCGCCGGTTGGCGAAGTAGTAGTGGACGAGCGCCTTCGAGACGCCGGCTTCCTCTGCCACCGCCGCCATCCGCAGCCCGTGCGCGCCCTCGCGGACGACCACGCGGCACGCGGCCTCGAGGATCTCGACGACGCGCTCGTTCGTGGAGGAGACAGCGGCCACGCGCGGCATCTTGACCCATTCTCCGGGCAGGTGGAATACTTCCTGACTGTCCGGTCAGTCAGGAAAGGCGCGCTATGGGGACAACCGAGACCGTGAACGGGCTGCCGCCGGTGCCGCGCCGGCTCGAGGACGGCTGGACGCTCCCGGCTTCGTGGTACTCCGACGAGACCGTCCTCCAGCTCGAGCGGGAGCTGATCTTCACCTCCGCGTGGCAGTACGCCGGCCCGGCCGAGCTCGTCTCCGAGCCTGGATCGTTCCTCGCGTCCGTCGCCGGCCACATCCCGGTCGTGGTGACTCGCGCCAAGGACGGCGAGCTGCGCGGGCTCGTCAACGTCTGTCGCCACCGGGGTCACGTGGTCGCGCAGGGCGCGGGCTGCCGGGCGACGCTCCAGTGCCCCTACCACGCCTGGACGTACGAGCTCGACGGCTCGCTGCGCCGCGCGCCGCGCTCGGAGCGCGAGCCCGGCTTCGACCCAGGCGGCCTCTCGCTGCTCCCGGTCGCGATCGACACCTGGGGCCCATTCGTCTTCGTCAACCCCGATCCGGAGGCGCCGCCGCTGCAGGAGGCGCTCGGCGGCCTGCCGGAGACCGTCGCCCGCAGCGGCCTCGACCTCGACGGCCTCCGCTTTCACTCGCACGTGCCGTGGGAGCAGCCGGTCAACTGGAAGGTTGCGCTCGAGAACTACCTCGAGTGCTACCACTGCCCCACCGCGCATCCGGGCTTCAGCAAGGTGATCGACGTCGACCCCGACTCCTACCGGCTCTCGGTCGAAGGGCTCGTCTCCAGCCAGGCCGGCCCGCTGCGCGAGGAGGCGGCGGACGGCGACATGCGCCAGTCGCAGTACCACTTCCTCTGGCCGAACACGACGATCAACATCTCGCCCGGGCCGCAGAACGTCTCGATCGAGCGGTGGGTGCCGCTCGGCCCGCGCGCGACCGTCGAGGCGACCGACTACTTCTTCGGCGAGGGCGTTCCGGCCGAGCGGATCGAGGAGTCGATCGCCTTCGACACGCAGGTCGCGAGCGAGGACGTCTCGCTGGTCCGGTCGGTTCAGCGCGGCCTCGACTCGCGCACGGTCGAGCAGGGTCGCCTGATGCCGGAGAGCGAGCAGCTGGTCGCCGCCTTCCAGCGCCGGGTGCACGAGACGCTGATCGCCTAGAGGATCGCGCGCGGGTAGGTCTTGGCCGCGGCGACCGCGGCAACGGCCAGGAAGCACACCACGACCGTGAAGTCGAGCCAGAGCGCCCCGCCGGCCGAGACCCCGAGCATCAGCTCGCGGATGCCGTGCACCTCGTAGCTGAGCGGGTTCCCGTGTGCGACGACCTGCAGCCAGCCCGGCATGATCGCGATCGGGTAGAGCGCGCTCGAGGCGAAGAAGAGCGGCATCACGACGAGCTGGCCGATGCCCATGAACCGCTCGCGCGTCCGGACGAGCGAGGCCAGGATCATCGACAGGCAGGCGAACGCGGCCGTGCCGAGCACGAGCAGCAGCAGCGCGCCGAGCAGGTCGAGCGGATTCCAGTGGATCGAGATGCGGGCGATCGCGATCACGGCCAGCAGCACGATGCCCTGCGCGAGCGCGCGGATCGCGGCGCCGGCCGCCTTGCCGAGCACGATCCCGAGCCGCGGTATGGGCGTCGCGAGCAGCCGCTGGAGCTGACCGACGTCGCGCTCCCAGATGACGCCGAGGCCGAAGAAGATCGCCACGAACAGCGCTGCCTGCGCCATGACGCCGGGCGCGAGGTAGGCGCGGTAGTCGTGGACGCCGCCGCTCAGCGTGTGGTTGCGCTGGAGCGCCGTGCCGAAGATGAACAGCCAGAGGAGCGGCTGCACCGACCGCGTGAAGATGTCGAGGTGGTCGTGGTGGAGCTTGCGCAGCTCGGCCCAGGCCATCGCGACCGTGCCGTCACGGAGCCGGGCCGCGCGCAGCACGAGCGCGTGCAGGCTCGGGTCAAGCGAGCCGGCGCGAGCGCTTGCGGGTTGCGCGGACATCCCGGAAGCTGCCTCCTTCCTCGAGCGTGCCGCCCGTGGCGGCGGTGAAGACGTCCTCGAGCGACGGCGCATCGAACTGCTGCATGAGCTCTTCGGGCGAGCCGATCGCGACGATCGAGCCCAGGTTCATGATCGCCAGCCGGTCGCACTGCCGCTCGGCCTCCTCCATCTGGTGCGTCGTGACGAGGATCGTCGTGCCGGCCTCCTCGCGCAGCAGCCCGAGCCGGTCCCAGACGACCCGGCGGGCGGTCGGGTCGAGGCCGAGCGTTGGCTCGTCGAGGAACAGGACCTCGGGGAGGGAGAGCAGCGCGGTCGCGATCTCGAGCCGCCTGAGCATCCCGCCCGAGAGGGTGCGGCCGAGGCGGTCGAGAAACGTGTCGAGCGCCATCGCCTCGACGGCCTGGTCGATCCGCTCCCGACGCTCGCGCCGCGGCACGCCGGTCACGCGGCCGTAGAACTCGAGGTTCTCGTGCGCGGTGAGGGCGCCGTCGATCGAGATCGCCTGTGGCACATAGCCGATCGCCTGCCGCACGGCCAGCCCTTCGCGGACGACGTCGTGGCCGGCGACTTCGGCCCGCCCGGCGGTCGGGCGGAGGAGCGTCGTCAGGACCCGGATCGTGGTCGTCTTGCCCGCGCCGTTGGGGCCGAGGAGGCCGAACGCCTCACCCGGGCAGACGGCGAACGAGATCCCGCGCACCGCCTGGACCTCGCCGAAGCGGACGACGAGGTCCTCGACGCCCACGGCGCGTTCGGCGACGGCTCGCTCCTCGACCCTGGCCAGCGCGGTCACCGGGCGGCCAGCTCCTCGCTGCGGGCCCGAAGCGCATCGGCGGCCTTGGTCGTGAGCCGCACGAGCTCGGCCCGCTCATCGGGCTCGAGTGAGGCCAGGATGTCGAGAAAGAAGAGCTGTCGCTGGGCCGCGATCCCGGCCACGAGCTTCTCGCCGGCGGGCGTCAGCTCGACGGTCGTCGCGCGCCGGTCGGCCGGCTCGCTGCGGCGGGCGGCCAGCCCCGTCGCCTCGAGGCGGTCGACGAGGCGGGTGGCCGTGGTGTCGTCGACGCCGACGCGGGCGGCCAGCTCGCCGACGCGCAGCCCGCCGTGCTCGGCGAGCAGGTCGAGCGCGCGCAGCTTGCTCGGCGTCAGCTCTGCGGCACGGCCCGGATGCAGCGAGGCGAGAAGCTTGCGGCTGCGCAGGGCGGCACCGAGCTCGTGCCAGCGCTGCGAGAGCTCGTCGGCCAGCGGCTTGAGGTCACGTCGGCTGATATCTGCACCTTACAGAAGTTGCACGATGCAGATTGCTTGTACGGGCATGCCCCGCTGCGCTAACGTGGCCGGATGGATCCCGAGCGGGCACGCGAGCTGCTGGCCGCCGAGCGGGCGCGGATCGAGCGCGCGCTGGCGCAGCTCGCCCACGCCGACACGGGCGAGCTCTCCCACCAGGACGACCCCGCGGACGAGGCGTCCGACACCTACCAGGACGAGCTCGACCAGGGCCTGGCCGACGACCTCCGCCGCGAGCTCGACGGGGTCGAGCGCGCGGAGGCGCGCCTGGCCGCGGGGACCTACGGCCTCTCGGTCGTGAGCGGCGCGCCGATCCCCGACGAGCGGCTCGAGGCGATCCCGACCGCCGAGCGGACGGTCGAGGAAGAGAGCTAGCCCGGGTCAGTCGATCAGCTTGCGCTCCATCGCGTGGATCGCAATCCGCCAGAGGACGAGCGCGAAGAGCACCAGGTAGCCGGCGCGGAGCAGGTCGACGGAGCTCAGGTTCATGAAGACCGCGTCGCGCACGAGCTGGACGCACTGGTGGAGCGGGTTGATCTCGCCGAGGATCTGCGCCCAGCGCGGCAGCTGGTCGAGCGGGAAGAAGGTGCCCGCCACCAGGAACAGCGGCGTCAGGACGGCGCTCATCACGTAGTTGAAGTTCTCGAACGAATTGGCGAAGCCGGCGATCATGATCCCGAAGAAGCCCCAGCCGAGGCCCGCGAGGAAGCCGATCAGCGGCACGAGCAACATCCCCCACGAGGGGTCGAGGCCGAAGAACATGGCGACGATCAACGGCACGCAGCCGTAGACGCCGGCCCGGGCCGCGATCCACACCGCCTCGGCGGTGACCAGCTCCTCGGTATCGACAGGGGCCGCGAGGATCGCGTCGTAGGTGCGCTGGAACTTGTACTTGATGAAGGTGCCGAACATCGCGGGGAACGCCGAGGAGAAGAGCACCGCTGTGGCCACGATGCCGGTGCCGATGAACTCGACGTAGGGGTAGCCGGCGACGTGGCTGACGATCGAGCCGAAGCCGAAGCCGAATGCGAGCAGGTAGATCGTCGGCTCGACGGTCGAGGAGAAGGTGGTCGAGCGCCAGTACGAAGAGAAGTTGACGATCTCGCGGACGAGCACGCCGGTCAGCGCCGGCCGTTCCAGCCGCCTCAGATGCCCCCGCTCGACAGCACTCACTCGATCTCCTCGCCGGTCAGCAGCACGAAGACGTCCTCGAGGTTCGCCGGCCGCCGCTCGCCCTCGAAGGGATGGCCGTTCGCGTCGACCCCGAGGATCGAGATGCTCGTCCCGGTGCGGCGCGTGCGCAGGCCCGCCTCGGCCGCCTCGGCCTGTACCTCGGCGAGCCGCGCGGGCGGGCCGTAGACCTCGAGCACCTCGCGGCCGGCGTGCTCGAAGACGAGCTCCGCAGGCGGGCCGCCGGCAACGCCCTTGCCGTGCGACATGATCAGCACCGTGTCGGCGAGGCGCTGCGCCTCCTCGATGTAGTGGGTCGACATCAGGATCGTCGTGCCCTCGCTGCGGAGCGCGTCGATCAGCGCCCAGAGCTCCTGGCGCACCTGCGGGTCGAGGCCGACGGTCGGCTCGTCCAGCAGCACGAGCCGCGGCCGGTGGACGAGCGCGCGGGCGATCAGCAGGCGGCGCCGCATGCCGCCCGAGAGCTTGTCGACCTTGTCGTGCCGGCGCGCGCCGAGGTTCGCCATCTGCACGGCGCGCTCGATCGCCGCTTTCCGCTCGGCGCGCGGGATCCGGTAGAGGTGCGAGAAGACGAGCAGGTTCTGCTCCACGGTCAGCGTCACGTCGAGGTTGTCGAGCTGCGGGACGACGCCGCATTCGGCGCGCGCCGCCTTCGAGTTGTGCGGAAGCTGAAAGCCGAGCACCTCGATCTCGCCCTCGTCCGCAATCGCCTGGGCGGTGAGGAGGCGCATGGTCGTCGACTTGCCGGCGCCGTTCGGGCCGAGCAGGCCGACGCAGGTGCCGACGGGCACGTCGAGGTCGAGCCCGTCGACGGCCGTGATCGGGCCGTAGCGCTTGACCGCGCCGCGAAGGCGGATGGCCAGCTCGTTGGTCACGCCCTCAGGATGCCAGGGAGGACCTGGACGGGTCCCAGAGCCGGAAGCCGCCGAGGAAGGCGTTCTCGTTGGCCCCGAGGCGTGCGTTCGGCGGCAGCTCGCCGAGCTTCTTCGCGTTGCCGCCGCCGAGGACGACGTAATCCGGCTGCACGGCGGCGGTCAGGCGCTCGACCGTCTCGGCGACGGCCTCGCGCCACTTCTTCTTCCCGAGCCGCTCGCGCGCAGCCTCGCCGACGTAGTCCTCGAATGTCGCCTTGCGGAACGGCAGGTGCGCGAGCTCGAGCGGCTCCACCTTGCTGTCGACGACCAGCGCCGAGCCGAGCCCCGTGCCGAGGCCGAGGAAGAGCATCTTGCCGCCGTCGTAGCTGCCGAGCGCCTGCATGGCGGCGTCGTTCAGGACCTTGGTCGGCACGCCGAAGGCCTGCTCGAAGTCGAAGTCGAACCAGCCGCCGCCGAGGTTGGCCGGCTCGGAGACCACGCGATCGTCGTGCACGGGCGCCGGGACTCCGACCGAGACCACGTCGTAGGCCCAGTCGCCGGTGACGCCCTTCACGCCGTCGACCATCTCCTGCGGGGTCAGCGCCGGCCCGGAGTCGAAGCGCCGCCGCTCGCTGCCGCTCGAGAGCAGCACCTTGACGTGCGACCCGCCGACGTCCACCGCGAGCACGACCTGCCCGGCCATCAGTCCTCCACCGGGGCCAGGCGGCGAAGCGCCTCGGTCGACGGGACGAAGTAGTACGCGCCGGTGAGCGGCGTCGTGAAGCGGGTGAGCGCGTCGGGCGAGCCGTCGTCGATGCCGGCCATGCTCTCAAGCATGGCAGTCAGCGGGCGCTGCGTGGCGCTGAAGCCGACGAACATCGTCCCGTGGTCGCTGACCGTTCCGTAGGGCATGTTGCGCCGGAAGATCTTCCCGTAAACGTCCTGGTCGGTGCTGGCGACGTGCGAGTCGTCCGGCTTGTCCTCGAGCTCCACGCTGTCGGTCTTACGCCGGCCGATCACCGCCTCCTGCTCGGCGTCGCTGAGCGCCTCCCAGGCATGCGCGTCGTGGGCCCACTTCTGCAGGAGCAGGATCGTGCCGCCGGCGCCCGGCTCGCCCTCGGGCACGAGCACTAGCCCCGGCGCGTCCATCAACGACGGGTTCTCGGTCCCGTCGATGAACCCGGTCAGGTCGCGGTCGTGCATGTACGGCCAGCTCGAGGTCTCCTCGACGAGGGTCGCCAGCCCGCTCAGCTCGGCGATCGCGCCGCGGGCGGTCTCGAAGACGACGTCGTAGGCGCTGCCCGAGAGCCAGAGCACGGCATCGTGCTGCGTGGCGGGCATCGTGAACCCGCCGCTGCCGACGAGCTCTTCATCGAACCCGTCGAGACCGGCGGGAGCGTCGCCGGGGACCGCGTCGCGCCAGAGCTCCGGCCGGAAGCCGGCGACCAGGTTGACGCCGCCCATCGTCGTCCTCGGCTCGCGCAGCGACGCGATCGCGCGCACGAGCGCGTCCGGCGCGCCGGACGCGTCGAACTCGAGGTAGGCGTGCGACGCCGTCCCGAGGGCAAAGATCCCGCCTTGCGCAGTGTTCACCGGCCCATCCTGACCGAGCCGAGGCAGGATGTCTTGTGGCTGCGATCCCATTGCGGGCCCAATTGTGTCTGGTCGCCGCCGCGATCGCGGCCGCCGGCTGCAGCTCGAGCGGCCACGGACTATCGACGGCCGCTCCGGCCAGGACCGTCTCGACGCCTCAGAAGCCTCAGAAGCCGCAGAAGCGTGCCAACCGCCATCATCGCCGTGCGAGGCCCGCCGCCCGCGTGCCGGCGGTCGACCTGCCGAACCGTAGGCTGACGCCGGGCGTCGCCCTCAAGGTCGGCGCCGCACAGATCTGCCGGCCGGGGTACGCATCCTCCGTCCGGAAGGTGCCCGACTCCGAGAAGGAGGCCGTGTACGCCCGCTACCGCATTCCGCACGTGCCGTACGCCCACGAGGTCGACCACCTGGTCTCGCTCGAGCTGGGCGGGTCGAACGACATCCGCAACCTCTGGCCGGAGCCGTACGCCGGCCGCTGGGGCGCGCGTACGAAGGACGTGCTCGAGAACCGGCTGCACGACCTGGTCTGCTCCGGGCGGCTCAAGCTTCGCTTCGCCCAGCGGATCGAGGCGAGGAACTGGGTCGCCGCCTACCGCCGCTACGCCGCGGCCGTGGTTGCGCCGGTGTCGTCCTCGCGCGGCGGCTTCTACGCGTCGGGCTACCCGACCGCGCACACGATCTACTGCGCCGACGACCCCTCCTGGAGGAGCCTCTCCAGGAGATACCTCAGGCACTTCAAGACGCTCGCCCGGGCGCGGCGCCGGTTCCCGGGCTACCGCCTACACCGGCCCTGCTAGGCCGCAGCCGGCGTAGGCGCCACCTGGGCAACCCACCCGGCGACCGCCTCTGCGACCTCCTCCCAGCCGTCCGCAACCATGTGCAGGTGCGGCCGGCCGGCGAACTCGAGGTAGTCGGTCTGCGCCGGCGATTTCTCGTACTTCTTGTACTGCGCCTTCGCCAGCTTCGCGGGGACGGTGTGGTCCTTGTCCGCGCCGACGATCAGCAGCGGCGCGCGCTCCTCGTTCTTGAAGTGCACCTCGGTCGGCGGGTGCAGGTGGAAGTTGGCGAAGCCGGCCTCGAAGAAGATCTGCCCGGTCTCGGGGACGAAGTAGCGGTCGTACGCCTCCTTCGCCTTCTCCGGCGTGAACGTGTTGACGAAGCCGTAGGTGAACTCCTCGAGCGTCAGCGGCACGATGCCGTGCCACCTGGATGGATGGGCGAGGGCCGGCGAGGCGGCCTTCAGGGTCGAGAACGGCAGCACGAGGATGCCCTTCGGCGGCGCCGGGCTCATCGCGACGCCGGCGCGGCCGAGGCCGCGGTCGAGCAGCAGCTCGACGACCAGCCCGCCGTACGAGTGGCCGATCAACACCGGCGGGCTGTCGAGCTCGCGGATCAGGCCTTCGTAGTGGTCGACGATCTCCTTGACCCCGAGGCCCTCCGAGTCGGCGGCGGTCTCGCGCATCTCCTCGACGTCGCCGTGCTTGCGCGGCCACTCGGGCGCCGAGACGTCGTAGCCCTTCTTGCCGAAGTAGTCGGAGTAGGTCTCCCAGCTCCTGGCCGAGAGCCAGGCGCCGTGGACGAACATCAGGTGCGGTCGGTCGGTTTCCATGCGGTCTCCCTCCGCTCGACGACCCGACCGACCCTATACCTGACGGCGCCCCTCGACGAAGGCAGCGTGGACCGGGAAGTCGTCGAGCCGCTCGGGCTCGGGCAGGCCGTGGCGCCGGCGGAGATCGCGGAAGGCCTCGCCGTGCGCAAAGGCTTCGAAGGCCTCGCAGGAAGGGCAGGTGTCGACGAGCAGGATCCCGTCCTCGGCGCGCAGGCAGAGATGGAGCCGCATGTTCTCGGCGGGAATCTTGGCGACCATGGCGTCGTAGGCACGGAGTAGCTCCTCGGGGTCGCCTGCGAAGTGCCAGATCGAGGCATGCATCAGAGCCGCGTCCAGTGGGTGCGCACGTACGGGCGCCGGAAGCCGAGGCGGGCGAAGTACCGGTAGGCGGGCGTGTCCAGCTCCGGCGACGGGAGCTCGATGTCGGCCAGGAAGCTCGTCGCGCCGCGTGTCAGCCCGTCGGCCACGATGTAGGCGCACAGCGCCGCGTCGGGCTCGTAGTCGCCGGTCATGACGCCCGGCACCGGCCCGTCCATGCCGAGCCAGGCCGCGCCGTCCGGGCCGATGAACATCCCTCGCGCAGCGACGATCTCGCCTTGTTCACGGGCGACGTACTGGTGCCAGCCGGGCCGCCCGATCAGCCGCTGGAGCCACGGGCCGGCGTCGAGCCGGTACACGCCCTGCAGGTACTCGGCCCACTCGTCCGCGGTCTCCGCGCTGACGCACTCCACGGTCAACTCGCGTTCGACGGGCTCGACCGGAACGGCGAGCGGGCTGCCGTCGCGCACCACGCGATCCTGGGCGTCGAAGGGCTCGAGGCCGCGCTCGCGCAGCAGGTCCTCATAGCCCTCCGGCCGGCAGTGCGGCAGCGATTGGAGCAGGAACATCGAGATGCCTGCCTCGTCCCAGCCGCGCAGGATCTCGTCGATCGCCTCGCCGTTCGCGGGCTCGACCACCCCGAGCCCGATCGCGCGGCTGAAGTAGCGGCGGCCGGTCGCCGCCCACTGGATCACCAGCGCGCCGGCCACCTCGCGGAAGCCGAGGCCAACCTCGGCCGCCCAGTCAGCCGGCGCGGCCGAGTAGACATCGGCCCAGGCCCGCGCCTCGGCTGACTCGATCGCCGCGACGGCGCGAGGGTCAAGCGGCGAGGTGTCGATCGCGGGAGTCTGGAGCATGATCCGGCTAGTCGTCGGCGCCGGCGGTCGCCAGCTCGCCGGTGGGCGCGTGCGCGGCGACGGGGTTGCCCCGGAGCAACGTCACCCCGAGAACGGCGCCCGTGGCGGCGAGGATGGCGCCGCCCAGGAAGGCGAGGTGGTAGCCGCCGTTCAGGGCAACGGCCAACGAGTCTCCCGACGCGCGCAGGTTGATCGTGCGGCGCTGGGCGAGGCTGGCCAGGATCGCGAGCCCGAGGGCGCCGCCCATCATGAAGGCGGTGTTGACGACGCCCGAGGCGAGGCCCGACTCCTCCGGCGGGACGTCGCTCATGGCGGCGAGCAGCAGCGGGTTGAAGGCCATCCCGGCGCCGCAGCCGAGCAGGACCATGCTCGGGAGCACGTCCACCCAGTAGCTCCCGTCGACGGGTGCGCGGGCGAACAGCAGCAGCCCGAGCGCCGCGAGCCCGAGGCCGATCCCGAGCGGCTTGCGGAGCCCGTAGGTCAGCACGAGCTTCGCCGAGAGCCCGAGCGAGAAGGTGGCCATGATCAGGCTGGTCGGCAGGAACGCGAGCCCGACGTGGAGCGGGTCGTAGCCGAGCACCCGCTGCAGGTAGAGCGCGGAGAGGAAGAAGAGGCCGAACATGGCCGCCGCCCACAGGACCCCGACCACGTTGGCGACGGTGACGTTGCGGTGCCTGAAGAGCCCGAGCGGCACCAGCGGCGAGCGCACCCGCGCCTCGATCACGAGGAAGGCCACGAGCAGGACGGCGGCAGCGCCGAGCAGGCCGAGCGTCCGGGCGGTCACCCAGCCCACCTGGTTGCCGTTCACGATCGCGTAGACGGCCAGCATCAGCGAGGCCGTGACCGTGATCGCGCCGGCCACGTCGAGCCGGCCCTGCCCGGCGCCCTCCCCGCCCGGCAAGAGCCACAGGCAGAGCGCGAAGACCGCGATCCCAACCGGCAGGTTGACGAGGAAGATCCAGTGCCAGTTGAGCACGTCGGTGAGCACGCCGCCGAGCAGCACGCCGACCGTGCCGCCGCCCGCGGAGACGAAGCCGAAGACGCCCATCGCCTTGGCCCGGTCGGCCGGCTGGTGGAAGAGGGTCATGATCAGCGAAAGCGCCACCGCCGAGACAACTGCGCCGCCGACTCCCTGGACGGCGCGCGCGACGATCAGGAACGCCTGCGACATCGCGAGCCCGCACGCGAGCGAGGCCAGCGTGAAGACCGCGAGCCCGATCAGGAACAGCCGCCGGTGCCCGTAGAGGTCGCCGAGCCGGCCGCCGAGCAACAGGAAGCCGCCGAAGGTGAGCAGGTACGCGTTCACGACCCAGGCGAGCGAGGCCTGCGAGAAGCCGAGGTCGGCCTGGATCGACGGCAGCGCCACGTTCACGATCGTCGCGTCGAGCACGATCATCAGCGAGCCCAGGCAGAGCACGTAGAGGGCGATCCAGCGCTTGTCGGACTCGACGGTCATCGAATGGTCAGACGGCGGCGATGGGCGGAACTCATCGGTCGAACGATGAGATCGGGGCGCGAATTCCGTCTTTGCGGGAGATGAGAACGCTCCCGTGCCAGGTCGGCGCGCTCGAAGCGGACGCCGCGACGCTCGACCTGCTCGCGCGCCTGCAGCTCTCCGCGCGCCGGCTGGGGATCGAGGTGCGGCTGCTGGACGCCTCGCGCGAGCTGCGCGAGCTCGTTGCCTTCGCCGGGCTCAAGGGTGTCCTAATCGTCGAGCCTGGGCGGGAGCCCGAAGAGCGGGAAGAGCCGCTCGGTGTCGAGGAAGAAGGTCAGCTCGACGATCCGGCCGCCTGAGAGCTCGAGCACCTGCAGCGCCCACGGGTCATGGCCCGAGCCGCTCTCGCTCGGCTTGTACTGGCCGTACGCGGGCGAGCCGTTCGCGAACGGGGCCGGCAGCACCCGCGAGCCGCTGCAGCCGATCCCCGGGCCGAGCCACCACGTGAAGATGTCGTCTCGGCCGGAGAGCCAGAGGTCGTACGGCGGCATCGACTGGGTGGCGTCCTCGTGGATCAGCGCGGTGAGCGCCTCGATGTCGTAGCGCTCGAACGCCTTGACGTAGCGCTCGAGCAGCTCGCGGTCGGCGTCGTCGAGCTCGGCCGGGGACGCTGAGACGTCGGCCTGCTCCAGCGTCGCCCGTGCCCGCTGCAGCGCGCTGTTGACCGACGCAACGCTCGTGTCGAGCAGCTCGGCCGCCTCGCTCGCCTGCCAGCGCAGCACCTCGCAGAGGATCAGCGCGGCGCGCTGGCGCGGCGGCAGGTGCTGAAGCGCGGCGACGAAGGCGAGGCGAATCGTGTCGCGCTCGAGCGCCACGTCGGCCGGGTCGGCCGGAACGGGCTCGAGCCAGGTCGTCTCGGGCCTGGACGCGAGGTTCTCGAAGAGCGGCTCGCGCGCGGGGCCGAGATCCATCGGCCGGGCGCGGCGCTCGCGGCCCTTGGCCATGTCGAGGCAGACGTTGGTGGCGATCCGGTAGACCCAGGAGCGCAGCGCCGAGCGGCCCTCGAAGCGGTCGAGCCCCTTCCAGGCCCGGACCATCGTCTCCTGGACGGCGTCCTCGGCCTCGAACGGCGACCCGAGCATGCGGTAGCAGTAGCCGGTCAGCTCACGGCGGTACTGCTCCAGCTCGCCCGAACCGGGAGCGGCGGTGACGGCGCGGCCTTCCATCACGAACCCCATCCTAGGCATAGACGCCTGGGCGGCGGCAAACTCATCGGCCGCGTCCGGAAAACGACGCCGAAACTACGCGAGCTCGGGCGGTAGCGGGTGCAGGGACGCGTACGCCTTGAGCACCTTCGTGTCAAAGGTTTCGAGGCGGACATCGGCGTGGCCGCGCTTCTCCGCGTGGATGGCCGTGGCGAGCGCGTACGCGTCGGGCAGCTTGAGTCCCGTTCGGACACGTACTGCTGCTGCGCGGCGTGCGAGCGCCAGGTCAACCTGAATCGTCTCGATGCCGAAACGAACGAACATCGCGTCGACAGTTTCGGCGCCTGCCGCGCCCGCCCGGCGGAACGGCCCGATGAGCACTTCGCTGTAGTTGACGGCCGAAACGAGCCGCTGCGTCCCGGGCTCGAGCGCCTGGCGCATCCGCTCGACGGCCTGAGCGTGGTTTGCGTCCTCTCGGCCGAGATAGGCGATTAGGACGTCTGCGTCGAAGACCGCTACGGCCACTCGCGGCGCAGCTCTTCGAGGTAGCCCTCCGGGTAGACCGTGGCGTCGAAGACGCCGGCAAACTCCTGGACGAGGTCGTCCGCGCGGACCAGCTCGAGGCGGCCCGGTCCGACGACCTGGACGCGGATATCGTCACCGGGCTCCAATCCCGCCGCGCGCAGTGCATCGACGGGCAGGGTGACCTGGTTCTTTCGAGAGATGACGCTCATTCCTTTACTTTAGCGACAATCGAGTAAAGGGGGAACCAAAATCGCGCCTGCGGGTCGTCTCTAGCCGCGTCAGGCCTCGAGGACGGCCTTGAGGCGGCCGAGGTCCTTGCGGTTCTCGCGGCGCATGGCCCGGGCGACCAGCGGAGCGGTCAGCCGCGAGAAGCCGGACGGCTCGCCGCGGTTGCGCAGCGACATCAGGGTCCCGCCGCCGGGAGCGTCCTCCCACTCGTAGGTCGTCTCCATCGGAAGGTGTCCTTCCCGGGTGCCCATCACGAAGCGCACACCCGGCTCCAGCTCGCGCACCTCGTAGATGTAGTCGACCCGCTTGCCGAGGAACTCGGCCACGAAGATGATCCGCGAGCCGACCGCGAGTGGCTTGTCCGGGTTCCACTCGACGCTCTTGATGTTTCCGTACCAGGAGCGGGCGTTGTCGGGGTTCGAGGCATACTCCGCGACCTCGCTCCGAGGCCGGCCGATCTCGATCTCGGTCCGAACGTCGACGCCCACCTGGGCGGATCGTACCGGCGCGGTCTCGGGCGCTAACCTCGCCTCGTGCAGGTCGTCACGATGAGCTTCAGCAGCGGCGACGGGCTGATCCTGGCCGGGCTGCTGGCCGCCGGGGTCCTGTTGCTCGCGATCGCGCAGTTCGTCCGGATCCCGTACCCGATCCTGCTCGTGCTCGGCGGCCTCGCGCTCGCCTTCGTCCCGGGCGTGCCGCGGATCGAGCTGCGGCCCGAGATCGTCCTCGTCGCGGTTCTGCCGCCGCTCCTCTACGGCTCCGCGTACTTCACCTCGCTGCGCGAGCTCCGTGCCAACTGGCGGCCGATCGGCGCGCTCGCGATCGGGCTCGTCCTGATGACGATGGTCGCCGTAGCCGTGGTCGCCCACGAGGTGATCGGGCTCGACTGGCCGACCTCGTTCGTGCTCGGCGCGATCGTCTCGCCCACCGACCCGACCGCCGCCACCTCGATCCTTCACCGTCTCGGGCTTCCGCGCCGCCTGATCGCCGTCATCGAGGGCGAGAGCCTGGTCAACGACGGCACCGCGCTCGTCGCCTACCGCTTCGCGGTCGTGGCGGTCGTGACGGGGAGCTTCTCGCTCGAACACGCCACCTGGCGGTTCTTCGTCAACGTGACCGGCGGGATCGCGATCGGCCTGGCCGTCGGCTACCTGATCCGCCAGCTGAGGCGTCGCCTCGACAACCCGCCGGTCGAGATCACCATCGCGCTCCTGAGCGGCTACTTCGCCTACCTGCCTGCGCAGGCGGCCGGCGTCTCCGGCGTGCTCGCGGCCGTCACCGTGGGCGTCTACATGGGCTGGTACACCCCGGAGCTGACGACGCCGCAGACGCGCATGCAGGGCCAGGCCGTCTGGGAGATCGTGTTCCTCCTCCTGAACGGCCTGCTCTTCGCCCTGGTCGGGCTGCAGCTGCCGGGCATCCTCGACTCCCTCTCCGGCCGCTCGACGACGAGGCTGATCGGCTGGGCCGCCCTCGTCTGCCTGGTCGTGATCGCCGCCCGCTTCGTCTGGGTCTTCGCGCTGGCCTCCCTGTCGCTCTTCGTCGGCAAGGCGCGGTCGGAAGACCCGGCGCCCTCCTGGAGCCAGAAGACGATCCTCGCCTGGTCGGGCATGCGCGGGGCCGTCTCGCTCGCGGCCGCGCTGGCGCTGCCGCTGACCACGCACGCCGGCGACCACTTCCCCAACCGGGAGCTGATCGTGTTCCTCACCTTCGGCGTCATCCTCGGCACGCTCGTCGTACAGGGGCTGTCCCTGCCGATGGTGATCCGCGCGCTGCGGCCCGAGGACGACGGCCTCGAGGCCCGGGAGGAGGCGAAGGCGCGGATCCACGCCGCCGATGCCGCGATCGCGCGGCTCGACGAGCTGATCGACGAGGACTGGGTCCGCAACGAAACCGCCGAGCGGTTGCGCGGCCTGTACGACTTCCGGCGCAACCGGTTCAGCTCGCGGCTCGACGCGGACGGCGACGGCAGCCTCGACGAGCGCTCGGCCGACTACCAGCGGCTCCGCCGCGAGCTGCTCGCCGCCGAGCGCGAGGCGGTGGTGGCCCTGCGCCGCGAGGGCCGGATCGACGACGCCGTCATGCGCCGCGTCGTCCGCGACCTCGACCTGGAGGACCTCCGTCTGGACGTTTAGCCCGACGGCCTGAACGCGGCACCGTCGCCGAAGCCGAGACCGCCGCCCCAGACGATCAGGGAGTGGCCCGTCCAGGCGCCGGCAGGGTCGGAGCGGCCGGCGAGCGGCGCCTGCGGGAGCGGCGACCAGGTATCGCCCTGCGGGTCGTAGGCGAGCCCGTTGTGGGGGATGGCGAATGCACCGGGCACGCGGGTCAGCCCGCCCCAGAGGAGCAGGCGCCGGCCGCTCCAGACGATCGCCGAGTGCGCGCGGCCAGAGCCCATCGGCGCCAGGGTTCGCCAGCGGTTCGCGTTCGGGTCGTAGCCGAACCCGACCTGCGGCGCGTCGCTGCCGCCGACGACCAGCACCTCGCTTCCGTCCCAGACGGCCCGCGCACCGGGGCGGGCCTCGGGCAGCCGCGGGAGCCGCCGCCAGCGGTTGGTGCCCGGCCGGTAGGCGGCGGCGCGGGCGCCCGAGACGACCACGAGCTCGCGACCGGTCCAGGCGCCGGTCGAGAGCCGGCCCGCGGCCACCGGCGCCCGCGGGAGCGTCCGCCAGGTGTCCGCGTCCTGGTTGTAGGCCGCGCCGCCCGAGCCCGTCCAGCCCAGCAGCTCGTGGCCGGTCCAGGCCACCACGGCCGGCGCGGCTTCGGTCGGCGGTTGCGACGGCGTGTGCCAGCGCCCGCTCTTCGGGCTGTACCACTGGAAGACCCCGCGGCCCCAGAGCAGCAGCGCCCTCCCGGTCCAGGCGATCCGATAGGGCCCGGCGCGCACCGGCGGCGGCGGCGCGGCCAGCCGGCGCCACGAGTCGGTGCGCGGGCTGTAGGACGCGAGGGAGAAGTTGCCGCGGAGCCGTCCGAGCACGAGCAGCTCGTGGCCGGTCCAGGCGCTGAGGCGCGAGGCGAGCGGCGGCAGCGGCGCCGGCGGCAGCGCCCGCCAGGTTCCGGCCAGCGGCGTGGCCTGCGGGGCCAGGCTGGCGTAAGCGCTGCGGCCTACGGGGTGGTCGAGGACGATGCCGCTGCTGGAGAAGACGTTCACCGGCGTCCCCTCGACCGAGAAGCGCACGGAGGAGACCGTCGGAAACTGCGTGAGCGTGTAGACGATCTGCGCGAGCCGCAGCTGCAGCGTGCGGGCGTCGGCGCCCGACTCGTAGTCGGAGCTCAGGTCGACGTTGGCGACGCCGTTGGCGATCGTGATCCCCAGCAGCCGCGTGCCCGAGGGGATCTCCGAGGAGAGGCCGGCGGCGCGCTCAGCAGCGACCGGGCCGCCGAGCAGTGCGTTGAGCGCCGCCGTCGCGACCTTGCGCGTGGGCTTGTAGGTACGCAGCGCCTCGGCGAGGCGGCCGTCGCGCGCGAACCAGACCTGGATCGTGCGCGCGGCCGCGGGCGTGCCGGTCTGCTGGGCTCCCGTCGTCGCGCCGGTCCCGGTTCCAGGCGGCAGGCCGAGCGAGACCGCGTGCTCCGAGCCGCGCGCCAGGAAGTAGCCGGCCGCCGCGGCCGCGATCACGAGCGCGGTCAGCGCGAGCAGCTTGCGCACTAGCCGAGGTCCCTGACGAAGGCGTCGAGAAGGCCGTTGGTGTCGCCGGGGACGAGGTTGCGCGCCCAGGACGAGAAGAGGAGATAGCGCCCGTCCGCGCTGAAGCCCGCCGCGGTGCTGGAGTCGTCGCCGGCCTCGCCGTCGCTGCTGCGGCTGGCGAGCGTGATCGTGCCGGCCTGCAGGTCCCGGACGAAGAGCTGGCCGACGCCGGCGACCTCGCCCGGGACGAGCGCCGAGTAGGACGAGAAGGCCACGAAGCGGCCGTCGGGGCTGATCACAGGCACGCCGCTCTCCAGCTTCGCCTGCCGGCCGGAGCTGGTGACGCTGACCCGGGTCGTCCGGCCGCGCGAGCGGTCGCGCACGAAGACGTCCGGCCTCCGGTTGGTGTCGTTCGAGACGAGGTTGGTCGCGGAGGAGACGAAGGCGACGAAGCGGCCGTCGGCGCTGATCGACGGGGAGGTGCTGCCGTTCCGCGAGCGGACGTCCCTCGCCTGCCGGCCTCGCGGGCCGACGCTGACACGAACCGTCCGTCCCCGCTTGCGGTCGCGGACGAAGATGTCCGTCACGCGGTTGGTGTCGCCGGTGACGAGATTCGTCGCGTTCGAAGCGAACGCGACGAAGCGGCCGTCGGCGCTGATCGCAGGCCCGCCGCTCTGGCTGCCGCGGGTCGCCTGCCGGCCGTAGCTCGAGACGTCGATCCGTGTCGTCTTGCCGGTCTTGAGGTCGCGGAGGAAGACGTCCTGGCCGCCGTTCGTGTCGTGCGGGACGAGGTTGCGGGCGTACGAGTCGAAGGCGACGTAGCGGCCGTCGGCGCTGATCACGCCGTCGCCGCTGAAGCCGACGGACTGCGCACCCGAGCTGGTGACGCTGACGCGCGTCGTCTCGCCCGTCTGCCGGTCGCGGACGAACACGTCGGTGGCCTGGTTGGTGTCGCCCGGGACGAGGTTGGCGGCCTCAGAGGTGAAGACCACGTAGCGGCCGTCGACGCTGATCGAGGTGCCGTGGCTCGGCAGGATCCTCGTCTGCTTCCCGTCGCTGGAGACGTCCACGCGGGTCGTCTCCCCGGTCTGGCGGTCGCGGACGAAGACGTCGGTCTGCCCGTTGGTGTCTCCGGCGACGAGGTCGGAGCCGTGCGAGTCGAAGAGGACGTAGCGGCCGTCGGCGCTGACCGCGTCGGCCCAGCTCTCGGCGTCGGCCTGCTCGCCTGCCCCGGAAACGCTGACGCGCTCGGTCGTCCCGGCCGGCGCCACCGTGAAGGTAAGCGCGGCTACGGCTGAGAGGGCGCGGATCACGGCTGGAACGAGTAGCGGCTGATCGTGACTCCATTCGTCGGAGACGTGGCAAGCCGGTACAGCTTGCCATCGAGCCCGAAGCGGAGGTCCGCGTAGACCTCGTCGCCCCAGATGGAGTACGGCAGCGAGAAGCGGTCACGCGCCCCGTGCGGGCCGAGACGCAGGACGACGTGCTCCAGCGTGCCGGGCTTCGCCACGTCGAGGTCCACGACCGGGTCGCCGCCGAGGAGCTCGGGCACGAAGAAGGGCGTGCCCGGGATGAAGACCTCCGTCTTGCTGACGATCCGCCACGAGCGCACGACGGCGCCCTTGCGGTTCAGGAGCGCGTACCGGACGTCGCGCGGGCCCCGCTCGCTGCGGAACGGCACGAACCAGTCGGAGACGAGGCGCAGGCCGCCGGCGAGCGGCTCGTAGCCCCAGAGCGTCCCGCGTCGTTGCTCGAAGGGACGCAGGCCCGTCCCGTTCGCGGTGACCACCGGCATCCAGCCCTCGTGCTCGGTCCTCCCGAAGGTCAGGCCGCCGACCCCGCAGTAGAGGCGGCCGTCGGGCCCGTAGCGCAGCGGCAGCTGCCCGGTCGGAACCGGGAAGCCGAGCTCGCCGGCCAGCGCAATCGTCGAGAGCACGCTGCCGGTCGCGCCGAGGTGAAAGACCGCGGCGCCGTACGTGCCGTTGCCGGGAGCGCTGCTGAAGACCGTGCCGCCGGGGCCGGGCACGAAGTCGCCCTGGCCGCCGAAGCCGTAGAGCGGGATCGTGCGGGCAATCGTATTGGGAGCGCCCGCGTTCCAGACGAGCAGCCGGTTCCCGATCGAGTCCTGCAGCCAGACCGAACCGTCCGCGCCGACCTGGAAGGTCTGCGGCCCGACGCTGAAGCCCTCGCCGGTGTCCCAGGTGACGTCGTCGGGCGCCGCGCGGGCGACGACGGCTTCTGCGGCGCGGGTGTCACCGTAGACGTGCTTGCCGAGATCGATCACGGCCGGCTTGCGCAGGATCAGCGACGAGGCCCTTGGCAGCGTGATCTTGCGCTTGCTCTTCAGGTCGCGGATGACCGCGTAGTAGATGAGCCGGTGCCCGCCGAGCAGGCTCGAAGGCACCGCGGCGGAGACGAGCGGGCCGTCGGCCTTCAGCGACACGCGCAGGAAGCTGCGGCGCAGGTCGTCGCGGACGAAGAGCGTGCCGGCCAGCTTCGGCTTCGAGGCGTCGACGCGGTAGCCGATCTTCACCCGGTCGGTCGAGACGAGCAGCCGTCCGAGCGCCGGGTCCTCGTGAGCGGCCAGCGGCCTGGTAGCCGTCGCCGCCGGAGGGGCGGCGGCGACGGCGAGGGCGGCGATGGCGAGGAGCGTCTTCATCGGGCTAGCCGAGGGGGAAGCGGGTCACCGCGATGCCGGTGTCCGGGGACGTCGAGAGCTTGTAGAGCTTGCCGTCGGCGCCGACGCGGAGATCGGGCAGCACCGATTCGCCGAAGAGGCCGCGCTTGAGCGAGAGCTTCGCGGCCAAGCCGTGCGGGCCGAGGCGCAGCACCTGGTATTCCGTCTGCCCGGGCGCCAGGAAGTCGACGACGACGACCGGGTCGCCGCCGGCGAGATCGGGCACGGTCTGATGGAAGTTCAGCTCGGTCGTGCTCTGGATCCGCCAGGAGCGGACGACGCGGCCGGCGCGGTTGACCAGCGCGTAGCGAATCTCGTGCGGGGCGCCGCCGTCGTGGGCCATGTAGACCTCGAGGCCAACGAGCCGCAGCCCGCCCTTGAGCGGCTGGAAGGGCCAGTGGATTCCTGCAAGCTGCGCAGCCGCCGAGAGCGGCATGCCGGCAGGCGTCGCGACCGGCATCCAGCCCCACTCGTCCGCCTGGCGGCCCATGAAGACGAGGTTGTAGAGCGTCCCGTCCGGCCCGAGGCGCAGCGGTTCGTCGCTGGCGACCATGGGGTACGACTCGCCGTAGTCACGACCGACCTGGTTCTCCCAGACGATCTGGCCGGTGGTCGGGTCGAGCCGGTCGAGAACAAGCCGCACGGGGTCGGTCAGCTTTCGGGTGACGTAGACCTCGCCGGCCGGGCCGAAGGCGACGTCGCTGATCCCGGTTCCGTACGGAACCGGGATCGAGCGGGCGAACTTGCCCGGCGAGCCGGGGGTCCAGACGAGCAGGCGGTTGTTGAACGAGTCCAAGAGCCAGGTCGAGCCGTCGGACGCTGTCTGGAACGTCTGCGGGCCGAGGTGGAACTCGTCGCCGATGTCCCAGCCGACCTCCGCCGCGCTTGCCCGGGCGACGACGTCGGTCGAGACCTGCGTCTGGCCGAACTGATGCGTTCCGAGCTTCACCACGACCGGCTTGGAGAGAACCCACGCCGAGCGCTTCGCCAGCTTGACGGTCTTGCCGCTCTTGGGATCGCGGAACGAGGCGTAGTAGGTCAGCAGGCGCCCGTGGATGAACCGGGCCGGCACGCGGACGCTGTAGCCGGACTTGCGGGTCAGCGGCAGGCGTGAGAACCGCTTCTGTTGGTCGTTGCGGACATACAGCGTCCCGCGCACGGCGTTACTGCCGGCCTCGACGCTGTAGCGGGCGACGAGGCGGTCGCCGGGGACGAGGAGGTTCCCGAAGCCGCCACGGACCTTCAGGGCTGCGGAGGACGGAGCCGAGGAAGCCTGGGCGGCGAGCCCGAGGGCGAGGGCCGTGGTTGTGAGTGCCAGCAGGGTCTTCATCGTGCGCTCCTTTCGAGAGCGAGGCTGAGTGCGGCGCCGCCGGCGTCGCTCCAGACGATCAGGTGGTCGCCGGCCCAGGCGGCGGTCTGCTCGGTGCCGTGGACGGGCGCCGCGGGGAGCGGCGTCCAGCGGTCGGAGGCCGGGTCGTACGCGAGCGCCCTGGGCGTCTCGCCGCCGCCCCAGATGACGAGGCGGTCGCCGGCCCGGAACGCGGTCGCGTTCCGGAGGCCGAGCGGCGAGGGGGCTCGCCGGCTCCAGCGATCGGTCGCAGGGTCGTAGGCAAAGGTTGAGCGCGCGTCGGGGCCGGCGCCGACGACGACCAGCTCGTGGCCGTCCCAGGCAGCGGCGCTGCCGCCCCGAACGCCGGTCTCGGGCGGCGGAGCGATCCGGTGCCAGGCGTCGGCCGCGGGGTCGTACGCCGCCGCGCGGGCGAAACGGGCCGGGTAGGGCTTGCCGCTCGCGGGGTTGATCCCGCCGACCAGCAGCAGGAGGCGGTGGCCCGTCCAGGCGCCGAGCGCTCCCTGCGCGGGAGCGAGCGGCGTGTGCGCGATCGTGTGCCAGGAGTTCGTGGCCGGGTTGTAGGCGGAGCCGCCGTCCCAGGCGTCGCCGCAGCAGCCGCCGCCCCAACCGATCAGCTCACGGCCGGTCCAGAGGGCGATGCCCTCGCCGGCCGGCGGCTTGGGCAGCGCGCGCCAGTCGTTCGAGCGCGGGTCGAGCGCCGACTGGCCGCAGCCCCAGAGCACGACCTCGCGGCCGGTCCAGACGAGGGAGCGGTGGCAGTACTCGTCCATCTTCGGCGGGCGCGCCAGCCGGCGCCAGGTGCGGTGGGCCGGGTCGTAGGCCGCCACGACCTCGGTGGCATTCGTGTACGTGCCGTCCGGGGCCGCCTTCACGCCCGAGACGATCAGCTCCTCGCCGGTCCAGACGCTCTGAAGCCCGGTGTCGACACGAATCGGCGCGGCCGGGAGCCTCTCCCACCTTGCCGGGGCTGGGCGGGCCCGCATGGCGGTCCCGCCGCAGCCCGCGACCAGGAGGAGGGAGAGGAGCGCGAGGGGGAGCTTCGGAAACTTCATGGCCCCATCCTCGCGAGCCCGCGCAACGGCCCCGTCACGGCCGCGTAACGGTTCTGCTACAAGCCTTTGCGCCTTACCACGCGGATCGACCGGTCAGTTCAGACGGACGCACGAGCAAAGCTCATGCGTCCTGAGGTCGGCATCGCAAGCGACGCCTCAGAGCCGCAAAGTGAAGGTGCTGCCTGCGCCAAGCTCGCTGCGGACGTCGATCTCGCCGCCGAGCAGGAGCGCGTTCTCGTGCGCGATCGCGAGACCCAGCCCGGAGCCGCGGCCGGTCCGCGAGGGATCGGCCTTATAGAACCGCTCGAACAGGTGCGGCAGGTGCTCGGGCGGGATCCCCGGCCCGTGGTCGGCGACCTCGACGAAGGCGCCGCTCCCGTCGCGGCCGACGCGCACCGCCACGCCGTCGTCGCCGCCGTGCTCGAGCGCGTTGCCGACCAGGTTGGCGACGATCCGCTCGAGCCGGCGCGGGTCGGTCGTCACCTCCGTCTTCTCCCCGTCGAGGCTCACGCGCTCGGACCAGCCCCGCGCCCGCAGGATCGCCGCCGTCAAGGAGGCGAGGTCGACCGGCTCGGCGTAGACGCTCTCGGCGCCGGCCTGGAGACGCGAGATCTCCATCAGGTCTTCGACCAGCTTCCGCAGCCGCCCGACGTCGGCGATCAGCAGCTCGGCGGGGCGGCGCGACTCCGGCGGCATCTGCTCGAGGTGCTCGGAGAGCAGCGAGGCCTCGCCGACCAGCCCGGTCAGCGGTGTGCGCAGCTCGTGCGCCACGTCGGCCGTGAACCGCCGCTCGCGGGCCTGCGCCGCCGAGAGCGCGGCGATCTTCGCCTCGAGCGCGCCGGCCATCTCGTTGAAGGCCTGCGCCCAGGCGCCGAACTCGTCGCGGCCCTCCACCGGCAGCCTCGTCTCGAGGAGCCCCTCCGCCAGCGAATGCGCCGCCTCGCTCGCCTGCGCGACCGGCCGCAGCGCCTCGCGCGCGATGACGGCGCCTGCCAGCGCGGCCAGCAGCACGAGCAGCCCGCCGCCGGCGAGCAGGATGTTCCGCAGGACGTCGAGCTCGTGCCACAGGCCCTCCTCCGAGTAGAAGAAGTAGAGCTGGGCCTCGTCGTCGGACGGCCCGCCGATGACGAGGTAGTGGGTGCCCGCAACCGTCGTCCGCTGGTAGCCGAGCTGCCCCTCGCCGACGAGCTTGCGCAGCTCGTTCGGCACTTGTCGCAAACCCACCTTCACGCTCGAGTTGTAGGGCTGGCCGCCCGCCACCAGCACGGTCTCGAACCCGCCGATGCCTTTGTAGACGTCCAGCAGCTTGGCCGGCTGGTCGGGCAGGTACCGCGGGGCGATCTGGAGGTTCTGCCGCGCTTGCTTGGCCGAGGAGGTGGCCGAATCCTTGAGCAGGTTGTGCCGTACCACGAAGTAGGAACCGGCGGCGAGCGCGACCGCGGACACGCCCACCGCGAGCGCGAACGCGACCGTCAGCCTGCGCCGCAGCACTAACCGAACCGGTAGCCGACCCCGCGCACGGTCCGGATCAGCTTCGGCTCCTTCGGGTCGTCCTCGATCTTCCCCCTCAGGCGCTGGACGGCCGCGTCGACGAGCCGCGAATCGCCGAGGTAGTCGTAGTTCCAGACGACTTCGAGGAGCAGCTCTCGCGTGAAGACCTGATTCGGATGGCGCGCCAGCTCGAGCAGGAGCTTGAACTCGGTAGCGGTCAGCGCGATCTCCTCGCCGTGGCGCCGGACCGTGAAGGCCGCCGGGTCGATCTCGAGCCCGTCGGCCTCGATCACGCCGCCTTCCGGCTCGGCGGTCGAGCGGCGCAGCACGGCCTTGATCCTCGCCACGAGCTCCGGCAGCTCGAACGGCTTGGTCACGTAGTCGTCCGCGCCCAGCTCGAGCCCGACGACGACGTCGTGCAGGTCGGAGCGCGCGGTGAGCATCACGACCGGCGCCTGGCTGTCCTTGCGGATCTCGCGCAGGATCTCGAACCCGTCCAGCGAGGGCAGCATCACGTCGAGCACGACCAGGTCGAAGTGACCCTGCCGGAACTGGATCAGGCCCTCGCGCCCGTCACCCGCCGCCGTGACCGCGAAGCCCGACTGCTCGAGCCCCAGCGTCGTCACCTCGCGGATCGAGGCGTCGTCCTCGACCAGCAGCACCTGCCCGTCCACGCGTCAAGCCTACGACGAGAGCCGGGGGAGCGGCCCACGCCGCTCCCCCGGATCGCAGCACTAGGCGAAGAACTCGAAGACGGCCGTGTGCGCGGGCGTGCCGTCGTTCAGCGTCAGGCTGAACTGGCGGCAGCTGCCGGCCCAGGCCGGGCTGGTCTCCCAGCCGTAGTAGTAGTGCGAGGAGCCGAGCCCGTAGACAAGGCCGGGCGGCGTGCCCTCGTGGGCTCCTGCGACCAGGTGCGGCGCCTCACCGGGACAGCTGACCTCGACCGAGCTCGGCGAGCCGCCGGCCAGCACCGAGAGGCCCTGGTCGCCGTCGAGGCCGAAGCCGAGCTTGATCAGGTCGCCCGCGTGCACCAGGTTCAGGCCCTCGCCCGGGTTGGAGATCGGGGCGAAGAAGCCGTTCCAGGTGTAGGGGACGCTGTAGTGGTGGGTGACCGTGGTCAGGTTGCCGGCCATGTCGGTCGCCGTCACCGTGAAGCTGTGCGGGCCGACCGACGAGGTGTCGATCGGCGAGCCGTCGGCGACGGTGCCGACGCAGGTGGCGAGGCCCGACTGCTTGTCGGCGCACTTGAAGTTGGCCTTGGCGACCTTGTCGAGCCGGTAGACCTCGCCCTCGGCCGGGTGGACGATGTTGACGGTCGGCTTGTCCGAGTCGGCCTTGAAGGCGATCAGGTTGACCGAGGGCTCCACCCGCCCGGCGACGTCGGTCGCCTGGAACTGGACGAAGTGGTTGCCGGTCGTGAAGCCGGAGAGCGGGCCCGTGTAGGTGTGCCAGCTCGCCTCGCCGTCGATCTTGTAGCTGATGTGGTCGATCCCCGAGCCGGCGCCGTCGTCGCCGGTCAGCGTGACCGTCGGGCTGGCGTACCAGCCGTTCTGGATCGGCGGCGAGATCGAGCGCCGACGAGGTCGGCGGGTTCAGGTCGAGCTTGACCGTCTCCGAGACGGGCCCGGCCGAGAAGATCGGAGCCGAGGTCGTGGTCACGTCGCAGGAGAGCGTGTTGACGCCCTCTGTCGTGACCGCCCCGTCGACGCAGCCGGTCTTCGTGAACGCCGAGGCGCCGAAGCCCTGCCAGGTCAGCGTCGGGGCGCTCAGGTACCAGCCGTTCAGCCCGTCCGGGCTCGCGGGCGAGACCTGCCCGCAGACGAAGCCGGTGCCGTTCAGGCCAGGCCCAGTGACCTTCGGCTTGTTGGTCGTGTTCGCGCCCCCGGTCGGGTAGGGCGTGTCGAACCACTCGGTGAAGAACTGCGTGAGACGCGTGTTGCAGGACGCGCTCGGGACCGGCAGCCAGTTGCGGAAGACCTGCTCTAGCTGCGGCTCGGTGATCGAGCTGCCGCCGTAGGTGCTCTGGATCGCCTTCATGGCGCTGATCATCCGGGGGCGGCCGAGGGTGCGCCAGAGCGCGATGTAGGCGGTGCCGGGCCGCGTGTAGGTGCTCGAGGTCGTGAACAGGTTGCCGACCGTCGGGTTTGACGGAGCGGACGTCCAGAAGCTGGAGCTCGACGTCCCGTAGTTGCCGGTTCCGTTGAAGCGGTTGATCAGGCTCTGCTCGAAGGCGTCGTCCGAGGCCGGCGTGCCGGGCGTGCCGCATGCGGTCGGAGTGTTACGGGCCGTGCAGAGGTACTCGCCGAGGGTGGCGAAGCCCTCCTTCCAGAAGGTCAGGTTGAACGAGTTCTCCGAGACGTTGTCGCCGAACCACTGGTGCATGTTCTCGTGGTTGAGCGTGCCCAGCGACAGGCCGGTCGAGCCGCCGATCGTGCCGCCGGCGAAGGTGATCTTGCCCTGCATCTCCTCCTCGAAGCTGGCCGAGGGGATGCCGACGAGGACGCCGTCCGTGGTCAGCGGGAACGGGCCGTTGAACTGCTTCTGGAACTCGACGATGTCCTCCTGGTTGTCGATGGCGATCTTGTTGATCGGCTTACGCGTGCTCGAGATCGCGCTGCCCTGCGCCTCGTAGTACTGCATCCCCGAGATCAGGCTCGTCCGCGCCGTCAGGTCGTAGCCGCCGATGCTGTTCTCGACGAGGTAGTTCGCGATCGGCTCGGGCGAGTGCCAGTGCCACATCCAGGACCCGCCAGGGAAGTTGGCGTCGGGCGGGTTGACCGAGGTCGGCGGGACCGCGACGTCGCCGCCCACGCCCGCGATCGGCGGCGTGAAGCCGACGATCTCGCCGTTGGCGACGGCCGTCTTGCCCAAGTTGGTCGTGTCGTAGAAGTCGTAGGTCGGCTTCGCGCTCGGATGGTTGTTCAGCGGCATCCAGGAGTCGGTGCCGACGGGCTCCGTGGTGACGAAGGAGCCGTCGTTGGGCGCCGCGGTCGTGTTCACGCGGAACCAGCCCTCGGTCGACCCATCGCCGTCGACGTGCACGCCGGGCCGGCCGGTGTAGTCGACCGTGACCGTGAAGGTCGTCCCGTCCGGAATCGGCGACGACGGGGTCACGACGAGCTTGTTCGCCGGGCACTGCGTCCCGTTCTGGCTGTTGCCGCTGGTCTGCGGCGAGCAGGCCGGCGGGTTCGGGTTCGTCGCGCTGACGGGGTTCACGTTGGAGACCGCGTGCGCGGCCGGGTCGGGGTCGTTCTGGCCGTTCGGGTCGCCCGGGTAGGTCGGCTGGACGAACGTGAAGGTCGCCGGGGCGCCGTTGACCTCGACCGAGTTGACGGTCATGTTCGGCCCGCTGCCGCCTGCCGTCTGGTTGTTCGTCTGCTCGAAGTCGAAGCTGAGGTCGTTGAGGCACTGCGTGGAGCGCACGGTCATGGCGACGTGCGTTCCCGGGAGGAACAGGTTCGTGGGCGCGTCGTAGTCCAGGTAGACGTCGGTGTGGAGACTCGTGTAGCCGCCGTTGCCCATCTCCGGGTAGACCCGGTCGCCGAAGTGCGACAGCGTGTGCGCCCCGGATGAGCACGCGGGCGGATCCGCCGCCGCGCTCGCTGCACCGAAGGCCGGAAGCCCTGCCACCGCGATGACGAGCGCGGCACCCGCGAATGCGCCCCAGATCCTGCCTCTGTTCATGTCCCTCTCCCCTCGGTTGCCCGGTTCCCCGGTCGATCCTCGGTTGCCGTCGAACAGATGTCAAGCCGGGGGAGCGGCCCGCGCCGCTCCCCCGGCCCTGAGTGCTAGGCGAAGAACATGAAGACCGCCGTGTGCGCGGGTGTGCCGTCGTTCAGCTGCAGGCTGAACTGGCGGCAGGTGCCGGCCCAGGCGGCGCTGGTCTCCCAGCCGTAGTAGTAGTGCGAGGAGCTGGCGCCGTAGACGAGCCCGGGGGGCGTGCCCTCGTGGGCTCCTGCGACCAGGTGCGGCGCATCGGCGGGGCAGGCGACCGGTAGCGAGCTCGGCGAGCCGCCGGCCAGCACCGAGAGGCCCTGGTCGCCGTTGAGCCCGAAGCCGAGCTTGATCAGGTCGCCTGCATGCACCAGGTTCAGCCCGTCGCCCTGGTTGAAGATCGGGCTGAAGAACCCGTTCCAGGTGTAGACGACCTGGTAGTGGTGGGTCGTCACCGTCACGTTGCCGGCCTTGTCGGTCGCCGTCACCGTGAAGGTGTGGTCGCCGATGCTCGAGGTGTCGACCGACGAGCCTTCGGGGACGGTGCCGACGCAGGTGTCGAGGCCCGACTGCTTGTCGGCGCACTTGTAGTTGGCCGTGACGGGCTTGCCGAGCTTGTAGACCGCGCCGTCCTCCGGCCGTGTGATATTCGCCGTCGGCTTGTCCGAGTCGGCCTTGAAGGCGATCAGCTTCGTCGCCTCGATGTTCCCGGCGTTGTCGACCGAGTGGTACTGGACGAAGTGGTTGCCGGTCGTGAAGCCCGAGATCGGGCCGGAGTAGGTGGTCGAGGGACCGCCGTCCAGCGAGTAGACGGTGCTCGCGATCCCGGAGCCTGAGCCGTCGTCCGCGCTCAGGGTCAGGGTCGGCGACGCGTACCAGCCGTTGTGGATCGGCGGGCTGAGCGAGGCCGTCGTCACGGGCGGCGTCGTGTCCTGCACGATCGTGATGTCCGAGTTGTTGAGGTCGAAGAACACGTTCCCGATCGCCTCGACCTTGATCCGGGCGTGCGTCGTGGCGGTGTTCGGAAGCGTCACCGACTGCGAGCCGTCGTTCGGCGTCGATGCCGCCAGCACCGTCGGGAAGGTGTGACCGCCGTCCGTGGACAGGCTGATCTTCACGTTCGACGTGTTGATCCCGTTGGCGTCCGTCCCGGCGACATTCCACGTCACGGCCATCTGCGCCGCCCCGCTGACGGAGGACGGGTTCGAGGTCACGAGGAACGGACCGGTGCCACTGGCGAGCAGCAGCTTCGTGTTGGCGAAGTTCGAGCCGCCGTCGCCGTCACGCGCCGTGAAGCGCATGTCGAGCGCGAGCGGGCTCGAGTTGCCGGCCGCGGACGAGCCGAGGTACGAGCTCGTCGGCAGGAACTCCGAGTAGCACTCCGTGATCGACTGCGGCACCGGCGGTGCGATCGGCCCGGTCGGGCACGAGCCCGTGTCGGCGTTCGTGTTGTTGTCGATGATCTGCTGCAGGTCGGGGAAGACACGCGTCGGGTCGGTGGTCAGGTGGTTCTCGCCCGGCGAGTTGTAGAGCAGCGAGTCGGCGTCGCTGATCTGCCCGGACTGCGGGAACATCGCGAACAGCGGGCCGTCGACCTTGGCGTTGTTCAGCAGCGCCGTGCCCGGCAGTGCCGCCGCGGTCGTCCTGCTCCCACGAGTAGACCAGCGGGTCGCCGTCGGCGTCTGTCGCCGATCCCGTGAGCGCGAACGGCGTCTGCAGCGGGATCGTGAACGACGAGGGCGCGCTCGCGACCGGAATGGTGTTGCCGGTCGGTGATGGGCGTGCCCTGGTTGTCGACCGCGCCGCCCTTGTCGGTCTCGCCGGTGAACCCGGACGCGCCGGCAGTGAAGTCCTGCACACCGAGCAGCACCGGCACGTTCGTCGCGGCCAGGCTGCCGGTGAAGGTGACCTGGAAACCGGTGTTGTTGAACGTGCCGCCGCCGAAGCCGGCCACGGTGGCGGAGGCCCCGGGCGGCAGGATGCCGGACGTCCCCTGCGTCGTCGTCGAGACGGAGCCGGAGGTGCCGCCGGTCCCGTTCGTGACGTCGAGCTGGCTCACGTCGTTGAGCCCGTTGAACGTCACCGTGTAGCCGGTGTCGGCCACGGTCCCGATCGACACCGTCGTGTTCGGGATCCAGCCCGCCACGCCGGTCGTGCCCTTCACGGTCTCGCGGACCGAGCTCGTGCACGAGCCGCTGCAGCTGACGATCGAGAGCGAAGAGACGTCGGTGTTCGCGAGCGTGCCTCCGTACGTGACCGTGAAGCCGGTGTTCCCGGCGCCCGCCGAGGCGACCGTGCCGCCGGCCGGCAGCAGCGGCGTCATCGCGGCGACGATGTTCGCGTTCGAGATCGCCAGGCCGCCCGAGCCGAGCACGACGGAGGTGTTGCCGCCGTACTGGATCTGGAACGACTGCGTCGCGCCGTTGAAGGAACCGAGCGTGACGGCCTGCTGCTCGCTGCCGCCCTGGATCGCCGCCTGGATCCCCGCCGCGGTGTTGTTCTGCCCGCGGGTGATCGGGACGGTGTCGTTGCCGTTGTAGCGCAGCGTGTACGAGTTGCCGTCGGTCGTGTAGCCGGTCAGAGCGACGTTCTGGACCTCGCTCACACCCTGCAGCGCGGTCTGGATCCCGGCGGCCGTGAAGTTCGTGCCGTTCACGATCGGCGCCGAGACGTTCCCGTTGTAGTTGAGCGTGAACGAGTCGTTGGCGCCGCCGTGGTTCGTCTCCTCGACCGAGGCGAAGCAGCCGCCGCAGCTGAGGTTGACGATCTGCGCACTCGGCACGTCCAGGCCGGCCGAGGCGCCGCCGTAGGTGAGCGTGAAGCCGGTCGAGGCGAGACCACCGACGGTGACGGTGCCGGCGAAGCCGGAGATCGCGTTGATCGCGTTCTGGACATTCGTCGCGGTGTACGCCTGGCTCGAGCCGCCGATCACGGCCGAGTCGTTGCCGCCGATCCGGACCTGGAACGGCGAGCTGTAGGTTGCGCTGCCGGCGCCGGAGTTGGCGAGGCCCGCCGTCGGGTTCGTGTAGGTGAACGAGCGGGCCGAGGGCACGGAGTCGATCGTCCAGGTGCCGTTGTAGCCGCTGACGCCGGCGCCCGAGATGACGACGATGTCGCCGACCGAGCGATTGTGCGCAGCCGCGGTCCGCACCGTCACCGTGTTGCCCGACTCGGTCAGGCCGGGTGCGTTGAGCGTGATCGTGCCGCCGCCCGTGCGCGGGAGCCCTGACGTCGGGTTCGTGTAGGTGAACGAGCGCGAGCTCGGGACCGAGGTCACCGTGAAGGTGCCGTTGTAGCCGGCGTTGCCGGCCCCGGAGATCGTCACGACGTCGCCGGGCTGCAGCGTGTGGGTGGCGCCGGCGGCGCCGGTCGAGACCGTGACCGTGTTCCCGTCCTCGGTCAGCCCGCCGAGCTGCGTCGCGCTGGGGGCCGCGCCGATCGTCACGGTGAGCGGCTGGACCGTCGACGCCTGCTGGTAGCCGGGGCCGAAGGTGACCGTCTGCACCTCGTTGCCGCCGCCGAAGTGGCGGAGCGAGACCGTCTGCACCTCGTTGATCGCCGCCTGTGAGCTCGACGTGTAGGTCGAGATCTCCGTCTGGCTTCGCTCCGCGAAGTACGGGTCGCTGTGGCGCTGGAGGTCGTCGGTCAGGCAGATGCCTGCGTAGGCCATGATCGAGGAGCCGCTGCCCGGCTCGGTCGAGGTGGCCGCGTTGCGGTTGCCTCCCGAGCAGTTGAGCTGGTTGCCGTTGAACGGGTGGTTGCCGCTGTACTGGTGGCCCATCTCGTGGGCCACGTAGTCGATCGCGTAGAAGTCTCCGACCGGAGTCGGGATCCCCGTGCAGCCGCCCGCCTTGTTCGAGCGGCCGACCACGCCGAGGTTGGCGACGCCGCCGCCCGGCTGGCCGAGCGCGAGGTGGCCGATGTCGTAGTTCGACGCGCCGATGATCTGGCCGATCACGAAGCGCGCCCGGGTCGTGCTCGCGCAGCCTGTGACCTGCGACTGCGTGAAGCAGGCCGCCGCGCCACAGGGGCCGTTCGGCGCGGTCGCCACGTCCCACGTGTTGAGGTTGAGCAGGTCGTTGTTCGCGATCAGCTGCATGCGGATCGAGAGGTCGTCCTCGTAGGGCTGGTCGACGCGGTTGATCAGCGCGACCTTGGCCGCGGTCACCATCGTCGGCCCGCCGACGTAAGCGGCGTAGCCCGGATCGGTGATCAGCGCGAGCCGGTAGTTGCGCAGGACGTCGCCGGTCGGCACGTTCGGAGCCGCCTTGTCGAGCTTCGGCGCACCGGCGTCGCTGACCTCGTGCTCGGAGAACGGGAAGGCGTTCTTGTCCTGGAGCACGTTGTAGGGCACGTACACGTTCGGGTTCTTGCGGTAGTACGGGTCGATGTACCAGCCGCCGTGGGGAGAGCGGACGGAGGCGTGGAAGCCGAATGGACTGAGGTCGGCATGGATCGTCGCGGCGGGATCGTCGATGCCGCGGCCGCCGTAGGTGGCGATCTCCGGGTGCTTGCGCTGGAGCCCGGGCGCCATGATCGCCGTTCGGAAGAGCGCGAAGCGCTCGAAGCGCCCGTCAGGAGCCGGGAGCGAGACGACCACCGGGTGCAGGCCGGCGGCCCGCGTCCGCTCCCAGGGAGCGTGCGCGAGAACCTTGTGCAGCGCGGAGCGCTTGAGCGTGAACGTGCGGAGGTGGGCGGTGCGGAGCTTCACGGTCGGCTTGGCGACCTTCCCCGCGAACGAAGCCCTGAGCGTCGTGTGCTTCCAGAACGCCTTCGTCTGGTGCACATCTCGAAGCGCGTGCCCGCTGGTCGTGGCTCCGGCGCCGAACGAAACCGTGAGAACGGCGCCCAGGGCGCATAGCCCGATGACCGCGGCCGTCAGCGTGCGAACGCGCGCGTGCGCGCCCGAATCCTTGCCTGCCTTCATGTCGCTCCCCTCTCGAACGAATCCCCAGTGAGGCGATCCTCGGGCTTTCCGCCCACTCCTGTCAAGTTCAACCCGCGGCTTCGGCGTTGCGCAGGCCGCGGAAAGCCCAGAGGGAGAAGCCGAGCACGAGCGCGAGGCCCGCGGCGAACGCGAAGCCGACCTCGGTCGGCGACCCCGCCAGGAAGCCGCGGCCCGCCTCGACCACGCGCGTCACCGGATTGACGACGGCGACCGAGTGGATCCACCCCTGCAGGAGCGCGAGCGGCACGTAGACCGGCGCGAAGAAGAGCACGATGAACACCGGGAACTGCATCACCGGCCCGGCCTGCAGCGTCCGGAAGCGCATCGCGACCCCGCAGGCCCAGAGCAGGGCGGCGACGTTCATGATCACCGCGAGCGCGTAGAGGCCGAACAGGTCGACGCCGCTGCCGCCGACGTTCATCCCGACCGCGAGCGCGACCACGGTCAGCACCGTGGCCGTGAACATCCAGCGCACGAGCGCGGCGAGCCCGTAGCCGAGCACGATCCCGCTGCGGTGCGGCGCCGCCAGCAGCAGGCGCCGCGCGAAGCCGCTCTCGAAGTCGCGCGCGATCCCGAAGCCGGTGAAGACGCCGCCGAACGCCGCCGACTGCAGCAGCACGAACACGAACTGGAAGGACGTGTACCCGAGCGGGTAGTCGAAACCCGGCACGTCGCGGATCCGCGAGAGCCCGCCGGCGAAGGCCGTGAAGAAGAAGAGCGGGAAGACGATCGACGGGATCAGCAGCGACGGGTTGGTGAAGACGTTGTGCAGCGTCCGCCAGGCCACGCCGCGCGCGACCGCCCAGGTCTTCATCGCGCCATCCTCACCTTCAGCGCCCACGACGAGAGCGAGAGCCCGACGACCGCGATCACCGCCGCGATCCCGAAGCCGAGCGCGAGCGCCTCCGCGTCCCAGCCGGTGATGATCAGGCTGCGCACGCACTCGATCAGGTACGAGACCGGGTTCGCGGTCGCGGCGTCCCGGAACCAGGTGACCTGGATCAGGTTGCGGGGGATGTTCATCGAGGAGATGAACAGGAAGACGAAGAAGGCCGGGAACAGGCCCTGCACGGCCTCGCCCGAGCCGGTGCGCAGGGCGGCCAGGGTGCCGAGCGCACCGAAGGCCAGCGAGATCAGGAGCGCGAAGACGCCCAGTACGACGACCCCGAGCGGCCCGGACGCGAAGTGGACGCCGACCGCCAGGCCGACCGTCAGGTAGACGACGGCCTGCAGAAACCCGAGGGTGACGACCCCGCCGAGCTGGCCGCCGAGGACGGCGAGCCGGCGCATCGGCGTCAGCGTCAGGCGGTTGAGGAAGCCGGTCTGGATGTCGCGCGCGAGGTCGGTGCCGGCGTTCATGGTCGAGAACAGCGCGCCCTGGATGAACGGCACCGCCAGCGCGAAGGCGAAGAACGAGCTGGTCGGGAACCCGGGCAGCCGCGTCTCGGCCTTGAGCCCGCCGGAGTTGACGGCGAGCAAGAGCATCGGGAAGACGAGCGGCGCAACCACCGCCGCCGGCTGGCGCAGCGTGCGCACCACCGAGCGGCGCGCGAGCACGTAGACCTGGTCGAAGAACGCGCTCAAGGCATCGCTTGCGATGCCGCCCTTAGGACGCATGGGCTCGGCCCATGCGTCCGTCTGAAAAGAGCGGTCGATCCGATGGGCCGCATTCCGCGCACGTAGCTAGGCCGGCTCCATGGCGAGGCCGCCGCGCTGCTCTTCCTCTTCCTCGGCGGCGCCCTCGAGTGAGCGGCCGGTCTTGGCGAGGAAGACGTCGTCGAGCGAGGGTTGGTGCAGCTGCAGCTGCTCGACCTTCAAGTGCTCCGCATCGAGGGCGCGCACGATCTCGGCCAGGTCGGCCTCGCCGGAACGGAGCCGAACCGCGACGCCGTGGTCCGAGCCGCACGGGTCGCCGAACCGGGCGATGATCGCTGCCGCGCGCTCGCGCTCGGCCGGATCGGCTGGAAGTACCTCGACGGTCGGGCGCCCGACGCTCGCCTTCAGCTCCTTCGGCGTGCCCTCGGCGACGATGTGGCCGTGGTCGATGATCCCGACCCGCCCCGCAAGGACGTCGGCCTCCTCCAGGTACTGCGTGGTCAGGAAGACGGTGACGCCGTCGTCGCGCGCTAGCCGGCCGACCTCGTCCCAGAGCGCTGTCCGGCTCTGGATGTCGAGCCCGGTCGTCGGCTCGTCGAGGAACAGGATCCGCGGCGAGTGCACGAGCGCGAGCGCCAGGTCGAGCCGCCGCTTCATGCCGCCCGAGTAGGTCTTCACCTTGCGGTCGCCGGCCTCGCTCAGCCCGACGCGATAGAGGAGCTCGTCGGCCCGCCGGCGGCGCACCTCGTGCGGCATGCCCTGGAGCGAGGCCTGCAGGCGCAGGTGCTCCCGGCCGGTCAGCAGCGGGTCGAGCGCGGCCTCCTGGAGCGCGGCGCCGATCGCCATGCGTACCTGCGGGCCCTGGTGAACGACGTCGTATCCGGCCACGCGCGCCGTGCCGGCCGTCGGCGGCAGCAGCGTGGTCAGCATGTGGACGGTGGTCGACTTGCCCGCGCCGTTCGGGCCGAGGAACCCGTAGATCTCGCCGGTCTCCACGGCCAGGTCGATCCCGTCCACCGCCCGGGTCTTCTTGAAGACGCGGACGAGCCCCTCCGCCTCGATCGCCGGACCCTCCATCCCTTCACCCTAGCGAGCGTCTATCGTCCCGGCCGTGCGCCTGAACAGCCGCCCCGTCGTGATCGCGGCCACGGTGGTCGGCATCCTGCTCATCGCCCTCGCCGTCTACTACTGGGTCGAGCCCGCACACTCGCTGCCGTCCTGGCTGCCGGGCCACGAGGCCGGCTCGAACCACCACCACGTCAAGCACGGGATCGCCTCGTTCCTCGTCGGGCTCGCCCTGCTCGTCTTCGCCTGGTTCCAGACGGGCCCGAAGCGCGACGGCCCGCCGCCTGACTGCTCGTCGCCGCGTCGCTCATCTCCTACTGGCAGGCGATCGTGCTCGGCCTGCTCCAGGGCGTGTCCGAGCTCTTCCCGATCTCGAGCCTCGGCCACAGCGTGATCCTGCCGCAGCTGCTCGGCTGGAACATCCACCAGAACGACCCGTACTTCATCACCTTCCTGGTCGCGACCCACCTGGCGACCGCGCTGGTGCTGCTCGGCTTCTTCTGGCGCGACTGGGTGCGGATCGTCAAGGGGCTCGGCCGCAGCCTGCGCGACCGCGGGATCGACCCCGCCGACACCGACGCGAAGCTCGCCTGGCTGCTGATCATCGGCACGATCCCGGCCGGGATCCTCGGGCTCCTACTCGAGCACAAGCTCCGCCACGTGTTCGCGTCGGCCACGTCGGCGTCGATCTTCCTGATCGCGAACGGGTTCATGCTCTTCGGCGCCGAGCTCCTGCGCCGCCGCGCACCGCAGGTCGACAAGGACGACGACGCGCGGATCGCCCGCCAGGTCGGCTGGGGAGGCGCCTTCGGCGTCGGCGCGGCCCAGGCGCTGGCGCTGATCCCCGGCTTCTCGCGCTCGGGCGCGACGATGGGCGGCGGTTTGCTCGTCGGGCTCTCGAACAAGGACGCGGCGCGGTTCGCCTTCCTGCTCGCCACGCCGATCATCGGCGCAGCCGCCCTGCTGAAGCTGCCGGACCTGGCCGGATCGCAGGGCAACGGCGTCCGCGGCCCGGCGCTCGTCGGCGCGCTCTGCTCGGCGCTGACCGCCTACCTCGCGGTGCGCTTCCTGATGCGCTTCTTCGAGACGAACACGCTGATCCCGTTCGCGGTCTACTGCGTGCTCGCCGGCACCGCGTGCACGCTCTATTTCGCGGTGACGTAACGACTGTGTGACAGAAGGCGCACGCGCGCCCGTGGCTCCCTCTCGCCCGCCGGTATTCGTGGGCGAAACGACGAGAGGAGTCCTCAGATGCACCCAGCTCGAAGACGCTTGCTGCTGCTGCTCGCCGTCGCCGTGCCGGCGCTGGCCGCCGGTGTGGCGCTCGCCGCGCACGGCTCTGCGCACAAGCGGGCCAACGGCGTCATCTACTCGTGCGTGCAGAAGTCGAACGGCCGCCTGCGCGTGGTTGCCGGCCCCGGCGCGTGCCGGCACGGCGAACAGCCGCTCTCCTGGAACTCCCACGGCCCAGCGGGAGCCCGCGGTCCCTCCGGGCCCGCCGGCGACCGTGGCCCGACCGGCCCGCAAGGGTCGCAGGGCGCGCAGGGAGCGCAGGGCACCCCCGGCGCGCGCGGAGCGACCGGAGCCGCCGGCGCCAAGGGCGCGACCGGGCCTGCCGGGCCTGCAGGGCCCGCCGGCCCCAAGATCGGCTCGCTCGACGAGCTGAACGGCTCGACCTGCCACGCGCCCGCCGGAACGGGAACGCTGGCCGTCACCTACGCAGCCGACGGAACCGCCGCGATCGCCTGCGTAACAGGCGGCGGCGGGAGCTCCGGCGACGTGAGGATCAACGAGTTCATGACCGGGACGGCGAGTGCCGCCTCGAACGAGTTCGTCGAGATCTTCAACGCGGGCACGGGCGCGGTCGACCTGAGCGGCTACAAGCTCGTCTACCGCTCGGCCGCGGGAACGAGCGACACCAGCCTCGACACGATCCCCTCCGGCACGACCCTCGCCGCCGGCGCCTTCTACCTGTTCGGCGGCAGTGGCTACGCCGGCCCGCCGGCCGCCGACCAGAGCTTCGGCACCGCTCTCGCGTCGACCGGAGGCGGTCTTGCGCTCCGCGACGCCTCGGGCACCATCGTCGACTCCGTCGGCTACGGCACGGCCACGAACGCCTTCGTGCGAGGCACGGCCGCGGCCGCCCCGCCGAACTCGGCTGCGCCGGGATCGAGCGACGTGCGCCTCCCCGACGGGCACGAGACGGGCGACAACTCGGCCGACTTCAGCGTCAGCACCACGCCGACGCCGAGGGCCGCGAACCACTGATTCCTCCTGGATGGGCGGCGCCGGGACCGCCCTTCCAATCACTCCTAAGGGGCATGCCGGTCACGGAAACCCCGCCGATAGTGCGTGTGCGGAAACAGTTTCCGCATGGCGTAACGACAACTGCGGCGAATTGGTCTCATCGATCAGAAAACCCTCGTACGGTGCCTCTCGCCCGAGCTCATGCTCGTGGATCCAGAGCTGGCCAGTCTGGCTCGTGAGCTCCTGCGCGAGCCCGGTGAGACCAAAGGAAAGGGGAGCATGTCTGCACTTCTAGGAACGCACGACGTCTCGGCGAGCTCGGGGATCGGCCTCGCGTTCGAGCCTCCGCTCAGCCCGCCCGTCGTGCGGGGCCCGATGGACAGCCCGATGGCGTCTTCCGCCCCGATGCCCCGGGAAGACCTGCCCACGCCTCCCCCGGCCCTCCGGCCGCCCGAGGCCCAGCAGCAGCCTGCCCCGGCCCCGGCTCCCGAGCCGGCACCCGCGCCTGCCCCCGCTCCCGCTGCACCGGAGCCCCCGGCCCAGCTCGAGCCGATCCAGGCTCCTCCCCCCGATCAGGCTCCTCCCCAGCCCGATCCCGGGCCGCTGATGGCTCCCCCGGAGCCGGCTCCCGAGCCGGCTCCGCTTCTCCAGCCCCCGGCCCCCGCGCCGGAGCCGGAGCCGGAGATCGTGGCCCCCGACCCGGTCGTGCTGCCGACGATGGCGCCGCCCGAGCCGGAGCTCCTGCCGGTCGCGGCCCCCGAGCCCGCGCCCGAGCCCGAGCCGGTCGAGGTCGCGCTGCCGGAGATCGAGCCCGTGACTCTGACTCCGCCGGCCGCGCCTGCGCCGGTCGAGGCTCCGCCTGCGGCCGAGGTCGCGCCGGAGATCGAGCCCGTGACTCTGGCTCCGCCGGCCGCGCCCGCGCCGGTCGAGGCTCCGCCTGTGGCCGAGGTCGCGCCGGAGATCGAGCCGGTCGAGCTGATGCCGATCGAGCTTCCCGCTGACCCGTTCCTGCCCGCCCCGGCGCCGGAGCCGGAGCCGGAGCCCGAGCTCGTCGTCGAGCCGGAGCTTCCTGCCGAGCCGGCGATCGACTCCTCGATCTTCGAGCAGTTCGAGACCGCGGAGCTTCAGGGCCCGCGCGGCACGTTCAGGGTGGTCGTCCGCCTGTCCGACGGCGACGGCGTCGAGGTCGGCGAGTTCCGCGACTTCAGCACCGCGATGGAGGGAGCGCAGGAGGTGATCGAGCAGTTCTCGAACGCGAACGGCTCGTGGCCCTTCTACGCCGGCCGCTTCATCCGGCCCGACCTGATCGTCTCGGTCGACGTCGTCGACGGCTAGCGCTCGAAACCCTCGACTCGGTCGAGGAAGGCGCCCACGGTCCGGAGGTAACGCTCCGGCTCCTCCAGGTACGCCATGTGCGCGCTGTTCTCGAACAGCACCCAATCCGAGCCTTCGATGCCGGCGTGCAGCGGCTCGACGAGCTTCGGCGTGCATTCGTCGAAGCGGCCCGAGGTGATCAGCGTCGGAATGCCGATCTCGCCGAGCCGGTCGATCACGTCCCAGCCCCTGAGCGTGCCGGTGACGGTGAACTCGTTCGGGCCCCACATCGTCTCGTAGACCTGCGTGCCGAGCTTCGCACGCGCCCGCGCGAGGACCTCGGGCTCGGGGTCGAGCCGGCAGATGTGGCGCCGCTTGAACTCCTGCTCGGCCTGCTTCTCGTCCAGTCCGGGCGGCAGGTCGGCATGGAGCCGCAGCGTCTCCTCCGCCCAGCGCGGCGCGCTCGTCGGCGTCGAGTTGAGGATGAGGCTGCGGAGCCCGGCGGGCTTCGTGAAAGCGTATTCGAGCGCGAGCATCCCGCCCCACGACGAGCCGAACAGGTGGAGGTCGTCCAGCCCGAGCCCCTCGCGCACGCTCTGCAGCTGCTCGAGGAAAGTGTCCACCGTCCAGAGCGAAGGATCGTCGGGCCGGTCGGACTCCCCGCTCCCGAGCTGGTCGTAGAACACGACCCGCCGCCCCTGCTCGACCAATGCGCCAAGCCCTTCGAGCGGATCGTGGCACCCACCCGGCCCGCCGTGCAGCGCCAGCAGCGGCAGCCGCCCCGGCTCGTCGCCCTCGCCGACTACGAAGGCCGCCGTCTGCCACTCCCGAAACGGGAGCGAGCGCGTCAGCCGATCGTCCAGGTGTCGCCGGCGGCCAGAAGACCGGCGAGGTCGCCCTCGCCTTGGTCCTCGCGCGCGTGTGCGAGCTGCTCTTCCATCAAGCGGTCGTAGACCGGGCGCTCGACGTCCCGGAAGACGCCGATCGGGGTCGGGCCGTGCGGCGTGTGCGAGAGACGCGCCAGCGCCGCGGCCAGCGAGGACGTCGGCGCTTGCTCGTCGTGGACGAGCAGCCCGTCCTCGCCGACGTCGGCAACGTCGACGATCTCCGCCGAAGCATCGGGTAGCAGCCGCACCCCGCGCTCGTCGTCAGCACCGAAGCGGATCGGCTTGCCGTGCTCGAGCTGGATCCGGTTCTCCTTCTGCTCGCGCACGCTGTCGAAGGCGCCGTCGTTGTAGACGTTGCAGTTCTGGTAGATCTCGACGAAGGCCGTCCCCGGGTGCGCGGCGGCGCGGCGCAACACCTCGGTCAGGTGCGAACGGTCGGTGTCGATCGAGCGCGCGACGAAGGTCGCCTCGGCGCCGAGCGCCAGCGCGACCGGGTTGAACGGCCAGTCCAGCGAGCCCATCGGCGTCGTCTTGTTCACGGTCCCGAGCGGCGAGGTCGGCGAGTACTGCCCCTTCGTCAGCCCGTAGATCTGATTGTTGAAGAGCAGGACCTTCACGTTCACGTTCCGGCGCAGCGCGTGGATGACGTGGTTGCCGCCGATCGAGAGCGCGTCGCCGTCGCCGGTCACGACCCAGACCGAGAGGTCGGGCCGCGAGAGAGCGAGCCCGGTCGCGATCGCCGGCGCGCGCCCATGGATCGAGTGCATGCCGTAGGTCTGCATGTAGTACGGGAAGCGCGCGGCGCAGCCGATCCCGGAGATGAAGACAATCCGCTCGCGCGGCAGCCCGAGCTCGGGCATGAACTTCTGCACCGCGGCGAGGATGGCGTAGTCCCCGCAGCCCGGGCACCAGCGCACCTCCTGGTCGGAGGCGAAGTCCTTCGCCGTCAGCGCGGTCTTGCCGTTCCCCTCGGTCACAGCAACGCCTCCATCGCGTTGGCGAGCTCGCGCTGGCGCAGCGGCTGACCGCGCACCTGGTTGAAGCCGACCGCGTCGACGAGGAAATCGGCCCGGACGAGCTTCAGGAGCTGGCCGAGATTCATCTCCGGGACGAGCACCCGATCGTACGCTCGCACGACGTCGCCCGTGTTGCGGGGGAACGGGTTGAGGTGGGTCAGGTGCGCCTGCGCGACCTTGCCGCCGCCCTTGCGCACCCGCCGCACGGCCGCGGTGATCGGCCCGTAGGTGCCGCCCCAGCCGAGGACGAGCAGCGAGGCGCCCTCGGGATCGTCGACCTCCAGCTCCGGGATGTCGGCCGCGATTCCGGCGACCTTCTGCGCGCGCAGACGAACCATGTGGTCGTGGTTGTCGGGGTCGTAGGAGACATTGCCGGTCTCGTCCTGCTTCTCGAGCCCGCCGATCCGGTGCTCGAGCCCGGGCGTGCCGGGGATCGCCCAGTCGCGCGCCAGCGTCTCGGGGTCGCGCACGTACGGGAGGAACTCGCCGTCGCGGTTCGGGCCGGTCGCGAACTCGGTCGAGATGTCGGGCAGCGACGAGGCGTCGGGGAGCAGCCATGGCTCGGAGCCGTTCGCCAGGTATGCGTCCGAGAGCAGGTAGACCGGGGTGCGGTACTTCAACGCGATCCGCGCCGCCTCGAGCGCAGCGTCGAAGCAGCCGCCCGGGGTGGACGCGGCCACCACCGGCACCGGCGACTCGGCGTTGCGGCCGAACATGACCATCAAGAGATCGGCCTGCTCCGGCTTGGTCGGCATCCCGGTCGAGGGCCCTGCGCGCTGGATGTCCAGGATCAACAGCGGCAGCTCGAGCGTGATCGCCAGGCCGACCGTCTCCGCCTTGAGCGCGATGCCGGGGCCGCTCGACGTGCAGACGCCGAGGGCGCCGCCGAAGCTGGCGCCGAGCGCCGCGCCGACGGCGGCGATCTCGTCCTCGGCCTGGAAGGTGCGGACGCCGAAGCGCTTGTGACGCGAGAGGTGCTCGAGAATCTCCGAAGCCGGCGTGATCGGGTAGGCGCCGAGGAAGAGCGGCAGCCCGCTCTTGACGCTCGCGGCGATCAGGCCCATGCCCAGCGCCTGGTTGCCGGTGATGTTCCGGTAGGTGCCCGGCGGCAGCTGCGCGGGCGCGACCTCGTAGGAGACGACGAAGTCCTCCGAGGTCTCGCCGTAGGCCCAGCCCGCCTTGAACGCCTTGACGTTCGCCTCCGCGATCGCGGGCTTCGCCTTGAACTTGGTCTCGAGGAAGGCGACCGTCTCCTCGGTCGGCCGGTGGTAGAGCCACGACATCAGGCCGAGCGCGAACATGTTCTTCGAGCGCTCCGCCTCGCGCTTCGAGACGTCGACGTCCTTGAGCGCCTCGAGCGTCAGCGTGGTCAGCGGCACCTCGTGCACGTGGAACTCGTCGAGCGAGCCGTCGTCGAGCGGGCTCTCTGCGTAGCCCGCCTTCTCGAGGTTCCGCTCCGTGAAGGCGTCGCGGTTGACGATCAGCGTGCCGCCCTTCGGCAGGTCGCGCAGGTTCGTCTTCAGCGCGGCCGGGTTCATCGCGACGAGGACGTCGGGCGCGTCGCCGGGCGTGAGGATGTCGTGGTCGGCGAAGTGAAGCTGGAAGCCCGAGACGCCGGGCAGCGAGCCCGCCGGCGCGCGGATCTCTGCCGGGAAGTCGGGCAGCGTCGAGAGGTCGTTGCCGACGAGCGCCGTCTCGCTCGTGAAGCGCCCGCCGGTGAGCTGCATTCCGTCGCCGGAATCGCCGGCGAAGCGGATCGTCACCTGCTCGAGCTGCTCGACCTGCTTGGCCATTGCGCCTACACCGTAGCGCGGACCACGGTGATACCCCACGCTTCTCCCGCAGCGAACAGCTCGTCCGGATCGAGCTCGTCGCGCCAGCCGAGGAAGTGGCGCTCCGGGTTCGTCCTCGGTCGAGCCGTAGACGGCCAGGCGCTCGGCGCGCTCGGGCTCGCCGCCGCCTCGCTCGAGCTCCTCGAGCCGGCGCTCGGCCTCTTCGGCCGCCGGGCCTTCCGCGTATCCCTTAGGCACCGGCTTCCGCCAGGAGCGCGTCGAGGTCGAAGGGCGCGTTGACCATCGCAACGCCCTTCCCGTCAGGTGGGCGCGGCCACTCCTCCTCGGGCCTGTCGCTGTAGAGCTCGATCCCGTTCGCGTCCGGGTCGCGGAGGTAGATCGCCTCGGAGACGCCGTGGTCGGTGGCGCCGGTGATCGGCCAGCCCGCGTCGACGAGCCGCCGCAACGCGTCGCCGAGGGTGCGCCGGTCCGGGTAGCGGATCGCGACGTGGTAGAGCCCGGTCGCCCCGGGCGGCGGCGGCGATCCGCCGCGCGACTCCCATGTGTTGAGACCGAGGTGGTGGTGGTAGCCGCCGGCCGAGATGAACGCGGCCTCGTCGCCGTGGCGCTGCATGACCTCGAAGCCGAGGATGTCGCGGTAGAACGCGAGCGAGCGGTCGATGTCCGCCACCTTCAGGTGGACGTGGCCGATGTCGACGCCGGGGTCGATGCTCACCGCCGCGACGATACCCCGAGCGCGAGCACGTGGCGCGAACGGCCTGGGCTGCCTAATGTTGTCCGAGGCGGGAGAGCTGCGGCCGCTCCCGCCCCGTTCGCAGCTGGGCCCTTACGGGCCCCACGGAGTCGCGCCGTTCAGGGCGGCCAGCGCGAGCAGGCCCAGAACGACCAGCAGTGCCTTGATCCTGGTCATGAGGAAGCACCTCCTTTCGACGGCTGTGGGAAACCACTCCAGATGGAACGCGTACCCAAACGAGGCAGCCATTTGTTGTCAAGCGACGGGTCGTCCTTGACGATCTCCCTCGAGGTGATCAAGATTGAAATCTGTGGCTGAGGGACGAGAGGGGACAGAGGAGACGATCGGGCAGCGCCTGCGCAGGCTGCGGCTCGAGCGCGGCTTCTCTCAGCGCGACCTCGCCGAGAAGGGCGTCTCCTACGCCTACATCTCACGGATCGAGGGTGGAGCCAGGCGCCCGTCCGTGAAGGCGCTGCGGATGCTCGCCCGCAAGCTGGGCGTCTCGGCCGACTACCTCGAAACCGGCTCCGAGATCCGCGACACCGACGAGCGCGAGCTGAGAATCGCCGACGCGGAGCTCGAGCTGCGCCTTGCAGGCAGCCCGGAGGACGCCGAGCAGCGGCTCGCCAAGCTTCGCGACGAGGCCCTCGGCGCTGGTGACGCGGTCTCGGCTTCGCGCGCCGGCATCGCGCTCGGGCTCGCCGCCGCCGCGGCCGGCCGGAACGCTGAGGCAATCGAGCGACTGGAGGAAGCCATCGAGCTGGCACCGGTCTCCCCCGCCGCCAGGCCCGACGTCTTTGCCACGCTCGGCCACGCGTACGCGGCCGGCGGCCGTCCCGAGCGTGCAGTCGCAGTGTTCGAGCGCTGCCTCGACGAGCTGCGCGAGCTCGAACCGAGAGACCTTGCCGCGGAGGTCCGGTTTACGACCTATCTCAGCTACGCCCTCACCGACCTCGGAGAGCTCGGTCGCGCGCAGGCCGTCCTCGACGAGACCCTGGAACGGGCCGACGAGTTCAGCGACGCCTACTCGCGCGTGCGCCTCTACTGGTCGCTCGCGCGCCTCAACGACGTGCGCGGCCGTCCGGCTGCGGCGCTCGATGGCGTCCGCCGCGCGATGGCGCTGCTCGAGGTCACGGACGACACCCTGCACCTCGCGCGGGCACACGTGCTCTGCTCGGGCATCCTCATGTCGCAGGGACGGGCCGACGAGGCCGGCCGGCACCAAGATGCGGCCGAGCGGCTGTTCGGGCAGAGCCCCGACGCCGAGGATCTCGTCCAGCTCCGCCGCGACCAGGCGCGCCGCGCCGTGCTGCTCGGGCACGGCGAGGAGGCGATCGAGCGCGCGCGCGCCTCCCTCGATGCAGCCGGCGACGAGTACCCGCACGAGCGCGGCCACGCCCTCTGGTCGCTCGCCGAAGGGCTGGCGCTGACAGGCAAGCCGGACGAGGCCGACGCCACCTTCCGCGAGGCGACGTCCGTGCTGGAGGAGCACGGCCACCGCCGCGATTTCGTCGAGGCCTACCGCGCCTGGGGCAAGTTCCTGCGGAAGGCCGGTCGCGAGCAGGAGGCGCTCGAGGTGCTCGAGCGCGCCGCCGACCTCGCGTCGGAACCGCTGACCGTCGAGGCGCACAAGCGCCCGTGATCTCGGCCGCGGTTCGACCGCGCGGCCCCTTCTCGCTCCGCCTCTCGGCACGTCACGCCGGCGACGCGACGCGGACCAGGGCGGACGGGCCGCTCGTGGCCGCGCTCGCCTCGGGCGGAGTCGGCCGCGCCTGGCAGCAGCCCGACGGCGTCGTGCAGCTGCGCGCGCCGGACGAGGCGGGCATCGCCGAGCTGCGCTTCGTCCTCGCGCTCGACGACGACCACTCCGAGTTCCTCGAACGCTTCCGCGACGACCCGCTGCTCGGCCGCGCGCTGCCGCAGTTGCGCGGCGTGCGGCCGGTCAGGCTTCCGACGGTCACGCACTCGCTCCTGCGCGCGGTCTGCGGCCAGCTGATCCAGGCGAAGCTCGCCCGGGCGATCGAGCGCCGGGTGATCCGCGCGGCGACGCCCGCCGTCCCGGGCACCCGCCTGCACGCTCCGCCGACGCCGGCCTCGTTCGCCGCCTTCGCTCCCGCCGAGCTGCGTCGGCTCGGGCTCGGCGCGCGGCGGGGGGCGACGCTCGTCCGGCTCTGTCGCTCGGTCGACCTCGAGCGGCTGCGCTCGCTACCGACCGCGGCCGCCGCCGACCGGCTCGAGCGCGAGCGCGGCCTCGGCCCCTGGTCGGCCGGAGTCGTCTGCCTGGAGGGGCTGGGCCGCTTCGAGCGAGGGATCACCGGCGACCTCGGGCTCGTCAAGCTCTGCTCGGCAATGCGCGGGCGCCGGGTCGAGGCGTGGGAGACGGCGGAGCTGCTCGAGCCGTACGGCGAGTGGGCCGGCCTCGCGAGCGTCTACCTGCTCTCCGCTTACCGGCTCGGTCTAGTGCCGATGCCGGATCGCGCGGCGGCCTAGACTCCGCTCATGCGTCGCGTGGCGATTCTCGGCGCCGGCACGATCGGCGAGTCGCTCCTGCGCGGCCTGCTGAGCGGCGGCTGGCGCGAGCCCTCCGAGCTCGTCGTCACCGTCCGCGACGAGCAGCGCGCGGCCGAGCTGGCCGAGCGCTACGGCGTCGAGGCGACCACGTCGAACGCCGAGGCCGTCGCGGGCGCGGCGCTGGTCGTGATCGCCGTCAAGCCGCAGGATTTCGACGCCCTGCTCGGCGAGATCGGCGGCCTGCTGACCCCGGAGCAGACCGTCCTTTCCGTCGCGGCCGCGATTCCGACCTCCGCGATCGAGAGCCGGATCGGCGACGGCGTGCCGGTCGTGCGCGCCATGCCGAACCGCCCCGCCACGGTCCACGAGGGCATCGCCGGCATCTGCGCGGGCGCGCACGCGGGCGACGAGCACCTCGCCCTGGCCGAGGAGGCGCTGAGCCATCTCGGCGCGGTCGTCCGCGTGCCCGAGCGCTACATGGACGCCGTCACCGCCGTGTCGGGCTCCGGCCCGGCGTACTTCGCGCTGATCGCCGAGGCGATGATCGAAGCGGGGATCCTGCTCGGCCTCTCGCGCGAGGTGACGACGCAGCTCGTCGTGCAGACGATGCTCGGCACCGCCCACCTGCTGCGCGACGACGAGGTGCACCCGTTCGAGCTGCGCGAGCAGGTGACCTCGCCGGGCGGAACGACGATCCGCGCGATCCGCGAGCTCGAGCGCGCCGGTGTGCGCGCGGCCTTCCTGAACGCGATCCAGGCTGCGATGGAGCGCTCGCGCGACCTGGCGGCCGGCGAGCTGTGACGCTCTACGGCGCGGAGCTCGTCCGGGTCGCCGACGTCGAGGAGGCGGCGCGGGTCGTGGCCGAGGAGCTCGTCACCGCCGCGCGGGCCGGGCAGGCGATCGTGCTCACCGGCGGCACCACGCCCGGGCACGCCTACACGCTCGCGGCCGAGGCGGAACCGGACTGGAGCAGCGCAGCGCTGTGGTGGGGCGACGAGCGCTGTGTGCCGGCCGAGGACGAGCGCTCGAACTTCCGGCTCGCCCGCGAGCGGCTCCTCGACCGCCTCTCGATGCAGCCGCGCGCGACGCATCGCATCCGCGGCGAGCTCGGCGCGGAGACGGCTGCGGCGGAGTACGACACCGAGCTCGAGGGCGCGCGGCTCGATCTCGTCCTGCTCGGGATCGGGGCCGACGGCCACACGGCGTCGCTCTTTCCGAACCAGCCCACCCTCGACGAGCGCTCCCGTCGGGCGATCCCGGCCGAGGCGAAGCTCGAGCCGTTCGTCGACCGGGTGACGCTGACTGTGCCGATCCTCTGCTCGGCGCCGGAGGTCCTGTTCCTCGTCACCGGCGAGCAGAAGGCCGAGGCGGTCGAGCGCGCGTTCGGCCGGCCGCCGGACCCGAGCACGCCCGCCAGCCTGATCCGTTCGGCGGGCGGCAGAACGCGCGTCGTCGCCGACGCCGGGGCCGCGTCGCGCCTCGACGCTTAGGAGGGCCTGGCAGAACCAAGTCTGTGCCTTCGGGCCGCGCTGTCCGCCCCGAGGCCGCGTCCTCAGTCGCCCTGTAGTTATCCACTACAGAGACTCCCTGCGTCCTTGCCTCGGAACGGCCATCGCACCCCGACGACGAGCGAGGTTCCGCCAGGCTCTCCTAGACAGTCGCCGCCTCGCACCGTATATATAGGCGACCATGGCGGAGCAGGAAGCCGGCGAGTTTCTCGACGTGATGCTGCTGGACCGGCCCGAGCAGCTGAAGGCGCTCGGCCATCCGCTGCGACTGCGCGTGCTGGAGATGCTCGGGACGAACGGGGACGACAGCTTCACCAACCGCGAGCTGGCAAACGAGCTCGGCGTCGATCCCGGCCACCTCCACTTCCATGTGCGGATGCTGCTGCGGGCGGGCCTGATCGCGCGCGCCGAGAGCGGGCACGGCCGCGAGAAGCCTTACCGGGCGGTCGCCCGGACGCTCCGCGTCGCTCCCGAGCTGCTGGCCTCGGGCCTGACGAGCGACCTGCGGGCCGCCATGCTCGACGAGGTGCAGCGCGGCTGGAGCGAGCACGGGGCCGAGGGCACCTTCCGTGCCGCACAGGTGACCGGGCGCGTGCCCGCCGAACGCGCGCTCGAGCTGGTTGCGGACTTCGTCGACCGCGTGCGCGACGCCGAGGAAGAGGGCGCGGAGCCGCTGGTCATGACGACCTTCCTGCACCCGCCCACCGGGCGGGTTACCTAGCGGCCGGGCAGGAGCGGCGAGCTCAGCTCGACGGCCATGCCGCGGCGCGCGGCGAGCGCCTGCAGGACAAGCACGGTGTCCGCGACCGGCAGGTCCTCGAGGTACTCGTCGCGGGCCTCGAACGAGTCGAGAACTTCCTCGATCGCGACCGTGTAGCCGATGACGTCCTGAGCCGCGATGAAGGCGAGCGCGTCGCCGACGTCGCCGGGGAAGTCGTCGCGGATACGGATCTCGTCGGCGTGGCGGCGAGCCTCCGCGTCGCGGCCCAGCACGAGCAGGGCAAGCGCGGCTGCGTAGCCGCCGATCGGAGACTCGGACTCGGCGGCGCCCGTCTCGACCGCCCAGGCGGCGGCCTCCTCCGCGCCCGGCCAGTCGTCCGCGAGCACGAGCGCCTTGATCGCGCCGATCGGCCGGCCCCAGCTGCCGGGCGGCGCGTCGGCGAAGCTCTCACGGTACCGGGCGGCGGCCCGCGCGAACCACTCGGCCGCGCGCTCCCGGTCGCCCAGCATCAGGAGCGCGAGCCCGGCGCCCCCGGCCGCGTTGCCGACCCGCGTCAGCTGCCGCTGGCGCGGGTCCGGTCGTCCTCGGCCGCCTCGGAAGCGAGCCGAGCCTCGCCGTCCCGGTAGCGGCCCTCCTCGCGGGCGAGGTGCGCCGCCCAGTCCACTCCGCCTTCCCCGCGCGTTCCTGGTGGCGCTTCTGTTTCAGGCACACCCAACCTCCTCCCCGCAGCGATCGTATCCGGGAAAGGCGCACGCGTGGGTGACGGGTCCGTGCCATATGTGTGCCGATTCGTCCACAGCGCTGGGCTCCTCCGCAGCGCTAGGCTCCTCGCGTGGGGCGTGAGCTGCGCGAGGTCGTGCTACGTCGACGGCGTCCGGACTGCCTTCGGGCGCGCCGGACCGAAGGGAGTCTTCTGGCGCACGCGGGCCGACGACCTCGGCGTCAAGGTCGTCCGAGAGCTGCTGCGGCGCAACCCGGAGCTCGCCCCGGAGCGGATCGACGACGTCGTCATGGCGGCCACGGCGCAGGTCGGCGACCAGGGTCTGACCCTCGGCCGCGACGTCGCGCTCCTGGCCGGCCTGCCCCACTCCGTGCCCGGGTTCGCGGTCGACCGGATGTGCGCGGGCGCGCTCACGGCCGTCACGGCGGGCGCGGGTGAGATCGCGATGGGCGCGGCCGACGTGGTCCTTGCGGGCGGCATCGAGCACATGGGCCACCACCCGATGGGCGAGGACGTCGACTTCAACCCGCGGTTCGTCGCCGAGCGGCTTGTCGACCCGAGCGCGGTGACGATGGGTGCGACGGCAGAGAACCTCCATGACCGCTTCCCGCAGCTGACCAAGCGGGATGCCGACGAGTTCGCGGTTCGCTCGCAGCAGCGCGCGGCGGCGGCCTGGGCGAACGGCGTCATGCGCGACACCGTCGTGCCGATGTCGGTCTTCACCGACGACGGCTGGCACGTCGCCGGCCGGGACGAGTTCCTGCGGCCCGACACGAGCCTCGAGGGCCTCGCCGACCTGCCGACGCCGTTCCGACCGGGCGGGCGCGTGACCGCCGGCAACTCGGCGGGATTGACCGACGGCGCGGCCGTTTGCCTGCTCGCCTCCGAAGAGGCGGCGCGCGAGCTCGGCCTCAAGCCGCGGATGCGGCTCGTGTCCTACGCGTACGCCGGCGTCGAACCGGAGCTGATGGGCCTCGGCCCCGCGCCCGCGACGCGCAAGGCGCTCGAGCTGGCCGACCTGAGCCTCGACGACATCGGCCTCTTCGAGCTGAACGAGCCATTCGCGGTGCAGGTCCTCACGTGGTGCGACGAGCTCGGAGTCGACCCCGAGGATCCGCGGTTGAACCCGTATGGCGGCGCGATCGCCTGCGGGCACCCACTCGCGGCGACGGGCGTGCGTCTGCTCGCGCAGCTCGCCTACGGCCTGGGCGAGCGGCCCGAGACGCGGTACGGGCTCGCGGCGCTATGCGTCGGAATGGGCATGGGCGCAGCCCTGGTCTGGGAGAGCCTCGCTGCCTGACACCGAGTTTGTGCTCGCGCGCGCCGGCGAGATCGCGCTCGTCACGATCGACAACGGCGAGGACTACACGAAGCCGACCTTCTTCGGCCGCGCCGCGCTCGAATCGCTCGAGCGGCTCCTGCCGGAGCTCGAGGAGGGCGACTGGGCAGCGCTGGTCATCACGGGCAAGCCGTTCGTCTTCGCCGCCGGCGCCGACATCACCCAGTTCCCGGGCGCCACCCGCGAGCTGGCCATCGAGGGCAGCCGCGCCGGCCATGAGCTCTTCATGCGGATCCGCGCGCTGCCGTACCCGACGCTTGCCGCGATCAACGGCGCCTGCCTCGGCGGCGGGGTCGAGCTGGCGCTGCACTGCGACGTGCGGACGATCTCGACCGCCGTCCGCCACTTCGCCTGCCCCGAATGCTTCCTCGGGATCCTGCCGGCCTGGGGCGGGACGCAGCTCGTGCCGCGGCTCGTCGGCGCCGAGGCGGCGGTGAAGTTCGTGGTCGAGAACCCGATGCGGCAGAACCGGATGCTGACCGGGCCGCAGGCGTTCGAGCTGGGCTTCGCCGACCGGCTGCTCGAGCCGGCCGAGTTCGTGGACGAGTCGCTCGCCTTCGCCCGCGAGCACGTGTCGAATGGGACAGGTCCCAGGGACAGTCCCTCGGACCCGACCGCAGCGGACGTGCTCCGAAAGGCCAGGTCACGACTCGACGGGCAGGTGCACGGCGCTGCGCCGGCGCCGTACCGCGCGCTCGAGCTGATCGAGGGCGCGCTCTCCGGCTGGACGCTGGAGGAGGGCTACCGCGCCGAAGAAGAGGCCGTTGGCGAGCTGCTTCCCGGCCGCGAGGCGCAGGCCTCGCTCTACGCCTTCGACCTGGTCGAGCGCCGCGCCAAGAACCCGCCGGGCAAGCCGGCCGCAGAGCCGAGGCCCGTCCGCAAGGTCGGGATCGTCGGCGCCGGGCTCATGGCGGCGCAGCTCGCCGCGCTAGTGCTCCGGCGGCTCGAGGTCCCGGTCGCCCTGCGCGACGTCAGCGACGATGCGCTGGTCCGAGCGCGCGAGAGCATCGAGGCCGAGCTCGCCGAGCAGGTCGCCAGGGGCCGCTACGACGAGGGCAAGGCCCGCTTCCTGGCCTCGCTCGTCTCAACCTCGACCGGCTACGAGAACTTCGCCGACTGTGACCTCGCGCTCGAGGCCGTCTTTGAAGAGCTCGAGGTCAAGAAGCAGGTCTTCTCGGAGCTGCGCGAGCACACGAAAGACGGCTGCGTCCTCGCCACCAACACCTCCAGCCTGTCGGTCGCCGAGATGGGCGCCGACGTCGGCATCCACTTCTTCAACCCCGTCGCCGTCCTGCCGCTGGTCGAGCTCGTCCGCACCGCGGACACCGACGACGAGACGCTCGCGACCGCCTGGGCCTTCGCCGAGAAGCTGCGCAAGCGGCCGGTGCTCGTCTCCGACGCGCCGGCTTTCGTCGTCAACCGCGTCCTCACCCGGCTGATGAGCGTCGTCCTCGACGCGCTCGAGCACGGCACGCCGCCGGACGAGGCCGACGAGGCGATCCTCCGGCTCGGCCTGCCGATGGCCCCCTCGGTCCTGCTCCAGATCGTCGGGCCGCGCGTCGCGAACCACGTCCTCGAGACGCTCCACGACGCCTACCCCGACCGCTTCCCGCTCTCGCCGGCTCTCGCCAACTTCGCCGAGGGAAAGGACGAGATCGTCGTCGAGGAGGACGCGCCGCGCTCCGAGGAGGAGATCCTCGAGGCCGCGCTCGACGCCGTGGCGGACGAGGTCCACCACCTGCTCGAGGAGGGCGTGGTCGCGGAGGCGGCGGACGTCGACACCGCGCTCCTGCTCGGCGCCGGCTGGCCGTTCTGGCTCGGCGGAATCACCAAGTTCCTCGACCAGACCGGCAGATCGGAGAGGATGTTCGGGCAACCGCTGGCCGAGACCGGCACGGCGGCGGCGCCCAGCGCATGAGCGACGACTACCGCATCCGCATCGAGCCTCCGGAGGAGCACAACGCCGAGGCGATCGCCGGCCGGCTCCAGCACGGGCTCGGCTCCGACGAGGCGAAGCGCCTCGCGCAGGAGCTCGAGGGCCGCAGGCTCGCGGTCTCGCGGGACGGCAGCGAGCTGTTCATCTACACATCGAGCCCGGCCGAGGCCGAGCAGGCGCGGCAGATCGTCCAGGCCGAGCTCGCCGAGGATGGGATCGAGGCCCAGGTCTCCGAGGTCGAGAGCTGGCTCCACGACGAGGAGCGCTGGTCGGACGAGCCGCCGCAGGAGACCTGGGAGGAAGAGGAAGTGGAGCACGGCAACGCGCCGTGGGAGGTGCGGGTCGAGTTCGACAGCCACGCGGAGGCGAAGCGGCAGGCGGACGAGCTCGAGGGCGAGGGCTACAAGGTCGTCCGCCGCTACCGCTTCCTGATCGTCGGCACCGCCTCCGAGGACGAGGCGCGAGCCCTCGCCGAGCGCCTGCACGGCACGGCCGAGCCCGGCGGTGAGCTGGTCTGGGAGGTCGCGCGCGACAACCCATTCGCCGTCTTCAGCATCATGGGCGGCAGCGGAACGCCCATTTAGAGGGTTCCGCGCGCCGAGAGATCGGCTATGCTTCCGGTTGCGACGCTCGCCAAGGGGATTGCCGCGAGCGCGCGCTCTTATTGAGATCGGGGCAGCGCCGGACGCGTTGCCGGACATGCAAGAAGCGACCGAGCATCTGACCGTAGCGTCGGAGGCTGGCGGTCTCAGCGCCGCCGCCCTCCAGGCCGAAGCGTGGGCCGGTGAGCCCTTCCTCCACCCGGAGGAGGACCCCGGCGTCGTTCTCGTGCCCGGAACCGCCCGCCGGCGTGCGCTCGACGACGCGGTCGCCGAGATGGAGACCGGCGCTGCCGAGCCGTCGTACGGCTGGAAGATCCGCTACGCGCTCATGCTCGGCCTCGAGCGCGTCCTGAGCGAGCGGCCGCCGAAGCTCGCCTCCGGTACCGAGCTGCGGCGCCACCAGATCGACGCGCTCGCAGGCATGCTGACCGAGCTGATCGCCGCAACCCAGGTCGAGCCCGAGCTGAACGGGAACGGCAACGGCATCCCGGTCGAAGAGGCAGAGGTCGAGCCGGAAGATGAGGAGGAAGACCTCGGCGTCCACCTGGAGGCGCCCGCCGACGACCTGCAGCTCCCCGAGGAGCACGCGGGGCGCGACCCGGGCGCAAGCCGGCGCTACCGCTTCCGCCACCCGACCGCCTCCGGCAAGACGATCGCCGCTGCCGGCTTCGTCGAGGCGGCGCGCACGCTCGGCGTCCTGATCCTCACCCACCGCCGGCTGCTCGTCACGCAGTTCCATCGCGAGCTGACCGCCGAGGGCTACGGCGAGCGCTTCACGGACGCGATCACCAAGGGCCAGCCGCTGCCGCGAGCCAATCCGGTCACCGTCCAGACCTACGCCTGGTTCGCGCGCCACTGGAGCGACCTCGACCCGAAGGCGTACCAGCTCGTGATCTGCGACGAGGCGCACACGGCCCTCGGCGAAAAGACGAGCGCGGCGATCCGCAGCTTCTCCGACCCGATCTTCATCGGCATGACCGCGACGGAGCAGCTGATCGCGAAGCAGGTCTCCGACGTCTTCCCCGCCTCGATCGACGAGCTGCCGCTCGGCGACGCTGCGCGCCGCGGGCTGATCGCGCCGCTCCGCTGCCTCCGCGTCCCGCCGGCCGCCGCGATCTCGTCCGTCCCGATCGTCGGCGGCGACTTCGAGGAGCGCGCGCTGGCCGCCGTGCTCGACCACACCGCGCTCAACCAGGCGGCGGCGAGCCTCTACCGCGACCGGTTCGACAACACCCCGGGGATCGTCTACGCGGCCGGGGTCGACCACGCGTACAACCTGGCCAAGGAGTTCCGCGCCGCCGGGCTGAAGGCCGACGGCGGTCAGCGGCCGCACGCCGCCGGTGCAGCTCGCCGAGACGCTGGCCGCCTACGAGCGCGGCGAGATCAACATCCTGATCAACGCGATGCTGCTCGCCGAGGGCTGGAACTCACCGCGCGCGACGGTCGTCATGCACCTGGCGCCGACGGCGTCGAAGCGCGTCTACCAGCAGCGGATCGGCCGGATCATGCGCACGCACCCGCGCAAGGAGGCCGGCGTCGTCGTCGACTTCGTCCCCAAGGGCGCAACGCACAACGAGCGGGTCGTCTCGCTGCACAGCCTGCTCGACGCCGACTTCTACCGCGAGGGCGCGCGCGTGACGCCGGCCCCGCGCCGACGCGTGCAGCGCCGCGCCCGCCGGAAGCTCTCGCCGGTGCCGTGGCTCGTGCCGGTGACGCCGGACGTCAAGCGCCGCCTCGCCGTGATCACCCGCGAGTGGCAGCGCGATCGACCCGCGCTACCTCGACGACGACGAGCAGCTCTACTGGGCGACGATCGCCGGCCGCAACGTCCGCTTCGACGAACGAGTCGAGTTCGTGAAGAAGTTCACCGAGGGCAAGGCGAGCCGCGGCGCGCTGGAGCAGTTCCTGAGCGCCTGCGCCGCCGAGAACCCGAACCGCCGCCTGCGGCTGACTGCGCTCGCCGATCGCGTCTCGATGACCGTCGACCGCGCCAGCTTCGACGACCTGGTCACGCTCGTGACCCAGGCGCCGACCTGGGACAAGGACCGCAGCCAGGGCGTCCGGACGCTCCTGCGGGCCCTCGGCGAGGGCAAGGTCGACGCGCCGGAGCAGATCCTCGCCCGCTGGACCTGGCGCCTCGCCCGCGCGACGCGGAAGGTGCAGGACCGGCGGGCGAGCGGCGAGTTCCCGGAGGCGAAGCGGTTGCTCGGCGCGCTGGCCAACTCGCGCGGCCACCGGCACGAGGAGAACGCGGCCAAGCTCGTCAACGCCGCGCTCGACCAGCCCCGCGAGGTCGGGCGCAGCGCTGCTCGCCTCCGCCGAGGGCTACACGCCGCGCGCGAACAAGCTGATCGACGCCGCACGCGAGCGGCTCGGGACGATCCAGGAGGTCGCGAACGCGCTCGCCGACAACCTGCCCGCGCCGAAGGCTGCGTCGGGCCGCTCCCGCCGGCGGCGGCGCAAGCGCAAGAAGAAGGGCGCAGCCGCGAGGGCGCAGGGCAGCAGCAGCAGCAGCAGCAGCGGCAGGACGGCGCCAAACCGGAGCGCGAAACCGCTCCCGCCGCCGAGGCGTAACGCCTAGCGTCGTCGAAGGACTACCGGAGTAGCGCATGGACGCGCGATTCATCCTGCTCATCCCGATCGCCTTCGGCGCAGGGGTCATCACGGCGATCTCCCCGTGCGTCTTCCCGGTGCTGCCGATCCTGTTCGCGGGCGGGGCCGGCGGCAGCAGGCGCAAGCCGTACGCGATCATCGCCGGCCTCGTCACGAGCTTCGCGACCTTCACGCTGATCGCGACCTGGCTGCTCGACAAGCTCGGGCTGCCGCAGGACTTCCTGCGCAACCTGTCGATCGGCCTGCTGTTCCTGCTCGCCGCGATCTTGATCTTCCCGCAGTTCGGGGTCTGGTCGAGCGGCCGCTCGCCCGCCTCAGCCGGCGCAAGCCGGGCAGCGACCTCGGCGGCGGCTTCCTGCTCGGCGCGAGCCTCGGGCTCGTCTTCGTCCCCTGCGGCGGCCCGGTGATCGGCGCGATCTCGGCGAATGCCGCGCGGCTGCACTTCGGCTGGGAGACGGTGGTGATCACGGTCGCCTACGCGCTCGGCGCCGCGATTCCGATGCTCGCGATCGCCGCACTCGGGCAGCGCGTGACCGGGCGGATCCGCGGCGCACGCTCTGGCAGCTACGACGAGCCTTCGGCGTCGTCATCGCCGCAGCCGCGCTTCGCGATCCTCTTCAACGCCGACCAGAAGCTGCAGACCTGGTTCCCGAACTACACGCACGCGCTGCAGGGAATCGAGCGAAGCTCGGCCGCCGACAAGGAGCTCGCGAAGCTACAGGGCCGCGGACAAGGCGCGGTTCACGGCCCAGCCGAACGCGGCCGCCGCCGACCTCAAGGACTACGGCAACGCGCCCGACTTCGCCGGGATCTCCGCCTGGCTGAACACGCAAGCCGCTGACCGCTCTCGTCCGCTGCGCGGCAAGGTCGTCCTGGTCGACTTCTGGACCTACTCCTGCATCAACTGCCTGCGCACGCTGCCGCACCTCGAGGCCTGGGACGCGCGCTATCGCAAGGACGGCCTGGTGATCGTCGGCGTCCACACGCCGGAGTTCGCGTTCGAGCACGTCGTCTCGAACGTGCGCGACGCCGTCCACAAGCTCGGCGTCCACTACCCGGTCGCGATCGACGACGACTACCACACCTGGGACGCGTACCAGAACAACGCCTGGCCGGCCGAGTACCTGATCGACCGCAACGGCCACGTGCGCGAGATCAGGGCCGGCGAGGGCGACTACGACGGAACCGAGCAGAAGATCCGCGCGCTGCTCGGCATGCCCGGCGCCCAGCTCGCGTCGGTCAAGGACAAGACGCCGACCCACCTGACGACGCCCGAGTCGTACCTCGGCTGGGAGCGGCTCGACCGCTACGCCGGCTCGACGATCCTGCCCGACCGGGCGAACGGCTACCACTTCCCGGTCGCGCTGCCGCTGAACGAGCTCGCCTACTCCGGGATCTGGAAGGTCGAGCGGCAGCGGATCGACGCCGTGCATGCAGCGCGGCTGCGGCTGCACTTCGTCGCGCAGAACGTCTACCTCGTCCTCGGCGGCACCGGACGCGTGCAGGTGCTCGTCGACGGCAAGAGGGTGCGCACGATCCCGATCTCGGGGATCAGCCGCCTCTACACGCTGCTGCACTACCCGCAGGAGCGCGAGGGCCAGCTCGAGCTGCGCTTCACGCCGGGGATCTCGGCGTACGCCTTTACGTTCGGCTAGACCGGGAGCGTCACGCTTCCGTCGGCCTCGAGGCCGAAGCCGGGATTGTGGGCGACCTCCCAGGCGTGCCCGTCGAGATCGCGGAACACACCGGCGTACCCGCCGTAGAAGGTCTCCGCCGGCTGGCGCGTGATCTCGGCGCCGTTGGTTCGTGCCAGCTCGACGACCTCGTGTACCTCGTCGCGCGAGCCCACGTTGTGGGCCAGCGCAATCCCGCCCCAGCCGGCAGCCTCGTCGCGAACCCCCATGTCGGCGGCCAGCTTCTCCCGGCTCCAGAGCACGAGGACGACACCGTTCGCCTGGAAGAAGCTCGTCTCCTCAGCCTCCCAGGTGACCGACCAGCCGAGCGCCTCGTAGAACGCCTTCGCCTTGTCGTAGTCGGACACGCCGAGCGTGACCAGGCTGAGGCTCTGACGCACAGGCCTACTGCTCGCGGGCCGCGTCGTCCCCGTCTTCTTCGTCGCGCTCCCGCAGGAAGCGCGTCAGCTCGGCGGCGAGCGCGTCGCCCGAAGGTAGCTCCCGTTCCTCCTCCTCGAGCGAGTCGACGCGCCGTTCGAGCTCCTCGACGTAGGACGCGGTCTCCTCGTCCGAGGCGACAGCCTCGCTGACCTGCTCCTCGTAGCTCTGCGCCGCCTCCTCGAGCTCGTCGACGTCGATCTCGAAGCCGATCAGGCTGCCGAGCCGCTCGCAGAGCGCAACTGCCGCACGCGGGCTCGGCGTCAGCGAGACGTAGTGCGGAACCGCGGCCCAGAGGCTCGCGGAGGGGATGTCGACCTGGCGGCAGGCGTCGTGGAGGATGCCCGACGATGCCGGTCGGGCCCTCGTAGCGGGACGACGAGAGCCCGAGCTGGCGGACGAGGTCGGGCGTCGCTCGCGCTCCCGGTCACCGGCGAGGGTCGCGTGTGCGGGACGTCCGCGAGCAGCGCGCCGAGGGTGATCATCATCTCGACGCCGAGCTCGCGGACGAGGCCGATCAGCGAGCTCGGTGAACGTGCGCCAGCGCAGGTTCGGCTCGATCCCGAGCAGGAGCACGACGTCGCGGTCGAGCCCGTCGGGACGCGCGTGGTAGAAGGCGGTCTCGGGCCAGTCGATCCGCCGCGTCACGCCGTCCTCGAGCGAGACGTGCGGACGGGTCGCCTGGAAGTCGAAGAAGTTCTCCGGGTCGAGGTCGGCGAACCGCTCTGCCTCCCACGTCTTGGCGAGGTAACCGGCGGCGAGGGAGGCGGCCTGCGCGCCGTCGTTCCAGCCGCGAAATGCGGCGATCAGCACCGGGCGCGTGAGCTGCGGCCGCCGGTGGACGCGGAGGTCTCCGGCCATCGTTTCAGTCTACGTGCGCCTGTCTACTATCGAGCGATAGCCGTCGGCGGGCGCCACAGAACCGTCACGAAAGCGACCACCAGCGCCCAGACCGCCGCGGCGAAGCCGACGTGCACCAGCACGAGCGGCCAGGGCAGGTGCGTCCGGTACTGGATCTCGCCGATCGCCATCTGCACGAGCAGCGCGCCGACCACGACCAGGCCGAAGGCAAACAGGCGCGGCGAGCGCTCCCGCCGCGCGGCCAGGTAGCCGAGCACGAACACGAGGCCGACTGCGAAGACCCCCACCGCCGCCGCGTGCACGTAGATCAAGGGCTGCAGCCGCCACAGCCGGTGGACCTGGGTGGCGCCGCCGCCGGAGTGCGGTCCTGCCGCCGTCGCCAGCGTTCCCGTCACGAGCAGCGCGAGTGCGGCGCCCGCGACCACGAGCGCGGCTCGCCGCAGCTCCAGCGGGACGAGCGGCTCCGAGGCGCCTCTGGCGATGCGGTAGGCCTCGAGCGCGAGCACGACCGCTCCGGCGAGCAGGAGCGCCGAGAGCAGCAGGTGCGCGGCGACGACCGGCCAGCGTAGGTCGGTCTTGACCGCGAGGTAGCCGAGCGGCGCCTGGGCGAGCGCGCCGGCGAAGATCGCGAGCGCGAGCCGGCGCGCCCAGCGCGGCAGCGCGGGCGTCCGGAGAGCTGCGAGCCACGTGACGAGCACGATCGTGATCGTCACGCCGCCGATCACCCGGTTCCCGAATTCGATGAACGCGTGGTAGCTCTTCTCAGGCAGCGGGTGGCCCGGCTCGCAGCCCGGCCAGTGCCGGCAGCCGAGACCCGAGTCGGTGAGCCGCACCGCCGCCCCGGTGAGGATGATCAGCCAGAGCGCGCCGACGGAGGCGAGCGCGATCCGCAGGAACCCGGACGCCGAAAGCTCGAGGCTCCGGACCCGCGAGGCAGTGGTGTCGATGGCCATCAGCGGAGGGGGTCCAGCAGCGCAGGGTAGCCGTCCGCGCCGTCGAACGGCGTCGGGCGCGAGCCGAGGAAGAGCGGCCGGTCGGCGGCGTTCAGCAGCACCGGCATCAGGTCGGGGCCGCGCAGGTGCCCGAGGATCCCTGCGGCGCACTCGGCCTCGCCGAAGCGCTCGACAGAGTCGGCGCGGACTCCCGGCCCGGCGACGAGCAGCGGCACCGGGTCGCCGGAGTGGATGACGTCCGGCGAGGCAGGGGTCGCGTGGTCGCCGGTGATGCAGACGACGGCGCGAGTAACGAGGAGTCGTAGGCTGTCGATGGCCGCGTCCAGCTCCTCGATCGCGTGCTGCTTGATCCGCGGGTCCTTCGTGTGCCCGGCCGCGTCGGTCGTCTTCTGGTGGCAGAAGACGAAGGTGTCGCCGGCGTCGAGCCGCTCCCGCGCGAGCTCGGCGCGGCCCCGCAGGTCGGCGACCGGGTCGTCCGTCTCGGGCGCCTCGACCGCCTCGAGCCCGAGCGCGAGCCCGAGCCCGCGCAGGAATGCCGAGTCGGCGGCAAAGGCACCGGTCACGCCGTGCCGCTCCAGGAACGACGGGACGGCACGCGGCCGGCCGAACCACTTGAGCGTGATCACGTTGAACCGCTCGCCCTCGAGCCGCCTCAGCACCTCCCGCGTCCACTCCTCGCAGGCGCGCGCGGTGCGCCCGGCCTCGGAGACGAGCGCCTGCGGCCGCAGCAGCGGATGGCGGTCGCGGAAGAAGGCGTCGCTGTCGGTGACCCGCTCGTCCGCGCCGCCCGAGATCCGCAGGATCGCCTCGCCGCGCCAGACGTGCGCCAGCGAGAAGGTCAGGCCGTCGAGCTCGATTCCGTCGCATCGCTCGACCAGCCGCTCCGCCTCCTCGGCGTCCCGGTCCGGGTCGGGCCTTCCGGTCAGCCACCAGCCGTCGTCGCGCCGTTCGGCCGGCCGCAGCGCCGCGTAGGCGAACACGTGCTCGCCGCTCACCTCCTGCCCGCGGCCGAGCGCCTCGAAGACCGCCCGGCCCGGAAACTCGTCCGGCCGGTAGCCGAGCAGCGACCAGTGGGCGACCTCGCTGGAGGGCGCGCGCCCGGGGCCGACCGCGTAGAGCACTCCGCACGACCCACGGGCGGCGAGCCGGTCGAGGTTCGGCGTCGTCGCTGCCTCGTTGCCGGTCAGCCCGCCGAGAACGTCGTGCGCGCGGTCGCCGAGCCCGTCCAGCAGAAAGATGCAGATCGGGTACATCGGCGCGGAGGCTATCCCCCGCGCCGATTACCCAAGTGCGTTACCTGCGGCGGACGGCGACGGTGCGGCTCTCGCCGTCGAGGTACCCGGCCCCGGCCTGGTCGACGGTGACGTAGGCGCGAAGCAGGTAGCGGCCCGGCGCCAGGCGCAGTCGGAAGCGCGCGCCCGAGTTGGCGCCGAGGATGACCTTCCGGATCTTCACCCACTCATGGAAGCGCGTGAACCGCTGGATGTAGACCTTGCGCCCCTGCATCGAGCGCCCGGCCTTGACCTTGACCGCGGCGAAGCGCTTGCCGACCGTGAACGCGACGTGTGGCTTGACGGCGACCATGATCGCCGCGCTGACCGTGTTCTTCCAGTGCACCTGATACGACGTCAGCAGCGCGGGCGTCACCGTCAGCGCCCAGGCGCCGTTTGCGCCGGTGAGCAGCGTCGCGATCAACTGCTGGGAGACGGCTCCGTACGGCTGCGAGTACACCGTCACGGTCTCTCCGGCCTGCTTGCTCGAGACCAAGCCGGAGATGGACGTCGAGTCCCCGTAGGTGACGATCGGAAGGGCCGCGCCGATCGTGACGTCCGGCGGCGGCCCGGTGACCACGATCTTGCCGGTCAGGCTCGGGTGAAGCGCATCGTGGTACTTGTAGGTCCCGGCCGTGCTGAACGTGTGCGTCCACGCATGGCCGGCCGCGATGATCGGCGAGGCGAACGATCCGTTGTTCGCGATCACCTGATGGTTCACCGTGTCCTTGTTCGTCCACTTGACCGCGTTGGTCGTCGCGATCGTGACGGTTGCCGGCGAGAAGGCGGAGGAGGTGATCTTGACCCCCTTCGTGACGCTCGCGGCCGGGAAGGACGCTCCCGCCAGCCCGAGCGCGGCTCCGGCGACTGCGAGAAGAACGAGCTTGCGCATGGCTTACCCCCTGATTGGCGGCGTCTGCAACAAGTGAAACGAGGGTGGGGACGAAAAGTTCTTGGCTCTTACAGGACTCTTACAGGACGTTCGATTCCCTCTAACACGGCTTCTACACCCGGCGGAACCAGGCTTTCCCAGTCGCGGCCCTCCCGGATGGCGGCGCGAACGTCGGCGCCGGAGAGCTCCTTCTCGGAGCCCTCGTCGAGCACGACCACCTCGTAGCCGGCCTCGCGCAGGCGGTCGAGCTTCGTGCCGCCCCAGTCCGAGAAGAGGCGGATGAACTGAACGACGTCGCGCGGAACGTAGGCGTCCCAGAGCTCCGGCTCGTTGACCGGGAACGGGATCACGTGCAGGCGCCCGGCCTCGATGCCGGCGCCGGCGGCGGCGGCCTTGACCATCAGCAGCCGCTCGACGTAGGAGTACGGGTTCGACTCCGGCAGGTGGCGGAGCGGGTCGGAAGCCTCCGGCACAATCCGGGCCGGATCGGGATTGGTGATCCCGACGAACAGCTCGTCGGAGCGCTCGGCCGCCCCGCGCAGGTAGTCCAGGTGGCCGTTGTGAAAGGGCTGAAACCGCCCGTGGATCATCCCACGGGTCATTGGACCAGAACGCCGGCGCCCTCCTCCACCGTTCCGACCCGGCGGATGAAGAGCTTGCGCGCCTCGAACTCCGCCTCGAGCGCGGCCGCCCGCTCCGCCGGGAGCGAGACGAGCAGCCCGCCCGCCGTCTGCGGGTCGTAGCCAAGCGTGACGAGTGTGTCCGGCACTCCGTCGAGCACGAGGTGCCGGCCGGCGAAGTCGCGGTTGCGCGGGTCGCCGCTCGTGCGCACGCCGTGGCGCGCGATGTCGAGCGCGCCGTCGATGGCGGGGAAGCGCTCCGACTCGAGGCGGACCCTGACCCCGCTGCGGTCGGCCACCTCGTACGCGTGCCCGAACAGGCCGAAGCCCGTCACGTCCGTCACGGCGTTCGGCTCGATCCCGCGCAGCACTTCGGCTGCCTCGTTGTTCAGCGTCCGCATCCAGCGGATCGCGCGCTCGAGCTGCTGCGTCCCCGCGTCGCCGCGCTTGTAGCCGGTCATGATCAGGCCGGTCCCGAGCGGCTTGGTCAGGAAGAGGACATCGCCGGGCCGGGCGCCGTTCTTCGGCCAGATGCCCTCGGGGTGCACCGTGCCGACAACCGCGAGCCCGTACTTTGGCTCCTCGTCGCGGATCGTGTGCCCGCCTGCGAGCAGGCCGCCGGCGGCGCGCACCTGGGCGTCGGCCGCCGCGAAGATCTCGGCCAGCATCTCCATCGGCAGCTCCTCCGGGAAGGCGGCGATCGAGAGCGCGAGCAGCGGCGTGCCGCCCATCGCGAAGACGTCGTTGAGCGCGTTCGTGGCCGCGATCGCGCCGTAGTCGCCCGGGTCGTCGACGACCGGCGGGAAGAAGTCGAGCGTGAAGATCAGCGCGCGCTCCTCGTCGAGCCGGTAGACGGCGGCGTCGTCCGCGGGCGCGAGCCCGACGAGCAGGTTCTCAGCCTCGACCGGCACGAAGCCGGCCAGCAGCTGCTCGAGCCTGGCCGCCGAGTACTTGGCCGCGCAGCCCCCGCAGGAGGCGAGATCGGTGAGCTTGACTTTGCCGGTATCGAGGTCCACTGGCGCTCTCCCTGAGGTCAGCGTTCCGGGAACTGTAGGGGTCCCGCAAACTTTCGTCCATAGACGACCAGGCGGAGCGATTTATTCCCTCAGATGCGCAACGACGGCCGGAGCCGTCGCTGCGTTTCGGGGGAGAGGAGGAGCTTTACCTCTGCCCCGGAGATTCGTTTCAAACCTTGGCATTCCTCCCGAGAGCCTGGTCATCCTGCAAGCAGGAAGCGCCGGAGCGCGGTGGAGCGTTCCGGGAGAGCCAGTCGAGGAGGAACTGCCGCCGCAGTCTGAAAAGAGAGCCGCTGGCCCGACGAGCGCGGCTATGCGACGGACGCCGATGAGGCTAGCTGGGCGATAACCCCCCGAAGGAGAGGCAGGCCGGGACCGCTGAGCAGGAGTGCGGCCGGTCTCGCCTGCCGCGCACGCGGATTCGAGAGACCCCGCGATCCGCGCGCGCCAAAACGTCCGGCTTAGCCTCCGCCGTGCCCGTCGAACAAGCTGCCGGGACCGCCGAGGAAATGGAGCCCGCCGGCCAACGGCCTCATTGCGCCCTGGAGGTAGAACGCCAGGAAGCACAGCGAGGTGGCGAGTGTGATGAGGCGTGCCTTTTTCATCGTCACCTCCTTTCTCGGCTTAGAAGCGGAAGTCCTGAAGGGCTTCTGCGGCTTTGCGATAGAGCCGGGCAGCGGTGGTGTCCTCCCCGCGGCGTCCGGCCAGGTCGCCCTGCGCCATCCACGCGGCTGCGCGATGGCTGATCGATTCGAGCTGCTCTGCACTTGCCTCGGCGGTGCGCAGCATCTCCTGCGCCTCGTCGAGCCTTCCCTGCTCCATCAACGAGCGGCCCAGCACGAGCTGGGTCGGAGCGATGTCGAACAGGAAATCTTCGCGGTCGCCGAGGAGCTCGAGCGCGTGGCGAGCCTCCTTCTCGGCGGACTCCACCTGACCGGTCATCAGGTGGACGTGGGCGAGGGACGAGACGACGTTGCCCGCCTCGGCCTCGCTGCCCTGGTCGAGCAGCACGCGGTAGGCGCTCTTCAGGTCCTCGACCGCCTTGTCGGGCTTGCCGAGCTGGAAGTTCAGCGCGCCGAGGTTGTTGAGGAGCCGGCCGACGTTGCGCTCGTCGTTGAGCTGCTCGTAGTAGGCCTTCGAGCGCTCCGCGTAGCTGCGCGCGAGCACCCAGTGGCCCATCCGCTCGGCGACCATCGACGCCTGGAAGTAGACGTTGGCCATCGTCCGGTGGTCGTCGAGTGCGGACGCTAGCTCGAGCGCGCGCTCGACGTCCTCGCGGGCCGCCTCGAAGTCGCGCTGCCGCCGGTAGCACCGGGAGCGCCAGCCGAGGATGTCGGAGCGGAGCAGGTCGCACGGAAGCTGCGAGCCCTCCGCGAGGCCGAGCGCCTCGCTGAAGAGCCCGACCGCCGAGGCCATGCTCGAAAGGTGGTAGCGGCAGACGCCCATCCGGAAGAGCACCTGCGCGCGGTCGACGTCGGAGAAGCCGGGGTTGTCTGCGATCGTCCGGCAGCGCTCGAGCAGCTGGAGCGCCGGCTTGACGTCGCCGCCCTCCATCCGCGCCCAGGCCTCGGCCGTGAGCGCGCGGAACTCGAGCTCCGGCGCCCCGGTGGCCAGGACGGCCGTGCGCGAGTTCTCGAGCTCCTCGATCGCCTCTTCGAACTGCTGGGCGCTCGTCAGCGCCTCCGCGCGCGAGAGCATCGCCTCGACGCGGCTGCGCTCGTCGGCGGAGACGCCCTTCTCCAGGAAGGCAGCGTCGACACCGAGCTTGACGGCCAGCCACTCGATCGTCTCGCGCGTGGGACGCGTCTTGCCGCGCTCGATCTGGCTGACGTACTCCTTCGAGAAGCGCTCCCCGGCGAGGTCGCTCTGGGTCAGGCCCGCGGCGACGCGGAGCTGCCGCAACCGCTCGCCCAGGCGTGCGCCGGCCGGGACGGCGGTGACTCTGGTCTGGGCGGTTAGGGAAGTTCGCGGCATGTTGTTCCTTGCGTAGTGAAACGCATACTTCATTTCGACGCAAGTCGGCCCTTCCGTACATCCCCCAAAAAGGTCATGTCTGCTGCGGAAAGGGGGTGAACTGGGCGTTTGCAAAATCACTTGACCGAGGCACTTGACTACCCCAGGGGGCCGGTCTATAGTCAGGCAACCTTGCAGGTGGCCGGACGCCAGGCTCACATTGCAAGGGGCGCGCCAAAGAGAGATGGCGACGATGGCCCGGAGGACGTGGCTGGGCCGCAGAGCCAAGGCCTCCGGGTCGTCGCCTCTCCAAAGTAGGCGGGCACAACTCTCATAGAGCCCCCGGAGCCGCAGCCGGGGGCTCACTTTTTGGACCGGGCCATCTCAGCCCGCGCAGACTCCGGCGGCCCTTCGGGCCGCCTCCGCTTCCCGCGCCGTCTCTATTGAGCTTCTGGCGAGCGGGGTGTTTACCCCGCTGTGTTCCCCGTCATCCAGGCTCGGCGGCTGGCGATGATGTCTTCGAAGTCGGCGCCGACGAGGTTGCCGAGGCGGCTGTCGATCGTGCTCAGGAGGCCCAGGGAGATGAAGATCCACGCTTCGGCCTCGGGGTCGCGGTCGGCGACGAGCCCGCCTTCGGCCTGGGCGCGGCGGATCAGGTCTGCGACGAAGTCGTGCACCTCGCCCACCTGGCGGCGCAGGGCTCGGCGGATCACCGGGTCGTCCGCGGCCTCGGTCAGCGCCTGGATCCAGAGGTCGATGAGCACGATCCGCGCCGACGCGCGAGCCTCGAGGTAGGCCTTGCCGATCGACTTCAGCCAGTTGGCCGGGTCCTCCTCGGCCGCTATGGCGCGCTCCCACAGCGTGCGTACGCGGTCCCAGACGGCGTCGAGGCAGGCGAGGTAGAGCTCGCGCTTCGAGGCGAAGTGCCGGTAGAGCACAGGCTCGGTGACGCCGGTCGCCCGCGCGATCTGCGCCGTCGTCGAGCCGTGGTAGCTGCCCTTGGCGAAGATCCGGCAGGCAGTCTCGACGACCGCCGCGCGGCGCTCCGGCCCGGAGAGGCGCGTCACGCGGCCACCTCGACGGCGCGGCTGGGCTCCTCTTCCTCGGCGTGGCGGTAGCGGCGGACGAGCACCGCCGCGGCAACCGCGGCCGCCAGGCAGATCCCCGCGCTCACCTTCATCCCGTAGGTCAGCCCGTCGACGAAGGCCTGGGGCGGGCTAGCGCCGTTGTGCAGGGCCGCGCTCGCCTGGTCGCTGACGATCGCCCCCATGATCGCGATCCCGAGCGCGACGCCGACCTGGCGGAAGGTGTTGAGCACGCCCGAGGCGACGCCGGCCTTCGCGACCGGCGCGGCGCCCATCGCGGCCGCCGACATCGGCGTCATCACGAACGACATCCCGAGCCCGCCGAGCAGGAAGGCGGGGAGCAAGTTCCAGAAGCTGGAGTGCAGGTCCATCGTCGAGAGCAGCAGGCAGCAGGCGGCGACCGTCGTCATGCCGCCGGCCATCAGCCAGCGCGAGCCGACGCGGTCGGAGAGCTTGCCGGCGATCGGCGCGAAGATCACGATCATCACGGTCCACGGCAGCAGAGCGGCGCCCGCCTGCACCGGCGACCAGCCCAGGTATGTCTGCATGTAGATCGGGAAGAAGACGAAGATCCCGAACATCGCCAGCGTCACCAGGATCGCGACCAGGTTTGCGCCGGTGAACGTCCCGCTCTTGAAGAGCGAGAGGTCGAGCATCGGGACGCGTTGGTGCATCTCGAGCAGGATGAAGGCTGCGAGCGAGACCGCGCCGAGCGCGAACAGGCTCACGATCAGCGTCGACGTCCAGCCGTAGCGGTGCGCCTCGATCAGCGCGAAGACGATCGAGAAGAGCGCGATTGCGGACGTGAGCAGGCCCGGCAGGTCGAGACGCTGCTCGCGCGAGGTGTCCTTCGACTCCGGCACGACGAAGATCGCGGCCAGGACGGCGGCGACGCCGATCGGGACGTTGACGAAGAAGATCCAGTTCCAGGAGATGTGCTCGGTGATGATCCCGCCGAGCAGCGGGCCGATCGCGAGCGCCATCGCCGAGACCCCGGCCCAGATGCCGATCGCCGTGCCGCGCTCCTTGACCGCGAAGGTCGCGGAGATGATCGAGAGCGTCGAGGGCATCATCAGCGCCGCGCCGGCGCCCTGGACGGCGCGCGCGCCGATCAGCTCGGTCGCGCTTCCCGAGAGCCCGCAGGCCAGCGAGGAGAGCGTGAAGACGACCAGGCCGATCGCGAAGATCAGCCTTCGCCCGAAGAGGTCGCCCAGCTTTCCGCCGGTGAGCAGCAGCGAGGCGAAGGTGAGCGCGTAGGCGGCCACCGTCCACTCGAGCTCGGCCTGGGTGACACCCAGATCCTTCTTGATCGCCGGGAGGGCGACGTTCACGACCGTGTTGTCGAGCATGATCATGAACAGGGCAAAACAGAGCGCCCCGAGCGTCCACCAGCGTTTGTTCTCCTCGGCGAAGATCTTCGCGCGCACCCCTCTCCTTCCGTCGCAAGTTAGCCCGCGCTAGGTTAGCGGGCACTAGCCTGAGGCGTCAAGAGGAGCACTCGTTACGCTTGCCTGCGTGGAAGTGATCTGGCGGCCGGGCGACGAGGAGCGCGAGCGGACGAACGCGATGCGGCTTGCGCGCCGGCTCGGCTTCGACGACTACTGGGAGCTCGTCCGCTTCTCGGCGGAGGAGCCGGAGCGGTTCTGGCCGGCGGCGATCGACGACATGGGGCTCGAGTTCTCGCGGCCCTGGGACGCGGTGGTCGATCTCTCGCGCGGGCCGGAGTGGGCGACGTGGTTCGTCGGCGGGAAGCTGAATCTCGCCTGGAACTGCGTCCACCGCTGGGCCCGCGGGCCGCGCGCTGGCGCGAACGCCGCCGTCTGGCAGAGCGAGGACGGGTCCCGGCGAGCGCTGACCTATGCGGAGCTCTCGGACGAGGTGACCAGGCTCGCCGAAGCGCTGGCGGCCCTCGGGGTCGAGGCCGGAGACCGGGTGGCGCTCTTTCTGCCGATGTCGCCGGAGGTCGCGATCGCCTCGCACGCCTGCGCCCACCTGGGGGCGATCCAGGTCCCCATCTTCTCCGGCTTCGCGGCGCCGGCGATCGCTGCACGGCTGCAGCACTCGGAGGCGAAGGTGGTCGTGACCGCCGACGGCTCGCTGCGACGCGGGCGCGAGGTGCCGATGAAGGCGCTCGTCGACGAGGCGCTGCGCGAGTCCCCGTCGGTCGAGCACGTCGTCGTCTGGCGGCGTCTCGGCGGCGAGGTGCCGATGGAGCCGGGCCGAGACCTGTTCTGGGACGAGGCGGTGGCGTCGTCGCCGGGCGAGCTCGAGCCGCTCGAGGTCGACTCGGAGCACCCGTACCTGCTGACATACACCTCCGGGACGACCGGCGCGCCGAAGGGAGTGCTGCACGTCCAGGGCGGCTTCCTCGTCGCGATCACGCGGGAGGTGGCCTACCAGGCTGACGCGCGGCCGGACGACGTGATCCACTTCGTCACCGACATGGGCTGGATCATGGGCCCGTGGGAGGTGGTCGGCGGGATGGCGTTGGGCTGCACGGTGGTGTTCGCCGAGGGCGCGCCGGACTGGCCGGCGGCCGACCGGTTGTGGGGGCTGGCCGAGAGCGAGGGCGTCTCGATTCTCGGGCTGTCGCCGACACTGGTGCGGGCGCTGATCCCGCACGGGGCGGAGCTCGTCGAGCGGCATGACCTCTCGTCGCTGCGGGTGCTCGTGACCACCGGGGAGCCCTGGAACCCGGAGCCGTACCGCTGGTTGTTCGAGCACGTCGGCGGCGGACGCTGCCCGATCATCAACTGCTCGGGCGGGACGGAGGTTGGCGCCTGCTTCCTCTCGCCGACGCCGGCGGTGCCGATCAAGGTTTGCTCGCTCGGCGGGCCGGCGCTGGGCATGGCGATGGACGTCGTCGACGCCGAGGGCCTGCCCGTGCGCGGGGAGGTCGGCGAGCTCGTCTGCCGGCGACCGTTCCCGGGGATGACGCGCGGGTTCTGGCGTGACCCGGAGCGATATCTCGACACCTACTGGCGGCGCTTTCCCGGCGTGTGGGTGCACGGCGACTGGGCTCTCGTCGACGAGGACGGGTTCTGGTTCCTGCACGGGCGCTCGGACGACACGCTCAACATCGCGGGGAAGCGGCTCGGCCCGGCGGAGCTCGAGTCGGCGGTGGTCGCGCATCCGCTGGTCGCCGAGGCGGCGGCCGTGGGCGTGCCGCACGAGGTCAAGGGCGAGGTGGCCTGGGTCTTTTGCGCCCTCGTTCCGGGGGCGGAGCCGTCGAAGGAGCTGGCTCTGGAGCTGCGCGAGCTGGCCGCGGCAGAGCTGGGGAAGGCGTTCGCGCCCGAGCGGGTGCTGTTCGTCTCGGCGCTTCCGAAGACGCGGAGCGCGAAGATCGTCCGGCGTGCCGTTCGGGCGAAGGCCCTCGGCAGCGACCCAGGCGACCTCTCGTCGGTCGAAAACCCCGAGACACTGGAGGAGATAGAACGTGTCGCAACCCACTGACAGGCTGGACGGACAGGTCGCGCTCGTCACCGGCGGCGGGCGCGGGATCGGGGCAAACATCGCGCGGGAGCTGGCGGCGGCCGGCGCCCACGTCGCCGTCGCGGCTCGCACGCGCGCTCAGGTCGAGCACGTTGCCCGTGAGATCCACGGGGTGCCACTCGAGGTCGACGTGAGCGACCGCGCGTCCGTCGACCATATGGTCATCCAGGCCGAGAGCGAGCTCGGCCCGATCGACCTCCTCGTCGCCAACGCCGGCATCGGCGGCCCGGACGGCCCGACGTGGGAGGTCGATCCCGACGAGTGGTGGCAGGTCCTCGAGGTAAACGTCCTCGGCGTCCATCTCTGCTGCAGCGCCGTGATCCCGGACATGCTCGAGCGCTTCGGGGAGCGGCCACGCGAGCAAAGCCCGCGTGGCCTTCGCGGCGACGCCGCAAGCGGCGTCGCGGGCCGCATCGTGATCACCGGCAGCGGCGCGTCCTACCTCCCCGGCGCAAGCAGCACCCCCTACCCGACGAGCAAGGCAGCCGTCTGCCGCTACGGCGAGACGCTGGCCAACGAGCTCGCGGGCCGGATCCCGGTCTTCGTCATCAGCCCCGGCCTCGTGAAGACGGAGATGACGGGCCACTTCTCTGACGACGCGCGCTGGACGCCCCCTGAGCTGGCACCTCAGCTGGTGCGCGTGCTCGCCTCAGGCCGCGCGGACGCGCTCGCCGGCCGCTACCTGCACGCAGAGCACGACGACATCGAGGACCTGATCAGCCGAGCAGACGAGATCCGCGAGCGAGACATCAACGCGATCCGGCTCCAGCGCTGAGAGGTTTTCGACTGATAGTCTAAAACCTATGAGGCTCGCGCTCGCGCAGATCAACACCACCGTCGGCGACCTGGACGGGAACCGCGAGCGGATCCTGCAGGCGGTCGGCGAGGGGAAGAGCGCCGGCGCCGACCTTCTACTCCTCCCCGAGCTCGCCGTCACCGGCTACCCGCCGGAGGATCTACTTCTTCGGCCCGGCTTCGTGCGCGCGGCGGACGAGAGCCTTCGCGAGCTCGCGCGTGAGGTCCACGGGATCGTCGCGCTCGTCGGCTTCCCCCACTTCGACCGCGACCTCTACAACGCCTGCGCGGTCTGCGCCGGCGGCGAGGTGAAGGCGATCTACCGCAAGCGCTTCCTGCCCAACTACGGCGTCTTCGACGAGGACCGCTACTTCGCGCCGGCGCGCGATCTGCTCCTGCTCGAGCTCGGCGAGACGCTGGTCGGGCCGACGATCTGCGAGGACATCTGGCAGCCGGGCCCGCCGACGACCGATCTCGCCCTCGCCGGCGCGCAGCTGATCGCGAACATCTCGGCCTCGCCCTTCCACGTCTGCCGCGACCGAGAGCGCGAGGAGATGTTCGCCACGCGCGCCCGCGACAACTCGTGCTTCGTCGCCTTCTGCAACGCGGTCGGTGGCCAGGACGAGCTGATCTTCGACGGCCACTCGCTCGTGCTCGACGAGGAGGGCCATGTGCTCGCACGCGCTCCCGGGTTCGAGGAGGCGCTTCTGGTCGTCGACGTGGAGCCGGCCGAGGCGGTCGGTCGGCGCCTGCGCGACCTCCGCCGCCGGGCGCTGGCCCGCGAGCGCACGTCGCCGCCGGACGCGCCCGTCATCCATGTCGGCTCGCCGCGAGACCGGGGCGAGCACGTCGAGCCCGTCCTCGCGCCGCGGCTCGCCGAGCTCGAGCAGATGCGGCTCGCGCTCGAGCTCGGCCTGCGAGATTACGTCGACAAGAACGGCTTCAGCGAGATCCTGGTGAGCGTGTCCGGCGGGATCGACTCCGCGCTGACCGCGGCGCTCGCGGTCGAGGCGCTCGGCCCGGAGCGCGTCCATTGCGTCTCGATGCCGTCGCGGTTCTCGTCGGCCGAGACGCAGCGCGACGCGCGCCTGCTCGCCGAGAGCCTTGGCACCGACTTCCGCGAGCTGCCCATCGACGGGGTCGTCTCGGCCGCCGAGGAGGCGCTTGCCGAGGCCTTCGCGGGCCGCGAGCGCGACCTGGCCGAGGAGAACCTGCAGGCGCGGACGCGTGGCCTCCTGCTGATGGCGCTCTCGAACAAGTTCGGCTGGCTCGTCGTGGCGACCGGGAACAAGTCGGAGCTGTCGGTCGGCTACGCGACGCTGTACGGAGATCTCGCCGGCGGCTTCGCGCTGCTGAAGGACGTCTTCAAGACCGACGTCTTCCGGCTGGCGCGCCATCTGAACGAGCGCGCCGGGGCGGCGGACCTGATCCCACAGACGATCATCGACCGCGCGCCTAGCGCCGAGCTGCGCGAGAACCAGCTCGACGAGGACTCGCTGCCGCCCTACTCCGAGCTCGACCGGGTGCTCGAGGCCTACGTCCAGGAGGACCGCTCGCGCGAGGAGCTGTCAGCGGACGGCTTCGACCCCGAGGTCGTCGAGCGCGCCGTCGAGCTGATCGACCGCGCCGAGTACAAGCGGCGCCAGGCCCCGCCCGGGGTCCGATTGACCCCGAAGGCGTTCGGCCGCGACAGGAGAACGCCGATAACAAACCGCTGGCGCGGCTGAAAGGGCACAACCCCCGCCCTTCTTCGGGTGGGGTTATCACCCGCCACCCTCGCGGTCAGCATGGCTCGGCGGCGGCGCCCGGCGCTAGGGCTTGCGCGGCATTCGGTTCGATCTTTCCACTGTCTTGCGCAACTCACGGAACCAGCGCAACCGTTCGCCCCACGGGATGGCTGCGTTCGCGGGAGAGGTGGAAGGCAGGACGAACAGCGCCGTCTCGGCGAGGCGGCGTTCCTGCCTGCCGAGCTCCGGCCGTTCGCCGAAGGTTCCGCGGTAGGCCTCCTTGCCGACGAAGGCGAGCCAGCCAGGCGTCAGTTCGGCGGCGATTCGCCCCAACCGCTCCTCCGCGCCCGCGAAGTCGGACCGGCGGAGATCGCTCGAGCCCGCCGTCGTCCGCGCGGCGGCGTTCGTCAGCCCGATGCCTTCACCCAGGACCTCGTTCTGCTCCCGCGGCGAGTAGAGCCGCGAGGTGATCCCGACCGCCGCGAGCAAGCGCCAGAAATCGTTGCGCGGGTTGGCGAAGTGCGCGCCGGCCGCCGCCGAGACGAAGCCGGGGTTGATCCCGCAGAAGACCATCCGCAGCCCGGGACCGAGGACATCGGGTACGGCTGAGGCGTCGCTTGCGATCTCGGCCGGAGGCCGTGGCGGTCTTGCCGGCGCGGGCCTCGAGGTGCCGCCCGCCTTACGCGCAGGCTCGAAGCGACCGGCGCCCCGGCGAGCACGGCCGCCGCTCACCATACGGTCTCCGTCCCCGCCGGACCCAGCGCTGCCTCGGCCGCGATCGACCCCAGCGCGCGCACGTTCTCACGCGGCCAGCTCCGCTTCGCGCGCATCGAGCCGGAGCTCGAACAGGCGCCGCAGCTCCTCACCGCTGATTCGCGCCAAGTGCCGCGGACGTGGTGGGGGAATCCGCATGACCCGCACCATCGCGTCGCCGGCGCCGTAGCAGCGGAGGTAGCACTCCTCCTCGCTCAGCGTACGCAACCGTCGCACGACCGGAGCCTACGGACCGCCCCGGACAGAAGGCCGCAGTGCTCACGCTATTCGTACTGGAGCGCCTCGAGGATGTTCAGCCTCGCCGCCCGCCGAGCCGGGAAGGCCGCAGCGACCAGGCCAACCAGGAGAGCCACGGCGACGAAGATCACGAGCGACGATACGGGCCAGGCGAGGTTGATCTCCTTCACCCGCGCGATCAGGAGCACGGCGAGGACGATCCCGAGCGCAATCCCGATCAGAGCGCCGATCAGCGCGGTGATCATGCTCTCGTAGCGAATCATCCAGCGGATCTGGGTCCTCGTCATGCCGATTGCCCGCAGCATGCCGAGCTCACGGGTGCGCTCGAAGACCGTCAGGACAAGGGTGTTGACGATGCCGAACAGACTCACGATCACCGAGAGCGCGAGCAGGACGTACAGGACGTTCAGGATCGAGTTGATCCCGGCTGCCCGGTTGTTCTTGAACTCGGTCCGGTCCTGCACCTTGGCGTTCGGGAAGGCCGCGAGCGCATGGTCGAGTCGCTGAGTGTTCGCGTCGGTGACACCCCCCGCGACGTTCACGAACACGAACAGGTTCTGCGGCTGGGGGAACAGTCGGTCGAAGGCCGCGCTGCCGATCGTGACCGGACCGAACGGCGATCCGCCCGCCGGCGGATCGACGATTCCGGCCACGCGGAACGACGCACGCTCGCCGCTCGGCACGACCACTCGGACGGTCGATCCGACCCTCAAATCGTGCTTGTCGGCGAAGCTCTTGTCGACGAAGGCGCCCGTCGTGCCGAGCGATTCCAGGACCTGCTGCGAGCCCGCGCTCCAGTTGAGAGTGAAGATCCGAGAGCCGCCGGGGTCGACGGCGGTCAGCTGGTGTTTCGCCCCGAGGATGCGTGCCTCGCCATCTCGCACGCCGACGACGGCGCTCACTCCGGGCACCTTGCGCACGGGCCCCGAGACGCTGATCGGGATATCTGAGAAGTTGTTCTGCGCAGTGACGGCGTAGTCGGTCTGCCATTGCTTGTTCACTGCGTCGAAGAAGGTGCTCCTGAGGCCCGCGCCCAAGATCGCAACGAGGGTCACGAGCGCGAGACCGATCATCAGCGCCGCCGCGGTCGAGCCGGTCCGCTGCGGGTTGCGTTGAGTGTTCTCTCGCGCGAGCTCGCCGGGTGCACCGCCGAATGCTGCGCCTGGAGCGCCGAGCACCTCCGCCAGTGGTACGACGAGGTGCGAGGAGAAGAGGGCCACACCGAAGAAGATCAGCAACGTTCCGAGGCCCATCAAGAGGAGAACTCCAGCGGTGGAGAGACCGCCCGCGAACAGGCCCAGGGCAAGAGCGCCGAAGCCCAGCAGCGCGAGCGTGATCGACCCGACTCCGCGATAGCGGGCGAAGCGGCCCGGCGGCAGCTCGACGCCTTCCCGCACGGCGGCGATCGGTGGGACGCGCGTGGCCCTGAAGGCGGGGCGCAGGCTGGCGAGGATCGTGACTCCGATCCCGACCAGAAGCGCGACGATCACCGTCCGGGACTTGAGCAGCAGCCCGCTGTTCGGAAGCGTGAAGCCGAGCGCGTCGAACAACGAGAAAAGGCCTTTTGCCAGGACGAACCCCAGGGCGATGCCGACGAGGGAGGCGAGCACGCCGGTGACGGTCGACTCGATCAGCACACCGATCCGCACCTGTCGGCGCGAGGCTCCGATCGTCCGCAGGGTCGCGAACTCGCGCGTCCGCTGGGCCACCGTGATCGAGATCGAGTTCGCGATCACGAATGCGCCGACGAAGAGCGCGATTCCCCCGAATGCGAGCAGGAAGGTCTGGAGGAAGCTGACGAAGGACTTCGTATCGCTCGAGTCCGACTCGGCCTGCGCATCGCCGGTCCGCACCTGCGTCTGGGGCGGCAGGATCGAGCGGAGCTCGCTCAGGAGCGTGGCTTCCGAGACTCCGGGCTTGGATGCGACGCGGATCTGGTCGAGCTTTCCCACCTTCTTGAAGAGGCGCTGCGCCGTCGGCAGGTCGAAGCCGGCGAGCGTCGCGCCGCCGATCGACGCGGCCGCGCCGAAGTTGACGAGGCCGGAGACACGCAAGGGCACGGCTCGTCCCTGCGCCTCGACCCGGATGATCGAGCCGATCTTGATGTCCTTCTTCCCTGCGGTCGAGTGGTCGACGACGAGCTCGCCCGCCGTCGGCCAGGCGCCCTCGACGAGCGTGAGCGAATTGAAACGGGGCTGTGAGGCGTCGATCGAGAAGCCGAGGTTCGGCGCGCCGCCGAACGCGATCACCTTGCCGTTCCGGCCGATCAGCTGCGCCTCGCCGCCGACCCCGCCGACCGCGGCGGCAACATCTGGCAGCGCGCGAACCTTGGGCAGGAGCGACTGCTCGAAGGACGGAAGCTCGGTATTCGAGGTCGAGGAGGTGATCGCCGAGCGGCCGGTGATCGCCGCGTCGGTGCCCTGGTAGATACCAGTGAAGATCGAGTCGAAGGCGTTCGAGATCGAGTCCGTGAGGATGTAGGTGCCGGTGACAGTCGCGACCCCGAGCACGATCGCGAAGGCCGTCAGGGTCGCCCGGAGCTTCCGCCCCCAGAGACCGCGGAGGGCAACCGTGATCACTTGTGGTCGAGTTCCTCCATCGCGACGATCACGTCGTGCGCCGTGGCCTTGCCGAGGTCCTTGACGATCTTGCCGTCGGCGAGGAACAGGATCCGGTCGGCGATCGCGGCTGCACGCGCGTCGTGGGTGACCATTACCGTCGTCTGGCCGTACGAGTCGACGGAGTCACGCATCAGCTCCAGGATCTCGCCGCCGGTCTTCGAATCGAGGTTGCCGGTCGGCTCGTCGGCGAAGACGACCGTCGGGCGAGAGACGAGCGCACGGGCCACCGCAACCCGCTGTTGCTGGCCGCCGGAGAGCTCGGCGGGCCGGTGGGTGAGCCGATCCGCGAGCCCGACCTTGCCGATGAGGTCGTCGTACCAATCGGGGTCCGGGCTTTCTCCGGCGATCGAAAGCGGCAGGCGGATGTTCTCGTCGGCCGTCAGCATCGGGAGCAGGTTGAAGAACTGGAAGATGAACCCGATGTGCTTGCGCCGGAGTTTCGTGACCTCGCTGTCGCTCAGCTGGCCGAGCCTCGTTCCGGCGAGAACCACGTAGCCGGAGGTCGGCAGGTCGAGTGCGGCCAAGAGATGCATGAGCGTCGACTTGCCCGAGCCCGAGGGGCCCATGACGGCGGTCAGCCTTCCGCTCGACACCTTGAGGTCGACGCCGGCCAGGGCTTCGACCGCCGTCTCTCCCTCTCCGTAGCGCCGCGTCAGCTCGTGGGCCTCGACGACGCTTTCCGATCCGCCTCCGTCCTGGGTCGGCGATGCGCCAGCGCCGACATTCTCAGTCTCCATCGCACTCCCTCGGTTGTCGTGATGCTCGGACCAGTTTGCCATGCACGACCCAAGCAGGACGCGTGCGCTAGCGTCCCGGCTGTGAGCGTCGTAGCGTACGAAGTCGAAGCCGTTCGCAGGCGCTTCTCGGCGCTCGACCGGACGCTGGCCTTCTTCGACGGACCCGGCGGCACGCAGGTGCCGGACGAGGTGATCGAGGCGATCGCCTCCTACCTGCGCGAGTCGAACGCGAACGTCAGCGGGCCCTACGAGACGAGCCGCCGCACCGAGGCGCTCGTCGAGGACTCGCGGGCGGCCGGCGCGTCGTTCCTCGGCTGCAGCGCGGAGGAGGTGATCTTCGGGGCGAACATGACCACGCTCAACTTCGCCCTCACGCGCACGGTCGGGCGCGAGCTCGAGGCCGGCGACGAGATCGTCGTCACGCAACTCGACCACGACGGCAACGTCTCGCCCTGGCTCGAGCTGGCCCGCGACCTCGGGCTCGAGGTTCGCTTCGCGGCGATCCGCGACGACACGACGCTCGACCTCGACGACCTCGCCTCACAGCTCTCCGACCGGACTCGCGTGGTCGCCTACCCGTGGGCCTCGAACGCGGTCGGCACGCTCGTGGACGTGGCGCGGGTCGCCGAGCTCGCGCACGAGGCCGGCGCGCTCGCGTGGGTCGACGCCGTCCACTACGGGCCGCACGGGCCGATCGACGTCGAGGCGGCAGGGATCGACGTCCTGCTCTGCTCGCCCTACAAGTTCTTCGGGCCGCACCTCGGGCTCGGCTTCGCGCGCGCGGAGCTGCTCGAGCGCTGGCGGCCCTACAAGGTGCGCCCGGCCGCCGACGAGCCGCTCGGACACCGCTTCGAGACCGGCACGCTCGCGCATGAGCTGCTGGCCGGATTCGTGGCGGCGGTGCGCTACCTCGACTCGGTCGGGATGGACGCGATCGTCGCCTACGAGCGGGAGCTCGGCGAGCGCTTCCTCGCCGGCCTGCCGGCGAGCTGCGCGCTGCACGGGCTACCGACGATGGACGGGCGCGTGCCGACCTTCGCCTTCAACGTGCGGGGTCTGACCCCGGCCGAAGCGGCGGAGCGGCTGGGCGACCGCGGCTACGCCGTCTGGCACGGGAACTACTACGCGGTCGAGGTGATGAAGCGCCTCGGCCTTCCCGACGGCGCGGTGCGCGCGGGGATCGTCCACTACAACACCGCCGACGAGGTCGACGGCCTGCTCACGGAGCTCGCGGCGCTGTAGGCGCTGACCGGACGGACGGCGGTGCCACGAACCCGCCGTTGCAGCCTTCTCCAACCCTCCAGAACAAACACGGCCCGCAGGCCATGTTGGCGGCAGCCTCCTCTGGCGAGAACCACGCTGGCCCAGGTCAGGGATGTGTCGCTTGGGCTGCGAGAATCCGGTTGTTGACCGAAGCGCGGCTTGAGGACGCTGGCTCCGGGCTCGCCCCCGTCACCGAGGGCTGGTTCGTCGTCAACGTGCGCGATGCCGAGTGGTTCTCTTCGGAGACGAGGGGCGCGGCGTGCTGGTTCGCGAACGAGTACGGCGACTCTCCGGTGGAATTCCCTCAGTTCGGGATCAACGTGACCGTCCTCGAGCCTGGCCAGAGCGGCGTTTATCACGCCGAGTCGAATCAGGAGGCGTTCCTCGTTCTCGGAGGCGAGTGCAGGCTGCTCGTCGAGGGCGAGGAGCGACGCCTTCGAGCCTGGGACTTCTTCCACTCGCCTCCCTGGACGGAGCACGCGTTCGTGGGAGCTGGCGACAGGCCGTGCGTGATCCTGATGGTTGGCGCCCACGTAGGTCCGGAAGCGCGCTACCCGGTCTCGGAACTCGCGGCGCGCTACGGGGCGAGCGTGGAGAAGGAGACATCCGATCCGGAGCAGGTCTATGCGACGGCCGAGCGGTTCCGGCGAGGGCGGCCGCCATACTGGTCCCGCCTGCCCTGGGGCTAGAGCCGTTCGCAGTAAGCCTCGGGCTTCATTCCGGAACGCTGGCCCAGGCGGTGGCGTCGTCCCAGGAATGTGCACGAGCGATTCTCGGCGGAACGGCTCGTTGCGAGCGGCTTCGAGGACAAGCGCTCAGCGCGAGCGAGAGGTACGCCTACTCGTGTTCGAGCGCTTGCTTCACTCCAGACATCATGTCGAACGTCTGTCTGGTGAGCCGCCTGTGGGCGACCAGGTTGACCAGTCTTCCCTTCAAACCTCTCGGTGAGTAGTACTGACGGATCGTCATCTTCGTTCGACCGTCGTCGGTTTCTTCGAACGATGTCTCGACTTCGTAGTCGAGGAAAAGCTTGCTGAGGCCCCACGAGTCTTCGGGGATGGTGGTCATGAAGTGCTCCATCGGAACGACGTTCCCGGTCTTCTCGACGCAGGTACCTCGCCCTCGGCTTGGGCCGGTGAGGATGTTGCATCGGTATTCCACGCCCTCGGCCCGCCGCGTCGTGCCCGAGAGGAATTCGACCTTGTCGACCCGGGGGTGGAACTCAGGAATGTGCGAGATGTCCATCGCGTACTCCCAGACCCGCTCGCGCGGGGCACTCACTTCCATCGACACTTCGATCTGTGGGCTCCTCACGTCTACATCCCCACGGTCGGTAGTGAAAGAAGGCAGAACGGTCAGGCCGCTTCAGCCGGCCGTCCGGTCGCGCACCAGGTAGGCGACGATCAGCGCAGCAGGAAAGAAGACGAGGCTGAAGAGGAAGAAGAGGAAGAAGCTGTGCCCTTTACGAGCAGCGACACGCGCGGGCCAAAAAGCGATCGCGATCCAGACGATGATCGCGAGGATCGTCCAGATCCAGACACCGTTGGCAGCCAAAAGCATGTCGACCTCCTTGTGTTCGGGGCTGCGTAGCGTAATCGCGGTTGCGAAGTCTCGCCTGGGCCGGATCGGCGTTTCGTCCTACTTCAAGCCGAGCCACACCTCATAGACGATCCACCACAGAATCGGACTGGTGATCGTCGCGGCGACGTCGCGAAGACGGTCGAGACCGACCTCCTCTTCTGTTGTGCCCGCAGCGAGGAGCGTCCTCATGCTCCCCTCGCTCAGAGCGAAGCCGAGCAGGCGCTCGCCATCGCCTTTCTCGATGCTGTGGACTGCGAGCTGTCGCGTGTGGCGGAAGACGCCGCTTGCAGCGAGCAGCTCTCGGCTCGGTTGCGTGCGCGAGCCGGCTCGCTCGAGGCCGCGCTCGCGCCGCAGCTCGTTCTTTCGCTCCCAGGCTGCCTCGAAGGCGGCCTCGGGCTCCCAGAGCGGCGTCTGGAAGGCGACGTAGTTGTAGGCGCAGAAGACGCCGCCGCGCCGAAGAATCCGTCCGGCCTCTGGAAACACGCGTTCCGGTTCCATCCACTGGAGCGATTGCGCCGCCGTCACAAGGTCGGCCGCCGCATCCGGTACTCCCGTCTCGTACGACGACGCGTTCTCGTACCGAACGTTCTCGGGTGTGGGCGCCGCCTCTGCGAAGTCCCGCATCGCGTCGTTGGGCTCGATCCCTATCACCTCGTCTGCGACATCTGCCCAGACGCGAGTCGATAGCCCGGTTCCGCTCCCGAGGTCGACGACGAGCCTCAGGCGATTCGTCTCGAGCAGTGACGGCAGCAGTTCGAGGAGCGCCTGCGGCGGTCGCGGACGGAACCGGTCGTAGAACGCGGCGAAACCGGGCTCGCCGTAGCCCGACTCGTCGAGCAGGCGGCGCAGTTGCCGGTCCATCCGCCGAATCTAACCCGGAGTCACTCGTAGGCGGCTCGCGCTCGCTTCCAGGGCTCTTCGTCGGTGCGGATCGGGTCGGGGTCGACTCTTCGCGCCTCGGCCAGGTCGAGGGTCAGCAGCTGGAAGCGGACGATGTCGACGACCGGGTGCCTCGTCGGCACGAGCGACGTCTCGCAGCCGAGCTCGCGCAGGGCCGCGACCGCTCCGGCGGCGCGCTCGGCCGCGCGGCCCTCGCCCTCGAGCACGAAGGCCCGCACAGAATCGTCCACGGCGGCGAGGTGGCCGTGCAGCAGCTGCTCCGTCTGGTGCGCCTCGGCCGCGACGTGGGCGCCCTCGCGCAGCTTCAGCACCGCCTCCTGCGCGGTCGGCCAGTCCCGGCCGGCGCCCGCGACCAGGAACCGCTCGTGCGCCGAGACCGGCTCGCGCTTCTCCAGCGCGTCCTCGACTGCGCCGGGCAACCAGGCGACGTCCTCGCCGTGGAGCGCGGCCACCGCCGCCACCGCGCACGTGTAGCTCGCGGTGTGGCACCAGCTCCGCTCGACCTCGGGCGTGCAGACGACCACCTCGTCCGCGAGCTCCGCAAGCGGGCTCTCGGGCTTGCCGGTCACGAGCCAGACCGGGCCGTCGAACGCCCGCGCGGCCTCGAGCGTCAGCGCCGTCTCGCCCTCGTGGCTGATCGCGACGAGCATGTCGGCGTGCGGCGGCCGCAACACGAGCTCGAGCGCCTGCTCGGCCCGGCCGCCCGTCTGCGCGGCGTGGAACGACGTGCCGCAGCCGGTATGCATAACGCGGCCCTCGGGCAGCCGCCTATCGGTCGACACGGCCCGCAGCCAGTCCGGCTGGGCGAAGATCGCGCGCCTGGTCTCCTCACCGTTCATGGGCACAGCATCGCACCGCAGATAGCATCCCGGCCCGTGGAGGGCTTCGACTTCGTTCACGAAGAGCCGGTGCGCTTTCGCGACATCGATGCGATGGGCCACGTCAACAACGCGGTCTTCCTGACCTACATCGAGTCGGCGCGCGCCGCCTACTTCTGGGACCTGGGGATCGCGCGCTCGCTCGAGGACCTGACGCTCGTCGTCGCGCGGGTCGAGATCGACTTCCGCGCGCCGGTCGGCTTCCCCGAGGTCGTCGAGGTCGGCGTCCGCGCCGGCCGCTTCGGCGAAAAGAGCTTCGGCCTCGACCACGAGCTGCGCGTCCGCGGCGAGCTCGCCGCCGAGGCCAAGACGGTGCTTGTCGCCTACGACTACGCCCAGGCGCGCACCGTCGCCATCCCCGAGGCCTGGCGGGAGAAGCTCGCGGCATGAGCGTGTTCGAGCAGCATCAGCTCGGCAACGGCCTGCGCGTGCTGAGCGCCGACATGCCGCAGGTGCCGTCGGTCACCTGCATGATCATGCTCGCCGCGGGATCGCGCTACGAGACCCCGGACACGAACGGGATCGCGCATTTCGCCGAGCACATGTTCTTCAAGGGCACCGACCGGCGGCCGACCGCGCGAGACATCGGCATGGAGGTCGACGGCCTCGGCGGCGAGTTCAACGCGTTCACGAGCAAGGAGTACACGGGCTACTACGTCAGGTGCGCGTCCGACTACCGCGACCAGGCGCTGGACGTCCTCGTCGACATGATCCGCAACTCGAAGTTCGCCTCCGAGGAGATCGAGCGCGAGAAGGGCGTGATCGTCGAGGAGATGAACATGTACTACGACACGCCGCGCGACTTCATCGGCGGCCTGTACGAGCGGCTCCTCTACGGCGACCAGCCGCTCGGCTGGGACATCATCGGCCGCAAGGAGACGATCCGGGCGGCCAACCGCGAGACGTTCCTGGACTACGTCGGCCACTGGTACAAGCCCGAGCGGATGATCGTCGGCATCGCCGGACGGCTCGAGGATGGCTACCTCGACACGATCGGGCGCCTGCTCGGCGACCTCGAGGCCGGCGCCGACCGGCGCCCCGGCGCCGACCGTGCCCGAGGCCAACGGAGGGCCGCGCGTGACCGTCCACCAGAAGGAGTCCGACCAGGCGCACCTCTGCCTCGGCGTCCCGAGCTTCCCGCTGGTCCACCCCGACCGCTGGCCGCTGCAGCTGCTCACGACCGTGCTCGGCACCGGGATGTCGTCTCGGCTCTTCACCGAGGTGCGCGAAAGGCGGGGCCTCGCCTACTACGTCTACGCGCACAACCAGTCCTACACCGACGCCGGCTCGCTCTACTCGCAGGCGGGCGTGGACATCGCGCGCAGCGAGGAGGCGGTCGAGACGATCGTGCGCGAGTTCCGCCGCCTGGTCGACGAGCCGGTGCCCGCCGAGGAGCTGGAGAAGGCGCGGGCCCTGGCGAAGGGCCGCTTCGTGCTCCGGCTCGAGAGCCCGCAGGGGATGATCGTCTACGGGCTCGGACGCCAGGTGCTCGGCGACCCGGCGCTGGAGCCGGAGGACGTGCTGGCCGGCCTGGACGCGGTCACGGCCGAGGACGTGCAGCGCGTCGCCCACGATGTGATCGCCTCGCACGGGCTCAATCTCGCCCTGATCGGGCCGTTCGAGGACGCCGCGCCGTTCGAAGCGCTCCTGGCCTCCTAGTAACACCGTGTTACTAGGTCAGTTCGCCCTTCTCGGTCTCGGCGCGGTCCTTGAGCTCGTCGACGACGGCCGGGTCGGCCAGGGTCGTGGTGTCTCCGAGCTCGCGCTTCTCGGCGACGTCGCGGAGCAGGCGGCGCATGATCTTGCCGCTGCGGGTCTTCGGCAGCTCCGGCGTGAAGACGATGTTCGCGGGCTTGGCGATCGGCCCGATCTTCGTCGCCACGTGGTTGCGCAGCTCCTCGAGCATCTCGAGCGAGCCTTCCTCGCCGCCCTTCAGCGTCACGTAGGCGACGATCGCCTGGCCGGTGCGCTCGTCGGAGCGCCCGCAGACCGCGGCCTCGGCGACCCGCGGGTGGTCGACCAGCGCGCTCTCGACCTCGATCGTCGAGATCCGGTGGCCCGAGATGTTCATCACGTCGTCGACGCGGCCGAGCAGCCAGAAGTCGCCGTCCTGGTCGATCCGCGCGCCGTCGCCCGCGAAGTAGACGCCCGGGAAGCGCGACCAGTACGTCTGCCGGTAGCGCTCGTCGTCCTTGTAGATCCCGCGCAGCATCGCGGGCCACGGCCGGCGCAGGACGAGGTAGCCGCCGCCACCCGGGCCGACCTCGTTGCCCTGCTCGTCGTACACGGCGGCGTCGATGCCCGGGAAGGGCTTGGTCGCGGAGCCCGGCTTCAGCGTGGTCACCCCCGGAAGCGGCGTGATCAGGATCATCCCGGTCTCGGTCTGCCACCAGGTGTCGACGACCGGCGTGCGGTCGCCGCCGATGTGCTCGCGGTACCAGACCCAGGCCTCCGGGTTGATCGGCTCGCCGACCGATCCCAGCAGCCTCAGCGACGAGAGGCCGTGCTGCTGCGCGTGCTCCGGCCCCCACTTCATGTGCGTGCGGATCGCCGTCGGCGCGGTGTAGAGAATGTTCACCTTGTACCGCTCGACGATCGCCCACCAGCGGTCCTTGTCCGGGTAGTTGGGCACGCCCTCGTAGATGACGCCGGTGGTGCCGTTGCAGAGCGGCCCGTAGACGATGTAGCTGTGGCCGGTGACCCAGCCGATGTCGGCCGCGCACCAGTAGACCGAGTCGGGCTCGACGTCGAAGATGTAGTGGTGGGTCGCCGCCGTGCCCACGAGGTAGCCGGCGGTGGTGTGGACGATTCCCTTCGGCTTGGCGGTCGTGCCGCTCGTGTAGAGCAGGTAGAGCAGGTCCTCCGAGTCCATCGGCTCCGGGGGACACGACGCGGGGTCTGACCCCTCATCGGCGACCAGCTCGTGCCACCAGAGGTCGCGGCCTTCCGTCCAGCCCACGTCGCCGCCGGTGCGCCGGAGGACGACCGCGTGCCGCACGGCCGGCGACGCCGCCAGCGCCGCGTCGGCGTTCGCCTTCAGCGGCACCACACCGCCGTTGCGCAGCCCCTCGTCCTGCGTGATCAGGAGCTCGCAGCCCATGTCGTTCAGGCGATCGGCGAGCGCCTCCGACGAGAAGCCGCCGAACACCACCGTGTGCGGCGCCCCGAGCCGGGCGCAGGCGAGCATCGCCACCGGGGCCTCGGGGACCATGCCCATGTAGATCCCGACCGGCGTGCCCTTCTTCACGCCGAGCTTCCTGAGCGCGTTGGCGAGGCGAACGACCTCGTCCTGGAGGTCGGCGAAGGTGATCGTCCGGCGCTCGTCGTCCGGCTCGCCCTCCCAGTAGTAGGCGACCTTGCCGCCGCTCCCCGCCTCGACGTGCCGGTCGACGCAGTTGTAGGCCACGTTCAGCTTCCCGCCCAGATACCACCTCGCGTACGGGGGCTCCCACTCGTAGAGGCCCTCGAAGTCCTGGAACCACGAGACCCGCTCTCGGCCTTCTTTCTCCCAGAACTCCTCGAAGCCGAGCTCGTAGATCTCCGGCTGGGCGTTCGCGCTCGCGGCGAACTCGGGCGGCGGCGGATAGCGACGCTCCTCCAGGAGGATCGTCTCGATGGCGTCCGCCATCAGGGAGCGAGATCGTACGGGTAGTCCGTCAGCACCTCGGCGCCGTCCTCGGTGACGAGCACGAGGTCCTCGAGCCGGCAGCCGCCGTAGCCGTGGCGGTAGAGGCCCGGTTCGACGGCGATCACGTCGCCCGCGACGAGCTCGCCCGGGCCGCGGCCGAGCGCCGGGTCCTCGTGCACCTCGAGGCCGACCCCGTGGCCGAGCGAGTGGTAGAAGCCGTCCTTCAGCACCTCCCCCGGCTGCTTCGAGAGCAGCGTCTGGTAGCCGTGCTCCTCGAAGACCTTGCTGCAGATCCGGAGCAGCTCGCTCCCGGCAACGCCCGGCTTGACCGCTGCAACCGAGGCCTCGAGCGCCTCGCGGCAGAGCCGGTGGTACTCGGCCAGCTCCTCCGAGGGCTCGCCGACGACGAAGACGCGCGTCATGTCGGCGAAGCAGCCCGACTCGCGGTCGCGCGGGAAGAGGTCGAGGCAGACGGGCTCGCCGGGCGCGATCGGGCCGGAGCCCATGTCGTGCCCGACCGCCGTTTGCGGCCCGTGCGAGACGATGAACTCGTCCGCGAACGCGCCGTTGGCGGTGAAGGCCTGCTCGACGGCGACCTTGAGGCGCTCGCAGGTGAGCGGCTCGCCGTCGAGGACGAGGTTGCCGTTCTGGCGCTCCGCGGCGCGGAGCAGCTCGCGCGCTGCGCTCATGCCGGCCTCGGCTGCGTGCTGGGCGCGCCGGATCCCGGCCAGCTCGGCCTCGTTCTTGACGCGTCGCCGGCGGACGAAGTGCTCGCGGTCGGCGGTCACCGCGATCCCGTTCGCGCGCAGGTGGTCGGCGAGCTCGAGCGGGAACGTGGAGGGAACCGCAGCCCGCTCGATCCCGAAGCACCGGGCGGCGCGGAGGACGACCTCGAGCTCGATCTCGTCGCGCGGGAGACCCTGCGCGTAGAGCTCGTCGAGCCCGAACTCCTCGTACGGCATCAGCTCCACGTCGGGGGCGACCGCCTTGATCCGGTCGAGCTCGAAGGAGCTCGCGACCACGTGCCTGCTCCCGTCGTGCTCGGCGTAGAGGAAGGGGTCCGGGACGGCGAGCGGCACCTCGTGCCGCATCTCGGGCGAGCGGAACGAATCTGCGTAGATGAGGACGTCTGCCACGGCGGCCCGGATCGTACCTCTAGACTCGCGAGACGTGGAAGCGGTGCTCGAACGGGCGCAGGCGCTGATCGCCGGATACGACGAGGAGCTCGCCCGCGAGCTGCCGGCCGGAGCGGCGATCTTCGACGCGCACGTCCACCTCGGTCACGACATCGACGGCATGCTCGGCGTCTACGAGGACCTCGAGGCGATCGGAGAGCGCTACGGGATCTCGCGCTGCTTCATGTTCTGCATGGACGAGCCCGACCGGCATCCGGCCTTCCGGGCGCCCAACGACCGCACGCTCGAGCACGCACGGCGCTCGGGCGGGCGGCTGATTCCGTTCGTCCGGCTCGACCTCGGCGAGGAGCCGGTCGAGGAGGCGACCCGCTGCCTCGACCTCGGCGCGCGCGGGATCAAGCTGCATCCGCGGGCCCAGCGCTTCCTGCTCAACGACGAGCGGCTCGCGCCGGTGTTCGCGCTCGCCGCCGAGCGGCGGGTGCCGATCCTGATCCACGGCGGCCGCGGGCTGCCGCCGATCGCCGACAGCCTGGCGCGCCTCGTCGAGGCCTATCCAGAGGCGCAGCTCATCATCGCGCACGGCGGAATCGCCGATCTCGGCGAGCTGGCCGGGCATTTCGGCGGCAAGGCCGGCGTCTTCTTCGACACCTCGGTCTGGAGCCCGATCGACCTGCTCACGCTGTTCCACCTGGTCGCCCCGGAGCAGGTCGTCTACGCCTCCGACTACCCGTACGGACAGCAGCCGAGCGGCCTGCTGACCTCCCTCCGCACGGCACGGATTGCGGGCTTCGGCGAGGAGGACGTGCACGCGATGCTCTGGGGCAACGCGAGCCGGATCGCCGAAGGCGAGGCGCCGCTCGAGCCGTCCCCGCCGCGCGGCGGCGGCTCCTTCTCGCAGCCGATGGCCTTCGCGCGGATCCACCAGTACCTGTCGATGGCGACGCCGCTGCTCTGGACGCGGCAGCCCGACACGATCGGCGTGCTCGGCCTCGCCCTGAACGCCACCGCGGACCGCGACGGCCACGCCGAGGAGCGCGAGCAGATCCGCGAGCTGCTCGAGGGCGCGCGCGACATCTGGCGGCTGCTCCCGGAAATCGAGGACGAGCGAGAGCAGCGGACCGCCAGCCGGGTCGCGTTTCGGCTCGTGCACCTGGCGGACATCCTGGCGGTGACCACTAGCGCCTGAGGAGGCGATACCTTGCGCGGCACCCTCGCGACGATCGGCCAATGTGAAGCGTCAAGTGATGAACCCGTACGCGGAGGCGTCAATGCTTGAGCTTCTGATCAACGGCGGCACGTACGAGGTCGACCCGCCGGTCGGCCAGACGCTCGCCGAGACCCTGCGCGCCGACCTCGGCCTGACGGGCACGAAGATCGCGTGCGGCGAGGGGCACTGCGGCGCCTGCACCGTCCAGCTCGACGGCGTGCCGACGCTCTCGTGCATCACGCTCGTCCACACCGTCGGCGAGCGCGAGGTGACGACGATCGAAGGGCTGCGCGACCATCCGCTCGTCGACGCGTTCGTCCGCGCCGACGCGCTCCAGTGCGGCTTCTGCACGCCCGGCCAGATCGTCTCGGCCGCCGCGCTGATCGAAGCCGAGCCCGAGCCGACCCCCGAGCGCGTCCGCCATGCGATGGCCGGCAACCTCTGCCGCTGCGGGGCCTATCCGAGAATCGAGGAGGCGATCCTGACGTGGCGCGACTGATCCGGACCGAGAAGGAAGTCGAAGGCACCTACACCGAGCAGTGGGTCGTGGTCGAGAGCGAGGACGAGGCGCTCGACCAGTGGCCGCAGGGACCGCGCGACGTCGTGGGCACCCCGGCGCGGAGGCAGGACGGCCACCAGCGGGCGCGCGGCGAGGCGGCCTATATCGCCGACCTGCAGCTCCCGGGCACGCTGCACGCGGCCGTTCTGCGCAGCCCGTATGCACACGCGCGCGCGAAGGTCGACCTGAGCCGGGCGCAGGACGCGGGCTGGGTGCGCGGCACGATCGGCCCGGGGGACTGCCACGTCCTCCAGGAGGAGCCGAGCTTCCACGGCGCGCCCGTGGCGGCGGTGGCGGCCGACAGCCGGCGAGAGGCTCGCGCCGCGCTCGAGCTGATCGACGTCGAGTGGGAGGAGCTCGAGCCGCTGCTCGACCCGGAGGAGGCGGTCAGGCGCGAGTCGTTCGTCGACGAGACGAGGCACTACGCGCGCGGTGACGTCGACGCGGCCTTCGCCGAGGCAGACGTGGTCGTCGAGGGCGAGTTCCGCACGCAGGTCGTCCTGCACAACGCGCTCGAGACCCACCAGGCGGTCTGCCGCTGGGAGGGCGAGACGCTCGAGGTCTATATCTCGACCCAGTTCATCTGGGGCGTGCGCAACTCGATCTCGTCGCAGCTAGAGCTGCCGCCCGACCGCGTGCGCGTGGTCTGCAACTACATGGGCGGCGGCTTCGGCGCCAAGAACAGCCCGGGCGACCACACCTACATCGCGATCGCCTTGGCCGGCCAGACCGGGCGGCCGGTGCACTGCGCGCTCACGCGCCGCGAGGAGAACCTGGCCGCCGGCAACCGGAACGCAACGATCCAGCGGCTCCGCGCCGGCGCCCGCTCGGACGGGACGCTGGTCGCGCTCGAGGGCGACTACATAAACGCGGTCGGCTGGGCCGGGTTCAACGGCCCGACCTTCGGGCCCATTGAGATGCTCTACGCCTGCGAGAACGTCCGCACGGTCACCTACGGCGCGAAGCTGAACCTGCCGCCGAACGCGGCCTTCCGCGCGCCCGGGTTCGTCGAAGGCACCTTCGGGCTCGAGTGCCTGCTGGACGAGCTCGCGGGCCGGCTCGAGCTCGACCCGCTCGAGCTGCGCCGCCGCAACTACGCGGACAAGGATCTCGTCGACGACCGGCCGTTCTCGTCGAAGAACCTGCTCGAGTGCTACGACCGCGCCGAGCCGCACTGGGCCCGGCGCGACGCGGTGCGCGCGCGCTCCGAGGGGCCGTGGCAGCGCGGGGTCGGGCTCGCCAGCCAGATCTGGTACGGCGGCGGCGGCCCGCCGTCCTACGCCTGGGTGCGGATCGGCTCCGACGCCCACGCGACCGTGATCACCGCCATGCAGGACATCGGCACGGGCACGCGCACGGCGATGGCGCAGATCGCCGCCGAGGAGCTCGGCCTGCCTTTGGAGCGCGTCCGCTGCGAGCTCGGCGACTCGGCCCGCGGGCCCTACGCGTCGATCTCGGCCGGCTCCTCGACCACGCCGTCGATGGGCCCGGCCGTGCGGGCGGCGGCCGCCGACGCTGCGCGGCAGGTGCTGGAGATCGCGGCGCAGCGCTTCCAGGTCGAGGAGCGGATCCTCTCGCTCCGTGGCGGCCAGATCGTCTCGGCAGACGGCGGCTCCTGGCCGCTCGAGGAGATCACCGGCCTGCTCGAGGACGCGCAGATCCTCGGCAAGGGCGCGCGCGGGCCGAACCCGGCCGGGATGCGGGTGCTGACGTTCGGGATCCAGGTCGCCGAGGTCGCCGTCGACGTCGAGACCGGCGAGGTGAAGGTCGAGCGGATCGCGGCCATCCACGACGTCGGCCGCGTGATCAACCCGCTCGGCGCCCGCAGCCAGGTCGAGGGCGGGATCATCCAGGGCATCGGGCACACGCTCTCGGAGGAGCGGCTCGTCGACCCGGCGTCGGGCCGCGTGCTCACTCAGACGCTCGACGCGTACAAGCTGCCGACGATCGCCGACGTGCCCGAGATCGTCACCGACCTGCTCGACATCCCGGACGAGCACCTGACGAATCTCGGCTCGAAGGGCCTGGGCGAGCCGCCGATCGTGCCGACGGCGGCGGCGATCGTGAACGCGATCCGCGACGCGACCGGCGCGGAGCTGCACGAGCTGCCGGTGAGCCGCGAGACGATGCTGCGCGCTCTGGCCGAGGCGCGCGAACGGGAGGCGACGCGTGGAGCTCCGGCAGCCGTCTAGCCTCGCGGAGCTCGACGGCGCTGGTAACAGCCTGTTACTAGCCGGCGGGACCGACCTCGTACCGCTGCTGCGGGACGGGCTCGTCGAGGCGGAGACGCTCGTCGACGTGCGCGGCGTCGTGCCGCGCGGGATCCACGACGGGAAGATCGGGGCCGGGACGACGCTCGCCGAGCTCGAGGCCGACCCGGAGGTCCCGCAGGCGCTGCGCGAGGCCTGTTCCCTCGCCGCCTCGCCGCAGCTGCGCTCGATGGGCACGATCGGCGGGAACCTCCTCCAGTCGACGCGCTGCTGGTACTGGCGGTTGAAGTACCCCTGCTTCCTGCACGGCGGCTCGACCTGCCACGCACGCGAGGGCGCTCATCGCGAGCACGCGATCTTCGGCAACGAGCGCTGCGCGTCGGCCCACCCGTCCGACCCAGCGGCCGCGCTGCTTGCGCTCGGCACCACCCTCCGCACCAACCGGCGCGAGCTGCCGCTGGCCGACCTCTATCGCCTGCCGACCGAGGACAACCGAGACGTGACCGCGCTCGAGCCGGGCGAGCTGATCCTCGAGCTCGACGTCTCGCAGCCGGACGCGAGCACCTACCTGAAGGCGATGGACCGCACGCGCTTCGCGTTCGCCCTCGTCGGCGTGGCGGCCGCCCGCTTCGGTTCCGATACGCGGCTCGCCCTCGCCGGAGTGGCGCCGATTCCCTGGCTGCTCGAGTCGGCTGAGGACCTCGACCGCGCAACGCCCCTGCCGGGGACCGCGTACAAGGTCGACCTTGCCCGTGCCCTCGTCCGGCGCGCCCTCGACGCCCTCGCGTGACTGAGACATCGCTTGCGATGTCGGCCTCAGGTCGGGCGGGCTTCGCCTGGCCGACCGTCTGAAATGACCGGTCAGGCCGACGGGCAGGACAAGACTCCGATCTGGGCCGTCGTGCTGGCGGCGGGCGCGTCCAGCAGGTTCGGCTCGCCGAAGCAGCGGTTGCTGCTCGAGCCGGTGCTCGCGCGCGTGCGCGAGAGCTCCGTGGACGACGTGCTCGTCGTGCTCGGGGCGCACGAACTGGAGTCGAGCGCCCGCACGGTCACCTGCCCCGAGTGGGAGCAAGGCCCGGGCGCGTCGCTGCGCTGCGGGCTCGCCGCTCTCCCCGAAGACGCCGAGGCGGCGGTGGTCGTACTCGGCGACGGGCCGCGGGCTCGCGCCCGAGGCGATCGACCGCGTGATCGAACGCTGGCGCGACGACCAGGCGCCGGTCGTGGCCGCGACCTACGGCGGCGTTCGCCTCCACCCGGTGCTGCTCGCGCGCTCGCGTCTGGCAGGAGATTCCCGACGAGGGCGCGAAGGGACTCGACGCCGTCCTCGTCCCCTGCGACGATTTGCAGCCTCCAGGAGACGTCGATTTCGCCGATGAACTGCCGGAAGGCCTGAAACCGTGGAGCTCGCCCGACCCCTAGCCGCCGCCCCGCCCGAGCAGGTCCCGGGATTGACCGCGCTGCGCCTGCAGCGCAAGCTGACCGTCGACGAGGCCGCCCAGCGGGCCGCGCTCTGGCCCGACCAGGTCGAGTGGCTCGAGGAGGGCCGTCTCTACCGCTTCCCGAGCAGCAACGCCGCCGTGCTGGCGCTGCTTCGCTACGCGACCTCGCTCGGGATCGACCACCGCGAGGCGCGCCGGCTCTCGGGCCTGCCCGTCGAGCCTCCGCCCCGGCGCCCGATCGGCCGCTGGATCGCCACCGGCGGCGCGGTCGTCCTACTCGGCGTGCTGGCCACGGCGCTCCTCCTCGCCTTCGGCCGCGGCGGCAGCAGCCCCACGTTCGGCGGAAAGGCGGCTGCGACCCTCCCGGCTCCCTGGAAGTTCACGGTCGACGTGCTGAACGGGGACGGCGACATCAACTACACCCGCCAGCTGGCCGACCGCGTCGGCTCGTTCGGCTACCGCCTCGGACACGTGACGAAGGCGAACCGCTTCGGCTACAAGCAGACGGTCGTCTACTTCGAGCGCGGAGGCGAGGCCGCAGCGCGCCGGCTCGCCTCGCAGCTCGGCTGCGGGACCGTGAGCCCGCTCCCGGGCGGCACGAACGCCCGCCGGCTGGTCGTCATCGCCGGCCCGGCCAGCGCGACCTGCTGAGGCGTCGCTTGCGATGCCGACTTCAGGACACGCGGGCTCTTGCCCGTGTGTCCGTCTGAAATGACCGGTCGACTCGATTGAACCGGCGTTCGAAACCGCTCTAGAGAAGCGGCGTGCGCAGCGCGGAGAGCTTCTGCTTCAGGTCGGGAGTCATCTCCTCCACGACCGCCTGGCGCACGAAGCGCCGGAGCTCGACCTCGAACCTGTAGCGCTTGCGGCAGTAGCTGCAGCCGTCCAGGTGCTTCTCGGCCTCGAGGTGCTCCGCATCGTTCAGGTCGCGGTCGAGGTAAGGCTGCAGCAGCTCCTCGCACTTGGCGCAGGGATCCGGTTCGAAGCTCAGTGCCATCACGCGCTGCTCCCTACCGCTCGGTCCGCGAGCTCTCGTTTCAGGATACGCCGACCGCGGTGCAACCGGGACATGACCGTCCCGATCGGGATGTCGAGAATCTGCGCAGCGTCGGCGTAGCTGAAGTCGCCCAGGTCGACCAGCACGAGCACGTCGCGAAAGTCGTGCGGCACCGCCGAGAGCGCCCCGACCGCGTCGTCCTGCGAGAGCCGATCGTCGACGCGCTCCTCGGCCGAGTCGCCCGCCGCCTCGAGCCGGTTGTAGAGGAAGTAGTCGCCCTCCTCCATCGGCTGCAGGTCGGGGGTGCGCTGCTGCCGACGGCCGCGGTCGATGTTGAGGTTGGTGAGGATGCGCAGGAGCCACGCGCGCAGGTTCGTGCCCGGCGTGTAGGAACGCCAGGCCCGGAATGCGCGTGCATAGGTCTCCTGCATCAAGTCCTCCGCCTCTTCGCGGGTGGACACGAGTCTCCTGGCGACCCGGTAGACCTGGTCTGCCAGCTCGAGCGCCTCCTCCTCGAAGCGAACGCGGTCGCGGGCCTCCTCGGCCAGCTTCCTCGGCTCCGCTTCGGGTGTCGTGCCGCTCATCGCGGCCACCCTAGCAACTGCCGGTTTTGAAGCTGGAACGAGCATTCATGCGGGTTCATTCCCGGCCGGCGGGTGCGGGTCAGATCTCGACCGGATAGAAGCCGGCACGCGTCAGGGTCGCGACGATCGCCTCCCGGTCGGTGCGCTCGTCGTCCCAGGAGAGCTGGACCTGGCCCATCAGGTTGGCGATCGCCTGCTCGATTCCCTCGTGTCCGCGCAGGGCGCCGGCCAGCCGGCCGACGCAGCGCTCGCAGCGGATCCCGCTGACCTGGATCGTCTCCGATTGCACCATCAATTCGATCGTACCGTGCGCTCCGCGACGTCCGCGACGACCACCTCGACGCTCTCGGCCCGGCCGACCTCGAGCTGGCGGTCGCCCTCGCAGACCGCCGGGTCGATCCGGGCCAGCAGCTCGGCACTGTCGAGCTCGCGCGCTGCAGGCTCGACCAGCTCGAGCAGCTCGGCGCCGAGCTCGGAAGCGCGCACGAGGCGCTCGCCGTCGGGATGGATCAGCTCGGCCCGCGGGCCGAAGCGCAGCGCCGCCCAGCGGTTCTGGGCGTAGTCGCCGCGGTTGTACGGCCCTGCCGGAGGCCGCTCGACCGCGGTCCGGCTGAGCGCCTGCAGCAGCGCGGCGAAGGCACCTGTCAGCGAGATGTCGGTCGGCTGGTCGGGCGCGCGCACCTCGAGCGTCCCGAACTGCGGGTGCGGCCGGGCGTCCCACCAGAAGCGCGTGTAGCCGTCCGCGAGGCCGATCCGCTCGAAGCGCTCGACAAAGGCCTCCCACTCGGCATACGAGGCGAAGACCGGCGGCGCTCCGGCGCGGGGCAGTTGCGCTAGCACCTCGGCGCGGCTCGACATCAGCCCGGTCTCCTCACCGGCGAGGAAGGGCGAGTTGGCGGAGAGCGCGAGCACGACCGGCAGCCACGGCAGGACGCCTTCGAGCGCGGTCATGCAGGCCTCGGCGCTCGGCATGCCGACATGGACGTGCAGGCCGCAGACCGCCTGGCGCCTGGCCGACACGCCTGCGTACTGGACGAACTCGCGGTACCGGGGGTCGGGCGCGATCTGCTGCGCGGTCGGCAGGCTGAACGCGTGCGTGCCCGCGGCGGCGATCGCCAGGCCGTCCAGGCCCGCCGCCTCGGCCGCGCCGGCGCGGAGCTCGGTCAGCGCGGCCCGAGCGTCGGCCGCCGACTTGCAGACGCCGGTCGCGAGCTCGACCATCGAGGCGAGCAGCTCCATCTTCAGGACGCCCGGAAGTGAATGCTCCTCGGCCCAGGCGACGAGGTGCTCGATGTCGGGGGTGAGCGCGAGCGTCTCGGAGTCGAGGATCATCAGCTCCTCCTCGACGCCCAGCGACCAGGGCGGGCTCTCGCCGAAGGCCTGCTCGATCACGAGCGGAGCCTACGGATTCCAGGTGCGCCAGTAGAACCTGACGACGCGCGCCGGCTAGTTCGAGTGCCAGTCGCGGAAGGCGTGGAGCAGGGCGCCCTCGGCCTCGGGGGAGAGCGCGTCGGCCGAGAGGCTCCCGGCCACGGCGATCGTCTGGCGGATCTGCTCGAGGTAGACGTTGCAGCCGTCGCAGCGGCCGATGTGGGACTCGAAGCGCGCCGTCTCCTCCTCGGAGAGCGCTCCCTCGAGGTAGTCGGTCACGAGCTCCACGAGCTCCTGGCAACTCAGCTGTTCGGCGTAGACGGTCATGCGTTCTCCTGGAGATACGACTCCAGCGCGGCCCGAACCTTCGAGCGGGCGCGGTGGAGAAGCACTCGCTGATTGGTCTCGCTCAGCTCGAGAGCGTTACGGACCTCCTCGCTCGTCCATCCCTCGACGTCGCGGAGCGAGATCACTGCGCGCTGTGTCGCGGGGAGCGCCTCGATCGCGTCGGCGATCACCTCGCGGGTCTCGGCGGCGAGCAGCGCGTCCTCGGGCCAGGCCTCGGGCCTGACCGCCCAGTGGCCCGGCCAGCGCGGATGCTCCGGGTCCTGGAAGCGGTCCGCGTCGACTGCGGCCTCCGGAACCCGCCCCGGCTCCTGCAGCGCGGAGAAGGGCAGCGTGCGCCCGTCGCGCACGGCGCGGGTCTTGGCGATGTTGGTCAGGATCCGGAAGATCCAGGTGCGCAGCGACGAGCGGCCCTCGAAGCGGTCGAGCCCATTGAGGACGCCGAGCCACGTCTCCGCGGCGACGTCCTCCGCGGCCGCCTGCGTCGGCACGTAGATCCGCGCCACCCGCACGAGCGACGGCTGGTACTCGCGCACCAGCTCCCGGAACGCGTCCTCGTCGCCCCCGCGCAGCGCGTCGAGAAGCTGCGCTTCGCTCACCACGGCGCCGACTGTAACGGAGGGCAAGGCGCCGACTCGGCGGCGCCGACCAAGAGGCCGCGCAGGCTTGGCCTGGGCGGCCGTCCAACGCACCGTCTTGGGCCGTTTACACGGCGAAGCTCCCGAAGCAGCTCGACTCGGAGCGCGACACAATCGCGTGGTGAAGGCGAGCACCTACCCGCCGATCGGCGACTACGCCCTGCTCTCGGACTGCCACTCGGGCGCGCTCGTCTCCAAGGACGGGTCGATCGACTGGTGCGTCTTCCACCGCCTCGAGGCGCGGCCCGTGTTTGCGCGGATCCTCGACTGGGCGAAGGCCGGCTTCTTCCGGATTGCGCCGCTCGACGACGACTACGAGTCGACCCGCCGCTACCTCCCGGGGACGAACGTGCTCGAGACGACCTTCCGCACGCCGGGGGGGACGCTCGTGCTCACCGACTTCTTCGCCTTCCGGCCGCCCGGGCACGGCGTGCATCCCGACCACCAGCTGATCCGGATCGCGCGCTGCGAGGAGGGCGAGGTCGCGGTCAAGGTCAAGCTCGTGCCGCGGTTCGACTACGGGCTGACGACGCCGCGGCTCGACACGCTCGCCGACGACCTGGTGGTCGTCTACGGCGGGGCGGACGGGCTCGTGCTCCAGAGCGAGCTGCCCTTCGGCGACGCCGAGCGCTCGGCGACCGAGGGCAACCGCACCCTGCGCGACGGCGAGGAGGCGTTCGTCGTCCTCACCTACGAGCTCCCGCACGAGCTCGATCCGCAGCGGCTGCCCGCCGAGGAGGTGCATCGCAAGCTCGAGGACACGGTCGCGCACTGGACGGCATGGTCGGACCGCTGCACCTACGAGGGGCCCTACCGCGAACAGGTGCTGCGCAGCGCGCTCGTGCTCAAAGGGCTGACGAACGGGCCGACGGGCTCGATCGTCGCCGCACCCACCACGTCGCTCCCGGAGGAGGTCGGCGGCGGTCGCAACTGGGACTACCGCTTCTGCTGGCTGCGCGACTCCGCCCTGACGCTGAACGCGCTCTTCGCGCTCGGCTATATCGAGGAGGCGCACCAGTACATGGGCTGGCTCCGGCGCACGACGGCGGGCCGCGCGCACGAGCTGCAGATCATGTACGGCGTCGGCGGCGAGCGGCTGCTCCCCGAGGTCGAGCTCGAATGGCTCGAGGGCTACCGCGGCTCGCGGCCGGTGCGGATCGGCAACGGCGCCTACTCGCAGTTCCAGCTCGACGTGTTCGGCGAGCTGCTCGACACGGTCTGGGTCTACCGCCGGCACGGCGGCGAGATCGACGACGGCTTCTGGGACTTCCTCGGCCGCGTCGCGGGCGCGGTGATCGAGCAGTGGCGCGAGCCCGACCAGGGGATCTGGGAGATCCGCGGGGAGCCGCGCCACTTCACCTACTCGAAGGTGATGGCCTGGGTCGCGCTGGATCGCGTGGTGCGGATCGCGGAGCTGGACGGACGCGAGGGCGCGCTGGACGAGTGGCGCGCCGAGCGCGACGAGCTGCGCGAGCAGATCGAGCGCGAGGGCATCCACGGCGAGAGCGGCACCTTCGTCCAGTCGTTCGGCGACGGCGGCAAGCTCGACGCCTCGAACCTGATGATCCCGATCGTCGGCTTCGTCGGGCACGACGACTCGCGGGCACGGGCGACGGTGGAGCGGATCGCCGCCGAGCTGTCGGCCGACGGGTTCGTCTACCGGTACGTCACCGACGGCGTGGACGGGCTCACCGGGGACGAGGCGACCTTTGCCATTTGCTCGTTCTGGCTCGTCGAGTGCCTCGCGCGCGGAGGTGAGGAGACGCGGGCGCGCGAGCTGTTCGAGCGACTGCTCGGCTTCTGCAACGACGTCGGCCTGCTCGCGGAGGAGATCGACCCGGCCTCGGGCGAGCTGCTGGGGAACTTCCCGCAGGCGTTCTCGCACGTCGGCCTGATCCAGGCCGCGATCGCCCTCGACATGCCCGAGATGTCCATGACCGAAATGGAGAAGGAGGCCCTGGGATGAGCGAGCGGTTCGACCTGATCGTTATCGGCGGTGGCTCGGCCGCCCGGGACGCGGCCGGCAAAGCCGCCCGCGAGCACGGCGCGCGTGTGGCGCTGGTCGAGAAGGAGCGCTGGGGCGGCAGCTGCCCGAACGTCGCCTGCTCGCCTACGAAGGCCTACCTGGTCGCCGCCGAGCTGACGCACGACATGAACGTGCTGGCGCCGAGGATCGGCATCGAGACGGGCCCGGTGCGCGTCGACCTCGCGCGCGTCTACGCCTGGAAGGAGACGATCAAGAAGCCGCAGGACGTCTGGGCCTCCGAGCTGATGGCGCAGGGCTTCACGACCTACATGGGGACGGCAAGGTTCGTCGACCAGCACACGCTCCGGGTCGGAGAGATCGAGCTGGAGTCCGACCGGATCCTGATCGCCAGCGGCTCGCGCACGGCGGTGCCGCCGGTCGAGGGGATCGAGGAGGTCGGCTGGATCGACCATATCTCCGCGCTCGACCTGACCGAGGTGCCGGCGTCGCTGCTCGTCGTCGGCGGCGGTGCGGTCGGGCTCGAGTTCGGCCAGGTCTTCTCGCGCTTCGGCTCGAAGGTGACGATCGTGGACGCCCTCGAGCGGATCGCGCCCATCGCCGACATGGAGGCCTCGGCGATGCTCAGGATGGCGCTCGAGCGAGAGGGGATCGAGATCGTCACCTCGGTCTTCGTCAAGAGCGTCCGCCGAGAGAGCGGGGAGGTAGCGGCCACGATCGCGCCGCGGGACGGCTCCGACGAGTACGAGGTCCGGGTCGAGCAGGTGATGTGCGCCTCGGGCCGCGTGCCCAATATCGAGGAGCTCGGCCTCGACGGAATCGGCGTCGAGACCAACAAGGCCGGGATCGTCGTCGACGACCACCTGCGAACCACGGTTCCGGGGATCTGGGCCGCCGGCGACGTGAACGCGGTCGCGCAGTTCACGCCGGTCGCGCAGTACCAGGCGCGGATCGCGGTCGCCGACATGTTCGGCGCCGACGCCCCCGCCGCCGACTACTCGGTGCTGCCGACCTCGATCTTCACCGACCCGGAGCTCGGCTCGGTCGGGATGACCGAGGAGCAGGCCCGCGAGCAGGGCCTCGACGTGGACGTCGCCCGCAACGAGTACGTCAAGCGTTTCTCGTTCATCGGGGAGCGGGCCGGTCTCTTCAAGGTCGTCTACGAGCGCGGCAGCCGCCGCGTGCTCGGCCTGCACGTCCTCTCGCGCAACGCGGGCGACATCGTCCAGGGCTTCTCGCTCGGCCTGCGCCTCGGCGCCACCGTGGACGAGCTGGCCGCGATGCACCACGTCTTCCCCACCTTCGGCGAAGGCATCAAGGCCGCGGCAGAGCGAGCCTCGAGCAGCTAGGAGGCTTGGCTATTCCACCGTCACGGTGCGATTCGGATTCGTGACAATCTGAACACGCCATTGGCTCACGCCACTCTTGACGCCGCAAAGTGTCGGACACCGTCGTCCGGCGCTTGCGCGCATGAAAGGACGACGATGCCTGAACTGACCTGGACTTTGATACCAACCGTGCTGGTGATCCTGTTCGTGATTTGGATCATGGCCCGCCTGGTGAGGCGGTAGGCAACCAGCGCCAATGCGCGTCGCCGTCGTCGGCCACGTCGAGTGGGTCGAGTTCGCCCACGTCCAGCACGTGCCGGCGCCCGGCGAGATCGTGCAGGCGTCCGAGACGTGGCAGGCGGCCGCAGGCGGAGGAGCGGTCGCGGCGGTGCAGCTCGCCCGCCTTGCCGGCGAGTGTGTCTTCCTCACTGCGCTGGGCGACGAGGAGCTCGGCCGGCGAGCGGCGAAAGAGCTCGAGGCACTCGGCGTTCGCGTCGAGGCGGTCTGGCGAGACGAGCCGCAGCGGCGGGCCTTCGTCCACCTGGACGCAGCGGCTGAGAGGACGATCACGGTGATCGGCGAGCGGATGGGCCCGCACGGAGGTGACCCGCTGCCGTGGGAGGAGCTCGAGGGCGCTGACGCCATCTACTTCACGGCCGGCGACGCCGCTGCGGTTCACAAGGCACGGGTGGGAAAGACGCTGGTTACGACGCCTCGAGCGTTGGACGCCCTCGTGCCGGCGCACGTGGAGATCGACATGCTCGTCTGCAGCGCGAACGATTCCGGCGAACGCCTCGGAGCGCGCGAGCTGGACCCGGCGCCGCGATTCGTCGCCGAAACCGAGGGTGCCGCGGGCGGATGGCTCTCCGGTCGAGACGGGACGAGCAGGCGCTGGGCCGCCGCGCCGCTCCCGGGGCCGGCCGGGGACGCCTACGGGGCCGGCGACTCGTTTGCGGCGGGCGTCACGTTCGGCCTCGCGAGCGGGCTCTCGGCCGAGGAGGCAGTCGCACTCGGTGCGCGCTGCGGCGCCGCCTGTATGACCGGCCGCGGCCCTTACGAGGCCCGACTCGACGTTTCTGAACTGATGCCCCCAGTGAGCAACCTGCTCGGCGAGAGTCAACCGTGAAAAAGGAAGGAGGCCCGGGCAGGCGGCGGGCCTCCTTCCTGGCCCCGGCAGGCCGAGCTGGCGATCGGCCCACCGGGAACTTGGCCCCAGGGGGTTGGGGCCGTCCTGGGCAGTCAGCTCAAGGGGATGGCTGCCGCCCGAGCTTGACGTCGAGGCTTGTCCTCGAGCTGCCGCGCCAGATCTCCAGGGAGACCCTGTCGCCGGGCTTCTTGCTCGAGATCACGTCGTGAAGCCGTTCGATGCTGCCGAGCGGCACGCCGTCGGCGCTGACGATCAGGTCGCCGCCGAGCGGGTACGACTCGCCATTCGCGAGCACCTTCTGCGTGCCCGCGCGCAGGCCGGCCTTCGCCGCCGCGCTGCCGGGCTGAACGCTCGCCACGAGCACGCCCCGCGAGGCCGGCAGGCGGAAGAGCTTCGCGATCGACGGCGTCACCGCCTGGCCGGTGATCCCGAGGAAGGCGTGCTCGGCGTGGCCGGTCTTGATGACCTCGGCCGCAACCGTCTTGACGGTGTTGATCGGAACCGCGAAGCCGACGCCGACGTTGCCGCCGTTCCCGCTCTGGATCTGGGAGTTGACGCCGATCACGGAGCCGCTCGCATCGAGCAGCGGGCCGCCCGAGTTGCCCTTGTTCAGGGCTGCGTCGGTCTGGATCACGTGGTCGATCGAGTACTGCTGGGCCGGCGCCTGGATCACGCGCTGCAGCGCGCTGACGATCCCGGCGGTGACCGTGCGGTCGAGGCCGAACGGGTTGCCGATCGCAACCACAGGGTCGCCCACGTGAACGACGTCCGAGTTCCCGAGCGGGAGCGGCGAGAGCGCCCGCGCGTGTGCGTCGACCTGGAGCACGGCCACGTCCGTGCTCGGGTCCGAGCCGACGATCCGGGCCCTGACGCTCTCGTTGTCCGAGAAGCTGACCCGGACCGAGCGCGCGCCGGCGATCACGTGGTAGTTGGTGACGATATGGCCGGCCTTGTCGATCACGAAGCCGGAGCCGAGCGCCTCCTGGCTCTGGCTCTGCGGGACCGAGAAGCCGAAGAACGGGTCGATCGACGGCGTCTTGACGACCTGGGTGGCCGTGACCTGAACGACGCCCGGCGCCGCGCGGCGGTAGATCTGGTTGACCGAGAGCGCCTTGTTGCTCTGGAAGGCGGTCGGGCTCGCGGCCGCGGGGACCGCCTGCAGCTCGCGCACCGTGGTGGTGCTCGACGCGAAGGTGCCGAGTGCGGCCGCCGCGCCGAGCGCGACCGCGCCGCCGATGACCGCCGAAACGACGAGCACGCCGAGCGCAAGGGGAGAACGCGCTGCCACGAGCCCCGTTATAACGAGGCCGTATTCAGCCCCCGTTGCGCGGGATTAAGGCTGCGTTAAGCCGTGCGGCGCCCGGATCGCCAGTAACCATGCATGCGGGAGAAGGGCGCCGAAGCGCGTGCTTGGCTCTGTGCCCGCCGGCCAGTCCGGTGTGACGGACGCGCTAACCCGGCTCGTCACCCAGAGTTCGACCGCGGAGGACGGCACAGTCGAATGGGCGCTAGGCCCCGATCGTGTTCACCCAAGTGAAATCCGACCTGCGTCTTCGTTGAGCTGGCTCTGCATCGTAGGTTGGTGAGGTTGGGGGACACGGGTTGCCGGGCCCATTCCGGTACCGAGCGAAAGTGATCGCAGGTGCTCGCTTACACGAACAACCCGAGTATCTGGGAGTGACGACCGCGCCGACCGCATCTTCTGCTGCTGCCAAGGCTTCGGGTCTGGTGCTGCTCACGTTGGCGTCGGCGCAGTTCGTCATGGCCCTGGACATGACGGTGATGAACACGGCGATCGCGACGGTCGCCAAGGACGTCGGGACCGATGTGACCGGGATCCAGCTGGCGATCACGCTGTACACGCTGGTGATGGCGTCTTTCATGATCACCGGCGGGAGGGTCGGGGAGATCATCGGCCGGAAGCGTGCGTTCACGATCGGCTGCGTCGTCTACGCGTGCGGGTCGCTGACGACGGCGCTTTCTCACAGCCTGCCGGTGTTGATCATCGGCTGGTCGTTTCTGGAGGGCTTCGGCGCGGTGTTGATCTTTCCGGCAATCGTCGCGCTCATCGCCTCGAACTTCGGCAAGCCGGACCGTCCACGCGCATACGGGCTCGTGGCGGCTGCCGGCGCGATGGCCGCCGCGGTGGGGCCGGTGGTCGGCGGCTTCTTCACGAGCTATGCCTCGTGGCGGTGGGTGTTCGTCAGCGAGGTGCTGATCGTGATCGTGATCCTCGCCCTGGCGCGGCGGGTGAACGACACACCGCCCGAGAAGGGCGCCAAGCTCGACCTGGTCGGCACGGCGCTGTCGGCCACCGGCCTCGGTTTGATCGTGATCGGCACCTTGAAGTCGGGTGCGTGGGGGTTCGTGCGGGCCAAGCCGGGTGCTCCCGAGTGGCTCGGGCTCTCGCCGGTGATCTGGCTCGTGCTCGCGGGCTGCGTGGTGGTGTGCCTGTTCGCGATGTGGGAGAACCGGCGTATCGCGCACGGCCAGGCTGCGCTGATCGACCCGAAGATGCTGCGGAACATCCAGCTGCGCGACGGCGTCACCTCGTTCTTCTTCCTGTTCCTGGTGCAGGCCGGGATCTTCTTCGTCGTTCCGCTGTTCCTGTCGGTTGCGCTCGGTCTGTCGGCGGTCGCAACGGGCGTGCATCTGCTGCCGATGTCGCTGATGCTGCTGCTCTTCGCCGCCGGAGTCCCCAAGCTGTTCCCGCACGCGAACCCGCGGCTGGTCATCCGCCTCGGCTTCATTGCCCTCTTCGGTGCGCTCGTGCTCCTCCTCGCCCTGCTCGACTACGGCGCCGGAGCGGAGATCGTCACCTGGCCACTGCTGCTCGCGGGAGCCGGGATCGGCTCGATCGCCTCCCAGCTGGGAGCCGTGACCGTGTCGGCGGTGCCCGACGAGCAGAGCGGCGAGGTGGGCGGAATCCAGAACACCGGGACACAGCTGGGTGCGTCGATCGGCACCGCGCTAGCGGGCGCCGTCCTCATCTCGGCGCTGACCGCCTCGTTCCTCACCGGTGTCCAGAACAACCCGGCCGTGCCCGACCGTGTCGCCGCCAAGGCACAGACGAGCCTCGCCGGCGGCGTCCCGTTCATTTCGGACCCCGACCTGAAGGCCGCGCTCTCCGACGCGCACGTCCCGCCGCGGACGGCCGACGCGATCGTGCAGACAAACGAGAAGAGCCGGATCGACGGGCTCCGCGTCGCCGTCTCGATCCTCGCGCTCTTCGCGCTCGTCGCCCTGCTGTTCACCGGGGGCATCCCGACGATCCAACCCGGCGCCCAACCCAAACCGAGCGCAGCATCGACATAGCCATGGGCCAACGATGCCCAGACCAGAACGAACGCGACTATCGAGCCCTACAAGAGGCCGTGAAGAAGGGCCGGGTGAAGGCCGAAACCGGGCTGTGACCGCCTGGTGGACAACACGAAACGGAGGTGAGCACGATGGATGAGAAGCAGATCGCAGAGCTCGAAGCCGAGGAATCGATGTTCGTGCAGACAGCGCAGGGCATCACGAGCGACGGCGGGACCCTCACGCTACGCGGGATCACGCCCTCGACGCTCTATTTCTCCGACCGACCCCAGCGGATCGTCGGGCACATGGCCACGGGGGACTTCGTCGACCTGTGGGACGAAGGCGACAACAGCTTCCAGGCCGACCCGCCAAACGCGGTGCTCGCGTTCCTCGAGCCGGGCGACGAGGTGCCCGAGGACGCCGTGGTGGTGATCCAGGAGCCGCGCCTCGACGACGGAGAGCTCTCGTACTCGATCGAGGTCCTCGACGGGAAGGTTCCGGCGAAGGCCGGGCCCGTGACCCTGTTCATCGACCCGTTCGGCAGGCCGCTTTCGCCCGTGTCGGTCTGCGGCATGCGGAGGCGCGAGCGGAGGCGCGATCGGCGAGGAATCTGACGGGTGAGAAGACCGGGGGCGCCGTAGAGGCGGCGTCCCCGAAACAGGTGTTGTTCCCTGTGCGTCCTGCTGTTCACCGGGAGGCATCCCGAATCCAACCCGGCGCCCAACCCAAACTCAACTCAGCGCGAACATAGCCATGAGCAGCCCCGAGACGACATCTGGTCATGGTCGTGTCCAGGCGGTGCGGATGCTGGCGCAGAACGGGTTCGACGCCCGTGTTGTCTCCGGCGGGATGTCACATGCCATCCTCTCGCCCGCGCGAGTTCTCTCGCGTCCGTTGGGGTTCACCTGAGTGATTCCGGTCGGCCTCCCGCCCGCCGGGGGGCCGACGGCGTAACGTCAAGAGCGTGCCACAAGCAGACGGTCCTTCGGATCGTGTAGCGGCGTCGACGACCGCACAGTTCGTCGAGACAAGGAGATCCTCATGCCTGAACTGACCGAGACACCAGTTCTCGATCTGCTCGCCAGCATGACCGCCGACTCGATCGAGGCGTCGAGCCTCGATCCCGACAAGGTCATGCTCGTACGCATCGCCGCCCTCGTGGCGATGGACGCTCCGCCCGTCTCATACCTGTACAACCTCGGCGCGGCCCGCGAGATCGACGTCGACGCGGACGAGGTTCGCGGCGTCCTCGCTGCGATCGCGCCCATCGTGGGAACGGCACGCGTTGCGTCGGCGACGAGCAAGATCGTGCGCGCGCTCGGCATCGCAATCGACCTCGCTGAGCTCGAGGCCGACGAGGCGCAGGAGGCATAAGCCTTCAGCGCCCTCGATGACAGGGTCAGACCCGCCGCGTGCGGTCTGACCCTGTCCCCCCGCGCGAGTAGGCGCTCGCGGCACTCGACGGGTCAGCTGCTGGGCGGCGCGGCGAGCCCGCGCGATCGGTACTCGTGCATCGGTTTGCTCTCCATCGCAGGAGCACGTTTGTCCGCGGCGGTCCGGTACCAGTTGGCGTAACGGCTCACCAGCACCACCGCGAGCGTCGCCTCCGCCAATGTCCGCACGGTCGAACTCGTGGGACGCACCGAAAGGTCATTCAGTACCAGCGGCCCCACGAGCACGCCGACCGCGGTCACCACCATCGCCGGCGTCACCGGCGTGCTCGAGAGACGCCGCGATACCGCAGCCACCAGCAGCAACGTCAGACCAATAATCGCGAGCCCGGAACTCACCGCTTACCCGTGCGAACTCCTTGGCGTGGTGTCACGAAGCTCTCTGCAAGCAACTCACGCGGGTGCCGGCGCGGCCTTTGCCGAACGTTTTTGCATGCCGTCCGCAATGAACATGACCACCACAGCGATCCCCACGCCAACGAACGTGAAGAGCACCCGGCGGCCCTCGGCCGCATAGTTGGTGGGGTGTGGCAGGTCTGCGGCGATGAGGGCCGCACTTGCGATGGCAGCCGTGTAGTAGGCGTAGTTCACGGCATGGATGGAAGCCCCGATCGCGGCCAGGAGGATGATGATCACTACCAAGGCGTCCTTGTCGTGGACTGCCAGCAAGATCGGTATGGCCACGACAGCGCCCATGCCCGCACCGATGACACGCTGGAGGCCCACCAGCCTGGACTGCTCAATGCTCGGCTTCATGGCGATCAGCGTGGCGATCACCATCCAATCCGCATTAGGCTCGTGGAACCCGTAGGCGATGGCGGCGGATGCTGCGAGGGCCAGAGCCCGTATCAGGGCGAAGAGCACCACCGGTCGGGTGAGTTCGACCGGACTGAAGGGCTCACCGGGGAGGTCGATGACGGGACGTGGCTTCCATTTGCGCCTGCTCAGCAACCACACGACGCCGATCAACGCGATCCACGATGCCGATCCGATCAGCCACGCCAGCGCCTGGTCCCATCCGCTGGTCTTGATCCGATCGGCGCGGTAACTGGCCGGCAGGAAGACAGCGACGACGAACCAGATGTTGAGCAGCAGCCCCACGCTGAATCGATGCAGTCCGAACTTCACCGCCAACCCGGCCGACAACGTGACCACGAAGAGGGCGAGCACCACGAATCCCCAGGCGTGTGTTCCGACGAAAAACGCCACGGCGGTCACCGCCGCACCGCCAAGGCCGAAGGCACCCATCCCCCACGCCCGCTTCCGGTATTCACCGCCCGGGTCGCTCAGGGCGGTGGTGAGAACGGCGAAGATGACGCTGACGACGTACTTCTGTTGGTCAAGCTGGGCGATGGCGAACCAGATCACCAGCAGGATTCCGCCAATGGCCACGCCGCCGGGCAGACTGAATCCCTTCCGATTGACCGAAAACACCTTGGTGAGTTGGCTCATGAGTCAGGTCAGGCCGTCGCTCGGCCCATGAGGGTGACATGTCCGGTCTGTGCCACGTCCGGCAAGAGCCTCTCACACGGCCGTAGGCGGCACCCGGCGGGCAATCGGAATCACCAGGGTGAATAACCCTCGTTCCCGCAAACCCCGGCCCAGAAGGTGCAACTCTTCGAGAGACAGGCCGAGGCCGCAGCACCCGTCGCGAGCTAAGGAATCAGCGATCCCTGTCGCCGTCAACGGGAGACGAGCGCAACCGACATCCATCCGAGAGAAAGAGAGCCCCGACTATGACTCTTCTTGCCGACAGCTATCCGTTCCTGAACATCATGTGGTCGATGTTCATCTTCTGCGCCCTCGTGATCTGGGTTGGCTTCGTGATCTGGATTTTGATCGACAACTTCAAGCGCCACGACCACAGTGGCTGGGCGAAAGTCGGGTGGCTGCTTTTCATCATGTTCGTGCCGCTGATCGGTGCGATCTGCTACATCATCTCGCGGCCGGTGATGCCCGACGAGGCGACGGTCTGAGTTGGCTGAATCGTCCTTCTGAAAGAGAGGGGATTCGATCGAACGAAGCGAGCGAGGTTGGGAGGGAACTGAATGAGCGCCGATGGCACTACTGCAACCGATGAGGTGAGCGAGCGGTCGAGCAAGGCCGGGCGGGTCGAGCATTTCACGGTGGAGGAGCGGGTCGCACGGGGGAAGGCGGCGCGGGCCGAGGTTCCGCGTTCGGCGCATGGGGCGTGGGAGCCGTCGCCGGACCGTGTGGGCCCGGTCGAGTTGTTGGAGGAGCAGGCAAAGACGCGGGTGCCGGAGCTGGTGCCGATTCGCTATGGGCGGATGTTGGTGTCCCCGTTTACGTTCTATCGGGGCGCGGCGCTCGTGATGGCGGCTGATCTCGCAGAGTCAGCGAGGACGGGGCTTCAAACGCAGTTGTGCGGTGACGCGCATCTGTCGAACTTCGGTGCGTTCGCGGCGCCGGACCGTCGACTGGTGTTCAGCGTCAACGACTTCGATGAGACGCTGCCGGGCCCGTTTGAGTGGGACGTGAAGCGTCTCGCCGCAAGTTTCGCCGTCGCCGGACGCGACCGTGGGTTCGACGACAAGCAGCGGGAAAAGGTCAACCTGGCGGTCGGAAAGGCGTACCGGGAGGCGATGAGCGGCTACGCCGCGAGGGGCAACCTCGACCTTTGGTACACGCGCGTCAACGTCGAGGATCTGTTGGCCGAGGTGCAGCGGGTCGCGACGTCAAAGGAGCGCAAGCGGGCAGAGCAGAACTTGGCGAAGACGCGGACGAAAGACAGCCTCAAGGCGTTTGCGAAGCTGACCGAGATCGTCGACGGCGAGCCGCGCATCACCGGTGATCCTCCCACCGTGACTCCGATCGAGGACCTCTTCCCAGCCGACCGCGCGCAGGAGTTCGACACCTTCCTGCACGGCCTCTTCCGTTCCTACCGGCGCACACTCCCGGGCGACCGCGGCAGGCTGCTCGAGCGTTACCGTTTCGTGCATGCCGCTCGGAAGGTCGTCGGCGTCGGCAGCGTCGGCACCCGGGCGTACATCGTGCTCCTGCTCGGCCGCGACGACAGCGATCCGCTCTTCCTCCAGTTCAAGGAGGCAGAAGCGTCGGTGCTCGAGCGGTTCCTCGGCACGAGCGGGTTCGCAAACCACGGCCAACGCGTCGTCGAAGGCCAGCGCCTCACCCAGGCGGCGAGTGACATCACGCTCGGCTTCGTCAAGCTCAAAGGCATCGACGGCCTCAAACGCGACTTCTACATCCGCCAGCTCTGGGATGAGAAAGGCAGCGCGCTTGTCGAGCTGATGAAGCCGACGATCATGTCCTTCTACGCGAAGGCCTGCGCCTCCGAGCTCGCACGCGCCCACGCCCGCGCCGGAGATGCGATCGCGATCGCGAGCTACCTCGGCACCAACGACACCTTCGACCGTGCCCTCGCCCTCTTCGCCGAGTCCTACGCGAACCAAAACGAACGCGACTACAACACATTGAGCAAGGCCGTCAAAAACGGGAACATCACGGCCGAGACGGGGGTCTAGCTCGGGCTTCGTTGGTGACTGCGAGAATTCTGATCCGGGCAGTTTGCGATTAGCGTGCAGGAATGAGCGGCGCGCCGACTGAGCCGGCACCGGGAGCCAGTGGGCCGCCCCGTCACTCTCGCGTCCCGGCCCGCGCGCAGCATGCGGCTGCGAAGGGTGCTGCGGTTGCCGAGCGCGGCCGTCTCTGGATCGAGAACCAGCCGCCTGATTCACGCAAGGGCGCAACGATCGGTTGGTTTCGCCGGTACCAGGCTTCCAACGGGCAGCTTTTCGCAGTTCTCCTCAGCGCGTACCTGCTCCTGACCCTCATACCCGTGTTCCTGGTCACCGCGAGCTACTCCTACAAGGATCCGACCGCGCTCGCCGACCGGATCGAGCACCGCCTCAGGCTGAGAGGCACGACGGCCCAGCTGTTCTCGTCGGTGATGGTCGGTACAGGGGAGCACAAGGTCTCCGCCGTGCTGATCGCGATCATCGACCTCTTCTTCTTCGGGCTCGGGTTTCCCCGCGTGTTGCAGATCGCCCACGCCCGTTCCTGGGGGATCGACCTGGGCAAGTCGGTGCTCGCCGACCAGGCGCGGTATGTCGAGGTCCTCGTGGCTCTCGTCCTCGGTGCCGCGCTCTTCGTGGGTCAGACGCGGGCTCTGAGAGGAGAGCCGTCCTGGATCGGCTGGATCCTCGATATCGGCTGGCTGGCGCTGCTGCTTGCCTTCTTCGTCTGGGCGCCACGGATCTTGCTCCATCACCGCGTCACGACGCGGAACCTGGTGCCCGGCGCCGTCTTCACCGTGCTCGGCCTGGTGATCCTGCGGCTAATCTCCGGGCTGCTGCTCACCCATTGGCTGAACTGGTACTCGACGACCTACGGCGCGTTCGGGATCATCATCGCGATGTTCTTCTGGATCATCCTCATCGGCACCGTGCTGATCCTCGCCGCAGCCCTCTCACCTGCCCTCGCACAGCGGCGCGACCTCCTCGAGGCCCACGCCCAGGATCGGTCTTGACGACTCGCATCGTCCTGCTCGAACGGCAGATGGCGCGGTTCCTCCGAAAGCCGGTCAGCGTGCGGAGCGCGGCAACCGTCATCGTCTGCACGACGGCGGTGATCGTCCTCGCGAGCGGTCTGCTGATGAGGGTGCTCGACCATCGCGAGTACCCGAACGTCTTCATCGGGATGTGGTGGGCGATCCAGACCGTGACGACCGTCGGCTACGGGGACGTCACGCCCAAGGCGGTCGCCGGGCGGATCGTCGCAGCTGCTGTCATGCTCGAAGGGATCGCCTTCGTCGCGATCGTCACCGCTGCCGTCACCTCGACGTTCGTCGCCCGCGCCACCAAGCAGTACGACGTCGCCGCAGCCGACGCCGACAAGAAACGAGATGCGCAGATCGATTCGAGCCTCGCTGAGATCAACCAGCGCCTCGACAACGTCGAGACGCTGCTGCGCAAACCTCCAGAAAGCTGATCACCGCTTTTACGGCGCCATCAGCTCGTTCTCTTCGATCGACGGCCCTTCGGATGTTTCAGCGTAGGGCGGCGTCGTCGATTGCGGTCAGATCGAGCAGTGTGAGTCCGAGATCGCTGATGCGCTGGAGGACGCCCTGGAGCTCGGCCTGGTCGCGCATGGTTCCGGTCAGGGTCGTGGTGCCGTCGCCCCGCGTGAGGTTCATCCCTTCAAAGGCGAGCTGCATGCGGTCGCTCAACTCGCCTTTGACCACGAGCCGGTACTCGCGACTGCCCACGTGACCCAGCCTGGCACGCCGTTCCGGTGTCTACGTGGTGAAGTGCGCCGTTCACCCAGGTGATCGCGCTTGCTCGAGGAGGCCGAGCTCCGTCGCGCGTGCGACGGCGTCCGGGCGGGAGTGGACGCCGAGCTTCCGGTAGATCATGCGGATGTGTGACCGGATCGTGTTGGGCGAGAGGAAGAGCTGCTCGCCGATCTCCCGTGCCGACAGGTCGGAGGCCAGGAGCCGGAGCACGGCGAGCTCGGCCGCGGTTGGCGCTTCGAGCAACTCTCCGCGGGCTGCCCGGTCTCTTGCCGTCCGAAGCTCTCGTTCCACCTGCTCGCAAAGCGGCCGCACAATCCCGCTGTCTGCGAGCTCGTCGAAGGCCTCCCGGGCCGAGCGCAGCAGCAGCTGTGACTCGTCGAGGCGGCCGCGGCGCAGACGGGCACGGGCGAGGAGCACGAGTAGCCAGGTGTGGTGCACCGTCGCCACCTCGTCCGCGAAGAAGCGCTCAGCGGTACCGAGCTCGTGCTCTGCCTCGACGAACTCCCCTTCGGCGGCCAGCACCGTCCCCACAGCGGCGGCCGCGTTCGCGCCGAGCCAGCTCCGGCCGCTTCCGATCCGGCCTACGGCGGCCTTCGCCGCCTCGGCATGGCGTCGGGCCAGAACGAGTCGCCCGCGCTCGGCGGCGACGAATGCGAGCGTCGAGTGTGCGAGGATCAGGCTCGGCGGACGATGCCCGATATCCGGATGCTCCAGGACCTGCGTGGCGGCAGCGGACGCTTCGTGGAGGTCGCCGGCGAAGAAGAGCGCACGCGCATACGTAGCGCGAGCGCCTGTGAGGATCTCGTCGGAGCTGGCCTGCGCGAGCTCGACAGCGCGGCGGCCGTCGAGCACTGCCCGGCCGACGCCGCCCTCGACCGTCCCCGCACGAACCAACCTCACCCAGATTTCGACATATGCGTTGGACTGTCCGTCTTGCTGACTCTCCGCCCGATCGGCGAGCTGCATGAACCGGCGCTGCTCGATCGCGCTCTCCCCCGCGAGCACCGCGGCCGCCGCAGCGGTCGCTGCCAGCTCCGGGTGCTCGAGGACACAGTCATCCGGCAGCGTGCGAACCCAACGAAGAAGCGTCCCGCCGCGGCCGCTCCTGATCAGGGGCAGGTAGTAGTCGCCGAGCACTTCGGCGACGAACTCGTGGTCGCCGGCAGCCGCCGCATGTCGGAGCGCTTCCATGGGCAATCCGTGCGATCTGAGCCACTCGGCGGCTCGGCGCTGGATCGTCGTCGCGGCGGCGGGCTCGGATGATGCGAGCTGAGTCCTGGCGTACGCGGCGAACAGCGAGTGGATGCGGAACCAGCCTCCTCGTTCGAGCCGCGAGACTAGGAGGTTGGAGCGCTCGAGCTCGGCAAGCACGGCGGAGGAGCCGGTGCGTTCGAGCACGGCGTCGCAGAGCTCGGCGGTGAACTCGCCCAGGACCGCGGCGCCATGGAGAAACGACCGCTGGTCCTCGTCGAGCGCCGCGAGGACCTCGGTGCTCAGGTACTCGGCCACGAAGCGGTGATCGCCTCCGAATGCCCGCACGGCCGTAGCCGGGTCGTCGACCGTCCGCAGCCAGAGGCCGGCCAGGACGAGCGTCGCAGGCCAGCCCTCGGTCTGCTCGTCGAGCAGCTCGATCTCGTCCGCCCCGAGCTCGATCTCCCCGCGGGTGACCAGCAGCTCGTGCGCCTCGGCCCGGGTGAACGCGAGCTCCCTCGCCCGCAGCTCGGCGAGCAGCCCGGCCGCGCGGTACCGCGCGAGGCTCAGCGCAGGATCGATCCGCGTGACGAGAATCACGCGTGCGTTTGGTGGGAGATGCGAGAGCGCACGGTCGATCGATGCGATGCAGCCCTCGTCGGTCACCGCATGTAGATCGTCGAGCACCAGCAGCAGCCGCTCCCCAAACGCGGCGATGCCGTTCATGAGCTCGTCGGCCGCGTCCTCGATCGCACCGCCCGGTATGGCCAGCCTCTGTAGCGCACCTCGTCCGAGACCCGGCCGTACGCGATCGACTGCCGTCGCGACGTACCGCCACAACCGATTCGGGTCGTTGTCATCGGTATCGAGGGTGACCCAGGCCAGCGCCGCGTCCTGGCTCGCACACCACGCCCGCACCGCGGTCGTCTTCCCGTACCCGGCCGGTGCCGCGACGAGCCTCAGCACCGCATCCGGACCCGTCCAGAGACGCGGACGGTCGACCATGCCTCCTCGCGCACCCGGAGCCGCCAGCTTTGCCTCGATCAGCGGGGGAAGTGCAGCCGCGCCAGTTCTCTCCGCTGTCCCTGCCCCCCGCTCCGCCGATCCGAGTGCCATCTTCGCCGCATGGTCGCATAACGCCACCGGCGGGACTCGTTCGGGACGGGTTCACGATCACCCGGGTGAAGCACCACCGCCGTCGCCGGCCGCCAACACCTGTTGCGTAGGTTGCGTCGTGATGGACTACAAGAGCACGGTCTCCGACATCGTTCGCGTCGTAGAGGCGCTTGGGGCGGGGATCATGCTCGTCGGCGGATTCTGGTCGTTTCTCACCTTCCTAGTCCGGGCGTCCCGCCCCGAGCTTCGGCCCGGCTCGTACGAGGAGCTGCGCCGCAACCTCGGTCGCTCGATCCTGCTCGGCCTCGAAGTGCTGATCGTGGCCGACCTCGTGCGGACGATCATCGTCGACCCGACCTACGAGAGCGTTGTCGTATTAGGCGTGATCGTCCTCATCCGGATTCTGCTGAGCTTCGCGCTCGAGGTCGAGATGGACGGCATGTGGCCCTGGAACCGCTGGCGGCGCCAGGCGCCCAACCCGTAGGCCGGCGAAGACGGTCGCGCCTCGGTTCACCTGGGTGAACGGCGCTCGAGCGTCCCACGGGGCGGGTGGCGCGTGCCAGGCTAGGCGCTAGACCCCAGAGAGGAGGAGCTATGGATGGTGACAATCTCGCGCTCGTAGTCGGTGCGTACGCCGATGCGGGTACGGCGGCCGAGGACTTCAAGACGCTGAAGGTTGGGGAGGACTCGGGCGAGTACAAGGTGGTCGGGGCGGTCGTGATGAATCGCGACGCGAGCGGCAAGGTGGACGTGAAGGAGCACGGTGACGCGCACGTCGGCGGCGGTGCGATGCTCGGCGGGACCGCTGGGCTGGTGGTCGGGCTGTTTGCCCCTCCGCTGCTGGCCGCAACCGCGATCGGTGCCGGCATCGGCGCCGGTGTCGGCGCACTGCGCAAGCGGCACGAGGAGAAGCAGATGGGCGTCGACCTGGAGGAGTACCTGCCGCCGGGATCCTCGGCGGTGGTGGCGGTCGTCGACGATCAGTATGCGGACAAGGTCGAGGCTGCTCTCGTCAACTCGGACAAGCGGATCAACAAGGCGATCGACTCGGGCGACTACCAGGAGCTGCAGAAGGCGATCGCGAAGTCCCAGGACGAGGTCTCGGGCGCGATCACCTCATAGATCGCGGGAGGAGGGCCGGCACAGATGCCGGCCCTCCCGATCCGCCGAAAGGACACGACGATGAAACCCACTCGCACACACACCCTTATCGCTCTTGCAGCGTCGTTGGCGTTCCTGGCGGCAGGCTGTGGCTCGAGCGGGGGCGGCTCGACGACGACGTCGTCGTCCACGAGTGCCTCTGCCACTGACACCTGGGCAAGCGGCGTCTGCTCGTCGATCACGACCTGGCAGGCCGCGATCAAGTCGGCCGCCGGCTCGGTGAAGAGCGATCCGACCAAGAACGGGCTGCAGACGGCTGCCGGCGGTGCGAAGTCGGCGACCGAGACGCTCACGTCCGACCTCAAGGGGCTGGGCAAGCCCGACACCGCGTCCGGGCAGCAGGCGAAGAACTCCCTCGACCAGCTCTCGACGAGCTTGCAACAGGATGTGACCGCGATCGAGAACGCAGTCAAAGGCGCCTCCGGCGTGAGCGGGGTGCTCACCGCCGTCCCGACGGTGACGGCCACACTCGCGACGATGGAGACGCAGGTGAAAACGACGTTCAAGGGGCTCGAAGCCAACGGCGAGCTGAAGACCGCGTTCGCGAACTCGAGCGCCTGCAACTCCTTGACGAGCAGCGGTTCCTGATCGTCCCGGACTCACGGGCGGAGACCGAGGTGCCGGCGTCGTCGTGAGAGCGCATGCATGATCGTGGCCGCAGCGGAGATCAACGTGACCCTATGGCAGCGACAACGCGCGAAGGCCACCCCGAGGCCCGATGAGACCTCGCCGCTCGTTGCCCCCTGTTCTCGGAGGGAAGCCAGTGACGCTCGATCCTGAGGCCGCGCCGCCAGCGGCGCCCCGGAGCGCCGAGGCGCCCGGCACGGGCGGCGGCCGCCTTCCGGCCGTACGGGACTGGCTGCGTGGCCGGGCAAACAACAGCCTCACCCGGCTGGCGCTGCTCTGGTTTCGACGCTACCTCGAGGCGAGCCGCAACACAGGCGCCGCGACCTCGGCCTACTTCACGCTCTCCGCCCTCCCGACTGCGCTGGTGATCGTCGCGTTCTTCAACCTCGCGAAAGGCAACGAGAACGCGTTCGCGGAGCGCCTGATCAGCCATATGAAGCTCGACGGGACGACCGCGAACCTCGTCCATGACCTGTTCGGGACCACCTCCAACAACCTCCTTGCGGCCACGCTCACGATCGTGATCGGCTTCCTGCTCTGGGGGCTCGCGATCGGCCAGCTCTACCAGGACCTCTACGCGCGCGTCTGGCGCATCCACGCCGGCGGCGTTGCCGACCAGCTGCTCTTCACGATCTGGTTCTTCATCACGAGCGGGCTCATCGCGTTGATGACGGTCTCTGCCGCGAATCTCCGCAGCCACGGGTGGCTCGTCCTGATTCCGGCCTGGATCGCGGGCTCGACGATCTTCTGGCTCTGGACGCCACGTTTCCTGTTGCACCGCAAGGTCACGCTGCGCTCCCTCCTCCCTGGCGCGCTCCTCGCCTCATTCGTCCTCGGCGGCACGGTCGCCACCTCGCCGCTGTGGATCGGACCGACGATCGACCAGAACGCCAGGGCCTTCGGCCCGTTCGGCGCCGTCCTCGCGCTCTTCGCCTACATCCTCATCGTCGTCACCATCTCCATGGCCTGCGCCGTCTTCTCGCCCGTCTGGGCCGAATGGCGGCAAACCGAGCGAAACCGGGGATAGGGCTGCGTTAGGGCGCCGAATCGACCTGACCCGAACAGGCGGTAAGGCCCTGGAGCCCGCGCGCCGATAGAACGTCCGATGCCGCCCATCTACCGTGGCCCGTTCGGAAAGCCGCAGGCTGAGCGCCTGCTCTGGCGCGCCGGCTTCGGCCCGCGCCCCGGAGAGGCCGAGCGCCTCGCGAAGCTCGGGCTCGAGCGCGCCGTCGACTCCCTGACACACCCCGGCCGCGAGCGGCTGCGCGGTCCCAAGCCGCACGACGACAACGGCCACCCGCTCGCCCCGAACGACGCCTGGGGCCACGACCAGCTCTGGTGGCTCGACCGGATGGTGCGCACGACGCAGCCGCTCGCCGAGCGGATGACGCTCGTCTGGCACGACTGGTTCGCGACCTCGCGCGACGGCGTCGGCCCGGCGCGCCTGATGCTGCGGCAGAACCGGCTCTTCCGGAAGCACGCCCTCGGCCCGTTCTCGAGCCTGCTGACCGAGGTGACGCGCGACCCCGCAATGCTGCTCTGGCTCTCCGGGGTCGACAACGAGAAGGACGCGCCGAACGAGAACTACGGCCGCGAGATGATGGAGCTGTTCACGATCGGCGCCGACCGCGGCGGCTACACCGAGCGCGACGTCCGCGAGCAGGCCCGCGCGCTGACCGGCTGGCGCAGCGACTGGGACGACAACCTCGGCCCGGTCAACTTCCGCTACGACAAGCGCCGGCACGACCCGGGCGTCAAGAAGATCTTCGGCAAGAAGGGCCACTTCGACTGGCGCGACTCGTGCCGCCTCTGCGTCCACCACCGCCTGCACCCGTCGTTCTTCGTCACGAAGCTCTGGAGCTACTTCGTCCCGACCGCGCCACCGGCCGCGACCCGGCGCGAGCTGGAGCGGCTCTACGTGCACCACGGGTTCGCCGTGCGCCCGGTCGTCGAGGCGATCCTGCTCCACCCGGCGCTCTACCGCGGACCACGGATGGTCAAGTCGCCCGCGGTCTACACCGCTGGGCTCCTGCGCGCGCTGCGCCGCGGGATCGACACCGAGGCCTGGACCTGGCTGATGAGCCTCGCGGGCCAGCAGCTCTTCTACCCGCCCAACGTCGCCGGCTGGGACGACACGCGCTGGCTCGACACCGCGACCTACCGGGCCCGCTGGATGATCGCCTCCCAGGCGATCGAGAAGCGCGCCCTCAAGTCGGACAAGGCGAAGCTGCCCGACGACGCCTCGAAGCTGCTCGTCCGGGCGGAGGCGTTCCTCGGCCGGCCGGTGCTGACCGGGCAGACGCACTCCGAGCTGAGGCGCTTCGCCAAGCGCGCGCTCGGCGACGCGAACGCGAAGTGGAAGAAGGAGCAGTACCCGGCGCTGATCGAGAACGCGCTGCGGCAGCTCATGGCCTCGTCCCCCGACCTCCAGACCTGCTGATGGCGCGCTCCTGCCACCACTGCGACGAATTCTCGCGGGCCTCGCTCATGCGGAGGACTGCGGCCGAAGCTGGTCGCGGACTGCCGGCGATCGAGCCGGGGATGCCGGTACCGGCGGGCACAGGGCTCGACCGGCGCTCGTTCGTCACCCGCACGTTCGGCCTCGCGCTCTCGGTCTACGGGCTCGGCAAGCTCGGCCTGTTCGAGGAGGGCATCGCACGGGCGGCCAGCGGCCCGGCGCAGCCCGTCCTCGTCTCGGTCTTCCTTCCGGGCGGCGCCGACGCGCTCTCCGTCCTCTACCCGGCGCTCGACCCGACCTACCGCAAGCTTCGCCCGACGCTCGCTCTCGACCCGGCCGCCGGGCCGGTGTTCACCGAGGACACGAGGCTGCACTGGCACCCGTCGCTGCAGCCGCTCGCCACCCTCCACGGCGAGGGCAAGGTCTCGGTGCTACCGGCCGTCGGCTACACCCATCCCGACCAGTCGCACTTCACCTCGCGCCACTTCTGGGAGGTCGGCGCGACCAACGCGCGCCTGACGAGCGGATGGATGGGCCGCTACCTCGACCACAAGGGGACGATGGACAACCCGTTGCAGGGACTGTCGCTCGACTACCAGCTCCAGCCCTCGCTGGCCTCGACCAAGGTGCCGGTCGCCTCGGTCGCGGCACCTGAGGAGTACTCGTTCTGGGCGCCCGGGGTCTGGGGCGACGTCGAGCAGCGGATGCTGGACGCGATCAGGCCGCTCGGCTCGCGCCGGAAGGACCCGTTCCTGAACCAGGCCGCCAAGGCGACGGCGCAGTCGGACCGGCTGCGGCGGCAGCTCGCGCCCCTCGCGGGCAAGGGCTACGGCACGCCGGTCCCGTACCCGGACGTCGACGACTCGTTCCCGCACCAGCTCGCGGGGCTCGCGGCGATGCTGGCCGCGAACCTGCCCCTGCGCTGCGTCGCGATCTCCGCTCCGGGCGAGTACGACACGCACTCGGACCAGCCGCAACCGCTCGCCGACGGGCTCGACGTCACCGCGCGCAGCCTGCTCGCGTTCCAGCGCGACCTCGAGGCCCGCGGCCTCGCCAACCGCGTCCTGACGCTCGTCTGGTCGGAGTTCGGCCGCCGCGCGGAGGAGAACGACAGCGGCACCGACCACGGCGCCGCCGGCAGCGGGTTCCTGATCGGCACGCGGGCGCGCGGCAAGATGGTGGGCGAGTTCCCCGGCGTGGACAACCTCGACGAGGACGGCAACCTGCGCGCGACCGCCGACTTCCGCGGCGTCTACTGCTCGCTGCTCGAGCAGTGGCTCGGCGAGGACGCGTCCGCTGTGATCCCCGGCGCGGGCTCGTTCTCGCGGCCGGTGCTGGTCAAGTGATCCGCGGGGCGCTGCTCGCGGTCACCGTCTACGCGGTCCTCTTCGCCCACTCGACCGGCCCCGCGCGGCTCGGCGTGCAGGCGAGCGAGTACCACCTGGTCCTCTCGCGGGCGTCCGTGAAGGCGGGCCCGGCACTGATCGAGCTCCAGAACGTCGGCCAGGATCCGCACGATCTGCGCCTGCGCCGGATCGGCGGCAAGCGCACCTACGCGATCGCGCTCACCGACCCGGGTGTGCGGCGAACGATCTCGCTCAGGCTTCTGCCCGGCCGCTACCGCCTGTGGTGCTCGGTGCTGAACCACGCACAGCTCGGCATGCGGGCCGTGTTGCGCGTCAGACGCTAGAGCAAGGCGCCATCACGCCGGCTGCGCGATGGCCTCCATGAACAGGGTCTCCATGCCCGCCGCCGGGGTCTGCCGCGCCTCGACGAGCGACAGGCCGTCGCCGTTGAAGAGCCCGTCCTCCACCCAGCGATCCGGGTTGAGGCTCACCGCGTAGGGGTTGATCGTCTCGTCCTCGCCCGGCGCCCCGTCGGGGAGGGACGCGGCGGCCTTGTGGAAGGCGAGCACTGCGTAGGCCTCCATCAGGTCGGCGTTGGCCGCGAGCTGTGCGGCCAGGGCGTCGTCGTCGAAGTCCCGCTCGAGGTCCTCGTGCCGCTCGAACATCGCCGGGAACCCCGCCGTCGACACGAGCGCGCGGCGCCACTCGCGGGAGTCCAGCGCGTTCCACTCTCGGTACATCGGCTCCAGCCGTCGCGTGATCGCCCAGATCCGCTCCACATCGGGCCGGACGCGCGCCATGAACTCGAGGTCGGTCCACTTGCGCTTGAAGAAGAGCAGCGCGTTGCAGCCCCAGTAGTGGATGTTGTTGCAGCCGATCTTCACGTTCATGACTGCCGGGTTGTGCCAGAACTCGTACTGCTGCTCGTAGAACGTGAGGTGCGTCCGGTAGGCCGCCAGGTACAGCTCGTCGTGGGTCTTCGCGCGCTCGGTCACGTCTTCGCCGTCGAGCGAGCGGGTGACGAGGTCGGTCGTCATCGTGTTGGAGATCGCGATGAAGTCCGACCCCGGCGAGTAGAACGGGTCGAGGAAAGCCCCGGCCTCGCCGACCAGGCACCAGCGATCGCTGCCGGAGTAGGCCTGCTTGCAGCCGTAGGAGAAGTCCGGAACCTTGAGGAAGTCCTCGACCTGGTCGAGCCGGCCCTCGACCGACTCGGCGATCTGGGGCTCGTGGCGGCGGAACCAGTCGATCAGGCCCTCGAGCGTGTCGAACTCCTCGAAGGGGTGGAACCGCGGGTCCGCACAAAGGCCGATGGAGACAGGCCCGGACGAGAGCTGGATCAGCCAGACCCAGTAGCCCTGCCCGCAAACGTGGTTGGTGCTGAGCCTGCGGACGCCGCGCTCCGACATGCGCCCGAAGAACTCCTCGTCGTCGGGGTCGGCCCAGTCCTCGAGGTCGAGCCCGCCGGCAAGCCTGAACCAGGACGAGTTGATGACGTGGCCGTTGTCCTGGAGCAGCCCGAGCTTCCGCTTCAGCGTGAACGCGCGGCCGCTGGCGTCCACGATCCAGCTCGCCCGGACCGTCCGCTCGTCCGTGCTCTCTTTGCCGCCGAGCGTGTACGTGATCTCGTGCAGCTCGTCGCCCAGCTCCACGTTTCGGACGCGGGCGCTGCCCACGAGGTCGATCCCGGCGGCCAGCGCCTGCTCGCCGAGGAAGTTCTCGAAGCGGCCGCGGTCGAGCTGGTAGGTGTGGACGGGCAACCGGCTCGCGGGTCCGCGCTCGACGCGCTCGGCCAGCTCGCTGTTGTCGCCGGCGGGGAACCAGAAGCGCAGGCCGTTCTTCGTGATCTGCTCGTTCACGAGGTGCTCCGTGAACCCGAGCTGGTGCCCGAAGTACTCGCAGGAGATCTCCTGCGTCGACTCGCCCACCTTGAAGGCCGCCTCGCGGGCGGGGCCCTCGCGCTTCTCGGCAACGAAGATGCTGGTCTCCGGCCGCGCCTGTTTGATTTGGTGCGCGACGGTCAACCCGGCGAGACCACCGCCGAGGATCGCGACGTCGTAGCTTCCGGCTGCCTGCTGATCGTTGCCCACGATGCTCTCCCGTCATCTGGCGGGTCGGTGGTCGGGCGATCTTAACGCCCACGAGAACCCCGGGTCGAGAGCCGACTGGACCGGCGAGCGCGCTCGCATCAGCCTCGCTCAGCGGCAGCGAGACGCCGCGGCGGCGTGTTCACCCCTCCTTGTGGGCCGCTAAGGAGTCGTTGAGACCGTCGTTACGCCAGGGTCGCGCCGGACGGATCGAGGCGGGCGCGGCGTCGCGTCACGACACCGGGCGAGCGACGGCCTCCATGAACAGGTTCGCCAGGCCGGCCGCGGGCGTCTGGCGCGCCTCGGCGAGCGAGAGACCCTCGTCGCTGAAGAGGCCGTCCTTCTCCCAGCGGTCGGGATCGAGGCTGATCCGGTAGGGATCGAGCTTCTCGTCCTCGCCCGGTGCGGCGTCCCCGAGGTTGGTGGCGGCCCGGTGGAAGGCGACTACCGCGAAGCCCTCCATCAGGTCGGCGGTTGAGGCGAGCTTCGCCCTCAGCGTCTCGTCGTCGAAGCCGCCGGCCATGTCGACGTGCCGCTGAAACATCCCGGGGAACGCTGCCGTGGGCACGATCGCGCGTCGCCACTCGCGCGATTCCATGGCATTCCACTCGCGGTACATCGCCTCGAGCCGGCGCGTGATCGCCCAGATCCGCTCCAGGTCGGGGCGTACAGCCGCCATGAACTCGACGTCGGTGAGCTTGTTGTGGAAGAAGAGCAGGCCGACGGTTCCCCAGTAGAGGATGTTGTTGCCGCAGATCTTGACCGTCATGACGAGCGGGTTGCCCCAGAACTCGTATTGGCCTTCGTACTGGGTCAGGTAGACCCCGTACGTGCTCGCGTACAGGTCGTCGTACGTCGCGGCGCGCTCGGTGACGTCCTCGCCGTCGAGCTCACGAGTGACGAGGTCGGTACTGAACGTGTTGGACATGGCGATGAAGTCTGAGCCGGGCGAATAGAAGGGGTCGAGGAAGGCACCGGCCTCGCCGACGAGGCACCAGCGATCGCTGCCCGAGTAGTACTGCTTGCAGCCGTAGGAGAAGTTCTCGACCTTCAAGAAGTCCTCGATCTGGTCGCTCCGGCCGTCGAGCGACTCGCCGAGCTGAGGCTCGTGCTCCCGGATCCACTCCAAGGCACCCTCGAGCGTGTTCATCTCCTCCCAGGGGTGGAAGCGGGGATCGGCGACGATGCCGATCGAGATCGGCCCGGAGGAGAGCGGGATCATCCACACCCAGTAGCCCTCGCCGCAGAGGTGGTTCGTGCTGAACCGCCGCATGCCTCGCTCGGGCATGCGCTCGAAGAACTCCGCATCGTCGGGATCGGCCCAGTCCTCGATGTCGAGGCCGCCTGCGAGCCTGAACCAGGCTGAGTTGACGACGTGGCCGTTGTCCTCGAGCAGTCCCAGCTTCTTCTTGAGGGTGAAGGACCGGCCGGTCGCATCGACAACCCAGCGCGCCTGCACGGCCAAGGTCTCGTCGTCGCGCGTGAACGTGATCTGGTGGGGGTTTGCGGCGACGTCGACGTCCTGGATGCGGCAGCCCCCGAAGAGATCGACGCCGGCCTCGAGGTTCTTGTCGGCGAGGAAGTTCTCGAAGCGCCCCCGATCGAGCTGATAGCTCGGGTGATCCAGCGGGCGGTTGATGCCGCGCTCGATGCGCTGTCCGAGGTCGCGGTTGCCGCTTGCCGGGAACCACCAACGCAGGCCGAACTTGTGGAGCTGGTCGCTTTCCAGGTGATCGTGGAGGCCGAGCACCTCGCCGAAGTAGTGCGCGGAGACCTCGACGGTGGACTCGCCGACCTTGAAGGCAGCCTCGGGCGCGGGACCGACACGCTTCTCGGCGACGAAGACGGTCGTGTCGGGACGCTCCTGCTTGAGCTGCAGGCCGAGGGTCAAGCCGGCGAGGCCGCCGCCGAGAATCGCCACGTCGTAGCGGTCGAGCGGCTGCTGATCGTTGCCCACGAAGCTCTCCCGTCCGCCTGCCGGTCGGGTTGGGACGATCCTAACGCCCGCGAGGACCGTGAGTCGAGGGCCGACTGGACCGACGAGCGCGCTCGACTCGAGAGCGACGCTTGTAGGCTGCCTGACGATGCATCCGCCGTGCGCGCGACGTCCTGACACGCGGCCGATCGTGGACGGGCGGGAGCTTCTTGGATAAGCGTCCTGGCCCGTACCGGGTCGGCGTCGACATCGGAGGCACGTTCACCGACCTGTGCCTCGCCGACGGCGATGGGGTCGTCGGAATCGCGAAGACGCTCTCGACGAAGGACTCGCCTGCGGATGCGGTCGAGCGAGTTCTGGTCGAGGCGCTCGCGGACGCCGGGACATCGGCCGGCGAGCTCTCGTTGTTCGTCCACGGCACGACGCTCTTCACGAACGCGATCATCGAGCGCAAGGGAGCGCGGACGGCGTTGCTGACGACGCGCGGCTTTCGAGACATCGTCGAGATCGGACGGGAGCGCCGCTACGAGCTCTACGACCTCCAGGTCGAGCTGCCGGTGCCGCTCGTGCCGCGGCACCTGCGCTTCGACGTGCCCGAGCGCACGCTGGCGGACGGCACCGAGGCCGAGCCGCTCGACGAGGAGTACGTCGAGCAACTCGCGCGCGAGCTGGAGGCCGCGGGCGTCGAGGCGGTGGGGGTCGGATTCCTGCACAGCTACGCGAGCCCGGAGCACGAGCGTCGCGCCGCCGCAGCGATCGAGCGTGCGGCACCCTCGCTGAGGGTCTCGCTCTCCTCGGCCGTGGCTCCCGAGATCCGCGAGTTCGAGCGGATCTCCACGACGCTGGCGAATGCCTACGTCCAGGGACTGGTGGAGAGCTACCTGGAAGATCTCGTCGCGCGGGTCGAGCGACTCGGCTTTCGAGGGCGCTTCACCGTCATGCTCTCGAGCGGGGGGATCGCGACCGTAGAGACGGCCTCCCGGTTCCCCGTGCGGCTGCTCGAGTCCGGGCCGGCCGCGGGCGCGCTCGCGGCGGCCGCGCTCGGCGAGGAGAGCGGCGAGCCGGACCTCCTCTCGTTCGACATGGGCGGCACGACCGCGAAGCTCTGCCTCGTCACCGGCGGCCGGCCCCTCGTCACCGAGGAGTTCGAGGTCGATCGCGTCTACCGGCTCAAGCGCGGCTCCGGGCTCCCCATCAAGACGCCGGTGATCGACATGGTCGAGATCGGCGTCGGGGGTGGCTCGATCGCACGCGTCAGCGCGCTGGAGACGGTCGCGGTCGGGCCTGAGTCCGCGGGCTCCGACCCGGGTCCGGCCTGCTACGCCCTTGGAGGCACCGAGCCGACGGTCACCGACGCGGACCTCGTGCTCGGCTATCTCGACCCCGGCTACTTCCTGGGCGGACGGCTGCGACTCGACCTCGACGCCGCTCGCGGCGCGATCGAGGAGTCGGTCGCCGGGCCGCTCGGCCTGTCGCTCGACGAGGCTGCGTGGGGCATCCACGAGATCGCCAACCAGGACATGGCGAATGCGGCGCGGGTGCACGTCGTCGAGCGCGGCCGCGAGCCGAGCCTGCTGCCGGTCTACGCCTTCGGCGGCGCCGGGCCCGTGCACGCGCTCGGGGTTGCGGCGGCCCTCGGCTCCCGGACGGTCTACGTCCCACGCGGCGCCGGAGTGCTGAGCGCCGCAGGCTTCCTCGTCGCTCCGCTCGCCTTCGACCTCGTGCGGACAAGGCGCGCGCTGCTCACCGAGCTCGACTGGGCGGAGGCGCTCTTCGCCGAGATGGAGGCCGAGGGCGCCCGGGTGCTGCGTGCCGCAGGGATCGAGGACGTCTCGCACGCTCGCAGCGCCGATCTCCGCTACGTCGGCCAGGGGCACGAGCTTCGCGTCGGCGTCCCTCCCGAAGGCGTCGGCGCGCTGGCCGAGGAGTTCGTCCGGCTGTACCGGGAGCTGTACGGACACGAAGGCCCCGCAGTTCCGGTCGAAGCACTCAACTGGCGCGTGCTCTCGAGTGGCCCGCGGCCCGCGCTGAGGCTCTCCCCGCGCGGGTCGCCGAGCGGGGAGGAGAGGAAGGGCGAGCGCGAGGCGTACTTTCCCGGAGGCCGGCGCGTCGTCCCGGTCTTCGACCGCTACGCGCTCGAGCCCGGGACGCGTGTCGACGGCCCCGCGATCCTCGAGGAGCGCGAGTCGACGCTCGTCGTCCCGCCCGAACGGCACGCCGAGGTGACGGCGAACCTGGCGGTGCTCGTGCGATGAAGCTCGATCCCGTCGTGACCGGGCTCATTGCAAACCGCCTCCTCTCGATCGCGGACGAGCAGCAGGCCGCACTCGTGCGAACCGCCTTCTCGACGATCGTCCGCGAGTCGCAGGACCTCGCCTGCGGCGTCTTCGACGGGCGCGGCCGGATGATCGCCCAGTCCCTGACCGGGACGCCGGGGCACATCAATTCGATGGCGACCGGCATGCGCCATTTCGTCGAGGCGTATCCGGCCGACCGGCTCGCACCGGGCGATGTTCTCGTCACCAACGATCCGTGGCAGACGAGTGGCCAGCTGAACGACTTCACCGTCGCGTCGCCGGTCTTCCGCCGCGACCGCCTGATCGGCTGGCTCGCGAACACGTGCCACTGCGCCGACATCGGCGGCCGCGTGCTCTCGGGCGAGGCGACCGAGGTATACGAGGAGGGACTGAGGGTCCCGATCATGAAGCTCTTCATGGCCGGCGAGGCCAACCGCGAGCTCCTCGAGATCGTCCGGGTCAACGTCCGTGCGCCCGACGAGACGGTTGGCGACCTCTACGCCCAGACCGCCTGCAACGAGGTCGGGACGCGGCGGCTCCTCGAACTGCTGGACGAGGTCGAGCTCGATTCGCTCGAGGCCGTCGCCGAGGAGATCATCGGCCGGTCGGAGCGCGCGATGCGCAACGCGATCGACCGGTTTCCGGACGGCGTCTACCAGGCCGAGACCTGGAGCGACGGCATCGACGACGAGCCTGTTCGTCTCCAGGCGACGGTCACGATCGCCGGAGACGAGGCGGCGATCGATTTCGCCGGCTCCTCGCCGCAGAGCCGGCACGGGATCAACGTCGTGCTCAACTACACGCACGCCTACGCCTCCTTCGCGATGAAGGCCGCGCTGGCGCCGGACGTGCCGCACAACGAGGGCTCGTTTCGACCGGTCCACGTCACGGCGCCACCGGGATCGATCCTGAACGCGACGCCGCCCGCCGCGGTCGGCTCGCGGCACACGATCGGCCATTTCCTGCCGGGCGTGATCTTCCTCGCGCTCGCCGACGCGCAGCCGGGGCGACTCCTCGCGGGCGGCGCCGACTCGGTCTGGCTGACGATGCTCCGCGGGCCGCGAAGGAATGGGGAGTGGTTCCTGCTCGGGCTCTTCCAGGCCGGGGGGATCGGGGCCCGGGCCGAGAAGGACGGGCTCTCGGCCACCGGCTTCCCGACCGGGGTCGGCGGCGTCCCCGTCGAGGTGATCGAGACGCTGACGCCGCTCATCCAGCATCGCCGCGAGCTCAGACCGGACTCGGGCGGCGCCGGTCGCAGGCGGGGTGGGCTCGGTCAGTCGACCGAGCTCTCGAACAGCAGCGGGGAGCGTTGGACGGTCTCGGCGATGATCGACCGGACGCGGTTCGCCGGCCCGCCGCTGGACGGCGGTCGCGAAGGAGCGCTCGGCGAGTTCCTGGACGCTGACGGCGAGCGGTTGCCGCCGAAGCGGCTCGTGGACCTCGAGCCTGACGAGCGGCTGCACCTGAATCCGCCGGGCGGCGCAGGCTACGGCGACCCCCGGAGCCGGGAGCCGGAGCTCGTCCTGCGGGACGTCGTGGACGGCTACGTCTCACTCGAGGCGGCCGAGCGCGAGTACGGCGTTCGGGTCCGCTACACGGGACCGACGGAAGCGCTCGTGCGGACGCCGGATCTCTTCGAGATCGACGCCGTCCTCCGCTGAGCGCTACTCGAAGGCGGCGTGCAGCGTTTCGGCGTAGGCGCCGGCGCTCTGCGGTCGTGCCGCCGGGTCCTTCTCGAGTGCCGTGAGCAGCGCGGCGGCGACCTGCGGGCCGAGGTCCGGCCGGTCCTCGCACGGGTCGGGGGGCGGCTCCTCGAGGTGCGCGATGCCGACCTGGAACAGCGACTTGTCGGCGAAGGGCGCCTTGCCGGCCACGCATTCGAACGCGACGCAGCCGAGCGCGTAGACGTCGGTGAGTGGCGTGGCCGGCTCGCCGCGGATCAGCTCCGGCGCGAGGTAGTCGAGCGTTCCCATCACCTGGCCGGGCTGGGTCAGCACCGTGTACGCCCGCCCCTTGGCGAGCCCGAAGTCGGTCAGCATCGCCGTGCCGTCCAGGGCGTAGAGGATGTTCTGGGGCTTGATGTCGCGGTGGACGATCCCGGCGGCGTGCAGCGCGTCGAGCCCGGCGGCGATCTCCGAGACCATCCTCACGAGGTCCGCGCCGTCGAGCCGGCCCTTGTCGGCGATGCGGTCTGTGAGCGAGCCGCCGGCGACGTAGTCGACCGCCAGGTAGTGCCGCCCATCCGCGTCCGACGCCTCGATGATCGGCACCAGGTGGGGCTCGTGCACCTCGGCGGCCGCCCGTGCCTCCTGGCGGAAGCGATGCTGGAAGAGGAGATCGTTCGCGAGCGCCAGCTTGAGCACCTTCAGCGCAACCTCCTTCCCGTCCGTAGTCCGGGTGGCGCGAAAGACGAGGCCCATGCCGCCTTCGCCGAGCTCGCTCTCGAGCCGGTAGTCGCCCAGCACGTCGCCCGGCTGGAGCTCACGCGTTGCCGCACCTTGACCTTCCACGCGAGCAGCATAGGGGGCCGCGGGATCTCTGGCCACCCTGTGGCGTCGCCGCCTGGTCAGCTGATCGCCGGCTCCTCCCCCTGGGCGATCGCGGCCTGGGCGCTCATCTCGCCCAGGTCGATCATGTGTGCCGGCGGGTCGGGAACCGCGATCGTCGAGGTCACCCGCACCTGGGGGTCGACGTGGATGAGCTCACCTGACTCGAGCAGCCGCCACCCGAAGTTGGCGTTCATGCGCTCCGAGGCGATCACGGTCGCCGGCAGGAACGAGAGCTCGCCGGCCTGCACTCGCAGGGTCCCCGACTCGCTGCGCTCGTCGAAACCCTCCCCGGGATCGAAGCCCCCGACCGAGCGCTCCAGGATCCAGAGCTCATTGGTATCCGGGTAGCGGAGCGCCCAGAGCTCGTGAGGCGTCGTCAGGACCATGTTCAGCGAGTAGAGCGGGATGTCGGCCGCGATCTCCCGAGCCGCGGCGCCGATCCCTGCGGCGACGTCGCCGCCGTGCTCCTCGATCCGCTTGGTGATCAGGGCGAAGTAGTGCTCGGAGTCGGTCTGGCCGTGGACGAGGTCGACATCGTCGCCGAGCCGCCGCCGCATCTCCGGGATGTTGCCGAGCACGCCGTTGTGCGCGAACAGGCGCCCGTGCTGCTCGAACGGGTGCGTGTTCTCGAGGCTCGGCTCGGCCTCGGTCGCGTGCCGGATGTGGGCGAGGAACGTGCTCGACCGCACCTCCTTCGACTCGGCGATGAACGTCTCGCTGCGGTTCGCCGAGACCGGCTTGCGGTAGACCATCGGCGAGCCGTCCGCGTCCCAGCTGCCGAGCCCGACGCCGTCCGGCTGGCTCTCGCTCTGGAGCAGCAGGCTCGTCGGGGCGGCGAGGAGCCAGAACTTCGCCTCGACCTGGCGCGTTCCGCCGCTCATGCCGAAGAGCCTGCACATCGGCCGAGATCTTAGGGTCGATCGACTGCTGCGCCGAGGCCCACTGCCGCTCGCTCGGGCTGCGCGGTCTCCTCGACGAGCTCGGAGAGGACCATCGGCATGCCGCCGCGGGCAAACGCGGCCCGGCGCCGCGCCGCGCCGTTGCCGTCCACGAGCATCCGCTCGAGCTCCTCGAGCGCGCCGTCAGAGCCAAGCTCGCGAGCGTAGGGCATCACAAGCTGCATCGTGGCCCGCGCGATCTCGGGGACGGGCCTCAGCCGGCCGTCGTACCACAGGCTCGCCTCGAGGCCGTCTCGCGCCGCGCGGAAGCTCGATTCCATCAGCGCGTCGCGATGCTCCCACGGCCCGTGCTCCTCGGCCGCGCGCCGCGTGAGCGCGTGCACGAGCCCGGCGAGGGCCGCCACGTCGGAGAGTGACGACTGGCAGTCCATCGCCCGCACCTCCAGCGTCCCGAGCACCGGGTGCAGGCGGATGTCCCACCACAGAAAGGTGTAGTCGGGCAACTGACCGGCGGCCGCAAGAGCCTCGACGCTGTCGACGTAATCGTCGAACGAGGTGAACGCTGCCGGGATCTCCGAGCGCGGTAGACCGCGGAACACCTGGGCCCGCGCGGTCGCCAGCCCCGAGTCGTGGCCGTGCCAGAACGGGGAATTGGCGGCCAACGCCTGGAGCAGGGGCAGGTGCGCCCGAACGCCGTTGTACGCCCGGATCGCCACGTCGGCGTCAGGCATCCCGATGTGCACGTGCAGCGCGGCGGTCGGCGTGCGCATCATCAGCCCGCGCATCTCGTCCCCGATCAGGCGGTAACGCTCGCTCGGATAGTGGACGACGTCCCCGAACGCGCCTGTCGGGTGCATCCCTACGCCGATCGTCGTCGCGCCGACGGAGCGAAGATGCCTGCGCAGACCGGACAGAGACACAACCGCCTCTCCTGCATTGGCGCTCACCGGCGTGGTCAGCTCGATGAGGGCCGCGAACGCCTCGGGGAGCGCTGCACCCTCCTCGGGAGGCACATGTAGCCGCTCGAGCACCTCGACGGCGGAATGCTCGAGAGCGTGGGTCACGGGATCGACGAGGATCAGCTCCTCCTCGATGCCGAGCGCGAAGTCCTCGGACGCGCCGAAGTTTACGGCGGGGATGGCGGCGTCCATCGGTCCAAAAGGAAGCCTCGGAGTCACCCGGCGACGACAGCTCCGCAGGCCTCGAGGTCCATCTCCTCGATCCCGGGTAGCTGCTCGAGGGCCTGTGCGAGCGTCAACCCCTCACCGGAGAACAATCCGTCCTCCTCCCAGCGCTCGGGGTGCAGGCTGACGGCGAATGGATTGACGGCGACGTTCTCGTCCGGCGGATCGGGCAGGTTTCTCGCCGCTTTGAAGAAGATCCACACCGCGAGAGCCCGAATGGTCTGAACCTTCTGGCGCGCTCGCTCGAGCAGCTCGTCGTCGGTGCCCGGAAGGCCGATCTCCTCCTGCCCCCAGACATACGGCTTGAGCTGTTTCGAGAGCACCGACACTCCTTCGTACGGGGTCTGGTCCAAAGCATGCCAGTCGCGGAACAGCTCCTGCATGCGCGGGATGACCGGGACGACCATGTCGGCGATCTCGGAGAACTTCTCGATGTCCTCCTTCTTCGCCAGCTTCCCGTGCACGAACGGGGACCCGAGCACAGTGAAGTAGACCAGGCTGTCCCAGACCACCTTCGCAACCATCACCTGTGGGTTGCTGAAGATGTGGTAGTTGTCGCGGTAGAGGTGGATCGTGGGGTTGAAGAGCTTGAAGTAGAAGTCGTTGTAGAACTCCACGCGCTCATCGAGGTCGGCCTCGCCGCCGTCGAGGTCGTGGCAGATGAGCTCGGTGCTGAAGGTGTTCGAGAAGGCGATGAAGTCCGAGCCCGGCGAGTAGAAGGCGTCGATGAACCCGCCGGCCTCCCCCACGAGCGCCCAGCGGTCAGGCGAGAAGACCCGCGTCGAGGCGTACGAGAAGTCCTTGACGCGAAGGAAGTCGAGGACGTCCTCGCGCCGCCCGTCGATCTCGGCGAAGACGAGCGGCTCGTGCTCCCGGCACCACTCCATGAACGCGTCGAAGCTCTCGATCTCCTCCCACGGGTGAAAGCGCGGGTCGGCGCAGACGCCGATCGAGACCGGGCCCGAGGCGAGCTGGATCAGCCAGAGCCAGTAGCCCTCGTCGATCAGGTGCGTCGTCGAGAACCGCCGCAGACCGCGCTCCGGCATGCGGTCGAGCCACTCCTCGTCGTCGGCGCCCCACTCCTCGAAGTCGAGGCCGCCGGCGAGGCGGATCCAGGCCGCGTTGATGTGGTGGCCGGTCTCCGCAATGAGGTCGAGCTTGCGGCGCAGGAAGTTCGCGCGCCCGCTCGCGTCGACGAGCCAGGTCGCCGTGACCGACGTCTCCTCTTCCTCCTGACTGAGGTTGACGGTGTGTGGGGATCCGATCTCGACGTCCTGAACGCGCCAGCCGCGGTACGCCTCGGCGCCGTTCTTCAGACAGCGCCGGAAGAGCTCGTTCTCGAAGCGCCCGCGGTCGATCTGGTGCGTGAAGGCCGCGAGATGGGCCGGCGTGCAGAACTCGACTCGCTTCGTGATGTCGCTGTTGTCGCCGGCGGGCAGCATGAACCGCAGGCCGAGCTTGCGCAGCTGCGCTTGCTCGAGGTGGTCGCGCATGCCGACCACCTCGCGGTAGTAGTGCGCTCCGATCTCGACGCTCGACTCGCCGACCTTGAAGGCGGCATCGGGAGCCGGCTCCGTCCGTTTGTCGGTCACCAGCACGCGAGTGTCGGGCCGTTGCCGCTTGAGCTGGAGCGCGATCGACAGCCCGGCGAGGCCTCCACCGAGGACAGCGACGTCGTAGTGCCCGTGCGGCACGTGCAACGCCTTCAGCTCCAGCATCGATGCCGAACGGTCGTCCATGAGTCCTCCTTGGTTGCCTCCGGTCCGAGGGCTGCGGGTCATCATGGCCAATCGGAGTTCGCCGCGCAACTACTGCCCACTATGCGCGCCGCGCGCGTCTCAGAACAGCAGGTTGTCGCCGCTGAACACGCGGCTGAGGGAGCCGCCGGTGAAGATCTGCGTGATCGAATCCGCGAGCAGTCCGGCCACCGACAGGACGACGACGTTGTCAGGTGCGCCCGGACGAAGCGGGACGGTGTCTGTGACGACGATCTGCTCGAACGGCACGGCCGCGAGATTCTCGTAGGCCTTTCCCGAGAAGAGCCCGTGGGTGGCCACGGCGTAGACCCGGGCAGCGCCCTCGTCGAGCACCGTCTGCGCCGCGGCGCACAGGGTGCCGGCGCTGTCGATGATGTCGTCCACGATGACCGCCGTCTTGCCCTTGATGTCGCCGATCACGTAGCCGATCTCGGCCACCTGCTGGGCGGGACGGCTCTTCGTCATCAGCGCCAGGTCGGCACCGATCCTTTCCGCGAACTTCTGGTTCAGCTTCACACGGCCGACGTCAGGAGAGACGACGACGAGGTCGTCGATCCTCAACCCGGCGAAGTAGCGCGCGAGCATGAGGAGCGCCGTCGTGTGGTCTAGCGGCTTGGTGAAGAACCCTTGCACCTGGCCGGCGTGGAGGTCGACCGTGACCATGCGGTCCGCGCCGGCGGTTTCGAGAACGTGTGCCACCAGGCGCGCGCTGATGGGCTCTCGCACCGCCGATCTCTTGTCCTGGCGGGAGTAGGCGAACCACGGCATGACTGCGACGACGCGCGCGGCGGAGGCGCCGACCGCAGCGTCGATCATGAGCAGCAGCTCGACCAGGGCGTCGTTCGCCGTCAATCCCGCCTCCGAATTGCCGCACGTGGACTGGACGATGAACACGTCGGCGTCGCGGACCGACTCGTCGAAGCGGCAGTACACCTCGCCCGCCGTGAACGTCTTGAGCGTGACCGGCCCGAGCTGGACGTTGAGCTCCTTGGCGATCGCTTCTGCAAGGCCCGGATTGGCCCGCCCCGAGAAGAGCATGAAGCGCCTGTCCCGCGCCACTGGACCGGCTTGCACCGGCGCCTTCTGTTCGGTCGCGGCCATGGCGCGCGTCACTCTATAGCGGGAAGCCGGCACCGCAAATCACAACGTCGCTCTCGCACCCCGAAATCGGCCGAGACGCAACGGCGAACCGCTTGATCGACGCGGGCCCGGGTGCGACCATGGCCGGCACACGCATCATGACCGGGGAGAGGAGAGGGTATGCGTATCGAGACCCGCCATCGAGGGCTGGTGCTCGTCATCGCAGCGCTCGCGCTGCTGGCAGTCGGCGCGCCCGCCCACGCGGGGCAGCCGCTGGTGCCGGGCATCGTCGTCACGGAGACGAACACCGTGCCGAACTACGTGCAGGTCTACCACCGGAATGCCGACGGGACGCTGGTCGCGGCAGGTCAGGTCGCCACCGGGGGCAACGGCAAGCCGACGAACAACGCCCCGCTCGGGCTGCCGTACATCCAGACGAACTACGAGGTGGTGTTCGGTGAGAGCGGAGGAGGCAACCGGTGCCTCTTCGTCGTCAACGCCGGAAGCAACACGGTCTCGTCGTTCTTCGTCCGGTCGAGCGGGTTAACGCTGGTCGACCAGGAGCCCTCGGGGGGCAGCCGGCCGGTTAGCCTGACGACCGCGCAGCAAGGACCGAACAGGCGCTCGCTCTACGTCCTGAACTCGGACCTGAACGCCCCGGACGTCTTTACCGCGACCTCTGGCACCGCCAGCATCCAGGGCTACTACGTCTCGGAGAAGTGCGCGCTGACGCTGATTCCCGGCTCGCACCAGCTGACCACGTCGCAGATCTCGGTGCCGACGACGATCGCGTTCAATGGCCCCGGCGATGCGCTTGCCGTCGCCGAGCCGAACACTGCTGGAGGCGCGCTTCCCGGCGGCGACATCGACGTCTTCCCGGTCAACGACCAAGGCGTCGCCGGCGCGCCGGTCGTCACCGTCGCGGCTCCGAATGCCCCGAATCCCTACGGGATGGCGTGGGTCGGGCGACGCACCCTGACCGTCACGAACTGGAACTTCGTGAATCCCTTCGGCGGCACCGTGACCTCGTACCACCTCGGGAAGGACTTCAAGCTGGTCCCGATCAACACAGTCCCGGCCGCCGGACATCCGTGTTGGAACGTGATCACGGGCGACGGCAAGTTGCTGTTCACGACCGAGCCGGCCGGGCTCGTGATCGGTACGCCGCAGATCCTCGCCTACACGATCGGCGGCGACGGCACGCTCACGCCGACCGGTCCGGGGGCAACGACGCCGTACAACGCCGTCGACGAGGCGCTGAGCCACGAGAGCAAGAACCTCTACGTGCTCAACGACGGGCTGCTCCCGTTCATCGCCCAGTCGGCGATCAGCGAGTTCTCGGTTGACCAGATGACGGGTCAGTTGACGCTGATCGGCGAGGTCGACCTGCCCGGCAACGCGACGTCGGGCCTCGCGGCCTGGTAGCGGCAACGCCGGTGGAGGCTCCGCGCACGCGGAGCCTCCACCGGCCACGGAAGCCCGGCGCTTCTTCTCTCGTCGCCCCACGCCGAGCACGCTTGCCCGGCGGGCTCAGCGGCGCCGGACACCTTGACGTCCGTCTCGCACCCGACATAGGCTGGGCCGCAACGCGACCCTGATCTGACGTCGGCTTCTGTGGGCGGCTCGGATCGCGTTCCTCGAGGGCACAGCGGAGCAGTCCGGGCGTCGCCGCGGACCTTCTCGCGGCGAGCTCTTACCGAACGAGGGAGGGAGGAAAACGTCATGCAAGGGAGAGGGCGACTTGGTTCCGTAGGCGGTACGGCGGTGCTGGCGATACTCGTCGCGGCGACGTCCGCAGCGGTCTCCTCCGCTGCGGCCCAGAGTTCCGGCTCGAGCAAGAGGAGTGCGGTGCTCTCGGCTCCCGCAGGGACGGTGACCGTAGGGAAAGCGTGGTCGGCGACGTTGACCGTCCGGCCCGCTCAGAAGGCGGCTCCGAGGGTGACCGCGCGCCTGCGGCAACGTGTGAGTTCGTTTACGGCGCGCCCGCTCGGCAACGGGCGGTACCGGGTCCGGCTCGTGTTCCCGGCCGCGGGTACGTGGAAGCTCGCCGCGCGGACGACCCGCGGAGCCAGGGCTCTGCGAGCCGTCACCGTCCACAAGGGCAAGGACAAGGGCCTGAAGCGCGGGGGCGCGGTGTACACCCTGACCAACGACTTCGGGCAGAACGCCGTGGTGGCCTTCCATCGCTACTCGAACGGGCTCATCGTCCAGCGCGCCGTCGTCCCGACCGGCGGCAAGGGGGGCACGCTGCCCCAGGAGGGCTGCCCGAACCCGTGCCCGTTCCTCGATGACCAGGGCCCCCTGGCCAGCTCGGAGGATGGTCGTCTTCTGTTCGCCATCAATCCGGGCAGCGACACGATCAGCTCGTTCACGGCGGACGACCACGGGCTGAAGCTGGTCGGGCAGTTCAACTCCGGCGGGCACTTCCCGTACAGCATCACGACCCACGACGACGTCCTCTACGTGCTGAACGCCGTGAGCTCCAACATCTCGGGCTTCCGGATCGCCGGCTCGGGCAAGCTGACGCCGATCCCCGGGTCGACGCGGCCGCTCAGCCCCGACGCCATGCAGCCCGCCGGCGCCCCGCGGCAGATCGGCTTCGACAACACGGGCAAGGTGCTGGCCGTGACGCTGATCGGATCGGCCAACATCAACACGTTCGTGCTGGACAAGAAGCACGTCCCCGGGAACGCGATCTCGAATCCGGCAACGTCCCCGCTGCCGTTCGGCTTCTCCTGGGACTCGCACAACCACCTGGTGGTCTCCCAGGTGCACGATCTGAACTTCACCCCCACGGGCGACGTCGCGACCTACGGACTCACCTCGAGCGGGCACCTCACTCCGATCCAGACGATCGGAACGCAGGGCTTCGCCCCGTGCTGGACGGACGTCAGCGACCACGGCTACGCCTACATCGTGAACACGGGCGCCGGCGCTCCGAGCGGCGCCACGGTCTCGGTGTTCAAGGTGAGCCCGAACGGAACGCTGGCGCTCAAGCAGGTGACGCCGCAGGTCGTCGTGTTCCCGTTCCCGCCGCCCGGGACGACGGAGTTCGCGAAGACCGACATCGCGCTAAGCCCCCACGATGACTTCGCGTACGTCGTCGTGCCGGGTTTCTACTCCTCGACCAGCCACATCGACGCCTACTCCGTGAACGACGACGGCACGCTGACCCTGCTGGCGCTGACGCCTAGCACCCTGGCCGGCGGCCTCAGCGGCATCCTCACCACCTAGCTCCACGCAGGCGGGCCGGGGCGCTGCGGCCGCCCCGGCCCGCCCGCGCCTGCGGTGTTACGGTGCACCCGATGCCCGACCCGACGCTCGCTCGGAGCCCGGTATTCGAAGGTCTGACTGAGGCCGAGCTCGACGTCGTCGCCGAGCACATGCGGCACTCGGCAGTTCGCGCCCGACGAGCAGCTCTGCCAGGCCGGGGATGCCAGCGACCGAATCTGGCTGATCACCGGAGGCCTGGTCAGCTGGACGGCCGCGGTGACGGCAGGCGGCGAGGACATCGTGCTCCGCATGCGCAAGGGAGACGTGATCGGCGCCCAGGACGCGATCACCGGAAAGGAGCGGACGGCGACCGTGGTGGCGAGCATGCACACGTCGGCGCTCGAGCTCGACGCGGAGGATCTCATCAGCCTGGCGCGCCGCTTCCCGCAGATCCTGATCAACGTCATCCAGAGCCAGCGCGAGCGCCTCTTCCGCGCGAGTGCCCGCAGCGCGGCTCTCTTCAGCGGCAGCGTGCGCAGCGCGGCCGATCGTGGCGGAGAGGAGGTCGGCCTCGTCGCCGGCGAGTCGCTGGCGAGCGTGGTCGGGCCGCTCGTCGCCGCCGCGCAGACCGCCTCCACGCGCGAGGTGACCTTCCTCGACCGCTCGCTCTCGTTCGCCGGGGCGCTGACGGCATCCGACGACCTCGCGTCCGAGAGCGCCACCGTCCTGATTCCGGGCGACCTCGAGCCCGAGAACCTCGCAGTGATGCTCAACGAGCTGGATCGCGTGGTCGCACTGGCCGGGAACGCCGACGAGGCGGAGCGGCTCGGCCGTGTCGCCGCGGCCGCGGAAGGCCGCAACCTCGAGGTGATCCTCGTCAGCGACGAGGCGCGCCAGGCGAGCCGGGCCTGGTCGCTCGAGTTCCTAAAGCGCGTCGTCCGCGACTGCCCACGGCAGCAGGAGTTCCCGCTGGCCGACGCCGACCTGGCCTGGGTGGCGCGCCACCTGACGCGGACGAAGCTCGGGGTGGCGCTCGGGGCAGGCGGCGCCAAGGGCTACGCGCACGTGGGGGTGCTCCAGGTGCTCGAGGAGGCCGGCTACACCGTCGACTTCGCCGGCGGCAGCAGCATCGGGGGCTTCGTCGCGACCCATGTCGCGCTCGGCTACAGCGCGCAGGAGACCTATGAGCGGTTTCGCAAGACCTTCAACGACGAGCGGCTCGGCAAGCTCTTCGGCGGCGCATTCGGGGGCGGGGCAGGGGGCGCGGAGGAGCTGACGGGGATGCTGAAGGAGGCCACCGAGCAGCGCTTCTTCTCGCACACGGTCATCCCGCTCGTGATCATGGCCGTCGACCTGACCGACCGTGGCGCTACGGCGCAGCGGAAAGGCCCGCTATGGGAGGCGCTTCTGGCCGCGCTGGCGGTTGCGGGCGTGTTCCCCCCGCTCGAGCGCGAAGGCCACCGCCTGGTCGACGCGATCGCGCTCGTGCCGGTCCCCACGGCCGCGGTGATCGAGGACGGCGCCGACGTCGTCCTGTCGGTGAACCTCCTGGGCGCCGAGACGCTCGAAGAATGGCCCGATGCGCCGAAGCAGGAGGCAGACGAGCCGGCGAAGGCCAAGCGCAAGAACATGCTCGACACGCTCTTCGAGGTCATGGACCTCAGCCAGCTCGACACGGCCGCCCGCCACGCCGAGCTCGCGGACGTCGTCGTCACCCCGCGCTTCGGCCCGGCGGACTGGCGCGACTTCCAGCTCGCGGACCTGTTCCTGGCCGCCGGCCGGGCGGCGGCTCTCGAGCAGCTGCCTGCTCTGCAGGCCCTGTGCAGTCCCGTCGATCTCGAGGCGGCCAGGCGCGAGGCCGCGTTCGCCTGACTAAAGGCCCGGGCGGCGGCCGGACATTGTGCTTCGCGCCAGAGTATGGTAACTCTCAAATAGGCAATCGTAGATTCGGGGACGTCGTGCCTCGACAGGGGAGGGGATTCACTGTGGTGACTCACTTGCGCCATCAGATGACGGCCAGAGCGCGGCTTACGCTCACGGTCGTCGCCGCCGGCCTGGGCTTGGCCTGCGTGCTGGTGCTCGCGGCCGGCATGGCCGGCGCGAGCACGGCATGGCATCACCCGGGCGGCCACCATCATCCGCGCGGGACGTTCTACACCGAGACCAACAACCCCGCCGGCAACAAGGTGGTCGTCTTCGACCGCTTCAGGAACGGGAAGCTCGTCAAGCGCCAAGCCGTGGCCACGGGCGGCCTCGGCAGCACTCAGAGCGTCGGCTGCGGGCCCGGCTGCCCGATCCTGGACTCCCAGAACGCGGTCGTGGTCTCGGAGAACGAGAAGCTCGTGTTCGCAGTCAACGCGGGCAGCGACACGGTCAGCTCTTTCCGCGAGACGCACTCCGGGCTCGAGCTCGTAGGCCATGTGCCGTCCGGTGGAGACATGCCCGAGAGCCTTGCGCTCAACGGCAACGTGCTCTACGTGCTCAACGTCGCCACGGAGAACAGCAACGGCACCTTCGGCAATATCTACGGCTACCGTGTCTCCAGCAACGGCCAGCTGACGCCGATCGGCTCGTCGCAGCCACTTCCCGATGCGTCGCTGCCGGATCACTCCGCTGACGCGCGCGCCATCGGCTTCAAGCCGAACGGCAAGGTGATCGTCGTGACGGAGCTCAGCGGCGGCTTCCCGTTCTCGATGGGGCCTCCCGGCAAGATCGTCACGTTCGTGGTCGGTTCGCACGACAAGGCCGGGCCGGGGATCTCTCATCCGTCGAGCGATCTGCTCCCGTTCGGCTTCGCGTTCGACAGCAACAACCACCTCGTCGTGTCGAACATCCACGACCTGGCACTGCACGCGATCGGGTCGGTGTCGAGCTACGTGGTCAGCAACTCGGGGAACGTCACGCCGATCAACACCGTGTCCTCGGGCGGAGCCCTGCCGTGCTGGGTTTCGATCTCGAAGGACAACAAGGTCGCGTACGTCGTCAACACGGGTGCCGGCGCTGACCCGGCTCGGACGACTCGCTTCCGGCTCGGCCACGACGGCACGCTGACCCCCGTGGGGGCGCCGGCCGAGCACGCGGGCGACTTCGCCCAGACCGACATCGACATGAGCCGTGGCGGCAGGTACGTCTACGTCCTGGCTCCATCGGTCGGTCCCGGGCCGCCCAGCCACATCGACATGTGGCGGCGCCACCACGACGGCAGCCTGACGTACATCGGCTCGACGCCCGCCGACCCGGCCATGGGCGTTGGTGTCACCGGGCTGGCCGGCAACTAGCGCTCCAACACGAAGGCGAGGAAGATCGACCTGCCGGTCCGCCGGCAGGTCGATCTCGCCTAGCAATGCCCCTCGGAGGCGTTGTAGAGTCGAGGCTCGCGGTCAAACCGAGAGGGGATGTGCGTGGTCACACAGTTGCGTTCTCAGTTGGCAGCCAGATCGTGGCTGGTGGTAGCCGGCGTCGCTGCCGGTCTGTGCTTCCTGGGCTTGTGGGTGCTCGCCGAGCCGGGAGCCGGCGCGAGCACGGGGGCCAACCGCGTCGTCGGAGCGGTCTATACGCAGACCAACGCCCCCGGCGGCAACTCCGTCGTCGTCTTCAACCGCTTCGCCAACGGAAAGCTCAAGAAGCGCCAGACCGTGCACACCGGCGGCAAGGGCAGCACGCAGAGCGTCGGTTGCGGGCCCGGCTGTCCGATCCTTGACTCGCAGACTGCGGTCGTCGTGTCGAAGAACGGGAGGTTCGTGGCCGCTGTCAACGCGGGCAGCGACACCGTCACCTCCTTCCGCAAGACGGCCTCCGGCCTGAAGCGGGTCAGTCAGGTCTCTTCCGGCGGCAAGATGCCCGAGAGCCTGGCCCTCCACGCCAACTTGCTCTACGTCCTCAACGTCGCCACCGAGAATTCCAACGGCACCACCGGGAACATCTACGGCCTGCGTATCTCCTCGAGCGGCAAGCTGTCGCCCATCGGATCGTCGCGGCCGCTCGCGAACGCGGCTCCGCCCGATCACTCCGCGGACCCGCGCGCGATGGACTTCAAGCCCAACGGGAAGGTGATCGTCGTGACGGAGCTCGCCGCGGGCTTCATGGTGACCGGGCCTCCCGGTCGAATCGACACCTTCGTGGTCGGCTCGAACGGCAAAGCCGGCCCGGCGGTCGCGCATCCGACCAGCGACGCTCTGCCGTTCGGCTTCGCGTTCGACAACAAGGGCCACGCGGTCGTGTCGCAAATCCGCAGCCCTGCAGGGAATGTCGACGGGTCGGTCTCGACGTACAAGGTCACCGACTCGGGCGGCGTGACCGCGATCGACACCAAGCCTTCCGGCGGGATCCTTCCCTGCTGGGTCGTCGTCTCGACTGACGGCCGGTATGCCTACCTCGTCAACACCGGCGCGGGGCACCCGGCCCCGGTGACGCGTTTCCGCCTGGGCTCGGGCGGCACGTTGACGGCACTGAGCCCACCCGCCGCTTCGCGGCCGGGCGAGTTTGCCCGTACGGACGCCGCGTTCAGCCGCGACAGCACGTTCCTGTACGTGCTGGCGCCGAAGGTGGGCCCGGGGAACGCGAGCCACATCGACGCGTACCGGCGGACCGCGACCGGCGGGCTGACGTTCATCGGCTCGACGCAGGCCGGCGCCAATATCGGGATCGGAGCCACCGGTCTGGCCGCGCGCTAGACCGCAAGAGGACGATGCCCACACCGATCGCGGACATGGCCGACCTCGACGATCGGCTGGCGAGCGCCGAGCAGGGGACGCGCATCAAGGTGTGCGGCATCACCGAGCCGGCGGAGATCGACCTGCTCGCCGGTCAGCGGGTCGATTTCGTGGGCCTCTGGTACGGCGTGCCGGGCGGCCCGGCCGACCTGCCGCTGGAGACCTGGCGCGGCTTCGGTACCGCGGCTGCGGCTACCGGGCGGCTCGCCCCGGTGCTCGTGACGTTCCTGAAGGACGTCGACGCGGTTCGCGAGGCGCTCAACGGATTGCAGGTGCACTGGGTGCAGCTGCACGGGTACCAGACCCCCGGCTTCGTGCGGGCGGTGAAGGGGATCGCGCCCGAGGTGCGCGTGATCAAAGTCCTGCACGTCCGTGGCGACGACTGCATCGAGGAACGCCTGATCGGCGGCTACGAGAAAGCGGGCGTGGACGTCTTCCTCTTTGACGCGGTCTCCGAGGACGGCCGCGTCGGCAGCACCGGGCTGACGCTCGACCCCGACCGCGTCGTGTCGCTCGCCGAGGGCCTCACCCGGCCGTTCCTGCTCGCCGGGGGCATCTCCGCCGAGAACCGGGACCGGTACGCGACGCTCACCACGCACCCGCGCTATCTCGGGATCGACGTCGACACGAACGCGCGCGGGGCCGACGGCAAGGTGAGCGCCGAGAAGGTCGGCGCGATCTGCGGCGCGTGGAAGGCATCGGCATGACCAACGGCCGTTTCGTCGACGCTCTGCTCACCGCCCGCCTGCCGGTGATCATGGAGATCAAGCGCCGCACCGGCGAGGGCGAGGAGCTGATGGGCGAGCGGACGATCCCGGAGCTCGTCGCCGAGTACACCGCAGCCGGAGCGCCCTGCATCTCGGTCGTCACCGGCCGCTGGTTCGGCGGAGACGACCAGATGCTGCGCGATGTCGCGGAGCTGACCGCGCTTCCGCTCCTGAAGAAGGACTTCATCACGCGCGAGAAGCAGATCGCCGATGCGGTCGAGATGGGGGCCTCGGCGATCCTGCTGACCGCCCAGATCCTGCCGAAGACCGCGCTCCAGAAGCTGATCGACATCACGCTCGGTCACGGCCTCACTCCGTTCGTCGAGGTCATCGACGAGGACGAGCTCGGCCGCGTGACCCACCCCGAGCAGTGCATCGTCGCAATCAACAACAAGCAAATCCGCAACCAGGAGCGCGACGCCGGCGACATCGACGTCAGCCGCGCCATGCTCGAGCCCGCACTCCGCACGGGGACACCCTGTCCGGTCAGCGCCAGCGCGATCACCGATCCCAGGGTCGGCGCGGAGCTGATCGCCGCCGGCTTCAAGGGGCTGCTGATCGGCACGGGACTGCTGCGCAGCGGCAGCGTCCAGGGCTGGGTCGACGAGTTCGAGCAGCATCGCGCCGCGCTCGGAACAGGAGCACCAGTCAGATGACCAAGACGCTCTACGACCACTTCACAGCGCACGCGCCGGAGTCTCCGGCACTGATCTGGGAAGGCGAGACGATCAGCTACGGCGAGCTCGGCCAGATGGTGGACATCGCCTACGCCGAGATCGAGAAGGCGGACCTCCCAGCGGGTCTCCCCGTCGGCCTCCGCGCGCGGAAGTCGCCGGAGGCGATCGCGCTCGTCCTCGCCTGCCTCCGCGCGCAGCGCCCGTTTCTGCTCCCGTCGGTCGAGCTCGCGCCCGAGACGCTTTCGAGGCTGTTTGCGCAAGGAGGCGCGAGCCGCGTGCTGGAGCCCCACGGCCCGCGCAGCGAGAGCGCGAGCCTGCGCGCGATCCAGGAGCCCCAGGTGGCCGCGAACGAGCCCTCCCACTGGCCCCCGGCCGAGGGCGCCGACGAGGTCTCGTTCATGCTGACGACGTCGGGCTCGACGGGCCTGCCGAAGATCGTGCCCCTCCCCGCGGGAGCCGTGGACCGCTTCACGGACTGGGCCGCGGAGCAGTTCGACATCGGCCCGGGCGTCGTCGTCGCCAACTACGCGCCGCTCAACTTCGACCTCTGCCTGCTCGACATCTGGACGACGCTCAAGCACGGCGGTTGCGTCGCACTCGTCGACCAGGACCGGGCGACGCAGGCCGACTATCTCGCCGACCTCGTGACGGCAAACCAGGTCAACGTCCTCCAGGCGGTGCCGATGCTCTACCGGCTGCTGATCGACGTCTCGCGCGAGGACGGCAGCACCTTCCCGAGCGTCAAGCACGTGATCACGACCGGGGACAAGATCCCGGCGACCTCCCTCGAGGCGCTGCCGGGGCTCTTCCCGAACGCCGACTTCTACAACATCTACGGCTGCACCGAGACGAACGACAGCCTGATCCACCGGTTCCAGGGCCTGGCCGAGGGTGACGTTCCCGCCAACGTGCCCGTCGGCCAGCCGCTGCCGGGCGTGCGCACGCTGATCAAGACCGAGGACGACGCGTTCCTCGAAGGCTCCGGCACGGGCGAGCTGCTCGTGTCGACGCCGTTCCAGACCCGTGGCTACCTGAACGCGGAGCTCAACCTCGAACGGTTCGTCCCGCAGGCCGACGCCGAGACCGGCGAGACGATCTGGTACCGAACCGGCGACATCGTCCGCCGTCACGACGACGGCACGCTCACGCTCGAGGGCCGCGCCGACTTCTACGTCAAGGTCCGCGGGGTCCGGGTCAGCACCCAGGTGGTCGAGCAGGCGATCCAGGAGCACCCCGAGGTGGTCGAGGTCGCCGTCATCGCCGTGGAGGACGAGCTCGCCGGCAAGCGCCTGCATGCCGCCGTCCGGCGGGAGGAAGGCAGCAAGCTCAACAGCCTCGGGCTGAGGAAGCACTGCGCCAGTAGGCTGGCGCGGACGGAGATGCCGTCAACGATCGAGATCGGCACAGACCCGTTGCCGAAGACGTCCACCGGAAAAGTCGACCGCAAGCGCGTTCTTGCGCAGCTGGAGGAGATGACGCACGCAAATGGATGAGACCACGCAGAAGATCAAGCAGTTCATCGTCGACGAGTTCATGCCCGATGTCTCGGTCGACGAGCTCGACTCCGACTTCGACCTCCTGACCGGAGGCGTCGTCGACAGCCTCGGCCTGCTCCAGGTGGTCGCGTGGCTGGAGACCGAGTTCGACGTCAGCGTCGACGAGTCGCAGCTCGGCCCCGAGAGCTTCCGCACCGTGGACGCGATCAAGACGTACGTGGACCAGGCGAAGGCGAGTGCCTAAGAAGTCTCCGTCGGAGGCGCTCGAGGCGCTCGTCACCCAGAGCTACCCCATCTCGGAAGCGGTCTGGGGCGACTTCTGGGACCGGCTCGGGAGCGGCGATCTGGCCGCGGGCGAGGCGCTTGCGATCTCGTCGTCGCTGACGTCGCACCTGCCGGACGGCGCCTCGGTGAGCTCGCTCCTGAGCTCGCTCCGGGAGCGAAACCCGCAGCCCGACCCGCCGCCGCAGCCGACGGTCAACATCGTCGGGACCGGAGGCGGGCCCAGCACGTTCAACCTCTCGACGGCCTCGGCCTTCGTGGCCGCGGCGATGGGCGCGCGCGTGATCAAGACCGGGTCTCGCGCCTACGCGAGCCGCACCGGGTCGGTCGACCTGCTCGACCGCCTCGGCATCCAGCTGACGACGTCCAACGAGCAGAACGAGGAGATGCTCGAGACCTACGGCATCGCCTGCTGCGGCGCGTTCGTCTACCCGAAGGAGCTCCGGCTGCTCGCGCGGGCGATCCTGCCCTTCGGCATGAAGACAGTCGGGCGGTTCTTCAACGTGATCGGCCCGTTTCTGGCCGCGATCCCGGTCACGACGCAGATCACCGGCGTCTCCGACCACTCGGTGCTGCCCACGTTCCGCCAGCTCGTCGCCGGAGATCCCAGCAAGCGCTACTGGATCTGCTCCAACGAGCTCGGCGTCGACGAGCTGCTGAGCATCGTGGAGAGCCACGTCTACGACAGCGGCCGCGACGAGGAGTTCACGCTCGACCCGCGCCAGCTCGGCCTCGGCGCCGGCTCGTTCGACGATCTGCTGCCGGTCGAGGATCTCGACGACACGGTCCCCAATTTCCTCGCGCTGATCGGCGGGGAGGGCCCGACAGCGGCAATCGAGAGCATCAAGCTGAACGCGTCCGCCCTGGCCATCAACGGCGGTGTGGCCGACGACTGGCCCGCGGCGCTCGAGCTTGCCGCCGAGACGATGGGAAGCGGCGAGCCGGAGCGACTGATCGAGCGGATGCGCGCTCACGCCACGGCCGGGGCACCGCCGGCATGAGCGCCGGCTTCTTCGCCGAGCCGCCTTCCGGGCGGCCGGGCCTGGCGGTGTTCCTGAATGCCGGCGATCCGCCCATCGACGTGCTGCAAGAGCTCGTCCTCCGGCTGGACCACTTGCGGGTGGACTGCCTCGAGCTCGCGGTGCCCTTCCCGAACTCGCCCAGCGACGGTCCGGTCATCCGCGAATCGGCCGACCGCGCGCTGGCCGACGGCGTCGATCTGGACACCGTCCTCGGCTTCGTCGAGAGCGTTCGCCCGCAGCTCTCGCACCTGAAGATCGCGCTGCTGGCCGACTGGAGCTACTCGATCAAGAAACTGCCGCTCCAGGAGTTCCTCGAGCGGGTGCACGGAGCGGGCGCCGACGGCCTGCTCGTCCACGGCATGCCGCCGCGTCTGCGTCCCTCGCTGTACGAGACCGCGCTCGCGGTCGGACAGCCGATCGTGACCACGTGCTATTCGAGCTCGGAGCCCCCGGTCATCGAGGAGGCGGCCGACAACGGCACGGCTTACATTTACCTGGTGTCGGCGTACGGCAAGAGCGGGACGGTCGGGCCCCCCGATCACAGCGCGCTGGCGCCGGTCCTCGCGACCCTGCGCGAGCGCACGAACGTGCCGATCGCCGTCGGCTTCGGCGTCAAGACCAAGAGCGACATCGAGGCCCTCGGAGCCGTCGGTGCCGACGCGGCGATCGTGGGCAGCGCCTGTGTCGCCTGCGTCGCGGACGCGCTGGCCGGTGGCCGCGACGTCGTCGAGGATTTCCAGTCTCTGCTCGTCGAGCTGGGAGCGGCTCCCCAGCTGGCGGCTGCGAGGCCGGCCGAGTGACAAACCACGCAACGAGGAGGTAGCAATGCTCATTCGCAAGCTGTCGGAGGTAAAGACCGTCGAGTGGGGCAACGGCCTCAGCCGCCGCTTCCTGCTCGAGGCGGACGGCATGGGTTACACGGTGACCGACACGATCGTCCGCGCCGGCACGAAGTCGCTGATCGAGTACAAGAACCACCTCGAGGCCTGCTACTGCATCGAGGGCAAGGGCTCGGTCATCGAGATGGACGGCACCGAGCACCCGATCGAGGTCGGCACGATGTACGCGCTCGACAACCGTGACCCGCACTATCTCCTCGGGGGCGAGAACGAGGACCTGCGGCTCGTGTGCATGTTCACGCCGGCGCTGCAGGGCGACGAGCATCACGACTTCAGCAAGGAAGAGACGTCCGCGTACTGAGATGGAAGGCTGGACTGACGAGCAGAAGGCGCTGAGGAAGTCCCTCGACCCGTACTTCGAGAGGCTCAACGAGGGTCACATCGAGGACGACGCCAACAGCGTCTTCTCACGCGAGAAGTGGGATCTGCTCCGCGAGACCGGAGTGATCGGCCTGCCCTACGATCCGGCCTACGGCGGGCAGGGGCAGGACGCGCTCACGATGGTCTACGTGCTGGAGCACCTGGGCCACGGCTGCCGCGACGCGGGCCTGCTCTTCACCCTGGCGACCCAGATGGTCAGCATGGTGATCCCGATCGAGCGCTTCGGCTCGGACGAGCTCAAGGAGCGCTACCTGAGGAAACTGATCGAGGGGTCGCTGATCAGCGCGCACGCGATCTCCGAGCCGGACGCCGGGTCGGACGCGACGGCCATGTCCACGATGGCGACCGAGGACGGCGACTCCTACGTCATCAACGGCAAGAAGGCGTTCTGTACGAGCGGCCCGGTGGCCGATCTGATCACGGTCTATGCGACGACCGACCCCGAGGCCGGCGCCACCGGCATCAGCGCCTTCGTCGTCGAGACGGACACTCCCGGCATCGACGTCAGCGACCCGATTCCGAAGATGGGGCTGAACACGTCACCGATCGGCTCGATCGACTTCAGCGACTGCCGCGTGCCGAAGGAGAACCTGATCGGCAAGCCTGGCGGCTCGTTCTTCATGATGGAGCACGTGATGACCTGGGAGATCCTCTGCATCTTCACGATGATGGTCGGGGAGATGCAGCGCCGGCTCGAGGAGTGCATCAAGTTCGCCAAGACGCGTACGCAGTTCGGCGAGCCGATCGCTTCGAACCAGTACATCGCGGGCAAGATCGTCGACCAGAAGCTCGGCGTCGAGACGTCTCGCAAGCACCTCTACGACACGGCGGAGAAGGTCTCGCGGGGCAGGAGCGTGGTCACCGAGATCGCCATGGCCAAACTGGTGACGAGCGAGGCGAACCTCGCGTCGGCGCTGGCCGCCGTGCAGATCTTCGGTGGGCGCGGATACATGCGAGAGGCGGGCCTCGAAAAGGAGCTTCGAGCGGCCGTCGGGGCGCCCATATACTCGGGCACCAACGAGATGCAGCGCATCCGAATCGCATCGATGCTCGGCCTCATCAGGCCGGGATGGAAGTCATTCTGAGAGGAGATCGATGAGCACCGAAGCCGCTCCGATAACCGTCCCGCAGCACGTGCTCGACTATCTCGGCGAGCACCGGACGCTGACCCTGGCGACGGCGTCGCCGACCGGCGTGCCTCACGCCGCGACGCTGCTGTTCGTCAACTCGGGCCCGCAGCTGTACTTCTGGACGCGCCCGGAGACGACCACGGCCAAGCAGGTCGCCCAGAACCCCGTGGTCTCGTTCACGGTGGACGACTACGCGGAGGACTGGTCGAAGACGAAGGGCGTCCAGGGCACGGGCGAGTGCCGCGTGATGCTCAACGCGTCGGAGATCGTCGAGGTCGCCCGCATGTTCGCCGAGAAGTTCCCGGAAGCGCAAAGCAGCGGGAAGACCACCAACATCTCCTTCTTCCGCATCACCCCGACGCAGATCCAGTTCATCGACAACACCGCGGGAGGAGGTTCCAGCGACGAGGAGTTCGGCCTCGACTTCAAGCGCGAGGTGGTCTACAGCGTGTTCACCGGCCTACCGCGCCAGCAGGCGCTCGGCTTCACCGGCGAGCTGCAGCCCGTCAACGTCGCCGCGGGCGAGATCATCGTGCGCCAGGGCGCTCCCGCGGACAAGATCTTCATCATCATCAAGGGCGAGGTCGGCGTCGAGCGTGAGGAGGCCGACGGATCGACGGTCGAGCTCGACACGCTGAGCGACGGCCAGTTCTTCGGGGAGGTCGCGATCCTGCGCGACACGCCGCGCGAGGCCACCGCACGCGCGCTGACCGACGTCACCCTGCTCGCGCTGCAGCGAGACACGTTCCAGAAGCTCGTCGCGGGCTCTCTCGGCACGACCGGGGATTTCGACAGCGTCATCAAGCAGCGGCTGGAGCAGGGCGGCGGCGTCTAACAGGTGACCGCGACGATGGAGCGACAGACCACGGGTCGCACCACCTTTAGCGGCCAGGAGTTCAGGCAGGCGGTCGGCAGCTTCGCGACCGGGGTCACGGTGATCACGTCACGCATCGGCGAGCACGCCTACGGGATGACCGCAAACTCGTTCACGTCCGTCTCGCTCGACCCCCCGCTCGTGCTGATCTGCGTGATCGCAGGCACCGAGGGCAGCGACGCGATCGAGGGCCACGGGCACTTCGCGGTCAACGTCCTCGCCGCCGACCAGGAGCCGATCTCCCGCTTCTTCTCCTCCAAGGACCGCCCCAAGGGGCCGGACTCCTTCCGGGACATCTCGCACTGGGTAGACGTGACCGGCTGCCCGATCATCGACGGCGTCGCGGGGCATCTGGACTGCACCCTCGCCGCGCGTCACGAGGCCGGCGACCACGTCATCTTCATCGGCGAGGTGCAGGCCCTCGACATGACGCCGGACAAGCAGCCGCTGCTGTTCCACGGCGGCGGTTACCGCCTGCTGCAAGAGCAGTCCTGAGGGATTCCGCGCCGTGCAGAAGCCCGTCACCGTCGCTTGCGCGCAGGTCGAGCCTGTGGTCTTCGACCTCGACGCGACCATCGACCGCATCGACCAGGTCGCTGCCGAGGCGGCGGGCAAAGGCGCGAAGCTGGTGCTCTTCCCGGAGGCGTTCATCCCGGCCTACCCGTCGAACCGCTGGGCGCGCTACCTCGCCGCGGGGCAGGACGCGACGGGCGTCTACGCGAAGCTCGCGCAGTCCTCGGTCGAGATCCCGGGCCCTGCCTCCGACCGCCTCGGCTCGATCGCAAGTGAGCGAGGGATCTGGTTGGCCGTCGGCGCGAACGAGCTCGACCGCGGCACGATCTACAACGCGCTGCTCCTCTACGGGCCCGACGGCGCGCTCGCGCTCCACCACCGGAAGCTGGTGCCTACCAACCACGAGCGGCTGGTCTGGGGCCAGGGCGACGGCGGCGGGCTGGGCGCGGTCGAGACGGAGGTCGGCCGCGTCGGCGGGCTGATCTGCTGGGAGAACCTGATGCCGCTCGCGCGCTTCGCGCTCTACGAGAGCGGCATCGAGATCTACCTGGCGCCGACCGCCGACGACAGCGAGGACTGGCACGACTCGCTCAAGCACATCGCCCGCGAGTCGCGCGCGTTCGTCCTCTCCTGCTGCGTCTTCCAGCGCGCCTCGAGCTACCCGGACGACGTCCAGCTCGCGGAAGGCGACGAGCTGATGGGCCGCGGCGGCTCGGCGATCCTCGGCCCCGACGGCGCCTACCTGGCCGGCCCGCTCTGGGACGAGGAGGGCATCCTCATCGCCGAGCTCGACCCGCAGCGGTTGTACGAGGAGCGCCAGCGCTTCGACCCCGCCGGCCACTACCACCGGCCGGACGTGCTCAGGCTCGAGCGGCGGTAGCGCGCTCCTCACGGGGCCCGGCCGGGCCCGAGCCGAGCTTGCGCTCGAACCAGTCGAGGATCGCCTCGAAGCGCATCATCCGGTGCGCCGGCGAGCCGGAGCGGCTGAGGTTGTGCGACTCGGCCGGGAAGCGGACGAGCTCGACGTCCTGCTTGCGCAGGCGCAGGATCGCGAACAGGTCCTCGGCGTTGCCGATCGGGCAGCGCAGGTCCTCCTCGGAGTGGAGGATCAGGAGCGGCGTCGTGATGTTCGCGGCGTAGGTCGAAGGCGAGACCTGGCGATAGGCGTCGGGCGCCTCCCACCAGTGCGCGCCGATGATCGCCTTGAACGCCCAGCCGATGTCGGCCGACCCGCCCTCGAGGACGAAGTTGTTCACCGAGCGCTCCGAGCAGGCCGCCTGGAAGCGGTCGGTGTGGCTCACGATCCAGGTCGTCATGTAGCCGCCGTACGAGCCACCGAGCACGCCGAGCCGATCGGGATCGACGAAGTCGAAGCGCTCCAGCGCTTCGTCGACGACGGCCATCAGGTCGTCGTAGTCGCGCGGTGCCCCAGCCGGGGCCGCCTTCGACCGGCCCGCGAATGGCGCGCCCCCACTCCTCGCTGTAGCCGGAGGACCCGCGCGGGTTCGCGTAGACGACGGCGTAGCCCGCGCGCGCATAGACCTGGAACTCGTCGAGGAACTTGTTGCCGTACTGCGAGAACGGGCCGCCGTGGATCTCAAGCAGCAGCGGGTAGCGCCGCCCGGGCTCGAAGCCGGCCGGGCGCATCACCCAGGCCTCGACCTCGGATCCGTCCTCCGAGACGGCCGTGAACCGCTCGGGCTCGACCAGCTCGACGGCGCTCGCGAACGGCTCGGTCACCTCGGTCAGGCGTCGGTCGCCGGCGTAGATCTCGGACGGCGACGTCGGCGTGGTCGCCGCGTGGACGACCCTCCCGGCGGCGCAGTCGAACGAGGTCACCCACACATCGGGAAGCTCGGGCTCCGGCGAGCCGGTCCCGTCCGCGGCGACGCGGCAGAGCAGGTTGTATCCGCCGTCCTCGGCCACGAACAGCAGCGAGCCTTCGTCCCAGACCGGCTCGCGGATGTCGGGGTACGGGGCGCAGTTCCGGTCGAGCGACTCGGTCAGCAGCCGCAGCTCGCCGCTGCCCGCGTCGACGACTGCGATCTGGCCGTGCCGGGGCATGTCCCAGCCGCCCGGGACGAACCGGCAGGCGATCGCGGTGCCGTCGGGCGACCAGGAGGGCGCCACGCACCACCCTTCGCCGTGAGTCAGCGGCTCGGGCTCGCCGCCGTCGGCGTCCACGAGGTAGAGGTCGCTCAGCAGCTCGATGTCCCAGTCGTCCTGCCGGGCCGAGGTGAATGCGATTCGCTTCCCGTCGGGCGACCACGCGGGGTACTGGTCTTCGAAGTCGCCGTGGGTGAGCTGCGCCGGCGGCGCCGAGCCGTCGGCGGGCGCCACGAAGAGGTGCCGCCGGCGGTCGCCGGTCCAGCCCTCGTCGTCGAGCTTGTACTGGAGTCGCAGGAAGCGCCGCGGGCTCCGCCGCTTGTCGTCCTCTTCCTGGTAGGCGGGGTCGCGCACCCTCGCCGAGAAGGCGATCCGCGTGCCGTCCGGCGACCAGACTGCCTCGCTCACGTCCTCGTCGAGCTCGGTCAGCCGCTGCGCCTCGCCGCCCTCGACCGGCAGGACGTAGAGCTGCTTCGCCTTCGTCTCGCGGTTCGACACGAACGCGAGCCGGCGGCCGTCGGGCGACCAGCGCGGAGCGGCGTCGATCTTCTCCCCGCGGGTCAGCTGCCGCGGCTCGCCCCCGTCGAGCGGAACCAGCCAGATCGCGGCCGCGTAGTCGTTCGCCTCGCGGTCGAGACGCCAGGCGACGTACGCAACAGTCCGCCCGTCGGGCGAGAGGCGCGGATCGTCGGCCCAGCGGAGCTCGTAGAGGTCGTCGGGGCGCACGGGCACGGAAGTAAAGCAGGGCGGCGCTTCCCGGTCCGTGGCGCCGGGAAAACGGAGCCCTGGTCGCACGGGCAAACCGGACCGCCAGCGCGATCCCGATCCGCCGCAGTCAGCGCTTGACCCGGCTCATGAGCGCACGCGGCGCAGTCGGGGAACCAACTGAGGCACTCGCCGGCGATAGTCGGGGTACGCCTCCGGGAAGGTCGCGAGCATCAGTTGCTCCTCCGTGCGGATCCTCAGCTCGGCGAAGAGGAGAGCGAGCGGGAAGATCACGAGCCAGCGCCCAAGCCCGACCAGGAGGACGGTGCCGAGCAGCATCCCGAGCAGCCCCGTGTAGATCGGATGGCGCGTCACGGCGTACGGGCCGTCGGTGCGAAGCCGGTGCCCGGCCTTGACCGTGGGCGACCCGCTCCACATCGTGCCGAGCGCGGCGCGGGCCCAGAGCGTGAAGATGGTCGAGCTCACCAGGATCACCAGGCCGGGGACGCGGACCCAGAGCGTTCCGACCGTCAGCGAACCCCAGTCCGGTCCGGGGATGAGCCGGAGGAGCAGCCAGGCGGCCAGCGCCACGATGACGACCGGCAGGCGCGTGACGGCCGCCGCTCTCGTCCTCGCCCCCGGTCCCCGCGAGACGTTGTAGATCGCCCCAGCGATCCAGACAGCTGCGACCACTCCCCAGCACGTGGCCACGCCGACGACCACCAGCCGGTGGACCCCGGCGCTCACCATCGATTCACCATAGCCTTAAGCGACGCTCCATACGCGAGGGAAGGAAGGAAACGATGGCGACCATCCTGTGCGTCCTCTACGACGATCCCGTCACCGGGTATCCGCCGGCCTACGCCCGGGACGACATTCCGCAGATCGACCATTACTACGACGGGCAGACCACGCCGACTCCCGAGGCGATCGACTTCACGCCCGGCGAGCTGCTCGGCAGCGTGTCGGGCGAGCTCGGGCTGCGCAAATTCCTCGAGGACGCCGGCCACCGGCTCGTGGTCACCTCCGACAAGGACGGGCCCGACTCTGCCTTCGAGCAGGAGCTCCCGGGTGCGGACGTCGTGATCTCGCAGCCCTTCTGGCCCGCGTACCTGACCGCGGAGCGGATCGCCAAGGCCCCGAACCTGAAGCTGGCGGTGACGGCCGGAATCGGCTCGGATCACGTCGACCTCCAGGCGGCGATCGAGCGCGGCGTGACGGTTGTCGAGGTCACCTACTGCAACAGCATCAGCGTCGCCGAGCACGTGGTGATGATGGTCCTCGCCCTCGTCCGCAACTACATCCCTTCCTACCAGTGGGTCGTCGAGGGCGGCTGGAACATCGCCGACTGCGCCTCGCGTTCCTATGACCTGGAAGGCATGCAGGTCGGGGTCGTCGGCGCCGGCCGCATCGGCTCCGCGGTGCTGCGGCGGCTGAAGCCGTTCGAGGTCGGGCTGCAGTACACCGACCGGCACCGGCTGCCGGACGACGTGGAGAAGGAGCTGGGCGTCACCTACCACCCGGACGTCGAGTCGCTGGTTCGCGTGTGCGACGTGGTGTCGATCAACGCGCCCCTCCATCCGGAAACGGAGCACCTCTTCGACGCCGAGCTGATCGGCCAGATGAAGCGAGGCGCGTATCTCGTCAACACCGCCCGCGGCAAGATCTGCGATCCCGACGCGGTCGCGCGGGCCTGCGAGACCGGCCAGCTCGCGGGCTACGCGGGCGACGTCTGGTTCCCCCAGCCCGCGCCGCAGGACCATCCCTGGCGGACGATGCCTCATCACGGCATGACCCCCCACACCTCCGGCACGAGCCTCTCCGCACAGGCTCGGTACGCCGCCGGCGTCCGCGAGATCCTCGAGTGCTGGTTCGAGGGCCGCCCGATCCGGGAGGAGTACCTGATCGTCGACGCCGGCAAGCTCGCCGGAGCCGGCGCCCACTCCTACAGCGCGGGCGACGCCACGGGCGGCTCCGAGGAAGCCGCCAGGTTCAAGGCTGGTGCCTGACCCCTCCCGCCTCGCGCTCTTCACCGGCGCCGCGCTCCTGCTCCTCGTCGTGCCGGGGCCCGCGGTGCTCTACGTCGTCACGCAGAGCGTCTCGCACGGCAGGCGCGCCGGGCTCGCGTCGGTGGCGGGGATCACGACCGGCACGATCGTCCACGTGGTGGCGGCGACGGTCGGGCTCTCGGCGCTGCTCGCCTCCTCGGCGGTGGCCTTCGACGTCGTCAAGTACCTCGGCGCCGCCTACCTGATCGTGGTCGGCATCCGGCGCCTGGCGGGCCTGGAGCGGCCGGCGCCGATGGGCGACCGGCGCGAGCGCGACCTCGGGCGCCTCTACCGCCAGGGCATCGTCGTCAACGTGCTCAACCCGAAGACGGCGCTCTTCTTCCTGGCCTTCCTGCCGCAGTTCGTCGAGCCCTCGCGAGGCGCGGCCTGGGCCCAGATCCTGCTGCTCGGGCTGTTCTTCGCCTTCCTCGGCTTCATGAGCGACAGCGTCTGGGCGTTCGTCGCGGGCACCCTCGGCGACCGCCTGCGCCGGAGCATCCGCTTCCCGCAGGTGCAGCGCTACGTCTCCGGCTCGGTGTTCGTCGGCCTCGGCGCGGTCGCAGCGCTCACCGGCCCGGTCAAGCAGTCCTGAGTTAGAGTTCGCGGCTCCGGGGTGCCGCGGTCGGCGGCTGAGATCACACCCGACGAACCTGATCCGGGTAATGCCGGCGAAGGGAGTAACCAGCTTGGAGAACAAGCGAGGCGGGGCGGAGGCCGGGCTTCGCCCGGCCGGAGCGAACGAGCAAGGGCGTCGCCGCGACGGCGAAGGAGGGGGCTCATGGGGGAACCCTGGGTTCCCCCACGCTCAGCCGAGCTGGGGGATCACGCCCGTTCCGGAGCGGCTCCGCGTGCTCGGGCTCTTCGACACGACCCTGCTCTGGGCCAATCTCTCGATCAGCCTGCTCGTGATCGTCGCCGCTGCCGGGCTCGTGCCCGCGCTCTCCTTCAGGCAGGCGCTGCTCGCGATCCTGATCGGCGGCGTCCTCGGCAACGTCCTGCTCGGCTTGGCCGGAATGATCGGCGCCGACGCGCGGGTACCCGGGATGGTGGTGTTGCGCGCGCCGCTCGGACGGCGCGGCTCGTACGCGCCGACCGCGCTCAACGTCGCCCAGAACCTCGGCTGGTCGACCTTCGAGCTGATCATCATCTCGACCGCGGCCGCGGCGCTCTCGCAGCGCGTCTTCGGCTTCGAGGCGCGCTGGGCGTGGGCGCTCCTCTTCGGCGCGGTCTCGATCGGGCTCGGGCTGCTCGGGCCGATCGGCTTCGTCCGCCGCTACCTCCGCAAGTTCGCGGCCTGGGCGGTGGCCGCGTCGATCGTCTACCTGACCTGGTGGGCCTTCGACAAGGCCGACCTGCACCACCTCTGGCACTCGCGCGGAACCGGCGGCGTCTCGCTCGGCCAGGGGATCGACCTGGTGATCGCCAGCGTCATGTCGTGGACACCGCTCGCGGCCGACTACACGCGCTTCTCGCGCGACCGGCGCAGCGGATTCCTCGGGACCGGGATCGGCTACTTCGTCCCGACGCTCTGGTGCTTCGGGCTCGGCGCGGTGCTCGTGCTGGGGCGCGGGCTGAGCGAGCCGTCGCAGATCCCGAGCGCGGTCGCTTCGGGAAGCGCGCTCGCGGTGGTGGCGCTGCTGATGCTGACCGTGGACGAGAGCGACGAGGCGTTCGCCGACATCTACTCGACCGCGGTCTCGGTCCAGAACGTCCTGCCCTGGCTCTCGCAGAAGCTGCTCATCGTCCTCATCGGCGCGGTCGCGACTGCGGGGGCGGTCGCGATCAACCTCGGCAACTACCTGACCTTCCTCTACCTGCTCGGCTCGGTGTTCGTGCCGCTCTTCGCGGTGCTGCTCGCGGACTGGGTGCTGCGCGGCGCGCACTACGAGCCTGGCGACGTCTTCTCGGCGCCCGCGGTGCGGCCGGCGCAGCTGCTTGCGTGGTTCGCGGGCTTCGTCTTCTACCAGTGGCTCTCGCCGGTCGGCCCGCACTGGTGGACGGAGGCCGTCAACCACCTGAGCCCCGGCCACGCGCGCTTCACGGCCTCGCTGCCGAGCTTCGCGCTGTCGTTCTTGCTGGCCCTCGCCGCCGGGTCGCTAGTCTCGGCCCGTGCCGCCGCTCGCGGTCATCGGCAACCTCTCGCGCGACCTCGTTGACGGAGCCCCGCCCCGCGTTGGCGGGGCGCCGTACTGGTCGGCGCGCGCACTGCGCGAGCTCGGCGCGCCGGCGCTGGTCGCGGTCAAGTGCGCCGACTCCGACCGGCGGCTGCTGGCGCCGCCCGTGCTCGAGCTCGGGCTGCAGGTGCTCTGGCTCGCGGCGTGCTCGACGGCCGCCTTCTCGTTCCACTACGACGGCGACCGGCGAGAGATGACGGTCGGCGAGCTCGGCGAGCCCTGGACACCGGGGGACATTCGCTTCATCGGCGATGCGCGCTGGGTGCACGTCGGCGCGCTTGCCCGCTCGGACTTCCCGGCCGAGACGCTCGCCGAGCTGGCGCGTGACGGGCGACAGGTGTCCTTCGACGGGCAGGGCCTCGTCCGGCCGGCGCGCACGGGGCCGCTGGAGCTGGACGCCGCCTACGACCCGGAGGTCCTGCGCCACATCTCGATCCTCAAGCTGAACGAGGAAGAGGCGCGCGTCCTCGTCGGCGGGGTCGATGACGGCGCGCTCGGCTCCCTCGGTGTGCCGGAGGTGCTGGTCACGCTCGGCCCGCGGGGCTCGCTCGTGCTCGCGGACGGCGCGATGGAGGAGATCGACGCCCAGCCGGTCGAGGGCGCTGACCCGACCGGAGCCGGCGATGCGTTCGCGGCCGCCTACCTCGCCGCCCGCTCGGCGGGCCGCGAGCCGGCCGCGGCCGCCCGAGAGGCGACCGGGCTGGTGGGGCGCCTTCTCCGCTCGTGAGAGCGCTCGTCCGCACCGTCGATGGCGTCTTCGAGGTCGACCTGGACGAGGAGCAGGTGCTCGGCCTGGTCGACGAGCCGGTCGAGCCCGCGCGGGTCGACATCACGCTGCCGCTGGTCGTGGCCGCCGCCTCGTCCGGCTCGACCGTGATCGCGATCGTCGACCGCCGCCCGCCGCTCGCGATCTCCAACGACGCGGGCCGAACCTGGCGCGAAGCCGGCGGCGGCCTCCCGCCCGGCCGCGCGCTCGCGATCGACGACGACGATCCGGACTACGTCCTCTACGCCGCCCGCAACCGCCTGCACCTCAGCGAGGACGGCGGCCGCTTCTGGCGCTCCCTGGCGCCCGAGCTCCCCGAGATCGAAGCCGTCAGCCTCTGACCGCGGCGGCCGTGTCCCAGGGACAGTCCCTGAGGCCTGTCCCGTTCGACGCCAAAACCGTCCATTTGCAGAAGAGACCCTTCGACCGCTGTCCCCTTCGGCCGCGGCTGAGGGACTGTCCCTGGGTCATGTCCGAATGGGACGTGTCAAGGCAGCCGAAACTCGCCGCGGGCGACCACCACGGCGCTGCCGCCGACCTCGACTCGCTCGATCCTCTCGGCGGACCCGTCAGCCCGCGCGTGGAGGGTCGAGGGGCGGCCGATCTCAGCGCCCTGGGAAATCTCGATCTCCTCGCCGAAGCCGATCTTCCCGTGGCGCGCGAGGTGCACCGCCAGCGGTCCGGCTGCCGAGCCGGTGGCCGGGTCTTCGGGGATGCCGCCGAGGCCGAACATGCGCAGCTTCCAGTGCGACCCCCAGCCGGCGAAGCAGTTCACGCCGAGGGCCTCCGGCAGTCCGAGCGGCCCGAGGTTCGGGCGCAACGCGGCGACCTCGTCCTCCGTGGCGAGCCCGACGTAGACGTGCTGGGCGCCGTTGTCGTACTCCTCGACCGGAAGCTCGCTCCGCTCCACCCCGACCGCGACCAGAAGCGCGGCCTCGTCGGGGAACGCCTCCCACGTGGGCACGGGCTGCTCCATCCGACCGAAGACGATCCGGTTCTCCTCGCGCTCGAGCCGAACCGGGACGATCCCCTTGAGGGTCTCGAGCCGGATCTCCTCGAGCTGCAGCGGGGCGGCGAGCACGAATGCCGTCCCGAGCGTCGGGTGGCCGGCGAACTGCATCTCGATCCCCGGAGTGAAGATCCGGATCCGCGCGTGTCCCCCCGCCTCGGCCGGGAAGACGAACACCGTCTCGGAGAGATTGAGCTCGCGCGCCAGCCGTTGCATCTCCTCGTCCTCGAGCCCGCGCGCGTCGGTGAAGACCGCAACCGGGTTCCCGGCGAGCGGCGTGCCGGTGAAGACGTCGGCGACGACGTAGCGGAACGTGCGCATCACGGTGACTATCCTCCCACGCGTGCAGCTCTTTCTCGTGCGTCATGCGGAAGCCGCAGGCGGAGAGCCCGACGAGCTGAGGCCGCTGACGGCGGAGGGTCGTCGCGCGGCCCGCACGCTCGGCGAGCGGCTGGCCGCAGAAGGCATCCGACCCGACGCGATCCTGACCAGCCCGCTGCTGCGCGCCCGCGAGACCGGCGCCGAGCTTGCGCGCCCGGTCGGCCTCGAGCCTGAGCCCGACGCGCGCCTGGCACCGGGCGCGACCGCCGAGAGCGTCAGAGCCGCGGCCGCCGAGCGCGGCGAGACCGTCGTCGTGATCGGCCACCAGCCCGACTGCAGCCGGATCGCGGCCGAGTTCGCCGGCGGTCCCGAGCCGGCGTTCCCGCCGGCCGGCATGCTCGCGATCGAGCTCTGATGAGCGCCATCTCCGTCCGCGGGCTGCGCAAGTCGTACGGCCCCCTCCAGGCGGTGCGCGCGATCGACTTCGAGGTGCAGCAGGGCGAGGTCTTCGGCCTGCTCGGCCCGAACGGCGCGGGCAAGACGACGACGGTCGAGATCCTCGAGGGCTACCGCAAGCGCGACGCGGGCGAGGTCGAGGTGCTCGGCGTCGACCCGGCGCGCGCGGGCGGCGACTGGCGCGACCGGATCGGCGTCGTGCTCCAGTCCTCGTCCATGTACCAGACACTGACCGTCGCGGAGCATCTGCGGCTGTTCGCGGGCTACTACTCGAAGCCGCGGCCGGTCGACGAGGTGGTCGAGCTGGCCGGCCTCGCCGATAAGCGCGACGAGCGCGTGCGGCGCCTCTCCGGCGGCCAGCGCCGGCGCCTCGACCTCGGCCTGGCGCTGATCGGCGACCCGGAGCTGATCTTCCTCGACGAGCCGACGACCGGCTTCGACCCGCACGCACGACGTCAGGCCTGGGAGACGCTGCGCTCGCTCCGCAGCCTCGGCAAGACGATTGTGCTGACGACGCACTACCTCGACGAGGCCGAGCAGCTGGCCGACCGCGTCGCCGTCCTGCGCGCCGGCGAGATCGTCGCGGCCGGCCCACCCTGCCGAGCTCTCGCGCGCAGTTCCGGAGACCGAGATCCGCTACCGCGAGAACGGCCGCGAGGTCGTGCTCGAGACCGACCGGCCGACCCAGGTCCTGAACGAGCTGACCACCAAGGCCCTGGCCGAGAACCGCGAGCTCGAAGGGCCTCGTCGTCCCCGGCCGACGCTCGAGGACGTCTACCTGGAGCTCACCGGCGGGGAGATCGACGAGGAGGCCGGATGAGGCTCTTCCGCCACGAGCTGAAGAGCGAGCTGCTGCTCTACGTCCGCAGCCGGGAGCTCGCGTTCTTCACCTTCCTGTTCCCGATCATCCTCTTCGTCCTGCTCGGCTCGAGCTACGGGAACGACCGGATCAAGAGCGAGGGCAACGTGCGCGGCGCGAACTTCCTCGAGGCCGGGATGATCGGCTACGGCGCGATCTCGATCGCCTTCGCCGGCCTCGCGATCGTGCTCGTGCTCCGGCGCGAGAGCGGGGTGCTCAAGCGCCTGCGCGCGACCCCGCTGCCGGCGCCCGCCTACATCGTGGCGCTGCTCTCGTCCTTCCTCGCCGCCTTCGCCGTGGAGGTCCTTGCGATCATCCTGCTCGGCCGGGTGCTGTTCGGGATCGGTGCGCCACACCGCGTCGGCTCGCTGGTGCTGATTCTCCTGCTCGGCGCCGTCTCGTTCGCCGGGCTCGGGATCGGCCTGACCGCGCTGATCCGCAGCGCCGAGGGTGCCTCGGCAGTCGTGAACGCGATCTACCTGCCGGCGGCGTTCATCTCCGGCGCCTTCTTCTCGTCGCACTCGTTCCCGGCCTTCCTACGCTGGATCGCGGCCGTGCTACCGCTGACCTACTTCCTGCGGATCGTGCGCGGCGTGATGCTGCACGGCCACGAGATCTGGATGTACCCGGGCTCGGTCGCGGTGATCGCCGCCTGGGGCCTGCTCGGCGTCGTGCTGGCGATCCGCGGGTTCCGCTGGGAGCCGGTCGAGGGTTAGCTCGGCGGATCTCCCGACCGGACGCCCACCAACAGCGACAGAAGCCGGTCGACCGCCACGAGCGCCAGCCCGACGCTGACCACGACCACCGCTTTGTGCGGATGGTTGTCGTTCAATCCGGCGCCGAAGAGGAACAGCACGACCGCGCAGAGCAGTAGCAGCGCACGGACCAACCGCAGGTCAATGATCATCTCGCCTCCCTCTGGACCAGGTCAGGGCCCCAGTATCTCGTCTAGCCGAACCAGCGTGCGCGCCGCGTCGCCGCGAACTCGGCCTTCTCCGCGGCGAGCTCCTGTGACGGTCCCACGAGCCGCGCTGTCGGCTCCGGCCCGCCGAAGAAGTTGGCCTCGACCTTGCCGACCGCACCGCCGCCGAACTCGAGGTAGCACATGCCCGCGCCTTCGTACGGGTGCTCGAGCTCCTCGCCGTGAAGGCGCGCGGCGATGTCGTCCGCGACGACCTGGGCGGCGCTCTCCGCGAACACACCGGCCTTGGCCATCGACAGGGCAGTGATGTCTCCGACGGCGTAGACATCGGCGAAGCAGGTCGCGAGGTTGGTCCTCTCGACGGGCACCCAGCCGCCGTCTGCGAGCCCGGAGTCGAGGACCACCTGGGGTGGGCGGTGGATGGGGATCCCGACGAACAGGTCGTAGGGAATGCTCCCGCCGTCGGCCAGCCGCGCCTCGTTCTCCTGCGTGTCGAGCTCCACGATCTGCTGGTTCGGGATGTACTCGATGCCGCGCTCCGCGAGAGCGTCGTGGAAGCCTCGGGAGACTTCCTTCGTGATCGGCACCGGAGCCGACATCGGCCCGGCGACCCGAATGTCGACCGCATCCCTGAGGCCGCGCTCGACGAAGTGGTCGTGGAGGAGGAGCGCGCCCTCGAACGGCGCCGGCGGGCACTTGAACGGGTGGCCGAGGATGCCGATCAGGATCCGCCCGGAGTCGAAGTCCGCAACCACATCGCGCATCCGCTCCGCTCCCGCCAGCGAGTAGTACTCGACACCGCCCTCTGCGAAGCCGGGCGTGGCCGCGAAGTCGTAGGCCGCCCCGAGGGCGACGACGAGGATGTCGGCGTCGTACGAGCCCGCGTCCGTCGTCACGTGCCGCGCCTCCGGGTCGATCGAGGTCACGTGCTCCTGCCGGAACTCGACCCCCTCCTTCGAGATGTCCGAGTAGGGCAGCTGCACGTCCGCCTTCGGCTTGCCTTTGAAGAGCACATCGAGCTTCGAGAAGCCGAAGGTGAACGAGTCGTTCGCGTCGATCAGCGTCGTGCGCACCTCGCCGGCGAGCGACTCCGAGAGCCGCGTCGCGAGCTCCAGGCCCGCGAAGCCGGCACCGAGGATCACGACGTGCCTCACGGGCGTCCCTCGACCTGGCGGTCCCAGTCAGCCTGGTCGTAGTGGCCGAGCGACGCCGCGATCAGGCCGTCGTCGCCGATCGTCCACTCCTCGTACCCGCTGATCCGCACCGGCCGCCCCGTGCCGCCGGGACCGGTGTTCGTCCCGTTCAGCGTCCAGTGGTACTCGGGCGTCGCACCCTCCGCGCGGAGTTCGTCCAGCTCCACGCGGAGGTCGGGGAACGCGACCATGAACTCCCGTGCCGCGTCCGTGATCGCGGCCCGGCCGGCCGCCGGCGTTCCACCGTTGATCGTGAGCGAGCCCTCGGCCGCGTAATGCGCCGCGACTCGCGCCGGATCGCCGCTGCACCAAGCCTCTGTGTAGCTGCGGGCGAAGTCGTGCAGGTCGTCCCGGTTGGGCGCCACCGCCCTGCTAGCTCATCTGCTGATTGTGAACCGGGAAGGCCGTCTGTTCCGGCATAGCGGTGAAGCCGCCTTCGATGCCTGCCGACATGGTCGGCATCAGCGCCTCGTCCCGAAAGCGCTCCCAGCTCTCCTGCGAATCGTGAATCGCGACGATCGTCCAGCCGTCGGCCGACGGCCCGGCCGCGTGGAAGAGCTGCCCCTCCGGCAGGCTCCCAACGCTCGGATGCACAGCCGCGATCGAGGCCTCGTACTGCTCCTGCGTCCCGCCGGGAAACTGGTGCACGACGCCGTACGCCATCTGGTGCTCCTTTCGTCAAGCGTCGTTTCGACGCTACTCAGGCCACTATCTCAGCCGCGAAGAGCGCACACTCGGATACCGCCAGCCTGAGGCCGCAGGCAGGTTGCAGCTAGGTTTCGGCGAGTGAGCGCCCGCGTCGCCTGGATCTGTCTCGCCCCGGTCAAGGGGCTCGCGCTCCGGCAGGTCGACCGGTGCGAGCTGACCGAGGCCGGAGTGACGGGAGATCGACGGTTCTTCCTCGTCGACGAGGACGACCGCCTCGTGAACAGCAAGGGGCTCGGCGTCCTCCAGCAGATCGTTCCCGGCTACGACGACGCGGCGGGCGCGCTCACGCTGACGTTCCCGGACGGCGCGACCGTCTCCGAGGACGTCCGCCTCGACGGCGAGCTCCAGGCCAACTTTTGGGGCACGACCCTCGACGTCCGCGTCGTCGACGGGCCGTGGAGCGAGGCGATCTCCGATCTCGCCGGCCGGAACCTGCGGCTCGTCAAGCCTCCCGCGCCGGCACCGGACCGGCTGCGCAGCGGCGCGGCCACGATGCTCGGGACCGGCTCCCTGCGCGCGATGGCGCGCCAGCTCGGCGTGGACGACGTCGACGGGCGCCGCTTCCGGATGAACTTCGGCATCGACGGCCTGGCCGAGCACGAGGAGGACGAGTGGATCGGCCGCCGAGTCCGGCTCGGCGACGCGGTCGTCATCCCGCACGGGAACGTCGGCCGCTGTGCGGTGACGACCCAGAATCCCGACACCGGCGCGCCCGACCTCGACACGCTGAAGGCGCTGGCGGCCTATCGGCGGGATGCCGAAACGACGGAGCCGCTGCCGTTCGGGGTCCACGTGGCGGTCGCGCAGCCGGGGCCGGTTCAGCTCGGCGACGCCGTCGAGCCGATCTGACGGATGACCCTCCTGTTCCCGACGCGCGCCGAGCGCGGCCGGCTCCCGCACGCAGCCGGCCTCAGGGAGAGGGAGGTCTGGCCCGAGTTCCTGTACCACGACCCCATCCTCGTACGCCTCTTCGGCCGCGTGATCGAGGAAGACGCCGAGTTTCAGTTCTACGCGTGGGACGACGAGCGCGAGGAGGTCGTCGCCGTGGGGAACGCGGTTCCCACGTCCTGGGATGGAGACCTCGCGAGCCTGCCCGACAAGGGAGTAGATGCCGTCGTCGAGGCGAGGTTCGCGAAGGGAGCCCCGAAACCGAACGTGCTCTGTGCGCTGCAGATCCTGATCGCGCCCGAGTGCCGCGCCCAGGGCCTCAGCAGCCGGATGATCCGGCGGATGGCCGAGATCGGCCGCGACCACGGGCTCGACACGCTGGTCGCTCCGGTCCGGCCCGAACCTGAAGCACCGGTACCCGCTCGTCCCGATGGAACGCTACGTCGAGTGGCGCCGCCCGGACGGCACTCACCTCGACCCCTGGTTGCGGACGCACGAGCGTCTCGGAGCCGAGATCGCGAAGGTCGCGCCGGAATCGACGACGATCCCGGGCTCGGTCGCCGAGTGGGAGGAATGGGCCGAGATGGCGTTTCCCGAGACCGGCGCCTACGTGGTGCCGGGCGCGCTCGTACCGGTCGAGATCGACCGCGAGCGCCAAGAAGGGCTCTACGTGGAGCCGAACGTCTGGATGGTGCACCCGCCGGCGGCTCTACTTGCCTGACTGCAGCTCCCACGCGGCGATGAGCGCGTCCTCGACGACATCGGGATTCCCGTTCTCGAGGTCGGCGACGATCATCATGTGCTTCGCGAAGCGCTTCGGCACAGAGAACGTCCCGGGGAACGACTGGAGCAGGAAGTCGCGGAACTCGAACGACGCGCGGATGACGACGTGGCTGTCATCGAGCTGCCGCGCGACCAGGCGCCCGCGGTATCGCCAGTCGAGCAGGCCGTCGCGCCGGCGCTCGGCGACACCGTCGAGCTGAGCGGCCAGGCGACTGAGGTCGGCGAGGCTCATCACAAGTCTTACGCTCCGGGGAGGATCTCCTCGATCTGCCGGTCGACGTTGAAGCCGCGCATCTCCGCGAGGTCGGGCGGGCTCTCTCGCGGCAGGGCAACGGCCAGGCCGGTTGCGCGCGCCTCGTCGTGCGTTCCGCCGCGGGCAAGCGCCTCGGCGACGGCCGTGTGAAGGGAGCGGAGGTAGCGAAGGTCGGCCTCCGCAACGCTGAGAGCTTCTTCGGCGGTGAGCTGCGAACCGTGTCCCGGAATCACCGTGTCCGGGGGGTCGTCGCGAAGCATCTCGATCAAGCCGGCGAGTGTCATCCGGTATGCGGCCGGCGAGGTCGCGAACGGAAACTCGACCGCCGACAGGTAGTCCCCGACGACGAGGAGCCCGAGCGCACGAAGCCGGAAGCCGCTGCCGTCGGCGGTGTGGCCGACGAGCGGAAACGTCTCGACGACGAACGCGCCGAGCTCGACCGCCGAGCCGCGCCGGAAGGTCTGGTCGACGCGCGGCGTTCCCGAGAGCGCAACGCCGTAGTGCTCGGCGGCTCGCCGGACGGACTTGTCGGCCGCACCACTGGCCACCTTTTCCCCGGTCTCCTCGCCCATCGCGACCACCGCATCGGGAAAGCCGCCGATGCCGCAGACGTGATCCCAGTCCCCGTGAGTTATCAGCACCTGCCGGACCGGAGCGGCGAGCTCCAGCGCCCTGCGGCCTATCCCGGCCACCTCGTCTGCCGTGATCGCGGGGTCGACGACAAGCGACTCGCCTTCCGCAACCACCAACAGGGAGCTCGTCTTCCATAGGAACGCCTCGAAGCGCTCCCATCCTGGCGTCGGCATTTGCGCGAACCCTAGACTCGAGCGGTGAGCGTGGGGGCTGAACTCGGGCGAGGCGAGGCCGTTGCCTCCATCGTCGACGCGATCGATGCCGTCTCCCGCTCGCATCCGGTGCGAGTTGCGATCGACGGATCTGCCGCCGCAGGCAAGACCACGCTTGCCGACGAGTTGGCGGTTTCGCTTCGTGGCCGTGGACGCGAGGTGATCTGCGCCTCGATCGAGGGCTTCCTCCGCCCGCGGATCGAGCGCTACCGGCGGGGGCCCGAGTCGGCGCGGGGTTGTTACGAGGACTCGTTCGACTACGACCGGCTCTGGGTCGAGCTGCTCCGTCCGCTCGGGGAGTCCGCCCGCAGCGCAGGGGCCGATACAACGCTCCCGCCTCGTGAGGTGTCCCCTCGTGAGGCTGGATTTGGCCGGAGACGATGAGTTTTCGGTGGCCCGGCAGTCTCTACCGCGAACGGATCCGTATGCGCATGGAAAGGTCTCGCCTGCAGTACTGACACGGGAGGCATCGTGAGGTTTCTTCTCTGTTCCTCTGGCATCAGCAACCCGAGCATCCACGACGCGCTGGTCGAGCTCCTCGGCAAACCGATTGCCGAGTCAAACGCCCTCTGCATCCCCACCGGCGTGCAGCCCTTCCCCGGCGGGCCTTCGCACGTCTACCGGTTCATCAGCGGAGCAACCTTGAGCCCGATGTGCGGATTGGGTTGGAAGTCATTGGGAGTGCTCGAGCTCACGGCCCTACCCAGCGTCAAACCCGACGATTGGATCCCTGCTGTCCAGGAGACCGACGCCCTGCTGGTTTGGGGTGGCAGTCCCTTGTACCTCTGCTACTGGATGCGGCAATCCGGACTGGCCGACCTCTTGCCGTCGCTGCGCCCCGAGACGGTCTATGTCGGCACAAGCGGAGGAGCGATGGTGGCGACTCCCGACTTCGGAGGAGCCACCTACGACGAGAGTGAACCGCTCACCGCCAGCGACAAGGCGCTGGGGCTCGTTGATTTCTCGGTGTTTCCACACCTTGACCGCGAGGATGGCATCCCGCCTAGCCCTCTGGCCGAGATAGAAGCGTGGGCCGCCGGGCTAACAGTTCCGGCCTACGTGATCGACGATCAGACCGCGATCAAAGTGGTCGACGGCAACGTCGAAGTCGTCACGGAGGGCCGCTGGAAACTGTTGACTCCCTGAGGCCCGTGCCGTTCACGCTCAGCAATATCAAGGAGGATCTGGAGGACATCGGCCCGAGGTTCGACGGCGCGCCGGACCTGGAGTTCCGCGCGGCGACCAAGGCGCTCGAGCTCGAGCGATCCGCCCTGAGCTACCAGCGCGTCCCGCCCGGCTATCGCTTCCCGTACGGCCACACGCACATGAGGCAAGAGGAGGTGTACGTGGTCCTGCGTGGGAGCGGGCGGATGAAGGTCGACGACGAGATCGTCGAGCTCGAGGAATGGGACGCGGTGCGCGTGCCGCCCGGCACGTGGCGAGGCTACGAGGCCGGGCCGGAAGGCCTCGAGATCCTCGTCATCGGCGCGCCCAACCTCGGCGAGGATCCGCGCGAAGACGTCGACGGCCAGCGCGACTGGTGGGCTGACGGCCAGATCGGTCCGTAAGCCCTTCGCCTGGGCCAGCGTTCGGGAACGATCCCCGAGGGGCGTAGCCGCCTCCTTCTATGCGTCCCAGTCTTCGAGACGCGTACGGATCGCCTGCACTGCGGCCTCCCAGAGCCGGCTTTCGTCTTGCGGCGACCGTTGGTAGAGGCCGCCGAACGAGCCGTCGCCGAGGGCTTCCCTCCACGTCCGGGGGTCTCCGTCCTCGGGCCATTCGACTGGTGGCTTGCGCTGTGCTGGGATCACAACGCCGGGAAGCCGCGTCCAGGGAAAGTTCTCCGACCACGACGCATGGTCGTAGTCGGGATCGATTTCCGCCGCGATCTCGTCCGGTCGTCCTTCCCAGAGCTCATGCCAGACCACCGCCTTGCCCGGCCGGCGTCGTGCCCACGCCCTGCCTGACTCGGTGTTTCCGCCATGACCGTTGACGACGAGGATCCGCGCGAAGCCCTGGCCGAGCAGCGAATCGACGACGTCCGAGAGGACTGCGACCAGCGTGGACTCCAGGAGCGTGGGGCTGCCCGGGTACGCGGTGAAGCCGGTCACACCGTATGGCAGCACCGGCAGCACCGGGACCCCGAGCGGCTCGGCGGCCTCAACAGACGCGCGCTCGGCAAGGATGTTGTCGGTCTCGAGAGAGAGGTAGGCATGCTGCTCGGTCGAGCCGACGGGGAGCACGATCCGGTCGTCTCCGTCCAGGTAGGCCTCGAGCTGCATCCAGTTGAGATCGCCGACCCTCACCGTGACGCGCGAACGCTAACGCCCAAGCCGAACCCTCGGCTGGGCGGTTCGCTACGTGACCGTGACCGTGCGTTGGGCGAGAGGCTTCGTCGCGTGTTTCCCGAAGGCGCAGAGGAGCTAGACCTCGAGCGCAACGGCTCCGCCTCCTGCAACGGCGTGAGCGAGTGCCGCGTCGGCCTCCGCGAGGGAGAAAGACGCGCCGAGCTCGAAGTCGAGCCGTCCGGTGGCCAAATCTTGACCGGCGCCCGCGAGCTGCTCCCCGTCGGGGCGCACGTACAGCGAGACGACTTCGATTCCTCGCTCGCTCTCGGGCGGGTCGGAAGTGATCGTGACCAGACGACCGCCGTCTCGAACCGCCGCGAGCGCGACCGCGGCACTGTCGGGCGCCGCGTTGGCAGCGGCATCGACACCATGGCCGGCCGTCGCCGCCACGACCTGAGCCGTCCAGTCCGGGTCGTGGTAGTCGATTACCGTCGCGGCTCCGGAGCCGATCACCCGCTCGCGGCTCCTCGGTCCCGCCGTCGCGATCACCTCGACACCGCGGAGAGCCGCCATCGAGACGATCAACGTTCCGGTGGCTCCGCCCGCTCCGTTCACGAGCAGCCGCTCGCCGCGGTTCACGCGCAGGCCTTCGTCCAGCACCTGAACCGCGGTCAGTGCCGGGACCGGGAACGCAGCGGCATGCGTCCACGAAATCTCCGCCGGTTTGCGGGCGAGCAAGGCGGCCTCGGCTACAAGCCACGGCGCCCAGCATCCTTGCTCCGCGAGTGGGAGCGGATGGGTGAACACCGGATCCCCGACCGACCATCCCTCCAACCCGGCACCCAAGGCCGCAACCACCCCTGCCGCCGCGACGCCGAGCGCCATCGGCGGCCCTCGTCCCAGATCCCAACGTCCGGTCCGGGCGAACTCATCCCAATTGCCGACACCGGCGGCCTTGACCTCGATCAGAACTTCGCCGGTGCGCGGTGCGCGAGGGTCAGGCACCTCCAGCACCGTCACACCGCCACCGAATTCTTCGATCCCTGCGACGCGCACGATCGGTCACCGACAGCCTAGCGACCCAGGAATCGGCGCGTCCTCGCGCGGGGCCGGACGGTCGTGCTCACCGACCTAGCCACCGGCAGTAGCGGTGTACAGGGGCGGGCGAGCGTGCTCTCGCCCGGCGCCGAACCTGGGCGCTCTCGAGCTAGGCCCTCGCCAGCCGGCGCTTCGGCGTCCGGCCCGCGCGGGCGGCGGTGAGGGCGAAGCGGACGAGGGCGCGCGGCATCTTCTCGGCGCGGTCGATCGTTTCCTCGAGCGCGGCGACGAAGCCGTCCAGGTCGTCCCCGGTCACGACGAGCGGAGGAATCGCCTTGACCACGTTCAACCCGTGGCCCGCGACCTGGCTCAGGATCCGGTGGTCGCGGAAGAGCGGCACGACCACGAGCTGCGAGAAGAGGCCCGGCTGGATCCGCTCCAGCAGCTTCCACGTGCGCGAGCCGCCGGGCGGCTCCTCGAACTCGATCGCCCAGAGCAGCCCGAGCCCGCGCACGTCGCGGACGACCTCGGAGCTCTCGACGAGCGGGCGTGTCCTCTCGAGCAGGTACTCGCCCAGGCGCGCGGACTCGGCGACGAGGCCCTGCTCGTCCAGCTCCCGCAGCGTCGCCAGGCCGGCGACCATCGCCAGGTCGTTGGGCGCAAAGGTCGAGCCGTGGCTGACCGCGTTCGGCAGCGAGTCGAAGACGCCCTCGTACACCGCCTCCGACATCAGCAGCGCGCCGACGGGGACATAGCCGCCGGAGAGCGACTTCGAGACCGTGATCAGATCGGGCTCGAGGCCCCAGTGCTCGAGCGCGAGCAGCTTGCCGGTGCGGCCGAAGCCGGTCTGCACCTCGTCGACGCAGAAGAGCGTCCCGTACCGGCGGCACAGGGCCTGCGCGCCCTCGAGGTAGCCGTCGGTCGGGAGGTTGACGCCTTTGCCCTGCACCGGCTCGACGATGAACAGCGCGACGTCCTCGGCGGCGAGACGCCGGTCCAACGCCTCGAGGTCGTTGAACGGCACCTGCTCGAAGCCGGGCAGCAGCGGGCCGAAGCGAGTCGTGAACTCCGGGGCCGTGGTGGCCGAGAGCGCGCCGAGCGTGAGGCCGTGGAAGCCGTGCTCGGCCGAGAGCACCCGCGAGCGGCCGGTCGCAGCGCGCCCGAGCTTGAGCGCCGCCTCGACCGATTCCGCGCCGGAGCTCGTGAACAGCACCTTGCCGACGGAGGCCGGCGCGCGGCGCAGCAGCTCCTCGGCGAGCAGCGCGGGCAGCACGTCGACGCCGAGCTGGACCGAGCCCGGCCGCTCCAGCTCCAGCGCCTCGACGAGCGCCTCGCGAACGCGCGGGTTGTTGCGCCCGACGTTGAACATCCCGAAGCCGCCGAGCAGGTCAAGGTAGCGGTTCCCGTCGGCGTCCCAGAGGTACTGGCCCTGCGCGCGGGCCCAGCGCCGGTCGAAGCCGATCGTCCGCAGCAGCTTGACGAACTGCGGGTTGACCGTCTGGGCGTGCAGGTCGAGCGCCTCGGCGCCGCGCTCCTCGACGAGATCGGCCAACCACCCCACGGCCTGATTATCGCCCTAGTCGTGCCGCTCGGCCCAGCGCAGCGGCGTCCGCATCTGCTCCGGGATCAGCTCGAGCCAGAGGTCCGGGTTCTCCTCCTTCGAGACCCAGGTGTCGTCACGGGCGTCGTGGACGCGGAAACGCGCGAGGAAGTCGACACTCGTCGGCTCGCCGTCGACCTCGATCGTCCCGTCCTCGCGCAGCGTGGCGACCGCCACCGTTCGTGGCGGCCGCTCGCCGATTCGCTCGCGCAGCTCGACCCTCGTCACACGGTCAGCGGCGGCGGCGCATCCGGCGCACCCTCAGCGGCGCCGACGACGCGGGCAGGTCGTTCACCGCCCGGAAGCCCTCGTTGATCGCGCTGTGCGTGTACGCGAAGCCCTCCGAGTCGGAGCAGGCGATCGCGACGTTCCGGAACGGCACGCACCCCTTGCGGTGCGGCTGGTCGGCCCACGGCCCGTAGAGCGACGGGTCGAAGCACGAGCTCAGCTCGTGGGCGTAGCCGTAGTTCCAGCGGTTGAACATGACCGAGTGGACGTCGTTCGCCGGGTCGAAGGTGCCGCCGTTCGGGCCGAGCGCGCGCTGGATCACGTCCCAGAGCGAGCTCTCCAGGTCGGCGAAGCTCCGCTCGAACAGCATCTTGCGCCCGCTCTCGTAGGCGTAGAGCTGCGGGATCGCGTCCGGCTCGTTCGGCACGACCGTGAACGTGATCTGGGCGGGCGAGGCCGGAGGCTGGTTCGGCGTCGGCCCGTAGACCGGCGACCCGGTCGGCCCGAAGCCCGCTCCCGCCGAGACGCTGGTCGAGTCCCAGAAGAGGCTCGTGCCGCGGGGACTGATGCTGCTCACGTGCGCGTCGGCCCAGGCCTGCCAGTTCTTCAGCGCGACGCGGCCGTAGATCAGCGGCACCTTGCGCGCGTAGCAGAGGTTGGCGACCTGGTCGTCCGGGAGGCCGTCGATGAGCCGCGCGGAGACGCGGTTCCAGCAGGCCATGATCACGTGCTTGGCCCGCACCCGCTCGTTCTGGTTGTGGCCCTTCTTGTTGGTGCCGATGTAGGTCACCGTCGCGAGGCCACCCGTGCTCGCGGCGGGCACGACCTCGCAGACCGTGCTGTTCAGCCGGATCCGCACGTTGTTCGCCGGATCGTCGAGCACGTTGTAGTTCGTCTTCGACTGCAGGATCGTGAGCTGGGTCGGCGGTGCGCCGTTCACGTCCGGCTGCGAGCCGGGGATCAGCTTGCCGACGATCAGCTTCAGGAGCGAGATGTTGCCGTCCGGCCAGGCGCGCGTCGGGCCGCTGCCCGACTTCGAGTCCTGCTGCGGCGTCCGGCCGATTCCCGGGAAGACGATGTCGGTCGTGCTCGGGAGCCCGAGCGCCGAGGGGAAGCCGGGCCGTCCCAGCACCCAGCAGTCCGCGGCCGAGACCGCCTGGCCGCCGGCGCCGAGCAGGCTGCCCGACCCGCGCCAGTACTCGCCGAAGAACGCCTCGTCCGGGCAGTCCCAGTAGTACTGCAGGTACTGCTTGTAGGTCATCTGCGTCAGGCGCTGGACCTTCTCGGCCTGCGTCATCGGGCCGTCCTTCGCCGTCATCACGTCCGTGTTCGAGGTCTGGATCGCGATGATCGCCGCCGCGGCTCCGGAGGAGTACGGCGTGCGCGCCATGAACGTCGTCCAGCCTGCGGCCGTGTTCGGCTCGGTGCGGGACTGGATCACGTGGTCGGTGCCGAACTCGGCCGCCGGGAAGAGCAGCATCCCGCGCAGCCCGTACGAGCTCGGGATGCCTGCGGCGCCGCCGTTCTGCCAGTTGGTGGCGGTCGAGTAGTCGACGCCCGCCCAGCCGAGGATGTCGACCGCCGGCTGGCCGTACGAGCCGGGGATGTCCATCAGGCCGCCCTGCGGCTTGTTCCAGGCGCCGATCGAGTCGAGGTTGACCGTGCCGCCGTTCCGCAAGGTCATCACGTCCGCGTTGCCGCGGAAGGCGTCGGGCACATGAAATTCGTTGCGGTGCGAGTTGCCGCCGAAGTCCGGCAGCTGGTCGATCAGCAGGATCTTCGTGTCCGGGCCGAACCGGTCGCGGTAGAACTTGGCCGCGCCGATCCCGCTCGCGCCCGCGCCGACGATCACGCAGTCGTAGTCGTTGTCGACGTTCTGCACCGGGCCGTGCGGGTGGACGCCGTGGCCCACCTTCGTCGAGTGGATGTCCTTCGGCTTGTGGGCCGGCGGGTCGATGCCGCATCGTGTTGCGCACGACGAGGTCGGCCTCGCCGGTGAGGCCGGTGGCGGTCGGCGGGTAATAGCCCGGCGGCAGGCCGGTGCCCGAGGGCGCGTTGGTCGCCGCGTGCGCGGCCTCGGCCCCGGTCAGGTGCGGTGCGGCCGCGGCGATGGCGAGGCCCGCCGCGGTGATGGCGACTCCGTCGAGGAAGTCGCGCCTTGTGATTTCGTCGCTTCCCGGTCCGAGCGCCTTCCCCTCGCCCGTCCCCGCGTCATCCGGCCCGTGCTCGGACATGGTGCCCTCCCTCTCTCTTGTCCCCCGGTGCCGTTTATCCCACGGCGGGACGCGAGGCGTCAACCCCGGCGTGAATCGGCCCGCTGCGGTCGCGGAGGCGACCACCGTCCTTTCCGGCGCGGACGGCGAGAATCTCGGCCAGGATCGAGAGCGCGGTCTCGGCCGGCGTGTGGGCGCCGAGGTCGATTCCTGCTGGACCGGCCAGGCGGTCGAGGTGCTCCTCGTCGAGCCCGGCCTCGAGCAGGCGCTCGCGCCGCTTCTCCTGCGTGCGGCGGGAACCGATCGCGCCGACGTAGAACGCGTCGGCCGGAAGCGCCGCGGTGAGCGCGGGCACGTCGAGCCGATCCTCGTGCGTGAGCACGACGACCGCGTCGTCCGGGGCAAGCCCGAGCTGTGCGAGCCCCTCGTCGGGCCACGCGACCACCAGCTCGTCCGGGCTCGGCAGCCGCTCGCGCGTGGCGAGCGCCGGCCGCGGATCGACTACGGCGGTGCGCCAACCCAAAGCCTTCGCGGCGCGGCAGAGCTCCTCGGCGGTGTCGATCGCGCCGACGACGACGACCCGCGGCGGCGGACCGAGCACCTCGGCGAAGACCCGCTCGCCGTCCAGCTCGAGCACGCGGCTCGGGCCGTGCGCGACCTCGCTCGGCTCGACCACGCGCCGCTCGCCGGCCCTCGCGCCCTCGAGCACGGTCAGCGCGACCGCGGGCACGGCGGGATCGGGCAGCTCGCCCTCGAAGCGCTCGACGAACACGTCGATCTCGCCGCCGCACGGCAGCCCCACCGACCAGGCCTGGTCGTCGCTGATCCCGTAGGTCAAGAGACGCGGCCCGCCATCCTCGATCACCTCGGCCGCCTGCACGGCCACGTCGCCCTCCACGCAGCCGCCGGAGACGGAGCCGTTGAGCTCGCCCGTCTCGGAGACGACCAGCTTCGAGCCGACCGGCCTCGGCGCCGAGCGCCTGGTCGCCACGACCGTCGCGAGTGCGACCCGCTCGCCCCGGGCCAGCCGCTGCGTCAGCTCTTCGCGCACGTCACGCACGCGTTCAGCGTACCGCTACGTGGGTTGTCGAACGGGCCGCTCGGCCGGTAGGAAGCGCCCGGCCACGAGCGCGGCAACCGCACCGGCCGAGACGAGGTAGAGGGTGATGCCCCACGGCGTGGTCGCGTCCGTGCCGGCGAAGATCCCGTGAACGAACGCGAGCAGCCAGACGGCGAAGTTCAGGTAGTGCGCCCGCCGCCAGAAGCCATACGGCAGCGAGTCGCGGTAGTGGTTGGTGACCGCCAGCGCCGCGAGCAGCTCGGCGGCGACCACTCCGGCCGAGACCGCGAGCGGCCGGTAGGGAGCGGTGAAGGGCACGAAGAGGTTCGTCAGCGAGAAGGGAAGGTAGCCGTCGAGGAGCAGGGCGCCGCCGTGGACGACGATGAACGTCCCGGCGAGCAGGCCGACGAAGCGGTGAACGTCCTCGAGCGCGAAGCGGGGCCAGGCCTCGAAGCGGTCCTTCCGCGACAGGAGCAGGCCGAGCACGACCGAGACGGTCAGCAGCGTGAAGGCGAGCAGCCCGCCCGCGCGCGCGACGTACCAGGTCGTGTTGGCCGCGAGGATCATGCGGCGAGCGGCTTCCCGAGGGTCCGGCTCCACTCGTGATTGACGACCAGCTCGTACCCGGCCCGGAAGCGGCCCGGCAAGCCGCGCTCGTCGAGCCAGCGCGGGCCGTCGTCCGAAAGCAGAAAGGCCGCCTTGGCCGCGACGTCGGCGGCGAGGCACGACTCGGCCGCCACGGTCACCTCGTCCCAGCGTGAGACCGCCGGCCGGCCGCTGTACGGGTCGATCAGGTGATGCTGGAGCTCGCCACCCCGCCGCCAGCGGCGCTTCGTCGTCCCGCTCGTCGCCACGCCGCCTGTGACCAGGTGAAGCGCTCCGTCGACCGGCAGCCCGACGTCCGCGCCGCCGCGGCCGGCGAGGTCTCCGCCGGCCGCCACGAGCCCGTCGCCGGCGATCAGCTCGAGCGCCGAGTCCACGGCAAGCGACTTGACGATGCCGTTCAGGTCGAGCGCGACGCCCGGCGGCCGCGAGAGCAGCCGGCCCGAGAGGCGCAGCGAATGCCGGCTCCCCGGCACCGCCGGCCCGGCCGGGCGTTCGTCGTCGGCCAGGAGCGAGAAGTCGCGGTCGTAACCCGCGGCCTCGATCGCGGCGCCGAGGGTCGGCTCGACGAGCCCGTCGGTCGCCTCGGCCGCCTCCAGCGCGTGGCGCAGCGCGAAGGCGAACGGCCGCGAGAGCACGACCACGGGCGAGGGGTCGCGGTTGACACGGTTCAGCTCGCTGCCCGCGCGAAAGCGCGAGAAGATGGCATCCCAGTCCGCGAACAGGCACTCGATCGCGCCGAGCTCCTCGCCGGTCGCACCCTGGACGAACACCTCGGCGCCCATGGCGTTGAAGCGGTGCGGGTCACGAGACATGGGTGTCGGTCTGCGGCGCCGTCCCGGTGGACGGGGCGACGGTCCCGGAGCCGAGCGAGAGCCCGCCGCTGCTGTGTGCGGTGCTCGAGTTCCGGGAGCTCGCGCTCGAGCCGGAGCTCGACGCCGCTTGCCCGGGATGGCTCGCCCGCACCAGGAGGAAGGCAACGAGGAAGCCCGCGGCGGCCCCCGCGGCTGCTAGCTGCTTCGCGCCGGCGGCGCGCCGGCGGGCCCCCTCGATCCTCGAAGGCGATTCGCTCACAGGCTCGGGCCGTTGGAGCCCGCCGGAGGGGTACCTCCGGGAGCACCGCCGAACCCGAAGCGGAAGCCGTGGCGGTGACCGAACGGTCCCCTGCCGTCAGGCGGCCTGGCGGGGAACTTGCCGTTGACGAGGTCCTTCAGGCGCTGGTCGGCAGCTGCAAGGGCTTGCTGCTCCTGCGCCTTGGTCAGCCGGCCCGCGGAGACGGCCTTGTCGAGCTTCTGCTGCAGGTCGTTCTTCAGCGCCGAGACGAGCCCGTCGACGGACTTGCCCTGGTCCTTGGCGACCTGCGCGAGCGTCTTGCCCGACTGCAGCTTCGTCATGAGCTGGGCCTGCGTCAGGCTGAGGTAGGACGCGGCGGCCGAGAGGTCGCCCATCATCGGCCCCGGGCCGAAATGGCGGAAACCGAAGCCGCCCCCGCCCCTCCCGAAGCCGGCGCCTGGCACGAGCGGGTAGTCGTTGGACTCGATCCGCTTCTTGAGCTCGTCGCCCTGGGCTTTCGTGATCGTGCCCGCGGCGACCGCCGCGTCGACACGGGTCTCGAGCGCTTTCTTGAGCGCAGCGCTGAGCTCGCTCGACGGGATGCCGAGCTGCTTGGCCGCGTCGTTCACGACCGCTTTGCTCTCCGCGCTCGGCGAGGAGTGGACGAGCTTGGTCGCGGCGATCGCGGCGCCCGCGCCGCCGACGGCCAGCGCGGCCGCGGCACCCGCGACGACCTTCCGTTTCAGCGAACCGTCCATCAAGTCTCCTTTCGGCATTGACCCTGTCTCAGCACATCACCCAGAGCTGAGAACCCCTTGAGAGAGCTCTAAGAACTGGCTAAGAATCGCTGTTCAGACGGAGGCGCATGCGGGTGCCGCCGCCTTCGGCGGCCTCGGCGACCACCTTGCCGCCGTGCGCGTCGGCGACCTGCTTGACGATCGCGAGCCCGAGCCCGGAGCCGGGCAGGCCGCGCGCCGACGAGGCCCGGTAGAAGCGGTCGAAGACGTACGGCAGGTCCTCCTCCGCGATGCCGGCACCGTGGTCGCGAACGGTGACTTCGCCGCCGTGGACGCCGACCTCCACTTCGGCGCCCTCCGGGGTCCACTTGGCGGCGTTGTCGAGCAGGTTGGCAACCGCGCGCTCGATCGTCGACGGCGACCCATGGACCATCGACTCCTCGAAGTCGGTCGTGAAGGTGACGTTCGGCCGGTTGCGCCGGGCCCGCTCGACGGCGGTCTGCGCGAGGAGGTCGAGCCTGACGTCCTCGGCCTCCTCCGGGTGCTGCTCGGCGCGCGCGAGCTCGATCAGCTCGGCGATCAGGCTCGTCATCTCGCCGAGCTGCTCGACCACGTCGTTGAGAAGGCGCTCGCGGTCCTCGGGCGCGAGCGTGCGCTCGCCCGCGAGGACCTCGATGTTCGTGCGCAGGCTGGTGAGCGGCGTGCGGAGCTCGTGCGAGGCGTCGGCGACGAGCTGCCGCTGCGCGCGGCTCGCCTCCTCGAGCGCTGCGAGCATGGTGTTGAAGCTCGCCGCCAGCCGGCTGAGCTCGTCGTGGCCGGTCGCCTCGATCCTTTGCGAGAGGTCACCCGTCTCGGTGACATTCTCGGTCGTCTCGGTCAGCCGCCGCACCGGCGCCAGCGCGGCTCGCGAGACCACGAGCCCGAGCGCAGCCGCGACGAGGATCCCGCCGAATGCGATCAGGATCAGGTAGATCGACACGCGGTGAAGCGTGTGGTTCACCCCGCTCAAAGGCTGGGCCACCTGGAGCGCATAGGTATGCCCGGCGTTGTCCTGAACCGGGATGGTCATCACCCGCACGGCGTGGCCCGAGACCATCGCGTCGCTCAGGAACGGCCGGCCCTGGCCCTGGGCGACGCTGAGCACATGGTGGGTGACCGGCAAGGATCCCGACTCCTCACGCGTGACGATCGGATGCCCGAGCGCGGTGACCAGCTGGGCGAAGCCGTTGTCGCCGCCGACCGGCCTCCCGACGTCGAGGGTCGGCCCCGGTTCGAGATGGATCGGGCCGTTTGCGATCTGCTGGGCCTGCGTCTTGACGCTGTGGTCGACCTGCGCGCGCAGCTCGTTGCGAACGACGACGTAGACCACGACCGAGGCCGCGACGACCGCGAGCGCCACCGCCACCGCGGCCACGAGCGCCAGCCGGGTCCGGAAGCTCACGCGTTCAGCCTCTGACGGAAAACGGGTCGACCGGTCATTCCAGACGGCCGCGCGAGCCAAGCTCGCACGGCCTGAGGTCGACACCGCAAGCGGCGTCTCATGCTTCCCGCAAGGCGTAGCCGACGCCGCGAACGGTCTGGATCAGCCGCGGCTTGTCGCCCGCCTCCGTCTTGCGCCGCAGGTACCCGATGTAGACGTCGAGCGAGTTGGAGCCGTAGCCGAAGTCGTAGCCCCAGACCCGCTCGAAGATCACCGACCGCGTCAGCACCTGACGCGGGTTGAGCAGGAACAGCTCCAGCAGCGAGAACTCTGTCCGCGTCAGCTCGATCGGCTCGCCGCCCCGCCTGACCTCACGCGTGCCCGGGTCGAGCTCGAGGTCGGCGAAACGCAGGACCTCGCCGGAGCCGTCGGCGGTGCGGCGCAGCAACGCGCGCAGCCGGGCCAGCAGCTCCTCGAGCGCAAACGGCTTCGTCAGGTAGTCGTCCGCGCCGGCGTCCAGGCCCTCGACGCGATCCTCCACCTGCGTGCGCGCGGTCAGCATCAGGATCGGCACTCGGTTGCCCGAGCGCCGGATCGTCCGCGCCACCTCGAGACCGTCCACGCCGGGCATCAGCACGTCGAGCACGAGTGCATCCGGCTGCGCGTCCGACTCGAGCCGGGAGAGCGCCTCCTGCCCGTCGGCGGCGAGCTCGATCTCGTAGCCCTCGAGCTCCAGCGCGCGGCGGAGCGACTCGCGCACCGCCCGCTCGTCATCAACTACGAGAACCTTCACGGGCCTATTCTGCGCGCCCAACTTAGGAGTAGCCTGAGAGCCGTCTCGGTTCTTACCCTGTTCTTAGCCGGGTTTCAGCATCGTCTTAGGCAGGGCTGGTGAGATGGAGCCCGTCAACGACCGAAAAGGAGCACTCTCTCCCCATGTCCCGCCGCTCGCATACCCCCCTCATCGCCTCCCTCCTGGTGGCAGCCTGCCTGGGCGCGGGCGGCGGGGCGCTCCTGTATTCGAACTTCGGCTCGAAGTCGACCACGAGCACCGTCGTCCACCAGGTGACGGTCCCTGACTCGCAGCCGACCTCCAGCACCAGCCCGCTTTCGATCAACGAGATCTACCGGCGCACGAACCAGGGCATCGTCAAGATCACGGTCTCGAGCGTCGCCACCACGACCTTCGGCGGCACCGAGACGCAGGAAGCGCAGGGCTCCGGCTGGGTCTACGACGCGAACGGCGACATCGTCACCGACCAGCACGTCGTCGCCGGCGCGCGCTCGATCAAAGTCACCTTCTCGAACGGCAAGACCTACAGCGCGAAGCTCGTCGGCGCGGACGGCTCGACCGACCTGGCCGTCGTCAAGGTGTCCGCGCCGTCGTCTCTCCTGCACCCGCTCTCGGTCGGCGACTCCAGCAAGCTCGAGGTCGGCGACGGCGTGGTCGCGATCGGCAGCCCGTTCGGGCTCTCCGAGACGGTGACGAGCGGCATCGTGAGCGCGCTGCACCGGACGATCACCTCTCCCACGCACTACTCGATTCCCGACTCGATCCAGACCGACGCCGCGATCAACCACGGCAACTCCGGCGGCGCGCTCCTGAACCTGCAGGGCGAGGTCGTCGGCGTGACCGCGCAGATCGACTCCAGCTCCGGCGGCAACGAGGGCGTCGGCTTCGCGATCCCGTCGAACACGATCAAGTCGGTCGCCACCCAGCTGATCGCGACCGGCAAGGCGCAGCACGCCTACCTCGGAATCTCGCTCGACTCGACCGCATCGAATGCGCTGGTCGCGGGTGTCCCGGCCAACACTCCGGCGGCGAAGGCCGGCCTCAAGACCGGCGACGTGATCACCTCGCTCGACTCGACGCAGACCTCGACGCCGGACCAGCTCGCGAGCGCGATCGCCGCGCACAAGCCCGGCGACTCGGTCACGGTCACCTACCAGCGCGGCGGCCAGAGCCACACCGTCACGCTGACGCTGGCCAGCCGCCCCTCGTAACCGGCTTTACCGGGAGGCCGCGGCGGCCAGAGCCGCCGCGGCCTCCGCACAGGGTCAACCTGAATAGCTGTCGTCGACGAGCCTCGGCCCGCTCAGGCTCTGAGCGATCGTCTCGAACGCCGTCGTCAGGTCGGCCGGGTTCGGCTCGTTGAAGAACTTCGTCGAGTCGCTCGCCATCTGCTGAACGGTGGTGACCGCCGTGATCGACGGCACCTCGTTGCAGTTGAACTGGTAGCCGTTCTTCTTGTTGCACGACTGGCCGTCGCTGCCGGTGCCCGAGGACTTCCAGCCCCTGCAGGTCAGACCCGCCGCGTCGTAGGCGATCGAGTACACCCAGGTGCCCGCCGACTTGGCGACGTTTGCCGAGTTGATCGCCTGCTGGCACGGCTGCGAGCGATAGGTCGAGGTGTTGTTCTCGCAGACCTGGTCGTGGTTGGTGTCGGTGCAGGGCCCGTAGTTCGACTCACCATCCGTCAGGAAGATCATCACGTCCTGCGCCTTGGGGTCATGACTCGCGGCCAGGGTCTCCTGCGCCTTCTCGACGGCATTCGCCGTCGCGGTCGTCCCGCCGGCCTTGATGCAGTTGACGGTGGAGACCAGCGCCGAGCTCGTGTTCAGAGGCGAGGTCGCCGACGTCTTGTAGTCCGTCGAGAGCGGCACCACGACGTAGCCGTTCGGGTACGCGTCGTAGTCGGTCGTCGGGCCGTCCGTCGTTTTCGGGCTGAACGTGCACGCATTCCCGGTCCCGGGCGGGAAGGCGATCAGCCCGACCTTGTCGTACGCCGGGTCCATGCCGGTCAGGAAGGCCTTGATCCCGTTCCTCAGACAGGTCATCTTGGTGCCCCCTGCCGCGCACGAGCTGTTCATCGAGCCCGTGCGGTCGGCCACGATCATGATGTGCGCGGGCGCTGGAACGCCCTCCGACATCAGCGCCGTGGCCCTCGCATGGATCGTGAAGGAGTTGATCCCGAGGATCTTTGCGAAGAACGTCGGCGAGATCGTGGTCTCGTCGACCACGATCGCGTTCACCGGGCTGCACGGATCCGCCGAAAGGCACTTCGTCGTCACGCTCGTCAAGACGTCCGGGAGATTCGTGGCGTCGTTCTTCGCGCCGGCCTTCCCGCTGTAGCTGTTGGCGGCCGCGGTCGCCGCGTTCACGTCGGGAAGCGACTGCGCGCCGGCCAGCGCTGCCGCGTCCACCGAGGCCTGAAGGTGTCGTTTGACGACGTACGCTCGACCCACGTCGACGACGAGCGCCGCGGCTCCCAAGAGCACGACAAGCGTCACCGCGATGAGAACTATCGCCTGGCCGCGTTCGTCATCTTGCCGCAGGAGCGTCCCCATTCTGGACATCATTCGCTCCTGTTCGAAATCTGCGAAGGTCGTCCGACCTTCCTCTTCCGTCTACTGTCGGTGCAGAGCGCCCCTCGTGCAGCCCCCGATCAGGGGATTGGCGCTCCCGACCTTGCGAGGTCGGCGGTCAGAGGCGCGATAGATCGCCTCCCGATCTGACAAGCCTTACAAGACCTCTTAGCGCTTCTTCAAACCGGTATACCGGCCGGCAGCGTGGCTGCCGACCCGGCCGCGCCGGCCGGCCCTCATAACGCGCTTCTACACTGAGCCCAGGCCCCCGTAGCTCAGTGGATAGAGCAGCGGTTTCCTAAACCGCGTGCGGCCGTTCGATCCGGCCCGGGGGCATCACCGAGAAGGTGCGTCGGACGGCCCACGTTCGATTCTGGGCGGGAGGCACCTGCAGCTTCTTAAGCGCTCACGCGGGCGAGCAGGGCGCGGGCGACTCGCACCTCCGCCGCCGGGAGGGCCTTGCGCGCCGCGGCCGGAGCACTCATCGTGAGCGTCAGCTCGGTGCGGCTGCGCCCGACGACCACGAGGTCGACCACGACCCGGACGGTCTGGCCCTGGGCGTGCACCCTGACCAGCATGCGGTACGCAGCGGCGTACTTGGCCAGCCTGGGGAATGCGCGCCGCCCAAAGGAGACGAGGCGCCCGTTAGGCGGCAGCTGCTTCGACAGCATGTGACGGAGGCAGCTCGAGGCTCGCGGATCGGCGACGCTTCGCTGCCAGTCACGGGCCACCATCGCTCGGGTCTTCAGCACTTGCGCGTCTGTCTGGAGCACGAGACCCGTGTGCTGGAAGCGCGCTTCTGCGGCCCCGGTCAGGACAAGGTCGGATTGCTTCGGCTCGTAACCTGGGCAGGAAATTGTCGACGGGGGAGCGGGCTTCCTAGCGCCGCCGGTCCAACCTGAGCCGAGATCCCCGCGACGGAGAACGGCTGCACGCGCGGCCGCCTGGTCTGCGTGGTTGAGACGAACCTGTTCGCGGTTCGCGGTGCTGGACTGCAAGGCCGAGGACGCAACGGCGCTCGTGACTCCGGCCAGAAGGGTGGCGAACAGAGCTGCGAGAGCGAGGCGGCGCATTCCCGGCCAGATTCGGCTTTCCGCAGGCGAGCGAGCATGCCTCGAAAGGAGGGCTACGCCTGGTCGCTGGAAGGTGGCCGAAGCGGGACCACCGCCGCGACGCTCTCGCGCCGGTCGAGTGTCTGGAACAGCCCCTCGACGCAGTCGGCGTCGAACTGCTTCCCGGCTCCCGCCTCCAGCTCGTCTCTGGCCTCGGAGGTGGAGAGGGCAGCGCGGTAGGGCCGGTTCTCGGTCATCGCCCGGTAGGCGTCGCAGACGGCGACGATGCGCGCCCCGAGCGGGATCGCCCGGCCGGAGAGCCCGTCCGGATAGCCGGTCCCGTCCCAGCGCTCGTGGTGATGCCGCACAATCGGCAGGATCGCGTGCAGCGACTGGATCGGCCTGAGGATGTGCTCGCCGATCTCGGGGTGGGTCTTCATCACCGCCCACTCCTCGTCGGTCAGCGGGCCCGGCTTGTTCAGGATCGACTCGGGAACGCGAACCTTCCCGATGTCGTGCAGGACGGCCCCGAGCTCGACGTTGCGAACAGCCTCGAGCTCGAGCCCGAGCTCCGCTGCCACGCCGACGGCGAGCCGCACGACCTCTTCGGTGTGCCGGCTCGTGACCGCGTCCTTCGCCTCCAGCGCGTTCGAAAGCGACGCGAGCGTCTCGCGGTAGAGTCGCTGCGCCCGCTCCTCGTGCTCGAAGCCGGCCACCAGCGCGCCGATATGGGTCGCCGCCAGCTCGGCGAGATAGCGCTCCACGCCGGAAAAAACACGCGTGCGCGTGTCGTAGACCTCGATCAGGCCCCAGTTCAGCGTCTCGACGGTCAACGGGACGATCAGCACCGACTGCATCTCCATCTCTTTGAGCACGAAGAGCTCGGCCGGGTCGGCGCCCGTGTCGTCGGCCGAGATCGAGGACGGGAGCCCGGACTCGAGTACCGCGGCCGTCGTCGGATAGTCGGCGAGGTAGTAGCTCAGCCCGCGAGCCACCTGGCGCTCGGAGCTCGAATGGTCGGCGACCTCGCGGAGGAGGCCGTCCTCGAGGCGTGAGACGAGACACGCCTCCGCGTTCAGCACGTGCGTCAGCTCACGAGTAGCCACGCGAAGCATCCGCTGCAGGACCGTCTCGGCGGTGATCGCGCGCGAGAACGAGACGAGACGCGAGAGCGGCTCGAGCGTCGCCGCAAGCGCGACGGGTCGTGCCAGTCCCGCGGGATCGGCCTGTTGCTCCGAGCTCAAGCTGCCACCTCGATTCGCGTTCCCGACCGCTTCGCCTGGTACATCGCCTCGTCAGCGATTCGGAGCAGCTCCTCGAGTTCCTGCCGGTGGCCGCTGGTCGCGATCCCGAAGCTCGCCGTGAGGATGCGCACGAGCGGGTCGATATTCGACTCCACCGCGTCGATGATTCTGGCCACGACCTCGCGGGCGTCGGACTCGCCGGCCTGGCGGAGCAGCAACGCGAACTCATCGCCGCCGACGCGGAACGCCTGGTCCTCGTTCCGCACCAGCTCCTCGAGCAGCGAACCGAACTGCGCGAGCACCCGGTCGCCGATCACGTGGCCGTGGCCATCGTTGATCTGCTTGAAGTTGTCCAGATCGAGGAAGACGAGGGCGAGCGACCGTGGCACCGGCGGTTTCCCCGCCTCCTGCAGCTCGTGGAGCAACGCGCGCCGGTTCAGGAGTCTGGTAAGAGGATCGTGGTCGGCCAGGAACCGCGTCTCGGCGAGCTGGGTCGCGACCGCCAGCGCCTCCATGGCGTGGTTCGCGAAGATCCGCAGCGCTTGAAGCACGTTCTCGGTCGGGAGCAGCCGACTTTGCGGCTCGTCCGCCCACAGGACGCCCCTGACCGTGCCGTCGGTGTCGTAGAGCGGGACTACGAGCCAGTGATGATTCCAGGCTGCTGGACCGCGACCGTTGCGGACCGACTCGTAGACAACCTGGCTGGGGTCGACCCGGCGCTCGGCCTCTTCGCGGGGGACGAGGTAGCAGCCGGCGATCTCGAAGCGCGCGTCGAACAGCTTGGAGATGCGCGAAAGCTCCAGCACGGCGTCCCTCGCCTCGTCGTTCTCGCCCCACCCGGCCGACGCCGCCGGGCGAAGCAGCTCGGCCCCCTCATCGCGGAGCTGGATCAGGACCTTGTCGAACCCGAGCGCCTCCTGCACAGCCTCGCAGACGGAGTTGAGGATCGCCTCCGTCGTCATCGTCTGCGGCAGTTGGGACGAGACCCGCAGGAGCTGCTCGAGCCCTCGCTGGTGGCGCTCGAGACGCTCGCGCTCCTGGGCCATCTCGAGGGCGAGTGCCGCGTGCGACGCAAGGGTCACGGCCAGCGCCAGCTGCCCGTCGATCGGACGCAGGCCGTCGCGAGGCTCGCCGAACGACATGATCCCGAGGATCTCGCCGTCCGATCGCTCGAGCGGGACGAAGAGCTCGTCGTTCGGGTGCCAGCCCTGAGGGCCGTCTACGAAGGGCTCGCCGTCCGGGACGAAGCGGGTGCCCGGATCGGTCGACCAGTCGAAGGCGTCGTTCGGGATGAAGTAAGCCCCTGCGCGCAGGAACCGCGGATGGAGGAGCTCCTTCCAGCTGTCCCAGTTGTAGACCTGTCCGAGCAGGGCCTTGCGCACGAGCGCGCTGCCGTAGACGGTCTGCACGTAGAAGTCGTCCCATTCGGGGCGGTAGACGTTGAGGACGACCGTCTGGAAGCCGAGCGTCTTGGACACGGCACCGGCGATCGTGTCCAGGACCGAGCCGACGTCGGCACCGCTGCGAACGGCAGCGCTGACGTCGAGCAGACCCTGCAAGGAAGACGCGAACTCGGCCCTGGCGACGGCCGCGCCGTCGGAGCCGGGTGTTCCGGTTTGGGTATGCGAATTCGTCATCGCCGCAGGCGACCTGCCGGTGCACTCGAACGATGCCCAATCCACCACGCCCATACATCACCCGCACGGGTGATGCCAATTCCGCGTGCTGCCGTTCACGCCCAGCCTGTTGTCTTTCTGGTCAATGTCGGAAGTCCCCAGATGAGGGACGCTGAACTCCTCGCGGATTCCGACACTGAGGTCTTGTAAGTACCTGCGGTCATCTCTGGAAAGGGGTGAATCTTGTTCCGTTGGAATGCTTCCGCCATCCGGGCGGCCATCGCACTGGCTGCCTTCATGGCACTCCTGGTCGGCTCCGGCGCTGATTGGCGCTGGTGCTAAGACCGCTTCAGCAGACGGGGCGCCGGCAAGCCGCCGGTCGGTCGCCCCGTCTGGGTCTCCCGTCCCTCGCGATCGGATCTCGTTTGCCCTCGACACTCTGCGGTCTTCCGGTTCGACTCTTCCTCTATCTCACGGCGACGGCGCTGGTGGCCTTCCCGCTCGTCGTCGCAGCGGTGCTCGAGATCGCGCTCGATCCGCCTTCGGCGACGACCGCGGCGGCCGCTTGCATCTTCTTCAGCCTCGCGTTGATCGCGGACCTCAGGCCCGTCCCTATGGACGAGAGCGGCAAGTCAGAGGTCTCGATCGCGTCGGTGTTCATCGTCACGGCGGCAATCCTGTTCGGCTGGCAGTTCGCGGTCCTGGTGGCCGCGCTGAGCATCGGCGTCACCTACGTCGTCACGCGCCGTTCGGTTGCGCATACCGTCTTCAACTCCTCGATGTACGCGATCTCGGCCTGGGGAGCCGCGCTGCCGGTGCTGCTCCTCGGCCCGGTCCACGGGTCGGAGCCGGCGCGGCTCACGGCCTACGTGCTGTTCGGCGGCGCGATCCACCTCGGCGCGAACGTGGCGCTCGTCGCCGGCGCGATCTCCGCGGCGCAGTCCGTTTCCTACCGTGCGGTCCTGCTCCCGGGGCTTCGGCGGGGCGGCGCAGCCTTCGGGGTGATGGTGCTGCTCGCCGCGCTGGCGGCCAACCTCTGGGTAATGCAGTCGTGGTTGCTCGTGCTGCTCGCCGGGCCGTTGTTCACCTTGACGCTCTACCAGCGAAGCGCGCTTCACTCACACATCGCGTCGCGCGCAGCGCTCACCGACAACCTGACCGGGCTCGGCAACCACCGCGCCTATCAGGCCGCTCTGCGCGAGGCAATCGCCGAATGTGAGCGTGGCGGCCAGCCGTTCTCGCTCTGCCTGGTCGACGTCGACAACTTCAAGCAGGTCAACGACCGCTACGGCCATCCCGTCGGTGACGACCTGCTGGTGCTGATCGGCGGCCTCCTGAGCGGTCCGGAGCGCGCCCAGGCATTTCGCTTCGGCGGCGACGAGTTCGCGGTCATCTTCTCGCTCGACGAGATGAGCGCGTACCGGGAGTTCGAGCAGATCCAGCAGCAGCTCGCGCTGATGGACGCCTCGCCGGGAGACCCGGTCACGATCAGCATCGGGATCGCCTCGTTCCCGGCGCACGCCGACACGCCGGACGATCTCCAGCGTCGAGCCGACGGCGCGCTCTACTGGTCGAAGCAGCACGGGAAGAACCGCTCCTGCCTCTACAGCCCGTCGGTCGTCCGGATCTACACGCGTGAGGAGCTGGACCGAGAGACCGAGCGGAACGCACGGCTGCGAGCCGCCAAGAACCTCGTGCGCTTCGTCGACGCCCGCGATCCCTCGACGGCGAACCACTCGCAGATGGTGTCGGCGCTCGCCGAGGCGATCGCCCTGCAGCTCGAGCTCGACGCCGAGACGGTGAGCCAGTTGCAGCTCGCGGGCCTCCTCCACGACATCGGGAAGATCGGGCTCCCCGACGCGATCCTGAACGCGCCGCGACAGCTCACGGAAGAGGAGTACGCGGTCGTCAAGCGCCACCCGGAATTCGGGCACTCCCTTCTCGACGGGCTCGGCATCGAGCCGGTCGAGGACTGGGTCCTCCATCACCACGAGCACTGGGACGGCTCGGGCTATCCGCACGGGCTTGCCGGCGAGCAGATCCCGCTCGGGGCCAGGATCCTCCTCGTCGCCGACGCCTTCGAGGCGATCACCGCCGACCGCCCGTACCGCCGGGCGCAGAGCCAGCATGCGGCGCTCGCCGAGCTGCGCGACAAGTCCGGCACCCAGTTCGACCCGACCATCGCCGAGGCACTCGAGCGGCACCTGGCGACCTCCGGGACGCCGCGCGCCGAGGCGATCGCCTGATGGCGCTCGCACTGCCGCTGCTCGCGGCTCTCGCGCTCGCCCCGCTGCTCGGCGGACGTTGGAGCCGTCTGGCCGACGTTCGCCTGCGCTGGGTTCCGCTCTTCTACGCCGCGATCACACTCCAGCTGATCGCGTTTCCGGTTGCCGCCTTGCCATGGCGCACGCCAGATCGTCTAGCGGTTGTGCTCTGGCTTGCGTCCTACGCGTTGTTCGCACTTGCCGCGCTGCGCAACCTGCGCACCGCCGGCGTGGCTCTGGTTGCCGTCGGGATGCTCTCCAACGTGATTGCGATCGTCGCGAACGGCGGCCACATGCCGGCGCTGCCCGCAGCACTGCGCGCCGCCGGGCTGCACTTCCAGCAGAGCCGCAACAGCACGGCGCTCAGCGCTCCCCACCTTTCGGCGCTGGTCGACCGCTGGGCGGCGCCGGGCTGGGTGCCGTGGGCGAACGTCTTCTCGGCGGGCGACGTGGCCATCGCGGTCGGCGGCGTCGTCTTCGCGCTGGCCGCGACCGGGGCGCTACGCATTCCTGCTGTAACGCTGGGCCAGCGGCGAACCGCCTGAGCCGCTAGGAGGCGGTGCGGCGCTTGCGTTCGCGCTCGAGCTCTTCGTCTCGAGCCTGGCGCTTCTTGAGCAGCTCATAAAACTCGCGTTCGCGCTTCTCGCGCTCGGCCTTCTCCTCAGGAGTCATCTTCCCGGGCTTCGCCATCGTCCTCCTCCTCTAGGAGTTCTCTGATTCGCCGAACGTCGTGACGAAGGTCGGCGATCGCAAAGAGCGTAGCGTTCAGTTCCGCTCGCGAGATCAGCCCTTCGTCCATTGGGGGAAGTGTGCCGGGGCGGCCGCCGCCGCGAAAGTGGCGCAACAGGACGTGGCTCAGCGGCGCACCTCCGTTCGTCCAGGGTGAGGCGCCGAGCGTTATCCTCCACGACCTTTGACGGTCGTGGGTCTTCTTCGCCTTCTGCTCGCCGCGGCGCTGCTCGCGGCTGCCGGGGCGAAGCTTTTGGCCGGTAGCCGGGCGCGGGACGCACTTCGCTCCTACGGGATCGCCAACCGCCGCGCTCGCGCTGCTCTCTGGGCACTGACCATCGCGGCCGAGACGGGGCTGGGGCTCGCCGTCGCGTTCGATGTTCCCGGCGCCGCCATCGGCGCGGCATGCCTCCTGGGGTTGTTCGCGGTCGCGCTCGTCGTCGCCATCGCGCGCGGGCGGGCCGGGGCCCCCTGCGGCTGTTTCGGCGGCCGTTCGCGGATCGGCCACGGCGCGGTCGCCCGGACGGCGCTGCTGGCCGCCGCGTTCGCAGTGCTGCCCTTCCTCCCGGACGCCAGACCGTCGACAGAGGCCTGGCTCGGGATCGGGCTGGCGGTCGCCCTCGTCGCGGTCGCGGCGCTCGGCGTCGGGCTGGTCGCGCTCGCCCGCGAGGTCGGCGAGCTGCGCCTGGCGATTGCGCCCCAGGCCGCGCTCTCGATCGCGGAGGAGGGCCCGGAGCTCGGCTCGCACGCGCGCGTGATCGACCGCTTCGAGCGTGACGCCCCGCTCGCCGTCGCCGTCTTCACCTCGCCTGGTTGCGCGCTCTGCCGCGCCCTCGAGCCGTCGCTGCGCCTCGTCGCCTCGGACCCGGAGGTCGAGCTCGAGCTCTTCGACGAGGAGTCCGACCCCGACGCCTGGGACGAGCTCGCCGTTCCCGGCAGCCCGTACGCGGTCGTGCTCTCGGCCGACGGCGAGGTGCTCGCCAAGGGGACGTTCAACTCGCTCTACCAGCTCGAGAGCCTGCTCGTCGCCGCGACTCGGCCGGTGAGTGCTTAGCGGCCCTTGGAATCGGGCGGGCCAGTCTGCCGCAGCCAACAAGGTGCGTCAGACGCCCCTGCCGGCAAAGCCGTCAGGGGCTCGATGGTCGGCGCCGCCAAGTCGGCGCCTCAGCGAGGCGGTCGCCGGGGCGACCTCGCGCCGCGGGTTCCTCGCGCGCGCGGGGCGGTTTCTCCTCGCCGTCACCGGCGGCGGGCTCGTCGCGGCCGCGCTCGACGCGCAGAAAGCCCAGGCGCACCACTTCTGCGGGCACGTCTACACGACCGGCTCCTGCCCGCACCCGACCGGGCTGCCGCGCGTCGACCGCAACGGCTTCCCGCTGCGCGCCGCGGACGGCCATCCCGTCGACGACCTCGGCCGCCCGATCGACAGGCACGGGCGCCCGGTCGACTCGCACGGCCACGTCCTGCTCGACCCGGACGGGAACCCGCTGCCGCCGGCGCCGCGCACCCGGGTCTGCCAGGCGGCGGCGCGGGCACATCACTTCCGCTCGTACATCGACGGCTCCTGGTACCGCTGCTGCGGCGGACACGTGCGGCGGCTGATCGACTGCTGCGGCTTCGTCCAGAAGCGGATCAACGGGGACGCCGCGCTGACGGGCTACTGCTACCGCGGCCGGAAGGTGTTCTGCGTCATGTACTACGACTCGAAGGTCAAGTGCTGACCGTCGCGCTCGCGCTGACCGGGCTGCTGGTCGGGCTGGCCGGCGCCTGGTCTCCCTGAAGCCTCTCGATGGTCGGCACCGTGCGTGCCGCGCGCCACGGAGGACGAGCGCTCGCAGGCGGCGCCTTCACGCTCGGGCTGGCGCTCGGCGCGGCGGCGCTGTTCGGCTCCCTGGGCGCGCTCGGCGCGGCGATCCGCCCCGGGCACGTGGTCGTGCTCGCTGCCGTGGCCCTCGCCGGAGCTGCGGCGCTCGCCGATCTCGCCGGGCTCCGCGTCCGGCCGCAGGTTCCGTTCCAGGTGCCCGAGCGCTGGCGGCGGACGATGCCGCTCGCCCGTGCGCTCTTCCTCTACGGCCTGCTGCTCGGGACCGGCGTGACGACCTTCGTGCCGGCCGCCGCCGTCTGGGCGCTGCTTCCGCTCTGCGTCGCGCTCGGCAGCGTTCCGCTCGGCATTGCGGTCGGGCTGGGCTTCGCTCTCGGCCGGGCCCTGCCGGTGCTAGCGATCTCGGACGAGACTGCGCTCGCCGAGCGGCCGCAGGGCCTACGGGTCCTGCGGGTGCTGGCCGGCGGGTCTCTGGCACTCGCCCTCGTCGCGGGCACGGCCCGCGCTGCCGCGCCCGTTGCCGCGCCGGCCGGCGACCCGGGCGCCGCCGGAACCGATCTCGTCTGGCAGGAGCCGGGGGTCGGCGGCATCCTCCTGCGCGCCGGCGTCGAGACCCATCTGCCGGGCGGCGACCCGGCGATCGGCGACTCGTTCATCGCCTGGCACACGGGCGACGCGGTCACCGTCGCCGCGCGCGACACGCTGCAGCCCGTCCTCCAGGTGACGATCCCCCGTGTCGAGAAGCTCGCGGTTTCTGAGCAGTGGCTTGCCTACCGCGCGGCCGGGCCGAGCGGCTCGGAGCACATCGGCGCCCTCGCGCTGTCGGATCCGTCGAGCACGATCGCGGTCACGAGCTCCTGGCGGCGCGGGCGGCTCGGCCGGCCCTCGCTCAGCGGAAATGTCGTCGTCTACCACCTGGCACTGCCCGGCAAGAGCCACCTGTTCGCCTTCGACCTCGCGACCCGGAAGCGAACGCTCCTGCGCTCCTCGCGCAGCGCGCTCCTGCTCAGCCCGGCCCGGATCGGGGGCACGCTCCTCTACGTCCGGCTCGGCCGCTGCTCGCAGCAGCTGCGCCTCGGCCCCCTCGGCGGAAACGGCGCCGGCCGCGTCCTCTACCGGCTGCCGCCGCTCGCCGGCCAGGATCTCGGCCACGAGCACGGGCACACCGAGCAGGGCTCGCATGTCCCCTGCCCGGGCCGGCCGAAGCCGACGAAGCGTTCGCTCTGGACGACGGCGCTCTCGGAGACGTCGGCCTACGTGACAGTCCTGCGCCCGTCCGGCGGCGGGCACACGACGCCGTCGCTGTTGGCAGTGCCGCTTGCGAAGTGAGAGGGTGACGACGACGTGATCGTCTCGCGTGGGTTCCGGGGCAGGCGCCGCGACGGCCCGCCCGACCGGGTGCCGCCGGGCCAGTACCTGACCGACGACTTCCCGGTGCTCTCGGCAGGGCCGACGCCGCACACGCCGCTGGAGGAGTGGACGTTCACCATCCACGGCGTGGACGACCCGAAGGGCTGGACCTGGGAGGAATTCCAGGCGCTGCCGAGCGAGGCGATCACCGTCGACATCCACTGCGTCACGCGCTGGTCGAAGCTCGACACCGTCTGGGAGGGCGTCTCGGTGGACACGCTGCTCGATGCGGTCGAGCACGACGCGGCCTACGCGCTCGTCTTCTGCGACGGCGGCTACACGACCAACCTGCCCGTCGAGGACCTCACCGGCGGCAAGGCGTGGGTCGCGTACAACTACGGCGGCGAGCCGCTCGACCCCGAGCACGGTGGGCCGGCGCGGCTGCTCGTCCCGCACCTCTACTTCTGGAAGAGCGCGAAGTGGGTGCGAGGGCTGACGCTACGCGACGAGGACGAGCCCGGCTTCTGGGAGACGAACGGCTACCACCTGCGCGGAGACCCTTGGCTGGAACAGCGGTACTGGGGAGACTGACGTGGCTCGCCGCGGACGTTGCGGCGACGCGGGAGGAGACGCCGCGCGTGCGGACGCTCGAGCTCGACGTTCCCGATTGGCCGGGGCACCGGGCCGGTCAGCACCTCGACGTGCGCCTGACCGCCGAGGACGGCTACCAGGCCGAGCGGAGCTACTCGATCGCCTCGGCGCCCGGTGACGGCGTGGCGCTCACTGTCGAGCGGCTGGACGACGGCGAGGTCTCGCCCTACCTCGTCGACGAGGTGCGCGACGGCGACCGGGTCGAGGTGCGCGGCCCGATCGGCGGCTACTTCGTCTGGGACGGCGGCGAGCCGGAGCCGGTGTTGCTGGTGGGCGGCGGCTCGGGTGTCGTGCCGCTGATGGCGATGGCGCGGCAGCGGGCGCGGGTGGGCTCGACGGCGCCGATGAAGCTCCTGCTCTCGTCGCGGACGATCGAGGACGTGGTCTACCGCGAGGAGCTGGACGCGCTCGCCGGGAACGGTTTCGAGGTGGTGCACACGCTGACCCGGTCGCAGCCGCCCGGGTGGGGCGGCTACTCACGGCGGATCGATCCCGAGCTGCTGGCCGAGGTCGCCTGGCCGGCGTCGGAGAGCCCGCGCGTCTACGTGTGCGGGTCGACGCGGTTCGTCGACGCGGCTGCCGACGGGCTCCTGCAGGTCGGCTACGACGCGGGCTGGATCCGGACCGAGCGCTTCGGAGCGACCGGATGATCGGGACGAGCGAGCTCCGGCTGGACGGCAACGCGATCGGCGGGCTCCTGCTCGAGCTCTTCGGCGCCGAGCTGACTGCCGCGCCGTGCATCTGCGGCAGCTGCGGCGCGCGCGAGGAGATGGCGAGGCTCGACGTCTACATCGGCGCCGGGATCGTCGTCCGCTGCCGGCACTGCGAGTCGGTCATGGTCCGGATCGTCCAGGGCGGCGGACGAACGTGGCTCGACCTGAGCGGCGCGGCCTCGCTGCAACTGGGCCCTCCGTAGTTTGCGCCACCCGATCAGTGGTCGTACCGATGCAGCCTGATCCGGGTCGCGCGAGCATTCGAGGCGGAGGTGAGACATATGGCAAGGCTGTGGAAGTTCGGCCTTGGGCTCGCCGTGCTCGTGCTGCTGCTCAGCGTGCAGGCCGCCACGGCGAAAACGCCGGGCACCGTCAAGCAGACGCGGAGCCCCATAACGACTTTGGCAATGGACGGCTCACGCGTCGCCTACGCGAGCGGCGGCAAGGTGTACGTCTGGAACATGAGCACCGGGACGAGCACGCTCGTTCAGGGCAAGTACAGCAAGCACACCGCGGAGGTCGCGATCGCGGGCAAGCGCGTGGCCTGGATCACGCGCTACGCGGTCGGCAACTCGCAGCAGACCTCGGAGTCGCTCTTCACGGGCTCTCTCGGCACCCGCGGGCGGCTGCTCGCATCCGGCCGGCACTACCTGAGCGACCCGGAAAGCCAGGCCTGGTACGGCCGCTGGATCGCCGGCGCGGTCGGCTCGGGTAACACGCTCGCGGTCAGCACCTGGTGGTCGAAGGGCGACGGCACCTGCTCCGCGCAGCGCCTGAGCCTGATCTCGAGCGGAGGGCTGCGCGTGATCGCCACCGGCCCCGGCGCGATCATGGCCGCGTCCGCCGACGGCGGGCACTTCGCGGTGCTGCGCTCGGATGAAGCCTGGCCGCAGTACGGCCCCACTCCGGCAGTGACGGTCGGGATCTACTCGACGAGCGGAAAGCTGCTCCGAGAGATCACGCCCAGCTCGGCCGACGAGGTCGCGCTCAGCGGCAAGCAGGTGGTCGTGCTGACCGAGACCAGGAAGCTCGAGGTCTACGACTGGACCACCGGCAAGCTGCTGCACACCTGGCCGGTCGCCATCTCGACGCCGAGACTCAAGCCGCGACATCTCGCGGTCTCCGGCCAGCTGGCCGTCTACTCGGCCGGCACAGCACGCGCGCTGCACGTCATTCGGCTGACGACCGGGAAGGACGCCGTGCTGGTCACGGCCAGGGGCTCGGGCTACTGGAGCCACGACGCCGCGATGGACGCGCACGGGCTCGTGTACGCGGTCAACTATCGCGACCACGGGAAACTCGTGTTCGTCCCGACCGCGAAGCTCCTGGCGAGGGTTTCCTGATCTCGTCCGAACCTCGCCGCCCGGTCTTGTACGATCGGGCGGCGGGGTCGTTCGACGGGAGGGAGCTCACATGGACGTGATCGCAGGGATCGACGCGGCTCGGGAGCGGTGGAACGTTCTCGAGCATCCGTTCTACCAGCGCTGGGAAAGCGGCGAGCTTACGCGCGACGAGCTGACCCGCTACGCCGGCGAGTACCGGCACGCCGTGGTCGCGCTCGCGCGCGCGGCCCGCACCGCGCGGATGCACGCAGACGAAGAGGCAGAGCACATCGCGCTCTGGGACGACTTCGCCTCCGAGCTGGGCGCGAACGGCAAGGGCGAGCCGCTGCCGCAGACCCGCTGCTGCGCGACGGCCTGGTCGGCGGCCGAGGACGAGGTCGGCGCCGCTGCGATCCTGTACGCGATCGAGGCCGGGCAGCCGGCGATCGCGGAGACCAAGCTCCGCGGGCTCGTCGAGCACTACGGCTTCTCGCAGGACTCGCCGGCCACGGTCTACTTCGAGCTGCACGCCGAACGCGACCACGAGCACGCCGCCGAGGCTCGGTCGAAGCTCGAAGGCGCCGAAGATGCCCGGCTGGTCGGTCTCGCGGAGGCCGCACTCGCCGGCAACTGGGCGCTGCTCGACGGCGTGGCCGCCTAGCGGCCGCCCACGAGCGCCGGCGGCTCACGGGGCCGCGGTAGTTGCCCACAGCAGCGATCAGCGTCCACACGGATGCGCCCGCTACGCCTGCGAGCGACGATTGGTTCGGAGGTGAGCGGTATGAAAGGGCGCTGGGTTCTCGGCGGCATCGTCGGGGCCTTCGCCGGCGCGTGTCTGCTCACGGGCGCGGTGGCGGGAACCTCGAAGACGCTACAGCGACAAACGCCGCGGCAGATCGAGGCGATCGCGCTGGACGGCTCGCGCGTCGCCTACGACGTCTCGGCCAACCCGAACAGCAACTGCAACTCCGTCTACGTCTGGAACTTGATCTCAGGCTCCGTCACCCGCGTGAGCGGAAAGCGCACGTGCGGCGCTGACGAGACGAGCACTGGCGAAGGCGTGCGCGAACTGGCGCTCGCGAGGGACCGGGTGGCCTGGATCGTGAACACCGGCGGCGACAGCGAGAGCGATGACTACCTCTACACCGCTTCGCTTCCGCGGCCGAAGGAGCACTGGCTCGCAATGGCGGTCCGCAGCGGTCCGATCGATCCAGTGGTGGTAGGCGACTGGATCGGTGGCCTCGTCGGCGCGGGGAAATTCCTCGGCGTGAATCGCTGGACTACCGATGCTCAGGGCAATGTGTCAGTGGCTCGTTTGGAGGCGATCCAGGCACGACTCCGGATGATCGCATCTGGCCCGCAGACAATGAACGCCGAGGCTACGGACGGCAAGCAGATCGCCGTCATCCGCGCGGATGGAACTGTCGGCCTGTACTCGACCGCCGGACGGCTTCTGCGCGTCGTGACGCCGGTGTCAGCCAGGGAAGTGGCCGTTCAGGGCGACTACCTGGCGGTGCTTACCAAGGCGGACAGGCTCGCGGTCTACAACTCGCACTCGGGCAAGCTGCTCCACAGTTGGCGGATGGCGAGGGGCGCGACGTACCTCGACGTCAGCTCGGGGATGGCGGCATACGCGGCGGTGCGCGGCACGAACGGGTGGCGGCTACGGACGCTCCACGTTCTGAGCCTGGCCACCGGCAAGGACCGGATCATGGTCACGACGAGGTCCAAGCAGCCCATCCCGCCCACGATCATGGGTGTCCAGCTGGAGCCGATCGGGCTGGTGTACGCGACCAACCGGGACGTGTCGACCGGCTGGGTCGGCCTGCTCACGTTCAGGCCGATGAAGCAGCTGCGCTAGCCGGGCCTAGGAAGACCTGCTTCTCGAGCGGCTTGCGCGCAGCCGCGAGGCTCTGCTCGGCTGGCTCTGACTGCGCCGGCTGAAGTACCGCCAGCTCGGCCACGCTAGGCCGCGACGCGCTCGAACTTGGGAATGATCTCGTCGCCGTAGGCGGCGAGGGTCTCGTCCGCGCCCTCGGTCATCAAGTAGATGTCGAACTGGTCGACGCCGACCGACTCGAGCTCGCGCAGCTTCTCCGTGATCTGCTCGCTCGAGCCGAGGACGCAGAAGCGATCGCAGATCTCGTCGGTGACGAACTCGCCGTGCCTGGCGCCGACGCGGCTGTGGTCCTTGTAGTCGTAGAACTTCCGCGCCTTGACGTAGTCGGTCAGCGCGGTCGGGATCTCGTCGGAGTTCTCGCCGTAGCGCTCGATCAGATCCATGACGTGGTTGGAGACCATCGCCGGGAACCAGCGCACCTGCTCGCGCGCCTCGGCGAGGTTGTCGGTCACGTGGCTCGGCGCGCAGACGATGCACTGCAGCGCGGCCGGGTCGCGGCCGGCCTCCTCGGCGGCGCGCCGGGCGGTCTCCATGATCCACTGGATGATCTGCGGGTCGGCGAGCTGGATGATCACGCCGTCGCCGACGCGTCCAGCGACCCCGAGCGCCCGTGGCCCGTAGCCGGCGACCTGCATCGGGATCGGCGGCAGCTCCTTGCGCACCCACGCGAGCTCGAGCTCCTTGCCGTTCCACTCGACCTGGCGGCCGTTCATCAGCTCCTTGATCATCACGAGCCGCCGCTCGAACTCGTCGACCTTCACCGGCTTGAGGCCGACCACTCGGCGCGAGGAGTCGCCTCGGCCGATGCCCATCACCATCCGGCCGCCGGTGATGTCCTGCATGGTCGCGTACCAGCTCGCCGTGATCGTCGGATCGCGGATCCCGGGGTTCGTGACGCAGTGGCCGAGCTTGATCTTCTCCGTCTGGGCGCCGGCGATCGCGAGCAGCGCGTAGCTCTCCTGCCAGAGGATGTGCGAGTCGTACGTCCAGCCGTACTCGAAGCCGAGGCTCTCGCCGCGCTGCAGGACCTCGAGCAGGCGCGTGTACGGCGGGTCCGGCAGGACGGTGACTCCGAAGCTCAGCATCGCGCCAGCATACGCCTGCTACCCGGCCCCGATCCGGGCGATGGCCTTGTCCGCCAGGCGGTCGAGCGCCTGGACCGACAGCTCGAGGTGCTCCTCGTCCGTGTCCTCGAGCTTGGTGTGCGAGAGCCCGCGCAGGCTCTGGACGAACAGCATCACCGTCGGCACGCCGGCCCGCGCGACCTCGGCGGCGTCGTGCAGCGGGCCGCTCGGCAGCCGGTGCGAGCGCCCGGCGACCTCCCGCACCGCGTCGTCCGCAAGCTCGATCAGCGCCTCGTCGAACAGGATCGGCTCGATGCTCCAGATCCGATCCCACTCGACGTCGATCGACTCCTCCTGCGCGAACCGCCGCGACGCTGCCTCGGCGTTCGAGAGCATCTCCGCGAGCTTGGTCGCGTCGAGGTGCCGCTGGTCGAGCAGGCACTCCGCCGTCTCGACGACCGAGGTGACGATCCCCGGCCGCGTGACGACGCCGCCCATCGTGCAGACGGCGCCCTCTCCGGTGCGCTTCGCGATCTCCCGGATCTCGAGCTCGAGCTTGGCGGCTCCGGCGAGCGCGTCGCGCCGCTTGTCCATCGGCGTCGAGCCGGCATGCGCCGCCTGCCCGCGGAACGTGACCTGGTGCCGCTCGACGCCGAAGGTGCCGAGCACGACCCCCAGCGGCAAGGCCAGCGACTCGAGCACCGGCCCCTGCTCGATGTGCAGCTCGAGGTAGGCCGCGGCCTTCTCGAGCTCGCTCCTCGCCTCGAGCGCGGTGTCGAGATCGACGTCGAAGCGGGCGATGGCCTCGGGCAGCGACACGCCGTCCGTGTCGCGCCGTCCACGCAGCTCGTCCTGGTCGGCCATCGACCCGGCGGCCGCCGACGACCCGAACAGCGAGCGCCCGAAGCGGGCTCCTTCCTCGTCCGCCCAGTTGACGAGCCGGATCGTCACCGCGGGCTTGCCTTCCCCCGCGATCCGGCGCAGCACCTCGACCCCGGCCATCACGTTCAGCGCGCCGTCGAGCCAGCCGCCGTTGGGGACCGAGTCGATGTGCCCGCCGATCAGCAAGCGCCCGCTCGGACTCGCCCGGCAGCGTGAACCACTGGTTCCCGGCCGCGTCGCAGGTCTTCTCGACGGGCAGCTCCGAGACCTTCTTGTCCAGCCACTTGCGGGCCGTCGACCAGGTCTCCGTCCACGCGACCCGCTGCGCGCCGTTCTCGTCCCCGGTCAGCTCGCGCAGCTCCTTCAGCTCGGCGACCGTCCGGCTCGGTGACAACGCCATGCACGCGAGAATAAACTCATAGCGTCCGTGAGGGCTCCAGAGTCACTCGACCGAGATGCGGCGTTGAACGGGCGCCCGGGCACAGCCCGCGCGCCCTCCAGACGGCGTCGCAAGCGAACGCCTCGTCGAAGCCGATGTCAGTCCTGATCAAAGGCGGCCGGATCGTCACCGCGGCCGACGACTACGTCGCCGACATCTACGTCGAGGACGAGACGGTCACGCTGATCGGCGCCGGCCTCGACCAGCCGGCCGACAAGACGATCGACGCGAGCGGCAAGTACGTCCTCCCGGGCGCCGTCGACCCGCACACGCACCTGGACATGCCCTTCGGCGGCACCGTCACGATCGACGACGTCGAGTCCGGCCAGACCGCCGCGGCCTTCGGCGGCACCACCACGCACGTCGACTTCATCATCCAGCCGCAGGGCTCGACCTTCGCCCAGGCGCTCGACGAGTGGCGCGCCAAGGCGAAGGACAAGCAGGTGATCGACATGGGCTACCACATGGCGGTCACCGACCTGGTCGACGGCGGCACGCTCGAAGAGCTGGCGACGCTTCCAGACGAGGGCATCACCTCCTACAAGCTCTTCATGGCCTACAAGGGCGCGCTGATGGTCGACGACGAGACGCTCTTCCGCACGATGGAGGTCGCGGCCGAGACCGGCGCGCTCGTCATGGTGCATGCCGAGAACGGCGACGTGATCGACGTGCTCGTCAAGCAGGCGCTCGAGGCGGGCCACACCGAGCCGCTCTACCACGCCCTTACCCGTCCGCCGGAGGCCGAAGGCGAGGCCACGAACCGCGCGATCCAGCTCGCCCGCCTGGCCGGCGCGCCGCTCTATGTCGTGCACGTCACCTGCCGCGAGGCCGTCGAGCCGATCGCTCGCGCACGCGACAACGGCTGGGCCGTCTGGGGCGAGACCTGCACGCAGTACTTCTTCAACTCGCTCGACGACATCGCGAAGCCGGAGTTCGAGGGCGCGAAGTACGTCTACTCGCCGCCGGTCCGAGACAAGTCGAACTGGGACGTGCTCTGGAACGCGGTCCGCACCGACATCCTCTCGGCGATCTCGACCGACCACTGCGCCTTCCTCTGGGACGGCCAGAAGACGCTCGGCAAGGACGACTTCTCGAAGATCCCGAACGGCGCGCCCGGGCTCGAGAACCGGCTGCAGATGATTCACGAGTTCGGGGTGCGCGCCGGGCGGATCTCGCTGAACCGGATGGTCGAGCTACTCGCCACGAGCCCGGCGAAGCTGTTCGGGCTCTACCCGCGCAAGGGGACGATCGCGGTCGGCTCCGACGCCGACATCGTCGTCTTCGACCCGAAGAAGCGCGTCACGATCACGGCCGCGGGCCAGCACTCCAAGTCCGACTACAACCTGTTCGAGGGCACCGAGGTCACCGGCTCGCCTGAGGTGGTGCTTCTGCGGGGCAACGTTCTGGTCGAGAGCGACGAGCTCGTCGCCCAGCCCGGGATCGGCCGCTACGTCGCACGGGCGCGCTTCGGCCAGGAGCTGAAGCCGGAAGCCGTGGCCGCCGCGGGCTAAGCCCGTCCACGGTCCGGACACGTCCGCGGAGCACGAAAAACGGTGTCCGACACCCGTTTTCGTCAAGGCGAAAGCGGGCCGGATGTGTGACAACTCATCCACAAAGCGACCGCGGCTGGCGCACTAGCCGGGATAGAGGCCCGGCTCGAGTTGCGGCGGCTCGTGCTTGCGGCGCGGGAGCGACGTGTCGGCGCGGGCTCGCTCGGCGGCCTGCCTCGCCTCGACCAGCTCGACGTCGACGCGGGCGAGCGCGTGCTCGATCAGGCCGCGGACGATCTCGACCCTGCCGGGCCGTCCCGTGAGGAACGGGTGGCAGGTGAGGACGTACAGGCTGCCGTGGCGCGCGTAGGCGTCGAGCTCGCCGGCCCAGAGCTCCAGCACTGCCGGCGCAGGGCGCGTCTGGTTGCGCGCCAGCGGCGGCAGGTAGGCGGTCTGCTGCCAGTCGTCTAGCCACCAGGAGACCGGCAGCTCGACCAGTTCGCCCGAGCCCGTCTCGAGCACATAGGGCTTGTCGTCGCCGGCGAGGCTCGAGTCGTACGCCAGCCCGTACTCGGCGACGAGCGCCGCCGTCCGCCACGAGGGCTCCCAGCTCGGCGTCCGGTAGCCCTCCGGCCGGACGCCGAAGCGCTCCAGCGCCTCGAGCCCGCGCTCGAGCTCGCGTCGCTCCTCGGACTCGCTCAGCACGAGTGGACTGCGGTGCGTGAACGAGTGGTGCCCGATCTCGTGACCGGCCTCGAGGATTCGCTCGACGACGGCGGGATGCAGCTCGGCCGTCAGGCCCGGGACGAAGAACGTGGCCGGCACGCCGTACTCGGCGAGCACCGCGAGCAAGCGCGGCACGCCGACCTCCGGCCCGTACGCCTGGTGGCTCATCAGCATCGGGTTGTCCGCGTGGCGCGCGTCCTCGGCGAGCACGACGCTCTCGGCGTCCACGTCGAAGGTCAGAACCGCGAGCGCCACGGTCAGACCGGCGGCTCGGGGTCGTACTGGATGTAGCGGCGCACCTCGCGGGCGCGCTCGGGTGAGTGCAGCCGCGCGACGAGGTGGAGCGCCATGTCGATCCCGGCGGAGACTCCCGCCGCGGTGATCACCTCGCCCGTGTCGACAAAGCGGTCGTCCGGCCGCACCTCGATCTCGCTACCCAGCGTCGGCAGCAGCTCGAGCGACTGCCAGTGGGTCGTCGCCGGCTTGCCGTCGAGGAGCCCGGCCGCCGCGAGCACGAGCGACCCGGTGCAGACGCTGGCGACCACCGTTCCGCTCCCGGCCAGCCCGCGCACCCAGTCGAGCACGGCTTCGTCCTTCAGCTCCGTGCGGGTGCCGCGGCCGCCCGGATAGACGAGCACGTCCAGAGGAGGCGCCGTCTCCCACGTCTCGTCCGGCAGCACACGCAGGCCCTTCGCACAGGTCACCACGCCGTCCGACCGCGCGAGCGTGAACACCCGCACGCCGTCGTCGGGCCACTGCTCGGCCCACGCGGCGAGCACCTCCCACGGCCCCGCCCAGTCGAGCTCCTCGGCGCCGTCGAACAGCGCAACCGCGATTACCATCGGCCTCCTCTCAGGTGTCGATGCGCGTTATAGCGCGCCGACGGTTCTCGGTTGCCTTTTCGGTGCGAAGGGCGCAGGCTTCGCGTGGGCAGGTCTTAACCAAGAGGAGGGGAAACCCATGCGTTACTTCACCCGCCGGCGGGGCGTCATCGCCGGCCTTGCGGTCGCTGCGGCAGCGGCGGCCACCGTCGTGCTTGGCGGCGCCGCGTCCGGCTCGCACGCTCGTGCGACAGCGGTTGCGCGTCCGCTGCTGTCGCGCCCGATCGCGGCGAAGTCACGAACGTCGCCGCTGCCGACCTCGCAGTGCATCGCGACGATCGGCATCCACTGCTACGTGCCGGCCCAGTTCGAGGCGGCGTACAACCTCGGGCCGCTCCACGCCCATGGGCTCAACGGTTCCGGCCAGACGATCGCCATCGTCGACAGCTTCGGCTCGCCGACGATCGCGAACGACCTGCACCAGTTCGACCAGACGTTCGGGGTCTCGAACCCCTACGGCGTCCCGGTCGACCCGGCGATTGCGAAGGATCCCAAGCTGACGATCATCCAGCCCGCCGGGCAGGTGCCGCCCTTCGACCCCACAAATGACGACATGGTCGGATGGGCCGAGGAGACGACGCTCGACGTCGAGTGGGCGCACGTGATGGCCCCGCGGGCGAACATCCTCCTGGTCGAGACCCCGGTCAGCGAGACCGAGGGCGTCACGGGCTTCCCGGAGATCGTCAAGGCCGAGAACTACGTGATCAACCACCACCTCGCCGGCGTGATCTCGCAGAGCTTCGGCGCGACCGAGAACACGTTCCCGAGTGTGCACTCGCTGCTCGAGCTGCGCACCGCGTTCGAGAACGCCGACCACAAGAACGTCACCGTGCTCGGCGCGTCCGGCGACACGGGCTCGACCGACTACGAGGTCGAACATCGAGGATCTGTACCCGTACCAGGTCAACAGCTGGCCCTCGAGCGACCCGCTCGTCACGAGCGTCGGCGGCACGCAGATGACGCTCGACGACGCAGGCATCCGGCTCGCTCCCGACGTCGTCTGGAACGACGGCTACGGCGCGGGCGGCGGCGGCCCGAGCCACGTGTTCGACCGGCCCGACTTCCAGGACCACGTCAAGTCGGTCGTCGGCCACTCGCGCGGCACGCCGGACATCAGCCTGAACGCGGCCGTCGACGGCGGCGTCTGGGTCTACTACACGTTCGTCACGCCGACGTCGCCGTACCACATCTTCGGCGGGACGAGCGCGGCGACGCCCGAGTTCGCCGGCGTGGTCGCCATGGCCGACCAGCTGGCCGGCGAGCCGCTCGGCAACCTGAACGACGCGCTGTACTCGATGCACGGCCCGCATGACGGGATCGTCGACGTCACGCAGGGGAACAACGACATCGGCCCGTTCGAGAACTCGGACGGCAACACGTATCACGTGCCCGGCTACTCGGCCGGACACGGATACGACCTTGCCAGCGGGCTCGGCACGATCGACGGCACCTATTTCGTCCCGTCGCTCGTCGCCGCGGCCTGCGGCGAGCACCACGGTCACGCGACCTTCGCGTGCCATCCGCACGGCCACTAGCCGCGACTGAATGACCGGAGGGCCCGGGGCGACCCGGGCCCTCCCGCGCCACAGGCGACTCTACGCGTTCGCTTCTCGTTTGCGGTTGGACCGGATCGCGGGCACTCTGATCGGCGGAATGAGAAGAGACCGCACGCGCCGCGCCGTCATGCTCGCCCTGCTTGCCGCGGGCGCCGCCGCCGTGGCCGGCGCCTCGGCCGGGCACCGCGCGCCGGCCGCCTCGGCTCGGCCGCTCGTCGCGCAGCCCGCCCGCTCGCGCGCCTTTACGTCGCCGCTCCCGACCTCGCAGTGCGTGTCGCTGCTCGCGATCCACTGCTACTCGCCGGCGCAGATGGAAGCAGCCTACGACCTTGCTCCGCTCCACGCGGCCGGCGTCACCGGCGCGGGCCAGACGATCGCGATCGTCGACAGCTTCGGCTCGCCCACCATCCGCCGCGACCTACACGCCTTCGACCAGGTCTTCGGCGTAGTGAACCCCAACGGCGTGCCGATCGACCCGGCGATCGCGAAGGACCCGAAGCTGACCATCATCCGGCCCGCCGGCAAGGTCCCGAAGTTCCGCGCATCCAACTCGGACATGGCCGACTGGGCCGGGGAGACGACGCTCGACGTCGAGTGGGCGCACGTCTTCGCTCCGGGCGCGAACATCTTGCTCGTAGAGACGCCTGTCAGCGAGACCGAGGGCGTCCACGGCTTCCCGCAAATGATCAAGGCCGAGAACTACGTGATCAAGCATCACCTCGCGAGCGTGATCTCGCAGAGCTTCGGGGCGACCGAGAACACCTTCAAGACCAGGAAGTCGCTGCTCGCGCTCCGGAGCGCGTTCAAGCTCGCCGCGAAGAGGGGCGTCACCGTTCTCGCCGCCTCGGGCGACACAGGCTCGGCCGGCTTGAAGCTGAACGGCCGCGACCTGTACCCGTTCCGGGTCAACAGCTGGCCGTCGGGCGACCCGCTCGTGACGAGCGTCGGCGGCACGCAGCTCAAGCTCGACGACGCGGGCAACCGCCTCTCGCCGGACGTCGTCTGGAACGACGGCACAGGCGCCGGCGGCGGCGGGCTCAGCCGCATCTTCGCCCGTCCGGCCTACCAGAGCGCAGTGAGCGCGATCGTCGGAACGCACCGCGGCACTCCGGACGTCAGCCTGAGCGCAGCGGTCGACGGCGGCGTCTGGGTGTACGCGACCTATGCCGGCGGGTCGTCGGCGTACCACGTCTACGGCGGCACGAGCGCCGCGACGCCGGAGTTCGCGGGCATCGTCGCGCTCGCGAACCAGTCCGCCGGCAAGGCGCTCGGGCCGCTCAACCCGCTGCTCTACTCGCTCACCGGCGACGACGGGATCGTCGACGTCACGAGCGGCGACAACGACATCGGCACCTTCCGGAACTCGGACAAGCGCAAGCACCACGTGCCCGGCTTCACGGCCCTCGCCGGCTACGACCTCGCGAGTGGCCTCGGCACCGTCGACGCCGCGAAGCTCGTGCCGGCGCTCGTCGCGGCCGCCGCGCGCTAACGCGTCTGCGGGAAGCCGAGGTCGACCTTCGACGTGGCCGGGTCCGGCCAGCGCGAGGTGACGACCTTGCCGCGCGTGTAGAACTGGATCCCCTCGGGGCCGTAGATGTGCAGGTCGCCGAAGAGCGAGCTCTTCCAGCCGCCGAACGAGTAGTACGCCACGGGCACGGGGATCGGAACGTTGACGCCGACCATGCCCGCCTTGACGTCGAACTGGAACTGCCTCGCGACGCCGCCGTCGCGGGTGAAGAGCGCGACGCCGTTCCCGTAGGGGTTCTCGTTCACGAGCCGCACGGCCTCCTCGTAGGTGTCGACGCGCGTGATCCCGAGCACCGGCCCGAAGATCTCGTCCTTGTAGACCTCCATCTCCGGCGTGACCTCGTCGAGCAGCGTCACGCCGAGGAAGAAGCCGCCGTTGTCGGGCGCCGACTCGCGCCCGTCGGTGACGACCTTCGCGCCCTCGGCGGCGCCCTTCTCGATGTACGAGGCGACCTTGTCGCGATGCTCGCGCGTGACGAGCGGCCCCATCTCGGAGTCCGGGTTCAGCCCGTCGCCGACGACGACCTTCGGCAGACGCTCCTGGATCGCCGTGACCAGGTCGTCGGCCGCGTGGCCGACCGCGACCAGCATCGAGACCGCCATGCAGCGCTCGCCCGCCGAGCCGTAGCCGGCGCTGACCGCCGCGTCGGCGGCCATGTCGATGTCGGCGTCCGGCAGGACGATCATGTGGTTCTTCGCGCCGCCGAGCGCCTGGACGCGCTTGCCGTGCGCGGTCGCCGTCTCGTAGACGTAGCGCGCGATCGGCGTCGAGCCGACGAACGACACCGCCGCGATCTCGGGATGCTGGAGCACCGCGTCGACCGCGACCTTGTCGCCGTGCACGACGTTGAAGACGCCGTCCGGCAAACCCGCCTCCTCGAGCAGCTCCGCGGTGTAGACAGAGGCCGAGGGATCCTTCTCGGAAGGCTTGAGCACGAACGCGTTCCCGCAGGCGATCGCCGGCGCCCACATCCACATGGGCACCATCGCCGGGAAGTTGAACGGCGTGATCCCGGCCACGACGCCGAGCGGCTGGCGGATCGAGTAGACGTCGATCCCGGTCGAGGCCTGCTCGGAGTAGCCGCCCTTCAAGAGCTCGGGGATGCCGCAGCAGAACTCGATCACCTCGACGCCACGCGCGACCTCGCCCTTCGCGTCCGAGAGCACCTTGCCGTGCTCGAGCGTCAGGAGCCTGGCGATGTCCTCGGCGTGATCGTGGACGAGCTCACGGATGCGGAAGAAGAGCTCGGTGCGGCGCGAGAGCGAGAACGAGCGCCAGGACTCGAAGGCCCGCTTCGCCGCCTGGACCGCCGCGTCGACCTCCTCGACCGAGGCGAAGTCGACCTCGCCGGTCTGGACGCCGCGCGCCGGGTTGTAGACCGGGCCGCTGCGGCCAGAGGTTCCTTCGGCCCGCTTCCCGTCGATCCAGTGCGAGATCCGCACGACCTCACCCGTAGCGCTCCTCGGTGAACTGGTCGGTCACTTCGGTCATGCGGGCAGCCTAGCGCGGAACGAAAGGGCTCAACCGGGCCGGCGACGAGGAGCCGGCCCGGTCGTGCGAAGAGATCAGTGCGTCGTGATCCGCAGGACGCGGCCGTCGCCCGCTCCGAAGCCGAAGCCCTTCTCCGAGACGTAGAAGGCGCCGTCTTTCCCGACCGTCATGCCGGTCGGGAAGATGAGGCCCGAGACGACCGTCTTGGCCGGCCCGCTCGGCCCGACCTGGACGATCGCACCCGTCCCGGACGTAGGCCCACCAGGCGTCGTGCTCATCTCGAGCGCGTAGAGCGTATGGCCGCGGAAGGCGAGCCCGAGAACCTGCTCCAGGCCCGTGGCCTTCTGGGTGAGGTGGCCCATCGCGTTGATCGTCCAGACGCTCTCGTTCGGGGTGCTCCCGTCTTCGGGGCCGAACACGCCGAGGTTGGCGATCTCGAACCGCGGCGACTGCTTGTGGTGTGACCAGCCGTGCCCGTGCTTCCGTTTCTGGCCCAACGGCACGATCGCCGTCGGGACGACATGCCCGACCTGCGCGGAGATGTCGACCACCCGGCTGATGTGCCCGGACTCCGTGACCTTGTCGAGCTCACCGTGGTTGGAGTCCATCGGGTAGAGGGCTCCTCCGACCGAGGTCATGCTGTACCACGTCCCGTCCGGCTCGAAGTCCTCGTCGTCCGGCTGGGCGACCGGGTTGGCCGCCTGGAAGGCGCTCAGGTTCGCGATCAGCGTCCAGTGCCCGTTCTTCTTGACGCGGATGACGCCGTTCGGAACGCTCGGCACGCCGTGCGAGCAGCCGGCTCCCGCCAGGAGCGCGTAGAGCTTGCCGTGAACGAAGGCGACGCTCGAGACGCCGCTGACGAGGCTGCCGATCGCGGGGCTCGTCTGGCTCGAGGGCAGCGCGTCGACGACGGTCGACACGTGCCCATGCTTGTCGATCTTCGAGATCCGCCCGCCGCGCATGGGGTCGTTCGTGCTGCCGAAGTACGGCGCGGCCCCTCCCTGCGCCTGTGGGCATGGATCATCAGATGAGCTGTGCGTTCCGCCGAGGCCGCCCTCGGCGACGTAGAGCTTCCCGTCGGGACCGAAGGTCAGGCCGCGCGGGTTGTTGAACCCGGAGGCGAAGATCTTGACGCTCGGTGTCCCGCCTCCCGTCCCGGGCTTCTGCCCCGGGCCATGGTGGTGTCCCTTCCCGTGGCCCGGTCCGCCCTTGGCGGCCGCGACTCCACCTGCTGCGAGTGCGGCGAGCACAACGACCAGTGCCACCGCGAGTGTGGTTCGTCTCATCGAACCTCCCCCTTTCTTGCCGTTTGCCTGCGCTCGACGCCACCGCTGCCGGGCGGGTGCGCCCATGAACGATCTACGGCGCGGCCAGAGTAGCGCTCGACTGTTAAGAGCCTGTTATCCCGTCCGAGACGAGCTACGATCGCGGCATGGCCGTCGAAACCGGGCTCGACGCGAAGCGGATTCAGGAGCTCGACAAGGAGCACGTCCTCCACTCCTGGTCGGTCCAGAGCCAGATCGCGCCGCTGCCGGTCGCCGGCGCCGAGGGCCGCTACTTCTGGGACTACGACGGCAACCGCTACCTCGACTTCGCCTCGCAGCTCGTCAACGTCAACCTCGGGCACCAGCACCCGAAGGTCGTCGCGGCGATCGTCGAGCAGGCGCAGAAGCTGACCACGATCGGGCCGCCGATGGCGCACGAGACGCGCTCCGAGCTCGCCCGCCTGATCGCCGAGGTCACGCCCGGCGACCTGACGATGTCGTTCTTCACCAACGGGGGCGCCGAGGCGAACGAGAACGCGATCAAGCTCGCGCGCTGGTACACCGGCCGCCACAAGATCGTCGCGCGCTATCGCTCCTATCACGGCGCGACCGCGGGTGCGATCACCGCCACCGGCGACCCGCGCCGCTGGCCCGCCGAGCCCGGGATCCCGGGAGTGGTGCGAATGCTCGACCCGTACACCTACCGCTGCCCCGCCGGCCATCCGGACCCGTGCCCGGTCTGCACCGGCGGGCCGCACCTCGAGGAGATCCTCCAGTACGAGGGCCCGCAGAACGTCGCCGCGGTCATCCTCGAGACGATCGTCGGCACCAACGGCGTGATCGTCCCGCCGGACGGCTACCTGCAGTCGATCCGCGAGGTCTGCGACCGGCACGGGGTCCTGCTGATCTGCGACGAGGTGATGGCCGGCTTCGGCCGCTCCGGCAAGTGGTTCGCCTGCGAGCACTGGGACGTCGTGCCCGACATCCTGACCGTGGCCAAGGGGATCAACTCGGGCTACGTGCCCCTCGGCGCGATGGTCATCAACAAGAAGCTCGCCGACTGGGTCGAGGACGAGTACTTCGCCGGCGGGCTGACCTATTCGGGCCACGTGCTCGCGTGCGCCGCGGCGATCGCCTCGATCGAGGCCTTCCAGGAGGAGAGCATCGTCGAGAACTCGGCCGCGATGGGCGAGGTGCTCGCCGAGGAGCTGCCGCGCCTGGCGGAGCGCCACCCGTCGATCGGCGAGGTACGCGGCAAGGGCCTTTTCTGGGGCATCGAGCTGGTGCTCGACCGCGAGACCCGCGAGCCGCTCGTCCCCTTCAACGCGTCGGGCGAAGCGCTCGCGCCGATGGCTGTGCTGATGAAGGCGGCCCTCGAGCGCGGCCTCTACCTGATGACCCACTGGAACGTGATCATGGTCTGCCCACCGCTGACGATCACCCGCGAGGAGCTGGCCGAAGGCCTGGGCATCCTCGATGAGGTATTGGCCCAGACAGACTGAGGTACCCTTCAGGCTCCGCCGCCGCCGAGGGGAGCCGCCATCCGTACCGTCCGCATCGAGGCGCCGACGACGTCGTCAGCGACGCAACTCGTCCGCGATCTGGTGCCGTTCGCGCGAACCGATCTCGTCCCGCTGGACGACGAGCGCTGGGAGGTGCGGGTCGAGGAGAGCTCCGAGCACGAGCTCGACGCGGTTCTGCACGCTGTCGCCCGCTGGGCGGTCGACTGCCGGGTCGAGCAGGCCGACGTGCGGATCGACGGCAAGCAGGTCGAGCTGCCGGACCCCGGCTAGTCGTCCTCCAGCGGCAGCCCCGCGGCGACCTGCCGCCGGCCGGCCAGCTCGTAGATCACGTCGACGCTGTCGTTCTGGCGGTAGGTGCCGGCCACGCCGAAGAAGAGCGAGAGCCACCGCCAGAAGCCGAGCCGCCCTTCACGCGCCAGCGGGCGCTCGAAGACGAGCTCGCCGCCCTCGCGCCGGAAGTCCTTGCCGGCCTGCTGGGGGACGCCGTTCACGAACACCTCGAAGCGCTCGCCCACCCCGGCCGGCAGCTGTACGCGCGTTCCTCCTCCCACCCCTCGTAGAATGCCACCGCGTGCCGTGGCCAATCGAGGACGATGCTTGTGCGACGCCCGCGCGAGTCGCACGCTTGCCGTTGCCGGCGAAACCGGACGCGTAGCGTGGCCCGGTTCCGTCGTGTCTTCACATGCGTCGCGTTGCTCGCGCTCGGCCTCGCCGGGACAGCCGCGGCGGGGAACGGCGGCCTGGCGCCACCCTCGCCCGCCTCGCCCGGCGCCGCGCACATCCGCTCGGTCTACTGGCTGATCCTCGGCGTGACCGCCGCGATCTTCCTGCTCGTCGAGGTGACGCTCGTCGTCTTCATCGTCCGCTATCGCAGCCGCGGCCGTGCGCGCGACGTCGAGGGCGCGCAGATCCGCGGGCACACGAAGCTCGAGCTGGCCTGGACCGCGGGACCGGTCCTGATCCTGGCCGCGATCGTCGGCTTCGTCTTCTACGAGATCTCCGGGATCAACGGCACCGGCGTCTCGGCGGCCACGACGGCGCCGGCGATCCGGATCGAGGGACACCAGTACTACTGGGAGTTCAGGTACCCCAACGGCAAGGTCGCGATCGACGACCTGCGGCTGCCCTTCGACAAGCCCGCGCACTTCGAGATCGTCTCGGCCGACGTCAACCACAGCTGGTGGGTTCCGGCTCTCGGCGGCAAGGTCGACGCGATCCCGGGGAGGACGAACCGGGTCACCTGGCGACCGACGAAGCTCGGCACCTTCCACGGTCAGTGCGCCGAGTTCTGCGGGATGCTGCACGCGGAGATGCTGAATTCGGTGGAGGTGGTGCCGCCCGACGAGTTCCAGGCCTGGCTGAAGGCGCGCACTGCCGACGACGTCGGTCACGACACGTTCAACGGCGTCTGCGCGAAGTGCCACGGGATGAACGGCCAGGGGCTGATCGGCCCGCCGATCGCGCAGAGCCCGCTGCTCGCCGACCGCAACGCGCTGACGATCCTCTTCCGGGAGGGCCGCAACGCGATGCCGGCCGTCGGCAGCGACTGGAGCGAGCAGCAGCTGAACGCGACGATCGACTACCTGCAGAAGCGCTTCAAGGTGAAGGGGTCGGGCGCGAGTGGCGGTTAGACCGGCCGCACCGGCAAAGCCGGCACGGCCTCCCAAGGTCGGCGTCGCAAGCGACCGCCTCGGGGTCGAGACAGTCCCGCCGCAGGTGCTGCTCTCACGCGGGCGCTTCTCGAGCTGGCTGACGACGACCGACCACAAGCGGATCGGGATCCTCTACATCGTCACGTCGCTGGTCTTCTTCATCGCCGGCGGGATCCTCGCGCTGCTGATGCGGGCCCAGCTCGCAACGCCCAACGAGCACGTGGTCACGAAGAACAGCTACGACGAGCTCTTCACCATGCACGGCACGACGATGATCTTCCTGGTCATCGTCCCGATCCTGGCCGGCTTCGGCAACTACCTCGTGCCGCTGATGATCGGCGCGCGCGACATGGCCTTCCCGCGGCTGAACGCGCTCTCGTACTGGCTCTTCCTGCTCGGCGGCGTGATCCTCTACGCGAGCTGGTTCGCCGCAGGCGGCGCGCCCAAGGCCGGCTGGACGGGCTACGTGCCGCTCTCGGACAGTTACACGCCCGGGCACGGCATCGACCTCTGGATCCTCTCGCTGCACGTCCTGACGTTCGCCTCCCTCGCGGGCGCGATCAACTTCCTGGTCACGATCCAGAACCTGCGCACCCCGGGCATGACCTGGATGCGGATGCCGCTGTTCGTCTGGACGATGGAGGTCTACGCGGCGCTGCTCGTCGTCGTGCTGCCCGCGCTCTCCGCCGGGCTGACGCTGCTGCTGCTCGACCGCCAGGCCGGCACGCACTTCTTCCTCCCGGCCCAGGGCGGCAACGCGCTGCTCTACCAGCACGTCTTCTGGTTCTTCGGCCACCCCGAGGTCTACATCATGATTCTGCCGGCGATGGGAATCGTCTCCGAGGTGATCCCCGTCTTCGCGCGCAAGCCGATCTTCGGCTACACGGCGATCGCGCTCTCAACAGTCGCGATCGGCTTCTACTCGATGCTGGTCTGGGCCCACCACATGTTCACGGTCGGGCTTCCAGGCTATTTGCAGGGATTCTTCATGATCTCGTCGATGATCATCGCCATCCCGACGGGGATCAAGATCTTCAACTGGCTGGCGACGACCTGGCGGGGGAACATCCACTTCGACACGGCAATGCTGTTCGCGCTCGGCTTCATCGCGGTGTTCACGATCGGCGGGCTCTCGGGGATCTTCGTCGCCGCCTACCCGTTCGACTGGCAGGCGCAGGACACGTATTTCATCGTCGCCCACCTGCACTACGTGCTCTTCGGCGGCTCGATCTTCGGGATCTTCGCCGGGCTCTACTACTGGTGGCCGAAGATCTTCGGGAAGATGCTCGACGAGCGGCTCGGCAAGCTCAGCTTCTGGCTGACGTTCGTCGGCATGAACCTGACCTTCTTCCCGATGCACATGCTCGGCCTGCTCGGGATGCCCCGGCGGATCTACACCTACTATCACGGCGGGATCTGGGAGTGGTACAACCTCACCTCCACGATCGGCTCGGGAGTGATGGCACTGGGAATCGCCGTGTTCCTCGTAAACATCGTGAAGACATCGCGGTCGGGGCCGCGGGCCGTAAACGACCCCTGGCTGGCCGACACGCTCGAGTGGTACACGACCTCGCCGCCGCCACCGCACAACTTCGAACAGGTTCCCTACGTCTCGAGCCCGCGGCCGCTGCGCGACCTGCGGCGGCGACTGGCGGTGACCGGTGACTGACGTCCGTCCCGGGCCCTGGCTGCGGCTGACCGCGCTTGCGGCCGCGGCCGCCTGCCTCGCCGCGGTCGTGAGCGGGTCGCTGCAGCTCGGCGCCGCGCACCGGGTGTTGGCTGCGCTCGCGCTGCCCCCGCTCTGCGCACTCGTCGCCGCCGCGTGGATCGCTCACCGGCGGCTGCTGCCCTCTTCGGCCACCGCGCTCGTCTCGTTCCTCGCGGCCGCGCTCGTGATCACGCGGCCCGCGCACCTCGCGCTGGCGGGGATCGCCTTCGCGGCTTCCCTGGTCGCGCTCGCCGGCTGCTTCCGCGGCGTGCCCGCGCCGCGGGCTTCGTGGCGCGACTACGTCACGCTGACGAAGCCGAGAATCATGACCCTGCTCCTGCTGACGGGCGGAGCGGGGATGGTCATCGGCGCCGGCGGCTGGCCGGGAACGGCCCTGTTCGTGGTGACGATGACCGGGCTTGCGATGGCCTGCGGCGGCGCGAGCGCGCTCAACCACGTGCTCGACCGCGACATCGACCGGCTGATGCCGCGCACCGGCTCGCGCCCGGTCGCAGGCGAGCGGGTCGCACCAGCGCACGCGCTGGAGTTCGGACTCGCGCTCTCAGCCTTCTCGTTCGTCCTGCTCGCGTCGCTCGTGAACGTCTTGACGGCGGTGCTCGCGCTGGTCGGGAACCTGTTCTACGTGCTCGTCTACACACGCTGGCTGAAGCGGTCGACGCCGCAGAACATCGTCATCGGCGGCGCGGCGGGCGCGGTGCCGCCGCTGGTGGGCTGGGCGGCCGCCACCGGCAATCTCACGCTGCCGGCGCTGTTCCTGTTCCTGATCGTGTTCTTCTGGACGCCGCCCCACTTCTGGGCGCTCGCGCTGCTGATCAAGCGCGACTACGCGGCGGCGAGGATCCCGATGCTGCCGGTCGTCCGGGGCGACGACGAGACGGCACGGCAGATCGTCTGGTACTCGCTCGTGCTGTTCGCGGTCACGCTGCTGCCGTTCGCGTGGCGGAGTGCCGGAGTGGTCTACCTCGCGGCAGCGGTTCTGCTCGGGGCGGTGTTCCTGCGGCTCGCCTGGCGGCTGCGGCGCGAGACGACCCCGCTGCGAGCGCGCGCGCTGTTCCACTTCTCGCTCCTCTACCTGGCGCTGCTGTTCGTGGCGCTGGCCGTCGACTCAGCGCTCTGATGGATCCGGAGCTGGAGCGGAAGAACCTCATCCTCGGACTGACGCTCTTCGCGCTCTTCCTGGTGCTCTTCTGCGCGGTGATCGCAGCCGCGTTTGTGTACCTCGCCGTCGACTGACCGGGCCAGCTCAGCCCCTTGGTCCCTTACTACGGTTCGCCCGGCCTCCTCCCCGAGGCGATCGTAACCCTGAAAGGCGCACGTGTCTGTGACGCGGGTGTGACGAAAGCGTGACTTCCTCCGCGACCGCTCCCGACGGGATCTTCCTCGCGCGGCCGCAGAACGCCGGGCACGCGCCCGTGGGCCGGCGGCTCGCGGTCAAAGACCTCTTCGATACCGCGGGCCTCGTCACGACCTACGGCTCCGTGCTCTTCGCCGACCACGTGCCCAGCGAGACCGCGGAAGCGGTCCGGCGCCTCGAGGCCGCCGGCTGGATCGATGTCGGCAAGACCAACCTGCACGAGTTCGCCTACGGCACGACCTCCGAGAACCCGCACTTCGGCACCGTTCCGAACCCGCTGGCGCCAGGCCGGATCGCGGGCGGCTCGAGCGGCGGCTCCGCGGCAGCGCTCGCCGCCGGCCTCGCCGACGCCGCGCTCGGAACCGACACCGGCGGCTCGATTCGCATCCCCGCCGCCTGCTGCGGCGTCGTCGGCTTCAAGCCGAGCTTCGGACTTGTGCCGCTCGACGGCTGCTTCCCGCTCGGGCCGACCTTCGACCACGCGGGGCCGATGGCCCTCGACGTCCCAACCTGCTCGCGACTGCTCGAAACCCTCGCGCCAGGCTTCGCGCCCACCGAGATCGAGCTCGATGCGCTCGAGATCGGAGTCACGTGGACGGAGCTCGCCGACCCGCTCGTCGCCAAGCAGGTCGAGGCGGCGGCCACGCTCTTCCCGAACGCGCAGCGCCTGGACGTCCCGCTCCCCGAGGGCGTGACCGAAGCCTTCATGCGCGAGGTCGCCGAGGTACACCGCGAGCTGTTCGAGGATCACGCCGACTCGTACGGCGACAACGTCCGAGCCAAGCTGGAGCGCTGTCTCGCGGTGACGGACGCCGAGTACGAACGCGCGGTTTCGAACCGCGAGCGCTACCGGGAACGCCTGCTCGAGACGGCCGCCGAGGTCGACCTCCTCCTCACGCCGACGCTCGTTTGCGTGGCCCCGCCCACGGGCGAGGACGAGCTCGCGCTCCGCGGAACGCTTACGCGGCTCACCTTCCCGTTCAACGCAACCGGCTGGCCGGCGCTCGCGCTTCCGTGCGGCGGCGCCGAGGACGGCCTCCCCGCCTCTGTCCAGCTCGCGGCGCCGCCGGGCGAGGACGCTCTCGTGCTCGCCGCGGGCTCGGCGCTCGAGTCATCCCTCCATTGAGTCACCCGTTCGAGGGAAGCCCGGGCGCTTCCCGCTGCCGAAAACAGTCTCGACGATGGCCCGCGTCTTCTCTGTTGCTGCGCTTCTCGCCGCGCTTGCGCTGTGCGGCTCTGCCGATGCGCGCATTTCCCGCTCCGCCGCGCCGCAGCAGGTGCACGGCTTCCTGCTCCGCGCCGACGAGGCCGTCATCCACACCTTCTCGCGCACGCCCTCGTTCGCGTGGAACCCGGTTCGCGGCGCGCGCAGCTACGAGTTCGAGCTGTCGACCAGCAAGAGCTTCTCCGACAACGCCTCGGTGTGGTCGACCGCGGGGCTGACGACCCCCGCCGTCTCGGTTCCGATCTCGCTCCCGTGGATCACCGGCGCGCCCTATTCGCTCTACGCGCACGTGCGCGCGATCACCGTCAAGGGACCGAGCGCCTGGAGCGCGCCCTTCGGCTTCAACATGCGCTGGCCCGTCGTCCCGTCCCCGCTCGGCCCGAGTTACGCGGGGCTGCTGCGCTGGACGGCCGTGCCCGGTGCGAGCGGCTACACGGTCTGGATGCAGGACCCGGTGCATCCGAACATCAGCAAGCTCTTCTCGACCCGGACGAACATGGCCGATGAGCGCGAGTACTTCTCGTTCCACCAGGACCCGTCCTGGACCGGGACCGTGAAGTGGCGCGTCCGCGCCGAGCGACAGCTGATCGGCAAGACCGACAACGGCCTCCCCGCCGTCTCGTACGGGCCCTGGAGCAACGTGTACACGAGCACGAACCCCGCCTTCTCGAGCGGCCCCCTCCGCGTGCTCTCGACCGTCTCCACCGTCGTCTCCGACAACACGGTCCGGGCGCACGCCGTGATGCCGGCCTTCGTCTACACCGGCGACACGTCTATCTGGGGTCAGCAGTACGGGCTCTACCGGGTCGAGGTCTTCACCGACTCGGACTGCCTGAACCCGGTCTACTTCGGCGCGATCACCGGCGCCCCGGCGTACGTGCCGCGCGAGGTCGGGCCGCTGTCGCTGCCGAAGACCGTGGCGGACGCCACGGCGGCACAGACTCAGTTTCTCCCGAATGGAGTCGAGCCTGACGGCCAGACCCTCGACGGCGCGAGCGTCCGCTCCAACGAGATGAGCGGCAGCGGCAACCAGGCCGCGAAGATCGACCTCTGGGACAGCGACTGGCCGACCGGGCGCTACTACTGGACGGTCATGCCGATCAACGTCGTCGCCGACCAGGCCATCACGACCGCGCTCGCCGTGCCGGCGGCAGCGGGCGCGACCACCATCACGGTTGCCAACGCGACCGGAATCGTCGCGGGCGACCCGCTGCTGATCGGCGACATCTTTCCCGAGCACGCCTCGGTGCTGTCGGTTGCCGGCAACGACATCACGCTGGCCAACGGGCTGACCAACTTCCACAACGCAGGCGAGCAGGTCCTCCGCCCGAGCGGCGGGGTCAAGTACTTCGACGCCGAGTTGACCCAGGATGCGTGCGCGTCAGGGCGAATGCTCTCCTTCGGCAAGACGAACGAGCCGGCAGTCACCGGCCAGTCGGCGCCGTACGCGTCGGGGCTGTCGCCGACCGGAACGCTGGTCGCGGCCAAGACGAAGTCGCCGAAGTTCTACGGAGCTCCGCTCGTCGCCTGGCAGCCGACGCTCTCGGCCGACAGTTACGAGATCCAGTGGAGCCACACGCGCTACCCGTGGCGCACGGTCGGCAACAAGGTGACCCCCTCGACGTCGCTGGCGCTCCAGGTCAAGCCCGGCACCTGGTACTACCGGGTGCGGGGGCTCGACTCGCTGCTGGCGGGGACGAAGACCGGCCTCTCGTGGTCGGACCCGGTGCGGCTCGTCGTCACCAAGCCGCGCTTCAAGATCGTCCGCAAGTAGCTAGACGTTCTCGAGCAGGCGGCGATCGGCCCGGCGCCGCAATGCGCGGCCCGTGAGGATCCCTGCGCCGCCCAGGAGCAGCAGCGGCCCCGCCACCAGCAGCGCGTAGACGAGGAGCTCGAGCTCGCGGAGCAGGACGGAGGTTGCGTCGTCGATCGTCCGGTGGAAGCGTCCGGGCGGGGCGGCGGCGGGCTTCGGGCCGACGACCATGGCCAGCGCGACCGAGGCGAGCTGCGCGCGCCGCACCGTCGCTGCACGCTGGCTCGTCAGCGCGGCTAGGCGGGCCTTGTCCTCGCGCAGCCGCTGCTCGAGCTGGTAACGCTGCTCGGCGCTCAGCGGGCCGGCGAGCTGGGCCTCGATCTTGGCGATGCTCGTGCGCAGGCGGCCGATCGTCGCCGTGAGGCCGTCGACCTTCTGTTGCAGGTCCTTTAGGACGATCTGCTGCTTGACCAGGTCGCCGTAGCCCGAGAAGTGGGCGATCGCGGCCTGGACGTGCTCGATCGGGATCCGCAGCACGAGCTCCGAGTTGCCGGTCTTCCCGGGCGCCGAGTAGGCCGACCAGACCAGGTAGCCGCCGACCTTGCGCGTGAACTCGATGGCGTCGCGGGTCTGCTTCGACAGCTCCTCCTGGCTGGCGACGCGCACCCGCAGGACGGCGTCGTAGCGCTGCAGCCGCGAGCCCGATGGCGTGGGAGCGAAGCGGCCGCGGGCCGCCTGGACGGTGTCAGGCTGCACAGCCTTCTCGACCCGACTCGGGAAGGGTGCCGGCTTCGCCTCGGCTCCATTCACCGCGGCAACCGGATGCGAGCTCGAGCCGTGGACTACGCCGATCACGACGGCAACGGTGAGCGCGGCGGCGGCCGCGGCCAGCCCGGCGGCTGGTACGAAGCGGCGCAGGTTCAGGTCCAGGCGCCGCGGTGGCGGCGGCGTCAGCGAGCGCACGCGGTCGCGCAGCTCCTCCGAGGCGACGGGCCTCGCCGCGTGCAGCTCCGACGCGAGCTTCTGGAACCGATCGTCGACCAGCTCCAAGGCGCCGACTTGGCGGCGCCGACCATAGAGGCCGTGCGAGCTCTGCTCGTGCGGCCGTCTACGCCGCGACACCGGCGCTCACCTCCTTCTCCAGCTTCTGCAGAGCGCGGCTGAGGCGTGTCGAGCACGCAGTCGCGCTGATTCCCAGGACGCGGGCGGCGCTCTCGCCGTCGAGCTCGAGCACGACGCGCAGCGCGAGCACCTCGCGCTCCGCCGCCGAGAGCCTGGCCAGCGCCCCTTCGAGCTCCGGCGAGAGACCCTCGCCGAACGCGGCTTCGGCCGACTCGCGCACCTCGAGCGAATACCGGCCCTCGCGCCGCCGCCGCCGCTCCTCCGAGCGGAAGTGGTCGAGCGCGGTCGAGCGCGCGACCTGGCAGAGCCAGGTGCGGGCGCTCCCGCGGCGCGGGTCGTAGCGGCGCCAGCGCTCCAGCGCCCGGGCGAAGGTCTCGGCTGTCAGGTCCTCTGCCACGTTGCGATCTCCCGTCAGGTAGACGAGGAACGCGAGCACGTCGTCGAGGTGACGCTCCGCCGCCTCCGCGAACTCTGCGTTCGGTCTCACGGCTGCCATACGCCGCCGCCGTGGCATCACGTCACAGAGGCGCCGACTCGGCGGCGCCGACCATGAAGGTCGCGCGGGCTTTGCTCGCGCGGCCGGCCGACACACCTTCTCGGATTCACAGCGTCGTGCCTTTCGGGACCTCAGCCTCTCAGGTGGCGCGAACCGCGTCCTCGTAGACGCGGTCGCGGGTGAAGCGCTCGAGCTCGTCGCTCAGGAGGTCGGCCGGGGAGGGCGCGTCGCCGGACGGAAACGGGGTCGGCTCGCCGTCGACCTCGACGCCCGTCAGCTTGTCGGCGGCCTCGTGCTCGAGCTCGATCTTGCGGCCGAGCCGCGAGCGCAGCCAGCCGGCGAGCAGGTGCGCCTGAGCCTCGGTGCCGACGACCTTGATCCGCCTGACCTCGGCGATCCCCGGCCAGAGCGAGGCGAGCTGTAGGCGCCAGCGGCTCGTCCGCGCCCAGGCGATGTCGGACACGACGACGCGGTCGAAGATCTCGGCGAGCGGCTCGTACGGCTCGGGCAAGTACGGCCACTCGGTGCTGTCGACGATCAGGCGGTCGACCGTGCGGACCATCTGCTCGAACGGCTGCTCCCCGAACGGCGGCAGCCCACGCCAGCGCAGGAAGACGGGCAGGTCGGGCAGGAGCAGGGGCTCGATCACGCTCGCCGGCGCCTGGACGCGGTTCCCGCGCAGGCGCAGACGAATCGTCTCGGTGCAGATCTGGCGCCCGTAGCCCGCGTCGTACCGGTCGACCTCGACGCTCCCGTCGAGACCGTCGCCCTCGTTCGGCTCGGGGAAGAGCACGATCGTCCGCGACGGGTGCCGCTCCGCGAGCCCGGAAAGCACGTCCTCCGCGGCCTCGACCCACGCCTCCGGCACCCAGGCGACGTGGGTCATCACGCTCGTCCGCTGGAACGGCTCGCCCGACTCCGGGTCGAGCCGCTGCGCCCCGAGCTCGCGGTCGATCTGGGAGATCGACGCTAGTGACGCCGCCACGAGCGTCCGTCCCTGCGCATCAGGTCGTCCGCGCCCGCCGGCCCCCACGTGCCCGCCTCGTAGTTCGGGAAGGCCGGCCGGTCGCGCTTCCAGAACGCGACGATCGTGTCGACGAGCGACCACTGCTCCTCGACCTCGTCCGAGCGCGTGAAGAGCGTCGCGTCGCCGAGCAGGCAGTCGAGGATCAGCCGCTCGTAGGCCTCGGGGATCCCGGTGCGGAAGGCGCCGCCGTAGAGGAAGTCCATGTGCACGGTCCGCAGCGTCATCCCCTGGCCCGGAACCTTGGCGGCGAACTCGAGCGAGACGCCCTCGTCGGGCTGGATGTGACAGACGAGCACGTTCGGCCGCAGGGCCTCCTCGCCGGCGGCCTCGAACGGCGGGTGCGGCGCGCCCTTGAACTCGATCGCGATCGTGGTCTCGCGACGGGCGAGCCGCTTGCCGGCGCGGACGTAGAACGGCGTGTCCGCCCAGCGCCAGTTGTCGACGTACAGCTTGGCCGAGATGAAGGTCTCGGTCAGCGAGCTCGGGTCGACGTCAGTCTCCTCGCGGTAGGCCGGCACCTCCTCGCCCTCGACGTAGCCGCGCCCGTACTGGCCGCGCACGACGTGCTTCGGGCCGGGCGTGTGCATCGCGCGCAGCACCTTGACCTTCTCGTTGCGGACCGAGTCGGCGGTGAAGTCGATCGGAGGTTCCATCGCGGTCAGCGCAACGAGCTGCAGCAGGTGGTTCTGGAAGATGTCGCGGATGGCGCCCGCCTGCTCGTAGAAACCGGCGCGGCCCTCGATCCCGATCGACTCGCCGACCGTGATCTGGACGTGGTCGACGAACTGGCGGTTCCAGATCGGCTCGAAGATGCCGTTCGCGAAGCGCAGCGCCAGCAGGTTCTGAACCGTCTCCTTGCCGAGGTAGTGGTCGATCCGGAAGATCTCGCTCTCGTCGAAGGTCTCCTGCAGCTCGGCGTTCAGCGCCTTGGCCGTCTCGAGGTCGCGGCCGAACGGCTTCTCGACGATCAGGCGCGTCCAGCCCTCGGCGGAGCGGTGCTCCCCGACCTTCTCGACGATCGTCCCGATCGCGCTCGGTGGGACCGCGAGGTAGTAGACGCGGTTGCCGGCGGTGCCCTGCGTCTCGTCGAGCTCGTTCAGCACCTTCACGATCTCCAGGTGGCCTGCTTCGTCGGCGAACTCGAGCGCGACGTAGCGCATCCGCTCGGCGAGCCAGTCCCAGGTCTCCTGGTTGAACGGGTCGCGCCCGAACTCCTGGACGCCCGCCTTCATCCGCTCGCGGAACTCGTCGTCGCTCTCCTCGTTGCGGGCCGCGCCGACGATGCCGAATCGCTCGGGCAAAAGGCGCCGCAGCGCGAGCGAGTAGAGCGCCGGGAGCAGCTTGCGCTTGGTCAGGTCGCCGGAGGCGCCGAAGATGACGAGCGCGCACGGGTCGGGCGCGCGCCGGAGCGTGAGCCCCTCCATCAGCGGGTTCTCCTGCTGCCGCTCGGCCTGGGCCGCCTCTGTCATCCCCCCTTCTCCAGGTGGCCGCCGAAGGCCCTGCGCATCGCCGAGAGGACGCGGTGGCCGAACTCCGCCTCGCCGCGCGAGGAGAAGCGGTCGAACAGCGAGGCCGAGAGGACCGGCACCGGCACGCCCTCCTCGACCGCGGCCTGCACCGTCCAGCGCCCCTCGCCGGAGTCGCTCACGCGGCCGGCGTAGTCGTCGAGCGCCGGCGACTCGTGCAGCGCCTGCGCCGTGAGGTCGAGCAGCCAGGACGCGACCACCGAGCCGCGGCGCCAGAGCTCCGTCACAGCGGCGAGATCGAGCTCGTAGCGGTAATGCTCGGGGTGCTGGATCGGCGCCGTCTCGGCGTCCGCCTCCCGGTCGGCCATGCCCACGTTCGCGTGCTTGAGCACGTTCAGCCCCTCGGCGTACGACTGCATGATCCCGTACTCGATCCCGTTGTGGACCATCTTCACGAAGTGGCCCGCGCCGGGCGGGCCGCAGTGGAGCCAGCCCTGCTCCTCGGGTGCCGGGTCGCCCTTGCGCCCAGGCGTGCGCTCTGCACCCTCGACCCCGGGCGCGAGCGCCTCGAGCACCGGCTGCAGGCGTTCGACCGCCTCGTCGTCGCCGCCGACCATCAGGCAGTAGCCGCGTTCGAGGCCCCAGACGCCGCCACTCGTGCCGCAGTCGACGAAGTGGATTCCTCGCTCTGCGAGCTCGTTCGCGCGGCGGAGGTCGTCGACGTAATACGAGTTGCCGCCGTCGATGATCGTGTCGCCCTTTTCCAGATGCGGCGCGAGCTCCGAGACGACGGCGTCGACCACGGCCGCCGGCACCATCATCCAGACCGAGCGCGGCGGGTCGAGCTGCTGCACCAACTCCTCGAGCGAGCTCGCCGTCGACTCGGAGTGGTGGTCGAAGGTCTTCATGTCGTGGCCCGCCGCTTCGAGGCGCTTCGTCATGTTTCCGCCCATCCGGCCAAGGCCGATCATCCCGAGCTGCATCTAGATCTCCTCCAGTCTCACGCGGGCCACGCGCCGGCCGCGCTCCTCGAGCGAGGCGAGGTCGCCGGCCGCCTGCGCGCGGATCAGTCGCCTGAACCCGAACGGCTTGCCGGGGATCGGGACCTCGTCGCCCGGATCGTCGACGACCTGGACGAACAGGCCGGTGTTCGGACCGCCCTTGTGCAGCTGGCCGGTCGAATGCAGGTAGCGCGGGCCGAGCCCGTGGGTCACAACGCAGCCGGTTTCGCGGCGGGCGCGCTCGATCAGCGGCTCGAGCTCAGCCTCCCGCGCCGGGTCGATGAACGCCTGGATGCAGACGTAGTCGCCGTGCGCGGCCTGCGCGAAGAGCTCCTCGAGCGAGCCGCGAGGCTCGACGTCGGGCTCGCCGCCTGCCGCCAGGACCTCGTTCGTCCGGTCCTTGGCAGCCTGGACGTCAGGCTGGTCGAACGGGTTGATCTCGAGGACCGAGCCGGCGACGGCCGTGGCGAACTCCCAGCGGAAGAACTCCTGGCCGAGCTCGTACGGCGACGTGAGCCGCACGTCGGGCGCCTGACGGTCCGACCCTTCGGGCGACTCGCCGGGCGCGGGCACGAGCCCCTTGCCCTGCTTTCCGGTCGACTCGGCAACCAGCTGCTCGGCCCAGAGCCCGAAGTCGCCGGTATTGGGGTTGATCGTGATCTTGTCGCGCCCGTCGCGCCAGCCGTTGCCGAGCTCGAGCCCGAGCTCGAGTCCGGGGTTGCCCTCGTCGCCGTGGCAGGCCTCGACCATCTCGTCGACCCGCTCGAAGAAGCGCTCGAGGTCGACGCCCATCAGCACGGCCGGGACGATCCCGAAGCTCGACAGCGCCGAATAGCGCCCGCCGATCGTCGGCTCGCCCTCGAAGACCTCGAGGAAGCCGTGGTCGCGGGCGTGGGCCTCCAGGTCGGAGCCGGGGTCGGTGATCGCCGCGAAGTGCTCCCCGCGCTTGCCGGCCTTGTTCCAGAAGTAGTCGAGGTGGCAGCGCGTCTCGAGCGTCGAGCCGGACTTCGAGGCGGCGATGAAGAGGGTCCGCTCCGGGTCGAGAGTCTCGGTCGCGTGCCGAATCGCCGCCGGGTGGGTCGTGTCGAGGACGTGGAACGAGCCCGCGCCGAAGGTCTGCTTGAGCACGTGCGGCGCGAGGCTCGAGCCGCCCATGCCGAGCAGCACGAAGGTGTCGATCACCCCCGGAGCGGTGAGGTCCTCGGCGAACTGGACGAGTTTCCCGATCCGGCTGCGGATGCGCATCGGCTCGTCGAGCCAGCCGAGCCACTTGGCCTCGTCCTGCCCGGTCCAGACCGTCGCGTCGCGAGCCCAGATCCGCTCGACGAGCTCGGCCGGCGCGACACTGCTCACGCCGCCTCCTCGAGGAAGCCGAGCACCAGCTCGTCGAACTCGACGGGCCGCTCCATGCTCGGCACGTGCGCGGTCGCCGCGATCGTGGCGTGCCTCGCGCGCGGAATCTCGCGCGCCAACCGCTCCGAGATGGCGTGCATGTCCGGCAGATCTTCTTCGCCCACGAGCACCAGGGTTGGAACCCCCACCTCGCCGAGCCGCTCCGCCAGGTCGGGCACGAGCAGCTCCTCCTCGGCGCGGTCGCCGACGGGAAGCTGCAGCTCGAGCGCGCGGCGTTGCATCTCGCCGACCCGTGCCCGCACCCCGGCGTCGACCTCGTCCGGGCGGCGCCGCGGCCCGTCGACCCACATGCGGAGATTCACCTCGACCGCCGCGTCGAGGTCGCCGGCCTCCAGCGCGGCTTCCTCCTCGGCCCAGCCGGCGACCGCCTCTGTCGACCAGTCGTGACCGGGGAGACCCGGGGCGACGAGGACGAGCGCGCGAACGAGGTCCGGGCGCGCGAGCCCGACCTCGAGAGCGACCCGGCCGCCGAGCGAGACGCCGACCAGCGCGACGCGCTCGAAGCCATGGAGCTCGAGCACCTCGATCAGATCGCGCGCGTTCGAATACCGGCCGGCCTCGAGCGGCGTGCGGCCGAACCCGCGCAGGTCGCCGCGGAGAACGCGGTACCGGCTCGCGTAGGACTCCCACTGGCCGTCCCACATGCGGCTGTCGCAGATTCCCTCGTGCACGAGCGCGAGCGCCGGCCCTTCGCCGGCAACCTCCGTGTAGATCGCCACGCGCCGAGCCTCAGGCCGAGACGAGCTCGCCGCGCTTCGCCTTCACGCCGTCGAGGAGCTCCGCGAACGAGTCGGAGAACTTCTGCACACCCTCCTGCTCGAGCGTCACGACCACGTCGTCGTAGTCCACCCCCGCCTCGGCGACCCGCTCGAAAACGCGGTGCGCCTCGTCGAGGTCACGCTCGAGCGTGAGCGCCGGCTCGCCGTGATCCTGGAACGCGTCGATCGTCTCCTGGGGCATCGTGTCGACCGTCTCCGGCCCGATCAGCTCCTCGACGTACATGACGTCGCGGTAGGCCGGGTTCTTGGTCGAGGTCGAGGCCCAGAGGCAGCGCTGCGTGCGGGCGCCCTTCGCGAACAGGGCCTCCCAGCGCGCGCCGGAATGGAGCTCCTTGTAGCGCTCGTAGGCGAGCTTGGCGTTGGCTATCGCGAGCTTGCCCTTGAGCTCGTCCGGAGCCCCGACCTCCTCCAGCCGCCGGTCGGCCTCGGTGTCGACCCGTGAGACGAAGAAGCTCGCGACCGAGGCGACTGGCGCCGGGTCGCCGCCGCTCTCGACCAGCCGCTCGAGCCCGCGCAGGTAGGCCTCGACGACCTCCTCGTAGCGCTTGAGCGAGAAGATCAGCGTGACGTTGATGCTCCGCCCTCGCGCGATCATCTCCTCGATCGCCGGGAGGCCGTCCTTCGTCGCAGGGATCTTGACGAGGCAGTTGGGGCGGTCGACCTGGTCGTGCAGGCGCTGTGCCTCGGCGATCGTCCCGTCCGTGTCGAAGGCGAGATTCGGGTCGACTTCGAGCGAGACGTATCCGTCCTTCCCCTTGCCGCCGTCCCAGACGGGCCGCAGCAGGTCGCAGGCGTCCTGGACGTCCCTGATCGCAAGCGCGAGGAAGACCTCCTTCAGGTCCTCCTGCTCTGCGAGGACCTTACGCATCTGTTCGTCGTAGGCATCGCCCTCGGCGATCGCCTTCTGGAAGATCGTCGGGTTCGAGGTCACGCCGACGACCGAGTCCTCGCTCATCAGGCGTGCGAGCTCGCCCGTCTTGAGCAGCCGCCGCGAGAGGTAGTCGATCCAGACGCTCTGCCCGAGCGCCGAAAGCTGGTGCATTCGTGAGTCAGCCATATGTCTTCTCCCCTTCCGTCGCCGCGATCTTCTCAAGTCTGCGCACGTAACGCTCGCCTCCTTCGAAACGGGCTCCCAGAAACGCCCGCACCAGCTCGCCCGCGAGCGACGTCCCGATCACCCCGGAGCCGAGGCAGAGCACGTTCATGTCGTCGTGCTCGACCCCCTGGTGCGCCGAGTAGGTGTCGTGGCAGAGGCCTGCGCGGATGCCGGGGAACTTGCAGGCCGCGACCGAGGCGCCGACGCCCGAGCCGCAGACGAAGACCCCTCGCTCGGCGACACCGTCGTGAATTGCCTCGGCGACCTCGCGCGCCTTGTCCGGATAGTCGATCCGCGGCTCCGGCTTGTCGGTTCCGAGATCGACGATCTCGTGCCCGAGCCCGCCCAGTTCCGCGAGCACAGTCTCGCGGAGCTTCACTCCGCGATGGTCGAACGCGACCGCAACCTTCATAGAGGCGTTACGTTACAACTATGCAAGACGCCGAGCGCTGGCGCGAGCTGGGTCAACAGCTCCGCGTGGACTCGATACGCGCGAGCGCGGTGACCAACTCCGGCCACCCGACCTCGTCGATGTCGGGCGCCGACCTGATGGCCGTGCTGCTCGACGCCCACCTCCGCTACGACTTCGGCGGGCCGGACGACCCGCACAACGACCACCTGATCTTCTCGAAGGGGCACGCCTCGCCGCTGCTCTACTCGATGTACCGCGCCGCGGGCGCGATCGACGAGGCGGAGCTGCTCACCTTCCGTGTGTTCGGCAGCCGGCTCGAGGGGCATCCGACTCCCGACATCCCCTGGGTGGACGTCGCCACCGGCTCCCTCGGCCAGGGCCTGCCGGACGGTGTCGGCGTTGCGCTCGCCGGCAAGAACCTCGACCGCCTGCCCTACCGGATCTGGGTGCTCTGCGGCGACAGCGAGATGGCCGAGGGCTCGATGTGGGAGGCCTTCGAGCACGCAGCGTTCTTCGAGCTCGACAACCTGACGGCCATCATCGACGTCAACCGGCTCGGCCAGCGCGGCGAGACGATGCACGGCTGGGACCTCGACTCGTACGCCGACCGCGCCAGGGCGTACGGCTGGCACGCGATCGAGATCGACGGCCACGACGTCGAGGCGATCGACCGCGCCTACACCGAGGCGGAGTCGACCTCGGGGCAGCCGACGGTGATCGTCGCGCGGACGATCAAGGGCAAGGGCGTCAAAGAGGTCGAGGACCAGCCGGGCTGGCACGGCAAGGCGCTCGACCACCCCGAGCAGGCGATCGAGGAGCTCGGCGGCATCCGCAACATCGTCGTCGACGTGCACAAGCCGGACCGTAGCGCCGAGCCGCATGTGTTCGAGGTCTCCGGCGAGCTCGAGCTCCCCAGCTGGGACGAGGGCGAGGAGGTCGCGACGCGGCTCGCGTACGGCGAGGCGCTCGAGGCGCTCGGGGCGGCCCGCGGCGACGTGGTCGTGGTCGACGGCGAGGTCTCCAACTCGACCTACGCTGACAAGTTCGCCAAGGCCTACCCGGAGCGGTACTTCGAGATGTACATCGCCGAGCAGCAGCTGGTGGCGACTGCGGTCGGCCTGCAGGTGCGCAACTGGGTGCCGTTCGCCTCGACCTTCGCCGCCTTCTTCGCGCGGGCCTACGACTTCATCCGCATGGCGGCGATCAGCCAGGCGAACCTCAGGCTCTGCGGCTCGCATGCAGGCGTGTCGATCGGCGAGGACGGGCCGTCGCAGATGGCGCTCGAGGACCTGGCGATGATGCGCGCCGTCCACGGCTCGACCGTGCTCTACCCCTCGGACGCAAACCAGACCGCGAAGCTCGTGGCCGCGATGGCCGGCCGCGACGGGATCGTCTTCATGCGCTCTACGCGAGCGGCGACGCCGGTCATCTACGGCGCCGGCGAGGACTTCCCGATCGGCGGCTCGCGGGTCGTCCGCGAAGGCGACGACCTGACCATCGTCGGCGCGGGGATCACGCTGCACGAGTCGCTCAAGGCGGCCGAACAGCTCGCGGGCGAGGGGATCGAGGCGCGCGTGATCGACCTCTACTCGGTCAAGCCGGCCGACGGCGAGACGTTGCGAGCAGCGGCCGAGGCGACCGGCGGGCTCGTGCTCACGGTCGAGGACCACTGGCCCGAGGGCGGCATCGGCGACGCCGTGCTCGAGGCGCTCTCGGCAGGCGGCGAGCTGCCCGCCCGCGTCGTGCGGCTCGCGGTCCGCGAGATGCCCGGCTCCGGCAAGCCCGCCGAGCTGCTGGCAGCGGCCGGCATCGACGCCGAGCACATCGCGGAAGCCGCGCGCACCCTTGTCGGTGCCCCGGTTGGTACCCGGTAGCCCAAACCGACCTAGTAACACAGTGTTACTTGGGCGATTGGACGGGGCTACGCTTGCCGGATGGCCGTCGTCACCGCAACCAACCTGCGCAAGGAGATCGCCGGATCGCTCCTGTTCGAGGGCGTCTCGTTCTCGGTCGAGCGCGGCGACCGGCTCGCCCTCTCGGGGCCGAACGGCGCCGGCAAGACGACGCTGCTGCGGATGCTCGCCGGCGAGAGCGAGCTTCACGGCGGCGAGCTCGCGCTCGCCAAAGGCACCCGGATCGCGTTGCACGACCAGCGGCCGCCGCTCGACCGCGGCCTGACGCTCGGCGACTACGCGCTCTCCGGCGCGCGCGACCTGATCGAGACCGAGGAGGAGCTGAGCGCGCTCGAGCAGGCGATGGCCGCGGGCGACCACGAACCGGCCACCCTGCGCCGCTACTCCGACGCGCAGGCGAGGCTCGAGCACGCGGGCGGCTACCGCTGGCGTGACCGGGCCGCCGGCGCGTTGCGCGGGCTCGGTTTCGCCGACGCCGACCTCGGCCGGCCGCTCGACACCTTTTCGGGCGGCGAGCTGACCCGCGCCTCGCTCGCGCGTTCGCTCGCCGGCGATCCCGACCTGCTCCTGCTGGACGAGCCGACGAACCACCTCGACGTCGAGAACCTCGAGTGGCTCGAGCAGGAGCTGCAGTCGCTCGACGCCGCCGTGATCCTCGTCGCGCACGACCGCTGGTTCCTCGAAGCGGTCACCACCGGCGTGCTCGAGCTCGAGGCCGGCCGCTCGCTGTTCTTCCCCGGGCCGTGGCACGTCTGGCGGATCGAGAAGGCCTCGCGCGCCGCCGCCGCCGCCAAGACGGCCGAGCGCGTGGGGGTCGACATCGCGCGGCTGGAGCGGTTCGTCGAGCGGTTCCGCTACAAGAAGACGAAGGCCAAGCAGGCGCAAGCGAAGCTGACCCAGATCGGCCGTCTCGAGCAGGAGCGCTCTCGCGCTGCCGGCGAGTACGAGCTGCTGACGCGGCGCAGCAAGTCGCTCGGCTTCGACTTCCTCAAGCCCGCGCGGAGCGGCCGTACCGTCGTCGAGGCCTCCGGGTTGGAGGTCTCGGCCGGCGAGAAGGAGCTGCTGCACGACGCGTCGTTCGCGATCGAGCGCGGCGAGCACGTCGGGCTCGTCGGGCCGAACGGCTCGGGCAAGACGACACTGCTGGAAACGATCCTGGGCGCGCGGGAGCAGATCGCCGGGACCGTGCGCATGGGATATGGGGTCGAAGCCGCCTACTTCTCCCAGCACGAGGTCGAGCTCGACGAGCGCGGCAGCGTTCTCGACTGCGCCCAGCGGGCGACGAGCCTGCCGCGGCCCCAGGCGCAGTCGCTGCTCGGCCGCTTCCTCTTCTCCGGCTGGGAGGCCCACGAGAAGCCGGTGACTGCACTCTCGGGCGGCGAGCGGCGGCGGCTGGCTTTGGCACTGGTCGTGGCGTCGGGTGCGAACCTCCTCGTGCTCGACGAGCCGACGAACCACCTCGACCTCGAGAGCCGCGAGGCGCTGGAGGCTGCCCTCGACGCGTTCCCGGGAACCGTGCTGCTCGTCTCGCACGACCGCGCGCTGCTGGACGCGGTGGCGCAGCGGCTGCTCGCGATCGAGGACGGCACTATCCACTCGTACGACGGCGGCTGGGCGGACTACGCGCAGAGGCGAGCCGAGCCCGAGCCGACCACGCCCGCAGCTCCGCGCAAGGAGAAGCCGCGGCCCCAGCCTGCGAAGCCGGCGCGGCCGAAGGCGCTCGAGCAGCTCGAGGGCGAGATCTCGCAGCAGGAAGAGGCGGTCGCCGAGCTCGAGCGGCGCCTCGCGGACGACTGGTCGGACGTCGAGACGCTAGCCGCGCACCGCCGCGCCCGGGACGAGCTGCAGTCGCTCATCTCCCGCTGGGAGCGGCTCTTCGAAGAGGCTCAGGCCTGACTGCCGACCCGGCCGTCGACTCGACCGGTCATTTCGGACGGAAGGCCGGAAAGTGGGCCCGTCCTGACGGCGGCATCGCGAGCGACGCCTTAGGGCCTAGTCCGAAGCTTCCTCGAAGGTGGCGATCAGGGCCTCAGCCACCACCCGCATGGGACGCCCGGAGAGCTGGCTCGCCTTCCGGAGCCGGGCGAAGGCCCCCTGCTCGTTCAGGCTCTCGCGCTCCATCAGCAGCCCTTTCGCCCGCTCGATCGCCTTGCGCGCGACGAGAGCCTCGGCCAGCGAGTCCGCCTGCTCGCGCAGCGCGGCCAGCTCCTCGTGGCGCGCCCGCGCCGTGCGGATCGCCGGCAGCAGGTCCTGCTCGCGGAACGGCTTGACCAGGTAGCCGAAGACCCCGGCCTCGACAGCGCGCGCCACGAGCTCGTCCTGGCCGTATGCGGTCAGCATCACGATCGGGATCGGCCGCTCGTCGAGGATGCGACGGGCTGCCTCGATCCCGTCGAGGCGCGGCATCTTGACGTCGAGGACGGCGAGGTCGGGCTGCTCGCTTCGCGCGAGCTCGACGGCCTCGAGCCCGTCCCTGGCCTCGGCGCAGACTTCGAAGCCGGAGCGTTCCAAGAGCTCCCGCAGGTCGAGCCGGATGATCGTCTCGTCCTCGGCGACGAGGATCCTCATGAGCGGATGGTATGTACACGCGCGCGTCCCCACCCTAAGGGTGGGGACGAGATCCACCCGCCACCCGCGGTGAGCGTAGCGGCGAAACTCGCACGCGTCTCTGACGGGGCCGTGCCGAAAGCGTGACTTCTTCTCCCGGGCCCGAGCCCGGAAGACCGCGCTCTCTCAGACCGGGAAGACCACCTCCGCCCGCAGGCCGCCGTTCGACTCCAGCGCCAGCCGCCCGCCGAGCTCGTCCTGCACCAGCGCGCGCACGATCGAGAGGCCCGTCCCCGACACGGGCTCGCCGTCCACCCCGCCCCCGTCGTCCGCAATCGCCAGCACGATCTCGCCTCCGCGCCGAGCCAGCTCGACGCGAACCACGTCGCCGCCGTGCTCGAGCGCGTTCTGAAGCAGCTCCGAGAACACGAGCGCGAGCGCGGTCGCCCGGTTGCCGGCGAGCGAGACCTCATCCAGCGAAACCTCGACGCTCTTCGAGGCACCGAGCCCCTGCACGAGCATGGCGCGCAGCCGGTCGAGCAGCTCCGCAAGATCGACGTCCTCGTCCCGCCGCTCGGTCAACACCTCGTGCACGGCGGCGATTGCGAGCACGCGGTTGACCGAGTCGTTCAGCGCCTTGCGCGCGTCGACACCGTCCGTCCGCGCCTGCAGGCGCAGCAGCGAAGCCACGGTCTGCAGGTTGTTCTTGACCCGGTGGTGGATCTCCTGGGCGAGCACTCCGCGCAGCACCGCCCGCCCATGCTCGAGCGCGACCGCCGCATGGCTCGCGATCGACGCGAGCAAAGCGCGGTCATCCGCGCTGAAGGGCGTGTCCCGGTCGCAGACCAGCTCGCCGACCTGGCGGCCTTTCCAGCGCAGCGGCACGCGCACAGCGTGCTTGCCGGCGACACCTTCCGGCCAGACGACCTCGCCGTCCTCGAGCACGAGCGCCGCGCCGGTCGCGCCCAGCGCGTCGACCGTCGCCTCGACGATCCCTTCCAACGACTCCTCCAGGTAGAGCGACTCCGAGACTGCCTCGGAGATCCGCGCCAGCGCCTCGAGCTCGACCACGCGCCGCTGGGCGCCCGCGTAGAGCTTGGCGTGCTCGATCGTCTGCGCGACCTGTGCGGCGATCGCGACCAAGAGCTCGATCTCGGCGCCGCTGAACTCCCGCGGCTCGCGCGTACGGACGTTCAAGGCTCCCTCGAGCCGCTCGCGCGCGAGGATCGGCACGGCCAGGATCGACTCGTACTCGTCCTCGGGCAGGTTGGCGAAGGCCTTGAAGCGCTCGTCGAGATGGGCCTGCGACGGGATCATCACCGGCTCGCGCGCGGCCGCCGCGGTGCCCGTGATCCCCTCGCCGGCGCGCATCCGCGGACGCCCGGTCATCTCCTCGACGCGGGTGCCGTGCGTGGCGCGCAGGACGAGCTCGTCAGCCTGCTCGTCGTAGAGGTAGACGAAGCACGCGTCGGCCCCGAGCGCGTCGGCGACCTTCCTCGCGACGAGCGAGAGCACCTCCTCGAGGTCGAGCGTCGAGTTGACCGCTGCGATCGTCTCGGTCAGGAGGCGCAGATGGCGCCCGGTCTCGTCCATCGTGCCAAGATAGCGCCCTTGTCGCGGCACGAATGGCTGCTGCTGATTCACGTGGGGGGCGCGTTCAGCGTCCTCGCGGGCGCGCTGCTCGCAGTCGTGCTCAACCAGGCAGCGCTCCGACGCTCGAAGCCGTCGGAGACGGCGCTGCTGCTGGGGCTGACCCGCGTGGCCGTCGTGCTGATCGCGGCCGGGATGATCGTGACCCTCGCGTTCGGCCTCTGGCTGGTGGACGACACCCCCGCCTACGACCTCGGCGACGGGTGGATCTCCGCGTCGCTCGCGTTCTGGGTGATCGCGCTCGTCCTTGGCTCGGCCGGCGGCCGTCGCGACCGCCACACGCGCGAGTTCGCCGAGCGGCTGGCCGCGGAGGCCGACGAGCCGAGCCCCGAGCTCGACGCGCGGCTGCGCGACCCGGTCACCCTCACCTTGAGCTACGGCAGCGGCCTGGCCGTCGTGGCGATCCTCGTCCTGATGATCTGGCGGCCGGGCAGCTAGCAGCTAGCTAACAAAACCTTTACTCGGTCCGCAGATTGCGCTTGCACCCAGCGGGTACGGTCCGAGTCGATGTCGGTCCCCGCCTCGCAGCTGCTCCAGACGTCCGGCTATCTGGTGGCCGACGCCCGGGGCCGCGTGGTCGGACGAGTCGAGTGCCCGATGTACGGGACGCAGCCCGACATCCCCGACGCGCTCTCCGTCCGCCGCGGGTTCGCACGCAAGCGGCGGCTCGTCCCCGTCGACGCGGTCGAGCAGATCGACGGATCGAGCGGCGTCGTCGGCCTCAGCGTCGAGCGCGACTCGCTCCGCAGTTTTCTTTAGACGGACGGGCCAAGGCGCCGACTCGTCGGCGCCGACCAGAGAGGCCGCGCGGGCTCTGCCCGGGCGGCCGTTCGACACACCAAGTGGTCAGCCCACCGAAGGCCCTGCCAGCGTCAAATCGCACCAGAACGACCACGAGCTGCGGAATTCCGGCAGCTCGCGGTCGGCCGTCAGTTGGATCCCGCCTGCCGCAGAGCGGGCGAGACCCCGGCGATCATCTCACAGCACGGACAGGTAGCGCTCGCGCTCCCAGTCCGTGAGCTGCACGCGGTAGTCGTCCCACTCCTTCCGCTTCAGCTCGACGTAGCGGTCGAAGATGTGCGGCCCGAGCGCCTTGCGGGCCAGGTCGGACTGGGCCAGCTCGTCGACCGCCTCGCCGAGTGTCTCCGGGAGCGAGACGATCCCGCGCTCGCGCCGCTGCTCCGGCGTCAGGTGGTAGAGGTTCGTCTCCATCGGCTCGGGCAGCTCGTAGCCACGCTCGATCCCCTCGAGCCCCGCGTGCAGCAGCGCCGCGAAGGTCAGATACGGGTTGCACGCGGGGTCGGGGCAGCGGATCTCCGCACGCGTCGCCTGCTCCGACCCCGGCTTGTACAGGGGAATCCGAATCAGCGCCGAGCGGTTGCGCTGCGACCAGGCGACGTAGACCGGCGCCTCGTAGCCGGGCACGAGGCGCTTGTAGGAGTTCACCCACTGCGCGAACACCGCCGAGATCTCCCGCGCATGCCGGAGCTGGCCGGCGATGAACGCCTTGCCGGCCTCCGAGAGGTGCCACTGGTCGTCGCCGTCGAAGAACGCGTTGCGCCCGTCCGAGAAGAGCGACATGTGCGTGTGCATCCCGGAGCCGTTCTCGCCGAAGATCGGCTTCGGCATGAAGGTCGCGTGGAAACCGGCCTTCTTGGCGATCTCCTTGACGATCAGGCGGTAGGTGACGGTGTGGTCGGCCATCGTCAGCGCCGGCGCGTAGCGCATGTCGATCTCATGCTGCGAGGGGCCGACCTCGTGATGGACGTACTCGATCGGGATCCCGACCGTCTCGAGCGCGCGGACGGTCTCCTGGCGCAGCTCGCTCGCGGCGTCCATCGTCGTCATCGCGAAGTAGCCGCCCTCGTCGAGCGGCTCGGTGCCCTGGTCGTCCTTGAAGAGGAAGTACTCGAGCTCGGGGCCGACGTTGAAGGTGTCGAAGCCGAGCTCCCGCATCCGATCGAGCGCCAGCCGCAGCGCATAGCGCGGGTCGCCCTCGTACGGCTGCCCGTCTGGGGTGATGATGTCGCACAGCATCCGCCCGACCTTCGTCTCGCCCTCCTTCCAGGGCATGACGGTGAAGGTTTCGGGATCGGGGATGGCGATCATGTCGGACTCCTCGATCGCGTTGAAGCCCAGGATCGACGAGCCGTCGAAGCCCATCCCGTCGTCGAGCGCGCCCTCCATCTCGCTCGGCGTGACCGCGAAGCTCTTCAGCTGCCCCTCGATGTCGGTGAACCAGAGAAGCAGGAACTCGATTCCCTCGTCCTGGATCCGGTCCAGCACGCGCTTGCGCGCCTCCGGATCGCTTGTCGCCCTCGGCTTGCTCTCGACCTGCGCCACGCTTCCTCCCTTCAAACACAAAAGCCCCGGACGCCTCAGCGCCCGAGGCCACGTCGCCTCCGAACTCGGTCAGTCTACAGCAGGCGCGAGCGGCAGCTGCTCGAGCTCAGGCTCGCGGCCGTGGTGCGCCATCGCGCGGGCGAAGAGCCCGAGCGCCGGCGCGATCGCCGCGGCCCCGGCGGCCAGCGCCGTGCGGATCCCCCAGACGTTGCCGATCACGCCGAGCACGGGCCCGCCGGCCGCCTGGCCGATCGCGTTCGACTGGCCGCTGATCGAGAGCACCGTCGCGCGGACGCTCGAGTCGCGGATCTGCGCGTTCAGCCAGGTGTCGTAGAGCGGTCCGGCCATGTTGCGGGCGAAGAAGACGCCGAGGATCCCGGCGACCGCGAGCCAGATCGATCCCGTCAGAGCGAAGGCGAGCATCGCCACCAGCTCGAGGAAGACGAAAGCGAAGAGGTAGCGCGCCACCGACTCGCGGCCGCCGCGGTCGACGCGCCTGATCAGGCTGCCGATCGCGGCGATGTTCAGCACCATCCCCGCGAGCCAGAGGATCCCGAACCACACCACCGGGTCGATCCCGCCCGGCAGGCCGACGTCACGCAGGAAATGGGCCTCCTTGAGGCGGTCGAACGCCTCGCTGGAGGCGCCCATGAACAGCTCGACGCCGACGAGCAGCAGGATCACCGGCGCCGCCCAGGCGTAGCGGGCTCCCGCGAAGGCGGTGGTCCGCATCTCGGCGAGCGCCGAGCCCCGCTCTGCGCGCGGGCGGCGGCGGAACCCGGTCTCGGGCATCACGAGGATGCAGGCGAGCCCCGCGGCGATCGTGAACGCGCCGCCGAGGACAACGCCTGCGCGCAGCGACTGCGTCCCAACAGCGACCTGCAGCAGCAGGCCGACGACCGCGCCGGCCTGGCCGTACCGCGCCCCGCGCAGGAAGATCGTGCCGACGTTCTCCGCCCCGACCTCGTCCGCGATCCACGCCTGCTCGGCCCCGCTCGTGAAGGTGTAGAAGAAGCCCCAGAGGCTCCAGAGCGCGATCACGGCCCACGGCGCCGAGACGACGCCGACCAGCAGCCAGGCGGCGCCGGTCCCGAGGTAGCCGACGATCAGCGACAGCCGCCGGCTGAAGGTGTCGGCGACGACGCCGGTCGGGATCTCGAACAGGAAAACGGCTGCCTCCATCGCCGTGCCCATCAGCACCAGCTGTAGCGGCGAGAAGTGGAGCTCCTGGACGAGGTAGACCGCCATCACGACCCACGTCGGCATGCGCAGGACGAAATTCAGGCCGTAGTAGACGGGCCTCGCCGGGAGCCGTCTCATCCCGACCGCTTCAGCTTTCCATGCTTCTTGGCGTAGCGCTCACCGGTGCGGAAGGTCCAGAGGCCGAGCGGCACCGAGACAACGCCGATCACGAGCAGCGGCCAGATGTCGCTCCACAGATCGGTGATCCCGGCGCCGTCGAGGATCGCGGCCCGGCAGCCGCGCAGCGCATAGGTCGCCGGCGAGATCTTGGCCAGCGCCTGCATCCAGCCGGGCAGCACCGACACCGGGTAGTAGACGCCGGAGACGACGAGCAGCAGGCCCTGCGCGACGAAGCCGAGCTGCGTGCCCTTCTCCGGCGAGATCAGCGGCAGGACCGCGGTCATCATCCCGATCCCGATGAACGAGATCGAGGCGACGATCAGCAGCACGAGCGCCGCGGCGTAGTTCGCATCCGGTAGGTGGAGGCTGAAGAAGGCCGCCACCACGCCGAAGAGCAGCACCGCGCGGACAACTCCGTAGCCGACCGCGAACAGCCCCATGCCGAGCAGGTGCACCGGCCGCGACAGCGGGGCCATAAAGGTGTACTCGATCGTCCCCTCCCAGCGCTCCCAGGCGACGGTCTCGGTGAGGATCTCGAAGATGATCCCGAGGTAGGCCCAGATGACGGCCCCGATCAGCAGGATCGTCGTCACCTCCTGGACGTTGATGTGCCCGCCCTCGGCCGCGATGCCCTTGGCGATGAAGACGATCGTCAGCGTGTTCGCGACCGTCCAGAGGAAGAACGCGACGTCCCACCAGATGTAGCGCTTGACCAGGTAGATGTTGCGCTCGATCACGCCGCTCAGCCCGACGAGCTCGTGGCGCAGCGCGAGGCTCATCGTCCTCATTTGTGGTCACCTCCTTCGCCGTTCTCGAAGGCGTGGCCGCTCGCCGCGAAGAACGCCTCCTCGAGCGTGGTCGAGTTGTAGCGGGCCTTGAGCTGGTCGGCCGGCTCCAGGCAGAGCAGCTCGCCGTCGTCGAGAATCCCGACGCGGTCGGCGAGGGTCTCGGCCTCGGCCAGGTCGTGCGTGCAGAGCAGGACGGTGGCGTCGTGCTCGGCCCGCACCTCGCGGATGAACTGCTGCACCTCCTGCTTCGAGCGCGGGTCGAGGCCGGTGGTGGGCTCGTCGAGCAGGAGCAGGATCGGGGCGGTCAGCAGCGCGCGGGCAAGCGCGACCTTCTGCTGCATGCCGCGGGAGAGGTTCTCCATCGGCTCGTCGCGCCGGTCCGCGGGGAAGCCGACCCGGCGCAGGATCTCGGGGATCGCGTCACGCGTCTCGCTCGGTCGCAGGCCGTAGAAGCGCGCGGCGTAGCTGAGGTTCTCGACCGCCGACATCTTCTTGAAGAAGCTCGCCTCGACCGACACGCGGTTGACCAGCCGCCGGACGACCCGCGTCTCACGGAAGGCGTCGTGCCCGAACACGCGCGCGTCGCCGCCGTCGGGCAGGAGCAACGTCGAGAGCAGCCGGACGAGCGTCGACTTCCCCGACCCGTTCGGGCCGAGGATCGCGACGCACTCGCCGCGCTCGATCTCGAAGTCGACGCCCTTGAGCGCGGCCACGCGGCGCTTGCCACGGCCGTCGCGGCGGGTGAACTCCTTGCGCAAGTTGTGAACTTCGAGGGCTTTCATCGGTTGCTCCAACTCGACGGGACACGGACAGTGCGCACCTGCCGGGAGCGGCGGTGCGCGCGGAAACCGGAGTCAGCCGAGGAGCAACATGCTTGCCCGAGGGTACCTGGGCCTGCGGATGGCCGCAAGCTTGCTTTCCATCCGCCGCGTCCGCTAAATTGCGCCCAGCGTTCGCCGCCGAAGGCGGGCGCGGAGGCATTGGAGCCTCAGGACTCGTGAAGTCCTGGGCTCTTTTTTGTTGGTCCGAGACGAGGAGGAACGAAGAATGAAGTTCAAGCTCGAGTACATCTGGCTGGACGGCTACGAGCCCGTTCCGAACCTGCGCAGCAAGACGAAGATCGCCGACTTCGACGCCGAGCCGACCCTCGAGCAGCTACCGGTGTGGAACTTCGACGGCAGCTCCACGCGCCAGGCGGACGGCTCGAGCTCGGACTGCTTCCTGCAGCCGGTCGCCCTCTTCCCCGACCCCGCGCGCAACCGCGGCCACCTCGTCATGTGCGAGGTGCTGCTGCCGGACGGGACGCCGCATCCGTCGAACAGCCGCTCCGCGATCGCGGACGACCCCGACGCCTGGTTCGGCTTCGAGCAGGAGTACTTCCTCTACCAGGACGGCTCGCCGCTCGGGTTCCCGAAGGAGGGCTTTCCCGCGCCGCAGGGCGAGTACTACACGGGAGTCGGCTTCAAGAACGTCGGGGAGGTCGCGCGGCAGATCGTGGACGAGCACATCGACCTCTGCATCGAGGCCGGCATCGCGATCGAGGGCGTGAACGCCGAGGTGGCGAAGGGGCAGTGGGAGTTCCAGATCTTCGGCAAGGGCTCGAAGCGCGCCGCCGACGAGCTCTGGATCGCGCGCTACCTGATGCTCCGCCTCTGCGAGCAGTACGGCGTCGACGTGAACTTCCACCCGAAGCCGCTCGGCGCCGACGTGGACTGGAACGGCTCGGGCCTGCACACGAACTTCTCGACCAGGCACATGCGGGAGATCGGCGGCGAGGAGTACTTCGCCGCGCTGATGAACGCGTTCTCGGAGGCGCGCGACGAGCACATCGCGTGCTACGGGCCCGAGAACGACCTGCGCCTGACCGGCCTCCACGAAACGGCGGCGATCGACGACTTCACCTACGGCATCGCCGACCGCGGCGCGTCGGTCCGCATCCCGCACAGCTTCGTCAACAGCGGCCACCGTGGCTACCTCGAGGATCGCCGCCCGAACTCGCTGGCCGATCCGTACCGGATCACCGGCCGGATCCTGCAGACGATCGGATCGGTCACCGCGCAGGCCCTGATCGAGGACGCCTTCGCGGCCTAGGCGATGCGCATGGAGGTGCGCCACCTCCGACCGGACGACTGGCCGGAGGTGGCGCGGATCTACGAGGAGGGGATCTCGACGGGGAACGCCACCTTCGAGACCGAGCTGCCGTCCTGGGAGGCGTGGGACGCGGCGCACCTGGCCGAGCACCGCTTCGTGGCCGAACGCGACGGGCGCGTCGTCGGCTGGGTCGCGCTCCTGCCCGTCTCGGAGCGCGCGTGCTACGCGGGCGTGGCCGAGGTGAGCCTGTATGTCGGCGAGAAGGCCCGCGGCCAGGGCGTGGGCGCGCGGCTCCTCGGTGCAGTCCTCGAGAGCTCGGAGCGGGCGTGGATCTGGACGCTGCAGACCGGCGTCTTCACCGAGAACGAGGCGAGCCTGCGGCTGCTGCAGCGGTTCGGCTTCCGCGCGGTCGGCACGCGTGAACGGATCGGGCGCCTGCACGGCGCCTGGCGCGACGTCGTCCTGCTGGAGCGCCGGAGCGACCTCGTCGCCTGAACCGTTTCGGGCACGCTACGCCCGTGCGCTACCAGTTCGTCGACTGCCGCTGGGAGCTCGGGTCACCGGAGCGGGGCCGGGAGCTCTACGTCGCCGCGCACATTCCGGGCGCTTCGTTTCTCGACGTGGACGACGACCTCAGCGCTCCGCCCGGGCCGGGCGGACGGCACCCGCTGCCTGGCGCGAAGGAGTTTGCCCGGGCAGCCTCGCGCGCGGGGATCGGCTACGGCGTCTTCGTCGTCGCCTACGGGAACATGGGCGGACCTGAGCGGCTCTGGTGGCTGCTCCGGCACTTCGGGCACGACGACTGCGCCGTGCTCGACCTGGCGGCCTGGCGCGGCCCGCTGCGGGCCGGCGAGGAGGAGATCGAGCCCGCCGAGTTCGACCCGCTCCCGCGGGGCGATGACGCGATCGAGGCAGACGAGCTCGCCGGCCGGCTCGAGGAGCTGGTCGTCGTCGACGCGCGCCGGCCGGAGCGCTTCCGCGGGGAGGAGAACCCGATCGACAAGGTTCCCGGCCGGATCCCCGGCGCCCGCAACGCGCCCTGGAACGACCCGCTGCCCGAGCTGCCGGAGGGCGAGCTCGTCGCCTACTGCGGCTCGGGCGTCACCGCCTGCGTCACTCTCCACCGGCTCTGGCTGGCGGGGCGCGAAGGCAAGCTCTACCCCGGCTCGTGGAGCGAGTGGGAGCAGCTCGGCCTGCCGGCCGAGCGCGGCTAGGAACCTCCTGCTAGGTGTCACGCCCACACACGTTGTGAACGGCTGAGAGGGCATCCGGGTCTCCTTTGAGGCTGTGGGTCTGCGAGGACTCACGCCCCGAAGGAGGGACCCGGATGACGTTTCACCGTAACGCCAAGCTCGGACTGGCCGGCCGGCTCGCGCTCGTCCACGCGATCGAGGGAGGAATGAGCCTGAAGGCCGCTGCGGCGGCCTTCAGCGTCTCGCCGGCGACGGCGCACCGCTGGTGGCATCGCTGGTGCGAGGCGAGCGAGCCGGCGCGTTCGAGCCTCGGCTGTCTGCTCGATCGCTCGAGCCGACCTCGGCACAGCCCGCGCGAGCTCGCCCCAGAGCTGCAGGAGCGCATCTGCGCCTGCCGCCGGGAGACGGGCTGGGGGCCGCGACTGGTCGCGGCCGTTACCGGCTTTGCCCACTCGACAGTCTGGAAGGTGCTCAGGCGGGCGGGCATCTCCCGGCCGAAGCGCCCGCCGCGGGAGCCTGCCAACAGCTACGAGTGGCCGTGCCCCGGCGACCTGCTCCACGTCGACGTCAGCCGCTACGCGCGCTTCGAGCGCCCCGGCCATGCCGTTACCGGCGACCGCTCCCCGCGCTGGAACCGGTCACTGCACTCGCAGAAGCAGGTCGGCTACGACTTCGCGCACGCGATCGTCGACGACCACTCGCGTCTCGCCTACGTCGAGCTCCATCGCGACGAGCGGGCGGCGACGGTGACCGGCTTCATCGAGCGGGCGCTCGCCTTCTACGAGCGGCACGGGATCGAGCCCAAGCGGCTGATGAGCGACAACGCCTTCAGCTACGTCAAGAACGGCTCGCTCCGCGAGCTGCTCGCCCGCCGGGGCATCCGCCATTTGACGACCAAGCCCTACCGGCCCCGCACGAACGGGAAGGTGGAACGCTTCCATCAGACGATGGCGAGGGAGTGGGCCTACGGCGTCGTCTACCGCTCACATCGCGAGCGCAGCCAGGCGCTGCCACACTGGCTCGAGCATTACAACCGGCGCAGGCCGCACAGCTCGCTCGGAGACCGGCCTCCGATCAGCCGCGTTCACAACGTCCGTGGGTAGGACAGCTAGGCGGTCGCGGTCGCCTGCTCCGAGAGCCGGCTCAGGTAGGGCTGCCAGCCGTCGGGGACCCTCGGCGTCGCCAGATGGATGAAGAGCACCGGCGCGGGCGGGCGCGGCTTGGCCCGCAGCGTCATCGAGACCTCTTCGGGCAGCCGGTTCCCCTTGCGCATGTTGCACGGCGCGCAGGAGGTGACCACGTTCTCCCAGACGGACTCGCCGCCACGCGAGCGCGGGACGACGTGGTCGAGAGTCAGCCGCCCGCCGCTCGTGCCGCAGTAGACGCAGCGCCAGCCGTCGCGGGCGAACAGGGCCCGCCGCGAGATCTTCCGCTGCAGCGTCCGCGGCACCCGCACGTACGTGACGAGCCGGATCACGTGCGGCCGCGGGTAGGTGTCGGTCGCCGATCTGAGCGGCTGCTCGAGCTCCTCGATCACCTCGGCCTTGCCCTTGAACACGAGCACGTGGGCACGCCGGACGGTGGTCACGTTCAGTGGCTCGTAGCTCGCGTTCAGGACGAGAACCTGCTGCATCCCGAAAACTTTAGCCGTCTCAGCAGCAGGCGACGCTGCCTGTTTCCCAAGTAGGTGCGTCAGACGGCCACGCCGGCAAAGCCGTCATGGCCTCTACGCCGGCATCCCAAGCGTCCCCTCAGCGAGACATGGCCCGTTCGACGGCTTCGGCTTCTTCCGGCGAGAGCGCCACGGAGGCCTTGCCGTGGTCGAGCTCCTTCATGTAGATCCGCGCGTAGTCGCGGCCCTGGATCGCGGTGACGACCACGCCGGTCCGGCCCGAGTCGAGCACGGCCAGCGACGCGGACTGGTGGCCGCCGGTGTTCTCGTAGGCGTCGTAGCGGACGATCGAGACGTTGCGAACCGACTCGTCGGCGCGGCGGTCGACGCGGACGAGCCCCGCCGCGACCTCGTCGACCGCCCGGTGCAGGTCGTCGATCCGGCCCTGGAGCGAGACGGCGAAGTCGACGAGGTCGCCCTTGCCGCCGCCGAGCAGCACCTCCTGCCCCGCCCGCACGCGCCGGAGCTTGACCCAGCTTCCGAGTCCGAACGCGAGCGCAGCCACCGCAATGGCGGCCGCGCCGATCGCGATCCAGGCGGCGGTCGACGCTGAGAAGGTCACTTAGGCGACGGCCAAGGCATCGCTTGCGATGCCGACCTCAGGAGGGACGAGCTTTGCTCGTGCCTCCGTCTGAGATGACCGGTCGATCCGCATGAGTTCTAGGCGACGCTGAAGATGACTGGATAGTCGGCCGAGTTGTTCGAGGTGAAGGTCTCGCCGGCGACCGGCGTCACCTCGACCTTGATCGTCGTCGGCGCCGAGAAGTTCGGTGTCGGGATGTTCTTGAAGGTGACCGTGGTCGACTCGCCCGGATTGAGGAAGTCGATCTTGGTGTTCTTGACGATGTTGCCCTTCGACTGCTCGATCGTCAGCTTGACCGGCACCCCGAACACCTGCGACTTGCCGGTGTTGCTGACCGTCACCTGGAAGGCCATGTCGACGGTGACGACGATTTTGGTCTGGTTCGAGGTGCTGAGCTCCTGGCCCGATGGCTCGACCTTGGTCGACGTGAGGCCAGTACCGCAGGGACAGCCCGTGCCCGCGGACGCCGCTCCGCTCAGGCGCTGGAGCACCGAGGTCATCGCGCTCGTCGAGGCGAGCTCGTCGGTCTGCAGGACGGCCGAGCCGGGCACGAGCGCGCCGCCGGCGTCGTTCGTTCCGGTCACGCCCTGACGCCGCAGCTCGGCGTCCGACGGGCCCTTGAACGAGTCCTCCCAGATCACGTCGCTGGCCAGGAGGCGCTGCATCTGCGCCGTGAGCAGCGGCGCGGCCTTGCTGACGGTCTTCTCCGAGGCCGTCGTCGCCAGCGCGCTCGCAAGCCCCGTGAGACCGCTGACGCGGTACTGAAGCGCCTGGATGACCGCCTGGTGCTCGTCGCGCAGCGTCCCGGGCGGCGTGATTGCCTGGGCGCGGTTGACGTCGAGCTGCTGCTGGCGCGCGAGCCCGGAGATCTGCTGCTCGAGCTGCGCGCGCTTCACGCCGGGGGCCAGCAGGTCTTGGCTGAGCTGCCGCCCGATCTGCTGCGACGACGAGGCGACCTCGGCGATCTTCGTCATGTAGGTCTTGTAGGTGCTCGTCTTGCTGCTCGCCTGGCAGCTCTGGATCCAGAAGACGAGCAGGACGATGATCAGGATCGCGAAGGCGATCAGGCCGATGAGGCGCAGCAGCGGCGTCAGGTTCTGGGGCGCGCGCGGTGGGCGAGGGGGGCCGCCGGAGCCCTGCCGGCGGACAACCCGCTCGGGCCTGCTCGTCTCCTCCGTGGGCGGTTCTTCCTCGAAGAAGTCGAAATCGATGTCGTTGTCGTGCTCGCTCATGGGTGTTTGCAGGAAAAAGCCGCGTCACTCTACCGCGTTGCCAGGCCGGAGCGGCTTAGGCGCAGGATTCCCGGCAAGGCGATCGCTTGCGACGCCGACCTGGAGGCCGTGGCGGCTTGGCCGCCGCGGCCGTTCAACGCAGCTCGTTGGATTGGTTAGGTAACTGATCACGACAAGGATTCCGCCTAGGAGTGCGAAATGTGAGTGGTCGTGTCCGAGGCGGCCCTTGCGCTTTCCCCCAGCGAGCTCGTCGCCGAGCGCTACCGACCCCTGCGGCCGCTCGGAAGCGGCGGCTCCGGCTCGGTCTGGCTCGCTCGCGACGAGCGAAACGGGCTCGACGTCGCGCTGAAGATCGTCCCGCGCGAGGGCAAGGCGGCAACGCGGGCGGAGCGAGAGGCGCTGGCGGCGGCGAAGCTCAGGCACGAGCGCTGCCTGCGCGCCTACGCACTCGAGCGCGACTCGCGCAACGTCTACATCGCCTACGAGTACGTGCCGGGGCAGACGATGCGGCAGGCGCTCCGGGCGGGCGACCTGAACGACGCGGAGTCGGTCGAGGCCGCGGCCCAGGTGCTCGAGGCGCTCGCGCACGCGCACGGGCGCGGGGTCGTCCACCGCGACGTGAAGCCTTCGAACGTGCTCGTCGCCGACGGCGAGGAGCTCTCGATCCGCCTGCTCGACTTCGGCCTGGCCCAGCTCGCCGAGGAGGAGACCCTGACCGCGACCGGCGACGTGCCGGGGACGCTGGCCTACGTGCCGCCCGAGCGGTTGCACGGCGAGCCGGGCGACCCCGCTGCCGACGTCTGGGCGGTCGGGGTGATGCTCTGGGAGGCGCTGGCCGGCTGGCATCCGTTCTGGAACGGCTCGCTCCTGGAGACGGCTCGCCGGATCGAGAGCGGCGCCGCTCCGCTCGCATCGGTGCGGCCGGACCTGCCGAAGACACTCTGCGCGTTCGTCGACCGGATGCTCTCGCTCGACCCCGCGGCCCGGCCGCCGGCGGCGCTGCTGGCGGGCGACCTCCGCGACGCGCTGGCCGAGCGCGTCCGGCGGCGCGGGACGAGCGGGCCCAACATTCGGCTCCGGACGCCGCTCCGCTTCGCCGCGCCGGCCGCGGCCGGGCTCTTCGCGGGCTGGACCGCCGGCTCGATCGCCTTCTTCCCGGGCCTCGCCGCACCGCTGCTCGGGCTGCTCGCCTTCGCGCTCACGCTCGTGCGGCCCCGGCTCGGGCTCGCCTTCACGCTCGCCGTGCCGGTGCTCCCGCTCGGGAACATCTCCTCCGGCCTGGCCATCTTCTACGGCGCCGTCGCCTGCGCCTGGCTGGCGCTCTCCTGGCGCGCGCCCCGCGACGGGCTCTTCCTCGCGCTGGGCCCCCTGCTGGCGCCCGTCTTCGCCCTGGGGTTGCTCCCGCTCGCAGCGCAGGGCATCCGCAGCCTGCCGCGGCGCGCGCTGCAGGTGGCCGCGGCCGTGCTGCTGGCGGCGATCGTCGCCGGCTTCCGCCACGCGCCGCTGCCGTTCACCGGCATTGCGGCGCCGGCCGGTCTCGGGATCGCCGGCAGCCAGGATCCCCTCGCCGTTGCCCACGCCCTCTCGCACGCGCTCCTGAGCCATCCAACGCTCCTGCTCGAGGCGCTCGTGCTCGCCGCCGCGGCGGTGGCAATCCCCTTCGTCTCCAGGCGGGGCCTGTGGTGGATCGCCGGGCTCGGAGCCGCGCTGATCGCGACCGCGCTCCTGCCGGCGCCCTCCGTGAGCGCGGTTCCGCTCGTCCTGGGCGCCTGGGCAACCTGCATCGTCTTAGCTCTTCGAGAACGCCGCGCCGGCAAAGCCGGCACGGCTTCAGACGGCATCGCAAGCGACGCCTCGGCCCGGGGTTAGAGTTCAGGGCCGGGGCATAACCCGGTCGCATGAGCGTCCTCCGGAACATCGAGCACAAGATCGAGGGCCTGTTCGAGGGGGTCTTCGGCCGCGCCTTCCGCACGCACGTGCAGCCGGTCGAGCTGGCGCGCAAGCTCGTCAAGGAGATGGAGGACCACCGAGTCGTCTCCGTCTCGCGCGTCTACGCGCCGAACGAGTACAGCATCTACCTCAGCCCTTCCGACCGCGAGCAGTTCGCGAGCTACGAGGACTCGCTGCGCAGCGAGCTCCAGGACTACCTGGCAGAGAACGCACGCCGTGAGCGGTACGAGCTGCTCTCCGTGCCCGAGGTGAAGTTCGAGACCGACGACGACCTCGAGATGGGCGAGTTCGGGATCGCGACGCGGATGGTGCAGGGCCCGGCGCCGAAGCCCGGCGAGCCGCCCTCCCAGCCCGAGCCCGCCGCGACGATGGTCTACCGCAAGCCGCTCGAGACCGAGGCCGTCTCGTCGGAGGAGCTCGGCCTCGGCCGCGAGGTCGTCAGCCTGACCGTCAACGGAACGAAGCACGAGCTGGACGGGATCCAGACCACGATCGGGCGCTCGAAGGACTGCGACATCCAGCTCGCCGACCCGAACGTCTCCCGGCGCCACGCCGAGATCCGCCAGGAGGGCGCCGCCTACTGGGCGGTCGACCTCGACTCGACGAACGGGATGGAGGTGAACGGGCGCCGCCAGAAGCGGGCGAAGCTGCGGCAGGGAGACCGGATCACGGTCGGCTCGACCGAGCTCGTCTTCCGGCGGGAGGCGGAGGAGCCGTGAGCGGCTCTGGGGAGGGGGTTATGGGGAACCGGGAGGTTCCCCGGATCGGTCTCCTCAGGCTGCGCGGCGTTGCGCGCGGCGCGCGGTCTGAGGCGAGCCCAGGAGAAGAAGGGGGCTCGCGGGGGAAACATGGTTTCCCCCGCGCGACTGAGCCGAAGGCGAAGGAGGACGGGTGATTGCCGGCTCGATCGCCGTCGAGGAGGCGCTCCTCGTCCTCAAAGTCGCCTTCCTCGTGCTCCTCTACCTGTTCATCTGGCAGATAGTGCGCTCCGCCGCCCGCGACGTGACGATGCCTCAGGAGAGCTTCGTGCTCGCGCCCGGGTCGGTGCCCGGCCTCGGCGACGAGGGCCCGTACGTCGAGGCGGGAACGCTGATCGTGCTCAGGAGCCCGGCGCTCGGCGAGGGCGAGGAGTGGGAGCTCGACTCCTCGCCGCTGACGCTCGGCCGTGGCTCGCAGAACGACGTCCAGCTCGACCGCGACGAGTTCGCCTCGTCGACGCACGCCCGGATCGAGCCGCGTCGCGACGGCGTCTGGGTCGAGGACATCGGCTCCACCAACGGCACCTACCTGAACGGCATTCGGCTGACACACCCGAAGCGCCTGACGCCGGGCGACATCCTGCGCGTCGGCGAGACCGAGCTGAGGTATGACCTTGAAACTGGGCAATAGCGCAGCCGCTACCGATCCGGGCCGGCGGCGGCGGCACAACGAGGACTCCTATGTCTGCGAGCCGCCGCTGTTCGCGGTCGCCGACGGGATCGGCGGCGCCCAGGCCGGCGAGGTGGCCTCGGGCCTGGCTGCGTCGGCGCTGCGCGATCATTCCGGAGACGGGGACGGTGACGCGCGCGGGCGCGTCGGCTCGCTGGTCCAGGAGGCCAACCGCCGCGTCTACGAGCGCCAGGCCGCCGACGACGCTGTCTCCGGGATGGGCACCACGATGACCGCCGCCCTGGTCGACGGCGACAACGTCTGGATCGGCCACGTCGGTGACTCCCGCGCGTACCGGCTCCGCGACGGCAGCCTCGAGCAGGTGACCGAGGACCACTCGCTGGTCGCCGAGCTCGTTCGCACCGGCAAGCTGGCGCCCGAGGAGGCGGAGAACCACCCCCAGCGGTCGATCGTCACGCGCGCCCTCGGAACCGACCCGGACGTCGACGTCGACACCTTCCAGGTCGAGGCGAAGCCCGGCGACCTGTTCCTCCTCTGCTCCGACGGCCTGACGACCATGGTCGACAACGCGACCATGCTGCGCGAGATCGAGCTCAACCGCGACGACCTCCACGCCGCCGCGAAAGCGCTCGTGCGCGCGGCCAACCGCGGCGGCGGCGAGGACAACATCACGGTGGTCTTGTTCGAGATCGCGGGCGACGAGGAGGACGGCGGGCACACGCTCAGCCTGCCGCCGGAGCAGCAGGCCGCGGACTCGGACGACGCGGAAACGCTGGACGAGATCGACCGGGTGCCGGTGGTCGAGACCGCGGAGCCGGAGCCCGAGCCCAAACGCAAGGAGTCGCACCCGGTCCGGCGCCGGGCACTCCTGGCCGCCGTCGCGCTGATCGCGGTCGTCCTCGCCTTCGGCTTCGCGGCCTGGGGCCTCTGGTACTCGCACTTCGTCGGCGCAGAGCCCGACGGTCACGTCGCCGTCTACCAGGGCATCCCCTGGAACGTCGCCGGCAACCTCCACCTCTACCGCGCGGTCTACGTGAGCCCGCTGCAGGACGTACAGCTCAGCGCTCCCGAGCGGAAGAAGCTCTTCGACCACAGCCTGCGCAGCAAGTCGTCCGCATTCGCGGCCGTGCGCCGCTACGAGCAGCAGATAGCCCCATGAGTCTGAGGAATCGAGAGCTCGCCAATCTGGTCGTCGTCGGCCTCCTGACGGCGATCGGCTTCGCCAGCGTCTACATCGCGCGCCAGTCGGTCGTCTCGACCGCCTCGCTCTCCTACGCGGCCTTCTTCTTCGCGCTTTACCTGGCCGCGCATCTGATCTGCCGGCTGACCGTGCCGAACGCCGACCAGTACCTGCTCCCGATGGCCGCGCTCCTGACCGGCGTCGGCGTGACGGAGATCTACCGGCTCGGTCCCGGCGACGCGTTCCGGCAGGGCCTCTGGATCGTGGTCGCCGTCGCGGCGCTCGCCGTGACCCTCTTCTTCCTGCAGGGCGACTACCGGCGCCTCGAGAGCTACAAGTACCTCTTCGGCCTCGGCGCGATCGGCCTGCTCGTCCTGCCCGCGCTGCCGGTCGTCGGCGAGTCTGTGAACGGCGCGCGGCTCTGGATCCACTTCGGCTCCCTCCAGTTCCAGCCGGGTGAGCTGGCGAAGATCGCGCTGATCGTCTTCCTGGCCGGCTACCTGCGCGAGAAGCGCGAGGTGCTGGCGCAGGGGAGGCTGAAGGACTTCGGCCCGCTGCTCGTGATCTGGGGCGGCGCGATGCTCGTCCTCGTCGAGACGAACGACCTCGGCTCGGCGCTCCTCTACTACGGGATCTTCCTGGCGATGCTCTACGTCGCCACGGCCCGGCTGCTCTACGTCGGGCTCGGCGCGGCGCTCTTCCTCGCGGGCGCGGCAGGCGTCTACAAGCTCGTCCCGCACGTGCGCGAGCGGGTCACGATCTGGCTCCATCCCTGGACGAGTCACCCGGTCCCGTGCGCCATCAGCGGCAAGCCGACGCTGCGGCAGGACTGCGCCAGCTACCAGCTCGTCAAGTCGCTCTACTCGCTCGCGCACGGCAACTGGTTCGGCACCGGCCTCGGCAAGGGCACCTTCGAGACGCCGAGCGGCCACCAGCTGATCCCCTACCTGAACACGGACTTCATCTACTCGGCGCTCGCGCAGGAGCTCGGGCTCGTCGGCGTCTCGGCGCTGCTGCTCGTCTACATGCTCTTCGTGACGCGCGGGATGAAGGTCGCGATGCTCTCCGACGACGGCTTCTCGAAGCTGCTCGCCGCCGGGCTGACGTTCTCGTTCGCGCTACAGACGTTCATCATCGTCGGCGGCATCCTCCGCGTCATTCCGCTGACGGGCATCACGCTTCCCTTCGTCAGCTACGGCGGCTCGAGCGTGGTCGCGAACTTCGTCCTGCTCGCCTTGCTGCTGCTCGTCTCCGACCGGGCGAACCGGGGGCGCGAATGAACCGCCAGATCGCCCGGCTCGCGCTGCTCGGCCTGGTGCTGATCGCCTCGCTGATCGTCGGCACGACCTACTGGCAGACGTGGGCCTCGGCCGGGCTCGCGGACAAGCAGGACAACGCGATCCAGGTCGTCGCCCAGCTCTCGGTCAAGCGCGGGAAGATCCGCGGCGGCGAACGGCCAGATCCTCGCCACCAACCGCCGCAAGCGCGTCGGGGGGCAGACGCTCTACTTCCGCCGGTACCCGCAGGGCGGGCTCTACGCGCCGGTCGTCGGCTACTCGACCCAGTCGCGCTCCCGCGCCGGGCTCGAGGAGTCGGAGAACGACTACCTGACCGGCTCGAACACGAGCCTGAAGACCGTGGTCGACGGCCTGCTCAACAAGCTGCGCGGGGAGACGATCACGGGCAACGACCTCTGGCTGACGATCAAGCCGCAGGCCCAGCAGGTGGCGATGTCCCTGCTCGCGGGCAAGTGCGGCGCCGCGGTCGCGCTCGACTCGCGCACCGGCGCTGTGCAGGTGATGGCCTCGCGGCCGACGTACAACCCGAACCTGGTCGAGTCCAACTTCTCGAAGATCCTGCGCACCCGCGCGCCGTGCACCCCGGCCTCGCCGCTCGTGAACCGCGCGACGGCAGGCCTCTTCACGCCGGGCTCGAGCTTCAAGGTCGTGACCTCGACCGCGGCGCTCGACTCCGGCCGCTACAACGTCAACTCGCGCTTCGTCGACCGCGGCTACTGCATCGAGTACGGCAAGCAGGTGCACAACTTCGCCGACCAGGGCCAGGTCGAGATCTTCGGCCCGGTCAACTTCCTGCAGGCCCTCGAGCACTCGATCAACGCGGTCTTCTGCCAGATCGGACAGGAGATCGGCGAGCGCTCGATCCTCAACGCGGCCAAGCGGTTCGGCTTCTACAAGCCCCCGCCGCTGGAGACGCCGTCGAACGAGCGGAGGCCGAGCGGTCTCTACGACCGCGCCAACCGCCTGTTCGACCCGACCGAGCCGCAGCAGGTCGACGTCGGCCGGCTCGCCTTCGGCCAGGGGCCCGCGAACGCCCACCCGCTGGTGACGCCGCTGCAGATGGCGATGGTCGCCGCGGGGGTCGCGAACCAGGGCGTCGTCATGAAACCGTTCGTCGTCGGCAAGGTGACCGCGCCCGACGGGAGCGTCATCTACCGCGCGCATCCGCACAAGTACAAGCGGGCGATGCGGCCGAGCACCGCGGCTCGCGCTGAACGAGATGATGCAGGCGGTCGTCACCGGCGGCACCGGCACCGCGGCGCAGATCCCCGGGATCAAGGTCGCCGGCAAGACGGGCACGGCCGAGACGGGCGGCCCCGGGACGCCGAACACGACCTGGTTCATCGCCTTCGCGCCGGCCGACGCGCCGCGAGTCGCGGTCGCGGTCGTGCTGCAGAACCAGACGGGCTCGGGCGGCACGACCGCCGCGCCGATCGCCAAGGCGATCATGGAGGCGTTCCTGGCAACCGGGTCGAATCCCTAACCTCTGATGAGGAAGCGATGGCCGTCTCGGACACGCTGATCGGCACCGTCTTCGACGGGCGCTACAAGATCGTCCGCAAGCTGGGAGCCGGCGGGATGGCGGACGTCTACCTCGCCGAGGACCAGGAGCTCGGCCGGCGGGTCGCGATCAAGATCCTCAACGACCGCCACGCCGCCGACGACCAGTTCATCGAGCGCTTCCGCCGCGAGGCGAAGAACGCCGCCGGCCTCTCGCACCCGAACATCGTCTCGATCTACGACCGCGGCGAGGCCGAGGGGACCTACTACATCGCGATGGAGTTCCTCGACGGCCGCTCGCTCAAGGAGCTGATCGTCGGCCGCGGCCCCGCGCCGGTCAAGACGGCGATCGAGTACACGCGCCAGATCCTGGCGGCGATCGGCTTCGCGCACAAGCACGGGATCGTCCACCGCGACATCAAGCCGCACAACGTGCTCGTCGGCCCGGAAGGGCGCCTGAAGGTGACGGACTTCGGCATCGCCCGCTCGGGCGCGAGCCAGATGACCGAGGTCGGCTCGATCATCGGCACCGCGCAGTACCTCTCGCCCGAGCAGGCGCGCGGGGCGCCGGTCGACCAGACGTCGGATCTCTACTCGGTCGGCGTCGTCCTCTTCGAGCTGCTCACCGGCGAGGTGCCGTTCACCGGCGACACGCCGCTCGAGATCGCGATGAAGCACCTCTCCGAGCCGCCGAAGCCGCCGTCGGAGCTGCGGCCCGACGTGCCGCACGACCTCGACCTCGTGGTCTTGCGCGCGCTCGCGAAGGATCCGTCGGACCGGTACCAGAGCGCCGAGGAGATGGACGCCGACCTCGAGCGCGTGCTTAAGGGCCTCCCCGTCGGCGACGACACCGCGGCGGCGGCGACCGCCGTCCTCGCGGGCGCCGGCGCGCTGGCCGCAGCGCCGACCTCGGTGATCGCGCGCCCGCCGGACGCGACCCCGCCTGGACGGGCGGCCCCGCCCGGCGCCACGCCGCCGGCCGGCTACTACGGCTACGAGGGGCCTCCACGCCGCCGGCGGCCGATCTGGCCCTGGGTGCTCTCGGTGCTGCTGCTGATCGCTGCCGGGGTCGCGGCCTGGTTCGCCTACACCAAGATCCAGGACCAGCTCAGCGCAAACAAGCCCGTCCCCGTTCCGAACGTGATCGACCTCAACGTCCAGCTGGCCAAGAACAAGCTGATCGACCACGGCTTCGTCCCCAAGGAGAAGCTGAGCTTCGACGACAACGTGCCCAAGGGGGTCGTGTTCGACCAGAACCCGCCCGCCGGCTCCAAGCTCGTGAAGAACAGCCCGGTCCAGATCACCGTCTCGAACGGGCCGCCGCAGGTCCCGGTGCCGAACGTGATCGGCAAGAACCGCGACGACGCGGTCGCCACGCTGACGAACGCAGGGCTTACGTACACCGTCGTCTCGGTCCACTCGGCCAAGCCGCCTGACACCGTCACCGGGCAGTTCCCGCACCCGGGAACGAAGGTCAGGAAGGGCTCGAAGGTGCAGATCAACGTCTCCAGCGGCCTCCAACCGGTGACCGTGCCCGACGTCGTCGGCCAGCCGTTCGACCAGGCCAGCGCGACGCTCCAGAACGCCGGCTTCGGCGTCAAGCGTACGAACGTGGCCAGCGACCAGCCGGCGGACACCGTCGTCTCGCAGAGCCCGTCGGGCAGCGCCACGCCGGGAGCCACGATCACGCTCAGCGTCTCCAAGGGCCCGAAGCAGACGACCGTCCCGGACGTGACGAGCCAGGACGAGACCTCGGCGACGGACGCGCTGCAGGCCGCCGGGTTCAAGGTTCAGGTCCAGCGTCAGGACGTGACCGACCCGAGCCAGGACGGGATCGTCATCCAGCAGACCCCCGACGGCGGAACGCAGGCGGACCACGGCTCGACCGTGACGATCGTGGTCGGCCACCTAAAGCCGCCGGCGCCGTGAGCCGCCGAACCCGCGTCGCGGTGCTCCTCGGCGGGCGCTCCTCCGAGCACGAGATCTCGCTCGCCTCGGCCCGCTCGGTGCTGGAGGCGCTCGACCCGGAGCGCTACGAGACGGTCACGGTCGAGATCGGCCGCGACGGGCGCTGGGAGCTCGGCAGCGGCTCCGACGGCGGCTCGGTCGCCGAGACGCTCCCGGTCCCAACGGAGAAGGTGCCCGCGACGCTCGGCGAGGTGGACGTCGTCTTCCCGGTCCTGCACGGGCCCTTCGGCGAGGACGGGACCGTCCAGGGGCTGCTGGAGCTCGCCGGGGTGCCGTACGTCGGCGCGGGCGTGCTCGGCTCCGCGCTCGCGATGGACAAGGACGTCTTCAAGGCGGTGATGCGCGACCGCGGCATTCCGGTCACGCGCAACATCACGCTCAGGCGGGGTCAGACCCCGGAGAATCCGTTCGGCTACCCCGTCTTCGTCAAGCCGGCGCGGCTTGGCTCGTCGGTCGGGATCTCGAAGGTCGGCTCCGCGGAGGAACTGCCCGCCGCGGTCGAGCTCGCCTTCCGGCACGACGAGAAGGTGCTCGTCGAGGAGTTCGTGGACGGGATCGAGGTCGAGTGCGGCGTGCTCGGCAACCAGGAGCCGCTGGCCTCGCTCCCCGGCGAGATCGTCTCGCACGGCTTCGGCGGCGCCGACTGGTACGACTTCTCGGCCAAGTACGACGAGGGCGGCATGGACCTGGTCGTGCCGCCGCGGCTCGAGCAGAAGACGATCGAGCGCGTGCAGGAGCTGGCCGTCCGCTCGTTCGTGGCCGGCGAGTGCGAGGGCATGGCGCGGGTCGACTTCTTCGTCCGCGGCGAGAGCGAGGTGCTGCTGAACGAGCTGAACACGATCCCCGGCTTCACCGCGACGAGCGTCTACGCGAAGCTGTTCGAGGCCTCGGGAATCCCGTATGCGGAGCTCGTCGACCGCCTCGTCCAGCTCGCGCTGGAGCGGCACGAGCGCCGCTCACGCCTCAGCTACTAGCCGCGCGCCGTGACCTCGTTCACGTGCACCGACTCGTTCGACCCGAGGTCGGTGATCCAGACGACGTAGTAGCGCGCGTCGGCGTGGTTCAGCGAGAACTTCGTGCTCAGGCCGACGGTCTGTGACCCCGAAACGTGCTGGAAGCCCCCGGACGGCGACGAGCTCGCCTCGATCAGCGCTGTGAATCCCGGCGTGGTGGAGGTGACGGTCAGCTGCGAGAGCTTCCGCGTCCTCCCGGCATCGAGGAGCAGGCCGACCCCGGGCTTGCCGATCGCGCTCAGCGGGCTCCGGTAGTGCTCCGTCTCCCAGAAGGTGGCCTGCTGGCCGTCGGTCGCCAACTTCGCCTCGGGGTCGTGCTCGCCGCCTGTTCCGAAGGGGTCGTAGCCGCTCAAGCCGAGCAGCCGGACCGGTCCGCCGGTGCTGCCGTGGCCCTTGCCGACGCCGAGCGCCTTCTTGATCTCCTTGCGCGGCCCGTTGAACGCGAAGGCGGCCGCGAAGATCGCGGCCAGGACGGCGAGGCCCGCCAGCAGCAGGATCAGCGGCCAGATGCTCGGGCGCTCCGCCGGCGCTCGAGGCGGGCGCTTGCGGCGGCGCGGCGCGACGACGATCGTCTCGTCGGACGGCCCGGCGCCGTTGTGCGGCTCGGCGAGCGAAGCCTGCAGCTCGGCGGCGAAGGCGTCCATCGACGGAAAGCGGTCGCGCGGGCTCTTCGCGAGCGCGCGGCGAACGGCGGCGTCCAGGCGAGGCGAGACGTCCGGCCGGCGCTCGCGCACGCTGGGAACCGGCTCGTTGATGTGCTGCATGGCGACCGCGACGAAGTTGTCGCCCGTGAAGGGCACCTCGCCGGTCAGCAGCTCGTAGAGGACGATCCCGAGCGCGTAGATGTCGGTCTGGGCGGTCGCCTTCGCGCCGCGCGCCTGCTCGGGCGCGATGTAGTCGCTCGTCCCCATCACCGTGCCGGTCTGCGTGATCCCGCCCTGCACGTCGAGCGACCGGGCGATCCCGAAGTCGGTCACCTTCACCTCGCCGTCCTCGGGCAGGAGCACGTTCTGCGGCTTGACGTCGCGGTGGACGAGCCCGTGCTGGTGCGCGAAGGCCAGCGCTCGTGCGATCAACAGCACGAGTGCCACTGCATCGCGCTCGTCCAGCGGCCCCTCGCGGACGATGAGCTCCTTCAGGTTCTCGCCGTCGACGTACTCGAAGACGATGAACTGGCGGCCTTCCTGCTGACCGCGGTCGATCACCGTGACGATGTTCGGGTGCGAGAGCTGCGCAACCGCCCGCGCCTCGTGCCGGAACCGCTCGACGTGCGCGTCGTCGGCGCCGAACTGCTCGTGCAGCACCTTCAGCGCCACCGAGCGCTCGAGCAGGCGGTCGTGCGCCTTGTAGACGCTGGACATGCCGCCCGTGCCGACCAGCTCCCGGAGCTCGTAGCGTTCCGCGATCAGCTCGCCGACCACGACGAAAGTGTGCCCGTAAACCGTAGAGCTAAGCCAGAGAGGCGTCCAGCGCCTGCTCCCAGACGTCGAGCGCTTCGTCGAGCTCGGCGTCGGAGATCACGAGCGGCGTCAGCACGCGGATGCAGTTCGAGTAGATCCCGGCCTTGAGCAGCAGCAGGCCACGCGCGGCCGCGGCCTCGACGATCGCGCTGGCCAGGTCCGCCGCCGGCTCCTTCGTCCCGCGGTCGGTCACGAGCTCGATCGCGAGCATCGCGCCGAGGCCGCGCACGTCGCCGATCGCGTCCCAGCGTTCCTGCCAGGAGAGCATCCGGGCACGGATCGTCTCGCCGATCGCTGCGGCGCGCGCGCTCAGGTCCTCCTCCTCGAACACGTCGAGGACGGCGAGCGCCGCGGCCTGCGCGACCGGGTTGCCGACGTAGGTGCCGCCGATCGCCGAGTCGCCGGGGGCGTCCATGATCTCCGCCTTGCCAACGACCGCGGAGAGCGGCAGGCCGTTGGCGATCGACTTCGCGATCGTGACCAGGTCCGGCTCGACTCCGGCGTGCTCGATGCCCCACATCGCGCCGGTGCGCCCGTAGCCGGTCTGCACCTCGTCCACGACCAAAACGATCCCGTTCTCGTCACAGATCCTGCGCACGCCCTGCAGGAACTCCGGCGGCGCGACCACGAAGCCGCCCTCGCCCTGGACCGGCTCGACCACGATCGCCGCGACCGTCTCGGCCGCGACCTGCGTGACGAGCGCGCGCTCGAGCGCCGCGAGCGCCTCCGCAGCCGATGGGCCTCGGTACTCGTTCGGGAACGGGACGCGGTAGACCTCGGGCGCGAACGGCCCGAGCCCCGCCTTGTACGGGTGCGTCTTCGAGGTCAGGCTGAGCGCGAGCAGCGTCCGGCCGTGGAAGCCGCCCTCGAAGGCGACGACCGCCGGCCGGCCCGTGAAGGAGCGTGCGAACTTGATCGAGTTCTCGACCGCCTCGGCGCCGGCGTTGAAGAACGCGGCCTTGGCGGGCTTGCGCACCGGCGCGAGCTCGCAGAGCCGCTCGGCGAGCGTGACGTAGACCTCGTAGGGGACGATCGTGAAGTCCGTGTGCGCGAAGCGCGCGAGCTGCTCCTGCGCGGCCGCGACCACCTGCGGGTGCGAGTGGCCGACGTTCAGGCAGCCGACGCCGCCGGTGAAGTCGATGAACGTGTTGCCGTCGACGTCCGTGACCGTCGCGCCGTGACCCTCCTCGACGACCACGGGGAGGAAGACCGACAGCGGGTCCGCGACGACGCGCTCCTTGCGCTCGAGGATCTCCCGCGACCTCGGGCCGGGGATCTCCGTCTTCAACTCGATCGACCGCGTGACCGCCATACGCTGACCTTACAGAAGCACGCGGCGGTTGTGCATACGTGCATAACGATCATGCATTAGGGGGTGAGCGCGTCGGGGGTGTAGACGCCCTCCGGATTCCAGAGCAGGAAGCCGTCCGTGTGGTGGGCGCGGGCGGCGGCGACCTGGAGCTCGACGTCGTTCAGGGTGTAGGTCCGGCCGAGCGAGAAGTCCTGCAGCCACGGCGTGATGCGCGTCTTGCGCCCCTCGAGCGCGCGCTGGAAGTCGGACAGCGAGCGCGAGACGATCAGGCCGGGCTGGTCGTCAGGCTGCGAGATCCCGAACTCGCCGGAGTTGTAGTGCGACGGGTAGACCATCGGGTAGACCGCGTCGACGTAACGCGAAAGCCGGCGCGGGAACTGGCCGATGCCGAGGTCGCGAGTGGCCGAGAGGCCGAAGACGTCCATCGAGACGCGCACCCCCAGTGGGTGGAGCCGGTGGACGGCGTACTGCGCGAAGGCGGGGATCGTCCAGCGCATCGCCTGCTGGCGCGCTCCGGGGTAGCGGATGATCGAGAGGTCGCCGTCGCTCGGGAAGCGCACGTAGTCGAACTGGATCTCGTCGAAGCCGGCCTTTGCGGCCGCGGCGGCGATGTCGACGTCGTAGCGCCAGACGCGCCGGTCGTACGGGTTCGTCCAGCCAAGGCCGGCGTTGTTCAGCCAGAGCGAGCCGTCGCTGCGGTGCACCGCGAGGTCGGGGCGCTTCGTCGAAAGAACCGGGTCCTCGAAGGTGACGACGCGGCCGATCAGGTAGATCCCGTGCTCGTGCGCCAGGCGCGCGACCCGTTTCGCGTCGTAGTAGGGCGCCGAGGCGCCGATCGCCTGCGCCAGCGGCACGCTCGGGCGCTCGAAGCCGACGCGGCCGTTCTCGTCCTTGACGTCGAGCTCGATCGCGTTCAGGCCCGGGATGACCAGGTACTGCCGGAGCTTCCCCGGCAGCGAGGCGAGGGCCATCGTGACGTGCACGCCGCGGATCTGGTCTGGGACGGGCGGGCTCCGGCGCGCACGTGCCGCAGGTTGTTGCGGCCCGGCCGCAGGGGCAGCCGCGTGCTTGCCGCCGCCGCCGACCGCGCGCGCGCCCAGCGCAACGCCCGCGGCGAGAGCGAGCAGGGCAGCGACGGCGACCGTCCGCCGGGTCCGAACCTGGCGCCTGCGCCGGGCTCGCCGGCGCTCGCGGGCTGCAGCGTTCCGGTCGGGCGCGTCCATCGAAAGGGTCAACAAGCATATGGCGTCTCCGCAGGAGACGCCTGACAACGGCCGCACCGGCAAAGCCGGCACGGCCTCCCTGGTCGGCGTCGCAAGCGACCGCCTTAGCGCTTCGTAGAATCGCCCAATGGTTCTCTCCGACCGGACGATCCGCCGGCTGCTCGAAGAGGGGCGGATCGGCATCGACCCCTACGACGAAGCGCTGCTCCAGCCGTCGAGCGTTGACGTGCGCGTCGACCGCTTCTTCCGCGTCTTCCACAATGCGCGCTACCCGTTCATCGACGTCAAGGAGCCGCAGGAGGACCTGACCGAGCTGGTCGAGGTCGCCGACGACGAGCCGTTCATCCTCCACCCCGGCGAGTTCGTCCTCGGCTCCACCCTGGAGCGGATCACGCTCCCCGACGACCTGGTCAGTCGCCTCGAAGGTAAGAGCTCATTGGGCCGGCTGGGACTGCTGATCCACTCGACGGCCGGCTTCATCGACCCCGGCTGGGACGGCCACGTGACGCTCGAGCTCTCGAACGTCGCCAATCTCCCGATCACGATCTACTACGGGATGAAGATCGGCCAGCTCTCGTTCGTCCAGCTCACGGAGCCCGCCGAGCGCGTCTACGGCGAGGGCTCCCTCGGCTCGAAGTACCAGGGCCAGCAGGGCCCGACGCCGAGCCGCTACTGGCAGAACTTCACCTAACGGTGGTGAGGAGAGCGCCTGCCTTGTAGCGTCCAGAGAAATGAGCGACGACAACATCTGGACCGACCAATGGGATCCCGGAGAAGACTGGTCCGGCGGCGGTAGCCGCTCGAAGCGCTTGCCGCGCGGGGACGGGCTCGGGGCAAGCGTCTACGAGCTGGGCCCCGGGAACTGGGTTCCCTTTCACTTCCATCATGGCGCCGAGGAGCTTCTCATCGTGCTTCGGGGTCGCCCTACCCTCCGCACCGGAGACGGGAGCCGAGAGCTTGGCGAAGGCGAGACGGTCTTCTTCCCGGTTGGGCCCCTCGGTGTCCACGGGCTTTCGAACGAGACGACCGAGCCCGTTCGGTACCTGATGGTGTCGACCCTTCGATCGCCCGAAGTGGCCGAGTATCCAGACCAGCGCAAGATCACCGCCCAAGCCCGCACGGGCTCCCAGACCGGCGACACGCTGTGGTTGATCCACGACGTGCCCGAGTCGTCGCGCTAGCTTCGTCAAGGAGCTCGTCGTCTAGCGTTGGCGAGCTCACCAAGGCCCTCAAACCAAGGAGTGATCATCCATGGCCGACACCGCTGCCGAGCCGATCTACCTCGGGGCTCTCTCCGTCCGTTTCCACGTCGACGCCGACGAGTCCGGAGGCAGCGTGAGCATCTTTGAGTGCGACGTCCCCGTCGATGCCCGCATGCCGGCGCCGCACAGCCACGACGCCTTCGATGAGACCGTGTTCGGGCTCGACGGCATCACGACGTTCACCGTCGGCGGAGTACGCACCGATCTGAGCCCCGGCGAGGCGCTTTTCATTCCCCGCCGTGTGATCCACGGATTCGACAACTTCGGCGACGTAGACGCTCGTTTCCTCGCAGTCATCAGTCCGGGCCTGCTGGGCTCTGGCTACTTCCGTGATGTCGCCGGCGTCCTTGCCGGCGGTGGTCCGCCAGACGTCGAGCGGATCGGCGAGGTCATGCTCCGTCACGGCCTGACCCCCGCACCACCGCCCTGATCTGCCTACGCGCGCGGGAGCACGTAGAAGACCACCACGACGTACTCGCAGGCCACCGCGGCGAGCGTCAGCACGTGAAAGAGCTCGTGATACCCGAAGACCTGCGGGCGCGGGTCGGGGCGGCGCCGCGCGTAGACGACCGCGCCGACGGTGTAGAGGAGCCCGGTGGCGACGACGAGCAGGATGGCCACCAGGGAGAGCTGCAGCAGCTGCGGGAAGACAACGACTCCGACCCAGCCGAGCGCCAGACCGATCGCGGCCGACAGCCACTTCGGTGCATGCACCCAGAAGAGCTTCATCACGATCGCGATCAGCGCACCGCCCCAGATGACCGCGAGCACGGGGATCGCCCAGTCTCTCGACAGCACGATCAGGCCGAACGGTGCGTAGCTGCCGGCGATCAGCAGGTAGACGCCGGCGTGGTCGAGCCGCGCGAGCCAGGCGCGCGCCCTCGGGCGCCAGGTCGGTCGGTGGTAGACGGCGCTTGCGCCGAAGCAGAAAGCGACGCAGCTGGCGAAGATCACGCCGGCCGCCCGTGCCCTTCCGGGCTCGGCGGTGACGCCCACCACGACACCCACTACGGCAGCGGCATAGAAGCCAAGCTCGTGAAAGACGCCGCGGAGTTTCGGCTTACCGAGCCGTTGCGTCGTTTCCACGCCTCGATCATAGGCCTCAGGAGTCTCGGGTAACCACTCGATCCGCAGCGGCAAGCATCTGCCGGCCGACCGGCTGCAAGCCCACCTTCGTCGCGAGCAGGCCGGTGGAGACGCGCTCGACGACACCCCATTCCCAGATGGCGGTGCCGTCGAGACCTGTGTGTGCCGCGAGCCACCGCGCACGCTCGTACGGGTCGCCGTCGAGAAGGTCGAGCGGGTCCTCGCGCATGATGATCCCGAGGTCGTACTCCGGTTCTGCCAGGAGGCCGTCCGGATCGACGAGCTTGAACCCGTGGGGCGCCTCCAGCGCATTCCACTCATGGACGTCGCCGTGGACGAGGAGAGCCCGCTCGTCTCGATGCGCACGGCCACGCCGCTCGGCGCAGGCGATGGCGTAGTCGACGGCCCGCTCCGAGCAGGGGCGGTCCAGCTCCTCCCAGGTCGTCGTGATGAAATCGGCGAGCCAACGGCTCTTCTCGGCACCGGTCGGCAAGCCGCAGCGGGGCGCCGGCCGCCAGACCTGCGCGGCCGTCGAGCAGAGGATCTGGTGGCGGCTCCCGATCGGCAGTCCGAGCTCGCGGAGCTGGCGACCGAGCCGTTCGAGCAACAGTGCACCTCGGGCGGCGTCCTCACGCAGAAGCCGCGCGCATCCTTCCCCTCCGGTGAGCCGCAGGACGGCGATCTCGTTCTCGGCCGCGTCGCCGCTCCGCGGCACGATGAGCTTCAAGACGGCCGGAGTGCCGTCGTCGCAGGACGCTTTCGCGACGAATGCCTCCGTCGAGTCGCTGTAGACGCCGCCGACCGTGATGCCCCACTCCTGCTCGACGCTTGCCACAAGCGACGGCAGCTCGTCGAGCCAGGGGCGCGCCCCGACCGCGAGCGCCTTCTCGCGCACCACGTCGGGAACCCGGATCACGCCGCTAGGCGACGCGGGCGCAGGTGAGCTGCAGGTCGGCGAGCACCTGGCTGCCGGCCGCGTTGGCGATCGTCCACTTGCCGCCGTCGCCGATCGCGGCCGAGGCGCCGAGCGTCAGCTTCGGCGCGAGCGTGTAGCCGGTTGCCAGCGACACCCAGCCGGCCGGGCAGGAGCGCTTGGTCGTGTGCGAGCCCGGCTGCACGGGAGTCGTTTGCGTCAGCACCTTGACCTGGAGGCGGCCGGAAGCGGAGCCGGACGGGCGCACGATCGTCACGCAGCTCCCGTACAGGACAGCCGCGTGCGGCTTGCTGTCTGCGTTGCGCACCGCGAATGCGAGGCGCTTCACGCTCGAGCTCTCCTGGCGCAGGTCGAGCGGGCTCCCGGCGAAACCTGCGAACGCCTTGCCCTTTGGGGGGGCGAGGTCGACGCCGCCGCCCGCGGCCGCAGTTCCCTTCGGGCACTGGATCACGACCTGCTTCTGCCCCTCGACCGGCACGATCACGCGCTTCGTCCTGAGCGGGACGAGCTTCAGGTACGGCTTCGCCGTCCCGGCCCGGAGCTTGCGGCAGGCGACCGCGACCGTGACCGTCCGGTCGGGATTCGTCGACGGGTTCCCGAAACGGAAGACGAACGCGCGTGCGCCCGCCGGGCGGATCGACAACGTCGTCACCCCGGGCGCGGCGGTCGAGACCCCGGCGCTGACGGCGACGTGCCCGGGCGGGCAGGTGACCTTGAAGACCGTGAGCGAGTCCGACGGAAGCGACGCGCTGTGGTAGACGGTGGGCGCGAGGACGACCTGGGAGGACGCCGCCGCAGCGGCCACCAGCGCGCCGGCCGCGCACAGCCCGATCACCCACTTTCCCATCGCCGCAGTCCTCGCCTGAAACCTATAACAGCGCCCCCGTAGAATCGAGGCCGTGATCCTGCTCACCGGCGGAACCGGATTCGTCGGGCCGAAGGTCGTCCACGCGCTGCGGGCGGCCGAGAAGCCGGTCCGCTGCCTCGTCCGCAAGCCTTCCGAGACTCTCGCCGCCTGGGGCTGCGAGCTGGCCGAGGGCGACATGGCCGACGCGGAGAGCCTTCGCCGCGCGGTCGAGGGCTGCGACGCGGTCGTCCACCTGGTCGCGATCCGGCAGGGCCGCGAGGAGCAGTTCCGCCGCGTGATGGAGCAGGGCACCCGCGACCTGGTCGCCGCGGCCACCGAGGCCGGCGTCCGGCGCTTCGTCCTGATGAGCGCGCTCGGGACGAGCGAGGAGACGAAGGACCTCGTGCCCTACTACCACGCCAAGTGGGAGCAGGAGCAGACCGTCACCGGCTCGGCGCTCGAGCACGTGATCTTCCGCCCGAGCTTCATCTTCGGCCGCGACGGCGGGATCCTGCCGACGTTCGCGAAGCTCGCGAAGCTGGCGCCCGTGACGCCGATCATCGGCTCGGGCGTGCAGCGGATCCAGCCCATCTGGGTCGACGACGTCGCCGCCTACTTCACGGCCGCGGTCGACAGGCCCGAGGCCGCGGGCCGGACGTTCGAGCTCGGCGGGCCGGACGTCGTCAGCTGGAACGAGTTCTGGCAGCGCCTGAAGAAGGCGCAGGGCATCCGGCGCCCGAGCCTGCACGTGCCCGTCGGCCTGATGAAGGCGAACGCGCTCGTCACCGAGCGCCTGCCGGGGAACATCCCGCTGACGCGCGACCTGCTGAAGATGCTCGAGCACGGCGACAACGTCGTGTCGGACGAGAGCGCCGTGAAGACGTTCGGCCTGCCGCTCGTCCCGCTCGACGAGCAGCTCCGAACATAGAAAAGGGGCCACCCAGAAGGCGGCCCCTTGTTCCGGTTACCAGCGTTGAAGTGGTAGAGGCGCTTCCTGCCGGCTCCGATTCGGCCGACGGCGCACTATGGCATCGCTTGCGATGCCATCAAGAGGGTGGCCCGGCTTTGCCGGGGCACCCGCTTTTCGAACGCGAGCCCCCTACGCTGGCTAGGCGATTCCCCGTAGGTCCCGGGGACGCACCTCTACCCGCTGGTACCTCCACTGCCCGTACTTGAAGATTTCACCGTCGGACCACCTCCTTTCCGTAGTGGCCTCACTCTAGCTGGCGCGGAGGACTACCGATAGCTCCAGACCGCGGTCGAGCGGGAGCGTCACGCTCTCGAGGGTCGGGTCGGCCTGCCGGGCCTGCGAGTAGGCGGCCAGCGCATCGGCGTGCGAGAGGACGTTGTCGGCGACGACGAGCCCGGCCGGCTCGAGCTTGGGCCGCGCCAGCTGGAAGAGCTCCTCGTACTGCTCCTTCTCGGCGTCGAGGAAGACCACGTCGAAGACGTCGTCGATCGCGGGCAGTGTCTCGAAGGCGTCGCCTTCGACGAGCTCGGCCCATTCCTCGAGCCCGGCCTCGGCGACGTTGGCGCGCCAGGCCTCGACCTTGGCCGGATCGCTCTCGAGCGAGAGGACGCGGCCGCCGAGGTAGCGCACGCCCGCGGCGAGCCAGATCGTCGAGTAGCCGCGCGAGCCGCCGATCTCGAGCACCTCGCAGCCGGCCTGTGGCGCGACGAGCGCGAACAGGAACTGCCCCGTCGTGCGCGCGACCTGGCGGGCGCGGAGCTCGCTGGAAACGCCCTGCTCGCGCTCGCGGGCATCCTCCTCCTCCAAGCGCGCGAGCACGGCGCGAACGCGGTCGTCCAGCACTAAGGCACCTTCGTCGTCGCCAGCGCGCGCTCGGCGGCTGGGCGGGCGGGACAGGTGGCGAGGTGGTCGTTGACGATTCCGCAGGCCTGCATCGCCGCGTAGACGGTCGTCGGGCCGACGAAGCGGAATCCCGCCGACCTCAGCGCCTTGGCCAGTGCCACGGACTCGGAAGTCGACGCCTGCCAGTCCTTGCGCGAGCGCGGCACGCGTGGGCGCTTCGGCCGGTGCGACCACACGAGCTGCGGGAGCGTCGTCCCGGTCTCGCGAAGCGCGATCGTTGCGCCGGCGTTGGCGATCGCGGCCTCGATCTTGCCGCGGTGGCGGACAATCCCTGCGTCGCCGAGCAGCCGCTCGATGTCGCGCTCGCCGAAGCGCGCCACCCGCTCGGGCTCGAAGCTCGCGAACGCCGCGCGGAAGGCCTCGCGCTTGCGCAGGATCGTCAGCCAGGAGAGGCCCGACTGGAACCCCTCGAGGCAGAACCGCTCGTAGAGCCCGCGCTCGTCCACGACCGGCAGGCCCCACTCCTCGTCGTGGTACCGGTTGTACGCCGGGTCGTCGCTCTCCCAGCAGCGCTTCACGGTGCCAGATTGACCTTGACGATCCCGTCCTCGACCACGGTCGGGAACGTCTCGACGGGCAGTATGGCCGGCAACGTCAGCGGGCTCCCGTTGCGGATGTCGATGTGCGCTCCGTGCCGCGGGCAGACGGCAAACCCTTCTTCCGGGTCGAACTCGCCCTCGCAGAGCGGCCCGTCGTCGTGCGAGCAGCGGTCCTCGATCGCGAAGAACTCGCCGTCGAGGTTGTAGACCCCGACCGAGATCTCGCCCGCGTGGACGATCTTCACCGACCCGGGAGGAAGCTCCTCCACCCGGCCCACCTCGACGTACGCCACTACGTCAGTTCCAGCTCGTCCAACCCGGCCCACTCGTCGGGGAGCGGTGTCCCCTTCGCGCGGTGCAGGGCGACCTTGAGCACCCCGAGCCCGAGCAGCGCGCACTTGAGCCGGATCGGCGTCAGCGGGATGCCGACCTCCTCCAGCAGCTGCTCCTTCGGCAGCTGGGCGATCTCCTGAGCGGTCTTGCCCACGACCATCTCCATCAGCATCGAGGTCGAGGCCTGGCTGATCGCGCAGCCGCGGCCGGAGAACTTGACCTCCTCGACCGTCTCGCCGTCTTCGCCGAACTGGACGTAGATCGAGACCTCGTCGCCGCAGAGCGGGTTGACGCCGTCCGCGTGCGCGTCCGCGTCCTCGATCACCCCGTGGCCGCGCGGGTTCTTGTAGTGGTCGAGGATGACCTCTCTGTACAGGTCTTCGGCCACGGCTATCCGAAGATCTTTCGCGTCTTCTGCACGCCGTCTACGAGGCGGTCGATCTCCTCCGGGACGGAGTAGAGGTAGAAGCTGGCGCGGTTGGTCGCGGCGACGCCGAGGCGGGTCATCAGCGGCTGGCAGCAGTGGTGTCCGGCGCGGATGGCGACGCCCTCGGAGTCGAGAACCTGTGCCACGTCGTGCGGGTGGATCCCCTCGACGTTGAACGAGACGATCCCGGCGCGCCGCTCCGGTGGCGGCCCGTAGAGCGTGACCCCCTCGATCTCGCCGAGCCGCTCGAGCGCGATCGCGGCCAGCTCCTGCTCGTACGCCTCGATCGCCTCGATCCCGACCTCGTTCAGGTAGTCGATCGCGGCGCCCAGCCCGACCGCCTCGGCGATCGGCGAGGTCCCGGCCTCGAACTTGTGCGGCAGCTCGCCCCAGGTCGTCGTCTCGTAGCGGACCTTGCTGATCATGTGCCCGCCGAGGTTGAACGGCTCCATCGCCTCGAGGATCTCCCGCCGGCCCCAGAGCGCGCCCACGCCGGTCGGGCCGCACATCTTGTGCGCCGAGAGCGCGAAGAAGTCGCAGCCGAGCGCCTGCACGTCGACCGGATGGTGCGGCGCCGCCTGGGCGCCGTCGACGACCATGATCGCGCCCTGCGCGTGAGCCCACGCGGCCAGCTTCTCGACGGGGTTGATCGTCCCGAGCGCGTTCGAGACGAGGTTGGCAGCGACCACCTTCACGTTCCCGTCGCGCGCGGCCTCGTCCAGGCCGGAGAGGTCGATCTCGCCCTCGTCGGTCACGTGCAGCATCCGGAAGCCGGCGCCCGTCTTGTCGGCCATGTACTGCCACGGCACGAAGTTCGAGTGGTGCTCGAGCTCTGTGACGACGACCAGGTCTCCCGGCCCGAGGTTGTTCAGGCCCCAGGCGTAGGCGACGAGGTTGAGCGCCTCGGTCGCCTGCCGCGTGAAGATCACCTCGCGGACATCCGGCGCGTGCACGAAGTCGGCCACCTTCTGGCGCGCTCCCTCGAACTCCGCGGTCGCGCGCTCCGAGAGCGTGTAGACGCCGCGGTGCACGTTCGCGTTCGACGTCTCGTAGAACGTCCGCATCGCATCGAGCACCTGGCGCGGCTTCTGCGAGGTAACGGCCGAGTCGAGGTAGGCGAGCGGCTTGCCGTGGATCTTCTCCCCGAAGATCGGGAAATCCGCGCGCAAACTCTGTGCGTCGAGCGCCGATCGTGCCGTCATCACCATGCGGCTATCGTACCGAGGCACCGGGTCTATGAAGCTGAGCTCCCTTTTCGGCGTGTCCCTGATCGGGTTTGCGCTGCTCGCAGCGGGTTGCGGGAGCTCGAACCAGGCGGCGAAGCTCCCCGGCGCGAAGGTCTTCACGAGCGCCGGTTGCGCAAGCTGCCACACGCTTAAGGCGGCGCAGGCCAACGGGCAGGTCGGGCCGAACCTCGACGAGCTGAAACCGGACGAGTCGACGGTGGCGCGCCAGGTGAGGATCGGTGGCAACGGCATGCCCTCGTTCAAGAGCCGCCTCACGGGGACGCAGATCGCCCAGGTGGCGTCGTTCGTCTACCAAGCCACCAAGGGCGGCGGGAACACCCCGACCTTCAAGCCCGACAAGACGACGATCGCGGACTGCGAGAAGAGCAGCAAGCCGTTCTGCTTCCGGCAGGCCTTCGGCAACCTCGCCTACACGGAAGGCCCGCAGAAGGCCCTCTCCCTTCTCGCGACCGACGACCGGGCGATGACGGCGGTGCACGCCGACTGCCATCAGATCGCGCACTGGGTCGGACACGCTGGCCTGGCCTACTACAAGAACAATCCGGGTGTCGCGTTGTCGCACGGCGCGATGACCTGCAACTCGGGCTACTACCACGGCGTGCTCCAGGTCGCGCTAGCCGGGCTCCCCAGAGAGGTGGTCGTCAAGAAGGCGCAGCATCTTTGCGACGCGCCCGCTGTGAACAAGGACGACTTCCTCCTCTACCAGTGCGTCCACGGCCTCGGGCACGGACTGATGATCTACAGCGGCGACGATCTTCCCTGGTCACTAAGGACCTGCCACAAGCTGCTCACCAGCTTCGACCGCGTCTCCTGCACCGGCGGGGTCTTCATGCAGAACCTCGATACGACGATGGGCGTTTCGAAGTACCTCAACAATAGGAACCCGATCTATCCGTGCAACATCGTGTCCGAGCGCGACAAGGTCTACTGCTACCTGATGGTCACGTCGCGGATCAACACCCTGGACGGCTTCAAGTGGAAGCGGACGGCCGCGTGGTGCCGCAAGAGCGAGCCCGGCTGGGTCGCGACCTGCTTCCAGTCGTACGGGCGCGACGCCTCGGGCGCGACGCTGTACCACCCGAAGCAGACGATCCACCTCTGCACGCTCGCCGGCAGCGGCGAGAACGAGTGCCTCTACGGCGCGTCGCGCGACTACGCGAACAACTACGCGGGCGGCAAGCAGGCGGCCGTGCTCTGCAACCAGGCGCCCGGCCGCTACCGCGCCTACTGCTTCGAGGGCGTCGGCACGATCCTCGGCGCGATCAACCGCCTCGGCGCGGACCGCAAGACGGCGTGCAATCAGGTCGCTCCGGCCCGCTACCGGGTCGACTGCTACCGCGGCGCGGCCGTCACCTAGTCCTACCTAGGGCGGCAGGAGAACCAGGGGGCGTCCGTAATCTGCGCGCTGTTCGAGGCCCTGACCGTATAGAGAGCCTTCTCGCATCCCCCGTCCCAGTTGCTTGGCGAGAGCGTGCCAGACCAGGTCGAGAGGGCGACGGTGCCAGGAGGTCCGGCTGCCGGGGACTCGATGTTGGTCATCGACGCCTGCTCTTGGAAGACGACCTTACGGCCGGAGTCAGGGCCGTAGGGGTTTCCGCGCAGGACCTGCAGCCGGATACTTGCGTCACGGTTCGGAGCGTTTACGGTCACATGGATCGACGTGATTCCCTGGGCTCCACGCGTGAAACGGAGCGTGATCGGCGTGAACGCGAGAGGACGCGGAGCCCCTCGCGGCACTGTGTGGGACGAGCTGAACACGCCGGAGAACACGACCGCTGCGACCGCGACACAGGCGGCGAGTGCCAGCGCAATCCGGCGACGCGTGAAGAGCGGCGCGGCTCGCGTGGGCGGCTCCCCGGCTCGGCGGAGCACTTCGTCCCAGTCAGCGTCATCCGGAACGGCCATGAAGTCCCGCAACCGCTGTTCGATCATCTGCGTGTGCGTCATGGTGCTGCCTCCTCCTTTGGAAGCTCTTTCAGCAGGTCGGCATGAGCGTGCGCGAGCGTGGCGGCCACGGTGCCCTGGCTGATTCCGAGGAGCGATCCGATCTCGCTGTACGAGAGATCCGCGAAGTAGCGCAGAAACACGACCAGTCGCCGACGGGGCGAGAGGCGCCTCAGCGCCTCGGCCAACGCCGGATCACGCTCGGCCGAAGGCAGCGGTGCCGCTGCGACCAGCTCGTCCAGCGTCAGCTCGCGGCGACCCTGCCATCGCGCCCGGAGGGCAAGCCGGAAGGCGATCCGCCATACCCATGCTGTTAGCGACCCGTTGCCGCGATACTGCGCGCGGTCGCGCAGCGCCTGCGCGAACGCCTCTTGCACGACATCGCGAGCCGTCTCATGACTTCCCGTCAAGGCTCCCATCGCGCCTCGGAACGAGGCGTAACGGCTCCGGTACAGCTCCTCGATCTCGCTCGCGGTCGCGGCCATGCTCACCTACTCAGGGAGCTTCTCGCGCCATTTTCTTTATCGGAGAACTACTTAGGTCTGCGGAATGCGCGTTTCGAGCGCGCTCGTGACAGCTTCGCGGACCGGCTCGAGCTCGATCCGGTCGAGCACGTCCTGGAAGAAGCCACGCACGATCAGGCGCTCGGCCTCGGGGCGCGGCAGGCCGCGGGCCATCAGGTAGAAGAGCTGCTCACGGTCGACGCGGCCGACCGTGGCGCCGTGGGTGCAGCGGACGTCGTTGGCGAGAATCTCCAGGCCGGGAATCGGCACCGCGTGCGCCGTCGGCGAGAGCATCAGGTTGCGGCACTCCTGGTAGGCGTTCGTCTTCTGCGCCTTCTCCTCGACGCGGATCATCCCGCGCCAGACGGCGGTGGCGTGGTCGCGGAGCGCGCCCTTGAAGGCGAAGTCCGACTCGGTGTCGGGCGCGATGTGCTCCTGGAAGGTGTCGTAGTCGAGGTGCTGCTCGCCGTCGGCGAAGTAGGCGCCTGTCACCCGCGAGGTCGCGCCCGGGCCGGCGAGGTCGTTCTGGATCCGCACCTTGCCCTTCTTCGAGCCGAAGCCGCCGCTGACCCAGTCGAGCTCGGCGTCGCGCTCGACGCGCGCGTGGTGCGAGGCGAAGTGCCACGTTTCGCGCGAGAGGTTCTGCAGCGAGACGTACTCGAGCTTCGCGCTCTGCTCGACGAATAGCTCGGCAACGCCGTTGAAGTAGCCGGGAAGGCCGGCCGAGGCAGACGCGTACTCCTCGACCAGCGAGAAGCGCGAGCCTTCCTCGGCGATCACCAGCAGCCGCCAGAAGAGCGAGCCGCTCTCGATCGCGTTGACGACGCGGACGAACAGCGGGCGCTCGAGCTCCAGGCCTCCGGGCACGTGGACGAGCAGGCCGTGCTGCCAGGCGGCGGCGTTGTGGGCCGCGAACTTGTCGTCCTGCCAGCCGATCAGCGAGCCGAGCCGCTCGTGCGACTCGTCCAGCGGCTCGAAGCGGATCTCGGCCGGAGCACGCGTGATCTCGATCCCGGTCTCGGTGACCACGGCCTCGGCGGCCACGTCCAGCGCCAGCATCGATGCCGGCGCACCCGCGGCAGCCTTCTCGCCCGAGAACGCCTCGGGATCGAAGCTCTTGCAGGTCAGTGAAACGCCAGTGCTCCTCGGTCGTCCCGGGCACCGGCAGCTCGTTGTAGCGCTCGAGCGCCTCGGCCCTACTCATACGGCTTGTACCGCCGGTGCAGGATCACGGCGTTCCCATCCGGGTCGAGGCAGACCGCCATCTTGCAGACGCCGCTGTCTCCGGCGCCGACGAACTCCACGCCCTTGCTCTCGAGGTCAGCCTTCGCCCGGTCGACGTCGTCCACGCGCAGTGCGAAGCCGCCGATCGACGGCTTGAACTCGATTCCCTCCTCCTCGGGGTTCCAGAAGGTGAGCGTGACCTGGCCCGCCGTCACCTCTAGCTCATTGTTCGGATCGGCCGGAAGCCCGAGCACCTCTCCGTACCAGGCGCGCGACCGGTTCGGGTCGCGCGTCGGAATCGTGATGAAGTCGACGCGCTCCACACGGAGCGAATCAGCCGACACTGCCCTCCATCTGCAGCTGGATCAGGCGGTTCATCTCGACCGCGTACTCCAGCGGCAGCTCCTTCGTGATCGGCTCGACGAAGCCGGAGACGATCATCGCGGAGGCGTCCGTCTCCGAGAGCCCGCGCGACATCAGGTAGAAGAGCTGCTCCTCGCCGATCTTGGAGACGGTCGCCTCGTGCCCGATGTCGACCTCGTCCTCGTCGATCTTGATGTACGGGTACGTGTCGGAGCGCGAGTCCTCGTCGAGGATCAGCGCGTCGCAGACCACCTTCGACTTCGAGCCGTGAGCGCCCTTCGCCACCTCGAGCAGCCCGCGGTAGCCGGCGCGCCCACCGTTCTTGGAGATCGACTTCGAGGTGATCACCGAGGTCGTGTTCGGCGCGATGTGGACGGCCTTGCCGCCCGCGTCCTGGTGCTGGCCCTTGCCGCCGAAGGCGATCGAGAGCACCTCGCCGTGCGCGCCCTCGCCGAGCAGCCAGATCGCCGGGTACTTCATCGTCAGCTTCGAGCCGAGGTTCCCGTCGACCCACTCCATCGTCGCGTTCTCGTAGGCGACCGCGCGCTTGGTGACGAGGTTGTAGACGTTGTTCGACCAGTTCTGGATCGTCGTGTAGCGGCAGCGCGCGTTCGGCTTGACGATGATCTCGACCACCGCGGAGTGCAGCGAGTCGGACGAGTAGATCGGCGCCGTGCAGCCCTCGACGTAGTGCACGTAGGCGCCCTCGTCGACGATGATCAGCGTCCGCTCGAACTGGCCCATGTTCTCGGCGTTGATGCGGAAGTAGGCCTGGAGCGGCATCTCGACCTTCACGCCCGGCGGCACGTAGATGAACGACCCGCCCGACCAGACCGCCGAGTTCAGCGCCGCGAACTTGTTGTCGTTCTGCGGGATGATCGTCCCGAAGTACTGCTTGACGAGCTCCTCGTGCTCGCGCAGGCCCGTGTCCATGTCCAGGAAGATCACGCCCTGGGCCTCGAGGTCCTCCTGCAGCTTGTGGTAGACGACCTCGGACTCGTACTGCGCGCCGACGCCGGCCAGGTACTTCTTCTCCGCCTCGGGGATGCCGAGCTTGTCCCAGGTGTCCTTGATCTCGGCCGGCAGGTCCTCCCAGGAGTTGGCCTGCTTCTCGGTCGGGCGGATGTAATAGAAGATGTTCTCGAAGTCGATCTCGGAGAGATCGCCGCCCCAGCTCGGGCATCGGGCGCGCGTCGGAAGTACTCGAGCGACTTGAGGCGGAACTTGCGCATCCACTCCGGCTCGTTCTTGTGCTCGGAGATCGCCGCGACGAGCTCCGGCCGAGAGCCCCCGGCCGGACTTGAAGAAGTAGTCCTCGATCTCGTGGAAGCCGTACTTGTAGTCGCTGCCGATCTCGGCGACGACTTCGGTCTCAGGAGTGGCTGCCATTCCGCCTTTCGTTCACGCCGAAACGCCTCGTAGCCTTCGGCCTCGAGTCGCTGGGCCAATTCCGGCCCGCCTTCCTCCACGATACGCCCGTCCACGAAGACGTGCACGAAATCGGGCGTGACGTAGTTGAGGATCCGCTGGTAGTGCGTGATCACGAGCGCGCCCATCTCGGGCCCGACGAGCTCCTTCACGCCGCTCGCGACGATCTTCAGCGCGTCGATGTCGAGCCCGGAGTCGGTCTCGTCGAGCACCGCCACGCGCGGCTTGAGCATCGCCATCTGCAGGATCTCGACCCGCTTCTTCTCGCCGCCTGAGAAGCCGTCGTTCACGTAGCGCTGGGCCAGCTCGCGCGGGACCTTGAGCTTGTCCATCGCCGCGAGCATGTCCTTGCGGAACTCCGGGATCTTGACCGGGTCGTCCTCGCCGTTGTTGCGCGCCTTGCGGATCGCGTTGATCGCCGAGCGCATGAAGCTGGTGACGGTCACACCCGGGATCGCGTGCGGGTACTGGAAGGCGAGGAAGAGGCCGCGCTGGGCCCGCTCGTCGGCGGCGAGCTCGGTCACGTCTTCGCCGTCGAAGAGGATCTGGCCCTCGGTGATCTGCGTACGCCGGGATGCCCCATCAGCGCGTAGGCGAGCGTCGACTTGCCCGAGCCGTTCGGGCCCATGACCGCGTGGACCTGGTTCGAGTCCACGCTGAGGTCGACGCCCTTGACGATCTCGGTGCCGTCTTCGAGCGCGACGTGCAGGTTCTTCAGTTCGAGCAATGCCATCGCAAGCCATGCTAGCGGCGGTTCCCTTCGCGCCGCGTGTCCATACCCGTCGATAAAAGCGCTACGCTTGGTCCATGCCGGAAATCGGTATCGCAGGGCTCGTCGTCATCCTGATCGTGGCGCTGCTCGTATTCGGCCCGAAGCGGCTCCCGGAGATCGGTCACTCGCTGGGCAAGGGCATGCGCGAGTTCAAGGACTCGATCACGGGCAGCGACAAGGCCGAGCCGAGCGAGCTGCCTGCGCCTAAGACCGACGACGCTCCGCCACCCTCCGCCTCGTAGCCCCATGAGCGTGCTCCCGCGGCGCCTCCGCCACGGCGAGGAGGCCACGCTTGTCGAGCATCTCGGCGAGCTCCGTGCGCGGCTGATCGTCTCCCTGCTCGCCCTCGCCGCCGGCTTCGCCGTCGCCTACGGCTTCCACGGCCGCATCCTCCACTGGCTGAACAAACCGCTGCCGCCGCACCTGAGGCGGCCGGTGACCTTCAGCCCGATCGAGCCCTTCACGACCTCGATCTGGGTCAGCCTCTGGGCGGGTCTGCTGCTCGCGCTGCCGATCGTCTTCTGGCAGCTCTGGGCCTTCCTGGCGCCCGCGATCGAGGAGCACCGCCAGCGCTCGATCGCAGTGCTCGTAGTGTTCGCGACCGTCCTCGGCCTGGGCGGCGTCGTGTTCGGCTACTACGTGATCCTGCCGCCGGCGATCCACTTCCTGACCAATTACGACTCGTCCCAGTACCACATCCTGATCCGGGCCAAGGACTACTACCGCTTCGTCAGCTTCGTGCTGCTCGGGGTCGCGCTCGCGTTCGAGGTGCCGGTCTTCGTTCTCGCGCTCGTGCGGCTGCGGATCCTGACCGCGGCCCAGCTGCGGCGGACCTGGCGGATGGGCATCTTCATCATGACCGTCATCGGCGTGCTGCTCCCGGGCGTCGATCCAGTCTCGACGATCCTCTCGGTGATCCCGCTGGTCACGCTCTACCTGCTCGCGATCGGGCTGGCGACGTTCTTCGAGCCGCGCTGGCGCAATTGACATAGGGCCTTCATGACAAGTTCAAGCGAGTCGACCGGTCAGTTCAGACGGGCGCGCGAGCAAAGCTCGCCCGCCCTGACGACGGCACCGCAAGCGGCGCCTTGGCGCTATCCGAAGATCGAGCTGCACGTGCATCTCGAGGGCACGGTCCGCCCGCGGACGCTGCTCGAGATCGCGAGGCGCAACGACTACGCGCTCCCCGCCGACACCGAGGAGGGGCTCCAGGCCCTCTACGACTTCCGCGACTTCGCGCACTTCATCGAGGTCTGGATCCTGACCACCAACGCGCTCCGTACCGCCGAGGACTTCCGGCAGGTGGTGACCGACTACGCGCAGGAGGCCGCCTCGCACGGAGCCGTCTACCTCGAGGGCATCTTCTCTCCGGCCGAGCGCGTGGCCCGGGGGATCGGCTGGGACGAGATCTTCAGCGGCTACTGCGACGGTGCCCGGGAGGCGCGCGAATTGCACGGCGTCGAGGTGCGGCTGACGCCGGACATCTACCGCGGCTGCTCGCTCGACGAGGCCGAACAGGTCGTCCGGTATTCGGCGGCCTACCGCGACCGCGGGGTCGTCGGCGTCGGGCTCGGCGGCATGGAAGCAGAGTTCCCACCCGAGCCGTACGAGCCGGCCTTCACGCTCGCGCGCGAGCTCGGGCTCGCATCGGTCCCGCACGCCGGCGAGGTGGCGGGACCGCCCTCGGTGCGCGGCGCGCTCGAGCAGCTCGGCGCCGACCGGATCCGGCACGGCGTCCGCGTCGTCGACGACCCGGGCCTCTTGCGCGAGGTCGCCGACCGGCGGATCGTGCTCGACGTCTGCCCGATCTCGAACCTGCGCACCCGGGCGGTGGCCTCGCTCGAGGAGCACCCGCTACCGAAGCTCGTCGCCGCCGGGGCGCGCTGCTCGATCTCCACCGACGACCCCGCGATGTTCGGCACCGACCTCTCCCGCGACAGCGAGGCCGCCGTCTCGCTCGGGCTCGATCCGGAGGACTTCTACACGGCCGGGCTCGAGGGCGCGCTCTGCGACGAGGAGACGAAGGCACGCCTGCGCGGCATCGGCGAGCGCTTCGACTGGGACAAGGCCCGCCGCGCCGAAAGCCCGCTAACCTAGGACAATGGCCCGAGGAGCGGCACAGACGCGGCGGAAGCAGCCCGCGGAGACGCAGCCGAAGAAGAAGAGGCAGGAGACCTGGGAAGATCAGCTCTTCTTCTCGCGCCTGCGCCGGCACGCCAAGATCGCTTATGTCTTTCTCGCGCTCGTGTTCGCGGTCGGCTTCGTCGCCTTCGGCGTCGGCTCGGGCTCGACGGGGATCAGCGGCGCCTTGTCGGATCTCTTCAAGGCGGCGGCGGCGGCGGCGGCTCGAGCGTCGACTCGCGGATCAAGTCCGACCAGAAGAAGCTCGCCCGGAACCCCGACAACGCCGCGCTCTACACCGACCTGGCGACCCTCCAGCAGCAGAAGAACGAGAGCTCGGCCGCGATCAGGACGCTCGAGTCCGGGGCGAAGGCCAACCCGAAGAACCTCGAGATCCTCGGCGCGCTGGCGACCGCGTACCGGCGCGACGCCGAGACGGCCAAGACGGAGGCGCAGAACGCCCAGGCGGCGCTCAACTCCACGTTCTTCACGCAGCCCGGCCTGGACACGAACTCCACGCTGGGCTCGGCGTTCACCTCCGACCCGGTCAGCCAGGCGCTGAAGACGAAGGCCAGCTCCAGCTTTCAGAAGCTCTCGACCGCGTACTCGAAGGCCGAGTCCGCCTACCAGCGCGCCGCGACCGCGTCGCGCGGCACCTCCGGCGAGGCGAGCGCGCAGCTCCAGCTCGCGAGCATCGCGCTCGAGGCGCTCAACTACACCGGCCAGCCGACCGAGATCCAGACCGCGATCGCCGCCTACAAGCGCTACCTCGCGATCGATCCGAACGGGCCGAACGCGGCGCAGGCGAAGCAGACGATCAAGCAGCTTCAAGGCTTCCTCCCGAAGAGCCAGCGTTAGACTCCCGCCCGTGTTGGGGGAGCGCCGCCCAGTGAACTTCGACATCAGCACGGAGCCCGTCGGTGACGGCGCGTACGTGATCGCGCTCTCGGGCGAGGTCGATCTCTACACGGCGCCGGAGTTCAAGCAGCAGCTCCTGGACGTGATCGGGAACGGAGCCCGGAACGTGATCGTCGACTTCACCAACACGTCGTTCATCGACTCGACGACGCTCGGCGTCCTGGTCGGCGGGGTGAAGCGGCTGCGCCCGAACGACGGGCAGCTCTCGCTCGTCTGCAGCGACCGCAACATCACGAAGATCTTCGAGATCACCGGCCTCGACCGCGTCTTCACCATCTATCCGACGCGCGAGGAGGCCGTATCCGCCCTGGGCTAGCCCTCCTGGCTGCAGGGTTCGCCCTGATCGCCGCAGGGTGCGGGACCGGCGGGATCGCGAAGGGCGGCGACGCGAGCGCTGGCAAAGGGCTCTTCCAGCAGAAGTGCGGCGGCTGCCACACGCTCGCCGACGCCGGCACGAACGGAGCGGTCGGGCCGAACCTCGACGACGCCTTCGCGTCCGACCGCCGGCAGGGCTACAAGCAGATCACGATCGAGCAGATCGTCAAGGACCAGATCGAGCTCGCCTCGGGGACGATGCCGCCGAATCTGGTCAAGGGCGCGGACGCCCTCGACGTCGCCGCGTACGTGGCCTCGGTCGCGGGCGTGCCGGGCAAGGGCGGCGGGCCCTTGACGAGTGGCAAGGACATCTTCGTCGCCAACTGCGGCAGCTGCCACACGCTCGCCGCCGCGGGGACGACCGGCACGGTCGGGCCGAACCTCGACCAGCTCAAGCCGGCCTTCGCCCGCGTTCAGACCCAGGTGATCAACGGCGGCACGATCATGCCGGCCTTCAAGGGCAAGCTGACCCCGGCGCAGATCAAGGCGGTCGCGATGTACGTCAGCTCAAACGCCGGCAAGCGCTAGCGCTCCGCGTTCAGGTCGACCACGACGTGGGTGATCGGGACGGCGAAGCGCTCCTTCGCCTTGTCCACGACGCCACGCTCGAGCCAGTGGGAGCGGCCCTCCGGGTGCGTCGAGATGACGATCTGGTCTGCGCCGAAGGTGCGGAGCGCGTCCTCGATCGCCTGGAGCGGGTCGCCGTCGCCGACCTCGCCGCCCGCCTTGATGCCGTCGTCGCGCAGCCGCGCCAGGCTCGCGTCGAGCCGCTGCTGCGCCTGTTCGCGGGCCGGGTCGACGTCGGAGGTGATCGTTCGCACCCGCGAGTTCAGCGCAGGTGTGACGACCAGAACCTTCGTGTCGAAGCCCTCGCTCAGGTCCTGGACCGTCTTCCGCAGGGGGCCGCCGCCGACGGTCTCGTTGGCGATCACCAGGATCCGCCGCTCACCCGGCCCGCCGCGGTGCACCGGCAGCGTCTTGGTTTGCGCCTCGACCCTGCGCGCCCGCAGCCACCAGCCGATCACGAGCAGCGTGAGCGCGATGAACACCGCCAGCCCGAGCCAGGCGTTGATCACGCCGGCGATCGCGATCAGGCCGAAGTAGACCGCCGCGCCCAGGAGGAACTGGAACGCCTCGGCCTCGCTTCGGAGCGGGTTCTTCATGGATCTAAGGCGTCGCTTGCGATGCCGACCTCAGGACGCGCGTGCTTTGCATGCGCGTCCGTCTGAAATGACCGGTCGATGCGTTGGAGCTCGGACATGGCGCTCAAAGGATGTAGACGGTCGTGTAGACGACGATCCACATCACGTCGACGAAGTGCCAGTAGATCCCGGGAATCTCGACGCCGAGGTGCTCCTCGGGCGAGTAGTGCCCGCGGTAGGAGCGGATCGTCGCCGCGAGCAGCAGCGTCAGCCCGACGAACACGTGCGCGCCGTGCAGGCCGGTCAGGCAGAAGAAGACCGTGCCGAAGGCGTCGGTGTAGGGCGCGAAGCCGACGCGCGAGTACTCGAGCAGCTGGGTCAGCAGGAAGGTCAGCCCGAGCAGGAAGGTCAGCGTCAGCCCGGCCTGCAGCCCCGAGCGGTTGCCGCGCTTGATCGACTGCAGCGCCCAGTGCATCGTGAAGCTCGAGGTGACGAGGATGACCGTGTTGACGCCGGCGACGAAGACCGGCAGCTCGTAGGGCGGAGTCGGCCACGGCGTCCCGGCGGCGACTCGCACGAAGAAGTAGGCGGTGAAGAAGGAGCCGAAGAGCATGATCTCCGACGCGATGAACAGGAACATCCCGAGCGTGCGCGCGTCGACGCGCGAGCTCTGGTGAGCCGCCGGCGGGTGCGCAGCGTGGGCTTCCGCGTGAGCGCTCAGGCCACTACCTCCTCCCGCTCGATCTCGACGTGCTCGACCGGCAGGCCGGTCGACTTGCGCAGCCGGTTGACCAGGTCGCCGCGCAACCAGTTCGACTGCTTCTCGCCGTGGAAGGTCGAGACGATGATCTCGTCGACCCGCTCGTCCTGAACCGCCTCCGAGGCGGCCGTGAACGGGTCGGGGTGCGCGACCTGCCCGTGGACGTCGATGCCCTCGCCGCGCAGGATCGTCAGCGCGCGGCGCAGGCGCTTCTCGGCCTCCGGGTGTACGGCCGCCACGACGTCGCTCTGCGGCGAGATGATCAGGAACGACGCGGGCCCCGCCGCGGCCCGCTCGCGCAGCTTGTGCAGGAGCGTGTCGCCGACCACGGTCTCGTTGGCGATCACGAGGACGTTGGTCTCACCGCCCGCCGCCTCCTTCTCCAGATCGACCACGACGTGCTCGACCGGGATGTCGCCTGCGGCACGGCGGATCCGATCGACCACGTCGCGGCGCAGCCAGCCCGAGCGCTGGCGCGGGTGCGTCGAGACCACGATCTCGTCGATGCGCGGGTCGGCCTGGGCGATCGCGTCCTTGACGGCGGCGACTGGGTCGGCCTCGACGACGTGGCCCGAAGCCGAGATGCCGTCGGCGTGCAGCGTCGCCACTGTCCGGTCCAGCCGTCGGCCGGCCGAGGCGCGGCGGGTGTCCTCGTAGACCACGTACCCGGATGCCTCGCGCGGCTGGTTCACCGGGCTGATGACCGTGACCAGCAGGTCGTGCTCGGCGGTGTCCATCCGCTCGAGCGCCTCGATCAGCGTCTTCCCGGCCACCGTCTCGTTGGCGACGGCGAGCACGTGCCTCATCGAAGGGGCACCTCCTCGACCTCGATCGTGCGGTCGCCGTTGAAGACCGCGTGCCGCGCGCCCGGCACGCCGTACTCGTACGGGTGGCCGACGACCTGCGGGATCTCGTCGAAGTTGAAGATCGGCGGCGGCGAGCTCACCTGCCACTCGAGCGTCAGCGAGCGCCACGGGTTCGCCTCGGCGACCGGGCCGAAGCGCCAGCTCCAGATCATGTTGTAGAGGAAGACGAGCGTCGAGGCGCCGAGGCCGAACGACGCGAGCGAGATGAACATGTTCAGGTCGGCGAAGCGCGGCACGTAGTCGGCCACCCGGCGCGGCATGCCCTGGATCCCGAGCCAGTGCATCGGGAAGAAGGTCAGGTTGAAGCCGATGAACGTCAGCCAGAAGTGGAGCTTGCCCAGCCGCTCGTCGTACATCCGGCCGGTCATCTTCGGGAACCAGAAGTAGATCCCGGCGAAGATCGTGAACAGCGAGCCGCCGAAGAGCACGTAGTGGATGTGCGCGACGACGAAGTACGTGTCCGAGGTGTGGATGTCGATCGGCACCGCCGCCAGGTAGATCCCGGAGAGCCCGCCGATCACGAACATCGAGACGAAGCCGAGCGCGAACAGCATCGGCGTCTCGAAGTGGATCCGCCCGTCCCAGAGCGTGGCTAACCACGAGAAGACCTTGATCCCGGTCGGGACGGCGATCACCATCGAGGTCACCATCATCGGGACGCGCAGCCACGGCGCCATGCCGGCCACGAACATGTGGTGCGCCCAGACCGAGAAGCCGAGCACCAGGATCGCCATCAGCGACAGCGCCATCAGCCGGTAGCCGAAGATCGGCTTCCGCGCCATGACGGAGATCACCTCCGAGGCGATCCCGAAGCCGGGCAGCATCATGATGTAGACCGCCGGGTGCGAGTAGAACCAGAAGATGTGCTGGTACCCGAGCGGGTAGCCGCCCGCGGTGTAGTCGAAGAAGTGCGTGTGCATGACGTGGTCGAACATCACGAAGAACTGCGAGCCGGCGATGAAGGGCGTCGCGATCACGACCAGCAGTGACGTCGTGAAGTTCGCCCAGACGAGCAGCGGCATCCGCCAGAAGCTCATCCCCGGCGCGCGCATGGTGATGATCGTGACCAGGAAGTTGAGCGCGGTCATGATCGAGCTCGCGCCCGCCCACTGGACGCCCATGTTGAAGAAGACGGCGCCGATCGGCTGGTGCGTCGAGGCGAGCGGCGCGTAGCCCGTCCAGCCGGCGGCGAAGGGACCGCCGGGCGCGAGGAAGCTCGAGAGCATCATGAAGCCGGCGATCGGCAGCAGCCAGAACGAGAGCGCGTTCAGCCTCGGGAACGCCATGTCCGGCGCGCCGATCATCAGCGGGATCACGTAGTTGCCGATCCCGGCGAAGGCGGGGATCACGAACAGGAAGATCATCAGCGCGGCGTGCACCGAGAAGAGCCCGTTGAACGTCTGGTTGTCGACGAACTGCATCCCGGGCCGCGCGAGCTCGGCGCGCATGATCATCGCCAGCAGGCCCGCGATCACGAAGAAGAAGATCGTCGTGACCAGGTACTGGATCCCGATCACCTTGTGGTCGGTGTTGATGCGGAAGTAGTCGCGCCAGCTCCTGGCGCCGTGGCCCGAGTGGTCCTCGGGCTGCGTCGGCGCCCCGGACGCGTAGCGCACCCAGTAGTCGAAGCCGCCGATTCCGGCCAGGAAGCCGAGCGGGACGGTGGTCAGCTCCACGGTGGTGATCACCTGGCCGTCCCAGACGGGGTCCCAGCCCTCCAGCCAGCGGACGAGGCACGTGATTCCGGCGCCGATCGCGAAGAAGAGGGCGGTCATCCACGGGACGCGCAGCCAGCCCGGGGCGAGCAGCCGGCGCCAGCCGTGGGGCGGCCCGGGCGCGGCGCCGTGCTCGGGGTACTCCGCGTGGAAGGTGGTCGCGGTCACTGCTTGCCCCCGGAGGCGAGGAACTTGACCAGGGCGTCGAGCTGGGCCTTCGGCAGCTGGGCGAAGATGGTCGGCATCACGTTCTTGGGGTAGCCGGGCTCGACGTACGCGTTCGGGTTCACGATCGACTCATGAATGAACTGCTCCAGCGGCTGGCCCGCCCGCTGCGCCTCGGCGGGCAGCTTATCGAGGTCGGGACCGATCTTCGCCGTCGCCCCGGCGGGCGCAAAGGTGTGGCAGCTGCTGCAGCTCTGCGCCTTGAAGACCGCCAGGCCGGCGCTTCCGCCGCAGCCGCCGAGCTTCTTCTGCTGGCCCTTCGCCCAGGAGAGGAACTTGTCCCGCGGCATCACGTCGGCGGTCGAGCGCATCAGCGCGTGGCCGAGCCCGCAGAGCTCGGTGCAGATGACCGGGAACGACCCCATCCGGTCGGGCGTGATCGCGAGCGTGTTCACCGAGCCGGGCACGGCGTCCTGCTTCTGGCCGAACTCCGGGACCCAGAAGGAGTGGGTCACGTCGAGCGAGGTGATCTGCAGCTTGACCGGCGCGTCGATCGGCAGCTCGAGCCTGGCCGAGGCGAGGTTGCCGAAGGCCGGGTACTTGAAGCTCCACGCGAACTGCACGGCCGTGACGTTCACGACCAGCGGGCTCAGCGGGTCGGACGCGGCCGAGGCGTGCGGCAGGTGGTCGTTCTTCGTCAGCACGATCGCGCTCACGATCGAGATCGAGGTGACGAGGACCGCCGGGACCGCCGTCCAGACGATCTCGAGCTTGGTGTGCCCGTGGATCGGCGCGCCGTCCTCGTCGTCCCCGGGCTGGGCCCGGAAGTGGATGACCGAGTAGATGATCACCGCCGCGACCAGGGCGAAGATGGCGATGCAGATCGCGGTCACGAACCAGAAGACGAAGTCGATCCGTCCCGCCTGCTTGCTCGCCGCGTGGGGCAGCCACGGGATCAGCAGTGCGACCGCCGCGGCCCCGGCGCCGCACACGACTCCGATCGCGACGAGCTGGACGATCGATCCCCTGCGCACCGCTGCCGAGACTACTCGACCGCGAGGCTGGTTCGCGCAAGGAAGCGAGGCCGCTCGAAACGCCTGCTACGAGCTGGGTTCGGGGTTCTCGGAAACGCTCAGGCGGGAACGCCTGCGGCAGCGGCTGCGCTGTCGACGCGTTCCAGCCACGGCCGCGCGCCGAGGTGCTCGAACGTCTTGCGTGCCTGCTCGAGCAGCGGGCGCGCCTCGGCCTCCGGCAGCGTGCGAGCGCGCTCCAGCCGCGTCACCGCGACGTAGAAGGGCATCTCGGCCTCCTCGAACAGCCGCTCCGCCGCGGCTAGCTCGGCCTCCGCATCGTGCTCGGGGAGACGCGCGCGGAAGCGTGCCTTCTGGGCGCGCATGTACGACCCCTGCTCTCCCGGTTCGAGCTCGTCGATCATGTCCAGCAGCTCGCGGAGCTTTTCGTCGCCGGCAAAGTCCGCCACCGTGTCCAGCGCCACGAACCGGATCAGCCCCTGGGAGCCTGCCGAGTAAGCCCGCAAGGCCAGCCCACGATCGACCGCCTCGAGCGCCTCGGCGTGACGTCCTTCCGCCGCGTGGAGCTGGGCCTCCGTCAATGCGTACACCGCTGCCCAGCTCGCGTTTTCGGAGCTGGCCGCGCTCTCGCTCGCTGCCAGCAGCCTGCGCGCGGCGTCCAGGTCGCCGCGATGAACATGGATCGGTGCCATCTGGAGCACGAGGCCGCGCACGAACTCGTTTGGTGCGAGCGCCTCCGCCTCCGCCGCGAGGGCGAGGGCCTCGTCCCAGCGGCCGAGCATCATCAAGAAGCTGGCCGGGCTGCCGAGGAAGACTGACTCCCATTGGCGGTCGCCCACCCGGCGAGCGAGCTCGAGGGCCGGCTCCGCGTTCGCGACGGCGGCACGGAACTTACCCAGCACCCAGAGAAACGCACCAAGGTTGTTGTACGCCCTGAGCGCGGCCGAGTGGAGATCGTTTTCGAGGGCCAGAGCGAGCGCTCCCTCGACAAGGATCGTCCCCTCGCGCGGCCGGTGTCGAATGTTCGTGAGAACCAGCCCTTTGCTGTTCATGGCCTCCGCGAGCGTCTCGGGCTGGTCGAGGGCCTCGGCAAGCGTGAGAGCGCGCTCGAGATACGGCATGGCGCGCTCCTCGCCTCCCGAGAAGACGAGGTAGCGGCCCAGCTGAGCCGCAACGTGCGCGATGTCCGGAGGGGCTCCTGCTGCCTCCAGGGCCGCCAGCGCCGGCTCGAGCCGCGCCACCGCCTGTGGCGGATGGCCGTCGATGAAGTCGCAATCGGCCAGGCGCGACGCGACCCGGGCAGCGGCAACCGGGTCCGCGAGCTCCTCGTAGGCCGCGTGCGCCCGGTCGAGCAGGGCGCGGGCCTCGCCGGGCCTGTTGGCTCGCCAGGCCATCTCCCCGGCACGCGCGGCCAGATCGGCTCCCGCCCGCTCGTCATCGACGAGCTCTCCCGCCTGCTCGAAGTAGCGCTGTGCCTCGGCCGCGGCCGCGAGGCCGGAAGCCCGCTCGGCTGCGCGCACGAGCGCGTCCCTCGCGCGTGCCTTCAGCTCCTCGGCGTCGTCTGCGCCGGGCACCGCCTCGAAGGCCGCCAGCAGGTGGGAGGCGACCACCTCCGCGACCTCCTCCTCGCCGAGCGAGGCCGAGAGCTGGTCCGCCGCCGCGAGGTGGCGGCTCTTCCGGTCGTGTCGCGAGAGCGTCTCGTAGGCGACCCGGCGCACGAGGTCCTGCAGGAATCCGTACTGGCCGTGCTCGGGCGAGCGCGGATCGGCCTGCATGAAGAGCACTTCCTTGCGCACGAGCCCGGAGAGGAGCGGTTCGAGATCGTTCTCGGCGAGGCCCGAGAGAGCCGCCAGACGCCTTGCGGCTGAAGGTCTTGCCGAGCACGGCCCCGTCCTGAACCAGGCGGCGCTCCTCGTCGCCGAGCCCGTCGAGGCGCGCGGCGATCAGCGCGTGAAGGGTCTCCGGCACCTCGAGCGCGTCGACCTCCGCGACGACCCGGTAGGTCGACCCGTCCTGCTCGACGAGCCCGCTGTCGAGCAGCATGCGCACCGTCTCGACCGCGTAGAGCGGCACGCCCTCGGCACGCGCCAGGATCTGCGCCTTCAAGGCGTCCGGCATGCCCGGCACGAGCCCGTCGAGAAGCTCCTCCATCGCCGGCTCGGGCAGAGGCTCGAGGTAGATGGAGGTGAAGCTGCGCTGGCCCGCGCCCCACGTCGGGCGCTTCTCGAGCAGCTCGGGCCGCGCCAGGGTGACGACGTAGAGCTGATGGGCCCGCGACCACTCGAGCAGATACTCGACGAAGTCGAGCAGGCTCTCGTCCGCCCACTGCAGGTCCTCGAACACGAGCACGGTCGGATACGAGTCCGACAGGCGCTCGAAGAACAGCCGCCAGGCAGCGAAGAGCTCCTGCCGGTCGCCAGGGTCCGCCTCGCCGAGGCCGAGCAGCTGGGCGAGCGCGGGCTCGACCAGGCGGCGCTCGTCCTCGTCGGCCAGGTGCTCGGTGACGGTCGCCTGCAGCTTCTCGCGCGCGCGAGCCGGCTGCTCGTCCTCGGCGATCTGGCAGCGCATCCGCACCATGTCGGCGAGCGCCCAGTAGGTGACGCCTTCGCCGTAGGCGAGGCAGCGCCCGCGGTGCCACATGACCGTCTCGACGATCCCGTCGAAGTACTTGTAGAACTCCCAGGCGAGCCGCGACTTGCCGATCCCGGCGATGCCGGTGATCGAGACGAGCTGCGCCCTGCGCTCCTCCGCCGTGGCATGGAAGAGCTCCTTCACCTGCCGCAGCTCGCGCTCGCGGCCGACAAAGGGCGCCTCCAGGCGCTCGGACCTCAGGTCGCCGCGCCGGGCGGAGACGATTCGCTGCGCCCGCCAGAGCGTCGTCGGCTGCTCCTTGCCCTTGAGCTCGTGCTCGCCGGCCGGCTCGTAGGCGACCGCCTGCTCGGTCGCGCGGCGCGTGGAGTCGCCGACGAAGACCGAGCCTGGGTCGGCGACCGACTGGATGCGGGACGCGGTGTTGACGAGATCGCCGGCGACCATGCCCTCGCCCGTGGCGCCGACGTTGACGGCGGCCTCCCCCGTGAGCACCCCGGCCCGGGCACGCAGGCCGGGCGCGCCGACCTCGTCTCCGAGCGCCGAGACCGCGGTCACGAGATCGAGCGCAGCGCGAACCGCGCGCTCGGCGTCGTCCTCGGTCGCCACCGGGGTTCCCCAGACCGCCATCACAGCGTCGCCGATGAACTTCTCGACAACGCCGCCGTAGACGCCGATCAGGCGGCGGCAGGTCTCGAAGTAGCGCGAGAGGAGCTCGCGGGTCTCCTCGGGATCGCGCGACTCCGACACCGACGTGAAGCCGACGAGATCGGCGAACAGCACCGAGACGAGCCGGCGCTCGGCGGTCGGCGCAGCCTGAGGCTCGGCTGCCGCCTGGCCCTCCAGCGAGACCCCGCACTGGTTGCAGAAGCGCATGGCGGGATCGTTCTCGGCGCCGCAGGCCTCGCACACGCGACCGAGCGCCGCTCCGCAGCCGCCGCAGAACCTCGCACCGGCGGGGTTCTCGGTCCCGCAGTTGGAACAGACGCTCACCGGAAAAGCGTAGACCCCCGGGCGTTCTCGTTCCAGGCGCCGTCAGCCCCGGCGGGCGAGCAGGGCAAGCCAGGTGTTCAGCGCCGAGATGCCGACCACCGCCGCGCCCTGCCGCGCCGGAAGCCGCCGGGCGAGCAGCACCGCGGCGATCGTGTCGCTCGCGTGAATCGGCACCGCCGTCCGCAGCGCCGCCGGCTCGCGCCGCAGCAGGTCGATCGCGATCACGACGGTCCGCACCCCGAACAGGCGCAGCGCGTAGAGCAAGGCCGGATCGTCGGGGTCGGCCCCGAGCCGCCGGGCCAGCGCCTGCGGCGCGACCAGCCCGGTCGTCCCGTTGACGAGCCGAATCCCAGCCAGCGCCACTGCGGCGCCTCGCGCAAGCTCATCCGGCGATTCTACCGGATCCGCCGCCGATGCCGGCTTTGCCGGCGTCGGCCACGACGGCTCTAGGTGGGGCGCTGACCGATCCAATCAGGCCTCGGCCTCCTGACGCGTCCGTGAGCGTACGTAGGCCGCGGGCACAGTGTCCATTCACACGGGCCCGCGGCCGGAGCGCGTCCAGGGACGCGAGGCGGCGGCGCAGCCGCCAACGGTCAGGGAGGCGAGGTGGGCCGTGCAGGGATCGAACCTGCGACCTTGGGATTAAGAGTCCCCTGCTCTACCAGCTGAGCTAACGGCCCGAGGCGGCGCGTAGTCTAGCCGCGGTGAAGATCGCCTCGATCGTCGGCAACCGCCCCCAGTTCATCAAGGCCGCGCCGACCTCCGTCGCGCTCCTGGAGCGGGGTTTGGACGAGGTCGTGATCCACACGGGACAGCACTACGACCGTGAGCTCTCGCAGGTCTTCTTCGAGGAGCTGGGCCTCGATGAGCCGCGCCACCGGCTCGACCTGCGGACTGCCGACCCGGAGCTGATGCGGCCGGCGATCGAGGAGCGGCTCGCCGCCGAGCAGCCCGACTGGGTGCTCGTCTACGGGGACACGAACTCGACGCTCGCCGGCGCGGAGGCTGCCGCCACGCTCGGCTTCCCGCTCGCGCACGTCGAGGCCGGACTGCGCAGCGGCGATCTCTCGATGCCGGAGGAGCGCAACCGGATCGAGACCGACCGGCTGGCCGCGCTGCTGTTCGCCCCCGACGAGCGCTCGCGGGAGACGCTGGCCGCCGAGGGCGTCGACGGCCGCGTCGAGGTCGTCGGCGACGTGATGGCCGACGCCACTCGCGTCTTCGCGCCGATCGCGCGCAAGCGCGTGCGCCCCGAGTGGCCGGAGCCGTACGCGGCCCTGACCATCCACCGCGAGGCCAACACCGAGCCGGAGCGCCTGCGGGCGCTGATCGACGAGCTGAACGCCACCGGCTGGACGTTCGTCTTCCCGGTCCACCCGCGCACGCGCAAGGCGATGGACGAGCACGGGATCGAGCCTGCGCCGCAGCTGCACGCGATCGAGCCGGTCGGCTACCTGGAGATGCTCGCCCTCGTCGGCGGCGCCACCCGCGTGGTGACCGACTCCGGCGGGCTGCAGAAAGAGGCGTACTGGCTGCGCGTGCCCTGCGTCACGCTGCGGCCTTCGACCGAGTGGGTCGACACTGTCGCCGCCGGCGCGAACGCCCTCGCCGGCCCGGGCGAGATCGCGGCGGCTCTCGAGGAGGCGAGCTTCCCGGAGGACGCGCCCGAGCTCTACGGCGACGGCCACGCTGCCGCGAGGATCGCTGACTCGCTGGTTAGGCTTCCCGCTTCATGAGCGAGATCGCCATCGTCGGCGCCGGCTACGTCGGCGTGCCGCTCGCCGAGACCTTTGCCCGCGCCGGCCACTCGGTCGTCCTCGTGGACGTCCAGCCCGAGCGCGTGGACATGCTCAACCGCGGCGAGAGCTACGTCGGCGACGTCTCGAACGAGAGCCTGCGCGAGCTGCTCGACGCCGGCCGCCTGCGCGCCACCCTCGACTACGACGAGCTGCGCGGCGCCGACGCGATCCTGGTCGCGCTGCCAACCCCGCTCTCGGCCCAGCGCGAGCCCGACCTGACCATCGTCCTCGACGCCACCCGCGACATCGCCAAGCGCCTGGAGAAGGGCCAGCTGCTCATCCTCGAGTCGACCACGTACCCGGGCACGACGCGCGAGCGCCTGCAGCCGATTCTCGAGGAGAGCGGCCTGAAGGCGGGCAAGGACTTCCACCTCGCCTTCTCGCCGGAGCGCGTCGACCCCGGCCGCGAGGACTGGACGACGAAGAGCACGCCGAAGGTCGTCGGCGGCATCACCGAGGCCTGCACCGAGAAGGCGGCCGAGCTGTACGAGAGCGCCCTCGACACCGTCGTCCGGGTTTCCTCCCCGGAGGCGGCCGAGCTGACCAAGCTGCTCGAGAACATCTTCCGCTCGGTGAACATCGCCCTCGTCAACGAGCTCGCGCAGCTCTGCGACCGGATGGACCTGGACATCTGGGAGGTCGTCGACGCGGCCTCGACGAAGCCGTTCGGCTTCATGCGCTTCGAGCCCGGCCCGGGTCTCGGCGGCCACTGCCTGCCGGTCGACCCCTTCTACCTCTCGTGGAAGGCGCGCCAGTACGACTTCTACACCGAGTTCATCGAGCTCGCGGGCAAGGTCAACCAGAACATGCCGTACTTCTGCCGCTCCCTGATCTCGCAGGCGCTGAACCACGGGCGCGAGCTGTCGCTGAAGGGCTCGAAGGTGCTGATCCTCGGCGTCAGCTACAAGCCCAACGTTCGCGACACCCGCGAGTCGCCTGCGCTGAAGCTGATCGAGCTGCTGCGCAACGGCGGGGCCGAGGTCGCCTACCACGACCCGTTCGTGCCCGAGCTGGCCGAGCAGGGCCTGTCGTCGGTCGCGCTCGACCCGGCCGAGCACGACTGCGTGGTGATCGTCACCGCGCACTCGGCGATCGACTACGAGCGGGTCGTCGAGCAGGCGCAGCTCGTCGTCGACCTGCGCAACGCGACCGGCAGGAACGGCCGCGTGGACGGGAAGGTCTGGAAGCTGTGAGCGCGACCAGAGTCGGGCTCGTCGGCCTCGGAGGCTGGGGGCGGAACCTCGCACGCAGCTTCGCGGAGCTGGCCGAGCTGACCTGGCTCTGCGACGCCTCCCCAGACGCGCTCAAAGGCTCGGCTGTCCGCTATCCGCAGGCGCGGCCGACGACGAGCTTCGAGGACCTGGTCTCCGACCCGGAGCTGGACGCGATTGTCGTCGCCACCACTGCCTCCACACACTACGAGCTCTCGAAGCGGGCGCTCGAAGCCGGCAAGCACGTCTTCGTCGAGAAGCCGCCCGCAGAGACCGAGGCTCAGGTCCAGGATCTCATCGCCACGGCCGAGGCGAACGGTCGCGTGCTGATGCCGGGCTACCTCCTCCTCTACCACCCTGCGGTGGAGACGCTCAAGCGGCTTGTCGATTCCGGCGAACTCGGAGAAGTGCTCTACCTCTACTCGAACCGGCAGAACCTCGGCAGGATCCGCACGGACGAGAACGCCGTCTCCTCGCTCGGCGTCCACGACCTCTCGGTCATCCTTCATCTGCTCGAGGAAGAGCCGTCCGAGTGCTGGGCGCACGGGAGCTCATACCTGACACCCGGCATCGAGGACGTCGCCTTCTGCTACCTGCGTTTCCCCTCCGGCAAGATCGCCCACATGCACCTCTCGTGGCTCGACCCCCACAAGATGCGGCGGATCACCGTGGTGGGGAAGGAGAAGATGGTCGTCTTCGACGACATGGAGCTGGAGCGCAAGGTCACCATCTACGAGAAGTGGCCCGAGCAGCCGGCCGAGACCTACGGCGAGTGGCAGACGCGCACCGGCGACATCTACAGCCCGAAGATCCCCTCAGACGAGCCGCTGCGGCTGGAGTGCGAGCACTTCCTCGCGCTCGTCCGCGGCGAGGGCGACCCGCTGCAGGCGGCGCGGGACGGCGTCGCGGTCGTGCGCGTGCTCGAGCAGCTCCAGGCGTCTCTGGTCGCAGCCCCGGCGTGAGCGAGATCGCCGAGACCGCGATCGTCTATCCGGGCACGGTGGTCGGCGAGGGCTGCCGGATCCTCGACTACGCCGTCGTCGGCAAGCAGCCCATCTTGTCGCCGCGCTCGACCGCCGTGCGCGAGGAGCTGCAGCCGCTCGAGCTCGGCCCCGGGACGATCGTCTCCACCGGCGCCATCGTCTTCGCGGGGACGACGATCGGCGAGCGGGCGATCGTCGGCGACCAGGCCTGCGTGCGGGAACGCTGCGCGATCGGCGACGACGTGGTCATCGGCCGCGGCTCGCTGGTCGAGAACGACACGACCGTCGGCGCACGCACGAAGATCCAGGCCGACGCCTACGTCACCGCCTACTCGACGCTCGAGGAGGATGTCTTCATCGCTCCCTGCGTCGTGACGACCAACGACAACTTCATGGGCCGGACCGAGGCCCGTCACAAGCTGCGGCAGGGGCCCACGATCCGCCGCGGAGCCCGGATCGGAGCGGCCGCCGTGCTGCTGCCGAGGATCGAGATCGGCGAGGAGGCCTTCGTCGGCGCGGGCGCGGTCGTGATCCGCGACGTCCCGCCGCGGGCGCTCGTCGTCGGCAACCCCGCGCGCCAGATCCGCGAGGTGCCGGAGGAAGAGCTCCTCTAGCTCGAGCTCTTGGCGAACCGGATCCGGTACGAGCCGGAGCCGGACTTGGCGAGCAGGATCTCGAGCGAGTACCAGCCGGGCGCGGCGGCGCGGTAGTGGATCCACTCGGTCGCGCCGGGCGGGTGCACGGAGCGCTTGGCACGCAGGGAATCGTCCGCGTCGGCGAGCGCGCTGAGCCCCGGCTTCCAGAGGACGAGCGAGATGTCGGCCGCGACGTGCGCCTTCGCGGCGACGGACACCGACTGGCCGGCGCGCAGGTGGATCCGGTAGACGTCATAGGGGTCGTCCCACCAGTCGATCGTGGCGCGGAAGTTCGCGTGCCCCGAACGGATGCGGGTGCCGATCCGGATGTCGTCGTTCGGCTCGAAGCGGTCGCGCACCGGCGCATGCCCCGCGCGGAGCGCCTTGACGGCCGCCGAGACGTCGAGCTTGCCCCAGCCGCTGAGCGGATCGTGCGAGCTGGTGCACTCGAGGCAGCCGTTGTCGGGGGTCGCCAGGGTCGCCGTCCGCTCGAGCAGCGTCGAGACCTGGTCGGGCTGGAGCGAGGGCCGGAGCCCGAAGAGGGTCGCGGCGGCGGCCGTTGCCTGCGGCGCCGAGAACGAGGTTCCCGAAGCATGGCGGTACATCTTGGGGCCGCAGCTCGAGTATCCCTGCTCGTCGCAGCCCGGGTTCTTGGCGGTCAGCTGCCGCGGGAAGATCGAGAGGATGTCCTCGCCCGGGGCGATCAGGTCGACGTAGATCGGGTCGCGGTTGGAGAAGGTCGAGACGTCGCCGTCGTGCCCGTAGGAGCCGACGCCGAGCACGTGCGGCAGCGCCGCCGGATAGCTCGCGTACGACCACGGCTGGATCGGCGCCCAGGTGCTGTTGCCGACGGCCGCCACGACCAGCGCGCCGTTCCGGGTCGCGAAGTCGATCGCGCGCTGCTCCACCGGCGAGAAGCCGCTGTGCTCTGGGTCCTGCGGGTCGCGGATGCCGCCGAGGCTGACGTTGATCACGCGCGCGCCGTGCCGGACCGCCCAGCGGATCGCCCGTGCCTCGGAGCGCGGCGAGACGGAGCCGTCCTCGTCGACGACCTTCGCGATCAGCAGCCTGGCGGAGGGCGCGAGGCCTGCGATCCCGCGACTGTTGTCGATCTCGGCCGCGATCTCGCCGGCGACGAAGGTGCCGTGCCCCTGCGTGTCGACGACGGAGCCGTCGACGAAGCTGCGCGTCGCGGCGATCCGGCCGGCCAGCTCGGGGTGCGAGAGGTCGATGCCCGTGTCGATCACGGCCACGCGCACCGGCGCAAGCACCGGCAAGACGTTGAAGGCGTCGAAGGCGTGGTCCTGCGACACGTACCACTGCCGCGGCAGGAGCGGGTCGTCGGGATTGAAGGCCTGCGCCGCTGCCGGGAGCGCGAGAAAGAGCGCGGCCGTGACGGCGGCGGCGAGCCGTTTCACGACGAGACCACCGTCAGCGTCTTCGAGATGCCGGTCGCGTAGCCGCGGGCGGCGGCGACCCGCGCCCGGTAGCTGCCGGGCTGCAGGTCGAGAGTCGCCCGGAAGCTCCCGCTCGAGTCGGTCGTCGCGCTCAGGACGGTGGTCCAGCCATTCGGGTCGAGCCGCTGCACGTCCACATTCTCCCCGCTTGCGACCGGCTTGACCACCCCCGAGACGCTGACGCCGTCGCTTCCGGCCAGCAGCGTCACGAGCGGCGCGACCGGAACACGCGCGACCGCGCTGCGGAAGCCGCCGCTCTGCAGGCGGTAGTCGGTGGTGACCTTGGGCTTCACCGTCGTGGTGACGACGCCGTTCTTGACCTTCAGCCGGCCGAGCGACTTCCAGCGGCCGCCATAGGCCCGGGCCTCGAGGTAGACCCTGGGCGTGCCGCGGGCCGCCCCGAGGAGCGTGATCGGGGAGCCGTAGGTCGCCGTCCCCGCCGGGGAGAGCGAGAGCAGGCCGAAGCGGAACCAGGTCGAGCGCAGGCCGAGCGCCGCGCGGATCGTCGAGCCGGCGACCGTCTTCTCACCCTTCGTGCCGACGAAGGTGATCGTCCTGACGCGGCCCGACGGGGTGACGTTGGCCCGGAAGTCCGTGACCTTCCCCGGCACGTGGAAGCGCCTGGCGATCGTGGCGCCGCTGAAATGGAGCGGCCCCCAGTTGTGGTACGGCGAGAGCGTGTCGTACGGGTCGGGGACGGAGACCAGGTAGGGCACCGGCGGCGACGACCAGACGTCCTGCACGTTCGCCGTCTTGCCGCCGGAGCTCGACGAGAAGTAGGTGTCGGCCGGCGCGCCGTCGTAGAGGACGATCTGGTTCGCCGTCTCGCTCACGGCCGCGTTCGAGCTCGCCGCCTCGGCGCCGATCCCGCCGTAGACCTGGCTGCGCGTGTCGGGGTAGAGGTCGTAGTCGCCGCCCTTCGCCAGGTGCGCGAGTGCGTACGTGCGCGCGGCGACCGCCTGCGAGGCGAGCGCCTCGGCCGGCCAGCGGCTCGGCATCTCGGAGGGGACGACGCCCATCACGTAGGACTCGAGCCCGACCGCGTTCACGACCTCGAGCGCGGAGCCGGTCGTCTTCACGCGCAGCGAGCCGCGGTAGCCGTGCCCGCCGAGCGTGAGCGGCGCCGTGCCCGCCGAGAAGAGCAGCGGCCCGGGCAGCGCCTTCGCCTTCCCGCCCGAGAGCGTGACCTTCAGGCCCGGGCCGAGCGGCTGCGGGCCCGCCGGGAGCTTGTGGCTCGTGCCGTTGCCGTCGACGACGCTGAAGGGCGCCGACGAGGAGATGACCGCGCGCCTGGCGCTCGCGAGCAGGAGCACCCGCACCTTCTTTACCGGCGCCGGCCCGAGCTCCGTGCCCGGGTAGTAGTGCGCGACGATCTTGTCGAAGGTCCACCCGTGCAGCGCGTAGCCGTAGGCGCCGTACTGCGCCAGGCCGACGCCGTGGCCCCAGCCGTGGCCGGAGACGAACAGGACCGGAAGGGCCGCTTTCTTCGCCTGCGGCTTCTTGGGGGCCGAGTAGACGACGTGCGTGGCCGGCGCGCTCGCTGTGAGCCCGAATGCGGCGACGATTGCTGCTGCGAGTTTGCTGACCATAGGCCTGGACCCCGAGCCTGTTTTCGGCAGCACCGGCCCGCGCGGCCGGCCACAGCCAGGCCATTGAGGGTAGCGCACCCGTCGCCCGGAACCCCTCGGTCTTTACAGAACCCGCATTTCTCCACGGGATTGGTCCGTAGACTGGCGTCGATGCGGATCCTCGTCACCGGCGCGGCCGGGTTCATCGGCTCGAACTTCGTCCGCCACCGCCGGGACGCGAATCCGGGCGATCACGTGGTCGCGTACGACCTGCTCACGTACGCGGGCGTGCGCGAGAACGTCCCCGGCGACGTCCCCTTCGTGCACGGCGACATCGCCGACCTCGAGCTGGCCGAGCAGACGCTCGCCGAGCACGCGATCGAGGCCGTCGTCAACTTCGCGGCCGAGTCGCACAACAGCCTCGCCGTCCAGGACCCGGCGCTCTTCGCGCGCACCAACGTGCTCGGAACGCAGATGCTGCTCGAAGCGTCGCGGCGTCACGGCGTCGAGCGCTTCCACCACATCTCGACCTGCGAGGTCTACGGCGACCTGCCGCTCGACTCAGGCGAGGCGCTTCACCGAGGAGTCGCCCTACCGGCCGCGCACGCCGTACAACGCCTCGAAGGCCGCGGCCGACCACTACGTCCGCGCCTACTTCGAGACCTTCGAGCTGCCGGTGACGATCACGAACTGCTCGAACAACTACGGGCCGTTCCAGTTCCCGGAGAAGGTGATCCCGCTCTTCACGACGCACGCGCTCGACGAGCGGCCGCTGCCGCTGTACGCGTCGACGCAGAACCGGCGCGAGTGGCTGCACGTGCTGGACCACTGCCGCGCGATCGACCTCGTGCTCGAGCGCGGCGAGCCCGGCGAGACCTACAACGTCGGCTCAGGGATCGAGCGCTCGATCGAGGAGATCGCCGACGCCGTGCTCGAGCTGACCGGCAAGGACGCGTCGCTGAAGACGATCGTCCCCGACCGGCCCGGCCACGACCGCCGCTACCTGCTCGACTCGTCCAGGCTCCGCGCGCTCGGCTGGAGCGACGAGATCGGCTGGGACGAAGGCCTTGCCGAGACGGTGCGCTGGTACGCCGACCACCGCGACTGGTGGGAGCCGCTCCGCGACCGCGCCCCGGTTAACGAAGCCGCCTGGCGCAGCTAGAGGCGGGCGAGGCAGGCCCGCAGGCCTTCGCGCCAGTGGGGGAGGCGCGGGGCGCCTTCGCGCTCGCTGCGGAGGACCGAGTAGGCCGGGCGCGGGGCCGGGCGGCCGAGCTCCTCGGTCGTGATCTCGCGCACGCGTGTACCGAGGCCGGCCTCCTCGAAAATGGCGCGGGCGAACTCTGCCCACGTGCACTCGCCCTCGGCGGCCAGGTGCCACACGCCGTGCGGAAGCTCGAGCAGCTCCTTCGTCGCCTCCGCAAGGTGGCCCGCGTACGTCGGACAGCCGATCTGGTCGGCGACGACAGCGACCTCGTCCTGTCGCCGGCCGAGCTCCAGCATCGTCCGGACGAAGTTCCGGCCGGTCCAGCCGAAGAGCCACGAGCTGCGCACGATCCAGCCCTCGCGCACCTCCCGCTCGCCCGCGAGCTTCGTACGGCCGTAGACGGAGAGCGGGTTCGGCTCGTCCGACTCGACGTACGGCTCCTGCTTGGCCCCGTCGAAGACGTAGTCGGTCGAGAAGTAGACGACCGGCGCGCCGAGCGCGACCACGTTGCGCGTGCCCGTCACGTTGGCCGCTTCCGCCCCGACCGGATCCGCCTCCGCCCCGTCCACGTCGGTCCAGGCCGCCGCGTGGAGGACTAAGTAACACTGTGTCACTTGGTCAAAAGGACGCGTGACATCCCAGTCCGCGCGGGTCAGGGCGCGGGCCTCCGGGAACGTCTCCTGCAGCGCCGTGCCGAGCTGCCCGCCCGCGCCCGTTATGAGCACGCGGCGAGGTCGCGCTCGGAGAGCAGCGGCGAGTCGGTGCTCCAGAGGTGCTTGACGCGCGGGTCGGCCCAGCAGATGCCATGCTCGTCCGGGTCGGCCGGGTCGTACTCCTGCGTGACGTGGTAGCAGAAGAGCACGTCCGTCAGCGCCTCGAAGCCATGCGCGTGACGGCCGGGGATGTAGACCGCGGCCGGGTTGTCGTCGCCGATGTCGGCGGTGAACGTCTCGCCGCTCTCGCGGTCGAGCACGACCACGCGCGCCGTTCCCGAGAGGCAGGCGAACAGGTCGTCCTGGCCCCGCTCGTGGTAGTGGAGCCCGCGGATCACGCCCTGCCTCGAGAAAGAGAGGTTGGTCTGCGTCATCGGCTTCGGGAGCGACGACTCGCGCATCAGCTCCGAGAACCAGCCGCGCTCGTCCTCGAACCGCCGCAGCGGGATCAGCTCGATGCCTTCGACCACGCCTCGTCCTTGTTGACCCCGTTCGCCCGCACGAAGTCGTTCACCTCGTAGTAGGCGTCGATCGACTCGCCAGCGTCGCCCCAGAACCCCTCGAGCACGTCGTACTCCATCGCGCCCTGGTCGACGTACCAGTTGTTCACGTCGGTGATCTCGAGCTCGCCGCGGCCGGACGGCTCGAGCGTCGGCAGCACGTCCCAGACCTGCTCGTCGTAGAAGTAGATCCCGGTGACGGCGTACTCGCTCGGCGGGTCGTCCGGCTTCTCGACGATCCGCGTGACCCGCTCGCCGTCGAGCTCGGCGACGCCGAGGTGGCGCAGGTGCTCCGGCTCTTCCAGGCGCGCGAGCAGGATCCGGCCGCCGCGCTCCTGGCGTCGGAAGTTCTCGACCGCCGGCGCGAGCGAGCGCTCGACCACGTTGTCGGCGAGCATCACGACGGTGCGGCCGTCGCGCGCGAACCGCTCCGCCAGGCCGAGCGCTTCCGCGATCCCGCCCGGCTTGTCCTGGTACGCGTAGAAGAGCCGGTCGATTCCGTGCTCGTGCCCGTTGCCGAGCAACCGGAAGAACTCGCCCGCGTGCGTCCCGCCGGTGACGAGCATCAGCTCGGTGACGCCCGCCTTGACGAGCGCCTCGATCGTGTAGGCGATCATCGGCCGGTCGTAGATCGGCAGCAGGTGCTTGTTGGTGATCAGCGTCAGCGGATGCAGCCGCGAGCCGGTGCCGCCGGCCAGGATCACGCCTTTGAGCGAGCCCTCCATCGGCCGGGATGCTACGAGCTATCGACCCAGCCGGCGGAAGTAGAGCCTGACCCGGCGCCAGAAGGTCAGGGAGCGCTCGGCCTCGGTCGGGGCAAGGGTCTTCGCCTCGAGCTTGCGGAACTCGGCGCCGATCGCCGCGCCCGTGCCGCCCTTGTTGTCGGCCTCGATCTCCGCGCTGGTCGCAGGTTCGAGGTACTCGCCGAGCGCGTCGACCTGCTCCCGGCTCAGCTTCAGCCGCACCGTGCCCTCGACGATCTCGCCGACCTGCTCGGACGGGACGTAGCGCGGCTTGCCGAGCGCGCTGGTCGCGATCGCGAGGCCGTCGAAGATGTCGGCGTTTTCGTCGCCGGTCACCTCGTCCACCTTCCCGACCTCGGACCCGTCGGAGGCGAGCACCGTCCAGCCCGCCTCGATCAAGAACCACGAAACCGGATCGGCCACGGGCGGAGTTTGACCGATCTGCGGCTCTCCGTGAGTTAGTTAGCGTTTGCTAACTTAACCACCGGCGCGGCAGGAACCGCCCAACCACCCGTAGCGTTACCACCACAGATGCGAAAGCGAGACGACATCGACCGGCTGCACGACGAGATCCGCGAGCTCGTGGACGACCTCTGGCACGTCCCGAGGTTCGTCGCCGCGCGCCACTGCCTCCGGCCGAGCGTCGACTGCATCCGCAGCGATGACCCGCCGGCGCTGCACGTGATCGTCGAGCTTCCCGGCGTCGATCCCTCCTCGCTGAAGGTGATCGCCGACGACCGCGTGCTCGTCGTCGCCGGCATCCGCCGGCGCCCGCCGGTCGCAGGCCGCTACCAGCAGATGGAGCTCGAGTACGGGCCCTTCGAGCGGCGGATCTCCCTGGGGGAGCCGGTCGACACGGCCAAGGCCTCCGCCAACTACGAGCGAGGCTTGCTGACCGTCGTGCTCCCGGTCGCCGCCAAGGCGCCGAAGCCGCAGCGGGAGCGCGTCCTGATCGCGATCGGAGGCCGTAGATGAGCGAGCTCACATTCGAAGAGCAGCTCGAGCAGGGCGACATCGAGATCCCGTCGGTCCTGCCGGTCCTGCCGCTGAAGGAGACGGTGATCTTCCCGCAGTCGGTCTCGCCGCTTGCGATCGGCCAGGAGCGCTCGGTGAAGCTCGTCGACGACGTGGTCTCGGGCGAGCAGCGCGTGCTCGCGCTCGTCACCTCCAGGAACGACGGGGTCGAGCAGCCCGGCTGGGACGACCTGTACGAGATCGGGACCGCCGCGGTCGTGCACAAGATGATCCGCGTCCCCGACGGATCGCTGCGGATCCTCGTCCAGGGCATCGGCCGGATCCGGCTCGAGCGCCCGGTCCAGGACGAGCCGTACCTGGTCGGCGAGTTCAGCGAGGTCCCCGACGTCGTCGAGGAGACGCCCGAGCTCGAGGCGGTCACACGCAGCGTCCAGAACGAGTTCGGCCGGCTGATCTCGCTCGTCCCCTACCTCCCCGCCGAGCTGGAGCTCGCCGCCGCCAACGTCGACGACCCGAGCGCGCTCTCGCACCTGGTCGCCTCGACCCTGCGCCTCAAGACCGAGGAGAAGCAGCACCTGCTCGAGGAGCCCGACGTCTCGGTGCGCCTGCGCGAGCTGCTGGGGATCCTGGGCCGGGAGCTGGAGGTCGTCGAGCTCGGCACGAAGATCCAGTCGCAGGTCCAGTCCGAGATGGAGAAGGGCCAGCGCGAGTTCTTCCTGCGCCAGCAGCTGAAGGCGATCCAGGACGAGCTCGGCGAGGGCGACGAGCAGCAGGCCGAGCTCAACGAGCTGCGCGAGCAGATCGAGGCGAAGAACCTCCCCGAGGACGCGCGCAAGGCCGCCGACCGCGAGCTCGCGCGCCTGGAGAAGCTGCCGCCCGCAGCCGCCGAGTATGGCGTCATCCGCACCTACCTCGACTGGATCCTGTCGCTGCCGTGGACCGAGAGCACCGAGGACAACCTCGACCTCGAGCACGCGCGCGAGATCCTCGACGAGGACCACTACGACCTCGAGAAGGTCAAGGAGCGGATCCTCGAATACCTCGCCGTGTCGAAGCTGAAGAACGACCTCTCGGGCCCGATCCTCTGTTTCGTCGGCCCGCCCGGGGTCGGCAAGACCTCGCTCGGGCAGTCGATCGCGCGCACGACCGGGCGCAAGTTCGTCCGCATCTCGGTCGGCGGCGTCCGCGACGAGGCCGAGATCCGCGGCCACCGGCGCACCTACATCGGCGCGATGCCGGGCACGATCATCCGCTCGCTGCGCGATGCCGAGTCGCGCAACCCGGTGTTGCTGATCGACGAGATCGACAAGATGGGCGCCGACTTCCGCGGCGACCCGGCGAGCGCGATGCTCGAGGTGCTCGACCCCGAGCAGAACAAGAACTTCCGCGACCACTACCTCGACCTGCCGTACGACCTCTCGAAGGTGCTGTTCATCTGCACCGCCAACCAGCTCGAGACGATCCCCGGCCCGCTGCTCGACCGCATGGACGTGATCCAGCTCTCCGGCTACACCGAGGACGAGAAGCTGGGGATCGCACGCAAGTACCTGGTGCCGAAGCAGCTCGAGGCGCACGGGCTCACCGACGAGCAGCTCGAGATCAGCGACGACGCGCTGCGTGTCGTCATCCGCGAGTACACGCGCGAGGCCGGCGTCCGCAACCTCGAACGCCGGATCGCCGACCTCTGCCGCAAGACCGCGCGCGAGATCGCCGAGGGCCGCTCGGAGAAGGTCGAAGTCGACGAGGAGCGCGTCCGCTCCTGGCTCGGCCCGCGCCGCTTCCCCGCCGACCCGCGCAAGCGCACCGCCGACCCGGGCGTCGCGACCGGCCTCGCCTACACGCCCGTCGGCGGCGACGTCCTCTTCATCGAGGCGACCGCCTACCCGGGCACGGGCAAGCTGACGATCACCGGGCAGCTCGGCGACGTGATGAAGGAGTCCGCGCAGGCGGCCCTCTCGTGGGTGCGCGCACACTCGCCGGAGCTCGGCGTCGAGGAGAACTGGTTCGCCGAGCACGACGTCCACATCCACGTCCCGGCCGGCGCAGTCCCGAAGGACGGTCCCTCCGCCGGGATCACGATCGCAACCGCGATCGCGTCGCTCGTCCGCGACGAGCCGGTCGCCGAGGACGTCGGCATGACGGGCGAGATCACGCTCACCGGCCAGGTGCTGCCGATCGGGGGCCTGCGCGAGAAGGTGCTCGCCGCCCAGCGCTACGGCCTGAAGCGAATCGTGATCCCGCGCGACAACGAGCCCGACCTCGAGGAGCTGCCGGAAGAGACCCGCGAGGAGCTCGAGTTCTTCCCGGTCGACTCGATCGCCGAGGTGTTCGAGGTCGCCTTCGGCAAGGGCAAGGCGGCCCGCCCCCGCGCCGCGGCCTCCGGCGAGCGCCAGGCGGCGCTACCCTCGGTTTAGCGCCAATCGCGCGCAGGGTAGAGAATGCCCGTTTGTAACCGATTGAAAGGACGGCCTGAATGGCCAAGGCGAAAGACCGAGTTGCCGACGTGAAGCCGTACGTGCAGCGAGCGATCCAGGACGAGGAGCTGCGCGACAACCTCAAGAGCGCCTTTGCGACCGCCCGCGACGTCTACGACGAGTTGATCGGCGGGCGCAGCATGACGGGCGTCGCGACCAAGGTCGCGAGCGACAAGGACATCCAGGAGCAGCTCCGCTCGGCGATCGAGGACCTGCGCTCCGCGGCCGATCGGATCCAGGGCAGGGAGGAGCACACGGGCCGCAACGCCTCGCTCCTGCTCGCCGGGATCGCGCTCGGCATCCTCTTCAACCCGTTGACCGGCCCCGAGACCCGGCGCTGGCTGAAGGACAGGATCTTCGGCGAGGACGAGGAGTTCGGGTACGGCGGGAACGGCGGAAACTCTTCCTGACGCGCATCGACCGGTCGGTTCAGACGGCAACTCTTCCTGACCGCATCGGCCGGTCACAGACGGACTAACAGCTAGAAGCGCTACCCGCGTCCAGGCCCGGCGTCCGACGGGTGGTAGCCGAGCGCCCGGAGCAGGTTTTGGTCGCTGCGGCCGGGGACACGCGGGGCGATCGCGCGCTGGAGTGAGCCGGGGTCGAGGCCGCTGGCCTCCGAGATGTCGGAGACCTGGAGCAGGATCGCCGCCGGCTTCGGGGCCGGGTCGGTGACCGAGGCCGCGGGCACCCACCCGGCGACCTGCTCGAAGCGCACGTCCTGGAGGTGCTGCCAGGCCTGGAGGTACTCGGTCGGGTCGACCGCGCCGTCGTAGCCCTTCCAGATCAGCGAGGTGGGGTGGATCTCGAAGTGGAGGTGCGTCGGCGTGCCGGCCGCGTCGCCGGTGTTGCCGACGAAGCCGAGCACCTCGCCCGCCTTGACGCGGTGGCCGTTCCTGGCCAGCGGCGAGAAGGCCGAGAGATGCGCGTAGTAGAACTCGTTCCCGGCGGAGTCGCGGAGCCAGAGCCGGTTGCCGCCGATCGTGTTCCAGCCGATGGAGAAGACGATCCCGTCCGCGCAGGCGAGGATCGGCGCGCCGAGCGGCGCGAAGATGTCGTCGCCGTGGTGCCAGTTCCCCGGCACGTCGCCGCGAAAGGCGCCGTAGGTGTCTACGAACGAGACCGGCCCGTAGACCGGGAAGACGTACCCGTTTGCGCCCAGCTTGGGCTGAACGGTGAGCGGGCTGCCCGGCAGCTGCGGGCCGGACCGGTGGCCTGGGCGATTCGACTCCGGCGCGACCGGCCCCTGCTTGCGCTTGCCCTTGGGCTCGCCCGGCGCGACGGGCTTCTCGCGCTTCGGCGCCGGCGCCTGCACGTTGGCCTCCGCGTAGCCGACCTGGATCTCCGACCCGGCGGGGAGGTTGCCGTGCGGCGCGGTCAGGTGGACGTCGAGCCCCGTGACGAAGCCGTCGAAGGCCTGTGCGCCGCCCGGGCCCGCGCTCGTGTCGGTGCCTTGCTCCAGCGTCGTCAGGTAGCCCCAGTCGGCGAGCGCGATGCGGCCGTTGGGAGCGACCGTGGCCGGCTGGCCGAGCACGACCAGGTTCGAGATCGACGAGCTCCCGAGCCCGCCGCGAGCAGTGCGGCCGAGCGTCGAGCCGCTCGCCTTGCCGGTGACTGCGTCCGCGGTGATCTCGCCGCCGAACAGCGAGACGGACTGCGCCTGGCCCGAGGCGGTCGCGACCGCGTGCGAGCCCGTGTCGCTCGTGGCCGAGGTCGCCGTCGAGCCCGTGGTCGCCACCGAGCCGTCCGCGGGATAGGTGAAACCGTCGCCGAAGGACACGCGATAGGGCGGCGCCGAGACCAGGCCCGCCTGCGCGGCGGCCTGACCCGGCACGACCACGCGGATCGCGAACGCGCGCGCCGTCGCGCCGGCCGTTGAGGCGGGCCCACCCGCGCCCGCTGGACCGGCTGCGAGTAGGAGCACCCCACCGAGGATCGAGCTGAGGCCGAGCCGCTTGGCCACCGTCACCGCATTATTGACGATTCCCCGGCCTGACGGCTTGCAACAGAGAATCAGGTGCGGAAGCTCAGGTACGGCTGCGCCGGCTCGTCGACGTGCTCGATCTTGCTCGGCTCGACCACGAACCGCTTCCCACGCTTCGCCAGCGAGCCGGTCACGGCCAGCCATGTGTCGCGCTTGGGCTGCCCGCCCACGATCGGCACGCCGACGGCCTGCGCGTCCGCGATGCAGCACGAGATGTAGAAGCGGGCGATCTCGAAGGTGCCCGCTGGGACATCCTTCGAGCCCGTGACGAACCCGAGCAGGCGCACGCGCAGGCCGGGTCTGATGCCGGCGTTCGCGGCGAAGGTGTGGTCGCCCTCGGAGATGCGGATGTCGAGGAACGACGCATCGGCCGGCTTCGGTGGCACCGGCGGCCGCGCGCTGAGGAAGAACGACCCGCTGCCCTTCCGCGCGGCCGCGTACGAGCCGAGCGCCGCGTGCGGGACGAGCGCGACGGCGGCCAGCGGCACGAGCAGCGCGAACAGGCCGCTCGCCTCGCGCAGGGTCAGCCGCGGGCCGCGCTGTCTCGCCCGCAGGTAGCCGTAGCCGTAGGCGAGCACCGCCAGCGCCAGCACGATCGCGCCGAACGGAACGATCCACGCGGTACGCGTGCCGAGGAAGCGGTCGGTCGAGCCCGTCAGCCAGAGCGCGAAGAAGAAGACCGCCCAGACCGCGAGCGCCCCGCCACGAGCAATTCTCGCGTCAACTGTCATCTGACCAGCGCCTCGAAGACGAGCGAGCCGACGAGGATGATCGGGATCGCGACCAGCAGCAGCCGGCCCACGAACCAGCGGCGGAAGGTCGCGCCGTAGAGCACCGTGAGCTTCATGTCGGCCAACGGGCCGAAGACGAGGAACGCGAGCTGCGCGCCCGGAGTGAAGGACCCGAACGACGCCGCGATGAAGGCGTCGGCCTCCGAGCAGAGTGAGAGCACGAACGCAACCGCCATCAGCGCCAGGGACGAGAGCACCGGCGCGCCGCCGAGCGCGGAGACGACGGAGCCCGGAAGGACGACCTGCACCAGCGCGGAGAGCCCGGCGCCGAGGACGATGAACTTGCCCATGAACAAGAAGTCGGAGACGAGGTGGGTGGCGAACGCGACGGGCCCGCTGTCGCGTATGTCACCGTCACCGTGGTCGTGGTCGTGCTCGTAGTCGGCCGGGCGCGGCCGGAGCAGCTCGCCGGGCTTCGTCCGGGAGAAGGCGAACCCGACGGCGGCAGCCGTCACGAGCCCGAGCGAGGCCCGCCCCGCCACCATCTCCGCGGCGCGCGTGTGGCCGCCGTACGCGACCCAGGTCGAGGCGAGCACGATCGGGTTCAGAACCGGCGCAGCGAGCATGAAAGCGATCGCCGCGCCCGGCTCGACCCCTCGCGCGATCAGCCGGCGGCCGACCGGCACCGTCCCGCACTCGCAGACCGGGAAGGCGAAGCCGCCGAGCGCCGCGCCGGGGACCTGCAGGGCCAGCGGCAGCCGCGAGATCCAGCCGAACGAGCCCTGCGGCAGGTAGACCGCGATTGCGGCCGAGGCGAGCGCGCCGACGAGGATGAACGGCAGCGCCTCGATCACGATCGAGGTGAAGATCAGCAGGAAGGTCTGCGCGGCCGGACCGCGGCCCAGGCCGAGCGCCGAGGCGACGATCGTGAGCAGGACGAACAGGCCGAGCAGGCGCCCGAAGACGGTCTCGGAGACGGTGGTCGTCTCCCAGGCGCGGGTCAGCCTCAGGCGTGCCGGCGCCAGGGCCAGCTGCGGTGCGGGCCCCGTCCTCTCCAAGCGCTATCCGTCCGCGGTCAGGTGGCGTTTGGCGAGGGTCACGACTCGGAAGGATAGGCGGGCTTGCGCAAAGTGCGAAAGGCGACCTGGGCGGCGACGACCAGCATGAGCGCGCCGAATAGGCGGCGCAGCGCGTCTTGCGGGAGCTGCTCGGCGATCTGGACGCCGCCCTCCACGCCGGCGATCGCCGCAACGCCGAGGACGAGCGCGGCCCGCCAGCGGACGTTGCCGTACCGCTGCTGGCGCCAGGCGCCGACCGCCGCGGTCGGGAGGATCGCGAGCAGGCTAGTCGCCTCGGCGTGGATCTGCGATAGGCCGAGCACGAGCGTCAGCGTCGGCACGAACAGGATCCCGCCGCCGACGCCGAACAGCCCGGACAGAACGCCGGCGCCGACGCCGAGCAACGCGGCGGCGAGGATCGCCCACATCAGACGAGCAGGCGCACCCCGAGCGCCGTCAGCAGGGCAGCGAAGGCGAGCGAAAGCGTGCGGTTCTCCACACGCTGCTGCAGCGCCGTCCCGGCGACCGCCCCCGCCATCGCCGGGATGCCGACGATCGCGGCCGCGCCGGGCCTCACTTCGCCGTGGAAGGCGTAGGTGGCTGCGCCCGCGATCGAGATGACCAGGACCGCCGCGAGCGAGGTCGCCATCGCCGGCCGCTCACTGAAGTGGGCGACGAGCAGGAGCAGCGGCACGACGACGATCCCGCCGCCGACGCCGAACAGGGCGCTGAACAGGCCGGCCAGCAAGCCGATGAGGACGAGTCGCAGCACCGCTCAGAGGCTATCCGGCCCGCAGTACGACCTCTTTGTCATCCGAGACGGTGCGTTGGACGGCCTCACCGGCAAAGCCGGCGAGGCCTCTTGGTCGGCGTCGCAAGCGAACGCCTTAGTCTCCCCGCGATGCAGGATGCGCTGAGGCGGCTCGCCGAGGACCCGGCCCGGGCGGCGGTCCTGCTCGACGTGGACGGGACGCTGGCGCCGATCGTCGCGCGCCCCGAGCTGGCCGCGGTCCCGGAGGAGACGCGGGCCGTGCTGCGGCGGCTCGTCGGGCGTTACGGCCTCGTCGGGTTCGTCAGCGGGCGCACCGGCGCGGCGGCGCGCGAGCTCGTCGGCGTCGACGGCGCCTCCTACGCAGGCGTGCACGGTCTCGAGCTCGAGCCGGATGCCGACGCGTGGCGGGCTCCACTGCGGCCGTTCGCGGCCTCGGGGTGGCCGTGGCTGGAGGACAAGGGCCTGACCGTCGCGTTCCACTGGCGCCTGGCGCCCGACGAGGCTGCGGCTCGCGCGGAGCTCGAGGAAGTTGCCGAGCGCGCGCGCAAGGTCGGTCTGGAGGCGCGCTGGGGCCGGAAGGTGTTGGAGCTGCGTCCGCCGGTCGACGCCGACAAGGGCACCGCGGTGCGGAGCCTCCTCGGCGAGCACGGATTGCGGCGGGCGCTCTACGCGGGCGACGACTCGACCGACCTCGACGCCTTCCGCGGGCTGGACGGGCTGGAGGTGGCCGTCCGCGTCGCGGTCGTCTCCGGCGAGGCTCCGCCGGGGCTTGCGGAGGCCGCCGACCTCGTGGTCGGCTCGCCCGCGGAGCTGCTCGAGCTTCTGCGCAGGCTCTAGGGCCCTTGCGGCTGAAGCGAGTACGCTTCGTACATGCAGACGATCTGGCAAGGCCGCGTGACTCAGGCTGCCGCAAGGTACGGCGAGCATGCTCCGGCCGCGACAGCCTGCTGTAACGCCTGTCGCACCTGCATCCAGACGAACCTGCTCGCTCTCGCCGTTGCCGGAGTTGCGGCGGCAGGAGCGTTCATCGCCCGTCGCGTGCCTCGTTTCGCCAAGTCCGGCTAGGAGAACGCGAGGAGCGCAACCCCTGCGACGACGAGGGCGGCGCCTCCTATGCGTGCCGGCGAGACGCGTTCGTGCAGGAAGACGGCGGCGAGGACGGTGGCGATCACGACGCTCGTCTCGCGGACCGCCGCGACGGCGGGCGCACTCGCCAGCCGGAGCGCGAGCAGTGCCAACAGGTACGCCGAGGCGGAGGCAGCTCCGATGACGATCGTCGCCGGGCTCACAGCGTTTCGTACGCGGCGCCGCCCAACCGCGAGTGGATAGGCGAGCGCCGGCCCGAGCATCACGAGGAGCAGGTACGGCCCGGCCGCCGCGTGCTGGATCCCGTAGCGGTCGACGACCGTGTACCCGGCGATCACCGCGGCGATCACGGCGCCGAAGGCGAGCCCCCGCAGGTCGCCACGCGCGCCGCGCACGAGCAGCACTCCCACCGAGACGACGAGGACGCCGGCCGCGCCGAGCGGAGACGGCCGTGCCCCGCCCACGGCCGCGACCAGCAGCAGCGCGAGCACCGGCGCCAGGCCGCGCGCGACCGGGTAGACGAGGCTCAGCTCCCAGCGCCGGTAGGCCGCTGCCAGCAGCGCGACATAGACGAGCTCCAGCGCCGCCGAGCCGAGGATGTAGGGAACTGCCGCGCCCTCGACCCGCCAGGTCAGGGCCGCGGGCAGCGCGATCGTCGCCACGAGCGCGAGCAGCCCGACCGCCAGCGCCGCCTCGGTGTCGCGCTCCCGCGCGAGCAGCAGGTTCCAGGCGGCGTGCAACCCGGCGGCGCCGAGCGCCAGCGCCAGCGCGTCGAGCGGCATGCGCGCGACCGTACCATCGAGACATGCACCTGACCGAGGCCGTCCTCGCGCCGCTACGGCAGCGCTACGGCGAGCCGGCGCGGCTCGCCTGGGAGGGCGAGATCTCCGATTACGAGCACGGCCTCGCCACCTACAACCCGAGCCGCACGCACGACGTGACGCTGTTCATCCTCAACGGCGAGCGGCTGGCGCTGATCCGCAAGCCGCAGTTCGAGGAGGGCGTCTGGCGACCGCCGGGCGGCGGGATCAAGCCCGGCGAGGCCTTCGAGGACGGCGCCCGGCGCGAGGCGCTGGAGGAGACGGGCCTCGAGGTCTCGATCGAGCGCTACCTCGTCGCCGCCGAGGCGCGGTTCCTGTACGAGCCGCACGACGTCCCGTGGCGGACGCACGTCTTCCTCGCCACCACGGAGGACGAGCAGCTCGACCCACGCGACCGCGAGGAGATCGCGGCAGCCCGCTGGGGAACCTTGGAGGAGCTGGCCGGCCCGCTTCGCGAGCGCCTGCTCGAGACGGGGCGCGCCTTCTGGCGCTACCGCGTCGCCCTCCACGACGCCGCTATCGCGCGGCTTCGCGCTTGAGGACCTCCCAGGCCAGGCGGACGTCGTCCTCGGTCGTCCGCTCGTTGCCGACGGCCAAGCGGAGGACGAAGCGGCCGTCGAGGCGCGTCGCGGAGAGAAAGACCTCGCCGCTCGCGTTCACGCGCTCGAGAAGGGTCTCGTTGTCCTCGTCGGAGCCGTCACGCCGGAAGCAGACGACCGAGAAGGGACGCGGCGCGCACAGCTCCCAGCCGGGCTCGTCACGCACCCAGTACTCGAAGGCCTCGGCCAGCCTGATCCCGTGGCGAATCGACTCCTGCAGTCCCTCGCGCCCGTAGCAACGGAGCACCGCCCAGAGCTTGAGCGCCCGGAAGCCGCGCCCGAGCTCGACGCCGTACTCGCTGAAGCTGACTACCTCGTCAGGCGTTCGGAGGTACTCCGGCACGAGGCTGAAGGCGGCACGCAGCTCGTCCGGCCGGCGCGTCCAGAACGCCGAGCAGCCCTGCGTCGTCAGCAGCCACTTGTGCGGGTTGACGACGAGCGAGTCGGCCTCCTCGACTCCGTCGAAGGCCCAGCGCAGCTCCGGGCAGACCATCGCCGAGCCGGCATAGGCAGCGTCGACATGGACCCAGACGCCTGCCGGTGCGCACGCCGCCACGATCGCGGCCACCGGGTCGACGGAGGTGGTCGAGGTCGTCCCGACCGTTGCGACCACGGCGCTGGCGCCCTCCAGCCCGAGCGCTTCCGGCCGCAGCCGGTACTCGGTGTCCACCGGAACCTTGCGCAATTCCATCCCGAGCAGGCGGCAGGCTCGCTCGACCGAGGAATGCGCATGCTCCGACGCCAGCACGAACCCCGGGCGGGCTTCCCGCGCGGCGGCCAGCGCCGCAAGCGTGGAGAGCGACGCGCCCTGCTCGAGGTGGCCGTGCCTGCCGGCCGGCAGGCCGAGCAGCTCTGCCAGCCAGGCGAGCGTGACCTCCTCGAGCTCCTGCAGCGCGGGCGAGGTGCGCCAGAGGATCCCGACCTGGTTCAGCCCGGCAGCGAGCAGCTCGGCGAGGATCGCCGGCTCTGAGCCAGTCGTCGAGAAGTAGGCGAGGAAGCGAGGGCTCTGCCAGTGCGTGAGCCCCGGCAGCAGCGTCCGCTCGAGGTCCTGCAGCACCGCCGAGAACTCCTCGCCCCGCTCGGGCGGCAAGGCCGGCAACGCCGCGCGAACGTCGCCCGGCGAGACCCGGGCGAGGACCGGCAGGTCGGGCAGGCGCTCGAAGTACGACTCGAGCCATTCGAGTACGGCCGCGCCGTCCTCCCCGAAGAGCGAGGGCGCCTTGCGGCGCCCTCGTCTCTGCGGTGCGTTTCCTTCCTGCGTGCTAGTGCCTCTCGAGCGCCCAGCTCGCGAGCTGATTCAGCGTCGGTGCGCTCCCCCCGCCGTTCTTGGCCTGCTTGGCCTCCGCGATCAGCGCGGTCTGCTCGGATGCCGTCAGCGCCCCGCACGGGTCGGCCTGGCCACCGCTCGTCGGCGGCTGCGGCTCGGTCGGCGGAACGAGCGCGGGGTAGTACGTCGGGAAGAAGTCGATCGGCTCCAGCTGCCGGAACGACCCAAACTTCGACGGGTCGTTCCACTGCCCGGCACCCGCGACGAGGAGCTGGACATCGCGCCAGGCAGCCTGGGTCGGGAAGGTGTGCTGGATGATCGGGTTCGTCGTCGTGACCATCGGGCTCGCCGTCGCCGAAGTCCCAGTAGTACTTCAACCCATCCGTGCTGCCGCTCTTCGTCCGGCTGTAGCCGGCGTCGAAGAGACAGTCGTCTGGGCGGTCGGCTTCTTCGGCGTCATCTCGAAGTACGCGATCGGGCGGTTCGGCTGCGACACCGCGCCGCCCTCCTCCGGAGAGGCGATCACGTACGAGAACCACGTCGCGATGAACTCGACGCCTCGCAGCAGGCCCTCGGAGGGCTTGTCGTAGCCACCGGGCCCGTGCACGGTGCCGGAGGCCCAGTAGTTGAGGTTCGAGAAGTAGTCGCTGTTGGAGTCCTGGCCGTACTCGCCCGCCAGGGTCGGCTTGCTCGTGTAGTACGACGGGTACGGGTTGTCGGCGCCGCCCACGAGCGGGTTGGTGCTCGAGTCGTACTGGCCGATGTCGCCGAGCGACGGGATCCCGCGGACGCCGAACGACACCTGGTCGGTGCGACCCGTGCGGTCGTCGAGGACCGGCGTGTAGAGCGCCTGGTCGGCCGGCAGGTAGGCCGGGACCGTCTGGATGCCCGGCGCGTCGGGCACCGAGCCCGTGTTTTTGAACACGAGCGGGTTCTCCAGCGGAATGCTGAAGTTGTACTTCTGGCCCAGGTCTTGCAGCGACTGCGTGACCGCGTCCGCGGACGACTGGCGGAAGGCCGTCACGGCCGGAAGGTTGTGCTGCAGCCGCTGGATGCCGACGGTGCCGTAGATGCTGTTCGGCGCCGCGGAGACCGGTGTGGCGTTGATGTTGTTGAACCACGGCCCGGCCTGGCCGTCCAAGAGGTTGCTCATGTAGTAGCCGGTGCCCCACTTGTGCGTCGGGTAGTTGAGGCCGTCCTGGTCGTTGTTGAGCACGCCGATGATCTGGCCCTGCGGGCTGTCGGAGAGCAGGCCCGTGGCCGACCCGTTCACGGTCGAGCCGTAGGCGTGCGCCAGCGTCAGCGGGGCCGACAGCGTGATCCCGGTGCCGAGCGCCGATGCGTCGATGACACGCGCGCCGGTCGGGTGCGGGAACGAGAGCGGCGTGGTCAGCGTGATGCCGCTGCCCAGATCCTGCGCCGAGGCGCCGCTGTCGTGCGGGCCCGCGAGCGCCGTCTGGAGCGTGACGCCCGTGCCCCCGGAGCCGGCGGTGCCGACCGCGGTGATCGTGTCGTACTCGACATTCGAGAAGCCGACGTCGAGCGCGATCCGCTCGCCCACGACCATGTTGGTGACGGAGGACACCTTGATATTCGTATCGCCGGCGCTGGCCGCGGCCGCGAGAGTCGTCGCGCCTCGCTGCGCCGTTCCGACCGTTCCGACCGTCGAGGTGTCGACGTTGCCGAGATCGATATTCAACGTCTGGCCGGCCGAGATGCCGGAGACGCTCGCGACGTTGATCAGCGTGTCGCCGGCCGAGTTCGGCCCGACGAGCGTCGTGTTCGTCGCCGCCGTGCCGACCGACGCGACCGTCGGGTTCTCGGTGTTGACCTCGTCGAGCGCGATCGTCGTGCCCGCGCCCAGGTTGCTCGTGGACGTGACCTTGATGTTCGTGTCACCCACCGCGGTCGGAGCCGCGACGATCGCCGCCGCCGTGCCGGCCGCAGAGTAGTCGCCGGAGCCGACCAGGCCGCCCTCCTCGTTGTCGTAGAGGGTCGCCTTGATCGTGCGGGCCGGGTACGTCCCGTTGACCTCGTGCCACCGGAGCACCGATCCGATCTCCTCCAGGTTCATGTTCTCGCCCATGTTGGCGTCGTAGGCCGAGCCGTTGGCCCAGTTCCCGGAGTGCATGGTGCTCATCGGCGTCGCACTGCCGCTGGTGGCGCCGCTGGCCGGGTTGGTCGTGACGGGCGTCGAGTCGTTGTGGCTGGCGAGCATGACCTGCTGGCCGGCGCAGGTCGCGCCGGGAATCGTCAGCTCGGCGTCGTCGAGCTGCCAGCTCCTCGTGTTGAAGAGGTGGTCACGCGCCGTGATCCACTTGCCGAGGACGCCGTTTGGCTGAGGCGTGTGCGTAGTCCCGACGCCCTTCCACCAGGAGTAGAACTCCTGGGCGCCGTTGTAGTTCTCGGGCAGGTTGTTGCTGTCGCCGGGCGTGCCCCCGCCCGGGCAGGTGGTCGCGGACGGGAGGCAGCCGTCGGAGCCGGCGACTTTGTAGATGAAGTTGGTCGAGTCGAACCAGTTGTGGTCGTAGATCCAGTTCGCGTCCACGACGGGGTGCGCCGGGTTGGAGACGGGGATCTGGTCGGCCGGCCTCGCGCTGGTCGCGACGACCAGCGAGATCGGGACCGTGACCGCCACGAGCAGGAGCGGGACGAGCCAGCGCGGGCGGATCAGCTTCCGTGCCACGTTCTTCGTTTTGGATTGCGCTGCCACGGTTACCCCCTCTCCCTTGCAGATGGACTGGCGCCCATCGCGTCAGCCGAGCTGTCCCGGAACACCGCCTTCGCAGCCGCGATCAGCGCGGCCTGCTCCGACGGCGAGAACGTCCCGCAAGCGGGAGTCGACGGCGCGGATCCCGAAGGACTGTCGACCGCGACTGCCTGCCGGTACATGCCCCAGTTGCTGGACTGGCCCTTCACGACGACCAGCTTCACGTCTGCCCAGAGCGGGGACGAGTAGGTGTGCGTGACGGTCTGGCCGACACCATGCGTGCCGTCGCCGAAGTCCCAGTAGTACTGGAGCCCTGCGGTGCCGCCGTCCTTGGCGCGGGAGAAGCCCGCGTCGAACTTGACCGTCTCGGTCGAGGTCGGCTTGACCGGGTCAGTCTCGAAGTACGCGACCGTGCCGGTCGGCTTCGGAACGGCGCCGAGGTAGTCGTCACTGCTGACGAGCAGCGCGGTGTACTGCGCCGGAAGCTCGAGCGCCCGCAGCAGCTCCTCGGTGGGAGTCGCCTCGCCGCCGATCCCGTGCGGGGCGCCGGAGGCGAAGAAGTTCAGATGCTCGGTCGTGTCGCCCGTGAACCCGACCGGCTGGCCCTGGTTCACGTTGAAGGGCACGCCGCTCGCGTGTGCGAACGTCAGCGGCGCCGCAAGCGTCACCACGCTGCCGGCGATCGACGCGATCTGCCCGACCTCGAGGTTCGAGCCTGTGTCGACGAAGAACGGCTGGCCCGCGACCAGGTTGGCCGCCGAGGCGACCGTGACGTTCGTGTCTCCGGCCGCGCTCGCGGCCGCGAGGGTCGTCATGCCCGCCGCGGGGACGTTGCTCGCGAGCTCGAACGCGGTCCCGCCGCCCGTGTACTGCAGGATCGGCGTTGCCTTGCGGCTGTCGGCGACCGCCGAGGCATACGGGTTCTCGTCGATGTTCGAGTCCTGGACGCCGCCGACGCTGAAGCCCGGGATGCCCAGGTTCCAGAAGATCGACGCCTCGTCCTCGTGCGTGGACTCCTGCGCTTCCGGTGCGGTGCCGGCAGCTTGCACCGGCGAGTAGATCGACTGGTCGGAGGCCGTGTAGGCGGGAACGAAGGGCGTCGGTACCGCAGGCAGCGGAGCCGAGCCGGTGTGGTTGTAGCGGAGCGGGTTCTCCTGCGGGACGGTGCCGCCGTACTTCGAGCTCTGCTCGGCGAAGCCGGCCGTCACCGCGTTGTTGAGGTTCGTGTCGAACTGCGAGATCGCGGCGCTGTTCGCCGCGATGTTCGCGCCTGGCGAGCCGGGGCCCGTGTCGGGGTAGAGGGCGTTCGGGGCGGCAGGCGTGTCCGTGATGAAGGTGCGCCACGGGCCGACGCCGCCGTTCGCGAGGTTGTTCCAGAAGTACTGGGTGCCCAGGTGGTACGCGGGATAGCTCAGCCCGTTCGCGTTCATCTCGGCGAACATCGCGTACTGGCCCTGGGGCCCCTGTGGGATCAGGTTGTTGGCGTAGTACTTCGCGCCTTCTCGCAGGTAGGTCCCGTCGAGCGCGCGTCCGGCCGACGCGTCGAGCAGCGCGACCTTGAGCGTCTTCGACGGGTACGTCCCGTTGGCGTCGTACCAGCGGAGCAGCGCCTGGTACTCGCCCATCGTGAGCGCGACGCCCGATGTGTCGTCGTAGGCGCCGCCGTTGCCGACGTTCGAGAGCGTCAGCGTTCGGCGGCCGGCGCCGAACCCGTTGACGCCACTGGTCGAGCCCGTCGGGTTGTTGACCTCGCCGACGATGGTCGGGCTGACCGGAGTGCCGTCGGGATGCGCCGCGATCAGCACGCGCTTGCCGGCGCAGGTCGCGCCGGGAACGGTCACCTCGGCGTCGTCCGAGTCCCACGGGTAGTTCGGGTCGAAGGAGTAGTTCGTGTTCGTCTGCTGTACGGGCAGGCGGTGGAAGTAGTGGTCCGAGACCGTCGCGAACTTGGAGACGTTGCTCATCACGGTCTTGTCGGTGAGCTGTGACTTCCAGTGCTGGAAGAACTCCTGCCAGCCGTTGACGCTCGCCGGCTCGTTCCACGGCGAGCTCGGGTCGGTCGGCGGACCGTCCGCCCCCGAGACGCGGTAGACGTCGTTGTAGGCCATGTCGAACAGCTGGCCGTAGATGTAGTCCCGGTCGACGACCGGCGAAGCCTGTGACGCGGTCGTATTTCCGTTCGCCACGCCGCTGACGACGAAGGCGACCGGCACGAATGCCACCGCGCACACGGCGGCCAGCAGCCACCTGGGCCGCTTGAGCTTGCGAACCATCCTCATACCGACCTCCTCGTAGAGCGTCGCTCCCGACACTGCCCAGCCCGGTGGCGCGACGCCACGCCCCTCTTCAGCGCGAGTCTAAGCCCCTCCGCGCATGGATGACAACCAGGAACCGTTCTCAGGCACCGCAGGCTCGGTCGATCGTGCCGGTGGCCGCGGTCACCTTGGCCAGCGCGGGGCGGTCGACGAGCTGCTGCGCGGCCTTGGCGATGTCGTGGCGGGCAACCGATTTCTGCGCGCGGCCGAAGTCGGCGGCGAACTCCCGCAGGCCGGTGACGAGCTGGCGGCGGGCATGCACCAGCGAGCGCGGCGGGTCGATCTGCGAGAGAACGCTCGCCGCGTAGAGCAGGTTCCGCTGCGTCTCGCCGGTGCGCTTCGCGAGCTCCTTCGGGTGCAGCGACTGCGTCATCGTCTCGACGCTGTTGGAGATCAGCTGCGAGACGATCCGGATGTTCGTCTCCAGCTCGTTGCAGGCGGCGAGGTCGGCGGCCGAGGTCAGCGTCGGCGGCGGCGGGGCGGCCGGGGGCTGTGGCGCTGGAGGCGGTGGAGGCGCGACCGGCGCGGCGGCATGGTGACCGCAGCCTGCGAGCGCAACAGCGAGGGCGGTCGCCGCCAGCAGTTGAAGAGCGCGTCGTCGCACCGGCCGCAGCCTAGCGCCGCGCCCTTGCGATCATGAGCGCGTGCACGCGAGGCTCCTGCTCCCGCTCGTCCTTGTGCTCGCGCTCGCGGCCGGCTGCGACTCCGGCTCGAAGAAGGCACAGCCCGGCGCGACGGGGCCGGCCGTCCCGTGGACGCCGGCGCCGCCGCCGCAGCTCCCCGGGCGACCGCCGGTCTCGAGGCTGTGCCGCGCGGCCAGCCTGGCCGTTCGCGGGCAGGTCAAGTTCGTCCCCCGGCTCCAGGGCGGCATCGCGCTCGTCTCGATCTGGAACACGGGCAAGCGCCCCTGCCGGCTCACGGGGCGCCCGCGCGTCCGGCTCGTGCACAAGGGCGGGCCGGTGCAGGTGCAGCAGGCGATCCCGACCACGCCGTCGAACTTCCCCGAGGTCGCGTACCCGGCCTCGAGCCTGCTGGCGCTACAGCCCGGCGAGCCGGCGGCGGTGACGGTCTCATGGGACAACTGGTGCGACCTGAAGGTCCCGGGCAAGCCGCATGTCCCGCCGAGTGCCCTACGGATCACCCTGCCCGGAGGCCGGGGAAACGTCGATGCGGACTACAACGCCGTCGTGCCCTGCCTCGACCCGAAGTCGCCTTCGGTGATCGGCGTCTCGAGGTTCCAGCCGACGCTCGTCCCGCGCAGAGGGCGGCCGTGGTCGGACGCGTTCGTCCGCGCGTCGGTGCCGGGCGTGCCGCACGGAAAGCGCGGCGGGAGCCTCCGCTTCCGGGTCGTCCTCAGGAACACTTCGAAGATCGCGGCGAGCTTCCAGCGCTGCCCGGCCTACGTCCAGCAGCTCGTGCCGGCCGGCAAGGTCGAGGTCTACGAGCTCAACTGCCGGGCCGCGCACCCGATCGCGCCCGGCAAGAGCCTCGCGTTCGCGATGCAGGTGCGGGTGCCGAGCGGCTCGCCGCTCGGCCCGAACGGGCTCTTCTGGGAGCTCGACCCCTTCGGGATCGGCGCGCCGCGCCTGCATACGCGCGTGGTCGTCGACCGCTAAGGGATCACTTCTTCATGAGCTTCCGGAGCTGCGCCCAGGTCCGCGTGTTCGCGACCTGCTCGGGCCCGAGCCACGCGCGCCGCGCCTGGGCGACGCCGAACTCGACGTAGTCCAGCGCCTTCAGCTGGTGCGCGTCGCTCGAGACGACGATCTTCACACCGGCCTCGCCTGCCAGCCGCGCGTTCACGTCCGAGAGGTCGAGCCGGTCGGGCTGCGAGTTGATCTCGAGGAACGTGCCGGTCTCGAGCGCCTTCTCGACGACGCGCTCGATGTCGATCTCCATCGGCTCGCGCCGGCTCAGCTTGCGGCCGGTCAGGTGACCGATCACGTCGACGTGCGGGTTCTCCATCGTCCCGAGGATCCGTTCCGTCGGCGAGCGGTCGAAGGCCGTGTGGATCGACGCGACCACCCAGTCGCGCTCGGCCAGCGTCCCGTCGGGGACGTCGAGGGTGCCGTCGGCCTTGATGTTCACCTCCACCCCCTTGAGCAGCTTCAGCGGCGCGACCCGCTTCTCAAGCCGGTCGATCTCCTTCGCCTGCTCCTCCATCCGGCCCTCGCGCAGGTAGTGCGAGTGGTCGGTGATCGCGTAGTAGGCGTAGCCGCGGGCCTGCGCCGCCTCGACCATCTCGGCGAGCGTGTTCTTGCCGTCGGCCGACCAGTGCGAGTGCGTGTGCAGGTCGCCGCGCAGCTGCCCGGGCTCGACCAGCTCCGGCAGCTCGCCCTTCCGCGCCGCCTCCAGCTCGCCTGCGTTCTCGCGCAGCTCGGGCGGGATGTACGCGTAGCCGAGATGCTCGTAGAGCTCTTCCTCGGTCGTCGCAGTGAAGACCTCGGCCGACTCCACGTCCGTCACGCCGTACTCCGAGATCGAGAGGCCGCGCCGCACCGCCTCCTCGCGCATCGCGACGTTGTGGTTCTTCGAGCCGGTGAAGTGCTGAAGCAGGTTGCCGTAGCACTCGGGCGGCACCACGCGCAGGTCGAAGCGGAAGCCCTCGTGCGAGAGAACGGTCGCCTTCGTCGGCCCCTTCGCGACCACCTCCGAGATCCAGGGAAGCGTCGTGAAGAACTCCGTCAGCGCGGCCGGGTCGCCGGCCGTGGCGATGATGTCGAGGTCGCGCACCGTCTCCCGGCGCCGCCGCGCGCTGCCGGCCTCGGAGACGCGCTCCGCGGCCGGGTGCTCCCGCAGCGTCTCGACGGCCGCGAGCAGCGGGGGCAGCGCGTGGCCGAGCAGCACCCGCGGCGGGCCGGTCGCCTTCTTCTTGCGCCCGACCGACTTGAGCACGTTCTCCTCGACCTTCGCGCCCAGGCCGGGCAGCGTGCGCAGCCGGTGCTCGCGGGCGGCCGCCTTCAGCTCGGCCAGCGTCGTGACGCCGAGCTCCTGCCAGATCTTGCGCACCGTCTTCGGCCCGAGACCCGGAATGCGCAGGAAGTCGACCACCTCGGGCGGAATCGTCTTGCGCCGCTTGGCGAGCGCCTCGATCTCGCCCGTGTTGACGATCTGGACGATCTTGTCCTGGATCGTGGCGCCGATCCCGGGGAGCTCCTTCGCCTTGCCGTCGAGCGCGAGCTGGGCGACCGGGCCGCCGGTGTCACGCACCCGCTGCGCCGCGCGGCGGTAGGCCAGCACCCGGAAGGCCGCCTCGCCTTCGATCTCCAGCAGGTCGGCCAGGAGCTCGAGCTGCTCGGCCACGTCCGCGTTGCGCGGGAGCGTCGTCGCCACCATCGCGATGATACGGACGTGCGGACGGTCGCCTGCCTGCCCACCTATGACGAGCGCGAGAACCTCGAGCCGATGGTGCGGGCGCTCCGCGAGCTCGGCCTCGAGGTGCTCGTGATCGACGACAGCTCGCCGGACGGGACGGGCGAGCTGGCCGACCGGCTGGCGGCCGAGCTGGACGGCGTCGAGGTGCTCCACCGTGAGCAGAAGGACGGCCTCGGCCCGGCCTACCTCGCGGGCTTCCGCCACGTGCTGGCCGGCGACGCCGAGCTGATCGTCCAGATCGACTGCGACTTCTCGCACGACCCGGCCGACGTGCCGCGGCTGGTCGAGGCCGCGCGCGACGCCGACCTCGTGCTCGGCTCGCGCTACGTGGCCGGCGGAAGGGTCGAGAACTGGGGCCTCGCGCGGCGAGTCGTCTCGGCGGGCGGCTCGCTCTACGCGCGCGTGCTGCTCGGCGTCGGCATCCGCGACCTGACCGGCGGCTTCAAGTGCTTCCGGCGCGAGGTGCTCGAGGCGATCGACCTCGATGCGGTCTCCTCGCGCGGCTACGCCTTCCAGATCGAGACGACCTACCGCACGCTGCGCGCCGGCTTCCGCGTCGTCGAGGTGCCGATCACGTTCGCCGACCGCGAGCACGGCGGCTCGAAGATGAGCCGCGGGATCGTGCTCGAGGCGATCTGGAAGGTGCCGGCGCTGCGCCTCCGGGCGCTGATGGGCCGCCTGTGAGGCGGCGCTTGCGACGCCGCCATCAGGAGGCATGGGCTTTGCCCGTGCCTCCGTCTGAACCGACCGGTCGATCCGTTCCTTGGCAGAGCCTTCGATCTAGGATGCCGGAGTGCAACAAGTCGGCGACGAGAGCTTCGAGCAGGAGGTCCTGCAGGCGGGCAAGCCGGTGGTGGTCGACTTCTGGGCGCCGTGGTGCGGGCCCTGCCGCGCGGTCGAGCCGATCTTCGCGGAGCTCGAGTCCGAGCACGGCGAGCGCGTCGGCTTCGTGAAGCTCGACATCGACCAGAACCCGGTGACCGCCTCCCGCTACGGCGTGCTCTCGATCCCGACCGCGATCCTGTTCGAGGGCGGCGAGCCCCGCGAGACCGTGATCGGCGCCCGGCCCCGCTCGCACTTCGAGCAGGCCTGGGCTGCCTGGCTCACCAAGTAATCACGCGCCAGGTCCATTCGTTCGACAACCAGACCGTGCGTTGGACGGCCGCACGGGCAAAGCCCGCACGGCCTCCATGGTCGGCGCCGCCAAGTCGGCGCCTCAGCTAGTCAGGTAGCCGACTCGGGCAGGCGCTGCGGCTGGGCGCGGGCGCGCAGGCGCCGCCGGGAGGACAGCTCGCGCGCCTCGCCGGCGGGCGCCGAATGCAGGCGCACGCGAGGGTCGACCCAGCAGTAGGTGAGGTCGGCGACGAGGTTCCCGAGTGCCGCGCCCGTGCAGACCACCAGCGTGACGCCCATGATCACCGGCAGATCGGTTGCGAGGAGCGCCTGGTAGAGCGTCCACCCGAGTCCGGGAAGCTCGAAGACCGTCTCGATGAAGACCACGGCCACGAAGGCGAAGGCGATGTCCATGCCGATCATCGTCACGATCGGCAGCATCGCGTTGCGGAGCACGTGGCCCTGGACGACCCGCCGCTCGCTCGCCCCTTTCGCACGGGCCGTTCGCACGTAGTCCTCGTCGAGCGACTCGAGCACCGACGCCCTGATCATCCGGGCGTAGAACGCCGCGAACAGCAGCCCGAAGGTGAGCCACGGCAGGATCATGTGGTCAACCCAGTAGCGCGGCCCGCCGCAGGCGCTTCCCGTCGCCGGGTGGTAGTGGATGTCGCAGTAGCCGGCCACCGGGAACCAGTGCAGCCGGGAGCCGAAGACGTAGGAGAAGAAGAGCGAGAGCCAGACCGCGTGCGTCGAGACGCCGATCAGCACGAAGACCATCAGCCCCCGGCTGAGAAATGACCGCGGGCGTAAGGCTGCGATCAGCCCGATCGGGAAGGCGATCAGCAGGCAGAGGATCGTCCCGCCGATGATCAGCGAGAGGCTCACCGGCAGCGCGTCGCCGAGCATGTACCTGACCGTGAGCGGCTGGCGCAGGGAATGCCCGAGGTCGCCGTGGACGACGATGCGGTCGAGGAAGTGGGCGTACTGGTAGGGCAGCGAGTGGCCCTTGAGGTTCCACTGCGTCTGCAGGTCCGGCGCGGCGAGGCCCTGGCGTGAGGCGGCGGTGTTCGGAATCGCGAGGAAGATCACGAACGTGATCAGCGAGATGACGGCCAGGATCACGACCGTCCAAGCAAGCCGCCTGACTACGTAGAACAGCACCCGTGCCTAAGGCGCCGACTCGGCGGCGCCGACCGTAGCAACGCACTGCCTCGGTTCCGCGAGATCAGTCTCCTCCAGTCGCGATGACCGTAGCCTCGCGACTTGCACTCTCTAGCGCAAGTCGCCGGCCCCCTGTCCGCCGCCAAAGTGCTCCCAACCTGTCAGTGCTACGGGCTCCCCGCGCAGGCGGATTTCCACCCCCGCGCCTTCGATGCAGCAGCCGATCTCCGCGAAGCCGAGCGGATCGGGAGTCGCGGCCAGGAGCTCGTAGTCCTCGCCGAAGCCGAGGTCCTCGACGGTCGCGCCCTCGGCCAGCGGCACGCGCTCGAGCTCGATCTCGACCCCGCAGCCCGAGCCGGCAGCGAGGTGGCCGGCGTCGACGGCCAGGCCGTCGGAGATGTCGATCATCGCGTGTGCAACGGCGCCAAGACGGCGGCCCTCCTCGACCCGGAGCGGCGGGCGCGCGTGGTGCTCCTGCCGGAAGGCGGCTCCCGCGGCACCGAGCGGACCGGTGACGACGAGCGCGTCACCCGGGCGCGCTCCGCTTCGGCCCGGAACGCGCTCCGAGCGGCCGAGCGCGGTCACGGAGAGCGTGAGAACCTGCGCGCTGGTCGTGTCGCCGCCGACGACCGGCACGCCGGGCTCGTTCAGCCCCTCGTAGAGCTCGAGCACGTCCTCGAGCTCGGTGTCGGCGGGCGCGCCGAGGGTGACGAGGAGCGCCTCGGGCTCCGCGCCGGAGGCGGCCAGGTCGCTGAGGTTCACAGCCGCGGCGCGGAAGCCGAGCTCGCGGTAGGTCGTCCAGGCAAGCCGGAAGTGGACGTCCTCGAGGAGCGCGTCCTGCGTGACGACGAGCCCGCCGCCGAGCTGCGCCGCGTCGTCCTCGATCCCGCGCGCGAGGCCGCGCCGCTCCAGCTCCGCCAGCAGGCCGAGCTCCCCGACGTCAGAGAGCCGCATCGACCGCCGCCCGCACGGCTGCGGCATCGCGAGCCGCCCGGACGACCGCGACGCCGGCCGCACCGGCGCGGATGCAGTCGCCCGCGTTCGTCGAGTCGACCCCTCCGATCGCGACCACCGGCACCGAGACGGCGGAGCAGATCGCGGCCAGCCCGTCCAGGCCGATCGGGGGGTCGGCGTCCGGCTTCGACGGCGTCGCCCACACCGGTCCGGCGCCGACGTAGGCCGCGCCGAGCGCCTCCCCGGCCCGCGCCTCGTCGACCGTCACCGCCGAGGTTCCGAGCAGCAGGCCCGCGGCGACCGCCCGTTCGGCGCCTGGGTCGTCGCGGCCGAGGTGGACGCCGTCTGCTCCGAGCCGCAGCGCCGCCTCGACGTCGTCGTTGACCACGAAGGCCGCCTCGAGGCCGACGAAGCCCCGGCCGGCATCGACCAGCTCCTCCGTCGAGGCGCCCTTGCGGCGAAGCTGCACGACCGTCGCGCCACCCTCGGCCGCGGCGCGCGCGCTCGCGAGGTCCTCGACGATCGCGTGCAGCCTCATTCCAGCGTCAGCGGGCGTCGAGCTTCTTCGGGTCGAGCGCGTAGAGCGCGTCGTACAGCGCGACGTGGAAGCTCCCCGGGCCCTTCGCCCTCTTCGCGGCGTCCTCCCCGGCGACGCCGAAGGCGACCAGCGCCTCGGTCGCAGCCGCTAGCGGGTCGTCGGCCCGAACGGCGAGGAAGCACCCGGTGATCGCCGTCGCCATGCAGCCGGTGCCCGTGACGGTGGCCATGAGCTCGTGGCCGTTGGCGACCGCTTGGACGGTTTCTCCGTCGGAGACGTGGTCGACCGGGCCGGTCACCGCCGCCACGCACCCGAGCGCCCGGGCCGCTGCTTGCGCCAGCTCGGGGCCGCCGCCGTCGCCCACCGCCTCGACGCCGCGGATCTTCGCCTGCCGGCCGGCGAGAGTCGCGATCTCGGCCGAGTTGCCGCGGACCACGGCGATCTCCAGCTCGTCGAGCAGGAGCCGCGAAGTCTTCGTCCGGTAGGTCGTGGCCCCTGCGCCGACCGGGTCGAGCACGACGGGAACACCTGCCCGGTTGGCGGCGCGGCCGGCGATCACCATCGCCTCGACCCACTCGTCGGAGAGCGTGCCGATGTTGAGCACGAGCGACGACGCGACGGACGCCATCTCGGCGACCTCCTGGACGGCGTGTGCCATCACCGGGAGCGCGCCGAGCGCGAGCGTCGCGTTCGCGGTCTCGTTCATGACGACGTAGTTGGTGATCTGGTGGACCAGCGGCTTGCGCTCGCGGATCAGGGCGAGGTCGGCGCCGGCCGTCATGCCTGAGCCATCCTCCGGTCAGCGTGTCGACCGGTCAGTTCAGACGGCCACGCGAGCAAGGCTCGCATGGCCTGACAGAGACGACGCAAGCGTCGTCTCATGCGGCTCCTCTCAGGCCGATCACATCGACCGGCCCCTCGCCCTCGCCGAGCTCCGCCAGCCCCTGGGCCACCGCGCGCGAGGCCGCAGCCGCCGCTCCGCGCGCCGCCTCCTCGAGGGTCTGACCCCGCGCGAGCAGCGCGGCCAGCGTCGCCGAGTGCGTGCAGCCCGCGCCGTGCGTCGCGCCGGTCTCGTGACGGGCGACCGGGATCGCGACGTGCCGCTCGCCGTCGAAGAGGTGGTCGACGGAGTCCTCGCCGTGCCCGCCGGTCACGATGACCGCAGCGGCCCCCAGCGCGTGCAACGCCTCGGCCAGCTCAGGGCGACTTTGTAACACAGTGTTACTTGGAACCAGCGCCTGCGCCTCGATCAGGTTCGGGGTGATCACGGTCGCGAGCGGGACGAGGCGGGCGACGAGCGTCTCGACCGCGTCGTCCTGCAGCAGGCGTGCGCCGGAGCTCGCGACCATCACCGGGTCGACCACCAGCGGCACCGAGTGCGCGGCCAGGAAGTCCGCGACGGTCTCGATCGTGCGCGCCGAGAAGAGCATCCCGGTCTTGGCCGCGTCGACGCCGATGTCGTCGAACACCGCCTCGAGCTGCGCGCGGACGAACTCGGGCGGCACCTCGTGCACCGCGGCCACGCCGGTCGTGTTCTGCGCCGTCAGCGCGACGATCGCGCTCAGGCCGTGGCAGCCGGCGGCCGCGAACGCCTTCAGGTCGGCCTGGATCCCGGCGCCGCCCCCGGAATCGGAGCCCGCAATCGTCAACGCTCGTGGAACCATCTTCTCCCTTCGCCGGCATGACCCGGATCAGGTTCGTCGGGTGTGATCTCAGCCCCGTGCGGGCACCCCGGTACTCCGAACGCTAGCGAACGGGCTGCGGCGCGGGCGCGGTGGACAACGCCTCCGGGACGCGCACTATGCCCGTGCTACCGTCACGAGCATGGCGACCGCGACCCGAGAGCAGACCGAGATCGGGCGCTCGTTCGTCGACGCGCTCGGCCGGCGCGACTGGCAGGCCGTCCGGCCTCTGCTCGCCGACGGCGTCAAGCTGCGGGCGCTCGTTCCGAAGAGGCTGCGCGAGGAGGAGGGCGCGGACGCGGTCATCGGACGCTTCGCATTCTGGTGGGACGGGCTCGACGACTTCCGCGTGCTCGACTCGAGCGTCGACCAGATCGCCGACTGGGTGATCGTCCGGTACCGGTTCGCCGGCCACGACGCGGAGGACGGAGACGTCGCCGTCGAGCAGCTGTGCTTCCTCAGGGTCGAGGACGGCTCGATCGCGGCGATCAACTCCGTCTGCTCCGGGTTCCGCCCGGCCAAGCTCCTAGGCTGAGCCCTCGGGCCGTGCCCGAGGCGCGCTACGATCAGATCGCGGACTGGTACCGCCGCTGGCGGCCCGAGCTGAGCACGGACGAGGACGAGGCCCTACGGCGACTCCTCGGCGAGGGCGAGGGGCGTTGCCTCGACCTCGGCTGCGGGCCCGGCACCGGCAGCTCCGTGGTGGCCGAGCTCGGCTGGTCGGTAGTCGGAGTCGACGTCTCGGCCGAGCTCCTCGAAGCGGCCCGATGTCGCGGCTTCGAGGTCGTCCGGGCTCCGGGCGAGGAGCTGCCGTTCGAGGACGCCAGCTTCGACGCCATCGTCTCCGTCTGGACGCACACCGACCTCGAGGACTTCGCCGCGGCGGTAGCGGAGGCGGCCCGCGTCCTCCGTGCGGGCTCCCCCTTCGTCTACGTCGGTGGCCACCCGTGCTTCGTGGGACCCCACTCGCTGTTCGTCGGCGCCGAGGGCGTGCCCGAGCTCCATCCCGGCTACCGCCCGTCGCGGCGCTACGACGCCTCCGCGCCTGGCGTCGCCAACCCCGAGGGCGTCCGCGCGCGCGTCGGCGGTGTGCACCTGACACTGGACGATTTCCTCCGCGCGTTCACGGGAGCGGGCTTCCGGATCGAGCGCTTCGAGGAGATCGGCGAGCGCGACTACCCGCACGTGGTCGCGCTGCGCGCGTGGCGATGAGCGTCGCGGCGGGCCTGCTCCAGGGCGAGGAGCTCGCCTACCTCGGGACCGAGCCGGCGCGGGAGGCGCGGAGCGCGCCGTTGCCGGACGAGCTGCACCCGAAGGTGCGCGAGGCGCTGGCGGCGCAGGGGATCGAGTCGCTCTACGCCCACCAGGCCGAGGCGTGGGACGCCGCCGCCCGTGGGGAGAACCTGATCGTGACCACGGGAACGGCCAGTGGGAAGACCCTCGCCTTCAACCTGCCGGTCCTCGACGCGCTCGGCCGCGAGCCGAAGCAGCGGGCGCTCTACCTCTACCCGACCAAGGCTCTCGCGCAGGACCAGCTGCGCGCGCTCGGCTCCTTCCGGCTGCCGAAGCTCCGCGCCGCGATCTACGACGGCGACACCGAAGCCGAGCGCCGCCGGCAGGTGCGCAAGTGGGCGAACGTGATCCTGTCGAACCCGGACATGCTCCACGTCGGCGTCCTCCCGCACCACGACCGCTGGGGCGACGTGCTCACGAACCTCGCCTACGTCGTCGTGGACGAGGCCCACGTCTACCGCGGCGTCTTCGGGTCGCACGTCGCCAACGTGCTCCGGCGGCTGCGGCGGCTGGCGCGCGTCTACGGAGCCGAGCCGCAGTTCCTGCTCGCCTCGGCGACGATCGCGAACCCGGGCGAGCTGGCCCGATCGCTGACGGGAGCCGAGGCGACCGTGATCGGCGACGACGGCGCGCCGCGCGCCGAGCGGACGGTCGCGCTCTGGAACCCGCCGCTGACCGACGAGGAGCTCGGCCTGCGCGCCAGCGCCCTCGGCGAGGCGTCACGCCTGATGGCGGAGCTCGTCTCGCGTGGCCTCCGCACGCTCTGCTTCGCCAAGAGCCGCCGCGCGGCGGAGCTGATCCACCGCTTCACCGCCGACCGCCTCGGCGACGACTCGGCGCTCTCGCCCTACCGGGCCGGCTACACACCTCAGCAACGGCGCGAGATCGAGCGGCGGCTGCTGGAGGGCGAGCTGCTCGGCGTCTCGGCCACGAACGCGCTCGAGCTAGGGATCGACGTCGGCCTGCTCGACTGCGTGCTCTCGGTCGGCTTCCCGGGGACCGTCGCCTCGCTGCGGCAGCAGTGGGGCCGGGCCGGGCGGCGCGGGCACGGCCTGGCGGTGCTCGTCGCGAGCGAGGACGCGCTCGACCAGTACTTCATGCGCGAGCCTGAGACGCTGCTCGAGCGGCGGGTCGAGGCCGCGATCCTCGACCACGAGAACCCGCGTGTGCTGGACGGGCACGTGCGCGCGGCCGCGTTCGAGGCACCGCTCGACGATGCCGACCGCGAGCTGCTCGGCGACGCGGCCCTGGAGCGGGCGGCCGCGCTGCCGGAGCTGCAGAAGACCAAGGCCGGCTACGTCTGGGCGGGCCGCGACTATCCAGCCGCACGGGTGTCGCTGCGCTCGACCGGGCCCGAGGCGTTCGCGATCGTCGACGCCTCGAACGGGACGATGCTCGGCATCGTCGAGCAGGAGCGCGCCTACTCGACCGTCCACGAGGGCGCGATCTACCTCCACCTCGGCGAGAGCTACCGCGTCCGCGAGCTCGACTTCGTCTCGCGCACGGCGGTCGTCGAGCCGTTCCGCGGCGACTACTACACGCAGGCCAAGAAGGAAACCTCGACCGCGATCGTCGAGACCACCCGCGGCGGCCGGCGGCTCGGCGTCGACCTCTCGTTCGGCCACGTCGTCGTCACCGAGCAGGTCGTCGGCTACCAGAAGCGCTCGATCCAGACGCAGGAGAGCTTCGAGGTGGTCCCGCTCGCGCTACCGCAGACCGAGTTCGAGACCGAGGCGGTCTGGTTCCCGCCCGAGCCGTGGATGCTCGAGGGCCTGGAGCAAATGCCGAGGCTGCTCGGGTCGCTCCATGCCGCCGAGCACTCGCTGATCGCGCTGCTGCCGCTCTGGGCGATGTGCGACCGCTGGGATATCGGCGGGCTCTCGACCAACCTCCACTTCCAGACCGGCCGCCCGACGATCTTCGTCTACGACGGCCACGCCGGCGGGGTCGGGATCGCGGAGCGCGGCTTCGACGTCTTCGAGGGCTGGGCCGACGACACCGCGAAGCTGTTGCAGGGCTGCCCCTGCGAGCGCGGCTGCCCGTCCTGCGTGCAGAGCCCGAAGTGCGGGAACCTGAACGAGCCGCTCGACAAGGCGGGCGCGCTCGAGCTGCTGGAGCGCATGCTCGGCGCGGCGTAACATCCAGGCATGGGGCTGCTCCTGATCATCCTGGCGTTGTTGGGATTCGTCGCCTTCGGCATCGGGTCGGGGTCGACCTCGATCTCGCCGGCCGGGAAGGCCCCGCCGGCCGTCTCGAAGTGCGCAAAGCACATGCACGCCGAGCCCGCCTCGTCGCGCTGCCGCCCGCCGGCGAATCCGTAGCTCAGCGCTTCGCGAAGTAGCTGTGCCCGGCGTGCACGAGCACGTGCTTGTGCTTCTTGAAGTCGAACACGTCGACCACGCCGCGCTGGACGTGGATGAGCGTCCCCGCGCAGGAGTCCGCGGTCAGCCACCAGGTCCCCCGGACGGCCCCGGAGGCCGCGATGCCCTTCGTGCGGAACCGGCCCTTTCCCTTTCCCCAAAGCCGGCGTTTCCGCTTAGATGACTCCTGCGCGAAGGCCCGCTTCGGGCAGGCCAGGTTGCCGGACAGCGTCTGCGTGGCGACGTGTTTTCCCGTCTTCGACTGTCCGATCAAGAACAGTCCCTGCCACCAGTCGGCCTTCTCCGTCTTGCCGTAGCCGATCGCGAAGGTCAGGCGGACCCGCCCGTGCGTCGTGTCGAGCTCGGTGCCGAGCGGGATCTGCGTCTCCGCCGTCAGGGGGACGAAGGTCTGCGACCCGGGCACGCGGTACAGGGTCGTGCCGCTCACAGGAGCGGCGTTCGCCGTCTTGCCGAGCTGGGGCGGCGGCGGGGCGGTGGCCCCTGCCGGGCCGGCGACGAGCACGACCACCGCGCCGAGGACCGGCAATGCCAGCAGCCAGGGTCGCATCTAGGTCGTCGCCAGCTCCGGGCCCGCCTCGACCGGCTCCTCAGCCGGAACCGGGTCGGGGACCGCCCAGACCTTGACCGTCGCCGCCCGTCCGCGCACGGCCAGCTCGTCGACGAACTCCATGTCCTCCGGCTGCTGCCCGCATCAGCTCCCGTGTCGAGTCCGCGAGGAAGATCGAGTACGGCGTCCCCTTGGTCATGCCCTCGAGCCGCGAGGCCGTGTTGACCGTGTCGCCGATCGTCGTGTACTCGAGCCGCCGCTCCGACCCGACGTTGCCGACCATCGTCTCGCCGCTGTTGAGACCGATGCCGATCTTTATCTCGATGTCCTGCCCCTGCCCGCGCAGCCATTCGTTCACGGCCGGCAGGCGCCTCTCGATCATCTCCCGCGCGCTCGCGACTGCGCGGTCGGCGTGGTCCTCCTGCTCGATCGGCGCCCCGAAGCAGGCCAGGATGCCGTCGCCCGAGTAGGAGACGAGCGTGCCGCCGTTGTTCAGCACGGCGTCGGTCATCTCGGTCAGGTAGTGGTTGAGGAAGTCGATCACCTCCTCGGCGGAGCGGGTCTCCGAGAGGGTCGTGAACCCGCGGATGTCGGAGAAGAGGATCGTGCAGAGGACGCTCCGGCCGCCGAGCCGGAGCCCGTCGCCGGCCTGGGCCAGCACCTGGGTGACGACGCCCTCGGGCACGAAGCGCGCGAAGGCGTTGCGCGTGCGCTCGCGGTCGAACGCGGTCAGCAGGTAGTTGACCGCCAGCGAGCCGATCGCCGAGATCGTGAGCGCGAGCAGCGGGTAGACGAACGCGACGGTCCGGCCGTGGTTGAACGCGAACTGGACGGCGACCGCAAACCCGGCCGCGAGCAGGATCGTCAGCATCAGTGCGCGAAGCGGCGGCAGCTTCAAAGACGTGAACGTCGGGATCAGCGCCAGCAGGATGATGAGCAGGATGTCCGCGCTGCGCGGATAGCTGTGGAGCGGGAACCCCTGGAGCGCATTCTCCATCGCGCTCGCCTCGACCTCGACGCCGGACATCACGCCACTGCCGGTGGTAGAGGTGGCGTGCACGTCCCCGAGCAGCGTGGCCGACGCCGGGCCTACGACGACCAGCTTGCCGCGGAAGACGGAGGCCGGGACCTTGCCGAAGTAGACCTGTGAGAAGGAGATCTTGTTGGCAGGATGGTCGTGGCCGCTTGCTCCCCGGATCGACCCGGGCGGGCCGACGTAGTCGATCCAGGCCGAGTTGCCGCCCATATCCGCCCGCGTGATCTTGGTGTCGAGGAACTTCTCGGCCGCGAGTATCGGGAAGGACGCCAGCCCCTGGGGCGCGTAGTACATGCGGCGGATCGTCGCGCCGGGGTCGACGCCGTAGGTTGCGTCACCGACCGCCGCCCGCGCGTAGCGCTGCGCGTCAACGCCGCCGAAGACGTCGCTCTGGCCATGCTTGTTGACCTCGGTCGCCGCCAATACGGCGTTCCCCGCCTTTCTCACCGCCTCGATCAGCGCGTTGTCGGGGCCGTCCGAAGTCGGCTCGGTGAACTGGACGTCGTAGGCGATCACCTTCGCGCCGTCCTTGCGCAGCGTGTTGATCACCTTGGCGTGGTAATAGCGCGAGAAGGGCCAATGGTTCGGGAGGCCCCGGTTGGCGAAGTCGCTGAACGTGTCGTCGTCGATCTGGACGACGACCACGTCCTTCGGCTGAGGCAGTGCCCCACGGATCGAGAAGCGTGTGTCGACGGTCGCGAGCTCCTGCGTGCGCAGGATCCCGGTGAAGTACGCGGTGAGCGCGATCGCCGCCGCGCCGAGCCCCGTGCCGAGGAAAAGAAGCAGGCGAAAGCGGCTGCGACGGTTGCTGCGCATCCTCGGCCTAGAGTCGCACAAATTTCGCCGGATTAGAAGCGGCGTTTAGGCTCCTTTCTGTGCGGATCGCGGTCATCTCGGACATCCACGGGAACAAGCCGGCGCTGGAGGCCGTGCTGGCGGAGATCGAGCGGGAGCAGGTCGACCGGCTCGTCTGCCTCGGCGACGTCGCGGTCGGCCCCCAGCCGGGCGCGGCGCTGGACCGGATCGCCGAGACCGGCTGCCCGGTGATCATGGGCAACTGGGACGCGGCCTTCCTGAACGGCCTGCCGGCGCTCGAGGGCGAGCTCGGCGAGATGCTGGTGCAGCAGGCGGAGTGGGCGGCCGGCCAGCTCTCGGACGCGGAGCGCGAGGTCATGCGCGGCTTCGTGCCGTCGCTGGAGCTCTCGCTGGGCGACGGGCTCGACGCGCTCTTCTTCCACGGCTCGCCGCGCTCCTTCGACGAGGTCATCCTCGCCTCGACGCCGGCGGAGCAGCTCGACGCGCTGCTCGAGGGCAGCGATGCCCCCGTCCTCGTCGGCGGGCACACCCACTACCAGCTCCTCCGAGGCCACCGAGAGCACGTGCTCGTCAACCCGGGCAGCGTCGGCCTGCCCTTCCGAAGCCTTCCGGCCGGCGAGCGGGTGCGCATCTCACCGTGGGCCGAGTACGGGCTGCTGACGCACGAGGAGGGCCGGCTCGCGCTGGAGCTGCGGCGCGTGGACTACGACACGGAGAGCTTCCTGCGCAGCACGCTCGAGACCGGCATGCCGCACGCGCAGTGGTGGGCGGACTGCTGGGTTACGCCCCGGGGCTCGTGATCGTCTCGCTGCTGCGGCGCTGAGCGGCGGCCTCCGCAGCATCGGCGACCAACTCCTCGGACGCCTGCGCGCGGGCGGCCCCGAGCGCGGCGGCGAACCCGGAGTCGGCGCGAACCTCCTTCAGGAAGCGCTCCTCCAGCAGCTCCTCGGCCGGGTAGGGCAAGGCGCCGGTCGTCTCGCAGAGCGTGGCGGCCGAAGCGGCGAAGCGGACCGCGTCGGGACGGGAGCCTTCGAGCGCGCAGGCTACGGCGAGGGCCTGCACCCACTCGGCGGCGAGGCGCCGGTCGTTGCGGTCGCGGGCGAGCCGGAGGGCCTCCGCTATGAGCTCCCGCGCCTTGGCGGTGTCGCCGGCGGCGAGTAGCCGCTCGCGGGCGAGGTGACCGAGTGCGACCGAGATGACCCAGGTGTCCTTCACCTCGCGCGCGAGGCCGAGCGACTCCTCGAACAGCGCAGCGGCGCGGTCGTAGTCGCCTCGCAGCAGGTACGCGCGACCGAGCCCGACGAGAGAGTTCGCGATCAGGCGCCGGTCGCCGAGGCCGCGGCGCAGAGTAAGGCCGCGCTCGAACAGCTCGATCGCATCGTCCAGCTTGCCCTCCGCCAGCGCGACGTCGGCCAGCGTCGTCGCGGCGCCCGAGGCGACGAGGTTGTCGCCCGCCTGCTCGGCAAGGGTTGAGCTCTGCTCCGCCAGCGACCGCGCCTCGTCGGCCTCACCGCCGGCCATCGCCAGCCAGGCAATCTGTGCCAGCGCCGCGCCCTCGGCCTGCCCATCGGAGGCCGCCCGCGCCTGCTCGAGGCTCCGTTCGAAGTCGGCGCGCGCCTCGCGGAAGTCGCCCTCGCCGAGAGCCGCGTAGCCGGCCGCGAATTGGGCCTTCGCCAGGATCGCCGGCGAGACGCCGTCCGGCGAGGCCAGCGCCTCGGCAAGTCGCGCCCGGCCCTCCCGCATCAGGCCGCGCGTGCTCCAGAAGCGGACGAGCGCTCCGGCCATCCGCAGCGCCAGCTCGATCTCGCCGGCAGCGGTCGCCCAGGCGAGCGCCGCGCGAATGTTGTCGCGGTCGGCGTCGAGCCGCTCGAGCCAGACGGCTTGATTCGTCCGCAGCAGCTCCGGCTCGGCCGCCTCGACGGACGCGAGGAAGCGCTCGGCGTGCCGGCGCCGCAGGCCCTCCAGCTCGCCGCGCTCCTCGAGCTGCTCCAGCGCGTACTCCCGGATCGTCTCCAGCAGCACGAAGCGCGGCTCCCCGTCGGCGCCGTCGCGCTGGCGGACGAGGCTCTTGTCCACGAGCGAGGCAAGTGTGTCGAGCGCATCGCCGACCCCGGCCGCCTCGCCGGCGACCGCGTCGGCCAGCTCGAGCGAGCAGCCGCCCGCGAAGACGCCGAGCCGCGCGAACAGCGCTTGCTCCGCCGGCTCCAGCAGCTGGTAGCTCCAGTCGATCGCGTCGCGCAGGGTCCGCTGCCGCGTGGGCAGGTCGGAGGCGCCGCCGGTGAGCAGGTCGAGCGAATCCTCGAGCCGGCGCAGGATCGCGTCGGGGCTGAGGAGCTTGACCCGCGCGGCCGCCAGCTCGAGTGCGAGCGGGAGCCCGTCGAGCCGCCGGCAGATCGCGTGCACCGCCTCGGAGTTCTCGTCCGTCAGCTCGAAGCCGGGCTTGACGGCCTGCGCACGGGCGAGGAAGAGCGTGACCGCCTGCTCCTCGCCGAGCGGGTCGAGCGGGTACTCGTGCTCGTCGCGGAGGTGAAGCGGCGCCTGGCTCGTCACGAGCACGGTCAGCGCGGGCGCAGCGGCGAGCAGGTCGTGCACGAGGTCGTTGGCCTCCATCACCTGCTCGAAGTTGTCGAGGACGAGCAGCGCGCTTCCCTCACCGAGCCCGCGCGCGATCGACTCGGCCGGCGAGAGGTCCGAGCTCTCCTCGACCCCGAGCACCTGTCCGATCGCCGAGCCGACCACCGAGGCCTCGGCGACGGGCGCCAGGTCCACGAAGAAGACCGAGCCGAGCGCCGGCGCCAGCTCGGCCGCTACGGCGATCGCAAGCCGCGTCTTCCCGGTGCCGCCGGTGCCGGTGAGCGTGACCAGGCGAACGTCCTCTCGCCCCGCCAGCTCGACGAGCGCGGCCAGCTCGAGGTCGCGGCCGATCAGCGTCGTCGGCGGGACCGGCAGGTTCGTCACCGTGGACACCTCGGCAACCGGGGCCGGTCGAGGCGGCGTCGTGGTGCTCGGCATCACGCCGCCGAGGCAGGACCGGATCGCTTCGACCAGCTCGCGGCAGTTCGCGTAGCGTCCGTCCTCCTCCTTGGCGAGCGCCCGGGCGAGCGCCGCGTCGATGCTCACGGGCAGCTCCGGCCGCAGCTCGTGCACCGACGGGGGGTCGTCCCGGAGCTGCGCGTACATCACCGCCACGTCGGTATCACGCTCGAACGGCTTCTTGCCCGTCAGGCACTCGAAGACGAGGCAGCCGAACGCGTAGACGTCCGCGGGAGCGCCGACCGACTCGCCGCGGATCTGCTCCGGCGCCGCGTAGTCGAGCGTGCCGACGAAGAAGCCGGTCTGGGTCACCCCCCTGCTGCGCGCCCGCTTGGCGATGCCGAAGTCGGTCAGGTAGACGCGGCCGCCCGCCTCGACCAGCACGTTGGCCGGCTTGACGTCGCGGTGGACGAGCTCGTTGGCGTGGGCCGCGTCGAGCGCGCCTGCGACCTGCTCGAGGATGTCGAGCGCCCGCTCCATCTCGAGCGTGCCGGAGTCGATCAGCTGCGCCAGGTCTCCGCCGGCCACGTAGCGCATCGCGATGTAGACGACCCCGTCGGCGTCGCCCGCGTCGTAGATCGGGATGATGCTCGGATGATCGAGCGCGGCGACCGTCTGCGACTCGGTCACGAAGCGCTGGCGGAAGTCGCCGTCTTCGAGCAGCTCCGGCAGCAGCGTCTTCAGCGCCGCCTTGCGGCCGAGAACCGCGTGCTCGGCTTCGTAGACGAAGCCCATGCCGCCGCGGCCGAGCGTGCCCGCGATGCGGTAGCCCGCGACCTGGGCGCCGACAGGAAGGGTCTCGCTCATGGGATTTCCGCCCTCTCCATGAGTGTCTTATGCTACGCGGCGAGATGCCGGACTATCTGTTGGAGATCGTGGAGGGCCCGGAGGCCGGGCGGCGGATTCCGCTCACCGGCCCTATCGAGCTGGGCCGCGATCCGTCTGCGGGCGGGCCGCTGCTGCAGGACGAGCTGGTCTCGCGCCGCCACGTGCGCGTCACCCCGGAGGACGACGGAGCGCGTGTCGAGGACCTCGAGTCGCGCAACGGCACCTTCGTCGACGGCGACGAGATCTACGGGCCCGCGCACCTCGGCGTCGACGGCCAGCTGCTCATCGGTGTGACCGTGCTTCAGCTGCGGCCGGCCACAGCGGAGGGCGGCCAGTCGGCGGTCCGGCCGATCCCGGCTGGGCTGACGGCGCTACGGCCGCTTCCCTCGGAACCGATCGAGGTCACTGCCGTCCGCCAGGTGCCGACCCTCGCCCTGGAGGAGAGCGAGCCGACCTACGTGCCGGCCGAGGCGCTCGAGGGCAAGGCCGGCAAGGAGGGCAAGGACGCCGACACGTCGGGGCTGCTCGCGCTGCTCGACTCGCACACGAAGAGCAAGGCCCGCGGCGCGCCGATCGGCCTCTTCGTCCTGGCCGCGCTCGCGGTGCTGCTCTACCTGTCGCTGCGGTAGCTGGAAGCTAGAAGCTGTTGTGGTACGAGAAGTAGATCGCGAGCGCGATCGCGTCGCCGATCACGATCGCCCAAGCGATGAGCATCGCGCCGAGCTGGCGGCTCGCGATTCCGCGGCGGTGGACGGCGGCCGGTGCGGCCATTGAGCCGAACGGCTCCGAGGGAGCCGCGCCGGAGGGAGCCGCTGTGGCCGCGGGAGTCCGCGAGACCGCCGTCTCGGCGGCCCGGGCCACGCCTTCGAGCGCGAGCACCGTCTGGCCGATCTTGATCATGTCGCCGCCGGAGAGGCGCGTGGCACCCTCGATCTTCTGGCCGTTCACGAACGTCCCGTTGCGGGAGCCGAGATCCTCGATCTCGAACCCGCCGGCGGCGGGCCGCACGGCCGCGTGACGGCGCGAGAGCTCGGAGTCGTCGGCGATGGTCGCCGAGACACCCTCGCGGCCGAGCACGACCTCCGCGTCGAGCTCGAACCTCTGGCCTGCAGCGGGCCCTTCGGTGACGACGAGGACTGCGCTCATGCGGGGCTCCCTTCCAGGGCTGCTCTCAGCCCTTCGGCGTAGGCGCCGGCTACAGGCCGGCTCTCCGGCTCCTTCGCCAGCGCCGTGAGCACCGCGGTGCCCAGCGCAGGCGGGAGGTCGTCGCGGTCGGCGACCGGGTCGGGCGGCTCGTCCTCGAGATGCGCCATCCCGACCTCGAGCAGCGACCGGTCCGAGAACGGCGCGCCGCCGGCAAGGCACTCGAAGGCGACGCAGCCGAGCCCGTAGACATCGGAGGCCGGCGAGGCCGGCGAGCCCTTGATCAGCTCGGGCGCCAGGTAGTCGAGGGTTCCGAGCACCTGGCCGGGCTTCGTCAACACCGTGTACGCGCGGCCCTTCGCCAGGCCGAAATCGGTCAGCATCGCCGTCCCGTCGGAGCCGAAGAGGATGTTCTGGGGCTTGATGTCGCGGTGGACGATTCCCGCTGCGTGCAGGGCGCCCAGCCCGGCGGCGACCTCCTCGGCCAGCCGCACCGCGTCGGCCCCGGCGAGCGGGCCGGAGGCTGCCAGCCGGTCGGCGAGCGACCCGCCGTGCACGTAGTCGACGGCCAGGTAGTGGCGGCCGTCGGCCTCGGACGCCTCGAGGATCGGGACGAGATGCGGTTCGCGCACTTCCGCCGCCGCGCGCGCCTCCTGGTTGAAGCGGTGCTGGAAGATCAGGTCGTCGGCGAGCTCCAGCTTCAGCACCTTGAGCGCGACCTCGCGCCCGTCCTCTACCCGGGTCGCACGGAAGACGAGCCCCATGCCGCCCTCGCCGACGCGCTCCTCCAGCCGATACCCGGCGAGCGTGTCGCCGGCCTCGAGCTCCCGTTTCACGGACACCGCCACGGCGCGAAGCATAAGCCACCGACTTGGCGGTGGCGACCAGGGAGGCTGTACGGGCTCTGCCCGTGCGGCCGTGCGACGCACTGTGTGGGAGTCGAGAGAGTGTCCCTCGACTAAGACCGTCCTTTCGGCGCTGTTACGCGCGTGACCAGGCGAAGCGGCTGACGTCGCCCGAGCGAGGCGCCAGCGCTCCCGGCCTGGTTCCCCGCCGCACGAACAGGGTCGGCGCCTCGGCGCTCTTGGCGATCTCCGACCGCACCGGCCCGAGGCCCTCGTCTCGCCAGCGATCCGAGAGGCCGACGACCAGCAGGCCGGCGCCCTTGGTCGCGGCGAGGATGCCGCCGTTCTGGAGGTTGACGAGCACCGGCTCGGTCGTGATACCTGCGAGCTGCTGCACGACGAGCGAGGCGGACTGGAGCACGCTGCTCGCGTCGCCTTCGCCGTCGCCGCCGGCCGCGCCGAGCAGCTTCAGCGGCGCGCCGGTCGAGGACGAGATCCACGCGGCGAGCTCGAGCGCGGCCCAGTCGTGGTCGCCGCCGCCGAACGGCGTCATCACCGGATGGTCGGCATCGAGCGTCGGCGTGTCCTGCCGCTCGACGAGCACGGCGACGTCGCACGGGGCCTGGTCGAGCACCTGCCCGACCGAGCCGCGCGGGACACCGCCGCCGGTCAGCGGCCGCCGCCCGTCGAGCATGATCAGGTCGACCTCCTCCTCGTTCGCGAGCTTCACGTAGTCCTGCCCGGGGAGGATCGAGGTGAGTGCGACCGAGCGGGCGGCGATCCCCCTCGCGAGCAGGCGGTCGCGCCGCTCCGCCAGCTCCTTCGAGAGGTCCTGGAGCTCGGCTTCGTCGCGCATCACCCCGGTCACGAACCGCTCGGGGGCGTCGAGCTGCACCATGATGATCTCGCGCGGCGGCATGGCCTTCGCCAGCGGCTCGGCCAGCGTCAGCAGCGCGTCCAGGTTGGAGGGATCCTGCGGCGCGACCAGGATCGCCCTGGTCGGCACCGCCGCCGGCGGCGCCGCGCGGCGGACCTCGTCCTCGATCGGGTCGGAGAGCGTCTCCTTCGGGTCGATCAGCCGTAGCAGCGGCCCGGTCATGAAGGTCGTGACGAGCGCCATCACGACCAGCATCGTGAAGAGCAGCGTCGAGATCACGCCAAGGTCGAGAGCGATGCTGAGCACGATCAGCTCGGTCAGCCCGCGCGTGTTCACCAGCGCGCCGATCGCCGCCGACTCGCGCAGCGAGAAGCCGCTCCAGCGGGCGGCGGAGGACGCGCCCACGAACTTGCCGGTGACGGCCACGGCGATCAGCAGCAGCGTCAGCAGCCAGAGCTCCGGCCGGTTGAGCGCGTTCACGTGGGTCTTGAGGCCGGTGACGACGAAGAAGAGCGGCAGCAGGACGAGCACCACGAAGCTCTCGAACGTTCGGCCGACCGCGTCCGTCAGGCCCGCGCGCCGCGGCATGATCAGGCCGAAGACGAAGGCGCCGAAGATGGCCGCGATGCCGATCTGCTGGGCGGTGTAGGCCGAGAGCAGCACGCAGACGAAGATCCCGCCGAGCCAGACGACCGAGAGCTGGCTGACCTCGTCGTAGGCCTGCGAGAAGCGTGCCAGCACGGGGCGCCCGATCAGCAGCAGCGCCGCCGAGAAGATCGCGGCGAGGACGACCACCTGGAGCGCGTGGGTCGCATGGCCGCTTCCGGCGATCGCGGTGGCGAGCGCGAGCAGCGTCCAGGCGGTGATGTCGTCGACCGCGGCATCGGTCATCGCCAGCGCGCCGACCGGGCGCCTGAGCATCCGCTTCTCGGTCAGGATCCGCGCCAGCACCGGGAAGGCCGTGACCGACATCGAGACGCCGATGAAGAGCGCAAACGGCGTGTAGCGAACGTCGGGCGCGAGCAGCGTGTAAAGGGGCACTGCGACGAGGAAGCCGAGCGACAGCGCGAACCCGACGCTGGTGTTCGAGACGAACGCCGCCTGGCGGATTCGCGCCCGGACGGCGACCGGATCGATCTCCATCCCGACCAGGAAGAGGTAGAAGGCCAGGCCGATCTGGGCCGCCCCCGAGAGCAGCGGGACGATGTCGGGCGGGAACAGGTAGAGCTGGGCCGCGGGCCAGACCGCGCCGAGCAGGGTCGGGCCGAGCAGGATGCCCGCCAGCACCTCGCCCATCACGCGCGGCTGGCTCAGCTTGTTCGTCACCGCACCGACAAACCGGGCGGCGAGCAGCACCGCCGCGATTGCGAGCATCAGCCGGCCGAAGGTCTCCTCGTTGCTGCGCTTCGGGACCTCCTTGGTCGAGACGCCCGGAGCCGGCAGCGGCGCGTCGAACTTCGCGGCTGCCGGGGAGGTGCCGACCGTGCCGGCAAGCCTGGTGCTCGCGCCGCTGCCCAGGACGTGCAGGTCGACCGGCGCCGTGCCTCCCGAGACGCAGTTGACCGTGCCGTGCAGCTTTCCGTCTTCGAAGCGGAGCTTGCCTGTCACGCCGCCGCTCAGGTCGACGAACTGGCCGGACTGGGCGAGCTTGAACGAGTCGCCGAGGCAGGCGGACGTCGACGTGTAGAAGCCGCCGATCGCGGGCGACGGGTGGCGCCCGTTGCCGATGCCGATCGAGACGGCGAGCGCCGTGGCCAGGAAAGCCGCGATGGCGATGTAGCCCACCACGAGCCGGGCGGCCGTCAGTTTGTTGCTTCCCTCGGGCGGGCTCGCGGCCGCGTCGGCGGTGCTCACAGCGGCGACCCTACGATGCGGCCTTCGCGGTGTCCAGCGCCACTTGACTACACATTCGCGGCCCGCGGCATTACGCTTGCATCCGCATGCCGCTCTCGGGCCCCCGTGATTCGACGATCGCCGTGGTCGGCGATGGCTTCAGCTCGCTGATCATCTACGCGACCGCCGTCTACCTCGGCTTCCGCCCCGAGGAGATCACGATCTACGGTCCGGCGGACAGCCCCGTCAAGACCTACCAGCAGTACGCGTACAACCTCGGGCAGACGGTCCTGCGCTCCGAGTCGGAGTCGCACTTCCTGCCGGCGGACTGGCCGACCTTCGCCGAGCTCGAGGCCTGGTCGCGTCGGAGCCTCTCGCCGCTGCTTCGCTCCGCACGCCGCCGCTACAACCCGGGCGTCCCGGACATCATGGCCGAGGCGCACGTCGTCGCCCGCCGGCTGGGCTGGGACGACCAGCGCTACCCGCACAAGGTCGGCTGGCTGCAGCGCGCCGCGACCACGAACGGCGGCCCACCCCACTTCGTCCTCTTCGACGAGGAGGCGCAGTTCATCGGCCGCGCCAAGCACGTCGCCCTCGCGTGCGGGCACGGGCCGCTCTCGTACCCGCCCGTGCTCGCGAAGGCGCGCAAGGACCCGGCGATGGCCGACCGGATCGTGCAGGCCTACGCGCCCAAGGAGTACGACCCGAAAGGCCGCTACGTCGTGATCGGCTCGGGGATCGCCTCCGTGAACGAGTGGGCGAACGCGATCGACGCCGGCGCCAAGTGCATCTCGCTCGTCCGCAACCCGTCGCCGGACGAGCAGGACCTGAACACCCCGCGCTGCTTCTTCGAGGCCCTCGGGATCGACGCGTTCCAGCAGCTCGACTTCGACCAGCGCATCGAATTCCTCGGCCGGATCCTCAAGGGCACCACGCCGCAACGCCGCGGCTGGGACGCGAAGATCAAGACCGGGCGCGAGGAGAACCGCTTCGAGCAGATCCTCGGCGAGATCGACGAGGTTCAGCCCGGCCCGCTCGGACTGAAGATCCACGTCATGAGCAAGTTCGGCGAGGACCCGGGCTGGATGGACGTGACCGGCGTCGTCACGGGCACCGGCTTCAACAAGTCGGCGCTCTCGGTGCCGCTGCTGCGCCGCCTGATCGAGTTCTACGACGTGCCGATCGCCGACGGCCGGATGAAGCTCCAGTCGAACTGCGGCGTGCCCGGGCTCGACCGGCCCGACTCGCGCTGCCTCGCGACCGGCATCCACGCGAACTCGGTCGTCACCCACGGCGACACGATCGCGGGGCTCAAGTACATCTGCCGCCGCTTCGTGGCCGACGTCTACGAAGCCGAGAAGCCGGGCTCGCGCAACTTCTTCTCGAAGGTCTGGATGCAGGTCAAGCTCGCCAACGAGACCGCGCACGTGATCCGCCGCATCCGCAAGACGGAGCAGCTCGCTTAATGTGCCCGACGGTTCTCGGACGAGTCCAGACCCGGGTCGCGATCCTGGTCCCCGGGGCAATCCTGGCGACGATCCTCTCGCTGATCACGCACAACGAGGGCTGGATCGTGACGATCGGGATCTACCTGCTGATGGGCGTCGCCCTCGACACCCTCATCTACCCGTACCTGATCAAGTGGCAGCCGCCCTGGCTGACCTTCCTGCTCGCGGTCGGCGAGTTCTTCATCCTCTACGTGCTCGTCAAGACGCTGAAGCCCGGCCATGCGCCGTACGGCGATCCCAACAACTTCTTCAGCTTCGGGAACGACTGGCGCCCGATCCTTCTCTACTGGGTCGTCTGGCTGATGGCGATCACGACCAAGATCGTGATCCTGCCGCTGGTCTCGCTCTCGTGGATCGAGAACGGCGGCGAGTTCCGGCGCGTCGGCTGGTCCGTCGCGCCCGAGTACCAGACGCTGCCGGTGCTGGCGGCCATCGAGCCGTCCTCGGCCGGAGGGCTCGCGCGCGAGTTCTCCTCGGTGCACGCGGTGCCGGACGCCGCCGAGCTCGCGCGGCCGCTGTCGGCCGTGCACCAGGTGCCCGCGGGCGATCCGTCCTCGTCGAGCTAGTGCCCTCGCTCGCCGACTCGCTCGGCAGCCTTGCGCTCTTCGCCGATCTCCCGCCCGAGTCGCTCGAGGCGCTGGCCGCTTCCATGCAGGAGGAGGAGTTCGGCGAGGGCGAGTGGATCCTCCGCGAGGGCCAGGCCAACGCCGGCCTGCGCGTGATCCTCGAGGGGGAGGTCACGGTGGTGATCGGAGGCATGGACCGCGCCGTCCTCCACGCGGGGATGTTCTTCGGCGAGATCTCGGTCCTGCTCGACCAGCCTGTTGGCGCCTCGGTCGTCTCACGGACGCCGTTGCGCTGCGCGCACATCCACCGCTCGGAGCTGATCCCGTTCCTGCTCGACCATCCAATGGTGATGCTGCGGGTGCTGCAGGCCGAGGCGCGCCGGGTCGACGACGCCAACCGGTGGATGCTGTGAGGCGGCCGCTTGCGACGCCGACCGTAGAGGCCGCGCCGGCTTTGCCGGCGAGGCCGTCTAACACACGGTCCAGGTATCGAAAGCGATGCTGCTCTCCGGAGACAACGGCATAGAGGACCGGAGCCTCACCCGTGCGATCGACCTGTCGTTCTCGGCGGCGACCACGTACCTGCCGATCGCCGAGCACGGAGTCATCGGCGACCTGCGCACGGTCGCGCTCGTCGGCACCGACGGCACGATCGACTGGTACTGCTGCCCGCGCTTCGACTCGCCGAGCGTCTTCGCCGCGATCCTCGACCGGCAGCGCGGCGGCCGCTACCGGATAGCGCCCGCGCTCGCGCTCGGCACCGTCAAGCAGCTCTACTTCCCGGACACGAACGTCCTGATCACGCGTTTCCTGACCCCGAGCGGCGTCGGCGAGGTGCAGGACTTCATGCCGATCGGCCCGCGCCAGCGCCTGATCCGCCGCGTCCTCTGCGTGCGTGGAGAGATGACCTTCCGGATCGAGGTCGAGCCGCGCTTCGACTACGGCCGCGAGGAGCACGAGACGGTCGTGCACGAGCACGGTGCCGTCTTTCGCGCGCCGTCGCTGACGCTGGCGCTCACCAGCGGGATCGGGCTCGAGGTCAAGGACGGCGACATCTCGGCCCAGTTCCGGGTCGAGCCCGGCGAGACCGAGACCTTCGTGCTCGAGACCGTGCCCGAGACCTACGTCCCGCGCTCCTTCACCGCCGACGAGATGCGGCAGGACTTCGAGGACACGGTCGCCTTCTGGCGCCCTGGCTCGGCGCGCTCCAACTACCGCGGCCGCTGGCGCGAGATGGTGCACCGCTCGGCGCTCGTCTTGAAGCTGCTCACCTACGAGCCGAGCGGCGCGATGGTCGCGGCCGCCGACGACCAGCCTGCCCGAGGAGCTCGGCGGGGTCCGCAACTGGGACTACCGCTACACCTGGATCCGCGACACCGCCTTCTCGCTCTACGCGCTGCTGCGGCTCGGCTTCACCGACGAGGCCGCCGGCTTCATGGACTGGCTGACGGACCGCTTCCGCGAGCGGGTCGGCCACGAGTCGGGGCCGCTGCAGATCATGTACGGGATCGACGGGCGCTCCGAGCTCACCGAGGAGATCCTCGAGCACTTCGAGGGCTACCGCGGCTCGGCGCCGGTGCGGATCGGCAACGGCGCCGCCGACCAGCTGCAGCTCGACATCTACGGCGAGCTGATCGACTCCGTCTACCTCTTCAACAAGCACGCGACGCCGATCTCGCACGACGCCTGGAGCGACCTCAGCCGGATCGTCGAGTGGGTCTGCGAGAACTGGGACCAGGCGGACGAGGGGATCTGGGAGACGCGCGGCGGGCGCAAGAAGTTCACCTACTCGCAGCTGATGTCGTGGGTCGCACTCGAGCGGGCGATCCGGATCGCGCGGCAGCGCGGGCTGCCGGCGGACGTGCCGCACTGGTCGGTCACTCGGGACGAGATCTACCGCCAGGTGATGGAGCGCGGCTGGAACGAGGAGCGCCAGGCGTTCGTCCAGCACTACGAGACCGCCGTGCTCGACGCGTCGGTGCTGCTGATGCCGCTGACGAAGTTCATAGCGCCGACCGACCCGCGCTGGCTCTCGACGCTGGACGCGATCACCGGCGAGCTCGTCTCGGACAGCCTCGTCTACCGCTACGACCCCGAGGCCTCGCCCGACGGCCTGACCGGCGGCGACGGGCACGTTCTCGATCTGCACCTTCTGGTACGTCGAGGCCCTGGCGCGCGCCGGGCACCTGGACGAGGCGCGCCTCGCGTTCGAGAAGATGCTCACCTACGCCAACCACGTCGGGCTCTACAGCGAGGAGATCGGCGCGACCGGCGAGCTGCTCGGCAACTTCCCGCAGGCGTTCACGCATCTCGCGCTGATCAGCGCGGCCGTGAACCTCGACCGCCAGCTCGGCGCCTGACGCCGGCCGCGTCCGTTCCGGACACGGCCGAGGGACTGTCCCCGGGTCGTGGCCGAAAGGGACGGTTGTGGACGAGAAGTCACACAATCGTTTCGATCTGGACCTGTCGATCCACGCGCTCGCCGTTCGTCGTACCCTCGGAAGCGACGACGAAGGAGGAGACCGTGCAGTACATGCTCTTGATCTACGGCGACCAGAGCCGGCAGGGCTCGATGAGCGAGGAGGAGATGGGCCAGATCATGCAGGCCTACGGCGCCTACACGCAGGAGCTCCAGGACAGCGGCGCAATGGTCGCCGGGGATGCGCTCCAGCCGATCGACACCGCCACGACCGTCCGCGTCCGCAACGACGAGACGCTCACCACCGACGGCCCGTTCGCGGAGACGAAGGAGCAGCTCGGCGGCTACTACCTGGTCGACGTCGGCTCGCTCGACGAGGCGCTCGAGTGGGCCGCCAAGATCCCCGGTGCGCGCCACGGCTCCGTCGAGGTGCGACCGGTGATGGTCTTCGACGAGGACGGCAACCCGTCGTAGTAGTAGAGGACGTCTACCGGGAGGAGTGGGGGCGCACCCTCGCGATCCTCGCCCGGACGCTCGGCGACGTCCAGCTCGCCGAGGACGCGGTGCAGGACGCGTTCGCCGTCGCGCTCGAGCGCTGGCCGCGCGAGGGCGTCCCCGCAAATCCCGGCGCCTGGCTGCTGACCACCGCGCGCAACCGCGCGATCGACAGGATCCGGCGCGAGCGAACCCTGCGGCAGAAGACGGAGCTGCTGGCCGTCCTCGGCAGCACCCCAGCACTGGAGGAGGACGAGACGATCCCCGACGAGCGCCTGAGCCTGATCTTCGCCTGCTGCCACCCCGCGCTGGCGACCGAGGCGCAGGTCGCCCTGACCCTGCGCACGCTGGGCGGCCTGACCACCGAAGAGATCGCCGCGGCCTTCCTCGTCCCCGAGCCGACGATGGCGCAGCGACTCGTGCGCGCAAAGCGGAAGATCCGCGACGCCGGGATCCCGCTCCGCGTCCCGCCCGACCACCTGCTCCCGGAGCGGCTGCGCGCGGCGCTGGCGGTCGTCTACCTGATCTTCAACGAGGGCTACGGGCCGCCGCCGCGCGCAGACCTGTGCGAGGAGGCGATCCGGCTCGGGAAGGTGCTGGCGCTGCTGATGCCGGACGAGCCCGAGGCGCTCGGCCTGCTCGCGTTGATGCTCGTCCACGACGCGCGGCGGGCGGCGCGGCTCGACGGCGAGGGCGGTCTCGTCCTCCTCGAGGAGCAAGACCGCAGGCTCTGGGACGACGAGCGGATCGACGAGGGCCGCCGCGTGCTCGAGCGCGCGCTCCCGCTCCGGCGGCCAGGCCCGTACCAGCTCCAGGCCGCAATCGCCTCGCTGCACCTCGAGCCGGAGACCGACTGGGCTCAGATCGCCGCGCTCTACGGACGCCTCGCCTGCTTCACGCCGTCGCCCGTCGTCGAGCTGAACCGGGCCGTCGCGGTGGCGATGGCGAACGGCCCCGAGAGCGGCCTCGCGCTGATCGACGGGATCGAAGGCCTCGACGCCTACCGGCACCTCCACTCGGCCCGGGCCGACCTGCTGCGCCGGCTCGGGCGACGGGACGAGGCGGCAGAGGCCTACACGCGCGCGCTCGAGCTCTCGCGGCAGCCGGCCGAGCGCGCGTTCCTGGAGCGGCGGCTGGCAGAGATCGGCTAGAGCTGGGAGCCGTAGAGCCCGGCCGGCAGCGGAGCGGGCTGATCCTCGGTCGGGAACTCCGGCGTATCGGGGTGGAGGTCGAGCTTGCCGCCGGCAACGCACTCCCCGGACTGGTACTCGTCCGGCAGCCACTTCTGCAGCGCGAGCATGTAGTCGGTGACGGCCCTCCCTTCGGCAGAAGAGCCACCGAGCTGCTCGACGGTGAAGGCGAGCTCCTGCAGCCCGAAGCACTGCGCCGTCGCCTCGTCCGCCCAGCCGCGCAGGTGCATCGACTCGTGCGCCAGCGTCATGAGCGCCTCGGCCGTGTCGTTGGCGCGGCGTGAGCAGGCGGCCATCGCCGGGTCACTGCCGTCGAAGCGACTCCAGTCGAAGGCGGCGAGGCAGGCGAGCTCCGGGAGGCTCCGGCTGCGCCGGAAGCGGGAGAGCTGCCCGCACATCTTCCGCGTGATGTGGGTATAGCTCGCCGCGCGCCCGTCGGGGAACGGGACGTCTCCGAGGCGGCTGTTCACGTCCACCAACGCTTGCCAGAAGCTCTGGCAGCGGACATGCACGGGCCGGCCCGCGAGCTCTGTCGCGACAGCGCTGAGCGCCCGCTCGTTGCCCGCGCGGGAGTGCTTCTCGACGGTCCAGGCGCCGCCGGCGAGCACGAGCACGATGAGCACGGGGACGAGGATCCGCATGCCTTCTGTATCGACAGCCCGGAGTACGATCACGAGCGTGAGCGTCGAGCCGAAGCTCTACGGCTGCGAGTCGATGACCGGCGATCTCCGTCGTGTCCTCGTGCGCGCCCCCTCCGACCTGCGCGCCTGGCAGGCCTGCGGCTGGCGCGCCGAGCCCGACCCGGCCGGGATCGCCCGCGAGCACGAGGCGCTCTGCGCGATCCTCGAGCGGGCCGGCGCCGAGGTCGTCCTCGCCGGGTCGCCCTCGGAGAACGCCGACGCGGTCTACATCTTCGACCCTGCCCTTCTAAGCGAGCGTGGCGCGATCCTGCTCAACCCCGGCAAGGAGCTGCGCCGCGCGGAGCCGGCCGCGCTCGCGCAGGACTTCGAGCGCGCCGGCATCCCTGTTGCGGGCAGTCTGGCCGGGGACGAGTGGGCCGAGGGCGGCGACCTGATCCGCCTGGACGAGCACACGCTGCTCGCCGGCCGCGGCTACCGCACGAACGACGCCGGGATCGCACGACTGGGCGAGCTCCTGCCCGATGTCGAGGTGCTCGTCTACGACCTGCCGCACTGGCACGGGCGCGACGAGGTGATGCACCTGCTCTCGCTGCTGAGCCCGCTCGCGCCCGACCTCGTCGTCGCCTACCCGCCGCTCCTGCCGACCCGTCTCGCACAGCTTCTCGACGAGCGCGGGATCGAGATCGTCCCGGTGCCCGACGAGGAGTTCGCGACCATGGGCTCCAACGTCCTCGCGCTCGCGCCCCGGGCCGCGCTCGCGGTCGAGGGCAATCCCGAGACGCGCCGCCGCCTGGAACGCGCCGGCGTCGAGGTCGAGGTCTACGAAGGCGCCGAGCTGAGCAAGGGCGACGGCGGCCCGACCTGCCTCACCGCGCCGCTCCTGCGCACCGGCTGAGCAGCACGCCGCTGCGGCAGCCGCATCACTCGTGGCTCGGTGGAACCAGGTGACTGAGCACTTGCTGTGCGGCGCGAAACTGCGCCACGCCTGGCTGTTCAGGCCGCTGGTATGGCAGCGGAAGCTCCTGGCGCGCCACCAGGCGTGAACCACGAACCAACTCGAGGGCCCTTGCCGGGCCCCGGACCCGATGGAGCTTCTGGACCACGTAGTAGTAGAAGGCGGCCCCGGCCGCCTTGCTGTCCAGGATCGGCTCGAGCCGCTCTCGACTGCCGTCGGCGTACACCAGGAAGAGCTTCGCCCCACTCTGCTCGAGCGCGTTTCCGGCGACGACCAAGTAGGCACGGCTGGAAAAGAGGCTCCCGTGACCGACCTGCACGACTCCGATTGCGTGGGGCGCGTTCATCCGCGAGGGGCCGCCGCCAACCCTGCCATGCTCGTCGACACTGAACATCCTCCAGTAGCCGCTGCGCATCGGCACCGCGAAGATAGTGGCTCCGCCGATCCGCCCGACAACCTGCGGGGCAGCACGCAGATCGCGCGGGACGCTGCCGCCGGGAGCTTCGAGCGCGAGGGGTGAGAGACGGACGAACTGGGTTGACGAGCGCACTCGTACCTTCAGGGGCGACTCGTTCGTCAGGGCAAACCAGAACCGGTTCGGCGAGATGTCTGGGAAGCGCCTCGCGATCCAGAACTCCTCGAGGATCGGGCCTGCGGGCTTGGTCGTGGTGCCGTACAGGCGCCGGGCAACGGCATCGTGGGTGCGGGGGTCGAGGGCGATCCATTCGCCGTCGCGATCGCCCGGCGCGAACGTTTCCTGGATCTTTCCGATCCAGATGACTTCGCGGCCATGGAAGGTGCCAAGGCCGGGGCGCCGGACGAACTTCGTCGTGTCCACCGGCCAGTATCGGTAGAAGAGCATTCCGACCGAATCGGAGGTCTGGCACGCTCGGGTGCACCTGGCCGCCGTGGCGGCGGAGCAGTGGTTGGCCTCGCAGCCTCCAGCACGGACGAGGCCTGTTCGGCGATCGAACCAGACCTGGCCGTGCACCTTCGAGAACTTTCCACTGGGATGGACGCCCCCCTGGGATCGGACCAAGCCCCGCACCAGCACGTGCTGGACAGGGCCGCGCGCCCGCACGAGGTGATAGCCCGGCGGCGCCGGCGGGGCTGGTATCGCCCCGCTGCCGCTCGTGAGCGCCAGACCGCCCCAGATCCCGGTGCCGATCAGCAGAGCCAGGACTCCCGCACTGAGCAAGCGCCGCCGCCGCGCGCGGCGCCGTGCTTCGTCGATCAACGCATGAAGCCCGTAGGTCGCGGTCATTGAAGCTAGTATTCATAGCACCATGCTCGAGGTCAAGATCGATCGGAACGAGCGGTTGGGGCTGCACGAGCAGACCGCGGCCGAGCTGCGGCGTGCGATCGCCGAGGGAGAGGCCCGCCCGGGCGAGCGCTTGCCGCCGGCGCGCGACCTAGCGGCGGTCCTCGGCGTGAACCGGAACACCGTCCTCCGGGCCCTACGCCTATTGCGCGACGAAGGGCTGCTCGAGTTCCGGCGAGGCCGCGGGATCACCGTCGCCGGCACAAGCGAGCGCGGGGCGGTCGTTGCCCGGGCGAAGGAGCTCGTCGCGTTCGCCCGTCGCCAGGGCTATCGGCGCGAGGAGCTGATTCAGATCATCGAGACGCTAGCCGACTGAGCTCAGCACGAGCTCAACCGCTTCTTCGGGGTGGCCGCTCGCAGCACACCTTCGACCTCGAGGCCGGGCGCGAGGATCACCACCGGCCGGCCGAGGCGCGAGGCGAACGCGATCTCCGCCAGCGTGCCCCAGCTGCCGCCGACCGCAATCACGGCGTCGCCCGAGGCGACGACGACGAGATTGCGAGCGTGACCAATCCCGGTCACGACCTCGTGGTCGAGCCACTCGTTGCCTTCGCGCCGCCGCTCGCCTGGGAGGATCCCGATCGTCGTCCCACCCGCCGACTTCGCCCCGCGCGCCGCGGCCGCCATCACCTCGCCGCCGCCGCCGGTCACCACGGTGCAGCCGCGCTCGGCCAGCAGCCGGCCGACCTCCTCGGCGCGCCCCTCGTGCTCGCTCCCGCTGCCCACCACTGCGACCTGCACCCCTGCCACCGCGCGATAGTAGAGCCGTGGCGCGAACTGCGCGAGGCGGGACCCTGATCGCCGGCGGCGGCTTCGCCGGGGCCTACGTCGCACGCTACCTCGGCAAGGCCGGCGCAACGATCGTCAGCCCCGAGAACTTCATGCTCTTCACGCCGCTGCTCCCGGAGGCCGCATCCGGAACGCTCGAGCCGCGCCACGTGGTCGTGCCGCTGCGCCTGATGTGCCCGCACTCGGAGTTCCTGCTCGGCAGCATCACCGGCCTGGACGCCGCCAAACGCACGGTCGCGGTCGACTCGGCGGACGGCCCCTTCGAGGTCGGCTATGACCACCTGGTGCTGGCGCTCGGCTCGATCGCCCGGACGCTTCCGATCCCCGGGCTGGCGGAGCACGGGCTGGGCTTCAAGGACCTTGCCGACGCGATCGCCCTGCGCAACCACGTGCTCGGCCAGCTCGAGGCCGCGGCGATGGCCGGCGAGGACTCGGCGGCACGGCACCTGACCTTCGTCTTCGTCGGCGCCGGCTACGCGGGCGTCGAGGCGCTCGCCGAGCTCTCCGACCTCGTCTCCGACGCGATGCGCCACTACCCCGAGCTGCGCGGCCGCCCGCGCCGGTGGGTGCTCGTCGACGCGGCGCCGAAGATCCTCCCGGAGATCCCGAGCCGCCTCGGCGACTACGCAGCCGAGCAACTGACGAAGCGCGGGATCGAGATCCACGTCTCGACGACACTCGAGTCGGTCGACGCCGAGGCCGCGATCCTTTCGAACGGCACGCGGATCCCGACCGCGACGCTGGTCTGGACCGCCGGCGTCCGCGCCAACCCGCTGCTGGCGGGGCTCGGCCTGCCGCTGGACGAGCGCCATCGCGTGCCGCGTCGACGAGACCCTACGAGTCGAGGGTCACGAGAACGTCTGGGCGCTCGGCGACTGCGCGCTCGTGCCCAACCTGGCCTCGCCGGGGCTGCCCGACCCGCCGACCTCGCAGCACGCCCTCCGCCAGGCGCGTCGCCTGGCAAAGAACCTCCGCGGCGAGCCGCAGCCGTACCGCTATCGCACGCTCGGCCAGGTCGCGACCCTCGGCCGCTACAAGGGCATCGCCGCCGTGCCCGGCCTGCGCCTGACCGGCTTTCTCGGCTGGTTCGTGACGAGGACGTACCACCTCTTCCAGCTGCCGCTGTTCTCCCGGAAGCTGCGCGTGGTCGTCGACTGGACGGTGGCGCTCTTCTTCCAGCGCGACATCGCCGAGCTCGGGATGCTCGGCCACCCGCGGGGGCTCGGCGATGACGCATCCTGACGCTAGGCATCGCAAGCGATGCCTAGAGCGCGTCTACGCCTTCCTCGAGCGCGGCGACATGGCCGGCGATCGCTCGGAGCCCTCGTCCGTCGGCACCGCAGTCTTCGTCGACAGCCTCCCACGGCGCCTCGACTCGAACTTCCTGCGCGTCGAGCGCGAGGCCGACGGGGAGACCGTGCGAGCCGAGGCCGAGCGGCTCGGCCGGCGGGCGATCTTCGTCCCCGACGCGGAGGTCGGCGAGCGGCTGGCCCCCTTCTTCAAGGAGCGCGGCTGGCGGGTCAACCGCGTGGTCGTGATGGCCCAGCGGCGCGAGCCCGACCGCGAGGCGCCGCCGGTCCCGGTGGTCGAGGTCGAGGAGCAGGCGCTGCGGCCGGCGCGCTACCAGGTCGTTGCCGGCCAGCCCTGGGCGGCGCCCGAGGTGATGGAGCAGCTCTTCGCCGGCAAGCACCGCATCGCCGAGCGGATGACCGTCCGCTACTTCGCGGTCGAGATGGACGGCGCGCCGGTCAGCTACACCGACCTCTACCAGGACGGGACCGAGGCGCAGGTCGAGGACGTCGGCACCCTGCACGAGCACCGTGGTCGTGGCTACGCCACCGCCGTCGTCCTGGCCGCGATCGCCGAGGCCCGCCGCGACGGCGCCGAGTTCGTCTGCCTGGTCGCCGACTACGAGGACTGGCCGAAGGAGCTCTACCGGCGCCTCGGCTTCGACGAGCTCGGCTACTACCTCAAGTTCATCAAGCCGGCCAAGGCACCGCTTGCGGTGCCGCCTCAGGACGCACGGGCTTGACCGGGCGTCCGTCGGAAATGACCGGTCGAAACACCAGCCGTGAGAAGCCTGGACCGCCGTAGGCGGCCCTCGCGCCGAGCCTCACCCACCTAGCCCGGCCTGCCGATACAGGAAGCTGCGATGACGGGAGCCCACTTTCCCTGGCAGCCTCTCGGGACGCTCCTCGTCCAGCAGGGCGTCCTCAGCTCTGACCAGCTCGACCTGGCGCTGGCCGAGCAGCGACGGAGCGGCCGCCTCCTCGGCCAGATCCTCGTGTACTCCGGGTACCTGACGGGGCTCTCGCTCGCGCGCGCGCTGTCCGAGCAGCACGGCGTCGAGCTGCGTCCCAAGAGCCGGGCCGCGCCGTCACACGAGACCGACCCCGGCCGAGTCCTCGAGAGCGCGCCGGGCGAAGCCTCGCCACCGTGGCGCCCGCTCGGACGGCTGCTCGTCGAGAAGGGCTACCTCACCGAGCTCGAGCTCGAGCAGGCCCTGGCGCAGCAGCTCCGGCGCGAGGGCTCGCGGCTCGGCGAGATCCTGGTCGAAGGCGACTACGTCTCCGGCCCCGAGCTCGCCCGCGCGCTCGCCGAGCAGCACGGCGTCGAGCTCGCCGACCCCGGCGTCGAGCTGGAGACCGTGATCCGGCCTCCCGCGCCGGGCGAGCCGGTCTACCAGGTCTGCAACGTCGTCCTCGAGCCGAGCTACCTGATGAAGGCCGTGCTCTACGAGAGCCACAACTTCCTCGAGTCCGCCGACTTCGCCTTCGAGTACCTGGACGGGAACGAGCCCGAGGCCCTCGAGATCCAGCGCGTCGACGGCGAGACGCGCGAGACGGTCTGGATGTACAGCGAGGCCCGCGCCGCAGCCGAGTCCGCCGCCAAGCCGAACCTGGTCACGACCTTCGGCTTCGATCCCACCCGCTGGGACGCCGGCTCGCAGCTCCGCTAGCGGGTCGGCTCCCTCCTGCCGACCGCCCGGTAGCGTGGCGGCATGGCCCGGGCACCCGGCTCCGTGACCGCCCTCAGAGTCCGCGGGCTGGCGAAGCGCTACGGAACCGTCGAGGCGCTGGGCGGAGTCGACCTCGAGGTCGCGGAGGGCGAGCTGGTCGGCCTGCTCGGGCCGAACGGCGCCGGCAAGTCGACGCTCGTCAAGATCGTCTGCGGGCTCGTCCGCCCCTCGGCCGGGAGCGCGGAGATCTGCGGCCTGCGCGCCGGGTCGCGCGAGGCGCGCCGCTCGCTCGGCTACCTGGCCGAGCTGTTCCGCTTCCCGGGCTGGGCCTCCGGCGACGAGGTGCTCGAGCTGCACCAGCGGCTGGCCGGCTCGCACGGGGGCGCGGCCGAGCGCACGGAGCTCCTGGAGCTCGTCGGCCTCGCGGACGCGCACGACCGCCGCGTCGAGGAGATGTCGAAGGGCATGCAGCAGCGGCTCGGGATCGCCCAGGCGCTGGTGGGCTCCCCGCCGCTCCTGCTCCTGGACGAGCCGACGAGCGCGCTCGACCCGGTCGGCCGCCGGACGGTCCGCGAGCTGCTGGAGGAGCTGCGCGGCCGCGGGATCTCCGTGCTGCTGAACTCACACTTGCTGAGCGAGATCGAGCTCGTCTGCGACCGCGTCGCGATCCTCCTCCGCGGCAAGCTGGTGACGGAGGGCTCGCCGGCGGAGCTCGCCAAGCCGCGCGGGGTCGAGATCGAGACCGACGAAGGCGTGCGCCTGTTCGAGGGCGCCGGCCGCGAGGACGTCCCGCGCCTGGTCGAGGAGCTCGTCGCCGCGGGACGGAAGATCTACGAGGCACGCGTCCTCACCTCGACGCTCGAGGACACCTACCTCGAGGCCGTCGGAGGCGAGTCATCCTGAACTCGGTGCTGACGATCGCCGGCTACGGCCTGCGCGAGGCGCTTCGGCGCAAGGTCTTCGGCGTCGTGCTGATCCTGACGGTCGGCTTCCTGACGCTCTACTGGCTGGGGGTGCACTTCCTGTACGAGAACCTCGGCAACGTCGGCCCGCCGGTGGGAGTGGATGCGCGCACGTTCGTCGGCGCAACCGTCTTCGGGCTCGCGATGTTCGGGACGCTCTTCCTCGGCACCGTGCTCGCGATCTTCCTGACGCTCGGCGTCGTCCGCGGCGACGCGGAGCGCGGGCTGCTGCAGCCGCTCGTCGTCAGGCCGATCGGCCGTTCGACGCTGCTGTTCGCGCGCTGGCTCGGCGCGGTCGCGGTCTGCGCCCCGTACGTCGGCATCGTGTACGTCGCGTCGATGCTGATCACCGGGCTGACCGGCCACTGGTGGCCCGACCACGTCGTGTCGCCCGGCGTCGAGCTCGCCGCCGCGGTCGCGCTGGTCGCCGCGATGTCGCTGCTCGGCTCGGTCTTCCTCTCCTCGACGGCGAACGGCATCGCCGTCTTCATGGTCTTCGGCGCAGGCCTCGTCGCCGGCCTGCTCGGCACGATCGGCCACGGCGCTCAACTCGCACGGCCTCGAGCGTGCGGCGAAGGTCGCCGCCTACCTGATCCCGTTCGAGGGCCTCTACCAGGACGCGCTGCGAGAGATCGTCTCGAGGACGACCGGACTGACCGGCTTCCTGCTCGAGCTCGGCCCCTTCGGCGGCGGCTACACCGGCGGCCCCTTGGTGCGCCTGTGGGCCGCGGGCTACTTCCTGATCCTCGCCGCGGTCGCCGCCTTCGGCTTCAGCCGCCGCGACCTCTGATCACTGCAGCGCCTTCAGCGCCTTGCTCAGCGACTGGCGCGTCGTGAGCACGCCCTCGAAGAGGTCGCCGTGCTCGGCCACCCGCCTGCGCACCACGTCCATCGTGAACGCGGCCGGGTCGAGTGACTCGTCCACCTCGTCCCAGCGCAGCGGCGTCGAAACCGGCGCGCCCTCCTTCGGGCGCACCGAGTAGACCGACGCGATCGTCTTGCCCTCGCCGTTCTGGTTGGCGTCGATCAGCACCCCGCGGCGCTTCGCCTTCGACCACTCGGTCGTGACCAGGCCCCGGTACGTCGAGGCCAGCGCGCCGGCGACGATCTCGGCGAACTGACGCGTGTCCTCGTAGGTCGAGCGCCGCTCGATCGGCACGAGCACGTGGATCCCGTCCGCGCCGCTCGTCTTGCAGAACGACTCGAGCCCGACCGTGTCCAGCGCCTCCTTGACGAGCAGCGCGACCTGAACCGTCTCGCGGAAGCCGACGTCGGGCGAGGGGTCGAGGTCGAAGAGGACGAAGTCGGGCCGGTCGAGCCTGTCGACCCGCGAGTACCACGTGTTCAGGTCGATGCAGGCCATGTTCGCCATCCAGAGCAACGCCAGCTCGTCGTTCACGAGCGGGGCGTCGATCCGCCGCCGCTGCCGCGGGCGCTCGCGGCCGGTCACCTCGATGCTCACCGTCGGGATCCAGTCGGGCATCCCGGCCGGCTTGTCCTTCTGGAAGAAGTGCTTGCCCTGCCAGCCGTCGGGATAACGCTTCATCGTGAACGGCCGGTCGCGCAGGTGCGGGACGACGACCGACGCGACGTCGCGGTAGAACGCGAGCAGGTCGCCCTTGGTGATCCCCTCGTCCGGCCAGAACTCCTTGTCGAGGTTCGAGAGCCGCAGGACGCGCTTGCCCTTCTTGATCACCTCGGGAATGGGCTGGGCGAGCTCGCGCCGGACCTCGCTCGGGTCCTTGTCGTCGCGCAAGCCAAGGTAGACCGGCGCGCGGAGGCGGCCGTCGTGCGTGAACTCGGCGAACGAGACCTCGGCGACGAGGTTCGGCTCGACCCAGACGACGTCGCCCTTTCGGACGCGCGGCATCTTCGGCTCGTGCGCGAAGGGCGAGGTCTTGCGCGCGAGCGGGCGCAGCTTCGCCAGGAGCCGCTCGATCTCCGCCTCGTCGAAGCCGGTGCCGACGTTGCCGACCCACCCCAGCTCGCCGCCCTCGTAGGCGCCGAGAACCAGCGCGCCGAACGAGCCCTCGCGCCGGCCCTGGCCGCGCGTGTAGCCGGCGATCACGAACTCCTGCTCGGCGTGCGCCTTGAACTTGAGCCAGTCGCGCGAGCGCTTGCCCGGCTGGTAGCGCGACTCGAGCCGCTTGCCCATCACGCCCTCGAGCCGCTGCTCCTTCGCGGCCGCGAGCAGCGCCGGGCCGTCGTCGAACGACTCGGAGAACTGCACCGTTCGGTTGCGCTTGTCGAGCAGTTTCCGCAGACGCGCGCGACGCTCCGAGAGCGGCAGGTCGATGACCGGCTCGCCCTCGACCTCGAGCAGGTCGAAGACGTAGTAGACGATCGGCGTGCCGGGCTTCGCCTGCTGCATCGCCGAGAAGCTCGGGCGGCCCTCCTCGTCGAGCGCGCAGACCTCGCCGTCGACCACGCAGTCCGGGGTCTTCAGCGCCTTGACGAGCTCCTTGGCGACGTTGGCGAACCGCTGTGTGTAGTCCTGGTCCTTGCGCGTGCGCAGCTCGGCCTCGCCGCCCGCCACGCGCGAGACGATCCGGTAGCCGTCCCACTTGATCTCGAACTCCCACCCCTCGCCGCGCGGCATGTGCTTCTCGTCCTCGAGGACGGCGAGCATCGGCGCGTACTTCCGGCCGGAGGCCGCGGCGGCGCCGTCTTCGCGCTTGCGCAGGATCAGCCAGTTCTGCTCCTTGCCGTCGAGGTGCGCCGGAACGAGCGTCCAGAGGCCGTCGAGCTTCTTGCCGTGTAGCCGGACGGTCAGGCCGCCGTCGCGCTTCTCCTCGACCAGCTCGTAGGTCCCGGAGTCCCAGATCTCGACCGTGCCGGCGCCGTACTCGCCCTTGGGAATCTCGCCCTCGAAGGTCGCGTAGTCGAGCGGGTGGTCCTCGACGTGCACGGCCAGGTGCTGCTGGCCGGGCTCGAGCGGCACGCCCTTCGGCACGGCCCAGCTGGCGAGCGCGCCGTCGCGCTCGAGGCGAAAGTCGTAGTGGAGCCGGCGCGCGTCGTGGCGCTGGACGACGAAGATCGGAGCCTTCGCGCGGCGCTTGCCGCCGAACGGCTCAGGCGTCTTCTTGCGGTCGCGCTTCCGCTCGTACTCGCGCAAGCTCACAGGGCCTTTCTACACGTTCGCGTTTACGGTTGCGGCAGGCGCGGTAGGACGATTCTCAAGCGATAGGCGTCCGCATTACAACGCTTCTCCACCCAACGGAAAGTTGTGGCCGAGGCCGGCTACAAGCTGGCCTCGACATGTGTACGGGTGGGGGATAAGCCTGTGGATCATGTGGAAAAGCGCAGCTAAACCCGGTTTCCAAGCGGGAGCTAGGGCGCAGCAGCGACCTGGCCAATTGTGCGGAAACGCACACGGCGACGCCGGCGGAGCTCCTCACCGCTCATTCCGTCCAGGAGCTCGAGCGACTCCGCCAGAGCGTCACCGAGCAGCCGCGCAGCCCCCTCGAAATCGGTCTGCGCGCCGCCTTCGGGCTCCGGGACGACCGCGTCGATGACGCCCAGCTCGAGGCAGTGGCCGGCGTCGGGCTTGAAGGCCGCCGCCGCCTTCTTGGCCTCCCCCGCGTCGCGCCAGAGGATCGCCGCGCAGCCCTCCGGCGAGATGACGGTGTACATCGCGTTCTCCTGCATCAGGACCCGGTCGGCGACCGCGGTCGCGATCGCCCCGCCGGAGCCGCCCTCGCCGATGATGCAGGCGACGGTCGGGACGCGCAGCCTCGCCATCAGCGCCTGCGAGCGCGCGATCGCGCCGCCCTGGCCGTGCTGCTCCGCGGTCACGCCCGGGTAGGCGCCCGGAATGTCGATCAGCGTCAGCAGCGGGAAGCCGTGCCGGTCGGCGAGCTCCATCGCGCGCATCGCCTTGCCGTAGCCCTCGGGGTAGGCCATGCCGAAGTTGCGCTTCGTCCGCTCTTTCACGTCGCGGCCCTTCTGGTTCCCGATCAGCACGACCGTCCTGCCGTGGAAGCGCCCCAGCCCGGCCACCACCGCCGCGTCGTCGCCGTGCGCGCGGTCGCCGTGCAGCTCGAACCAGTCGTCGAGCAGCCGCTCCACGTAGTCGAGCGCGTACGGGCGGTCAGGGTTGCGCGCCAGCTCGACGGAGCGCCAGATCTCCTCGTCGCTCGGCTCGTCGACGAGCCGTTCGAGCTGCTTCTGCAGCCGGTCGAGCTCGCCCGAAAGCCGCGCGCCGCGCAGGAGCGGCAGGCTCCGGAGGCGGCTCAGCTGCCCGAGCAGCCTGACCTCGGCCTCACGCGCCATTGCCGAAGAGCCTCAGCAGCCGGGCGACGGTCGCGCGCAGCTCGGGTCGGGGGACGATCGCGTCGACGTGGCCGTGGCGGTAGTTCGACTCGGCCAGGCCGAAGTCGTCGGGCAGCTTCTCGCGCGTCGTCTGCTGGACGACCCGCGGGCCGGTGAACGAGAGCAGCGCGCCCGGCTCGGCCACGATCACGTCGCCGAGGCTGGCGAAGCTCGCGAGGACGCCGGCCGTCGTCGGGTGCGCCATCACGCTGATCAGCGTGCCGCCCGAGTCGCGCAGGTCCTCGACGGCGCAGACGGTCTTCGGCAGCTGCATCAGCGACAGGATTCCCTCCTGCATGCGCGCGCCCCCGGAAGCCGTGACCGAGACGAGCGGCACGCCCTGTTCGGCGGCGCTCTCGCAGGCGGTCACAAACTTCTCGCCGACGACGCGGCCCATCGAGCCGCCCATGAACCCGAACTCCATCACGGCCAACTCGCAGGGCTGCTCGTCGATCGCCGCCCGGCCGATCACCATCGCCTCGCCCAGCCCGGTCGAGAGCTCGGCCTCGGCCAGCCGCTCGGTGTACGGGCGCAGGTCGAAGAAGCCGAGCGGGTCGTCCGAGCGCAGATCGGACGCCTCCTCGCCGAAGCTGTCCGGGTCGGTCAGCTGGCGGATCCGCTCGCGCGCGTGCACCGGAAAGTGGTACCCGCACTGGGTGCAGACGCGCAGGTTCGCCTCGAGCTCGTCGTCGCGGTAGTGCGAGCCGCAGCTTGGGCACGTGTTCGGATGCGGGCGCCCACCGTCCTCCTGCGGCGCGTGCTTGTGCTCGATCGAGACGTCGATGCGCTCGGACACGTCCGCGAGTTTAGACCCGGTCCCCTTCCTGGGAGTTACAGGGCCAGGGCAGCCAGCAGCCGCGTTGCGGGCTCGACGTTGGAGGGCTCGGCGGCCAGGCCGCTCAGGCCGGCGCCCAAAATCGGCCGCCGCCCGGCGATCGCGCGCAGGAACCGCTCGGTCTCGTCGAGCGAGAGCCCGCCCGGCTCGGGCATGAACGAGGTGATCCCCTCCGGGTCGAGCACGTCGACGTCCAGCGCGACGTAGACGCCCTCCGTTCCCTCGAGCGCGGCCTCGAGCTCGTCCGGTTGTGTGCGGAGGCCGATCGAGGCGATCAGCTCCTCCTCGGGCGGGTCGAGGTTGCGCGCCCCGAGCAGGAGCACGTCCTGCGAATCGACGGCACCGGAGTCGAGAATGATCCTCAGCGGCATCCCCCAGAGGTTCCCGGAGGGCGAGGTCTCGGGCGTGTTCAGGTCGCCGTGCGCGTCGAACCAGACCACCGCGATGCGCCCGTGGCGCGCGGCGAGCGCCTCGACCGCGCCGATGTGCGAACAGCAGCAGCCGCCGAGGACGAGCGGGCGCTCTGGGAGCTCGGACGCGACCGCGAGCGTCTGTTCGCCGAGGGTGTCCTCCTCGACGACGGCGGCCTCGGGATACGGGAACGGCAGCCGCGCGGCCTCGGCCATCGTCTCGCCGCCGTCGCCCCAGGCCCGGGGCACGCGCACCATCCCGGCGGCGAACTCCCGCCCGCAGGCGTGGCACTCGTAGCGCGGTCCGAGCGCCACCGCGGTGAAGGTGTTGCAGTCGGGACAGCGCGCCCGCAGACGGCTCACGCGGTCCTCTCGTAGATGTCGTTACGGCGCGCGACGTGCATGCCAACGCTCTCGTAGAGCCGAACCGCCCCTGTGGTGTTCTCGCCGTCGACGCCCAGGCCGACGCGGGTCGCCCCGCGCTCGCGGAAGTCGCGGAAGGAGTGCAGCAGGAGGGCAGTCGCGAGGCCGCGGCGCCGCCACGGCGGCCGCGTGCCGAGAATGTGGATCCAGCCGTAGTGCGGGTCACCGGACGAGTGCCACGAGTTGACCGAGACCGCCGCCAGCTCCTCGCCGTCCTCGACAAGCCACCAGAGCGAGGGGTCAAAGCGGTGCGGATCCTTGTGGAACGCCATCCACTCGTCGAACGGCCGCGGGTGGAAGTCCCAGTGGTCGGCGAACGCGTCGTTGGCGGCGGTCCAGACGCGCTCCTCCTCGCCATCGTGCAAGTTCCTCAGCGTCAGCCCTTCGTGCCATTCGGGCTCGGGGAGCTCACCGTCGAAGTCGATCCGCATCTGGAACGCGTGCCGGATCACGCGCCAGTCGTCAGCGTCGGCGAAGAATTGGCGCGCGGCCGAGTCGTCGCCCTGAACGAAGGCGCGCACCCGCGGCTTGGCCGACCGGTTGCGAGCCTCGGCGCCCGCAGCATCGAGCATCAGCCGCGCGACCTCGGGCTCGAGCGTGCGCGCATCGATGTCGAAGCGGCCGTTGTCGATCGACATGTCGATGTACCCCACCAGCTCGCCCTGGCGCTCCGCGACCTGGATCCAGAGGTTCGGCAGGCGAAGCCAGCTACGCACCTCGTCCTCACTCATCTCCTCCTCGCCGAAGTTCGCCCGCGCGTGCCGCTGCAGCAGGTCCGCAAGCGCCGGCGCGTCGGCCTCGGTCGGGTCGCGGAGCCGTGCGGTCACGCCACTTCGCCGAGGGTCTCGGCGAGCCCGTTCAGATCCGGCAGTACGCGCGTGGGCTCGGGCCCCGGGGTTTCGCCGAGTCGGTTGATCCAGATCGACTTCAGCCCGAGATCGTTCGACGGAGCGATGTCGTGGAAGAGGCTCGCCGCGACGTGGACGTCCGGCAGGAGGCCGGTCTCGCGCTCGAACGCGTGCCAGTGGCCGAGCGCCGGCTTGTAGGAACCGATCTCGGAGGCGACGATCGCGAGCTCGAACGGGACCCCGAGCTGCGCCATGGACGCCTCGATGAAGTCGCGGTCGGTGTTGGAGAGGATCGCGAGCTTCCAGCCGCGGCCCCGCGCTTGCTTCAGCGCGGCCGGAACCTCGGGGAAGGGCGTCCAGGACGGGAGCGAGCGCGCGAGCGCGTCCTCCTCGCCGGCCGGCGCGCCGAGCTCGCGCATCGCCTCGGTCAGCACCTCGCGGTAGGAGCGCGTGCCGTCGGCCTCGAGCTGCGGCTCGAGCTCGTGGTAGCGGGCGAGCAGCTCGTCCGCGCGCTCCGCGCCGAAGACGCGCGCAAGCTCGCCGCGGATGCCGCCGTTCCAATCGATCAGCGTCCCGTAGCAGTCGAAGGTCGCCCACCGGTCCTTCGCCACCCGGCGAGCTTACCGAGGCCGACGCGCGCGGCTAGCATCGGCCGGATGCGAAGGCGTCTGGCGTTCTCGCTCGCCGCTCTCGCGGTCGTCCTCTGCGCCGGCGCGTGCGGCTCGGCGAGGCCAAAGGTCGCGGGGCCGCCGAAGGTCGTCAACTTCGAACTCGAGAGCAAGCTGATGGGCCGAGCGCTGTACGAGGAGTTGGTCACACCGGCGGGCGGGGGAAAGGGACGGCCGCTGCTCGTCTTCCTCCACGGTTACGGCGCGAGCCCGAGCGACACGCTCAGCGGCGCGTTTCTCTCCGCCCTGCGCGGGCTCGGCGATCGTGCGCCGGTCGTGCTGCTCCCCGAGGGCGACACGGGCTGGTGGCACAACGGCACCGAGGGGCCCTGGGGCTCTTACGTGCTGCAAGAGGCGATCCCGGCCGCGCTCCGACGCTCCGGCGCCGACCCGCACCGGGTCGCGATCGGCGGAATCTCGATGGGCGGCTTCGGCGCGCTCGACCTCGGCCGAGCGCCCCACCGGTTCTGCGCGGTCGGAGGGCACTCGCCGGCCGTCTTCTTCCGCGGCTCGCCCGACGCCTCGGTCGCCTTCGACAGCGCCGCGGACTTCACGCGGCACGACCTGATCGGGATCGCGCGGCACAGCTCGCCGTACGACGCGCCGCTCTGGATCGACGTCGGCAACCGGGACCACCTTCGCCCGGCCGCGGCGACTCTAGCCCGCGAGCTCCAAACCGACGGCGCGGACGTCAGCTTCCACGTCTGGCCGGGCCAACACGACAGCCGGTACTGGGACGCGCACTTCGCCCAGTACCTGGACTTCTACGCCAGGGCCTGCGCGGCCTAGGCTCCGAAGCGCCGAAACCGGGGTCAGACCCCGGTAATGGTCAAGGGGAAAGCGCGCCGCATGTGTAGCGATTCGTCCACAGCGGCCTCGTCTACCGAGCCGGGCTGCGCTAGTCCTCGAAGCGCCGGATCACGACCGTGGCGTTGTGGCCGCCGAAGCCGAACGAGTTCGAGACCCCGACGCGGACGTCGGCCTCGCGCGACTCGTTCGGGATGTAGTCGAGATCGCATTCCGGGTCGGGCTGCTCGTAGTTGATCGTCGGCGGCATCGCGCCGCGCTTCACGGCCAGCGTCGTGAAGATCGCCTCGACCGCGCCGGCGGCGCCGAGGCAGTGGCCGGTCGCGCCCTTGGTCGACGAGACCGGCGTCTTGCGCGCGTTCTCCTCGCCGAGGGCGATCTTCAGCACCCGCGTCTCGCTCGCGTCGCCCACGGGCGTCGAGGTGCCGTGCGCGTTGATGTAGTCGACCTCCTCCGGCTCGATCCCGGCGTCGCCGAAGGCCATGGTCATGGCGCGAGCCGGGTTCTGGCCGGTCGGATCGGGCTCGGTGATGTGCCGCGCGTCCGACGAGACGCCGTAGCCGAGCAGCTCCGCGTAGATCTTCGCGCCGCGGGCACGTGCGTGCTCGAGCTCCTCGAGCACCAAGACGGCGCCCGCCTCGCCCATCACGAACCCGTCGCGCTCGGCGTCGAAGGGCCTGCTCGCCTTCTCCGGCGCGTCGTTGCGCCGCGACAAAGCCCGCATCGCGGTGAAGCCCGCGATGCCGACCTCGGTCACAGGCGCCTCGGTGCCGCCGCAGAGCATCACGTCCGCCCGGCCGAGCCGGATCGCGTCCGCGCCCTCTCCGAGCGCCATGTTCGAAGCCGCACAGGCCGTGCACTGCGAGCTCAGCGGCCCCTGCGTCCCGAGCTGCATCGAGACCCAGGCCGCACCCATGTTCGGGATGATCTCCGGAATCGAGAACGGGTTGACGCGGTCCGGCCCGCGCTCGAGCAGCTCGGAATGGCAGTCCTGAAAGGCCTTCAGGCCGCCGATCCCGGTCGCGATCGCGGCTCCGATCCGGTCCGGCTCCCTGGCGATGTCGAGCCCGGCGTCCTGCTCGGCCATCCGCGCGGCGGCCACGATCAGGTGCGCGAAGCGGTCCATGCGCCGCGTCTGCTTCCGCTCGATGAAGTCGGTCGCGTCGAAGCCCTTCACCTCGCAGGCGAAGTGGACGTAGAAGTCACTCGAGTCGAACTGCGTGATCGGGCCCGCGCCGGATCGCCCCGCGAGCAGGTTCTCCCAGCTCGACTCGACGTCGTTGCCGAGCGGGGTCAGGGCGCCGAGGCCGGTGATCACGACCCTGCGCCTGCCGTTGAGTGCCCCGTTGTTCACATTCCCAGACCGCCGTCGACGAGCAGCACTTCGCCCGTGATGAACGAGGCCTCGTCGGAGCAGAGGAAGCGTACCGCCCCGGCGATGTCTTCCGGATCGCCGAGACGGCCGAGCGGCGTGTTCGCGAGCATCGCCTCGCGCGCCTCCTCCGGAAGCACGTCGGTCAGGCGCGTGTTCACGTAGCCCGGCGCGACCACGTTGGCGCGCACGTTGCGGCTGCCGAGCTCGCGCGCCAGCGACTTGGTGAAGCCGATGATCCCCGCCTTCGAGGCGCCGTAGTTCGTCTGGCCCCAGTTGCCGTGCAGGCCGACGATCGACGAGACGTTCACGATCGAGCCGGCCCGCTTCTTCATCATCCCGCGCGTCACCGCGCGGCAGGTGTAGAAGACCGACGAGAGGTTCGTCTCGATCACGTCCCGCCAGTCCGCGTCGGACATCCGCGCGAGCACGCCGTCGCGCGTGAGGCCCGCGTTGTTGACGAGGATGTCGAGGTCGCCCGCCTCCTCGACGAGGCGCTTCGCGTCCTCGGGAGCGGCGACGTCCGCCTGCACTGCGCGTCCGCCGGCCTCGTTCGCCACCGCCTCGGCCTCGTCGGCGCCGGAGCGGTAGCCGACCACGACCTGGCGCCCCGGCCCGGCCGAGCTCGAGCGCGATCGCCCGGCCGATCCCCCGCGAGCCGCCGGTCACCAGAGCCGTCTTACCGTCGAGCGAACAAAACGGGTCAGACAGGGCCGAGGATCTCCCGCAGCTTCTCGAGCGAGGCGAGGTCGCCCACCGGGATCGCCTTCACGCTTCTGTCGATCCTCTTCAGTAAACCGCTGAGCACGTTGCCGGGACCGACCTCGACGAAGACCTTGACGCCCTGCCGCATCAACTCGCGCGCCGCCTGGGTGAACTTGACCGGCGCCGTTATTTGCTCGATCAGCAGCGCCGCCATCCGTTGCGCGGGCTCGATCTTCGCGGTCACGGTCGAGATGAAGGGCGCGATCGGCTCGGCGAAGCGCACCCGCTCGACCGCCGGCCGCAGCCGCTCGGCGGCATGCTCGATCAGCGGGCTGTGGAAGGCGCCCGAGACGCGGAGCTTGACCGTCCGCCGCGCTCCCTGGAGCTGCGCCTCCGTGCAGCACTCGTCCACCGCCGGGTTCTCGCCGGAGATGACGATCTGGCCGGGGCAGTTGTAGTTCGCCGGCCAGACGCGGGAGATGCGGGCGCAGAGGTCCTCGACCACCTCGTCCTCGAGCCCGAGGATCGCCGCCATCGAACCGGGGTTCTCCTGGGCGGCCGCGGCCATTGCCAGGCCGCGCTCGCGGACGAGCGCGATCGCCTCCTCGACCCCGAGCGCTTCGGCGGCCGCCAGCGCGGCGAACTCGCCGACCGAGTGGCCGACGACGAAGTCCGGCCGGTAGCCGTAGCTGCGAAGCGCCGCGAGCACCGCCAGGCTCGTGGCGACGAGCGCCGGCTGCTGCACCTCCGTCTTCACGAGCTCCTCCTCGGGCGCCTCGAAGCAGAGCCGCACGAGGTCGAGGCCCGAGGCCTCGCTCCCCCGCACGAAGACGTCCATCGCCTCGGGCACCGCCCGCGCGATCTCGCGGCCCATGCCCACTTCGAGCGAGCCCTGGCCAGGAAAGCAGAATGCGATCTTCTCGACGCTCATCCTCGTCCTCCGTCTGTCCATTCGATCAAACCGGAGCCCCACGTGAGCCCGGCACCCATTCCCGTCATCAGCACGAGCTTGCCAGTCCGCAGGCGTCCGTCGGCCTTCGCGTCCGCGAGCGCGAGCGGAATCGACCCGGAGGACGTGTTGCCGTAGCGGTCGACGTCGATCACGACCTTCTCCTCCGGAATACCCAGCTTGTCCCGCGCGTACTCGATGATCCGCACGTTCGCCTGGTGCGGCACGTAGACGTCCACGTCGTCGATGGTGCGCCCGCACTCGGCCAGCACGGCCTCCGCCGAGGCCACCAGCACGCGCGTCGCGAACTTGAAGACCTCGCGCCCGTTCATCTGCACGAAGTGCTGCTTGGCCGCGACCGACTCGGCGCTCGCCGGGGTGCGGGAGCCGCCTGCGGGCAGGTAGAGCTGCGGCCCGCCCGAGCCGTCGGCCCCAAGCTCGAAGCCGAGGAAGCCGCCTTCGCCGACCCGCTCGAGCACGACCGCGCCGGCGCCGTCCCCGAACAGCACCGCGGTCCCGCGGTCGCTCCAGTCGAGGATCCTCGAGAGCACGTCGCCGCCGACGACGAGCGCCCGCTGCGCGAGCCCGCCGGCGAGCATCCCGTACCCCTGCGCGACCGCGTACATGAACCCGGTGCAGCCGGCCGAGAGGTCGTAGGCGGCCGCGTCGCAGGCGCCGAGGCGGTCGGCGAGGATCGCGCCGGTGGACGGGAACGCCATGTCGGGAGTCACGGTCGCGACGATGATCAGGTCGATCTGCGAGCCCTCGAGGCCGGCGTCGGCCAGCGCCTCCAGCGCGGCCGGCAGGCAGAGATCGGAGAGCGCCTGCTCGGGCCCAGCGATCCGCCGCTCGCGGATGCCGGTGCGCTCGCGGATCCACTCGTCGGAGGTGTCCATCATCGTCGAGAGCTCGTCGTTCGTCAGCACGCGCTCGGGCACGTAGGAGCCGAGCCCGGTGATCGAGATCGCGGCGCCGTTCGCGGTGCCGATCACGTCTGCTCCACCGCGTCGCTCGCCTTCGGCTCGCTCCCACGGGGGAAACCATGTTTCCCCCGTGAGCCCCCTTCTTCCTCCGAGCACGCCCAACCTCGCGCGCCGCTCTCATCGCCGCGCAAGGCCGGGATTGCCAGGCGGGAAACCTCCCGGTTTCCCGGGACCCTTCCACTGCGCTGGAGCGACGAGCTCACGCTCATCGCTCCACCGCGAAGGTGAGCGTCCCCCGCGCGGCGAGCTGGCCGTCGACCTTCGCCGTCGCCTTGCCCTTTCCGATCGGCCCCCGCACAGCTTCGATCTTGCACTCGTACACGAGCTCGTCCCCCGGCTCGACGATTCGCTTGAAGCGCACGTCGTCGATCCCGGCGAAGAGCGCGAGCCGCCCGCGGTTCTCCTCCTGCGAGAGCACCGCGACCGCGCCGGTCTGCGCCATGCCTTCGACGATCAGGACGCCGGGCATCACCGGCCGCCCCGGGAAGTGGCCGGCCAGGTACCACTCGTCCGGCCGAACCGTCTTGCGCGCGACCACCCGCTCGCCGGGCTCGAGCTCCAGCACCTCGTCGATCAGCAGGAACGGCTCCCGGTGGGGCAGGATCGCCTCGATCTCCTCACGGTTCAGGGTGTCACGGCGCAACCTCCCATTGACGAGCGCGTCGACCGGTCATTTCAGACGGACGCACGGGCAAAGCCCGCGCGTCCTGAGGTCGGCATCGCAAGCGACGCCTCCTCACGCGGCGGATTGGTTCGTGAGCCGCGCGCGCAGGCCGGCTCGGGCGCGGTGCGCGTAGCACTTCGCGGTCCCGACCGGCATCCCGGACCGCTCCGAGATCTCTGCGAAGGAGAAGCCCAGCGCGTCCTTCAGCACGACCACGCTCGCCTGCTCGTGGGAGAGGCCCGCCAGCTCCGCGGCAAGCTCGTGGCGCAGCTCCGAGAGATCCGCCTCGCGGGCGGGATCGCCCTCGACCGCAGGGCGCTCATCCCCGTCGAGCGGCTCGCAGCGGCGCACACGCTGGCGCGCGCCGACGTCGTGGCAGGTGTTGACCGCCAGCCGGTGCAGCCAGGTCCCGAACTGGGCCTCGCCGCGGTACTGCCGCAGCCGGACGCAGAGCTTGGCGAGCGCCTCCTGGGCGGCGTCGCGGGCGTCCTCGGGATCCGCGAGCACGTACGAGGCGAGCCGTTCGACGCGAGGAGCGTGGCGCTCGCAGAGCGCGGCGAGCGCCCTGGCGTCGCCGTCCTGTGCGCGTCTGACCAGAATCGGATCACTGAGCCTTTCGTAGACGAGCGGCCGCTCGGGACGGGCGTCCTGCCGGATCTGACGGCCCTTGCGGCGAGGAGGTTGCACGGCGGCCCTAGTGTACGGGGGTGGATTCGCTCGCGCGCGAGGCCGTCGTCCCGCGCCTTCGGGGCCGCTTCGGCCGCGACTACCGCTACCTGGAGTCGACTCTCTCGACGCAGCTGTTGCTCACGCCGGAGGCGCCCGAGGGCGCGGTCGTGGTCGCGGGCGAGCAGACCGAGGGCCGCGGGCGGCTCGGCCGCCGCTGGTTCGCCCCGCCGGGGACGAGCCTGCTCTGCTCGATCCAGCTCCGGCCGGCGGTCTCCGGCGAGCGGCTCCCCGAGCTGACCGGCGTGGCGGCGTTCGCCTGCGCGGAGGCAATCGAGGCCCTGACGGGGCTGGCCGCCGAGCTGAAGTTCCCGAACGACCTGCTGCTGCGCGGGCTGAAGGTCGCCGGCGTGCTGGCCGAGGCGCGCGAGAGCCGGGTCGTGCTCGGGATCGGGATCAACGTCAACATCCCGGAGGAGCAGCTGCCGCGGGAAGTGGACGTGCCCGCGACCTCCCTCCTGCTCGAGACCGGCCGCGAGGTCGACCGGGCCGAGCTGCTGGTCGAGCTGCTCGAGCGGCTCGAGCGTCGCTACGACGCCTGGGTGACCGCGCCGCCCGGGTAAGGCGGCCAGAACCACGGCCGGAGGAGCGAGACCGGGCGCAGTACCGGCAGGCCGATCGTCCCTGCCGCGCTGCGCATGTCGGGAGCGGCGATCGCCCACGAGTACCGGTGACCGGTGGAGGCCGACGTTGCGTTCCACGTCCAGTCGACCGCCGTGCCCGTGCCGCTCCCGCCCGCGACCACGACGCCGTCCTGGTCCTTGATGGTCACCGTCCAGGCCGCCTCGCCCGAGAGCCGCGCCGTGAACCGGATCTGCCCGCCGAGCGCGCCGGTCACCTTCGGCGCATAGAGCTTCGGCAGGCCTGTCTGCGCTACCGCCTCCCTGATCGCCGGCAGCTGCGCGTAGAGGTTCGTGCCAGGGCAGCTCGTCGGACCCGTGTCCCGGTGCCCCGAGATCGCGTTCAGCGTCACCTTCCTGCCGGCGGGATAGCGCGGGTTTCCTTCCGAGACACGCACCACCTTCGAGAGCGGGTCCACGTGCGCCACGTCGAGCCGCCAGGCAAGGAGCGACACCAGCGCCGAGCGCGCCGCGCTCGTCAGCTTCGCCGAGTTGTAGTTCCCGAGCAGCGCGATCCCGACGCTGCCCACGTTGAACCCCAGCGCGTGCGCGCCGATCACCGCCCGCGTCATGCCCCCGTACCGGCCTTCGAAGATCTGGCCGTACTTGTCGACGAGGAAGTTGTAGCCGATGTCGTTCCAGCCGTTGGCCTCGACGTGGTAGAGCTCGATCGCCCGCACGATCGAGGCCGACTGGCTCGCGCTGTAGGTGTTCGAGCCGGCCGTGTGGTGGACGATCGCCAGGTGGACGCCGTCGGCATAGCGCGGCGGCGCGCGTTTGATCGCCTCGTTCGCGCCCCACTCCGCCCGCGTGACGATCGTCGGCGTCTCGGTCATCAGCGGCTGCAGCACCGGCCGGGAGCGTCCCGTGCTGGAAACGAAGAAGGCGCGCACCCGTCCGACGCGCCCGACCTTGCGCACCTGCAGCAGGTCGGCCCCACCGACCCAGAACGGGCTGCCGAGGCGCCACCCCGAGACGCCGCCCTCGGTGCCGCGGTCGGGCAGGTCGTCCTCGCCGGGCTCCGCCGCCCGCCAGGGGCTCCAGCGGCCGGCGAGAGAACGCGTCCGGAAGAGCACCGACCCGGACCCGCGCCAGTGGAGGCCGACGAGGTCGAAGCGGGCGACCCGAGCGGGCGCAGCGCCGCGCACGTCCCCGGAGACAAGCTTGAGCCCGCCTCCGACGGCGGCGCCCGGAGCGGCGAGCGCGAGCACGGCTGCGGCCAGGACCACCTTCACCTTCTCCCGAGGGTGCCTGACGCCTTCCGGGGCCGCAAGGCCCGCTGATAGCATCTTTACAACCGTGAAAGCGCCCATTCTGCGGGCTTTTTTCAGCTCGCTAGCCGTTCTCCTGGCCGTTCCGGCGCTCGCGTTCGCGGGCTCATCGGCGAAGCCGAAGGTGCTCGTCATCCACTACGAGCTCGAGGTCAACCCGGTCACGTCGAGCTACCTCGACCACCAGCTCCACCGCGCCGAGGACGGCCACTACAACGCCGCCGTGATCGAGATCGACACCCCGGGCGGGCTCTCCGAGTCGATGCGGACGATCGTCAAGACGGAGGTCGGCCTGAAGATCCCGGTGATCGTCTACGTCTCGCCGCAGGGCTCGCGGGCCGCGTCGGCCGGCGTCTGGATCACCGAGGCCGGCGACATCGCGGCGATGGCGCCGCAGACCAACATCGGCTCCTCGACGCCGATCGACTCGAGCGGCCAGAACCTCGGCTCCGACCTCCGGCGCAAGGTGATCAACGACGCGGTTGCGTCCCTGACCAGCCTGATGCGCTACCACGGACGCAACGCCGCCTGGGCGGCCGAGGCCGTGCGCAAGGCGAGCAACCTGGACAACGTCCAGGCGAAGCAGATGAACGTGGTCGACGTCCTCGCGCCCACCCTGCCCGATCTGCTCAACAAGATCGACGGCCGCACGACCGTCGGCAAGAAGCTGGTGCTGCACACGGCAGGCGCCGAGCTCGTGCAGGTGCACCCCGGCTTCTTCACGCGCCTCTTGAACGCGCTGATCGACCCGAACCTGATCCCGCTCCTGTTCCTGGCCGGCCTGGCGGGGATCGGCTTCGAGATCTTCCACCCCGGCGTCGTCCTGCCGGGCGCGCTGGGCGCGGTCGCGCTGCTGCTCGCCCTGTTCGGCTTCGCCGTGCTCCCGATCAGCTGGGCCGGGCTCGCGCTGCTGATCCTCGGCGCCGCGCTGTTGGTGATCGACGCGCACGTCGTCACGCACGGGGCGTTAACCGTTGCGGGGCTGATCAGCCTCGTCGTCGGCTCGCTGCTCCTCTTCCACAACGCGCCGGCTCCCTACAACAACGTCAACGCGCCGCTCCTCGTGGCCTTCGCGGTCGGCCTCGGCTTGATCTGGGCGTTCGCGCTCGGGAAGGCGATGCAGGTGCGCCGCCGGCCGGTCTCCGTCGGGCCGCAGACGATCGTCGGCGAGGTCGGCGAGGCCCGGCGTGACGACATGATTTTCGTCCGCGGCGAGCTCTGGCGCGCGCGCACGGCCGACGGCGAGCCGCTGCGGCCGGGCCAGCAGGTGCGCGTCTCGGGAGTCGACCCCGAGCTCGTGCTCGAAGTCGTGCACGTTGCGGAGGGGTAGGATCGCCACGTGACCGCAGCCGCCGTCATCGTCCTCGTCCTCCTCTTCCTGGTCGTCCTCTTCCTGATCTCCGCGATCAAGGTCGCGCGCGAGTACGAGCGAGGGATCATCTTCCGCCTCGGCCGGCTGCTTCCCGAGCCGAAGGGCCCCGGCCTCTTCATCCTGATCCCGATCGTCGACCGGATGGTCAAGGTCGACCTGCGGACGATCACGCTGAACATCCCGCCGCAGGAGGTCATCACCAAGGACAACGTCCCGGTGCGGGTGAACGCGGTCGCCTACTTCCGGATCGTCGAGCCGAAGAACGCGATCGTCCAGGTCGAGAACTTCATGGTCGCGACCTCGCAGATCGCGCAGACGACCCTCCGCTCCGTCCTCGGCCAGCACCTGCTCGACGAGCTGCTCTCCGAGCGCGACAAGATCAACGCGATCCTCCAGGAGATCATCGACGAGGCGACCGCGCCCTGGGGCATCAAGGTCTCGATCGTCGAGGTGAAGGACGTCGAGATCCCCACCGGGATGCAGCGCGCCATGGCTCGCCAGGCGGAGGCCGAGCGCGAGCGGCGCGCGAAGGTGATCGCCGCCGAGGGCGAGTTCCAGGCCTCCGAGCGGCTGAAGGACGCCGCGCTCGTGATCGAGGACCACCCGATCGGCCTGCAGCTGCGCTACCTGCAGACGCTGGTCGAGCTCGGCTCCTCGCAGTCGACGACGATCGTCTTCCCGGCGCCGATCGACCTGCTGACACCGTTCCTCGAGCGGCTCAAGGGCCCCGACTCCTGATCCACAGCGTTGGAGGCATCGCAAGCGATGCCTGAGCTGCGAGTCGACCCGCTTTCGGGACGGCTCGTCGCGATCGCCCCGGGCCGGCGCACGCGGCCCGGCGCCGAGGCCGCCGGGCTCGAGCCGGTCACGCAGGAGGAGCTCGACTCCTGTCCGTTCTGCGAGGGCCGCGAGGGTCAGACCCCGCCCGAGGTCTTCGCGCTGCCGTTCGGGGACCGCGAGCCGGACACCCCCGGCTGGCGGGTCCGGGTCGTGCCCAACCTGTACCCGGCCTTCGAGCGTCAGGAGGTGGTCGTCCACTCGCCACGACACGTCCGCACGTTCGCCGACCTCACCGATGAGGACATCGCGCTGGTCACGGAGGCGTGGATCGCGCGCGAGGCCTCCGTTGCAGCGCCTGACTCGTACCTTCTTCGGCTGATCAACGAGGGCCGCGCGGCAGGTGCAAGCCTGCCGCACTCCCATTCACAGCTGGTCTGGCTCCCCGAGCCGCCACCGGCCATTCGAGCCGAGCAACCCGACGGCCTGGCCGAGCTCTTCGAATCCGCGCGCCAGCACGACCTGATCGTGGGCAGCGCGGAGGAGCTGGTCGCCTTCTGCCATCCGGTCGGACGGCTGCCTTACGAGACGATGATCATGGTGACCGACTCGGTGTTCGAACCGTTCGACAGCACGCTGACCGCGGCACTCAGGCTTCTCCGCGACCTCGTCGCAAGGCTGCGCGACGTCGAAGGCCCGGTGGCATGGAATGCGTGGCTCCACCACGGCAACAACACCCCGTGGCACATCGAGCTGGTGCCGCGGCTCTCGGTTCTGGCCGGCATCGAGCTCGGGGCAGGGATCTACGTCAACACGCTCGCGCCCGAGCAGGCGGCCGCCGCGCTCAGGGGCTAGGCGACCGGAACTTTGTTGGTGGCCCGGAAGGTGCGGGCGGCCTCGATCGCCGCGCCGAGGTTGAGGCCCTTGTCCTTGGCCTGCTTGATCAGCATGACCGTCTCGAGCGCGTCCATGTCGTAGATGCGCTGCTTCTTGCCCTTGGTCGGGATCTGGGCCTTGTTCGTCCAGTAGTCGAGCTGCATCTTCGAGATCCCCGCGATCTGGCACACCTGGCCGAGATAGAGCTCGATCTTGTCGAGATGCTCGGAGATGTCGATCGGCTCGAGGAAGTCCGCCGCCCTGTCGTACATCGTGCCTCCTCACGGGGAACGCTTGACCTGTCTTGAAAGTTATACAGGTCTGGTTCTGTTTTGAGAAGGGGCGCTGATTCCCCCGCGAACCCGCAGCTACTGGACGGTTTCTTCCGCCTGCTCCGGGGACGCGGCCTCTTCGGGCTCCGCCTCGCCCTCAGCGACCCGCGCGATGCTCGAGACCCGCTCGTCGCCCCGCAGCCGCATCACGATCACGCCCTGGGTCGAGCGTCCGAGCCGCTTGATGTCCGAGACCGGCATCTTGATCATGGTGCCGCCCGTCGAGATCAGCATCAGCTGCTCGCCCTCGCGGACGGCGACGGCGCCGGCGAGCTGGCCGCGCGCTTCCGTCAGCTGCACGGTCTTGACGCCGAGCCCGCCCCGCCCCTTGACCGGGTAGTCCGCGGCGCGGGTGCGCTTGCCGAACCCCTGGTCGGTGACGACCAGCATGTCGACGTCCTCGCGCGCGATCGCCGCCGCGATCACCTCGTCGCCCTTGCGCAGGCCCATGCCCTTCACACCAGAGGTCGCCCTGCCCATCGGCCGCGCCTGCTGCTCGTGGAAGCGGATCGCCTGGCCCTTGCGCGAGACGAGCATGATGTCGTCGCTGCCGGAGGAGTGGAGCACGTCGACCAGAGCGTCGCCGTCGCGGAGCTTGATCGCGATGATCCCGTCGGCCTTCAGCGGCGTGTTGTACTCCTCGAACTTCGTCTTCTTCACCATGCCGTTCCTGGTCACGAGCACGAGGTACTCGGCCTCCTTGAAGTCGCGCGTCGCGATCACCGCGCGCACCTGCTCGTCCTGGGCGAACGGCAGCAGGTTGACGATCGCGCGGCCCTTCGACTGGCGCGTCCCGAGCGGCAGCTCGTGCACCTTCAGCCGGTAGACCTTGCCGACCGTCGTGAAGAAGAGCAGGTAGTCGTGCGTGGAGGCGACGAACAGGTGCTCGATGTAGTCGTCCTCCTTCAGGTCCATCCCCATGACGCCGATCCCTCCGCGGCGCTGCTCGCGGTAGGCGCTGACCGGTAGCCGCTTCACGTAGCCCGAGCGGGTGATCGCGATCACCATGTCCTCCTCCGCGATCAGGTCCTCCAGCTCGAGCTCGTCCTCGCCCGCGACGATCTCGGTGCGGCGCGGGTCGTCCTTGGCGTACGCGCTGACCAGCTCGCCGAGCTCCTCCTTGATCACGCCGTCGACCCTGGCCGGGTCGCCGAGGATCGCGCGGAGCTCGGTGATCCGCTCCTGCAGGTCGGCGAACTCGTCCTCGATCTCCTTGCGCGCGAGGCCGGTCAGGCGCGCGAGCCGCAGGTCGAGGATCGCCTGCGCCTGAACCTCGGAGAGGTCGAACTGCTCCATCAGGCCGGTGCGCGCGTCGTCGGTGTCGGCGGCGGCGCGGATCAGCGCGATCACGGCGTCCAGGTTGTCGAGCGCCTTGAGGTAGCCCTCGAGGATGTGCGCGCGCCGCTCGGCCTGGCGCAGCTCGTACTTCGAGCGGCGGGTGACGATCTCGCGCTGGTAGTCGAGGTAGTGCCGAACGAGCTCGAGCAGCGACAGTGTCTTCGGCACACCGTCGACGAGCGCGACCGCGTTGTAGCCGAAGGTCGTCTGCAGCGGCGTCAGCTTGAAAAGCTTGTTCAGCGCGACCTGCGGCACGGCGTCGCGCTTCAGCTCGACGTAGATGCGCATGCCCTCCTTGTCGGAGTGGTCCTGCAGCGCCTCGTCGCTCAGCGGCACCTCGTTCAGCGTGCCGGCCTTGACCAGGTCGGCGATCTTCTCGATCACGCCCCCCTCGCCGGCCTTGCGGATGCCGTAGGGAAGCTCGGTGATGATGATCGCGCTCTTGCCGCCGCGCAGCTGCTCGATGTGGGCACGGCCGCGGACGGTGATCCGGCCGCGGCCCGTGCGGTAGGCGTCGCGAATCCCGGAGAAGCCCACGATCGAGCCGCCGGTCGGGAAGTCGGGGCCCTTGACGTGCTTGATGAGCTTCTCGACGTTGATGTCGGGCTCGTCGATCATCGCCACGATCCCCTTGACCACTTCGCCAAGGTTGTGCGGCGGCATGTTCGTCGCCATCCCGACTGCAATCCCGGCCGAGCCGTTGACAAGCAGGTTCGGGAAGCGCGACGGCAGCACCACGGGCTCGCGGCGCGACTCGTCGTAGTTCGGGATGAAGTCGACGGTGTCGGCGTCGATGTCCCGCAACATCTCGGTCGCGATCCGCGAGAGCCGGCATTCCGTGTAGCGCATGGCGCCGGCGGGATCGCCGTCGACGGAGCCGAAGTAGCCCTGGCCTTCGACGAGCGGGTAGCGGAGCGAGAACGGCTGTGCGAGCCGCACGAGCGTGTCGTAGATCGACTGGTCGCCGTGCGGGTGGTAGTTGCCCATCACGTCGCCGACGACTCGGGCCGACTTGCGCGTCGGGCGGTTCGGCTGCAGGCCGGCCTCGTGCATCGCGTAGAGCACGCGCCGGTGCACGGGCTTGAGGCCGTCGCGCACATCGGGCAGCGCGCGGCTGACGATCACGCTCATGGCGTAGTCGAGGAAGCTGGTGCGGACCTCCTGGTCGAGCTCGCGATTCTCGATGCGGCCGGCGCCGAGCGGGCCGGTGTCGAGCTCAGACATCGAGGTTCTTCACCTCGAGCGCATTCTGCTCGATGAAGGCGCGGCGCGGCTCGACCTCGTCGCCCATCAGGCGCGAGAACCAGAGGTCGGCAGCCGCCGCGTCGTCGACGGCCACCCGCACGACCATCCGGCGCGCCGGGTCCATCGTCGTCTTCCAGAGCTCCGGCGCGTTCATCTCGCTCAGGCCCTTGAAGCGCGTGATCTGGATCCCGGTCTTTGCCAGGCCGAGCGCGGCCTCGCGCAGCGCCTCGAACGTGAGCGCGTACTCGGATTCCTTGCCGAGCCGGAGGTTGAACGGCGGCAGCCCGCCGACGATCTCGGCCAGCTTGGCGTGCGCCGTGCGGACGTGGCCGTAGATCGGCGAGGCGAGCATCTCGCCGGGGACGACCACGTTCATGGTCGCGTTCGTTCCCAGCTCGACGACCTGGACGAGCAGCGACTCGCCGTCGGCCTTCGCCTCCAGCCCGAATCCGTTCTGCTCGAACCCGGAGATCGCGCTCGCCGCCTCCGCGACGGTCGCCGCCTCGGTCTCGACGAGCCCGTGCTGGATCACGAAGTCGGAGATCTGCGGGCCGAAGTCGGAACGCAGCCTCGCGACCCAGCCGAGGTACTCGGTCAGCGTCCGCGCGAAGCGGCGGTAGCGGCTCTCCGTCAGCTTGACCGCGGTCCCGTCACGCGCCTCGATCTCGAGATCGCCGAACCGCTCGCGCACGAGCAGCTCCTCGAGCTGGGAGTCCTTCTCCAGGTAGTTCTGCTGGTTGCCGAGCCGCGCCAGGTAGAGCGGCGGGACGGCGATGTAGACGTGCCCGCGCTCGAACAGCTCCGGCATGTGCCGGTAGAGGAACGTGAGGACGAGGGTGCGAATGTGGGCGCCGTCGACGTCGGCGTCCGTCATGACGATGATCCGGTTGTAGCGCAGCTTGGCGATGTCGAACTCCTCGCCGATGCCGGTCCCGATCACCTGCACGAGCAGCTGGATCTCGGTGTTGGAGAGCACCTTGTCGATCCGGTTCTTCTCCGAGTTGATGATCTTCCCGCGCAGCGGCAGGATCGCCTGGTTCGACTTGTCGCGCGCCTCCTTCGCGGCGCCGCCGGCCGAGTTGCCCTCGACGATGAACATCTCCGCGAGCTCGGGGTCTCGCACCTGGCAGTCGGCGAACTTCTTCGCGATCTCGCCACCGAAGGCGCCCTTGCGGCGGGTGAGGTCACGCGCCTTGCGCGCCGCGAGCCGGGCGCGTGCCGCCGCGATTGCCTTCGTGATGATCTGCTTTGCGTCCTGCGGGTTCTCCTCGAGGAACTCCGCCAGCTTCGAGTTGACCGCCTGCTCGACGAAGCCCTTGCACCCACGGGTTGCCGAGCTTCGTCTTCGTCTGACCCTCGAACTGCGGGTCGGTCAGCTTGACCGAGACGACCGCCGCGAGCCCCTCGCGCACGTCCTCGCCCTCGAGGTTGTCCTCCTTCTCCTTCAGCAGCTCGAGCTTGCGCGCGACGCGGTTGAGAGTGCGCGTCAGCGCGGCGTTGAAGCCGGAGAGGTGCGAGCCGCCCTCGTGGGTGTTGATGTTGTTGGCGAAGGTGTAGACCGAGTCCTGGTAGGACGAGTTCCACTGCATCGCGACCTCGACCGCGCCCTGCTCGCCCTCGCTTTCGAAGTACGCGATCTGCTTGTGGATCGGGTCCTTGTTCGAGTTGACGTGCATGACGAAGTCCCGGATCCCGCCCTCGAAGTGGAACTCGGCGCTCTCGCCGCCGGCGCGCTCGTCGGTGAGGACGATCCGCAGCCCCCGGGTCAGGAACGCCGTCTCGCGCAGGCGCTGGCTGAGCGTCTCGTACGACCAGTCGCCGTCCTCGAAGATCTCCTCGACGTCGGGGAAGAAGGTGACGGTCGTGCCGGTGCCGGTCGCCTTGCCGGCGACCTCGAGCTCCCCCGTCGGCTCGCCGCGCGCGAAGGACTGCTTGTAGATCTTCCCGTCGCGGTGCACCTCGACCGTCAGCCACTCCGACAGGGCGTTGACGACCGAGACGCCGACCCCGTGCAGGCCGCCCGAGACCTTGTAGGGCGTGCCGTCGCCGCCGAACTTGCCGCCGGCGTGGAGCTTCGTCAGCACGACCGTCAGCGCGGACTGCCCCTGGTCGGCCATCGTGTCGACAGGGATCCCCGAGCCGTTGTCGCTGACGGTCACCGAGCCGTCGGGATGGATCGTGAACGAGATCGTGTCGGCCCGGCCCGCGAGGGCCTCGTCGACGGCGTTGTCGACCAGCTCGAACGCGAGCTGGTGAAGGCCACGGGCACCCGTCGAGCCGATGTACATGCCCGGCCGGAGACGGACGGGCTCGAGGCCCTCCAGAACGGTGATGTCTTTTGCGGTATAGGAAGCTTTAGTCATGAAAAAAGCCCTGCAAGTGCTGCACTTTCGGGCTGAGATAAGTCTATCAGATAGAGCGGCCGTAACCGCTGCTCGCGAGGCTTGCGCGCGCAGCTTTTTCCACTGATTTGCGAAGTTCTTCTGAGGCGATCGCCGCCGCCAGCTCACGCGCCTCGCGCGCCTGCTCCGGAGTCGGCTCCAGGGGGGCCGGGCGGGGCCTCGCAGAGGCCGGCTCGCGGCGGTCCGGGAGGGGCCCTGGAGCGAAGCGAAGCCTCTTCGGAGCGCCCTTGCCGAGAGCCGCGCGCAGCCGCGGCAGGATCTCGCCCTCGAGCTGGCCGAGCTCGAAGGCCCACGCCGACGAGCTGGTCGAGACGAGCAGCGTCCCGTCGCGGGCGAACCGCGCCGGCCAGGCGTTCGCGGCCACCTGCTCGCCGACCGCGTCGGGCCAGCAGGCAACCGTGTCGGCCATCGCCCCCGCCGTCCCGTAGCGGCCGAGCTCGCGCCTCACGGTCTCGCCGATTCGCTCCATCAGGCGGCCTTCGAGGTCCCGTCGCCGGCCTGCTCCACCGTCACCGTCTGGGCCGGCTCGCCCGGGAGCGCGTTCGCGCTCGCGCTGGTGACAAGGGCCTGGCCTCCTGCGCGCAGCCGGTCGGCGAGGATCCGCCTTCGCTCAGGATCGAGCTCGGAGAGCACGTCGTCGAGCAGGAGCAGCGGCCGCGTGCCGCGCCGTTCCTCGAGCAGCTCGGCCTCGCCGAGCAAGAGCGCCAGCACTGCCAGGCGCTGCTCGCCCTGCGACCCAAACGCACGGAGGTCGCGCCGGCCGGCGAGGACACCGATGTCGTCGAGGTGCGGGCCGAGCCCTGTCGTGCCACGCTCGAGGTCGCGATCGGTGCGCGCCTCGAGCTCGGCGGCGGTCGGCGACGTCCCCTCGTATGCCAGCTCTCCACCACCGAGCCCGAGCTCTTCGGCCCGCTCGTGGAAGCGTGGCCGCAACAGCTCGACCGTCTCCGTGCGCCCTTCGACCAGCTCGCCGCCCAGGCGGCTGACCTGCTCGTTCCATGGAGCAAGCGCGTCGCGGGAGGAGAGCCCCTGCGCCACGCGCCGCAGCGCAGCGTTGCGCTGGCCGACCGCAGCGCCGTACTCGGCCGAGAGCCCCGCACGGGCCGGCGAGAGCCGCCCCAGCACGCGGTCGAAATAGGCCCGCCGCGCGGCCGGCCCGCCCTTGACGACCACCAGCCGGTCGGGCGTGAAGACGAGCGTCGCGACCTCGCCCCGCAGCTGCTCGGCAGCCCGCAGCCGGGCGCCGTTCAGGCTGGCGCGCTTGCCGCTCCCCAGCTCGAGCGTCACCTCCAGCTCGACCGGCACGCCGGCGCGATCGCCGCGCAGCGCGATCCGGGCCGCGTCCCGCCCGAAGCGGACGAGCTGAGCGTCGGCCCGCGTTCGCGGCGAGAAGCCCTGCGTGCCCACGTGCAGCGACTCGAGCAGGTTCGTCTTCCCCGCCCCGTTCGGCCCCGTCACGAGCACGAGCCCCGGCTCCAGCCCGAGGTCGAGCTTGGCGTAAGAGCGGAAGTCCCGGAGAGAGACTGCGCCGACGATCAGCCTGCCGAGGCACCGCTTGCGGTGCCGTCCTCAGGGCGGTCGGGCTTTGCCCGGGCGCCCGTCTGAAATGACCGGTCGACCGGCTGGATCGCGGCTACCCCGCCAGCCGAATCGGCATGATCAGGTACAGGAAGTCGTCGCCCTCGCCCTGGAGCACGGCCGGGCGAAGCGGGCTGATCAGCTTCAGCCGCACCTGTTCGCCGGCGACGGAATCGATGCCGTCGCGCAGGAACTCGGCGTTGAAGCCGATCTCCAGCGCCTCGGCGCCGAACGAGACGGGCAGCGACTCGTGGGCCTCGCCGACGTCCTGGGTCTGCGCGGAGACCGTCAGCTCGCCGTCGGCGAAGCGCAGCCGCAGCGGCGAGTTCCGCTGGGCCATCACCGAGACGCGGCGGACCACGTCCAGCAGCTCCTCACGCGGCAGCGCCACCTCGTGCTCGAAGGTCTCGGGAACGAGCTGCTTGTAGTTCGGGAACTGCCCGTCGATGCGGCGGCTTGTCAGCCAGGCGCCGGCGGTGCCGAAGACGACCTGGTTCTCGTGGACGCCGAGCGCCAGCTTCTCGCCTTCGGCCGCGATCCGCGCCAGCTCGCCGAGCGCCCGTGCCGGCACGATCGCCTCCAGTTCCGGCACTGAGCCCTCCAGCACCGTCTCCTTGACCGAGAGCCGGTAGGAGTCGGTCGCGGCCATCACCAGCTTCCCGGGCTCGAAGCGCATCAACACGCCGGTCAGGACGGGCCGCGACTCGTCGCGCGAGGCCGAGCGGCTGACGCGACCGACGGTATCGAGCACGGTCTCCCGGTCGACCTCGTGCAGCTCGATGCCCTTCGTCTCGGGCAACCGCGGAAAGTCCTCGGCGTTGTAGGTATGCAGCCGGTAGCTCGCCGTGCCGCAGCGGATCTCGACCGCTGCCTCTTCCGGCTTGTGCTCGACCGTGACCTCCGCCTCCGGCAAGAGCCGCGCAAGCTCGAGCAGCAGGCGGCCGGGCACGACCACGGAGCCTTCCGTCTCCACCTTCGCCTCCACCGCGGTGCGCAGCGAGACCTCCATGTCGGTCGCGGCCAGCTCGAGCTTTCCCTCGCCGGCGCTGAGCAGGATTCCGGACAGGATCTGCACGCTCGTCCGCGTCGAGACGCCGCGCGAGACGATCCCCAGCCCGCGCAGAAGCTCGTCGCGCGAGCCGGTCAGCTTGAGGGTTCCCTGGGCGACCACAGCTTCTGTTTCGATCATCTATGAAAGTCCTTTGTCGTAGTACATAGAGAGTGTGGACGACGGGGATGACGCCCCGGAGCGGCTCCGGCAGCGGCTTGGAGCTGTGGGCGCGAACTGGGGAGAACAGACGGTCTTCGACAGGGTCGCGTGGGGAAGACGGAACCGTCCACAGTTCAGCGCGCCTGCTTGACCCTCGCGGTCAACTCTTGCACCAGGTTGTACACAGAACGGTCCTCGCGAATCATGCGGGCGATCTTCGAGGTCGCGTGGATCACCGTGGTGTGGTCGCGGCCGCCGAACTGCTTGCCGATCTTCGGCAGCGACGAGTCGGTCAGCTCGCGCGAGAGGTACATCGCCACCTGACGTGGGTAGACGATGTTCTGCGAGCGCTTGTCGCCGCAGAGCTCCTGGAGCGAGAGCCCGAAGCGGTCGGAGACGAGCTCCTGGATGCTCTCGATCGTCACCTGCGGCACTTCGCCCTGCGGGAAGACGTCCTTGAGCACGTCCTGCGCCAGTTCCTCGCTCATCGGCCGGCCGGTCAGCGACGAGAAGGCGACGACCCGCGTCAGCGCGCCCTCGAGCTCGCGGATGTTGGACGAGATGCGCCCGGCGATGAACTCGAGCACCTTCGGGTCGGGGATGTGGATCCCGTCGGTCTTGACCTTCTTGCGGAGGATCGCGATCCGCGTCTCGAGGTCGGGCGGCTGGATGTCGGTGATCAGGCCCCACTCGAACCGCGAGCGCAGCCGATCCTCGAGGGTGGAGATCTCGCGCGGCGGGCGGTCGGACGAGATCACCAGCTGGCCGCCGGCCTCGTAGATCGAGTTGAAGGTGTGGAAGAACTCCTCCTGGATCCGCTCCTTGTGCTCGAAGAACTGGATGTCGTCGATCAGGAGCAGGTCGTAGGCGCGGTAGCGCTGCTTGAAGCCCTCGATCCGCTTGTCGCGCAGGGCGTTGATGAAGTCGTTCATGAAGGTCTCGCTCGTCACGTAGCGCACGGAGAGCTCGCTCTGGTGCTCGCCGACGTACTGGGCGACCGCCTGCTGCAGGTGCGTCTTGCCGAGCCCGGTGCCGCCGTAGATGAAGAGTGGGTTGTAGGCCTGCGCGACGGCTTCGGCGACGGCGAGTGCAGCCGCGTGCGCAAAGCGGTTCGAGGAGCCGATCACGAACGAGTCGAAGGTGTATTTCGGGTTGAGCCCGGCGGCGAGCATCTCGCGCCGCTGTTCCTCGGGCGGGGTCGCGGTGCGCTTCTCCTTCGAGGGCACGATCGAGAGCTGCACCTGGCGCTCATGGCCGGTCGCGTCGCCGACGGCAGCGCGGATCAGGCCGAGGAAATGGCCCTCGATCCAGTTGCGTGTGAAGTCGTTCGGGACCGAGAGGACGAACTCGTCGTCGGTCAGCTCGAGCCCCCCCACGTGGTCGAACCACGTGCGGTAGGTCGTCTCGTTGAGGGCACCCCTGAGCCGACTAGACACCTCGCCCCACAGGCTTTCCGCAGTCAGCTCAATTGGGGGCTCCACGCCGCCGGCAGGCTCCTTCTCGGGGGGTCGCGCGAGCGACCGAGCATAGCAGCGCTTCGGCTCCCGCTCAACGGCCTCCTCCGGCTCCCTCCCCTGGCCCTTCCATGCCTCAAAAAGCGTACGATTTGCAGGGAGAACGGCACGCTCCCCACCACTCTCCACAGGTGTGGACGGTCTTGCCGGACCTGGCGACGCACACACCCGAGCAACCCCTGCTCAGGGCGTCTTTCCGGGGTTGATTCTGTGCCCATTTCTCTGTGGAGAAGTGACCTCTTCCACCTTGTCTATACTTGCTCGACGCCGCCCTCCGTCCGGGCGGCTCTTCTTCCTTCTTCGACTCGTGAAACGGACCTATCAGCCCAACGTGCGCAGGCGAAAGCGGAAGCACGGTTTCCGTGCCCGCATGTCCACGCGCGCCGGCCGGGCCATTCTCAAGCGCCGGCGGGCCAGGGGCCGCAAGCGCCTCTCCGCGTAGTGCCCCGCCACCGACTCTCGCGCTCGCGGGACTTCGACGCCGTCTACCGGCACGGCCGCTCGGTCTCGACCCGCTTCCTCGTCCTCTACTGGTTCGCGCGCGAGGACGGCGACGAGGGCGCGCGCCTCGGTCTCGCGGTGCCGAAGGCCGTGGGCACGGCGGTCGTTCGCAACCGGATCAAGCGCCGGCTGCGCGAGATCTTCAGCGCCCGCTCGCAGGAGTTGCCGCAGAACCAGGACTACGTGCTCGTCGTGCGCCCCGGCCTCGCCGAAGCGGCCGAGAGCCGCGGCTTCGACTGGCTGACCGAGCGCGTCGAGGAGATCCTCGGCAAGGCCGCAGCATGAGGTACGCATTGCGGGTCCCCACCTATGCCGGCCTGGGGCTGGTCTACCTCTACCGCTGGACGCTCGGCGTCTTCTGGGGCGGCCGCTGCAAGTACCACCCGAGCTGCTCGCAGTACGCGCTCGACGCGCTGCGTCACTACGGGCTCGTCCGCGGGTCGATCCTCGCCGGCTGGCGCCTGGTGCGCTGCAACCCCTGGAGCCACGGCGGGGTCGACTATGCCGAGCAGCAGAGGCTCTTCCGATGATCGTCGCCTCGCCGCTCACGCCGCTCGAGAACATCCTCCGCTCGGTCCTCGACTGGCTGCACGCGCCCGACCATTTCCCGAGCCTGACCTGGGCCTGGGCGATCGTCGCGCTGACGCTGATCGTGCGGCTGCTGCTCGTCCCGCTGATGGTCAAGCAGATCCACTCGATGCAGAACCTGCAGCGGCACGCGCCGCAGATGAAGGAGATCCAGCGCAAGTACAAGGACGACAAGCAGCGCAAGCAGGAAGAGCTGATGAAGTTCTACCGGGAGAACAAGATCAACCCGGCCGCGTCCTGCTTCCCGCTACTGGCGCAGTTCCCGGTCTTCATCTCGCTCTACCTGGTTCTGCGGAAGTTCTCCCACCACCCGCCTTGCCCCGGCCACCCGCTGAACCCGAACTTCTGCGTCGAGCGCGGCGACTTCTCCTGGCTGCACAACTTCGTGCCGAACATTGCCGCGCCGGCGAGCTCGCACTGGTCCGGCTACGTGCTGCTCGTGCTCTACGTGGTCACGCAGATCGTCTCGACGCTGCTGATGTCCTCGACGATGGACAAGTCGCAGCGGATCATGTTCCTGGTCCTGCCGCTCGCCTTCGTCTTCCTGTTCATCAACTTCCCAACCGGTCTCGTCCTCTACTGGGTCACGACGAACCTGTGGACCGTCGGCCAGGGGTTGATCACGCGGAGGATGATGCCGAAGGCCCAGCCGCCTCCGAAGCGCACGTCGCGCACGCCGCCGAAGGAGGAGAGCCCTGCGCAGGACGGGGCGCCGGAACACTCACCCGCTCCGGCTCCGGCTGCGGCGGCTGTTTCCACCACCCCGCGGAAGGTGCGACGCAAGAAGAAGAAGGGCGGTGCGCGACGGTGAGACAACGCTTGTGACCGAGGCGCTGCAGGTCGAGGCGAGCGGCGAGACCGTCGGCGAGGCGAAGTGGACGGCGCTGCGGGAGCTGGAGAAGCTCCAGCCGGGGATCGACAAGGCCGCGGTTCGCTTCCAGGTGCTGACGGAGGGCGAGCGCGGGCTGCTCGGCGTCGGCTTCGCGCCGGCGCGCGTCATCGCAACCGTCGACCCCGACGCGGTGGTCGCCGAGGCTCCGCCCGCCGAGGACGACAGCGAGCTCGGCGGCGAGGTCCGCGAGATCCTCGACCGGATCCTGGAGGCGATCGGCATCCGCGCGCGGATCGAGATCCGGGAGGACGACGAGACGCTTCTGGCCACGATCGCCGGCGGCGAGCTCGGGCTCGTGATCGGCAAGCACGGGCAGACGATCGACGCGATCCAGTACCTGATCAACGCGATTCTCTGGCGCGGGCAGGGCGACGAGCGCAAGCCGGTCGTCATCGACGCTGCGGGCTACCGGGCCCGGCGGGAGGCGACGCTCGATTCGCTCGCGGTGCGGAGCGCCGAACGGGCGGCTTCGTCCGGGCGGGAGGTCGAGCTCGACCCGATGACGGCGGTCGAGCGGAAGATCGTGCATGTGCGCCTGAAGGAGTTCCCGGGCGTGACCACGCGCAGCGAGGGCACCGAGCCCAACCGCTTCGTCGTGATCGAGCCTGAGTGATCGAGCGGTGGCTCGAAGCGCTTGTCGCGACTCCTGGGTTGACCTCGCTTCGCGGCGACGAGGCGCGGCGGGTGTTACTCGAGGACAGCCTGCGGGCGGTCGAGGTTGTGCGGGCCTTTGACGGACCGATCGTGGACGTCGGCTCCGGCGGCGGCGCGCCGGGGATCCCGCTGGCGGTGGAGCTGCCGGAGCGTGAGGTGACGCTGCTCGAGTCGAGCCGGCGCAAGTGCGACTTCCTCGAGCGCTGGGCCCGCGAGCTGCCGAACGCGCGGGTCGTCTGCGGCCGCGCCGAGGAGCAGCCGGTGGACGCCTGGGGAGTCGCGGTCGCGAAGGCGCTCGCGCCGCCGCCCGTGGCCGCCGAGTGGTGCCTGCCGCTGGTCGTGCCGGGGGGTGCCGCGATCCTCTTCGCCGGCTCGAGCGCCGAGGCCGAACGGGTCGCGCGGGTCGCCGAGAAGCTCGGCGGCGAGCTTGCGGAGTCGCCGCCGGGGCTCCTCGTCCTGCGCAAGGTCTCGCCCACTCCTGACGGCTTTCCGCGCCGTCCGGGCGTGGCCAGGAAACGTCCGCTGTCGTAGCTAGCGTGGCCGTATGCCCGGACGGGTGTATGCGCTTGCCAACCAGAAGGGCGGCGTCGGCAAGACGACGACCGCGATCAACCTCGCGGCCTGTCTCGCCGAGGCCGGCGAGCGCACGCTCGTCGTCGACCTCGACCCGCAGGCCAACGCGACTTCCGGGCTCGGAGAGAAGGCCAACGGCAGCTCGTCGCTCGACCTTCTGGACGGCGTCTCGCTCGAGCGGCTCGCCAGGCCGACGCGGTTCCCGCGCCTGGAGCTCGTGCCTTCGAAGCCGGAGCTGGCCGGCGCGGCGGTCGAGCTCTCGCGCCGCTCGGACGGCGAGCGGTACCTGGCCGAGTCGCTCGCCCGTGCAGGCGAGGAGTACGCCTTCGTCTTCGTCGACTGCCCGCCGTCGCTCGGGCCGCTGACGGTCAACGCGCTGGCCGCGGCCGATCGCGTGCTCGTCCCGGTGCAGGCCGAGTACTACGCGCTCGAGGGTCTGGCGCAGCTCGTCGGATCGGTCGAGCTCGTGCGCTCTCGGTTGAACCCGCGCCTCGCGATCGGCGGCGTGATCCTGACCATGGTCGACCGGCGCACGCGCCTGGCCGCCGACGTCTCGGACGAGGTGCGCCGGCACTTCGGCGAGCTCGTCTTCAAGACGGCCGTGCCGCGCTCGGTACGTGTGGCGGAGGCTCCCAGCCACGGCCTGCCCGTGACCTCCTACGACCGCGACTCGGCCGGCGCCGACGCGTACTGGAAGGTGGCGATGGAGCTTGTCGGCCGTTCCTGAGAAACGACGTGGCCTCGGCCGCGGCCTCGAGCTGCTGGTCGGCGGCGAGGCGAGCTCGGAGCTCGCGCACCTGCCGCTCGAGACGATCCACGCGAACCCGCGCCAGCCGCGGAAGCGCTTCGACCACGAGTCGACGAGCGCGCTGGCGGACTCGATCCGCTCGCAGGGGCTGGTCCAGCCGGTCGTCGTGCGGCCGCGCCCGGCGGGCGGCTTCGAGCTGATCGCCGGCGAGCGCCGCTGGCGGGCGGCTCGCGAGGCCGGGGTGCCGACCGTGCCGGCGGTCGTGCGCGAGGCCGACGACCGCGACTCGCTCCTGCTCGGCCTGGTCGAGAACGTCGCCCGCGAGGAGCTCTCGGCGGTCGAGGAGGCGCGGGCCTACGCGCTGCTGATGGACGAGTTCGGCCTCTCGCTCGGCGAGCTCGGCGAGCGGGTCGGCAAGGCCAAGCCGACCGTCTCCAACCGGCTGCGGCTGCTCGAGCTTCCGGACGACCTGCTCGGACTCGTGGAGCGCGGCGAGCTCTCCGAGGGCCATGCGCGCGCGGTGCTGGCGGTGCCGGACAACGAGGGACGCCGCCGGCTGGCGCGGCAGATCGTCCGGCGCGGGATGTCGGTGCGCGCCGCCGAGCGAGCCGCGCGCTGGGCGGGCGCGAAGACGAAGCCGCGCAAGGTCGCGAAGGTCGATCCGGCGCTCGCGACGCGCGTCCGAGAGGCCGCCGAGCGGGTCACCGGATTCACCGCACGCGTCCGTGCAGGGTGGCTCGAGATCTCGTTCATGGACGAAACGGAGCTCGAGGAACTGGCCGAAGTCCTGGAGCGCCTCACCGTCTAGCCGAATCTCGGGAGCGGGGCCGCGCCGCACCGAGATCTGCAGTAGGCGAGAATCGACCGGCGTCATGCCGCCGTTCCCGAAGCCGCGCTTTGCCTACGACTACGACCTCGGGCGAGAGCTCGCAGCCTTGCGTGCGTACCCGAAGCAGAAGCCGGACCGGAAGATCCCGCGCAAGGCGGCCGACCGGCTGCTGCTGGCGACCTGGAACATCGCGAACCTCGGCGTCCAGGACCGGCTCGATTCCGACTATGCGCTGATCGCCGAGATGATCGGCTGGTTCGACCTCGTCGCCATCCAGGAGGTCAACGACGATCTGCGCGGGATCGAAGCGATCCACTCGAAGCTCCCGGCGCGCTACGACCTGCTCTTTTCGGACGCCTCCGGCAACCAGGAGCGGCAGGCGTTCCTCTACGACACGAGGAAGGTCACGCGGCTCAAGGAGGTCGGGCGCCTCTCGTTGCCGCCGAGTGAGCTGGCGAGCATCAAGATCCCGGGCACGACGACCCCGTTTCCCGGCTTCGATCGCGGCCCGTACATCGGAAGCTTCGCGTGCGGCTCGTTCAGGTTTGCGCTTTTGAACGTCCACCTCTACTACGGGTCGCCTGATCCCACCGATGTCGACCGGCGCACGCTCGAGACATTCGCGGTCGCCTGGTGGGCCGACCGCAAGCACCGCGACACACGCTCCTACGTCCCGGAGATCGTGCCGCTCGGGGACTTCAACCTCCCCAAGGCCGAGCCCGGCGACCGGATCTACAAGGCGCTCGTTTCCCGTGGCCTCCAGGTCCCGCCACATAGCTCGCAGATCGGCTCGGCGATCGCCTCCGACTCCTACTACGACCAGATCGCCTTCTTCCCCGGCACGACCAAGGAACGCTTCACGGGGGCGAGCAACGTGTTCGACTTCGACGGCGCCCTCTTCGCGGATCTGTGGACGCAACGTCCGGGCTCGCCGTTTCTGAGCTACCTCCGCTACCACATCTCTGATCACCGCCCGCTGTGGGCGGAGTTCCAGACGGCGTAGTGCCGGAGGACTTCTCGATTCGGCCTGCGCGTGCGGACGAGGGCGAGCGCCTGCGCGGGATCGCGCGCGCGGCGAAGGCGCACTGGGGCTACGACGAGGACTGGGTCCGCGGCTGGGCCGCGCAGGGCGACTTCACGCCGGAGGCGCTTGTCGGCAAGCCGGTCCTCGTCGCCGAACTCGGTGGCCACGCGCTCGGCTTCGCGTCGCTGATCCCTCGGGGTGAGGTCTGCGTCCTCGACGACCTCTGGATCGACCCGGACTGGATCGGCCGCGGCATCGGCACGCGGCTCTTCGAGGCCTGCGCCGAGCGAGCCTGCGACCTCGGTGCCGAACGGCTCGAGTGGGAAGCCGAGCCGAACGCCGTCGGCTTCTACGAACGAATGGGCGGAAGCTACCTCCGCGAGAGTGAGCCGACGGAGCTCGGCCGGGTGATCCCAGTGATGGGTCTGGAGCTCTCGCGGACGTGGCACGCCGGGTAGCTGGAGGAACCTCCCGGTTCCCCCAGACCCCCTCCACGTGTCCGTGCTTTGCACGGACGATCGCTACGCGATGGGCGATCGTGGATTCGAACCACGGACCTCCGCCTTATCAGAGCGGCGCTCTAACCAACTGAGCTAATCGCCCGGGCCGCGCAGTCTAGCCACACCTCTCAGGGATGTGGACCCGCCGAACGGCGCCGATGAGCGTCATGAGAACTGCGGCTATGAAGATCGACGACCTCGTCCTCTACCAGGGTCGGCTCCACTATCTGCGCGGCCTCGACCCCATGAGCGTGCCCGATCGGCGCGCCATTCTCGAGGACGCCGAAACCGGCGAGGAGGTCTCTGCGCCGGTAGCGGAGCTCGAGTCGCCCCCGGCCAACGGCAACCCGAGTCCAGCCGGAGTTTGAGCCGCTACCCTCTGGTCATGAAAAGGGCCGGGGACGCCTGATGCACGAGATGGTCATCTACGGCGTGAGCTTCGACCTCGTCGGCAAGCAGCCGATCGTCCTCCTCAAGACCGCCGACGGGAACAAGTTCCTGCCGATCTGGATCGGCCATCCCGAGGCCGCAGCGATATTGATGAAGCTCCAGGGCGCCTCGACGCCACGCCCCATGACGCACGATCTCGTCACGGACATGCTCGGCGAGCTCGGCGCGGAGGTCGTTCGCATCACGGTCACCGAGCTGAAGGAGAACACCTTCTACGCGAGCATCACCGTCCAGCAGAACGGGTCGGAGATCGAGATCGACTCGCGTCCGTCCGACGCGATCGCCCTGGCCGTCCGCGCCGACGCGCCGATCTTCGCCGCCGAAGAGGTGATCGAGGAGTCCGCGATCGAGTTCGAGGATGGGGAAGTGAACGAGGAAGAGATCGTCAGCGAGTTCAAGCAGTTCCTCGAGAACGTCACCCCGGACGAGTTCGCCGAGGCGAACGGCGAAGAGGACTAAGGCGCCGCTTGCGGTGCCGACCAAAGAGGCTATGCCGGCTTTGCCGGTGCAGCCGTCCTAGCCGCCGCGCTCGACCTCGCGCTTGGTGAGCGCGAGGATCTCCTCGAACAGCTCCTTCAGGCCTTCCTCCGAGAGCGGACCGCGGTTGGCGCGGGAGAGGTACTGCAGCATCCACTCCTCCCGCTCGGGGTCGACGAACGAGAGCCCGCGCGATTCCTTGTAGCCCTTCAGGCGCGCGACAAGCTTGAGCCGCGCGTTGATCGCCTCGACGATCGCGCGGTCGTTGTCGGAGATCTGCTCGCGCAGCTGCCGGATCAGCGGGTCGGGCTCGTTCATCGTCCTTCTAGCTTGACGTAGACGGGCTTGTGGCTGTGGCGGATGGCGATCACGCGGTACGGGTACGTCACCTCGGCCCTGACCGGATCGCCGAGCGACGGCGTCTTCTCGCGGGCGTAGACGTCGATGCTGCGGCGGTGCTCGACCACGCGCCGGACCTCGACCGAGTAGCCCGTGCCCGAGCGCGGGCCGACGCCGATCATGACGACCTCCTGCCGGCTCCAGTCGAGCGGCGGGGGCGCGGGCGCACGGCCGGGCATGGCCTCGCGCACGACCTTCACGAACGTCCTGCGCGAGTGGATGACCACGACCTCCCGGTGCACGAGCTGCAGCCCGCGGACCTTCGCGGTGACGTCCGTCCATGCGAGCGGGTGCGACCCGCCCTTGCCCCAGACCTGTGTGTAGACGAGCCAGCCGCCGGCCGCGAGCGCGAGGACCGCAAGCACCGCCGCCTTACCGACGTGTTGGAACCGAATCCATTCGGATCGACTGGTCATTTCAGACGGACGGGCAAGCAAAGCCTGCCCGTCCTGATGACGGCGTCGCAAGCGACGCCTTAGTAGACGTAGACAGCAGTCCCGAAGTCGATCAGCGAGTAGACCCGGATCGCGACCCACAGCGGGATGCGGACGCAGCCGTGGCTTGCCGGGTACGTCGGCACGTCGTGGTAGCCGTGGATCGCGAAGCCGCCGATGAAGAACGACGAGTAGTACATCGCCTTCGCGTTGTAGCCGGGCACCTTGCTGTAGACGTGAAAGAGGCCGAGCGGCGTGTTGCCGGTCGCTCCGGTCGAGACCGGGACGATGAGGGTGACCTCGCCGTTGCGGACCATGAGCAGCACCTGCAGCTCCTTGCTCACCTCCACGTGGGTGCCCGGGTAGCGGGCGAACGGGACGTGTGCGACCGAGAGCTCTCGCCAGAAACGGGCGTCGGTCGCCCCGGTGCGCGGGAGGCCATGCAGCTTCTGGAAGGCGACGACCGCGTCGAAGGTGTCGGAGCCGTAGTAGCCGTCGACCGCGGCGAGCGCGTAGTGGAGCTCGCGCAGGCGGCGCTCGAGGCCGAGCACGCTCGGGCCGCGTGAGCCGACGTGCAGGGACGGGACGTAGACGACCTGCTCGACCACGCGGTTGTTGGCGACGTAGCCGGTGGCGGGTGCGATCAGAACACGCACGCGGTAGGTGCCCGGCCGGCGGGTCCGGAGCACAATCCGCAGGCGGCCCTGGCCGGAGTGTTCTCCGAGCAGGTGGCCGTCGTGATAGACGCTGACGTTCAGCGTCCCGGCGCCCGCGGGCCGCTCGCGTGCGGTGAAGGACAGCGCCCGCCCGACCTGGCCGGTGCCGTGGAAGGCGGTGTCGAGCCCGGGGCGAACCGCGAGGACGACCGCGTTCGAGGTCGCGCCGGCGTAGCGCAGCGTGTACTGCGACCCCGGCGCTCCGACCCGCCCGCGGAGCGAGATCCGTCCCTTCTTGTCGGTCCTTGCCGAGGCGATCCGCTGCTCGCCGCGGAAGAGGCCGACGCGGACGTTCTTCAGCGCCGGGACCGTGCGGCCGTGGAAGCGGAGCCGCTGGCCGTAGCTGCCGACCTTCGGCGCGCCGAGCGTCAGGCCGAGCGAGGTGATCGTCACCTGGGCCTGCGAGGCCCCGCCGGCGCCGGTAGCCGTGACCTGCGCCACGAAGCGGCCTGCCGGGTAGACGTGCTGCACGACGGGGCCGTCGGCGGTGGTGCCGTCGCCGAGATCCCAGTGGTAGAGAGCCGGGTCGCCGCTCGCGGTCAGCGTGACGCTGAGCGGGGCCGGGCCGCTCGTCGCGGACGCCTGGATCGAGACCCCGGGGCCCGAGGCGTGGGCCGCAGGCACGAAGGCGAGAGCGAGGAAGACGACCGCAGCCCGACGCACGCGCAGGAGAATAGTCAGCTCAATGGAGGAAGGAAACCCCGAGGGCAAAGGCGTTGAAGCTCGCGTGGAAGAGCATCCCCGGGTAGACGCTCCCCGTTCGCAGCCGCAGGAAGGCGATCGCGATCCCGAAGACGAGCAAGGCGGGGAAGCCCTCGATCAGGCCGTGCGCGGCCGCGAAGGCGATCGCGGTGCCGACGACGGCGACGACCGAGCCGTAGATCGACAGCACCGCCATGCCGAGCCCCCGGAAGGTCAGCTCCTCGACGAACGGGGCCACGAGCACGACGACGATCGCGTTGACCGCGAACGGCGCGGCGTGCGACGGCTCCCAGCGGGTCGGCTCGAGGCCTTGCTCGCGGGCGGCGTGCAGGACGGCCTCGAGCAGTTGCTCGACGATCAGGAGCGCGACCAGGAGCCCGGCGGCTAGGCGCGCCGCGCGCCACCACGAGTCTGGCGGCCGCAGCCCGAGGGCTTCCCGGCTGATCCCGCGGGCGATCAGGAGGACGGCGGACAGGACGAGGAGCTCGAGCACGAGCGTCCCCGTCGCCAGGTCGTAGCGGTAGAGGGCGTTCGCGGGCGGCTTGCCCGAGGAGAGCCTGCCGCCGTAGCCGAGGGCGGCGAGCAGCGTGACCAGGACGAGCCAGCCCGCGAGCTTGCCGCGCGTTACGCCGCTGTCAGTGGAAGGCATCCGGGTGCAGGATGCGGGCGAGCTGGACGAGCGCCTCGTCCAGCTGCGGGCCGGGGACGACCAGCCGGCTCTTGACGACGCCGAAGCGGCCGGTGCGGACCGCGCGGATTCGCCTCGTCTGCGCGCCGGCGCGCAGGCGCGCGAGCGTGGTCGTGCCGGCGCCGACCGCGACGTATGCCTCGGGATCGAGTTGGACGAGCCGTTTGATCGGGAACGGCCCCTGCTCCGGTGCGGGCCCGGCGACGCTCGTGCCTCCGGCTCTGGCGATCAGGTCGCCGACCAGGCTCCGCGACGGGACGGTCGTGAAGCCGCCGAGGTCGGCGAAGGTCGAGACGGCCGGGTAGCCCTTCAGCCGCGCGGCGATCCGGCGGCGCGTCTGCTCGAGCGAGCCGCTGAGCCGGCGCGCTGCGACCGGCCGCCCGGTGAGCAGGCCGATGTCGTCGATCGCCGCGGCGACGTCGTCGACCGAGCTGTCGGGCTCGACGTAGACGGCCGCGTGGGTCGCGGCCCGGGCCCGCGCGAGGTCGAGCGGGTCGGTCTCGCCGGAGGCGACGATCAGGTCCGGGTGCGCGCGGCGGATGCGGTTGACGAGCGGCAGGCCGACGAGGCTGTCGTCGACGGGGATCACGCGCTTGCCGAGCCCGAGCGCGCGCAGGATGCTCCGCGGTCCCGGGCCGACCGGGACGATCCGGCGCGGCGCCGCCCGCTCGACCGCCGGCCCTTCGCCTGCGCCCTGGACCGTGACCGGGTAGATCCGGAGGTGCGCGCCCGTCGGCTCGCTCCGCTCTCCGCAGGCGGTGCCCACGAGCAGGAGCCCGGCAGCGGCGGCGAGGACGGCGGCCTTCACCTCAGGCCACCCACTGCCAGAGCGCCCACTGGACGATTGCGACCCCGAGCAGGACGGAGCTGATGCAGACGATCGCCGTGTGCGCGCGCGGTCGCCCGCCGACGACCGCCAGCGCCAGGAAGAGCGGAAAGATCGTGAGGCCGAAGCGCGGGATCGAGAGCAGCGGCCAACGGTCGCTCGGGACGCTGAGAGGGATCGCCAGGCTCAGCGCCGCGAACAGGCCGTACGGCGCGCCGAACCGCCGCCACGCGATCACGGTCAGGGCGATGAAGAGGACGAGGAACGCGAGGTTCTCGAGGTTGAGGGTCGCCACGCGGATCGGGTCGGAGTTCTGCACCTCGGTCCAGTAGCGGTGCGTGTGCGAGCCCGACGCCAGTTGCTCGACGCCGGCCCAGCCCGCGCGGAGCCCGTCCCAGACCCCGCCGAGCGGCCCGGCCGGCGAGAGGTGCCGGTTCCAGATCCGCTGCGCGCGGAGGAAGGCCCAGGGGTCGCCCTCGGCCTGCCAGAGGTAGAACGGGTAGGCGGCGAACATGACCAGGGAGACCGCGAGCGAGGCCAGGGCGCGCAGCCGGTCACGCTCGCGCCAGGCGAGCAGCGCCAGGGCCGGGAGCAGCGCGATGCCGGTGGGCCGGGTCAGCAGCGCGAGCCCGGCGACGACCCCGGCTCCGAGGTAGCGCCGCCGCTCGGCCAGCGTGAAGGCGGCCAGCGTCAGCAGCAGGTAGAGCGACTCGCTGTAGACGGCCTGCAGGAAGAGCGCGAACGGAAAGACGGCGAGGTAGAGCACCGCGCGGCGCGCGCCCTCGGCGCCGAGGCGCTCCTCCGCCAGTCGGTACAGGAGCTGGAACGAGGCGAGCGCGGCGGCGAGCGAGATCAGGATCCCCGCCAGGACGTAGTGCCCGAAGAAGGCCCGCCCCAGCAGGGCGACGGCGCCGGGGTAGAGCGGGTAGAAGGCCGACGCCGCTCCGCTTGCCGCGTCGTAGCCGTGCTCCGCGATTCGTAGGAACCAGACGCTGTCCCAGCGCGCCCAGACATCGGTGAACGCGCCGAGATCGTGCGTCAGCGAGGGGTCGTCCCAGCGGCCCGCGAGCGGGTGGCGGTTGGGCACGAACGTGAAGAAGGCGAACAGCGCGGCGGCCCAGATCGCGGTCCGCGTCCAGAGGAAGATCCCCGGCGCCGGGCTGCGCGCCCAGACCGGCGGCGGAGCCCGGCGGGCGGCCGGCCGCTCGCGGACGCGTTGACCCGCTGTCACGGCGCGCGATGATACTTGCATGGCCACGCGGCACTTCACCCCGGACGAGGCGAACGCTCTGCTGGCGGAGGTCAGGCCGGTGGTCGAGGAGCTGGTCGAGCACCGCCGCGCGATGACGGAGGCAGCGGCGCGCCGGGCGCAGTTCGTCCACCGGATCGCCGGCAACGGCGGCGACTTCGACCCCGGCGAACCGAAGGCCGACGTGGAGCTGTTCGAGCGCGAGGCCGAGGGCGTCGCCCGCTGTGTCGAGCGGCTCGAGGCCCTGGGCGTGCTCGTCAAGGACCTCGACAGCGGCCTCGTCGACTTCCCCGCCCTGCACGAGGGTGAGGAGGTGCTGCTCTGCTGGCAGGCCGGCGAGGACGAGGTCGCCTTCTGGCACGGCGTCGACGAGGGCTTCGCGGGCAGGAAACCCCTGCCCTTCGAGTAACTCTTTCGTTGCGGTTTCGGACATGAGTGCAATCGACTCGACCGGTCATTTCCGACGGACGCACGAGCAAGGCTCGCGCGCCCTGATGGCGGCGGCGCAAGCGCCGCCTTAGACGATGCCGTTCTGGCACCGGCTTGTCGTGCTGGGCGCGGTCCTGCTGGTGACCGTCGTCGTCGCGCGCCTCGTCGACCGGCGCATGGCCCGCCGCGACCTGCCCCCCGCCGCCGTGACGCGCTACCGCGTTCTGCGCCGGGCTGTCGTCGCGCTGATCTTCTTCATCGGCATCCTCTCGGCGCTGCTCGTGATCCCGCAGGTGCGCGCGGTGGCGACGGGGATCCTCGCCTCCACGGCGGTCATCGGAATCGTCGTGGGCTTCGCGGCGCAACGGACGATCGGGAACTTCATCGCCGGCCTCCTGATCGCGTTCACGCAGCCGATCCGGCTCGGCGACCACGTCGAGGTCGACGGTACCGAGGGTGTGGTCGAGGAGATCGGGCTCACCTACACGTTCATCCGCGTCACCGACAACGACCGGCTCGTGATCCCGAATGACCGGATCGCCTCGGATACCATCCTCAACTCCACGATTCGTGGACGAAAGAAGCTCGCACACGTGACCGTCCTGGTGCCCCTCGATCGCGATCTCACCGCCGTGTCGCAGCTTCTGCGTGACGCGGCCGGCGATGAGCGCGCCGAGGTCAGGGTGACCTCGCTCGAGGACGGCGCGCGGCTCGAGCTCAGCGTGTGGGCCGACGACGAGCCTTCGGCCCGGCGGCTCGAGAGCGAGCTCCGCCTCCGGGCGCACGAGCGTCTGCGCGAGGCCGGGGTGTTTGCTTGACTCCGGGCCCGCCTAGAGGCTCTCGGCGGCGCGACGACGACTTCGACGACGTCCTCCGGCGAACCCGCCGTCGCCGGTCGCGCACGCAGGGAAATCGCAAGCGTCGCGTCAAGATCGTCCTCATCGCGGCGCTGATCATCGTGCTGGCGATGATCGGGTCGGGAGTCGGCGCCGTGGCGAAGTTCCGCGCGAGCTGCGACCTGAACAAGCTCAAGCCGGTCGAGAACGGCCAGAACTCGTTCGTCTACGCCTCGGACGGCTCGCTGCTCGGGTCGATCCCCGCGGACAAGAACCGGACGCGGGTCGCGCTGCGCGGGGTGAGCTTCTGGACCCGGAGGGCAACCGTCGCGATCGAGGACCACCGCTTCTACCAGCACGGCGGCGTCGACTACGAGGGCATCCTGCGCGCGGCCTGGAGCGACCTCCGCGCCGGCCACGTCGTCCAGGGCGGCTCGACGATCACGCAGCAGCTCGTGCGCAACCTCTACATCTCGAAGGAGCGGACCTTCAAGCGCAAGCTGAAGGAGGCGTGCCTGGCGATCAAGCTCAGCCGGCGCTGGTCCAAGGACCGGATCCTGGCCGAGTACATGAACCAGGTCTACTACGGCAACCACGCCTACGGGATCGAGGCGGCGGCGCAGACCTATTTCTCCGAGCACGCGCGCCAGCTCGGCCTCGGCCAGGCTGCGCTGCTCGCCGGCCTCCCGCAGGCACCGTCGCTCTACGACCCCTTCCACCGGCCCGCGACGGCGCTCGCGCGTCGTGACGAGGTCTTACGCGCGATGCTCAGATACGGCTACATCAACGCCGCGCAGTACCAGCACGCGGTGTCGCAGAGAAAGCTGCGGCTCCGGCCCGGCGTGCTCTACACGCGGATCAAGGAGCCGTACTTCTTCAGCTACGTCCGCGACCAGCTGATCGCCGAGTACGGCGCGAACACCGTGCGCTCGGGCGGCCTCCGCGTCTACACGACGATCAACCCGGGACTGCAGAGGGCAGCCGCGAAGGCGATCCGCGACACGCTCTACCTGCGTAGCGACCCGGCGGCGGCCGTCGTCTCGATCAACCCTGCCACCGGCGCTATCCGCGCGATGACCGCGGTCACGCCCGGCCGGACGGGCAACCAGTTCAACCTGGTCGCGCAGGCCCGCCGCCAGCCCGGCTCGACCTTCAAGGTCTTCGTGCTGACCGCGGCGGTCGAGATGGGCATGAACCCCGACTCGACGTACTACGTCTCGGCGCCCTTCCACTACCAGCCGGACCCGTACACGCCGGCCTGGGACGTCCAGACCTACGGCCACACCTATTCCGGCTCGATCTCGGTCACGAGCGCGACCCTTGCCTCCGACAACACCGTCTACGCGCAGCTGACGCTCGACGTCGGCCCGCAGCGCGTGGCGGACATGGCGCACCGGCTCGGCATCCGCTCGCACCTCGACGTGGTGCCGGCGATGGGGCTCGGCGCGGACGCGATCTCGCCGCTGGAGGAGGCCTCGGCCTTCGCAACCCTCGACGCCGGCGGCATCTACTCCAAGCCGATGGCGATCACCGAGGTCAAGCTCGCGAACGGCAAGGTCGACACCGACGCGGGCTGGGGCAAGCCGCAGCGCAAGCGCGTGATCTCGGACGGGGTCGCCTCCGAGGTGACGCGGATCCTGCAGGAGAACGTGCTCGGCGGAACCGGCACCGGCGCCTACTTCGGCCGCTCGGCCGCCGGCAAGACCGGCACCACCGACAACCACGCGGACGGGTGGTTCTCGGGCTTCGTGCCCCAGCTCGAGGCGACGGTCTGGGTCGGCTACCCGCAGGGCGAGATCCCGATGGAGGACGTGCACGGGATCGCGGTCGCCGGCGGCACCTTCCCGGCCACGATCTGGCGCCTGTTCATGGAGACCGCCGTCGGCAACCTGCCCGCGCTCACCTGGCCGTCGCCGCGGAACCCGGTCGTCTTCCGGCCTTTCACGCAGGGCCAGTACGGCTCGAGCCTCGCGCCGACGACCACGTACACGACGACGACGGCGAAGACGAACACCACGAAGACGACGACGCAGTCGACGACCACCGGGAGGACGGTCACCACCGTCGCGCCGCCGCCGCCTCCGGTCGAGCCGCCGCCGCCACCGCCGCCGCCTCCGCCGGTCCCCCCGCCACCGCCACCGCCCTAGTGCCCCGTCCAGCAATGCACGCCGGCCTCTCGCCCGCGATCACACGGCGCCAGAGCTCACCCTTGCCCTTGGCAAGGCTGCCCAGCCTTGCCGCAGTCAAGTGCGAACTCTGGCTTGGTGCTCGCGACCGAGAGACTCGGCAGCATCACTAGACGGGGCACGAGCCTGAGAGCCCAGGCCACCCGTCGCGCCGCGCTCGCCGCGGGACTCTGTGCGCTCGTCCTCACGGCCGCAGCGGCCGGGCTCGCGTGGGCCGGCGGCTCCCCGCTCGTCCCGCGGCACGGTGGCCACCCCGGCGGGAACCGGGCCTGGTCCGTCGCCTTCCTCGTCCTGCTGTCGGTGGCCTTCGTCGCCTACGTCGTCGGGGCCTGGTTGGTCCGGCGCGCGCCTCCGCGCGTGAGGGTCGTGGCCGCGATCGCGTGTGCGATCCAGCTCGCGCCGCTCGCCGCACCGCTGCTGCTCTCGACCGACGCCTGGACGTACTGGGACTACGGCCGCATCGCCGCCGTCCACGACGCGAACCCCTACGAGCAGCCGCCGAGCCACTTCCCCGACGATCCGGCCTACCCGTACGTGGGGATTGCGTGGCGCAACACCACCTCGGTCTACGGGCCCGCCTTCACGCTCGCCTCCGAGCCCCTTGCGCGGGTCGCCGGGACGTCGGCGGACGCTGCGGCCTGGATCTACAAGTCGCTCGCGGCGGTCGCGATGGTGGCGATCGCCTTCCTGGCGGCGCGGCTCTCGCGGCGGCCGGCTCTCGCCTGGGCAGTGGTCGGCTGGAGCCCGGTGCTGGCGATCAACTTTGCCGGCGGCGGCCACAACGACGCGTGGGCGTTCGCGCTTGTCCTCGCCGCGCTTGCGGTCGCCGTCTCGGGCCGGCGCGAGCTCGCCGGGGCCGGCTGGGCGCTCGCCGCGCTCGTCAAGTGGATACCGCTCGCCCTGCTGCCGCTGCGCCTGGTCGAGTCGCGGGCGAAGCGCGTCGGCTTCGGGTACCTTGGGCTGGTCGCGGCGGCCGCCGTGGTGGCGGCGCTCGGGACCTGGCGCTACGGCCTCGCCTGGACGGACACCCTCCGGCCGCTCAAGGAGCACGCCGAGCGCGAGACGGCGTTCGCGCTCCCGCACCGGCTCACCCAGCTCGGCGTTCCGCACAACGTGTCGATAGCCCTCTTCGCCGCGGCGTTCGGCCTCGCCTACCTCTGGCTCCTCCGCGGGGCCTGGCAAGGACGCGCGCGCCTCGGCCTGGCGGCGGGGCTCCTCGTGCTCGCGGTTCCGTATCTCGCCGCCTGGTACGTGGTCTGGACGCTGCCGCTCGCCGCCGCGGAGGACGACGAGCCCGCCATCCTGCTCGGCCTCGTGCTCAGCGCCTACCTGCTCTCGCAGCCGATCAAGGTCTAAGGCGCTCGCTTGCGACGCCGACCTAGAGGCCGTGCCGGCTTTGCCGGTGCGGCCGTCTAACACACGTTCTTGGTGGCAGGCGGAACGAGCCCCGCCGCCCAGGCGATCAAGGTCTGAGGCGCTCGCTTGCGACGCCGACCTAGAGGCCGTGCCGGCTTTGCCGGTGCGGCCGTCTAACACACGTTCTTGGTGGCAGGCGGAACGAGCCCTGCCGCCCAGGCGCCTCTAAGGCGGAGAAACGCGTTTGAACACGAGCACGCCGTCCTGCTGGAAGACGAGGCGCCAGGCGGGGTTCTGCCGTAGCCAGACGAGCTCGGCCGCGACCGGCAGCGGCGCGATCCGGTCGGTGTAGCCGGGCTTCGTCTCGTCGGCCGCGATCCAAGTCGCGTCCTGGACGATCGGGAAGCTGAGCACGCGGCGGCGGGCGGAGAGGTGGGCGCCGAGCGAGTTGGTCGCGCTGACGACGGCGTGCGGCGGGATCAGGCTCAGGGCCCTCGCCGCGATCCGGTCGTGCTCCGTGATCTTCGTGGCGTACGCCTGGGCCGTCTCCCCGGAGGGGAAATAGCGCCAGACCGGGATCGCGCCGAGCGTGTAGTTGGCGACGATTGCGAGCACGAGCACGGCGGTCGCGACCTGCAGCCGGTCGCGCCTCAGCCTCGCCGCGCCGAGGACGGAGGCCGCGACGAGCACCGGGATCAGGCCGGCCGTGTAGTGGAACTGGATCGAGCTCTGCGCCGGCGCTGCCGAGAGCAGGTTGAGCGCCAGCTCCGGGAGGGCCGCGAGCAGGAGCAGCGGCGAGAGCAGGGCGAGCAGCCCGAGGGGGAGGAAGAGCCGTGCCAGGTAGCCGAGGCCGCGGCCGGTGAAGGCGGTCGTCACGTCCTTCCAGGGATGCGTGATCGCGGTGTGCAAGATTCCGGACGCCGAGCCGCCGACCTGGTTGTAGCGGGTGAAGAAGCTCGAGGTCCCGGCCCGGTTGAAGTGCGGGATCACGACCTCGATCGCGACCAGCGAGATCGCGAGCCCGCCGACGGCGATCGCGGCTCCCTCCAGCCAGTGTCGGCGCGCAATTGCGTACCAGAGCCCGAGGCCGGCAACGACGAGGCCGATCTCCTCCTTGCTGATCGCCGCGGCGAGCGCGAACAGGGCGAAGGGAAGCAGGCGGTCCTCGTCCAGGTACCAGATCGCGAACAGCAGCAACGGGCACGCGAGCGCGACCGGGTGGAACTCGTTCAGCGTCAGCCACTGCGTCGGCGGGTAGAGCAGGTAGGCCAGCGCGAAGGCCGCGCCGGCCCGCTCCGAGCCGAGGTGCTTGCGGGCAAGCCAGAAGACCGGCAGCGCACCGAGAGCGACCGCGGCCGCCTGGGCGACGAGCAGGGAGTCCGGGCTCGGCCAGACGAGCCAGAGCGGCGCGAACGCGGCGAGGATCGGATCGAAGTGGGCGGCCAGCCGAGAGATCTCGTCGCCGCGCAGGCCAGTCACGGCGAGCGGGTGCCCGTGCGCCGTCGACCAGACCGCCTGCACCATGTTGCCGAGGTCGAAGCGCCCGGTCTGCAGGGCGCGGTGGCGCAGGATCGAGAGGGCCGAGAACCCGGCTGCATAGGCGCCCATCGCGGCCCAGACGAGGGGGGCCGGTCTCGTGAGGCGGCGCGCGGTCATCGTGGGGGCGATCGTACGGCCAGGGTTCGCTCGAGGAGCTCGCGCCAGCGGGCGCCGAGCACCTCCTCGCTTGCGTGGCGGCGGTAGGCGGCCTGGCCGCCCTCGGCGAGTCGCCGGGTAAGGGCCGGGTCGCCGGCGAGGCGTCGAAGGGCAGTGGCAAGGGCCTCGGGGTCGCCGGGCGGAACCAGCAGCGCGTTCTCGTCGTGGACGAGCAGCTCACGTGCCGCCGGCGTGTCGGCGGTCACGAGCGGTGTCCCGCAGGCGAGCGCCTGGAACGCCTTGTTCGGGATGACGCGCTGCGCCTTGTCCGAGACGCCGAAGATTCCGAGCGCGGCGCCGGCCCGGTGCAGCTCCCCTGGTAGCTGGTCGTACTCGACCCAGCGGATCCACTCGACGTTCGGGGGGCGCTTCTCGAGCAGCGGCTCGAGCTGGCCGCTGCCCACCAGCCGGATCCGCAGCTCCGGCGCCTCGTGCGCGGCGGCGAGGATCGTCTCGAGGCCGTGAAGCGGGATCAGCTTGCCGACGAACAGGAACGTGAACGGCTCCTGAGGCGACCAGCCCGGCCGGAAGAGACGCTCCTCCGCCCCGACGAGGCAGTGGTCGATCCGGTCTGGCGGAAGGCCGGCGAGCTCGGCGAGATAGCCGGCGTTGGCTTGCGTGTCGGCGACGGTGAGGTCGGCGGCCCGGAGCGCGGACCGGTCGATCGCGGCCAGGGCCCGCGCGGGCAGGGAGCCGGGCCGGAACCTCCGGCGGTCCGAGACGAACGTGTCCGTCAGCGAGACGAGCGGGTTGAAGACGACGGGCCTGCCGCCGGCGACGCGGCGGGCGGCGGCGAGGTCGAGGTGGCCCGGGTAGCCGACGAGGAGCACATCGAAGTCCGCCGCAGGCCGCCGAAGCAGCTGCAGCTCGGCCAAGGCAAGGCGTGCGGCCGTGCCCAGACCCGCCTGCCAGCTCCGGCGCCGGCCTTCCCAGACGCTCGCGTGCTGCTCGACGACTTCGACGCCCGCGCCGCGAAGGCACGAGATCACCTGCGCGTTCCGCGGGTAGTCGCGCTCGTAGGTTCCGAAGTAGAGGACCTTCATCGCGCTCTCTGCCTTGGACGTCCACTCAGGCAAAGCCCAAGCAGCCTCCGGGGCGGGCGTCGCAAGCGAGCGCCCTTGCGGTCCCTTAGTTCAGGCGCGCCCAGCCTCCTCCCCGCTGCGAGCGTATCGAGGAACCGCGCACGCGTGTGAAACGAAAATGCGCCGGAAGTGTGAATCGCGACCAGCGCCGCTAGGAGAGGATCTCCTCGACGTCGAGCTCGGCTCGCTCGCGGGGCCCGGTGCGTTCCTCGTGCTGGCTCGTGATCAGCTCGCTGATCAGCCCGAGCGAGAAGAACTGCAGCCCGACGACGACCAGCAGCACGCCCAGGGTGAGCAGCGGCCGCTCCCCGATGGCGTGCCCGCCGATCTTGAGGACGGTCAGGTAGACGAGGATCGCGAACCCGATCGCCCCCAACCCCAGCCCGAGCCCGCCGAAGAGGTGCAGTGGCCGGTGCCGGTAACGGCCGATGAACGAGACCGTCAGCAGGTCGAGGAAGCCGCGCAGGTAGCGCTCCACCCCGTAGCGCGAGCGACCGTGCTCCCGCGGGCGGTGGTTGACGGGCAGTTCCGCGATCCGATGGCCGCGGTAATGGGCGAGCACCGGGATGAAGCGATGGAGCTCCCCGTAGAGCCGCAGCTCCTTCACCACCTCTGCGCGGTAGGCCTTCAGTCCGCAGTTCATGTCGTGGAGGCGCAGGCCCGAGACTCGGCCCGTCACCCAGTTGAAGATCCGCGACAGCGCGCGCCGGGTGAGCGGATCGCGTCGGTGCGCTTTCCAGCCGGAGACGAGATCGAACCCCTCATCCAGCTTCGCCAGCAGCCGCGGGATCTCGGCCGGATCGTCCTGCAGGTCGGCGTCGATCGTGACGACGACGTCTCCGCGCGCCTGCGCGAACCCGGCGCCGAGCGCAGCTGCCTTCCCGAAGTTGCGACGGAGCCGCACCACCCGGACGTTGTCCTTCGCGTTGTGCAGGCGGGTCAGCGCGGCGAACGAGCCGTCGGTCGAGCCGTCGTCCACGAACACTGCTTCCCAGGGCTGGTCGAGCGGCTCGAGGGCCGCCTGGAGCTCGTCGAAGAGGAGCGCGACCGTCCGCTCCTCGTCGTGAACGGGGACGACGACCGAGATCACGGCCGCGTGAGCCTATCCGCCAGCGCGTAGCGTATGCGGCGGTCTTGGCCGAGCTGCTGACGATCGACGAGGCCCAGCGCCTGATCCTGGAGCGGGTGGGGCCGCTGGGCCCTGAGCCGGTTTCGCTCGAGGAGGCGGGCGGGCGGATCCTGGCCGAGACGGCCGTTGCGGCGGTCGATCTCCCGCCGTTTCCGAGCTCGGCCATGGACGGTTTCGCACTGCGGTCGGAGGACACTCCGGGCCGGCTGCCGGTCGTGGAGCGCATCGCCGCCGGAGCTCCGGCCTCGCGTGACCTTCGCGCGGGCGAGGCGATGGCGATCGCCACGGGAGGCGTTGTTCCCGAGGGAGCCGATGCCGTCATCCCCTTCGAGTATGTTGTCGAGAATGAAAACAGCATTGTGGTTTCTGACGGGCTGGCTCCCGGCGCCCGCATTCGTCCTCGAGGGGGCGACATCCGTGCGGGCGATCCGGTTGTCGAAGCCGGCACGCGACTCGGGCCGGCGCAGCTCGGCGCGTTGGCGGCCGCCGGGGTGCCGAACGTCGTCTGCGGCGCGCGGCCGCGGGCCGCCGTCCTGACCACGGGAACCGAGCTCCGGTCGCCGGGCGAGCCGCTCGGGCCGGGCGAGGTCTACGAGGCGAACGGGCTGATCCTCGCTGCGCAGCTGGCGTCAGCGGGCGCTCTCGCAAAGCGCCTGGCGGCGGTGGCCGACGACGAGGGCGCGCATCGCGAGGCGCTCTCGCGGGGTCTCGAGGCGGACCTGCTCGTCACCTCGGGAGGCGTGTCGGTGGGCCCGCACGATCTGGTGCGCCGGATCGAGGCCGAGCTCGGCGTCGAGGAGGTCTTCTGGCGCGTGGCCGTGAAGCCCGGCAAGCCGGTCGCGTTCGGCGTCCGCGGCTCCACGCTGGTCTTCGGGCTGCCGGGGAATCCGGTCTCGTCCCTCGTCGGCTTCGAGCTCTTTGTGCGCCCCGCCGTGCTCGCGTTGCAGGGCTACTCCGACCCTCTCCCGCGGTTCCGGCCGGGGCGGCTCGCGGCTGCCCTGAACCGCAATCCAGCCCGGGACGAGCTCGTCCGTGCACGGACCCGGGCCGGCGAAGAGGGCTCGGTCGAGCTCGAGCCGCTCTCAGGTCAGGAGTCGCACATGATCGCGCGCGCGGCCGGAGCCGACGCGCTCGTCCTGGTTCCTCGCGGCGACGGAGAGCTCGAGTGCGGCTCGCCGGTCCGCTACCTCGGACTCGACTGAGTCACGCGGGGCCGATCAGCCCTTGACCGCCGCAAGCGGCGCCGCGGCGAGCACCGTTACCGGCGGACGGAAGGCCCGAGCGCCCCGAGGTTGCACCTCGGCCAGCCGCGCGTAGACGAGGTAGCGGTGCGATGCGAAGAAGCGCGGGTGGCAGGCCTGGAGCACCACCACCTCGCGGCCGTGCGAGTGGAGCACGGCGAGGTCGCCGGCGCCGACGATCCGGCGCCGGAAGACCTGGTAGCGGAAGGTCCCGTAGGGCACCTCGAGCGTGACCGAGTCGCCCATCCGGATCTTCTCGATGTGCGCGAACGGCGCGAGGTAGGTCGTTCGGTGCCCGGCGATGTAGATGAGCTGCCCCTCGCCGGGCATGTAGGTGCGCAGATCGCGGCCGGGCCCCTTGCGCAGCGTCGAGTCGTCGGTGCCGTTCACCAGGATCATCTTGAGGCCGAGCCGCGGCACGCGAATCCGGCCTATCGCCTCCCCGCGGTGCGAGTTGAGCCGGTAGCGGCGGGCCTCCCGCTTGATCGTGCCCATCTCCGCTGCAACCGACGCCGTCCTCGGGACCACGCGCGGGTGATAGGTGGCGACGCGGTGTTCGTAGCTGTGTGCGAGCTGGTGCTGCTTCCAGTGGGTGTAGAGGGCGGTGAACGGGTCCTGCCAGCGCCAGACGACGAAGACCCAGGCCAGCATCAGGAGACCGGCCACGATCAGGCCGGTGCCTGCGATCCGAACGCTGCGCTTGAGAGTCATCCTCGTCCTTCCAATGCCCGTTCCTCGGAAGCTGACGCGCGCCTCCTTGCTCTCACTGTAAGGACCGTACGCCTGACGGCCTCTCTGATCGGCCCGCGCGGTGGCCGCTCGCGCGCGTCCGGGTACGGCGCGTACCGTGCCGCCGCGAGCGCCGCGATCTGGCCGGCGGCGGCCAGCCAGCCGGCGGCGATCACCAATGCCGGCAGGCCGGCGTAGCCGGTCGCGGCCAGCTCGGCGAGGTACCAGACCGAGTCGAGGCCGAGGCCGAAGCGGAACGCAAACGAGCCGAGCAGCAGCAGCGGCCCGATGAAGCCGGCCAGCAAGAGCGCCGCCCGCGTCCAGAACGGCCGGCCGCGCAGGTGCGGGAGCCATAGCCATGCATGCAGGGACGGCAGCAGGAAGATCAGCGCGAACGGGTTCGTCGCGACGACGAGGAGAGCGACGACGCCGAGGGCGAGCAGCGCCGCCGCCGTGCCGGCCAGCTCCTCAGACGGCGAGACCGGCCGGCGGGGGAGCAACCGCTCGCGGGTGACGAACCAGCCGATGCCCACCAGCAGCGCGAGCCCGAGCAGGCCGAAGACCGGCCAGTTGCTGGCGGGCGAGCTGTCGGGCGGAAGCGGCACCGCCGGCGCGCTCGGCCACACGCCGGCCAGCGCGAACAGCTCGAAGATCGCGACCGTCCAGAGCCAGAACCAGGCGCGGCTGCGGTAGCTCCGCAGGGCGGGCGCGAGCGGGATGTGCCGTCTCCGGCAGCGCGCGAAGAGATCGACCGCGGCGACCAGAAACGGCGCCAGGGCCGCGATCAGCACCAGCTCGATCGCCCAGCCCGGCAGGATCCGCGGCCCGAAGTAGACGTAGCTCGCCGTCCCCGGCGCGAGCTCGACGCCGGAGTCGAGCCAGCTCAGGAGCTGCTGCGCGGCGCGGCCGAGCTCGCCGAGGCGGTTCGGGTCGAGCCGGGACGGCCGGTCGAAGAACGGCGACGGCGGGCGCTCGCCGCCGGTGGTCAGGGTCAGGGCCGGAAGGCCGCGCGCCAGCAGCGGCCCCTGCTCGTGCAGCGTGAAGGGGAAGGCGAGGTCGATCAGCTGCGCAAGCGCCGAAGGGCGGTGCGGCCGCTCGCCGGTCTGCTCGAGGATCCGCTCGGAGGCGGTCTCCACGATCCCCGACGATGCGAGGCGGGGCTCGGTTCCCGCGAGGACGAGGCGCGGCGGAGCGCGCGCGGCGATCGCGTCGAGATCGACAACGGCGAGCACGTGCCCCTCGTGGGTGGCGGCGAAGTGGCGGGCGCCTAGGGCGCCGAAGGCGCCGCCGTCGGTCGCGACGAAGACAAGCGTGTGCAGCGGGCTCAGCGCCCGGCTGCCGGGCGCGGCGACGGGCGTTCCGTAGGAGCGGGCGAGCTCGAGGAGCGCGGCGATTCCGGAGGCGTTGTCGTTGGCTCCCGGCCCTGTTCCGTTGTCGTCCCTGTGGGCCATCACGACGATCTCGCTCGGTAGCCGGCCCGGGATCGTGAGCACCTGGTTGACGAGCGTCTGCGACCCGCGGCCGGGGAGGTCGGCGCGGAAGCGTTCGGCGATGGGCTGGAGCCCGTAGGGCGCGAGCTGCTGAGCGAACCAGCTGACAGCGCCGGCTGCGCCCGCCGTGCCGGGCACGCGATCGGGGTAGTTCCCGGAGAGCTCTCTCGCGAGCGTCAGCGCGCCGGTCCGGTCGAAGGTCGCCGGCAGCGAGGGCTGCGGCACCGGCAACGGGTCGGCCTTCCGTACGGTGAAGGTCGCGAGCAGGAGCGGGATGCCGACGAGCAGCCAGGTGCCGCGGTAGAGCCTGCCGCTGACGGGGCGCTCGAGCGAGCCGGGCCGCGGTCGGCGCCGCGCAGGACGGGGCGGGAGCGCCGCCATACCCTGGCTATAGTAGGTGGCAGACCTACCAGCGCCGGCAGGCATTGCCGATGCCAGATTCCTCGACCATTCTGCTCGTCGACGACGAGGACGCCGTTCAGAAGCTCCTCGCCTATCCGCTCGAACGCGACGGCTTCCGCGTGCTGCAGGCGCGTGACGGCCAGGAGGCGCTAGAGCGGTTCGAGCGCGAGCACGTCGACCTGGTCGTGCTCGACGTGATGCTGCCGAAGCTCGACGGGCTCGAGGTCTGCAAGCGGCTCCGCGCTGCGAGCGCCGTGCCGATCATCATGCTGACCGCGCGCGACGACGAGCTGGACAAGGTGCTCGGCCTCGAGCTCGGCGCCGACGACTACATCACGAAGCCGTTCTCGATCCGCGAGTTCCGCAGCCGGGTGCGCGCGCTCCTGCGCCGTGCCGCAACGGCGCCTGCGGGGGCCGGCGAGGAGCAGATCCGGAACAGCGGCCTGACCATCGACCTCGCGCGGCGTGAGATCAGCGCGCAGGGCCGTGACGTCCAGCTCACGTACGTCGAGTTCGAGCTGCTGCGCACGCTTGCCGCGCACGCGGGGCGCGTCTACTCGCGCGAACAGCTCCTCCAGGCGCTCTGGGGCGGCTCGGACTACCGCGAGCCTCGCACGATCGACGTGCACGTCCGGCATCTCCGCGAGAAGCTCGAGCGCGACCCGGCCGATCCGGAGTTCATCCTCACCGTGCGCGGCGTCGGCTACCGCTTCCGCAGCCCGTGAGCCGCTTCTTCCACAGCGTCGGCACCCGGCTCAGCCTGGCGCTGGTTCTGGTCGTCGGGATCAGCCTCGGAATCGTCTACCTCGCGGTCGTTCCCTCGTTGCAGAGCCGTCTTGAGAATGCGCGCCTGGCCCAGCTGAGCCGCGCGGCCGGCGATCTCCGCGGACAGGTGGTGAGGGACACGCAGGGGCAGGTGTACTTCAACCTGCAGGCCCTCGCGGACACGGAATCGCGTGACATCGGCGCCCGGGTCGCGGTTCTCCCTTCGACGCTGACCGGCCCGATCGCCGACTCGAGCTCGTCGTCGGCGCAGTTCACCAACGACCCGCTCGCCGCCAAGGCGCTTGCGAACGGGCGCCTGGAGTCCGGAACCGTCGTGCACGGCGAGAAGCGGTACGCCGAGGTGGCCGCGCCATACGTGAACGGGACGGGGAGCTACGTGCTGATGCTCAGCGACTCCCTCGACAGCCAGCTCGGCAGTGTGCACCTCGTGCAGCGGCGCGTGCTGCAGTCGGCCGCCGCGGCGCTGCTGATCTCGCTCCTGCTCGGCTACGGCGGCGCCTGGGTCTTCGCCCGGCGGATCCGGCGCCTGGAACGGTCGGCGGAGCGAATCGCGGGCGGCCGCTTCGACGAGCCCGTCCGCGACAGCGGCCGGGACGAGCTCGGGGATCTCGCGGTCGCATTCGAGCGCATGCGCGTCCGGCTGGCGCAGCTCGACGACGCGCGGCGCGAATTCGTGGCCAACGCCTCCCACGAGCTGCGAACGCCGCTTTTCTCGCTCGCCGGGTTCCTCGAGCTGATGGACGACGCCGACATGGACGAGCAGACGCGGCTGGAGTTCCTCGACTCGATGCGCGAGCAGGTCACCCGCCTGACGAAGCTCGCCTCCGACCTGCTCGACCTCTCGCGCCTGGACGCGGGCCGGATGACCGTCGAGCGCGAGCCCGTCGACCTGGCCGCGCTGGCCGAGGAGCTCGTCGAGGAGTTCGGGCCGGCGACGCGGGCCTCAGAGCATCGCCTGGAGACCACCGGCGGCGAAGGCGCGGTCGCGGACGCCGACGAGCTGCGGGCGCTCCAGATCGGCCGGATCCTGGTCGAAAACGCGCTTCTGCACACTCCGATGGGCACTCCGGTGCGGGTTCGCGCCTCGGCACGCGGCGACAGCGTGGTGCTCGAGGTCGAGGACGAGGGCGGCGGCATCGCCCCGGAGCAGCAGGAGCAGCTGTTCGAGCGCTTCTACCGGCTCGACGGCACCCGCGCGTCCGGCAGCGGCCTCGGCCTTGCGATCGCAAAACAGCTAGCCGAGCTGATGGAGGGCGCGCTCGAGCTGAAATCGAAGGGCGGCCGGACGACGTTCACGCTGATCCTGCCCGCGGCGCGCGCCGCATCACCCCAGCCACGGGAGCTCGAGACCGTTTTGCCGTGAAAACGGCGCTGGCGCCCGCGCCCGCCGCAGCTACAGTGCGTCAGCCGTGCGCCCCGCTCAGCTTGCCGCCGTCGCAGTCGTCTGCGCACTCGTGGGCGGCGCAGCCGCGCTGACGGCCGGAAAGCTCGCCGGCTGGGTCGGCCCGCGTTCGACGACGACCGTCTTCCGCGCTTCGCCGCTGCTGCCCGACAGCATCGCGGTGCCGGCCGCCGTCGGGCCCGAGGCAAAGCCGTTGGCCGGAAACGGCTTCGACCCGCGGCGGATCTACGCCGCGCGCGCCCCCGGGGTTGTGACGATCTTCTCGGAGTTCGGCAGCGATCCCGCCAGCGCCACCGTCGCGCAGGGCTCGGGGTTCGTGGTCTCTCCACAGGGCTACGTCCTGACCAACTCGCACGTGATCACCAACGCCGGCGAGGGGTCGAGCGTCCACGCGGCCGACCGGGTCTACGTCGTGTTCGAGGACCGCGACCGGGTCGCGGCCAAGGTCGTCGGCTGGGACGTGTTCGACGACGTCGGGCTGCTCAAGGTCGATCCGTCCCAGCACGCGCTCGCTCCCGTCCCGCTCGGCAACTCGGCCGCCATCGTCGTCGGCGAGCCGGTGGCCGCGATCGGAAGCCCGTTCGGCAACGAGGACTCGCTGGGCGTCGGCGTCGTCTCGGCGATCCACCGCTCGATCGAGTCCCTCACTTCCAACTTCTCGCTGGTCGACGCGATCCAGACAGACGCTCCGATCAACCACGGCAACTCGGGCGGGCCGCTGTTCGACGCGCGCGGCCGCGTGATCGGGATCAACGCTCAGATCCGCAGCAACTCCGGAAACGCCGAGGGCGTCGGGTTCGCCGTGCCCATCAACTCGGCGCGCCGCTCGCTGCAGCAGCTGGTCGCCAGCGGCGCGGTCTCCTACGCGTTCGTGGGCGTCGTGACGTCCGACCTGACGCCGGCAGTTGCGCGTCACTTCGGCTACGGCGTCCAGCGGGGCGCCGTCCTGACGAAGATCAAGCCGAATTCGCCCGCCGCCGCCGCGCACCTGCACGCCGACTCGCATCTCGGCTCGTACCTCGGCGTCGATTTCCCGAAGCGCTCGGACGTGATCGTCGCGATCGCAGGCCGGCCGGTCACGAGCTCCGAGGACGTTGTGCGGATTGTCACAGATCGCCTCTCACCCGGGCAGCGCGTCCGGTTCACGATCGTCCGCGACGGCAAGCGCCTCGAAGTACCCGTTGTCCTGACCTCCCGCTCATCGAAGCCGTAGATCGGAAACCGATGGAGTGTCGCGCAGAGCCAGGAGGCCGTAGAGCGGGGGTAGGGGCGAAGCGATGAGCGATGAGGGGCGCTCCGTACGCCTGACCATTCCGGCCAAGGCGGAGTACATCACGCTGGGCCGGCTGACCCTGACCGCGCTCGCCGGGGTCCGCCCCGTCTCGGACGAGACGCTGCACGACCTCAAGCTCGCCCTGACCGAGGCGTGCACGAACTCGGTCCAGCACGCCTGCCAGGACGGCCGTGTCGGCACGGTGGAGATCCTCTACGAGCTCGAGCCGGACCGGCTCGCGGTCGAGGTCGCCGACCAGGGCCCGGGCTTCGAGGTGCCCGAGCGCGAGGACAACGGCGACGGTGACCCGGACGCCAACCTCTCGGAGAGCGGGCTCGGCATCGCGATCATCCGCGCGCTCGCCGACGAGGTCGAGATCGGCCCCCGGGGCGACGGCGGCTCACGCCTCCGCTTCGTGAAGCTGCTGACCGATTAAGGCGTTCGCTTGCGATGCCGACTAGAGGCCGTGACGGCTTCGCCGTTGCGGCCGTCTTGACTATCCTCGGCGCGGCCCCGGGGCCGACCCCACTCTCATGCTTCAGCTTGTCAACGTCGGACAGAAGTCGCTCGGCGACTACGCCACCATCGCCACACGCGGCCTGATGGAGGAGATCCGCAGGCTCGCGGAGCCGCTGGCCGGCCGGCGCGTCCTGCACCTCTCGGCCACCGCGTTCGGCGGCGGCGTGGCCGAGATCAACTACGCGCTCGTCCCGCTGATGAAGGACGCCGGCCTCGACGTCGAGTGGCGCATCATCGGCGGCGCCGACGAGTTCTTCGCGGTCACGAAGACGATCCACAACGCGCTCCAGGGCAATCCGGAAGGGCTGACCGAGGAGCAGAAAGAGGTCTTCCGCCGCTACAACGCGCTGAACGCGGAGGAGCTCGACGACGACTACGACTTCGTGATCGTCCATGACCCGCAGCCCGTGGGGGTCATCGAGCGCTTCCCGGACAGCGACGCACGTTGGATCTGGCGCTGTCACATCGATCTCTCGGGACCGAACACGAAGGTGCTCGACTTCCTGCTGCCGTGGCTGCGGCGCTACGACGCGGCCGTCTTCCACATGCCCGAGTACGTGCCGCGGACGGCGGGCCTGCCGCGTGCGTTCATCTGGCCGCCGGCGATCGACCCGCTGACGCCGAAGAACATGGCGCTCTCGCCCGAGGACGCGGCCTACATCGTCGACCAGTTCGGCGTCGACGTCGACCGCGCGCTTCTGACCCAGGTCTCGCGCTTCGACCCGTGGAAGGACCCGCTCGGCGTGATCGACGCCTACCGGGAGGTCAAGGCCGACCGGCCCGACGTGCAGCTCGCGCTCGTCGGCTCGATGGCCCACGACGACCCCGAGGGCTGGGATTACTACAGCCGCACGGTCGCCTACGCGGCCGGCGACCCGGACGTCTACATCCTCTCCAACCTGAACAACATCGGCTCGGTCGAGGTCAACGCCTTCCAGGTCGTCTCGGCGGCGGTGATCCAGAAGTCGATCCGCGAGGGGTTCGGCCTGACCGTGACCGAGGCGCTCTGGAAGACCAGGCCGATGGTCGCGAGCCGCGTCGGTGGGATCGTCGCTCAGGTACAGGACGGCGAGACCGGCTGGCTGGTCGATCCGAGCTCGCCCGAGGAGTGTGCTCGCGCCTGCCTCGAGATCCTCGGCGATCCGGCGGCCGCCCGGCAGCGCGCGCTGCGGGGGAAGGAGTACGTTCGCCGGAACTTCCTCATGCCGCGGCTCTTGCGGGACTGGCTCGTCGCCTTCAACCTCCTCGCCGGCAACGACACCGCCGGCGCCGAGGTGGCGACCGTCGGCGCCTCGGCCTGAGCCGCCTATACTGCGCGCTCGCTTCGGGCGATGGAGCTCGCCCTCAACCGCCGTTCGGCTGATGGCTCCTGTGACGAAAGGAGCGCAGCTGTGAGAACGGCGGTTGCGATCGGGGTGGCGGGGGCGCTCGGCGCGCTCGCCCGGTACGGGCTCGAGGGCTGGGTCTCGAGGCGGGCGGGGTCGTTCCCCTGGGGGACGTTTGCCGTGAACGTCAGCGGGTCGTTCGTGCTCGGCCTGCTCGTCACGCTGCTCGGGGAGCGGTTCGCCGTGGCGCCCTGGGTGCGCGCCTCGCTGACGATCGGCTTCCTCGGCGCCTATACGACCTTCTCGACGCTCTCGCTCGAGAGCTACCGGCTGCTCGAGGGGCGCTCGTACGCGCTCGCCGGCGCGAACCTCGCCGGCAGCCTCGCCGCCGGAGTGCTCGCGCTCTATGGTGGCGTCGTGCTGGGGAGGGCGCTCTGATGAAGATCGAGGGCGAGGGAAAGCTCCTGCGGATCTTCGTCGGGGAGTCCGACCGCTGGCACGGCAAGCCGCTCTACCAGGCGATCGTCGAGCGCGTTCGCAAGGAGGGGCTCGCCGGCGCGACCGTGATCCGCGGGATCGAAGGGTTCGGCGCCGACTCGCGCCTCCACACCGCGCGGATCCTGCGCCTGTCGGAAGACCTGCCCGTCCTGATCGAGATCGTCGATTCCGCCGAGCAGATCGAGCGCATCCTGCCCGTGCTCGACGAGATGGTCGGCGAGGGGATGGTCACCGTAGAGCGGGTCGAGGTGATCGCCTACCGCGGTAGCGCCGAGCCGCCCGCGTAGCCTGCGGCCCCGCGGCAGATAGGGTCCGCAGGGCAGTGGCCGGGCGCCGGAAGCTGATCGTCGTCTCCAACCGCGGGCCGGTGACCTACTCGCGCGAGAACGGCGAACGAGTCGCCCGTCGCGGGGGCGGGGGGCTCGTGACCGCCCTGCGCGGGCTGGTCGCCCACCATGACGTGACCTGGATCGCCAGCGCGATCAGCGACGAGGACCGCGCGCTGGCCGTCGAGTCCGGGGGCGAGGCGATCGACGAGACACTGGCGAACGGCTCGGTCTTCAGGCTGCGCCTGGTGGCGCACGACGAGTCCGCCTACGACTGGTACTACAACGTCGTCTCGAACCCGATGCTCTGGTTCCTGCAGCACTACCTGTGGGAGCTCGCCTACACGCCGTCGCTCGACATCGCGCTCCAGAACGCCTGGGACGAGGGTTACGCGCGCGTGAACGAGGGCTTCGCCGACGCCGTCATCGAGGAGCTGGAGCTCGAGCCCGACACCGCGGTCTTCTTCCACGACTACCACCTCTACCTCGCCCCGCGCTTCGTCCGCGAGCGGGCGCCGGAGGCGCTGCTCGCCCATTTCACCCACATTCCCTGGCCGCAGACCGACTACTGGCACGTGCTGCCCGACCCGATCCGACGCGCGATTCACGAGGGCCTGCTCGCCAACGACGCGATCGGCTTCCACACGCACCGCTGGAAGCTGAACTTTCTACGCGCCGCGTCCGACCTGGCGGGCGCGGACTGCAACTTCGCCGAGAGCGTGGTCACCCACGACGGGCGGAGGACGCTCGCGACCGTGCACCCGATCTCGATCGATCCGGCCGAGTTCGAGGAGCTGGCGCAGAGCGAGGCGGTGCTGGCCGCGGAGCGGGCGCTGGTCGCGCGCCGGCCGGAGCGGCTGATCCTGCGCGTCGACCGGACCGATCCATCGAAGAACATCGTCCGCGGCTTCAGGGCCTACGAGCTCTATCTCGAGGCGCACCCCGAGACGCACGGCATCGTCGGGATGCTGGCGCTGCTCGACCGCTCGCGCGAGGACATCCCGGAGTACTCGGAGTACCTGGCCGCGATTCAGCGCGAGGCGCGCCGCGTCAACGACCGCTTCCAGCGCGACGGCTGGACGCCGCTCGAGGTCACGATCGAGGACGACTTCCCGGGCGCGCTGGCGGCCTACAAGCAGTTCGACGTGCTGCTCGTGAACGCGATCTTCGACGGGCTGAACCTCGTCTCCAAGGAGGCGCCGCTGCTGAACGAGCGCGACGGCGTCCTGATCCTCTCGGAGAACGCGGGCGCCCACGAGGAGCTGGGCGAGTGGGCCCTGAGCGTGAACCCGTTCGACGTCGCCGGCCAGGCGGAGGCGCTGCATCAGGCACTCTCGATGCCGGTGGCCGAGCGGCGCGAGCGGATCGAGGCGATCCGCGCCCAGGTGCGCGAGCACGACGTCGCCAGCTGGGTCGAGGGCCAGCTCGCCGACCTCGACCGCTGCGCTGGAAACGCTCTCCTGAGGGACTAGGGTAGGCAGCGCAATGCGCTGTCCGAGCTGCGGGACCGAGAACCGGGAGGGGCGGAAGTTCTGCGCTGAGTGCGGAAGCCCGCTTGCCGCAGCCTGCCCGGCCTGCGGCGCCGCCAACGAGCCGGGAGAGCGCTTCTGCGGCGAGTGCGGGTCGCCGCTGACCGCCGCCGCGCCGCCGCCGCCCGCCCGCGAGGCTCCCGCGGCGGAGCGCCGCCTGGTCTCGGTGCTCTTCGCCGACCTGGTCGGCTTCACGCGCCTGTCCGAGACGCGTGACGCCGAGGAGGTGCGGGAGCTGCTCTCGCGCTACTTCGACTCCTGCCGCCGGATCATCACGCTCTACGGCGGCACGGTCGAGAAGTTCATCGGCGACGCGGTCATGGCCGTGTGGGGGACGCCGATGGCCACCGAGGACGACGCCGAACGGGCGGTGCGGGCGGCGCTCGACCTCGTCGCGGCGGTCTCTGCGCTGGGGCAGGAGGTCGGCGAGGAGGAGCTGCGGGCGCGGGCCGGCGTGCTGACCGGCGAGGCCGCCGTGAACATCGGCGCCGAGGGCCAGGGAATGGTCGCCGGCGATCTCGTCAACACGGCTTCCCGGGTCCAGTCCGCGGCTGAGCCCGGCAGCGTCTTCGTCGGCGAGGCAACCCGCCGGACGACCGAGCAGACGATCGTCTACGAGGAGGCCGGCTCGTTCGAGCTCAAGGGCAAGGAAGGGCTCGTTCCCCTCTGGAGGGCGCGTCGCGTCGTCTCGGGGCTGCGCGGGTCGCTGAAGTCGGAGGGGCTCGAGGCGCCGTTCGTCGGCCGCGATCGCGAGCTGAACCAGATCAAGGATCTCTTCCACACCTCGGCCGTCGAGAGCAGGGCGCATCTGATCTCCGTGACCGGCATCGCCGGGATCGGCAAGTCGCGGCTCGCGTGGGAGTTCTACAAGTACTTCGACGGCATCGCCGAGACCGTCTACTGGCACCGAGGCCGCTGCCTGCCCTACGGCGAGGGCGTGACCTACTGGGCGCTGGCCGACATGGTGCGGATGCGCTGCCGGATCGCCGAGGACGAGGAGCCGGCCAGCGCCGCCGGGAAGCTGCGCGCAGCGCTCGAAGAGCACCTCCCCGACCCGGAGGAGCGGGCCTTCGTCGAGCCGCGCCTGGGGCAGCTGCTCGGGCTCGCCGAGCACGAGGGGCGCGACCGGCAGGAGCTGTTCGGCGCCTGGCGGTTGTTCTTCGAGCGCCTCAGCGACACGTACCCGACGGTGCTCGCCTTCGAGGACATGCAGTGGGCGGACGCGAGCCTGCTCGACTTCGTCGAGTACCTGCTGGACTGGTCGCGCAACCACCCGCTGCTCGTGGTCACGCTCGCCCGGCCGGAGCTGCTCGAGCGCCGCCCGACCTGGGGCGCCGGCCAGCGGAGCTTCACCTCGCTCTTCCTCGAGCCGCTGACCCGCGAGGCGATGGAGGAGCTGCTCGAAGGGCTCGTGCCCGGGCTGCCCGACGTCGTCGAGGAGCAGATTCTCGAGCGGGCCGAGGGCGTGCCGCTCTATGCCGTCGAGACGGTGCGGATGCTGCTCGACCGTGGCCTTCTCGTCCAGCAGGGCTCGGCGTACGAGCTGGCCGGGCCGGTCGAGGCACTCGAGGTCCCGGAGACCCTGCACGCCCTGATAGCCGCCCGGCTCGACGGGCTCGATCCCGACGAGCGCAGGGTGCTCGAAGACGGCGCGGTCCTCGGCAAGACGTTCACGCGAGAGGCCGTCTCTGCGCTCTCGGGGATCGACGACGAGCGGCTCCCCCCGCTGCTCGAAGCGCTCGTCCGCAAGGAGGTGCTCGGCGTCCAGGCCGACCCGCGGTCGCCGGAGCACGGGCAGTACGGTTTCCTGCAGGACCTCGTCCGCCACGTCGCCTACGGGACGCTCTCCAGGCACGAGCGCCGCATCCGGCACCTGGCGGCGGCCGACTACCTGACGAGCGACTTCGCCGCCGAGCTCGACGAGGTGGTCGAGGTCGTCGCGTCGCATTACGTGAACGCCTACGAAGCGCTACCGGACGCCGACGATGCGGCGGAGATCAAGGGCCGCGCCGTCGGGATGCTGGCGCAGGCGGGCGAGCGGGCCGCGTCGCTGGCGGCGGCGGCCGAGGCGAGACGCTACTTCGAGCAGGCGTGTGAGCTGACGGACGAGCCCGCGGAGCGCGCAGCGCTGCTTGCCCGAGCCGGTGAGATGGCCAGCCGCGCGGCCGACCCGGAAGGGGCCCAGACCTTGCTCGAGGAGTCGATCGCCCTCTTCGAGCAGGCCGGAGACACACATGCGGCGGCCAGCTCGGCGTCGCTTCTCGGCTTTGCGCTGGGCTTCACCGGCCGCCGCGAGGAGGGTCTCGCACATGAGGAACGCGCTTTCGAGGTGATCTCGCAGGATCCGCCAAGTGAAGAGCTCGCCGTGCTCGCCGGCAGGCTTGCCCAGAGCTACTGGTTTCTCGGCGACCTCGAGCGGAGCACCGAGCGCGCCGAGCTGGCGCTGGATCTGGCGGAAACGCACGGCTACGTCGAGCCGCTCGTCAGGGCGCTGCGCGCGAAGGCCGCGGTCGCCTTCAGCAGGGGCCACGTCGAAGAGGCGGCCGCCTATGGGAACCACGCGCTCGAACTTGCGCTCCGGCACGACCTGCTGTTGCACGCCAGCACCGGGTACTTCGTGAGCTCGGACGGCGAGTTCCGCCGTGACCGCTACGAGGCCGCGCTCGGGCTGCTTCGCGACTCACTAGCGCTGGCGCGCAAGCTCGGCTCGCGCCCGTTCGAGTGGGCCGCCCTCGCGGAGATGACCTATCCCCTCTACATGCTCGGGCGCTGGGACGAGGCGCTCAGCATGCTCCCCGAGCCGAGCGAGGAGCAGACGCGGTCGGGAGGCGTCCTACTCAGCCTGCTCACGGCGGTTCTGGAGATCCACCTTCAGCGCGGACGGATCGATGAGGCGCGCAGGCTGTTCTCGCTCTTCGCCCATCTCGAGGGCTCGGCCGACGTCCAGGACAGCTCGTGCTACTTCGGCGCCCGCGCTTCTCTACAGCTTGCCGAGGGCCGGCTGCGGGAGGCGCTCGCGGACGCCGAGGTCGCGATCGAGGCCACGCTGACGCTCGGCTATGGGCAGCAGGCGCTCAAGCAAGGGGTTGTCGTGGCGTTCGAGGCTGCGCTCCGGCTCGGCGAGCGTGAGAAGGCGGATGAGCTGATCGCACTTCTGGAGGAACCGCCTCCAGGCAAGCGCGCGCCCTTTCTCGAGGCTCAGGCGCGCCGCTTTCGAGGGCGGCTCTCCGGGGACGAGGCGGAGTTCCGCGGCGCCGAGGAGATCCTGCGCGAGCGGCGCCTGCCCTTCTGGCTCGCCGTCGTCCAGCTCGACCACGCGGAGTCGTTGGCCGCGAACGGCCGGAGAGGCGAGGCCGGGCCGCTGCTGGACGAGGCCCGCGAGACGTTCGAGCGCCTGAGGGCCGCGCCGTGGCTCGAGCGCCTGGCCGAGATCTCCGGCGAGCGCGAGGCCGTGGCGGGCTGATGGCCCGGGTCGCGCCGGCCGGGGATGTGCGCTCGGTCAACCCGGCGACGCTCGAACAGGTCGGCTCGGTGCCCGTGTCCGCGCCGGAGGAGGTCGCCGAGGCGGTCTCGGACGCCCGGCTCGCGGCCGGTCGCTGGGCGGAGAGCTCCTTCGACGAGCGGCGTGCGCTGCTCGGCCGGGTCGCGGCGGCGGTGCTCGAGTCGGCGGACGAGATCGCCGCGACCGTCACCGCCGAGACGGGCAAGCCGCTGCTCGAGTCCTACACCGGCGAGCTGTTCGTCGCGCTCGACAACCTGCTCTGGGCGGCCTCCCAGGCGGGACGAGTGCTGCGGCCGGAGCCGTTGCGCTTCCCACAGCCGCACCTGCGGCACAAGCGCGGCCGGCTGATCTACGAGCCGCTCGGCGTGATCGCGGTGATCTCGCCCTGGAACTTCCCGTTCGGGATCCCGTTCACGCAGGCAGCCTTCGCGGTCGCGGCGGGGAACGCGGTCGTGGTCAAGCCGTCGGAGCTGGCGCCGCTTTCGGGCGCGTGGCTCGAGCGGCTCTTCCCGGACGGGCTCGTCCGGGTCGTGCAGGGCGGCGCGGAGACCGGCGAGGCGCTGGTGCGGGCTCCGGGGACGGCGAAGGTCGTCTTCACCGGCTCGGGCGTGACCGGCCGTCGGGTCGCTGCGCTGGCGGGCGAGCGGCTGCGGCCGGTGACGCTCGAGCTCGGCGGCAAGGACCCGATGCTCGTCTTCGAGGACGCCGACCTCGACCGCGCGGTTCAGGGCGCGCTCTGGGGCGCGTTCTCGAACTGCGGCCAGGTGTGCTCGGGGGTCGAGCGGATCTACGTCGCGCGCCCCCTGCTGGAGCCGTTCGTCGAGGAGCTGGCGCGGCGGGCGCGCTCTCTGCGGATCGGCCGCGGCGAGGAGCTCGACACGGAGCTCGGGCCGCTGATCGCCGAGGAGGCTCGCGCGCGGGTCGAGGAGCTGGTGGAGGACGCGGTCGGCCGCGGCGCCGAGGTGCGCGCCGGCGGCGGGCGGCCCGACGTGGCGCTGCCGGGCTGGTTCCACGAGCCGACGATCCTGACCGGCGTCGAGCGCGAGGCTCGCATCGAGCTCGAAGAGGTTTTCGGGCCGGTGGTCACCGTGGCCCCGTTCGGCGACGAGGCCGAGGCCGTGCGGCTCGCGAACGGCTCGTCGTTCGGGCTCGGCGCGAGCGTCTGGACGCGCGACCTCGAGCGGGCGGCCCGTCTTGCCCGGCGTCTGGACGCGGGTTCGGTCTGGACGAACGACGTCTCCTACTCGTACGGCACGGGACAGGCCTCCTGGGGCGGCACCAAGGAGTCGGGCTTCGGCCGCACCCACTCCAAGCACGGCCTCTACGAACTCTCGCGCGTGAAGTTCGCCGACCTCGACCGCGGCCGCGTGCCTGTTCCCTGGTGGTACCCGTACGGCGGCGACGCGCTCGACGGCTTCCGCGGCATGGCCGGCGTCCTCTACGGCGAGGGGCTCCTGCCGCGGCTGGAAGCGGCCTGGCGCCATCGCCGCGGGCTGCTCACGCTCGGGCGGCGATACCTTTCCGGCCGATGAGCGACCTTTCCCATGTCGACGAGTCCGGGGCGATCCGGATGGTCGACGTCGGCTCGAAGCCGGTCTCGCGCCGGCGCGCGCGGGCACGGGCAATCGTGCGGATGGCGCCGGAGACCTCGGCGCGGCTCGCCGAGCTGCCGAAGGGGGACGCGCTGGCTGCAGCGCGGCTGGCCGGGATCATGGCGGCGAAGCGCACCGCCGAGCTGATCCCGCTGTGCCATCCGCTGCCGTTGACGCACCTGGCCGTCGAGCTCGAGGTGGGCGAGGGCCTCGTCGAGATCGAAGCCTCGGCCGAGACCACGGCGCAGACCGGCGTCGAGATGGAGGCGCTGGTCGCCGCGACGGTTGCGGCCCTGACCGTCTACGACATGGCCAAGGGCGTCGACTCCGCGATGGAGATCGGCGAGGTGCGGCTGCTGGAGAAGGTGAAGGAGTGAGGGCGGCGGTCGTCACCGTGTCAGACGGCGTCTCGGAGGGGACGCGCCAGGACGAGAGCGGCGATGTGCTCGCCGGGCTGCTCGCAGCCGAGGGCTACGAGGTCGAGCGGCGGATCGTGCCCGACGACCGCGACGCGATCGCCGAGGCCATCGCCGAGCTCGCCGAAGAGGTGGCGCTGGTGCTGACGACCGGCGGCACGGGCCTCGGCCCGCGTGACGTCACGCCCGAGGCGACGGCCGAGGTCCTCGAGCGCGCGGCGCCGGGGATCGCCGAGGCGCTGCGAGCCGATTCGCTCGCCAAGACGCCGCACGCCCTGCTCTCGCGTGGGGTCGCGGGCGTCAGGGGTCAGACCCTGGTCGTCAACCTCCCCGGCTCGCCCGGCGGCTGCCGCGACGGCTTCGAGGTTCTGCGCCCGGCGCTGGCGCACGCGCTGGAGCTCCTGGCCGGCGAGCCGACCGCCCACCGCCAAACATGAGCGCGTTGGCGTATCCCGCGCGCTTTGCGCGGCTGGTCAAGTTCGAGCACACGGTCTTCGCGCTGCCGTTTGCCTACGTCGGCGCCTTCCTGGCCGTGAATGCCGTGCCGAGCGCGCACGACCTGCTCTGGATCACGGTCGCGATGGTCGGCGCCCGCTCGCTGGCGATGGGGCTGAACCGCCTGATCGACGCCGGGCTCGACGCGCGCAACCCGCGCACCGCGAGCCGCGAGCTGCCGGCCGGGTTGCTCTCGTCCGCGCAGGTCGTCCTCTTCTGCGCCGCCTCGCTCGCGGTCTTCCTCGTCGCCGTCTTCCAGCTCGATCCGCTCGTCCACTGGCTCTGGCCGATCCCGGTCGCCGGGTTCGTGATCTACCCGTACCTGAAGCGCTGGACCTGGACGTGCCACCTCTGGCTCGGGGCGGTCGACGGGCTCGCCCCGATCGGCGCCTGGGCTGCGATCACCGGCACGCATCCCGTGGGAGGCCTGGGCGCTCGGCGGCGCGGTCGCGCTCTGGGTGTCCGGCTTCGATCTCTTCTACTCGCTGCTCGACGTCGAGATCGACAACGCCCAGGGGCTGCAGTCGATGGCGACACGCTTCGGCGAGCGGGGCGTCTTCCTGGCCGCTCGCCTCTTCCATGCAGGGACCGTCGCGCTGCTCGCCGCCGCCGGCGCCGGCCTCGACGTCGGCGCCTTCTACTGGATCGGCGTCGCCGTGGTCGCCGTGCTCCTCGCCTACGAGCACTCGCTCGTCCGTCCGGGCGACCTGCGCCGCCTCGACACCGCCTTCTTCACCATGAACGGCGTCATCTCGGTCGCTTTCAGCGTCTTCGTCCTGCTGGACGTCCTGTGATCCGCGCGGCCGGGCTCGAGAAGCGCTACGGCTTCAAGCGCGTGCTCTCCGGACTCAACTTCGAGCTCCCGCGCGGCGGCTTCCTGGTCGTCACCGGGCCGAACGGCTCGGGCAAGACCACGCTGCTGCGGCTCTGCGCCGGCCTCGCGATCCCGACCGCCGGGACGCTGGAGGTCGAGCCGGACCGCAGCCTGATCGGCTACCTCGGGCACGAGCCTCTGGTCTACCGCGAGCTGACCGCGCTCGAGAACCTCGACCTCTACGGGCGGCTCTACCGCGTGCCCGAGCGGCGCGAGCGGATCGGGATGCTGCTCGAGCGGTTCGGGCTCTGGGAGGCGCGGCGCGAGCGGGCCTCGGCGCTCTCGCGCGGCCAGCTGCAGCGGCTCGCGCTCTCCCGCGCCCTCCTGCACAAGCCGGAGCTGCTGATCCTGGACGAGCCGTTCTCCGGCCTCGACGCGGACGGTGCCGAGCTGCTCGACCGCGAGCTGGCGGGGATGCGGGAACGGCGGACGCTGCTCGTCTCCACCCACGACCCCGAGCGCATCGCGCCGTTTCAGACGGGAGCGCTCGCTCTTGCGTAGGTATTTCGCAGACACGGCAGTCCTGGCGCGCAAGGACCTGCGCCTGGAGTTGCGAGCGCGCGACACCTTGCCGGCGATGCTGCTCTTCGTCCTCTCGGTGCTGGCCGTCTTCCACTTCGCCTTGCCGTCGGGCTCGTCGCGCCTGGCGGCGTTCGGCCTGCTCTGGGTGGCGATCATCTTCACTGCGCTGCTCGGGCTCGGACGCGCGTTCGTGGCCGAGCGGGAGCAGGGCCTGCTCGACGCGCTCGTCCTCGCGCCGGTCGACCGGAGCACGATCTGGCTTGCGAAGGGAATCGCGACCCTCGCCTTCCTGGTCGTCGCCGAGCTGGTGGCGCTGCCCGCCTTCGCGCTCTTCTTCACGCCGGTCTCGTGGGCCACGATCGCCGGCGTGCTGCTCGCCGACCTCGGCATCTGCGCGGTGGGCGTCCTGCTCTCGGCGATGGCCGCGGCCGGCCGGGCCCGCGAGCTGCTGCTGCCGCTGCTCTTCCTGCCGCTCGCGCTCCCGATCGTGATCGGCGGCGTCGGTGCAAGCGTCGCCCAGAGCTCCGGCAAATACCTCGCCTTCCTGGCGCTCTACGACGCGATCTTCGCCCTGCTCGCCTGGGCCTCGTTCGAGTACGTCGTCACCGAGTGACCGCGGCGCAGATCGCGTCGATGTGCCGGTGGTCGGTGCCACAGCAGCCGCCGAAGACGACCAGGCCCGGAAGCCGGTCGCGGAGCTCTCGGTAGTCCCGCGCCAGCTCGGCGGGATCGCCCTCGTCGAGCTCGCCCGACTCGTCCAGCTCCGCATGGCTCTTGCTCGAGGCGTTGGCCCGCAGCCCGCGCAGCCGCTCGAGCCACGGGGCCGGTCGCACAGCGCGCGCGAAGTGGCTCGTGTGCGCGCAGTTGACCATGAAGAAGGCGGGTCCCTCGCCGGTTGCGGCGTCCACCTGTTCGATCGCCTCCCCGAGCGCCTGTCCGCTCGGCAGGCGCCCGTCGGTCTCGATCGTGAACGAGATCACCACGGGCACGCCGGCACGCTTCGCCGCGCGGACGATCCCGATCGCCTCGTCCGCGTACGTGAGCGTCAGCGCGCTGACCAGCTCGGCGCCCGCCTCTGCAAGCGTCTTCACCTGCGGCAGGTGGTAGCGCTCGGCCTCGGCCGCCGTCATCGCCTCGTCGACCCGGTAGGCGTCCCCGCGTGGGCCGACGCACCCGCTGACCACGATCTCCGGATCGCCGGCCGCCCCCGCCTTCAGCTCGTCGAGCAGGGCGACGCCGCGCCGGTTGACGTCCGCGAGCGCCTCCTCCGAGTAGCCGAGCTTCTCGCCCCAGCTGCGACTCGCGCGCCACGTCGGGGCGTCGAGCACGATCCCGACGCCGCGCCGCCGGGCGATCTCGAGATAGGGGAGGTAGTAGGCGCGGAGCGCCTCGCGTCCGGCCGGGTCGTCGAGCAGCGGGAACGATGCGAATTCCGGCAGCTCGTAGCCGTCCTGGAAGATCAGCGACGTCTCCATCCCTCCGTCGGTGATGAACATGCGGCCGGAGAGCTGCGGGAGCTCGCTCACGTCGTCGCGGCGACGGGCTCCGCGCGGCGGGCGAGGCGGCGCTGCTCGCGCGGGTCGGGCCACATCGCGATCAGCGCACCGAGCAGGAAGACCAGGCCCGCGAGCCAGACGAACGGCACCAGCGGGTTGACGAGCACCTTGAGCACGACCGAGCCGTCCTTGTTGAACTGGTCGCCGATCACGAACAGGTCCTGCGCGCGCAGCCAGTCGGTGTGGATCGAGACCTCGTTCGAGGTCTGCTGCTCGGCCGGGTACTCGTTCTTGCCGGCGCTCAGCGCCGCGACCTGGCTGTTCCCGCGCCAGACCGCGAGCCGCGCTCGCTCTTCCAGGTCGTTCGGCCCGTTGCGCACGGTCGCGCCCAGGTAGTGGAGCCGGTAGCCGCGGATCGACATCGACTGGCCGGGCTGCAGGTGCCGCACCTTCGTCGCGCCGTAGGCGTTGCCGGCGATCCCGATCGCGAGCAGGACGATCGCCGCGTGGACGACGTAGCCGCCGTAGCGACGCCGGTTCCGCGACACGAGCGACTCGAAGGCGCCGAGCCAGGTGCGCTCGCCGAGCGCCTTGCGCGCTCTCGTCCCGCGGACGAACTCGAGCACGATCGCGGCGAGCACGAAGACGCTGAACGTGTATGCGATCAGCGCCGGAATGCTGGAGCCGGCGCCCAGCGCGAGCAGCACCGCACCTGCGACCAGCGCTGCCACCGTCGGCCAGACCAGGCTCGCGCCGAGCGACCGCAACGAGGTGCGCCGCCAGGCGACCAGCGGCCCGATCCCCATCAGCAGCAGCAGCGGCAGGCCGAACACGCGCAGGAAGAAGTCGAAGTAGGGCGCGCCGACCGTGATCCGCTCGCCCCGCACCGCCTCGGAGAGCAGCGGGAACGCGACACCCCAGAGCACGGTCAGCGTGAAGGCGACGAGCAGCAGGTTGTTGTAGAGGAACGCCGCCTCGCGTGAGGCGAGCGACTCGAGGCGCGTCCGTGTCCGCAGCAGTGGCAGGCGCCAGAAGATCAGCGCAGTCGAGAAGACCGCCGCGGCGACGATGAAGCCCAGGAACCATGCGCCGATCGGCGATTGCGCGAAGCTGTGGATCGAGCTGAGCACCCCGCTGCGGGTCAGGAAGGTGCCGAACAGCGAGAGGCAGAACGCGAGCGAGACGAGCACGGCGTTCCAGACGCGGAGCATGTTCTTCTTCTCCTGCACCATCACCGAGTGCAGGAAGGCGGTCGAGGCGAGCCAGGGCATGAGGGCCGCGTTCTCGACCGGGTCCCAGCCGTAGTAGCCGCCCCAGCCGACCTCCTCGTAGGCCCACTTGGCGCCGAGCAGGATCCCGATCCCGAGCGCGGCCCAGGCGAGCAGCGTCCAGCGGCGGGTGACGACGATCCAGCGCTCGTCGTTGCGGCCGGAGAGGAGCGCGCCGGCGGCGAAGACGAACGGGATCGTCATCCCGACGTAGCCGAGGTAGAGCAGCGGCGGGTGGATCATCATGTACGGGTTCTGAAGGCTGGGGGTGAGGCCGGCGCCGTCTGCCGGCGCGGGGGCGCGCGCGAACGGGCTCGCGACGAAGGTGAGCACGAAGGCGAAGAAGGCGGCGATCGCGCCGAGGACGGGGATCGTCCACGGGAGGAGGCGCCGGATCAGCGACCGGTTGAGCAGCACCGCGGCCGAGCCGAGGCCGGTCAGCACGAACAGCCAGAGGAGCAGCGAGCCCTCCTGGCCGCCCCAGAAGGCGGTCAGGTAGTACGGGAACGGCAGCTTGCGGCTCGAGTGCGAAGCGACGTAGGTGAACGAGAAGTCGTGCGTGCGGAAGGCGTTGAGGAGCACGAAGGCGGCGACTCCCGTGGCGGCGAAGGCGCCGATGAATGCGTTGCGCGCGGACTCGTGCAGGCGCCGGCGGGCGCGGTACGCGGCGAAGCTGCCGGCGAGCGCCGCGTAGAGGGCGAGGCCGAGAGCGACGAAGAGGGCGGCGCGGCCCAGGTCAGCCACGGCGCGAGTCTAGCCGGAGGCGGGTCGGGCGGGTTCTGCGATCATGCAGGGAGTTTCCGTGCTCGCCCGCCTGCGTCCCATCCCCCTTGTCGGCCTCGCCGCCGGCGCCGCGCTCCTGTTCGGGACGGCGCTGGCGCTCATCTTCTTCTACGCGCCGGTGGACGCCGACCAGGGGCTCTCGCAGAAGATCTTCTACATCCACGTGCCGATCGCGCTGACCGCGTATGCCTGCTTCGGCTGGGGCGCGTGGAAGGCTTTGCAACACCTTCGCACGCGGGCGCCGGGCGCCGACCTCGAGAGCTACGCGGCGATCCACCAGGGCGTGATCTTCGGCGCGCTCACGCTGCTGACCGGGTCGATCTGGGCGCGAATCTCGTGGGGCCGCTGGTGGACGTGGAGCTCGAACCAGCTCGTCACCTTCCTGATCCTGTTCCTGTTCTACTCGGCCTACTTCATGCTGCGCTACTCGGTCGAGCCGGGGCCGGCGCGGGAGAACATGTCGGCGGTCTACGCGCTGTTCGGGGTCGTGCTGATCCCGATCAGCTGGCTCTCGATCCGGATCGCGAACGACTACATCCACCCGACGGTGTTCACGACGCACGGGCCGCAGATGTCGGGGTCGATGTTCTTTGCCTTCTGCGTCTCATGGGCCGGGTTACTGGCGCTGGCGGCGACGATGTACCGGATCGAGCTGGCGGGGAAGCGGCTGGACGCGCGCTTACGTGAGCTCCGGGAGTTGCTCGCGTGAGGCGGCGCTTGCGATGCCGACCTCAGGACGCACGGGCTTTGCTCGTGCGTCCGTCTGAAATGACCGGTCGACACGTTTGGTCCTGGAGCTGCGGATGACGGCGTCCGAGAAGTACGTCGCCGCGGCGTACCTGGTCCTGTTCGTGGCGCTGCTCGTGTGGGTCGTGATCATCGCGGCCAAGCTCGCGCGACTCGAGCGGGACGTCGGCGAGCTGGCCGAGCTGGCGCGGCGGCGGGCCGAGCGCGAGCCGGAGCGCGAAGAGGTCTCCGTCTGACGCTCGTCCGGGTCGGCTCGCGCGGCTCGCGGCTCGCGCTGACGCAGGCGGAGCAGGCGGGCGAGCTGCTGCGGCGGCCGGGGGTCGAGATCGCGCTCGTGCCGATCACGACCGCGGGCGACCGCGACCGGACGAAGCCGTTCGGCGAGATCGGTGCGCGCGGCGTCTTCGTCAAGGAGATCGAGGAGGCGCTGCTGGCCGGGCGGGTCGACGTGGCCGTGCACTCGGCGAAGGACATGACCTCGTCGGACACTTCGGGCCTCGTGGTAGGGGCGTATCTCGCACGGGAGGATCCGCGCGACGCTCTGTGCGGGGCGTCGGAGCTACGGCCGGGAATGCGGGTCGGCACCGCGTCGGTGCGGCGGCGGGCGCAGTTGCTGGCGCTGGAGCCGTCGCTGTCGATCGAGCCGCTGCGCGGGAACATCGACACGAGGCTGCGCAAGCGCGGCGAGCGGGGGTTGGACGCGATCGTGCTCGCGGCGTGCGGCCTCGACCGGCTGGGGCTGGCAGCGGAGATCGGCCGGCGGCTGTCGCCGGATGAGATGCTGCCGGAAGCTGGGCAGGGGGCGCTGGCCCTGCAGGTCAGGGGCGGGGAGGAAGGCCTCGTGGTCGAGGTCGACGACGCGGAGACGCGCCGCCGGGTCGAGGCGGAGCGGGAGTGTGTGTTCGCGCTCGGCGGCGGGTGCCTGGCGCCGGTGGCAGCCCATCACGACGGCGAGACCCTGACGGCGCTGGTGGCGGCCGAGGATGGGAGCTGGCTCGAGCGGCGCAGCGGTGACGACCCGCAGGCAGTGGCGGCGGAGCTGGCGCCGCTCGTCTCGTCGTGAGCGAGTGCGGCAGCTGTTGAAGCATCGTCACGAACCCGGCACACATCCGTCACAGACACGTGCGCCCCTGCGCGCTACCGTGACTTATCCCCGGGTGGGTGGGGGCTAGGGATGGGACCTGCTTTTCGGCGCCTGCGTGTCATCGTCACGCGGCCGGCCGAGAAGGCTGGGGAGCTGGCGCGACGGATTGAGAGGCTCGGGCACGAGGCCGTGCTCTGCCCGCTGATCGAGATCGAACCGGTTGGCCCGAACGCCGTCGACACGTCCGGCTACGACTGGGTAGTCGTCACCAGCCCCCGCGGCGCGCGCGAGCTGGCCCGCCGGCGGCGCGGCGAGCTCCCGCCGGTCGCGGCGATCGGCCCCGGCACCGCGGCCGCGCTGCGCGAGGACGGGATCGAGCCGGCGCTCGTCCCGGCCGTCTCGACGCAGGAAGGTCTCGTCGCCGAGCTCCCGCGGCCGGCCGGGCGGGTCCTCTTCGCCGGTGCCGAGGACGCCCGCTCTTACCTCGCCGAGGCGCTCGGCGCCGACACGGTCACCCTCTATCGCACCCGCGCGCTCCGGCCGGACACTCCGCCCGGGGGCGACCTCGTCGTGCTGGCCTCGGCCTCCGCCGCGCGGGCGTACGCCGGCCTCGGGCTCGGCTTGCCGGCGGTCTCCATCGGCCCCGAGACCACGCGCGAAGCGCGCGCCCAGGGGGTCGAGGTGATCGGCGAGGCCGAGACCCACGATCTCGACGGCCTCGTCGCGGCGATCGCGGCCGTCCGCATCTAAACGGCCGCACGGGCAAAGCCCGCACGGCCTCTTCGACGGCATCGCAAGCGACGCCTTAGGGTCCCGGTGTGGTCATCACGTTCCTGTCCGACTTCGGCCTGCAGGACGACTTCGTGGGCACTTGCCACGGCGTCATCAAGCGGATCGCGCCCGAGGCGGAGATCATCGACATCACCCACGGGATCCCGCCCCAGCACGTCCTCCAGGGCGCGCTCGTGCTCTGCAACACCCTGCCGTACATGCCCGAGGGCATCCATCTCGCCGTGGTCGACCCCGGGGTCGGCGGCCACCGGCGGCCGCTGGCGCTGCGGACCGGCGAGGGCCGCCTGCTGGTAGGGCCGGACAACGGGCTGCTGCTGCCCGCCGCCGACCGGCTCGGGGGTGTCGAGGCCGCGCACGAGCTCGCGAACCCGGATTACGCCCTCGACACCGTGTCCCGCACCTTCCACGGTCGCGACCTGTTCTCTCCCGCGGCGGCCCACCTCTCGCGCGGAGTGGCGATCGAGGAGCTCGGCCCGCCGGTCGACCCGCTCGCGCTCGTCCGGATCGACGTTCCCGAGCCCGAGGTCGGCCAGAACCGCATTCGCGCCACGGCGCTCTACGTCGACCACTTCGGGAACATCCAGCTCAACCTGCGCCGCGATCACCTCGAGGACGGCGACCTGCAGCCAGGCACGACCGTCGAGCTGGAGCTGGCGCTGGAGCGCTACTACGCGACCGCGGCGAGGACGTTCGCGGACGGACGCCCCGGCGACATCATCCTCTACGAGGACGCTTACCGAAACGTCGCGATCGCGATCAACGGCGGCAACGCGGCGGAGACCTTCGGCGCCGGCCCGGGGCAAGAGGTGCGGATTCACCTGCGGACGCCGTGAAGGGATCGAGCTGAGCTTCGGACAGCGCTTCGCGAGGTTCGTGACCGACGCCGTCGTCCGCCGGCCGTGGCTCTGGCGTTTCTTCCGGCCCTTGACACGATTGCAGTTCGATCGAATGGCGCCCAGGTGGACCGCGATGCGCAGTGCGGACGCCTTCGCGTCCCTGGAAGCGGCACTCGACGCGGCAGGGCAGCCGTCGGCCAGGGTCCTCGACCTCGGCACCGGGACGGGGCTCGCGGCGTTCACGATCGCGCGGCGTTTCCCCGACGTCGAGGTCGTCGGCGTCGATCTCTCGGAGGCGATGGTGGCTCAGGCGCGGGTGGGCACGCCGCCCGAGCTCGCCGGTCGTGTGCGGTTCCAGGCGGCCGACGCCGCGCATCTGCCCTTCGAGCAGGGCTCCTTCGAGCTCGTCGTGCTGGCCAACATGATCCCGTTCTTCAAGGAGCTCGAGCGCGTCGTCGCACCGGGCGGACACATCGTCTTCATGTTCTCGGCCGGCCCGGAGACGCCGATCTGGGTGGCGCCGGAGCGGCTCCGCAGGGAGCTCGCCGCCCGTGGATTCTCGGACTTTGCGGACTTCCAGGTCGGTAACGGCACCGCGCTGCTTGCCCGAAAGGCCGATCACAACTAGGCTGCCGCGCCACAAGGACGTTCGCGGCGCGGTAGCACCGGCCCGGACGTCCTTTTTTGGGGCGCGGCTACACTGACCGCCCGCGGCGAGGTAGCTCAGTTGGTAGAGCACACGGCTGAAAACCGTGGTGTCGCCGGTTCGATTCCGGCCCTCGCCATCTACCGCTTCCGGGCGGCCGCGAGCCGGTCGAGCAGGGCTTCCATGAGCTCGTTCTTCAGGAGGACCTCATCGGCGCCTGCTTCCCGCGCGGCTCGGTGGAGCGCCGGCGCCTCGTCGCCGGTCAGGGCGATCAGGCAGAGGTTCGGGTGGTCGTGCCGGAGCCGCGCGGCTGCGGTGACCCCGTCGAGCATCGGCATGTGCAGGTCGATCACCACAGCGTCAGGAGAGAGTGCGTCCGCGAGCTCGATCGCCTCCAGCCCGTCGCGCGCGGCGGCGACAACCGCGAGCTCGGGCTGCCGGTCGATCAGCTGCTGCAGCGCCGACCGGAAGGAGCCGTTGTCGTCGGCGATCAGGACGCGGATCTGCCCGTCGGGCTCTTCCATGGCGTTGCTCGTCATCGCTGAGGCAAAGCTAGCCTTGCCCGCGTGGGTGTTCAAGGAGCCGGCCAACCGGTCGCGATCATCGGCGCCGCACTTGATCTCGGTGCCGGCCGGCGCGGCGTCGACATGGGGCCGTCCGCCATCCGGTACGCAGGGCTCGATCCACGGATCGTGGGCCTCGGCCGGCGCTGCGAGGACTGGGGGAACGTCGTGGCGCCCGTCGCGGAGGCGAGCGCGGTCGGAGACGAGCGCGTCCGTTTTCTGGCCGCGATCAAGGAGACGTGCGAGCGGATCGCCGACCAGGTCGTGCGGGCGATCGAGGGCGGCTTCTTGCCACTCGTCCTGGGCGGCGACCACTCTGTCGCGCTCGGCACGCTCGGCGGCCTGGCGCGGGCCGGCGGGCCCGGCGGTGTGCTCTGGCTCGACGCGCACGGCGATCTGAACCGGCCCGAGACCTCGCCTTCCGGCAACGTGCACGGGATGCCGCTCGCCGCGGCGCTCGGGCTCGGTGGTCCCGAGTTCGAGAGCCCTGCCTTCCGGCTGCCGGCGGTCGATCCCGCGCGGGTGGCGCTGGTCGGCGTGCGGGCGCTCGACGAGGTGGAGCGGGAACTGCTGGGTGAGCTCGATGTCCTCGTCTTCACGATGAGCGACGTCGACCGGCTCGGGATCGAGACGGTCATGCGCGAGGCGCTCGAGCGCGTTTCGGGCGAGGGGTTCACGCACGTCAGCCTCGACATGGACGTGCTCGACCCCGAAGTCGCGCCGGGTGTCGGCACGCCGGTGCGCGGGGGGCTCTCGTACCGCGAGGCGCACCTTGCGATGGAGCTCGTCGCCGAGGCGGGGGTCGCGACCTCGCTCGAGGTGGTCGAGGTGAACCCGATCCTCGACCGCGAGAACGAGACCGCCAAGCTCGCCGTCGAGTTGGTCGCGAGCGCCCTTGGCGCGCGGATCCTCTGACCGGCCGCAGCCCTGGCCGCCGTCTTTCCCCCGGGGGACCCCCGGTTGACTAACCCCCGCTGACGAGCGTAGCGCGGAAACTCTCACGCGTGGGTGTCGCACCCGTGACGAACCAGGAACTTCTCGACCGCGTACGCGGTCTGTTCATATGCGTCCCAGTAGACGACGTGCCCGCCCGGAGTTCCGACCAGCTCGAGCCGCTCGCCGAGCACCTCCGCGTACTCGGCGAGCTGCTCGTCGCGGACGAGGCCGAAGCGCTCCGCATGGACGAGCAGCGCCGGATCGGGCAGTACGGTCGGCGGCGGCGGGTCGCTGCACATCTCCCCGTAGGCCGTCACCACCGCCGAGCGGCAGTAGCGCCAGCGCAGCCGACCGTCGTCGGAGCGCACCAGATGCTCGCGCGCCTCCTCCTCGAGGAACTCGCGCGGTGTCGGCGCCCCCGAGGCGAGACGGGCCTCGATCGCCTCCTCCTCGTCCGCGAACGAGCGGTCGCGGGCAGCATCCTCGGCGAAGTCGAGGCCGACGTGGGGGAGGATTTGAATCGCCGGATCGAGCAGCACTGCCGCCGTCACCGGCCCGGAGCCGCGCGCGCACAGCTCGAGGATCAGGCGGCCGCCGAAGCTGTGCCCGAGCCAGGCGGCTCGCTCGACGCCCACGGCGTTGACCGTCTCGAGCACGTCGTCGACGTGCGTCGCCATGCTCCAGGGCGGCTCGTACTCCGAGCGCCCGTGACCACGCAGGTCGGGTGCGAGCACGCGGAACGACTCTGCCAGCCGCTCCTCCGCGAGCCGTCGAAAGCGCCGGCCGTGCGCTGACACTCCATGCAGGCACACGAGCGGCGGAGCGTCCGCGGCGCCCCATTCGTGCAGATGCAGCAGCATCAGGAGCGGGCTGCGAGCGACGCCGCAAACGGCGGGAGCGTCGCGCGCCAGTCGCCGGCCAGGGCCACGTCGGCGGTGCCCTCGACCGGGGTCTCGGACTGCTTGAAGACGACGATCACGCCTGCCTTGACAGACGCGACGGCGTGCTCGAAGTCGCCCTCCGTCTCGACCGCCACGTAGAGCCTCGGGGCGACGGAGCGCCCGAGCAGGCCGAGCTGGCGGCTGCGCGGGACGAGCCCGGCCTCGCAGGCGCGGCGGTCACCTCCCAGAGCCGCTCCAAGTGGAGCCGCGAGCCGGCGAAGCTCCTCGACGGCGCCCGCGTCGCCCAGTCCGGCGCCGGCCGCGACGACCACGTCCGCCTCGTCGAGGTCGAAGGCGCGCTCACGCGCGTCTCGCTCCAGGAGCCTGGTTCGCGCCGCGGGCAGCGGTCCGAGCTCGAACTGCCGGAGCTCGCCTTCCGCCGAGTCGCTCGGCTCGAGCGGCTCGAACATTCGCGCCCGCACGGTCGCGAGCTGCGGCGTGGTCGCGCCCATGATCACCGAGACGATGTTGCCGCCGTATGCCGGCTTGAACTGGATCAGCCGGCCGGCCTTGTCGATGCCGAGGTCGACGCAGTCACCCGTCATGCCCAGCTCGAGCGCGCCGGCGGCCCGCGGGCCGTAGTCTCGGCCCCGGCTCGTCGCCGGGATCAGGAGCGCGTGCGGCCGCTCCCGTTCGAGCACCTGGGCGAGCGCACCTGCCCAGAGCTCGGGCACGTACTCGGCGAGCTGCTCGTCGTCGACGCTCACGACGACCTCCGCGCCGTATCGGACCGCCTCGCGTGCCGCGCCGTCCAGCCCCTGCCCGAGCAGGAGCGCGACGTTGCGGCCGCCGAGCTTGCCCGACAACTCGCGGCCCTTGGCCAGCAGCTCGAGCGAGACCCGGGCAGGCCGTCCCTCGACGAGCTCCACGACCGACCAGCAGTCGTACGAGTGGCCGGGCCTCTCGCCCAGCCGCTCCGGCTTCTCCCAGGCGGTCGCAGGCGCGGCCCGCTCCGCCAGGAGCTCCCGCACCCGCGCGGCGGCCTCTGCAGGATCGGTGAACAGCTCACGTGCTCGTTCCGGGGTGACGTCGCGTACCGCGAGCACGCGGGTCGGCGAGCCGCGCTGGCCGAAGCGCCGCTCGTCGCCGCCGAGGTCGGCCGCGGTCAAGACCGCGATCCGCTCCATCGCCTCGGGAGCCGGCAGCGGCTCGACGTCCACGTCGGCGCCGTCAGGCGGCAGCGCGACCGAGCAGAGGCCGGGCAGCTCCAGCTCGTATGACTCCTCGCCCTCGTCGCCGAGCCTGCGCACCCGCAGCTTGTCGCCGGCCGGCTCGAGCTCGACGGCGTTCGTCACCTGCGGCAGATTGAGGAAAGCCGCCACCTCGGCCGGCACCTGCCAGGTCTCCGAGTCGGTCGTCTTGCGCCCGCAGAGGACGAGGTCGGCGCCCTCGTCGCGGATGGCGTGCGCGAGCGCTCGAGAGGTGCCCAGCGTGTCGGCGAGCGCGAAGGCCCTGTCGGAGAGATGCACGGCGCGGTCGGCGCCGAGCGCGAGCGCGATCCGTAGCGCCTCCTCCGCCTGCGGCGGGCCCATCGTCAGCGCGACCACCTCGTCGCCCAGGCGTGCGGCGTGGGCGAGCGCGTAGGCGTCGAAGCGATTCAGCTCGAGTGACACGCCCTCGCGCACGAGTGACCTGGTCTCCTCGTCGAAGCGGATCTCGTCGCCGCGGGGCACCTGCTTGAGGAGGCAGATGATCTTCATGTCGGTGAGACTACTTGGCGGTGCTGGGGATCCTCTACGACATCCACGGCAACATCCCGGCGCTCGGGCGCGTGCTGGACGAGGCGGCCGCGATCGGTGTCGACCGCTGGCTGCTCGGCGGCGACTACGGAACGCCGAGCCCTTGGCCCGAGGAGACGATCGCGCGGCTGCGGGAGCTGCCGAGCGCGACCTGGATCCGAGGCAACGGCGAGCGCTGGCTCAAGGAGCCTCCCCTCGACCGGCCCGAGGTGATGGAGTCCTACAAGCTCTTTGCCGGCTCGTACCCGGAGGGGCTCGTGGACTGGCTGTACGCCCTGCCGCCGCAGGCCGAGCTCGACGGGATCCTCTTCGTGCACGGCTCGCCCCTCTCCGACGTCGAGAGTTTCCACGCCGACCCGCAGGAGGACGACGGGCGGTTGCTGAACGGCGTTCGCGACAGGACGGTCGTCTTCGGCCACAGCCACCTTCAGTTCCGGCGGCCCGGGCCGAACGGCACCGAGCTCCTCAACCCGGGCAGCGTCGGGATGCCGCTCGACGGCGACGTGCGCTCCGCCTGGGCGACCTGGGACGGCGACTTCGAGTTCCGCCGCACCGAGTACGACGTCGAGCGGGCCGCGGCCGCCTACCGCTTGCTCGGCGGCGACTTCGGTGAGATGGCTGCGAAGCGGATCGAGCGCGGCTCCGACTAGGCATCGCTTGCCCGACTAGGCATCGCTTGCGATGCCGCTCTCAGGACGCGCGGCTCGTCCGCGCGTCCGTCGGAAATGACCGGTCGATACGCCTGAATAGCGACCGACGCTCTAGGCGAGCGCGGCGTCGAGCGTGATCTCGACGTTGCCCTTGAGCGCCTGCGAGACCGGACAGTTCTCCTTAGCGCCCTCCGCGGCCTCCCGGAAGGCGGCCTCGTCGATCCCCTCGACCTCGCCGCGGATCCGCAACGCGATCTTCGTGAATGCGAAACCCTCGCCGACCTTGTCGAAGGTCGTCCGCGCTTCCGACTCGAGCCTCGTCGGCGGCGTGTCGGCGCGGGCCAGGCCGGCGGCGAGCGCCATCAGGATGCAGCTCGCGTGCGCCGCGGCGATCAGCTCCTCGGGACTGGTGCCCTCGCCGCCCTCCGCCCGGTCCTTCCACGTCACCTGAAGGCCGGAGGCCGCCCCGCTGCCGAGGTCGACCGCGCCGTGCCCCGCCGCGAGCGAGCCTTCCCAGGTCGCGGTCGCCGTCTTCTCAGTCGCCATCGTCTCCCCCTTCTTCGCCGGAACCGGACGGGCGATAGTACTGCTTGCCCTTGAGCGGCTCCGGGAGGTAGTCGACCTCGAAGCCGCGCGGGTCGGAGTGTGGGTAGACGTAGCCCTCACCGCGCCCGAGCTTCTTCGCGCCGCGATAGTTCGCGCTGCGGAGCTCGTCCGGCGGCCGCGTCTGCCCGTGCTCGCGCACGTCGCCCGACGCCTCGCCGAGCGCCTTGATGACCGCGTTCGACTTCGGCGCGCGCGCCAGGTAGATCGCCGCCTGCGCCAGGTTGAGCCGCGCCTCGGGCAGGCCGACGTGCTCGACCGCCTGCGCCGCCGCGACCGCGACCAGGAGCGCCCTCGGGTCGGCGTTGCCGATGTCCTCGGAGGCGAGCACGATCATCCGCCGAGCGATGAAGCGGGGATCCTCGCCGCCCTCGAGCATCGCGGCGAGGTAGTACACGGAGGCATCGGGGTCTGACCCCCGCATTGACTTGATGAAGGCCGAGATGAAGTCGTAGTGCGCGTCGCCGCCCTTGTCGTACACGAGCGGCCGCTTGCGGGCGGCGTCCTCGACGTGATCGGCGCTCGGCGCGCCGCCCTCGGCCCGCGCGGTCTGCGCCGCGAGCTCGAGGATGTTGAGCGCGTTGCGCGCGTCGCCGCCTGCCCGCCGCGCAACCAGCGCGACGAGCTCGTCGCCGACCTCGGCCTCGAGCGTCTCGGTCCCGCGGCGGACGACCACCGCGAGCTCGTCCTCGGACAGCGGCTGCAGCTCGTAGATCTGGCAGCGCGAGAGCAGCGCCGAGTTGACCTCGAAGTACGGGTTCTCGGTGGTGGCGCCGATCAGCGTGACGAGCCCTTCCTCGACCGCAGGGAGCAGTGCGTCCTGCTGCGCCTTGTTGAAGCGGTGGATCTCGTCGAGGAACAGGATCGTCCGCCGGCCCGAGCCGCCGAGCCGGTCGCGCGCCCGCGCCAGCACCGCGCGCACGTCGGCGACAGTGGCCGACACCGCCGAGAGCTCCTCGAAGGCCGCTCCGGTCGTCTGGGCGACGATCCGCGCCAGCGTCGTCTTGCCGGTCCCGGGCGGACCGAAGAGGATCGACGAGCCGACCCGGTCCTCGGCGATCGCGAGGCGCAGGGCCGAGCCCGTGCCGAGCACCTGCTCCTGCCCGACGAACTGCTCGAGGCTGCGCGGGCGCAGGCGCAGCGCGAGCGGCGCCGATTCCTCGATCCGGGCGCCGGCCGCGTCGGCGAAGAGGTCGCTCACGCCGAGAAGTATGCTCCCGCCGTGGCCACCGGCGAGGTCGAGGACTTCAGCGAGCCGATCCTCGCCGGCGAGGGCGCCAGCGACTACGAGCGCTACCTGCGAACGGACGAGCTGCTCGCTCTGCAGAAGACCCCCGAGGAGCAGGCCCATCGTGACGAGCTGCTCTTCCAGACCGTCCACCAGGCCTCCGAGCTCTGGCTCAAGCTGGCCTGGAACGAGGCAGAGGAAGCGACCCGGCTGCTCGAGGCCGGTGACCTGGCCGCCGCCGAGCGGCTGCTCCGCCGCTCGATCCAGGCGCTCCAGTACGTGATCGACCAGCTCGACATGCTCGAGCGCCAGTCGCCGTGGGAGTACCAGACGATCCGCAAGGTGCTCGGCCACGGCAGCGGCTTCGACTCGCCCGGCTTCCGCGAGATCCGCCGCGTGACCCCGCAGCTGGGCCAGGCGTTCATCGCCCTCCTGCGCGAGCGGGGCCTGACCGTGGCCGAGCTCTACGTCCAGGGCCGCGAGCACGAGGACCTCTACCAGCTGGCCGAGCTCCTGATCGGCTGGGACGAGCACATCACGCTCTGGCGGATGCGCCACTACCTGGTCGTCGCGCGCGTGATCGGCGACCAGGTCGTCGGCACCCAGGGCACGCCGGTCGAGCTGCTCGGCGGGCTGATCAAGCAGCGGTTCTACCCCGAGCTCTGGCAGGCGCGCAACCGTCTCACCGAGCTCGCGAACGAGGAAGACTGAGGCGTCGCTTGCGATGCCGACATCAGGCCGTGCGGGCTTGGCCGCGCGGCCGTCTGAAATGACCGGTCGGCACTTCCTGCGTCAGAAGGTCGGCTGGTAGTGCTCGCCGACGAGGTGACCCGGCTCCTGCAGGAGCTGATCCGGCTCGACACCGTCAACCCGCCCGGAAACGAGACGCTGGCGGCAGAGCTCCTGCGGGACTACCTGGCCGAGAACGGGGTCGAGAGCGAGCTCTACGCGAAGACACCCGAGCGGGCGAACCTCGTCGCGCGGATCCCCGGCCGCGCCGACGGGCCGAGCCTGCTGCTGCTCTCGCACACCGACACTGTCGTCGCCGACCCGTCCGAGTGGCAGGTCGACCCGTGGTCGGGCGAGCTCCGCGACGGAGAGATCTGGGGCCGCGGCGCGCTCGACATGAAGGGCGAGGTCGCCGCCAGCGCGGTCACGCTCGCGTCGCTTGTGCGCGAAGGCTTCGAGCCGGCCGGGGATCTGATCTTCGTCGCGGCCGCCGACGAGGAGGTCGGCGAGGGCCCCTTCGGCCTGCCCTGGCTCTGCGAGAACCATCCCGATGCGGTCCGCTCGGACTACGCGCTCAACGAGGGCGCCGGCGACCGGATCGAGATCGGCGGCAGCGTGTTCTACCTCTGCGCGACCGCCGAGAAGATGAGCTCGCCGTTCCGCCTGCTGGTCCACGGGCGAGCCGGCCACGCGTCGATGCCGGGAATCGCCGACAACGCCCTCGCGAAGGCGGCGCCGCTGATCGAGCGGCTGGCCGCCTACCGGCCGGAGCCGCGGCTCGAGGCGGAGTCGAAGGCGCTGATCGAGGCCTTCGCAGGCCGCGAGGTCGAGGCCGGCGAGGCGCTCGAAGTCGCGCGCGGGCTCGATCCCTTCGCGGCCGAGCTGCTCGAGCCGCTGCTGTCGGTGACCGTCTCGCCGACGATGATCTCCGCCTCCGAGCGGCGCAACGTGATCCCGTCCGTGTGCGAGGTCGCGGTCGACTGCCGCCTGCTGCCCGGTCAGCCGCAGGCCGAGGTTGAGCCGGAGCTGCGCGCGGTGCTCGGGGAGGGCGACTACGACTTCGAATGGATCGAGGGCCGCGGCGGCACCCGCTCGCCGCTCGAGACACCGCTGTGGGAGGCCGTCTCGCAGTTCGTCCATGAGATCGAGCCAGGCGCCGTGCCCGTGCCGGTCGCCTGCGCGGGCTTCACGGACAGCCACTGGCTGCGCGAGGCATTCGGGACGGTGGCCTACGGCTTCTTCCCGTCGCGCTTCATGGACATGCAGCTCGCCGCGCGCCTGATCCACTCGGCCGACGAGCGGATCCGCCTGGACGACCTCGAGCTCGGGCTCCAGTGCTTCCGGCACGTCGCCCGGACCGTCTGCGGCGGCTAGGCTCTCGTCGATGGCCGACAAGGTTCGCCTCGGAGGGATGGCCCTCCTCAACGGAGTGCTCGTGCACGGGCCGAACGCCTGGGCCTGCGCGATCCGCAACGACGGCGGCGAGCTCGAGGTGGTGGGCGAGATCAAGCGCCTCCGCTCGAATCAGGTTCAGTCTCCGCTGCTGCGAGGGCCCGCGCGGATCGCCGAGGTCTTCGCGCTCCTGCCCGCGATCCGGAGCCGCCTGCCACAGGCGCGGCTGCCGTTCCAGCGGCCGGTGGTGATCGCCTCGATGCTCGGGACGGCGGTGACGGTGCGCATGATCAAGGGCTCGCGCAGCCTGACGCCGCTGGCCCGCGAGCTGCTCGGCGGGTTGCTCTCGGCGGTGCCGGCCGCGCTGGCGCTGCGGGGCTCCGACCTCGCCGCCTACCACGGCGCCGAGCACATCTCGATCGGAAGCTACGAGCACGGCGCTCCCCGCGAGCGCGAGCACGAACGCTGTGGCTCGCACATGCTCGGCCCGCTGATCGCCGCTTCCGCGGTCGGCGGGGCGCTCGCCACGAAGGCCCCGCCTCAGATGCGCGGCGCCGCGCGCGCGGCGGCACAGCTCGGCGGCTCTGGCCGCCGCGACGGAGATCTTCAGCTGGATGGTCCGCAACCCGGAGAACCCGCTTGCTCGCGCCCTGGCCCGGCCTGGTCACGAGCTCCAGCACCGCCTGGCCACGGCCGAGCCGACGCCCGAGCAGCTCGAGGTTGCCGAGGCCGCGCTCGCCAGGTGCCTCGAGCTGGAGCACGCAGCCCGTGGAGATAACTCGCACTGAGGCATCGCTTGCGGTGCCGACCGTCAGGACACGCGTGCTTCGCCCGCGGGTCCGTCTGAAGTGACCGGTCGAACCGAGGGAATCGAGAGCAGCGCGCAATCAGCGCTCTCGCCCGAGATCTTCGAGCTCCCGGTCGAGAAGATGCGGGAGGGCTACTACACGGACGCCTACTTCGTGCACACGCGCGAGGTGCTGCTTCGGGACGGCCGGCACCCGCGGGTCGTGATGCAGGTCTTCCAGAAGCACGAGTCCTACCTCGGCGGGATCGACGAGGCGATCGCCGTGCTCAGGCTCTGCGCGGACGACTGGGACGACCTGACCGTGCACGCGCTCCACGACGGCGACCGGATCGACCCGTTCGAGCCGGTGCTGACGATCGAGGGCGACTACACGGGCTTCGCGCACCTCGAGACCGTCTACCTCGGCGTGCTCGCCCGGCGGACGCTGATCACGACCAACGTCGTGCACGTGCTCGAGGCGGCGAACCGTAAGCCGATCATCTTCATGCCGGCGCGGCACGACCACCACCGCGTGCAGACGGGCGACGGCTACGCGGCCTACGTCGCCGGCCAGATCGTCGGCGCCGAGATCGGCGTCACCTCGGACGCGCAGGCTTCGTGGTGGGGCGGCCGCGGGGTCGGCACCGTCCCGCATGCGCTGATCGGCTCGTACGGCGGCAACACCGTCCTGGCCGCGACCAGGTTCGCCGAGAAGGCCGACCCCGACATCAACATCACGGTGCTCGTCGACTTCGAGAACGACTCGGTCAAGACGGCTTTGGAGGTCGCCCGCGCACTCGGGCCAAGGCTCTGGGGCGTCCGGCTCGACACCTCGGGCCAGCTCGTCGACCGGTCGCTCTGGGGCGAGCTCGGCGACTTCGACCCGCGCGGCGTCAACGAGCGGCTCGTCCGCAAGGTCCGCGACGCGCTCGACCGCGACGGCTTCGAGCACGTGAAGATCGTCGCCTCCGGCGGCTTCACGGTCGACCGGATCCGCGAGTTCGAGCAGCGCGGCGTGCCGGTCGACTCCTACGGCGTCGGCTCGGCGCTGATCCGCGGCGAGAACGACTTCACGGCCGACATCGTGATGACGGACGGCCGCCCATCGGCCAAGGCCGGCCGCGGCTACCGCGAGAACCCGCGGCTCGAACGCGTCGAATGACGATCCTCTGGGACGTCGACACCCAGGTCGACTTCATGCTCCCCGAGGGGAAGCTCTACGTTCCCGGCGCCGAGGAGACCGCCCCGGCGATGGCGCGGCTGGTCGCGGCCGCCCGCGAGGCCGGGATCGTGCACGTCGCAAGCGCGGACGATCACGAGCTGACCGACCCCGAGATCGCCGCCGACCCCGACTTTCGCAACACCTACCCGCCGCACTGTCTGCGCGGGACGCCGGGCGCGGAGAAGGTGCCCGAGACGAAGCAGTCCGACCCGCTGCCGCTCTCGCTCGTTCCGCTTCCCGCCGGGGCTCGTCCCCGGGCTGATCGAGGGCCACCGAGAGCTGCTGCTGCTGAAGAAGAGCTTCGACGTCTTCACGAACCCGAACACGGAGGCGCTGCTCGACGCGCTCGACCCGGACGTGATCGTGCTCTTCGGGGTCGCAACCGATGTCTGCGACGACGCTGCCATCCGCGGCTTCCTCCGCCGTGGCCGGCGCGTGCGCTTCGTCGAAGACGCCGCCCGAGGGCTCGACGACGAGCGGGTTGCCTCCTGCTTTGCCGCCTGGCGCGAGGGTGGCGTCGAGCTCACCACCGCCGACGAGGCGATCGCCGCGCTTGCGTGAACCGCCGCTCGTCACGCGCGCCTGCGCGCTCGAGCAGGAGCTCGGCTTCACGCACTCGTCGATTCCGGAGGTCGGCCGGCTGCTACACGTGCTGGCCGCGCAGCGAGGCCGGACGCGGGTCGGCGAGCTCGGCACCGGCTGCGGTGTGGGGGCGGCCTGGATCGTCTCGGCCCTGCCGCCGACCGTACCGTTCGTGACCGTCGAGCTGGACGAGCGGCTCGCGCGTGCCTCGGCCGAGCTGTTCGCCGCCGACGAGAACGTGCGCGTCCTCCACGGCGACTGGCACGAGCTGATGCCGCCCGAGGCGCCCTTCGATCTGCTCTTCTACGACGGCGGCGGCAAGCAGCGCCCCGACCTGGACGGCGAGCAGGTCGTCGGGCTGCTTGCCCCGGGCGCAACCGTCGTCATGGACGATCTCACCCCCAATCGATCACGACACGACGTGGTGCGCGAGTTCTGGCTCAACCACCCCGAAATCGCCGCGCTGGAGCTGTTGACCACGCCCGAGACCTCGGCGATCGTCGGCACCCGTTGCAGTTGACTCCGGCGCCGAAGCAGGGGATAACGAGAGGGGATGGATTGGCTGGTCGTCTTCCGCGACGAGTTCGCGAACTGGTTGCCGCTGTTGTTCGGCGTGCTCCTGATCCTGATGGTCTACATCCTCTGGCGCACGCTGCAGGTGATGCCGAAGGTGACCGCCGCCAAGACGATCTCGCCGAAGTCCACCGTCAGCTGGGACGACGTGGCCGGGCTCGACGAGGCGAAGGAGGAGCTGGCCGAGGTGATCGACTTCCTCCGCGACCCGGAGCGGTTCGGCCGGCTGGGCGCGCGCGTGCCGAAGGGCCTCTTGCTCTACGGGCCGCCGGGAACCGGCAAGACGCTGCTCGCGAAGGCGATCGCGCACGAGGCGGGCGCGAAGTTCTTCGCCCAGAGCGCGTCGGCCTTCGTCGAGATGTTCGCCGGGCTCGGCGCCGCAAGGATCCGGAAGCTGTTCGAGGAGGCGCGCAAGAACGCGCCGGCGATCATCTTCATCGACGAGCTCGATGCGGTCGGCGCGCAGCGGACCGGCCACGGCTTTTCGCGCGAGCAGGACCAGACGCTCAACCAGCTCCTGGTCGAGCTCGACGGCTTCGAGTCGCGTGAGCAGATCGTCGTCATGGGCGCATCCAACCGGCTGCAGGACCTGGACGCGGCGCTGCTGCGGCCGGGGCGCTTCGACCGGCAGGTACTCGTCGCCGCCCCTGACCTCAAGGGACGGGAGGAGATCCTGTTCGTGCACACCCGCGGCAAGCCGCTCGGGGATGACGTCGACCTGAAGGCGGTCGCGCGCCAGACGGCGGGCCTGACCGGCGCCGAGCTGGAGAACATCGCCAACGAGGCGGCCATCTTCGCGGGGAGAGCCGAGCAGAAGCAGCTGCGCCAGATCGACTTCGACGACGCCATGGAGCGGGTCGTCGCGGGCCTCCAGCAGCGGCGTGTCGTCACCGAGAAGGAGCGGCGGATCCTCGCCTACCACGAGGCGGGCCACGCGGTCATGTCGCACCTGACCGGCGATCTGCTGCCGGTGCACAAGGTGACGATCGTCTCTCGCGGTCAGGCGCTTGGCTACACGCTCAACATGCCGAGCGAGGAGCGCTACCTGCACACGACCGAGGAGTTCGAGGACCTGCTGATGGTCTACCTCGCCGGGCGTGCCGCCGAGCAGATCGTCTTCGGCCGGGTCACGAACGGCGCTGCGAACGACCTCGAGAAGGCGACCGAGCTCGCCCGCGCGATGGTCTTCGACTACGGGATGTCCGGCGCGTCGGCCTCGCGCACGATGCGCGCCGACAACTACGCGCTCTCGGAGGAGACCAAGGCCGTACGCGACCACGAGCAGGCGCGGCTCACCGACGAGGCTTTCGAGGAGGCGCAGCGACTGCTCCAAAAGCACCGCGCCTCGCTCGACCGGATCGCCCTGGCGCTGCTCGAGAAGGAGACGCTGGACAAGGACGAGCTCGGCGCGCTGCTGGAGGGCATCGAAGCCGAGTCGTTCTCGTCGGAGACCGTCGGCACGGTTCGCGTCGTGGCGGCTGACTAATTCGGTCCGACCGGTCATTTCAGACGGTCGCACGAGCAGAGCCCGTACGACCTGACGTCGGCGCCGCAAGCGGCGCCTCAGGTGTCGTAGCCGCCGAGTAAGGCGCGCCAGATAGCATCGGCGGCGTGGAGCCGCGCGGAATCCATCATCTCGGCGTCGCGGTCGAGGACCTCGACGCGGCGGTGGCGACCTACGAGCGGCTCTTCGGCGCCGAAGCTCGAGCACCGCGAGACGGTGCAGGAGCAGGGAGTGGAGGCGGCCTCGCTTCGGGTTGGCTCCGACCGGGTCGAGCTCCTCGCCTCGCTCGGGGACGACACGCCCGTCGGCAGGTTCCTCGCCACGCGCGGTCCCGGCATGCACCACGTCGCCTACGAGGTCGACGACGTGGGCCGCGCGATCGACGAGCTGGCCGCCGAGGGCGCCGAGCTGATCGACGAGCGGCCTCGGTGCGGGTTGTTCGGGCTCGAAGTCGCGTTCGTCCATCCGGACTCTGTGCACGGAGTCCTCGCGGAGGTGGTGAGTGGTGGCTGACGATCGAGTGCGGATCGAGATCGCCTTCGACGGGGGGCAGGTGCTGGCCGCCTTCGTCCCGGTGTCGGAGGCCGATGACCTCGAGCGGGCGCTGGCGCAGTCGGGAGACGGGGCCTTCCCGCTGGAGGCGGACGACGGCCGCTACACGGTTTCCCTGCGCCGCGTCGTCTACATCAAGCGGTTTACCCGCGAAGGGCGCGTCGGCTTCACGGCCGCCTGACGCGAGGCGCTCTACCTGCTCCATTCCAACCGTCCCACGCAGTCTCTTGGAGCGCAAGGTTCACCCCCTCGGGTCGAGATAGCCTCACGGCCATGTTGGAAGCGGGGATCGTCGGGCTCCCGGGGTCCGGGAAGACGACGCTGTTCACGGCGCTGACGGGTGGGCAGGGCGCCGTCGGCACCGTGCCGATTCCCGACGAGCGGCTCGAACCGGTGGCGCGCACCGTCGGCGCGGCGAAGGCGACGCCGGCCACGCTGCAGCTGGTCGAGGTCGCCGGCACCGGTCCGGCGATGCTCGGGAACCTCCGGAAGATGGACGCCCTGCTCGGCGTCGTCGACGGCTTCTCCGGCACCGGCGACCCTGAGGCCGACCGGGAGTCGCTCGTCCTCGAGCTGCTGATCGCCGACCGCGACCACGTCGAGCGGCGTCTGGAGCGCGTGCGCTCGCAGGCCAAGTCGGGCGACCCGCGCCTGAAGGAGGAAGTGGCATCGCTGGAGCGTGTGCTTGCTCACCTCGAGGCGGGGCGGCCGCTGTCGGACTACGGGGAGCCGTTGCCGTCCGAGCTCGAGCCGCTGACGACGAAGCCGCTCGTGATCGTCGAGAACGGGCCAGGCGGGAGTGATCTCAAGCTCGAGGCGGAGCTGCGCGAGCTGGACGAGGCCGAGGCGGCGGAGCTTCGGGAAGGCCCGAGCGCGCTCGACTCCGTGCTACGCCGCCTGTTCGAGGCGGCCGACCTGATCACGTTCTTCACCGCGGGCGACAAGGAGACGCGGGCCTGGACGCTGCGCCGCGGCGGGGCGGCCCTGGATGCGGCGGCGTCGATCCACACCGATCTCGCGCGCGGCTTCATCCGCTGCGAGGTGATTCGCTGGGACGAGCTGGTCGAGGCCGGCTCGCACGCCGAGGCCGCCCGCCGTGGGCAGCAACGCGTCGAAGGCAAGACGTACGTCGTCGAGGACGGCGACGTGCTGAACGTCCGCTTCAGCGTCTAGCAGCAACCGCTCGTGCAGTCGCAATCGCAGTCGCAATCGCAGCGCATGCCTCTCCTTTCGTCGGGTCGTCCCCACCGTACCTGATACATTGATAGTTGTCGATGCAACCGAAGCGACTGAAACTGCTCGAGCAGCCGTGCTGCGCTCCCGGCGCGCCGCCGTTACGGCCCGAGATTGCCGAGGGGCTGGCGCGGCGCTTCAAGGCGCTGTCGGACCCGACCCGGGTGGCAATCGTCAACCGGCTCGCCGGAGTCGACGAGGTCTGCGTCTGCGACTTCACACTACGGCTCCGGCTCTCGCAGCCGACGGTTTCGCATCACCTACGCGTCCTGCGTGAGGCGGGACTGGTCGAGGTCTCGCGCAAGCGCGGGACCTGGGTGTTCTATCGGCTCGTTCCGGAAGCGGTCGAGCAGCTCGCCTTCGCGCTTGGCGGCGCGCCGACGCCCGAAGGCGTACTCGCGACGGCCGAGCGGACGGTGGCCTGGTGAGCGCGCCGCCGCGGGTGCTGTTCGTCTGCATCGGGAACGCCGGCCGCTCGCAGATGGCGCAGGCGTTCTACGAGCAGCGCGGCGGCGAGGCGCGCTCGGCGGGCTCGCAGCCGGAGGCGGCGTTGCACGAGCCCGTCGCCGAGGCGATGCGCGAGCTGGGCATCTCGCTCGACGGACGGAGCCCGAAGCGGATCGCGGACGAGGACGTCGAGTGGGCCGAGGTTGTGGTGACGATGGGCTGCGGTGACGCTTGCCCAGTCCTTCCCGGTAAGCGCTACGTCGACTGGAACCTGCAAGACCCGGCCGGGCTGCCCGTTGAAGCGGTGCGGCCGGTGCGCGACGAGATCCGGCGTCTGGTCGACGAGCTCTGACCGAAGCGCGAACGAGCCGCCGAGCGCGAGCCGTTAGAAGGTCCACGCGCGCGCGTGAACCATGTTCCCCCGGGGCCTTCGGCCCTTTGCCCCCGCTTTTGAGGGTAGCCGAGAAATCGTCACGTGTCTGTGACGGGACCGTGCCGAAAGTGTGTCGCTTTTCGGGTCGGTACCGGCTAGTCGACGGGCCGCGTGGCGGCGGTCGCGTCGAGCTGGTTCGCGTGGTAGAGAACCGAGGCTTCGGCAGTCCGGGCCGCTCTCGCGTCGTGGTGGGACGCAACCGCATGCAGGAGCTCCGCGCGGGCGTCGGCCTCGAGCTCTCCGGCGCGCTCCTCGATCAGGCGCAGGCCGAGGTGGACGTGGCCGAGCAGGCGGCCCTCCTCGGTCTGCCGGAACGTGGGCCCGCGTTGGAGCTCGAGCGTCCTGCCGATGTCATGCAGCAGCGCGGCCGCCAGGACGAGGTCCAAGCGCAGTCGCGGATGGAGCTGCGCAGCCTCGCGGCAAAGGGTCGCGACACCGACGGTGTGCTCGAGCAGGCCGCCGGCGTAGGCGTGGTGGCTCTCCGCCGCCGGCAGCGCTCGCATCGCGCCGCGCACGAGGTCGTCGGCGACGAACCGGTCGACGAGACCGTGCAGACCCCGGTGTGAGATCTCTGCGGCCAGGAACTCGAGGAAGCCGTCGAGCTCGGCCGCGTCCCGCCGCAGCGCGGGCGCCAGCGAGGCCGGGTCGTCGGCCGCCGCCTCGAGCGAGCGCACGTCGAGCTGAAGGCGGTCGCGGAACCGCTCGACTCGGCCTAGCACGCGCACCGCGTCGCCCTCGCCGAAGCGCCCGTCCAGGAGCTCGACGTCCGACCAGACCCGCGCCTCGATCCTGCCGCTCGGATCGACCAGCTCGAGCGCCAGGTACGGAGCACCCCCGCGCGTCCGCCGCCGTTCCTTCCGCGCCACGGCGAAGACACCCTCGACGACGCGGTCCTCGGCGAGGGATGCAATCGCGCTCACAGCTTGAGTCTAGGCTCGAAGGCGGATGCTAGGCTCGCCCGCGATGGCAGTGGTCAAGCCGTTTCGCGCCGTCCGCTACGGCGAGCCCGCCGGGCCGCTCGAGGCGCTCGTCGCGCCGCCCTACGACGTCATCTCCCCCGAGCAGCGCGAGCGGCTTGCGGCGCAAAGCCAGCACAACGTCGTTCATCTGACGCTCCCCGAGGACGAGGCCGCCGCGGGCCGGATCTGGCGCGACTGGCGCGCCGAGGGAATACTCGAGGAGGAGTCCGAGCCCGGCTTCTGGTGGCTCTCACAGGACTACGTCGGCCCCGACGGCGTCGCGCGCACGCGCGAGGGCCTGGTGGCCGCGCTCCGCGCCGAGCCGTACGAGAACCGGGTCGTCCTCCCGCACGAGCGCACTCACCGCGGCCCGAAGGAAGGCCGCCTGCGCCTGCTGCGGGAGACCCGTGCGCAGCTCGAACCGCTCTTCTTCCTCTGCGAGGGCAAGCCGCCGGCGGCTCGGCCCGACCGTGAGCCGGACCTCGAGGTCGAGGGCGCGCGGCTCTGGCGGCTATCGCCCGATAGCACCGGCACCGGGATCGAGGAGGCATTCGCCGACCGGCAGCTGCTGATCGCCGACGGTCACCACCGCTACGAAACGGCCCTCGCCTACCACCGGGAGGTCGGCACGCCCGAGAGCGCCAATGTGCTGGCCGTGCTCGTCAGCCTCGACGACCCCGGCCTGATGATCTTCCCGACGCATCGCGTGTTCGAGCGCGAGCCCGCCGCGGAGCTTCCCACCGAAGGGCGGCTTCCCGATCCGGCCGCCGCCCTCGACGCGCTCGAGCAGGTGCCGGCCGGCCGGGCCGCCGCCGTGCTTTACCGCAACACCGGCGCGGAGCTGGCCGTCGACGGAGACGAGCTCGACGTCCGCCTCGTCGACCGGCTCGGCCATGAGGGGATCAGCTACACGCCCGACTGGGAGGAAGCGGTGCAGGCGGTCGACTCGGGCGAGGCGGCGGTTGCGGTGCTGATGCGCCCGACGCGGATCGAGGACGTCTTCGCCGTCGCCGAGCGCGGCGAGACGATGCCCCAGAAGAGCACCTACTTCTACCCGAAGCTCGTCTCCGGCCTGTTGTTCCTGCCGCTTGGATAACTGGCTCTCCGTCTGCCGCGCCGCGGTCGAGGACGTGCGGGGCGTGCTCGTCGAGCTGCCGACGCGTGCGGAGCGTGAGCCGGTCGTCGGCGCCGGCGAGGGCGGCGACGAGACCACAGCCATCGACGCCGCCGCCGAGAAGGTCATCGTCGAGCGCCTGCGCGCGATCGACGGCGCCACGATCGTGTCCGAGGAGATCGGCGAGCTGCAGGGCGACGGCGGGCTGCGGATCGTCGTCGACCCGATCGACGGCTCACTGAACGCCAAGCGCGGCATTCCGTTCTTCTCGATCTCCGTGGCAGTCGCGGAAGGGGAGACGATGGACGACGTCCTCTTCGGCTACGTCTACGACTTCGGCTCCGGAGAGGAGTGGACGGCCGAGCGCGGCGGCGGCGCCCGGCTGAACGACCGCGAGCTCGACTCCACGATGCCGCGGGAGGAGATCGAGATCCTCTCGTTCGAGGCCACGCTCACCTCGAGCGTCGCCGAGAAGGCCGCTCAGATGGTCGGTCTCGCCTACCGCCTGCGGATCATGGGCTCGCTCGCGCTCTCGCTCTGCCACCTCGCCGCCGGCCGGGTCGACGCGGTTTGCTCGCTCAAGGCCGCGCGGTCGGTGGACATCGCCGCGGCGCAGCTGCTCGTGCGCGAGCGGGGCCTCGCGATCGACCTGCCCGAGGCGCCGCCCTTCGGCGCCGCGCCGCTCGACATCGAAGGCCGTTCCCGAGTCGTCGCGGCCGCGACGCCCGAGGTTGCCGCTGCGCTCTTCGCCGCCCTCTCGCGCTGAGCAGGCCGGACTAGCGCTGACGAGGGCCTAGCGGGATCGGCGTGAGCTTGCCTGCGGCCTGGTCGACCACCCAGAGGGTCTGGCCGACAACGATTGCGTCTCGCGGCTGGGCGCCCGTGTGCACCGCACCGAGCAGCGCGCCCGTCAGGGGATCGAGCTCGACGGCGTAGGCCCGGTCGTACGCGCTGACCCACACGCGCCCGCCGCCGAAGGCGATTCCGCCGCCGCGGCCCGGGAGCGTGACCCGCCGAACGACCTTCCGCGCGACCGGGTCGACGCGCTCCGCGGTCCCGTCGAAGGTCGAGCACCAGAGTCCCTGCGGGAAGCTCGCGAGAGCGTCCACGTCCAGGCCGACCTGGATTGGCGGGCCCACGACGGCTGCCGCAGCCGGGTCGATGGAGACGAGCGAGCCGTCCTGAAGGCCCGCCCAGAGCAGGTTCCCCACCGGCAGCAGCGTCGAGACACCGGACGGGAGAACGACATGGGCCGTCACGTGGTCGGTGGCCGGATCGATGCGGGTTGCCGAGCCGTCGAGGTTCCCGACCCAGACTGCTCCCGTTGCGTCGAAAGCGATGCCGGTTGGTTGCCCGCCGACGTCGAAGCGGTCGACCACCGTCCCGTGAACCGGGTCCAGCCGCGAGAGCTTGCCGCTGTCGAAGCCCGAGACCCAGACGGCGGTAGGGGTGGCCGCGATTCCACCGAGCTGGCCGCCCACGGCGATCGTCTCGCTGACCTGGCGCGTCGCCGCGGTGACTCGGACGACGTCTCCCGTCGAGCCGCCGGAGACCCAGAGGTCGGGACCGGCCGCGGCGATGCCGACGGGTTGTCCGCCGACGGTGACGCCGGCCGGCGCCGGCTGAGGGACGACGACGCTCACGTGTCGTCTCGCGCTTGCGCGCCCACGCCGGCCGACGGCCCAGGCGGCGATCCGGTGCCGCCCTGGCGCGAGCTTCAGCTTCGTCCGGCGCGAGCAGGTCCGCGCCCGACGCCCGTCGACCGAGCAGACGAGCCGTCGTGTTCCGCGGTGCGGGACGACGTGGACGAGCACGGGCGAGTTCTGAATCGGCGCCGCCGAGAGCCCTGGTGGCGCGAGGCGAGCCGAGCCGGCGAGCGCGAGCGCGAGGAGCACGAGACCGACCACGCCGTCACCCTAGCAGGGTAGCTTTACGCTGTAAAGAATGGCACGCAAGCGGCTGATCAACGAAGAGCGGATTGTCGAGGCTGCCCTCGCGCTGATCGAAGAGCGAGGGATCGAGGCGGTGACGATCCGAGAGCTAGGACGCCGACTCGGCGTCGAGGGCATGGCGCTCTATACGTACTTCCGCAGCAAGTCAGATCTACTCGACGCCGCCGCCGAGCGCATCCTGGACGGGCTCGACTCGGACTTCGACCGCTCGCTCCACTGGCAGGAACGCGTTCGCCGCGGGACCGTCGCCTGGGCCGACCTGCAGCGCCGACATCCGCGTGCCTTCCCGCTCGTCTACCGTCGCGGCCCGCGCACCGACGCGGCCAGGCTCCTGACCGAAGAGCTGCTCGACGCGCTTCGCAGCGCCGGCTTCGACGAGCGGGCGGCGGCGCTTGCCTACCAGAGCCTGATCGTGCTGGTCGACGCCGCGCTGCTCGGCCGCAGCTCCTGGACCGATGCGGAGCTCCACGCCGCCTGGCGGCGCGGCGCGAAGGCGGCGGATCCAAAGCGGTTTCCGCGCTTCCGGGAGATCGCGCCGCACGCGGCGACACTGAGCTGGCACGAGATCCTCGACTCGGGTCTCGACCTGGTGTTGGGAGGGCTCGAGCAGCGACTCGAGGTCTAGCATCGTCCCGTGCGGCTTCTTCTCGCGGCAGCGATCGTGCTCGCGGCGGCCGGGTGCGGTGGGCATGCCACATCGACCGCGGCGCCGCCGAAACCGAAGCAGCGGATCCGCGTCGAGCTTCTGGCCGACTCGCACCATCCGCGGGTCGGCAGGCCGTGGCACTACGAGGTGCGCGTGACGTCGGGAGGGAAGCCGGTGGCGGCTCGCATCCACCTCCAGATCCTCTTCGGCGGCGCTCCGGTCGGGCAGGTCGGCCGGCACCGGGTCACCGACGGCGTCTGGCAGGAGACGATCGGACGCGGCGCCAACCAGCCGTTCCCGACGCGGGCGAAGGGAATCAGGCTCGTCTTCGAAGCCGTCGCGCGGGCGCTCGGCCAGACACGCAAGGCGGACTACTGGATCGTCGTGCGATGAGCGGTGCGGAAGTGGTCGTCGAGCATGTGCGCAAGGCCTTCGACGGCGGCAGGATCCGGGCGCTGGAGGACGTCTCGCTCCGCCTGGCGCCGGGCGAGCTCGTCGCGCTGACTGGACCGTCGGGGTCGGGCAAGAGCACGCTCCTGAACCTGATCGGCTCGCTCGACCGGCCCGACGCGGGAACGATCACGGTGGACGGCAGTCCGCTCGTCGCCGGGGATGCGAGCGCATACCGGGCGGGCACGGTCGGCTTCGTCTTCCAGTTTCACAACCTGATTCCGGTGCTGTCCGCGGCCGAGAACGTGCAGGTGCCGATGTTCGGCCGCGGCGCATCGCGCCGGGAGCGAGAGGCGCGGGCGGAGAGCCTGCTCCGTGAGGTCGGCCTGGCCGAGCGGGCGAAGGCATTCCCGCCGACGCTCTCGGGCGGCGAGCGCCAGCGTGCCGCGATCGCCCGAGCGCTCGCGAACGAACCCCGGCTGCTGCTCGCCGACGAGCCGACCGGGGCGCTCGACTCTGAGAGCGGCGAGCAGATCGTCTCACTCCTCCGACATCTCCGCGAAGCGCGTGGGATGACGATCCTGCTCGTCACGAACGATCACGGCGTAGCCGAGCAGGCTGACCGAGTCGTCGAGCTTCGCGACGGCCGGCTACTCGCGGCGTAGGGCCTCGATCGGCGCCAGGCGGATCGCACGCACGGTCGGGTAGACCGCGCCGAGCAGGCCGACGCCGAGCGCGAAGGCGAGCCCCCACGCAAACACCCCGGCCGTGAAGTCCGGCTCGATCAGCGTGCCGCTCGTGTCGCCGGCGGTGAAGAGCTCGGCGGCCGCGTAGCCGAGCGCAAGGCCGGCGGCGAGCGCGATCAGGCAGATCGCGAGCGCCTCGCTGACGAGCAGCGCCGCGATCCGAGCGGCCGGCCAGCCGACCGCGCGCAGGATCCCGATCTCGCGCACGCGCTCAAAGACCGACATCGCCATGGTGTTCGTGACCGCGATCCCGCCGACGATCAGCGCGAGCAGCGAGATGATCCAGCCGGTGGTGACGATCAGCCGCGAGCTGGTGTCGATCCGAACTGCCTGGCCGGGCTCGGTGACCGCGACCGTGTTCGGGAAGTCGCGCTCCAGCCGCTTCGCGACCTCCTTCGGGCGAGCGCCGACCGAGGCGGTGACTGCGATCGTGGTCACCTCGTGCGGGCGGCGAGCCAGCCGCTGGACTGCTCGCAGCGGCAGCACGGCGCCGGTGTCCACGAAGGCGTTCCCGCTGTGGAACACGCCGGCGACCCGGAACGAGCGCCGGCCCAGCCGCAGCGAGCCGCGCGCGCGCAGGTGCAGCCGCCGGGCCGCCGCGTCCCCGACCAGCGCCTCGTCGCCATGTGCGCGTCCGCCGGAGACGATCACCAGCCGCCGGGCCGGGAAGTCTCCGCGGGTGTAGCCGAAGACGAGCAGCTTCTGGGTGCTGAGCAGGAAGATCCGCCCGGTCGAGGCGACCCCCGGCTCGCGGGCGACGGCGCCGGCAAGGCTCTCGGGCAGCAGCGACTGCGTCAGGTCGGATGTGCCCGCCTGGAAGAGGCCGAAGTCGGCGCGTCCGAGGTGGATCAGCTGCGCCGCCGTCCGCTTGGCGCCGTTCGTGATCGAGAGCAGCGCAACGATCAGGCCCACGCCGAGCGAGACGCCGGCAGCGGTCAGCGCGGTCCGCACCGGTCGGCGAAGGAGGTTCCGCAGCACGAGCCCGAGCCAGGTCACAAGCCCTATCTTCGCTAGGCTCACCCGGCGATGGAAGCCTCCCGCGAGGAGATCCTCAAGGCGCTCGAGCAGGTCATCGACCCGGAGCTGAAGCGCAACGTGGTCGAGCTCGACATGGTTCGCGACGTCCGCATCGACGGCGGCGACATCACCGTCGGGATCGCGCTGACGGTCGCCGGCTGCCCGCTCCGCTCGAGCTTCGAGGAACAGGTCGCGAAGGCGCTGGCAACCGTTCGACGGCGTCGAGCGGGTGAGCCTCGAGTTCGACGTGATGACACCGGAGGAGCGCGCGGCGCTGACCGCGCGGCTGCGCGGCTCGGTAACCGAGCGCACGAAGGGCATCCAGCTCGACCGCGCCACGCGGGTGATCGCCGTCGCGAGCGGCAAGGGCGGGGTCGGCAAGTCGACGCTCTCGGCGAACCTCGCTGCCGCCTTCTCACAGCTCGGCCAGCGCACCGGCATCCTCGACGCCGACGTCTACGGGCACTCGATCCCGCACCTGCTCGGCGTCGACCAGAAGCCCGTCGCGGTCGACCAGATGATCGTCCCGCCGGTTCGCGGCGACCTGAAGCTGATGTCGATCGGCTTCTTCCTCGACGACAACCAGCCGGTGATGTGGCGCGGGCCGATGCTGCACCGCGCGCTCGAGCAGTTCCTGACCGACGTGCACTGGGGCGAGCTCGACACGCTCGTCGTGGACATGCCTCCCGGTACGGGGGACGTCTCGATCTCCCTCGGCCAGCTCCTGCCTCGCGCGGAGGCCGTGATCGTGACGACGCCGCAGCCGCTCGCCCAGGAGGTCGCGGCGCGGGCGGCGCTGATGGCGCAGAAGACGAACATGCGGCTGCTCGGGGTGATCGAGAACATGAGCGGCGAGGCCTTCGGCACCGGCGGCGGCGAGCGCCTCGCCGAGGAGCTCGGCATCCCGCTGCTCGGACGGATTGAGCTCGACGCCCGGCTGCGCGAGGCCGGCGATGCGGGCGAGCCGCTCGTCGAGAGCGACCCGGAAGCCGAGCCCGCCCGCGCGATCATGGAGATCGCCGAGGCGGTTGCCGCCACCAGGCGCGAGCAGGGCGTCGGCATCGTCAAGTCCCTGCCGGTCCTCTCCTGAAAAGGCGAAAGGCGCCTGAAGGCGCCCTCCGCTTCCAGCGGACCCCGGGGCTTCTGACCTTGAGCCCCGCTGAACAAGAACTAGGACGCGGCCTCCGGAGAAAAGGCGGCCGGTGTTCGTAAGGATTCCGTGAAAGTGCGTGAAGCTGACGTTGTGCCGGCGTTGAGCGGCCTCGGCTATTCCGAGGCGGACGCCCGCACGCTGGCCGACCACTTCATCGACGCGGAGCGGCGTGGCAAGCAGGGACACGGCTTCTCGCGGGTCGACTGGCTGGCGACGCGGCCGTTCGAGCTGGATCCGAGTGCAAGGCCGCGGCGCCTGCTCGCCGAGCCAGGCTACGAGCGCTGGGACGGGAACGGCGCGCTCGGCTATCTGACGCTCGCGGCGATCGTGGAGGCGCAGCTCGTCGAGCCGCCGGAGCACTCGCGACTCGTGGTCGCGCAGCGCTGCTTCCCGACCGGAATGCTCGGCTACTGGGCGCGCAAGCTGGCCGACGGCGGCCTCGTCGCCGCGCTCACCGCGACGTCGCCGGCGCGCCTCGGCCACCCCGACGGCGGGCCGAGGCTCGCGGGAACGAACCCGCTCGCGATCGCGATCCCGAGCTCGGACGGCGAGCCGCTCGTCAGCGACGTCTCGATGGGCCGTGTCACCTACGGGGACGTCATCGCCGGCACGGCGAGCGAGGACGAGCTCGTTCCCTTCGGCGGGGACCAGGCGCACAAGGCCTTCGCCCTTGCGCTCGGGCTCCAGCTGCTGGTCGACTCGCTGGTCGCCGAGGCCGGGCACGGCGCGGTAGTGCTGGTCGCGCGACCGGAGGGCGACCCGCTGCCGGCGCTACGAGCCCTCGCTGCCGGAGTCCGGCTGCCCGGCCAGCACTAGGGCGTCGCTTGCGATGCCGCTCCAGGACGCACGTGCTTTGCTCGTGTGTCCGTCTGAAACGACCGGTCGAGACGACGGACTAAGCCGAGACGATCGCCAGGAAGCGAGGGTCGTCCCGCAGCGACGCGAGGTCGTCGTCCTCGGGCGCCCACTTCGCGACGGCCGCGCGGTCGATCTCGGCGGCGAGCTCGAGCTGCTCGAGCGCTGCATCCGCGCTGCCGAGCTTGGCCTCTGCGCAGGCGAGGTTGAAGTGCCCCTGCCACTCGCCGGGATGGGCCTCGAGGGCGGCCTCGAACTCGGCGCGGGCACCCTTCTCGTCCCCCTGGACGAGCTTCGACATCCCGGCGAACGTCCATTCCCAGCCGGACGGCCGGAAGATCTCGCCCGGCTTCGCGCCGATCCCGAGCACGGTCGTTCCGGGCTCGGCGGCGATCGCGCCGCGGAGCGTTCCAGGTTGGCAGTGGACGAGCGTTCCGGGCGGCGCGTCATGCTCCTCGCCGTCGAGCGTGAACGTGGCGCGGCCCGAGACGACGACGTACAGCTCTTCGTGCCCGTCCTCCTCGCGATGCTCCTCGACCACCCGCTGGCCCGCCGCGCCGGCGGTGTACGCGTTGACGCCGAAGGCGCCGATTCCGAAGTGCCGGCGCACGGGGCGCCAGGTCAGGCCGTCCTGGCCTGCGATCGGGAACGACTCCAGCTCGTCGATGTGCGCAATGGCGTAGCTCACGTCTGCCTCCTCAGCTCTTCGAGCACGACCGGGTCGACCCGCTCGACGCCGTCCACCCGCTCCTCGAGGTTCTCGTTCGAGGCCCAGGCGAAGAAGGCGTAATCGAGCTCGCCCTCGTAGCCGAGCCGCGCGAGTCGCTCTCGCAGCTCGCCGGCCAGCTGCTCGTCGACGTCGAGCCACTCCATCGGCGGCGTTCTGCCGAAGATCGCCTGGTGCAGCACGTAGATGCGCCGTAGCTCCTCGAGGGGGCGTTCGTGTTCGTCCACGCGCAGGTCGACCACCTCGTCCGAGAGCCCGGCGTAACCGCCGTCTTTCTCGACGACGAGCAGCGCCGCCGACTGCTGGCCGCGCCGGTCGCCGCCGGCGGCCTGGGCCGCGTCCAGGCAGTCGAGCAGCCGCTCGGCGAGCGGGCCGGTCGAGCGCTCGAAGGACTCGGCGATCGCGTCGACGGTCGCGGCCGAGACGAGGATGTTTCCCTGCGCCGCATAGCCCTCGCCGGTGCGGCCGCCGGCCCAGTCCATGCACTCCGAGCCGGTGTAGCTGGCGCTCCGACCCTTGGCGTCGACGATGCCGAGCTGCCGATGGTCGCGCCCGTCGTCCGCGGCTGTCAGCCGCTCGACGGCTTCCTCGGCGCTCAGGCCCTCGCGCAGGAGCTCGAACCCGTCTGGCCCGTAGCGCGGGTTGGCGTAGGCCTGGGTCGCGATCGCGCCGACTCGTGGCATGGCCCAGGGGACGACCGACCCGACGCCGAGGAACTTCGACTGCGTCGCGACGCCCCACTGGCCGGCCTCGAGATCGCAGGCCGCGATCGAGTAGGTGGCGACGACCTCAGCCGTAGGTCAGCTCCGTCAGGTCGAGGGCGAGGAGCTCGCGCTTCGATTCCGGAACGACGACGACGGCTACCTCGGGCCGGGCGAGCGCCTGCTTGACTGCCTCCGCCGCCGACGCGCGCACGACGACCGGCCTCCCGGACTCGTGCGCCTGCTTGAGCGCGGCCTCGTCCGAGACGTCGTCCAGCACGAGTGCGTCGTCGAGGTCGAGCTCTCCCTCGACCGCGATCTCCGGCACGCGCCGGCCGGTGGCTCCGAACCAGCGCTCCCTCAAACCGTGGTCGTCTCCCCCGGCTCGAGCGCGATCACCTCGACGCCCGGCGCCTGCTCGCGAAGCTCGTCCGGCGTGCCGGCAAGCAGCGGGAAGGTGCCGTAGTGGCAAGGGATGCAGCGCTTGACGCCGAGCAGCTCGAGCGCCACGCCGGCCTCGCGCGGGTCCATCGTGAAGTAGCCGCCGATCGGCAGGACCGCGACGTCGGGCGAGTAGATCCGCCCGATCAGCGACATGTCGCCGAAGACGCACGTGTCGCCGGCGAAGTAGATCGTCGTGCCGTTCTCGAACGTGAGGACGAGGCCGGCCGCCTCGCCGAGGTACTCACGGCTGTCGGTCGCGCTCGAGTGGAAGGCGTTCACGAGCGTGAATTTCACTCCCCCGGCCTCGATGGTGCCGCCCTTGTTGTGGCCGGGCATCTCGCCGACCTCCGCGCCTTGGTCGCCAAGCCAGCCCTTGAGCTCCAGCAGGGCGACGATCTCAGGCTTGAACTTCTTGCTCAGCTCGACGGTCTCGCCGACGTGGTCGCCGTGCCCGTGCGTGATCGCGATCACGTCGAGCCGCTCCGGCTCCTTCTCGGAGTCGGGGCACTTCGGGTTGCCGAGCCACGGGTCGACGTAGATCCGCTTGCCGTCCGGCGAGTCGAGGCGGAAGGTGGCGTGGCCGAGCCAGGTCACCGAGACGTCGGGCATTCGGGCTCCTTTCTCACGGGTGCCGTGAGGGTAACGAAGGAGGTGCCGACCGGATGCCGAACCAGCGGGCATGAATCGCCGCTTGCTTCCGGTCGCGTTGGTGATCGCTGCCGCGGCGGCCGACGGAGCGGGCTCGCACGGGCTCGCGTTCTATGCGTTGCTGGTCGCTGTGCCGGCCGCGGCGGTCGCGGCGCTCGACGCGTTCGGCGGTGCGCTCGAAGGTTCGCAGGAGCGGGTGCACGCGCTGCTCTGGACGGTGGTGCTCGCGCTGACGGTGGCGGGAGCCGCGGCGCGCGCGCCGGCCCTGGCGGAGGGATCGGTCCCGGCGCTGGGCCGCTCGGCGGTCGCCGCCTGCCTCGCGATCTTCTGCGTCCAGGCCGTCCTCGGCCTGATCGCGGAGCTGCGGCGCTCCTAGGATCCGTTACTAGGTCCACGCGCGCGCGCCCGCGCGCGCCCCAGGGTGGGTGGGGGTTTGGGACGGTACCCGCCCTTTCGCCCCGCGGTGTGCCGATTGTGTGAAATCTGCGGCGGCTAGAAGATCGAGTCGGCGGCGTGCGTGGCGAGGTCGATCAGCGGTTGCGCGGCGAAGAACGAGCCCACCGTGACCACGAGCGCCGCGGTGACGGCGCCTTGCAGGATCCGCTCGGGCGGCGGCGAGCCGCCCACCACCGGCGCGAGCTGCAGCTCCGCGGCCGGCCGCATGTAGATCGCGCGGATCACGCCGAGGTAGTAGTAGAGGCTGACCGCCGTCGCGACGACTCCGACGATCACGAGCCAGGTCCACCCGTGCTCGTACGCCGCGGAGAACACGTAGAACTTGCCGACGAAGCCGCCGGTCAGCGGGAATCCGGCGAAGCCGAGCATGAACACCGACAGCGACATCCCGAGCAGCGGCCGCTCCCAGCCGAACCCGGACATGCTCTCGACGGTCACGGGCCGGTTCAGCTCTCGCTCCCGCGCCGCGACGACCGCGAACGAGCCGACCGACATCGCCGAGTACGGGATCAGGTAGTAGAGGAGCGCCCGCCCGCCGAGCGCGCTGTCGGCGGAGATCGCGATCAGCATGAAGCCGGCGTGCGAGATCGACGAGTAGGCGAGCATCCGCTTCAGGTTCGTCTGCACGAGCGCGGCGAGGTTGCCGACCGCGAGCGAGGCGCAGGCGAGCACGGCCACGGTCACCGTCCAGAGCCGCGCCTCCTGCGGGAACGCCGTGACGAGCACGCGCATCATCACGACCAGCGCGACCGTCTTCGTCGCCGCCGACATGAACGCGGTCACCGGGGTCGGCGCGCCCTCGTAGACGTCGGGCGTCCACATGTGGAACGGCGCCGCCGAGGCCTTGAAGCCGAGCCCGCCGATCATCAGCGCCAGGCCGACGACGAGCAGCGCGTCGTGGCTCAGGTCGAGCGCCGTGACCGCGTGCGCGATCTCGCCGAAGCGCAGCGCGCCGGTTGCGCCGTAGACGAGCGCCGAGCCGAAGAGCAGCATCGCCGAGCCGAAGCCGCCGACGATCAGGTACTTCAGCCCCGCCTCCAGCGAGCCGGCCAGCTCGACGTCGATCGCGCAGAGGACGTAGAGGCAGATCGAGAACCACTCGAGCCCGAGGAAGAGCGTCATCAGCGTGCTCGCGCTCGCGAGGAAGGCCATGCCGCCGCCGGCCCACGCGAGCAGCGCGTAGTACTCGGCGATGTGGTCGTCGGCCATCGGCTCCGAGTAGGAGGTGCCGACGGCGAGCAGGCCGGAGCCGGCGATGATCATCTGTGTCAGGGCGGCGAGCCGGTCGCGCTGGATGGCGTCGCCGATCACGCCGTGGCCGTCGGGGGAGTGCGCGTAGAGGATCGCGGCGAAGGCGAACGCCGCCGCGAAGCCGAGCGCGCAGACGGCTGCGCCGAAGTTCCGCCGCCACCCCCGCGGTACGAGCACCGCCGCGAGCAGCGAGATCCCGCCGGCCGTGAGCAGCGACACCGGCGCGGAGATCGCGAGCCAGTCGACGTGCGGCGTCGGTATCACGGCAGGGCGAAGGAAAGGTTGGGATTCGTCTCGGGATTCGGCCCAGTAGGCAGCGGTCCGAGGACGAGCGCTGAGCAAGAGGCCGATCGGTCCCACTTGACCTTCTTGTGGAACGAGGTCTGCATGACCCGCTCAATCCTCGCCTGCTTGGCGGGTGAAAGCCCGTTCGCACAGAACGTGGCCGTGGGTGCCTGAAGCGCTGCCTGCAAGGCCGCTATCGAAGCCTTTATCGCACTTGCTTGACCGCTAGTCGGTGGCCGGGCTGCGAACGCGCGATCGGTGATCGCCGCCGGCCACGCGGAGAGCACGAGCAGGATCGCGACCAGCGGGACGAGGAAGCCCAGCTCCGCCGGCCGAAGGTCGAGCGCCGCCTCCGTGACCGCAGGCCCCGGCGAGCGGTGCAGCACCGCCGAGATCAGCCGCAGCATGTACATCGCCGCGAGCACGATCGCGACCGCGCCGACGACTGCGTAGCCCCAGCCCGTCTGGAAGACGCCGGCCAGGATCGCGAACTCGCCCGCGAACGCCACCGAGCCGGGAACGGCGAGTGCGATCACGCCGGTCGTCATCAGCACCGTCGCGAGCAGCGGTCGCCCGCGGGCCATTCCGCCGAGCCGCGCCAGCTCACCGGTCGCCGCCCGCCGCTCGATCCCGCCCGCCAGGAGGAACAGCGTCGCCGAGATCAGCCCGTGGTTGACCATCTGCAGCACGGCGCCGTTCACGCCGAGGTCGTTCACCGCGAACAGCCCGAAGGTGATCAGCCCGAGCTGGGCCATGCTCGAGTACGCGATCACGCCGCGCAGGTCCGGCGCCCTGAACGCGAGCAGCGAGCCGTACACGAGCCCGCACCCCGCCAGGACGAGGATCGGCGTGCGGAAGTCCTGGGTCGGCCCGGGGAACTTCGCGATCGCGATCCGCAGGAAGCCGTAGGCGGCGACCTTCGAGACGACCCCGCTCAGCATCGCGGCGACCTCCGGCGTCGACTCGCGATAGGCGTCCGGCAGCCAGGCGTGAAACGGGAACAGCGGAGCCTTGACCGCGAAGGCCGCCACGAAGCCGAGGAAGATCCAGTCGCTCCCGTTCGTGCCCGAGGCGACCAGGTCGAAGGTCCCCTGCGAGAGCCCGAGCACGATGATCGAGGCCAGCATCAGCAGCGAGCCGGCCATCGTGTAGATCACGAACACCAGCGTCGCCCGCAGCCGCCCGGCCCCGCCCCAGACGCCGACCAGCACGTAGAGCGGGATCAGCATCGCCTCCCAGAAGACGTAGAAGAGGAGCAGGTCCTGGGCGGCGAAGACGCCGACGAGCGCGCCGGTCAGCAGCAGCATCAGCCCGTAGTAGGCGCGCGGCCGCTCGCGCCCGGCCCAGAACGCGTAGCCGATCGCCGCCGCTGCGACGACCACCGTCATCCCGGCCAGCCAGAGCGAGAAGCCGTAGAAGCCGACGTGATAGGAGACGTTCAGGTCGGAGATCCAGCTCGTCTGCTGGTCGAGCTGCAGGCCCGGCTTGGAGAAGTCGAAGCGCGCGACCGAGTCGATCCAGAGCGCGACCTCGGCGAGCGAGACGAGCAGCGCCGTCGAGCCGACCGCGAACGGGCTCAGCGGCAGCGTCCAGACCGCCAGCGCGCCCGCGATCGGCAGGAGGATCAGCGCGGTCGCGAGCCAGTGCACTAGCGAACCACCACGAAGACGACCGTGAGGACGGCGAGGCTGGCCGCGATCGCGAGCGTGTAGGTGCGGACGAGCCCGGTCTGCAGGAGGCGGGTCCCGAGCCCGAGGTCGCGCACCCCCGCGGCCAGCTCGCGCACCGAGCCGGCCACGAGCGGCTTCTCGACCCAGCGCGCGAGGCCGGTCGCCAGGAAGACCGCCGGGCGATAGAACAAAGCGTCGTAGAGCTCGTCGAAGTAGAACTTGTGCTCGAGCAGCGCCAGCGGCCTCGGCGCCTTCGCGCGATGGGCGGCGTAGATCCACCAGGCGAGGCCGATCCCGGCCAGCCCGAGCAGGACGGCGACCACGCTCGAGGTCGCGTCCTGCGTGAACGAGGGCTCAACGACGGACGGCGCGACCGGCTGGAGCCAGTTCGTGATCGGCGTCCAGAGATCGGCGACCTGGATCCAGCCGCCGAAGGCCGCGAGCACGGCGAGGACGGCGACGGTCGACGTCATCGAGAACGGCCCCTCGCCCGTGTGGGCGTGGCGGTCGTGATCGCCGTGCTGCGTGTGCCCCTCCCGCTCGTGGGCATGCGAGTCGGCCATCAGGTGCTCGCGCACGAACGCGGAGGGCTCGCCCCAGAAGGCCATGAAGAGCATTCGGAACGTGTAGAGCCCCGTCAGGAAGGCGCCGATCATCCCGGCCGCGTAGAGCAGGTCGCCATACCAGCCGCCGTACGCAAGCGCCGAGGCGAGGATCTGGTCCTTGGAGAAGAACCCGGAGAACGGCGGTACGCCCGTGAGCGCCAGCGCGCCGACGACGAAGACCCAGTAGGTGCGCGGCAGGAGCCTCCGCAGCCCGCCCATCTTGCGCATGTCCTGCTCTCCCGCCAGCGCGTGGATCACGATCCCGCCGGCCAGGAAGAGCAGCGCCTTGAAGAAGGCGTGCGTCATCAGGTGGAACATCCCGCCGGCGTAGGCGCCGATCCCGACGGCCAGGAACATGTAGCCGATCTGCGACATGGTCGAGTAGGCGATCACGCGCTTGATGTCCGTCTGGACGAGCGCGATCAGCCCGGCCACCAGGAGCGTCGCGGCGCCGAGACCGGCGGCCAGCTCCTGGACGTGCGGCGCCGCCTCGAAGAGCGCATTCGTGCGGACGATCAGGTAGACGCCGGCGGTGACCATCGTGGCGGCGTGGATCAGCGCGCTGACCGGAGTCGGGCCCTCCATCGCGTCCGGGAGCCAGGTCTGGAGCGGCAGCTGCGCCGACTTGGCGACCGCGCCGCCGAGGAGGCCGAGCGCGATCAGGTTGTTGGCCCAGCCGCCGAATGAGCCGGCCTGCGGGAAGACGACCCCGAAGTTCAGCGAGCCGGTGCGCTGGATCAGCAGGAAGAGCGCGAGCGCCATCGTGGCGTCGCCCACCGCGTTCATGATGAACGCCTTCTTCGCGGCGGCGACGGCGGAGGGCCGGTCGTGCCAGAAGCCGATCAACAGGTAGGACGAGAGGCCGACGAGCCCCCAGCCGACGAGCAGCATCAGCAGGTTGCCGCCCTGGACGAGCAGCAGCATCGAGAAGACGAACAGGGCCATGTAGGCGAAGTAGCGGCGCTCCTCGTCGTCGCCGTCCATGTAGCCGATCGAGTAGCCGACGATCAGGCAGCCGACCCCGGCGACGATCAGCATCATGAACACCGAGAGCGGGTCGACGAGGATCTGCAGGTTGAACTGGTAGGGGCCGGCGGTCAGCCAGTGCCAGAGCGTCGAGGAGTGCGAGCGGTCCTTCGGCGAGTCGCCGAGCAGGAGCGCGAAGGTGACGACAGCCGCGACGAAGGAGATGCCGACCGAGCCGGTGGCCAGGTAGCCGGCGCCACGCCGTGTCAGCCGCTGTCCCGCGAGCGTGATCGCAAGCGTCGCGCCGAGCGGCGTGAGCAGGCAGATCCAGGCGGCGACGATCACGCTAGCCGCGGAGCGTCCTGAGCTTGTCCACGTCCAGGTCGAGCTTGCGCCGCGACATGGCGACGATCAGGCCGAGCCCGACGACGACCTCGGAGGCCGCGACCGCCATCACGGTCAGCGCGAAGATCTGCCCGTCGCCGCGGCCGTGGTGGCGCGCGAACGCGATCAGCGCCAGGTTGGCGCCGTTGAGCATGATCTCCAGCGAGAGCAGCACGATCAGCGGACTGCGCCGGATCAGGACGCCGAACGCGCCCGTGAAGAACAGGAACGCGCTGACGCAGAGATACCAGACAACGTCGGGACCGGTCACGGCCGTTTCTCCTGAGGTCCAGCGCATCGACCGGTCATTTCAGACGGACGAGCCTCCGGCCACGCCGGCAAAGCCGGCATGGCCTCCGGCGCGTCCTGAGGTCGGCGTCGCAAGCGCCGCCTCATTGCTGAACCTCCGAAGTCGGCTGCTCGCGGGAGTGGGCGCCGAGGATCACTCCGCCCACCGCGGCGATCAGGAGCACGATCGAGGTGATCTCGAACGCGAGCAGGTGGTCGGTCAGGAACAGCGTCCCGATCTCGTAGGGCCGGCCGTAGAAGGCGGAGTCGACCGACGCCGAGTGCTTGAGCCGGCCGCCGGTCTTCAGGCCGATCACGACGATCACCTCGACGAGCAGCGCGGCCGAGGCGCAGATGGCCGCGATCGACTGCCAGCTCGGCCCGCCGGCCCAGGGCGCGTCGGCGCGGCCGCCGAGGTAGGCGATCACGAACAGGAACATCACCATCACGGCGCCGGCGTAGACGAGCACCTGCGCGGCGGCGACGAACTCGGCCGAGAGCAGCAGGTAGAGCACGGCGAGCGAGGCGAGGTTCCCGATCAGCGACAGCGCCGAGTAGAACGGGTTCGTGAACGAGATGACCGCGATCCCGGAGCCGAGGCAGGTGAACGCGGCGACGACCCAGACGATCCAGACGACGATGTTCCCGGCGTCCGCGGCCAGGATCACGAGTTGTCCTTGTAGAACGGGATCGGGGTGTCGTAGAGGTCGCGGTCGGCGACCGGCACCTGCTTGATCGGCTCGGCGAGGAGCATGTCCTTCGTGTAGATCAGGTCGTCGCGCGAGTACTCCGAGATCTCGTACTCGTTGCCGAGCGTGATCGCGTCGAACGGGCAGGCGAGCTCGCAGTAGCCGCAGAAGATGCAGCGGCTCATGTTGATCTCGTAGATCCGCGCGTAGCGCTCGCCTGCCGAGACCCGGTTGTCGGGGGTGTTCTCCTCGGCGACGACCCGGATGCAGTCGGCCGGGCAGGCCGCCGCGCAGAGCGAGCAGCCGACGCATTTCTCGAGCCCGTTCTCGTGCACGTGCAGCCGGTGGCGCCCGCGGAAGCGCGGGTAGACCGGGCGCTTGTACTCCGGGTACTGCTGCGTGATCGGCTTCTTGAAGATCTGCTTGAAGGTGACGCCGAAGCCCTTGAAGCTGTCCGGCCGGGGCTCACGCCGTCCTCGCGGCCGACGGGTCGACCGGTCGTTTCAGACGGACGGGCCTCCGGCCACGCCGGCAAAGCCGGCATGGCCTCCACCGCGTCCTGAGATCGGCATCGCAAGCGACGCCTCATAGCGCCACCACGAGAGCCGCGGTCACGACCGCGTTGATCGTCGCCAGAGGGAGCAGCACCTTCCAGCCGAGCCGCATCAGCTGGTCGTAGCGCAGGCGCGGCAGCGTCGCACGCAGCCAGATGAACACGAAGAGGATCACGGCCAGCTTGAGCACGAACCAGAGCGGCCCGAGCGGCGCCCAGGGCCCGTACCAACCGCCGAAGAAGAGCGTCACGGCGAGCGCCGAGAGCGTGATCAGGTTCACGTACTCACCCATCTGGAAGAGGCCGAATCGCATGCCGCTGTACTCGGTGTGGTACCCCGCGACGAGCTCGGTCTCGGCCTCAGGAAGGTCGAACGGCGGGCGGTTCGTCTCGGCGATCCCGGCGACGAAGAAGATCAGCAGCCCGACGAACTGCGGGCCGAAGAACCAGAAGGTCGCGCCCTGCTTGTGGACGATGTCGACGAGGGAGAGCGACTGGCCCATCATCACCACGCCGAGCACGGCGAAGGTGAGCGAGACCTCGTACGAGACCATCTGCGCGCAGGTGCGCATCGAGCCCAGCAGCGCGAACTTGGAGTCGGAGGCCCAGCCGCCGACGATGAAGCCGTAAATCCCGAGCGAGCTGAGCGCGAAGATCAGGATCAGCGAGATCGGCACGTTCACGACCTCGCCGTTCACGGTGTACCCCGCGATGTCCCAGCCGGGGCCGAAGGGGATCACGCTGAAGGCCAGGAGCGCGGTGAAGGTCGCGAGCACCGGCGCGGCGATGTAGAGGAGGTCGTTCGCCGAGGCCGGGAAGAAGCTCTCCTTGCGGATCAGCTTGACCAGGTCGGCGATCGGCTGCAGGAGCCCGAACGGCCCCGCGCGGTTCGGGCCGTAGCGGAGCTGCATCCGCGCGAGCACCTTGCGCTCGACCCAGGTCATGTACGCGAACAGGCCCAGCAGCAGGTTGATGATCACCGCCGCCTTGATCAGCGAGATCCACCAGGGCTCTGTCACTTTTTGACCTCCACGCGGCCCCCGAGCTCGCCTGCCTCGGTGGCCGGGATGCGGGCAACACCCTCGCGCAGCTCGCGGCTGATCCGGGCGCGCAGCTCGATTGAGGTGCCGTTGTGCGAGACGGTCACCGTGTCTCCGGTCGCGATCTTCCTCGCCGCGGCGTCGGCGGGGGCCAGCTCGATCTCGGCCTCCGGCCGCTGGAACTGCAGCTCGGGCACACGCTCGACCGCCGCGCCGGAGAAGAGCGGCCGGTAGCGGACGAGCTCGAGGCCCTTCGCCTTCGCGGCCGGTGGCTCCGGCGGCAGCTCGGCCGGCGGCGCCTCGCTGCGGGTGCGGAGCTCGGCCTGCTCGCCGACCTCGCCGAAGGAGAGCCCGTCGTAGATCCGCTCCGAGAGCTCGGCGAACACCGCTGACGCATAGGGCGGGATCTCGACGCCGAAGCGCTCGGCCAGCTTCGAGATCCAGGCCAGCTCGTCCGGCGCGGGCGGGATCACGGTCCGCCGCAGCCGCTGGAGGCGGCCCTCGAGGTTGACGTAGGTGCCGTCGCGCTCGAGGTAGCTCGTCCCGGGGAGGACGAGATCGGCCCAGCCGACGGCGAGGGCCTGGAACATCGAGGTGACCAGGACGTGCTCGGCGCGCTCCGCCAGCGCCCGGACACCGGGGTCGGCCGCCGCCTCGTCGCCGGAGACGAACAGCAGTCCGATCGGCTCGGGGTTCGGGCCCTCCTCGTCGGAGGCCGCCGCCCAGGCGTCGGCGGCGCCGCGGCCGTTGGGCGTGCAGGGCAGGTGGAACGCGCCGCAGCCGGGCTTGGCGGCGAAGCCGAGCTCGCCCGCGAGGGCAGCCAGGTGCGCGCCGCCGGCCCCTTCCTCCCCCGCCCAGATCAGGATCGCCCGCTCGCTCTCCCGCAGGCGCTTGCCGAGCGCATCGCCCTTGCCTGCGAGCCGGCGGCAACTCGCCAGCGCGGCGCCCGCGTATTCGACCTCTGCGCCGTTGCGCCGTGCCGCCCGCAGCCAGAGGTCGACGACCGGTGCGCGCTCGGCCACCGGCTCGTCGCCGAGCACGACCACCAGCTCGGCGTCGCGAATCGACGAGAGCGGCAGCCGGAAGGCGTCGAGCGCCTGGCTCGTCTCCTCGGGCAGCAGTGCGGTGTGCGAGCGCAGCCCCACGCGCATGAGCCGGCCGAGCGCGTAGGCCTGCTCGACCGTCTCCGAGCCTGAGAGCGCGGTCACGATCCGGCCCTCGGCGGCCTGAAGCATCCGCTCGGCCTCGTCGAGTGCGGCATCCCAGGAGAGCTCTTCGAACCCGCGCAGCCGCACGCGTTTGAGCGGGTCGGCGATCCGGTCGCGCGCGTAGAGATGCGTGAAGGCGAAGCGTCCCTTGTCGCAGAGCCAGCCCTCGTCGACCTGCGGGTGGTTGCGCGAGAGGATGCGCTTGACCTTGCCCTCGCGCGTAGTGGCGTGGATGTTGCAGCCGACGGGGCAGAGGCCGCAGACCGTCGGCACGTTCTGAATCTCCCACGGCCTCGCTTCGAACCGGTACTGCGTGGAGGTGAGTGCGCCGACCGGGCAGAGCTCGATCACGTTCCCGGAGAAGCGCGCGCGGTAGGGCTCGTCCTCGAAGGTGGCGATCACCGACTGGGCGCCGCGGTTGCGGGCGATCAGCTGGCCGTCCTCGGCGACGCCTTCCGAGAAGCGCGTGCAGCGGTAGCAGAGGATGCAGCGCTCGCGGTCGAGCGCGATCGCCGGCGAGATCGGGATCGGCTTCTCGATCGTGCGCTTGGGGAAGGTCATGCGCGTGTTGCCAGGGCCCCAGCGGAAGGTGAGGTCCTGCAGCGGGCACTCGCCGCCCTTGTCGCAGACGGGGCAGTCGAGCGGGTGGTTGACGAGGATGAACTCGAGCGTCGCCTCCTGGCCCTCGGCGGCCTTGTCGGAGGTCTGGGCGGTGTGGACGACCATGCCGTCCGTCGCAGTCAGGGTGCAGGCGGCCTGGAGCTTCGGCATCCCTTCGATCTCGCAGAGGCACATGCGGCAGGCGCCGACCGGCGCGCCGAGCCGGGGCTCGTAGCAGAAGACGGGGATCTCGATCCCGGCTGCGAGGGCCGTCTCGACGAGGCCGAGCCCGGGAGGCACCTGCACCTCGCGGCCGTCGACGGTCACGGTGACCAGCTCAGGCTGAGGCGCGCTCAGCGCGAACCCTCCAAGTAACACTGTGTTACAAGGTTGATCACGCCGGGACCTCCGCGGCCGGGTGGTGGGCGTGCTGCGCGACGGGTGCGAAGACGCCCTCGAGCGAGGACTCACCGCCGAACGGGCACCCGCCCTCGTCGACATGGCGCTGGAACTCTTCGCGGAACGCGCGCACGTACTCGACCACAGGCCCCGCCGCGAAGTCGCCGAGCGCGCAGAGGCACTTGCCGATGATCCGGTCGCAGACCGAGAGCAGGAGATCCAGCTCGCCCTGCTCCGCGCGCCCCTCCTCGAGCTTCTCGAGCAGTTGGGTCATCCAGCGCGTCCCCTCGCGGCAGGGCGTGCACTTGCCGCACGATTCGTGCATGTAGAACTGCGTCGAGCGCAGCGCCAGCTGCACCATGCAGGCGCGGTCGTCGATCACGATCACCGCGGCCGCGCCGAGCTGCGAGCCCGACTCCGCAACCGAGTTGAAATCGAGCGGCGTGTCGAGCAGGTCCGGCGTCATCAGGGTCGTCGACGAGCCGCCGGGGATGATCGCCTTCAGCTCTCGCCCGCCCGCGATCCCGCCGCCGATGTCGTAGATCAGCTCCCGCAGCGGCGTCCCGAGCTCGAGCTCGTAGTTGCCCGGCCGCTCGACGTTGCCGGAGAGCGAGAAGACGACGGTCCCGGGAGACGGTTCCGGTCCGATCTTGGCGTACCACTCGCCGCCGTGCTGGACGATCAGCGGCACGGTCGCGATCGTCTGCACGTTGTTGATCAGCGTCGGCGAGCCGTAGAGCCCGCTCACCGCGGGGAACGGCGGTCGCGGCCGCGGCTGCCCCCGCTTGCCTTCGAGCGACTCGAGCAGGGCGGACTCCTCGCCGCAGATGTAGGCGCCCGCGCCGCGGTGCAGCACGATCGTGACGTCGCCGAGCAGCTTCGCCTTGCGTGCGTCCTCGAGCGCTCCCCGCATCACCTCGAAGACGTCCAGGTACTCGCCGCGCAGGTAGATGAAGACGTTCTGCGACTCGATCGCGTGCGCGGTCACCAGGCAGCCTTCGATCAGCCGGTGCGGATTGGTGAGCATGATCTCGCGGTCCTTGAACGTCCCCGGCTCCGACTCGTCCGCGTTGACGCACAGGTAGGTCGGCTTGCCGGTTCCCTTGGCCAGGAAGCTCGCCTTCCGTCCCATCGGGAACCCCGCGCCGCCGCGTCCGCGCAGGTTCGAGGCGAGCAGCTGCTCGATCACCTGCTCCGGCTTCATCTTGCGGGCCTTCGCGAGTGGCTCGTAGCCGCCGATCGCCTGGTACTCGGCGAGCTTCGTCAGGTCGCGCTCGTCCGCGTGGGCGAGCGTCAGCGCCTCAATCCCCACGCTTCAGCTCCTCGACGATCGCCGGCACGTCCTCGGGCCGGACCGGCTCGCGGTAGCGCTCGTCCACCGAGATGACGACCGCTCGGCCGCAGCCGCCCGCGCACTCGATCGCGCGCAGCGTGAACTCTCCGTCCTCGCTCGTCTCGCCCGGCGCGACGCCGAGCTCCCGCTCGAACGCCTCCAGCACCTGCTGCGCGCCGACGAGCGCGCAGGAGAGGTTGGTGCAGACCTCGACCAGATGCTTGCCGACGGGCTCGAGATGGAACATGTCGTAGAAGGACGCGACCGCCTCCGCCTGGGCCGGCGCGACGCCGATCGCGTCGGCGACCTCCTCGAGCGCCGCGCGCGGCAGCCAGCCGCCGTGGCGCTCCTGCGCCAGCCGCAGCGCCGGCAGCATCGCCGAGCGCCGCTCCGCATAGGGCGCCGCCAGCCTGTCGACCTCGGCGTAGAAGTCAGCGCTCAACGATCCACCTCGCCCATGACCGTGTCGAGCGAGCCGACGATCGCGATCAGGTCCGCCACCAGCGCATCCGACATGCAGGTCGCGGTCGCCTCCAGCGCCACGAACGACGGCGCGCGGAACTTCACCCGCCACGGCCGCGGCCCCCCGTCGGAGATGACGTAGCAGCCGAGCTCGCCGCGCGCCGACTCGACCGCGACGTAGATCTCGCCCTCGGGCACGCGGTACCCCTCGGTGACGATCTTGAAGTGGTGGATCAGCGACTCCATCGAGGTGTGCAGCTCCTCGCGCGGCGGCAGCACGACCTTCCGGTCGTCCGCGATCCAGGGCTGCCCCTCCATCTCCTCGAGCCGGTCGATGCACTGGGCGACGATGCGGGTCGACTCCCGCATCTCGTCCATGTGCACCTTGTACCGGTCCCAGACGTCGCCGTTCTCGTAGACCGGCACCTGGAAATCGACCTGGTCGTACGCGAGATACGGCTCAGCCTTCCGGAGATCCCAGTCGACGCCCGAGCCGCGCAGCACCGGCCCGGACTGGCCCAACGCGATCGCGTCGTCGGCCGAGAGCAGCCCGATCCCCTTCGTTCGCTCGAGCCAGATCTCGTTCCGGTCGACGAGGCCCTCGTAGTCGTCGACCGCCTTCGGCATCCAGTCGACGAACTTGCGCGCCTCCGGGAAGAAGCCGCGCGGGATGTCCTCGGCGAGGCCGCCGGCCTGGAAGTAGCGCGTGTGCATGCGCGTCCCGCAGACCATCTCGTAGAGGTCGAGGATCGAGTCGCGCTCGCGGAAGCAGTACCAGAACATCGAGATCGAGCCCAGCTCCAGCGCCGCCGTCGCGAGCCAGACGAGATGGGAGTGGATCCGGTTCAGCTCTGCGAGGCACATCCGCATCCAGGTCGCCTTATCGGGGATCTCGAGGCCGAGCAGCTTCTCGATCGCCAGCACGAAGACGAGCTCGTTGTTCTGGAAGGAGAGGTAGTCGATCCGTTCCGGGTAGGTGATCCCCTTCCACCAGGTCTTCGCCTCCATGTTCTTCTCGAAGCCCGTGTGGAGGTAGCCGACCACCGCGCTCAGGCCGACGACGTCCTCGCCGTGAAGGTCGACGATCAGGCGCAGGACGCCGTGGGTGGACGGGTGGTTCGGCCCGAAGTTGACCTGCAGCAGGTCCTCGGAGCCGCGCAGGTCGAGCGGGACCCGGAGGACGGTCGGGATCGGCGAGGGGATGCGCGAGCCCTCGTAGATCCGCGGCTTCTCCGAGGCTATCGCCATGAGGTACTCACTCTTCTCCCGAGAAGCGGACGGGCTCGCCGCCGATCGGGTAGTCCTTGCGCAGCGGGTGGCCCTCCCAGTCGTCCTCCAGCAGGATCCGGCTGAGGTTCGGGTGGCCCTCGACCCGGATGCCCATCAGGTCCCAGGCCTCGCGCTCGTGCCAGTCGGCGGTCGGCCAGACGGGGACGACGCTCGGCACCGGCTCGTCCTCATCGAGCCAGACCTGCACCCTGACGCGGCCCGCACCAGGGATCGCGAGCAGGTGGTAGCTCATCGCGAAGCGCTTCGGCTTCGGCTCGGGTGTCCGCTCGAGGCCCTGGGAGCCGGGGCGGTTCAGATCGCGGCCGGAAGCGTCGCCGATGTAGCCCGCGACGCCGCGCCCGCCCCAGCCGAGGTAGTCGGCGGCCGCGACGTCGGCGAGGAAGTTGAACCCTTCGGAGTCGCGGAGGTGGGTACAGGCCTCGACCAGGCGCGCCGGGTCGACGACCAGCGTCGTCTCGCCGTGCGCCTCGCGCGTCTCGACCAGGCCCGGAACCCCGTCGAAGGCTATGACGCAACTCCGCGGATCTCGTAGGCCGGCGGCACGCCCGCCTTGATCTTCTCCTGCAGCCGGACGATCCCCTCGACCAGCGCCTCGGGCCGCGGCGGGCAGCCGGGCACGTGGATGTCGACCGCGACGATCTTGTCCACGCCCTGCAGGACGGCGTAGTTGTTGAACATCCCGCCCGAGCTGGCGCAGGCGCCCATCGCGATCACCCACTTCGGCTCGAGCATCTGGTCGTAGATCTGGCGCAGCGGCGCGGCCATCTTGTGGGCGACGCGGCCGGAGACGATCAGCAGGTCCGCCTGGCGGGGCGAGGAGCGGAAGACCTCGGCCCCGAAGCGCGCGATGTCGTAGCGCGCGGAGACGATCGACATCATCTCGATCGCGCAGCAGGCGAGCCCAAAGGTGTCCGGCCAGATCGAGCTGCCCTGCGCCCAGGCGACCGCCTTCTCGACGGTCGTCAGGCCCAGCTTCTCCTCGAGGTTTCCGAGCTCCTCCTCGAACACGCCTGGCCCCTTGCCGACCCAGAGCACCCGCTCGGAGTTCAAGCCATGGTCTTTCAGCGCCATGTAGTTCCTCCAACGTGTCGACCGGTCATTTCAGACGGTCGCACGGGCAAAGCCCGCACGCCCTGAGGTCGACATCGCAAGCGATGTCTCAGTGCCACTCGAGCGCCCCCTTCCGCCAGATGTAGACGTAGGCGACCGCGAGGATCACGATGAAGACGAGGAACTCGACGAAGCCGAACCAGGCGAGCTGGTGGAGGATCACCGCCAGCGGATACAGAAAGACGATCTCGATGTCGAAGACGATGAAGAGCATCGCCGTCAGGTAGAAGCTGATCGTGAAGCGCTTCTGGTTCGGCGGGCCCTTGGAGACGCCCGACTCGAACGGGAGTGTCCGCGCGCGGATGCGCCGCTTGGGCCGGGTCGCGAACACGAACGACATCCCCACCATCGTCAGCGGGATCGCGAGCGCGAACAACGCGTAGATGAGGAAGGACAACCAGCTGTTCAGCACTGCGCTCCTCCGCCTCCGACGGAGCCGGACGCTAGCAGAGCGTGGAGGATCACGAGCGGAGAGGAAAACGGCTCAACCAAGCGTGAGGCAGCTGTTACAAGCTCCCACCCGCGAAGGGGATTCTGACGCCGGTGTACGTTGCTACGATGCGTCGAGATGGAGACTGTCGAGCGCCCGCTGACCCTCGTCTCGCTGACCGAGTCGGCGGCGGCGAAGATCAAGGACCTGATGGCCGAGGAGCCCGAGGGCGAGGCCGCGGTCCTGCGGATCGCCGTTCAGGGCGGCGGCTGCTCGGGGTTCCAGTACGCGCTGGGCTTCGACCGAGGTCCGCAGGACGGCGACAACGAGCTGGAGAGCCACGGCGTCCCGGTCGTGGTCGACCCGTTCAGCGCGCCCTACCTCGCCGGCACCGAGATCGACTGGGTAGAAGGCCTCCAGGCCGGGTTCGCGATCAACAACCCGAACGTCTCCGCCTCGTGCGGCTGCGGCCACTCCTTCCAGGTGGAGGAGGGCGAAGGCCCCGCCGAGGACGCCGCCGGCTGCGGCTCCTGCCACTGACGCTCTAATAGACTCGGCCCGCGGTGAGCGGGGTGAACACGATCTATCGCTTCTGGACAGGGGTCGTCTTCCTGGCCGTGCTCGTCCAGATCGGCGCGGCCGGCTACGGAGCCTTCTACGCCGCGGACAAGGCCGATCCAGGGCCGGTCACGCATGACGCGTTCGACCACGGTTGGAGCTTCCACGACGCCTTCGGGTATGTCGTCTTCTACGCCGCGATCGTGTCCTTCGCCCTCGCCGTGATCGGCCGCTTTCCGCGCAAGCGCGTGCTCGAGATCACAGGGCTGCCGCTGCTGATCGCCGCCCAGATCGGGCTGGCGGCCGGCGGCGAAAGCGTCCCGGCGATCGGGGTGCTCCACCCGCTCGTGGCGTTCGTAATCCTCGTCTTCGCCGGCCGCCTCGCCTTCGAGGCCGGCTTGAGACCCCGCCGCCGGGGCTAGCATTCGACGCCGTGACAGAGAACGGCGTCGTCGACATCACGATCCTGGGCGCGGGCCCCTCGGGGCTCGCCGCCGCGTACTACGCAGGCCACCGCGACGCCTCCGTCCGCATCGTCGAGAGCCTCGAGCAGCTCGGCGGCCAGGTCGCCGCGGTCTATCCCGAGAAGCACGTCTACGACGTGGCCGGGCACCCGGAGATCCTCGGCACGAAGCTCGTCGAGCTCTGCGCCGAGCAGGGCTTGCAGTACGGCGCCGAGGTGCGCCTGGGCGAGGAGGTGCAGGCGCTCGAGCGCGTCAGCCAGAACGGCGAGGAGCTGCTCTCGGTCAGCACGGACAAGGGCGGGCCGTACCTCTCGCGTGCGTTGATCATCACCGCTGGGCACGGCGCCTTCGAGCCGCGCAAGCTGGGGGTCGAGGACATCGACGCCTGGGAGGGCAAGGGCCTGCACTACTTCGTCCGCGAGAAGGCCGTCTTCGAGGGCCGCACGTGCGTGATCGTCGGCGGCGGCGACTCGGCGCTCGACTGGACGCTCGGGCTGCAGGACACGGCCCAGCCGCCGATCGCGCTCGTCCACCGGCGGGACAACTTCCGAGCGCTCGAGTCTTCGGTCAACGAGGCGAAGGCGCTCGAGGGTGAGGGCCGCGTCAGGATCATGACGCCGTGCGAGATCCGGGAGGTACACGGCGACGGCGCGATCCAGGCGGTCACGATCGAGAACACGAAGACCGGCGAGAGCGAGCAGGTCCCGTGCGAGGCGCTGATCACGTTGCTCGGCTTCCACTCGCACCTCGGCGCGATCGCCGAGTGGGGCCTCGAGCTCGAGGGCAAGCGCCAGATCAGGATCGACCCGATGACCTGCGAGACGAACATCCCCGGCGTCTACGCGGCGGGCGACGTCGCCGGCTACCCCGGCAAGATCACGCTGATCACGATCGGCATGGGCGAGGCCGCGATCGCCGCCAACAACGCGGTTGCGAGCATCCGCGGCGAAAAGGTCCAACCGAAGTACTCAACCGACTGACGAGCGCAAGGGATTCTGTTCTCTCCGAGGCGAACCTGCGTTGGACGGCCGCACCGGCAAAGCCGGCACGGCCTCTAGGCGGCATCGCAAGCGACGCCTCAGCCGACTGACGAGCGCAAGGCCGACTGACGAGCGCAAGGGATTCTGTTCTCTCCGAGGCGAACCTGCGTTGGACGGCCGCACCGGCAAAGCCGGCACGGCCTCTAGGCGGCATCGCAAGCGACGCCTCAGCCGACTAGGCCCTCCCTCGAACGAGTGACGGACGTGCGGCCGGGCGCCGCCGATGCCCGTGGTGAGATGGCTTCCCTCAGGATCGAGTGCCTTGGCTGCGGCGAGCGGCGCACGCTGCACCCGGACTCGCATCATCGGCTCGCGGAGGGCGACTGCCCTCGCTGCGGCTACGTCGGCTGGGCCGCCACCGCCGAGATCGACGAGACGCTGCGCAGGCGGGTTCGCACCCGCCCGCTGGAGCGCCGCCGGCTCCACACGGCCTGAGTAGACTCGGACGCGTGGCTACCGAGGCACGCGAGGAGCTCTGGGGTGCCGAGACGCGCAAGGCGGTCGAGAACTTCCCCGTCTCCGGCGAGCCGATCCCGATACCCGTCGCGCGCTGGCTCGGCCGGATCAAGGCCGCAGCGGCGCGCGTGAACGCCGAGCTCGGCCTGCTCGACGCCGACAAGGCCGAGCGGATCGCGGCCGCTGCCAACCGGGTCGCGAACGGCGAGCTAGACGACCAGTTTCCGATCGACGTCTTCCAGACCGGCTCGGGTACCTCCTCGAACATGAACGCCAACGAGGTGATCGCGAACCTGGCCGGCGACGACGTCCACGCCAACGACGACGTCAACCTCGGCCAGTCCTCGAACGACGTCTTCCCCTCGGCCGTCCACCTCGCCGCTCTCGGCGAGATCACACACGACCTGCTGCCCGCGCTGGAGCGGCTGGCCGCGGCGCTCGAAACAAAGGCCGGCGAGTTCGACGACGTCGTCAAATCCGGGCGCACGCACTGGATGGACGCCGTCCCCGTCACCCTCGGCCAGGAGTTCGGCGGCTACGCCGCGCAGGTGCGCCAGGGGATCGCTCGGGTGCAGGATGCGCTTCCGCGGCTCGGCCAGATCCCGCTCGGCGGCACCGCGGTCGGCACCGGCCTGAACACCCATCCGGAGTTCGCCCCACGCGTGCGCGCGCGTCTGCAGGAGGAGACGGGCCTCGAGATCTCGCCGCCGGCCGACCCGTTCGAGTCGCAGGCGGCTCGTGACGCGCTGGTCGAGACCTCGGGCGCGCTCAAGACCGTGGCCGTCTCGCTGACGAAGATCGCCAACGACCTCCGTTTCATGGGCTCCGGCCCGCGCGCCGGCCTCGGTGAGATCGCGCTCCCCGAGCTGCAGAAGGGCAGCTCGATCATGCCCGGCAAGGTCAACCCGGTCATCCCGGAGGTCGTGACCCAGGTCGCCGCCCAGGTGATCGGCAACGACGAGGCGATCACCGTCGGCGGCCTACAGGGCCACTTCGAGCTGAACGTCTTCGTACCGCTGCTGGCCCGGAACCTGCTCGACTCGATCAAGCTGCTGGCGAGCGCCTCGCGTCTGTTCGCCGAGAAGTGCGTCGAAGGGATCGAGGCGAACCGCGAGACGAACCAGCACTACGCGGAGCTGACGCTGTCGGCGGCCACCGCGCTCAACCCCTACATCGGCTACGACAAGGCGACCGAGATCGTGAAGGAGGCCGCGAAATCCGGCCGCTCGCTGCGGGAGGTCGCCCGCGAGGCCGGGGTCGACGAGGAGACGCTGGACAAGGCGCTCGACTACCGCAAGATGGCTAAGCCGCACGGCGACGTCTCCTAGCGTGACCGCCCGCCTGGCCGCCGGCGCGCTGCTCGCCGCGTTTCTCGTCGCCGGGTGCGGCTCCTCCGGGCCGACGATTCCGCCCTCCAAGCTCTCGAAGCTCGTGCTTCAGCGCTCCGATCTCTCGAAGGAGTTCGCGGCGTTCTACTTCGGCCACGAGCTCTCCTCGGACCAGCCGGGCTTCCGCACGGACCCGCAACGATTCGGGCGCCTCGGCGGCTGGATCGGCCGCTACCACCGCGGCGGCAGCGCCAAGACGGCCGGGCCGCTGGTCGTGGTCTCGCGCACCGACCTGTTCAAGGGCTCGGGCGGGGCGAAGAGCCAGCTGGCGCAGTACCGAAGCGAGCTGGAGACGTCGCCGGCTACGAAGGTCGAGGTGGGCAAGCTCGGCGACGAGGCCTTCGGCGTCACCACCCTGCGCCCGGGAGCGGCCAGCGTCCGCAGCTATGCGATCGCCTGGCGGGACGCGAACGCCGCTGCCCTGATCGAGCTGAACGGCTTCGCAGGCAAGTTGACGCTTGCGGATGCACTGGTGTTCGCCCGCAGGCAGGAGCAGCGCTTGCGCGCCGCTCTTCACTGATCGCGGAATCGAGATTCGTCGTATAGTCCCGCGCACGCGCGGTCGGAGGGGGTTCGGCCGCGAAAAGAAAGGGGGAGATGTGAAGAGAACCATTGCGGTGCTTCTACCGCTGCTCGCTCTCGGCGCGGTCCTGGTCATGTGGGCCGGAACGGCCTCGGCTGTCGAGGATCCGCCGTGGGCGAACGACGAGGAAGACACAACGGCCGTGTCGGGGCCGATCGAGTACTCCGACTTCAACGCCCTCGGGAACGCGATCACCGAGTGCCCACAGGCAGGCCTCAAGGGGGACAACCCCAAGCCGCTGCGGAATCTCGTGCAGGACCAGGTCGAGAAGAAGAGCAACGAGGGGAGCAACATCCGCGCCAACCAGGACTACTCCTGCATGCCGCAGGACGAGACTGCCCTCGACGTCAACCCGACCGAGAAGCGCAACTTGGTCGGTGGGGCGAACGACTACCGGCTCGGCTGGGGCACGTCCGGCTTCTACGCCTCGACCGACAACGGCAACCACTGGTTCGACGGGATCATCCCGTTCCCGTCGCTGCCGAGCGGCGACAACCTGGACGGCGGCGGCGACCCCTCGGTCGTCTACGACCGGCAGGGAATCGCCTACTACGGCGACCTCAACTTCAACCGCACGGACGACACCAGCGGCGTCTGGGTGAGCCGTTCCACGAACGGCGGCTTCACCTGGAGCCGGCCGTGCGTCGCGATCGGCAGCAGCGACGCGACTGCCGTCTGCGGCGGGGCGGGAGACCCGCGCCAGCCCGGTGACGGGACGGTCACGTTCATCCAGGACAACGATTCCAGCCTGAACGGAAGCGTGCCGGCCAACGACAAGGACTGGCTCTCGGCCGGACCGCGTCCGGCGGGTGTCGACCCGGTCTGCTTCCAGCCGATCAGCAAGACGCCGATCGCCTGCAACCCCGACCAGGTCGGGAGCGACCGTCTCTACGCGACGTACTCGCTGTTCTCGGGCTCGGGCTCGGCGCAGATCTACTTCAGCTACTCGGACGACCGCGGCCACACGTGGTCGGCGGCGAAGGTGATCAACGGTTCGGGCGCGTTCTGCGCCTCCGGTGGTCGACCCGGAAACGAGTGCGCCGACAACCAGGGCTCCGAGACGACGGTCAACCCGACCACCGGCCGGCTCTGGGTCGGCTTCATCAACGGCGACACCGAGGACGAGGACCAGTACCTCGTCGTCACGTCGACGGACGGCGGCGCCACGTTCAGTGGCCCGTCGCGCGTCGACACGCTGTACGACGTGAACGAGCCCCGCGGCGTCAACGGCCGCACCGACTGCAACGCCCGCGGCCAGGGCTCGACCCGCGCGGTCCCGACGAACAGCTGCTTCCGCTTCGACCCGATCATGAACTCGATCGCGGCAGACAAGCGCGGCGGCAACTTCGCCAACGACCTCTACGTGGTGCTGGTCGACAACCGCAACGGCACGATCCGCGACTCCAACAACGACGCCTTCTTCTACAAGTCGACGGACGGCGGTACGACGTGGATCGGCCCGACTCGGGTGAACAACGACCGGTCGGAGGCTCCGACCGCTGCGAATGCGAACGCGGCAACGAACGCCCGCCAGGGCGCGCGCGACTGCGGTCGCAACAACGGAACCGTCGCGGGTACCCAATCGGGATGCCTCGAGCACAACTTCGGCGGCGACCAGTGGTTCCCGTGGGTGACGATCAACACCAAAGGTGAGCTGAACGTCACCTTCCACGACCGGCGGCTCGACACCAGCTCGCCGGCCGGGCAGGGACCGTGGCCGACGAGCAAGACCGAGGTCGGCAACTACCTCGTTTGGTTCTGGGGTGCCACGTGCAAGATCACCCAGACCGTGACGGTCAGCCAGACGACGACCGGTCCCGTTCCTGCCGGTGCGAGCCAGTGCGTGGCGCCGGAGGCGATCGTCAATCCGACGGTTGCGACCGGATTCAACCCCGCCCCAGGTGCGGTGCCCGGGCAGAACCAGAGCCCGGCGACCCTGCCGTTCAAGAACTTCCAGGTCTCAGACGTCCCGTCCAACTGGGACTACACGTTCCGGGCCGGGTTGTTCGGCGGTGACTACACGATGAACGCCACCGGGTCGATCGACCCGGCGCTCACCAAGAAGGGCGACGACCCGAACGCGGATGTGCAGCTTGGTCTCTGGACCGATGCTCGCAACGGCCGCGGCTCGGGCGATCCGACGAGCTTCGAGGCCGGGCGCAACCCGATCTGCGAGCAGTCGGACGTCTTCTTCGACAAGCTCGACGGACCCAATCACAGTCACGCGACCAATCTGACGCCGTGGATCGTGACGCCGTGTCCGCTCGGGATGACCGACAAGCACGATCACGGAGACCATCACTAGCTCCTAGGCCTCCAATCGGTACGCGAAGGGCCGCCTCAGGGCGGCCCTTCGCTTGCACGAACGAGTGATCCAGGGCAAGCCGTGCGCTGCCGAGAAGGGAAACACGGTGAAGCGGCCCAGTCTTCTCCTTGCGGCGTTCGCCGCCGCGCTCGCAATTACAGGATCTGCCACTGCCGCCGGCAATCCCTTCGGGGTCACCGTGGTCCGGTTCACGCCGGGCACGACGCCGGCCCAGATGAACCAGATCGTCACCTCGGCCGGAGGAAAGGTCGTGGCCGACCTGAGCCCGATCGGCGCGCTGGTGGTCGTCCCCGGCAGCGCCGACTTCGACGCTCGAGTCGACCACAACGGCGCCGTCACCGCCGCCTTCGCGGACGCGCTCCTGAGCGACACGCGCGGAAAGCCCGACGGCCCGGGCCGCGGCGGCCACGCTCCCAACTTTGCGCCGGGGCCGAAAGGCAAGGGCTTCCCAGACCCGCTGCACGACGCCTCGTCGTTCCTGGGCGTTACCAACCCGGAGGGCATCCTCCAGTGGGATGACAACCGGATGGACGTGCCGGCCGCCTGGAGGAAGACGAAAGGCGACCGCAACGTCGTCGTCGCCGTTCTCGACACGGGCGTCGACCCGCATCACCTCGAGCTGCGGGAGAACCTCGACACGAGGCTCGGCGGCAACTTCGTCTCCTGCGACGACCTCAAAGAGCTCTTCGAGCTCGGGTACATCGACCGCTCGAGCCTGCGCGACTGCCGCGACCGCGACTTCGAGGGCCACGGCACCTGGGTCGCCAGCCGGATCGCGGCCAACGCCAACGGCTTCGCCTCCAACGGCGTCGCCCCCGGCGTGCGCGTCGCCTCCTACAAGGTCCTCGCCGCCGGGCTCGGGGGGCTCGCGAGCTGGATGCTCGACGGCCTGGTCAGCGCCTGCTCGTCCCGCGACGTCGACATCGTGAACATGTCGATCGAGGGCTACCTCGACCCATCCAACGCCGACGACGCGCAGGTGTACCTGCTCTTCGACGAAGCGGTCTCGTACTGCCGTGCCCACGGCGTCGCGGTCTTCGCGGCGGCGGGGAACGAGCACGTCCGGATCGACCGGGCCAACCTCGACGTCGGCGGCCATGACCTCCGTGGCGTCGGCCAGGTTGCAGACGGCCCGGAGGGCTTCGCCAGCGTCACCCCCGGGAGCCCGTCGCTCTCGGACTACGACCTCCGCGGCTGGCTCGAAGTGCCGGCCGGGGTGCCGGGCGTCACCATGGTCTCGGCGACGGCGAACGCGATCGGCTCCGCCCCGGCTGACGTCCCGTTGCGCTGGCAGCACCACGTCGGCGCGCGCGACCAGCTTGCGTACTACTCGAACTACGGCTCGCGGGTCGATCTCGCCGCGCCCGGCGGCGCTCGGCGCTACGAGGTTCCCTTCTGGGACGGCGGCGACGGCGACATCCTCTACGGCGGCTGGGGCTCGCTCGGGGCGCTCACGAACCGCGGGCTGATCTGCAGCGACCCCGTCACCTCGGCGCTCTTCAACGCGGCCTGCTTCAAGCTCGACGGCCAGGGCTTCGGCTGGCTCCAGGGCACGTCGATGGCCACCCCGAATGCAGCGGGAGTCGCGGCGCTCGTCCTCTCGGCTCGGCGCGATCTGCGCGGGCACCCGGACGCGCTCGTCGCCCGGCTGAAGAGCACCGCAAACCGCAGTGTCGTCAACTACATGGGGCCGAACGACCCCTCCAACTTCGCGCCGTCGTACTACGGCGATCCGTGCCCGACCGGCTACTGCCACCTCGACCAGTCCCACCCGATCTCCTTCGGGAACGCCTACGGCGCGGGCCTGGTCGATGCCGGCGCGGCTGTCCGCTAAGGCTCCAAAGTCTCCAACCTCCGGATGCGTGAGCGCTTTCGCAGCGCGTTTCCTCCTGCTTGACAGCTGATCTAGAGAGGCATATAAGCCTTGCGTTCTTCGGTTGTATGCCTGAGCGTTCACGCACAGACCCGTCCGGGAAGGACCCGATCGCCGTCGAGCTCGGTCGCCGCGGCGGTCTCAAGGGTGGCAAGGCTCGGGCCGCCAAGCTGACGGCGGAGGAGCGTGCGGAGAGCGCCCGGAAGGCGGCGCAGGCTCGCTGGGCCAGGCAGCGCGAAAGCAGTGCCTCGCGACGCGGCCGCTCGAACGACGGTACTGACGAGGGAAGTCCAGAGGGTTCTACTTCGAGAGGGGAGAGGATGACGAAATCACGCACCAGCGTCCTGACGGGGATCTTCCTCGTCGCGGGAGCGCTGACTCTGTTTCTGGTCCTGCTGACCGCAAGGTCGTCGGGCACCGGGGTCTTCACGCCGAAGTCCGGTGCCGCGGGCGATTCCGCGGAGGCAGCGGCCGGTCTCGGGCCGACGAGCTTCGAGGCCTACCTGTCCGCCGAGCGCACGTATCCGGCGACGGTGATCCCGCCGTCGGTCGTCGCGCGTGCCAAGGCGACGTTCGGACGAATCGCGAAGAGGGACGCGCGCCTGATGCGCGTGCACGGCCGGTCCTTCCTCGGCACCAGCACGTGGAAGCTGCTCGGCCCGCGCCAGCACGCGAGCCAGCCGGGCGTGACGTCGTTCTCCGGAGCGACGAACGACACGGCCAGCCGGGTCACCGCGATGCTGATCGACCCGAAGTGCTCGTGGAAGAAATGCCGGCTCTGGGTTGGCGTGTCCGGCGGCGGCGTCTGGCTCACCACCAACGGCCTGGCCGCGACGCCGACGTGGAGGCAGAGGAGCCCGGCGAGCTTCGACCAGAACTCGGTCGGGGCGCTGACGCTCGACCCGACCGACAAGCAGCACAACACCATCTACCTCGGCACCGGCGAGGGCAACCGCTGCTCGTCCGGCTGCGAGGCCGGCGTCGGCATCTACAAGTCGACCGACGGCGGCAAGCACTGGGCGAAGCTCGCGGACTCGTGCGTGAGCAACGCGACGTACAGCTGCGCGAACCCCGGCAAGGACTCGTTCCTCGGCCGCGGGATCAACGGGATCGTCGTCGACCCGACGAACAAGCACCACCTCTTCGTCGGCTCGGCGCAGGCCGTCCGCGGCCTCTCGCACGTGATCGGCAACGGCGGTACGACTCGCCTCGAGCCCGGCGCCAACTCGCCTGGCGTGTACGAGTCGACCGACGGCGGAGCGACGTTCACCGAGGTCTGGAACGGCAACGACCCGAACTCGTTCGGCGTCACCAACGTCGGACTCGACCCGCTCGACTCGAACGTCGTCTACGCGTCGGCGTTCGACCAGGGTCTCTGGCGGCGCGACGCAGGCGCTCCGTCGACGGGCTTCAACCAGGTCTTCGCCCCGCAGTTCCCCGGCGGCGGCACCGACCGGGTGGAGTTCGCGCCGACGGTCAAGAACGGGCACACACGCATCTACCTGACCGAGGGCACGGCCAACGGCGGCGGCATCTCGGCGGCGACCGCGTCGACCTTCTGGCGTGTCGACGACGCCAACCAGCCGGCCGCAACGCTGCTCGCGTCCGAGGCCGCAGGCTCGACGCCCCCGCCGGATACGACCACCTACCCGACCGTCTACACCGGTTGGCAGTTGCTGACGTCGCATGCCACGGGTAGCCCGTACTTCGCACCGGACGACTTCTGCACGGGCCAGTGCTGGTACGACGAGCTCCTCTACACCCCGAAGGGGCTGCCGGACACCGTCTACCTCGGAGGCTCGATGGAGTACGGCGAGCAGCCCTGCGACACCAAGGGCGTCGGCTGCGGCAACGGCCGCTCCAACGGCCGGGCCGTTCTTTACTCGACGACCGCGGGCGACCCGGACGGCGCGAACAACAGCCGCACGTTCACCGACCTCACGTACGACGCGCAGGACACCACGGCACCCTGGTGCGCCTTCGCCCCGTACTTCCCGCAGGGCTGCCTGCATGCTCCGAACGGGATCCACCCCGACCAGCATGCGATCGTGATCAACCCGAACAATCCGACCCAGATCTTCGAGGGCTCGGACGGCGGCGTGATCCGCACGGACGGAACGTTCTCCGACCTGTCGTCCCAGTGCGACAGCCCGTTCCGCAACGGCGGCGGGCCGCTGCCGACGACATCGGGGAGCTACACGGCGTGCAGGCGACTGCTGTCGCGGGCTCCGACGTCTCTGGTCCACATCGACAAGAAGCTGGGCAGCACGCTGCAGTTCATCAACGTGGCCATCGCCCCGTTCAGCAAGTGCCAGGTGCTGGGCGGAACGCAGGACAACGGCACCTGGTCGAACCTGAGCAAGTGCGACAACGACACGTTCACTCAGGTGATCTACGGCGACGGCGGCAACGCGGTCTTCGACGCGACGCAGCCGACGTGGATGGCCAACGAGTACACCGGCGGCTTCGGTGACTCGAACTTCGAGAACGGCAACCCCGAGAAGTGGGTGATCGCGACGGCTCCGCTCGTGAACAGCGGCGAAGGCCCCGCGTTCTACTGGCCGCAGGTCGGCGACCCGAACCCGTCGCCGGGTACCCACCCGATCTACGAGGGCGGGAAGCACGTCTGGCGCACCTGGGCCTTCGGCGCCGGCACGCCCGGCCACGTCCCGCAGGACACGACCCCGAACATCGCCGGCTACGAGGCGAACTGTCCGGAGTTCGTGATCTCGGGCGCCGCCGCCGCGTGCGGCGACTACCGGCCGCTCGGCGGCCCGATGTGCACGGCCGCGACGCCGTGCTCAGGCGAGGCGGGCGATCTGACCAGTGCGCTCTACGGGTCGGACCGCAGCGGCGGGACGATCTCGTGGATGGCCCGCGACGGTGCCGACCACGGCACGATGTGGGTGGCGACGTCGGCCGGTCGGATCTTCGTGACGCACAACGCGGACGCGATCGATCCGGCCACGGTCTCGTGGCTGCGGATCGACAACTCGGCAACGGGCGGCTCGCCGACCCGCTTCCCGAGCGGGATCACCGTCGACCCGTCCAACTCGAATCACGCCTGGGTCTCGTACTCCGGCTACAACGCCGCCACTCCGACGACGCCGGGTCACGTGTTCAGCGTGACGTCGACCGGCACCACCGGAGGCGGCACGTTCACGAACCTGAACGTCGAGAGCGGCTCGTCGGCCTACCCGACGCCGTTCTCCGACGGCGACCTGCCCGTCAGCGACGTCGTCCGTGACGATTCGACCCACACGCTCTACGTGGGCACGGACTTCGGCGTCCTGCGGGGCGACAACGACGGAGCGAGCTGGCACGTCACGACGGGCATGCCTCGCTACGAGGTCATGCACCTCGAGATCCAGCCCTCCAGCCGCGTCCCGACGTGTGCGAAGAAGGGACCGTGTGAGCGCCTGCTCTACGCGGCAACCCATTCCCAGGGCATCTGGGTGATGAAGCTGCCCCACTAGCACGCGGGCCCGCACCAAAATGGCGAAGACGAGGGCCGCCCCCGGGCGGCCCTCGTCGCGTTCTCGTTCTAGTACGCGACGGCGCCGCGGCCGGTGGCCGCGGCGTGACGCTGCTCGTCGGCGCGGTATGAGCTGCGAACCAGCGGTCCCGAGAACACCGAGCCGAAGCCGAGCGCCTCGCCCTGCTCGCGGAACCAGCGGAACTCGGCCGGGTGCACCCAGCGGTCGATCGTGGCGTGCTTGGCGCTCGGCTGCAGGTACTGGCCGATGGTGACCACGTCGACGCCGTTTGCGCGCAGGTCGCGCATCGTCTCGACGACCTCGTCGTTGGTCTCGCCCAGTCCGACGATGATCCCGGACTTGGTCAGCACCGGGTAGCCGGCGATCTCCTTCGCCCGGGCGAGCAGCCAGAGCGCCTTGTCGTAGCTCGCCTTCGCGCCGCGCATGCGCGCATGCAGCCGGCGAACGGTCTCGATGTTGTGGTTGAAGACGTCGGGCCGCTCGGCGAGCACGGTCTGGAGCGCCTCTTCCTCGCAGCCGAGAAAGTCGGGCGTCAGCACCTCGATCGTCGCCTCGGGAACCTTGTGCTTCAGTGCCCGGATCGTGGCCGCGTAGTGGCCGGCGCCGCGGTCCTCGAGATCGTCCCGGTCGACGGACGTGACCACGACGTGGCGCAGGCCCATCTTCTCGGCGGTTGCCGCGAGGCGCAGCGGCTCGAGCGGGTCGGGCGGCCCATCCGGCTTGCCCGAGTGGACGTAGCAGTAGCGGCAGGCGCGCGTGCAGGTCTCGCCGAGGATCTGGAAGGTCGCCGTCCCACGCCCCCAGCACTCGGCGATGTTCGGACAGCGCGCCTCCTCGCAGATCGTGTTCAGGCTCGCGCCGTGGATCAGCTTGCGGACGTCGAAGTAGCGCGAGTCCGGGCTCGGTGCGCGGACCTTCATCCACTCCGGTCGCCGCGGCCGCTCCGCGACGGGCAACGAGCGCTCCATGGCCCGGAGTCTAGAGACGCGTGTGGTCTAGCGGTCTTTCCAGGGATCCAGATAGACGTCGTCGATCTGGTAGGCGGCGCGGGCGCCGACCGGCGTGAAGCGGAAGGCGACCGCCTTCGTCCCGAGCAGGCTCGTCACGTTGCAGAGCAGGAGCTGGAGCCGCAGCGACGGTGTCCATGAGCTTGCGGAGCTGACGGTGCCGCCGTCGAGAATCGTCAGCAGGCCACCGAGCACGCTCGGCACGATCACCTGCACGTGCAGTGCGCCGGACGAGGAGCCAACGTTTCGCATCAGGAAGCGCAGGTGCCAGTCGCCGAGCGCGAAGCAGACCGTGCCGCTGTAGGCCGAGCTGCCGGCCGGGAGCAGGAGCGAATGGCTGTCGGTCGTGTCGCCGGCGACGTAGAACGGCTCGTTGCCCGAGACGACGCGCGCGCCGCCCGCGAGCGCCCACGCCGTTGCGCCGCTCTCGAAGCCGCCGTTCAGCAGGCGCGCGTAGGAGGCGGAGTCCCCCCACGCGGCGAAGGGTTGCGTCGGGCTCGAGTCGCAATACGAGGCGGAGCCGGTGCCGATCAGCCCGGCCTTCGCCGTCGAGCTCAAAGCCAGCGCCGCGATGATCGCTACGCCGAAGACGATCCGCATTCCCAAACGCGCCACAGTTGCCGCCACGCCGCCCTCCATTGCCGAAGTTCTCTCACTCTCGCCGCGGCCCGGCCGGCTGCATCACCCGAACGGGTGCTTCGGCCGCGTCCCCATCCCTCGATCGAGGGAACCAAGTGGTTCTTGTCGGGTCGATCTTCTTCTGGCGATGTCGACTGCGGCCAGCAGCCCTCCCAGTTCGCTGGTACTCGATCCTGACGAACAGCGCGTAATCGAGGAGTCACGCGTGCGGCGGCTTCAGCGCCTGGCCCGGCGGGAGCTCTGGTCGCTGGGCGCCTTCACGGCCGCCTTCGTGGCCGGCGCCACGGCGCTTGCCGTCTACCTCCCTTCGGAGCGGGCTCCAGGGGTGGCCACCGTCCTGATCCTGATTGCCGCGTACGCAACGGCATTCAGGCTTGACTTCGAGATCGCGAGCGGCACGGCGGTGCCGACGGAGCTGATCCTCGTCCCGATGCTCTTCCTGCTGCCGAGCGGCTCCGTGCCTTTGGCGGTCGCCGGCGGAATCCTCCTCGGCAGCTCGCTCGAGTGCCTGCGTGGGGAGCTGCACCTCGAACGGCTCGTGCTGCGCGTCCTGAACGCGTCGTACGCAATCGGGCCGGCGCTGGTCCTCGGCCTCGCCGGGGAGTCGGCGCCCGATCTCAGCCGCTGGCCGCTCTATCTCGCCGCTCTCGCAGCGCAGTTCGCGCTCGACTTCGCGGTGACGGCCGTCAGGCAATGGATCACGCTGGGCGTTCCGCCGCGGATCCACCTGCGCGCGATGACCTCGGTATACGTGATCGACGCCGGGCTGGCGCCTGTCGGTCTCGCGGTTGCGTTTGCCAGCACGAGCTCCCCGGCCGGCGTGCTGCTGGCGATGCCGCTGATCGCGCTGCTCGGCGTCTTCGCGCGCGAACGGCGGGTGCGGATCGACCACGAGCTCGAGCTTCGCGACGCCTACCGAGGCACGGCGTTCCTGCTCGGCGACGTCGTCGAGGCGGACGACTCCTACACGGGGATCCACAGCCGCGAGGTGGTGGAGCTGACGCTGCGCGTCGGCGACGTCCTCGGGCTCTCTGCACGCGAGCGACGTGACGCCGAGATCGCGGCACTGCTGCACGACGTCGGCAAGGTGCGCGTTCCGAAGTCGATCATCAACAAGCCTGGGCCGCTGACGCCCGAGGAGCGGGCCGTGGTGGAGCGGCACACGATCGAGGGCGAACGGCTGCTCCTGCGCGTCGGGGGGCTGCTCGGGGAGATCGGCCGCGTCGTCCGCTCGTGCCACGAGCGCTACGACGGCGAGGGCTACCCGGACGGCCTCGCCGGCGAGGAGATCCCGCTGCTGGCCAGGATCGTCTCGTGCTGCGACGCGTTCGACGCGATGACGAGCGATCGTTCCTACCGGACGGCGATGCCCGTCGGGGACGCCGTAGCCGAGCTCCGGCGCGCGAGCGGGACGCAGTTCGACCCGGTCGTAGTAGAGGCGCTGGTCGAGTCTCTCCCGGGCTACGCGGGCTCGACCGTCGCGCCGCCGAAGATCGAGCTCTCGACGACGTAGAAGAGCGCGATCGTCCCGAAGAGGACGATGCTGGTCACCGGGCTGGCGAAGGCGACGAGGCTGGCGGCGAGGTAGATCCAGGGGCCGGGGATGTACGAGCGGGTGATGCCGCTCACGACGGCTGGATCGGCGTCCCGGCGGAGGAGCCGGCTACCGAAGGCGGCGTAGAACCAGGTCAGGTTGAACATGATCGCCGTCGCGACGCCGGTGAAGCCGTAGGCGAGCGCCGCTGCCTCGGCGCCGCTGCCGCGCACGTGCTCGGCCACCAGCCGCGTCGTGAACGGGAAGAACGCGATGCACATCAGCAGGCCGATGTTCGCCAGCAGGAAGCGGCGGTCGGAGCGGTCGACCTGGCTCATGATCGTGTGGTGGTTGATCCACATGATCCCGATCGTCACGAAGCTGGCCGCGTAGGCGATGTACGAGGGCCAGATGTGGAGCAGGCTTGCGCCGAGGTCGGGCGCGTCTCGCCGGATCTGCGCGTCGACGTTCAGGATCAGCAGGGTCGCGGCGATCGCGAAGACGCCGTCCGCGAACGTCTCGAGCCGCTCGGTGGTCACGGCCGAAGTGTGGCGCCTCGCTCGGCCGTGTCCCAGGGACAGTCCCTCGGACCTGTCCGATCCCCCACCGGGTCGGCTCGAGGTGGAGCAGTCAGGCGGGTTCGGAGAGATCCTCTGTCAGTTTCGGACACGGCCCAGGGACTGTCCCTGGGGCCTGTCCGAAAAGGTCAGACCGGCGTCGGTCGCAGCTCGGCGCCAATGCCGGCAGGGAGCTGCTCGAACGAGAGGTCGAAGACCTCCTCCAGCGCCGCGACGGCGTGCGGTCGCACCTCGTCAACGGAGACCGCCCGCCCGAGCTCGCGCGCGACGGTCGTGAAGGCCGCGTCCTCGAGCCCGCAGGCGGTGATCCAGTCCGTGAACGGCGCCGGGTCGAGGTCGACGTTGAGCGCGTAGCCGTGCGTTGTGACCCATTTCGTGATGTGGATCCCGATCGACGCGATCTTCCTCGGCGGCAAGATGCGAGCGGCCGCGCCGGCAAAGCCGGTGCGGCCTCCAGGCGACATCGCAAGCGACGTCGCTGGCAGCCAGATCCCGGTGAGCCCTTCGATCCGCGTCGCCTCGACGCCGAGCGGCGTCAGCGTCCGGATCAGCGCCTCCTCCAGATCGCGGCAGTAGCGCTTGACATCCTGGCCGTGCCGCGTCAGGTCGAAGATCGGGTAGCAGACGAGCTGGCCCGGCCCGTGGTAGGTCGACTTGCCGCCGCGGTCGGTCTCGACGATCTCGACCTCGGCGCCCTCCGGCACGTGCAGCTCACCCTCCTCCGTGCGCCTTCCCAGAGTGATCACCGGCGCGTGCTCGAGGAGCAGGACGGTGTCGGGCAGCTCACCACGCAGAACGCGCGAGGCGAGCGAGCGCTGTAGTGCGAGCGCCTCGCCGTACGGCGTGACCGGGAGTCGAAGAACGTATCCGGGCCTCACCGTCCCGACTCTAGAGGACGCGACCTATGTCACGATTCCGATGATGAGCAGGCCTGATCTACCTACCGGCACCGTGACGTTCCTCTTCACCGATCTCGAGGGGTCGACTCGGTTGCTCAAGCGCCTCGGACCCGGTTACGGAACTGTCCTCGGGCGCCATCACGACCTAGTCCGCGAGAAGGTCGGCCGTCACGGCGGATACGAGGTCGACACGCAGGGCGAAGCTTTCTTCGTCGCCTTCCCCCGGGCGAAAGACGCAGTTGTCGCCGCGATCGATCTCCAGCGGACGCATGCGACGGAACCGTGGCCGGACGGCGTGGAGGTCCGCGTCCGCATTGGAATCCACACTGCCGAGCCCGAGCTGGCGCAGACGGGCTACATCGGCATGGGGCTGCATCGCGCCGCCCGCCTTTGCGCCCTCGGCCACGGTGGTCAGGTCCTGCTCTCGCGCTCGACGGCCGGCCTCGTCGACGAGGACGAGACGGCAGAAGTCTCGCTACGGGACTTGGGCGAGCACCTGCTCAAGGACCTCGAGCGCCCGGAACGTGTGTACCAGGTTCTCGCGGCCGGTCTGGAGGAGCAGTTTCCGCCGCTGAAGTCGGTGACCGAGCTCGCCCGCAAGGCGGAAGCCGCTGATTTGCCGACAGGCACGGTGACGTTTCTCGTCACGGACGTCGCCCACTACACAGAGATCGTGCTCGGCTTGGGTACCGCCGCCATGGGACCCTGGCTCGACCGCTACGACGCGGTCCTGACGGCGGTGGTCGAGGAGCACCGGGGCAAGGTCCTCGAGTTCGTCGGCGACTCCGCAGTCGCCGTGTTCGCGCGGCCGGGAGACGGCGTGGCTGCCGCGGTGCGACTCAACGAGGCACTCGAGACAGCGGAATGGCCAACCGATTCTCCCACGCTTCAGACCGGGATTCACACGGGCGAGGCGGAACGGTGGGAATCGAGCACGCGCGCGGGCTACGTCGGCGCCGCGATCCTGCGCGCCGTCGCTGTCTGCGGAGCGGCCGGCTGCGGGCAGGTGGCTGTGTCGCCGGCGACAGAGGCACTCCTCGACCCATCCGCCATCCCGGGGATCGCCGTTCGGCCGATCGGCGAGCGCGAGCTGCCGCAGTTCGGGCGGCCGGTGCAGCTGTACGAGGCTCTCGCCGAGGTCACGCTGGCAAGCTGAGCGCGCTACACCGAGCTGCTCTAGTAGTTCGTCTCGTCCCAGGTCTCGAGCTTTTCGCGCAGGTCGCGCAGGAAGCGGCCGGCGAGCGCCCCGTCGACGAGACGGTGGTCGTACGTGAGCGTCAGGTTCATGATCGGCCGGATCGCGATCACGTCCTCGCCGCGGTCGTCCTGGATCACCCACGCGCGCTTGACCACCGCGTAGGTGCCGAGGATCGCGGCCTGCGGCTGGCTGATCACCGGCGTGCCGTGGAAGGTGCCGTAGCCGCCCGGGTTGGTGATCGTGAACGTGCCGCCCTGCACGTCGTCGGGCAGCAGCTTCTTGTCCCGGGCCTTGGCGGCGATCTCGGCGATCGACCGCGCCATCCCGAGCAGGTTCAGGCCCTCGGCGTGCCTGACCACCGGGACGATCAGGCCCTTGCCGTCGGCGAGCTCGACCGCGAAGCCGAGGTTGACGTAGTTGCGCGTGACGATCTGGTCGCCGCGCAGCTCGCCGTTGATCCAGGAATAGTCGCGCAGCGTCTCGACCGCTGCGCGCGCGACGAACGCCAGGTAGGTCGGGTTGACGCCGTAGGCCTCGGTGTACTCGCGCTTCAGCTTCTTGCGGATCGAGACCACGTTCGACATGTCGACCTCGATCGCGCTCGTGACGTGCGCGGAGGTGTCGAGCGAGCGGCGCATGTGCTCGGCGATGCCGCGGCGCATGGCGCTCATCGGCTCGACGGTCTCTCCCTCCTCTGCCGCGGCCTCGGTTTGCGCGGCGACCGGCGCAGGCGGGGTGGGCGGCGGGGCAGCCGGCGGCGCGGGCGGAGGTTGCGGCGCGGGCGCCTCGGCGGGGGCCGGCGGAGCCGCCGGCGCCTCAGGTGCCGCAGGCGCGGCCGGCTCAGGAGGAGCGGCCGGCTCAGCGGCGGGCGGGCCCGCCTCGACGAAGGCCAGGATGTCCTTCTTGGTCACGCGGCCGCCACGGCCGGTGCCCTGGACTTGGCTGACCTCGACGCCGTGCTCGGAGGCGATCCGCGCGACGACCGGCGAGACGAACGTCCTCTCGCCGGCGCCGTCCGTGGCAGGCGCAGGCTCCGGAGCCGCGGGTGCGGGCGGAGCCGGCTGCTCCTCGGCGACCGGCTCGGGCTCGCGCTCCGGCTCGGGCTCGCGCTCCGGCTCGGGCTCGCTCTCCGGCTCGGGCTCCGGCGCGACCGCAGCCTCCGGCTCCGGCCGGCTCGGCTCGGGCGGAGCCTCGGCCCCGGCCGGCGCGATCACCGCGAGCTTCGTCCCGACGTCGACGGTCTCACCCTCCTGGACGAGGATCTGCTGCACGATCCCCTCGCCCGGGCTCGGCACCTCGGTGTCCACCTTGTCGGTGGAGATCTCCAGCAGCGGCTCGTCGGCCGCGATCTGCTCGCCTTCCTGCTTGAGCCACTTCGTGATCGTCCCCTCCGAGACGGAGACGCCCATCTGGGGCATGACGACGTCGATCGCCTGCGTCGTAGCCATCAGTACTCGGCCAGCTCCCGGACTCCCGCCAACACGTCCTCGACCTGCGGGATGAACGCCTTCTCGAGCGCCGGCGAGAACGGCACCGGCGTGTCGGGCGCGGTGATCCGCTTCACGGGCGCGTCGAGGTCCTCGAACGCCTCCTCGCCGATGGTGGCCGCGATCTCGCCGCCGAAGCCGCCGGTGTGCGTGTCCTCGTGGAGCACGACGACCTTCGAAGTCTTGCGGACGCTCTCGAGCACCGCCTTCTTGTCCCAGGGGATCAGCGTCCGCAGGTCGAGGATCTCGACCGAGACGCCGTCGCCTTCAAGCTCCTGCGCTGCCTCGTCCGCGGTCCAGACCATCGCGCCCCAGGTGACGAGCGTGAGGTCGTCGCCCTCGCGGTGGACGCGCGCCTGGCCGAACGGCGTCGTGTAGCGCTCGTCCGGCACCTCGGCCTTGATCCGCCGGTAGAGGTGCTTGTGCTCGAAGTAGAGGACCGGGTTCGGGTCTTCGATCGCCGACACCAAGAGGCCCTTCGCGTCCTCCGGCGTCGCGGGGCAGACGATCTTTAGGCCGGGGATGTGCGCGAACGAGCTCTCCGGGTTCTGCGAGTGGAACGGCCCGCCCGAGAAGCCGCCGCCCGAGGGGAGCCGCACGGTGATCGGCACCGGCGTGCCCGCGCGCCAGCGCTGCTTGGCGGCGACGGTGACGAGCTGGTCCCAGGCGCAGGAGATGAAGTCCGAGAACTGCATCTCCGCGACCGGCCGCATGCCCATGATCGCGGCGCCGGTGCAGCCGCCCACGATCGCCGTCTCCGAGAGCGGCGCGTCGATCACGCGCCACGGACCGAACTCCTCCTGGAAGCCGAGCGTCACCTTGAACGCGCCGCCGTAGACGCCGACGTCCTCGCCGATCACGAACACGCGCTTGTCGTGGCGCATCTCCTGGCGGAGGCCGTCACTGATCGCCTGCAGGTAGGTCTTCTCGGCCACTATTTGTGGTGGGGGGTGTCGAGGTCCTCGGGGGTTGCGAAGACGCCGTCAGCCAGCGTGGAGGGGTCCGGCAGCGGCGACTCCTCGGCGCGGGTGAGCGCGTCGTTCAGCAGCTTCTTGACGCCGGAGGTGATCTCGTCCTCCTCCTGGTCGCCGAGCTCGGCGTGCTGACGCAGCCAGTTGCGGAAGCGCTCGATCGGGTCGCTCGCGGCCCAGCGCTCGAACATGTCCTTCGGCACGTAGAAGGCGTCGTCGTGGACCGCGTGGCCCTCCATCCGCAGCGTCAGGCACTCGACCAGGGTGGGGCCGCCGCCCGTGCGCGCCTTCTCGATCGCGCGCCGCGCCTCGCGGTAGACGGCGAGCACGTCGGTGCCGTCGACCACCACGCCCTCGAAGCCGTACGCCTCGGCGCGGTCGGCGACGTGCTCGGTCGCGTATTCGAGGTAGGTCGGCGTCGAGTAGGCCCACTGGTTGTTGTCGCAGATGAAGACGACCGGCAGCTTGCGGACGCCCGCGAGGTTCATCGCCTCGTGCGTGTCGCCGCGCGCCGAGGCGCCCTCGCCGAACCAGCCGACCGCGACGCGCCTCTCCTCGCGGATCCGGAAGGCGAGCGCGCAGCCGACCGCGACCGGCAGCATCGCCGGCAGGTGGCTGACCATCGCCAGCAGGCCGAGGCGCGAATCGGCCATGTGGACGTTGCCGTCCTTGCCCTTGGTCGGCCCGTCGGCGCGGCCCATGTACTGCGCGAAGATCCGCCACGGCTCGACCCCACGCGTGACGTGGACGCCCATGTCTCGGTGGAGCGGCGTGCCGACGTCGACGTCGTCCATCGCGGTTGCGACGCCGACCGCGGCGGCCTCGTTCCCGCGGCCCGTGTAGAACGAGCCGGGGATCTTGCCCTGCTTGTAGAGGATGTGGCCGCGCTCCTCGATCCCGCGCGTGACCAGCATGTTGCGGTAGACGCCGAGCAGGTCCTCGCGGTCGAGACCGGCCTCGTGGATCTCCTGCAGCGAGCCGACGGGCTCAGCTTCGCGCGCGATCGCCATCGGCTCGAACTCTAACGATCGACCTGGCGGTACAGTCGGAAGGTGAGCAAGGCCTCGGAGTGGCTCCGCGAGGAGCGGCGCAAGACACTCGGCGACTGGGTTGCGTTCTGCCTGCGCTGCGGGTACGTGCAGCGCTACTTCGAGGAGTTCGAGCCCGAGCTTCCCGCGGTTTGCCCGCAGTGTGAGGGCGAGATGCGCTCGCGGTGCCCGGAATGCGAGGCCCGCTTCTCGTCTGCCTTCGCCGTCGAGTGCGAGGCCTGCGGGACCGAACTGCGCCCGCCGGAGCAGTTCGGCGTCAGGATCAGGCGCGAATCTCGCTGAAGCGGATGACCGTCACCGTGTCTTCGCCGCTGACCTCGCGGTTGTAGAGCTGGCCGAGGAACGCCGCCATCTCCTCGGGGCGGCGGATCTCCGGGTTGTCGTGCTCGATCTCGCGGGGTGAGAGCTCCGAGAGCTGCTTGACCTCGACCTTGTCGATCACGGCGTCGAAGATCTTCATCCGCGGGCTGAAGCGCGTGCCCGCGAGCACCTGGACGATCATGCCCTTGCGGTACTTGCGCGACTTGTCGCCGAGCCGGATGGTCGCGGTCTTGCGGCCGCTGCGCAGCTGGTCGGCGACCATGGGCGAGTAGAAGTTGAGGGCGTACATCGCGTGTTCGTCTCCTGCCACGGGGCGCGCGGAATCATAGTGCCCGGACGGCCTCGACGGCCTTCGCGGCCATCTCGCGCTCGCCGCCGTACGCGAGCAGCCGCGGCGCCTCCTCGAGCGGCAGCCAGCGGGCCTCGGCGACCTCGTGCGCGGTCTCGGGCGGCAGGTCGCCGAGTCGGCCGCCCGAGTAGCGCAGGAGGTAGAAGCTCACGATCTTGAAGATGCGCTCGCCGTCCCAGGTGTAGACGTAGCGCACGTCGCCGAGCTTCCCGACGAGGCGGCTCTCGACCCCGGTCTCCTCGGCCACCTCGCGGAGTGCGGTCTGCTCGGGCTTCTCTCCCGGGCCGATCAGGCCCTTCGGCAGGGCCCAGACGCCGGGCTTCTTGCCGCCCGGGCGGATCGCCGCCGCCACCCAGCGCCCCCGCAGGCGCCGCACCACTACGCCCCCCGCCGAGAACTCTCTCCGCACAAGAGCGGTTGTAACACAGTGGTGTCCAGAGGGGGTTGCACGTTGCAGCACCCGGTGCGGAGCCGTTATCATGCCCCTGGCACTCAGGACGTGAGAGTGCCAGACCCTGTCACAAAGTCCACCAGAACGAAGAAGGAGGGCTGGATGGATCTACAGCCGCTGGGCGATCGCCTGATCGTCGAGGTCCTCGAGGACGAGGAGACGACGATCAGCGGAATCGTCCTTCCCGACACCGCCAAGGAGAAGCCGCAGCGCGGCCGCGTGCTCGCGGCCGGCCCGGGCTCGCGCAACGACAAGGGCGAGCTGGTCCCGATGGAGGTCGCCGAGGGCGACGAGATCATCTTCTCCAAGTACGGCGGCACCGAGATCAAGCTGGGCGCCGACGAGATCCTGGTCCTGCGCGAGTCGGATGTGCTCGCCAAGGTGACCAGCTCGCCCGCCAAGAAGTCCAAGAAGAAGGAGATGGCCGGCGCCTCCGCATAGGGGCCTGGCCGAAGGAGGTACTGAATGGCTCACAAGGAGTTGAAGTTCAGTGAGGATGCGCGCCGCTCGCTCGAGAAGGGCGTGAACATCCTCGCCGACGCAGTCAAGGTCACCCTTGGCCCGAAGGGCCGCTACGTCGTCCTCGACAAGAAGTTCGGCGCGCCGACGATCACGAACGACGGTGTCACCATCGCCCGTGAGATCGAGGTAGAGGACGTGTTCGAGAACCAGGGCGCGCAGCTCGTTCGCGAGGTCGCGACCGCGACCAACGACGTGGCCGGCGACGGCACGACGACCGCGACCGTGCTCGCCCAGGCGATCGTCCGCGAGGGCCTGAAGAACGTCGCCGCAGGCGCGAACCCGATGGGCCTCAAGCGCGGCATTGAGGCCGCCGTCGACTCCGTCGTCGAGGCGCTCAAGAAGCAGTCGAAGGAGATCTCGGGCAAGGAGGACATCGCCCGGGTCGCCACGATCTCGGCGCGTGAGCGCGAGATCGGCGACGTGATCGCCGACGCGATCGACAAGGTCGGCAAGGACGGCGTCGTGAACGTCGAGGAGGGCCAGACCTTTGGCCTCGAGCTCGAGTTCACGGAGGGCATGCAGTTCGACAAGGGCTACCTGTCGCCCTACATGATCACCGACGCCGAGCGGATGGAGGCAGTTCTCGAGGACCCGTACATCCTGGTCGCGAACCAGAAGATCGGGGCCGTCAAGGACCTGCTGCCGGTGCTCGAGCAGGTGATCCAGTCCGGCAAGCCGCTGCTGATCGTGTCGGAGGACGTCGAGGGCGAGGCGCTCGCGACGATCGTCGTCAACAAGCTCCGCGGCACCTTCAGCGCGGTGGGCGTCAAGGCGCCGGGCTTCGGTGACCGCCGCAAGCGCATGCTCGAGGACATCGCGATCCTCACCGGTGCCGAGGTGATCACCGAGGAGATGGGCCTCAAGCTCGAGAACACGAAGATCTCGCAGCTCGGCCGGGCCCGCCGCGTCGTGATCACGAAGGACGACACCACGATCATCGACGGGGCCGGCGCCTCGGATGGGATCAAGGCCCGCATCAAGCAGCTGAAGGCCGAGATCGAGAACACCGACTCCGACTTCGACCGCGAGAAGCTCCAGGAGCGCCTGGCGAAGCTCGCGGGCGGCGTGGCCGTCGTCAAGGTCGGCGCCGCGACCGAGACGGAGATGAAGGAGAAGAAGCACCGCGTCGAGGACGCGCTGCAGGCCACCCGGGCGGCCCTCGAGGAGGGCATCGTGCCGGGCGGCGGCGTCGCGCTCCTGAACGCGATCGGCTCGATCAAGCCGGCCGGCGAGGGCGACGAGCGGACGGGTGCGTTCATCGTGACCCGCGCGCTCGAGGAGCCGATCCGCCAGCTGGCCGACAACGCGGGCCTCGAGGGCTCCGTGGTCGTCGACAAGATCCGCTCGCTTCCCGCGGGCCAGGGTCTGAACGTCGAGACCGGCGAGTACGAGGACCTGGTCAAGGCCGGGATCATCGACCCGACCATGGTCACGCGCTCGGCGCTGCAGAACGCCGCGTCGATCGCGAAGAACATCCTCACCACCGAGGCGATCGTCGCCGAGCCCCCGGAGAAGACCCCGATGGGCGCCGGCGCCGGCATGCCGGACATGGGCGGGATGATGTAACGAGCCTGAGGGCTCGGACTTCAGAAGGGCCGGCTCAGCCGGCCCTTCTGCGTTCTAGGAACGCATCAAGAGACCGGCAGCCAAGGCGCCGCCGGCGACGACGATCGCGCTCACGATCAGGACCGTGTTCAGGCCGCTGACGAAGGCGACGGTGGCCGGATGCACGAGCGCCGGCCTGCCCGCGGCGACCCGGGTGCCGGTCGCGGCGACCGCCGAGGCGAGACTCTCGCCGCGCGGGCCGATCGACGACACGAGCGAGGTCGAGATGCGATCCTCGAGGACCGCGCCGAGGGCCGCCACGCCGACGGCGACGCCGGTCAGGCGGCACGCGTTGTTGATCCCGGACGCCATGCCGGTGCGGGACGGGTCGACTGCGCGCAGCGCGGCCGCGGCGATCGACGGGTTTGCGAAGCCGATGCCGATGCCCGCCACGATCAGGCCGGGCAGGAGCGCGGTCCAGCGCGAGCTCGGGGTCAGCCCGTACATCAGCAGCAACGCCACCGCCACGAGCACCAGGCCGCCGGAGAGCAGCCAGCGCGGCGATGCGCGGGGCGCGAGCCCGCGCGATACGAGGGGCACGACGAAGACGAAGACGGTCAACGGCAGAAAGCGCAGGCCGGCGCCGAGCGGGGAGTAGCCGAGGATCTCCTGCAGGTAGATCGAGAGGTACGGAAAGAGCGCGAACATCCCCGCCCCGATCGCGAACGTTGCCAGCGAGACGCCGACGAACGCCGGGCTGCGGAAGAGGGCGAGATCGAGCATCGGCCGCGCCTGCCGGTGCTCGATGGCCACGAAGACGGCGAGCAGCATCGCGCCGCCGATCAGCGAGCCGAGGATCAGGGCGCTGCTCCAGCCTTCCGCGTTGCCCCGCAGCACGCCGAAGACGATCAGGAAGAGCGAGGCCGAGAAGGTCAGGACGCCCCAGACGTCGGTGGTCTTCGCCTGCGGGTCGCGCGACTCGCCCATCCGCGTCAGCGCGATCCAGAGGGCGAACGTCCCGACCGGCACGTTGACGAAGAAGACCGAGCGCCAGCCGAGCGCGTCGGTGAGGATTCCGCCGACGAGCGGGCCGGAGGCAACGGCCACTCCGATCGTCGCGCCCCAGACCGCGATCGCGCCGCCGATGTCTGGCCCGTGGTACTCGGCTCCGATCAGCGCCAGCGCAGTGGCGAAGAGCGCCGCGCCGCCGACGCCTTGCAACGCCCGAGCGACGTCGAGCACGGCGATGCTCCAGGCGAGCCCGCACAGCAGCGAGGAGAGCGTGAAGACGACCACGCCGACCGTGAAGAGCAGCCGGCGCCCGTAGCGGTCGGCGAGCGTGCCGGCGGTCAGGATCAAGGCGGCGAGCGTGAGTGCGTACGCGTCGACGACCCACTGCAACCCGGTCAAGTTCGCGTGCAGGTCGTGCTGGATGTTCGGCAGCGCGACGTTTACGACCGTGATGTCGAGCAGGAGCATGAACGTCGTCGTGCAGACGGCAACGAGCGTCCAACGGCGATCGGGGGCCACGACCTCCACCGGCGCGCGATCTTACGCAAAGGAAAGGGCCGGCTCAGCGCCGGCCCTTTTCATTGACCCTGGACGGACGAAACGGCCCAAGGGCCGTTTCGTACGAGGGGGATGGGGAGGTGGGTCGCCCTAGGTATCGGCCCGTGCAGCGGGGCCTCAGTCCCCCTTTCGAGTGAACTCGCGTGCCTACACTGAGCGCATGGCCATGGTCGCATCCACGCTGTTTCGGCTCGACCGCGGGTACGTCGCGGTGGAGGGGCCCGAGGCCGCGGACTTCCTCGAGCGGATGCTCTCGAACGAGGTCGGCTCGCTCGAGGCGGGCGGCTCTCGGCAGGCGCTGCTGCTGACGCCGAAGGGCCGGATCGTCGCGCCGCTACGGGTCGTGCGGGAGTCGGCCGACGGGTTCCTGCTGATCACCGAGGCGGAGCTGGCGGAGCCCGTGGCCGGAGCGCTGCTCCGGGCGAAGTTCGCGGCGAAGTGCGAGATCGAGGTGAAGTCCTATTGCGGCTACCTCCGCCTGGGGCCGGGCGAGGGGATCGGCGTCGAGGATTACGGCGTCGAGGCCTTCGAGAGCTGGAGCGACGAAGAGGTCGACGGCGCGGTCCCGGAGGAACTCGAGGCGCTGCGGATCGAGGCAGGCACGCCCGTCTGGGGCAAGGAGCTCGACGAGACCGTGCTCCCGGCCGAGGCCGGGCTCGACGCGACCCACATCTCGTTCACGAAGGGCTGCTACCCGGGCCAGGAGCCGGTGGCGCGGCTGCACCACCGGGGCCATCCGAACCGGCACCTGCGCCGGCTCGAGGTCGCGGACGCGAAGCCCGGCCACGAGATCCTGCTCGGCGAGAAAGCCGTCGGCCGCGTCACGAGCGCGGTGCCCGGAAAGGCGCTCGGCTACGTCCGTCGCGAGGTGCCGGAGGACGCTGAGCTGCAGATCAGCGGCCAGAGCGCACGGCTACACTGACCCGGAGGCGCCCGTAGCTCAGGGGATAGAGCGCTGCCCTGCGGAGGCAGAGGTCGCAAGTTCGAATCTTGCCGGGCGCACTCTGCAGGTTCGTTGCAGGATCGCGTCGCTTGCCGTCCTGGCCGCGACCGAAGAAGCTCGTCACCATGCGGTCGTTCGGATGCTGAGGGCTCAGAGGTTCGGGTAGCCGGGGACGCCGACGCCCGGCTGGACCGGCTGGACCGTCAGGTAGATCGGGCCCGCCTTCGAGCAGGCTCGGAAGCTGAAGGGGACTCCGAGGGCCGTGCGCTCGTCCGGCGGGATCACCTTCAACCCAGTGGCCAGCACCGGCTTGCACTGGGAGGCGGAGAAGTTGTCCACGTCAGTGATCTGCACGACCGTGTGCGCGGTCTCGCCCGGGGCGAGCATCACCGTGTGCTCCGGGACGGCGTGGTTTCGCTGCGCCGGCGAGCCGAGCTGGTGCCCGGCGAAGGCGGAGACGCCTGGGAAGCCGAGCAGGTGGCAGGCGTGGTTCGAGACGTTGGTCAGCTCGAGCGGATAGAAGGTCGAGCCTGCTGTGGAGCCGCCCTCGCCGACGCCGATCCAGACCGCGAGCGCCGACGTCGCACAGCGGGCCGTCGTCGAGCTCGCCGGGGCGACAGACGCCGCGCGCTTGTGGCCGCTTGCGCAGCCGGCCAGAGATACGGCCACCACAGCCAGCGGAATGACAAGGACCCTGGCCATCGTCGGCATCGTGCCCTATCCTTCACGTGTCCCGCGAGGAAAGGAGGTTCGACGATGACTGAGTCCTTCCGCCGCCGAGCCTCCGTGTGCGCTCGCTAGCAGCGCTGCGCTCCTGAGGCTCGAACCCGCGCCCGCCAGGGCGCTTTTTCGTTCCCGAACCGAAGGAGATGCTTTGAAGCTGCAAGACCTCGGCTGGGACGCCTTCTTCGCGGATGCGTTCCAGCCTTACGAGAACGACAACCTGATCCCGGCGCGCGTCGCGGCGCGCCACCACGGGCCGTGCGAGCTGCTCACCGAGCTCGGACGGCTGGGCGGCGTGCCCGCGGGGCGGCTCGGCGACGACGAGCTGCCCGCGGTCGGCGACTGGGTCGCGGCCCGGCCGCTCGACGGCGAGCGCAAGGCGGTGATCGAGGCCGTCCTCCCCCGCCGCTCGTCCTTCTCGCGCAAGGAGGCGTGGAAACGGACGACGGAGCAGATCGTGGCCGCGAACGTCGACACCGTCTTCCTGGTGACCGCGTTCGGCGGCGACCTCAACCCGCGGCGGGTGGAGCGGTACCTCACGGCGGCCTGGGACAGCGGCTCGACCCCGGTGATCGTGGCGAACAAGCTCGACCTTGCCGTCGACGCGGTCGCCGAGCTGACGTCGGTCGAGGCGGTCTCGATCGGCGTGCCGGTGCTGGCCGTGAGCGCATCGAGCGGCGAGGGCATGGACGAGGTGGAAGAACACCTCGCCCCCGGCCGGACGATCGCGCTGCTCGGCTCGTCCGGCGTCGGCAAGTCGACGCTCGTCAACCTGCTCGCCGGTCGCGAGCTGCTCGTCACGGCCGAGATCGGCGCCGACGGACGCGGGCGGCACACGACCACCCACCGCGAGCTCGTCCCGCTTCCGTCCGGCGCGCTGCTGATCGACACGCCCGGCATGCGGGAGCTCCAGCTCTGGGCGGACGAGGAGGTGCTCGACAGCACGTTCGCGGAGATCGCGGAGCTCGCTGCCGAGTGCCGCTTCTCCGACTGCTCGCACGAGCACGAGCCCGGCTGCGAGATCAAGCGGGCGCTCGCGGACGGGTCGCTTCCCAAGGAGCGCTTCGCGAGCTACCGCAAGCTGCAGCGCGAGATCCGGGCGCTCGAGATCCGCAAGGACGCGCGCCTCCGGTCCGAGGCACGCAAGGAGTACCGGCGGCGAGCAAGGAGGATGCGCAACAGTTCGTTCTAGTGACCATTGCGCTCCAGGTGCTGATCAGCGGGCTCGCGGCCGGCGGGGTCTACGGGCTCTTCGCGGCCGGGCACTCGCTCATCTACCGGCTGACCGGGATCGTGAACTTCGCGTTCGGCGACCTGGTCGGGCTCGGCATCTTCGCAACGCTGCTCGTCCTCGCGGGCACGAGCCCGGTCACCCAGGCAGGGGCGCACGAGCCGCGCTTCCTGCTTGCCCTCGCCGTCGGGCTCGCCTGTTGCGTCGGCGCGAGCGCGGCGACCTACTTCGGGCTGGTGCAGCCCTACCTCGGGCGCGGCTCGACCATCGGCTGGGTCGCCGGGACGGTGGCGGTCGCCTTCGCGATCCGGGCGACGATCGGCGCGGTCTTCCAGCGCTCGAGCTACGTCTTCCCCGACCCGTTGCCCTTCCACCGCGTCGGCCGGGCGGGCTTCGTCGGGATCGGCGGCGCGCAGGTCCAGGCGCGGGCGTTCTTCGTGATCGGGCTCGCGCTGGCGCTGGCGCTCGGGTCGGCCTGGCTGCTGGAGCGCACGCGCTTCGGCCGGGCGCTGCGCGCGGTCGCCGACGACGGCGAGGGCGCACGGATCGTCGGCGTCCCGGTCGACGTCTTCGTCGGGCTCGCGTTCGGGCTCGTCGGCGCGCTCGCGATGCTGGCGGCGATCGCGGCCGCGCCGGGAGAGGCGGTCAGCGCGAACACCGGCACGCTGCTCGGGCTCAAGGGCCTGGTGGCTGCGCTCGCCGTCCGCTTCGGGCCGCCGCTGTACGCGTTCGTCGCCGGCCTGGTGCTCGGCGTCGTCGAGGCGGCGATCGCAAACGTGCACCTCGGCGGCTGGCAGCTCGGGCCGGCCTACCGGGAGGTGCTGCCGGTGCTCTTCGTGCTGCTGTTCATCTCGCTCTGGCCTTCGCGCGAGGCGCTCGAGGAGCGCGAGTGACGGCCGCGGCGCTCGCGCGCACCACCGGCGCGGAGCTCCGCCGTGCGGCCGGAGAGGCCCGCGGCGCCTGGAGCCCCGCCGCCTGGGTCGCCGCGGTCGCGCTCGCGCTCGGCCTGCTCGTCCCCTTCCTCGGGCTCCCCGGCCTGCGGATGGACGCGCTCGCAAGCACCGTCTACCTCGCGGTCGCCGCAACCGGGCTCGGGCTGACGGTCGGCGCGGCCGGCCTGCCGTCGCTCGGTGCCGGCGCCTTCGTCGCGATCGGGGCCTTCACCTCGGCGCTGCTGATGGCCCGCGCCGGCTGGCCGCTCGAGCCGGCCGCCCTCTGCGGCGCGCTGGCGGCCCTCGCTGCCGGGCTCGTCTCCGGCGGAGTGGTGCGGCTCCGGCCCGCGTTCGTCGCGGTCAGCACCTGGCTGCTCGCCTGGCTCGTCTGGCTGTTCCTGTTCGCGTTCCCGTCGGTCTCCGGCGGCTCGCAGGGGCTGATCGTCCCGGAGCGGAACCTGCTCGGGCTGTCGGCGACCCCGACGGTCCACTACGAGGCGGCGCTCGTCCTGCTCGCCCTCTCGCTGCTCGCGATCGCGGCGGTGAGACGCGGGGCGTTCGGGCTCGAGCTTTCCGCCCTGCGGCAGCACCCGCCGCTGGCGACCTCCCTCGGTGTCCCGCTCGCACGGCGTCGCCTTGGCGCCTTCACGGCCTCGGCGGCCCTGGCCGGCCTCGCCGGGGGCCTCTCGGTTCAGCTCGCCGCGGTCGCCGACCCGGCCGCCTACGACCCGTTCCTCTCGTTCAAGCTGCTCGTGGCCGTGCTCCTCGGCGGCGCGGCCGCGACGCTCGGGCCGGCGGTCGGCGTGGCCGCCCTCGGGCTGATCGGCCTCGTCTCCGACCCGCTCGCGCGGCTTCTCCAGCTTCCACTCGAACGCTTCGACACCGCGGTCGCCGCCTTCCTGCTGGTCTTCGTGCTCGCCCTCGGCGGCGAGGGGATCATTCCGTGGCTCTCGCCCTGGCTCTTCCGCTTCCGGCGCCCACGACTTCAAGTAACACAGTGTTACAAGGAAGGTGGAAGCGCCCGGACGAAGGCGGCGCTCAGGGTGGAAGGGCTGACGAAGGCCTTCGGCGGGGTGGTGGCGCTGGACGGGCTTTCACTCGAGCTCGCCCCCGGCGAGACGGCGGCGCTCGTCGGGCCGAACGGCTCGGGCAAGACCACCGCACTCCGCCTGATCTCCGGCGCGATGCAACCCGACCACGGCCGCGTGCTGTTCGGCGGGCGCGACCTGACCGAGGCGCCGACGCGGGAGCGGGTCCGGCTCGGGATCGCGCGCACCCTTCAGACGACCTCCGCCTTCACGGAGCTGACCGCGCTGGAGAACGTGCTCGTCGGCCGCAGCGTCCGGCGGCGCTACGGCGGCGGGATCCGGACCGCGCTCGCGACCCCGCGGGCCCGCGCCGAGGAGCAGGCCGCCCGCGCCGCCGCGCTGCACGCGCTCGCCGTGGTCGGGCTCGAACGGCAGGCGGACGTGCCAATCCTGGAGCTGACGAGCTCCCAGCGCCGCCTGGTCGGCCTCGCCTCCGCGCTGGCCACCGAGCCGCAGGTCCTGCTCGTCGACGAGCCGGCCGCCGGAGTCGGCGCCGAGGAGCTCGAGCCGCTGGCGCGGGTGCTCGCCGAGATCGGCCGGCAGGGCGTCGCCGTGCTGCTCGTCGAGCACAACCTCCGCCTGGTGAGACTGGCCGCCGAGCGGATGATCGTGCTCGCCGCGGGCGAGGTCGTGGCCGAGGGCTCGGTTGCCGAGGTGGGCGAGAGCGAGCTCGTCCGCCAGGCATATCTCGGCGCACAGCGCCTGTAACCTGCCGCACGTGCGCCGGTCAGTTGCCTTGCTCGCCGGCTTCGGGCTGATCGCTGTGCTGGCCGGCGGCTGCGGCAAGAAGTCGGCCGCACCCGGAGGGAAGATCGTCATCGCGGTCGACGTTCCCGTGACGGGGGACCCCTACATCGCCGAGACGATCAAGCACGGCGTCCAGCTCGCCGCCTCCAACCTGACCAGCACGAGCGGCGGCATCCTGATCGGGTCGAAGAGCTACGGGCTTCAGGTCAAGCTCTACGACAACCACGGCTCCGCGCGCCAGGCGGTCGAGGACACCCGCAGCGCGCTCGGAGCCGGTGCGGTCGCGATCGTCACGGACGGCACCGGCGTCGACGCGACCTGGCAGCTCGCGCAGCAGAAGGGCGTCTCGATCGGCATCGGCTACGACGGGGCCAGCGGGCTCGTCGACCCGGCCGGCCGGCCGAACGTCTTCCGGATCGCGCCGACCAACCACGGGATCGCCTTCCGCTACGCGGAATACCTGATCCCGAAAGGGCTGAAGATCGGGCTGCTGCACGACGACAGCGCCTACGGGCAGGAGGGCGCCTCGGACCTCAACCGCGCCTTCTCTGAGAATCCGCACTCGGTCGCGCTGCGAATGACCCTCCCTGCCGGCGCGGCCGACCTTTCCGCCCAGATCCTGCGCGCCCGCCGCTCCGGCGCGACCGCCCTGTTGGTCTGGGCGCAGCCGTCGACGATCGCCGCGGTGCTGACGGCCGCGCGCAGCATCGGCTGGAATGTGCCGGTCTACACCCCACCGACCGGCTCCGACCCGTACATCCGCCAGCGGCTCGCAGACCACCCGTCGTGGGTCGACGGGCTCACCTTCGCGTCGAGCCGGCTGACCGCCGAGGTGGGCACGACGCCCTTCGAGAACTTCCAGTCGCAGTACGAGGCGGCGTACGGCGTCGACAAGGTGGGCGTCAAGACCGCGTCCGGCAGCGAAGTCGTCCAGCCGCCGGAGTTCGCGATGTACTCCTATGACTTCGTCAACCTGCTCGCCGCGGCCCTGACGAAGGCGGCCTCCGTCGACCCGCGCAAGGTGCAGGCGGCGCTGAACCAGGTGACGGTGGTGGGCGCCAACGGCGACGAGCGCGGCTTCAACCAGCACAACCACGAGGGGGTCGTGGACGACGACGTCTACTTCGCGCGCTTCCACGACATGACCTACGCCCCCGTGAAGGACGATCCGCTGTCCAGTACGCTCCCGGCGATTCCGCAGACTCGCTGAGGAGGGCGCATTGCGGGGCCACGGGGTTCTCGGAAGCGCGGTCGCGCTGGGCGTCTCTGCACTCGCCGTCACGGCGGGCGCCGCTGCGCAGCCTGCGAGCCAGCAGGTCGTCCTGCCGGGCCCGGTTCCGTATCCGACCGACAACCCGCCCCTGCTCGGGAGGACGCCGCTGCCGCCGGCCTACCTCGGGCCGCTGCTGCACGTCGCGAGCACGGACCGCGTGGTCGTCGGCGTCGGCCCTGACGGGAGCGCCGCGAGGGTGGTCGCCCACCAGCGCCTGCTCATCCGCGGCAAGGGCGACTACCAGCTTGCGATCAGCGTGCCGGTCGAGGACGTGCGGGCCGCCGCCGGCTCGGACTCGGAGCCGGGGTTGCGCGCCGACCAGGTCCTCTGGGCAGGCTTCTCTCCGGGCCGGAAGGTGCTCGCAGCGGACGTCACGCTGAGGCCGCGGGCGGCCGGGAGGTACCTGCCGGTCCGGCTGCGACTCCGGCGCGCCGGCGACCGGGTGATCCTGACGGTGACCAACGCGACGCCGACCGGCGAGAAGCTCTACGCGGGCACGACGCATCCGGCGGAGCTCGCGCGCCTGCTCGACGCCACGCGGCGGGCTTCGCTGGCGGGCGTGCGGCTCACGGCGGCCTACGCGACCTTCGTCGGGCTCGTGCGGGTCCCGAAGCGGAAGGTCCCGATCGAGGCGCCGCTCCTGGTGCAGGGCGAGCTGCGGCTCCCGGGTCGCGCGCCGGTCTCGTTCTCGCGCACGCTGGGCGACGGGCACCCGCTCGGCTTCCGGGTCGAGGCGCGCGGAAGCGGGACGCCGCAGGTGCATCTGCTCGCCCGGCCGGCGCCGGTGGTCCGCCTGCTCCGCCCGCCGGGCGCCGCGACCTGGACCGGGGCGATCCGACGCCGGCCGCTGCCTGCGGCGTTCCTGCTTCGTCGCCTGCTCGAGACGCGCATGCGGCTCGTCCGCGCCGACCAGTACCAGTCGTTCCTCTCCGATCCGGACGCGGACGGTCGCAGCCGCTCGGTCTACGAGTACGAGACCGTGGCCGCGAGCGCGCCGCCGCGGGCCACACCCGCGCCGAGCCAGGCCGGCGGCGGGACCTCTGCGCTGCTCGTCCTCGCGATCGCCCTCGGGTCGGCCGCGTTGGCCGGCGGCGGGCTCGTACTCTGGGCGCACAGCTGATGACGCTCTACCTGACCGAGGACGAGGTCGCGGGGCTGCTTTCCCCGGCCGATGCGCTGGAGGCGGTCGAGGGCAGCTTCCTGCGGCTGGCGGCCGGCGAGGTCGAGAACGTGCCGCGGCAGCGGACCCGCTTCGAGGGCGGGTTCCTGGCCGTGATGTGGGCGGTCGACCAGGGGCTCGGGCTGGCCGGGCTCAAGTCGTATGCGGCGGGCGCGGAGGGCGTGTCGTTCGTCGTGCTGCTCTTCGACCTGGAGACGACGAAGCCGGTCGCCGTGATCGAGGCTGACAAGCTGGGCCAGCTCCGGACCGGCGCGGCGAGCGGCGTGGCGGCGCGCCACCTCGCGCGCCAGGGCGCGTCCTCGCTGGGCGTGATCGGCTGCGGCTGGCAGGCGCGCAGCCAGGTCGCGTGCATCCGCGAGGCGGTGCCGGGGATCGAGCGGCTGGTCGCCTACTGCCGCAACGAGGAGCGGCTCGCCGAGTTCTGCCGCGAGACCGGGGCAGAGGCCGGCGAGAGCCACAGTGACCCGGCCGGGCAGGACGTGGTCGTGACCGTGACGACCTCGCGCGATCCGGTGCTTCGCGGCGAGTGGCTGCGGCCCGGCTCGCTCGTCTGCGCGGTCGGCGCGAACGACCCGCGCCGTCGTGAGCTCGACAATGTCGTCCTCGAGCGCGCGGCCTTCGTCTGCTGCGACTCGATCGAGAACGCGAAGCGCGAGTCGGGCGATCTGATCGAGCCGGTCGAGGCCGGCGTGCTCGACTGGCTGGAGGTGCACGAGCTGCAGGAGGTCGTGGCCGGCGAGCTGCCGGGGCGGCAGGCGGACGACGACATCGTCGTCTTCAAGTCGAACGGGCTCGCCGCCTGGGACGTCGCGATCGGCTCGGTCGCGGTCGAGCGGGCGCGCGAGCAGGGCGTGGGCCGGGAGCTCTAGGCGTGGGTCTCGCGCACGGCCGCCACGGTGCTCTCGCCGAGTGCGTGGACGACCTCCGGGCGGTCGAGCAGGCGCGCACGCTGCTCCGGCGTGGCCCGGTTCTGGACGTACGGGTCCTCGAGGATCTCCGCCAGCGGCCGGCCACGCTCGTGCTCGCGGATCACGTAGGCCGCGAGGCGGTCCTCCACGCTCGGGCGCGTGAACAGGAACGAGAACGGGGCTCGCAGGAAGTTCGAGAGCCAGGCCACGGTCTGATCCTAGTCGCGGCGGCTCAACAGCGAATCGCCTTCAGCGTCCGGAGCGCGAATCTCAGCGTCCGGCTGACTCCACCGTGGTCCCAGCCGTCGAACCTGCCGCGCGAGATGAGAAGGGCGGCGCCGTCGCGTGTGAATGCGACTGGCGTGTCGTCGTCTGGACGCTTCCGCGGGACGACGAGACAGCGGCCACCGGCTGTGGAGACGACGTCGACGATGCTCGGGTCGTGGGGAGAGCTCTGGTAGCCCGCGATCCAGCGGCCGCCGGGAGAGACGATGAAGTTGCTGTCCTCGCTGATTGTCTTCAGGTGCCGGGTCGTCGGATCGAGGACCTCGACCCTGTAGTTGTCCTCGAAGATCACGAGATGCGGCGGCAGCCAGGTGATGCTCGTACAGCACGTCGGTATCGCCCGGTACATCGAGCGGACGCGCTGCGAGGCTCGGTTGGTCAGGTCGAGGTTGAAGTCGTGGAGGGCGACGCTCCACTTGCCGTCGGGCGAGGGGTGGCCGATCGCGGCGCCAACCGAGTCGTCGAATGGGCCTGGCGAGACGACGCGATAGTGACCGCTGACCTTCGGTGCTGCGACCTGATGCCGCGGCTCGCAGCTGAAAGGTGTGATCGCGAGCGGAACGAGCGCAAGGAGCGCCGGGCGGAGCACGCGACGATCGTATCGCCGCCAGGTCGGCGTCTTTAGAGTTTCGAGGCATGAAGAAACGATCGGCGGCCCGGTTCGCGGAACGCGAGGTGCACGGGGTCGACGACCGGGGCGAAGCCGAGCGGGTCGTGATCTGGATCGAGCGGCTCCCCGGCGCGCTGTGGGCGGTCGGCCGCGCGGTCAACCCGCAGTACCGCCGTAGCGACGAGGCGCGCCGCGACGACTACGTCTTCCAGGGCTACGAGCTGGCCGACGCTCTCGACGCGGCAAACGCGGCGCTGGAGGACGACGTGCGCGTCTCCGAGCAGGATGGCACCGACGCGAAGGTCAGGCCGTTCGTCCGCGAGGAGCTGCTCCGTCCGCTGGAGCGGTGGTTCTTCGGGCGCTGAGCATCCGCGAAGAGCTCGTCCGCACGCTGCAGGCGATGGCCGCGGAGGGGCTCGTGGCGGGAACCGAGGGAAACGCGAGCGCCCGTGCCGGCGCCCTGGTCGCGATCTCGCCGACCGGGCTCTCCTACGACACGCTGCGCCCCGGGGACGTGGCGCTGGTCGAGCCGGACGGGACGCTCATCGAGGGCCCGACGCCGAGCGTCGAGCTGCCGATGCATCTCGCTGTGCTCGCCGCCCGGCCCGACGTCGGCGCCGTCGTGCACACGCACTCCCAGCACGCGACGGCGCGGCCGGCGGTGCCGGTCGCCGAGGGCCGCTCCGGCACTGCCGAGCTGGGCTCGGCGGTCGTGGCCGCGCTCGGCGGGGGCGACGCCATCGTGATCCGCGCCCACGGCCCGGTCTGCGTGGGCCCCGACCTGCCGGCCGCGCTCGCCTGCGCGATCGAGCTGGAGGAGGCCGCGAGGAGCTACTCGAAGAGGTCCGGCAGCAGGCCCTCCCGGTAGCGCGTCAGCACACCCTCGCCGAGGTGGGCATAGGCCTCGGGCGGCTTCGTCGTCTCCTGCTCGACCCCGGCGTCGTGGCGCAGCGCCGTCTCGTCCACGGTGTAGCCGCCCCAGTCGGGCCCGACGGAGCGGTCGCGCGCGCCGACGGCGATCACGACACAGCCCGAGCCGGCGCCGACGATGGTGTGCTTCGTTCCGGCCGGGCAGTGGACGAAGTCCCACGCGCGAAGCGGCCGCTCCTCGCCCTCGACGATCAGCAGGGCCTCCCCGGCGACGACGAGGAAGTCCTCCTGGTCGTTCTCGTAGTGGTACATCGACATCGGCTGGCCGGCGCCGAGGACCTGGACGTTGATCCCGAGGTGCGGGAAGTCCTGCTTGCCCTCGAGCTCGCAGTAGAGGCCGCGCCCCGGCCGCTCCCACCAGGCGGCCTCGCGCGCGTTGACGACGAACCAGCCGCTCCCCGTGGCTGCGAGCCCGTGCTCGGTTCGCTCCAGTGCGGCCTCAGGAATCATCGGGCCACTTGAGGTCGGCGTTCGGGATCGGGTCGCCATGCGGGTCGTGGGTCGGGAAGCCGAGGGCGCTGTCGATCTTCGCCTCCAGCTCCTCGGAGAGGACGTGCTCGAGCCGGTCTGCCTCGTCGTGGACGTCGTCGACGTCGAGCCCGAGCGTGCGCGCGAGGTAGAGCTCGAGCAGCCGGTGGTGGCGGATGACCTCGACCGCGACCTTCTCGCCGGCCGGCGTGAGCCGGACGCCGCGATAGGGCACGTGCTCGACGAGACCGAGCGCCGCGAGCTTCTTGACCATCTCGCTGGCCGAGGCGGGCGAGACCTTCTGCTCGCGCGCAAGGGCGGTCACCGAGACGCGCCCGCCGTCGGACTGCTGGAGGTGGTAGAGCCTCTTCAGGTAGTCCTGGATCGCATCCGAGAGGGCGGCCTTCGGCACCGGTCCAGTGTACGGCCCGCGCGCGGCGCTGCTAGCCTCCCGCGCCTGTTGCTGATCCGCCTCGGACACAGCCCCGATCCCGACGACGCGTTCATGTTCTGGGGCCTTGCCTCGGGCGAGGTCGACCCGCGCCGGTTCGAGTTCGAGCACGTCCTGCGCGACATCCAGACGCTGAATGAATGGGCGCTCGAGGGGAAGCTCGAGGTGACGGCGATCTCGCTCGCCGCCTACCCGCTCGTCCAGGAGCGCTACGTCCTGCTGCCGCACGGCGCGTCGATGGGCTCGGGCTACGGGCCGGTCGTGGTCGCGCGCGAGGAGCTCGCCCAGGCGGGCCTTCGCGACGTCGAGATCGCGGTGCCCGGCGAGCTGACGACGGCGTTCCTCGTCTTGCGAATGTGCATCGGCAGCTTCCGCTATCGCGAGGTGCCGTTCGACCAGATCATCGACGAGGTTGCGTCCGGGCGCGCCGACGCCGGGCTGCTGATCCACGAGGGCCAGCTCACCTATCAGGACGAGGGCCTGAAGAAGGTCGTCGACCTCGGCGAATGGTGGCTGCTCGAGACGGGGCTGCCGCTGCCTTTGGGGGCCAACGTCGCGCGGCGCGACATCGGGGCCGACGCGCTCTTCGAGCTTTCGGACGTCCTGCGCGAGTCGATCCAGGCCGGGCTCGACAACCGCGAGGAGGCGATGGAGCACGCGCTCCAGTACGGGCGCGGGCTCGACACCGAGCTGGCCGACCGCTTCGTCGGCATGTACGTGAACGAGCTGACCTGCGACTACGGCGACGAGGGTCGCGAGGCGGTGCGCGAGCTGCTGCGACGCGCGGAGGCACTCGGCGCCTACGAGCAGCCCGTTCGGGTCGAGTTCGTCGGATAGCGTTGGCGGCGTGAGCCGCGCTGTCGTTCTCTCAGCCGTTCGCACGCCGGTCGGGCGCTACGCCGGCGCGCTCGCGGACGAGCGGCCGGACGATCTCGCCGCGCTGGTGATCGCCGAGGCGGTCGCGAGGGCCGGCGTTCCGGCGGAGGAGATCGAGGACGTCTGGTTCGGCGCGGCCAACCAGGCGGGCGAGGACAACCGCAACGTCGCACGGATGGCTGCCTTGCTCGCCGGGCTGCCCGACTCGGTCGCAGGGGTGACGGTGAACCGGCTGTGCGCTTCCGGTTTGTCGGCGGTCGTGGGCGCTTGCCACGCGGTTGCCGTGGGCGACGGCGACCTGTTCGTCGCCGGCGGGGTCGAGTCGATGTCGCGGGCGCCGCTCGTCATGCCGAAGTCCGAGACGCCGTTCGCGCGCGGGAACCGGACGCTCTGGGACACGACGCTCGGCTGGCGCTTCCCGAACCCACGCATGGAGGCGATGTTTCCGCTCGAGTCGATGGGCGAGACGGGCGAGAACGTCGCCGAGCGCTACGGGGTCTCGCGCGAGGAACAGGACGCGTTCGCGCTGCAGTCGCACCGGCGCTGGGCGGAGGCGTTCGAGGCCGGCCGCTTCGACGACGAGCTGGTGGCGGTCGGCGAGGTGGAGCGCGACGAGCATCCGCGGCCGGATACGAGCCTGGAGAAGCTGGCGGGGCTGCAGCCGGCGTTCCGCGACGGCGGGACCGTGACCGCCGGGAACTCGAGCGGCATCAACGACGGGGCGGCCGCGGTGGTGGTCGCGTCCGAGGAGAAGGCGCGCTTGCTCGGGATCGAGCCGCTGGGCGCGTTCGTCGGCTCGGCAGTCGCGGGTGTCGATCCGCGCGTGATGGGCATCGGGCCCGTGCCGGCGGTGGAGAAGCTGCTCGCCCGCGCCGGGGTCGGCGTGGACGAGCTCGACCTGGTCGAGCTGAACGAGGCATTCGCGTCGCAGAGCCTGGTCGTGATCCGCGAGCTCGGGCTCGACGAGGAGCGCGTCAACGTCAACGGCGGCGCGATCGCCCTCGGCCATCCCCTCGGCATGAGCGGCGCGCGCCTGGTCGTGACGCTGCTGCACGAGCTGCGACGGCGCGGCGGCCGCTACGGGCTGGCGACCCTCTGCGTCGGTGTAGGGCAAGGCCAGGCGGCGCTGTTCGAGCGTGGCTGAGCTCGTCGAGCGCTACCTGGAGCTCGCGTTGCGGCTCGGGCGGCATGACGACGACCTCGTCGACTCCTACTACGGGTCCGCGAAGCTCGCGGAGCGCATCGAGGCCGAGGAGCCGAGGGAGCCGGCAATGCTCGCGAACGACTCCGAGGCATTGCTGGCCGAGCTCGACGACGATCCCTGGCTCGCGGCGCAGGTGCGGGCGCTGGCGGCAAGCGCGCGGAAGCTCGCGGGCGAGCGGCTCGACTACGGCGAGGAGGGAAGGCTCGTCTACGGAATCGAGCCGCAGTGGCACGAGGAGGAGGACTTCCGTCGGGCGGCGGTGCTGCTCGAGGAGGCGCTCCCCGGGGAGGGCGATGTCCGCCCGCGGTTCGCGCGCTGGTTCGAGCAGGTTGCCGTCCCGACGGCGTTGCTCGAGCAGGCCCTCCGCGACACCGCCGCGGAGCTGCGTCGCCTCACACGGGAGACGATTGGCCTCCCGGAGGGCGAGGAGTTCGAGCTCGAGCTCGTCACGGGCAAGCGCTGGCGCGGCTATGCGCGTTACCTGGGAGGTTTGCGCACGCGCATCTCGGTCAACACCGACCTGCCGTTTCCTGCGGCCGACCTGGTCCACCTCACTTCGCACGAGATCTACGGCGGCCATCACACCCATCGCGTCTGGCAGGAGGCCGACCTTGTGCGGGAGCGCGGCCAGCAGGAGCGGACGCTCGACGTGCTCTGGTCGCCGGAGGCGGTGATCTCCGAGGGCATCGCGGAGACCGGCCCGGTGCTGGTTGCGGGTGACGGCCAGGCGCTGGCGGCCGAGGTGCTGGGGCGGCTTGGCTTCGACTACGACGCCGACACGGGCTCGAAGGTGACGGAGGCACGGCGGCTCCTGCAGCCGATCGCGGCGAACGTCGCGATGCTCCTCCACGGGCGCGGCGCGTCGGTCGAAGAGGCCCGCGAGTACGCGGCGGAATGGTCGCTGCAGCCCGACGATCGGCTGGACAAGCTCGTTGCATCGCAGGCCGCGAGCCCCTCTCCGCCTTACCAACACACGTACTGGCAGGGCCTCGAGCTCGTGCAGGGGCATGTCCGCGGGGATGCCGGCCGCTTCCGGGAGCTGCTGACCGCCCGGGTGCTCCCGAGCGAGCTCGCGGCCTGAGCGCCGGGGCGTTCGGCTCCGCCTGCGCGCTTAGCCGACCGGCGGGCGGATGTAGATCGTGCCCTCGTGCTTGATGGGCACGAAGGGCGCGCCGATGCTCATGATCACGTGCTCGGCGTGCTCGAAGAGCTCGTCCGCGACCGCCTCCGCGTCGCCCTCGACCGGAACCTCGATCCCGACCTCGTCGACTGCCCGCGCGTCGAGCCCGCTCTCCTGCAGCTCCGCGAGCAGCCGGTCCCGATCCGGGATTCGCGCCGCCTCGACCTGAACCGCTTCGGTCATGGCGCCAATTCTGCCCGACTTGTCGGGCGGGAAGCGTTCGGTATCGTGCGGCGCGATGGCGGTCGCGACCCGCGAGTACGGGCTCTTCATCGGCGGCGAGTCCACCGAGCCCGCCTCGGGCGAGCTGCGCGACCTCGCCGAGCCGGCTACCGGTGCCCCGCTCGCCCGCGTGGCGATGGCGAACGAGCATGACGTCGACCGCGCCGTCGACGCGGCCCGTGGCGCGCTCGAAGGCGACTGGGGCAAGACCCCGCCCAACGAGCGCTCGCGCCTCCTCCACGCCTTCGCCGACGCGCTCGTGGCCAACCGCAAGGAGCTGGCCGAGCTCGAGACGCGCAACGTCGGCAAGGCGATCACGTCCGTCAAGGCCGAGCTCCACCAGGCGGTCGAGAACTTCCGCTTCTACGCCTCCGCGATCGCCTCGATCGCCGGCCGCTCGAACCCGATCGGCGGCTCGCTCCTCTTCTACTCGCTCAAAGAGCCGGTCGGCGTCTGCGGCCAGATCGTCCCCTGGAACTACCCGCTGATGATGACCACCTGGAAGCTGGCCCCGGCCCTGGCCGCCGGCTGCACGGTCGTGCTCAAGCCCGACTCGGCGACGCCGCTCTCGGCACTGCGGATGGCCGAGCTCGCCACCGAGGCCGGTTTCCCGCCCGGGACGATCAACGTCGTGCCCGGACCCGGACCGGTCGTCGGCGCCCACCTCGTCACGCACCCGGGAGTCGAGAAGGTCGCCTTCACCGGCTCGACCGCAACCGGCGGCGAGATCATGCGGCTCGCGTCCCACGGCATCAAGCGCCTGATCCTCGAGCTCGGCGGCAAGAGCCCGAACCTGGTCTTCGCCGACGCCGAGCTCGACGACGCGGTGCCGAGCTCGGTCTGGTCGATCTACTACTCGGCGGGCCAGAGCTGCGAGGCGCGCTCGCGCGTGCTCGTCGAGGCGCCGCTCTACGACGACTTCGTCGCCAAGTTCTCCGAGCTCGCCGCGAAGCTCAGCGTCGGCGACCCGCTCGACCCCGAGACGCAGGTCGGCTCGCTGATCTCGCCCGAGCACCGCGACCGCGTCCACGACTACGTCGACACCGGCCGCGAGGAGGGCGCCGAGGTCGTCACAGGAGGCGAGGTGCCCGACGGCGACGGCTCGTTCTACCCGCCGACCGTCCTTGCGAAGGTCGACAACGGGATGCAGGTCGCGCAGGAGGAGATCTTCGGCCCGGTGGTGACCGTGATCCCGTTCGAGGACGAGCGCGACGCGATCCGGATCGCGAACGAGAGCCGCTACGGCCTGATGGCGACGGTCTGGACCGCCGACCCCGCGCGCGGCCACCGCCTCGCCCGCAAGATCAAGGCCGGCACGGTCGGGATCAACATGCCGTACACCGCCTTCCCGGGGATCCCGTTCGGCGGCTACAAGCAGTCCGGCTTCGGCCGCGAGCTCGGGCTCGAGACGCTCGAGCTGTACCTCGAGACGAAGAGCGTGATCGCCTCGACGAGCCCGAAGCCGTTCAACCCCTTCGGGCTCTAAGGCGCTCGCTTGCGACGCCGCCCAAAGGGCGTGCCGGCTTCGCCGGCGCGACCGTCCAACCCACCGTCTGGGTATGAGCCGCCCGGCCTCTCGATGGAGCTCGTCTCGTAGCTCCGTCCAGGTACCGCTGGCTCGTCCTCGCCGCGGGGACGGCTGCGCAGACCGCCTACTCGGCGATGCTGATCGGGCTGCCGGTGCTCGCGCCTCAGATCCGCGAGGAGTTCGGCCTCAGTCTCTTCCAGGTCGGCGTCGTGCTCGCGAGCATCTGGGTCGGCGGTCTCCTGACACTTCTGCCGTGGGGTCTGCTGGCGGATCGAGCCGGCGAGCGGCTCGTGCTCGCAGCCGGTCTCGTCGGCTCCGCGGGGGCGCTCGTCGCGGCGAGCCAGGCGGGGACCTTCGAGGCTCTGGTCCTGCTCCTCGGCCTTGCGGGCGCGGCGGGCGCCAGCGTGAACGCGGCCAGCGGCCGGGCCGTCATGTACTGGTTCCCGGCGGCCGAGCGAGGCCTGGCGCTGGGGCTGCGGCAGACCGCGATCCCCGTCGGCGGGTTCATCTCGGCGCTCGCCCTGCCGGCGCTCGGCCTGGAGCACGGGTTGATCTTCCTGGCCGGGCTTGCTGCGGCGGGCGCGCTCTTCGGCGTTCTGGTGATTCACGATCCGGAAGGCAGCGAGGACGTGCTCCAGCCGCGCCGTCTCGGAGAGACCCTTCGCGACGGCCGGCTCTGGCGGCTCTGCACCGGCAGCAGCTTCTACCTCGTCACGCAGGTGGCGATCACCGGGTTCGTCGTCCTCTTCCTCCACGATGCACGCGGCTTCTCGCGCGGGCGGGCCGCTCTCGTCCTCGCGGGCATCCAGGTGCTGGCCGCCGCCCTGCGCATCGGAGTCGGCCGCTGGTCGGACCGGGTCGGCTCGCGGCTCGAGCCGCTGCGCCTCGTCGGCTGGGCGGGTGCCGCCACCACCGGGCTCGTCGCCGCGCTGGTCCACGCGCCGACCCCGGTCCTCGTCGCCTCGCTCGTCGTGGCCGGCGGAGTCGCGATGGCCTGGAACGGCCTCTCGTTCACCGCCGCGGCGGAGCTCGCCGGGCGGGCGCGAAGCGGCGCCGCGCTGGGCATGCAGCAGACGGCGCTGGCGGCGACCGGCGCCGCCGTTCCACCGGTCTTCGCGGCCGTTGTCAGCGCGGCCTCCTGGCGCCTCGGCTTCGCGATCGCCGCAGTCTTCCCGCTCGCGGGCGTTCAGGTGCTGCGGAGGCTCAGCGCCTCAGGGTGAGCGCGGCGCCGGCCGCGAGCAGTGCGATCCCGATCACACGCGGCCAGGCGATCGCCACGCGCTGGACACCGAACAGCCCGAAGCGGTCGATCAGGGTGCCCATGGCGAGCTGGCCGGCGATCAGGATCCCGACGGTTGCGGCGACGCCTAGCCGCGAGCCGGCGAAGGTGATGGTCAGCACGATCAGGACGCCCATGACCCCGCCGCTCCAGAGCCAGAGCGGCTGCCGCGCGGCGGCGACGAAGTCACCCGCGCCCTGGTGGACGACGAGCAGGAGGGCGAACGCGATCGCCGCGGTCAGGAAGGTCGCCCAGGCGAACGCTCCGAAGATGCCGACCCGGTCGCCGAGGCGCGCCATCACTGCGACCTGAACCGATCCGGCGAGGCCGGCGAGGACGGCGAGGCAGACGGCGAAGGCGTTCACGCGGAGCCGAGCATAGCCCTGAGATCGGAGAGGGCCGGCTGGGCCGGCCCTCTCCTGACGTCGTGACGGCGGCGGGTTAGATCCCGCTCACGAGCGTGCCGTCGAGGGTTGCCTTCGAGCTGAACACCTCGATCTCGGCCGTGTGCACCTCACTGCGCCGGATGCCTGTCTGGCACTCGGCGTTGTTGGCCGGATCGAGATCCTGGTCGCCGTGGAAGGACGGCTGACCGGTGCACTGGTTGTTCGTCACCACGAACTTGACGTGCGTGGCGAGGAGCTGCTGCGCGGCGTCGAAGTAGCGCAGTGACTCGTCCTGCGTGCCCGGCCGCGGGTTCGCGCCCGGGAACGAGTCGTCCGGCCCCGTGATGATCTTCGTCCAGCCGTCCGCGATCGAGCCGTCGCAGGTCGGGTTAGCCGGCACCCTGCCCGCTCGACACACGTACGCGTCGAACGAGCGCAGGCCGACGAACCGGCTGCTGAACATCGCCGAGACGCCGAGCCGCTTGACCGAGGCGCCGCCGGCCGGCGATCCCGCCGAGCTTGATCACGACCCACCGGCCGTTCACCGGCACGAGGCAGGTGGCGGTCGGCGTGCAGCTCTGGGTGTTGCTCGTGCCCTCGTCGTCGTCGATCAGGTTCGCGGGGGTCACGTTCGTCCCGGTCGCGGGAGCGTCGGTCGTGAGCGTCGCGCCCTGTGCCGCCGACGCGTAGTTGGTCGGCATGTGGATGGTGATGTTCCGCGTCTCGCCGGCCTCGAGGCGCTTCACCCGGAACCGCACGTGCCCGTAGCCGGGCGCGACGGCGGTGAAGTTGTAGTACGTCCACCGGTCGTTCTTGCCGGCCAGCGAGCCCGCCCCGGTCGGGACGAACGGCGCCGTGTTGTCGAGATTGCCGGTCGCGTTCGTCCCGGTATTGATCGTGGCCGGGTCGGTGTCCGCGATCTGCGTCGAGCGGGCCGAGTAGTCGCCGACGTAGATCTTCGCGTTGACGGGAACGGCGCTGCCGTCCTTCGAGTCCGCGAAGAAGTTGATCGTGGCGTTGTTGATGACGGTGGACGGCGCGTCGAACGCGGGTACCGGATTCGCGTCAGCGTTGCTCACGGTGTTGCTCGTGTTGCCGAAGCCGCGCATCGCGAAGCCCTGCCAGATCAGGTCCTGGTTGGCGCCGCCGAAGCGAGCCAGGTCCGCGGCGAGCATCGCGTCGCGGGCCTGGGCCATGGTCGTGGCCCGCGGCATGATCACCATCGAGTCGTAGTAGTCCTGGATCCAGCGCCGGTCGCCCGGGCAGGCGTTCGTGCCAGCTGCCCGCGCGCGCAGGCGATGTCCTCGGCGGCCCCGCTCGACGGGTACCGCTGGAGGAACAGGTCACGCAGGTCGATCTCGACGGCGATCCAGATCTCGCCGTCGGCGTGCACCTCGGTGCCGACGATGTCGAAGCCGAAGTCGCCGTAGTTGAGCGGATCGGTGTCCGGGTTGTGGCCCGGGCTCGGGAACTCGCCGCCCATCGGCCGGCCCGCGAGGAAGTCGCGGATGCCGTTGTAGCCGTTGCCCGTCGCGTAGGCGCCCTCGGTGTAGCGGTCGGCGCCGGGAACGGGCGGGAGGTGCTCCTCGTTGACGACCTCGAGCGCGTCGAAGTCGGCCCACCCCTCCCCCATCGAGCCGGCGTGGGTTGCCCTGCCGGGCGCCGACGCCCTTGCCGATCATCCGGTTCTCGATCAGGTGGCCGTACTCGTGGCCGTAGACCGTGAAGTCGTAGGCGCCGTCCACGCACGGGGCATAGAACGAGCCGGCCAGCGACTGCCAGACGAACTGGTTCGTCGTCGGATGCGCGCCGTCCGCGCCGGTGCTCATGTTCGCGTTGTCGCGGCTACCGGTCGCGGCGCCGGACTGTGCGTTGCCGAGCAGGCCGTCGTTGCCGAGCGGTGCGAGGACGGGGCCTCCCGGCGGCGGCGTCGGGTCGACCGTCGTGACGCCGTTGTTGTACTGCTGCGCGTTCCAGTGGCCCTCGTCGAAGCCGAGGTAGTACGAGTAGTCGTGCATGACGGTTGTGGCCGACGAACATGCTGACCGTCGACGCCTCGATGTCGTTGCCGAGCGGGTTGATCGTGGCGTTGACGTTGTCCGGGTTGCACCCCGACGTGTACCAGGCGTTCGTCCAGGCCGGCTGGTAGTCGCGGGTCGCGCTCGAGTCCCGGACGAGCGCCGCGTTGCCGTAGACGCCGTGGTTCCCGCTCCAGACGCGCGCGTCGTCGACGTTGTTGCCCTCCGTCTGCGTCGTGCCGAGGTTGGCGCCGGTGACGTCGAGCTGGACGTCCCACGGGACCTTCGAGGCGAGGCCCATGCCGTACACGGCCGTCGCATCCCCGACGACGTTCGTGCAGCCCGCGGTGGCGGTCCAGCAGAACGTCTCGCGCGTGTCCGTGCTCGGGTAGTTCCACGGGTACGCGTTCATCGGGTTGTAGGGCGGCGCGATCTGGAAGCGCCTTCCAGGTCGGGTTGTCCGCCAGGTTGAAGACCTGGTTCTGCCGGGAGAGCAGCCTGCCGGTCGCTGCATCGATGATCACCGCGTACTGGCTCTGCGGGCCGTCGGTGGTCTTCGTCACGGTCGCCGAGTAGGCGCGCAGCGCGCCGTGCCGCGGCGTGCCGAAGGCGATCGGCTTCACGGTCTCCGTGCCGCTGAATCCGACTGCGGAGATCGCGACCGAGCCGTCCGACGCCCGGCCGAGCGGTCCCGCGTTCGCCGGCGAGACCCGGTACCCGGCGGCTTGCGCGGCCTTGCGCCACGCTGCGACCGGGGTCAGGGCGCGCTTGCCGGTAAGGCGGCCGGCGTCGGGTCAGCGACGACGAGACGTAGACGACGTTCCAGGGTGCTTGATGCGCACGACCGAGACCGTGGCCACGCCGTCCGCGGACGGCATGCCGGCGAACGATCTGCCGGAAGACCACGGCGTAGTCGCGGTGGTGCGTGCCGCGCAACGGCTCGGCGGTCATGACCCGGAGATGGGCCACCGAGTCGAGCCTGAAGATCTGCTTGTGCGCGGCGAGCCAGCTTGCGGGCTGCCGCTGTTGCCGACGGCGCTTTGATGCGGGTGCTGAGATAGCCGCCCCACCTGGTGATCTGCGCCGGTGTGCCGTACTTGCCCCACGAAACTCGTCCCGGCACCTGGGCGGCCGCGTGAACCTGGTCGGCCGTCGGCACAAGGGCGACCCGAGCGTCGAAGTCCGCCAGCTGGTCGCTGGTCACGCCTTCGATGTTCACGATCCCGAAGCTGCTGGGGGTCAGCATCAAGGCCATCAACCCCAGTACAGCCGGAAGGATCGCGCGCCTCGCCCACCTCGAGCGTGGCTTCACGCCTGAGCGTCTCATTCCCTTCCCCTCTCTTTGCCTGCTGATCCCCGCGACCCGGGGGCCTGCCGAGCTATGCCGGGGCCGAGCCGTTTCTAACACAGGACGGCGGGCTGCTTCAACGACGGGGCGCGCAGGTTAGGCTCCGCGGCGTCCTTCGGAGAAGGGGAGAGCTGGATGATCAGGGCCTTCGTGCTATACGAGAGCGAGCCGGATCCCGAGCGCTACGAGCGCCACGCCGAGCTCTGCAGGCAGGTGCCCGGCGGCAGCTTCCGGCACGGCAAGGTGTTCGGCGCACCGATGGGCGAGCCGCCTACGCGTACTACGCCGAGTGGGAGTTTCCCGACCGCGACGCGTTCAAGGCGGCCGCGCGGAGCGACGAGTTCATGGCGACGGGGAAGGACGCGATGGAGATGGGCGGCCGCTTCCACGTCCTCTTCGCGGACGTTTCGTGAGCGCCGCTTGCGGTGCTCACTGTCAGGCCGCGCGGGCTTTGCTCGCGGGGCCGTCTGAAATGACCGGTCGACACGCGGTACCTCAGGAGCCACGGCTGTGACAGAACCGGAGCGGCCGCAGCCGGTTGCGCCGGAGTCGCTCGGGTTCGAGCGGATCGTCTACGAGAAGGCGCCGCCGCGGGCCACGATCACGCTCAACCGGCCCGAGGTTCTGAACGCCTTCGACTTCAAGATGCTGCGCGAGCTCGCGCGCGCGTGCGAGGACGCTTCCTGGGACGACTCGATCCGGGTGGTCGTCCTGACCGGGGCGGGCCGCGCCTTCTGCGTCGGCGCCGACCTGCGCTCGTGGGCGGACGAGCTACCTCGGCAAGCCGACCGAGTACTGGAAGTGGTTCGGCGCCTTCAAGGACGCGCACGACCGGCTCCGCGAGATCGGCAAGCCGACGCTTGCGCGGATCAACGGGATCGCGGTGGGCGGCGGCAACGAGCTGCAGATGGCCTGCGACCTCGCCGTGATGGTGGACGACGCGTTCATCCGGCACGTCGGTCCCGAGCACGGCTCGGTGCCGGCGGGCGGCGCGACGCAGTGGCTGACGATCATGGTCGGCGACCGGCGCGCACGCGAGATCGTGCTGATGTGCGAGGAGATCCCCGCGGCGAAGGCGGCGGAGTGGGGGCTCGTCAACTGGGCAGTTCCCGCGGCCGAGCTCGACGCAAAGGTGGACGAGGTCGTCGAGTACGCTCGCGCGGAAGCTGCCGCAGACGACGCGCTACGCGAAGCAGCACCTCAACTTCTGGCGCGACCTCGCCTGGCACGAGACGATCAACCACGCGCGCGACTGGCTCGCGCTCTCGATGGCGACCGACGAGCCGCGGGCCGCGATCGAGAAGTTCCTGGAGAAGCGCAAGTGATGGTCGAGTTTGGCCGTGGCCTAGGGACAGTCCCTCGGACCTGTCCCGGTTCCGGCCGAAAGCGGCGAAACCCCTGTAAACGGACGTCGGCCCCTGCGGTTCCGGCCTGGGCCGAGGGACTGTCCCCGGGACATGTCTGATCTCGTCCACGTCGAGCGCGATGGTGCGGTCGCGGTCGTCCTGCTCAACCGGCCCGAGGCGCTGAACGCGCTCTCCGAGGAGCTCATGGAGGAGCTCGTCGCGAAGCTCGAGGAGCTCGACCGTGACGACGAGATCCGCGCGATCGTCCTCGGCGGAAACGACCGCGCCTTTGCCGCCGGTGCCGACATCGGCGAGCTCGCGCAGGTCTCGGCGATCGAGCTCTACTACCAGCGGCGGGTCGAGCGCTGGGACGCGATCCGCGGGCTCCGGACGCCGCTCGTCGCCGCGGTCTCCGGCTACTGCCTCGGCGGCGGCTGCGAGCTGGCGATGAGCTGCGATCTGATCGTCGCCTCCGAGACGGCGCAGTTCGGCCAGCCCGAGACCGGCCTCGGGATCCTCCCGGGCGCCGGCGGGACGCAGCGGCTGACCCGCGCCGTCGGCAAGGCACTGGCAATGGACGTGATCCTCAGCGGCCGCCGGCTCTCGGCGCGCGAGGCACTCGCGGCTGGGCTCGTCGCCCGCGTCGTGGCGAAGGAGGCCTGGCGCGAGGAGGCGAAACGCGTCGCCCGCGACATCGCCGAAAAGGGCCCGGTGGCCACGCGCCTCGCCAAAGAGTCGGTCGACCGCGCCTACGAGACGAGCCTCAGCGCCGGCCTGGAGGCCGAGCGGCGCGCGCTCTACCTGGCCTTCGCGAGCGAGGACGCGAAGGAGGGCCTGACCGCGTTCGCTGAGAAGCGCCGGCCCGAGTTCAAGGGCCGCTGAGCGCGCGCCGGCGTCTGCTCGTCCCGCCGCGGCTGCGGACGCTCGAGCTGGACGTCGAACGGCGGGCGACCTGGCTGGAGCTCTTTCTCGACCTGGTCTTCGTCGGCGCGATCGCCGAAGTGGGGCTGACGCTGACGCGCGACCCAACGGCCGCCGGCTTCGCCCGCTACCTGGTGCTGTTCCTGCCGGTCTTCTGGGCCTGGGCGGGCTTCACGTTCTACGCGACCCGGTTCGACACCGACGACCTCGTCTACCGGCTGCTGACGCTGCTCGGCATGTTCGCGGTCGCGGCGCTGGCGAGCGCCGTGCCCGACGCGCTGCACGGCGGGCAGCGGCGCTTCGTGCTCGCCTACGTCGTCGTCCGCCTCATCCTGATCGCGCTCTACGTACGGGCGTACCGGCACGTCGAGATGGCACGGCCGCTTTCCGGCTGGTTCATCCTCATGTTCTCGACCGCCGTCGTCTTCTGGCTCGTCTCGCTGGCGGTGCCTAGCCCTTGGGCCTACGCCCTCTGGGCACTGGCGCTCGCCTTCGAGTACGTGGCGCCGATCCGCGCCTGGCGGTTGATGATCGGCTCCCCTGTGCACCCGGCGCACATCCCGGAGCGGTTCGGCCTGCTCGTCATCATCGTGCTCGGCGAGGCGGTGATCGCCGTCGTCCTCGGCACGGCGACGGTCAGCTGGACCGCGTCCTTGAGCGCGGCTGCCTTCGGCGGCTTCGTCGCCGCAGCCTCGATCTGGTGGCTCTACTTCGGCTTCCTCGACGCCTCCGCTGCGGTCACCCGCAACGTCCTCGCCGGCATGACCTTCGTCTACTCCCACTACTTCGTCGCGGCCGGCATCGCGGCCTTCGGAGTCGGCGTCAGGCTCGCGATCCTCTCCGCTGAGCCGGGGCCGCGCTACGACAGGTCCGGCTGGATCGCCGCCACCGGGGTGGCCATTTGCATGGCTGGGCTCGCCGCGGTGCAGCTCGCGACTCCGCCGACGCTCTTCGACATCGACGTCACGCTGCGGATTGCGACGGCCGTCGTGGCCGGGGTGCTCGCCGGTCTCTCGTCGCAGCTCTCGCCGGTGCTCGTGCTCTGGCTCCTGGCAGTGGCCCTCGTCGCCCAGGTCGTGTTCGAGGTCGCGCGCCACGAGAGGCACGCGATGCGGCTGCCGCGAATGCTCTAGTCGTCCAGCTCGGCGGGCACGAGCTCGAGCTCGAGCTCGCGGCCCTCGCGCAGGATCCGCACGGGGACGGCGGCGCCGATCTTCTCGACCACCATCAGCCGCTGGATGTCGTTCACGTCGGTGACGGGCCGGCCGTCCAGCTCGACGATCAGGTCTTCCGGCCGCAGGCCAGCCGCCGCCGCGGGGGTTCCCTCGACGACCTGGACGACCTCGACTCCGGCCCGGCGCCCGAGCCTGCGCGCGAGGCGCGGCGGCAGCGGCCGGGTGCCGCCGGCGAGGCCGAGGTAGGCGCGGCGGAAGCGGCCCTCGGTCATCAGCGCGCCGACGATCTTGCGGGTCGCCTCGTTGACGGGGACGGCGAGGCCGAGCCCGACGCCCGCGACGGCGGTGTTGATGCCGACGACGCGGCCGGAGCCGTCAGCGAGCGCGCCGCCCGAGTTGCCCGGGTTGAGCGCGGCGTCCGTCTGGATGACGTTGTCGACGATGCGCCCGCTCTGGGTCGGCAGCGACCTGCCGAGCGCGGAGATCACGCCGGCGGTCACCGATCCGGCGAAGCCGTTCGGGTTGCCGATCGCGACCACGAGCTGGCCGACGCGGAGGCGCTCCGCGTCGCCGAGCTCGGCCGCTGTCAAGTCCTGGGTGTCGGCGCGCAGGACGGCGAGGTCGGAGTGCGGGTCGGCGCCGACGACCTCGAAGCCGTGCTCGCGGCCGTCGACGAAGGACGCCCTGCCGCCGCCTTCGCTGCGGGCAACCACATGGGCCGAGGTGAGCAGGTAACCGTCGGGTGTGATCACGACCGCGCTGCCACCGCCGTTCAGGCGCCGGCCTCCGCGGATGCGGTGGGAGACGCGGAGGTTCGCGACCGACGGAGCGAGCCGCTCGGCCACCCCGATCACCGCGCGCGAGTAGGCGTCGAGAGCCTCGGTCTCGTCGACTCCGTCTGGCGCAGAGTCGCCCCGCTCGGGGCCGAGGAGTGCGTCGATGAAGGTCAGCTCGGCCATCGGGTCAAGCTAGCAACCAGGCCCGGGGTGCCCGAGAGCTCCTGGGGCCGCCTGAGGCGCTCGCCTGCGACACCGACCGAAGAGCCCGGGCACGGCTTTGCCGGCGCGGGCCGTCCAACGCACCAGCTCGGATCGAGAGAAACGTTGCCTTCCCCTCGAGCCCCTGTTTAAGGCACACCCAACCTCCTCCCCGAGGCGATCGTATCGCTGAGATTCGCGCGGGTGTGTGACCGGCCTGTGCCAAGAGTGTGACAATCGCTCCGGTGCCGGAGCCCCGGCGCCGGGTTGAGCGAGGAGGCGCGATGGCCGAGGTCGAGACAACGCAGGACGGCGGCGTCCTGAAGATCACGCTCAACCGCCCCGAGGTGCTCAACGCCTTCAACGCCGCCATGCACGCCGAGCTCGTCGCGGCACTCAAGGCCGCGCGCGACTCGTCCGTACGGGCGGTGGTCGTCACCGGCGCGGGCCGCGGCTTCTGCGTCGGACAGGACCTGAACGAGTTCCGCGAGGCCGCCGGCGACATCGCCGACCGCCTCCGCAGCACCTATCACCCGACGATCCTGGCCGTCCGCGAGCTCGAGAAGCCCGTCCTCGCGGCCGTGAACGGGCCGGCGGCCGGCGCCGGGCTCTCCTTCGCCTGCGCCTGCGACCTGCGCATCGCCGCCGAGAGCGCGACCTTCGTCCCGGCCTTCATCAACATCGGCCTCATCCCCGACTCGGGCGGCACCTTCTTCGTCCGCCGCCTGCTCGGCACCGCACGCGCATTTGAGTGGATGACCTCCGGCCGGCGCCTGGGCGCCGCCGAGGCCCTCGACTGGGGCCTCGTCTCCGAGGTCGTGCCGGACGACCGGCTCGCCGCGCGAGCCGCCGCGCGAGCCGCCGAGCTCGCGGCCATGCCCACCCGCGGGATCGCGCTCTCCAAGCGTCTCTTCGACAGCGCCGAGCACTCGACGCTGGAGGAGCAGCTCGAGCTCGAGGCCCAGCTCCAGGCCGCCGCCACCCAGACAAACGACTTCCGCGAGGGCGTGAACGCGTTCCTCGAGAAACGCGAGCCGCGCTTCGAGGGTTCCTGACGCGTCTTTCCACCGTCATCGACTGACGTTAGGATCGCCACATGGAAACCACAGCCGCTTCAGCCCCCGTGCAGCATCCGATCCGCCTGGTCGTCACCGACGACCTGCAGCGGACCCGTCTAACCGTTTTCTTCCGCCTGATCCTCGCGATCCCGTGCCTGCTCTGGCTAGCGCTCTGGTCGGTGATCGCGTGGCTCGCCTGGATCGTGAACTGGTTCGCGACGCTCTTCACGGCCCAGTCGCCCGACGGCCTGCACAACTTCCTCGCTTCGTACCTGCGCTTTGCGACACACCTGCGCGCGTACGCCCTCCTGATCGCCGACCCCTGGCCCGGCTTCACCGGCTCGTCCGGCTACCCGATCGACATCGAGATCGACCCGCCGCAGCGGCAGAACCGCTGGACCGTCTTCTTCCGCGGCATCCTGGCGATCCCGGCGCTGTTCCTGGTGAACATCCTCAACAGCCTCTCCAACCTGCTCGCGGTCTTCAGCTGGTTCATCGCGCTTTTCACAGGCCGCGTGCCGGAGGGCCTCAGGAATTTCGCGGCGCTCGCCTTGCGGATCGAGATGCAGACGTACGCGTACCTGCTGTTGCTGACCGGGCGCTACCCGAGCTTCAACGTCGGCATCGAGTCGTAGCTAGATCGTCTTGAACTGCTCGAACGGCTGCTTGCAACCGCGGCAGTAGCGCAGCGAGCGGCACGGCGTCGGGCCGAAGATGTTCTCGAGCGCCGTGTCGCGCGAGCCGCAGTAGGGGCAGCGGAAGCCGTTCGCCTGCAGCTGGACGAGCGTCGGGCCTGCCGACCGTGCTCCAGAGGCGGCGCTTGCGACGCCGTCTGAAAGGGCTCGCGGTTCATCCGCGGGCCCTTTCTCGCGCCGCTCCCACGCGGAGCGTGGGGGCGGCGGCGCGAACCCCGCCTCGCGGAGCTTCTCGCGGCCCTCGGCCGTGATCTTGTCGGTCGACCACGAGTCGTCGAGCACGACCTCGATCTCCGGCTCGGCGCCGAGCTCCGCGATCCGCTCAGCCATCTGCTCGCGCATCACCTCCAGGGCGGGGCAGCCGAGGAAGGTCGGCGTGAATTCGACGTGGACTCGCTCTCCTTCGATCTGGACGTCACGGACGACGCCGAGGTCGACGACCGAGATCACCGGGATCTCCGGGTCGGGCACCCGGGCCAGCGCCTCCCAGACCTCGGCCTCGGTCACCACTTCGTGCCCGCCGGCTGGGAGCGCCGCACCGAGGTCATCTCCTCCCACAGCGCCGTCAGCTCCGGCGAGCCGCCGTTCCGACGGTCGACGAGCGGGCGCAGCTCCTCGAGCGCGGCGTCGTAGCGCGGCTCGTCCTTCAGCCGCTCCGCCCACATCTCGGCGTGGAGCCGGTGGTAGACCTCCTCGCGGTCGATCTTCGCGGCGAGGCCTGCAAGCTCGGCGTCGTCGGATGCCTTCAGCCGCTCGAGCCGCTCCGCGTCGGCCTGCTCGTAGAGGACGTGCCGCGCGATCGTCCGCTCCCATTCGGGCAGGCGCAGCTCGACCAGGGCAGAGCAGCGGTACTCCTCGGGCTTCCGGTCGAAGGCGAGCTCGTCGGCGGTCGTCCCCAGCTCGCGCGCGGCCACCTCGTACAGCGCCCGCGCGTGGCCGATCTCGTTCTGCGCGATCGACGAGAAGGCGACGTCCTCCTCGAGGAACGGCGCGATCCCGGTCCACTCCGAGTCGCGCCAGCCGAGGATCAGCTCGTCGTCAGCGATCTCGAGGAGCAGCTGTGCCCGCTCTTGCACGAGCCTCCTTCAGCTTTTCTTTCAAGGGATACCCGTCGACGCGGTGGTAGTTGCGGTTCAGCTCGTCGACGAACTCCTCGATCGGCAGGATCGCGTCGCGGCGCACGACCCAGAGCGCGGCCGACTCGCCGCGCCGCCCGTACTGCTCGCGGGCGTACCACTCGGCGAACCGCTCGTCCGGTGCCTCGACCGAGCCGGCGTGCTGAAACGCCTGCCCCTTGCGCTCCTGCCGGAAGACCTCCCAGATGTTCGTCACGGCACCGTCACCTAGTAACACTGTGTTACTTGGAGGGTCAGGCGGCCTCGGAGAGTAGGACCTTGCGAACCCAGGCCGAGTTCTCGCGGGCGCGGCGGCGCAGGTCGAGCCGGTCGGCGGTCTTCGGGCCGTGGCCCGTGACAACGTGCTTGAGCTCGTCCCAGTCGGGCTCGGTGTAGAGCCAGCGCCCGCTCTCCTCGTCCATCCGCAACTCCGGATCGGGGACGGTGAGCCCGAGCTCCCAGATCTGCGGCACGTAGCCGTCGAGGAACTGCTGCCGCGCCTCGTCGTTGCCCTGGCTCTTGATCCGCCAGACGACCATCGGGTCCTCGTCGGCCGGGATCGGGTTGCCGTGGAACTGCATCAGCGGCCCCCACCAGCGGTTCAGGGACTCCTGCACCAGCTCGCGCTGGTCGTCCGTGCCGAGCATCAGCGTCAGGATCACGTCGCGGCCGTGGAGGATGTGGAACGACTCCTCCCAGCAGATCTTCTTCATGATCCGCGCGTACGGCGCGTACGAGCACTTGAGCAGCGCCTTCTGGCTGATGATCGCCGCCGCGTCGACGAGCCAGGCGATCACGCCGACGTCGCCCCAGGTCTTGGTCGGGTAGTGGAAGACGTTGTGGAACTTCGACACGCCGCTGATCAGGTCGTCCAGGCACTCCTCTCGCGGCTTGCCGAGGTCCTCGACCACGCGGTAGATCAGTTGCGCGTGGCCGACCTCGTCCTGGACCTTCGCGGTCAGGGCCAGCTTCCGCTGCAGCGTCGGCGCGCGCAGGATCCACTCGCGCTCGGGAAGCACGCCCATCAGCTCCGAGTTGCCGTGCATCTCGATGAACTTCCGCAGCCGCGCGCGGTACTCGTCCGGCATCCAGTCGTCGGTCTCGACCTGGCCTCCGGACTGGACGTACTCGAGGAATTCCTGCTCGCGCTGCGTCATCGCGTCCTCCCAACCGAACGATCGTTAGGCTGGCAGTGTAGTGGCTGCGCGCACGGTCGGCCTGCTTCACCCGGGCGAGATGGGAGCCGCCGTCGCCGCCGTGCTGCGCGAGCGCGGCCACCGGGTCGTCTGGGCCTCCGAGGGACGCAGCGCCGAGACGCGGGCGCGCGCCGAGGCGGCCGGGCTCGAGGACGTGCGCACCGCCGGCGAGGTCGCGTGCAGCGAGGTCGTCTTCTCGATCTGCCCGCCGCACGCGGCGATCGAGGTAGCCGCCTCGCTGGGGAGCTTCGGCGGCGTGTACGTGGACGCGAACGCCGTCTCACCGGCGACCGCGGCGAAGGTTGCAGACGTGGTCGACAAGTTCGTGGACGGCGGGATCGTCGGGTCGCCGCCGCGCGAGCCGGGGACGACGCGGCTCTACCTGTCCGGCGAGCGAGCCGCGGAGGTCGCCGAGCTTTTCGCCGGCACGGTCCTGGACACGCGCCTGGTCTCGAACGCCTCGGCGGTGAAGATGGCCTATGCGGCCTGGTCGAAGGGCACCGCCGCGATGTTGCTCGCGATCCGGGAGCTCGCCCGCCGCGAGGGCGTCGAGGAGACGCTTCTCGCCGAGTGGGATCTCTCGCTGCCGGAGCTGCGCGAACGCTACGAGCGAGCCGAGCGCTCCGCCGAGACCAAGGGCTGGCGCTGGGTCGGCGAGATGGAGGAGATCGCGGCCACCTTCGAGGCGGCCGGCCTTCCACCCGGCTTCCACCTGGCGGCCGCCGAGGTGTTCCGCCGGTGAGCGCCAGGCGCGAGGAGCTCACCCGCCAGGCTGCGCGCCTCTTCGCCCAGAAGGGCTACCACGGGACCTCGATCGGCGAGATCGCCGAGGCGCTCGGAGTCCAGAAGGGCTCGCTCTACGCGCACATCAAGTCGAAGCAGGACCTGCTCTACGAGACGATGGCGGAGGGGGCGCGCGCGTTCCACGCCGGTCTCGATTCGATACCGGAGGAATTGCCGGCGACCGAGAAGATCCGGCTCGCCCTCCGCTCACACCTGCGCGTCGTCGCCGACCAGCTCGACGTGGCGACGGTCTTCGTCCAGGAGTGGCGCTACCTCGAGGGCGAGCGGCGCGACGAGATCCTGGCCGAGCGGCGCCGCTACGAGGAGCGGATCCGCGCGCTCTTCCGCGAGGGTCGCGACCTCGGCGAGCTGCGCAGCGACCTCGACGACTCCACCGCCGCGCTGCTCGCGCTCTCGGCCGCTAACTGGGCCTACACCTGGCTCACGCCGGGCCGCGACACGGACGAGCTCGCCGACCGCTTCTATGACCTGCTGCTAAACGGCATGCGCGGCTACGCGACGCCCGGCTGACTGTCGCTCATGGAGATCGTCCTCATCGTGAACCCGTTCGCCAGCGCCGTCACCGAGGAGCGCGTGCGGGCCGTGGAGCGCGAGCTCGGCCGCGCCGGGACCGTTCGCACGCTCCTGACGGAGCGGCCGGGCCACGGCGCTGTGCTGGCGGCTGCCGCGGTGGGCGACGCGCTTGTCGTCTACTCCGGCGACGGCGGCTTCAACGAGGCGCTGAACGGCGCACCGGCGGAGGTGCCGCTCGGGTTCCTCCCGGGCGGGCGGACGAGCGTGCTGCCGCGCGCGCTGGGGCTGCCCCGCGATGCGGTCGCCGCCGCGCGCACCGTCGCCGAGGCGCTGGAGCAGGGCCGGACGAGGACGATCTCGGTCGGGCGCGTGAACGGCAGGCGGTTCGGCTTCTCCGCCGGGATCGGGCTCGACGGCGAGCTCGTGCGACGGGTGGACGCGCTCGGGCGGAGCGAGGACGGCAGACGCCCCGGCGACGCCGCCTACATCGCCGCCGCGGTGCGGTTGCTGGCGGCGAGGCACGGCCGGTTCGAGCCGGCGCTCGAGGTCCGCGGCTTCGGGCGCGCGGCCTTCGTGCTGGTGGCGAACACCGATCCGTACACGTACGCCGGGCCCGTCCCGATCCACGCGGCTCCCGAGGCGCGGTTCGAGCTCGGCCTCGACCTGGTCGCCCCGGTGAGTGTCGCGACGCGCTCGGTTCCGCGCTATCTCCGCTATCTGCTGCGCGGCCGCGGGCAGATCGAGGCAGCGGACGTGCTCTACGGGCACGACCTCGACCGGATCGAGATCGCCTGCGACCGGCCGCTTCCGCTTCAGGCCGACGGCGAGGACCTCGGCGACGTCACCGAGGCGGTCTTCGAGGCCGAGCGCAGCGCGCTCACGGTGCTCATCTAGGGTTTCACCATGAGCAACGCGCGGAGGCTCGCGATCAGCGGCGCGGCCTTGTTGGCCCTCCTCGCGCTGGTCGCGGTCGCGAGCCGCGCGCACCGGCCGGGCGGCGGCGCCGGGGCCTCTCCGGAGCACGCGCCGACGCTGCTCATCCATTACCTGGTCGTCTCGATGATCATCCTCTTCCCGTTCGGCGCGCTCCTCGTCGTCTGGTCACTTGCCTATCGCCGAAAAGAGGCGGCACTCCAGGGCAAGGCGAGCTGGCGGCGTACCTTGGTGACCGTCGGGATCCTGCTTGCGCTCCTCGCCTCCGTTCGCTTCTTCTTCGACTCCTTCCACGTTCGAGGCCTCCACGTTCCGGGCCTCAGCCACGGAAGACCCCGCACGCCAATTCGGGGATCTCACACTCTCCGTCGAAGAAGGCGAAGAGCCAAAGCTCCGACTGGCTTGCGCTGTACATCCTCGGCTCGCTACTGGTCTCTTTCGCCGTCGTCGCGGCCGCTGCGGCGGTTCACCGGCGGCGCGCCGGCGGGGAGTGGGACGCCGAGGCCGAGCTGGCGGCCGCGCTCGATGTCGTGCTCAAGGACACGCTCGAGGATCTTCGCGGCGAGGTCGACCCGCGGACGGCCGTGATCAGGACTTACGCGCGGATGGAGCAGACCTTCGCGGCGTACGGCGTCCCGCGGCAGCCGGCCGAGGCGCCGCTCGAGTACCTCGCGCGCGTGCTCGACCGGCTCCAGGTGAGCGCCTTCGCGGCCGAGCGGCTGACGAAGCTGTTCGCGCGGGCCAAGTTCAGCACCCATGAGATCGACGCCGGCATGAAGGCCGAGGCGATCGAGGCGCTCTCCGGGCTGCGGGTCGAGCTCGAGCACCCGGCGGAGGCAGCCGCGTGAGCGGCTGCGGGGAGGGGGTTATGGGGAACCGGGAGGTGCCCCGGATCTGTTTCCTCAGAGCACGCGCCGACCTGCGCGGCGCGTGGGCTGAGGCGAGCTCAGAAGAAGAAGGGGGCACACGGGGGAAAGCTGGTTTCCCCCGTGCGACCGAGCCGCAGGCGAGGGAGGCGGCGTGAAGCGGCTGCTCGGCGGCGCGGCGCTCGGCATCGGCCTCGCCGCTGTCGTGCTGGCGGTCGTCCACGCGGCCGCGCCCGGCCGGGGGGCGCTCGAGCTCGACGTCTTCGTGCTGGTCGCCGGCGCGTTCGCCGTCCTCACGGCGGTCGTCGCCACGCGGCAGGCGTTCCCGCCGGCCGGGGGCTCGGCGCTGGCGGAGGCGCTCGAGCGGGAGGAGCGGGAGCCGGAGCGGCCGCCCGACCTGGAGCGGACCGAGCGCCTCCTGACGCTTGCGTCGACGACCGCCTTCGACCTCCACTACCGCCTGCGTCCCGTCCTGCGCGAGATCGCGGAGCAGCGGCTCGCCGACCGGCGCGGCCTGCGCCTGGACGCGGGCGGCCCGCAGGTAGAGCAGGCCCTCGGCGAGGAGCTCTGGGAGATCGTCAGGCCCGACCGCGCCGCCCCGCACCGCCGCTTCGAGCCGGGAGCCCCACCGGCGACCCTCGAGCGCGCGATCGACCGGCTGGAGTCCATACAGTGACGATCCAGGAGCTGGCCGAGCGGTCGGAGCGGATCCTGGCCGAGGTCGAGCGCGCCGTCGTCGGCAAGCGCGAGGCCGCTCGAGCTCGTCCTGCTGGGACTGCTCGCCGACGGGCACGTGCTGATCGAGGACTTCCCCGGCCTGGCCAAGACGCTGATCGCCCGCGCCTTCTCGCAGGTGACGAGCATCGGCTTCACGCGGATCCAGTTCACGCCCGACCTGATGCCCTCCGACGTCACCGGCTCCTCGATCTTCAACCAGCGCGAGTCCGACTTCGAGTTCCGGGCCGGCCCGATCTTCACCAACCTCCTGCTCGCCGACGAGATCAACCGCGCTCCTCCGAAGACGCAGGCCGCGCTGCTCGAGGCGATGCAGGAGCGGCAGGTCACGATCGAGGGCGAGACGCGACCGCTGGAGCGGCCGTTCCTCGTGCTCGCGACCCAGAACCCGATCGAGTACGAAGGCACCTACCCGCTGCCGGAGGCGCAGCTCGACCGCTTCCTGCTCCGGATCGGCGTCGGCTACCCGGGCCGCGAGGAGGAGTGGGACGTGCTCGAGCGGCGGCTGGCCCGGGCCGCGGACGAGATCGAGCTCGAGCCGGTCGTCGGCCGTGAGGAGCTGCTCGAGATGCAGGCGGCCGTCGAGCAGGTGCACGTCGACCGGAGCGTCGGGCTCTACATGGTCGACCTGGTCGCGGCCACGCGCGGCGCCTCCGGCGTGCAGGTCGGTTCGAGCCCGCGCGGCTCGCTCGCCCTGCTCAAGCTCTCGCGCTGCCGGGCGGCGCTGGCCGGCCGCGACTACGTCGTCCCCGAGGACGTGAAGTCGGTCGCGGTGCCGGCGCTGGCGCACCGGCTGTCGCTGCGGCCGGAGCTGTGGGTGCAGCGGTTGCGGCCGGAGGACATCGTCATCGACTTGCTCGACCAGGTGCCGACTCCGAAGGCCGAGACCGAGGCGACGTCGGCGGCCGAATGACACTGAAATGACCGGTCGAGCCGTTGGTGCTGATCTCGGCACCGCGCGAAGGGCGACGCCGAAGCTCGGCGCCTACACCGCGCTGGCCGGCCTGGGGCTGCTCGCCGCGCTCGTCGCCGGCCGCCCGGAGCTCGTCGCGCTCGCAGCGCCGTTCGCCGCCGTCCTCGTCGTCGGCCTGTCGCTGGCGGAGGAGCCCGAACCGAAGGCGCTCCTGGAGCTCGACCACGAGCGCCAGGTGCAGGGCGAGACCGTCGAGGCCGAGCTCGAGCTCTGGACGCAGCGCCCGCTCACGCGCCTCGAGCTGCTGCTCGACCTGCCGGACGGGCTCGTCGCCGAGACGCCGAACCCGCAGCTGATCAGCCTCTCCGCCGACGAGCGCCGGACGATCGAGCACACGCTCCGCTGCGACCGTTGGGGCGCGTACGTCGTCGGCGAGCTCGTCCTCCGCTCGCAGGACCCGTTCGGGCTGCTGGTGCACGAGTGGACGATCGAGCGGAAGCGGCCGCTGAAGGTCTACCCGCACGGCGAGACGCTGCGGCGTTTGCTGCGCCCGCTCGAGACGCAGGCCTTCGCGGGCAACCAGGTGCCGCGCGCCCGGGGCGAGGGGATCGAGTTCGCCGACCTCCGGCCCTTCGAGCCCGGCGACCGTGTCCGCCGCATCAACTGGCGGGCAACCGCCAGGCGCGGCGAGCCGTGGGTGACCGAGACGCATCCGGAGCGGAACTCGGACGTCGTCATCTTCCTCGACACGTTCCTCGAGGCGAGGCTCGTCGACGAGAGCACGCTCGACCAGGCGGTGGGCGCCGCGGCCTCGCTCGCGCGTGAGTACCTCCGCGAGAAGGACCGGGTCGGGTTGGTCGCCTTCGGCGGCGTGCTCAACTGGCTGACGGTGTCGAGCGGGGTCGTCCAGCTCTACCGCGTGCTCGACTCGCTGCTCGACGCGGAGATCTTCCTCAGCTACGCCTGGAAGGACATCGACCTGCTGCCGGTGCGGACGCTGCCGCCGAAGGCGCTCGTGCTCGCGCTCTCGCCGCTGCTCGACGAGCGGGCGGTGCGCGCGCTGCTCGACCTGCGCGCCCGCGGGTTCGACCTGGCCGTAATCGAGATCTCCCCGGTTCCGTTCGCAGCGGCCGGCGGCGGCCGGTTGGACGAGCTGGCGTGGCGGCTGTGGCTGCTCCGTCGCGAGGCGCTGCGCTCGCGCTACCTGCGCCTTGGCGTTCCGGTCGTCGAGTGGCGCGAGGGCGTGCCGCTGCAGGCCGCGCTCGAGGAGGTGAGGGGATTCAGGCGCCACGCCCGCATGGTGCGCGTCTAGCGACCGCGGCCGGCGCGCTCGCCGTCGCGGCGGCTCTCGCCGCCCCCGGCCTCGGGAAGGGGCCGGTGGACGGCTGGCTGCTCATCGGCCTCGGTGGCGGCGGGCTGCTCTGCCTCGCCGGGGGGCTGGCGGTTCGGTGGAGCGCGGCTCTCGCGGCCGGGATCGCGCTGCTCGGGGCCGAGCAGGCGGTGCGGCTTGCGACCGGGCCGGCCCACGCCGACCCCTGGACGCCGCTCTACGCGGCCGGCTTCCTGCTCGCCGCGGAGCTCGCCTGGTGGTCGATCGAGCCGCGTGTGCCGGCCTTCTCCGAGCTGCCGGTGCTCGCCAATCGACTGGCGGTCATCGCCCTCTCGTGCGCGGGGGGCGCGGTGCTCGCAGGGCTGGTCGTGCTCGCCGCAGGCGCGCCGCTCCGGGGCGGCGTCGGGCTCGAGCTCGTAGGCGTTGTCGCGGCCGCTGCGGCACTCGCCGTCGTCGCAACCGTCGCGCGGCTGCGCGTTCGGTAGATTCGGCCGCATGGCGCGAGTGCTTCCGGCTGAGCAGGACTTGAGGCGCGTGATCGGCGACGGGGAGGGCGTTCCCGACGGCGAGGTCGACGGGCTCTCCGAGGACGACCTGCTCGAGCTGCACCGCTGGCTCGTGCTGCTCCGCACCTACGACGAGCGCTCGCTCGTCTACCACCGCCAGGGCCGGATCGGCACCTACGCGATCTTCTGGAACCACGAGGCGATGCAGGCCGGCTCGGTGTTCGCGCTCGAGCGCGAGGACTGGATCTTCCCGAGTTACCGCGAGTCGGCGATCGGGCTGCTGCGCGGGTTGCCGGCGTCGACGGTGCTCTCGTGGTGGCGCGGCCACCCGGCCGGCTGGTGGAACCCGCTCGACTGGAACGTCGCCTCGATCTGCGTCCCGATCGGCACGCACGTGCCCCATGCCGCCGGGCTCGCCTGGGGCAAGAAGCTGCGCGGCGAGAGCGCCTGCGCGATCGCGTACTTCGGCGACGGCGCCACCTCGGAGGGCTCCTTCCACGAGGGCGCCAACCTCGCCGCGGTGATGCGGGCGCCGCTCGTCCTCTTCTGCAACAACAACCAGTGGGCGATCTCGACGCCGCTCTCGGCGCAGACCGCCGCGGAGACGCTGGCCGACAAGGCCGCCGGCTACGGGATCCCCGGGGTGCGCGTCGACGGCGGCGACGTCCTCGCCGTCTACGAGGCGACGCGCGAGGCGGTCGCCCGGGCCCGGGCCGGGGAGGGGCCGACCTTCATCGAGGCGGTCACCTACCGCGCCGCGCCGCACGCGACCGCCGACGATCCGTCCGCCTACATCGACGAGGCTCGCGTCGAGGAGGAGAAGCAGCGCGAGTGCGTCGGCCGCTACGAGGCGTACCTGCGCCGGCTCGGCCTGCTCTCGGAGGAGGCCGCGGATGTTGTGCGGGCGGAGGCCGGGGAGCTGATGCGCGAGGGGATCGCTGCCGCGGAGGCCGAGCCGCCGCCGGACCCGTCGCTCGTCTTCTCGCATGCCTTCGTCGACCCGCCCGCCTCGTTCGAGCAGGACCTCGCCGAGCTGCGGAGGGTGCTCGATGGCTGAGCGCTGCTCACGCGTTCCTGGCTTCCTGACTCGCTCCTGGCGGTGCGATGCCGGAGGGCACAGTGCGTCGAGCACGGGCCCGGAGAGCAGCGCGCCGACAGGAGCGAGAGGCGGCGGCGGAGGCCGGCTCCGCCGGCCGGGAGGCGCCGCCGGTCAGGGAGGCAGGAATGCCTGAGCTGACGCTGGTCGAGGCGATCAACGACGCGTTTGTCGTCGAGCTCGAGCGCGACCCCGACGTGCTCGTCATGGGCGAGGACGTCGGCCGCGCCGGCGGCGTCTTCCGCGCGACCGCGGGGCTGCTCGACCGCTTCGGCCCGGAACGCTGCGTCGACACGCCGCTCGCCGAGGCCGGGATCCTCGGCTCCGCGGTCGGCCTCTGCATGGCCGGCTGGCGGCCGGTCTGCGAGATGCAGTACGACGCCTTCTCGTACCCGTGCCTCGACCAGCTGATCACGCACGTCGGCCGCTACCGCTGGCGGACCGGCGGCACGATGGGCTTCCCGATCGTCGTGCGGATGCCCTACGGCGGCGGCGTGCGGGCGCCGGAGCTCCACGACGACTCGCCGGAGGCGTACTACGCGCACACCCCGGGCGTGAAGGTGGCGATTCCGTCAACGCCGGCCGACGCGAAGGGGCTGCTCGCGGCGGCGATCCGCGATCCCGATCCGGTCGTCGTGCTCGAGCCGAAGCTTCACTACCGGACGCTGCGCGGCGAGGTGCCGGAGGGCGAGCACCTCACGCCGCTCGGTCTCGCGCGCACCGTCCGCGAGGGAGACGACCTGACCTTCGTCGCGTACGGGGCGATGGTGCCGGTGGCCGAGCAGGCGGCCGATCTGCTGGACGCCTCGGTCGAGATCCTCGACATCCGCACGCTGAAGCCGCTCGACGAAGAGGCGCTGCTGGCCGCGGCGGCCAGGACGGGCCGGGTCGTGATCGTCCAGGAGGCGCCCCGGACCGCGGGCTACGGCGCCGAGCTGGCGGCGATCCTCGCCGAGAAGGCGATGCTCGACCTGCGCGCCCCGGTCGTCCGCGTGACCGGCTACGACGTTCCTTACCCGTACTGGCAGATCGAGGACGCCTACATGCCGTCGGCCGAGCGCGTCGCCGACGCTGCGCGAAGGCTGCTCGAGTTCTGACGGATCCGCCGTACCGGGTCTTGACCGAGCGCCTCGTCGCGCGCTGCTGGGAGCCGGCCGACGCGCCGCTGGCGAAGGAGGCGGTCGACGCGAGCCTCGAGCACCTGCGGCCCTGGATGCCGTGGGCCCGCGACGAGCCGCAGTCGCTCGAGCAGAAGGTGCAGCTGCTGCGGGTGTTTCGCGGCCAGTTCGACCGCGGCGAGAACTTCGTCTACGGCCTCTTCTCGGCCGACGAATCCGAGGTCGTCGGCGGGAGCGGGCTGCACCCGCGGGCCGGGGACGACATCTCGCTCGAGATCGGCTACTGGATCCGGGCCTCCGCGATCGGCCGGGGCTACGCGACCGAGGCGACCGCGGCGCTGGCGCGAGTCGGGCTCGAGCTGTGCGGCGCCGACCGGATCGACATCCGCGTCGATCCGGAGAACGAGCGCAGCGCGGCCGTGCCCCGCAAGCTCGGGTTCGTCGAGGAAGCGCGGCTCCGCCGAAGGCTGATCTCGGCGCCAGGCGAGGAGCCGCGGGACACGATCCTGTTCGCGCTGTTCCGGGACGGGCTCGCCGGCAGCCCGGTCGCCTCGGCGCAGCTGGAGGCGTACGACGCCGCGGGCACGCGCGTCCTCTAGATTCCGCGCCGTGGCGTACGAGTTCAAGCTGCCGGATCTGGGCGAGGGGCTAACGGAGGGCGAGGTTGCGCGCTGGCTCGTCGCCGAGGGCCAGGAGATCGCGGAGGACGATCCGCTGGTCGAGATCCAGACCGATAAGACGACGGTCGAGATCCCTTCGCCGGCCGCCGGGCTGGTCGCGCGGATCCTTGTCGCCGAAGGCGACGTCGTCCCGGTCGGCACGGTGCTCGTCGTGATCGGTGGCGATGGCGTGGCCCCGGACGAACCACGCGCGGAGGCCGCCGCCTCGTCCGTTTCGGCCGTGTCCCAGGGACAGTCCCTGGGCCATGGCCAAACGGGGCGGGTGCGGGCGACGCCGCTCGTTCGGCGCATGGCCGGGGAGCTCGGAATCGACCTTTCCACAGTGGAAGGGACGGGGCCGCAGGGACGTGTGACCGAAGCAGACGTGCGGCGCGCGGCCGGGTCCGAGGGACTGTCCCCTGGACAGGGCCCGGAGGGACGGCGCGAGCGGCTTCGCGGGGTGCGGCGGCTCGTGGCCGAGCACATGGCCCGCGCACACCGCGAGGTCCCGCCGGTCACCTGGGTCGAGGAGTGCGACTTCGGCGGTGTCGACCTCAAGCTGCTCGTGCCGACGGTGCTGAAGGCGGTCGCCGAGAGCCTGCGCGAGTTTCCGGAGCTGAACGCGCGGCTCGAGGGCGACGAGATCGTCTACCTCGACCGCTACGACCTCGGCGTCGCGGTCCAGACCGACGACGGCCTCGTCGTCCCGGTCGTGCGCGGCTGCGACACGGCGAGCGCCGACGAGCTGGGGGCCGAGGTCTCGCGTCTGGCCGAGGCCGCCCGCGAGGGCACGCTCAAACCCGAGGAGCTGCGCGGCTCGACCTTCACCGTCACGAGTGCCGGCAAGCTGGGCGGCCTGCTGACGACGCCGATCGTCAACCATCCCGAGGTCGCAATCCTCAGCGTCGGGCGGGTCGCCGACCGCCCGGTCGTGCGTGACGGCGAGGTGGTGGTCCGGCCGGTCGGGACGATCGCGGTCACCTTCGACCACCGTGTGATCGACGGCGCCCGCGCGGCCGAGTTCGGCCTGGCGGTCATCCGCCGGTTGGAGGGTTGAAGCCACAGGCGGCGCAGAGGCAGGGGATCGGTCAGAGCTATTCCGTCGGTTTGAGAAGAGACGGAGAGCTGCAATCTTCTTTTTCCCTGCAGACGGCCCCTCAAACACCTGCCGCAGAGGCGCGTCTACACTCTCGCGGCGATGTGGGAGTGGTACCGAATCGGGCTCTTCCTCGGGCTCGGAACGGCGATCGGCACGGCGCTCGCCGGGCTGCTCGCCCCGCGGCGCGGGCTCATGGTGGCCGTCGCGGCGCTGGCCGCCGCCGTTGCCGCAGCCGCGGCCGGCTACGCCTTCGGCTGGGGCGAGGCGGTCGCCGGAGCGGTGGGAGCCGTTCTCGCCACCATCGCCGTCTCAGGCGTGGTTGCCGGGATGCTTGCGCGCGGCGGCACGCGAGGCGGGACCGCGGCGCTGGGCGTTCTCGGCGGGCTCGTCCTGGCGCTGCTCGCGCTCGTGCCGGTGGTCGGGTTCCTCGAGGCCGCCGGAGTGCCGGTGCTCGCGGCCCGCGCCCGCAAGCGGCGGCCGGCCCGCCACGCGGGGCTCCGCAGCCTCGCGCGAGACTGAGGGCGACCTCGGTGAAGCTGATCCTCGTCGTGATCGACGGCCTGACGCCCGCGGTGTTCGAGGATGCCGTCGAGAGCGGGACGACTCCGGCGCTCGCGTTCCTCGCCGGGCACGGCAGCTACGGGCGCGGTGTCTCGACCTTCCCCTCGCTGACGCCGGTCTGCCTCTCGTCGATCGCCACCGGCGCCCACCCTGACGTGCACCGGATTCCGCACCTGGTCTGGTACAACCGCGGCGACCGCCGCGTCGTGGAGTACGGCTCGTCATTCGCGGCGATCCGCGCGGCCGGCACGCGCAGGTCGTTCCTCAACGCCGTCTTCAACATGAACGAGCAGCATCTCGGCCGCGACGCGGTGACGGTCTACGAGGCGCTCGAGGACACCGGCCTGACCGCGGCCGCGGTGAACGTCACCTGTTACCGCGGCCGGACGCGGCACCGCGCGGTGCTGCCCGGCCTCGCGCCGGCGTTCGGGCCACGGCGCTTCTTCTTCTACAGCCTCTTCGAGTCCGACGTGACCGGGGCGCCCGTCGGGGTCTTCGGACGCTCGGCCGGCTCGATCGACGCCTACGCAGCGGCGGTCGGGCGCTGGCTGGTCACCCGCGACGGCTTCGACTTCCTCTTCTACTACCTGCCCGACTACGACTTTGCCTCCCACGCGCTCGGGCCGGAGGCGACGCAGGTGGCGCTCGCCCGGAGCGACGCGGCGGTCGGCGCCCTGATCGAGGCGGCCGGCGGGCCTGACGAGTTCCTCGAGCGCTACGCGGTCGTGGTGTGCTCGGACCACGGCCAGACCCAGGTCGAGCGGGCCGAGTCGCTCGAGACGCCCTTCGCCTCCGTGGACGGCGTGCTCGTCACCGCCTCGAACCGCGCCGGCATGGTCTACCGGCTGCCCCGCTGCCGGGAGGAGCCCGACGAGCTGGCACGGCGGCTGGACGGCTCGGCCGCGGCCGAGGTCGTCCTCTACCGGGACGGCGCCGAGGCGGTCGCGCGGCGGGACGGCGAGGAGCTGCGCTTCGCGCCGGCCGAGCGCGGCTGGAAGACCAGCGGCGACCCCGGGCTGCTCGACCAGCCCGATGCGCTCGAGCGGGCCTGGTGCGCGCTCGCGAACCCGAACGCCGGCGAGCTGATCGTCTCCCCGCCGGCGGGCGTCGAGCTGACCGATCTTGCCGGGCGGAGCCATCTCGGCGGCGGCAGCCACGGTTCCCTGGACGCGGGGGACTCGGAGGTGCCGATGCTGACCGTGGGGATCGACGCGCCCGTGCCGCGCCGGATCGTCGACCTGAAGCAGCTCGCGCTGGCGCACTTCGGCGTCAGTGGGCGTGACGCGGCCGATGCCGCCTGACGATCTCGCCCGCGCCCGCGAACGGATGGTCGGGCGCCAGCTTGGCGCCCGCGGCATCGAGGACGAGCAGGTTCTCCGCGCGCTCGGGTGCGTGCGGCGGGAGCTGTTCGTCCCCGAGGCCGAGCGGCAGCGCGCCTATGACGACGCTGCGCTCCCGATCGGGCACGGCCAGACCATCTCGCAGCCGTACATGGTCGCCGTGATCGTCGAGGCCCTCGCCGTGCGGCCGGGGCTGCGCGTCCTCGACGTCGGCGTCGGCTCCGGCTATCAGGCCGCGATCCTGGCGGAGCTCGGGGGCGAGGTGGTGGCGATCGAGCGGATCCCTGAGCTGGCCGAGCAGGCGCGCGTGAACCTCGCGGCCGCCGGCTACGAGGGCGTCGAGGTCGTGGTCGGCGACGGGACCCTCGGCTGGCCCGAGCGCGCGCCCTACGACAGGATTGCGGTTGCGGCCGCTGCGCCGGCTTTCCCGCAGACGCTCTACGAGCAGCTACGCGCCGATGGGCGCCTGGTCGTTCCGGTGGGAGGGCCGCGGGCCCAGCGGCTGGAGGTGATCGTCCACAGCCCGGAGGGACCGGCCGTGATCCACTCGGTCCCGTGCCGGTTCGTCCCGCTCGTCGGCGCGGAGGGTTACGCCGAGTGACGCGGGCGCGCGTTCAGGTGCGAGGCCGCGTGCAGGGCGTCTTCTTCCGCGCCGAGGCGCGGGCGAGGGCCGAGTCGCTGGGAGTCGCGGGCTGGATCCGCAACCTGCCCGACGGGGGCGTCGAGGCCGCCTTCGAGGGCGAGGACGACCGCGTCGATTCGATGGTCGAATGGTGCCGCCGAGGGCCGGCGGGCGCCGAGGTCGAGGCGGTCGACGTCGAGCTCGAGGAACCGGTGGGCGAGACGGGCTTCCGCGTCCGCTGAAACGGCCTCTGTTCTAGGCACAGCCGACCTCCTCCCCGCTGCGAGCCTATCGCCGAAAGGCGCGCGCGTGTGTGACGCGAATGTGAGGAAAGCGTGCCGGTCGCAAGGCGTTGCAGGCGGGTTCCGCCATGCGGAGCCGCTAGGCTCGGGCGCCGATGGCGTTCTCGCCCACAGCCGTTCTCTCCCGCTCCCGTGCGGCCCGCGCGCTCAGTCGGCCGCACAACTGGGTGCAGCTCGCCAAGTTCTCCGTGGTCGGCGCGACGGGGTATGCGATCAACCTCGTCGTCTACACCATCCTCCTCAAGGAAGCGGGCCTTCACTACGCGGTCGCGGCGACCTGCTCGTTCGTGGTCGCGGTCACCAACAACTACATCTGGAACCGGCTCTGGACCTTCCACGACCAGCGCGGCCACGTCGGCTGGCAGGGCCTCCGCTTCCTGATCGTCGCGCTCGTCGCCTACGCGGCCAATCTCGCCCTGCTGACCGGGCTGATCGCCTTCGGCGTCGACAAGGTGCTGGCCCAGGCGATCGCGGTCGTGCTCGTCACGCCGCTGAACTTCATCGGCAACAAGCTCTGGTCGTTTCGCGTTCGGCACCGGCGCTAGGCTGAGGCGCTCGCTTGCGACGCCGACCAAAGAGGCCGTGCCGGCTTTGCCGGTGCGGCCGTCTGACGCACCGTCTGGGATGCAGAAGGAAGCTGCCCTTCTACCGAGATCGGCTCTGATGAAGGGTCGCGTAGCCGCGCTCGCTGTCGTAGCCGCCGCGCTGGCGGCCCCCGCGCTCGCGACGGCCGCTCCCCCGCGGCACAAGCCGCTGCCCGCCTCCTCGCTGCAGCCGCCCGAGCCGCGGCTGACCAAGGCCGAGGTGACCCGGATCTTCCTGACCTACCGCAAGGTCGCCTCCTGGCTCGACCGCTACCCGGAGAAGGGACGCACAACCGATGCGACCTACGCGAACGGCAGCTGGAAGGTCAATGTCTGGTGGGGCGTGGCCGGCGAGATCGCGACCGGCCGGGTCGACGACAAGAGCGGCGCGGTCACCGAGGCGTGGACCGGCCCGCAGGTCGCCTGGAAGATGGCGCGCGGCTACCCCGGCGCGTTCGGCGGCAACGAGATCAACAACGCCGGGATCTGGCTTGGCTTCTGCGCGGTCTTCCTGCTCGGTCTGGCCGACCTGCGGCGCCCGCTGAACATCCGCAACCTCGACCTGCTCGTGCTCCTCTCGTTCTCGGTCTCGCTGCTCTACTTCAACCACGGCGACGTCTTCACGAGCGTTCCGCTCGTCTACCCGCCGCTCGTCTACCTGCTCGTGCGGATGGTCTGGAGCGCGTGGCGCGGGCGGCTCGCGACCGCGTCGGCGCCGGTCTGGCCGGTCTGGGCGCTCGTCGCGGCGACGATCTTCCTCGCCGGCTTCCGGGTCGGGCTGAACGTCAGCTCGTCGAACGTGATCGACGTCGGCTACTCGGGGGTGATCGGCGCGGAGCGGATCGCGCACGGCCAGTCGCCGTACGGGCACTTCCCGGTCGAGGACGACCTCAAGGCCTGCGGGCCGAAGGACGCCGACGGCGAGATCCGCGAGCGGATCCAGGCCGACGGTCGCTGCGAGTCGGCCAACCCGCAGGGCGACACCTACGGGCCGGTCGCCTACGAGGCCTACCTGCCCGGCTACCTGGCTTTCGGCTGGAGCGGCAAGTGGGACGACCTCCCGGCCGCGCACGCGAGCTCGATCGCGTTCGACCTCCTCTGCCTGCTCGGCCTCGCCCTGGTCGGCCTCCGCTTCGGCGGCACGCGGCTCGCAGCGACGCTGGCGTTCGCCTGGGTGGCCTACCCGTTCACGCAGTACGTCTCGAGCTCGAACACGAACGACGCGCTGCCGCCGCTCTTCCTGATCTGGGGCTTCTGGCTCGTCACGTCGCCTGCCGCCCGCGGCGCGGCGGTGGCGCTCTCCGGCTGGACGAAGTTCGCGCCGCTGCTGCTGGCGCCGCTCTGGGCTTCGTACCCGGACGCGCTCGCCAAGCCCCGCCAGAAGCTCGTCTTCCTCGCGGCCTTCGTCCTCGCCACGCTCGCCGCCTTCTCGATCCTCCTCCTCGACGGGCACCCGCTCGCCGCCGCGCACGACTTCTGGACGCGGACGCTGAGCTGGCAGCTTCGGCGCGAGTCGCCCTTCTCGATCTGGGACTGGCGGCAGTACCACGCCGGCCTCCCCGACCTGCACATCCTGCAGCGCGTGCTCGAGGGCGCGCTCGTCGCCGGCGCAGTCGCCGCCTACTTCCTGCCGCGCCGAAAGTCGCCGCTGCAACTCGCCGCGCTCACGGCGGCGCTCCTGCTCGGCTTCGAGCTGGTGCTGACGCACTGGTTCTACCTCTACCTGCCCTGGTTCTTCCCCTTTGCGGCCTTCGCCGTGCTCGCCCCGGCTGCCGACCGCGCAACCGTTCGGCAGCGGGAACAGGTGCCGCTCGCCGCCCGCACGAGGCCGGCCTCCTGAGAAAGCGGATCCTCTACGCGGCCCTCGGGACCTTCCTCGTCTCGTTCTCGCTCCTCTACGTCGGCTTCTACCACCACAAGCTGATTCGCGACACGGTCGAGTACTACCGCTACGGGATCGCGATCGCCCACGGGGAGCTTCCCTACCGCGACTTCAAGGTCGAGTACCCGCCGGGCTCGCTGCCGCTGTTCGCGCTCCCTGCGCTGGGCAAGCCGGGCTTCAACCGCTTCCAGTGGGAGTTCCAGGTGCTCGTCGGCCTGCTCGCCGGAGGGGCGATGGTGGCGATGGCCGGCGCGCTCGAGTCGCTGCGCGCCTCGACCAGGCGCTATGCGGGGGCGCTCTTCTTCTTCGCGCTCGCGCCGCTCGCGCTCGGCTCGGTGCTGATCTACCGCTACGACATCTGGCCGACCGCGCTCGCCGTCGCCGGCCTCGCCGCGATCCTGGGCCGGCGGGAGCGGCTCGGCTTCGCTGCGCTCGGGGTCGGCTTCGCCGCGAAGATCTTTCCGGGCGTGCTCGTCCCGCCCGCGGTCGCGTACGTCTGGCGCACGCGCGGCCGGCGCGAGGCCCTCGTCTGCCTCGGCGTGGCCGCCGCGGCCGTCGCCGTCATCGTCGTGCCGTTCGCCGCCCTCGCGCCGCACGGGCTCTGGACGAGCGTCCACGACCAGGCCGGCCGGCCGCTGCAGATCGAGAGCCTCGGCTCGTCGATCCTGCTCGCCGCGCACCAGGCCGGCGGGCTGCACCTCCACGTGATCACGAGCCACGGTTCGCAGAACCTCACAGGCTCGCTGCCCGACTCGCTCGGGCTGGTGCAGACGCTCCTGCTCGCCGCCGTCCTGCTCGGGGCCTGGACGGCGTTCGCCCTCGGCCCGCCCGACCCGGAGCGGCTCGTCCGCTACTCGGCAGCGTGCGTGACGGCCTTCGTGGCCTTCGACAAGGTGCTCTCGCCGCAGTTCATGATCTGGCTGCTGCCGCTCGTGCCGCTCGTCCGCGGCCGGCGCGGGCTCGCCGCGTCAGCCCTGCTCGGGCTCGCGCTCGTCCTGACCCAGCTCTGGTTCCCGACGCGCTACTTCGACCTTGCGCGCGGCCTCGCACGCGTTTCCGTCATGGCTCGGTGTTGGCCCGCGACCTGACCTTGCTGGCACTGCTCACGACCCTGCTGGCACCGGCACGCGCAGCGCCTCGCAGCTGAGCGCCCGCCCCTCGGCGTCGCACTCGACCACGGCGCCCTCGATCCGGACGCCGCCCGCGGCCGGCTCGAACCGGACCGGCATCCCGGTGCGCATGCGCGCGATTGCGAGCTCGGCCTTGACGCCGATCACGGAGTCGTGCGGGCCGGTCATCCCGGCGTCGGTGATCGCCGCCGTCCCGCCGGGCTGGACGCGGGCGTCGCTCGTCTGCACGTGGGTGTGGGTTCCGATCACCGCCGTCACGCGGCCGTCGAGCAGGCGGGCGACCGCGACCTTCTCGCTCGTCGCCTCGGCGTGGAAGTCGACGATCACGACGCGAGCGCTCGCGCGAGCCTCCTCGACCAGCGCGTCCAGTACCTCGAACGGGCTGACCGGCGTCTGCATGAACAGGCTGCCCTGGAGGTTGAGCACGGCGACCGGCGTCCCGTCGGCCGCCTCGGCTACGACCAGCCCCCGGCCCGGCGCCTCGGACGAGAAGTTGGCCGGACGGATCACCCGCGCGGCGTCGGCGAGGTAGGGGATGATCTCGCGCCGCCGCCAGGTGTGGTTGCCGAGCGTGAGCACGTCGGCCCCGGCCCCGAGCAGGCGCTCGGCGAGTCGCGGGGTGACGCCCGCCCCGTCGGCGACGTTCTCCGCGTTGACGACGCAGAAGCCGATGCCAAGCTCCTCTTTCAGCGAGGCCAGGCGCTCCTCGACCGCCACCCGCCCGGGCGTGCCGAAGACATCCGCTACGAAGAGGATCTTCAGCTCTACGGGAATGAAAGTGCGGCGGCGGCCGGGTGTACCGACACCGCGATGTGGTTCCCCGCGTTCTGCGTGTAGCGGGCCAGCGCCTGCTGCTCGACGCCCGTGAAGTTGGCGACCGTGCCGAGCTTCGACGTCGTCGAGGAGACGGTCGAGCCGACCCGCAGGCTCGGGTCCGGCCGCAGGTGGGTCAGCGAGACGACGAGCGAGGGGCTGGCGCTCGGCTGGATGTCGATCCGGGCGCCGTAGGTCTTCCCGGCGAGGACGTAGGGGGTGATCCCGACGATCGTCCCGTCGACCGGCGAGTAGACGTCGGTGCCCGACACTGCGCCGACGTCGAGCGTGCCGGTCGAGGCGCCGACGCCGCCGCCGATCACGTAGTAGCGGAGGCCGCTGCCGCCGCCGCCGAACAGGTGGTGCACCATCCGGCCGACGATCCCCTGGTTCGCCTGGTGGCCGACGGGGTCGAGCGCGAGCGCGCCGTCGCCGGAGGCGTGGTAGCCGATCGCGGTCACGCGGCCCTGGGCGATCGGCAGCTCGAGCCGGAGCGTTCCGCGCATAGCCACGACCTCGGGCTGTGGGGGCCCGGACGGCAGCAGGCGGGTGGCGGGCGCAGGCGCGGTCGTGGCGACCGGCGCGCGGCCGCCCGACCCGAAGGCGGTCAGGAGGAGCGTGACGAGCGCGACTGCAGCGAGGAGGAGCAGGCCGACCAGTCGCCTCTTCCGGCGCGCGGTAGCGTTCTCCGCTCGCCTGCGCCGCACGATGAGTGCGTTCGCGGACTGCGGTGGCATCCGCGGCACGGTAACCGACCTTGGACCGGGCTGCAGGGCGAGCGACCCGTCGAGCTCGAAATCCCAGTCCCACGCCCGCCGACCGCTTCCACCCAAGGCATCGCTTGCGATGCCGCTGTCAGGACGTCCGGCTTTGCCGGGCGTCCGTCTGAACTGACCGGTCGACCCGCTCGAACGTTCTCCGGAACGGCGCCGAGCCTGTACGACGGCCGCGCTACGATGGCGCGCATGACGGGGCCTCCTGCCGGGGCCACGAAGATCCAGATCCCGCGCTGGATTCAGCTCGTAGGTCTCCCGATCCTGTTGCTCTTCCTGTGGGTGGTCGCTGGCGCGGCGCGTCACGTCGTCTTCCTGTTCCTGGTGGCTGCCCTGATCGCGTTTCTGTTGAACCCGATCGTGCGCGGGCTGACCCGGGTCTGGATCCCTCGCGGGTTCGGCGTGGCGATCGTGTACCTGAGCTTCGTGGCCATCGTCATCGCCGCGGCAATCGCGATCGGCACCGTGGTCGTCAGCCAGACGAAATCGAGCGCGAGCCGCGTGAACGACTACTTTACGGTCGCCCACGGACAGGCCGGCCAGACGCACGCCGACCGCGACGTCAACCGATTCCAGCACTGGCTGAACACCCACCGCCTGGGCTCGATCAAGATCCAGAAGAAGGGCCACGACCTCGTCCGGAAGATCCAAAAGAAGGACGTCTCGAAGTACACGGGCAAGGTGATCTCGTTCGTCGAGGGCGCCGCGATCGGCACGCTCAAGTTCCTCTTCAGCCTCGTGCTCGTGGTCGTGGTCTCGATCTACATCCTGCTGGACATGCCGCGGCTGCGGCGCTTGGTCGACAGGCGGTTCCCCCCGCACGAAAGCTCGCCGTCCCTCCTGCCGCGGATCGAGCAGGCGCTCGCCAGCTACGTCCGCGGGCAGGTGCTGCTTTCGCTGATCATCGGCACGAGCGCCGGGCTCGGGATGTGGCTGCTCGGAACGTTTGGCTGGGTGCCGGGTGCCGACCGCTATGCCGTCCTCTTCGGCGCCTGGGTCGCGATCACGGAGCTGATCCCGTACCTCGGGCCGTGGCTCGGCGCGATCCCACCGCTGATCTACGCGCTGGTCGTCCATCCGATCTCGGCGATCTGGGTGGCGCTGCTCTTCCTCGGCATCCACCAGGTCGAGGGGCACGTCGTCGTGCCGAACGTGATGGGCAGCGCACTCCGGCTGCACCCGCTGCTCGTGATCTTCGGGCTGCTGGCCGGCGGCGAGATCTACGGCCTCCCGGGAGCGCTCGTCGCGCTGCCGCTGCTCGCGGCGGTACGGGCGATCTGGGAGTTCTTCGGCGAGCGGGTGGAGCTCGAGCGCTGGCAGGGTGCGGGCCCGGTCCCGGTCGAGGTCGACGTCGAGAGCGCGCGGCCGGTGACGCCGCTGCCGCCTGCTCCCGAGCCGCCGGCCGCAGCGCGTCGGTGAGCGGCCAGCCGCTGCTCGCAGCCCGCGGCGCGGGGCGCCGCTTTGGGGAGACCGTCGCGCTCGCGCCGGTCGAGCTCGAGCTTCTGCCCGGGCAGGGCCTGGCACTCGTCGGGCCGAACGGGGCCGGGAAGTCGACGCTGATCGCGCTCCTGGCCGGCGCGCTGCAGCCGAGCGAGGGGCGGGTCGAGCGGCGCAAGGGCGTGCGGGTCGGCTGGGCTCCGCAGCGTCCGGCCCAGTACGGCCGGCTCTCCGCGCGCGAGAACCTGGAGCTGTTCGCGAAGCTCGAGGGCGAGGCCGACCCCGAGGAGGCGGCCCGGCGGCTGCTGGACAGCTTCGACCTGCCCGGGGCGCCGAAGCCGAGCGCGAACCTCTCGGTCGGCAACCGCCAGCGATTGAACCTGGCGATCGCATTCCTCGGCGCGCCGGAGGTCCTGCTTCTCGACGAGCCGACCGCCGCGCTGGACCCGGAGCAGCGGCGGCGGCTCTGGGAACGCGTCGACGCGCTGCGCGAGGCAGGCGGAGCCGTGGTCTTCGCATCGCAGCACCTGGGCGAGATCGAGCGCCACGCTGGCCGGGTCGTGGCGCTGCGCGACGGCCGGCTCGTCTTCGCGGGCACCGTCGACGAGTACGACCGCCCAGAGGCAGACACTCTGTCTGCGTGATGACCCTCAAGGCCAGCGGATCGACCGGTCGTTTCAGGGCATGACCCGCATCTGGTTGATCGTCCGGAAGGACGTCCTGGTGCTGCGGCGCTCGCCGCTCCTGTTCGGGATCCTGCTCGCCTACCCGGTCACGATCGCGCTGCTCGTCGGCCTGGTCGCCGGCTACTCCAACTCGAAGCCGCGGGTCGCGCTGGTCGACGAGGACAACCTGCCGGCGACGGTCGTGATCGGCGGCAAGCGCTTCCATGTCGACCACACGATCAAGGAGGTGAGCCGCAACGTGAAGCTGGTCCGGCTCTCCGCCGACGACGCGCAGCGGCAGCTGCGGAACGGCCAGGTCGTCGCCGTCGTGACCGTCCCGCCCGGGTTCATCTCGACGCTCAGGGGGATGGTGCGGAGCCCGAAGCTCGAGGTGCAGCTCTCGCACGGCACGATCTCGTCGCGGGTCGACCAGCAGGTGCAGGCGCTCGTCTACTCGCTCAACCGCCAGCTGCAGCGCGCCTACATCGACACGAACCTCGAGTACGTGACGCTGATCCTCAGCGGCGGGAAAGGCACCTTCCTCGGCGAGCCGATCGACGTGATCGGCCTGCAGCGGTCGGAGAAGGTGCTGCAGGCGATGCCCCAGACGCGGCGCGTCCGCGTGCTCGAGGACTTCATCCACGACGCCCGCCTGGCGCTCGCGAACACCGGCGACGCCCTGCGCGCCACCGCGCATCCGATCCAGATCGCGCACACCGGGAACCGCGGCCGCACCTCGACGCTCTCGGCGCAGGTACAGGCGAACGCGATCGCGCTGACGATCACCTTCCTCGCGCTGATGCTCGCGGCCGGCTCGCTCGCCTCCGAGCGCGACGAGAACGTGATCGGGCGGCTGGCCCGCGGCTTGGTCGGCCTCGGCCAGCTCGTCTGGGCGAAGATCGTCCTCGCGGCAGCGCTCGCGCTCGTCCTGGGCGTGGCGATCGCCGTGGCCTTCGGGTTGATCATCGACATCGGCGGGGTGACCGGTGGCGAGCCCTGGCAGCGGCTGCCCCTGCTCGTGGTCGGGCTGGTGCTGGCGGGAGGCGCGCTGGGCGCGCTCGGGGCGCTGCTGGGAGCGCTGGCGAAGGAGGCTCGGTCGGCTTCGCTGGTCGCGCTGCTGGTTGTGCTGCCGATCGTCTTCCTCGGCCTGATCCCCGCAGAGGTGGTGCCTCCGGCCGGCTGGGCGAGCACCGTCCTCCCGTTCACCCATGCGGTCAGCTTCTTCCGCTCGGCGCTCTTCGATCTCAGTCCGTGGGGCGAGCTCGCCCGGCAGGCACTCTGGCTCCTCGCGCTCGGTGGGATCTTCGGCGTTCTCGCCCGCCTGGGAGCGCGTAGATTGTTGGCATGAGCTTCCCGGCCACGAGGCTTCGCCGGTTGCGCCGCAGCGACCGGCTCCGCGCGCTCGTCCGCGAGACCCGGCTCGACCTCGACGACTTCGTCTTCCCGCTCTTCGTCGGCCCGAGGACGGAGCCGAATACCGACCTGCCGCCTTTCGGCCGGCTCGCGGTCGACGATCTTCCCACCGAGGCAGCGGAGCTCGAGCGGCTCGGCGTCCGCGCGGTGATGCTCTTCGGCATCCCGGACGAGAAGGACGCGGAGGGCTCCGGCGCCTGGGACGACGACGGAGTCGTTCAGCGCGCCTTGCGCACGCTGCGCGACGCTTCGAGCAATCTCGTCCTGACCACCGACGTCTGTCTGTGCGAGTACACCTCGCACGGCCACTGCGGCCCGCTCGCCGGCGAGGACGTGGACAACGACGCCACGCTCGAGCTGCTCGCCCGCACCGCGGTCAGCCACGCGGAGGCAGGAGCCGAGATCGTCTGCCCGAGCGACATGATGGACGGGCGGGTCGCGGCGATCCGGACGGCGCTCGACGAGGCCGGCTGGGGTCAGACCCCGATCGTCTCCTACGCGGCCAAGTACGCCTCGGCCTTCTACGGTCCCTTCCGGGACGCGGTCGACTCCGTGCCCGCCTTCGGCGACCGACGCGGGTACCAGCTCGACCCCGCCAACGTGCGCGAGGCGCTGCGCGAGTGCGAGCTCGACGTCCGCGAGGGCGCCGACGCGCTGCTCGTCAAGCCGGCGCTGCCGAACCTCGACGTGATCCGCGCCGTGCGCGATCGCTTCGACCTGCCGGTCGGCGCGTACAACGTCTCGGGCGAGTACGCGATGCTGAAGGCGGCCGGCGCGCGCGGCTGGCTCGACGAGCGGCAGGCGGCGCTCGAGTCGTTGACCGCGATCGTTCGCGCCGGAGCCGACCTGGTCGTCTCCTACTGGACGAAGGAGCTCGCGGGCTGGTTGTAACCCTGGATCTCTGGGGGACGATCGCGCAGGAGGCGGCCGCCGAGAGCCCGCTCTGGGCGGCCGCCCTGCGCCCGGTCGCCGAGCGCGAGCCCGAGCCGGTCTTCTCGCCGCTCGGCGAGGAGCGGTACGCGCTCGGGCTGGAGACGATCTACGAGGGCTACCTGCTCCACTACGGCCGCTCGCGCCTGTTCGCACCGGCCGACGACGACACCGCGCTTCTGCTCGGCGACTACCTGTACGCGCACGGCCTCGTCCGGGTCGCCGAAGCCGGGACCGTCGAGGCCGTCGCCGACCTGGCGGCGCTGATCTCGCACTGCGCCCAGCTGCGGGCCGACGGCCTGCCGGGCGACGGCGAGGCCTGGGCCGCGACGGCGGCCACCCTCGGCGCAGGCCCGGCCGCCCGCTCCGCCTGGAACGGTGACGCCGCAGCGGCGCTAAAGACCCATCGCGCGCTGATCAGCTGAGGCGTCGCTTGCGATGCCGACTTAGAGGCCGTGCCGGCTTTGCCGGTGCGGCCGTCTAACGAGCTAGTGGGGTGCAGACCAATGTTGCCCTTCGGTGGCCAGAGCCTCTAGCATCGGCCCGTGATCCCGCTCGCAGCCAAGACGGCAGCCGAGGAGGGCAAGGAGGTCATCACCGCGATGCTCGTCGTCGGGTTGATCTTCGTCGGCGTGATCGCGCTCGGCCAGTTCACGCACTGGGTGCGTCACCGCCGGCGCCGCGCCTAGCGCTTAGCGCTTCGCGAAGTAGCTGTGCCCGGCGTGCACGCGCACGTGCTTGTGCCGCTTGAAGTCGAGGACGTCGACGACGCCGCGTTTGACCTTCACGAGCGTCCCGGCGCAGGTGTCCTGGGTCAGCCAGATCGTCCCGCGCACGGTTGCCGAGGCGTTCTTGCCCTTCGTCCGGAACTTGCCCTTGCCCGAGCCCCAGAGCTTGCGCTTCTTCTTGCCCGCCGAGGCGCTGTCGAACCGCTTCGGGCACGCGAGCTTCGCCGAAAGCGCGAGCGTCACGAGCGGCTTCTTCGCCCCCTGCTGGAAGAGGAAGCGGCCCTGGTAGAAGTCGGCAGTCTGCGACTTGCTCCCGCCTGCCGAGGTCGTCAGCCGGACTCGCCCCTTCGTGGTGTCGAGCTCGGAGCCGACCGGGATCTGCGCCGCCTGGCTGAGCGGGACGAACGTCTTCGTGTGGGGCAGGCGCACGAGCACCTTGCCGCTCACGGGCGCCGCGTTGCCGGTCTTGCCGAGCACCGGCGGCGGCAGCGTGGTCGACCCGATGCTGCCGGACTTGAGGAAGACGTTCGAGTCGTAGCGGTTATCCGAGGCGTCGGCGATCGCGAGCTTCGCGTGGTTCGTCACCCCCGGGTGCACGATCGCAAAGCAGGTGAGGATTTTCGTGAGCCCGTCCATCTCGGTGTCGAACGGGGACGGGTTCGGAGCCTGGAAGTCGTTGTTGCGGTACAGCTCGGGATGCGAGTTCGGCGCCGACCCGACCGGGTTGCCGTCGTTGATCGTGTTGATGGTGACGGGTTTTGGCGGGGTTCCGACGACGGCGCAGTTGACCCCGTTGATGAAGAAGCCGAAGACGTCGTTGAACGACGTGTTCACGAACTCGTTGTACTCGTCCGAGGAAAAGACGTACTGGAACGAGATCGTGGGCGTGGTCGGCACGAAGTCGAACTGGAGCACGGCCGCGTCGTAGGTGGGGAAGCTGGCGAGCTTGTCGAGGTCGGGGTCCCCGAGCGTGCCGTTGGAAGTGGTGACGCTGGTGCTCATGTTCGGACCGGCGACGCTCGCGACGTTGCCGGTGCTGAGGATGATCCCGCTGTCGAAGCCGATCGGCTGCGTGCCGCCCGTGAACGTGCCGCCTGCGATGTTGGCGCCGGTGAATGTTGCGTTCGAGACGGTGAAGCTGGACGAGACGAGCGCCTGAGCGACGTCGTTCGGCGAGAGCGTGTTCAGGTCGGTCGTCCCGATCGCTGCGCTCGCGGACGAGGTGACGACAGCAGGGATCAGCAGCGCCAACACGCACGCCGCGATGCGGATACCACGCACACACCCTCCCCTCGTCGATGGACGATCGCCAGCCCAAGGATCCTCGCAGACAGTTCTAGGAGATACAAGAGCCCGTTTGGAGCAACCGGCAGGCCTCTAGCCATGGCTGGATAGGCCGCGCGAGAATGCGCGTGCAATGCGGCGCCTTCCGAGCGGCACCGTCACCTTCCTCTTCACCGACGTCGAGGGCTCGACGAAGCTGCTGCAGGAGTTGGGCCCCGAGCGCTATGCGGCCGAGCTAGCCGAGCACCGCCGCATTCTGCGCGAGGCGTTCGAGCGCCACGAAGGGGTCGAGGTCGACACGCAGGGCGACGCCTTCTTTGTTGCGTTCAGGAGCGCCGACGCGGCAGTCGCGGCAGCGACCACGGCCCAGACCGCGCTCTCCGGCGGGCTCATCCGTGTTCGGATGGGTCTCCACAGCGGCGCAGCGGAGGCAGGACAGGAGGGGTACGTCGGCCTCGACGTCCACCTCGGCGCACGTGTGGCCGCCGCCGGACACGGTGGCCAGGTTCTGCTCTCACAGGCAACGCGGGAGCTCGTCGACGCGAAGGTAGTCGACCTCGGCGAGCACCGCGTCAAGGACTTCCCGGAGCCCGTCTGGGTGTTCCAGCTGCCTGCCGCCGAGCCGTTCCCACCGCTGAAGACGATCTCGAACACGAACCTGCCGCGGCCTGCGAGCACGTTCGTCGGGCGCGAGCGCGAGCGCGCCGACGTCGTCGCGCTCATGCGCGGAGGGGCGCGCCTCGTGACGTTGACGGGCCCGGGAGGCTCCGGCAAGACGCGGCTCGCGATCGAGGCTGCGGCCGAGGTCGTCCCGGAGCACCGGAACGGCGTGTTCTGGGTTGGGCTTGCAACGCTGCGCGACGCGGCACTCGTGCTCGACACGATCACCCAGACCCTCGGAGCGAAGGACGGGCTGGCGGAACATGTCGGCGACCGTGAGCTCCTGATCTTGCTGGACAACCTCGAGCAGGTAATCGATGCGGCGCCAGAGCTCGCAGCGCTCGTAGAGGCCTGCCCAAACCTTTGCCTGCTCGTGACGAGCCGCGAGCTTCTGCGCGTGCGCGGCGAAGTGGAGTACGCGGTGCGGCCGCTCGCAGACCCGGACGCGATCGACCTCTTCTGCGCCCGCGCCGGCCTTCCGCCAGAGGAAGCCGTCGACGAGCTCTGCCGCCGGCTCGACAACCTCCCGTTGGGGATCGAGCTGGCGGCCGCGCGCGCGGCCGTCCTCACGCCGTCACAGATCCTCGAGCGGCTCTCGCAGCGTCTCGACCTCCTCCGCGGAGGCCGTGATGCGGAGGCGCGACAGCAGACGCTCCGCGCGACGATCGCCTGGTCGCACGACCTGCTCGGGGAGCGCGAGCAACAACTGTTTGCGCGACTGGCGGTCTTTGACGCCGGATGCACGCTCGCAGCGGCCGAGGAGGTCGCCGACGCGGATCTCGACACGCTGCAGTCCCTCGTGGAGAAGAGCCTTCTGCGTCACGACGGCGAGCGCTTCTGGATGCTCGAAATGATCCACGATTTCGCCCGGGAGCGGCTGGTGGAGTCAGGCGCCGAGCACGAGCTCCGGCGTCGGCACGCAGACCATGTCCTCGAGCTCGCCGAGACGGCGCGGCCTCGACTGCTCATGCGCTCTCAGAGGGAGACAGTGGAGCTGCTAGCCGGCGAGCTCGACAACGTGCGAGGCGCCATCGCGTGGGCGCTCTCCGAAGAGCCGGCAGTGGCGCTTGCGATCGCAAGCGCGCTCGAGGATTTCTGGTTGCTCCACGGGCACCTCGTGGAGGCGCGGCACTGGCTCGAACAAGCACTTGCGCGTGCCTTGGCGGAACCGACCCCGATGCGCGCCCGAGCACTGGGCGCCGCGGCATGGGTAGCGCTTCGACAAGGAGACCGCGCCGCCGCAGAAGCGTTCGCACAAGAGGGTCTCGTGGTCGCTCGAAAACTGCGCAACCCGGCAATCGTTCTGACGTGTCTCGGGGCAATCGCGATCCTGGCGGAGTGGTCGAGCGAGCTCGACCGCGCGCGCCGGCTCTACAACGAGGGTTTGGAGCTGGCACGGGCCGAGGGCGATCGTGCCTGGCTTGCGGCGTTCGCCTCGCTACTCGGCCAGCTCGAGCTCGCCGGCGACAACGTCGCAGCAGCCCTGGGGCAGTTCGAGGAGGCGTCTCGACTGTACGGAGAGCTCGGCGACGACTGGAACTCCGCGATCACCCTTCTGAATCTCGGCTTTGCCAGCTTGCGCCTGGGTCAGCTCGAGACGGCCCGTCAGCGTTTTGGCGCTGGGCTGGAGCTCAGCGCCGGCCTCGGGAATCAGGAGACCGTCGCCATGGCCCTGCTCGGCCTGGCCGCCGCCGACGTGCGACCCGAACGCGCCGTTTGCCTGCTCGGCGCTTCAGGGCGGCAGCTCGAGTTGACGGGCGCGCGACTTCAACCTGCCGAGCAGAAGCTCCACGAGGCGACGATCGCATCACTTCGAGCGCGCATGGCCGACGACGCCTTCCGCGAAGCCTGGGCCGCCGGCCGCTCGATGTCCGTCGACGACGCCGTGAGCTATGCACTCGAGTCCCTAGACTGATGCGCGCCGTGGCCCCGCCTCGCGATCTCCGCGACTGGATCGCGCTCCTCGAGCGCGAGGGCGAGCTCGTGCGCGTTTCCGCCGAGGTCGACCCGCACCTCGAGATCACGGAGATCACCGACCGCGTCGTCAAGGCGGGCGGGCCGGCGCTGCTGTTCGAGAGCCCGCGCTCGGAGCATCCGCTGCTGATCAACCAGTTCGGGACCGAGCGGCGGATGTGCCTCGCGCTAGGCGTCGACAGCCTCGACGAGGCCGGCCGCCGGATCGGCGACGTGCTCGAGATGCAGCCTCCGCAGGGCCTGGCCGAGAAGGTCAAGGGCCTGAAGAAGCTGAAGTCGATCGCCGACTCCCAGCCGAAGCAGGTCCGGAGCGCTCCCGCGCAGGAGATCGTCCTCACCGGCGACGAGGTCGATCTCGGCATGCTCCCGGTCCAGACCTGCTGGCCGGGCGACGCTGCGCCGTTCATCACGCTGCCGGCGGTGATCACGAAGGACCCGCGCACCGGCGGGCGCAACGTCGGCATGTACCGACTGCAGGTGCTCGGCCCCAACGCCACGGCGATGCACTGGCAGATCCACAAGGACGGCCGCGCCGACTACCTGCTCGCCGACGGGCGCATGGACGTGGCGGTGGCGCTCGGGCTCGACCCGGTGACGGCGTACACCGCGAGCGCGCCGCTGCCCAAGCACGTCGACGAGCTGATGCTGGCCGGTTTCCTCCGCGGCGAGCCGGTCGAGCTCGTCCAGGCGAAGACGGTCGACCTCGAGGTGCCGGCGAACGCCGAGATCGTGCTGGAGGGCTACATCGCCAAGGACGAGCTCGCCGAGGAGGGCCCTTTCGGCGACCACACCGGCTACTACACGCCGCCCGAGCAGTTCCCGGTCTTCCACATCGAAACGATGACCATGCGGCGCGACGCGATCTACCCGTCGATCGTCGTCGGCAAGCCGCCCGCCGAGGACGCGTGGCTCGGCAAGGCGACCGAGCGGATCTTCCTGCCCGCGATCCGGATGAGCGTCCCGGAGCTCGTCGACTACGACCTGCCGGTCGCGGGGGCCTTCCATAACTGCTGCCTGGTCTCGATTCGCAAGAGCTACCCCGGCCAGGCCCAGAAGGTGATGCACGCGATCTGGGGGCTCGGCCTGCTCAGCCTGACGAAGGCGGTCGTGGTCGTCGACGAGTGGGTCGACGTGCACGACTACGAGGAGGTCTTCTTCCGCGTCTGCGCCAACGTCGACCCGCAGCGCGACATCCTGCTCTCCGAGGGGCCGCTCGACCACCTCGACCACGCGCCGACGCGGCAGTTCTACGGCGGCAAGCTCGGGATCGACGCGACGCACAAGGGCCCGGCCGAGGGCGCCAGGCCGTGGCCGGAGGAGATCCGGATGAGCGACGAGATCCGCCGCCTGGTCGACGAGCGCTGGGGCGAGTACGGGCTGGGCGACGCTGCCGCGGACGAGGACCGCCGCGGCGCGGCGTTGCGCCAACTGTTACGTCGTTGACGCCGCGAACCTGCAACGATTGAATCCAGCCCGCGAAAAGGCTCTCTAGGGAAGGGGAGGCGCGCCCGGTGGAAGACCCGAGGGGGGACATGGAGCGGCACCAGCCGCCACCCAGCTTGTGGCCCGTGGGGTTCGCGGTGGGCATCGTGTGCCTGCTCGTCGGCCTGGTGGTCAGCTGGCCGGCCGCCGCGGTCGGAGCCGGGCTGGCCGCGGTCTTCGGTTTTCTCTGGGCCAGAGACGTGGTCGGCGGCCGCGCGGCGGAGGTTCCTGTCCCCGCCGAAGAGGAGCCGTCTCTCGGCCCGCCCTTGCCCGAGCAACCGGGCGAGCGCTACCCGCGCAACACCTTCCTGGAGGGCGCCACGCTCGGCCTGGGCGCTGTCATCGGCGCGGTCGTCGCCCTCCCCGCCATCGGCTTCGCAGTACTGCCCGCGTTCAAGGGGCAGCACCAGCACGAGGTCGACCTCGGCCCGATCACCGACTTTCCCGAAGGGCAATACCTGGTCGCCACCTTCCTCCGTGACCCCTCGTTGGGCGACATCACCCGAAGGACCGCCTACATCCGCAACAACGGCCTGCTCAACGGCGTCCCGAGCTTCACGTGCATCTCGAACCGCTGCGCCCACGTCGGCTGTCCCGTCCAGCCCGGCGGCCCGGTCTTCGACGACAAGAAGAAGACCGTGAAGACGGCGAACGGCGACGTGACGCTGGTGCCGGTGCTGCCGGCAGCCGGTTTCATCTGCCCCTGCCACGGCGGCTCCTACGACCAGGAGGGGAGCCGCATCGCCGGTCCGCCCGTTCGTGGCCTCGACCGGTACGAGTTCCTGATCCGCAACGGCCACCTGGTCCTCGGCAACCTCTACAGCGTCGCCACGGTGACAGGCACCGGCGCCAACGCCAAGATCACGAAAGCCGAGCTGCACGGGCCCGGCCAGCACGTCGACGGTCCCGAGGCCTGGCTCTACCCGTTGCAGCCGCCGCACTGATGCCGCGCCGCAAGTCAGCACGCCGGCAGCAGATGGAGCGGACGGCGCTCTACCCGCTCGACTGGCTGGAGGAGCGCTCGGGCCTCGTCGGCGGCGTCAAGTACTTCCTCTTCCGCAACGTCCCGGGTGACAGCAACTGGTTCCACACGCTCGGCTCGGCGACGCTGACCGCGTTCCTCGTCCAGCTCGTGACCGGGGTGATCCTGGCGATGTACTACAAGCCGGGCACGACGACCGCGCACGCGTCGATCGAGCACATCCAGCACGACGTCACGCTCGGTTGGCTCGTCCGTGGCATGCACAAGTGGGGCGCGAGCGTCTTCATCATCCTGATGTTCCTGCACATGGGGCGCGTATTCCTGTTCGGCGCCTACAAGTACCCGCGCGAGCTCAACTGGATCATCGGCGTGCTCCTGCTCGCCACCGGCTTGTTCGAGGGGCTGACGGGCTACCTGCTGCCGTTCGACCAGACCTCGTACTGGGCCTCCGTGGTGGCGATCAACATCAACGGGACGGCGCCGTTCGTCGGGCCCTACCTCGCGTCGTTATTGCGAGGCGGCGCCGAGATCGGCCCGGACACGCTCTCGCGCTTCTACTCGATACACATGCTGCTCGTTCCCGGCGTTCTGATCGGGCTGATCACGCTGCACCTCTACCTCGTCGTCCGGCTCGGCGTCTCCTCGCCGCCCTGGTCGGACGAGGCCGCGGGCGGGACGGCCGAGCCCGAGCCGCCGCCGGCGCAGGCGGGCCTCGTCCAGCCGCGGCCGCGCGGTGCAGGTCTTCGGGGGAGGCCCGAGTGAGCTCGCTCGACGACCGCCGCGCCGGCTTCAAGCGCTACAAGGACGACGTCAAGCGCCGCGGGAAGCCCTTCTACCCGTACGCGATGTTCCACGACACGGTGATGAGCCTCGTCGTGGTGCTCGTGATCTTCTTCCTCGCGGTCATCTGGAAGTACGGCCTCTTCGGCCATCACTACCTCGGGACGATCCTCGGAGAGCCGGCCGACCCGGGAACCCGGACGTTCGTGCCGCGGCCCGACTGGTACTTCTACTTCCTCTTCTACCTGCTGCGGATCTTCAAGTGGCCGGAGACGGTGATCCTGGCCACGGTCGGGATCCCGACGCTCTGCCTGCTCCTGCTGCTGGGGCTGCCGTTCCTGGACACGCGCATGGAGCGGCGCGTCTCTCGAAGGCCTGTCGCCATGGTCGCGGCGGCGCTGACGGTGCTGGCGATGGGCGTCCTGACCTACAAGGGAGCGGTCGCGAAGGAGGCGATCGCGAGCGAGGTCAAGGCGGCGATTCCGAGCTGGGCGACCAAGCAGGGCTTCCAGGACAACCAGGAGGCGCTCGCCGGGGCGAACCTGTTCGCCGAATCGGGCTGTACGAACTGCCACACCTATCTCGGCACGGGCTCGTCGAACCTGGGCGCTCCCGATCTCTCGGCCGAGGGCGCCAAGGGCAAGGGCATCCAGTTCCAGATCGACCACCTCAAGTGCCCGAGCTGCGTCAACCCCGGCTCGCCGATGCCGTCGTTCAAGGATCTCGGCGAGGACAATCTGCGCAAGCTGGCGACCTTCCTCGAGGCCTCGAAGGGCCCCTAATAAAGTGCCCCGTCCAGCAATACATGTCGGCCTCTGGCCCGCGATCCCGCGGCGCCAGAGCCCACCCTTTCCCTTGGCAAGGCTGCCCAGCCTTGCCGCAGGAAAGTGCGAACTCTGGCTTGGGGCTCGCGACCCAGAAGCTCGACGGCATCACTGGACGGGGCACTGATGCGCGTCTTCCTCGGGATAACGGGCGCGTCGGGAGCGCCGTACGCGGCGCGCCTGCTCGAGGCGCTGGCAGGGGCCGGCTGCGAGGTCGGGCTCTGCGCCTCCCGGGCCGGGCTCGAGGTGGTGGCGACCGAGCTCTACGGCGACGCGCGGCTCTCGGCCGACGAGACGCTGGCCCGGCTGACGGAGCCTGTGCGCGAGGCGGTGACGATCTACGACGAGCGCGACTGGCACGCGCCCTACGCCAGCGGCTCGGCGAAGGTCGACGCCTACGTGATCTGCCCGTGCTCGATGGGCACGCTGGGAACGATCGCCTCGGGCGCGATGTCGAACCTCATCCAGCGCGCGGCCTCGGTGGCGCTGAAGGAAGGCCGCCAGCTCGTCCTCTGCCCGCGCGAGACGCCGCTGTCGACGATTCACCTCGAGAACATGCTGCGCGTGCGCCAGGCGGGCGCGGTCGTGCTCTTCCTCGCGCCGGGGTTCTACGCCGGGGCCGAGTCGGTCGACGACCTCGTCGACTTCATCGTCGGGCGCTGTCTCGACCAGCTCGGGCTCGAGCACGAGCTCGTGCGCCGCTGGGGCCAGGAATGACTGCGGGTACCGGCACGCTTCCGGCCGAGGGCGTCCGGACGATGTTCGACCGGATCGCGCCGGTCTACGACGCGATGAACCACGTGATGACCGCCGGGCTCGACCGGCGCTGGCGCAGGGTGGCCTCCGAGGCGGTCGTGCGCCCCGGCGACCGCGTGCTCGACGCCTGCTGCGGCACCGGGGACTTCGCGCTCGCGGATGCGCGGGCCGGCGGGCGCGTGACGGGCCTCGATTTCTCCGAGCCGATGCTCGACCGGGCTCGCGCCAAGTCGAGCGCGGTGGAGTGGGTGCAGGGCGACGCGCTCGCCCTGCCCTTCGAGGACGGCTCCTTCGACGCCGCGACGGTCGGGTTCGGCGTCCGCAACCTCGAGAGCCTCGAGCGCGGGCTCGCCGAGCTGCGGCGGGTGCTGCGGCGGGGCGGGCGGCTGGGCGTGCTCGAGATCACGCGGCCGCGCGGGGCGCTGGCGCCGTTCTACCGCCTCTGGTTCGAGAAGGGGGTTCCGGTGGTCGGGAGGGTGGTCTCGGGCAGCTCCGCCTACACCTACCTCCCTGCGAGCGTCCGCCGCTTCCCCGGGCCGGACGACCTGGCCGGGTTGCTGCGAGCCGCCGGGTTCTGCGAGGTTCGCTACCGCCTCTTCGCCCGCGGGATCGTGGCGCTACACCTCGGAGTCGCGGAATGAGTCTCGCCACGATCCGCGAGAGCCCCGGGCTCGACGCCTACCTCGACGGGCTCGAGGAGCGGCTGGCCGCCGCGGTCGGTGCCTGCCCGGGTCTCGTCGCGACGGTCGGCGGCGAGGCGCTCGCGGCCGGCGGCAAGCGGCTGCGGCCGCTGCTCGTCTTCCTGACGGCGCCCGAGGGATCGGAGCCGCTGGCCGCAGGGGCGGCGGTCGAGCTCGTGCACACGGCGACGCTCGTCCACGACGACCTGATCGACCGCGCCGACTATCGGCGCGGGCGCGCCTCTGCCTGGGCCTGCCACGGCCCAGCCGCCGCGCGCGCGGCCGGCGACTACCTCTTCGCGCGCGCGTTCGCCGAGCTCGCCGACAGCGGCGACCACCAGGCGGTCGGCTTCCTCGCGGGGGCGACCCTGGCGCTCGCGCGCGGCGAGGCCCTGCAGCGCGCGCAGACGCGCGACTCCGAGACGAGCGTCGAGAGCTATCTCGACCGCTGCGCGCTGAAGACGGGAAAGCTGTTCGAAGCGGCCTGCCTGCTCGGGAGCGGTGGCGACCGCGGGCTCGGCGAGTTCGGGCTCGCTCTGGGCATCGCCTTCCAGATCGCGGACGACATCCTCGACTGCTCGGGCGAGACGATCGAGACCGGCAAGATCGCCGGCACCGACCTGCGCGAGGGGACGCCGACGCTGCCGCTGATCCTGGCGGCGCGCGAGGACGAGTCCGTCCGGAGCGCCCTCGCCGGCGGGCCGCTCGACGGAGCGCTGATCCGCGTCGCCGAGACCGGGGCGCTCGACCGTTCGCGCGTGGTGGCGCTCGAGTACGCGCACCGCGCGCGGGCCTGCCTCGACGGGCACCTCCGACGCGACGAGCTCGAGGCCCTGACCGACGCCGTGGTGGACCGAGAGTCGTGATCAGGCTCGGCCGGATCAGCTACGTGAACATGGCGCCGGTCTTCTACCGGCTCCACGCCGAGGTGGACGAGGTGCAGGGCGTGCCGACCGACCTGAACGCGCGGCTTCTGGGCGGCGAGCTCGACCTCGCGCCGATCTCCTCGATCGAGTACGCGCGCAACGCCGACCGCCTGCGCCTGCTGCCGCGCCTCTGCGTCTCCTCCGAGGGCGCCGTCGACTCGATCCAGCTCGTCGCGCGCAAGCCGCTCGAGCAGGTGCGCCGGGTGGCGGTCACGCCCGAGAGCGCGACCTCGGTCGTCCTGACGAAGGTGCTGCTGCCGGAAGCCCGTCACGTCCCGCTCGGCGAGGAGGCGGATGCGACGCTCCTGATCGGGGATGCCGCGCTCAAGAGCGCCTTCGAGGACCCGACCCCGCACCATGACCTCGGCCGCCTCTGGCTCGAGCGCACCGGCCTGCCGATGGTTTTCGCCGTCTGGGCCTGCCCGGACCCGCCCCCGCCAGGATTGCCGGAGCTCGAGCAGGCGCTCGTCGACTCCGTCCTGACCGCCCGCGCCGAGCCGGAGCAGCTCGCCTACGAGTCGAGCGAGCGCTACGGCTACCCGCCCGGGTTCCTCGCCCGTTACTTCGAGAAACTGCGCTACCGCTTCGGTCCGCGCGAGCGAGCCGGCCTGCTCACCTTCCTCGAGCTGGCCCGGGACGTCGGCGAGCTCGACGAGGTCCCGGAGCTGCGCTTCGTCGCCCGGGCGGAGGCAACGGTCTGACGGCACCCGTCGAGTCGCCCTCGGCGCGCGGCAACCATCCCGCGCTCCGCTCCTGCTGGCACCCGGTGGCCTACTCGGAGGACGTCGCCGAAGTCCCGGTCCCGGCCGAGCTGCTCGGCGAGCCACTCGTCGTCTGGCGCGACTCGGGCGGCACCGCACACGTCTTCTCCGACCTCTGCATCCACCGAGGGACGGCGCTGTCGCTGGGAACGGTCGAAGGCGACGAGATCGTCTGCCCGTACCACGGCTGGCGCTATGCGTCGAGCGGTGCCTGCACGGCGATCCCGCAGCTCGCCGACCCGACGCGTGTGCCGGCGAAGGCGCGTGCGATGCGACACGAGGCCGTCGAGCGCTTCGGCCTCGTGTGGGCTGCGCTCGAGGAGCCACGGCTAGCGCTGCCGGACGTTGCGGAGCTCGAGTCGGAGTCGTGGCGGACGGTGTCGTGCGGCCCGTACGAATGGCGCTGCGACGCCTCGCGCCAGGTGGAGAACTTCACCGACTTCGGCCATTTCCCCTTCGTCCACCCCGGGCTGCTCGGCGATCCGGAGCGACCGGCGGTGCCGGACCACAAGGTGCGGACCGAGGGGAGCGTCCTGCACTACGAGATCGTGCGACCGGAGGCGCCGAACACCGACGATTTCCCCGTGTTCGCGAACGAGGACATGAAGTCGCCTGAGCGCCGCAGCCGTTACGAGCTGCACCTCCCCTACACGATCGTGCTCCGCCTGGGCTGGGGCGGCAACGAGGGGATGCTGTACTTCTTCGCCTCCCAGCCGGTGCGTGAGGACCGCTGCAAGGGCTTTCTGCGCATCGGGCGGAACTACAACTTCGAGCAGCCGGACGAGGTGCTGCGAGACTTCGAGGACGTGATCTTCGACCAGGACAAGCGCGTGGTCGAGTCCCAGCGACCCGAGCAGGTGCCGTTCGACCTCGCCGCGGAGCTACACCTGAAGTTCGACGCGGTCGCGGTCGCCTATCGCCGAGCGATGCGCGCAGAGGGGCTTGCGCTCTAGCCCACGAGCGAGGGCCAGGCAAAACACTCCGGATTCCGAGCCAAGGCGGTTCTACAGAGTGAGCGCAACCGCGCCGATAAGGAGCGGGGTCCGTCGTGTCCACGTGTAGCCGCCACCGAAGTCCGGGTACCACGTGATTACGAGTAGTCAGCAGGAGCGCGAGCTACCGTTCCTCCCGACGCTCCTCTGTCTCTGGGGTGCAGGCTGGGTCACCTCGCTCGTCACCTCCTTCCTGTTTCTCGGGCGCGTGTACTCATCGAGCACCCCCTCGACCGTCATGGTCGCGGTCAACCTGCTGCTCTCGGCAGCCATCGGCGCGGTCGTCGTCCAGTACCTGCTGCTGAGCCTGGTCGATTGCGAGATCCCTTACAGCGCGACACTCCTGGCGCTTGTCGCCGGATCGGTGGCGAGCACCGTCGCCAGACTGATCCTCTACTCCAGCCTTCAGAGCGGGGGCTCGCCACCGATCCTGCCGATCGCCGGGCTCGGAGCTTCGTTCCTTCCTGCCTTCATCGGCGCGGTTGTCTCCTGGTGGCTGCTCCAGAACGCCGCAGGTTCGCGATTGTCTCCGCCGCTCGCCGAGTCACCGAGCCCGGCGGTGACGGAGCGTCCGGTTCCTCAGCAGACGCGGGTCTTCGACGACCCCCACGCCGGGGACCCGACGGCCATCGCCTACTCCGAGACGATCCTGGCGGTTCGCGAGTCGGCGCTGGGTCTCGTCGGGACCGTCAACAGCGTCCCTCCGGACTCCGTGGCGTCCGTCATCGCCGACGGTCTCATCTCCTACGAGGTGGCGACCAAGCGCCTCGAGCAGGCCCAGCTTCCGAGCACCGTCCCACCAGACCTGAACCACCGACTGGTTGCCGGCCTGACGCAACTCGCAGAAGACCTGACCGTGACCGCGGAAGAGGCGTCTACGACCGCGGGCAACCGGCTGTATCAGCGGGGCCTCCTCACCGGAAGCATGGCCGACGTTTCTGATGGCGGTGGGCGCTTCCGCTGGGAGCTAAAGCAGTCGGAGGGTCTCCGAGCGGTGAAGCAGGCGCTTCGCGAGCTCCGGGAGCTCGGTTTCGGGAACCTGTAGCGGTCGAGCCACCGCCGGGCGTTGCTGTAGGGCCTAACGCCAACGAGGGGCTCGCAAGCCGCGCCCTTCGAGGGACACTCGCGCACACTGCCCAGGCAAGCCGTCGCTTCCTCGACCGTCGGAGCTCTTTGGTGTGTGTGTCGAGCTTTCTCTCGCGAACGGGAGGGGCCACCTACTCGGCCGGCGATCTGTCTGCAAGTTCCTTCAGCTGATCGGACCGATCAGCTGCGAAGCGGACGAGCTCGACCTCGTTCGGTGTCAGTTCGGCTCCACCCGCTGTCCGGTCGACCTGTGAGCGCAGATGCTCCTTGACAGCGAGAGCGGTGAAGTTCCGGAAGACGTAGCGGAGCCCTTTCAAGGCCCTGGAACAATAAGGCGCCTCGGGTGACGGTAAGACTCCGCGGGTTGGTCTGTCTGGGGCCATCGCCAGCCTGGTTGTCGCCGTGCCGCGTGTGACTCGTCGGGTGACTGGCCGCCGTGTGCGTGCCTTGGGAATGAACCGTCCACGCGTGCACGGCGGCGCCGGTCTGGCGCCCGCTGCTGGCTTGATCAGGAGCTTGTCCGCCTCATCGGCGTGACTCATTACCGTCCTGCCGCCGCGGTTTCCCTGCTCAGACCGGCACCACCGGACCCTACGAACAGAAGCCGGAGGATCGGTCGAATGCTTGCAGACGAGCTGGACTACGTGGTCGGCGTCGACACCCACCGCGACGAGCACGTGCTGGCGGTGGTGGCAGCGCCAGCCGGGGCCGTCGTGGCCGGGAAGGCGGTCCGAGCGAACGGGCGCGGCTACCGCGAGGCGCTCCGTTTCGGGGAGCGCTATGCGGCGGGCAGGCGCGCCTGGGCGATCGAGGGCACAGGCAGCTACGGCGCCGGCCTTGCCCGCTATCTCGCCGAGCAGGGCGAAACGGTGCTCGAGCTCAGCCGTCACCCCGCGAGCCGAGCGTCGGCTGCACGGCAAGGACGACGCACTCGACGCCGTCCGCACGGCGCGGGCGGCACTCGCCAGCGAGACGCTCGCGCTGCCGCGAGCAGGTCGAGCGACGAGAGGCGCTGCGGTTGCTGCTGGTCGCGCGCGCAGCGCCGTCGACGTCCGCCGCGAAGCACTGGCGCAACTCCGCGCGGTGATCGTCACGGCCCCGGAGCCGCTCCGCGAAGAGCTCCGCCACCTGCCCGAGAGCAAGCTGCTCGAGCGCTGCAGCCGCCTGCGCCGCAGCTCCGCCAGAGCCGACGAGCTCGCGACCCGGCTCGTGCTGCGTAGCCTTGCCCGCCGCGTCCGGGCGGCCACCGTCGAAGCTGCCCAGCTCGAGCGCGAGATCCTCGCCCAGGTGCGCGTACTCGCCCCGACGCTGCTCGACGAGCCGGGCATCGGGCCGATCGTGGCCGCCCAGCTGATCGTCGCCTGGTCGCACCGCGGCCGCTTGCGCTCCGAGGCCTGCTTCGCCCGACTCGCCGGCGTCGCGCCCGTCCCCGCCTCCAGCGGCCAGACGCAACGGCACCGGCTCAGCCGCGGCGGCGACCGCCAACTCAACCGGGCTCTGCACACGATCGTCCTCCACCGCCGCCACCACGACCCGACGACCCGCGACTACATCGCCACGCCGGATCGCCGAGGGCAAGAGCCGACGCGACGCCACCCGGCTACTGAAGCGCTACCTCGCCCGCCACCTCTACCGACTACTGAAAGACCAGGAGCCGCTGATGGCTTGACAGGTCATAGGAGCATCATTCGCGACGCGACTGTCATTCTCGGCGCGGTGGTGGCGTCCGTAGCGTCGAAGAGACTCGGGTCGGCGGCGGCTGACTCCATTCCCGCATGTCGCCCCGAGGGTCTGACTTGCCAGCGTTGGGTCGCCGCCGCCTTCACGAGACCGCCGAGCGTGACCTGATAGGAGCGTTGGCAGCTGCCTCGAGTGAGGTCTGTCCGCTCCGCCGGTCGCCGCCCAGCGTTGAAGGAGGCGATCTGACGATGATCGTTGTTGGCGTGGACGTCACAAGCAGTCGCTGACGGCTGTTACGGTCGACGAGGTCGGGCGCTCGCTCGCCGAGCGGACCGGTCGGCTCGGCGAGGCGAGCTGCTCAGGCTGGTCGGTCCTCGCTTGACGAGGAACGGCTCTGGGCCGTAGAGGATTGCCAGCCAGTTGAGCGGGGCGCTCGAGCGGGCGCTGCTTCACCGCCTGCGAGTCGTTGGTGCGGGTGCCGCCGAAGCTGACGGCGCCGCGGACGGCGCAGCGGCCGGGCACGAGGCAAGTCGGACCCGATCGACGCGCTCGCCGTCGCCCGGGCGGCCTTGCCCGAGCCGCGCCTGAATCACCCGCGGCCCGGCGAAGCGGCGACGCGCGAGTTGAAGCTGCTGGTCGATCACCGTGACGACCTCGTCGACGAGCGCCGGCGGGCCCAGCAACGGCTGCGCTGGCAGCTGCACGACCTCGATCCCGAGCTGACGGTCCCGCCGGGCGCGCTCGACCGCCCAGTCTGGCTTGAGCGGGTCGCCCGCCGGCTGCGTCGCGCCGAGCCGACGGTCCAGGTGCGGATTGCGCGCGAGCTCGTCGGCCGCTGCCGCTCGCTGACCCGCACGATCCTCGCCCTCGAGCGCGAACTCCAGACCCGGATCGAGACGACCGCTCCGGCGCTGCTCGCGCTGCCCGGCTGCGGTGCGCTCAGCGCCGCGAAGCTGCTCGGCGAGATCGGCCCGATCGAACGCTTCGACACCGACGCGCAACTCGCCCGCCACGCCGGCGTCGCACCGCTCGAAGCCAGCTCCGGCAAGTACCAGCGTCATCGGCTCGACCGCGGCGGCAACCGCCAACTCAACTGCGCACTGCACCGGATCGCGATCACGCAGGCGCGCATCCACCCGCCCGCGCGCGCCTACCTCGAGTGCAAGCAGAGCGAGGGGAAGAGCCGGCGCGAGGCCATCCGCTGCCTCAAACGACAACTCTCCCGCGTCGTCTTCAACACGCTCAAGGCGAGCCCGACCTTGACATAGGAGCAACACTGGCCCAGCCGACTGTCACCTCATCAGCGGTGCCTACCGCGACAATCAGGAGAACGGCTCCGTGCTCCGCGCGAGTCGTCTACGACGTCGAGCGCCAGGCGTACGCTGTCGGTATGTGGGACGTCCTCACCTGGCACGACGGCACGCTCGCAATCGCGTGGTGGGCCGTGATCGTGCTCGTCGTCGCGCTGCTCTCGATCGGCGGCACGGCTGCTGCGCGTCGGAAATAAGCACGCCTGTGGGATGCGCGACGCGCGCGCGGACCGTCCGTGGCGGTCGGCGAGAGCGCGCCGTATCGACCCACAGGTCGCACGCGGTCACGGTCACCGCGAGTAAGAATCGGCCGAGGTCGACCGCGGAACTAGGAGCGGACGGCGCCGGCCGGGCGCTCGGCCCGGCGGTACTCGACCTCGTAGCCCAGCCCTCGCGGGATCTCCAGGAGCGCCTCGAGGTCGAGGTCGATCGTCGCGCCCGCCTTCTGCGTGACCTCGTCCTCGATCGGCAGGTCGAAGTCGTCGGCGCCGTAGTCCAGCGCGCGGAAGGCCCCCTCGTTCTGGGTCAGCACCGAGGTACGGATGTGCTTCACGTTGTCGAGGAAGATCCGCGAGAGCGCGATCCAGCGCCGGTACTCCTGCGGCGAGATCTCGCGGCCGCCGAACGCGGTGCCGTACGGCTTGTACGTCCAGCAGAGGAACGAGAACAGCCCGCCCGACCTCGTCCTGGAAGTCGCGTGTGCGCTGCAGGTGCTCGAGCCGCTCGTCGAGGGACTCGTCGAAGCCGATCACCATCGTCGCCGTGGTCTGCAGGCCCGCCTCGACGATCGCGCGCTGAGCCTCGAAGTAGTCGGCGACGGTGTACTTCCACTTCGCGTGCCGCGCGCGGAAGTCCTCGGTCAGGATCTCCGAGCCGCCGCCGGTGATCCAGTAGACGCCGGCCTCGCGCAGCCGCTCGGCCGCCTCGGCGTAGGAGATCCGGGCACGGTCGGCGAGGAAGACGAACTCGGCGACGGTCAGCGCGTAGAACTCGACCCGTTCGCCGTAGCGTTGCCGTACCGACGCGAACAGGTCACAGTAGTAGTCGAGCGGCAGTTTCGGGTTGAAGCCGCCGTTGAACCCGACCAGGTCGCCACCGGCCTCGAGCAGCTCGTCGATCTTGGCGAAGACGTCCTCGCGCGAGAGGACGTAGCCGCCCTCCTGGTTCGGGAGGACGTAGAAGGCGCAGTAGTCGCACTGGGCGACGCAGACGTTGGTGTAGTTGATGATCCGCATGACCATGTAGGTCGCATGGTTCGGCTCGTGGTAGCGCGCCCGCACCTCGCCGGCGAGTCGCATCAGCTCCTCGTTGGAGGCCTCCTCCCAGAGCGAGCGGGCCTCGTCCACGGAGATCCGATTCACAGCACGTCCATGAAGGAGCTGACCGAGAAGACGGCCTTGCCGAGGCCCGGCTCGCCGTAGCCCGGCGGCGGTCGCAGGCCGTGGCGCGCGAGCGCCTCGCGGTACTCGCCGAGCAGGCGCACGTGGTACTCGAAAGGCGCGCCGTCCGGGTTGTCGCGGCCGAGCGGCGTCGTCGGCTCCGGGCACCAGGTCGTGAAGCGCGGCGCCACGCCGTGGCTCATGAAGTAGTCGAGCCCCTCGACCGTGGACGCGATCGCCTCGTCGATCGTCTCGAACCCGAACGGCCGCGCCAGCTCGACCCCCGCGACGAAGTTCGGGATCACGTTGCCCGGCCCGAAGACCTCGGCCGCGTCGAGGATCCGGCGATGCCACTCCTCGCGGCCGACGTAACGCTGCTTCCCCGGCGAGATCAGCGAGAAGAGGCGCTTGTCCCAGACCTCGTAGTTCGGGTGGTAGATCGAGATCCCGTAGTCCTTGAACCGCTGCGCGTCTGCCTTCGGCAGCGCCTGCGCCACGACCTTGCCGATCCAGCGGCCGGGGAAGCGCTCCTCGATCGCCTGCGCGTAGCGCCCGTAGAAGTCGGCCTCGGCGAGCCCCTCGACGGTCGAGGTGACCGAGCCGCCGGTGAGCGTGTAGGCGTGGGTCGCGCCGTCGTCGTGGCGGTCGATCAGCTCCAGCGCCTCGAGCACGTCCTCGACCGGCTTGACGCCCGTGTACGGCCGGCCGGCCTTCTTGTGCTGGCGCCAGTTGTGATTGATGTCGCAGAAGCCGCACTCCTCGTGCGCGCCGAAGTACTGGCAGAGCCGCAGCACGGTCAGGTAGATCAGGTAGCCCCACTCGATCGTCGGCGCGGTCTCCATGACGGTCTTGCCGTTCGAGAGGCTGTGGCGGTAGTACTCGGGCATCGGCGGCAGCGTCACCTCGGCAAGCTCGCTGCCCTCCAGCGAGAGTCGGAGCTCCCGGTCGACCCGGTAGGGCGACTTCGGGTTGACGCGCACGGAGACGATCGTCCGGTGCAGGCCGTGCGGGCCGCCGGTGAGCGCAATCTCCTCCGGCGGCCGCTGGGTTGCGGCGGCGCCGAGCTCCGTCAGCGGCTTCTGGTCGAACGAGAAGATGAAGTACGACTTCGGCTTGACCGTGCCGTCGAGGTTGTCGGTCAGCGCGTCGTCGTCGAAGGCCATCCCGGTGCGGAGCAGATCCTCCTTCAGCACCGCTTCCGGCGGCACTTCGGGGTAGCGCGCGACCAGCTCCTCGACGAGCCCGGTGCGGGTTCCGACCGTGGCGCTCACGGTTGGAACCTATCGGGTCGCGCTCGTATAGCGCCGCAGCTTCGCGGCGAACCCACCGATGCCGTCGCCGTAGCCGATCCGGATGCGGTTGAGCGTGTACGGGTCGGCCGGGCGTTGCCAGCCCCGGGTTGACCGTCGTGGCGCCGAGGTAGCCGGCGGCCCGCACCTCGGCGATCGCGGCCGCGTCGTACTGCCCGGCCGGGTAGCAGAAGAAGGCGACCGGCTGGTGGAACATCCGCCGCAGGTCGGTCCGGGCGCCGCCGATCTCGCGCTGCAGCCCGGCCTGGTCGAGCGTCGTCACGTCGGCGTGCGTGACGGTGTGCGAGTCGATCTCCCAGCCGGCGGCGATCAGCCGGCGCACCTGCAGGGCGGTCAGGTCTCCGGGACGGACGTTGTCGACGATCAGGTTGAGCACTCCGGCCCAGCCGTGGCGCCGGAGGGTCGGCATCGCGACCGTGTAGTCGCTCAGGTAGCCGTCGTCGAAGGAGATCACGATCGGCTTCGCTGGCAGCACCGCGCCGGCGCGCCAGTAGCGGAACACCTGCCCGAGCGTGACCGCATGGTAGCCGCGCTGCGCGAGCCACTGCATCTGGCCGGCAAGGTCGCCCGGCTTCACGTAGAGGTCGGGATAGGGCGCGCCGGCCGGCGGGACGCCGAGCACGTGGTACATCAGGATCGGGACGCCGCTGTCGTGCGGCCCGGCCGCGACCGTCGGCGGCGGGGGAGGGACGACGCGCTTCGCGGGCTTCGGATTCGGCGGGCTGCCGACATGGTGCCCCGAGGAGCCGGCAAGCGTGACGGCGGCTGCGATTGCGCCGCAAACGGCCAGCAATGCCGCCAGCGTTGCGAGTGGATGCTTCACAAAAGCTTCACGACACGATTGTCCATCCCGGCCCGGTTCTTCGCTACCGTAATCGGGGGTCGTGCTCCGCAGAACTCTCATCGGAGCCATGCTGGTGGGTCTAGTCGCAGTCTTCGCCCCGCCCGCTTTGGCATCGACGACGCAGGCGCTGATGCCCGGCGTGACCTACACGCGCCAGGTGCAGTTCACCTCGCACGGGCCGGTCGTGCTCAACATCCTGGTCGGGCCGCGCCCGGGCGGGCTCTACTCGCTGCAGCCGGTCCTGGCCGACGGCACGATCACCGGTCTCGCGCGGGTGACCGCGATGGAGAAGGCGGTCTCGCCGACCGCGACGGTCGCCGGCGTCAACGGCGACCTCTTCAACTTCAAAGACGGCCATCCGACCGGGATCGTGATGGACGACAACGTGATCAAGAGCCCGCCCTACAAGGATCGCTCCAGCGTCGGCATCTCCTCGACCGGCACGCTGAGCGTCTCGCGGGTCGCGCTCTACGGCTACTGGCAGGGTCTCGGCAGCCGCCGGCCGCTCACCGTGAACAGGACTCCGACGGGCGACGGGACCGCGGTCTTCACTCCTGCGTGGGGCGCGACGACACCCGCGCTTCCGGGCTCGGTTGAGACGGTGCTCGAGCCGTTCCCGCCCACCACGACTGGCGGCCTGCTCGCCGGCACGGTCACGGCCCAGTCGACGGGCGGCGGCACGCCGATTCCGCAGGATGGGGCGGTGCTGGTCGCACACGGCTCGCAGGCGCCGAAGCTCCAGGCCGAGACGCCGCCGGGGACAAGCGTCCACGTCCAGCTCGTCCTCACTCCCGACTGGCCGTCGGCCGGGATCGCCGATGCCTTCGGCGGCGGCCCCGTCGTCGTCCGCAACGGCAAGCCCGTCTACGCGGCCGGGGAGGACTTCATCCCGTCGCAGATCGCCCCGCGAGACCCGCGCACCGGTGTCGGCCAGCGCAAGAACGGCCAGATCGTGATGGTGGCGGTCGACGGGCGCCGGCCGGGCTACAGCGTCGGCCTGACGAACTTCGAGCTGGCCCAGGCGATGGTCCGGCTCGGCGTCGTCCGCGGCGCGGCGCTCGACTCCGGCGGCTCGACGACGCTGGCCTTCGACGGCAAGCTGCTGAACCGCCCATCCGACCCGGGCGGCGAGCGCTCCGTCAAGGAGACCATCGCGCTCATGTACTCCGGCGTTTACGTGCCGCTGCCGCCGCTGGCCACGATCTCCCCGAACGGCGACGGGATCGCCGAGCGCCAGACGTTCACTTACAAGGTCGTGCGCCAGTCCGACGTGACGGCGACGCTCGTCGATCCGACCGGCGCCGACGCGTACAGCTTCACCGGGGCGCGCGCGCCGGGGGTCTACAAGGTGACCTGGCCGAGCAGCCGGCACTCCTCGCACCGGGCGGCGCAGGCGGCGCTGGGCCGCTGGCGCTGGGTGGTCAACGCGACCGACGACCTGGCCCGCGATTCCTCGATGGAGCGCAGCTTCTGGGTCAACGACACCCTCGGCTTCGTGCACGTCGCGCCGAAGTCGGCGCGGGCTCGCGGCGGCGTGCGCGCGAGCTTCCGGCTGACGCATCCCGCGAAGGTGGTCGGCTCGATCCGCACCCGTAGGGGCGCGCTCGTGCGGCGGCTCGGCCCCTTCCGCCTCGGGAGCGGCACGCGGACGATCCGCTGGAACGGCCGCTACCGGAGCGGGCGGCTCGCCTACCCGGGCGCCTACGTCTTCGACGTCTACGCCACGAACGCGTACGGCCCGGTCGACGTCGGCAAGCCCTTCAGCGTCAGACGCTGACTCTTAGACTCGCGAGGTGTTGCTCGCCTCTCTGACGAGCTCGGTCACCTCGTTCATCGACACCCACGGCGTCTACGCGGTCTTCCTGCTGATGGCGGTGGACGCCGTCTTCCCGGCGGCGAGCGAGCTGGTGATGGTCTACGCGGGCGCGCTCGCCTCGGCCGCCTTCGCCGGCCAGCACGCGGTTCTGTTCGGGACGACGATCCGCACGCCCGCCTGGGCCTACCTCGTGCTCTCGCTCGCGGGCACGCTCGGCTATCTGCTCGGCTCGATCGCCGGCTGGGGGATCGGCGTCTATGGCGGCAGGCCGCTGGCCGAGCGGCGCTCGGGCCTGCTGCACCTCGGGCCGGCCCGGCTCGAGCGGGCCGAGCGCTGGTTCGACCGCTGGGACGACTGGGCCGTGCTGCTCGGCCGGGTCACGCCGGTCGTCCGGTCGTTCGTGTCGATCCCGGCCGGGATCTTCCGGATGCCGTTCGTGCGCTACACGCTGCTGACGATCCCCGGCTCGGCCCTCTGGTGCTTCGGGTTCGCTGCGATCGGCTGGGCGGCCGGCGCCAGCTACACGCATTTCAACCACGCGTTCGACTACGTCGAGGTCGCGATCGTGGCAGGAGTCGTGCTGCTCGTCCTGTACCTGGTTGTAAAGCGCCGCTCCTGAGTGCCCGTCCCAGCAATGACGCCCGTCTCTCGCCCGCTATCACGCTGCGCCAGAGCCCACCCTCGCTCTTGCCCAGGCAACCAGCCTGGGCTGCGAGCGAGTGCGGCCTCTGGCTTGGTGCTAGCGACCGAGAGCCTGGGCACCATCACTGGGACGGGCACTAGACTCAATCCCCGTGCCTGAGATCCCTCTCGTAGACGTCAAGGCCCAGTACGAGCGCCTGATTCCGGACATCCAGGAGCGGATGCGGGAGGTGCTCGAATCGGGGACGTTCATCCTCGGGCCGAACGTCAAGGCCTTCGAGCGCGAGGCGGCCGGGCACCTCGGCGTGCCGCGCACCGTCGGGGTCGCGAACGGCACCGACGCCCTCGTCCTCGCTCTCGACGCGATGGGGATCGGCCCGGGCGACGAGGTGATCTGCCCCTCGTTCACCTTCTACGCGACCGCCGAGGCGATCGCCCGCCGCGGGGCGACGCCGGTGTTCGCCGACATCGACCCGGCGACGCTCAACCTCGACCCCGAGGACGTCGCCGCCCGAGTGACCGACCGCACCCGGGCGCTGATGCCGGTCCACCTCTTCGGCCGGGTCATGCCGCTCGCCGGGCTCGCCGAGCTGGACCTGCCGATCCTCGAGGACGCCGCACAGGCCTTCGGGGCCGAGGGCGTGGCGCATGTGGGCGCGCTCTCGACGTTCAGCTTCTTCCCGACCAAGAACCTATTCGCGCTCGGGGACGGCGGCCTGATCGCCGCGAACGACGAGGAGCTTGCCGACCGCATCACGCTGCTGCGCTTCCACGGCTCGCGCGACAAGAAGGACTTCGAGGCGGTCGGCTACAACTCGCGGCTCGACGAGCTGCAGGCCGCGGTGCTGCGGCTCTTCCTCGGCGAGCTGGACGGCTGGAACCGGGCCCGGCGCGACGCGGCCGCGCGCTACGAGCGGCTCGGCCTCGGCGAGCTCTGCGAGCTTCCGGTCGACGAGGCCGGCCACGTCTACCACATGTACGTCGTCCGCTCGCCGGAGCGGGACCGCTTCCGCGAGGCCCTGGCGGCCGCGGAGATCGGGCACGCGTCGTACTACGTGACGCCGCTCCACCTGCAGCCCGCGCTGCGCTACCTCGGCTGGAAGGAGGGGTCGCTCCCGGAGACCGAGCGGGCCGCGCGCGAGAACCTCGCCCTGCCGATGTGGGCCGGCATCCCGGCGGAGACGCAGGAGGAGGTCGTCGCGACCATCCGCGAAGCGGCGGCGGTGCGCGCGTGATCAGGATCAACCGGCATCGGATCTGGCAGCTGGTCGCCGACGCGGGCCTGATCGCGCTCGCCTGGTACCTCGCCTTCGAGCTGCGGTTCGACCACGGCGTCCCGCCCTACTACGAGACGCTCTTCCGGCGCACGCTCCTGATCGTCATCGCGATCAAGCTCGTCGTCTTCGTGCTGATGGGGTTCTACGACCGCTGGTGGCGCTACGTCTCGGTGCGCGACATGTGGGGCGCGGCGCGTGGCGTCACGATCGCCTCGCTCGCCGCGGGCCTGACCGTCTACTTCTTCTCGCCGGTCAGCCAGGTGCGGCTGCCGCGGTCGGTCGCGATCATGGACTGGCTGCTGCTGCTGGGCCTGATCGCCGGCACGCGCCTGCTCGCCCGCACGGTGATCGAGCGGCCCGGGACCGGTCTCGTCGCGCGCGGCAAGGAGGTGCTGGTCGTCGGCGCCGGCGACGCGGGCCAGCTCGTGATCCGCGAGCTGCAGCGCAGCCGCCAGCTCGGCTACACGCCGATCGGCTTGATCGACGACGACCCCCGCAAGAAGAACCTCCGCGTCCACGGCGTGCGCGTGCTCGGCACGACCGACGACCTGCCTCACATCCTGCGCGACAACAAGCCGGACGAGGTCCTGATCGCGCTCCCGTCCGCCTCGGGCGAGGCGCGCCAGCGTATCGTCACCGCCACGCGCGAGGGCAACGTCCCGGTGAAGACGCTGCCGGGGCTCTACGAGCTGATCTCGGGCGAGAGCGAGCTGGCCACCCAGATCCGGCCGGTGCAGGTCGAGGACGTGCTCGGCCGCGAGCCGGTCGAGGTCGACCTCGAGGCGACCGCTGCCTACGTGCGCGACCAGACCGTGCTCGTGACCGGCGCCGGCGGCTCGATCGGCTCGGAGCTCTGCCGCCAGATTGCGCGGCTCGGACCGCAGCGGCTGGTGCTGGTCGACCAGGGCGAGACGGCCCTGTTCGAGATCGAGCGCGAGCTGGTCGACGAGCGCGGCTTCGCGGCGTGCGTGCCCGTGCTGGCCGACTGCAAGAGCCGCACCAAGATGCAGCAGATCTTCGAGCGCTACCAGCCGGGGGTCGTCTTCCACGCAGCCGCCTACAAGCACGTGCCGCTGATGGAGGCCAACCCGCTCGAGTCGGTGCGCAACAACGTGATCGGGACCGAGGTCGTCGCCGAGACCGCGATCGAGTTCGGCGCGAAGCGGTTCGTCCTGATCTCGACCGACAAGGCGGTCAACCCGAAGACGGTAATGGGCCAGTCGAAGGCGCTCTGCGAGTGGATCGTCGAGGCCTACGGCAGCACGCGACGACGTTGCTACCCGCTTCGTCGCCGTGCGCTTCGGCAACGTGCTCGGCTCCTCGGGCAGCGTGATCCCGATCTTCCGGCGCCAGATCGCGAAGGGCGGCCCGGTGACCGTCACCCATCCGGAGATGACGCGCTACTTCATGACGATCCCCGAGGCGGCGTCCCTGGTGATCCAGGCCGGCGCCATCGGCGGGCGCGGCGACGTGTTCGTGCTCGACATGGGCGAGCCGGTGCGGATCATCGAGCTTGCGCAGCAGATGATCCGGCTCTCGGGTAAGGAGCCCGAGCGCGAGATCGAGGTCGCGATCGTCGGCGCGCGGCCGGGCGAGAAGCTGCACGAGGAGCTCTGGGGCGAGGGCGAGGTCGCCGTGCCCACGACCCATCCGAAGATCATGCGCGTCAGCGGCCCGATCGTCGACGCGGTCTGGCTTCACGACGAGCTGGCCGAGCTGGAGCGCCTCGTACACGACGGCGAGACGCTCGACCTGGTCTCGCGGCTGGCCGGGATGATGCGCACCCCGCGCCTCGTCGGTTCGCCGGAGACTTCGACGGTCGACGAGGACACGCTCTCGGGTCAGAAGCTCTAGCGGCCGAACCAGGGTCGGGTGCGACTTGACTCGCCCCGGCCATCGTCGCAAGATGACAGCTCAGCAGTCGGAGGGCCCGCTGATCTGCGGCCGGCGGAGCCGAGAAAGGAGGCGCCCCTGACTCATCACCAGGCGTTACGCCTACCTCCTGCGGCGGTTGTTCGGCCGCGGACCTGCTCGAGGCGAGGGACTCTCGCCGATTCGATTCGCGCAGCGCTCGCCGGCCGTAAGAGCTCGAAACGGAGGTGAACGATGAGTCCTGGTTCACGCGAGACACCGAAAGGTTTCATCGGCGACTCGCACAACCCGATCGTCCAGAGCCTGATCGATACAGGCGCCGTCGACTTCGGCGCGATCGGTCGCGCGGTAGCCGAGGTCGGCCCAACAGCCGGCTCACTGCGAGCGAGCGGAGAGGACTGGTTCTGCAAGTTCTACCACTCGTTCATCCACATCTACATCCTGAGCAAGGTGGCGACGCTCGCCGAGCTCGCGACACTGCGCGAGATGGGCGCGGAGCTTCAGGGGTAGCTCGGACCGACGCCGGCCCCCGGTGAGGGGGAGCAGGCACCCCTCACCGGCGCCGGCAGTCACGAAAGGGGTTGGCAGTGGACGGAACGCGAGACCTCGCGCGTCGGCTTACACGGGTGCTCGACGTCGCCCAGACCGTGGTGCGGGTTCTCCTCTCGGAGCAGGCGGCGCCGGGGGAAGAGCCGCAGCCCGAGAAGGTGCTCTCGGAGACCGCGATCCTCCTGCTGTTCGCCTCACGCGTGGACGCGTCGCACAGGCAGGTCCACCGCCGAATCCGCGCGCTCGCGAAGCAGCTCGTCCCTCATGCCCGTTCCGACCGCGTGCTCGCGGGCATCACGGTCAGGCCGGTGCTCGCGCGCGAGTATGCGGCCGCCCACGTCTGCCTTTCGCGACTCGGCTATCCGGACGCGAAGTTCGACGAGGTGCTCGCGCGGTCGCTGTCCTCGGGCGCCGCGCGAAGGCGCGAGCGTGTCCCGTACCGCCAGCTCGAGCTCGAGTGGCTCGGCGACATCTGGAACCCGTCGCGGGGTGGCCGGAAACGGCGACCGAGCGCAGCACTGGCCGCCGACACCACGGCCGGGCTCGGGCTCGACCCGCTGAACCCGACACGCGACGATGTCTACGCCTTCACGCATTCGCTGCTCTACCTCACCGACTTCGGCAGGCCGCGCCGGCTCCCGCGACCCAAGACGGAGCTCGTCGCGGACTCCGAGCCAGCACTCGCCTGGAGCCTTGACGCAGACGACTTCGACGTCTCGGCCGAGATCTTGCTCGCCTGGCCGCTGCTACGGGCACGCTGGTCGCCCGCCGGAGCCTTCGGGTTCCGCGTGCTCACGCGCGTCGAGGACGAGGTCGGCTACCTGCCGTCGCTGAGCCTCAGCGAGGAGCGCTACCGCGAGCTCGAAGGCGCGGAGCGGAAGCGGTACGTCGTCGCCGAGGCGTATCACACCGTCTACGTCATGGGCCTCCTCTGCGCTGCGACGTTGCAGGCAGGGGCGTCGCCGCCTGAGCCGCTCTCCGCGCGCCGGGCGACCGGAGTCGCCGACGAGCTCGTCGGGTTGCTCGTCCCTCGAGAGAAGGCGCCACAGTGGGAGCGCGACCTCACGGAGCTTGAGCCTCGGCAGCGTGAGGCGCTTGCGCCGTTCCTCGCCAACGTCGCCCTGCAGCGCGCGGTCGAGGCGTCGGCGTTCGAGCGGATTCGCGAGGTCCTCGCCCTCTGTGTCGAGCGCGACCTCAAGCCGTCAAACGCGATGACCCAGGCTGCCGACCTGCTGGTGCGGGTGGCGCAGTCGCCGTATGCAACGGCGCAGCGCTGAAGTTGCACTCTCGTCACGAACTCGCACAGAGGGCGTCTGGCGACGCCGATAGGGTGGCTCGGTGGAGGTTCTCGAGGGTTTGAATCCCGAGCAGCGGCGCGCGGCCGAGGCCGTGCGCGGGCCGGTCTGCATCCTCGCCGGCGCAGGCTCAGGGAAGACGACGACGATCACGCGGCGGATCGCGCAGCAGGTCGCCTCGGGGGTCTTCCGCTCGGACGAGATCCTCGCCGTCACGTTCACGGACAAGGCCGCGGGCGAGATGCGCCGCCGGCTGGAGCGGCTCGGAATCGACGGCGTCGAGGCGCGGACCTTTCACTCCGCGGCGCTCTCCCAGCTCGTGCGGGCCCGCGGCGAAGGGCCCGGCCGGATCCTCTCGACCAAGGCGCTGCTCCTTCGCCAGATCGGCAATGCGCTGCCGAAGCCCTACCGATTCCGGCCGGCGGGCGACCTCGCGACCGAGGTCGAGTGGGCCAAGAACCGGCGCCTGACGCCGCAGGGCTACCGGCGTGGCCTCGGCACGCACGAGCCGCCGATCCCACCCGACCTGATGGCAAGGGTCTTCCGCGAGTACGAGACGCGCAAGCAGGCCTCCGGGCTGGTCGACTTCGAGGACCTGCTCGAGCAGGCGGTGCGGCTGTACGAGGAGGACGAGTGGGCGCTGGCCGCACTGCGCGAGCGCTTCCGCGCCTTCACCGTCGACGAGTACCAGGACGTGAACCTGCTCCAGCAGACGCTGCTCGAGCTCTGGCTCGGCGACGGAGACGAGCTCTGCGCGGTCGGCGACGACTACCAGTCGATCTACGGCTTCACCGGCGCCTCGCCGGAGTGGCTGCTCGGGCTCGCCTCGCGCTACCCGCAGGCGACGGTGGTGCGGCTGGAGGAGAACTACCGCTCGACGCCGGAGGTGCTGGCGCTTGCGAACCGGCTCGTGCCCCGCCTGGGCGGCGCGGAGAAGACGCTGCGGGCGACGAGGCCGGCCGGGCCGGAGCCGCTGCTGAGGGGCTTCGGCTCGCCCGAGGACGAGGGCGCCTTCGTGCTCGAGCGCGTGCGGGCGCTCGCGGCCGAGGGCGTGCCGTACGAGGAGATGGCTGTGCTGATCCGGTTGAACGCGCGCTCGGTCGACTTCGAGGAGCTGTTCGCCGATGCGAACGTCCCGTTCCAGGGCGCGGCGCTGCTCGCCCGCGACGGCGCCCGGCGGCTGCTGAAGGCACTGCGTTCCGCCGGCTTCGGCTCTCTGGCCGACGAGGTGCGGCGGGTGGCGAGGGAGCTGGGGCTCGTCGAGCCGGTCCCGGACGGCCTCGGCGAGCGCGAGCTCGTGCGCCAGGCCGATCTCGCTCGCCTTTGCAAGCTGGCCGAGGAGTTCGACGACGGCACCAAGACGGTCCAGCAGTGGGTCGACTGGCTACGCGCGCGCTTCGACCACGGCGCGCAGGGAGGCGTCCACCTGCTGACGCTGCACCGTGCGAAGGGGCTCGAGTTCGACGCGGTGTTCCTCCCGCGAGTCGAGGAGAAGGAGCTCCCGTGCAAGCAGGCAATGCGCGTGCCGGGCGCGATCGACGAGGAGCGCCGGCTGCTCTACGTCGGCATGACGCGGGCGAAGCGCCACCTCGCGCTCACCTGGGCCGGCACGCCGAGCCGCTTCCTGGCCGAGCTCGGCGTCGAGGCTCCCGCACCGGTCGCGCGCAGGCCGCGCGCGGAGGAGCCGGACGACCCGACCTACGCCGCCCTCAAGCGCTGGCGCCTGCAGCGCTCCAAGTCGGACGAGATCCCCGCGTACGTCGTCTTCCACAACTCGACCCTGGCCGAGATCGCGGCCCGCCGCCCGAGCACGATCGCTGAGCTCGCGTCGGTCCCGGGAGTCGGCCCGGCGAAGCTCGCACGCTACGGCGCCGAGCTGCTCGCGGCGCTAGAGGCCGCTTAGCAACAGCTCGAGCAGCTCCGCCGGGTCGCGGCGGACGCGCTCGCCCTCGCCTTCGCGTTTGCGCAGGTCGAGCGCGCGCGGGTCCGAGAGCGGGATCAGCCGGCCCTCGCGGATCAGCAGCTCGTCAACGCCGCCGAGCCTGCCGCCGAAGGTCGTGTAGACCGGCACGCCAAGAGCCACCGCCTCGCGGTTCATCGTGCCGCCGGCCGAGACGACCAGGTCGGCGGCGGCGATCAGGCTCTGGCCGTCGACGGCTTGCTCGGGAATCTGCAGCGACGGTAGGCCGAGCCCGCGCACGACGTCGCGCTGCTCCGCGGTGCGCGGCAACACGACCGCCTGCACGGTCTCGTCGCGTCCGACCCGCTCGAGCACCTGCCGGAAGAGCGGGTTGCCGTGTCGGTGGTAGAGCGCGACGTCGGGCGGCGTCCGGACCACGACCAGCGTCCGGTCCGGGTCGAGCGAGAACTGCGCAAGCGCCGCAGGATCGGGCTCGAAGTCGGACAGGTAGTACTCCTCCTTCAGGCCCGGATACCGGCGCAGCTTCGGCGGCCGCACGCCGTAGCGCTCCAGCCGCTCGGGCGGGATCGCGTCCGGGACGACGACGCGCGTCGCCGCCCGGCACCCGAGCTGGTGCTGGAGCCAGGCGAACTCGTAGTCGAAGGTGGTCGCGCTCGGGATCCCGAGCCGCCGCGCGGTCAGCGTCAGCTCGTGCGACCCGTGCGCGAGTGCGACATCGAAGCGCCGCCCGCGCGCCCAGGCGTGCAGCGCGCGCATCCGGGAGACCATCGCCTCGGCCTTGCCGAGCGATCCGCGGCCGCCGTGCCGGCCGAGGATCTCCGCCTCGATCCCGTGCAGCTCCAGCAGCTGGACGGTCTGCGCGTAGTCGCGCGAGGTCACCTCGACCTCGGCGCCGCGCGCGCGCAGCAGCGCGATCAGCGGGCGGAAGACCAGGACGTGCGGCGAGTTGGTGATGTCGATCCAGACGCGCACCTCGATTGGGAGAATGCAGCATGCGCTTGCAGGAGCTCGGTCCCAGCGGCATTCGCATCTCCCGCGTCGGCCTCGGCTGCAACAACTTCGGCGGCCGGCTCGACCTCCAGCAGACGCGCCAGGTTGTCGAGGCTGCGCTCGAGGCGGAGATCAACTTCCTGGACACGGCCGACATCTACGGGGGCGGAGGCAGCGAGCGCTTTCTCGGCGAGATCCTGGCGGGCCGGCGCGACCGGGTCGTGCTCGCGACGAAGTTCGGCATGGGCCCGGACGAGGGAATGCCGCGCGGCTCTCGCGAGTACCTGCGGCGCGCTCTCGCCGCCTCGCTGGAGCGGCTACGCACCGACCATGTGGACCTCTACTACTACCACCAGCCGGACGGGATCACGCCGATCGCCGAGACGATTGCCGCAATGGTCGAGCTCGTCGACGAAGAGCGCGTCCGAGCGATCGGCGTCTCGAACTTCACGGTCGGTCAGCTCGACGAGGCGGTCGCCGCCGGGCCGGTCGCGGCGCTCCAGAACCACTACAGCCTGGTCGAGCGGGAGGCGGAGGCCGACGTCCTGCCGCGCTGCTCCGAGCTCGGGGTGGGGTTCGTGCCCTATTTCCCGCTCGCCAGCGGCCTGCTGACGGGCAAGTACCGGCGCGGCGAGCCGCCGCCTCCGGGCACGCGCCTCGCCGGCCGGCCGGAGGCGCTCACCGACGAGGTCTTCGACCGGATCGAGGCCCTCGAGGCGTTCGCGCAGCAGCGCGGGCACACGCTGCTCGAGCTCGCAATCGCGGGGCTCGCCTCGCAGCACGGCGTCGCGTCCGTGATCGCGGGCGCGACGAAGCCGGAGCAGGTGCGCGCCAACGCCGCCGCGGGTGATTGGGAGCTGTCGGCAGACGACCTGGCTGCTCTGCGAAGCCTTTGATCCCGAGGGCAGCGCTTCCGCGCCCCGGCTTCTTAGTACGGTTCGCCCGGCCTCCTCCCCGAGGCGATCGTAACCCGGGAAGGCGCACGTGTCTGTCACGGAACCGTGCCGAAAGTGTGACTCCATGCATAATGGTTCCTTATGGACACGCGCCAGCTCGCAGCGTTTTGCGCGGTCGTCGAGCGGAAGAGCTTCTCCCAGGCGGCTGAGCGGCTCGGGGTGACCCAGCCGGCGGTCAGCCTCCAGGTGCGCTCGCTCGAGAAGCGGCTCGGGCAGACGCTGCTCGACCGTTCGGGGCGCCGGGTCGAGCCGACCGAGGCCGGCCTCGCGCTCTACCGCGGCGCCCAGCGGCTGCTCGCGCTCGAGGGACAGCTCCTGGACGAGCTCGCGGCGGGCAGCGAGGGCGAGCTCGGCGGCACGCTCGAGGTCGGCGCATCGACCGGCCCGGGCAGCACGGTCGTCCCGGTGCTCCTCTGCGAGTTCCAGCGCGAGAACCCGGGTGTCTCGATCTCGCTCTCGATCTCCGACACGCAAACCGTCGTCGACCGCGTGGCCGAGCGCGAGCTCGAGCTGGGCGTCGTCGGCGCTGCGCGGCGGCACCGTGGCGTCGTCTTCGAACCGTTCTTCCGCGACGAGGTCGTGCTTGCCTGCCCGCCTGGCCATCGCTTCGCCGGGAAGACGATCGGCCTCGACGACCTCCGCGAGGAGCCCTTGATCGTCATGCAGGAGGGCGCCGGCGTCCGACAGGTGATCGAGGACGAGCTGCGCGGGACCGGCACGCGCTTGCGCGACCTCGAGCCGCGTCTGGAGCTCGGCTTGCAGGAGTCGGCCCGCTCGGCCGTCGTCGCCGGCTTCGGCGTCACCTTCATCTCGCGCGCGGCGATCGAGGCCGACCTCGCCGCCGGCACGCTCGCGGTCGCGCGAGTCAAGGGGCTCGACCCTGCACGGGAGATCTCGCTCGTCCGCTCCGTCGGCCGCTCGCCGACGCGTGCCGGCGAGGCCTTTGTCGCCTTCGCACGGGCGAAGCTCGGATGATCGTCCGCTGGGGGCTCGAGCGGCTCCCCGAGGTGCTCGCCGAGGCCGGGATCGAGCGGCCGTTCCTGATCGCGAGCGACCGCTGGGCCGGGCTCGACCTGCCCGCCGGCGAGCGGTGGAGCGAGGTGCCGAGCGACCGGATCGACGAGCTCGTCACCCGGGTCGCGGGCGCCGACGGCCTGCTCGCCGTCGGCGGCGGCAGCGCGATCGACCTGGCCAAGGCGATCTCGGCCGCGACCGGCCTCCCGGTCGTCTCCGTGCCGACGACCTACTCCGGATCCGAGTGGACGCGGTCCTTCGGCATCCGCGACCCCGATCGGCGAATGAAGGGCGGTGGCGCCGGTGCCCACCCGGCGGGGATCGTCTACGAGCCCGAGCTGCTGCTCGGCCTGCCCAGGGCCGTGAGCGGCGGAACGGCCTTGAACGCGCTCGCCCACTGCGCCGAGGCCCTGTATGTGACCGGTCGCAACGCCGAGGGCGACGAGCATGCTCTGACTGGGGCGCGGCTGATCGGCGAGTCGCTGCCGGCCGTGCTCGAGGACGGACACGACGAGGAAGCCCGCCGGAAGCTCCTCGAGGGCGCGATGCACGGCGGCGCGGCGATGGCCGCGGCGGGCCTCGGGCTCGGCCACGCGATGGCGCAGGCGCTCGGCGGCCGCTTCGGCATCCTGCACGGCGCTGCGAACGCGCTCTCGCTGCCGCCCGCACTGCGCTTCAACCAGCCGGTCGCCGGGGACGAGATCGCTCGCTTCGGCGAGGCGCTCGGCAGTGCCGACCCCGCGGCCCGCGTCGAGGAGCTCGCGCGGCTCGCCGGCTACGAGCGGCTACGCGACCTGGGCGTGCCCGAGGACGAGCTCGACGAGGTTGCCGAGGCGACCGCCGTCCGGGCTGGGGCGAAGGCGAACCCGCGCCCTGCGAGCCCGGCCGAGATCGCCGAGCTTCTCCGCGGGATCTACTGACAGCCGCCGGGGGCGGGCGTGCCGCCGGGCCCGGCCACGTGGGCGAGCGCAGCGCCGGTTCCCGACTCCAGGCAGTACGAACTGGCATCCGCCTGTGCGAGCCGCACGCCGAGCCCGCCGAGCGACGAGGCCGCATAGGTCCCGTTCAGCGCGTGGAACTGCTCGACCGCGAAGGAGGCCTGCTGCAGCTTCACCTCGGCCGCAGTCTGCGCGGCCCGGTTGACCTCGGCCGACGCGCTCTTGCGGTCAGTCGATCGCCAGGGCTGCGAGGTGATCATCAGCCCGATGACGAGCGTCCCGAGGACGAGGGAGACGATGCCGACAGCGCGTCCCATGCTTCTTTCATCGGCAGGCGTGGCGGCCCGCTCAAGTAAATAAGTCGATCTAATTCCTGCAATTAGGGTACGATCCAAGCGGTGGCCGAACGGCTCTCATTCGACGTGCTCGTGGTCGGGAGCGGCGCCTCCGGGCTCGCGGCCGCCGTGTCCGCCGAGAAGGCGGGCGCGCGGGTCGGTCTCGTGACCAAGGGCGCGCTCCAGTCGTGCAACTCCGCCAAGGCGCAGGGCGGCATCCAGGCCGCCTTCGGCGACGACGACTCGCCCGCGCAGCACGCCGAGGACGTCTGGCAGAGCTCGCACGAGACGGCCGACCGCCACCTCGTCGAGGTGCTCACGGGCGAGGCGCCGGGCGCGATCCACTGGCTCGAGGAGCACGGCGTCGAGTTCACGCGCGAGAACGGCGGCTACCGGCTGGCGCGCTGCGGCGGCGCCACGCGCAAGCGCCTGCTGCAGGTCGGCGACCGCACCGGCCACGCGATCACGACGGCGCTGCGCGACGCCTTCCTGGCCTCGAGCGGCGAGGCGTTCCCGAACTGCCCGCTGGTCGCGCTGGAGCCGGGCGAGAACGGCTGGCTCGCGACCTGCCGCCGCAAGAGCGGCGAGGAGCTCCGGATCGACGCCGGCGCGGTCGTGCTCGCGGCCGGCGGCCGCTGCTACCGCGAGGCCGAGGAGCGCGGCGAGCTCTCGACCAACCATCCAGGCGCGACCGGCGAGGTGACGAAGCTCGCGCTCGAGCTCGGCGCCGAGAGCCGCGATCTCGACGCGCTGCAGTACCACCCGAACGGCGGTGCCTGGCCGCCGACGATGCAGGGCTACTCGATCCCGGAGACGACGCGCGCCTACGGGGCGACGCTCGTCAACGCCGACGGGGAGGAGTTCACCGACCCGCTCGGCCCGCGCGACGCCGTCTCACGGGCGATCTTCGACGAGGTCGAGGCCGGGCGCGGCGTCGAGACGCCCGACGGGCGACCCGCCGTGCTGCTCGACACGACGCGGATTGCCGAGCACGACGCGGAGATCTCGCTGCCGTACATGCTGCGCCGGTACCGTTCGGCCGGCATCGACCCTCTCAGGCAGCCGATCCTCACCTATCCAGTGCTCCACTACCAGAACGGCGGCATCGTCATCGACGAGCGCTCCGAGACGACCCTGCCGGGCCTCTACGCCTGCGGCGAGATCGCCGGCGGCACGCACGGACGCAACCGGATGATGGGGAACTCGCTGCTCGAGTGCACCGTCTTCGGCCGCCGCGCCGGAGCCGCCGCTGCTGAGAGGGCGGCGTGAGCACCGTTGTGACCGACATCCAGCAGGCGGTCGAGGACGCTGCGGCGCACCTCTACGTCTGGGCGCTGAAGGACATCCCGCAGGACCTGCGCGACGCGCTCATCGACGCGCAGCAGCGCGAGACCTCGGTCCCCGGCCGGCGCGTACTGGACACGATCGTCCGCAACGTCGAGGTGGCGGACAGCAACTCGAACCTCGTCTGCCAGGACACCGGGATCGCCGTCTACACCTGCCGTGTCGGCGAGCACTTCCCCCTCCACCCGGCGCGGATCTACGAGGCGCTCAAGGCCGGCACCGAGCGCGCGACGCTCGAGCACCCGCTGCGCTCGAACGCCGTCCACACGCTGACGCGCGAGAACACCGGGCCGAACACCGGCTACCGGCTGCCGATCGTCCACTGGGAGTTCATCGAGGACTGGGACGGCCTCGACGTCAAGTGCGTCCCGAAAGGCTCCGGCTCGGAGAACATGAGCTTCCTGAAGATGTGCGTCCCCGCCGACGGCGTGAAGGGGATCAAGCAGTTCGTGCTCGAGTCGATCGTCGGCGCCGGCGGCAAGCCGTGCCCGCCCGGGATCGTCGGCGTCGGTATCGGCGGCTCGGCCGACTACGCGATGTACCTCGCCAAGGAGGCGATCGCGCGGCCGATCGGGACGCGGAACCCCGACCCGCACGTGGCGAAGCTCGAGGAGGAGCTGTACGAGCTCCTGAACGAGACCGGGATCGGCCCGATGGGGCTCGGCGGCGACGTCACCGTCCTCAACTGCCACATCGAGCACGCGGACACGCACATGACCCTGAACCCGGTGGCCGTCAACTACCAGTGCTGGGCCGCACGCCGCGCGAGCGCCCACATCGCCGCCGACGGCGCCGTCGACTTCGACCGGGAGGCCTGATGCCGCGCCACGAAGTCACGTTTCCGATCCAGGACGAGGCCGAGATCCTCAAGCTCCGCGCCGGCGACGAGGTCGTCGTCCAGGGCCACATCATCGGCATCCGCGACCGGACGCAGATCCGGATCTTCGACGAGGGCGTCGAGCCGCCGATGGACCTGAAGGGCGCGTTCCTGCTCCACACCGCGCCCGGCGTCCGCAAGGTCGGAGACAGGTACGAGCCGGTCTGCATCGGCACGACGACGAGCGCGCGAATGGTGCGCTTCACCGAGCCGCTCGGCTCGCAGTACGGCGTGCGCGCGATCTGCGGCAAGGGCGGCTTCCCGGACGAGGCGATCGAGCCGATGCGGAAGCACGGGATGGTCTACTTCGCGATCGTCGGCGGGGCCGCGGCGCTCGAGACGACCCAGATCGAGGAGATCGAGGAGGTCGCCTGGGAGGAGCTGATGCCGGAGTGCCTCTGGAAGTTCCGGGTGAAGGACTTCGGCCCGCTCACCGTCGGCATCGACGCGCACGGCAACTCGCTCTACCACGACGTCCAGACCGCTGCATACAAGAAGCTGGAGGAGCTCTATGCCAGGCTTTGACGGATTCCTCGACCTGCCCCCGCGCTCAGGCAAGCCGCGCACCGAGGGGCTCACGCACGTCATCGACAAGGGTCTCAACCTGCGCGAGATCGAGGGGATGTTCGACACCGGCGGGCAGTACGTCGACATCGTCAAGCTCGGGTGGGGCACCTCGTACGTCACCAACAACCTCGAGAAGAAGATCGCGCTCTACCGGAGCTTCGAGACGCCGGTCGTCTGCGGCGGCACGCTCTTCGAGGCGGTCTACGCGCGCGGCAAGCTCGACCAGTTCAAGGCCTGGCTCGTCGAGCAGCGCTTCTCGCACGTCGAGATCTCGGACGGGACGCTCGAGATCCCGCGCGAGCGCAAGGTCGAGCTGATCGCCGAGTTCGCCCGGGACTTCACGGTGCTCTCCGAGGTCGGCTCCAAGGACGAGGACACGGTCTTCGCGCCCTACCAGTGGGTCGAGTGGATCAAGGAGGAGCTCGAAGCCGGCGCCTGGAAGGTGATCACCGAGGGCCGCGAGGGCGGCACCGCCGGGATCTACCGGCCGACCGGCGAGATGCGCACCGGGCTCGTCGACGAGATCGTCCACGAGGTCGAGGTCGGCGAGCTGATCTTCGAGGCCCCGACCAAGGCGAGCCAGGCCTGGTTCGTGAAGCAGTTCGGCCCGAACGTGAACCTCGGGAATATCCCGCCGGAGGAAGTGATCCCGCTCGAGACGCTGCGGCTCGGCCTGCGCGGCGACACGCTCAAGGAGGTCTTGCTTGGCGACCGCACCGGCGCTCCCGCTTCCTGACACCGACTTCGAGCGGATGCCGGCGGAGAAGGTCATCCGCTGGGCATATGTCGAGTTCGGGGAGAAGCTGTGCCTGACCTGCTCCTGGCAGAAGCAGTCGTCGGTGCTCGTGCACATGGTCTCCGAGCTGGGGCTGCCGATCGACGTGATCGAGCTCGACACCCAGCTCTTCTTCAAGGAGAGCTACGAGACCCGAGAGGCGCTCGTCGAGCGCTACGGGCTGACGCTGATCCGGCCCGAGGTGCTCACCATCGCCGAGCAGCACAAGCGCGAGGGCCCGAACCTCTGGGAGTCCAACCCGGACCGCTGTTGCCACATCCGCAAGGTCGAGCCGCTGATCCGCGCACTCGAGCCCTACGGTGCCTGGATCTCCGGCATCCGCCGCGATCAGTCTCCTTCCCGGGCGGGCACGCCGAAGGTCGAGTGGTCGGAGCGGTACGGGGTATGGAAGGTTCACCCGCTGGCCGACTGGGACGAGAAGCGGGTCTGGGCCTACATCAAGGCCAACGAGATCCCGTACAACCCGCTTCACGACACCGGCTACCGTTCGATCGGCTGCATTCCGTGCACGCGGCCGACCAGCCCGGAGGAGGAGGAGCGCGCCGGCCGCTGGGCGGGCTCCGACAAGCTGGAATGCGGCATTCATCTCGACACTCCCGTAGGAGGAACATGACCGACCACATCTACGCCGCCGAGCACCCGGAGACGAGCCACGTCCGGCCCGGCGGCTTCACGCTCTGGTTCACCGGGCTCTCCGGGGCCGGCAAGACCACGATCGCGCACCTCGTCGGGCCCGAGCTCGACCGGCGCGGGCTCGTCGTCGAGTACCTGGACGGCGACAACGTCCGCATGCACCTCTCGAAGGGGCTCGGCTTCTCGAAGGAGGATCGCGACACGCACATCGAGCGCGTCGGCTGGGTCGCGTCGCGGCTGACCCGCCAGGGCGGAGCGGTGATCACGGCTGCGATCTCGCCCTACGAGGAGACCCGCCGCCAGGCGCGGGACTGGGTCGAGCCGGTCGGCACCTTCGTCGAGGTCTACGTCAAGGCGTCCGTCGACGAGTGCGCGCGCCGCGACGTGAAGGGGCTCTACGAGAAGGCCTTCAAGGGCGAGATCAAGGAGTTCACGGGGGTCAGCGACCCGTACGAGGAGCCGGTCGAGCCCGGAGCTCGTGGTCGACACCGAGCAGCACAGCGCCGAGGAGTGCGCGGCGCTCGTCGTCGCGAGGCTCGAGGAGCTGGGGCTCGTCCCGGCGGAGGTGGCGGCGTGACAGTCACCGACGACACGGCGCTGATCGACCCGCACGGCGGCAGGCTCGTCGACCGCAGCGGGCCGCGCCCGGACGGCGTCGACCGGCTCGAGCAGCTGCCGCTCACCTCCCGCGAGCTCTCCGACCTGGACATGCTCGCGAGCGGAGCGCTTTCCCCGCTCGAGGGCTTCATGGGCCCGCACGACTACGAGCACGTGGTCGAGGAGATGCGGCTCGAGCGCGGGCTGCCGTGGGCGCTGCCGGTCTGCCTGGCGGTCGAGCGCGCGCCGCACGGCGACGAGGTCGCGCTGACCGACGAGGGCGGCCGCCCGGTCGCGGTGCTCGAGGTCGACCAGGCCTACGAGTACGACAAGGAGCGCGAGGCCGAGCGCTGCTTCCGCACGGCCGACGAGGCGCACCCCGGAGTCGCGCGGCTCTACGCGCAGAAGCCGATGTACCTCGGTGGCCGCGTCACCGTCTTCGAGCGCGCCGAGCCGGCCTTCCCGGAGCTCGCGCTCGACCCGGCGCAGACCCGGGCCACCTTCGCCGAGCGCGGCTGGAAGCGCGTGGTCGGCTTCCAGACGCGCAACCCGATCCACCGCGCGCACGAGTACCTGACCAAGGGCGCGCTCGAGACCGTCGACGGGCTGCTGATCCACCCGCTCGTCGGCGACACGAAGTCGGACGACGTCCCGGCTGCGACCCGCGTCGAGTGCTACCGGATCCTGGTCGAGAACTACTACCCGGCCGACCGCGTCCTCGTCTCGGCCTTCCCGGCGGCGATGCGCTACGCGGGGCCGCGCGAGGCGATCTGGCACGCGATCTGCCGCAAGAACTACGGCTGCTCGCACTTCATCGTCGGCCGCGACCACGCGGGTGTCGGCGACTACTACGGCACCTACGACGCGCAGCTGATCTTCGACGACTTCGAGCCGCACGAGCTCGGGATCGAGCCGATGTTCTTCGAGCACGCGTTCTTCTGCCGCGCCTGCGGCCAGATGGCGACGCCGAAGACCTGCCCGCACGGCGGGGACGACCACGTCTTCCTCTCCGGGACGAAGGTGCGCGAGCTGCTCGCCGAAGGTGTGCTGCCGCCGGCCGAGTTCTCGCGTCCGGAGGTCGCGCGGGTGCTCATCGACAGCTATCGCCTATAGGCACATGGGCTGGGAGCTCGTTCTCGCAGGCCTGCTGGTAGGCGCGCTCGTCGGGCTGACGGGCATGGGCGGCGGCTCGCTGATGACGCCCCTGCTCGTGATCGTCTTCGGCTTCGACCCGACGGTCGCGATCGGAACCGACATCGCGCACGGCGCGATCTTCAAGACGGTGGGCGGCATCCGCCACCGGCGGCTGGGCACGGTGCACGCGCGGTTGAGCGCCTGGATGTTCCTGACCAGCGCGCCGATGTCGCTCGTCGGCGTCTGGCTCGCGACCTGGCTCGAGCGGCAGTACGGCGACGGCGCGCAGTCCGCGATGGGCAAGGTGCTCGCGGTCGCCCTGCTGCTGGGCGCGGTGGGGCTCATCGCCAAGAGCTTCGTCAACTACCAGGAACGCAGCGATGCGCCCTTCCTGCTCACCAGGCGCGACCGGATCGCAGCGCTCGCGATCGGCTTCTTCGGCGGCTTCATCGTCGGCCTGACCTCCGTCGGCACGGGCGTCTTCTTCGGGCTGACGATGCTGATCGTCTTCCCGCTGCGCGCGGCGAAGATCGTCGGCACGGACATCGTCCACGCCGCCGCCCTGCTCTGGGTGGCGGGGGTGGGCCACTTCGTCGCCGGCAACGTCGACATGCGCACGGTGGGATGGCTCGCGCTCGGCTCGGTGCCCGGCGTCCTGATCGCCAGCCAGTTCACGCTGCGGGTGCCCGAGCGCGTGCTGCGCCTCCTGCTCGCAAGCGTGCTGCTGCTGAGCGGCATCAAGCTGCTGGACTTCTCCGGGGCCAACTGGGCGATCGCGGCCGGGGCGGTGGTGGCCGTGGCGTCCTTCGGGGCCTGGGCGCTGATCGGGTGGCTGCGCGCTGCGCGACCCGAGACAGCCTCGTAGCACCGCGGGGCTCGGCGACGGCCTAGGATTCTTCGGCCATGCGGCTCGTCTGGGTCAGCTTCGACGTGATGGGCCGCGACTGCCTGGTCGCCGCCGCGGAGGCCGGCGCGGAGGTGGCCGCGGTCGTGACCTTGCCTGGCCCGATCGACCCGAGCCGCTCCGGGCAGTGCTCGTTCGACGAGATCGCCTCCGAGCTGGGAGCGAAGCTGATCGAGACCGCGGACGTCAACTCGCCCGCGACGGTCGAGGCCGTGCGGGAGGTCGATCCCGACCTGATCTTCATCGTCGGCTGGTCGCAGCTCGTCCTGGACGAGTTCATCGGCCTGGCGCGACACGGCGTCTTCGGGATGCACCCGACGCTGCTGCCGAAGCACCGCGGGCGCGCGGCGATTCCCTGGGCGATCCTGAGCGGCCTCGCCGTGACCGGCGTGACGCTGTTCGAGATCGTCGACGGGACCGCCGACTCGGGGCCGATCGTCGGCCAGGTCGAGGTGCCGCTCTCGCGCGACGAGACGGCCACGACGCTCTACGACAAGGTCACCGCGGCTCATGTCGAGCTCGTGCGCCGGTGCGTCCCGCAGCTCCTCGACGGGTCGGCGCCGCGGCTCGAGCAGGACACGCGTCGCGCCAGCGCCTGGCTGAAGCGCACGCCGGCCGACGGGATCATCGACTGGGAGACGCGCGCTCCGTACCTCCACGACTGGGTGCGGGCGCAGACGCGGCCCTATCCCGGCGCCTTCACCTTCCACGGCGAGGAGAAGCTCGTCGTCTGGCGCGCGCGGCCGGTCGACCTGGACGGCGACGCGCCGGCCGGGACCGTGGTCGCGGTCGACGGCGAGGCGGCGGTGGTCGCCTGCGGCGAGGGCGGGCTGGTGCTCGAGGAGGTGGAGGGCGTGACCGGGCCACTGCCGGTCGGCGCCGTGCTCGGTTGAGACGTCGCTTGCGATGTCGACCTCAGGACACGCGAGCTTCGCTCGCGTGTCCGTCTGAAACGACCGGTCGAAACGTTGCCGGTGAGAAGGTTGACGCATGAGAGTGTTGGTGTTTGCAGCGCACCCTGACGACGAGGTGCTCGGGATGGGCGGCACGCTCTGCCTGCACGCGGCGGAGCGGGAGGACGAGGTGCGCGTCGTCTGCGTGACCGACGGCAGCTCGAGCCAGTACCCCGGGGACGCCGAGGTGCGAGGGCGGAAGAACGACGAGGCGAAGCGGGCGGCCGCAGTGCTCGGCGTGGCGGACTACGTCCACCTCGACCTGCCCGACATGCGGCTCGACACGATCCCGCACGTCGAGCTGAACGCGGTCGTCGAGGAGCATGTCCAGGAGTTGGCGCCCGAGGTCGTTTATACGGCGCAGCCGGACGTGAACCGGGACCACCGCGCGCTCTTCGACTCGGTGGCGGTCGCGACGAGGCCGGCGCCGGGGCAGCCCGTGCGGCGGGTGCTGACCTACGCGCCCACGTCGAGCACGGAGTGGACTCCGGCGCCGACGAACTGGTTCGTGCCGAACTGGTTCGTCGACGTGACGGCGACGATCGAGCGCAAGCTCGAGGCGTTCGCCTGCTTCGAGACCGAGCGGCGGGACTACCCCCATCCCAGGAGCGAACGCGCGCTGCGGGCGCACGCCGAGTTCTACGGTGCCACCGCTGGTTGCGAGTACGCCGAGCCGTTCGTCCTCGTTCGAAATGTCCAGCGCTGACGGCCTGCGCCGCGCGCGGGTGCTCGCGGCGGTCGTCGTCACGTTTCTGCTCGGCGGCACGGCGGCGGCCTTCGCGCTCACCGAGCAGCTGAAGCTGGAGCGGAGCCCGGTGCTGCGCACGTCGGTGGGCAAGCTGCTCGGGCCGAAGTGCCGCTGCCCGCTGCAGCGGGTGAAGATCGGCTTCGTCCTGCGCAAGCCGGACACGCTGACCGTCGCGATCGTCGACTCGCACGGGCAGGTCGTGCGGACGCTGCTCTCCGGCGGCTACCGGCGCGGCGCCCAGCAGCTCGCCTGGGACGGCCGCGACGATTTCGGAGGCGTTGTGCCGGCCGGGACGTACAAGCCGCGCCTGCACCTCGCACACGACCACCGGACGATCCTGATGCCGAACCCGATTCGGGTCGACCCGACGCGGCCTGCGGTCGCACTCGTTGCCCTGGCGCCGCGCAGGTTCTCGCCGGACGGCGACGGGCGCCGCGATGTCGTCCGCGTCCGCTTCAAGACCAGCGAGCCCGCGCGAGGGTTGCTGTACGTCGACGGGGGACTGCGGATCAGGACGAAGCGGTACGCGGAGACGGGCGTGCTGCGCTGGTACGGCCTGGGCTTCGGCGCCGGGCGGCACCGGCTCGTGCTGCGGGCCGTCGACCTTGCGGGGAACCTGTCGAAGCTGGTTCCGGCCGGTGTCGTCCGGGTCCGCTTCCTGACCGTCGGGCCGCACGTCCTGCGGGCCGGGACGGGAGCGCGGGTCGGCTTCCGCGTCCGCACCGACGCGCGCCGCTTCAGCTGGCGGCTGGGGAAGCGGCACGGCTCCTCGCGGCCTGGGCTGCTGGTGCTGCGCACGCCCTCGGCTCCGGGCCGCTACCGGCTGGTCGTCACCGCGAACGGCCACTCGGCACGGGCACTGGTGATCGTCTCGTGAGCAGCGAGCTCGCCCGGGTTGCCGGAGTCGTCGGCGCCGCCGGGCTCGCGGCCCTGCTCGTCGCTCCGACGCGGACGCTCCGGCTGGCCGGGCTCGCCGCGTGGGCGCTCGGCTCCTTCGCTCTGGCCGACTACGTCGCGCCGAAAGGGCACGCGGCCCTGCTGGCCGGGGGCGCCGTCGCCGGGCTCGTCCTCGCCGCCGCCGGAGCCGCCCTGCTCCTCCGCTGGCCGTGGCTCCTTGCCCTGGCGACGCTCGCCTGCGTCCCCGCGAGGATCCCGGTGACCGTCGGCTCGACCCAGGCGAACCTGCTCGTCCCGCTCTACGCCGTGGTCGCCGCCGCCGCGCTCGCGCTCGCCTGGGAGCTGCTGCGCGGCGACACCAGATCGCGAGAGCTCGGCCCGGTCGCGCTGCCCCTTGCCGCCTTCGTCGCCTGGGGCGGCCTCTCGCTCGCCTGGAGCCAGGACGTCCGCCAGGGCGCGATCGAGCTGCTGGCCTTCTACCTCCCGTTCGGCCTGCTGGCCGTTGCCCTGGCCCGCCTCGACTGGCGCCGCGGCTGGGTGATCGCGCTCTACGCCGAGCTGACGCTGATGGCGATCGTCTTCGCCGTCGTCGGGATCGAGCAGTGGATCAACCGCGACATCTTCTGGAACCCGAAGCTGCTCGTCGGCAACACCTACGCGCCCTTCTTCCGCGTCAACTCCGTCTTCTGGGACCCGTCCATCTACGGGCGCTTCCTGGTCGTGTCCATCCTGGCGAGCCTGGTCGTCGCGCTCTTCTGGCGCTCGGTCCGCGTCGTGCTCCTGGCCGTGGCCGCGATCGCCGCGGCCTGGACGGGTCTGATCTTCTCGTTCTCGCAGTCGAGCTTCCTGGCGCTGATCGCCGGCGTCGCCCTGGCCGCGGTGCTCGCGTGGGGCCGGCGCGCCCTCCTTCTCGTCGTTCTCGCCGCGGCGGTGTTCGTGCTCGTCGCCGCGGTGGCGCCGAACGTGCGCCACGCCGTCCTGCACCACGCGAACGGCGGGCTCAACCGCGTGACGAGCGGCCGCTCGAAGCTGGTCAAGAACGGTTTCAAGATCGCCGAGCACCATCCCGCCGTCGGCGTCGGGATCGGCGGCTTCAAGCACGCCTATGCGAAGCAGGCCCACCTGCGCTCGAAGGAGCCGGCGGCCGGCGCCTCGCACGACACGCCGATCACGGTGACCGCGGAGAACGGCCTCCCGGGCCTGCTGCTGCTCGGCTGGCTCGTGTTCGCGAGCCTCGCGCTCGCCTTCCGCCGGCGCGCCTCAGACCTGCCGTGCCTGACCGCGCTCACCTGCGGGCTCGTCTTCGCCGCGATCGGCGTTCACAGCCTCTTCTACAACGACTTCTTCGAGGACCCGACCGTCTGGGCCGCTCTCGGCCTGGCCACGGTCGCCGCGCGGCAACCGCACAAGCGCCCGCAGGCGGCGCCGCTCGACCGGAAGGTAGAACCCGAGCGGCAGCAGGAGCAGCGGGTAGACGGCCGTCAGGCCGACGGCGCCCGCGAACGGGACGTGGATCGCCTTCCCGAGCACCGTTAGCCCCACCGCCGTCCCGGACGCGAGCGCGATCCGCCGCCACTGGTACGGCACGGGGAACACCTGCTGGGCGCGCACGGTCATCCCGAAGAACATGACCAGGTAGGCGACGAGCGTCGAGATCGCCGCGCCCACCATCCCGTACGGCGGGATCAGCACGAAGTTGAGACCCACGTTGACCAGCGCCGCCGCCCCGGTGACGACCCAGTTGAACTGCGTCTTCTTCGCACGGCCGATGCCGATCGACATCACGTTGAACGCGATGAAGGCCGTGGCGCCGAAGACGAGCAGCGGCACGACCTCCGCGCCGCGGTGGAACCTCGGCGTCGTCAGCAGCCGCACGAGCCACGGCGCGAACAGCGACAGCGCCAGAGCAAGCCAGCACGACGCGTAGACCACGTACGTGAGCACGAACCCGTAGGTGCGCTTGGCCTCGTTGTCGTCCTTGATCGAGAAGGCAAAGGCGGGCCACGCGGTGCGCAGCGCGATCAGCAGCAGCAGCATCGCCGTCGAGAGGCGGACGCCGATCGAGTAGAGGCCGTTCTCGGCGAGCCCCTTCATCCGGATGAGGAAGAAGCGGTCGGAGAGGTCGATCACCCAGAGCGCGATCCCGGACGGCACGAGCGGCAGGCCGAAGCGCTGCATCTGGCGGAAGAGATTGCGGTCGAACTCGAGCCCGAGCTGGAAGCGCCGGTAGGCCAGCAGCACGAAGTAGACGACGAGCGTGCCGGTGAAGTTGCCGACGAGCACGCCGATCGCGCCCTTGTGCCAGACCGCGACGAGCAGGATCGTCGCGACGACCGTGATGAGCACGTTGACGAGCGTCGCGGCCACGTAGGCGACCGAGCGCTCCTCGACCCGGAACAGCGAGGTCAGCTGCTCGTAGTTCATCTGCGCCCACACCAGCACCAGCGCCGCGCGGACGAGGTTGGCGCGCGAGTCGGTCGTGAACAGGAGGTGCGAGATCTGCGGCGCGAGGATCGAGCCGACGACGAGGCCGAAGCGTGGCCATCCCCATCGTGAACCAGAACGAGGTGCGGACCACCGTCGTCCGGCCGGCGTCGTCCTCCGCGTCGAAGTAGTAGCGGAAGAACGCCATCGAGATCCCGGCTCGCAGCACGATCACGAGCACGACGGAGAGCGAGATCAGCGTGTCGACGGCGCCGACGTCGGCCCGGGTCAGGTAGCGCGTGATGACCGGGAGCAGGAGGACGCCGATCAGGCGCGAGACAACCGCACCCAGCCCGTAGATGGCCGAGTGCTTGCCGAGCCGCCAGAGCTGCCCCGCTAGCACAGAGGAAGTGTGTCGCAAGGCGCCGCTTGCGGCGCCGTCTCAGGGTGGGCGAGCTTTGCTCGCTCACCCGTCTGAAATGACCGGTCGACCGGGTTGCAGTCAGTCGGAAGCGCAATAAGGCCCGGCTAGACTCCTGCGGTGGCTCTGAGCGGGAAGAAGATCCTGATGACGGGCGGCGCCGGCTTCATCGGCACCTCGCTTGCGCGGCGCCTGGTCGAGGAGAACGAGATCGTGATCCTCGACAACCTGCACCGCGACTCGCTGACCGGGACCGACCTGGCGCAGCACGCGAACCTGCGCTTCGTCGAGGGCGACGTGCTCGACCTGGCGCTCCTGCGCGAGCTGGCCGAGCGCTCGACCCATCTCGTGCACATGGCCGCGATCGCCGGGGTCGACAAGGTGCTCGAGAGCCGGGTCCGGACGATGCGCGTCAACCTGATCGGCACCTACAACGTGCTCGAGGCGGCCTATGAGGCGGGCACGATCGAGCGGCTGGTCGACTTCTCGACCAGCGAGGTCTTCGGCACGCACGCCTACAAGGTCGAGGAGACGCACGTGACGACGCAGGGCTCCGTCGGCGAGGCGCGCTGGACGTACGCGGTCTCGAAGCTCGCCGGCGAGTACCTGGCGCACTCGTACTTCGACGAGTTCGGCCTGCCGGCGGTCTCGGTGCGGCCGTTCAACGTCTACGGGCCGGGGCAGATCGGCAGCGGCGCGATCCACCACTTCACCGTGCGGGCGCTGGCGGGCGAGGAGCTCGTGATCCACGGCGACGGCTCGCAGATCCGCGCCTGGTGCTTCGTGGACGACATCGTCGAGGCGCTGCTCGCGATCCTGGAGCGCGACGAGGCGGTCGGCGAGGTGTTCAACATCGGCAACCCGCGCTCGGTGGTGACGGTCTTCGACCTTGCGGCGCGGATCAAGCGGCTGGTGGGCTCCGACTCGGAGATCGTCTTCAAGCCGCTGCACTACACCGACGTCGAGATGCGGATCCCGAACGTCGACAAGGCCCGGAAGCTGCTCGAGTGGGAGCCGCGGGTCGACCTGGACGACGGCCTCGCGCGCACGATCGGCTGGTACCGCGAGCGGCGCCCCGTGCAGAGCCTGGCCTCGCAGGCGTGAAGTTCCTGCTCGTGGCCGCGGCGCTGGCCGTCGTGGCCGTGCCGGGAGCTTCGGCGCGTGGGACGGCCCCGCCGGTGCTGCTGGCCTACGGGCCGGCGGTGATCAGCCCGAACGGGAACGGCGTCCACGACGACGTGACCCTGCGCGTGAGGGCCGCGCCGGGGTCGGAGCTCGGGCTGCGGGCCTACGTCTGGGGCGGCCGGCTCCACGGCTGGCGGCGGCTCCTCACCGGCGTCACGGTCAGTGCGTCGCCTTCCGGCGAGGCGGTCGCCACATGGGGCGGCACCACCGCCGACGGCCGCACGCTCCGGGACGGGAGCTACCTCGTAACACTGTGTTACAAGGATCCGGGGGCGCGGCTCCCTCCGGTGATTCCGGCGGCGGAGCAGCGGCCCGGCGCCGCGGAGGCGACGGTCTCGCGGCCGCCGTGGCGCTTCGCCGGCTGCCTCGCGCGGCCGCGGGTCGTGCGGGTCGAGCGGCTGGCGGCCTACGTCAACTCGACCGGGAGCTTCGAGCCGGGCGCGCACCCGCCGCTTGTCGTCTCGGCCGACCGCGGGCGGGCGAGCGTGCAGCTCGAGCAGGACTGCTCGGGCCGCCGCTTTCCCGCGGGCGAGCTCCCCCGGGGTCAGACCCCGGGCCTCTACCACTACGTCGTCACCGATCCCGCCGGCGACGTGGCCGAGGCGCCGGTCGTCGTGCGCAACGGCGCCTCCCCGCTCGACCGCCCGCCGCCGCACACCGCGCTCGTCGTCTACCCGTACCTGACCTGGCGCGCCTACAACGGCTACGACGCGAACCTGAACGGGATTCCCGACAGCTGGTACCAGTTCTGGCGGCAGCGGCGGGTCTCGCTGGTCGGGACGATCCTCCCCGGTGGGCGCGAAGACGACTTCAAGGCGACGGTCGGCTTCTCGCGCTGGCTCTGCTCGCGCGCGCCGCGCGTCCAGAGCGTGACCGACGTCGAGCTCGGCCGGCTGCCGCTGCAGGCGCTGCGTCGCTACGCGGCCGTGATCTTCCCGGGCCACAGCGAGTACTACGTGCCCTCGACCTGGGAGAAGCTGCGCCGCTACCGCGACGGCGGCGGCAACCTCGTCTTCCTGAACGCGAACCCGTTCTACCGCCAGGTGCGGCTCGACCGCGCGCACAACGCGATGGTGATGACCGACCTCGACGCACGCGACCGGGGCTACTCCGACTTCGCGCTCGCCGGGGTCGGCTACGACGGCTGCTGCTTCCCGCCCTCGCACGCGGTTCGCCTGGTCGCGGCGACCGGCGCCGCCTATGCGCGGGTGCGCTGGCTCTTCCGCGGCACCGGGATCGGCCCGGGCCAGAGCTTCGGCTACGCGGGCTCGGAGAGCGACCGGATCGACCCGCAGCTGACGCCGCACGACCACGTGGTCGCCGCGGAGGCGATCATCGCCGGCAACTACGGCGTCGTGAACGCGACCATGACCTGGTCGCAGGCCGGGCGCGGCCAGGTCTTCGCAACCGGCAACTACGACTTCCTGCGCATGCGCAGGTCGGTGACATGGCCGCTCCTCGACAACGTCTGGCGCAGGCTGGTCTCGTAGCGGTCGCGCTGCTGGCGGGCTGCGGCTCGTCGGCGCCGACGCCGAGCGGAGCGACGCTTCGGCTCGCGCTGCCGCTGATCCCTCGCACGGTGGACCCCGCGAAGGCGGGCGACCTGCCGTCGCTGAACGTGGCGCACGAGCTCTACTCGGGGCTGACCCGCTTCAAGGGGACGGGCGTCGTGCCGGACCTGGCGCAGTCGTGGGAACACAACGCGGACGGCAGCGTCTGGACGTTCCACCTGCGCAAGAACCTGCGCTGGAGCGACGACCGGCCGATCACCGCCGCGGACTTCCGGCGCTCATGGCTGCGAGCGCTCAGGCCCGCGACGAAGGCGCCCCTCGCCGGGCCCGACCTCGGGATCGTGAGAGGCGCCCGCGGCTACCACGCGACCGGCCGCGGCCCCGTCGGTGTCGAGGTGCTCGACCCGCACACGCTGCGCGTGACGCTCCAGCACCCGATCCCGTGGCTCGACCAGCTCGTCGCCCACCCGATCGCGGCGGCCTACCGGCCGGACGCGTACAGCGGTCCCTTCCGTCTCGCCAAACGCCTCGTCCTGGAGCGAAACCTCAACTACTGGAACGTCGGCAAGGTGAAGCCCGCCAGGCTCGTCCTGACGACGTCGACGAAGGGCGCCGACGCGATCCTCCCGCGCGGCACGTTCCCGCCGGGTCTTCCGTGGGTGCAGACCGCGACGCCGCCGGCGGGGCCCGGCTGGAAGACCCTGCCGACGCTCTCGCTGCAACTGCTGTGGACGACAAGGGCTGCCCACGCGGGGGGCTACGGCGGAGCAGAAGCCGCTGTGCTCGGGAGCTCCTTCGTTCCCAGAGCCATGCCGGGGTCTGGCGAGCTCACCTCTCACGGGGCAGCCGTCGGGCTGTGGTTCGCGCTCCCCCACAGCCACTTCGCAGTCGCGTACACGAAGGAGGACGCGCTCGCTCCCAAGGCACTTCTCATGGCGAAAGAACGGTTCGGTCACAAGCTCGTCGTGCGGCGGCCGTACGAGACGGCGGCAGCGCTTGTGCAAGGCGCTCCAACGCGGAAGGACGTCGATCTCGTCTTGCTGGGCTGGAGCCCGAAAATCTTCGACGAGTACAACATCCTCGACCTCTTTCCCTGCGGGAGCGCATTCAACGTCGCGCATTCGTGCGAGCCGTCGTACGACGCGCTGATGCGGCGCGCGGTGCGAACGCTCGACGACGGCGCGCGCCTGCGGATCGAGCAAGAGCTTCTCGACAGGCTCGGTTCGTCAGGTGTGGCGACGGTGCTGGCGAACCCCCCGGAGCACGTGTGGCTCAGGCCGGGGGTGCGCGGGTTCTCGTGGTCGCCGATCGGGTTCTACGAGCTCGACGGCATGACGCGCTCGTAGATATCCAGCACCTGCCGCGCGACCGTGGTGTGCGCGTGGACGCGCTCGACGTACTCGCGGCTCTGGCGGCCGAGCTCCGGTAGCGACTCGCGCACCTCGACCAGGCCGGCGAGCACGTCCTCGAGGCTCGACGCATCCGCCCGGACGAGCGGCAGCGGCAGCCCGAACGCCTGCTCCGTCTCGGCGGCCGCCTCCTCGTCGAGGTGGACGACGACCGGCTTGGCCAGCGCCATCGACTCGATCGCGAGCATTCCGTACCAGCCGACGCGCAGCTGGTCGATCACGACGTCGGCAGCCGCGTAGCGCAGGCGCGCCTCGCGGTTCGGCACGCCCTCGATCAGATCGAGCTCGACCGGAGCGCCGCGCGCCCGCAGCGACTCGACCGCGGCCAACACGGCGTCCGTGCCCTTGACCGCCCGCTTGCTCGGCGCGTGCGCGATCCGCAGCACCGGCCCCGGCTCGACCGGCGACGGCTGCCAGTCGTCGAGCACGATCGCCGGAGGGATGACGTCGTATTCCGGCCAGCGCCCGCGCGGCGCCAGCCGCCGCGTCAGGTAGCTGCCGACGATCACCGCGTCCGCCCGGCGCAGGTAGCGGACCTCAGACGCGTGCCGGCTGCGCAGGTCGGACCCCCAGGACTGGAAGACGATCCCCTTGCGCAGGAGCCGCAGCGCCGGCAGGTTCAGCTTCTTCGGCAGCAGCGTCAGGCCCGCGTGGAAGTGGAAGACGTCGAACTGCCGCGCCGCCCACGCGAACGCCTGGAACTGCTTCGGCAGGTTCAGCGGCAGGTTCGAGAGCCGGCTCGTGTCGCGGAGCTGGAGGTTGATGTCGAAGCCGCGCTCGAACGGCCGCTCGTTGAAAACGAGCAGCGTGCTCTCGACGCCGAGCTCCCGCAGGCCCTGTGAGATCGCGCCCGGCCCCCCGGCGATGTTGATCGGGGAGTGGAGGACCTTCACGCCAGCGCGTGTTCGACGACGATCTCGACGTCGAGCACGCGCAGGGCGCGGTCGGTCAGCTCGTCGAGCTCGGCCTCGCTCCCGGCGGTCAGGAGCAGGTACCCGAGCCGCTCGGCGCCGGACGTCATCGGCGGGAGCGTCATCCCCTCGCGCCAGTAGAAGCCGGCCTCGTGGACGCCGTCCAGCTCGAGCGCGGGGGCGGCGTTCAGGCGGACGATCCGCCCGGACGGCGCGACGACGAAGCGCACCTGGCCGACCGGCGCGACCGGCTCGCCCGGCTCGAGGTCGCCCGGGGTCAGACCCCCGAGCGCGCGCAGGGTCTCGGCGCGGATCGCGTCGAAGCCGGTCACGAGCTTCGCCAGCTCCGCGTCCTTGCCGCCGCCGAGCCGGGCGCCGACCTCGATCACGAATGCGCCGGCCGGCTCGACGCGCACCTGCACATACGAGGGTCCGGTCTCGAGGCCGACCGCGCTGCTCGCGCGGTGCGCCAGCTCGAACAGCCCGCGCTCCTCCTCCGATGAGAGGCCCGACGGGAAGCGGTGCGCGATGCAGACGCCGAGCGGCGGCGGTGGGTGCAGCCGGCGCTTGGTGACGCTCATCGGGAAGTACTCGCCGTCGAGCAGGAAGCCGTTGATCGTCAGCTCGTCGCCGTCGAGATAGCGCTCGAGCACAACCGCCCCCGCGCGCGAGGCCGCCACGGCCCGATCGAACGCGGCGGGCAGCTCCTCTGCCGAGTGCACCTCCGTGACACCACGCTGCGCCGAGCCGTCCGCCGGCTTGACGACGACCGGGCCGCCGAGCTCCTCGAACGCGGCGCGCGCGTCGTCGGGGCCGGTGATCTCGCGGCCGCCGGCCAGCGGCACCCCGGCCGCCTCGAACGCGGCCCGCATCCGGCGCTTGTCGGCCACAATCTCCGCGGTCGTCACCGGCAGGCCGGGGAGGCCGAGCCGCTCGGCCAGGCGGGCCGTGGGGAGCACGGCCTGGTCGGAGCCCATCGTCGCGACGGCATCGGGCTCGACTCCTCGCTCTCGCAAGGCGGCGAGCACGCCTTCGACATCGCTGAAGTCGTGGACGATCCCGAGCTCGGCCTCGGCCAAGAGGGGCGCGGTCTCGGCGCCGTCCACGACGCAGACCTCGTGCCCGAGCGCGCGCGCCTGCTCGAGCAGGCCGAGCTGCGAGCGCGAGCCGCCGATCAGGACGAAAGCCATCAGGCAGCTCGGCGCGAAGACTCCAGCAGCAGCCGCATCCCTTCCTCGAGGCCGACCTCGGGCCGCCAGCCGAGCGCGCGCAGCCGCTCGACGCGGATGCGCGGGGTGACGCGGCCGGGCGGCGGCTCGACCTCGTCGACGAGGTCCGGCGAAGCGCCCGCCACCTCGCAGGCGAGCCGTGCCGTGTCGGCGAGCGAGAGCGGGTCGGCGTCGGAGCCGACGTTGAAGACGCCCTCCTCGCCCGACTCGAGCACGAGCCGGATCGCCCGCGCCACGTCGCCGATCCAGCACCACGAGCGCGCCTCGCCGCGGAAGGCCGGGATCCGCTCGCCCCGCTCTGCCTGCTGCAGCATCGTCGGCAGCGCGCCCTTGCCCTGCGCGGTCTCGACGCCCGGGCCGTAGGGGTTGGCGATCCGCAGCACGACGAGCCGCCCGGGCGCGTACAGGCGGGCGGTCTGCTCGCCCCACCACTTGGTCAGCGCGTAGAGGCTCGCCGGGGCGGGCGGGGTTTCCTCGTCGGCGGCCGCGACGGCGCCGTAGACGTCGGCCGTCGAGACGTACGCGAGGCGGGCGCCGTGCGCGGCGCAGGCGCGGGCGACGAACGTGGTGGCGAGCACGTTCGAGCGCAGCGCCAGCAGCGGCTCCTCCTCGCAGCGCACGACGCCGATGCGGGCAGCGGCGTGCAGAACGACTTCCTCTCCGGCGACCGCAGACTCGGCCACGCCGGGCTCGGCAAGGTCACCGTCGCCCCGCTCGAGCGCATGGACCTCGTACGATCGCTCCCCGTGACGCAGCTCCTCCACGAGCGCGCGCCCGACGAAGCCGGAGGCTCCCGTGACCAGGACTCTCATCGCGGGCGAGTCTACTGGCGCGCCTGCGCCCTCCTGGCGGCGCTCGCGCTGGCCGGCTGCCACGGCTCGAAGCAGCAGCCGGGGCCGCCACCGCCGTCGCCGAAGCTCTCGTTCCGCGCGCTCGACGCGCAGCAGCAGCGGCTCGTCGCCGACTACGAGCCCGTCAGCCGCGCGCTGACTGGGTACGAGCTCGCTTACCGGGACGGGAAGGGGCTCGGCGCCCGGACGAGCGCGCTGCGCGGAGCCGTCCTGAGGCGCGCTCGGCCGGCTCCGCCGCGACCCGGCAACCGGCGGGACCGCTGGCGCCAAGCGCCTGCTCGTCGCCGGCCTCGCTGCCCGCGCCCGCGCGCTCGAGCTCCGGCCGCGGAGCCCGGCGTACCTCCGCGCCTGGAACCGCTCGGTCGTGGACGCCCGCCGCGCGCTCACGCTGCTGCAGGACATCCGCGACCGCGAACGCCTGATCCCGCTGCCGGAGGACTCGATCAGCTAAGGACTTGACGAGCGAAGTAAGTGACTGATAACTTACTCGGCACCAGTGGTTTCGACGACACGCAAAACGGCCGAGGAGCGGCGCGAGCAGATTCTCGCCGCGGCGCTCGAGGAGTTCGGCGAGCACGGGCTTCACGGGACGACGACCGAGGCGATCGCACGCCGGGTCGGTGTCTCGCAGCCTTACGTCTTCCGGCTCTTCGGAACGAAGAAGCAGCTCTACCTCGAGGTCGTGCGCCGCTGCCTGCGCGACACGCTGCAGCGGTTCCAGGATGCCTCCGCCGGCAAGAGCGGCGAAGAGGCGCTCCATGCGATGGGGATGGCCTACCGCGGACTGCTCACCGACCGGCTCCGGCTGCGTGCACAGATGCGGGCCTACGCCGATTGCGACGACGACGACGTTCGGAAGGTCGTGCGCGACGGCTACGGCGAGCTCGTCAGGTACGTCGAACGCGTCTCGGGTGCGACGCCGGACCGGGTCAGGGACTTCTTCGCGTTCGGGATGCTCCTCAACGTCTTCGCGTCGATGGACCTGCTCGAGCACCGCGCGCCGTGGGCGAAGCAGCTCCTCGAGGTCTCGCTGGGGCCGAAGCAATGACCACTCTTTTTTCGGGAGCAAGTAAGTGACCGATCAATACCAAGAGGAAGGAGGCGAGATGAGCTCTCGCACCGCCACCATCTGGACCTTCGCGATCACCTCGGTCGCGCTGTTCATGACCACCCTCGACAACCTGGTCGTGACGACCGCGCTACCGGTCATCCGCCGCGAGCTGCACGCCGGGCTGAGCGAGCTCGAGTGGACCGTGAACGCCTACACCCTGACCTTCGCCGTGTTCCTGATCACCGGCGCCGCGCTCGGCGACCGCTTCGGGCGGCGACCGGATGTTCGTCGTCGGACTGGCGATCTTCACGCTCGCCTCCGCGGCCGCGGCGCTCGCTCCTTCCATCGAAGTCCTGATCGCGGCACGCGCAGTGCAGGGCCTGGGCGGCGCGATCGTGACGCCGCTGACGCTGACCATCCTCAGCAGTGCGGTCCCCGCCGAGCGGCGCGGGCTCGTGCTCGGCGCGTGGGGCGGCGTCATGGGCCTCGCCATCGCAATCGGACCGCTCGTGGGCGGCGCCGTCGTCGAGGGCATCTCCTGGCAGTGGATCTTCTGGCTCAACGTGCCGATCGGGCTCGCGCTGATCCCGCTCGCCGCGCTGCGCCTGCGTGAGAGCCGCGGCCCGAACGACTCACTCGACCTGCCGGGCGTCGGGCTCGCCAGCGCCGGCCTGTTCGGCATCGTCTTCGGGCTCGTGCGTGGCAACCAGCTCGGCTGGGGCAGCCCGCAGATCGTTGCCTCGCTCGCCGGCGGCGCCGCGTTGTTCGGGCTCTTCCTCGCCTGGGAGCTGCGGGCGCGGGAGCCGATGCTGCCGCTGCGCTTCTTCCGCAGCCGGACCTTCTCGGCCGCGAACGCGTCGTCGTTCCTGATGTACTTCGGGATGTTCGGGTCGATCTTCCTGCTGGCGCAGTTCTTCCAGACGGTGCAGGGCTATTCGCCCCTACAGGCAGGGCTGCGGATCTTGCCGTGGACGGCGATGCCGATCTTCATCGCACCGCTTGCCGGGGCACTCTCGGACCGGATCGGGGGGCGTCCGCTGATGGCGGTCGGGCTGGCGCTGCAGGCGACGGGCCTGGCGTGGATCGCCGCCGTGAGCAGCCCCACGGTCGCCTACTCGCAGCTGGTCGGGGCTTTTGTGGTCTCGGGAATTGGCATGGCGATGTTCTTCGCGCCGGTCGCGAACGTCGTGCTCTCGGCCGTGCGCCCGGTGGAGGAGGGACAGGCCTCGGGCGTCAACAACGCGATCCGCGAGCTCGGCGGCGTCTTCGGGGTCGCTGTCCTCGCCTCGGTGTTCGCACGCTACGGCGGCTACGGCACCGGACAGAGCTTCGTCGACGGCCTGACGCCGGCGATCTACGCGGGCGCCGCGGTTGTCGGCGCCGGCGCGATCGCCGCGCTTGGTGTCGGCCACGGGCGCAAGGTCGGCGCAGAGCAGGAGGCGTACGAACCCCTGGTGGAGGCCGCCTAGCGGTTGAGCAGGGTGTAGCCGTCGCGGAGAAACGGCGTCCTGTCGATCAGGGCGCCGATCTCCTCTGCGGGGTGGCAGCCCTCCTCGGTGGCGATGCAGTCGAGGAGCTCCGGCGGGGTCAGGTCGAGGCCGTCCGTGGCCGGCGCGTCGACGGGTGCGAGCTTGATCACCTCGCACGCGACGATGGTCGGCACGCCGGCCTCGGCTGCGGCTTCGGCCAAGGCGTGCGTCCCCGGCTTGTTCGACAGGGTGCCGTCGTGGAAGACCGTGTCCGCGCCGACGAGCAGGAGCGAGGCCCACTCGAGCTTGGCTGGCGCCTCGTCGTCGGCGACGAGCTCGACCTCGAGGCCGGCCTCGCGCAGCTCCTGCGCGAACGGGCGGCCTTCCTCCTGCGGGGCGGAGACCGTGCAGATGACGTGCTCGGGCGGCGTGTAGAGCAGCGCCTCGCGCACCGTAGCCGAGGCCGAGTGGGTGAGCACCACCGCGTTCGCCAGGCGCTCCTTGAGGTGGATGGCGATCGAGGCCGCGGCGCGCCTGCGCCCGTCGAGCAGCGACTCCGCCTCCGCGCGCACGAGCTGCCGGAGCTGGTCGACCGGCAGGTGGCGCTCGCGCTGAGCCGCGGCGAGCACTCGCCCGACCGCGCCCGCCACCGCGCCGACCCCGGGCCGGCTGGCGGCCAGCTCGCGCCCGGCGCTCAGCAGGCACTCGACCAGCGCCTCACCGCTCGACGCCTCCTGATCGGCCTCCTCGACCAGCGCCTCCACCGCGCGGCGCGCCATCCAGCTGCCGCCGTGCGCCCGGTCACGGCGCAGCTCGTCGATGCGCTCGTCGAGGACTGTGGTCACTCGCAACATTCTCGCAGAATCCAGGGGAAACCTGCGCCGTCCCGCCCCGCCGCGACAATGGATCTCTTGGAGCGACTCCTCGTTCTCGGGGCCGGGACCGGACAGCTCGGCCTGCTCGCGGCTGCGAAGGCCCGCGGGCTGTTCGTGATCGCGGTCGACCGCGACCCGGCGGCGCCGGGCTTCCGCCACGCCGACCGGCGGGCGATCGTGTCGGTCGAGGACGAGCCGGCTCTCGAGCGCCTGGCCGAGGCGGCGCGGATCGACGGCGTGATCGCGCCCGGATCGGACTGGCCGGTCGGCCCCGCGGCCCGGATCGCCGCCCGCCTGGGACTCGCGCACCCGATCACGCCGGAGACGGCGGTGCTCTCGACCTCCAAGCTCCGCCAGCGCGAGCGCCTCGCCGAAGCCGGCTTGCCGCAGCCGCGCTGGCAGGTCGTCTCGAAGCCCGACCAGGTGGTCGGCGTGCCGTGCCTCGTGCGCCCACCCGACCGGCAGAGCGGGCGGGCGAAGGCGCTGGTCCGCTCCTCGCGCGAGCTGCGCGGAGCGATCGCCGCCGCCTTGCGGTCCTCGCGGATCGGCCTCGCCCTCGTCGAGGAGCTGGTCGAGGAGCCGGTCGTGACCGTGAGCGCGTTCTCCCGCAACGGCGTCTTCCATCCGCTGGCCGTGACCGACCGTGCCCCGCTCGCCCACCTCTGGGAGAGCCCGCACGCGGAAAGGGCGGCGTTGACGGCTGCCCGCGCGGCGAGGGCGCTCGGGATCCGGGAGGGACCGACGGTGACGCAGCTGCACATCGGCACGGGCGGCCCGAGGGTGCTCGAGCTCTCGGCGCGGATCGGCGGCGGCCACGAACCGGACCTCTGCCAGGCGGCGGTCGGTGTCGACCTGCATGCGCTCGCGCTTTCGGCGGCGCTCGGGGAGCCGGTCTCCGGGAGGCGGCTACGGACGAAGCGGGGCGCCGGCGGGGCCTGCGTCCGCTTCCTGGACGGCACGGGGGCGGCCGAGGGGCTGGCCGAGGCCGAGGCGCTTCCGGGCGTCGAGTGGGTGCGCGTCCACGGCGACACCGACCGGGCCGGCGCGGTGCTCGCGACCGGCGGCAGCCCGGCCGAGGCTCTCGAGCGGGCGACGCTGGCGGCCGAGTGCATACGCTTCCGGCCGCCCCATGCAGAAGCTGTCTAGCCGTCAGAAGAGGCTGCTCCGCCTCTGCGGGACCCTCGTTATTACGGGTGGCTGTACCGCGTACATCGTCTGGAAGATCAACATCGTCCAGACGATCCACATCCTCACGGGCGCGAACGTGTGGTACTTCCTGGGGGCGGTCGCGATCATGCTCGGCTCGGTCTGGCCGATGGCCTGGCGCTGGCAGCAGCTCCTGAACGCGCGAAACATCCGCGACCGGCTCTCGTGGCTCACGCGGGCCTACTTCGTCGCCTACACCGCGGGGCAGATCCTGCCGACAGCGGTCGGCGGCGACGCGGTCCGGATCTACGAGACGTCCAAGCGGCATCCCGGCCACGCCGGCACGGTCGCCGGCTCGGTGCTGCTGGAGCGCGCGCTCGGCGGCGCGGCCACGCTGGTGCTCGCGGGGGTCGGCTTCGCGCTGGCGATCGGCCACTACCCCGTCGGCGTCTACCTCTGGGTCGAGGGCGTGTTCGTCGTGCTGACGATCGTGCTGGCGGTCGCGCTCTTCGCCCGCCGCGCCCGCCCGCTGCTGGCGCTCTCGGTGCCGCTGCTCCGCCGCATCTGGCTCGAGAAGCCGCTCCGCGCCGCCTACGAGGGGATCCACGGCTTCCGCGACCACGCCGGGCTGCTGTTCGGCGTCTTCTCGCTGACGCTGGCCGTGCAGTCCGTGCGCGTGCTGGCGATCTGGCTCTCGGGCAAGGCGGTCGGGGTCGAGCTGTCGCCGCGGCCGTACTACGTGATGGGCCCGCTGCTCTTCCTGGTGCTGCTGGTGCCGTTCACGATCAACGGGATCGCCGTGCGCGAGTCGTTCTTCGTCAGCTTCCTCGGCGGGCTGGGCGTGAGCGCCGACAAGGCCTTCGCGACCGGGTTCCTGTTCTTCGCCGTCACGCTCTGCCTGTCGCTGCCGGGGGCGCTGCTGCTCGGCTGGCAGAGCCTGCGCGGGCTCGGGCGTGGCTGACTCACCGCGTCTCGGTCATCGTCGTCACGTACAACGCGCTGCCGTGGATCGAGCGCTGCCTCGAGAGCGTGCGCGAGCACGAGACGATCGTCGTCGACCACGGCTCGACGGACGGGACGCTCGAGCTCGTTCGCGAGCGGTTCCCGGAGGCGACGCTGGTCGAGCAGGAGAACAAGGGCCTCGGCGGCGGCTCGAACGCGGGCATGCGGCTGGCGACCGGCGATTACTACCTGCTCCTGAACTCGGACGCCTGGGCGCTCGGCGACGCGGTTGACCGGCTGGCGGCCTTCGCGGACGAGCATCCCCGCGCCGCGGTCGTCGGGCCGAAGCTCCTCAACCCGGACGGCTCCCTGCAGCGATCGGTGCGCGGGTTCCCGACCCTCTGGCGGCTGGCGACCGAGTACTTCTTCCTGCGCAAGCTCGCGCCCCGCACCCGCGCGCTGAACGCGTTCTACGGCGCGCGGTTCAAGCACGACCGCGTGCGCGAGGCCGACTTCCTGATGGGCGCCTGCCTGCTCGTCCGGCGCGAGGCCGCCGATACCGTAGGCCTCTTCGACGAGGACTTCTTCATGTTCAGCGAGGAGACGGACTGGTGCTATCGCTTCCGCCAAGCCGGGTGGAGCGTGCTCTTCACCCCGGACGCGGAGTTCACGCACGTGGGCGGCGCGACGACGGCGCGCGACTGGGGGCCGATGTACCGCGAGCAGCTGCGCGGCCACCTGCGCTTTCTCGCCAAACACCGCGGCCTGACCGAGGCCGAGCGCGCCCGCCGGCTGCTGCTCATCGCGATGCTGCTGCGCTCGGTCGTCTTCACGGGCGACCGGCGCAAGACGTCGTTCGCGGCCGCCCGCTGGCTCTCCGGTTCCTCCGCCCGCGAGCTGCTGGAGCCGGGTCACGCGTGAAAACCCAACCTAGTAACACAGTGTTACTTGAAAGGGGGAACGGCTCTCGGAAGGTCCCTGCGGTGGTGGTAGACGTCGGCTGGGTCAACGGCCTGGCGGCGATCCGGTCGCTCGGACGGGCCGGCGTGCCGGTGCTCGCGCTCGACCACCGGCCTTCGGCGCTCGGCTTCCGCTCGCGCTACGCGCAGCCGCGGGTCTGCCCTGACCCGCAGGACGAGGAGGCGTTCGTCTCCTTCCTGGCCGAGCTCGGCAAGCAGCTCGAGGCTCCGGCGCCGATCTTTCCGACCCACGACGAGCCACTGAACGCGATCGCGCGCAGCGGGCTCGGCGAGCCCTTCCGGTTCCCCTTCCCGCCGTGGGAGGTGCTCTCGCGGATCCAGGACAAACGGGCCCAGTACGAGACGGCCGAGGCGGCCGGGATCGCGGTCCCGCGGACGGTCGCGCCCGGCTCGGCGGCGGAGGCGCACGCGGCGGCGGACGAGCTCGGCTACCCGGTGCTGGTCAAGCCGTCCTCGACCGAGGGCTTCAAGCGGCGCTTCGGGCGCCAGAACTTCCGCTGCGAGACCGGCGACGAGGCCGAGCAGGCCTACGCCGACGCGGAGGAGTACGGGCCCCTCGTCCAGGAGGCGATCCCGGGCGGCGACGGCGCGCTCTTCACCCTCGGGAGCTACCTGGCCGCGGACGGCGAGCCGCTCGGGCTCTTCAGCGGCCGCAAGCTCCGCCAGACGCCGCCGGGGGCCGGCACCTGCCGCGTCGGCGAGGCCGTCTGGGACGACGAGGTCGTCGAGCAGGGCCTGCGGCTGCTGAGGGCGCTCGGCCACACCGGCCTCTCGCAGGTCGAGTTCAAGCGCGACCCCCGCGACGGCGTGCTCAAGCTGATGGAGGTCAACCCGCGCCTCTGGCAGTGGCACGGGCTCGCGGCCGCGTGCGGGGTGGACGTGACGCGGATCGCCTACGAGGACCTCACCGGCGAGCGGCCGGCGCCCGCCTCGATGAACGGCAGCCGCAGGCGCTGGGCGATCACGCTCCTCGCCGGCGAGCGGCCCGCGCCGCAGCGGCCGCCCTACGTCGACGCCGTCTTCGCCCGCGACGACCTCAAGCCGGCGCTCGTCCAGCTCGGGCGCCTGCTGCGATGAGCGTGCTCGCCGAGGACCTCCGCCTCCGCTTCGCCCCGGCCGCGTTCCCGCTGGCGTGGCTCGCGGCGCCGGCGCTGCTCGGCGTCTCGCGCCTGCTGCCGGCGACGGGCTTCGGCCTCGGGCTGCGGCTCGCCGCCGCGACTGCTTGCCTGCTGATTCCGGGCGCGCTGATCTCACGAGCCCTGCAACTGGAGGGCCTGTCGCCGGTCGTCGTCTGGAGCCTGGCGGCGCTGTTCGCCGGGATGGCGTTGATGTTCGCGGTGCACGCGTCGATCTGGCTCCCGCTCGCCGTGCTCGGCGCCGTTGCGCTGCTCACCGCCCCGTTCGCGGCGCGCCGCCCGGCCCCACGGCTCGCCCCGTGGACGATCGGCGTGCTCCTGGTCGGCCTCGCCGCCGGGATCGCGCTCTGGTGGGTCGCGGCATACGGCGGCGACACGTTCTTCCACCTCGGACGCGATCCGGAAGCTCGACGATCTCGGCTCGCTCTCGCTGCGGAGCCTCGACGAATACCGCGACGGCGGGCTGCACCCCGGCTACGCGTTCCCGCTCTGGCACGGCTTCCTCGCGCTCGTCTCGAAGCTCGCCGGCGTCGATCCCTCCGAGGTCGTGCTGCACGGGCCGACCGTGCTGATGCCGCTCTTCTTCGGGCTCACGTACGAGGCCGGCGCCGCGCTCTTCCGCTCGCGCTGGGCCGGCCTGGCGACGCTGCTGGCGCAGTTCGCGCTGCTCGGTCTCGCGCCCGGGCACGGCGGCGCCTTCGTCTCGCTGCCCCTGGCCGCCGACGCGAGCCGGATGCTCGTGCTGCCGGCGCTGCTCGCCCTGGTCTTCATCTACGTCCGCGTGCCGTCGTGGCAGCTGCTCGCGTCGATCGCGGCCGCCGCCGGGGCGATGACGCTGATCCACCCGCCGCATTCGGCGCTCGTCCTGATCGTGCTCGTCGGCTTCCTGGCCGCGCGGGCGCTGCTCTACCCGCACGACCTCCGCCCGCTGGCTGCGGCGTGCGCGGCGGTCGCGGTCCCGACGGCGGCGGTCGGCCTGTGGCTGCTGCCGGTCGTTCGCGAGACGGGAGCGCACAACCCCGGCCACGCGGAGCTTCGGCACGCCTTCGCGAGCTACCCGTACGAGCTGGACGTCTTCTCGCTGCACAGCTACCGCCTGAAGCCGGAGCTCTTCGGCCGCACGGGCGCGGTGGCGGTCGCGGCCCTCGTGCTGGTGCCGCTGGCCCTCTTCGCCCGCCGCCGGCTCTGGTCGGCCTTCGTGCTCGGCGGGATGCTGGTCGGATTCGCGGTCGCGCTGCTCGCGTTCGTCTTCCCGCACCTGGCCGACGCGGTCTCGATCTCGCAGGCGCGGCGGCTGGTCGGCTTCACGCCGCGAGCCTTCGCCGTCGCCGGCGGCCTCCTCGTCCTGGCCCAGTTACTCGGGGTGCTCGTGCTGCCGATCGCACTGGTCGCCGGGGCGATTCTCCAGTGGCAGCTGCCCGGAGACTTCACCAAGCCGTACCACCACCTCCACGGCGGGCCGCCCTGGCTGACCTGGGTCTCGTTCGCCGCGGCGGCCGTAGCGCTGCTCGCCGCGGTAGTCGGCCGGCGCCTGGTGCCGCAGCTCGAGCGCGACGGCCCGCTGGTCGCCGCGGCCGCGGCGCTGTTCGTCCTGCCGGTGGCGGTCCACGGCTACTCGCACTGGAGCGCGCCCCCTTCGGCCCGCAAGCCGCTGCCCGCGCCGCTCGTGACGGCCCTGCAGTCGCGCTTGCCCGAGCGTGCCGTCGTCTTCACGGACGCGACGACCGGCTACGAGCTCGTCGCCGCGCTGCCGGTCTACGTCAACGCGACCCCGCCCGCGCACAGCAGCGACACCCGCGCCAACCACCCGGCCCGGCGCGTCCACGACGCGCACCGCTTCTTCCGCGACCACGGGCCGCTCTCGGTGCTCCACCGCTACGGCGCCGGCTGGCTCCTGGTCGACCGCAAGTTCGACGGCAAGCGGCCGTTCAAGCTGCCGCGCGTGTGGACGAATGGGCGGTACGTTCTCTACCGAGTCGATGGCTGATGTCGTGAGATCGCACGCCTCGGGGCGCGAGCTGGCAGCTCTGGGGCACGCTGACGGGACGGTGCCGATGCTGACCGCATCGGTGCCGGCCCGGCGGCGGGAAGCGGACGCTCCCCGGAGGACGGCTCCGCCGGCCTTCGCGGAGCGGGAGCGGCCCAGACTCGCCAGATCGCGCAGCCGAGCGCGCGAGCTCGCGGCGTCAGCCATCCGATGAAAGTCCTGCTCGTGACCATGTATTTCCCGCCGGCCGGCGGGGGTGGGGTGCAGCGGCCGCTGAAGACGGCGACGCACCTTCCCGCGCTCGGGATCGAGACGCACGTGCTCGCCCCCGACGACCCGAAGTGGCTCCACCGCGACGAGGACCTGCGCCCGCCGACGCAGGCCTTCGTCCACCGCGCCCGCTACCTCGGCCCTCGCGCGCGGCTGCCCTCCGAGGAGCTGCACGGGCTCGAGGGCGGCGAGCTGATGCTGGCGAAGGCAAAGCTCGCCTACCGCCGCGCGCTGCTCCCCGACGCGAGCGTGACCTGGCTGCCGACCGCCGTGCCCGCGGCCGTGAGGCTGGTCAGGCGCGAGGGGATCGACGCCGTGATCACGACCAGCCCGCCGAACTCGATGAACCTGATCGGCGCCGCCGTCAAGCGCCTGACCGGGATCCCGTGGATCGCCGACCTGCGCGACTCGGTGGTCGGGAACGCCGACGTGCGCTTCGACTCGCGCGCGGTCCAGGCGAAGGAGAAGGCGCTGCAGCAGGTCGTGCGGCTGATCGCGCGTTCCGCCGACGCGGTCGTCGCCGTGTCGGAGCCGATCGCCGACGAGGTGCGCTCGTTCGACCCGGCCGGCCACGTGCGCGTGATCCCGAACGGCTGCGACTTCGACGACTTCGCCGGGCTCGAGTACCGCTCGGGCGAGCGCTTCCGGTTCACGCACACGGGCAGCTTCTTCGGCAAGCGCGACCCGCGGCCGTTCCTCACCGCGCTCGCCGCGTCGGGCCTGGACGACGTCGTGGCCCGCTTCGCCGGCGACTTCAAGGCCGCCGACCGCGAATGGGTCGAGGAGCTCGGGCTCGGCGACCGGCTGGAGCTCCTGCCCTACCTGCCGCACCGCGAGGCGCTCGAGCTGCAGCGCGACTCGGAGGCGAACCTGCTGCTGCTGCCCGAGGCCGCGGGTCGCGGGCGCGTCGTTCCGAGCGGCAAGATCTTCGAATACCTCGCCGCCGAGCGGCCGATCCTGGCCGCCGTGCCGCCGGACGGCGCCGCTGCCGAGCTCGTCCGCGAGACCGGCGCCGGGGTCGTGGTCGCCCCCGACGACGAGCGCGGCCTGCGCGAGGCCATCCTCGGCCTCCACGCCCGCTGGCGCGCGGGCGCGCTGACGAACGGCTACCTCTCGGACGAGCAGCGCCGCCGCCTCTCGCGCCGCACCCGCGTCGAGGAGCTCGCGGAGCTGCTCTGGAGCCTCAAGTGAGACGGGAGTCGAGCGCCGTCCCGTTCTTCTTCCTCGCCGCGGTCTTCTGCGCGACCTTCGAGAAGGTGCAGTGGAACGTCGCCGGCTCGGTGTTCCTGGCCGACGTGACCGCGCTCGCCTTCCTGGTCGCGTTCGCGGCCGACCGGCTCGGCCGGCGCGGCGGGAAGATCCCGCGCACGGCCGCGGTGCTGATCGTCTTCTTCGGCGCCTTCCTCCTCGTCGACCTGATCGGCTTCTTCAACCTCGAGACGACGCAGGCGCTCGACCAGTTCGGCAAGGGGCTCGGCAAGTGGCTGATCCACTTCGCGTTCCTGATCGTCGGCGTGATCTACCTGACCGGCCGCTCGCAGCGGTTCTTCTGGCGCACGCTCGGCTGGTTCCTGGGCGGGATCGCCGTCAACGCCGGCTACGGAGTCCTGCAGCTGCTGTCGGCGCAGGCGGGCCACAACCTCGACTCGCTGGTCGTCTCGCCGCTCACCCGCGGGGCCAGCCAGATCAACGTCTACGGCGCGGTCAACGGGACGAGCGTCTTCCGACCGAACGCGCTCACCGGCGACCCGAACCACCTCGGGATCATGCTGCTGCTGCCGATCCTGATCCTGACGCCGATCTACCTGCGCCTCGAGCGGGGCCACCGCTGGCGGACGCGGCTGGCGGTGCTGATCGCCTTCCTGCTCGTCGCCGAGCTGGCGACGCTCTCGCGCAGCGGCGCGCTCGGCCTGGTGGTCGGCGCGCTCGTCCTGCTCGTTCCCTACCGGCACCTGCTCTTCTCGCGAAGGGCGGTGCTGCCGCTCGGGCTGGTGGCGATTCCCGTCGTCTTCGAGCTCTACCACCGGCGGCACTACTTCGGCGTCGTCCTCCGCTCGCGGCTCTCGCACGGCACCGGCACCTCGACGCACCTCGACGTCTACCGCTTCGTCCCGCAGATCCTGCACTCGCACCCGCTGTTCGGGCTCGGTTTCAACAACTTCTCGGTCTACTACGAGTTCGTGACCGGCAAGACGAACTGGGGGCCGCACTCGTACTACGTCGCGCTGATCGTCGAGGGCGGGCTGATCGGGACGGCGCTGTTCGCGGTCTTCATCTGGTACCTGTTCGCGCGGCTCGGTGCGGCGCGGCGGCTGGGGCGGGCGCTGGCCGCGGCCCGGGATCCGCTCGCGGCGCGGGTGCGTCCGCTGGCCTGGGGGCTGACAGCGGCCCTGGTCGGGACGATGGCCGCGAACGTGTTCTACCTGACGATGTCGTTCCTCTACTTCTACGTCTTCGCGATGCTCGTGCTCGTGACCCCGTCGGTGTTCTCTTACGGCGCGGGCAATCGGTCCAATCGGATCGACCGGTCATTTCAGACGGGCAAACGGGCAAAGCCCGTTCGCCCTGAGAACGGCACCGCAAGCGGTGCCTCCGGATGAAGGTCGTGGTGCTGACGACCTCGTACCCGCGTTACGAGGGCGACCCGACGGTGAACTTCCTCCGCGAGGCGGTCGAGTGCCTGCGAGAGCGCGGCCTCGAGGTGGACGTCGTCTCACCGGCGAGCTTCCGGCACTACGGCATCGCCTACGGCGCGGGGGTGATGGGGAACCTCAAGCGCGCGCCCTGGCGCGCGCTGCTCGTGCCCTCGATGCTGAGGAACTTCCGGAACGCGGCGCGCGAGCAGGCGGCGGAGGCCGACCTGCTGGACGCGCACTGGATTCCGAACGGCCTGGTGGCGGCGTCGCTCAAGCGGCCCTTCGTCCTGCACGTGCACGGGACGGATGCGGAGGTCGCGCGCCGGGCTCCCTGGCTTGCGCGCCGGGTGCTGCGCCGCGCGCGGCTCGTGATCTGCGTCTCGAACGCGCTCGCCCGCGCCGTGGCGGAGCTGGGGGCCGAGAACGTGCGGGTGATTCCGAACGGGGTCGACATCCCGGCGTCGATCGGCGAGGAGGCCTCACCGCCGGAAGTGCTGTTCGCCGGCAGGCTCGCGCGCGAGAAGGGGATCCTCGAGCTGGTGCAGGCGGCACGCGGGATGAACCTGGTCGTCGCGGGCGACGGGCCGCTGCGCGACCGGGTGCCGGGCGCCCGCGGAACGGTTACCCACGACGCGCTCGGAACGCTCTACGAGCGGGCCGCCGTCGTCGCCTGCCCGTCGCATCGCGAGGGCTTCGGCGTCGTCTGCGCGGAGGCGATGGCCTACGGCCGCCCAGTGGTCGCGAGCGCGGTCGGTGGCCTGCTCGACCTCGTCGTGGACGGCGAGACCGGCCTGCTCGTGCCGCCGCGCGACGAAGGCGCGCTACGAGCCGCGCTGGAACGGCTGCTCGGCGACCGAAGCCTGCGCCGGCGGCTGGGCGAGGCCGCCCGGGAGCGCGTACGCGAGCTCTGCTCCTGGCAACGGGTCACCGACGCGACCATCGCCGCCTACGAGGAAGCTCTGGCTTGAGAGCGCGCGCGGATGCAGATCCGGTAGCGAAAGGTCTCGAGCCGGGGCCCTGCCAGGCGTTCGACAGTACGCAGGACGGGGAAGAAGCTCGGCGTCCAGCCGGCGTGGTCGACGGCGAATCCCGAGCGTTCGAGCAGCTCCACCAGCCGGGCCGAGGTGCGCAGGCCGATATGCGTCGGGTTCTGGGCGAGGATCAGGTTGTGAGCCTTCAGCCGCTCGATCAAATGGCGCGGGTTCGGGGTGTAGATGGACACGGTCCCGTTCGGGACGAGCACGCGGCGCAGCTCTCGAAGCATGCGCTGGAAGGTCGCCTCGTCCAGGTGCTCGACGAGGTCACCCGCCACCGCCTTGTCGACGGAGTGATCGGGCTCGGGCAGCTCGGCCACGTCGGCGAGCTTGAACTCGAGGCCGGGAAACAGTGACCGCGCCTTCTCGATCGCCTTCGGCTCGGAGTCGATCCCGGTGACCCGCGCGCCGAACTCGGAGAAGAAGTGCGTGAGCGACCCGGCGGCGCAGCCGAGGTCGAGGATGCGGTCGCCTTCGGCCGGCTCGACGAGCGGCAGCAGCGCGTTGAGCCGGAGCCGCGTCCACGCCGTCTGCTCGCGGTACTCGCTCGCCATCTTCGCCATGAAGGCGTCGTCGTACTCCTCAGGCGCCTTGCCGAGCACGAGCCGGGTCACGGCGCAAGGCTACTTCCCGGGGTGCGCGTGAGGCCCGCGGTCGTCTACGGGCTCCTCCACGCCGGGCTGGCGATCGTGCGCAGCCTCGGCCGCGAGGGGATCCCGGTCGAGGGGATCGCGCTCCAGCGCTACGAGTTCGGCCTGCGCTCGCGCTACCTGCGCCGCCGCACCCTCGCCGCGGACGACGACGCCGTGCTCGAGGCCCTCCGCCACGCGGGCGCGCAGGGTGAGCGCCCGGTCCTGTTCCTCGAGCGCGACGAGAACGTCGACACCGTTCTGCGCCACTGGGACGAGGTGCACGAGCTCGCCGACGTCCCGCTCCCGGACGACCCGGAGCCTGTCCTTCGCCTGCGCCGCAAGGACCTGCTGCCCGAGGCCGCCGCCGAGGCCGGCGTGCCTTCGCCGTACACCGTTCGCGCGGAGAGCGAGGAGGCGATCCGCAGCGGCGGGCTCGAGCCGCCGCTCCTCGTCAAGCCGCTCGAGGGTCAGGAGTTCGCGCTCGCCCTCGGCGAGAAGGCCGTCCCGGCCGCGACGATCGACGAGGCGGTCGCCGCCTGGCGCCGCGCGAAGGATCGCGGCTTCGAGACGATCGTCCAGGAGCTGATCCCCGACTCGCACGAGCAGGTCTACTCGCTCTTCACCTACATCGGCCGCGCCGGCGAGCCGCTGGCCAGCGTCGTCGGCCGCAAGGTCCGCCAGGGCCCGCTCCGCTTCGGCACGAGCGCCGTCTTCGCCGCCGGGCACGACGACGAGGTGCACGAGCTCGGCCTGCGCCTCCTGCGCACCGCGGGCTACACGGGCTTCGCGCACGTCGAGCTCGTCCGCGACCCGCGCGACGGCCTGCTGAAGGCGATCGAGGTCAACACTCGCCCACCGGTCTGGGCCGGGATCGCGATGGGCCCGGAGCTCGGCATCGCCCGTGTTGCCTACGACGACCTTTGCGGCGCTGCGGGCGAGGCCCGCACGATGACGGAGCAGCTGACCTGGATCTACCTCGCCAAGGACGTCTGGGTCTCCGCGCAGATGGCGAAGCGGGGCGAGCTGCCGCCGCGCGAGTTTCTGCGCCACTACCTGCGCCGGAACAAGGTGCGGGCCACCTTCGCAGCCGACGACCCGGCGCCGGCGATCGCCAGCCTCGGCTACTTGCGGTCACGAGTATGAGAATCGCTCTCGTCGACCCGCTCGCCTACACGCCGCCCTACGACGACGCGCTCGCCCGCGCGCTCGCCGCCGAGGGCCACGCGGTCACGCTGCTGACCTCGCCGTACCCCCACGGCGAGGCGCCGGCGCCCGACGGCTACGCGCGCGAGGAGCTGTTCGCGCCGGTCTCGTCGCGGCTCTTCCGCCGCTCGCCGCTGCGGCTGCCCGCGAAGGGGCTCGAGTACGCGCCGTCGGTCGCGCGTCTCGTGCGCCGCATCGGTCGCCTCGACCCCGACGTCGCTCCACGTGCAGTGGCTGCCGCGGCCGGAGCACGACCTGCGCTGGCTCCGCCGCGTCGCGGACGATCGCCCGGTGGTGTTCACCGCGCACGACGTCCTCCCGCGGCGCCGCGCGGCCTTCCGGGTGTGGCCGGACGTGCTCGAGACGGCCGAGCGCGTGGTCGTCCACTCGCAGCGCGGCGTCGAGCAGCTGGTCGAGATCGGCCTCGGCCCTGAGCGGATCGCGCGGATCCCGCACCCGGTCTTCGCGGCGGAGCCGTTGCCGCCGCCGAAGGGCAGGACGCTGCTCTTCTTCGGCCTGATCCGCGACTACAAGGGGCTCGACGTCCTGCTCGAGGCGCTTCCGCAGATTCCCGACGCGAAGCTCGTCGTCGCAGGCGACCCCGTCGACCCGGTTCGCAAGACCGCCGGCGTCGACTGGCGGCTCGGCTTCGTCCCCGAGGGCGAGGTTCCTGAGCTGATGGCCGAAGCTGCAGCCGTCGTCCTCCCGTACCGGCAGCTCGACTCGTCCGGGGTGCTGGCGACCGCGATCGGCTACGGTCGCCCCGTGGTCGTCTCCGACATCGGCTCCCTCGGCGAGATCGTGCGCGAATACGGCGCGGGCGAGGTCGTGCCCCCCGGCGACCCGCACGCGCTTGCGCAAGCCTGCGCCCGCCTGCTCGAGCCGGCCGTGCTCAAGGCGGCCCACGCAGGCGCGAAGAAGGCCGCGAAAGCGCTCACCTGGAAGAAGGCAGCGCAGGCCCACGACAAGCTCTACCGCGAGGTGCGCAGATGAGAACCGTCAAGTGGATCGCCGACCGCGTCGCCGCCCTCGTCCTGCTCGTCCTGCTCTCGCCGCTCCTCGCCGCGTTCGCCCTCTGGATCCTGATCGACGGCGGCCGCCCGGCGATCCTCGCCCAGGCGCGCGCCGGCAAAGACGGCGTCCCGTTCCGGATGCTCAAGTTCCGGACGATGGTGCAGAACGCGCTCGAGCTCGCGCCGCAGCTGACCGACGACCCGTTCGGCGTCGTCGAGAACGACCCGCGGATCACGAAGCCCGGCCGCTTCCTCCGCCGCACCGGCCTCGACGAGCTGCCGCAGCTCTGGAATGTCCTCCGCGGCCAGATGAGCCTCGTCGGCCCGCGCCCCGACCTGGTCGAGCAGGCCGCGCACTACAGCGAGAGCGACCGCCGCCGCCTGACCGTCGAGCCCGGCATCACCGGCTGGTCGCAGGTGAACGGCCGAGAATCGATCGGCTGGCCCGAGCGGATCCAGCAAGACCTCTGGTACATCGACCACTGGTCGCTCCGGCTCGACCTGAAGATCCTCGTGCGCACGTTCACCGAGCTCGGCCGCAGCGGTGAGAAGCCGGTCGAGGACACGGTCAACATCGAGCGCGCGCGCGAGCGGGAGCGGGTCTGATCGAGGAGGTCGCGTCCGGGGACTGGGACGCGCTGCTCGCCGAGCTCGGCCTGGACGACGCCTACCTGCGGCGCGAGTACGTCGAGACCGCGGCCGTGCTCGACCCGGGCCGAGTGGCGCTGCTGCACGCCGAGGGGACGGTCTTCCCGTGCATCGTCCGCGAGTGGGAGGGCGTGCACGACGTGACCGGGCCGTACGGCTTCGGCGGGCCGGTCGGCGACGCCTCGTTCTACGATGCGTACGAGGAGTGGTGCCGCGAGCAGGGCGTGGTCACGACCTTTACCTGGTTCCACCCGCGCTTCCAGAACCAGCGCTATTCGCGCTTCCACGTCGAGCCGCGCGGCGGCACCGTTGCCTGGCGGCTGGAAGGCGACCTCTTCGAGGGCCTGCACCGCCACCACCGCCGAGCCGTCCGCAAGGCGCGCGAGTCGGGGATCGAGACGCGCATCACCGTCGCGCCGACCGACCTGAGCGGCTTCGCGAGCCTCTACGAGCGCACGATGGCCGAAAAGGGCGCCGAGAGCTTCTACTACTTCCCGGCCGGGTACTGGCAGGAGCTGGCCGGCCACGAGTGGCTAGTCCTGTTCGAGGCGCTCCAAGATGGCGAGGTGCGAGCCGCCCTGCTCGGCCTGACGGGCGGCGGCTGGCTCCACTACCACCTCGGCGCGTCAGAACGAACCGGCGGCGCGAACAACCTGCTCTTCCTGGAAACCGCCGAGTGGGCGCGCGAGCAGGGCCTCGAGCGCTTCCACCTTGGAGGCGGCGTCAGCGGCGCCGAAGACTCGCTGCTCCAGTTCAAGCTCCGCTTCGACGAAGGCGGCCTGATCGAGTCAGCCGTCGGCAAGGCGATCCACGACGAAGCGCGCTACCGCGAGCTCGGAGCCGAAGGCCTAGGCGGGTTCTTTCCTGCGTACAGACGACCTACGTAGCTCAGGTCCTGTAACCGCGTCGAGGGTTCACCTGCCGAACCACCAAGTAACACAGTGTTACTAGGTTGATTGAGCCGCCTGATCTGCGAAGCGGCGGGTCAGGCGGCCGGGCACGAATGCGAGCGAGGCCCTCGCGCGGTAGCGTGAAAGGCGTGATCCTGAAGGCAGTCTTCTGGGCGAGCCTCGGTGGGCTCGCGTGGACGCACGTGGGCTATCCGGTCGCTGCGGCCGGGCTGCGGCGGCTGCGCGAGCGCCAGGTCGCCAAGGACGACATCACGCCTTCCGTCACCCTGATCGTGCCTGCGCACGACGAGGAGGACGTGATTGGGGCTCGCGTCGAGAACCTGCTCCAGCTCGACTACCCGGAGGACAAGCTCGACCTCGTCGTCGCCTCCGACGGGTCGACCGACCGGACGCACGAGATCGTCCAGAGCTTCGACGGCAAGGTGCGCCTCATGCCCTGCGAGCGCGCGGGGAAGCTGCCGACAATGAACCGCGCCGTCCGCGACACGGAGAGCGAGATCGTGGCCTTCGGCGACGCGAACGCGACCTGGGCGCCCGACGCGCTGCGCAAGCTCGTGCGCAGCTTCGCCGACCCGGACGTCGCCTATGTCTGCGGGAAGGTGCAGTTCCAGCGCCAGGACGGCACCAACAAGGAGGGCCTCTACTGGCGCTACGAGCTCTGGCTCCGCGAGAGCGAGTCCGGGCTCGGCTCGATCACCGGCGGCAACGGCGCCATCTACGCGGTTCGGCGCGACGACTACGTGGAGTGGCCGTTCGGGCACGACCTCGGCTTCCCGGCGCTGATGGTGCAGCGCGGCCGGCGCGCGGTCTACGAGCCGGAGGCGCTCGCCTATGAGAAGCCCAGCAAGGAGATCGAGGACGAGTACCGCCGCAAGGTGCGGATGCTGCCCTGGTCGTGGCGCCACCTGTTCGAGGCCGGCAGCCTGCGCGACCAGCCGCCGCTCTACCTCGGCCAGCTCTTCTCGCACCGCGTCCTGCGCTACGGGAGCGGCTTCCTGCACCTGACGCTACTGGGAACGAGTATCGCCCTCGTCAACGAGGGCTGGCCCTACCAGGCCGCGCTCGCCGCCCAGGCCGCGTGGCTCGCGCTCGCCGCCGCCGGGAAGCTGCGCCTGCCGGTCCCGGGCGCCGGGATCGCCTACTACTACCTGCTGATGAGCTGGGCGACGATCGTCGCGCTCGGCCGCTACCTGCGCGAGGGTGCTCCCCTGATGTGGGAGAAGGCGGAAGGAACCCGTTAGCCGCTGAGGCTCGCTCGCGATGCGGCGTCAGGATGCGTGGGCTTTGCCCGCGCATCCGTCTGAAATGACCGGTCGATCCGTTGAACTGGGTAGCTAGCCGTCTAGGCGGCTAGCCTGACGTAGTGCGTCGCCCAGGGGTTAGAACGTTGATGGTGCTGCTGCCGCTTGCCGCCGCAGGCTGCGCTAGCGGCCATCACGACGCCGCGCCCACGACCGAGCCGGCTCCCGCGACCCTGTCGCCGCCGAAGCGCCGAAGCAGCCGAAGCCGTCGTATGTGCGCGTCTTCGTCCTCGACGGCGACGACGGCTCGCCCGTCCCAGGCGCGACCGTCCGCGTCGACGGCCATCCCGGCTACACGACCCGAACAGGCCGTGCGCGCATCCTGCTCCCGCACCGCGGCAAGCTCGTCGTCACGGTGAGCAAGCGCGGCTACGACTCGTATCGCCAGCGACTCCCGTTCAGCAACAAGCCGCTGCACTCGGTGCGCGTCTACCGGACGAGCACGCAGTGGACGATGTACGGCGCCTCGCCGCAGCGCGACCAGGTCAACCCGAACATCCACCTGCGCCCGCCGTTCCGCCTGGTCTGGAGCGCAGCCGATCGGGGCGCTGATCGAGTTCCCGGCCGCTGTCGACCAGCACGTCGCCTACATCTCGAACTACCGCGGCAGCATCCGCGCGTACTCGATGAAGGACGGCTCGACGGTGTGGCGCCACGACACGCCGAACGGGAAGATGGCCGCCTCGCCGGCGGTGGTCGACCGCGAGCTGGTCGTGCACGGGATGGACGGGCACGTCTGGGTGCTGAACCGTTTCAACGGCAAGCTGCTCTGGCGCTACTACACCGGCTCGCCGATCGAGTCGTCGCCGGTCGTGATCGACGGGATCGACTACTTCGGCGACTGGGGCGGCACGATCACCGCGCTCGACCTGCGCACCCACCATGCGCTCTGGACGTACCACACCGGGAACAAGATCACCTCGAGCGCCTCGTACCTGAACGGCACGGTCTTCATCGGCGACTACAGCGGGCGGCTCCTGGCCCTCGGCGCGCGCAACGGCCGGCTGCACTGGTCGGCGGGCGTGAACGGGCGGATCTACGGGACGCCGGCAGTCGCGAACGGCCGCGTCTTTGCCCCCTCTTCGGACGGGAACACGATGAACGCCTTCTCGACCAGCGGGCGCCACCTCTGGACGATCAACACGGGCGCTTACGTCTACTCGTCGCCGGCGGTCTGGCGCGGGCGCGTCTACTTCGGCTCCTACACGGGCGACCTCTACTGCGTCTCGGCCGCGACGGGCTCGGTGCTCTGGCGCTTCTCGACCGCCGGCTCGATCGGAGGGGCGCCGACGATCGTGGACGGGATCGTCTACTTCGCGAACCGACAGCACCGGATCTACGGCGTGACCGCGCTCCGCGGCCGTCAGGTCTTCCGCTTCCCCGACGGCGCCTTCGTGCCGGTCTCGGGCGACGGCGCCCGCCTGCTCCTGCACGGCTTCGCGCGGCTCTACGCGGTCGAGCCCAGGCATAGATGAAGAAGGTGCTCCTGGCGCTGGCAGGCGTCGTGGTGCTGATCGGTGCCGGCCTGTTCGCCTACGGCCTCTACGTCAAGCACCAGGGACACGACGTCCGCGGCTCGTCGTCGGTCGAGTTCGTCACCACCCGCCAGAAGCCGCCGCCGCCCCCCAAGCCGAAGATCGTCTGGCCGATGTACCGCTTCGACCCGGCGCGCCAGGCCGCGCCCGAGGGATTCCGCCCGCGATCCGCCCACCCTTCCACGTGCGCTGGTACTTCCGCGCCCGCACGCTCGTCGAGTTCCCGCCGGCCATCGCCTACGGACGGCTCTACTTCGCCAACGGCCACGGGAAGCTGTTCGCCGTCGACACGAAGCTCCACGGTGCGATCTGGCAGCACCAGACCAACCGCTGCACGGCCGCGACGCCGGCGGTGGCCGCCACACCGTCTTCATGTCGTTCCTGAACAAGCCGCCCTGCAACGCCACGCGCTCGGGGCTGACGGGCGAGGTTCTGGCGCTCGAACGCCGATACCGGCAAGGTCCGCTGGCGGGTCGGCATCGGGCCGACCGAGTCGTCGCCGCTCGTCGTCGGGCGCTCGTCTACGTCGGCGACTGGCGCGGCAAGGTCTACGCGCTCACGCGCGCGACGGCCACACGGTCTGGACCTACCAGACCGGCGGCGCGGTCAAGGACGGCATGGCGTACGCGGGAGGCCGGATCTACTTCGGCTCCTACGACAGCCACGTCTACTCGCTGAACGCCCGCACCGGCAAGCTGATCTGGAAGGCGTCGGCCCAGCAGCGGCTCGGCCCGACGGGCACCTTCTACTCGACGCCGGCGGTCGCCTACGACCGCGTCTACATCGGCGGCACCGACGGCAAGGTCTACTCGTTCGGCGCGACGACCGGCAAGCTGCGCTGGTCGCACGGGACCGGCAACTACGTCTACGGCTCGCCGGCGGTCTGGAACCAGCGGGTCCTGGTCGGCTCCTACGACGGGACGTTCTACTGCTTCGACGCCGCCACCGGCGACATCCGCTGGCAGTTCAAGGCGAACGGGACGATCTCCGGCTCGGCGGTGGTGCTGAACGGCGTCGTCTACTTCTCGACCTTCCGCGGGCGCACGTACGCCATCGACGTGCGCACCGGCAAGCCGCTCTGGTTCTTCCGCCGCGGCAAGTACGCGGGCGTCGTCACCGACGGGAAGTGGCTCTACCTCGTGGGGTACGCACGGATCTTCGGGATGCTCCCCCGGGGTGGCCGATAGAGTCGCCCGCGCCATGAGCCCCTCCGACGAATCGCCAGACGTCGACGCCGAGCGCGAAGTCGACCTGCGCAGCCACTGGAACCGGCTCGTCGAGCGCTGGTGGCTGCCGGCCGCGGGTGTCGTCGCCGGGATCGTGATCGGCTTCCTGATCTCGATCGGCGGCAGCCAGGTCTATACCGCCAAGACGACCGTCTACCTCGGCCAGCCGCTCTCGCCGACCGGCGCCGTCCCGCTGCAGAGCGACGCGACCAACCCGTCCACGGTCGGGCAGATCATCCACAGCGAGGAGGCCCTGCGCGCCGCTGCACTCAAAGCCGGGATGCCGGTCGCCAAGCTGCGCGGGCAGGTGACCTCGCGACCCGTCGCGGGCGCGCTGACGAAGCTCGGGCAGACGCCGCTCGTCCTGATCACGGTCACGGGCAAGGCGCCGCGCCACACCCAGGTTGCGGCCAACGCGCTCGCGCAGATCGTGATCAAGCGCACCTCGAAGTACGTGAACAACATCATCTCGAGCCTGCAGGAGCAGATCGCCCTCTACACCAAGTCGCTCGACACGCTCAACAAGCAGTCGAGCGGGCTCTCGAGCACCGACCGGGTCCTGGTCGCGCTTCAGACCGCGCAGATCGCCGACCAGCTCACGACGGCGAAGCAGCAGCTCGCGGTCGCGCAGCAGATCGAGCTCGGCAAGCAGGAGACGTTTGCCGTCGCGACCAAGACGACCGCTCGCAGCCGCCGCAACACGGTGATCGTCGGCGCCCTGATCGGGCTCCTGATCGGGATTGCGGCCGCGCTCCTCTGGGAGCCGGTCGGGCGGGTCGTCCGCCACGATTCCTAGCCTCAAGGGGTGCTCGACGGCAAGCGGGTGGCGGTCGTCGTGCCCGCGCACGACGAAGAGAAGCTGATCGCGGACACGGTCCGCTCGATCCCCGACTTCGTCGACCGGGTGATCGTCGTCGACGACAAGTCGAAGGACGGAACGGTCGCGGCCGTCCGCGCGATGAACGACCAGCGGGTCGAGCTGCTCGAGCACGAGCGAAACCTCGGCGTCGGCGCGGCGATCCTCACCGGCTATCACAAGGCGATCGAGGAGCGGATCGACGTCACCGCGGTCATGGCCGCCGACGCGCAGATGGACCCCGGCGACCTGGAGACGCTGGTCGCCCCGGTCGCGCGCGGCGAGGTCGACTACGCCAAGGCGAACCGGCTCTTCACCGGCCAGGCCTGGGAGGTGATCCCGCGCTACCGCTACCTCGGCAACGCGATGCTCAGCCTGCTGACGAAGATCGCCTCCGGCTACTGGCACGTCGCCGACTCGCAGTCCGGCTACACGGCGATCTCGCTCGAGATGCTGGAGCTGCTCGACCTCGACCGGATCTACCCGCGCTACGGCTTCCCGAACGACATGCTCGTCCACCTGAACGTCTGGAACGGCCGCGTGCGCGACTACCCGTCACGGCCGATCTACGGCGTCGGCGAGCGCTCGGGGATCCGGCTGCGGAAGGTGGTGCCGGGGATCTCGTGGCTGCTGTTCAAGGGCTTCTGGTGGCGCATGTGGCAGAAGTACGTGATCCGCGACTTCCATCCGCTGGTCTTCTTCTACCTGCTCGGGATCGTGATGACCGTGCTGGGCCTCGGCCTCGGGATCGCCGAGATCGTCCTGCGGATCGAGGGCAACCAGATCACGGCGGCGACGGTCGTGCTCGTCGCGCTGCTGCTGATCTTTGGCTCGCAGTTCAGCCTTTTCGCGATGTGGTTCGACATGGAGTCGAACAAGGACCTGGGCGGCCGCGGCCGCCGCCGCACCGACCGCTAGGCCAGCGCGATGTCCGTCGAGGCGAAGTCCTTGCCCTTGGCGAGCAACGGCTCCCGCGCGACCCTCGCAGTCGCATAGGCAAGGCAGTCCCCGAAGTTCAGTTTCGCCTCGTGACGCGAGCGCCCGAAGCGCCACCAGGCGAAGACCGCTTCCTGCCAGTGCGCGTCGCCGAACTCGATCACGTGCGCATCGGCCGCGGCAACGAGCCGTTCCAGCAAGGGAGCCGCCGCCTGCCCCGTCCGCGACGAGAGCACGATCCCGGCCTCGGCCAGCGTCGGAGCTGCAACGGCGACCATCTCCGCCTGATCGATCTTCGCGACGAGCGCATCGCGGTCGCGCTCGTCCAGGGCGATCGCGACGAGCGCGGAGCTGTCCAGGATCACACGCCCTCCCGGCCAAAGCCGAGAATCCGGTCTTCGTCTCGCTTCGAGACGGGCTTCCCGCGAACGCCGGGAGGAAGGTGCGGCCAGAGCTCGCGTTCGAGCAGGGCCGTCATCCGGGCGCCTCGCCCCCGGCCTCCCCGCTCGAGCAGGAGCCGCCGCCGGCGTTCGCGCAGGGCCTGGCGAACAGCGCCGGTCTTGCTCTCGCCGGCGAGCTTCGCCACCTCGCCTGCGAGGCGTTCCGTCTCCGGGTCCTTGATGTTCAGCGCCATGAAACGGATCGTAGCAGCGATGGTGTAATCAGGGCAGAATGGTGTAACGAACCGCCACGGCCGTATTCGGGGACTGGTTAGCCGCTGGCCTTCAGGCGCTCGAACTGCTCCGCGAGGCCCTTCGCGTCCTGGCCGGCGCCGACCTCGAGCTTCGCCTCGGCGCCGTTGGCGGTCACCTTCACCGTCTTGCCGACCAGCAGGCGCTTGACCTGGATCGACTCGACGTCGCCGACCGGGACGGCGCTGACGAGCTCCACGACCGCCTTCGGCTTGCCCATCGCGCTCGTCTCGATCCCGAACACGATCAGGCGCCGGTCGCTGAGCGCGAGCGCCATCGGGATTCGTCAGCGTGAGGCTTGCCGCCTCGGCGCCCTTCTTCGACTTGCCGGCCCACGCGCCGCCGATCGACTGCGGCGCGAGGCCGCCGACCTTCGAGGTCGTCGTCCCGCGCGGCTGCGCCACGATCGAGGCGACGATCTCCTCGCCCTCCTCGAGAAACGGACGCGCCTCTTCCTTGAGCTGCGCTGCAAAGTCGGATGCCACCGTGATCTCCCCCTCCGTATGTAGCTGCCGCCAGTACGGCGACCATAAACGGGGGCTCAGTGGACGCGCAAGCGCTTCGTCAGCTCGACTACTCGAGCACGTCGATGCGCCGCTCGGCGCACATGTCCTTCAGGACCTGCGGCCAGACGGTGACGCTGACCTCGCCGAGGTGGGCCTTGCGCAGCAGCAGCATCATCGTCCGCGACTGGCCGATCCCGGCGCCGATCGAGAGCGGGATCTCGTCGTGCAGGATCGCCTGGTGGTACGGGAGCGCGAGGAAGTCGAGCTGGTCGGAGGACTCGAGCTGCCAGAGCAGCGACTCCTTCGTCACGCGGATGCCGCCCGACATCAGCTCGTGCCGCCGGCGCGTGACCGGGTTCCAGACGAGGATGTCGCCGTTCAGCCCGTGCATCGGGCGCCCGTCCGCCGAAGCGGTTTCCGAAGACCAGTCGTCGTAGTCGGAGGCGCGCAGCTCGTGCGGGTAGCCGTCGGCGAGGGGCCAGCCGATCCCGTAGATGAAGATCGCCGGATGCTCCTGCAGGATCGCCGTCTCCCGCTGCTTGCGCGGGAGGTCGGGGTAGGCCTCGAGGATGTCCTCGGCGTGGAAGAACTCGAGCTCGTCGGGTAGCTCGGGGTAGCGCGGGTCGGCGAGCGCGGGCCAGCCCTGGCGCAGGAAGAAGTCCGCCTCCTTCAGGACCTTCCAGATCCGCCGCACCGTCTCGGTCAGGTAGTCGAGCGTGCGGTTCTCGGGCCGGATCGTCTTCTCCCAGTCCCACTGGTCGACGTAGGCCGAGTGGTCGTGGTCGAGGAAGTAGTCCTTGCGCACGGCGCGCATATCGGTGAGCAGGCCCTCGCCGGGGCCCATTCCGAACTGGCGGAGCGCCATCCGCTTCCACTTGGTCGCCGCCTGGACGACCTCGGCGTCGATCGGATGCAGGCCGCGGTCGTTCGAGATATGGAAGCCGACGGGCGTGCGCGAGCCGTCGCGGTCGAGGTAGTCGTTCACCCCGCTCTCGGAGTCGACGATCAGCGGCACCTGCACCATCGTCAGGCCGAGCTCCTCGCAGAGCCGGTCCTCGATCAGCCGCTTCGCCGGGTAGAGCGCCTGCATCGTCTCCATCGGCGAGAGCAGCGGGACGTAGTCGTCCGGCAGGAGGCGCGCGAGCTCGTCGTAGTCGCCGATGCCCGGACCGGCGAGGTCGGCTTCCTTGGGAGTGACACTCATGCCCGGATCGTCCGTCGGGCTCGTCTGCGCTACATCAGGGCGCGCGCTGATCGGCTTGCGGAGAACTACGCCATGAGCCGTTGCGGTAGAAGCGTTTCTTGCCCACCTCGACGAGGGCGAGATAGGTCACGGCCATCACGGCGAGGATGGCGAGGAAGAGCGCCGGCAGCGGGCGGAAGCCCAGCACGTGCGCGGCAGGAGAGTAGGGGAGCAGGAGCCCGGCGAGCGCCACCGCCAGCGTCGTCGCGAGCAGCGGCCGGCTGGGGCGGCTGTGGAAGAACGGCACGCGACGCGTGCGGATCACGAAGACGACGAGCGACTGGGTCAACAGCGACTCGACGAACCAGCCGGTATGGAAGAGCGGGGCATGCGCGTCGAAGACGAAGATCATCACCGCGAAGGTGAGGAAGTCGTAGGCGGAGCTGATCGGCCCGAAGAAGGTCATGAAGCGGCGGATGAAGCCGATGTCCCAGTGCTCGGGCCGGCGGAGCAGCTCCTCGTCCACGTTGTCGGTCGGGATCGTCAGCTCCGAGCAGTCGTAGAGCAGGTTGTTGAGCAGGATCTGGCTCGGCAGCATCGGCAGGAAGGGGAGGAAGAGCGAGGCGCCGGCCGCGCTGAACATGTTCCCGAAGTTGGAGCTCGTCCCCATCAGGACGTACTTGGTCGTGTTCGCGAAGATCCGCCGCCCCTCGACGACGCCGTCCGCGAGCACGCCGAGGCTCTTTTCCAGCAGGACGACGTCCGCCGCCTCCTTGGCCACGTCGACGGCAGTGTCGACCGAGATGCCGACGTCGGCCCGGTGGAGCGCGACCGCGTCGTTGACCCCGTCGCCGAGGAAGGCCACGTCGTCGCCGTTCTGCTGCGCGGCCGAGACGAGCTCCGCCTTCTGCTCCGGGCTGACCCGGGCGAAGACGGTCGTCCGCTTCACGAGCTCGGCCAGCTCTTGCTCGTCGAGCCCGGCGAGATCGGCGCCGCGGGCGACGCCCTTGACCGGCAGCCCGACCTCGGCGCAGACGTGGGCCGCCGTCCGCTCGTGGTCGCCGGTGAGCACCTTCAGCTCGATCCCGAGCCGAAGCAGCCGCGCTACCGACTCGGCGGCGTCGGCCTTCGGCGGGTCGGCGAAGACGAGGAAGCCGAGCAGCTCGAGGCCGCTCTCGTCGCTCTCGTCGTAGGCCGGCTTGGCCTCGACCGCCCGCTCGGCGAGCGCCAGCGTGCGGTGGCCGGCCGCGAGGAGCTGGTCGAGCGCGGCCGTGGCGGCCGGCGGCACGTCGGCGCAGCGCGCGAGCACCTCCTCGGCCGCGCCCTTGCAGAGCAACCGGCGCCGCTGCCGCTCCTCGAGCACGACGGAGGTGCGCCGCCGCTCGAACGTGAACGGAAGCGTCGCCACCCGCTCGGCCGATCCCAGCTCGGCGGCCGCGACCGCCGGCTCGAGCGACGACCAGAGCGCGAGGTCGAGCGTGTTCCCGAGCGGGACCTCTCCGTGCTCCATCTCGAGCGAGCTGCACAGCAGGCCGAGGCGAACGAGCCCGGGGGCCGGCTTGCCCGCCGCGTCGACCGCCTCGCGGAACTGGATCCGGCCCTCGGTCAGCGTTCCCGTCTTGTCCGTGAAGAGAATGTCCGCGTCGCCGAGGTCCTCGATCGAGACCAGCCGCTTGACCAGCACGGAGCGGCGGGCCATTCGCCGCGCGCCGGTCGAGAGGCTGACGGTGACGATCGCCGGGAGCAGCTGCGGCGTCAGCCCGACGGCGATCGCGAGCGAGAAGAGCAGCGAGCTGAGGACCGGCCGCCCCAGGAGCGCGTTGGCGACGAAGATGAAGACGGTCAGCGCGGCGGTCACCTTCGCGAGCAGGCCGGCGAACGAGGTCAGGCCCTGCTGGAAGGCGGTCGGCGGCTGGTGCTCGAGCAGGCCGCCGGCGACGCTGCCGAGGCGCGTGGCGGCACCGGTGGCCGCGACGACGCCGAGCCCGGTGCCGCTGCGGACGACGGTGCCCGTGTAGGCGCAGTCGGCGTGGATCCCCTCGGCCCCGTTCGTCTCAGCGACGGCGGTCTTCTCCGCCGGATAGGCCTCGCCGGTCAGCGCGGCCTCGTCCACCGACAGCTCGGTCGCCTCGATCAGGCGCAGGTCGGCGGGGACGACGTCGCCGGCCTGTAGCACGCAGAGGTCGCCGGGCACGAGGTCCGCGGCCGGCAGCTCGGCGCGCCTGCCGTCGCGCAGCACGGTGGCCCGCCGCCCGGTGCGCCCGCGCAACGCCGCCAGCGTCTGCTCGCTGCGGTACTCGTTGAAGAAGCCGAGCCCGACGCTCAGGAAGACGATGGACAAGATGATCCCGCCGTCGGTGCCCTCGCCGACGCCGATCGAGACCGCCGCAGCGGCCAGCAGCAGCGCGAGCAGCGGGCTGCGGAGCTGGGCACCGAGCACCGAGAGCGCCGTCCTGCCCGAGCGGCCGAGCTCGTTCGGGCCGACGCGCTCCAGCCGGACCGCGGCCTCGCCGGAGGTCAGCCCGTCGCGGCTGCAGTCGAGCGCCTCGAGCGCCGCATCGGGGCCGAGCGCGGCAACGCGGTCGACCTGGCTTGTCTCCATGCTCTGAGGATCGCCGCGGAGCCCGCGCGGGCCATCGGCAGCCCTCCGCAGCTGCGCGCGGGGAACTACTGCCCCCGGCGGCGGATAATGACCCCGTGCACCCGACCTTCTCGCTCGGGTCGCGTCGCCGGAGTCGAGATCGGCGTCAACTGGAGCTGGGCCTTCGTCTTCGCGCTGATCGTCTGGTCGCTCGAGTCGGCCGTCTTCCCCGACCAGAACCCGGGCCTCTCCCACGGGGAGTACATCGGGATGGCGCTCGTGGCGGCAGTCCTCTTCTTCGTCTCGCTGCTGCTGCACGAGCTCGGGCACGCGGTGCAGGCCCGGCGCGACGGCATCGAGATCGAGGGCATCACGCTCTGGCTCTTCGGCGGCGTCGCGCGGTTCCGGGGAGAGCTCCCGAGCGCGGGCGCCGAGTTCCGGATGGCGATCGCCGGGCCTCTGGTGACGCTCGTGATCGGGAGCGTCTTCGCCGCTCTCGCGGCGTTTGCGCAGCTGCCGGAGGTGGTCGACGGCGTGGCCGCCTGGCTCGGCTACATCAACCTCTTCCTGCTCGCCTTCAACATGCTGCCCGCGCTCCCGCTCGACGGCGGCCGGGTGCTGCGGTCGGCGCTCTGGGCCGCCCGCCACGACTTCGCCTGGGCGACGGTCGTCGCGGCCGACATCGGCCGCGGCTTCGGCTACCTGATGGTCGCTGGTGGGCTTGCCCTGTTCATCTTCCAGGGCAGCTTCAGCGGCGCCTGGCTCGCCTTCCTCGGCTGGTTCCTGCTCGGCGCGGCCGGGATGGAGGCGCGCCACCTGGCCGTGCGGCAGGCGCTCGAGGGGCTGAAGGTGAGCCACTTCATGATCCGCGACCCGGTCACGGCCGACCCCGACGAGACGCTCGGGAACTTCATGGACGGGGTCGCCGGAGTCGCCCGCTTCACCGCCTACCCCGTCGTCCACGGCGGCGAGGCGCTGGGGATCCTGCCGCTGCGCCGGGTGCTCGAGACCCCGCGCGGGGAGTGGGACGAGCGGAGCGTCCGCGAGCGGATGGTCGTACGTGACGAGGTTCCGGTGTTCCGGCCGGACGAGGACGCGCTACAGGCGCTCGAGGAGCTCAGCGAGGGCGATCTCCACCGCGGGCTCGTGCTCGAAGACGGGCGCCTCGCCGGCTTCGTGTCGATCACCGACATCGCGCGTCTGCTCGGGGAGCCGAGGCGCCGCCGGCCGGCCGCTGCGTAGTTGTCCGAAACGCGATCGGGCCTGGACCGGATGCACCACCGGCCCTCCGGCGGGAGCCTTTACCCATGCAGACGATGCCTGCCCTTCGCAAGCTCGGGCGCGAACCGGGGCTGAGCCTGGTCGAGCTGCCCGTGCCGGAGCCCGGCGCGGGCGAGGTGCTCGTCCAGGTCGAGGCCGCCAGCGTCTGCGGCACCGACCTGCACATCGAGCGCTGGGACGGCTGGGCGCAGCAGCGCATCGCGCCGCCGCTCACGCTCGGACACGAGTTTGCCGGCACGGTCGTCGCGACCGGCCCGGGTGTGCGGCTCGCCGCCGACGGCGACTACGTCTCGGCCGAGAGCCACGTCACTTGCGGCGCCTGCTTCCAGTGCCGCACCGGGCATGCCCACATGTGCGAGCAGACGAGCATCCTCGGGGTCGACCGCGACGGCGCCTTCGCGCCGTACGTGGTGGTGCCGGAATCCGTCATCTGGCAGAACGATCGCGCGAAGCTCCCGCCGGAGATCGCCACCCTCCAGGAGCCCTTCGGCAACGCCGTCTTCGCAACGAGCGACCACGAGCTGACCGGGCGCTCGGTCGCCGTCCTCGGCTGCGGGCCGGTCGGCCTGTTCGCGATCGCGATCGCGCGCGCCTCCGGCGCCGCCGTCGTGCTGGCTGCCGACCGGAGCGCGTTCCGGCTCGACCTGGCAAGGCGGATGGGCGCGAGCGCGGTCGTCGACGTGGACGCGGTGGAGGACGAGGCCGGCTGGTTCCTCGAGCACCACGAGGGGCTGGGCTTCGACGTCGTCTTCGAGATGTCGGGCGCCGGCCGCGCGGTGGCCGACGCCTTCCGGATCGCGCGCAACGGCGGCAGGGTCGTCCTCTTCGGGATCCCGGATCGCCCGGTCGCGATCGACGTCGCCGAGACGCTGATCTTCAAGAACCTGGAGGTGCACGCGGTCAGCGGGCGCAGGATCTTCGAGACCTGGTACCGGACACGCTGGCTGCTCGAGAGCGGCGTCGTCGATCTGCGGCCGCTCGTCACGCACGAGCTGCCGCTGGAGGAGTTCGCGACCGCCTTCGAGGCGCTGGAGGCGGGCGAGGCCTGCAAGATCGTCCTCTACCCCGGCGCGCTCCCCGAGCGGCTGCGGGCCGGAGCCGCGGAGGCCTTTGCATGAACGTCGCCGAGCGGAACCTGACCGGGGAGCTGCGCGCGGAGCTGGACGAGCTGCGCGAGGCGGGGACGCTGAAGCACTTCAACACGCTCAGCTCGCCACAGGGGCCCGTCGTCGAGATGGCGGGCCGCGGCGAGGTGCTCGTGCTCTCGTCCAACAACTACCTCGGGCTGGCGGCCCGGCCGGAGGTGGTCGAGGCCGGCATCGAGGGGCTCCGCCGCTACGGGGCGGGGACGGCGTCGGTCCGCTTCATCTGCGGCACGTTCGCGCCGCACCTCGAGCTCGAGCGCGAGCTGGCCGAGCTGGTCGGCACGGAGGCGGCGCTGACCTACGTCTCCTGCTGGAACGCGAACGAGGCGGTGATCCCGAGCCTCACGAACGAGCGGACGGTGATCCTCTCCGACGCGCTCAACCACGCGAGCGTCGTCGACGCGATCCGGCTCTCGAAACCGGCGCAGAAGGTGATCTACGCGCACTCGTCGATGGACGAGCTGCGGGCCGGCCTCGAGACGGCCCCGGCGGGCACACGCAAGCTGATCGTCACCGACGGGGTGTTCTCGATGGAGGGAGACCTCGCCCGCCTGCCCGAGATCGTCGAGCTCGCGAACGGACACGGCGCACTCGTCGTCGTCGACGACTCGCACGGCACCGGCGTGATGGGCGCCACCGGCCGGGGCGTGGCCGAGCACTTCGGGCTGCTGGGGCAGATCGACGTGATCACGAGCACACTGGGCAAGGCGCTCGGCGGGGCGGCAGGCGGCTTCGTGGCCTCCTCCGCCGAGGTCTGCGAGATGCTCGCCCAGCGATCGCGGCCGCAGCTCTTCTCCAACGCCCTGCCGCCGACGGTCGCCTGCAGCGCCCTCGAGGCCGTGCGCGTCCTGCGCCGTGAGCCCGAGCTTCCAGAGCATCTCCGGGAGCTAACACGCGACTTCCGCGCGCGGCTGCGCGAGCTCGGCTTCAACCCCCTCGACGGCGAGGCGGCGATCGTGCCGGTCATCGTCGGCGAGACCGGGTTCGCGATCCGCTTCAGCGAACGGCTGCTCGACGAGGGCGTCTTCGTCACCGGCTTCGGCTTCCCGGTCGTCCCGGAGGGGACGGCGCGGATCCGCGTCCAGCTCTCGGCCGCACTCGAGCCCGAGCACCTCGACCGCGCGCTGGAGGCGTTTCAGCGCGTCGGCAGCGAGCTCGGCGTCATCGGCCGGAGGTAAAGGAGGTTGTGATGACCTATCCCTCGCTCGCCAGGCTCCGCGTCGTCGACGCAATGCACCCGGGCCTGATCTCGTGCTCGCCCGAGGCGCCGCTCCGGACGGTTGCGCGGATGATGGCGACCTACCGCGTGCACGCCGTCCTCGTCACGGCTCACGGAGAAGAGAGGCTCCCGGGTGAACGGCGCTGGGGGATCGTCTCCGACGCCGCGCTGCTCCGCGCTGCCGAGAACGGCGATGTCGACGAGCAGGTCGCCGGAGCGATCGCCGACACGCCGGTCATGACGATCGCGAGCAGCGACGAGCTCGCCCGCGCCGCGCAGCTGATGCTCGAGCACGGGGCCTCGCACCTGGTCGTACTCGAACGACGGTCCGAGGCGCCGATCGGCGTGCTCTCCACGCTCGACGTCGCCCGCGCCCTGGCCGGCTTCGACTAAGAACCTCTAACCCAATGAGAGCGCGTTAGAGGTTCCAAGCGTTAGTCCTCGCCCTCCCAGTAGTCGAGCATCGGCCCCGGTCGGCTGAGAAGGATCAGCTCGCCCGCAGCGCTTCTCGCCCCCACCTTTCCGCTGTCTGGGTACTCAATGATGTCCGGAGCGATCATCGTCGAAAGCATGAGGACGCGCACCGGCTCGTCCGTGCGGTTGATGACCTGGTGGAATCCACCCTTCCCGCGGCGAAAGCAGACAACGTCACCTTCACGAAGGTTGTGCTCCCCGTCTGGAGAGCGCAGAGTCGGTTGACCCTGCACGACGAGAAGCCATTCCTCGTTCGCGTGGTGGGTGTGGTACGGCCACAGCTTGTTTCCCGCCTCCAGTTCGTACAGGCCCCCGCCGATCAGCTCGGCGTTTAGCTGTCGCCCGACCTGGGTGGCCTTCGCGCGCCAGCTCGGGCGCTCCTCGGTGTGATCCCAGGCGTCGGTGTAGAGATTGAAGACGTCCATGCTCGGAGCCTACTCACGACGCAGGCGGCAACGGTGCGGACCAATAGGTCATAACTCGATGGCTGTCGCGGACCGGTCTTGGCGCGGCTTGCGCGGCAACAGGGCTCGATCCGCTCCCACAACTCGTCCGGCACCTCCCACGGCTTCACCGTCACCGAAACCCTCCGAACGTTGACGACAGGTGACGACGGACTTCGCTACCGCGGAACGGGTCCGTTCATTCAGTTAGAGGTTCTAAGAGGCGACGGCCTCGATGTCGGCGTCTCTCGCCGGCTCCAGCAGGAGCAGCGCCAGGAGCGCGGCGCGCTCGGCGATGCTCGAGACGCTGACGTGCTCGTCGGGCGCGTGGCCGCCGTCGCCCGCGGGGCCGAGGCCGTCGAGCGTGGCGGTGTAGAGGCTGGTCGTGTTCGCGTCCGAGGCGCCGCCGACGAGGCCCGCGTCCTCCAGCTCGAGCCCGAGCAGGCTCCCCAGCCGCTGGGCAGTCATGAGCAGGTCCCGGTTGCGCCGCGTCGGCTCCATCGGCGGGCGGCCTATTCCACCCTCGATCTCGAGCGAGCTTCCCTCCAGGACGGGACGGAGACCGCGAATCGCGCTCTCCACCTCGGCCGCCGTCGCGGTCGTCGGGACCCGGACGCCGACGCTGGCGCTCGCCTCCGGCGCGACCACGTTCGGGAGCAGGCCGCCGTCGACCGTGCCGACGTTGACGGTGATACCGCGCTCTGGATCGTTGAGCGCGAACAGCCGCTGCACCTGGTGCGAGAGCTCGAGGATCGCGCTCACTCCCTGCTCGAAGCTGGTACCGGCGTGCGAGGCGCGGCCGCGGACGCGGACCCGGAAGCGGCCGGCTCCCTTGCGGGCGATCTTCAGCCGGTCCTGGTCCTGTTCGCCGCCCTCGAGCACGAACGCGCGCTCCGCGCTCCGCGCCAGCGTCCGGATCAGGCGCCGGGAGGACCTGCTGCCGACCTCCTCGTCGCTGTTCACGACCGCGACCGGCGTCACCGCCGGCGTGAGCTCGAACGCCTGAAGCACCTGCAGCGCGAACACGAGCTGGGCGAGGCCGGCCTTCATGTCGTGGGTGCCCGGGCCGAAGAGCATGTCGCCCTCCCGGCGCAGCGGCATTCGCTCCACCGTGCCGAGCGGCCAGACCGTGTCCATGTGGCCGACGATCAGCTGGAAGGGCGCGCCGCGCCGGCGTGCCCGGGGCCGCGCGTAGAGGTGGTCGCCGGTGTCGAGGCCGGGGATGCGCCGGACGCCGAAGCCGACCCCGTCGAGCTCCTCGGCCAGGATCGAGAACGGCCCACGCTGGGCCGCCGGGTCCTGCGAAGGAGACTCCGCCAGGACCAGGCGCTCGAGCAGCGCGACCATCTCCGGCTCCCGGCCTCTCAGCCAGTCGAGCAGCGCCGGCCCGGGCGCGCCCCCCATCGCTAGCGGCGGAAGTCGGCCGGGAACGGGAACGAGTACGTCTCCCCGACCGCCGCGAAGCGACCGGGTGCGAGGTACACGAGCGGGCGGAGCCGGTGCAGAAGATCCGCGTCGTCGACGTCGGCACCGCGAAGCGCGGCCCTCGGGGCGGAGGCGGCGACGACCCGGCCGACGACGATGCTGTTCTCGCCGAAGCCGTCGATCACGCGGTCGAGAGCGCACTCGAGATAGAGGAAGCACCCCTCGACCAGCACGCCGTCCACCACACGCGCCGGTACGAGCGGGACTGCCGCCAGGCTCGGCTTCGACAGGTCGTCGAGCCGCCCGCCCGCCGCCATGCTCGTCTGCAGGAGCCGGTCGGCGCCCGGAAAGCTGACGGTGTACTCCGGGTGCTCGGCCAGGTTGCGGTAGGTCGAGTGGCGAGGGCTGCAGACGAAGCCGAAGTAGTTCTCCCAGCCGACCGGCATCGCGAGGTGCTTCGGCGCGACGTCGTGGCCGTCGCCCTCCCTGGTGGCGACGAGGACAAGCGGCGAGACGGTGAAGAAGCGCTCCCAGATCGGGGTCTCGGTCGAGAGCTCGACGAGAGTCTCGGCCGGCGGCGCCGCGTTCACGGCGAGCGCAGCTCGGCGACCGCGACGGCCGGTTCGAGGAAGACGCCGAGCGCCTCGAAGCGCGCCTGGAAGAAGCGCAGGTGCTCGGGCTCGTAGGTCATCCGCAGGCCCGGCACCTGCTCGCGCCGCTCGAAGACCTCGGTGACGACGTCGGCGACGTAGGCGAGGTGCTCCTGCGTGTAGACGCGCCGCGGGATGGTCAGGCGCACGAGCTCGAGCCCGTCGTACGGCTCGTCGCCGTGCTGGCCCGAGACGATCCCCCGCTCCATCGAGCGGACGCCGCCGGCGAGGTAGAGCGCCGCCGCGAGCGCCTGCGCGGGGAACTCCTCCTGCGACGAGGTGGGGCAGGAACCGCTTCGCGTCGAGGAAGACCGCGTGGGCGCCGAGCGGGACGACGATCGGGATCCCGCGCTCGACCAGGAGCCCGCCGAGGAAGGCGCTCTGCGAGACGTAGTGCCGCACGGTCGCCTCGTCGGTCGACTCCCTGATCCCCTGCGCGAGGGCCTCCATGTCATGCCCGGCGATGCCGCCGTAGTGGGGGAAGCCCTCGTAGACGACCACCAGCTCGCGTGCCCGTGCGGCGAGCTCGTCGTCGTTCAGGGCGAGCACGCCGCCGATCGGGACGAAGTGGTCCTTCTTCGACGAGAAGACGGCGCCGTCGGAGAGCTCGGCGATCGCGCGGATCAGCTCGGGGAAGGTCCGGCCCGCCTGCCCGGGCTCACGGTCCTTCACGAACAGCGCGTTCTCCGAGATCCGCGTCGCGTCGAGGAACAGCGGCACGCCGTGCTCGAGCGTGAGCTCGCGGACTCGGGCCAGGTTCTCGAGCGAGAACGGCTGCCCGCCGGCCATGTTCAGGCAGGCCTCGACCCGGACGAAGGCGATCCGCTCCGGGGCGCAGGCGGCGAGGACGTGGCCGAGCGCCTCGAGGTCGACGTTGCCCTTGAACGGGTGCGTCGAGACCGGGTCGCTCGCCTCCGGGACCGAGACGTCGACCCAGATGCCTCCGGCCAGCTCGGCGTGTTCCCGGGAGGTCGTGAAGTAGAGGTTCGACGCGACGATCGACCCGGGCTCGACCAGCAGCTTCGAGAGCAGGTGCTCGGCGCCGCGGCCCTGGTGCGTCGGGATCACGTGCCGGTAGCCGTAGGTCTCCTGCACCGCCCGCTCGAGCCGGAAGAAGCTGCGCGAGCCGGCGTAGGCCTCGTCGCCGAGCTCCATCGCCGCCCGCTGCTCCTGCGAGAGCGCCGAGGTGCCGCTGTCGGTGAGCAGGTCGACGAAGACGTCGTCGGAGCGGAGCCCGAACGTGTTGTAGCCCGCCTCCTCGAGCGCGCGCCGCCGCTCCGGCTCGGAGCGCAGCGCGATCGGCTCGACGACCTTGATCTTCCAGGGAGGTGCCGTCACACCCAGATCGTCGCGGCTGCCCGCCGGTAGGGCATCCGCGGCGCCGCTGATCGGCGGTGCGGAGAACTACTCCGTGCCCGCGCGCACGCCGCGTTCGCGCCGCCTCGCGGCGGCCGCTCCCCTGGCGGGCTGGTGCCGGGCGATCCAGCGGATGCGCGCCGCCTCTTCGCGCTCGCCTTCGTCGAGGGCGAGCTCGAGCGCGGCGAGGGCCTCCTCGTGGCGGGGAATCCAGCGTCGCTCGACGGCCCGGAGCCGCCGGGTGGTCGCCTTCAGCTCCGCGGACGCTCGTTCGTGGGCGAGCCGCGTCGATGCGAACGCGGCCGCGGCGGCGAGTGCGCTCCGGTGGGCGGCGGCGGCGTAGACGAGCGCCGAGCTGCCCCCGAGAGCCGAGAGGTCGGGGGCGGCGGCGTGCGTCACCTCGGCCTCGGCGGGGTAGGCGAGCCCGAGCGTCCGCCGCCAGGCGATCTCGACCCGGGCGGGCTCGCGGCTGTAGAACGCGGCCAGCTCCAGCGGCCGCTCGCCGCCGATGACGGCCGCGCGAGCGAGCCACATCTCCGCGCCGCGCGCGGCTTCCACCCACTCCGTCTCGGCCTCGGAGAGGAGCTCGGCGAGCCGCCGCTCGAGGCGGAGCAGCGCCTGCCGTTTCTGGTCCAGCACCTCGGCTCCGCGCCGGGCGGTCGCCAGCCGGCGCACGAGCCACGGACGCCCGGCTCTACCGGTCGGCAGCCGCAGCGGCATCCGGCTCCTCCGGGTAGTGGGCGGCGAGCAGCTCGGCGCCCACCATCGTCAGCTCACGCCGCGGGAGCACGGAGGCCGTGCGCCAGGCCCGGTCGAGCGTCTCGTCGAGCGTGCGCGACTCCTCGCGGCCCTGGGCGAGGAAGCCCGTCTCGAACGCCTCGGCGAAGGCCAGGTAGCGGCGCTCGCTCTCGCTGAGGGCGTCGGCGCCGACCACCTCCGCCAGCTCGGAGGTCCGTCTGGCCTGCGCGGCGAGCGCGTAGAGCTGGGCGGCGATCGCGAGATGGTCGTCGCGCGTCCGGCCCGGGCCGGCGCCGAGCCGCGCGAGCCGCGAGAGCGATGCGAGCGCGTCGAAGGGCGGGTAGACGCCACGAACGTCGAGCTCCTGCGAGAGGACGAGCTGTCCCTCGGTGATGTACCCGGTCAGGTCGGGGACCGGGTGCGTGATGTCGCCGGCGGGCATCGTCAGCACCGGGAGCTGGGTCAGCGAGCCCGGCCGGCCCTCGATCCGTCCCGCGCGCTCGTAGAGCGAGGCGAGGTCGCTGTAGAGGTAGCCCGGATAGCCGCGCCGGCTCGGCACCTCGCCCCGGGCGGCCGAGACCTCGCGCAGTGCCTCGCAGTAGCTCGTCACGTCGGCCAGGACGACGAGCACGTGCCGCCCGAGGTCGAACGCCAGGTGCTCCGCGACGGTCAGCGCGATTCGCGGCGTCACCAGCCGCTCGACGAGCGGGTCGTCGGCGGTGTTCAGGAACAGGGCGAGGTCGCCTTCGCTCGCGCGCCGCTCGAGCACCTCGCGGACCTGCGCGACGTCCGCGTGCGGGAGACCGATCGCCGCGAAGACGACCGCGAACGGATCGTCGCCCACGCCGGCCTGCGCCGCGACCTGCGCGGCGAGCTCGAGGTGCGGCAGCCCTCCGACCGAGAAGACCGGCAGCTTCTGGCCGCGGACGAGCGTGGCCAGGCCGTCGATCGCGGAGACCCCGGTCAGGATCGCCTCGCTGGGCGTCGCCCGCGCGGCGGGGTTGATCGGGCTTCCACCGACCTCCCGCAGCTCGCCGGAGACGACCGGCGGCCCGCCGTCGATCGGCTCGCCGCGCCCGTTGCAGACGCGCCCCAGCCAGCCCTCTCCCACCGGGACGCGCAACGGCCGGCCCGAGAAGGCAACGCGCACGTCGTCGAGGCGCAGGCCGGCCGTGCCTTCGAATACCTCGACCACCGCGAGGTCTCGATCCACCTCGAGCACGACGCCGTGGCGCAGCGCGCCGGAGTCGAGGCGGATCTCGGCGACCTCGTCCCACCCGACGCCCTCGACGTCCTCGATCACGAGCAACGGCCCGCGGATCTCCGACGCTCCGGCGTACTCGACGGGCGGGCCGCTCAGAGCAACCCTCCCAGGCGGCCGAGCAGGCGTGTGCGAACGCCGTCGACCTCCGCGGCGTCGTCGGGGCTCGTCCGGTCTCGTGCCCGGATGGCATCGGACAGGTCGACCTCCTCGATCGCCGCGGCCGAGACGCCGCCGCGCAGGAGCTCGAGGCAGCGCTCGTGCAGGTCGAGCACGAGCTGGAGCAGTGCCGCCTGCTTCTCGGGGGCGCAGTAGGCGTCGTTCTCGCTGAGAGAGCTCTGCTGGAGCACGCCCTCGCGGAGGAGTCTCGCCGTCACCAGCACGACGCGCTCCTCGTCCGGCAGCGAGCCGGCGCCGACGAGCTGGGCGACCGACTCGATCCGGTCGGCTTCCGCGAGCAGGCGCAGGGCGGCCGTCCGTCGCTCGCGCCAGGACCAGTCGCCCTGCAGCGCGTGCCAGGAGCCGACGGCCTCGGCGTCGCGGGAGGAGGAGTCGCGCCAGCTCACCGCCGGGTAGTGGCGGGCGTAGGCGAGGTCGCGGTCGAGCGACCAGACGCAGCGAACGAAGCGGCGGGTGTGCGCCGAGACGGGCTCCGCAAGGTCGCCGCCGGGTGGAGAGACGGCGCCGACGATCGTCACCGAGCCCTCGGTGCCGTCCGGCATCCGCACCCGGCCCGCCCGCTCGTAGAACGAGGCCAGTGCGGAGGCAAGCCCGGCCGGGTAGCCCTCCTCCGCGGGCAGCTCGTCGGTGCGCGACGCCACCTCCCGCAGGGCCTCCGCCCAGCGCGAGGTCGAGTCGGCGATCAGGACGACGTCGTGGCCCATGTCCCGGTAGTACTCGGCGACCGTGACCCCCGTGTGGATGCTCGCCTCGCGCGCCATGACCGGCATGTTCGAGACGTTGGCGATCAGAACTGTGCGCTCGAGCAGCGAGCGGCCGGTGCGCGGGTCGTCCAGCCGCGGCAGCTCCTCGAGCACGTCGGCCATCTCGTTCCCGCGCTCCCCGCAGCCGACGTAGACGATCACGTCCGCGTCGCACCACTTGGCGATCTGCTGCAGCAGCACCGTCTTGCCCGTGCCGAAGCCGCCCGGCACGCCCGCGCTCGAGCCCCGGGCGACGGGGTAGAAGAGGTCGAGGACGCGCTGTCCGGTCCGGATCGGCGGCTCGGTCGGAAGCCGTGCCGCGAAGGGACGCGGTTGCCGTACCGGCCAGCGCTGCGCGAGACAGAGCTCGTGGCCGCCGACGACCGCCACCGGCTCTTCGACGGTGTACTCGCCGGCCGGCGCAATCGACTCGACCCGCCCGGAGATCCCGGGCGGTACGAGCACCCTGTGCTCGATCGTCTCGGTCTCGGGGACGACGCCGAGCAGCCCGGCGGCCGCGAGCTCGTCTCCGGCCGCCGCGGCGGGGCTGAACGGCCAGCGCCGGTCGGAAGGCAGCGTGCCCAGACGCGTGCCGGAGGCGAGCAGGTCGCCCGCGGCGGTCAGGCGGCGCAGCATGCCGTCGAAGACGCCGCCGAGCAGCCCGGGCCCGAGCTCGGCGCTCAGCGGCCCGCCGCTGCTCCGGATCGGATCGCCCGGCCTGAGACCGCCCGTGTACTCGTAGACCTGGACGGTCGCCCGGTCGCCGGAGAGCGCGATCACCTCGCCCGGCAGGCGCTGCGGCCCGACCTCGACGAAGTCGAGCATCGCCGCCTCGACGCCCTCGACCTCGACGACCGGGCCGTTGACGCGGACGACGACAGGCCCCGGCTTCAGCTCCACAGCTCCTGCAGCCTCGTGCCGAGCCGCCCGACGCAATCGTCGACCAGCACCGGCAGCGAGTAGTCGACGTACCGGCGGCCCCGCCGCCCGCGAACGCCGCCGCGGCCCGGGACGTCGATCTCGAGCTCGGCGTCGTCGCCCAGCCTTTCGCGCGCGGCCGCCGCCAGCCGCTCGAGCAGCGCCCGGTACCCGGGGTCGTCCCGGAGCCTGCCGGCTGCGGCCTGCGACTCGGCGACGAATTGCTCGTACACGTCGCGGCGGGCCCGGAGGACGACCGTGCGCGCCTCCGCCCGCGCCTCCGCGCGCACGCGGGAGGCCGCGCGCTCGGCGGCCGCCTCGCCTTCCGCGCGTGACCGCTCGACCAGCGCGTCGGCCTCTCGCTCGGAGCGCCTGAGCTCCGCAGCAGCGCGCTCGCCGGCCTCGGCCAGCTCGCGCTCGGCATCCGCCTCGGCCAGCGAGAGCAGGGCGCTGCGAAGCGGCTCGACGTTCACTCCGGCAACACCGCCCAGATCAGGTCCGGCCGCTCGGCGAGCTCCTCCGCGACCCCCTCGTACGCTGCCGGGGTGAGGATCAGGAGACCGACGTCCGGAGCGAGCGCCGCCAGCGCCTCCGCTGCCGCGTCCGCCCCGTCGGCCGGGAGCACCTCGACGCCCGCGAGCGCGAACCCGCCGACGCGCCTCGGGTCTCCGATCGCCGCCGTCGTCACAAGCCGGCCTCCTGCCGCACGCCTCGTCATGCCTTCCCGATCAGGATGATCGCGACGACCAGCCCGTAGATCGCGATGCCCTCCGCGAGGCCGACGATGACCATCGAGCGCCCGAACGTCTCGGGCTTCTCCGAGATCGCGGCCAGCGCGGCCGAGCCCGTGTAGGCGACGGCGAAGCCCGCGCCGATGGTCGAGCCGGCGACGGCGATGCCCGCGCCGATCAGCGCTGCCCCCGGGTTCGTCGAGGACGAGCCGGACGCTGCCGCGTGCGCCGGATCGGCCCAGCCGGCGAGGATCGCCGCCGTCAGGCCGAGCGCCGCGAGGAGCAGCAGCCCGTCCACGTAGAGCAGACGCTGCAGCCCGCGCCTCGGCGCCCGCCGCAGCCCGACGGTGGTGAGAGCGGCGATGCCGGCGATCAACGGCGCGCCGATGAGCAACGACACGATCATGGTTCCTCCCTCAAGTCGACGACAGGGATGCTCCACGGCGAGAACGCATGCCCCTCGCCGGCGAAGATGCGTGAGAAGAGCTCGTAGTACTCGAGCCGCAGCGCCTGCACGCCGGCGACGAGGGCCTCGAGGGCGAACGCGATGGCATTGCCGAAGACGAACACGAGGATCGCTGCCACGGCTCCCGCCGGCGTGCCCCAGAGCGCCGCGGCGGCGCCGAAGACGATCGCGGCCAGCGCCGCGTGCATCAGCCCGAAGGCGGCCAGCCGGGTGAACGACACCGCGTTCGAGCCGATCCGAACGACGGCGTCGAAGACCTCGATCGACGCGCCGGTGACGGCGGCCGCGCCGCGACCGGCCTCAGCGAAGAAGCCTCTCGCGAGCAGGAGCACGCCGACGACCGCGAGCACCGCCGCCGGCGGCGGTGAGAGCCGGCAGCCCCAGGTAGGCGCCGGCGAGGGCGATCCCGCCCCCGAGGAAGACGGCGAGGCCGGCGACGCCGGAAGGTGCGAGCAGGGCCGGCCTCGGGCCCGCCTCCCGCCAGCGGTTGACGATTCCGATCACGTAGCTGTTCGCGAGCAGGAAGATCCCGACCGCCCCCGCGGCGGCGAGCAGGGTCAGCGGGCGGTCGGTGGGGTCCAGCCAGAGCGTCGGGACGAGGCCGCTGGGGCCGAACGCCTCGCCGTAGAGCAAGCCGAACAGCGCCGCGGCGACTCCGGCCGCGACGGCGAACGGCCAGAGCCCGCGCAGGCGCGCCCAGCGGGCCGGCGCGCGCCGCAGCAGGAGCCCGAGAAGGACGAGAAGGAGGCCGTGCCCCACGTCTCCGAACATCATCCCGAACATGAGCACGAAGGAGAAGGCGGCAAACGGCGTCGGGTCGAGGTCGGCGTAGCGGGCCGCACCGTAGGTGTCGACCAGTGGGCGGAACGGGCGCGCGACGCGCGCCGGCCGAAGCAGCGTCGGCGGATCGGACCAGGGCGGCGTCGGCAGCTCGACGACGGCGGCGCCGACCGGCGAGAGACGCGCGCCGAGGCCGGCCAGCTCGGTGTCGGGGGCCCAGCCGACGAAGGCGGCGAAGCTCCGCCGGCGCACGGCCGAGTCGGCGCGCCGCTGCAGCTCGACCTCGCCGGCGAGGAGATCGGCCGCGCCGCGGCGCTCGAGCTCGGCGAGGTCGGCCTTGCCGCGGGCGAGCCGCGGCTCGCACGCGGCCGCCGCTCTCGCTGCGCTGAAGCCGGCTGAGCGCTTCGAGCGCCTCTCCCTGCGCAGGGGGCAGGGGGTTGACGAGCTCGACGGCGCCGGTCTCTGCAAGCTCGACGAGCGCCTCCCGGAGCCGCGGCTCGGGCGCCACCACCGCGACGCGGCTCATCCGCGCCGGCAGGCCGAGCTCACGCCGGCGCACCGAGCGCCTCTCGCAGCTCGGGCGGGCCGCCCCGCTCGGCGAGCGCCAGCGCCGCCGACGTCCGCCAGGCGTCGGCGGCAAGCAGCGCTGCGACGCCCTCGACGACCGCCCGGTCCTCGAGCGGACGGCGTGCCAGCCGCTCTCCCTCCTGCTCGACCCGTTCCCACCAGGCCGCCTCGGCCTCCCACAAGCGCTCGCCCTCGTCGATGCCCGCGAGGGCCCAGGCTGCCCGCTCGGGAAGGCCCTCGACGAGCTCGCCGAGCGCGCGCGCCGTCTCCCAGCCGGGCCCGAGCGCCGGGATCGCGCCCCCAGCCAGCAGCTCGACGGGCCGGCCGGCGACGAACAGCTCGCGGGCGACGAGCAGGGCCAGCCCTCCCGCCACGAGCCCGGAGAGCTCGGGCGCTGCGCCGAGGACCCGCCGCGCCCAGGAGAGCCGGAGGCCGAAGTGCACCGTCTCCGCCGCCTCGTCCCCCGGGTCGCCCCAGGCCGAGGCCGCGATCGCGGACCGGAGCTCGGCCGGCGTTTGCGCCTGCGCGGCAGCCGGCCAGGCAGTCGCCAGCGCGCCGAGGTCGAACGGCTGCCGCAGCTCCGCCCCGTCGAGGAAGGCAAGGCGCTCCTCGATGTTGACCAGCTCGAACCAGGCCGCGAGCGCCCGTGCCAGTCCTGCGCCTCCGGGCGGTAGCCAGCCGGCGAGCAGCCGCAGGTGGAAGAGCACCGAGCGAGCGACGGCGCGCTGGGCTTCTTCGAGCGAATGGGCCGGCTCCAGCTCCACCGCGTAGCCGGTCGCGGCGAGCAGGGCGAGAGCGTCGCCGAGAGAGCTGCTGTCCGCGACGGCTCGCGCGCGCTCCCGCCCGAGCCGGCGGCGCAGCAGCAGGCGTGCGCGGACGCCGGCGGCGATCCAGCCCGCGCTCACGGAGACCACTCCCGCACGCAGGCCGCAACCTCGCCCGCGAGCCGGCCGATTCGCTCGCGCCCGCGGGCCCGGACGCGCGCGGCCTCCTGCTCGGCGGCGGCGACGATCGCCCGCGCCTCCTCCTCGGCCAGCCGGCGCCGCTCCGCTCCCGCCCGCGCGCGCGCCTCGTCGGCGCGCGCGTGCCAACCGGCCTCCACGATGCCCGCCTGCTCGTGCGCCTGCGCGAGGCGCTCCCGGGCGCGGGCCGCGGCGCGGGCACCGACCGCGGCCGCGGCGGCGTCGATCTCCTCGAGCGCCGCGAACACCGGCGCCAGCTCCGACCTCAGGTCGTCCGCCGCCGCAGCCGGAACGCCGGCCGTCCGGCGGAAACGGTCGAGGAGGTCGCCGAGAGGCGCTCGCATGGCCCTAATGCTCGCTTCCCGGGCGAAACCCCACATCGGTAGCCGCCACGGATGAGGGCGTTACGCTTTCAGGATGGGTCTCGGCTCCCTCCCTGGGCACGACCTTGTCAGTGCCGGAATCCGCGATCTGGAGCGTGGTGTCGAGTCGCGTGAGTCGCTCCTCGTCTCGATCGGCGCACCGCGGCTGCGGCGCCTTGGGTTCGACCTGCCGCAGACCTTTGAGTCGCCCGAGCGCCGGCTCTACGAGCTGCTCCGGTCCGAGCACGGTGACGCCGCTCACTCGCGCTACAACGCGCTCGTCAGGCGACTGGTGAGCTTCGAGCGCGCGGCGGGGGTCGCGCGCCAGGGCCGTGCGTGAGCTCGCCGACGAGGAGCGCATCCGCCGGCTGCTGCGCGCCCTCGGCGAGGCGGCGCCCCACGAGGGCGAGTGCTACCTCACGGGGGGAGCGACCGCGGTTCTGCTCGGTTGGCGTGCGACGACGCTCGACGTCGACATCGCGCTCGACCCCGAGCAGGACGAGGTGCTCCGGGCGATCCCGCGGCTGAAGGAGGAGCTCTCGGTCAATGTCGAGCTCGCTTCTCCGGGGGACTTCATCCCGCTTCCCGAGGGCTGGCGCGAGCGCAGCCTGCCGGTTGAGCGTTCGGGCCGGCTCAACTTCCGCCACTTCGATCTCTACTCGCAGGCTCTTGCGAAGCTCGAGCGGGGTCACGAGCAGGACGTCGGTGACGTGCGTGAGCTTCTTCGGCGAGGCCTCGTCGAGCCAGATCGGCTCCGCGCCCTCTTCGACGAGATCGAGCCCGAGCTCTACCGCTTCCCCGCCGTCGACCCGACGGATTTCCGCATGAGCATTGAGGAAGCAGCGGGTTAGGAGTTCGTAAGACCTCCAAGGCCCAGCAGAAACCGGCGATACCATGCCCTGCATGCCGACCGCGGTCGTCACCGGCGGAGCCGGGTTCCTCGGCTCGCACCTGTGCGAATACCTCCTGTCCAAGGGGTTTCGCGTCATCTGCGTGGACAACCTCGAGACGAGCTCGCTCGAGAACCTCGAGCACCTGCGCGACGACGCCTTCCTCTTCTCGAACCACGACCTGGTCGACCATCTGGAGGTCGCCGAGCCGGTGGACGTCGTCTACCACCTGGCAGCGCTGGCGAGCCCGATCGACTACCTGCGCCAGCCGCTGCACTCGCTCAAGGTCGGCTCGTATGGCACCCACAACGCGCTCGGGCTCGCGAAGTTCAAGCGCGCCCGCTTCGTGCTCTTCTCGACGAGCGAGGTCTACGGCGACCCGCAGGTACACCCCCAGCCCGAGAGCTACTGGGGCAACGTCAATCCGATCGGGCCGCGCGGGGTCTACGACGAGGCGAAGCGCTACGCCGAGGCCTTGACGATGGCGTACCACAACCAGCAGGGCGTGGACACCGCCATCGTCCGGATCTTCAACTCCGTTCTCGCCGATGAGCAGGTGCTCTACGACGACGGTCGCGAGCTGCGGCGGGAGAAGGTGTCGGACCTCGCAGCGCGTCTGGCTCCATTTCCGGTCGCGGCCGGCTACGTGCCCGCGACCGAGCCCCGGAGCGTCGCGCTCCTCGACTCGTTCTCCGCAGCGGTCGAGTACCCACTCAAGGGTTTTCGGGTGCCCGCCTTTGCGCCTCATGGGAGGGGCCAGGCCGCCAGGGCGTCGTCACTCGTCGCCCATCCCCCCACTGGAGCCTGCTACGAGATCCGCACTCAGTACGGCCGATCCCTCCGCGTGACCGGCGACCACTCCGTGTTCGTCGAGGGGTCGGCCGGTGAGCTTGTCCCGCTCGAAGCAGAACGGCTCGAGGTCGGCGACCGGATTGCAATCGCCGCGAAGATTGCCGTTCCCGAGCGCGACCGACCCGAGGTCGACATGCTCGATGTCTGGAGGCACGCCGAAGGCGATCCGTGGGGCCTGCAGGTCAAGGCGGAAGGTCTCGGCGCCCTGGCGTGGGAGCAGCGTCACGACGTGTTCGGGCTTCTCGTCTCCGAACGGCGCAACAACGGCCCCAACTGGCGAAACGGTGCCTGGACGAAGCTGATCCGGATGCGCGAGACGGACAGGGTCCCGCTCCCGGTCCTCCGCCGCCTAGGAGGACCTCAGGCCGAGGACGCAACAGTCCGTATGTGCACGGCCGGGCGCAGCGCGGAGCTTCCCGCGAAGATTCTCCTCGACGACGACCTTCTGTGGCTGCTCGGGCTCTGGGTTGCCGAGGGCTCCTGGTACGAGAAGGCGGGCAACGCGTTCATCACGATCAGCGCGGACGACGATCTTCTCGATCGTGCGGAAGCGGTGATCCGACGGGTGTTCGGCCTGCACGTCGTGCGTGCATCGGCAAGTGCCGCCCGGAGCTCGTCGCTATTCGTTCACTCGAAGCTGCTCCTGCGGCTCCTCGACTACCTCGGCTTCGAGGGTGGGCGCAAGCGCATTCCCGGCTGGGTCCTCGGGTTGCCCCTCAGCCGTCTGAAGTGGTTCCTCGAGGGCTACCGCGAGGGCGACGGTGTGCACTCAGGAGCGAAGCTTGCGGAGGGCATCCGGCACGAGTTCTCGACTGTGTACGAGGAGCTCAAGGACGACCTGCTGGTGGCGTTCGCAAGGTTCGGAATCGTCGCTTCGGTCGGACGGTATTCATCGACCTTCAAGAAGAAGACGGGCGACCGCGAGTACCCGTTCTGGAGGCTGACGATCGCGAACGTTTGTCCCTGGAGCCCACTCGAGTGGGACGAAGGAATCGAGCAGGCTCTCAATTGCCGCGATCGCGGCGACGTCGTCTGGGCGCCCGTGAAGTCGATTCGTGAGATTCCGGCTACCGAGCTCGTCTATGACTTTTCCGTTCCGGGTCTGGAGAACTTCTGGGCCGGAAGCGGAGTGATCGCGCACAACACCTACGGGCCGCGCATGCGCTCGCACGACGGGCGCGCGATCCCGACCTTCATGCGCCAGGCGCTCGAGCACGCGCCGATCACCGTCTTCGGGCGAGGGGAACAGACGCGCAGCTTCTGCTACGTCGACGACCTGATCCGCGGCCTGCACCTGCTGGCCGAGAGCGGCGAGCACTTGCCGGTCAACCTCGGCAACCCGAACGAGTTTTCGATTCTCGAGCTTGCGCAAACAGTCATCCGCGTCACGTCGTCCAAGAGCGAAATCGTCTACGAAGCACTGCCAATCGACGATCCCCAGGTTCGCCAGCCGGACATCACGAGGGCCAGGCAGCTACTGGGCTGGGAGCCGGAGATCGATTTGGAGGAGGGGCTCCGGCGCATGCTGCCGAGCCTCGGAAGGGAGCCACTTGGGGTCTAGGAGAGCTTGCATCGCCCTGTTTGTCATTACCGCCGCCGCCGCCGCCGCCGTCCTCGCGTCGCAGGCCTCGGCGAACCGCTTCATGCTGAAGGGGATCTACGACCCGGTGCAGCCGATCGTCGCGCCGGACACGACCTTCCCGCTGATGAACACGCTGCACGTCCAGGTGCTGCGGATGGACCTGCCGTGGTCCCAGATCGCGGCGAAGAGGCCTGCGCACCCGATGGACCCGAACGACCCGGCCTACAACTGGGACGGGTTCGACACGTTCGTCAAGAACGCGCACGCGCACAAGATCCAGGTGATCTTCACGATCTTCGGCACCCCGCGCTGGGCGAACGGCGGCCAGAAGCCGAACCGGGCGCCGAAGAAGGGGCTCGACCTGCAGAAGTTCGCCTACGCGGCGGCCAAGCGCTACAGCGGAACCTTCAAGCCGAGGGACGCGACGACCGCGCTCCCGTCGGTCCGCCGCTGGCTGGCGTGGAACGAGCCGAACAGCCCGGTGTTCCTGCAGCCGCAGTGGGTCCGGGTCAACGGGCACAACGTCCCGGTTGCGGCGCGCAACTACGTGCACATCTGCACCGCGATCTGGACGGGCGTCCACGCGACGCACCTGAAGGAGACCGTCGCCTGCGGCGGCACCGACCCGAACGGCAACAACAAGGCGCGGAGCAGCCGGCCGTCGATCGCGCCGCTGACGTTCCTGGCGGCGCTGCACAAGTACGGCCTGCGGCACTTCGACGTCTACGACCACCATCCGTACTACGGGAGCCCGCAACAAGCGCCGACGACGAAGATCCGCGGCACGTCGATCAGGCTCGGGAACCTCGGGCTCCTGACCACGCTGCTGAGCCGCCTCTACGGGCACAAGAACCTCTGGATCACCGAGTACGGCTACCAGACCAAGCCGCCGGACAACCACTTCGGCGTTTCCTATGCGAAGCAGGCCACGTACCTCAAGCAGGCATTCGCGATCGCGCACAGGAACCCTCGGATCACGCTGATGTGCTGGTTCCTGCTCCGCGACGAGACCCGGATCTCCGGCTGGCAGTCGGGCCTGATCACCGCGGGCGGAAAGAAGAAGCCAGCTTTCAACGCCTTCCGCAGCCTCTGGCACTAGCGTGGTTGCGGATGGCTCCGCCCACGTTGTGTCGACCGGTCATTTCAGACGCACGCGCGGGCCAGGCCCGCGCGTGCTGAGGTCGGCAGCGCAAGCGCTGGCGTGGTTGCGGATGGCTCCGCCCACGTTGTGTCGACCGGTCATTTCAGACGCACGCGCGGGCCAGGCCCGCGCGTGCTGAGGTCGGCAGCGCAAGCGCTGGCGTGGTTGCGGATGGCTCCGCCCACGTTGTGTCGACCGGTCATTTCAGACGCACGCGCGGGCCGAGCCCGCGCGTGCTGAGGTCGGCAGCGCAAGCGCTGCCTTAGGCTATTACCCATGGCGATACGGAGTCCGCAGCGGGGGAGGGGTCGCATTCCCGCCCCCGCCGCGGATGAGGTCCGGGCGGCGCGGCTCGGCGTCGACATCCGCTCCGGGACGCCGTTCTTCCTCACGCGCAGCCAGCTCGCGGCGGCCGGGCGCAGGCTCGGGAGCATCACCGCACTCGTCTGCCTCGACCTGGCCGGGCTCGTGCTCGGCCTCTACGCCGCCCTCGTCGCGCGGGAGCTCTACTACGGCCGCACGCCCCCGCTCTGGGGCTTCCTCTGGCGGGTCGAGACCGACTGGCTGCCGTTCCTCACGCTGATCACCGTGCTCGTCTTCGCCCAGGCCGGCCTCTACGCGGAGCGGGAGCACCGGCCCGGGTTCGGGCGGATCCTCTCGTCGCTCTTCGTGGTCGCGCTGATCACGCTCGCCTTCGGGCTCGGCACGGGGCACCACTTCGGGACGTACGGGCTGGCGCCCACCGCGATCGTCTTCTGCGCGCTCGCGATCGGCGCGCTGCGCGCGAGCTACGACGCGGTCACGCAGGACCTGCTGCGCGCCCTCGGCGCCCGCCGGCACGCTCTGCTCGCCGGCTCCGGCGAGAGCCTCGAGCGGCTGCACCGGGCGCTCGGCGCCGCCCGGAGCGGCATCGACTACGAGTTCGTCGGCGCGCTCGCCCCCTCGCCGGACGGGATCGCGCTGCCGGTCCTCGGCGACCTGCAGGACCTGCCGCTCGTGCTGGCCGAGACGCGCGTGGACGAGCTGATCGTCACCGACTCCGACTTCAGCGAGCGCGACCTGCTGGAGATCGTCTCGGAGGCCCACCGGCGCGGAGTCCAGGTCCGGATCGCGCCGAAGACCACGGAGCTCCTCACGCAGCGGGCCGAGTACGTGCCGGGCCAGGGGATCCCGCTGTTCGAGCTGCGCCCGCCTGCGTTCATCGGGATCGACTGGTTCGTCAAGCGCGGGTTCGACCTGGTCGTCTCGGGTCTCGTGCTGCTGGTCGGCCTGCCGCTCTGGCTGGCGATCGCGGGAGCGGTCAAGCTGACCTCGCGCGGGCCGGTCTTCTACAGCGACACACGGATCGGCCTCGCCGAGCGCGAGTTCGGGATGCTCAAGTTCCGCACGATGCAGGCCGATGCGGCCGGCCGCCAGGCAGAGCTCGAGGCCTCGAACGAAGCCGACGGGCCGCTGTTCAAGATCCGCGAGGACCCGCGGGTGACGGTGGTCGGCGCCGTCCTGCGGCGCTTCTCGCTCGACGAGGTCCCGCAGCTCTGGAACGTGCTCCGCGGCCAGATGAGCCTGGTCGGCCCGAGGCCGCTGCCCCTGCGCGACTACGAGCAGCTCGAGGCCTGGCACCGGAAGCGCTACCTCGTGCTCCCCGGCGTGACCGGCCTCTGGCAGATCTCGGGGCGCTCCAGCCTGGGCTTCGACGACCTCGTCCGGCTCGACTTCTACTACCTCGAGAACTGGTCGATCTGGCTGGACGTCACGATCCTCGCCAAGACCCTTCCCGCCGTCTTCCGCGGCACGGGTGCGTACTAGCCCGTCCTCGCGCTGGTCGGTCCCGCTGTCGGACCTGACGGTCGACGACGAGCTCGTCGACGCGGTGCTCGAGGTCGTCCGTTCCGGCTGGTGGAGCATGGGGCCGCGGGTCGAGGAGTTCGAGCGCGAGTTCGCGGCCTTCTGCGGCGTTGGCGAGGCGGTGGCGGTGGCGAACGGCACCGCGGCGCTCCATCTCTCCCTGGTGGCCTTGGGCTGCGGGCCCGGCGATGAGGTGGTCGTCCCCTCGCTGAACTTCGTCGCGGCGGCGAACGCGATCGCGGTCACGGGCGCCGAGCCGGTCTTCTGCGACATCGCCGGGCCGGAGGACCTGAACCTCGACCCGGCCGACGTCGCGGACGCGATCACGCCGAGGACGAAGGCGATCGTCGCGCTCCACTATGCGGGCTACCCCTGCGACATGGACGCCCTGGGCGCCCTCGGGCCGGTGGTGGTCGAAGATGCGGCGCACGCGCCCGGTGCCAGCGTGGGCGGGCGCATGTGCGGGACCCTCGGCCGCGTCGGCTGCTTCAGCTTCTTCGCGAACAAGAACCTGCCGGTCGGCGAGGGCGGGATGCTCGTGACCGAGGACGAGGAGCTGGCGGCGCGTCTGCGGCTCCTGCGCTCGCACGGGATGACGACGCTGACCTGGGAACGCCACCGCGGCCACGCCTCGAGCTACGACGTCGTCGTGCCGGGCTTCAACTACCGGCTCGACGAGGTTCGCGCCGCGGTCGGGCTCGTGCAGCTCGGACGCCTCCCGGACGAGAACGCGGCGAGGGCCGCGATCGTCGCCCGCTACCGCGAGGCGCTCGACGGCCGGGTCGGCCTGACGATGCCGTTCGGCGTCCGGGAGGGCGTCACGCCGTCACACCACCTGGCGGTGGTCCTGCTGCCCGAGGGCGCAGACCGCGACAGCGTGCGCGCCGCGCTCGACGAGCGCGGGATCCAGACCAGCGTCCACTACCCGCCGATCCACGCCTTCACCGCGTACCGCGAGCGGCCGCAGCGTCCACTGCCGCGGACCGAGTCGGTCGCCGGCCGCCTGCTGACGCTGCCTCTCTATGGCGCGATGAGCGAGGAGCAGTTCGAAGCGGTGGTCGAAGGCCTGCTTCAGACGTTGTAGAGCGACGGCTTGTAGGCCTCGAGCGATCCGGTCAGCCATTCGATCGTCCGGCGCAGACCCTCGTCCAGCTCGACCGAGGGCTGCCAGCCGAGCAGCTTCTCGGCCTTTGCCGTCCCGGCGACCAGCCGTTCGACCTCGCTCTCGGGCGGCCGCAGGCGCTGCTCGTCGAGCGAGATGGGGAGCTCGCGCCCGACCAGGCGGAGCACGCGCTCGGCGAGCTCGCCGATCGAGACCTCCGTCCCGGAGCCGAGGTTGATCACCTCGCCGACGACGCCGTCCGCCTCGCCGCAACGCATGATCCCTCGCACCGTGTCGTCCACGAACAGGAAGTCCCGTGTCGGCTCGATCGCACCGAGCTGCACGACCTCGCGCGTCAACGCCTGCGTGACGATCGTCGGGATCACGGCGCGGGCGCTCTGGCGCGGGCCGTAGGTGTTGAACGGGCGCGCGACCACGACCGGCAGGTCGAACGAGCGCTGGAAGGAGAGCGCGAGCTGGTCGGCCCCGACCTTGGAGGCCGCATAGGGCGACTGCGGGTGAAGCGGGTGTTCCTCGTCGATCGGGACGGTCTGCGCGGTCCCGTAGACCTCGCTCGTGGAGGTGTGGACGATGCGGGGCGAGCCGCCGCGGCGGGCGGCCTCGAGGACGTTCAGCGTTCCGACGACGTTCGCGGTCACGAATTCGCGCGGGTGGCGGTACGAGTAGGGAATCGGGATCAGCGCGCCGAGGTGGAACACGACCTCGCACCCGTCGAGCGCTCCCGCCACCGCCTCCGGGTTGGCGAGGTCGCCGCGGAAGACCTCGATCGCGTCGCGCAGCTCCGGGTCGCCCAGCTCGAGCCAGCCGTGGTCGCCGCGCGAGGTGTAGCGGACGAACGCGCGCACCTGCGCGCCGGCGCGCGCCAGCGTCTCGGCCAGGTGGCTGCCGATGAACCCGCCGGCTCCGGTCACGAGCACCCGCCTGCCGGCCCAGCCCTGCCCGCTGTCGGAGTCTGTCACCGGCACGGGCGGAATCTAGCGCTTCGCCTCGCATTCGCCCGCGTGCAGGGGCTATAACACCTTCGCCCTGGAACCGTCCCCACCCCAGCCGGGCGCTCCCACACGCGTCCTCGTCACCGGCCCGGACGGGTTCGTCGGGCGCCACCTGCGAACCGAGCTCGGAGAGGCCTTCGCGCCCTTCGAGGGCGACGTGCTCGACTCGGCCTCCCTGGCCGAGGCGGTCCGCGAGACGCGGCCGGCTGCCGTGGTCCATCTGGCCGCGCTCTCGTCGGTCGGCGAGTCGTGGGGAGGAGTGACGGAGGTCTGGCGGACGAACGTCCTCGGGACCGTGAACGTGGTCGAGGCAGTTCGCGCCGAGGCACCGGAGGCACGTGTCTTGCTTGTTTCGAGCGGCGACGTCTATGGCCGCGCGTCCCGCATTCCGACCCCCGAGGACGAGCCGGTGGCCCCGGTCTCGCCGTACGGGGCCTCCAAAGCCGCGGCCGAGCTCGCTTGGCGTCAGGCCCCCGAGCTGGAGGTCGTGGTGGCGCGGGCCTTCCCTCACATCGGGCCGGGGCAGGACGAACGCTTTGCGGTCGGCTCCTGGGCCGCACAGCTCGCGCGGCTGCGGGCAGAGGGGGGCGGCGTGCTGCGCGTCGGCAACCTCGAGGTCGAGCGCGACCTGACCGACGTGCGCGACGTCTGCCGCGCCTACAGCCTGCTGCTGGAGCCGTCCGTGCCGGCCGGGGTCTACAACGTCGCCAGCGGCCGCGGCACCCAGCTCGAACGCGTCGTCGAGATCCTCGTCGAGCTTGCCGGAGCCCCCGTCACGGTCGAGCAGGATCCGGAGCGCATGCGACCTGCCGAGACGCCGGTTCTCGTCGGCGACCCCTCCAAGCTGCGGGCCGCAACCGGCTGGGAGCCGCAGATCCCGCTCGAGCGCTCGCTCGAGGACGCGCTCGAGGCGGCGGCGCGCGCCGAGGTGGTCGAGTCGTGAGCGACCGGCGCGTGCTGATCACCGGGATCACCGGCCAGGACGGCTCGTATCTCGCCGAGCTGCTGCTCGAGAAGGGCTACGAGGTCTACGGCATGACCCGCCGCGCCTCGACCGAGAACGTCGAGCGGATCGCGCACCTGGGCGATCGCCTGACCCTGCTGCAGGGAGATCTCCTCGATCCGCCCTCGCTGGAATCCGCGCTTCGAGAGGCCCGGCCGCACGAGGTCTACAACCTCGCCGCGCAGAGCTTCGTCCCCACTTCCTGGAACCAGCCGGTGCTGACGGCCGAGTTCACGGCGGTCGGCGTGACGCGGATGCTCGAGGCGATTCGATCGGTCGACCGCGGGATCCGCTTCTACCAGGCCTCGTCGTCGGAGATGTTCGGCCGTGTGCGCGAGGTGCCCCAGACGGAGCTCACCCCGTTCCATCCGCGCTCGCCGTACGGCGTCGCCAAGGTCTACGGGCACCACATCACGGTCAACTACCGCGAGTCGTACGACCTGTTCGCGGTCTCCGGGATCCTCTTCAACCACGAGAGCCCTCGCCGCGGCCTCGAGTTCGTGACGCGCAAGATCAGCGACGGGGCCGCACGGATCAAGCTGGGGCTCGAGTCGGAGCTGCGCCTCGGCAACCTCGACGCGCAGCGCGACTGGGGCTTCGCCGGCGACTACGTCGAGGCGATGTGGCTGATGGTGCAGCAGGACGAGCCCGTCGACTACGTCATCGCCACGGGCGAGCCGCACTCGGTGCGGGAGTTCGCCGAGCGGGCGTTCGAGCATCTCGGCCTCGACTGGGAGCGGCACGTCGTCTCGGACCCGCGCTTCCTGCGCCCGGCCGAGGTCGACCACCTGGTGGGCGACGCCTCGAAGGCCCGTGAGGCGCTCGGCTGGGAGCCGAGGACGTCGTTCCGGGAGCTTGTGGGGCTGATGGTCGATGCCGACCTCGCGCGGCTCTCCGGCGATGGCTGACGGCGCTCCGGACGGGGGCCTGGAGCTCTCGGTGGTGCTCGTCAACCACAACGGCTCCGGCTGCCTGCCTCGCACGCTCGAGGCGCTCGCCGAGAACACGGCCACCGAGGAGGCGGAGTGCATCGTGGTCGACTCGGGCTCGGCCGACGGGAGCTGGCGGAAGGTCGAGCGGCACTGGGGAAAGGCCCGGGCGCTCCGGTTCGAGGAGAACATCGGCTTCTGCGCGGGCTGCAACCGCGGCGTCGAGGCAGCGCGCGGCCGGTTGGTCGCGTTCGTCAACTTCGACGGCGAGGTCGAGCCGGGCTGGGACGTGCCGCTGGCCGGCCTCCTGGACGATCCCTCGGTGTCGGTCAGCACCGGGCTCCTGCTCTCCTCCGACGGCGAGACGATCCAGGCCGCGGGGCTCGACATCGCCCCCAACACGGCCGTCGTCGGCCGCCAGGTCGGGCTGCCACGCTCGGCCGCTCCGGCCTCGCCAGTGGACGTCCCGGCGGCGACCGGCGCCCTGATGATGGTCCGGCGCTCGGACTTCCTGGCACTGGGCGGGTTCTACGAGCCGTTCTTCATGTACGGCGAGGAGGCGGACTACTGCCTGCGCGTGCCGGGCCGTGTCGTCTTCCACCCCGGCAGCGCGATGCGCCACGAGTACGGTCACGCCTCCGGCCCGCAGCGCTCCGTGACGCGCCTCTACTGGGGCTCGCGAAACCGGCTGATCAACGCGGCGCGCCACCTGCCGCCCGCCGTGCTCGCGGAGTCGGTGGTCGCCTCGCTCGGGTTCGACGTGCTGACGCTCGCGCAGCTCCACAGCCGCCCCGCGGCGGGCGCGATCGCCCGGGGTTGGCGCGACGGCCTGCGCGCGATGCGTGGCGAGCGGCAGGCCCGCCAGGCAGGCGAGCGCAGGAGCGCAGCCCGGCGGCTCACGTCGCTCAGGGCGGCGATCGCCGAGCAGCGGCGGCTGGGGCGGCTCTGAGCGTGCCGCGATCGGTCCTGCTCGTCACTCAGTACGCGCCACCCTCCTCGCTCGTCGCGGCGCGGCGTGTCGCAGCGCTGGCCAAATACCTTGGGCGAGCCGGCCACGCGGTCACGGTCCTCACCTCCGAGGCCTCGGGCGAAGGGCCGATCGAGGGAGCGGAGACCGTCGTGCGGACGAAGGACGCCCTGACGAGCAAGCTCAACTGGCGGCGGCGGCACTTCGCCGCACTCGCCGGCGGCTCGGGTGAGAGCTACCGGCCGCCCAGCCGGCTCGCGTCCGTCGTCGTCCCCGATCTGTCGCTCCTCACCTGGCTGCCGTTCGCGCTTCCGGCCGCGCTGCGGCTCGCACAGGCCCGGAGCTTCGACTGCGTCCTGACGACCTCGCCGCCTCCGTCGGTGCACCTGATCGGGCGGGCGCTCCGTCGCCGCGGGGTGCCGTGGATCGCCGAGCTCCGCGACGGCTGGGGCTTCGAGCCTCCGCATCCCTCGTGGCCGCTTGCAGCACAGGAGCGGCTCGACCACGGGCTCGAGCGATGGGTGCTGGCCGGGGCCGACGCCGTGATCGGCGTGACCGAGCCGATCGCCGCCGACCTGCGACGCCGCTACGGGATCGACGCGGAGGTGATCACGAACGGGTACGACCCTGACGACGAGCCGGCCGAGACCGCCGAGCCGGACCCGCTGCTCGCCCCGGACCGCCACTCGCTGGTGCACACCGGCCGGCTGGCGCTCTCCGGGGTCTCACTCGAGCGGGTGCTCGAGGGGGCACGGCTGGCACGAGCGGAGGACCCGGCTGTGGCCTCCGGTCTCGAGATCGTGTTCGCCGGCTCGGCCACGGCGGACGAGCAGCGCCTGCTCGCCGCCTCAGACCTGGCCGAGCTGGTTCGCTTCGTCGGCTGGCTGGACCGGCCTCGCGTCCTCGCTCTGCAACGCGCAGCGGACGCGCTTCTCGTCGTGACGGAGGGCTCCGGCCGCCGGAGCGTCGCAACTGGGAAGCTGTTCGAGTACCTGGCCGCGGGGCGGCCGATCCTCGTGCTCGGAGACGAGACCGAGGCGGCCAGGCTCGTGACCGAGGCCGGCGCAGGCTTCGCGGCGTCGGTGTCGGATCCAGCCGCTGTCGCCGCAGCCCTGGAGCGCCTTCTGCGAGACCCGCCCGGCCCCGCTTCCGCAGAGGCGATCCGGAAGTACTCGTACGCGGTTCTCGCCGGTCGCGTTGCGGCCGCGATCGAGCGCGTGACCGGCGGCTAGGGTGGGCTCGATGGAGGGCGACCGGCGGCGGGTGCTCGTGCTCGCGTACTACTTTCCACCGATCGGCGGCGCCGGGGTCCAGCGGACCCTGAAGTTCGTCAAGTACCTCGCCGGGCTCGGCTGGGACGCAACGGTGATCTCGACCCGCTCGCGGGCCTACGGTGCACGTGACGCCTCGCTGCTGTCGGAGGTGCCGCAGACGACACGGGTCAGGCGTACGGCGGCGCTGCCACTCGCGCGCTACCTCGCGTTTGCGATCTACCGGCTCCGGCTCAAGCGGCTGCGGACGTACCTGCTCTGGCCCGACGGTGGCCTCGGCTGGATGCCATTCGCCTTCCTTGCCGCGTTGCGGGCAGTACACCGTGACCGCCCGGACATCCTCTTTTCGACCTCCGCGCCGTACGGTGCGCACCTCGTCGCGCTGCTCGTCGCTCGACTCACGGGATTGCCGTGGGTCGCCGACTTTCGCGACGAATGGGCGGCGAATCCCTATCTCGCCGGACAGCCGCGACTACTCGCGCGCCTCTCGGAGCGCGTGGAACGGACGATTTCGAGCAGCGCGACGAAGATCGTGGTCGCGGCCGACTACTTCGAGATTGCCGGCCTCGATCCGGACGACTCGCGGCGAGTGGAGATCGTGAATGGTGTCGACGAGGCCGACCTCGGGAACGGCACCGTCGTCCCCCCTTCGGATCGGTTCGTGCTGGCCCATGTGGGGTCGATCTACGAGATCCGGGACCCGAGCCCGGTTCTCCGGGTGCTGGCGACGCTCGTCTCGAGTAGAGCGATCGACGGGGACCGGATCGACGTCCGGTTTGTCGGCAACATCTGGATTCCGGGGTTCGCTCCTCCGCCCGGAATCAGCGTCACATCCATCGGCTACGTCCCGCACGGAAGAGCAACGCGCGAGATGGCTGGCGGCGACGGCGCTTCTCCTCTATGTGCCGCCTGGAGACCTTGCTCCTTCAGGCAAGCTGTTCGAGTACCTGGCCTCCGGCCGCCCGCTTCTGTGCGTGGCGCCGGCGCAGAACCTTGCGTCCCGGCTCGTGAAGGAATGGGATGCCGGCCTCGTCGCTGACCCAGACGACGAGGGGGCGATCCGGGACGCGCTGCTGGCGCTCTGGCGGCGGTGGCAGGAGGACGGCCTGCCCGAGCAGGAGCGGGTTCGTGCCCGTGTGCTCGAGCAATACTCGCGGCGCGCGGGGGCGGTTCGGCTGGCCGAGGTTCTCGAAGAGGCTCGGCATCGCTGACCGCCTGCGTGTGCTCGTCGCCGGGTGGCTGAACTCGCCTCACGTTCGCGCATGGGCGGAGCTCGTCACCGCCGCGGGTCACGATGTCCAGATCGCCGGTCGCATCGCACCCGGTTGGCCCGAGCTCGAGCTGCCCGTGCCGGCTCATCGCCTGCCCGCCCACTGGCCGCCGCCGCTGCGCGGCTTCGCCATGAGCCGGGCGCTCGGACGGGTCGCCCGGGAGGTCGACCCCGACCTGGTTCACGCCCACTACCTGCCCGAGTACGGCTGGATGGCCGCCCGCGAGCGCTTGCGGCCGCTGATCTGCTCGGCCTGGGGCTCGGACGTGTTCGCGCTGAACACGGTCAACCGGTTGCGCGCGAAGAAGGCGCTGGACGCCGGCGACGCTCGTCTTCGCCGACTCCGAGCACCTGGCGCGGGCGACCCGCGAGCTCGCTCGCCGGGACGTGCGAGTCGAGGTCGTGCGCTGGGGGCTCGACCTCGAGGCCTTCTCCCCGGGTGACCGCGCGGCCGCTCGGCAGGCGCTCGGGATTCGGGTGGCAGGAACGCTCGTGGCGAGCGTGCGCGGCCTCAGCCCGGTCTACAACCCGGAGCTCGTGCTCGAGGCCTTCGCCCGCGTCCGCCGGAGCAATCCCGAGGCGCACCTGCTGCTCAAGCATCCGCTGGCTGTGACGCCTGACTTCGTCGCGCGAGCGATCGAGCGGCTTGCGCTCGAGGACGCGGTCACCGTTCTCGGAAACGTCGCGGCGAAGCGGCTGCCCGACGTGTACCGGGCCGCTGACGTCGTCGTCTCACTCGCCTCGACCGATAGCTCTCCGCGCTCGGTCTGGGAAGCCCTGGCCTGCGGCCGGCCCGCGGTCGTGTCGGACCTGCCGTGGGCGCGCGACGAGCTGGCGGACGGCGGCGCTCTCCTGGTGCCGCTTGACGCCGAGCAAGTGGCCGGCTGCTATCGAGCGTGTCCTCGGCGACCCGGGCCTCGCCGCGCGCTTGGGTGAAAGGGGCAGGGCGCTTGCCATCGCCATGCTCGATCCCGATGGCTGCGCAGCTCGCGTCGACGTGCTCTATCGATCGGTTGTCGAGGCTCACGCGTGAGCGCATCTCGCCGGCACCTTGGCGCAGGCGCGGCCCTGTCGGTGGTAGCCCAGGGAGGACCGCTGGTCGCGGCGGCCGCGCTCAGCATCGTTCTCGCGCGGACGATCGGCCCATCGGGGAATGGCCACTACGTCCTGCTGCTGACGCTCGTGGGACTGACGTCGATGGTGGTGTCGCTCGGGCTCCACTCAGGGATCACCTACGAGGTCAGCCGCCGGCGCTGGTCTGTCGAGCGCGCTTCCCGTGCCGCCTATCTACTCGCCCTTCTTCTCGGCCTGGTGGGCATCCTCGGCGGCCTCGGCTTCTTCCTGCTGACACAGGACACGGTCTTCGGCGGGATCAGCACCCCGGTGGCGCTGCTCGCCCTGGCGAGCCTCCCGCTCACGCTCGCCTACGAGTACGGCGCGGCGATTTTGCTCGCGCGGGAGCGCTACGAGCAGTACACCGGGCTGATCGTGCTCCACGCGGCCACGCTCGCGCTGATCGGCGTTGGCCTCGTTGTGCCGTTCGGACTGACCGGCGCGGTCGCAGGGATGCCGGCTTCTGCGTTGATCGGCTCCATTGCCGCCGTGAAGCTCCTGCGAGACGAGGCCCGGCGCGACCCGGTTTCCGACGCCGGCTCCTCCCTTCCGCATGCGCTTCGCTTCGGGCTCCTGAGCTGGGGCGCAAACCTGCTGCAGCAGGTGAACTACCGCTTCGACGTCCTCATCCTCGGCGGTTTTGCGACGGCGGCGGACGTGGGCGTCTACTCGGTCGCCCTGACACTCACGAGCATCGCGTGGGTGCTCCCGCAGGCGCTGCAGACCGTGCTCTTTCCGCGGACGGCGAGCCTCGACGAATCGGCGCGGAGCGGCGAGCTCGCAGGCGCCGAATCGGACGAGGCCGTTGCGCGGGCAATACGGCACGGGATGCTGCTGACGGTGCCGGCAGGCCTGGTCGTGGCCTTGTTGCTCTTGATCGGGGTCCCGCTTCTCTACGGCCACAGCTTCCACGAGACCATTCCGCTCGGTTTCGTGCTGTTGCCGGGCGTCCTGCTGCTGGGAGTGGGGAAGATCGTTGGCGCAGCGATCACCGGCCGCGGTCGTCCCCGCTATGCGCTCTACGGCGCCGCGATCTCGGTGCCGCTCACGCTCGGGCTCTACCTGGGTCTGATCCCGCCGTTCGGGGCCTGGGGTGCCGCGATCGGATCGTCGATTTCCTACGCTGCCAGCTCCGTCCTCGGTCTCATCTTCTTCCGGCGCGCGACCGACATCGGGCTGCGCCGGGCATTCCTGCCGACTCGGGACGATCTTGCCGACTACCGACTCGCTGCCACGCTTGCCCGGAGCCGCCTTGCCCGCAGCCGCTGACCGCGACCCTCGTACGGTCCTCGTCGTTCCGGCGTGGTACCCAACCGCAACCCGGCCCCTCGAGGGCCCGTTCGTGCGCGACCACGTCCGCGCTGCGGCGGCCTATGGGCACCGGATGGTGGTGCTCGTGGACGAGGGGCCAAGCGCGGAGGTCCGCGGGCTCGTGGGGCTCTCAGAGGAGCGTGACGGAGACTTGCGCTTGGTCCACCTCGCCTACCGACCGCGGGCCGTCCGTCTGGCGGGAGTCCTCGCAGCACTGCTGGTCGCCCGGCGGCTCCGGCGGGAAGGCACGCCGGTCGATGTGCTCCACGCCCACATCCATCGGATGGGCTGGGTCGCGGTGCTCGCGGGTATGGCCCTTCGCCGGCCCGTCGTGATCAGCGAGAACTCGAGCGAGTGGCCGCGGCGTCTGATGACCCCGGGACGACTGCGGCGCGCTCGCCTTGCGCTCGAGCACGCGACGCTGGTTTGCCCGGTCAATCACCGGCTGCAGGAGGCGATCGAGGCCTACGGCGTCCGCGCCCGCTTCCGCGTCGTCCCGAACACGGTGGACACTCAGGTCTTCCATCCCGGCCGGGGCCGCGAGAACGGCGACTTGCGCCTCGTCAACGTCGCGCGTCACGTCCAGGTGAAGCGCCTCGACGTGTTGCTCGACGGCTTCGCGACCGTGGCCGGCGCTCGGCCAGACGTAACGCTCGACCTCGTGGGCGACGGCCCGCTGACCTCGGAGCTCGTCCGCCAGGCGGCGGAACTGGGAGTGACCGATCGGGTGCGCTTCCACGGCGCTGCGACACCCGAGCAGATCGCCGAACGGTTGCGCGCCTCGCATGCCTTCGTGCTCTCCAGTGACAGCGAGAACATGCCGCTCGCGGTCATCGAGGCGCTCTGTTGCGGCCTGCCGGTCGCCGGGACGGACGTCGGCGGAGTTCCGGAAGCAGTCGGCGAAGACGGCGCGCTCGCACCGCCCGGTGACCCTGCGGCCCTGGCCGGCGCGATCGAGAGTGTGCTCTCGCAGCTCGAGCTCTTCGATGGGGCGGAGATCCACCGTCGTGCCGCCGCCCGCTGGTCCTTCGAGGCCGTCGGCGCGCAGTGGGACGAGATCTACCGCGAGCTGACGCCGCGGTAGACGCCGAGCACCGTCTCGATCGACGTCTCGAGCGAGAGCCGCTCCCGATTTCTCCGGAACCACTCGCGGGTGGAGTCGCGCAGGGACTGCCCGGCCGCGTGGACGCGGAGAATCGCGTCGGCGAGGTCGGGCGGCTCGGCCGAGGCCGCGACGAAGCCGTTCTCGCCTTCCTCGACGAGCTCGGCAGCTGCGTTGTCGGGCCCCGCCACGACGACCGCAGGCGTGCCGAGCGCTGACGCCTCGACCACGACGATGCCGTAGCCCTCGCGGGAAGAGGGATGAACGAGGCAGAGCGCTCGGCGGAGCGTCTCCTGCACGTGCTCGGCAGCGGCGAACCCCGGCGCGGCGACGGATCCGTCGAGGCCGAGCTCGCCGATCAGCTTCAGCACCCGCTGCCGCTCGGGGCCGTCGCCGAAGATCTCCGCCCGAAGCTCCGGGAGGCTCTCCTGCGCGAGGGCGACTGCCTTGACGACCGATGCCGCCCGCTTCTCCGGGATGTGCCGCCCGGCGAAGACGACCACCGGCTCGGCCGGGGCCGGCTCGAGCGCCAAGCCGTCGAATTCGCGCAACCCCTCGATCAGGGTGATCGACCCGCGGTAGCCGAGTTTCCGCAGGCGCTCGGCATGCAGGCGCGAGAAGCAGAGCGCTGCGTGGCGGGTGCGGGCGGTCAGACTCTGGCCGAGCCAGCCGAGCCGGCCCCAGAGCGGCCCGAGGTACTCGAGCCAGTACTCGCGCCGCCAGACCTCGAACCAGTCGACGACGAGGCCGAAGCGCCGGAACGGCCGTGCGGCAAGGACGGCGAACAGCGATAGGTGCAGGGCAGGCGTCTGGACCACCTCGTAACGCTCACCATGGCGGAGGAGGTGCCGGAAGACGCCGAACGCGAAGCGGACCTGGGCCGCCAAGCTGCGCCTGTCTCCGGAATAGATGCTCATCTCCGGCGCGACCGCGACGACCGCGACCCCGGGCACGCCGGGCCCCACCTCCGGATCCCAGTTGAGCAGGGTGAGGTACGTGACCTCATGGCCGCGCGACGCAACGCCCTCGGCCAGCGCCCGGTACCACCGCTCGCCACCACCGACGCTGTGCGGATAGAGGCAGTCGAAGACGAGGCAGATGCGCACGACCGAAGCTTTGCAGGGCGAGTGGGCGTGGCGTGAGGAACCACGCGCTCCCCTTGGAGTGCCCCATACTCAAGACCGTGACCGTGACAGGGCTCACCGACGAGGCCTTCTGGGACGAGTACTGGAACTCGGTTCGCTTGCCGTTGCAGATCGACAAGTCCAGGGGTTTCCTGATCGCGCGGATCACGGACGTCCTCGACCGCTTCCTTCCGCGCGGTGAGTCTCTGTCGGTTCTCGAGGTCGGCGGGGCTCCGGGCCAGTACGCGGCGTACGTCTGCAACGCGCTGGGCCACGCTGTGACAGTTCTCGACAACTCACCGCTCGGCTGTGCCAAGGCGCGTGAGAACTTCGACTTGCTGGGGATGCGAGCCGATGTGATCGAAGGCGACCTGTTCCAGGCTCCGGGAGAGCTACCGCCGTTCGACGCCGTCTTCTCGCTTGGGCTGATCGAGCACTTCCCGGACGTCACCGGCGCTGTCCGGGCGCATCTCGACCTGCTCAAGCCAGCCGGGATGCTGCTTCTCGGCGCGCCGAACCTGGTCGGAATCAACCGCTTGTTGCTGCGTCGGCTCTCGCCCTCGTTCCTCTCCGCGCACCGCCCGGACGCGACGCATCTCTCCACCTGGGACCGCTTCGAGGAGGAGCTCGGTCTCGCGAGGCTCTTCAGGAAGTACCTGGGCGGATTCGACCCAGCCGTCTTCTGGCGTTGCGAGAGCCGCAGGTTCTCCGATCGTGCCCTTCACCAGGCGCTTCGCTACCTCGGCATCGGGCTGGAACAACCTGGACTCCGGGTCTTGAGAGAGCTGAACGGGCCCCACTGGAGTGCGTACTTGATGGGCGTCTATCGCGCAGCCTGATGCGCTGTAGCTAGGCCACTCGCCACAGGCCGAGCAGATGGCTGCGTAGCGGAGGAAGCGCCGCGAGCGCCGTGGCGACCACGACATGCCGCCCGGAGTACTGGGCCAGATCGAAGGCCAGCGCCGCCTTCCGGAGGAGCGTCGGTTCGCCGAACAAGCGTCGCAACTCGGGCTCGTCGATGGGCACCGTTACCGAGCTGGCTGCTGGACGCAACCCCAGTTGCGGTTTGCCGCGCATGTCGAACGACAGGAGCCAACCGCCGCTCGCGACCCGCTGCATCTCGCGAGCCGCCGCGAGGCGGAGGTCGTCATCGAGAATCGAAGAGAGGCACGTGAACTGCGTGACGAGGTCGAATGCACCATCCGGGAACGGGAGCTCCGTCGCGGTGCCGACCTGCAGTTTCAGAGTTGGGTATCGCCGCCGACCCTCCTCGATCCTGGTGTCCATCAAGTCGATCCCAGTGCAGTCGCCGGCGCCGTACTCGCGCAGGCGCTGGAGGAAGTATCCGCTGCCGCAGCCGACATCGAGGACTCGCGCGCCTGCGAGGGGCACGCCGGCGTCCGCGACGGCGCGCAGGAGTGCGCGCTCGAGGCTCTGCATATACGTCAGGTAGCCGGGATTGTCCCAGCGATACGGCGTTCTTCCAGAGGCGTCGCGCGAGCGGTACGCGCTTCGGATCCGGTCGAGCTCGCCTTGGCTCATGCGCCGAACCGCTCGGGGGCCTCGGCGAACATCTCGACCGCTCGCTCGTGCTCGCCGGGCGTTCCGATGTCGAACCAGTCGGCGTCGCTGCGGAAGACGCCGACCTGCTCGTCGACCTGGAGCAGGCGCTGCACGAGCTCGGGGAACTGGCACGGCCCCTCGCGCGGGAGGTGGGCGAGAGCGCGCTCGTCGTAGGCGTAGATCCCCATGCTGACCTCGTAGTCGAGCTGCGGCTTCTCGTTGTAGCCGACGATTCGGTCGCCGTCGGCGTCGATCACGCCGAGGTCGATCTGCACCTGCTGCGCATGCGTCGCGACCGTGAGAGCGGCCCCGGAGCCTTCGTGCACGCGCATCAGCTCTCGGTAGTCGAGGTTGGTGAGGATGTCGCCGTTCATGACGAGGAACGCACCCTCCAAGCCGTCGACGAGCCGAAGCGAGCCGGCGGTCCCGAGCGGCTCGTCCTCCCAGTGCCACCGCAACTCCAGCTCCTCCGGGAGGGCGCCGGACTGCGAGAAGTACACCTGAATGAGCTCTCCAAGGTGGCCGACACAGAGGTCGACCACCCTCGCGCCGGCTTCGTAGAGCTGCCCGAGAATGTGCTCGAGGATCGGCCGGTCGCCCACCGGAACGAGCGGCTTCGGCAGCACCGTCGTGTACGGGCGCAGCCGCGTTCCGAGCCCGCCGGCCAGGACCACCGCTCTCATCTCTGGCGTCGCCATGACTGCAGGCTACGTCTGGTCAGGCCTTCGCGAGCTGGAGCTCCGGCGACGAGGTAGCTGCGGCCGGTGAAGCCGATTGACGGAAGAATGACCATTCGTTAGGAACTCGTAAGTCAGTTGCTCAGGAAGCGACCGAAGGCTATAGAGCGGGATAGGCTGCCGGGCTGATGGCCCAGCACGTCACGGCGCCGGTCGAACAGGCCCCTCGCTCGCCGCGGAGGCTTCGCACGATCGCGATCGTCCCCGCCTACAACGAGGAGCGCTCGCTCGGCCAGGTGCTCGAGGAGATCCGGTCGACCGACCCTGACCTGGAGATCGTCGTGATCAACGACGCCTCGACCGACCGGACGGCGCGGGTTGCCGCCTCCGCAGGCGTTCCGGTGGTCAACCTGCCGTTCAACATCGGTATCGGCGGCGCCGTTCAGACCGGCTACCAGTACGCGCTCGAGCACGGCTTCGAGGTCGCGATCCAGGTCGACGGAGACGGCCAGCACGACCCGCGCGAGATCTCCGACGTGCTCGAGCCGATCTTCGACGGGCGCGCCGATCTCGTCGTGGGCACCCGGTTCGCGAAGGGCGGCGGCTACCGTGGCACCCGCTGGCGGCGTGTCGGCATCCGCCTGTTCGCGGCGATCGTGTCGGTGCTCGTTCGCCAGCGCGTGAGCGACACGACCTCCGGCTTCCGCGCGGTCAACAAGAAGGCCTTGCGCCTCTTCGCGGCGGACTACCCCCACGACTACCCGGAGGTCGAGTCGATCGTCCTGCTGTCCCGGCACCACCTGAAGATGCTCGAAGTGCCGGTTCAGATGCGCGTACGCGCCGAGGGGAGCTCGTCGATCACGGCCCTGCGCTCGGCCTACTACATGATCAAGGTCTTGCTCGCCCTGTTCATCGGCCTCTTTCGCCGCTACCCCACCTCCCTGGAGGAGCCATGACCCCTCTCCGCATCTCGATCGCGGCTGCGATTGCGGCGGCGATCCTCCTGCTCGTCATCTTCGAGCTGATCCGCAGTCGGCGGCTGCAGGAACGCTACGCCCTGCTCTGGCTACTCACCGGAATCGTCATCTTCGTCTTCGCCGTCTGGCGCGGTCTCTTGGCGCAGAGTCGCCAACCTCGTCGGGATCTCGTACCCGCCCTCGGCGCTCTTCGTCCTGGCCGCCTTCTTCGTGCTGGTCGTCCTGCTTCACTACTCGACCGTGATCTCGAAGCTCTCCGACCAGAACCGCATCCTCGCTCAGCGGCTCGGACTGCTGGAGCACCAACTCAGCGAGGCCAACGAGGCGCGCCACGGAGACGCCGGCTCCTGAGAGCCTGAGGACGCTCGTGGGGCGGCGCTGGGTCACGGCGTCGCTCGCCGTGGGCATCCTCGTCGCGGCCGCGCTGCTGGCGCGAATCCTGCTGGTCCGGGAGGTCGCAGCGCCCTGGATCATGCCGGACGAGCTCGAGTACTCCGAGCTCGCCAAGAGCTTCGCCGCCGGCGGTCACTTTCTCTTCCGCGGGCAGCCGACGTCGCTCTTCAGCCTCTACCCGGCGCTGATCTCTCCCGCGTGGCGGGCCGGCTCGATGCACACGACGTACGAGCTCGCGAAGACGATCAACGTGGTCCTGATGACCGCAGCGGCCGTGCCCTTCTACCTCTGGGCCCGGCGGCTGGCGCCGGGCTGGCCGTCCGTGTTGGGGACGGGGCTGTTCCTCGCGCTGCCGTCCTTCGACTACACGGGGACGCTGATGACCGAGAACGCGTCCTTCCCGCTCGTCATGCTGGCGTTCCTCGCGATCGCGGTTCTGCTCGAGCGGCCGACGCTCGTGCGCCAGGTTCTCGCGCTCGCCGCCATCGCCCTCGCCTCCGCCGTTCGCTTCCAGTCGCTCGTCCTCTTCCTGGTGCTCGTGGCAGCGATCGTGTTCAAGCTCGCGCTCGACGTCTCCGGCGGCGCCGTCGGGCGTTCGCGAACGGCCCTCTGGCAGGCCGTGAGGCGCTACTGGCTCGTCGTCTCGCTGATGCTCGCGGGAGCGATTCTCTACGGGCTCTTGAAGCTCGCCGAGGGACAGTCGCTCACGAGTGGGTTGCGTGCCTATGCCAGCACGGCGCGGGTGCACTACTCGATCCGCGACGTCCTGCGCTGGAGCGTCTACCACGCGGGAGAGCTCGCCCTGGCGGTCGGCATCGTCCCTGCGTGCGCGCTCGTCGTCCTGCTGGCCTTGTTTCGCCGGGACTGGCGCGCGACCTCCGCGGAGCGGGCCTACCTCGCCGTGACGCTGGCGGCGCTCCCGCTGATCCTCGTGGAGGTGGGTGCATTCGCGTCGCGTTACTCGCTCCGCATCGAAGAGCGCAACTCGTTCTACCTCGAGCCTCTGCTCCTGCTCGCGCTCGTCATCTGGCTCGCACGCGGCCTGCCGCGCCCGCCCGCGCTCGCGTCGACCGCCGTCGCAGTGGTGGCGGGGCTGCTGATCACGATTCCGTTCGAGAGCCTGTTCAACGTGTCGGCAGAGACGGATACCTTCGGCCTGGTCCCTTTCATACGGCTCGCAGAGATCCTCAACGGTGGCGTGTCCGAGGTGCGCACGGTGATCGGGATCGGCGTGATCTGCGCCGGGATCTTGTTTGCGGCTGTGCCGAGGAACGTCGCTATCTGGGCGGTGCCCGCGGCGGTCGGGACGTTTCTGATCCTTTCGTCGGGAAGCGTCTTCGCGAAGGAGACCTACATTGCCAACGCGACGCGGCATGCGGGTGGGCTCGCGGGCGACCCGAGCTGGATCGACCACGCCGTCGGCCGGAATGCACGCGTCGAATTTCTCTACACGACGGACATCGACGCCGACCAGCACATCGCCTGGCAGTCAGAGTTCTGGAACCGCAGCCTGCGCCGCGTCTTCGGCGTGACCTCTCAGGACCCGAGCGTCCCGGACGTGACGGCCCCGCTCGACCCTGCGACCGGCAGGATCGAACCGCAACTTCCGCCGGGTTCCCCCGACCTCCGCCCCCGCTACGTCGTGGCGGCGAAGACCGTCGACGTGGCCGGGACGCACCTGGCGGACTCCGGCGCGCTTGCTCTCTTCCGCGTGCACCCTCCGCTGCGGCTCATGACGCTCACGTCTGGGCTCACGACCGACGGCTGGACGGGAGCGTCCGCAAGCTACACGCGCTTCGCCGACGCGCCACGAGGTGCCCACCTGGTGGTCAAGATCTCCCGCCCGCCGCTGACCGGCCCGCCCCCGGCAAACGTCGCTGTGAGTGTCGGTCGCCTCGGCGCTGCAAGCGGCGCTTCGACCCGGGCCCGACGCACCTGGGTACTGCGCAACGGTACGAGCCACCTCTTCCACTTCCGCCTTCCCGGCGGCCCGTTCCAGTTGCAGATCGCGGCCAGCCCCACGTTCGTCCCGTCGGCCTACGGCCTGTCCGACACGCGCACGCTCGGAGTTCAGGCCTCGTTCACTCTCGAACCGCGCTGATCAGGACCAGGGTGCCTCCGTCTGGTCCGGCGGAGCCCCCGGCGCGATCTCGGGGCTGCGCGCGCGCATGACGAACGGGTAGGGGGCGCGAGAGACGATCTCCAGGTCTGTGAAGCCGACGTGGTCGAGCATGGCCACGCAGCAGGCGCTGTTGAAGAGCCAGAAGACGGTGGGGTCGTAGTGCTCGCCCTGCAGGCCCGAGAGCATCCCGTGCGGGTAGAAGCGGGCGTACGGCTCGTCCTGAAGCGCCGGGTCATCGAGTGTGTGCGTCTGGAAGATGAGCGTTCCCGTGCAGATGCTCCGGATCCGCTCCAGCGCATACTGCGGGTGCTTCAGGTGGTAGAAGACTCCGTAGAAGAGGACGAGGTCGAACGTCCCCAGGCGCTTCGGCTCGAGGTCGTAGACGTTCATCAGGAAGGCTGTCGCGTTGGACTGCCGGGCCTCCTTCACGATGTTGAACCGGCGCACCGAGTCGGAGAAGGAGTCGATTCCGATCACCTCTCGCGCGCCGCGTCTCTCGGCCTCGAACGAGAAGAAGCCCTCGGCGCAACCGATGTCGAGCACCCGCAGCCCCGTGAGGTCCTCGGGCAGCCCGTAGTACGGGAGCTTGTTCTCGGCCGGGTCGTCCCAGCCCGGCGAGAAGAAATCGGGGAACAGCTCGATTTTCTGGAACCAGTACCGCTCGGCTTCGACCTGGTGGGTGATCCAGTCGCGCACCGGCAGCTCCAGGTGGTTGGGCGCCGGCTCGACCGGGTCGACGAGGCGGGCCCTGCCGGCTCCCGCGTGGAACTCCGTGGACATCTGCTGTTTGCGCTCCTTGAGCCCCGCCCATTCCCACCGTGCCTCGTCGCCCGGATCGCCCCGCCGCTTGAAGCGGCCGGCCACCCGCCGGAGGTTCACCGGGAGATCCCGGCGGGCGGCGCCACGCCGACGTGCGTCAGCGCCTCGATCAGCGTGCGCTGGAAGCTGGCGCGGTCGAAGCGCGTCGCCGCCAGCTCGAGCAGGTCCGCGTGTGCCCGCTCCCACTCCGCCCGGTTGTCGTAGAGCGCGCTCATCAGGCGGGCCAGGGCGGACGGGCTGTCGGCTACGAGCGACGGCTGCAGGTCGCCGAGCCGAATGCCCTCAGCTCCGATCGACGTGGTCACGAATGGCAGCCCGGCGGCCATCGAGTCGAGGAACTTGAGCTTGACCCCGGCGCCGTAGCGCATCGGGTTGACGTGAAGCCGCGCGCGGGAGAGCCAGCCTGCCGGGTCCTCGACGTAGCCGACGATGCTGACGCGCGGAGCCTCGAGCGCGCGGACGCTCTCGTCCATGTCGGCGCCGATCACGTTCAGCCCGACGTCCGGATGGTCCTCCCAGAAGAGCGGCAGCACCTCCTCGACGAGGTACCTGAGCGAGTCGGCGTTCGGCGACGCAGCGCCGCCCAGGAAGCCGCCGAAGAAGACCAGGTCGGCCCGCTCGTCGAAGCCCGGTGCCGCCGGCAGGGTCTCCACGATCGAGGTCAGGACGAAGGCGTTCTGCCCGGGCGCGATCTCGGAGATCAGCTCGGCCTCCTCGTCGGAGACGCAGAAGACCAGATCTGCCTCCTGGACGGCCCGGATCTCCGTCTCGCGGGCCTTTGCCGCCTCAGCGCGCGTCCGGCTCTGCTCCTTCCCGGGAGGGACGAGCTCGGCCAGCCGCTCGAGGCGGCGGAAGCTGAAGGCCTCGGTGTCGAAGATCAGCAGGGCCTGAGGCTGCGTGAGCGAGAGGTGGCCTTTGAAGCGTTCGACGTTCTGCTGCCGGCTGACGATCACCGTGCCGTAGTGGAACCGCCGTTCCTCGAACCAGCGGGTCCAGTCCACCGGCGGGCAGACGACCTCGATCCCCTGGCGGAGAAGGGGCTCGGCGTAGCGCTCGGCGTCCCGTCCGTCGGCCGCCGCCAGCGTGATCCTCGCCGCGGGCCAGAGGGCGGCCAGCTCGCCGAGGAGGGCCGCCATGCGCGGATCGCCGGAGCCGCGGTCGGTGTACGGCACGCGGTCGTCGATCACCAGGATCCGGTCGAGCGCCTCGGCGTCGCGCGCGGCGAGCATCTGGTTCGGCTTCTGCGCCACCTCGACCAGGCGCGGCCGGCGCGTCAGGCGCTCGCCCCAGCGCTCGACGAACAGGTCTCGGTGCTCCTCCATCAGCTTCCGCGCGCTCTCGGAGGTGCCCGAGCCGTGGCGCATGTGCACGACCTGCGAGCGCGGCTCGAAGATCGTCTTCAGTCCGCGCGCGTGCAGCTTGAAGCAGAGGTCGGTGTCCTCGAAGTAGGCAGGCGCGAAGAGCTCGTCGAAGCCGCCCAGCTCGAAGAACAGCTCGGCCGGGACGAGCATGCACGCAGCCGAGCCGAAGTCGACCTCCCGGCGGAAGCGGAACCGGAAGTCGCGCGGGTCGCCGCCGCCGCCGACCGCGTGCGAGTGGCCGATCGAGTCCACCACCGAGCCGGCTTCCTGCACGGTGCCGTTCTCGTTCAGGAAGAGCGGCACAGCCGCGCCGACGCCCGGCTCGGCCAGCGTCTCGAGCAGCGGGGGCAGCCAGCCCGGCTCGACGAGCGCGTCGCTGTTCAGGAAGCAGAGGGTCCGGCCCTGCGCCAGCGCCGCGCCCTGGTTCGAGGCCGGCCCGAAGCCGGTGTTGGCCGTGTTCCGCACGACCGTCGCGCCCTCCACCTGCTCCTCGACGCGCGCGAGGGAGTCGTCCGGCGAGGCGTTGTCCACCAGGATCAGCTCGAAGCACGGCTCCGTGTTCTGGGCCAGAGCCGAGATCGCGCGCGTGGCGACCTTCCAGCCGCCGTAGAGCACCATCACGACCGAGACGTCCGGCTCCTCGAGCCGCGGGATGGAGATCTCGGTCACCGCGGCTTGCGGAAAGTCCTCAGCAGGCGGCGGATCGGCTCGGTGTAGCGCCAGGAGCGGGAGCCGTAGACGCCGTCCTCGACCGCAGCGATGCCCTCCGCGAAGGCCGCGCGCTCGGCGACGAGCCGCCGCTGGAGCACCTCGTGCGCGCGCCGGAGGGCCGCGAGCTCCTCGACCGCACCCCGCAGCGGCCGCAGCTCCTCGATCTCGGCCCGAAGCACCTCGACCTCCGCGGCGAGCGGCCGGAGCTGGTCGAGCTCGGTGCGAGCCTCGCCCAGCTTCGTCCGCCAGGCGTGGAGCTGCGGGCCGGGCTCGGAGGGGACGGCGCAGACGATGAACTGGTAGGTGGTCGCCTCGGGGTCGCCGGTCGCCCAGGTGCGCGCCTCGTCCGGGATGCCGCGCGGGACGGGGATCTCGGTCTCCTCGACCTCGAGCCGCCGCCGCTGCCACTGGGTGATCAGGTAGCCGGAGCTCTCGAACAGGTCCTGCACGCCCTCGCGGGTGAAGAAGCGGAGGTGGCTCTCGTCGAGCAGCCCCTGCTCGCGGTAGCGGAAGGAGCCGCCGAGCAGCGCCAGCCGGACGCTCGCGTGGGCCACGTTCGGGATCGAGGCGATCACGACGCCGTTATCGGCGACCAGTGGGCGCACGCGCTTCAGCAGCGCGGCCGGGTCGCGCAGGTGCTCGAGCACGTCCGCAAAGACGATCGCGTCGAAGCGCTGGGCGCCGAGCTCGGCCTCGAGGTCGAGCTCCTCGGCGTCGCCGACGAGCATGCGCTCGGTGTACGCGGCCGCGAGCTGCGCCGCTTCCGCGTCGAGCTCGACGCCGACGACGGTCGCGCCGCGCCGGTCACGAAGGGCTTGCGACATGTAGCCGGTCGCGCAGCCGAACTCCAGCACACGCGCTCCCGGCGTGACGAGCTCGAGGACCATGGCGTGCGTCGAGCCCGGGCTGTCGTCGAACGTCGTGCGTGTCGGGGACGCATCGCGCGTGCTCTCGGCCATGGACCCCAAAACGTACCGGACGACTCAGCCGTTCTTCCGGCGGAGAAGCCTGCCGGCCGCGCGCAGCGGAGCGGTCAGCCGCCAGCTATGGCTCGTCGAGACCTCGCCGAGCGCGCGCTCGAGCCGCTCCGTCTCGGCCCGGAGACGGTGAAGCTCGGGCTCGAGCGGCCGGTAGTGCTCGCCCGCCTCGTCGTAGCCGGCCTTGACCTCCGAGTAGCGCTGCCAGAGCTCGGCCGCCTCCGAATGCAGGTGCGCGATGTTGAGCTCGAGCGCGGGCAGCTCGCGCGGGTCGCCGCTCGGCGCCTTCAGCTCGGCCTCGGAGGGGCGAGGGTCGCGCCGCCGGAGGAGCGCTGCGCCCTGCCCCTGCTCGCGGGCGGGGTCGAGCGGCTCGAGCTCGAGGATCTCGAAGGCGCGCCCCCAGTGCTCGCGGAGCCACCAGCGCGAGTGGAAGACGATCGGTCCGCCGGCCGACCACGGGTTCCACGTGCGCGTGACGTGCATGCCGATCCGGTCTTCGTCCCAGTCGCCCGCGCCGTAGACCGGCCAGAGCTGCTCGTTGAGGAAGGTCGCGAACAGGAGGCCGCCCGGCCTGAGCACACGGTGGAGCTCGAGCAGCCAGGCGGCCCAGTGCTCGGTCAAGTGCGTGAAGACCGAGAAGGCGTAGACGAGGTCGAAGGTCTCGTCGCTGCGCGGCAAGGGAGGCGTCTCCTCGTTCCGGAAGACGTGCAGCGGCGGTGTCAGCTGCTCGGCCAGCCAGGCGACGCTCGGGCCGTCGATGTCGCAGCCGTGGAACTCGCCGCGCTCGGCCTCGGGCAGGAACTGCCGCAGCGTACGGCCGGCGCCGCAGCCGAAGTCGAGGACGCGCTTGCCCTCCCAGGACCAGTCCTCGGGCAGCAGGCGCTCGAGCCGCTCCCGGCAGCGGCGGCCAACGGCCTCGTAATCCGCCTGGACGTCCTCGTCGTCGGAACCGCCGACCCGCTGCATCAGCTCCGGCGGCGGGAACGGCGCCCGCGGCTTCATGACCACGGCGCCCGAGGTCTGCGCGGGAAGCGGCCGCGGCGGGAAGCGCTCGAGGTGGACGATCTCGAAGTGCCGGCCCCAGTGCTCGCGCAGCCAGGCCTCAGAGAGGTAGACGAACGGGCCGCCGAGGTCCCAGGGGTTGTCGCGCTTGGTGACGAGCATCCCGGTGCCCGCCTCGTCCCAGGGGCCCGTGGCCTCGAACAGGTCCCAGCTGCGCTCGTTGAGGAAGGTCGCGACGAGCAGGCCGTCCGGCGCGAGCACGCGGCGCAGCTCGGCGAGCCACTCGTCCCACGTATCCGCGAGGTGGGTGAAGACCGACAGCGCATAGACGAGGTCGAAATGGCCGTCGGGGTAGGGGAGCGGCGGCCGCTCGCCGTTGCGGAGCACGTGCAGCGGCGGCGAGAGGTGGTCGGCCAGCCACGCGATGCTCGGGCCGTGGATGTCGCAGCCGTGCAGCTCGGCGCCGCTGTCCAGCAGGTGCCGGAGCGTCCGCCCGGCGCCGCAGCCGAAGTCGAGGACGCGCTTGCCCTGCCACGACCAGTCCGGGCCGAGCAGGCTCTCGAGCCGCTCGCGGGTGACGCGGCCGTTTGCGAGGTAGACGCCCTCGAGGTCCGGGTCGTCGATGCGCGAGACGCGCTGGACGAGCTCCCCGGGCGGGACCGGAAGGGTCATCTCGTGCGCAGGCTCTCGGGGTGCTTGCGCACGAAGCGGGCGATGCTGCGCCAGTGCCAGAGCGTCCGCTGCGTGAGGAAGCGGTGGTCGGTGACGGCCTGGTGGTGGTGGATCGCGACGGCGTCCGGGACGTACCAGCGCTCCCAGCCGGCGCGCCGGGCCCGGTAGGCGAGGTCGATGTCGTCGCCGTAGAGGCGGTAGCCCTCGTCGAGGCCGCCGAGGTCGTCCAGCATCTGCCGGCGGAGGAAGAGGAACGCCCCGAGCAGCCAGTCTGCGGGGGCGGGCTCGACCGGGTGCTCGTCGAGCAGGTAGTGGCGGCGCTGCCGTTGCGCCGGGTCGAGCAGGAGCCGGAGCGGCGTGCGGCGGACGAGGGTGCCGCCGACGGTCGGGAAGCTCCGGCGCGAGGGCTGGCGGCGGCCGTCCGGGTAGCGCAGCTCGGGGCCGGCGATCCCGCAGCGCGGATGGCTCTCGGCAAAGGCCGTGAGGGTGGCGATGGCGCCGGGCTCGACGAGGACGTCCGGGTTCGAGGCGGCGACGAACGGGGCGGAGGTGGCGGCGACGCCGGCGTTGATGTTCGCGCCGAAGCCTTTCGTCTCGGCGTTGCGCACGACGGTGGCCTCGCCTGCGGTCGGGTTGCCGCCGGGGTTGGCGACCAGCACGAGCTCGTCGACCTGCGGAGCGAGCGACTCGAGGCAGGGGCCGGGATCCGGGTCGCCGGGAGTCCAGATCACGACTGCCGCTACAGCAGCGATCGGTAGACCTCCAGCGTCCGGCGGGCGGTCTCGGCCCAGCTGAACTCGGCCGCGCGGGCGAGGCCGGCGGCGACGAGGCGCTCGCGGTCGGCGAGCGCGCGCTCGATCCCTCCGGCCAGGGCGGCGGGGCTGCGCTCCGGGACGAGGATGGCGGCGCCGCCGGTGACCTCCGGGAGCGCGCCGGCGCTGGTCGCGACGACGGGCGTGCCGCTCGCCATCGCCTCGAGCGCGGGCAGGCCGAAGCCCTCGTAGCGGGACGGGAAGACGAGGCAGGCCGCGCCGCGGTAGAGGGCGGCGAGCTCCGCCTGCGGAACGTGCCCCTTGAACTCGACTCGCGCCGCGAGGCCTGCGCGCTCGGCGGTGCGCTCGGCGCGGGCGCGGCCGCCCTTGTCCGGGCCGGCGAAGACGAGCCGCAGCTCGCTCTCGCCGAGCAGCGCCAGCGCCTCGATCGCGGCGTCGGGGTCCTTGCGCGGCTGCAGCGTGCCGACGACGAGGGCGTACGGCTTGCCGTCGGGGCTCGGGCCCTGCGGCGTGAAGGCCGGGTCGACGCCGTTCGGCGTCACCACGATCCTGCCGTCCGGGATGCCGTAGAGCTCGATCAGGTCGCGCTTCGTCCGCTCGGAGACCGCGAGCACGCGGGCGGCCTTTCGCGCGGCGCGGGGAACGGCGGCGCGGAAGACGAGCCGGTCGCGCAGTCCCATCACGCTCGGGTCGCGCTCGAAGGAGAGGTCGTGCACGGTGACGACGGCCGGGCACGGGCAGGCGAGCGGAAGCGCGTGCTGGAAGTGCGCGAGCGCGGGACGGAGGCGGCGCAGCAGGCGCGGCAGGCCGACGGCCATTCGGGCGACCTGGCTGTGGGCCCGCAGCTCCAGCGGCTCGATCCCGTCGGGGACGAGGCCGGGGCGGCGGGTGACGGCGGCGAGGCGGAGGCCCGGCGTCCCGGCGAGCTCGCGCAGGAGGGCGGTCACGTAGGTCTCGTCGCCGGTCCGCTGCCGGCCGAGCACATCGGCGTCGATAACGACCAGGGGCGCGCTCATTCGGCGGCTTCGCGGTAGACCTCGGCCGTCGCCCGCGCGACGCTCGCCCAGTCGAAGGCGCGGGCCCGCTCGAGCCCGAGTGCGCGCAGCTCCTCGCGCCGGTCGAGCGCCTCGGTCAGCCCCGCGGCGATGGCGTCCGGGTCGAACGGGTCGACCAGGACCGCCGCCTCGCCGGCGACTTCCTGCGCGGCGTCGTTCCGGCCCGCGACCACCGGCGCGCCGCAGGCCATCGCCTCGAGCACCGGCAGTCCGAACCCCTCGTAGATCGACACGTAGGCGACGCACCGCGCTCCCCGATAGAGCCGTGCGAGCTCGTCGTCGGCCACCGAGCCGAGCCAGCGGATCCCGTCGCCCGAGGCATCCACGCTGCCCCAGCCGCGCATCCCCGCGACGAGCAGCCGGCAGCCGTTGAGGCCCGCGCGCCGAAAGCCCTCGACCAGCCGCGGCAGGTTCTTCCGCGGCTCGAGCGTCCCGACCGCGAGCACGTACTCGCCGGCCGCGGCCTCGCCCTCGGCGACGAACGGCGGGCCGACCGCGTTCGGGATCACGCGCACCTTCTCCTCGGGCACGTCCAGCAGCTCTAGCAGCTCCCGCCGCGTGAACTCGGAGACCGCGATCAGCCGCCGCGCCGCCTTCGCGACCTTCGGCAGGACGAGCCGGCTGTAGGTCCGCGTCCAGGCGTTGAAGGTCTCCGGATGCCGGAGCACGGCGAGGTCGTGGAAGGTGACGACGAGCGGCACGCTCGAGCGCACCGGCGCGCGATGGGTCGGGCAGTGCAGCACCTGGACGCCGTCGCGCGCGGCCCGGCGCGGCAGCTCGCCGAGGTACCAGCCGAGGTCCCGCACCGGCACGAAGGCCCGGGCGGTGCCGCCGAACGAGTAGCGGCGCAGCTCGACGTCCTCCTCCTCGAGCGCCGCCAGCAGCGACCGGATGTGCCGCGCGGTCCCCGCCCGCGTGAGCGCGAGCGGCGAGACGTCGATGCCCACGCGCAACATCCGACTCAGTGTGTCAGAGCCCTCTCGTACCCCGCCAGGACCGCCTCGCCGCAGGCCCGCCACGTGAATCGCCCCGCGTGGGCGAGGCCCGACGCGCGGCGCTCCCCGTCAACCTCGAGCGCCTGCTCGATCGCCTCCGCGAACGCCTCCGCCTCCTCGGGGTCGGCCCGCAGCGCGGCCTTACCGCTCGCCTCGTCCAGCGACGGGTGCGAGGAGACGACCGCCGGGACGCCCGACGCGAGCGCCTCGACCACCGGCAGCCCGAAGCCCTCGAACCGCGACGGGTACGCGAACGCGGCCGCCCCGCGGTAGAGCCGGGCCAGCTCCTCGTCCGGAACGAAGCCGAGCATCCGGACGCTCTCGCCTGCCAGCGGCCGCTCCTCCCAGCCTGCGGCCCCGGCCAGGACGAGCGTCAGCTCCGGCCGCCGCCGGCGCAGCAGAGCGAAGGCCGAGACGAGTGCAGGCAGGTTCTTCCGCGGCTCCAGCGTCGAGACCGAGAGGACGTACGGCCCGCCGAGATCCGCCCGTTCGCCCTCGGGCCGGAACAGCGGGTCGACTCCCGGGTACGCGACGACGACTCGCTCCTCCGGCACGCCGAGCAGTTCGACCGCCTCCCCGGCAGTGAAGCGCGAGTTCGCGAAGACGACGTCGCACGAGCGCACCGCGTCGAGCTTCCGCGAGTGCATCCGGCGCGTGCCGCGCTCGACCAGCTCCGGGAAACGCGCCGGCACGAGATCGTGCACCGTCGTCGCCCGGACGCCGCCCCGTTGCGACGGGTACATCCAGTCCGAGAAGTGGAAGACGTCGAGCGGCCCGGCGACCGACTCGACCGGCGGGCGCCCGAGCCGGCTCCAGCCGGCCCGCCACCACTGGGCCCGCGGCAGCAGGGGCAGCCGCAGCTCCACCGGCAGGCCGTCCAGCGCCGCGTGAATCCGCCCGCGCCCACGCGGCCCGGACGGCGCGAAGGCCACGAGCTCGTGCTCCCCGCCGCCTGCCTCCGCGAGCCCGGCGAGCATCCCGCGCAGGTAGTTGCCGATCCCCGTGCGCGGCCGCGAGAGCGGGCTGACGTCGACGACTATTCGCACCGAATCACGCGAGTATCCTGCCCGCGTGGCCGTCAACACCGCGACTGCAACGCGAACGCCGCTCCTGCCGAGCTTCACCCGGCTGACCGGCTACCGCGAGCTGCTCTGGACGCTCGTCCGCCGTGAGATCCGCGTCCGCTACAAGGGCTCCGCGCTCGGCCTGGTCTGGTCGCTCGTCTACCCCCTCTCGATGATGCTCGTCTACGTCCTGCTCTTCTCGGTGCTCTGGAAGGCGGCGCGGGACATCCCGCACTACCCGCTGTTCGTCCTCGTCGGGCTCGCCGCCTGGGGGTTCTTCCAGTCGTCGGTGCAGCTCGGCAGCGGGTCGCTGCGCGCCAACGCCGACCTGATCAAGAAGGTCTGGTTTCCGCGCGAGCTCGTCCCCGCGGCCTCGGTGCTGGCGCAGACGACCTCCGCGCTCGTCATGTTCGCGATCCTGATCCCGATCGACATCGCCTTCGTGCCCTCGACGGCGCGCTACGTGCCCCTGGTGCTCCCCTTCTTCGCCGGGCTGCTCTGCCTCGCGCTCGGCCTGGCCTGGCTGTTCTCGGTCGCCAACGTCTTCTACCGCGACGTCGAGCACCTCCTGGCGGTGCTCTTCCTGCCCTGGTTCTTCCTGACGCCGGTCCTGTACGGGCTCGACCAGCTGCCCGCTTCCTCCTCGCACCCCTGGCTGATCGACCTGCTCCGCTACGGGAACCCGGTCACGCCCTACGTCGAGGGGATTCGCGCCGTGCTCCTGCAGGCGACCGTGCCCGGCGCGGGAGTGCTCCTCTACATCTTCCTCGTCGGCCCAGCCCTCGCCGTGGTCGGGCTCAGCGTCGTCCAGCGCCACGAGGACACGCTGGCCGTCGAGCTGTGACCTCAGTGAACGCGGCGGTAGCGGCCGGCGAGATCCGAGGGCGCGGCGTCGGCCGCCTGTTCAAGATCCGCCTCTCCCAGAACCGCTCGCTCAAGGAGACGATCCTCCGTCGCGAGCTCCCGCAGACGCGCGAGCTCTGGGCGCTGCGCGACGTCGACTTCGACGTCGCGCGGGGCGAGGCGCTCGGGATCGTCGGCCAGAACGGCTCCGGCAAGTCGACCCTGCTGAAGCTGATCGCCGGGATCTTCGCGCCGACCGCCGGCGAGCTCGAGGTCGGCGGCCGGGTCGGCTCGCTGATCGAGATCGGCGCCGGCTTCCACCCGGACTTCACCGGGGTCGAGAACGTCTACCTGAACGCGGCGATCTACGGCCTCAAGCGGCGGTACGTCGACGAGCACCTGGACGAGATCATCGGCTTCGCGGAGCTCGAGGACTTCGCCGACGTGCCGGTGCGCACCTACTCCTCGGGGATGTACATGCGCCTCGGCTTCTCGGTCGCCATGCACGTCAACCCCGACGTGCTGCTCCTCGACGAGGTGCTCGCGGTCGGGGACGAGGCCTTCCAGCAGAAGTGCTTCGGGCGGATCGCCGACTTCAAGGGGGCCGGGGGCACGATCGTCTTCGTCTCGCACGACCCGAGCGCGGTCGAGCGAGTCTGCGACCGTGCCCTGCTGCTCGAGCACGGCAGGGTGGTCGAGAAGGGCGGGGCGGTGGACGTCGTCAGCGCCTACCACCGGCGGCTTGTCAGCCGGGCCACGGACACGGCTGCGCGGCAGGACGGCGCGAGGCCCGAGTTCCTCCGCGTGCACGAGGTGCGCGCGGTGGCCGGCGACGGCAGCGTCCGCGATCGCGTGACCGAGGGCGAGCCAGTCACGATCGAGGTCTGGCTGTATGCGGAGGACGGGGTCGACGGCGCCCGCGTGACGGTCGGTTTCCGCGACGCGGCGGGGCAGCCGCTCGGCTCCCAGACCGCGGAGGGCGTGCGGCTCCGGCCTGCGCGGCTGGAGCGGCTGCGGCTCCGCTTCCCCGGCCTGCCGATGCGCGAGGGACGCTTCTTCGTCGACGTGATCGTCAACTCGGAAGACCTCGACGCCGAGCTGGCGCGGGACGAGCGGGCGCTCGAGCTCAGCGTCTTCAGCCGCGACTCCGCGGGCTCCGGACCGATCCGGCTTGGTGGTTCCTGGGAGCTACCCTGAGCGCGTGACCGAGCCGTTGCTGATACGAGCTTGCCGGCGGGAGCCGGTCGAGCGGACACCCGTCTGGTTCATGCGCCAGGCCGGCCGCTCGCTGCCCGAATATCGCGAGCTGCGCGAGCAGTACGGCCTGTTCGAGATCGCCCGCCGCCCGGAGCTCTGCGCGGAGGTCACCCTGCAGCCGGTCCGGCGTCATGACGTGGACGCCGCCGTAATGTTCGCCGACATCATGCTCCCCGTCCTCGGGATGGGCGTCGACGTCGACCTCGTCGAGAACGTCGGGCCGGTCGTGGCCGAGCCGGTGCACTCCGCGGCGGACGTCGAGCGGCTGGTCGTGCCCGAACCGGAGGAGGCGGTGCCGTGGGTGCTCGAGTCTGTGCGGCTCGTGCGCGGGGCGCTGCGCGACGACCAGGCCGTCATCGGCTTCGCCGGCGGGCCGTTCACCGTCGCCGGCTACCTGATCGAGGGGAAGCCGACGCGCGAGTTCAAGTTGACGAAGGCCTGCATGTACGGGCAGCCGGAGGTCTGGCACGCGCTCATGGAGAAGCTCGCCGCCGGCTTTGCCGCCTACGTGGCGGCCTGCGTGCGGGCCGGCGCGGATGCGATCCAGCTCTTCGACTCGTGGGCGGGCGCGCTCTCGGCCGACGACTACCGCGAGTTCGTCGCGCCCTACTCGGCGCGGGTGCTGGCGGCGGTCGACGTACCGACGATCCACTTCGCGACCGGGGATGCGCACCTGCTCGAGGAGCGGGCCGAGGCCGGCGGCGACGTGATCGGCGTCGACTGGCGCCTGCCTCTGGACGTCGCCTGGGAGCGGATCGGCTTCGACCGCGGCATCCAGGGCAACCTCGACGGTGCGGCTCTGCTCGGGCCCTGGGAACGCGCGGCGGCCGGGGCCGAGGAGGTCCTTCGCCGCGCCGGCGGGCGCCCGGGCCACATCTTCAACCTCGGGCACGGCGTGCTGCCGGAGACGGACCCCGCCGACCTGGGGCGGCTGGTCGAGCTCGTGCACGAGCGCACGCTGGTGGCCGCATGAACGCCGTCCATAACGGACAGGGCCCAGGGACAGTCCCTGGGCCATGGCCGTACGGGACGTTTGACGGCTTGCCCAGGGCATGTGGGCGCCCGGCGGACAGGTCCCAGGGAGTGTCCCTCGGGCATGGCTCGAGAGGACGGCACTCGGCGTGAGCGAGGCGGTCGTGCTGATGGCGTACGGCAGCCCGGCGACTGCGGACGACATCCGGCCGTACTTCGAGGACATCCGCGGCGGCCGGCCGGTCTCGGACGAGGCGGTCGCAGGGCTGGCGGAGCGCTACCGTCGGATCGGTGGCCGCTCGCCGCTCGATGAGGTGACCGAGGCGCAGCGGGCCGCGCTGGAGCGGGAGCTGGGAGTCCCGGTCTTCGTCGGCATGAAGCACTGGCAGCCCCGGATCGCCGAGGCGGTCGAGGCAGCGCTGGCCCGCGGGGCGACACGGATCGTCGGCGTCGTCCTTGCGCCGCACTACTCCCGGCTCTCGGTCGGCGAGTATCGGGAGCGGCTCGAGGCGGCGGTCGGCGGCCGCGCCGAGATCGAGCTCGTCGAGAGCTGGCACGACCACGAGCCGTTCGTCGACGTCCTCGCCGACCGCGTCAGGGGGACGGACGCCTGGGTCGTCTTCACGGCCCACTCGCTGCCGGAGCGCATCCTGGCCGACGGCGATCCGTACCGCGACCAGCTGCTCGAGACCTCGCGCCTCGTCGCCGAGCGCGCCGGCCTCGAGGAGTGGTCGTTCGCCTTTCAGAGCGCAAGCCCGACCGGCGAGCCGTGGCTCGGCCCGGACGTTCTGGACGAGCTCACGCGCTTGCGCGACGCAGGCGTTCGTAGCGTGCTGGTCGCGCCGGTCGGGTTCGTTTCCGACCACCTGGAGATCCTCTGGGACCTGGACGTGGAAGCACGCGAACGGGCGGGCGAGCTCGGCCTGGAGCTCGAGCGGATCGAATCGCTCAACGACGACCCCGCCTTCATCCGCGCGCTGGCCGTGCTCGTGGAGGAGCGGCTGGCCGTGCTGGGGAAGAGTCCTTCATGAGCTCGCGCACCTGCCCCGACTGGCCGCTGCTGATGGAGGTGGCGCCGAACCTGCAGTTCATGCACTACACGGTCGCCGAGGCGAAGCTGCCCGCAGACGCGCTGGCGGAGCTGGTCGACGTGCCGCTCAGCGCGGTGGCGATCTGCGCAGACCTCGACCACAACGTCTTCAACGCGGCCCACACCGACCCGAAGGTCGCCGAGGCGCTGCACAACTCGCACTGGTACGAGCTGCGCGAGTGGTCCACCAGCGGCCCCGGCTCGGCAGCGTAGGCGGCCCGCGAGGGCGCAAGCATCTGGCACACATCCGGCACAGTCCCGTCACACACTCGTGACGATTTCGCCGTTACGATCTGCAGCGGGGAGGAGGTGGGAGGTGCCTTCTATATGGGCCGTTTTTCGGGCCGGCGCGGGCCCCGGCGCCGCACCGGGGGATAGGCTCCTTTCGGCATGCCGACCGTCGTCGTTCCCTTCCGGGGCGAGAACGCAAAGCAGCGGCTCGCTCCACTTCCCGAAGCCGCCCGCGCGGCGCTCGCCAGGGCGATGCTCGCGGACGTGCTCGCCGCGTGCGAGAGCGTCGGGCGGACGCTCGTCGCGCGGGAAGGCGGGCAAGGCGAAGCGGTCGAGGTTGCGCTGCGGGGCGTCGAATCCGGCCCGATCCTGATCGTCAACGCCGACCTGCCCTCCGTCCGGCCGCGCGATCTGCTCGCGCTGCTCGGCGCGATGCCCGAGCGTGGCCTTGCGATTGTCGAGGCGGCCGACGGAACGACGAATGCGCTCGCCCTCTCGTCGACGCACCTGTTCGCGGCGCTGTACGGCCCGGGGAGCGCCGAGCGGTTCCGCGCGCGGGCCGAGCGCCTGGGTGCCGCGTTCGTGAGCGCCGAGGTGCCCGAGCTCGCGGACGACGTGGACACGCTCGCCGATCTCGAGCGGCTCGAGGGCCGGCTCGGCCCGCAGACCGCCGCGGTGCTCGACGGGCTGCGCGCGGCACTACCGTGAGGCGTCGCTTGCGATGCCGATGTCAGGGCGCGCGAGCTGCGCTCGTGCGCCCGTCTGAAATGGCCGGTCGATGCGCGGGTCGCCAGGAGTCGTCGCCGTGAGAGTCGTCGTTCTCGCCGGCGGGCTGGGCGGCTCGCGCTTCGCCCGCGCCCTCGCGGAGACAATCGATCCCGCGGACGTGACCGTCGTCGGCAACGTCGGCGACGACCTCGAGATCGCCGGCCTGCACGTCTCGCCGGACCTCGACACGATCCTCTACACGCTTGCCGGGGTGCTCGACGAGGAGCGCGGCTGGGGCCGGGCCGCGGAGAGCTGGAACGCACGCGATGCCGCGACCGGGCTCGGCGCAGAGACCTGGTTCCAGCTCGGCGACCGCGACCTCGGCCTGCACCTGGCGCGCACCGAGGCGCTGCGGAGCGGCGAGCCCCTCTCGGCCGTGACCGCACGCTTTGCGCGCGCCCTCGGGGTCGCGACCGTGATCCTCCCGGCGACCGACGACCGCCTCCGCACCTGGGTGGCCACGCCCGCCGGTGAGCTCTCGTTCCAGGAGTGGTTCGTGCGGCGCGGTCACCGGGACGAGGTCGACGGCGTCCGCTTCGACGGCGCCGGGACGGCGACGGCCGCGCCGGGCGTGCTCGCCGCGCTCGAGCAAGCCGACCTGATCGCGATCGCGCCGAGCAACCCGTTCGTCAGCATCGGTCCGATCCTGGCCGTGGCGGGAATCCGCGAGGCCCTGGAGCGCCGCCGGGCTCCGGCCGTCGCCGTCAGCCCGCTGATCGGCGGGCGGGCAGTCCGCGGCCCGGCCGACCGGATGCTGGCCCGCCTCGCCGGCGGGACGGGACCGGCCCAAGTAACACAGTGTTACTTGGGGCTGATCGACGCGCTGGTGGTGGACGAGGCCGACGCAGACGAGGACGCGGGGATCCCGACGATCGTGACGCACACGCTGATGCGCGACGCCGACGCCCGCCGACGGCTCGCCGAAGCGCCGTGCCTCGCGCGCGAGCGGCCTGTGATGAAGGTCGCGATCGTCGGTGGCACCGGTGCGTTCGGCCGCGCGCTGGCGAAGCGCCTGCGGGGGCTCGGCTACGACGTCCATGTCGGCTCGCGCGATGCCGCGCGGGGGCGCGAGCGGGCGATCGAGCTCGGCGTCCAGGGCGGCAGCAACGAGGAGGTCGTCCGCGAAGCCGAACTGGTCATTCTCGCGACGAAGTCGAACGGGGCGCTCGACACGGCGCGCGACCTGGCCGATGCGATCGGCGAGACGCCGGTCCTCTGCGTCGCCAGCGAGCTCGCCTTCACCGACGACGGCGTCGTGCCGGGCAACGCCGGGCGCTCGCTTGCCGAGGAGGTGCGCGAGCTCGTGCAAGGGCCCGTCGCATCGGGATTGCAGTCGCTCTCGGCGGCGCACCTCGCCGCCGCCGAGCCGCCCGGCGAGGACGCGTTCGTCTGCGGCGACCCTCGCGCGAAGCAGCCGGCGCTCGAGCTTGCCGACGGGCTCGTCGGAGGGAGGGCTGTCGACGCCGGCCCGCTCGAGAACTCGCGCGCGCTCGAGGCGATGACGGCCGTGATCCTGACCGTGAACCGCGAGTACGGGATCACGGCGGGCCTGCGGCTGACCGGCTTCCCGTGATCCGGATCCTCCCGGTCGAGGGCGTGCCCGAGATCCACGAGGGGGACGATCTCGCCGAGCTGATCGCCGCCCGCGCCGAGCTCCGGGACGGCGACGTGCTCGTGGTCGCCCAGAAGGCGGTCTCGAAGGCCGAAGGCAGAACCGTGCGGCTGGCGGAGGTGGAGCCCTCCGACGAGGCTCGGCGGCTCGCCGGCGACGAGGACCCGCGGCGCCTCGAGGTGATTCTGCGGGAGTCGAAGCGGATCGTCCGGACGCGCCCGCCGCTCGTGATCACCGAGACCCGCCATGGATTCGTCTGCGCCTCGGCCGGAGTCGACTCGTCGAACGCGCCGGAGCCGGCGACGGTCGTGCTCCTGCCCGAGGATCCGGATGCCTCGGCGGCCCGAATTCGGGAGCGCCTGCGTGAGCTCGCCGGCGTCGAGATCGGCGTGATCGTCAGCGACTCCTTCGGCCGTCCCTGGCGCCAGGGCACGACCGACGTCGCGATCGGCCTCGCCGGAATCCGGCCGCTGCTCGACCTGAAGGGCGTCCGCGACTCCGCCGGCTACGAGCTGCACGCGACCGTGATCGCGGTCGCCGACGAGCTTGCCGGTGCCGCCGAGCTCGTGCTCGGCAAGACGAGCGGCATCCCGGCCGCGCTGATCCGCGGCTACGACGCGGGCGGCGAGGGCAGCGCGCGCGACCTGGTCATGCCCGAGGAGCGCGACCTCTTTCGCTGATGGCCAGGCGGCCGCTCTGGGAGGCCTGGCTGGTCTGGCTCCTGTTCGGCCTGACGGCGGTCGCGGTCTTCGTCACCTACTGGCGGCTGCCGCCGACCGAGCTCTGGAAGACGACGCATGGGGGCTTCGTCGGCGGCGCGGCCCGCGCCTTCGTGTTCCTCAGCTTCTCGGCCGCGGTCGTGGCGCCCGCCGTGCTCGCGATCGTCTGGGACCGGCTCGCGGATCGCCGCGCCCGCACGCTGGCGGTCATTGCCTTCCTGCTCTGCGCGACGGTCGCGATCCCCGGCGTCCAGACGCAGAACGATCTCGACCCGAAGTGGGCGAACGTGCCGCAGGTCGCCGGCGTCGCGCTCGCGGTGCTGCTCACGGCCTGGGCCACGCGGAGCGGACGGCAGGTGCAAACGCGGACGAGCCGCGCCGGCGACCGTGCGCGCCTGGCCGTCGCGGCGCTCTCGCTGTTCTTCGCGGCGCCCTACATCGCGGCCGAGCTCGGCTTCTTCCTCGACGGCGTCCCGCTGCTCGGCTGGTTCTTCCAGACCGGCGTGATCAAGCCCGAGCCCGGCGCGGGGTACGCGCACGCTGCAGTCCATCACGGCCACCACCACGGGATGGACGGCTTCTTGCTCGCCGTCTCGGCGCTGCTGCTCTCGCGGCTCGTGGGCGGAATCCGGAGCCGCGGGCTCCGCGCCGCGACTGCGTTCTACCTGTCGCTGATGCTCGTCTACGGGCTGACGAACCAGGCGGAGGATCTCTGGATCGAGCAGGTCGCCAAGCGGGGCTGGACGGACTGGCTGATCCCGAACGTGCTCCAGCCGAAGCTCTCGCTCGCCTGGCTGGCGATGCTGATCGTCGCCGGGCTTTTCTACCGCACGGTGTTCAGGCCCGCCGCCTTAGCGCCAGGCCGGTGAGGATCTCGCGGACGATCCGGTCGGCGACGAGCGCGGTGATGTCGGCAGAGCCCGGCGCAGTCGGGATCACCTCGACCACATCCGCGCCGACGAGCTCGAGCTTCTCGGCGACGGCACGACAGGCCCAGAGCAGGTCGCCGCTCTCCATCCCGCCGGGCTCCGGCGTTCCGGTCCCCGGCGCGTAAGCCGGGTCGAGCACGTCGACGTCGACGCTCAGGAAGGCCGGCCCCGAGCCGACCACGTCGACCGCGCCGCCGACGACCTCCTCGATCCCGAGCCGGCGCACGTCGTGCATGAAGAAGCTCGTGATCCCGCGCTCGGCCTGCCAGGCGAGCTCCTTCTCGGCGGGCCAGTAGCCGCGCAGACCGATCTGGACGTACCGGCGCGGGTCGACGATGCCGGCCTCGACGAGCCGGTACATCGGCGTGCCGTGCGAGATTTCGACCCCGAACACCTCGGCGCCCGTGTCGGTGTGGGTGTCGAAGTGGACGAGGCCGAGCGGTCCGCGGCCGGCGGCGCAGGCGCGGATGTCGGGCTCGGCGATCGAGTGGTCGCCGCCGAGCACTACCGGGATCGCGCCGGCCGCGACGACCTCGCCGACGGTGCGCTCGATCGCCTCGTGGCTGCGAGCCGGGTCGGCCGGCACGACCGGCGCGTCGCCGTAGTCCACCATCCGCAGCTCGGCCATCGCGTCCAGCTTCGCCTCGAGGTGAGGGCCCGGCGGGCAACTCGCGGCGCGGATCGCGCGCGGGCCCAGGCGTGCGCCCGGTCGATCCGACACCAGGTCGTCCATCGGCGCCCCGACGATCGCGACGTCCACGCCCTCGAGCTCGCCCGGGTCCTGCGTGTACGGCAGCGAGCCGTAGGTGAGCAACCCTGCGTAGTCGGGCTTGTCGCCGAGGGGCTGCCAGCGCTCGAGCGGATCGATCACGCCGCGATTGTCGCCTGTCTGTCAAGCTCCGCGCCATGGCGCAAGAGGTCGTGCTCGTTCGGCATGGGGAGACGGAGTGGAGCAAGGCGCTCCGCCATACGGGCAGCACGGACATTCCGCTCACGGAGGAGGGGCGCCTCCAGGCGGAGCGGGTCGGCGAGGCGCTGCGGGGGCGCTCGTTCGCGCTCGTCCTGACCAGCCCGCTACAGCGGGCGGCCGAAACGTGCCGCCTCGCGGGCTTCGGCGACGTTGCGCAGACGCGTGACGACCTGAGGGAGTGGGACTACGGCGACTACGAGGGGCGCCGGACGGCCGAGATCCGAGAGGAGGTCCCGGGCTGGACGATCTTCCGCGACGACGCGCCGAACGGCGAGACCGCTGGGCAGGTGGGGGCTCGGGTCGACCGAGTGCTGGAAGAGGCGCGCGCGGCCGAGGGCGAGGCGCTGCTCTTCGCCCACGGGCATTTGCTGCGGGTGCTGACGGCACGCTGGCTTGGGCTGGACCCGCGCGACGGCCGGCTGTTCGCCCTCGATCCGGCGACGCTGAACATCCTCGGGCACGAGCGGGAGACTTCGGTGCTGCGGCTCTGGAACGGCAGGCTCGCCTGAGCCGGGCCCGGGCGCGGCCGCGCTAGCCGAAGGCGATCACGCTGCGGATGCCGTCCTGGGCCTCCATCAGCTCGAAGCCGCGGTTGACCTCGTCCAGCGACAGGCTGTGCGAGACGAACGGCTCGACGTCGATCTCGCCGCCCAACCAGCGCTCGACGAGCTCCGGCACCTGGTCGCGTCCCTTCACGCCGCCGAACGACGAACCGGCCACGCGACGGCCCGTGATCAGATAGCGCGGCACGACCTCCAGCGCCTCTCCCTTCCCGGCGACCCCGCAGACGGTCGCGAGCCCCCAGCCCATCCGCGCCGACTCGACCGCCTGTCGCATCACCGCCACGTTCCCGGTCGCCTCGAACGTGTAGTCGGCTCCGAGCGGCCCGACGAGCGAGAGCACCCGCTCGACCGCGTCCGGCCCGCCCGCCACCACATCCGTCGCGCCCTGACCGCGAGCCAGCTCGAGGCGCTCTTCGGAGAGGTCGACGCAGACGATCCGCTCCGCGCCCTGCAGCCGGCACCCGGCCACCGCGCCCAGCCCGACCATCCCGGCGCCGAAGACCACGCACGAAGAGCCCGCCGCGACGCGAGCCGTGTTCATCGCCGCGCCCAGCCCGGTCGAGAGCCCGCACGCGAAGAGGCAGGCCCGATCCAGCGGCGCCTCGGGCGAGACCCGTGCCAGGGCGATCTCCGGCATGACCGTGTAGTCCGCGAACGTGGAGCAGCCCATGAAGTGCCGCACCGGCTCGCCGTCCCGCGACAACCGCGCCGTCCCGTCGGGGAGGTACCCGAGCCCCTGCTGCTCGCGGATCGCGAGACAGAGATTCGTCCGCGGATCGAGGCAGTGCTCGCACTCGCGGCACTGCGGCGAGAAGAGCGTGACCACGTGGTCGCCGACCGCCAGGTCGCGCACGCCGTCGCCGACCGCCTCGACCACGCCCGCGCCCTCGTGGCCGAGCACCGCCGGCGCGTACCCCGAGGGGTCTGACCCCGATGCCGCGAACAGGTCGGTGTGGCAGACGCCGCACGCGACGAGCCGGACGAGCACCTCGCCCGCCCGCGGCTCGGCCAGCTCGAGCTCCTGCACCTCGAGCGGCTCGCCGAACCGCTCCAGCACTGCCGCGCGGATCTTCACGCGCCCATGCTAAGGCGTTCGCTTGCGACGCCGACCATAGAGGCCGTGCCGGCTCTGCCGGTGCGGCCGTCCAAGGCGTTCGCTTGCGACGCCGACCATAGAGGCCGTGCCGGCTCTGCCGGTGCGGCCGTCCAAGGCGTTCGCTTGCGACGCCGACCATAGAGGCCGTGCCGGCTCTGCCGGTGCGGCCGTCCAAGGCGTTCGCTTGCGACGCCGACCATAGAGGCCGTGCCGGCTCTGCCGGTGCGGCCGTCCAAGGCGTTCGCTTGCGACGCCGACCATAGAGGCCGTGCCGGCTCTGCCGGTGCGGCCGTCTAACGCACCGTCTAGGGCTGACAGACGTTTGCCGTTCTGGTCCATGTCGTGTCGAGGTACGCTCGCCGCTGTGGCCCTACACGGAAGCTGTCTCTGCGGCGGAGTCCGCTTCGAGCTGCCCGACGACTTCGGGCCGCGCGCGTTCTGCCACTGCGCGAGCTGCAAGAAGCTCTCCGGCGGCGTCGGCACCGTGAACGGCCGCATCGAGAGCGGCCGCGTCACGATCGTCGCCGGCGAGGAGCTCCTCCGCACCTACCAGCCGGCCGAGGGAACCGCGAAGACGTTCTGCTCGGTCTGCGGCTCGAACCTGTTCGGCGGCGGCTGGCCCGAGTCCGACCGCGCGAGCGTCCGCCTCAGCGCGGTCGACGACCCGCTCGAGGGGCGGCCCACGCGCCACATCTGGGTCCGCTCCCTGGCGAGCTGGGAGACGCTCCCGGACGACGGGCTCGAGCAGCACGAGCAGGCCGGCTGACCTGCGCGCGAGCGAGGACATCCTCACCGACGAGCCGCCGCCGCCCGCGGACGAGCGCCGCGCCTACGGCCCCGAGCCGCTGCAGTTCGGCGACCTCCGCATCCCCGAGGGCGACGGCCCCTTCCCGCTCGCGGTCGTATTCCACGGCGGCTACTGGCAATCGACGTACAACCTGACCCACACCGGCCACATGTGCATCGCTCTCGGCGAGCAAGGCATCGCGACCTGGAATGTCGAGTACCGCTGCGTCGGCGTCCCGGGCGGCGGCTGGCCGGCGGCGCGCGACGACGTCCAGCTGGCGGTCGAGCTCGCCCAGAGCCTTCAGCACGCCCCGATCGTGCTGGTCGGTCACTCGGCCGGCGGCCAGCTCGCGCTCTGGGCGGGCAAGCACGCCGGCCTGCCGGTCGTCGCCCTCGCCCCGGTCTCCGACGTCCGCGACGCGGTGGAGAGGCGCGGCCCCGAGAGCGCGCCCGGCCGGTTCATGGCGCCCGAGGACTTCGCGGAGGGCTCCCCGATCGAGCTGCTGCCACTGGGCGTCCCCCAGATCGTGATCCACGGCGTCGAGGACGACAGCGTCCCGTACGCGATGAGCGAGCGCTACGTCGCCGCGGCCGGGGGTGAGGCCGAGCTCGTCTCGCTGGAGAACACGGGACACTTCGAGCCGATCGACCCGCAGGCGCAGCAGTTCGAGCACACGGTCGCCGCAATCGAGCGAGTCCTCCAGAGCTAGGAGCGAGGCGCCGCCGCCCGGCGCCGCCGACTCGCTTCACCTGCGCTACGGGCTACTCGGTCGCGACCTGGGCCTTGCGCACGCGCGTGAAGCCGGCGGCACCGAGCACACCCGCGTCGTACAGCCGCGTAAGCCAGCCGTGACCGCTGTTCGGGTCGGCCTCGCTCTCGAAGCTGCCGACCGCCGCGAAGACGCGGCCGTCCCGAAATTCCCACTCCTCGATCTCGTCATGGTTGCCGTCGACGTCGGCGCGGAAGGCCTCCAGGTCGGAGCCCAGCCGTTCCACAACCGTCGAGAGCCAGTGCTCGCGCGGGTCCCGGGCCGGATCGACCCCGCAGCGGACGAGCAGGTCGTCGTGGATCTCCTCCAGGCCGATCGCGTCGAGGTAGCGCTCCGCCTCGGCCCAGTCGGGCGCCTCGCCCGGCTCCAGCGCGACCAGCTCGACGAACAGGCCGGCCTCCTCGGCCCGGGCGAGCGTCGCCTCTGCGGCCGAGCGGTCGCCGTCCTCGCGCTCGAGCGCGTGCTCGAGCTCGTGCTCCGGGAGCGTCGGCGCGTCCTCGGCTTCGCTGTAGTCGCGCTCGGCGGTCAGGTCGAGGTACGGCTCACCCTGCTCGTCCTCGGCGAGGCGCGAGTCGACAACCTGCCAGCTGATCGGCGCGCCGTCCTCGAGGGTGCTGAACGTGTGCCCGACGGTCGGCGCGTCGTCCCGGTAGCGCCTGAAGGCGCCGAGCTCCTCGCGCCCGTCCGGGTGCCGGAGCCGCAGCCGGTAGCGCGCCGGCTTCAGCGAGACGCGCGCGCCCTCCACCCGCTCCACCAGCCAGTCGCGCCCCTCGTAGTGGACGACGTCCCCCGGGGCGAGCGGCTCCGTGCTCGTGTACGGGTGCACGCGCTCGTGCCCCGGACGGCCGACGTGTACGAGCTCGTAGCTGGTCGCCACGGTCGAAGACTACGGTTCTAGACTCGCTACGTGCTCTTCTGTCCGAGCTGCGGGGCCGAGAATCGTGAGGGGGCGAGATTCTGCGACGCGTGCGGCGCGGCGCTGGCCGAGGCCGCGCCGGTGCGCGAGGTGCGCAAGGTCGTGACCGTCCTCTTCTGCGACGTCACCGGGTCGACGGCGCTCGGGGAGCGGATCGACCCCGAGAGCCTGCGCCACGTGATGGCGCGCTACTTCGAGACCGCGAAGGCGATCGTCGAGCGCCACGGCGGCACCGTGGAGAAGTTCATCGGCGACGCGGTCATGGCCGTCTTCGGCGTGCCGGCTGTGCACGAGGACGACGCGCTACGGGCCGTGCGCGCCGCCGAGGAGCTGCGGGGCGGCCTCGGCGAGCTGAACGAGGAGCTGGAGCGCAGCTACGGGACGCGTCTCGAGCTCCGCATGGGCGTGAACACCGGGGAGGTCGTGACCGGCACGGAGGAGCGTCTCGCCACCGGTGATGCCGTCAACGTGGCCGCGCGGCTCGAGCAGGCCGCGCCGCCGGGCGAGGTGCTGCTCGGCGAGGAGACGCACGGGCTCGTGCGGGAAGCGATCGAGTCCGAGCCGGTCGAGCCGATCCCGGCGAAGGGCAAGGCGGAACCGCTCCAGGCCTACCGCCTGCTCTCCGTGCAAGAGGCGCCCGGCCGACGCCACGAGGCGGCGATGGTTGGCCGCGAGCGCCAGCGCGACGCCCTCGAGAACGCCTTCGCCACCGTCGTCGACGGCCGTTCGTGCCACCTGTTCACGATCCTCGGCAGCGCGGGAGTCGGCAAGTCGCGGTTGACCGAGGAGTTCCTGCGCACGCTTGACGGCGCGACCGTCGTCCGCGGCCGCTGCCTCTCGTACGGCGAGGGGATCACGTACTGGCCGGTGACCGAGGTCCTGAAGCAGCTGGTGCGTGATTCGGCCGAGACCGAGGGCGCGCTCGCGTCGATCCTGGGAGACGACTCCGCCGCGAGTACTCCCGAGGAGATCGCCTGGGCCTTCAGGAAGCTGCTCGAGTCCCGCGCCGCCGAGCGCCCGCTCGTGGTCGTCTTCGACGACGCTCACTGGGGGGAGCCCGCGTTTCTCGACCTCGTCGAGCACGTCGCCGACCTCAGCCGCGGCGCCCCGATCCTGCTCCTCTGCATGGCGCGCCCGGAGCTGCTCGACCGGCGCCCGACCTGGGGCGGCGGCAAGCTCAACGCGACGAACGTGCTGCTCGAGCCGCTGGGACAGGAAGAGGCCGAGCTGCTCATCGCCGAGCTCGACGAGTTCATCGATCCCGGCCTGCGCGAACGGATCCTCGAGGCCGCTGGAGGCAACCCGCTCTTCGTCGAGGAGATGGTCGCGATGGCCGAGGATGGAGGCGAGGTGGTCGTTCCACCGACGATTCAGGCATTGCTGGCCGCAAGGCTCGACCAGCTCGAGCCGGCCGAGCGGGGCGTGCTGGAGAGCGGGGCAATCGAGGGGCTCGTCTTCCACCGAGGCGCCGTCGCGGCGCTCACGCCGGACGAGGCCACGGTTGACGGCAGGCTGATCACGCTGGTCCGGAAGGACCTCGTGCGCCCCGAGCCGACGGTGGTCGTGGACGAGGAGGCCTATCGCTTCAGGCACCTGCTGATCCGCGACACCGCCTACGAGGCGCTCCCGAAAGCCGTCCGGGCCGAGCTGCACGAGCGGTTCGCCGACTGGCTCGAGGAGCACGGCGCCGATCTCGTCGAGCTGGACGAGATCATCGCCTATCACCTCGAGCAGGCGTATCGATACCGCGCTGAGCTCGGGCCTCTGGATGACACGGCCGGCGCGATCGCTGCACGGGCGGCGGCGCGCCTGGTCAGGAGCGCCGAGCGCGCCAGAGAGCGCGGCGACATCCACGCCGCCAAGGGGCTGCTCGGGCGGACGCTGGAGCTACTTCCTCCCGACGAGCCGCTGCGCCGCTCGACGCAGCTCGACCTGGCCGTCGTCCTTGCGGACCTCGGCGACTTCCCAGGCGCCACGAGTCAGCGTGAGGAAGCGGCCGCCGCGGCGCGTGCGGCGCAGGACGAGCGGCTTCTGGCACGGTGCGAGCTGGCTCAGGCCGAGGCCCAGGTCCAGGCTGACTCGTCGGCGACGATGGAAGCGGCGGTCGCATCGACGCGGGAGGCGCTCGCCGTGCTGGAGCGGCTCGAGGACGAGGAAGGTGCCGTGTGGGCGCTGCGGTTGCTCGCCACCTTCACCGCGTGGCTCGGCGGGACCGGCGAAGCGATGCGTCTCAACGAACAGGCGCTCGACCGAGCCAAGAGGGTCAGTCCAAGGTTGGTCAACGAGGTGCGGATCTGGATCCTCTGGCAGGCCTGGTGGGGCCCGACTCCGATCGACGAGGGCATCCGCACCTGTGAAGAGGTCATCGCGAGCTCCCTCTCGAAGCGCCTCGAGGCGATTGCGCACATCCTCCGTGGCGCACTCACGGCGGCCCAGGGGCGGCTCGCCGAAGGACGGGCAGAGCTGGCGGCGGGCCGAGAGCTGCTGCGCGACCTGAACGACATGATCTGGTGGGCGGGGACGTCGATGGTCGTGGCCGAGATGGAGCTGGCCACCGGAGACCCTGCGATTGCCTATGAGGCGCTCAGGGAAGGAGAAGAGCAGATGACCCGCGCCGCGGAGACGGGCTACCTCGCGACGATGGTCGGATACCGCGCACATTCCGCCCTCGACCTGGGCCGCGAGGACGAGGCGCTGGAGCTCGCGGCCGAGTGCGAGCGACTCGCGCAGGCAGACGACTTCGAGCCCCACGCGCGAAGTCGTCTCGTGCGAGCGCGAGTGGCGGCGCGACGAGGCGAGCTCGCCTCCGCGCAAGAGACTCTCCGCGAGGCCGCCGCCTTCATCGAGCCGACCGACTACTTCATCATGCACGTCGATCTCAGGTTCGCGGAGGCCGAGATCGAGCGGCTCGCGGGCAGGCCCGAGCGCGCGCGAGAGGCGCTCGAGAAGGCACGTGCCCTGTGCGAGGCAAAAGGGGCGCTCGCCTCGATGGCGCGAGCCGACGAGCAGCTTGCCGGGCTTGCCTAGGCTCGCGCGGATGGCGACGCGGGCCGCTCGGGGCGGCGGAGTACCGACACCGCCTCGTCACCGGACCTCAGCAAGCGCGTAACCCATCGCCGCCGCGAGGTCCTCTAGCGTCGCGCCCGAGCGCCGCACCCCGGCGGCGTTGTCAAGGGGGCAAAAGGAGGAGCTGCATGTCACGCAGGAAGCGCTACTTCGCCGTGGCCGTGCTCGCGTGTGTCGGAGCCGGCGGCGGCGTTCTTCTTACGGGAGCAGGTGCGGGACCGCCGGAGCCGCCGAACCTGACGAACGTGGCCACGGCGAACACGAGGTCGGACGGCTACGCGCCGGCGAGCAAGCTCTCGGTCGAGCTGCGCCAGGTCGCAGTGGCGCAGGGCTCGACAAAGCTCGACGGCGGTTCGTCCATGGCGGGCAGCGTCGGGTACTACGGCTACGACAACGACACGCTCAACGCGGCCGGGGAGCCGCAGATGGTGCCGACCCCGACCACGCCCGGCACGGAGGCGCACAAGACCGAGCCGGACAAGAACACGTACCTCGTCTTCAAGAACAGCCTGCCGGGGGCCGACCCGAACTACTGGTACGGGACGCACTTCCTGTTCCAGGGGCACGAGACTGGCTCGCCCGGCTACATCACGCGGATCAACGTCGACGCCGACGCCGCGCACCGCGTGACCCTTCTGGCGTCGAAGGACTCGACCGGCGCGAACATCGCGGACATCGACGGCTCGACCTGGGATCCGTGGGCCAAGCGCCTGCTCTTCACCACGGAGAACTCCGGGGCCCCGACCTACTCGGCGACCCCTGGCTACCCGTCCACGGTCACCGACATCTCCGGCGCGCTTGGTCGGGGCGGCTACGAGGGGATCCAGAACGACAACGACGGCAACATCTGGATCGACGAGGACGTCAGTGGGCCTAACAAGGGTGCCGGGCCCGCGAAGGTGCCGAACAGCTTCATCTACCGCTACGTTCCCAAGACCAAGGGCGACCTGGCGAACGGCAAGCTGCAGGTGCTGCAGGTGCTGAACGCGGCGGGCAGCCCAATCACCAAGGCGTCGCAGACGGCACTCAACTCGCCCGACCAGGTCGCGCTGCACACCTACGGCGCGAGCTTCAAGACGAAGTGGGTCACGATCCACGACACCGCTGTCGACGGATCCGCTCCGTTCGGGGCGAACGCGCTCGCGACGGCCAAGGACGGCACGCCGTTCAAGCGGCCGGAGAACAGTGCCTTCCGCCCGCAGGACGGGTTCAAGGAGTTCTACTTCGACGAGACGGGCGACACGAACGCGAACAGCCTGGAGAACGCGAACGGCGGCTGGACCAGCGTGTTCAAGCTGAGGCAGAAGGATCCCTCGGCCGACACCGGCACGCTGACGCTCTTCTACAAGGGCGACCAGGCTCACGCGGGCTTCGACAACACGACGTTCATCTCGCGTGACCAGATCACGTTCGTCGAGGACGCCGGCGACACGCTGCACGGGCAGCGCAACGCGCTCGACAACGGTTGGCTCTTCAACGTCAACACCAACTACGCGAACCCGAACAACCAGCCGATCCGGTGGCTCGCCGAGGGCCGCGACCCGTCGGCCACCCTCGACGCCGCGAACGGCGGCTTTGGCAAGAACGAGGGCGACAACGAGATCACCGGCGTACTCGTCTCCAACGGCGACCCCGGCTTCGACGGCATCCTGGGCGCCAAGCCGCCCAAGCCGTTCAAGGCCGGCTGGCGCTGGTTCTACACGCAGCAGCACGGCGACAACCAGACCTTCGAGGTCATCCCCGCAGACGACGGCTCCTAGCCGGAATGGGTGGGGCCCGGGCGAATTGCGGCGCCCGGGCCCCACGCGGCCGGCGAGCGACGGTAGAGCGAGACGCCTGGCAGAGTGGATGCCGTGGCCGCGCCCGCGATCGAGACGCAGGGTCTCTCCAAGACCTACCCCCCCGACGTGGTCGCGCTCGCCGGGCTCGACCTGCGCGTCGAACGTGGCGAGGTCTTCGGCTACCTCGGCCCGAACGGCGCCGGCAAGAGCACGACCATCCGGCTGCTCCTCGACCTGATCCATCCGACCGCCGGCCGCGCGGCCGTCCTCGGGCTCGACTCCCGCCGCGACGGCGTCGAGGCGCGGCGCCGCACGGGCTACCTCCCCGGCGACCTGCGCCTGAACGACCGGATGACGGCGCGCGAGCAGCTCGACTCGCTCTCGCGCCTGCGCGGCGGCGTTGACGATGGGTTCCGCGCCGTGCTCTGCGAGCGCTTCGGCCTCGAGCTCGACCGCCGGATCCGCCACCTCTCGAAGGGCAACCGCCAGAAGGTCGGCCTCGTCCAGGCGTTCATGCACCGGCCGGAGCTGGTGGTGCTCGACGAGCCGAGCGCCGGGCTCGATCCGCTGCTCCAGACCGAGCTGCGCAAGCTCCTGCGCGAGACCGCGGCCGACGGCCGCAGCGTCTTCCTCTCCTCGCACTCGCTCGACGAGGTGCAGCACACCGCCGACCGGGTCGGGATCATCCGCTCGGGCCGGCTCGCCGACGTCGACGCGGTCGAGCGGCTGCGCGAGCGCGCCGTCCGCCACGTGACGATCGTCTTCGCGGAGGCGCCGCCGGACCCGGCCCGGTTCGCCGGGCTCGACGGCGTCCGCGTCGAGAGCGTCGAGGGGAGCGTCCTCCACCTGGCCGCTCCCGAGCCGGCGATGGACGCGATCGTCAAGGAGGCGGCGGCGCACCGGATCGTCGACCTCGTCTCCCAGCCCGCCGACCTCGAGGAGATCTTCCTCGAGCTCTACGAGGAGCCCGATGGCGGCTGAGCTCGCACGGAGAGGGCTGCTCGACCACCGGCGCGCGCTCGCCGGCTGGTGCATCGGCGTGATCGGCTACGCGTCGCTGCTGGTCTCGATCTTCCCGTCCTTCCGGGGCTCGCCCGACCTCCAGAAGCTCGTTCAGCGCTACCCCGACGCGCTCAAGCAGCTGTTCGGCATCAGCCACGGCAGCATCGGCACCGGGGCGGGCTACCTCGACGCGGAGCTGTTCAGCCTGATGCTGCCGCTGCTCGTGCTGGTGCTCGCGATCGGCTCGGGCGCGCGGACCTTCGCCGGCGAGGAGGACGCGGGCCGGCTCGAGCTCGTGCTCGCCTACCCGCTGCGGCGGCGCGACGCGGTACTTGCGAAGGGCGCGGCGCTCGCGGCCGAGGTGGCGATCTTCTGCCTCGTCGCGTTCGGCTCGCTGGCGGTGCTCAGCCTGATCGCCGGGCTCGACCTCCGCACCGGCCGGCTTGCGGCGGCGGTCTTCTCGCTCGCAGCGCTCGGCCTCTTCTACGGCTGGCTGGCGCTGGCGATCGGCGCCGCGGTCCCGAGCAAGGTGCTCGCGCTCGGCGTCTCGGCCGGCACCGCGGCGGCCGCCTACCTCGTCGGTGGGCTGCACGCGCTCGCCGGCTGGCTGAATCCGCTTCGCGTGCTCTCGCCGTTCTGGCTGGTCGGCGAGTCGCCGCTCCAGAGCGGGGTCGACTGGTTGGGCATCGTCGTCGTGCTCGGGGCGGCCGCCTTGGCCCTCGTCGCCGGCGCCCTGCTTGTGGAGCGGCGCGACCTGCAGACGCCCTAAGCTGCTGGGATGCGATGGGCTCTGGCGCTGGCTCTCGTCCCGCTCGTCGCGGTCGGCTGCGGCTCGTCCAAGCGGACCTTCTCTGCGAACGTGACCAACCCCTGGTTCCCGCTCAAGCCGGGCTCGGTCTACGTCTACCGCGGCGTCAAGGACGGCAAGCCCTCGCGTGAGGTGATGACGGTCACGGACAAGATCCGCATCATCGACGGCGCTCCGGCCAGGGCGATCGACGACCGGCTCTTCCTCGCCGGCGCGCTCGAGGAGAAGACGACCGACTGGTACACGCAGGACAACGACGGGAACGTCTGGTACTACGGCGAGAAGACCGCCGAGCTCGATCCGAGCGGCAAGGTCAAATCGACCGAGGGGAGCTGGACCGCCGGCGTGAACGGCGCCAAGCCCGGGATCTTCATGTACGCGCACCCGAAGGTCGGCCAGTCCGCGCGCCAGGAGTACTACAAGGGCCAGGCCGAGGACCACTTCGAGGTCCTCCGGCAGAACGTGCACGTGACGGTGCCGTACGTCTCCGCGACGCAGGCCCTGCTGACCAAGGAGTGGACCCCGCTCGAGCCCGGCACGCTCGACCACAAGTACTACGTCCGCGGCGTCGGCACCGTGCTCGAGCAGTCGGTCAAGGGGCCCCTCGAGCGCAACGAGCTGACGGGGTTCTTCCAGCGAGGCCAGTGACGGAGGAGGCCCGGCTCGAGCAGCGCGACGAGGGCCTGACGGCCGTGACCGACGGCTGGTTCGTCACCAACGTGCGCGACGGCCCGTGGGTGCAGAACGAGGTGCTCGGCGCAGCGGCGATCTTCGAGGGCGAGGAGGCGCCCTTTGCGCAGCTCGGCTACACGCTCGCCGTGCTCCAGCCCGGCCAGTCCGGCGGGATGTACCACCACGAGTCGAACCAGGAGGACTTCCTCGTCCTGGCGGGCGAGGCGCTCGCGATCGTCGAGGGCGAGGAGCGGCCGCTGAAGGCCTGGGACTTCCTCCACTGCCCGCCGGGCACCGACCACATCATCGTCGGCGCCGGCGACGGCCCCTGCCTCGTCTTCATGACCGGTGCGCGGCTGGTCGAGAAGGAGGTCCTCTACCCGCGCTCGGAGGTGGCTCTGCGCCACGGCGCGGGTGTCGAAGCCGACACGAGCGACCGCAACGTGGCCTACGCGCCGTTCCCGAAGTGGCAGCCGGGCCGCCCGCGGAACCTTCCGTTCTTCCAATAGAAACGAGGGCCCCGGGGCATTGGAGGCCCTCGCTTCACTGAGGCGCCGACTCGTCGGCGCCGACCAGAAGAGGCTGCGTGGGCTTGGCCCATGCAGCCGCCTCATCCGCTCTCCCGCGGCCCAGGCGGCGGTACTGACGGAATCCGCACCCGACTCTACGAGAGCCTCTGGCCCAGATGGGTTAACCCGCGGTTCGGGCAAGGTGACAATCCGGTGACGCGCTAGCCTGTGGCCATGGAGCGAGAGCAGACCTGGGCCGACCTCTTCCTGGCGCTGATCGCCTTCGTGGCCGGCGCCGCCGCGCTCACCTGTTCGTTCCTCTCGCTCTTTGCAGACCGCGAGGAGCTCTCGCTCGTCTACGGCGCCGCCGGCGTCGGGCTCACGCTCTGGTCGGGTCTGCGCGTCCTGAAGGGCGACAACTCCGACCAGGCCGGTAGCCCGAGCGCCGACTCGTAGACGACGGAGCCCCGCGACTCGGCGGGGCTCCGTCGCCAAGCTCTACCGCTTGACCGCGACCGGGTGCCAGATGCCGACGTCCCGGAAGCCGTTGCCGCCGATGTCGCCGCGCTTGCGGTCGAGGTAGAACGTGTAGAGCGGCGCGCCGCGGTAGGCGACCTGCAGCCGGTGGTCGGGCCGCTTGACAGTCGCGAGCCCGGTAACTCCCGCCGGCTTCTGGCCCTTCTTGACGGTGAGCGGCGTCCAGAAGGAGAGACACCCGCCGGTGCAGATGAACTTGCCGTGCCGCTCGACGCTCAGCGAGTAGAGCGTGAGCCCGCGCTTGTTGACGAGGATCGTCTTGTGGAGCTTGGCGTTGTTCGCCGTCGAGACGACCTTCACGGTCGCCGCTCCGGCCACGGCCACGACGGCCGCGAGTGCGAGCAGGCTGACGCCCAGGGTTGCTGCCTTCTTCATGAGGTTGACCTCCTAGAGATACGTGGGGTTCTGCCAGGAGATACGGGGCGGGCGGCACTTCGGTTCTACGTTACGGTCCTTTCCGGCAGTGCTTGACGAAGGACGGCAGGCCTTTGCGACGAGCGCGTGGGCGCAGGCCTACGAGTCGCTGGCGCGTGCCGACGAGGACGAACCGCTGGGGCCGGAAGATCTGGAGCTGCTGGCGGCGGCCGCGTACATGCTCGGCCGTGAGGACGACTACGTGCGGGCCCTCGAGCGCGCCTGCCAGCGGCACACCGAGCTGGACAACCGCCGCCGGGCCGCGCGCAGCGCGTTCTGGATCGGCGTGCATTTCGCGATGCGAGGGCAGACGGGGCCGGCGACCGGGTGGCTCGGCCGCGCCCAGCGGCTTCTGGAGGGAGAGGAGGAGTGCGTCGAGCACGGCTACCTACTGATGCCGGTCGCGTTCCAGCAGCAGGCCGAAGGCGACCTCGAAGGTGCGGCCGCCACTGCCGCCGCGGCCGCCGAGATCGGCGGGCGCTTCGACGACAAGGATCTCTTCTCGCTCGCGGTCCACTCCCAGGGGGAGCTGCTGGTGAGAGCGGGCAAGGCTCGCGAAGGCTTCGGCCTCCTGGACGAGGCAATGGTCGCGGTCACGGACGGCGAGGTGTCTCCGATCGTGACGGGGATCGTCTACTGCAGCGTGATCCTCGCGTGCGAGGACGTCTACGAGCTTCGTCGCGCAAGGGACTGGACGGCGGCGCTGGCGCGCTGGTGCGAGGGCCAGCCGGATCTCGTTGCCTTCACCGGCCGCTGCATCGTCCACCGCGCCCAGCTCCTCAAGCTCCAGGGCGCCTGGTCGGACGCGGTGGACGAGGCGAATCGTGCGGATCGCCGGTTCGAGCAGGCCATGAACCAGGCCGCTGCGGCGAGAGCGAGCTATCTGCGCGGAGAGGTCCACAGGCTTCGCGGCGAGCACGCAGAGGCCGAAGCGGCCTACCGCCGGACGAGCGAGCTCGGATCGGAGCCGCAGCCCGGGCTGGCGCTGACGCGGCTCGCGCAGGGCAATCGGGACGCCGCGGCGTCCGCCATCCGCCGGTTCGTTGGTGAGACGACGGACCCCCTGCGCCGCGCCGCGCTGTTACCGGCCTACGCGGAGATCATGCTCGCGGCCGGCGAGCTCGACGAAGCTCAGCAGGCCTGCGATGAGCTCGAGAGCATCTGCGCCGACTGTGACAGCGAGCTGCTCCGCGCGATGCTCGCGTCGACGCGCGGGGCCGTGGAGCTCTCCGCCGGCAACGCATCCGCCGCGCTCGTGGTCCTCCGCGGCGCCGCACAGGCCTGGCAGGAGCTCGAGGCGCCTTACGAGGCCGCCAGGGCGCGCGTGCTCGTCGGCCTGGCCTGTCGCGCCCTCGGCGACGACGAGGCGCTCGCCCTCGAGCTGGGCGCCGCCAGGAGCGCCTTCGAAGAGCTGGGCGCGGTGCCGGATGTCGCCGCCGTGGACGCGCTCACCGGCCGCGTCGACACGCACGGCCTCACTGCCCGCGAGCTCGAGGTGCTGCGCCTCGTCGCGGCCGGCAGCAGCAACCGCGAGATCGCGGCGACGCTCGTGATCAGCGAGCACACCGTCGCGCGGCACCTGCAGAGCATCTTTCGAAAGCTCGGCGTCTCGTCCCGCACCGCGGCCGGCGCGTTCGCCTTCGAGCACGGCCTCACGTAGTCAAAACCAACTACGCGGCCCTGCGTGAAGTTGGTGGATCCCGGCGATGCGGGCCCGGCGGCTCCGGCCTACGGTCGTAAGCAGCTCACAGCGACCCGAAGGAGGAGTCATGGCAACAGCGGAAACGGCAATCAAGAGGCCCGAGACGGCCGTGGAGGAGCTCGACACGATCGTCGTCGGCGGCGGTCAGGCCGGGCTCGCGGTCGGGTACTACCTGAGGCAGCTCGACCGGCCCTTCGCGATTCTCGACGCGAACCGGCGGATCGGCGGCTCGTGGCGCACGCGCACCTGGAGCTCGCTGCGGCTCTTCACGCCGGCGCGCTACGACGGCCTGCCCGGTTGGCCGTTCCCGGCTCCCGCGTGGTCGTACCCGACGGCGCGCGAGACGGCCGACTACCTCGAGCTCTACGCGGATCGCTTCGAGCTTCCGGTGCGATCCGGCGTGCGGGTCGACAGGCTGGCGAAGGCGGGCGACCGGTTCCTCGTCGAGGCCGGCGAGCAGCGGTTCCTGGCGAGCTCCGTCGTCGTCGCGACCGGATTCTACGGAACCCCGTTCGTACCCGGCTTCGCCTCCGAGCTCGACCCGCGCATCGTCCAGATGCACTCGAGCGAGTACCGCGACCCGTCGCAGCTCGCGCCCGGCGCCGTGCTGATCGTCGGCGCCGGCAACTCGGGAGCGGACATCGCCATCGAGAGCTCGAAGGCGCACCCGACGTGGCTTTCGGGCCGGGACAAGGGCGAGGTGCCGGTCCGAATCGAGAGCCGCCTTGCCCGCTTCGCCATCCCGGTGCTCTGGTTCCTTGCCTCGCACTTGCTCACGGTCAGGACGCCGCTCGGCCGCAAGCTGAAGCCGCGTGTGCTCGCGAACGGCAGCCCACGCGTCCGGGTCAAGTCGAAGGACCTGGAGCAGGCCGGCGTCGTGCTGGCCCCGAAGACCTCGAAGGTGCGTGACGGCCGGCCGGTCCTCGCGGACGGGCGCACCCTCGAGGTCGCGAACGTGATCTGGGCCACCGGCTTCCGCCAGAACTTCGGCTGGATCGACCTGCCGATCCTCGACGGCGACGGATCGCCGCTGCACGAGCGCGGCGTCGCCGCCGAGCCCGGCCTCTACTTCGTCGGCCTCGACTTCATGTACGCGGCCACGTCCGAGAACGTCGGCGGCGTCGGGCGGGATGCGCGGCATGTCGCGCGGCACATCGGGCGCCTATCATCGCGCCGTGATTCCTGAGGCGAAGCTCGAAGACACCGGACCCGGGCTCGTTCCGACGAGCCCCGGCTGGTTCGTGATGAACGTCCGCGACGCGCGCTGGTTCGACAAGCCCGGCCGGGGCCACTCCGTACCGCTCACGGGCCACGACGAGTACGAGGCCGAGACCTTCTTCCCGATGCTGGGGATGGCGATCCGCGTCGTCGGCCCGGGCGAGCCGACCGACACGTACCACTGGGAGACCGAGCAGGAGGACTTCCTCGTCCTGGCCGGCGAGGGGCTGCTGATCGTCGAGGGCCAGGAGCGGCCGCTGAAGCAGTGGGACTTCGTGCACTGCCCGCCCGAGACGAAGCACATCTTCGTCGGCGCCGGCGACGGCCCCTGCGTCATTCTCTGCGCGAGCTCGCGGCAGTTCCAGAAGGACGGCCCCTGGGGCTTCTACGTCGCGGACGAGACCGCCGCGCGCTACAACGCGAGCTCGCCCGAGGACACGCAGGACGGCGAGCTCGCCTACGCGCGCTTCGAGCCGGCGCAACCGACGCGCTACCCCGAGGGCCTGCTGCCCGGCGCCTAGCCAGCGACTATTCTGAGTGGCTGAGGTGTGGCGAGTGCGCGATCATGCGAGCGCCGACGCCCTTGCGATCGTCGGGGCCGTTTTCGTCGGGGCCGTGACCGTCTTGTACTGGCACGTCATCACTGGCCAGGGTGATCAAGATCAGCGGCGGCCCCAACTCGTTGCGATCTCGCTTCTCGTAGCAGCATGTCTGCTGCTGGTGTCGACCGCGATCCGTGCTCGTCCTGTGCGGTTGCTGCTGCTCGCGACGGCCTCGTCGACGCTTGTCATCTGGGCCTTCCTCGGCGCATTCTCGATCGGTGTACTCCTGGTGCCTGCGGCTGCCGCGAGCCTGATAGCTGCCAGCAAGACGAGCGAGCTTGTTTCGAGTGCGTCTGCATGGATGACCACGGTGGCCGGCGCCGCTGCGGCCTTGGTTTTCGCGTTCGTGGTGCTCAACTACTCGTAGAAGGCCTACCGGCCGACGGCGTACCCCTGCATGCCGCGCGGGTTCGCCGCCGCCCGCAGGAGCTTGCCGTCGGTCGCCGCGGCGCTGAGCCGGCCGAGCGACCACGGTCCCTGCGGCTCGACGAGGTGGCCGCGTCGGCGCAGGTCGGCCGTGACCTCGCCCGCGAAACGGCTCTCGATTTGCAGCGTCCGGGGCCGCGGCTGCCGCGGGTAGAACGACTCCGGGAAGTGGTCGGTGTGGAACATCGGCGCGTCGATCGCCTCCTGCAGGCCGAGGCCGAAGTGCACGAGCGAGAGGAAGAAGACGAGCGACCACTGGTCCTGCCGGTCGCCGCCCGGGGTCCCGAACGCAAGCGTCTGACCGTCGCGCCGGGCGATCGTCGGCGAGAGCGTCGTCCGCGGCCGCTTGCCCGGCGCCAGCGAGTTGGGCAGCCCCTCCTCGAGCCAGAACATCTGCGCCGCGGGTGCCGAGGCAGAAGCCGAGGCCGGGGATCACGGGCGAGCCGTCCAGCCAGCCGCCGCTCGGCGTCGCGGAGACGACGTTGCCGTGGCGGTCGACCACGTCGACGTGGCAGGTGTCGCCCAGCGTCGGCTCGCCGGTGCCGGGCGCCGCGACCGGCGAGGCGGGAATCCGCGGCAGCCGCGGCTCGCGGCCGCCCGGGCTCCCGGGGCGCAGCTCACCCGACGCCTCCTCGCCGACGAGCCGGGCGCGCTCCTCCGCGTAGCCCCGACTCAGCAGATCGTCGAGCGGCACGTCGGAAAAGGCGGGGTCGCCGTACCACGCCTCACGGTCCGCGAAGGCGAGCTTCGCGCACTCGATCACGACGTGGACGAAGTCGGCGCTCTCGCGCCCGAGCGAGCCGAGGTCGAAACGCTCGAGCAGTCCGAGCTGCTGCAGGAAGACCGGCCCCTGGCCCCAAGGCCCCGTCTTGAAGACGCTCCAGCCTGAATAGCCGAGCTCGACCGGCGGCTCGACCGCGGCCTGCCACGCGGCGAGGTCATCGCCGGTAAGGAGCCCGCGGTGCCGGCGGCCCGAGCTGTCCATCACCTCTGTCTCCGCGACGTACGAGGCAATCGCCTCCGCGACGAAACCGCGGTAGAAGGCGTCGCGTGCCCTGTCGATCTCCTGCTCGCGGCTCCCGCCCCGCGCCTCGTCGAGCACGCGGCCGTACGTCGCCGCCAGGTCGCGGTTGCGGAAGAGACTGCCCGCCTCCGGCACCGGCAAGTAGAGCTCGGCCGACCCCGGCCATTCGTGCCGGAACATCGGCTCCATCGCCGAGATCGCAGCGGCAGATCCCGGGCACGAGCGGGTAGCCGTTCTGCGCGTAGCCGATCGCGGGCTCGAGCACCTCGCGGAGCGCGAGCGTCCCGAAGTCCCGCAGGAGCAGCAGCCAGGCGTCGAATGCCCCGGGCACGCAGGCGGGAAGCAGGCCCGTCCCCGGCACGAGCTCGAGCCCGAGCTCGCGGAAGCGCTCGATCGTGGCCGCCGCGGGTGCGACTCCCTGACCCGCGACGACGAGCACCTCGTCGCGCTCCGCGCTGTAGAGCAGGATCGGCGCCTCTCCGCCCGGGCCGTTCAGGTGCGGCTCGACGACCTGGAGGACGAACCCTGCCGTGACCGCCGCGTCGAAGGCGTTGCCGCCGCGCTCGAGCGCCGCCATCCCGGCCGCCGACGCGAGCCAGTGCGTCGAGGCGACCATCCCGAAGGTGCCGCGCAGCTCCGGTCTGGTCGTGAACGTTCCCATCAGCCCGTTGTCCAGCGTAATCGAGCTATGAGTGCGGGTGCGTCAGCCGGAAGGCGTGAGCTCCGCGACGACCTTCTCGGTCGTCTTGCGGTAGATCTTCGGGATCTCGAACTCCCACCAGCCGCCGTCGGCGAACTGGATCTTCAGGCTGCCCTTGAGCGTCCCCTTGTCGAACTCGACCGACTGGACGTCGCTGCGCCTCGCGCGGGCGACGACCTCGTCGCCGACCTTCGGCTTGAAGGCGCCCTTCTTGCCCTTGACGATCGCGACCTCGTCCTGCGTCACGGCCACGTACCCGACCTGGCCGAAGTCCGGCGCGCCCTCGTAGCGCTCGCCGCCGGTCGCCTTGTCGGCCGCGACCGTGCCGATCAGGCCGCCCACGACGCGCCCCGCGGTCATCGCCGTCATCCGCGCGGTCAGCCCTTTCGGGCTCAGGAACGTGCCCGCCACCTCCGGCGAGCCGAGTACCTCGGAAGCGTCGGACGCCATCGTCCCTCCTTTGTCGAGCGCACGGAGCGGGCGCCGCCCGAAGGCCGCGCCCGCTCCTGAGAACGCTCGCTACATCGCCATGTCGGCCTTGGCCGTGTCCCAGCGGACGATCAGGGCGTAGAGCACGACGATGGACAGCGCCAGCCCGGTCAGCGCCCACAGCGGGTACGCCGCGTTGCCGAGGAAGCCGAGCTGTTGGAAGAAGTTGAGGCTGATCAGGACGATCGCGACCCACCGGGCCCAGCCTGCCCCGGCGAGAATCCCGAAGCCGACCAACACGAGGACGATCCCCCAGAGCAAGGTGAGCCAGCCCCACGTGGTGGTGTCGAACACGACGATCTGGTTCGGGGTCACCGCGTAGTACGAGCCTCTGATGGCGGCGATCATGCCCTCGAAGAAGTCGATCCCTCCGATGACGACCATCAGGCAGCCGGCGAAGCCGATCCAGCCGGTCCAGCCACTCTTATCGTTCATGTACCTACCCTCCAGTCCGTTCTTTGCGGCCTATCCTCTCCGGTTCCGGCCGACGTTGCAAAGAGAACTACGACTTGCCTCGACTCGTTCCTCTGTCGTAGCCTCGTGGCCAATGATCCGCCTCGCGAAGCAGCTCACCCTGTCCTGGGTGGCGAACGCCGTCGTCCTGGGGATCGTCACGGCCGTCCTGAGCGGCGTGACGGCGGATACGGCGGGGGACCTGATCAGGGCGGCGCTGCTGTTCGGGATCCTGAATACGGTGCTGAAGCCCGTGCTGAAGCTCCTGACCCTGCCGCTCGCGTTCATCACGCTCGGCCTGATCTGGTTCGGCGTTTCGATGCTGATGCTGTGGCTCACCGCGGCGCTCGTCTCCGGCTTCGCGATCCACGGTTTCAAGACGCTGCTCTGGGCGACGATCGTCGTCTGGGCGGTGAACGTGGTGCTCGACTTCGTGCCCGGGCCCTGGCGCGGCACGCGCCGCGACTAGCTCAGGAAGGCGGCAAGCCAAGGAGCGACCGCGGCCTCGACCGCACTGCTGCTCCTGAGCGAGTGGCTGCCCGGGATCGTGACCACCTCGCGGCCCGGCCCAGCGGGCGGGAGCCCGAACGGATCGCGCTCCCCCTGGACGACGAGCGTCGGGACCGTCGACCGCCTCCAGCTCCGCGAGCCGGCTCTTCTCGGGCCGTCCGGGCGGATGGAGTGGAAACGCGAGGCAGAGGACGGCCGCCGCGCCCAGCTCTGCGGCTGTCCGGCAGGCGACGCGCGCGCCCGAGGAGCGGCCGCCGGCAACCAGTGGCACGTCGAAGTCGAGCTGCCGGACGACCGAGCTCCAGGCGGCGTCGAGCTGAGCGGCAGGCGCGGGGCTGCGCCGCCCGGCGACGCGGTAAGGCTGCTCGACGAGCGCGACGGTCAGGCCGGCCGAGCGCGCAGCCGCGGCGGCGCCGGTGAGATCCGGCGACTCGACCCCGCCGCCGGCCCCGTGCCCGAGCACGAGCGCACCCACCGGCGAGTCCACGGCGCGCAGGTGCGCGCGGGCGGTGCCGTGCTCGGTCTCGAGCTCGAGGATCAGGCTGCCGGAGGCTCGCCGACCGGAAGCTCCGGCTCGGGCTCCGGTTCGGCGCCGGCTTCGCGGGCGGCTGCCCGCTCCGCGGCCGGATCGGGCGGCGGCAGCCCCGCCTCGAGCGCGGCCTGACGCTCGGCGCGCTCGGCTTCCTTGCGCTCCCGCTTGAGCCGGCGCTTCTCCTCGACCGCCCGCTCGCGGTTCCGCTTCCCGATCGTTTGCTGTCGGTTCTTGCTTGGCATCCCTAGCTGCGAACCCTACTGCCACCGCGGCTTCGCGCGCGACGGGCCACGGGGTCGCGCTCGAAGACGACGTTCATCGCCTGGCGCGTGCCGTTGCTCTCGCTCACCTCGAACGTGACGGCGCGGTTGGCACAGCGTCCCTCCGGCCGCTCCCCGCTCGCGAAGCCGGCGCCGGAGACCGCAAGCCGCTCGTCCTCGTCGGTGAGGATGAAGCCGGTGTTCTTCTTTTCGTTGAACCAGAGCATCTCGCCGCGCGCCATTCATGCCCCTTTCGATAGGAGCGGCGCGCGCCGCATGGCGGCGCGCGCCTGCCCTTGCCTAGCCGCTAGACCGGCGTGACGTTCTTCGCCTCGGGGCCCTTGGCACCCTCGACGGCTTCGTACTCGACCTTCGCACCCTCGGCGAGTGACTTGAAGCCGTCACCCGTGATCGAGCTGTGGTGGACGAAGAGATCCTTGCCCTGATCCTCAGGGGTGATGAACCCGTACCCCTTCGCATCGTTGAACCACTTGACTGTTCCTGTCGCCATAGAAAAAACACCTCCTTCTACCAACTCACGAACGGTAGATGGGAGGCGTTGTGCCGACCAGGTACTCGCTCTGTGGAGATCAAAGCGTAGCCGATCCGGGCTCTCGACTGCCCAGGCTCGGGTCAGTGCGCTTCGAGAACCTGCTGGGCCCTGGCCAGGTCGGACTCGTCGACGACGACCTCGATCGGCGATACGCCTCCCATCGGGATCGCGCTCGAGCTCATGTCCGTGCTGCGGTGAAAGGATTCGATCCCGTTCGCGCGGAGGAGCCCGACGACGACATCCGCCTCCGGCTCGTTCTGAACGACTGTCAGCGTGACCAGGCCCATGCGTCTAATAATGCCGCCATGTCACGAGAGGCGCCGGTCACGAGCAAACGCGAGATCGAGATCGCTGCGCCGCCGGAGGTGGTCTGGGACGTCTTGACCGGCTTCGAGCAGTGGCCGCAGTGGAACCCTGACGTCAAGTCGATGTCGTTCGAGGGGCCGGTGGCGCCCGGCTCGGAGTTCCGCTGGAAGGCGGGCCCGGGCACGATCGTCTCGACGCTCGAGGAGGTCGACCCGCCGCGGTTCGTCAGGTGGCGCGGCCGGACGCTGTCGATCAAGGCGATCCACGAATGGCGCCTCGAGCCGACGGGCGGCGGCACACGCGTCGAGACGGAGGAGTCGTTCCAGCGGCTTGCTTGCCCGGCTCTTCCGCGGGTCGCTCCAGAAGACGCTCGACCGGTCGTCGGAGCAGGGCCTCGAGCACCTGAAGGGCGAGGCGGAGCGCAGAGCCGGCACCTAGCGTGGCCAGGCACGTCGTCCTCCTCCGCGGGATCAACATCGGCCCGCGCAACCGGATCTCGATGCCGGAGCTCCGCTCGGCTCTGAAGGAGGCCGGCTTCGGCGAGGTGCCGACGTACCTGCAGAGCGGCAACGTCGTCATCGAGAGCCGCGCCAAGGCCGAGAGTCGTCCGCAGGAAGGTCGAAGGCGTGATCGCCGAGGGCTTCGGCCTGGAGATCGCGGTCGTCGTGCGGACGAAGGCCGAGCTGACCGCCGTGGTTCGGCGGAACCCGCTGGCGAAGATCGCGACCGATCCGAAGCGCCACCAGGTCACGTTCCTGTCGGAGAAGCTCGCGGCAAGGGCCGTGCGGGAGCTGGAGGAAGCCGCCGCCGCGGACGAACGATTCGTGGTTGCGGGCCGGGAGGTCTACGCCTGGCACCCGTCCGGCGTGGCCCGCTCGAAGCTGTGGGCGACGCTCGCCGGCAAGGGCCTCGGCGTCACCGCGACCTCGCGGAACTGGACGACCGTCGAGGCGTTGCTAAGGCTCGCCGGCGGCTAGCCGCTTGGCCAGCCGCCGGTAACGGTGGTGCTTTCTCCGCCGCTCAGGCGGGTGCGGCCAGCGCCTTCTTCTTGAGCGCCTCGAACTCCTGCTGGTCGATCGCGCCGCTGTCGAGCAGCTGCTTCGCCTGCGCGATCTGCGTTGCCGGGTCGCCCTGTGCGGCGACCTGGCGGATGTAGTCGTCGGCCTGCGTCTGCGCGGCCTGCACGGCCTTCTCGTTGCGCTCGGCCATGCCCTTGCTCTCGGCGACCAGGTAGATGAACACACCGAGGAAGGGTAGGACGATCACGAAGATGCACCAGAGCACCTTCGACCCGCCGCCGATGTCGTGCCGGCGGAAGAGGTCGGAGAAGACGGTGATCAGAAGCCAGAACCAGATCACCCACGCGAAGATGATGAGCATCGTCCAGAGGATGTCGAGAAACGGGTAGTCCGCTGCGAGCATGCATTTCCTCCTGTTTCGGGAAGCTGTCAGCCTTGCGCGTTCGGAGTCTAGGCGAGTCGTCCCAGCGGGATGATTCGCGTGAGAACTACGTGGTCGGCGCAGGGAACCCTGACGGGTGTGCGCGCAGATCTCGCAATAGCCAGCGGCCCGCGCTCCCGATCGCCACCAGCATCCCGACGAGGAGTGCCGCCTCTGCCGGGCCGTGGTGCCGTGCCAGCTCGACGAGCAGCACGAGCGCGGCGAGCGCGACCAGCAGCAGCGCGATCACGCGGTGGAAGCGCCCGGCCTCGGAGTGCGGCCAGGGGTCGAGCGGGCGCACGATCTCCCGCCCGCGGTCGGAGTCGGTGCAGCGGCTCTTGCGCGGGCAGGCGTTGCAGACGTGCGCGCGGGCGCGGTAGCGCACGAGCCGGCGCTCGTGGTCGAACTCGTGCGGCCACAGCTGCTCGCCCTCCGGGCAGCTCCCAGTGGTCGTGCGTCTCGTCGTAGCTGAAGCCGGCGGTGCGGTAGCGCAGCGCGCGGCGGTGCGTGTGCGCCGACAGCCACTCGAGCACGAACGCTCCGAGCGCGAGGAAGCCGGCGTACCCGGCCGCGAGCAGCACCTCCGGGCTCATGTCAGCCTCGCCGCCGCGGCTTCGCCCGGCGGCCTGGTCGGCGCTCGGTCGTCTGGATCTCGGTGAACAGGATGTCCTCCGGGCTCGTCGAGCGTGACCCGCTTGACGGTGTGGCGGATGCCGAGGTAGGCGATGTAGAGCGCCGGCAGCGCGCCGCCGACGATGAAGACGATGTCGCCGGGCAGCCGCAGCCACTCGATCAGCGCGTTCGTGTCGTTGGTGAGGAACTTCAGCTGGCGCGCCTCGAAGTAGCCGTAGTCGACCGACTTGTAGAGCTGCAGGATGCCGAGCGGCAGCAGCGTCGCGAAGCACATCCAGGCCAGGCCGATGTTGGTCGACCAGAAGCAGATCCGCGCCCAGCGCTCCGGCCAGCTTGCTCGGCCGGGATCAGGTAGCGCAGGCAGAACATCGCCAGGCCCGAGCGCGAGCATCCCGTAGACGCCCATCATCGCCGCGTGCCCGTGGTTGGCGGTCAGCGCGGTGCCGATCTCGTAGTAGGAGACGATCGGCAGGTTGATCAGGAAGCCGAAGATGCCGGCGCCGAGGAAGTTCCAGAAGCCGACCGCGACCAGGAACATCACCGCCCAGCGGTGCGGGAACGGCGTCTGCGAGCGCGACTCCTGCGCGGCGCCGAGCTGCAGGAACGACCACGCCTCGACGGTCAGGAAGGTGAGCGGGATCACCTCGGCGGCCGAGAAGAACGCGCCGAGCGCCATGTGCTCGGCCGGCTCGCCGGAGAAGTAGAGGTGGTGCATCGTCCCGATCGACGCCGCCGACGGAGTAGAGGACGATGTCGAGGAAGACGACGGTGAGCGCGATCCTCTCGCGCACGACGCCGAGCAGCACGAACATGTAGGCGACCATCACCGTGGTGAAGAGCTCGAGGAAGTCCTCGACCCAGAGGTGGACGACCCAGAAGCGCCAGAACTCGGTCGTCGTGAAGTTGTCGCCCGTGCGGGCGATCAGCCCGACCGCGTAGAAGGCGGGGATCGCGCAGGCGGCGAGGAAGAAGAGCCAGGGCATGTTGCCGGGGTGCTCGCCGGCGCAGGCGCGCGGCGCAGGACGCGCCAGAGCATGAACACCCAGACGAACGAGCCCGATCGACGAGCAGGATCTGCCAGAGCCGCGCGAGGTCGAGGTACTCGAAGCCCTGCAGGCCGAACCAGTTCGACGGCGACGTTCTGCAGGACGCCGTGCACGCCGAGGTAGGAGCCGATCAGCGTGCCGAAGACGACGACCGCGAGCGCCCCGAGCAGCGCGAAGGCGAGCTTGCCCTGGTGCGTCGGCTCGCGCCGCGGCGATCATCGGCGCCAGGAAGATCCCGGCGGCGACGAACGAGGTCGCGACCCAGAAGATCGCCAGCTGCACGTGCCAGGTGCGCATCAGGTTGTACGGGAAGACGCGCGCCAGGTCGATGCCGAAGAAGCTCGTCGATGTCCGCGCGGTAGTGCTGCGCGGCGGCGCCGACGAGCGTCTGGAGCAGGAACAGCGCGGCCATCACGAAGAAGAACCAGGCGGTCGCCCGCTGCGCCGGCGTCAGCGCGACGTCGCCCGGCGCGCGGAACGAGAGCGTCGCCTGCTCGCGGCCGTGCCAGCCGAGGCTGCGTCCCCAGCGCCCGAACGCGCCGAACAGCAGGCCGATCCCGCCGAGCAGCGCGATCAGCGACAGCACCGACCAGACGATCACGTTCGCGGTCGGCTTGTTGTCGACCCGCGGCTCGGACGGCCAGTTGTTCGTGTACGAGTAGTTGTGGCCGGGCCGGTTCGCCGCCGCGGCCCAGGCCGTCCAGGCGAAGAACGCGGTCAGCTGCCGCAGCTGCGTCGGGTCGGTGATCGCGTCCTGCCGCAGGCCGTGCTCGGTCGTCGGGTCGGAGAAGAACGCGGCTGTAGTGCGGCACCAGCCGGCGGAACGCCTCCGCCTGCGGCCGCGCTGAAGGTGCAGCGTGCTGCGTGCCCGTGTCGTAGCGGTTCGTGCGCAGGTCCTCGATCGTCTTCCGCACCGCCCGGTCGGAGTCGGCGCCGCCGAACAACGCCGCACGAGATCGGACGAGCGGCGCAGGTAGTCGGCGGTGTAGTCGGGGCCGAGATAGGCGCCGTGGCCGAAGACCGACCCGTACTCCATCAGCCCGTTGTGCAGGAACACCTGCTGGCCCGTGGCTGATGTCCTTGCCGGTGAAGAGGACGCGGCCGCTGCGGGTCGACGACCCGCGCCGGCACGGGCGGATGGGCCTGGTAGGTGCGGTAGGCGAGCAGGCCGAGGACGAAGAAGCCGACGAGCACGACGAGCACGGCCGCCTGGATCCAGCCCTTTGAGATCAGGAACTCACGCCGCGCTCCGGTCGCCACCTGCCCTCCTTCAACCCGTCTCGCTCGCCGATCGTAAGAGATTCAGTCCATCGATGCCGCGCCGCGCTTGCTCGGCAGCTCCACGACGAACTCCCTCACTTGAGGTACCCCGGTTCCTCTCTCGGCGGGACGCCGGCCTGCCGAGGTAGGCCCGGATGCGCCGCCCGCTGATCGCCGTCGTGCTCGCCTGCCTGTTCTCGCCTGCCGCCCAGGCGCGGTACTCGCCCGCGCCCGTCCCGAAACGCCGCCCGGCGCGGCTGGCCCACCGCGTGGTCGCGTTCGCGAAGCGCCAGCTCGGCGTGCCCTACCGCTGGGGCGGCATCTCCCGCCGCACCGGCTTCGACTGCTCGGGCCTCGTCTACGCCGCGTACCGCTCGATCGGGAGGAAGCTCCCGCACTCGACGTGGGGCCAGATGGCCCTCGGCGTGCGAGTCCGCTTCGCGCGGCTGCGTCCCGGCGACCTGGTCTTCACAAACGGCGGCGGCCACGTCGTGCTGGTGGTCTCGCGGCGAGCCGCGATCCAGGCCCCGTACACGGGCGCCCGGGTGAGCTACGTGAGCCTGAAGTCGCTCCGCGGCGAGTTCGTCGGCGCGCGGCGACTGCTCCGCTAGGGCGAACCGCCGCGGCTACGATCGACGATGCCCAACGACCGAGCTACTCGGAGGTGATCGGATGAACGACAACCCGAAGACGCAGGTCGCGCGCCTCGACGACATCGAGCGGCGCGGCAGAAGCATCCCGGTGCGCGAGCACTTCGGGATCCACGGATTCGGAGCCAACGCCTTCACGCCCAACGAGGAAGGCACGCTGATCAACGACCACGACGAGGCCGGGTCTGGCCAGGAAGAGCTGTACGTCGTGCTCGACGGGAGCGCCACCTTCGAGGTCGACGGCGAGACGTTCGAGGCGCCCGCCGGAACGTTCGTGTCCGTCCGCCCGGAGTCGCGGCGGAAGGCGACCGGGACCGGAACGGTCCTCGCCCTCGGCGGCACGCCCGGCCAGGCGTACCAGGCGCTCGACTGGGGTGAGGCGTGGCCGTTCCAGAGCGAATCGATGGCGGCGTACAACGAGCAGCGCTACGCCGACGCCCTCGATGCGGTCCGCCGTGGGCTCGAGCACTCGCCGGACCAGCCGGGCCTCAATTTCAACTACGCGTGCTTCTCGTCGCTCTCGGGCGATGTCGACGACCAGACGTTCAGCCACCTCCGGCGATCCGTCGAGCTGTTCCCGCCGTTCCGCCAGCAGGCGCGCACGGACGAGGACCTCGCCGCGGTCCGCGACGACCCGCGCTTCGAGGAGGCTCTTCGCTGACCACGCGCGGTGACGTCGCTCACCGGACCCGGAGCGTAGGGCTGACCGCAGTGTGGCCAGGCAGCGCCACGCGCAGGCGAGCCCCCCGCCCCGCGCGGACGCGGCGCTTGAACGAGCCTCTTCCGTTCGTGAGCGACCACGAGCCGACAGGAAGCCAGCGGCCGAAGACGTAGCGCTCGAGCCGGTACTGTCGCAACCCGGTCCCCGGCCGCACCTGGCCCCACACGGTCGTCGAGAGGCCGCGCCGAGACCACTGCGCCAGCGGCAGCATGTAGGCGTAGAAGGCCGGCTTCAGCGTCCCGAGCGAGGTTATGAGCCCGCTCTTCCACCCGGTCGACTCGTCCTGGACGAGGAACTGGATCAGGATGTCGACGAGGGGAGCTTCGCGCACGCGCAGCGCCGCGTCTGCCAGGTTCCGCGCCTGCGCGCTGTCCGAGACGGCGTAGGGCTTGTCGGGGCTCGTCTGGTAGCCGTACTCCGTCAGCCAGATCCGCTTCGGCCCGAAGTCGCGGCGCACCTCCTTGATCAGCTCGGGGAGGGTCGCGAGGGTCAGGATCCCGTGGCAGTAGCGGCAGACTCCGGGCGCGAAGCCGAACGGGCGCTCGCCGCGGGTGATCGGGTACGGGTGGTGCGAGTAGGCGTCGAGCCGCGCGTGGGCGGCACGCATCCCGCGCATGAACGCGACGGGCCCGAGGGCGCTCTTCGTCGGCCGCGGGGTCGTCGACCCGCCCGCCACGCGGTTGGCGGGGTTGCGGTTGTGGAGGACGACGTACGTCGGGTTCAGCAAGCGCTGGACGTAGAGGCGCGGCGAGTTCGGGCTCAGCCACACCTGCTGGTTCGGCTCGTTCCAGACCTCCCAGAGGCGCACCCACGGGTAGCGCTTCGCCACCGCGCCGGCGAAGGCCGCGAGCGAGTACTTCTTCAGCGGGATCGCGTTCGGGCCGAGGCCGCCGTTCGCCCAGGCCGGCGATCCCCAGAGCGTCAGAAGCACGACGATCCCGCGGCGGTGGAGGCCGCGCACAGCGGTGTCGGTGCTCGACCAGTCGTAGGCGGGGTCACTCGGGTCGAGCGGCCGCTTGGGCTTCCGCGGGGCCACCTGGCGCCAGTCGACGGTGAAGCGAACGAGCCGCACGCCCAGCGCATTGAGTGGGTCGAACTCGGGGTCGCCGGTGAGGCTGGCGTGGACGACGGCGTCGTCATCGACGCCGTAGCGGATGATCGAAGACGCCGAGGACGTGGCCGGGGCAGAGAGGGCCAGGAACGCGGCGGCGGCGGCAACCGGCAAGCCGAGTTTCAGCGAGCCATCCATCGGCACCCGATGCTAGAGCCCGTCTGTTAGGAAAAATTGGCCGACCAGACACCGGGGATCCCGAAGTGCTACTTGCGGCGGGCGAGGCCGGCGATGAGGGCGTCGGTCGGGGCCCAGTAGGCCGCGCGGGCGTCACGCAACGAGCTCAGCGGGGCGAGATGGTCGGCGACGAACGAGCCATGCGAGCGCGCGACGTCCACCTCGATCTGCTTCCCCGGGAAGCCGGCCTGGCTGAGGCGTCCGATCAGCAGACCGGCTCCGTTCCTGCCGGTCGGGTCCTGGTCGCTGACCAGCACGGCCAGGATCGTCTGCGGCCCGAGGGGCTTCAGGTTGACGCGCCCGCGACTCTTCGCCGAAGCCGACGGGGTTGACGCCCTCGACCGCGTCGGGGACGGGCACGTGCCGGGCGGAGGAGACCGCTGCGTACTCGACCGCGAGGGCGCCGCCCCGGGAGTAGCCGAGCGCAAGCACGGGCACGCCCTCGAGCCCGAGCCGGGCGGTCGCGTTCTTCACGCCGGCGATCGCAGGGTCGAGCACGCCCGCCTCGGCGCCGGTCTCGTAGCGCGGGTAGATGACCGCGGCCCCGCGCGCGACGAGGTGGTCGATCCAGTCCCGATGGTTCGCCGGAGTCGCCTCGACCGGCGGGCCCTGCCCATGGAAGAAGATCACCAGCCGCTTCGGCTTCCCCGCCGGCCGGAACAGCCAGACGCCCTTCGCGCCCTGCACGAACGGCCCGGCGACAGTCGGGTGCCTCGGCAGAGAGGCGCCGCCTCCCGCGCACCCGGCGAGCGCGAAGAGCACGGCAATCGCGACCGGGGTCAGAGTCGCTCTCACCTGTCTCCTGCGACGCCGCTAGCGGGAAACGGTTAGCGGCAGGACGGTCTGGGCGGGCGAGCACGAAGTGGACGAGCGGGCTTCGACTGCTCGGGTCTCGTCTATGCCGCGTACCGCTCGATCGGGAGGAAGCTTCCGCACTCGACCTGGGGCCAGATGGCCCTCGGCGCGCGAGTCCGCTTCGCGCGGCTGCGACCCGGCGACCTGGTCTTCACAAACGGCGGCGGCCACGTCGTGCTGGTGGTCTCGCGGCGAGCCGCGATCCAGGCCCCGTACACGGGCGCGCGGGTGAGCTACGTGAGCCTGAGGTCGCTTCGCGGCGAGTTCGTCGGCGCGCGGCGTCTGCTCCGCTAGAGCCGTGTTGCTAATCCGCCATACGGCCGACTTCGACCGGCCCGAGAGCTCACGGAATCGTCCCTGTTTCGCTTGACACCAAGAGGCCCGCAATACACGACGGTTCGCCGGTTATCGGGCGTACGCTCCCCGGTGTGACCAACAGACTTGAGGCGTTGGTTGCTGACGCGCCCGTCGGCAGTGTCGGCTATGTCTACGGAGGGGATCCACCCCAGCCCTTCTTCTGGCACGAGTCGTCGAACAACGCGTTCTACATCTCGATCGACGCTCTAAACCAGTTTCAGCGGATTGACTCGCTAGGAGGGAACCCGTACGTGATCCCGGCGATAGGCCTTCGGTTCCTAGCTCTCGAGTCCTATGTGTCGACGCTCTACAAGGTGGCCTGGCGGGACGCGGAACTCAACGCTAGGAACGTGTCTCTCGCGGCGCCTCCGCAGCAACCACGCCAGGCGCGCAAGTTCGTTGAGAAGTTCCGGGCCGTCGAGTCGTACTTCAGCCGCGGAGCACTTCGTGATCGAGAACTGGCCCTTCGGCTGCAGGAATTCGGAACGCTTCGCAACGCTCTGTTCCATGATCTGACCTCGGTCGGGAATCCACAGTTCGTGCGAACTACGTTTCCCTCACGCGTCGAGTATGTGACTGAGGCTCACCTGATCCAGGCGGCAGTTCTAGCAATCGAGGGCTTCGCGTACTTTCGACTCCTATTCCCAGGCGCAGACCTAATGCCCTCCATCCAGGTCGGTCTCGCGTACGAAAAGCTCGACGTACTCTCAGCTGAGGTGCTCCTACCACTCTTCGAGCAGATTCTCGCGGCAAAGGGTCTCAGCACCGCCGTAGCTTGCTTCCCACAAGTCTCGACTTTCCAAGCCCAGGCTGCACGGCCTTTGACGCTCGTGATCAGGCACGAGGGTGTCATGTCGCCGAAGCCCACCGCCGAAACGCCACTGCTATCGAAGTCGTTGATAGACGCCGCAATTGCGGCGCGGCCCGTAGACGACGACAAATTTCACGTTCCGAACTACGTGCTTCGATCAGAAGACGGTTCTCCGGCAGAGTCCGGGTAGGAGGAGGACGTCGGTGGAACGGGCTGCGGGCAGGGCGCATCCTGCTTCTGGAATGAGACGACGTAAGGGTCGGAGCAACCGTCACGGGTCGCGAACTGCGGCAGGACGACAACATCCGTTTACATCCCTTTCCACAGTTGTGGGTAAACTCCACAGCCTGTAGAAAGACCCAATTGCCCTTGACAGGGATACTGCGGGCTGCGAGTATCCCGAACGAGATGGACGACGACTTCCGCACCTCGCTGGAGCGCCGACTTGCGACGCTGCGAGGGACACGCAGCCTTCTTGAAGAGGAGCTACGCGACCGGCATCACGAGTTGAACTCGGTCGAGCGGCGGATCGAGGCTGCCGAGGAGTTGTACCGTCGCGAGTTCGACGCCGAGCCGCCAGATGCTGCGGTTCGGGTGCACGCGCGTCGGGCAACGCGGATCCGCCGCGCCGAGGCTGGGCAGCCGTCTTGGCGGGACGCCGTTATCGGCGCATTGCGCGAAGCTGACCGTCCTCTACATGCGCGCGAAATCTGGCAGCGACTCAAAGAGTCGGGATTCCAAACGGACGCAGTTGACCCACTACGGTCGGTCGTCGCCATCGCTATCCGTGCGCCGGAAGAAATCCATCGCACCGGCCCTAACACCTTCGCGCTGAACGGCGCAGACGCTCATGGCGAGGGAGAAGAGAGATCAGTCATGAACCCACCGCCCATCGGCCGCAAGCGTGAGCTGAAGTGGCTGCCCGTCGAGAAGATCATCAAGAACGAGTTGAACCCTCGCGCCGAAGTTCCGGGTTCAACGAGACGAGTTGGAGAGCTTGCGCCACTCGATCCGGAATCTCGGAATTCTCGACCGGGTCATCGTCGCACCGTACGACGACCTCTACAAGTTGATCGAGGAGACGCCGCTACGCCTGCGCGAAGCTCGAAGGGATCAGGCGATCCCGGCCATCATCGTCACCCGGATGTCCGGACACGATGAGGTCGTCGCGATGTTCAACTTGCACATGCAGCGGCGCGGGTGGCAGATCGGCGAGGAGCTAGTGGCTATCGAGCGGCTGATGAACGAGAACGGGCACCTATCGCATGAGGAGATGGCGAAGGAACTCGGGATGGCTCCTCGGACGCTCAAGGATCGCCTCGACCTGCTGGCGATGGAGCCGCACGTCTTGCAGGCGATCATCCGCGGCAAGCTTGACCCCTATGTGGCACTGCGTGCCGGACAGACGGCAAAGACGCTCGCGCGACATCGCCCCGAGATGACCGAGAGGCGAGTGGCGGCAGAGCAGCCGTCCAGGACAAGCTCATCAACAAGAGCAAGAAGAAGAGCAAGGGCAAGACGCGCGAGTTCGAACAGATCAAGGCCGAGGCACGCGACATCGAAGTGACGCCGGACGCCATCTTGGAGGCGTACATCGACGAGGAGGAACTGACGTTGGCGGAGGCTCGCCGGCAGGCACCCACGTTGCAGGAGCGGCGGGCTGTCGAGGAACTCGCCAAGCGGGTGTCGTCGTTGGAGAAGGAACTGCGGCACTTCCGCATCGACCTCGACGCCGCACCCAACTTGCGCGAGCTACGACGCGCTCGCCAGCCTCGCGGAGACGGCGACCGGCCTTGAGCTGCGTGTCTCCACCGCGATGCGCAAGGCGGGCATCGCGTCCTAGATGCCGGATTGCTCGATCCCCAGTTGTCGGAAACCGGGCAAGCACCGGCTCGGTGTCCGCTGTCGAGTCTGGCAGGAGCCGAGTCCGGTAGACGGGAAGCACCGCACCGACGCGCTTTGGGCGCCAGATGCTGATGCGTTCCTCTGCGACGACCACGCCCTGGGCGGCGTAGACATGACCCTCCTGATCGAGCCGAACGGCAGCGGCGGCAACTCGATTCGCGTGATCGGTGGGTCTGGCGATTAGCCCTGGCGGTTAGCCTCTCACCGCGTTCTGAGCCCTGATCCACCTGTAACCCCGAAGGCGCTTGACGAGAGCCGACATCTGGGGACAGTGCGGGATCAGGTCTTGAGTTCCGCCGGAGCAGCGCAGGCGGTGAAATGCAAGACCTGACGCCGGACGTCACTCGGTTCACGGTCGGCTGCCGACCGAGTCACGGCGTTCCGGTTACATTTCTAAAGAGCGCAGGTGAGGCTGCACCGACCAGAAGCTCACGAGCCTCATCGACATCGGCCGTGGTGCGACCTCCGGTTGCCGTCACGATTGACCGCGCTGTTTCGTAAGCGTCGTACATCGACTCGTCTTCGGTGAAGACAGGGAGCACGTAGTAGGTCTCGATTGTCGGACTCTGCAACAGATCCCAGATTTTGAATGCCTCTTGATCGGCTCTGTCACGAATGTCGTCCGCCCTTGAGAGCGCGAAATTGACAACGTCTAGGGCGATGTTCGATCCGGAGTTCGCGTAGAAATCGACGCTCCTCCTCACGCCGGTCCTCGCTTCTACCGGAAAGTTGCGGGCGATCCGCTGTTGTTCAATCAATGGTTTGAGATCGCGTTGGAGCATCGACGTCGTCTTGAGACCGGCTGGCCCGCCGCGACGGCGCGCTGGTCGTACCACGCGTTTCATCAATCGCTCCAGAGTCTCTTCGAGGCCAGTCTGGTCGCCATCGACGGTCGTGGTTTCGCGTGGCTGTGTCAGCGATACCGGAAATCCAGCTTGTTCCAAGACAATCCGAAGGAAGCCATCTTCAGTGAATGGCGGGACCGTCCTCGCCAGCTGTTGCCTCAAGAACCCTTCTAGGTAGAGCAGCCCATCCCGCTCGAGGTGGGGGTTATCGCGAACAACGCGTGCAAGAGCAGCATCGTCGATCGCGAGGCCAAACCGCTCGTCGTTCCAGATGATAATTCCAACATTCTGGGGCTCATTGCGGGCCGGATCTGCGATGTAGCGAACCACAGAGTAATTTGCAGACCTCATAGTGGCACTCCTCCTAGCCTCGGAAACGCAGCCAGGTCGCCGTTGATGAGTGCCCGAAGGCCGTCGCGTCGATCCGTTAGAAAGTCCTCGACGGCATTCTTGCCGGCCCCATCTAGAAAGAGGTCTGGCACGCCTTGCACCGCGTTGCGGATTGTAGCAGTTGTAACACCTTCGATCAACGCGACTGCGGCAGAGAAGTTGGTTCGTGAGCGAATCGCAGCACGTACGAAGTCGAGATGAATTAGGGGTACGGACGTGACGTCTGCGGCGAGGCCAGCGGGCGTCTTACCCGGCTGAATGACCGCATGACTGTGATCGTTCAAAGTTAGCAGCTCTGCAGTGCCGCCTCCAGTTCCTCCTTTGCGGAGCAAGAGATTGTGCGCATTGCGATCCGTATTAAAAGTCCAGTAGTCGAACGCAACAATGTCGTATACCCGGATCCGGTTCTTGGCGCGCTTAAAGAGGGTGGCATCTAGGCCAGGGTAGAACGACTTGCCCTTCTCCAACCAGGAACTCCCAAAGTAGAGGGCAGGCCCATGCTCAATCAATGTGAAGTCGAGAAGCGGTAAGCCGAGAGAGGTGGCGAGCTGAGCGCAGACGAGTTCATTGGCTGCGACATACGGAAGGCCCGGATTCAGCGTGGGTCCCTTTGCGATGTACTCGCTCCCGTTCTCGGCGCGTATGTAGTGCGCCTCCGAAGCGCCCTCACCCACCGGACCGTAGTCCTCCCAGAAGTGGACCCGAGGTATCCCAGCAAAGGTCGGAAGCGGGGCGGCCTGTGCAGGAGTTTGGTGAGATGGCGTGGCCATGCTCGTTCACTACGATACTTGCCGTTACCTTCCGGGTTGTTGCGCAGATCGTGGCGAGCCCTTAATGGGTTTCTCAGTGTCTTGAACGACCGACCCACCGGGGAGAAGCTGAAGGCCAGCGCAGCCTACAATTGAGTGCCAGGCACCACGGGGAAACAGTCGGTTGCTAGCTAGCTGCAGCCGGTGTTCGTCCCGCAGTCCCTGCACGTGTAGCACGAGCCCGGTACGAACCATCCGGCCGCCGCACTTGGCGCACTCCACGGCGTCTTCCCACGCGTTGAACAGGGCCGTCTGGCCGGCTGCCGGCGGCTTCCACGCCCTCCGCGGCCGGCGCTGACTCGCCGCTGAGCTGCTGACGCGAGCCGCGCCTTCACCTCCGGCGAGAGGATCCCCGCGGCCTCCTGCTGCTCCGTCGTCAGGAACTTCTTGCCGAACCAGCGGAAGATGTAGTCGACGATCGACTTCGCCACGCGGATGTCGGCGTCGTTCGTCAGGCCGCTCGGCTCGAAGCGCATGTGGGTCAGCTTCGAGACGTAGACCTCCGGCGGGACGCCGTACTGCAGGCCCATCGACACCGCGATGCAGAGCGAGTTCATCAGGCCGGACATCGTCGTCCCGTCCTTGGCGATGTCGACGAAGATGTCGCCCGGCGCGCCGTCGTCGTAGGTGCCGACGTGGATGTAGCCCTCGTAGTCGCCGACGCGGAACTTGCGGCCGATCTCGGTGCGGTCCTCCGGCAGGCGGCGGCGCTTCGTCAGCGGCACCGGCGGGGCCGCCTCGAGCTGCGCGGCGCCGTCCTTCTGGCCCGACAGCGGCTGGGCGACCTTGCAGTTGTCGCGGTAGATCGCGATCGCCTTGACGCCGAGCTTCCACGCGTCCAGGAGCAGCTGCGAGACCTCGTCGACCGAGACCGTCTCGGGCAGGTTGACCGTCTTCGAGATCGCGCCCGAGATGAACGGCTGGACGGCGCCCATCATCTTCACGTGGCCGGTGTAGTGGATCGCCCGCTCGCCGATCGCGCAGTCGAAGACCGGGTAGTGCTCGGCCTTCACGTTCGGCGCGCCGATCGACGGTGTTGCGCTCGTCGACGAACGCGACGATCTCCTCGACCTCGCGCGGCGCGTAGCCCAGCTTCTCGAGGGCCATCGGCACGGTCTTGTTCGGGATCGTGATCTCGCCGCCGCCGACGAGCTTCTTCGACTTGACGAGCGAGAAGTCGGGCTCGACCCCGGTCGTGTCGCAATCCATCATGAAGCTGATGGTGTTGTGGCTGACGAAGCCGTTGGCCACGTAGGTGACGTTGTCGGGCACCGAGAGGTCGTAGGTCGGCTGGTCGTCGAGCGTCTCGACGGTCGCGACCTCGTCGTAGTAGAAGCCGAGCAGGTGCTCGAGCTCCGGGTCGGCGGTGCGCTCGAGGAGCTGCGTCGCCGAGCGGCGCGAGACGTCGCCGCGGCGGGCGAGCGCCATCAGCATCGTCTTGCGCAGCGAGTCGTTCTCGGGCGCGAGCTCGTCGAGCGAGCTCGCGGCTGACCGGGATGTGGTCGGCGCGCGAGGCCTGGCGGTGGTCGCCGGTCCAGAGCGACGCCGCCTTGCGGACCGACATGAAGTCGATCTCCTCGAGGTACCGCTCGGCGGAGGCCACGTTCAGCAGCCGCAGGACGAAGCGGTCGTTCATGCCCCAGTTCGACTTCGGGACGTCGACCTTGCGAGTCGTCACGAAGCCGAGCGCGAGCAGCAGGCTCTGGACGTCGCGGCTGAAGCTCTCCGTCGTCGTGCTCCAGGAGACGTAGCCGTTGCTGGTCGTTCCGTCGGCCTCGAACAGGCCGCGGACGAAGGCCGCGTAGACCTCGCGGTCGTTCGTGTGCAGCACGGCGTCGGGATGTGCGGGTGCCAGCCCTTGCCGGTGTGCTCCGCGGACGGCGGCAGCTTCGCGAAGCCGCACGCCTCCCACCAGAGGACGAGCGGGACCGAGTTGAAGGCGACCTCCGTGTAGCCCTGCTTGGCGTCACGTGCGCGTCGAGGCCGAAGAGCGCGGCGCCGAGATCGCTGAGGCGCTCGACGACGTCCTCGTCCTCGCGCGCGACGCAGAAGCGCAGGCCCTTCGCGTGCAGCGAGCCGTCGCCCATGAAGTAGCCGACGAGCTCCGCCAGCTCGGCGCGTCATCTCGCGCGGCACGCGCGTCTGCGGAGTCGGCCGTCCAGTAGAGCTCGCCGAGCGGTGGCAGCTCGACCGTGCTGCGGCTCGCCGACGAGGCCGTTCAGCATCAGCGGCACGCGGTCGCCCTCGCGGATCTCGGCGAAGCGGCGCCAGACCCAGTTGCCCTCGGCGTCGACGACCTTGATCCGGTGCGTCGGCGTGCCCTGGATGCGGTAGCCGCGACCGGTCTCGATCGAGACGACCTGCTCGAAGCCGTTGACGTAGAACTTCGTCGCCTGGCGCGGGCCCTCGTCGGTGGCGACCTCGAGGTCGAGGTCCTGCCACTTCGCGCCGACCGGGTCGCCGAGCGTCCGCAGCCGGACGAGGCCGCGGCTCGTCGAGACGAGGCTGTCGCCGACGAGGCAGCCGGTCGGCGCGAGCACGGTCGCCTGCGCGTTGCGGTAGCCGTGCACCTCGCCGAGGTTCGAGCGCCTCGTCCCACGCCTTGCGGGCCGCGGCGAGCAGGTCCTTCGGCACGACGTCGCGTGTTCTCGATGTTGCCGACCGACGCGCGGTGCTTCGACATCACGCCGATCATCGCGCCGGCGTTCGGCTGGTAGCCGGCGAACGGGCCCATGCCGCGCGGCGATCTCCGCCGACTTGCGGTAGGCGCGGCCGGTCATCAGCGCCGTGATCGCCGCCGCGTAGGCGCGGCCCTCGTCGGAGTCGTACGGCAGCCCGCGCGCCATCAGCAGCGCGCCGAGGTTCGCGTAGCCGAGGCCGAGCTGGCGGTAGGCCTTGCGCGTTGCGCTCGATCTCGGGCGTCGGGTACGACGAGTAGCCGACCGACGATCTCCTGCGCGAGGAAGACGACGTCGACCGCGTGCTCGAACGCCTCGACGTCGAGCTCGCCGTCCTCGCGGCGGAACTTGAGCAGGTTCAGCGAGGCCAGGTTGCAGGCGGAGTCGTCGATCGACATGTACTCGCTAGCACGGGTTAGACGCGTTGATGCGCCCCGTGTTCGGGAGCGTGTGCCACTTGTTGATCGTCGTGTCGTACTGGACGCCCGGGTCGGCGCGACTTCCACGCGGCCTCGGCGATCTGGCGCAGCAGCTCGCTTCGCCTTGACCGTGTCGACGACGGCGCCGTCGGTGCGCGCGGTCGAGGTTCCAGTCGGCGTCGGCGTCGGCCGCGTCCATGAAGCGCGTCGGTGACGCGGACCGAGTTGTTGGCGTTCTGGTACTGGATCGAGGCCCAGTCGCGGCGAGTCGAGCGACATGTCGTAGCCGGCGGCCTCGAGCACGCGCGCCTTCTCCTCCTCCTTGCGCCTTGCACCAGATGAACTCCTCGATGTCCGGGTGGTCGACGTCGAGCACGACCATCTTGGCCGCGCGCCGCGTCTTGCCGCCGGACTTGATCGTGCCGGCGGACGCGTCGGCGCCGCGCATGAACGACACCGGGCCGCTGAGGCGTAGCCGCCCTTCGAGAGCTGCTCCTTCGAGGAGCGCAGGCGCGAGAGGTTGACGCCGGAGCCCGAGCCGCCGCGGAAGATGATCCCCTCGCGGCGGATCCAGTCGAGGATCGACTCCATCGAGTCGTCGATCGAGAGGATGAAGCAGGCGCTGCACTGCGGCTTCTCCTCGAAGCCGACGTTGAACCAGACCGGCGAGTTGAACGCCGCGTACTGGTTGACCAGGATCGCCTTCAGCTCGGCCTCGAAGGTCTCGGCCTCTTCCTCGTCGGCGAAGTAGCTGCCCTCGCGGCCCCAGGCGCCGATCGTGTAGACGACGCGGCCGATCATCTGGCGCACGCTCGTCTCGCGCTCGGGCGAGGACATGCGGCCGCGGAAGTACTTCTGGGCGACGATGTTGGTCGCGGTCTGCGACCAGAACTTCGGGAACTCGACGTTCTTCTGCTCGAAGGCCGGGCCGTCCTTGCCGGGGATCAGCGCGTCGCGCGTCTCCCACTCGATCTCGTCGAACGGGTCGCGTCCGGGGATCGTGAAGAAGCGGCGCACGCCGAGGCTCGCACCCTCCTGCGCGACGGTGTTCACGAGCTGCTGGTCGCTGATCTCGACGGTCTCCACTGCCTTTGCTGACGCCATTTTTCGCCTCCCGAGCCTCTCCGAATGGTATGTCCTGCGCCACGGCTCGCGCGGGACGGCGCGGGTCGAGCGGACCGCCCAAAATAGAGGGGGGATCGGACGGAACCGTGCGGCCGGGAGAGCATCAGGAACCCCACCAGAAGCTGGCCGCAATCACCGAGTAGAGCCCGATCAGCATCACGCCCTCGGACCACGTGCTCTCCCCGTCGTAGACGACCAGTGCGGCAAGCCCGGCGCCGAAGAGCAGCGAGATCGCAAGCAGTGGCGAGAAGACAAGCGTCAGCGTGGCCGGGAACAGCAGGCTCGCGAAGACGAGAGCCGGCGCCAGGGCGAGTGCCACCTGCAGCGACGAGTTCAGGATCACGGCGATCGCGAAGTCGGGTTTATTGCGGGCCGCGAGTTGGACGCCGACCACGTTCTCGACGGCGTTCCCGGCGATCGCCACCACGACCAGCCCCGCGAAGGTCTGGCTCATGTGCAAGATCTCGATCGCCGGCTGGAGAGCCTCGACGAACCAGTCGCTGACCAGCGCGGCTGCAGTTGCGGTCGAGCCGAGAACGACGAGCGTCGTGACGAGCGACCAGCGCGGCCGCTCGTGCGCCGGCTCGCCGGGCAGCGCCTGGAGCAGGCCCGGAAGTGTCAAGAAGAAGACGGCGAGCAGGACTCCGGCGCAGATCAGGCTCAGCGTCTTCTCGTGCGCCTGCGCAGGAGCGTGGAAGGTGTGGGCGAGCGTGGGAACGGAGAGGATCGCCGCCGCCAAGACCGCGAGCGTGGCGATGATGCGCGCGCGTGGGGCATTGAAGCTCTGAAGTCCGTTGCGGAGCCCGCCGACGGTGAAGGCGAGCCCGAGAACGAGAACGCTGTTCGCGAGGATCGAGCCGATCAGCGAGGCCTGGACGAGCTCGATCAGGCCGTCGTTGAGCGCAAAGAGGCCGATGAACAGCTCGGGCAGGTTGCCGAGGGCCGACTGCACTGCACCGGCGCCGGACGATCCGAAGCGGCCGCCGAGCTGCTCGGTCGCGAGCCCAACGGATCGGGCGAGCCCTGCAATCGCGAGCGCGGCGAGCGCGAAGGTGAGGACGGGGTACCAATCGAGAAAGTGCGCAAGGGCCGCGGCGGCTACCAGGACCGCGTCGACTGCCAGCTCGATCCACTCGCGCCTGCTGATCGCGCGACGCTACCAGTGTCAGGTTCTCGGTTTGCGCGGCACCACGACGAAGGCAAGTACGTCGAGGCCGGCGTGAGGGTGATCACCTACGACCGCCGCGCGGCACGGCCTCGGCTGACATCTGACATCCTTCGGGTATACGGGCGGGAGGCGCAGGGATGCGGATGGTTCGGCGAACACTGGCGCTCGGCGGGGCCGCGGTGGTGGCGCTGACCCTCGCCGGCGCGGGGCCGGGCGCGTCGGGCCCGCCCGCTGCTCAGCTCGTGGTCGTCCCGTTCCCGGCGTCGATAGGCGGCGGAGCCGGTCTCGAGGTCCTTCCGTCGGAGAAGGCGCCGGCCCCCGCGCGACTTGTCGTCTACGTCCCGGCCGGCTTCGGCGTCGACACCTCGGTCGCGCCCGGCACGCCGGTCGGGGCGCTCTTCGCCCTCTACTACACGAAGTCGATCCCGTTCGACTTCGCGAGCGTGACCGTGAAGGCGGGCGACCCGGCGACGCTTCCCGGCGACCCCGCCGCGCAGGCCTGCGCGGCGGGGATGCACGCCGCCTTCTGGACGGCCACGTTCAAGGTCTTGAAGCGCTCGGTCACGATCCGCTTCTACGTCGACCCGACGACGGGAGGCGAGACCGCTCTCGGCGCCTTCAAGCTGGTCTCCTGCCTCGCCTCTCCGTACGTGCCGTTCAATCAGGGCGGCGCCCCGGACGGCCTCCGCTACGACGCTCTCGGGATCGATGTGTCCCGCAAGGGCGGGTCGATCATCGCCAACCCCGGTTCGGGGACCTTCCTGTGGCGCATGCTCGTCACGCCCTACACGGTCGGCACGGCCACTCCGAACGATGCCGGCGCGTTCGAGGCAAGGGCTCGCGTGCTGATCCCGCACGTCCTCACCGTCCACGCGCACTATCTGCGCAAGACGAAGACGGTGCTCGTGACCGGGAAGCTGAGCGCGCTCGGCCAGCCGCGCGCCGGAGTCCCCGTCTTCTTCTTCGGCGGCCCGGGCGGTGTCGTCTATTGGGGCAAGGTGCGGACCCACGCCGGCGGCACCTATTCGCTACGCAAACGTGTGCGCCCGGGCAAGCGAGCGCAGACCAACGAGGTCGACGCGTCCGTGGACGCGACGCGCGGGCCCTGCGTCGAGCCGCCGGCGGCGCCGGCCGGCTGCGTCGACGAGAACCTCTCGCCGCCTATTTCCGCCTCGGTGAAGGTCCGGATCCCGAAACGCTAGGCCGGCCGGGCCGAGCCGATGAGGTCGGCGGCTCCGCCGGAACGTAGGTGCCGGTATAGGGTCGGCCGGTGCTGAGCGATCAGGTGACGCAGGCAAGGGACGGGCGTAGTCTCGCGTTCGCCGAGTGGGGCGACCCGAACGGCTTCCCGGTCTTCTCGCTCGGCGGCACGCCCAACTCTCGGTTTGCGCGGCACCACGACGAAGGCAAGTACGTCGAGGCCGGCGCGAGGGTGATCACCTACGACCGCCCCGGCTACGGCGGCTCCGACCGGCGACCAGGCCGCCGCGTCGTCGACTGCGTCGAGGATCTCGCCGCGATTGCGGACACGCTCGGGATCGAGCGCTTCGCCGTGACCGGCGGCTCGGGTGGCGGGCCGCACGCGCTCGCGGTTGCCGCGCGCCTGCCCGAGCGCGTGACGCGGGCAGCCTGCGCGTCGTCGCCGGCGCCGTACGACGCGGGCATCGATTGGCTCACCGGCATGGACCCGCTCAACGTCCGCGAGATCGAATGGGCCCTCCAGGGCGAGGAGGTCTACGTGCCCGAGCTCGAGCGCGAGGCCGCGGAGGCGCTGGAGAGAGTCGCGGCCGACCCCTCCAAGGTCATCGGCGACGACTGGGGCCTTTCCGAGGCGGACCGCGCCGCGCTGGCCCGCCCTGAGTTCCATGACGTCATCCGCCAGGACCTGACCGAGGCGGTCGCGGCAGGGAGTGTTCGGCTGGGCCGACGACATGCTGGCCATCCTCCAGCCCTGGGGCTTCGACGTCTCGGAGATCGGCGTCCCCACGCGCGTCATCTACGGGCCGACCGACGTCCTCGTGCCGGTGCAGCACGGCGAATGGCTCGCGGCCAACGTTCCCGGCGCGGAGGTCGTGGTCGAGGAGGAGCTCGGGCACATGGGCGATCCCGACCTCGTGCTGGAGCGCATCGGCTGGCTCGTCGGCGATGAGCCACGCGCCCACGAGTCGTCCTAGAGACCGAGCCCACGAGAAAGGAGTCGAGATGGCTGCAGAGCTGGCCGGACGATGCGAGTGCCGCGCCGTTTCCTACCGGGTCGCGGACGAGTTCCTCTACGCGGCGAACTGCCACTGCTCGAACTGCCGCGCCGCGACCGGCTCGGCCTTCAAGCCGTTCGCCGGGATCGAGCGGGAGAAGCTCGAGGTCACCGACGGCGCGAACACGCTGCTCGTCTGGGGCTCGGACGACGGCAACCACACGCGCTGCGGCGTCTGCGGATCGCTGCTCTACTCGGTCGTCCGCGACGGCAAGTACGTGCACGTCGCGCTCGGGTCGCTCGAGGACGAGCCGAGCATCCGGCCGACCGAGCACATCTTCGTCGGGTCGAAGGCACCGTGGTACGAGATCACCGACGAGCTGCCGCAGAACGACGAGTACTAGGCAGTCACGCGCGAGGGCTGTCCGCCGTCAGGAAGTGGGCGCCGGCGCCCCGGCCGGCGGCTTCGTCGTCCGGGTTCAGGAGATCGCACCGGTCGATCGAGAGGCAGCCGCAGCCGATGCAGGTCGACAGGCGGTCTCGCAGCGCCTGCAGCGTCGCGATCCTCGCGTCGAGGTCGTCACGCCATCTGTTCGAGAGCCGCTCCCAGTCCTTGCCGCTCGGCGTGCGGCTCCTCGGCAGGCCGTCCAGCGCGCGCCGGATCTCCGCCAGCGTGACCCCCGCCGCCCTGCCGGCCTGGATGAACGCGATCCGGCGGAGAACGGCGCGGTCGTAGCGGCGCTGGTTGCCGTCGCTCCGCACGGCCTCGATCAACCCCCGCCGCTCGTAGAAGCGCAGCGCCGAGGGCGCGACGCCGCTGCGCGCCGAGACCTCGCCGATGGAGAGCTGCGAAGCCACTTGACTTAAACAATAGTTGAGGTTCTAGGCTCTACGACGTGAGCTCGCGCTGCCACCTCGTCCACGCGCTCGCCCCGGCGGGCGTCAGCGCGCGCGAGGCGAACGATCTGCTGAACGCGTACGTCGCCGATCGCACCCGCGGCCTCGCCGTGTGGCACGACCACTTCGTCGGCGAGCACGGCGGTGCGGTCGTGCTCGACACGCGCACCGACGAGGAGGAGGCGCGGCTCCGCGAGCCAGGCCCGCTCGAAGGCTGGCACCTCGACGTCCATCCGCTCACCTTCTCGCTGAGCGCCGTCGGGTTCTCGGCGCAGACGTCGTTCACGCTCGAGCAGTACCGCGGAGTCAGCCTTGACGAGCTGGCGGCCGAGGAGCCTGACGACCCCCGCTACTGGTGGAAACGCGCAAGCTGACCACCAGGGCCGCGTCGCTCGACGAGCTCCGGGCGAAGGGGCGGCTGGTCGTGAGCCTGAACGGCCACACGGTCTGCCTGCTGCTGGAGGACGGCGACGTCTACGCGATCGACAACCGCTGCCCGCACATGGGCTTTCCGCTGCACAGGGGGACGGTCAGCGACGGCATCCTCACCTGCCACTGGCACCACGCGCGCTTCGACCTCTGCACCGGCGGCACCTTCGACCAGTTCGCGGACGAGCTGCGGCGCTTCCCGGTCGAGATCGACGGCGACGACGTCTACGTCGACGTTGCGCCCCGGAACGACCAGGTCGAGCACCAGCGGCGGCGCCTCCGGGTCGGGCTCGAACGGAACATTCCGCTCGTCGTCGCGAAGGCGGCGATCGTGCTCGTCGAGGCGGATCCGAGCGGGGCGGACGGGTTCCGTGCGGGGGTCGACTTCGGTGTGCGGCGGCGCAGCGGCGGCTGGTCCCGCGGGCTCACGACGCTCACCTGCCTGATGAACCTCGTCCCGCGCGCGCCGGCCGAGGAGCGCGCGGCGGCGCTCTACCACGGGCTCAGCGACGTCGCTCTGGAGGCCGCCGGCGAAGAGCCGCGCTTCCCGCTCGAGCCGCTGCCCGGCGAGGCGAGCCCGGAGCGGCTCGCGCGCTGGTTCCGGAGCTTCGTCGAGGTGCGCGACGCCGAGGGCGCCGAGCGGGCGCTCGTCTCGGCGGTGCGGGCGGGCGCGCAGCCGCAGCAGCTCGCGAGCATGCTCTTCACCGCGGCCACCGACCACCGCTACCTCGACAGCGGCCACACGCTCGACTTCGTCAACAAGGCGCTCGAGGCGCTGGACGTCGCGGGCTGGGGGCGGGCCGAGGCCGTCCTCGCCTCGCTGCCGGCGCAGCTCGCGTTCGCGGAGCGGATGGAGGAGGCGAACGCCTGGCGTCACCCGGTCGACCTGGTCGCGCTGCTGGAGGACGCATTCGAGCGGCTGCCCGAGCCGGGGCCGGGCTCGTGGGACGGCCGCGCCGGGCTCGTCGAGCTCGTTCTCGAGGGCGAGCCCGCGGACCTCCTCGAGGCGCTGCTCGCGGCGTTACGGGAGGGCGCTTCGGCGGTGCAGCTCGCGTCCGCGGTCACCCACGCGGCCGTCACGCGGATCGCACGCTTCCCGACGACGAACGAGTTCGGCGACTGGGATACGGCTCTGCACACGTTCACGTTCGCGAACGCGGTCGAGCAGGGCCTGCGCCGCTCGCCCTCGCGCGAGTTGCTGCGCGGCGTGCTCGACGCGGCGATGAGCGTCCACCTCGATCGCTTCCTGAACGTCCCGGCGACGCGGCTGCCGCTGCCCGAGGACGGCCACGGCGTGCTGAGCGAGCTGCCGCAGCTGCTCGACCGGCAGCAGCAGGTGGACGAGGCCTCGAAGCTGGTCGCCTCGTACCGCGGCGAGCCCGACGAGCTGATCGCGATGCTCGCCGCGTGCCTGCTGCGGGAGGACCGCAACTTCCACACGATCCAGTGCGTCGAGGCGGCGGTGCGCCAGCACGACCTCCTGCAGGGCACGGACGACGCGGGGCTCCCGCTGATCGCGGCGGCGCGCTACCTCGCCGCGCATGCGCCGACCGACCGCTCGCAGCGGCAGACCTTCGAGATCGCCCGCCGCCTCCACCGCGGCGAGCGGCTGTACGAGGACGAGCTCTCCTCCGCCTGAGGTCTTTTCCGCCTCGCAGACGCGGGCATACTGGCGTCGATGGGAGTGACCGAGCGGCTCGCGCGGGCGTGCAGCCGTCATCCGTGGCGGACGCTCTCCGCCTGGCTTGTCGCGATCGTGCTCGGGCTCGCCTGCTCGGCGCTGTTCCTGCCGGGGAACCTGACGACCCAGGGGCACTCGACCGGCAACCCGGCCTCGGAGCAGGCGGAGCGGATCTTCGCCCAGCGCTTCCCGCCCGACAAGAACGGCGTTGACGAGCTGATCGTCGTGCGGTCGCCGGCGCGCGAGTTCGAGACCGACATGCGCTTCCAGCTCTTCGTGCACGGCCTCCAGGCGAAGGCGCGCGCGACCGGGGTCGTCGCGCACATCAGGCCCGCGGGGATCTCTCGGGACGGCCACGCGGTCCTGCTCGCCGTCCAGCGCAAGGCCGACGTCGACAGGCTGCTGAGCCTCGTCGAGCGCCAGGACGGGCAGGACGGCTTCAGCGTCGTCATGACCGGCGAGGGGACGCTCGACCACGACTTCAACGACCTCTCGCAGCACGACCTCAAGTCGGGCGAGCTGGAGTTCGGCCTGCCGGCGGCGTTCATCATCCTGCTGCTCGTCTTCGGCGCGGTGGTCGCCGGGCTGATCCCGCTCGTGATGGCGCTGATCGCGATCATGGTCGCGCTCGGCCTCTGCGCGCTCGTGGCGGAGGCGTTCACGCTCTCGGTCTTCGTCGTGAACATGCTCACGGGGATGGGGCTGGCGCTCGGGATCGACTACTCGCTGTTCGTCGTCTCGCGCTACCGCGAGGAGCGGGTCGGCGGCCGGGCCGAACTCGACGCGATCGCCGCCTCAGGCGCGACCGCCGGCCGCGCGGTGCTCTTCAGCGGCTCGGTGTTCGTGATCGCGCTGACGGGGATGCTGCTCATCCCCTCGAACGTGATGAAGAGCCTTGCCGTCGGGGCGATCTCGGTGGGGATCGTCTCCGTGATCGCGGCGCTGACCCTGCTGCCGGCGCTGCTCGGGCTGCTCGGCGACCGCGTGAACGCGCTGCGGATCCCGGGGATCGGCCGCAGCGAGGGGCAGGAGGGACGCTTCTGGGGCGCGATCGTGCGCGGAGTGATGCGCCGGCCGGTGGTCTACCTGGTGGTGTTCACGTCGCTGCTCGTCGCGCTGGCGGTGCCGGCGGTCGGGCTCAACCTCGGCGCGAGCGGCGTCAGCACGCTGCCGGACCGGCTCGAGGCGAAGAAGGGCTACGAGGCGCTGACGCGCTACTTCCCGCAGCAGAGCGCGAGCCCGGCGCTGATCGCGGTCGAGGGAAACGTGCGCTCGCCGCAGGTGCTGGCCGGGATCCGCCGGCTGCGGGCCGAGTTGGCGAACGATCCGGTCTTCGGCGGCGGCAGCGACGTGCGCTTCGCGCCGGGGGTGGCGGCGATCGGCGTGCTGGTCGCCGGCGACAAGACCAGCGAGCGGGCGCTCGACGCGGTCCGGCGGCTGCGCTCGCAGGAGGTCCCCGCAGGCGTTCCGAGGTACCAACGTGCGCGTGCTCGTCGGCGGCGACACGGCCGACAACGTCGACTTCATCCACGACATGAACCACTGGCTGCCGATCGTGTTCGCGTTCGTGCTCGGGCTCAGCTTCGTGATCCTGACCGTCGTCTTCCGCTCGGTCGTGATCGCAGGGGTCTCGATCGCGCTCAACCTGCTCTCGATCACCGCGGCCTACGGGCTGGTGATCCTCGTCTTCCGCCACGGGATCGGCGCAGGGCTGCTCGGCTTCCAGCGCGCGCACGCGATCGAGCAGTGGGTGCCGCTGTTTCTGTTCTCGGTGCTGTTCGGCCTCTCGATGGACTACCAGGTCTTCCTGCTCAGCCGGATCAAGGAGCGCTACGACGCGACCGGCTCGACCGACGACGCGGTCACGCACGGCGTTGCCTCGACCGCGCGGCTGATCACCGGAGCGGCGCTGATCATCGTCGCGGTCTTCAGCGGGTTCGCGAAGGGCGACCTGGTCATGTTCCAGCAGATGGGCTTCGGAATCGCGATCGCGCTGCTGATCGACGCGACGATCATCCGCTCGGTGCTGCTGCCCGCGGCGATGCGGCTGCTCGGCTCGTGGAACTGGTACCTGCCGCGCTGGCTCGAGTGGCTGCCGCGGATCGAGGTCGAGCGCGAGCAGCGGGAGGAGCCCATGGCGGTGCCGAGCGCGGGCGCCTGATGCGCGAGCTCCCAACCGGCACCGTCACCTTCCTGTTCACCGACATCGAGGGGTCGACCAAGCTGCTGCACGAGCTCGGCGGCGCTTACGCGGACGCGCTCGCCGAGCACCGGCTCGCCCTGCGGGAGGCTTTCAGCCACCACGGCGGGGTCGAGGTCGACACCCAGGGCGACGCGTTCTTCTACGCCTTCGCCCGGGCCGGTGACGCGCTGGCGGCTGCGGGCGAGGCGCAGGCGGCGCTCGCGGAAGGCCCGATCCGCGTGCGGATGGGAGTCCACACCGGCGAGCCGATCGTCACCGACGAGGGCTACGTCGGGCTCGACGTCCACCGCGCGGCCCGGATCGCCGGCGTCGGCCACGGCGGCCAGGTGCTCGTCTCGGCCGCGGCCACCGCGCTTCTCGATCCAAGTAACACAGTGTTACTTGACCTCGGTGAGCACCGGCTCAAGGATTTGACGGGTCCGGAGCGGATCTACCAGCTCGGCGAGAACGGGTTTCCGCCGCTGCGCAGCCTCAACGCGACGAACCTCCCGATCGCCGCGAGCCCGCTCATCGGGCGCGAGCGCGAGCTGGTTGAGCTCGTCGAGCTGCTCTCCGACTCCGCCCGCCTGGTCACCGTGACCGGAACCGGCGGCACCGGCAAGACGCGGTTCGCTCTTCAGGTCGCAGGCGAGCTGGTCGGGGAGCTCGGCGGCGGAGTCTTCTTCGTCCCGCTCGCGGGAGTGCCCACTCCCGATCTCGTGACCGGGGCAATCGCCTCGGCCGTCGGCGTTCGCGACCTCAGAGAGCTCCGCGACCGGCGCGACCTGCTGCTGCTCGACAACTTCGAGCACCTCCTGGCTGCAGCCCCGGTCGTTGCCGAGCTTCTGACGACGAGCTCGAGCGTCAAGGTCCTCGCCACGAGCCGTGCTCCGCTGCGGATCGCAGGGGAGCGCGAGTACCCGCTGGAGCCGCTGTCCGACGACGATGCGCTCGAGCTGCTGACCGAGCGGGCGCTGGCCGTCCGCCCGGACTTCGTCCCGGATGAGGCCACGCGACTGATCTGTCGTCGGCTCGACAGCCTGCCGCTGGCGATCGAGCTGGCGGCTTCGCGGCTGCGCTCGCTGGGATCCGAGGCGCTCCTCGAGCGGCTCGAGCGACGCCTGCCCGTTCTCATCTCGGGCCGGCGTGACGTGCCGGAGCGGCAGCGCACCCTGCGGGCCACGCTCGAATGGAGCTACGACCTCCTCGACCCCGAGCTGCAGATGCTCTTCGCGCGGCTCGGCGTCTTCTCGACGTTCTCGCTCGAATCGGCCGAGGCGATCGCTGACGCGGGCCTCGACGGGATCGACGCGCTCGTCGAAGCCAGCTTGCTCAAGCACCTCGGCGGCGAGCGCTACCTGATGCTCGAGACGATCCGCGAGCTCGCACTCGAGCGGCTGGAGGCATCCGGCGAGACGGAGGAGATCTGGGGCCGCCACGTCCAGTTCTTCACGGAGCTGGCCGAGCGGGCAGGTCTCAACATCGAGGCCGAGGGGCCGATGCGCCACGAGCTCGTGATCCCGGAGCGGAACAACATCCGCGCCGCGCTCGACCGGGCGGTCGGCACCTCCGAGGTGGAGGCCGGCCTTCGCCTGGCGTGCGCTCTCGAGAACTTCTGGATGACCTCGGACCCGGTCGAGGGCGGGCACTGGGTCGAGGCGCTCCTCGCCCGCGGGGAGGTCTCCTCCACGTGGCTGCACGCGCTGGCCCTGCGGTGCCTGGGAAACTCCGCGGCCGTCTCGAACAGCGCCGCGAGCGCGGTCGAGCTGTACCGGGAGAGCCTCGCCGAGTTCCGTCAGTGCGGCGACGAGCTGCGCGTTGCGGTCGGGTGCCACCGGCTCGGCGTCAACCTGGTGCAGGCCGGCCACGAGGAAGAGGGCCGTGCACTCGTCGAGGAGAGCCTCGACTACTTCCGCCGGGTCGGTTTCGCGAAGGGCGAGGCGCAGTGCCTCTCGTTCCTGGCCTGGCTCGCGCAGGCTGCCGGCGCGGACGAGGATGCGCTCGCGTACTACGAGCGGAGCATCGCGCTCTGCCACGAGACCGGTTTCTCGTGGTGGGAGATCCACACCCGCGTCAGTCAGGCGTCGCTCCTGTTCGAGCTCGGGCGGACTGCCCATGCCGCACGCAGCTCCCGTGAGGCGCTCGAGCTCGCGCGCCGGATCGACGACCGAATCGGGATGGTTCACGGGGTTGCGTTGGTGGCGCGCGCGACCGTCGACGCCGGGGACGAGCGGCTCGCCGGGCGGCTTCTGGGTGCGATCGAGAGCGAGGCCGAGCGCGCGCCCGTCGCCGGGTGGGAAGCCGACCGCGCCGAGCTCGTGCAGCCGATCCTCGACCGCGCCGGAGCCGCCTTCGAGGTTGGCCGGGCCGAGGGGAGAGACGAATCGCTCGAGCGGGCGGTGGAAGAGGCTCTGGCCTAGGGAGTCTTGCGCCGGGTGCGGAGAGCGCGTAACCGCTTCGTCACGGTCAACCCGGCGGCGAGCACGAGCAGTGCGGCGCCGAGCGAGGCGAGGACGAGCAGCGGGATCGGCACGGCGTCGGCGTTGCTCGTGCCGAGATTGTCGATCGCCCGCCGGTAGGCCGAGGGCGAAGGATCGTGGCCGGTCGCGGACGGGCTGCCGCCGCTGCCGCCGTTGCCGTTCGAGCCGCCTCCGGCCGACGGGTTGACCCCCTGCGTCGTGCGCTTCTCCCTGTGCGCGATCTGCGCCTGAAGGGCGGCGTTGATCACGTCTGCTGCGTCCGAGTAGTCGCGCGCGTCCTCCGGCAGGTTGCGGATCGCGTCGCGGTAGCAGTGCAGCGGGTAGACGCCGATGGCATGGCCCTTCGACCAGTCGTTCAGGACCTGCTGCCAGCAGGGCGTGGCAGCGACGGCGGGGCCCGGCATGAGAGCGGCCAGGGCCAGCCCTGCCCCGAGGGCGATCAGAGCTGTTATGTGCGCTGTTGGGCGCTTGCGCATCTGGTTGCCGGGCAGTGGGTGCGGCGCGGCCAGTCTGCCCGTCCTGCGTGATCGCATGGTAATCGCCGGGTTAGCGCTTTGTAAACGAAGCGCCGGACGGCCTCGCTGTTAGCCTCATCGGCCTGATGTGGAGGGCTCTTGAGCGCCGAGCGGCGCTGCTCCCGCTCGCGGCCGCCGGCGCTCTCCTGGCGGTCTCCGTGCTCTTCTCGGACGGCTCGTCGGGCGGGCGGCTCGTCTGGATCGGGCTCGCCGCGGTCGTCGCCGCCGGCGCGCTGGCGACCTGGGCGCTGCTGTTCGAGCGGCCCGTGCTCGGGACCGAGGCGCTCGTCGCCTTCGGGCTGTTCGCGGCCTTCGTCGCCTGGTGCGGGCTGTCGGTGCTGTGGTCGATCGAGCCCGACCGCTCCTGGGCCTACCTGAACCGCGGGCTCGTCTACCTTGCTCTCGCGGCGATCGGGCTCGCCGCCGGCGCCTACGTGCCCGGCGCGCGCAGGCTCTGGGCCTACGTGCTGGCCGTCGTGGTCGCGCTCGCGCTCGGCTGGGCGCTGCTCGGGAAGGCGGTGCCGGCGCTTGGCGGCTCGGGCCGGATCGCGCGGCTCGGCGCGCCGATCGGGTACTGGAACGCGCTCGCGATGCTGCTCGTGTTCGGGCTGCCGCTGGCGCTCTGGCTCGCCGCTCGCCGCGAGCACCCGCACTGGCTGCGCGCCGCGGGCGTCGTCTACACCTACGCGCTCGTGGTCGCGATCCTGCTGACCTACTCGCGCGGCGGCGTGCTGGCCGCGGCGATCGCGATCGCGGCGTGGCTCGTGCTCGGCGGGCCGCGGATCGAGAGCGCGGCCGCGCTCCTCCTCGGCGGCGGGGCCGGGCTGGGCGTCGCGGTCTGGGCCTTCTCGCGGCCCGGGCTGGCGCAGGACGCGCAGGCCCACTCGACGCGCGTGCGCGACGGCGCCTGGTTCGCGTTCGTCTTCGTCCTCGGCGCGGTCGCGGTCGGGGCGCTCGCGTACCTCGGCTCGCTCGCGGAGGCGGAGAAGCCGCTGGACGATCGTCGCCGGCGACTCGTCGGGCGCGCCGCGCTCGGCGTGCTGGCGGTGGGCGTCGCGGTCGCGGTGATTGCGCTGGTGGCCGAGTCGAAGCCGCAGGGCTGGTTCCGCGACTTCACCCAGCCGGCGACGAACACCTCGGAGACCGTCGGGCCCGGCCGGCTGACGACGATCAGCTCGACGAGCCGCTGGCAGTGGTGGAAGGAGGCCTGGCGCGCCTTCGAGGACCAGCCGGCACAGGGGAGCGGGGCCGGATCGTTCGAGCTCGCGCACCGGCTCTTCCGGACGAACAACGTCGTCGTCACCGAGCCGCACAACGTGCCGCTCCAGTTCCTGAGCGAGACCGGCGTGGTCGGCTTCCTGCTCGCGCTCGGGTCGGTGGCCGCGGCCGGCGTCGGGGTGACGCGCGTGTTTCGCGGGCTGGACGGCGAGGAGCGCGCGGTGGCGGCCGCGCTGATCGTCGGGGTGCTCGCCTGCCTGCTCCACTCGCTCGTCGACTTCGACTGGGACTTCGTCGCGCTCTGCGCGCCGTTCCTGCTCACGGTCGGCGTCCTACTCGGCGGCGGGCGCACGGTTCCGGCCGCACGGCGCTGGACGCTGGCGCCGGTCCCGGCCGCGCTGGCGCTCGCGATCGCCTACTCGCTGCTGACGCCCTGGTTCGCGGGACGGGAGACCGACTCGGCCCTCGCCGCGCTCGAGGCCGGGCGGCCCGCCGCCGCCGCGCGCGACGCCCACCGGGCAGGGTCGCTCGACCCGCTCGCGATCGACCCGCCGCTCGTCGAGGCCGGGGCCGCGGAACGGCTCGGCGACTTCGGCGCCGCGCGCGCGCTCTACGTCAAGGCGATCGACCGCCAGCCGCTCAACTGGCGCCCGTGGTACGAGCTCGGTCTCTTCGAGGTCGGTCTCGGCAACGACCGCGCCGCGCTCGCGCCGCTCCAGCGTGCCGTGGCGCTCGACCGCTACGGCTCGCTCGCGCCGCCGCTGCTGACGCAGCTCGAGGCGAAGCTAGGAGGCTGAGGCGCGCAGCCAGATCTGCGTCCAGACGGGGGCGAGGGCGCGGTAGGCCAGCGGCCCGCCCACGTGGAGGGCGACGTCACCGGGGCTGTTCGAGGGCAGCCGCTTGCGGACCGGATGGAAGCGGCGGATATCGGTGAAGCCCTGGTCGCGGAGGATCCGCTTGAGCTTGTGCGGTGTGTAGCCGAGCTCGGTGACGCCGAACTCGCCCGCGGCCTTCCGGCCCCCGAAGCGGTGTGTCCAGTTCGGCTCGGCAAGGAGAACGCGGCCGCCCGGCCTGAGCGCGCGCCGGGCGCTCGCCAGGACAAGGTCCGGGCGCGTGCTGTGGTGGAGCGCGTCGTAGAGCAGGCAGGCGTCGAAGCGCCGGCCGAGGTCGAGCTGCTCCATGTCGCCCACCTCGTAGTGGACGTCGAGCCCTTCCTCCGCGGCCTGCTCGCGCGCGATCTCGATCATCTCGGGCGAGATGTCGTAGCCCTCGGCGCGGACGCCGTGGCGCGCCGCGAGCCGGCTGATCCAGCCGCTGCCGCAGCCGAGCTCGCAGAACGTCATCCCCGGGGCGAGCTCGAGCAACTGGACGACGTGCGCGAAGTCGATCAGCAGGCGCGCCGTCTCGTCCGGCGTGCTCTGGAAGGGCTTCAGCCGGATCCAGGTGCGCCCGGACTCTCCGACCGCGCGCGGATAGTCGACCTCGGCCTGCTTGCGGTCGTCGTCAGGTCGCACGGGCACGCAGCCAGATCTGCGTCCAGAAGGGGCCGAGCGCGCGGTAGACGAGCGGCTCGGCCACGTGCGCGGCGACGTCGCGCGGTGCGTTCGAGAACAGCCGCTTGCGCGTGTTGTGAAAGCGGCTGATGTCGGTGAAACCCTGTTCCCGCAGCAGGCGCTTGAGCCGGCGGGGGCTGTAGCCGAGCTCGGTCACGCCGTACTCCGCCGAGGCCTCGCGCCCCTGGAAGCGATGCTTCCAGTTCGGCTCGGCGAGCAGCAGCATCCCGCCCGGCTTGAGCGCGCGGTGCGCGGTCGCGAAGACGAGCTCGGCGCGCGGGGTGTGGTGGAGCGCGTCGTAGAGCAGGCACCTGTCGAAGCGCCGGCCGAGGTCGAGCTGCTCCATGTCGCCGGTCTCGAAGTGGACGTCGAGCCCCTCCTCGGCGGCCAGCTCGCGGGCGATCTCGATCATCTCCGGCGAGATGTCGTAGCCCTCGGCGTGGAGACCGTGGCGGGCCGCGAAGCGGGTCATCCAGCCGGAGCCGCAGCCGAGCTCGCAGAGGCTCATGCCGGCGCGCAGGTCGAGCAGCTGCAAGACGTAGCCGAAGTCGATCAGCAGGCGCGCCGACTCGCGCGGCTCGTTCCCGAACGGCTTCGAGCGGAGCCAGGCGCGGCCGTCCTCGCCGATTGCCCGCGGGTAGTCGATCTCGGCCTGCTTGCGGTCCTCGTCCGGCATTCGCCCGATGATAAGACCCGGTCGTGGCTCGGAGACGGCAGGCACTCCTGGTGATCGCGGCGCTGGCGCCGGCCGGGCTCGCGGGCATGCTGGCCGGCTGCGGGACGACGCGCTCCGGGGCGGCCCCTGTGACCGGTAAGGCGCTGTTCGCGGACCTCGGCTGCGGGAGCTGCCACACGCTCGCCGCGGCCGGCGCACACGGGACGATCGGGACGAACCTCGACGCCGACCCGCCGAGCCGTGGTGCCGTCGTCGATGCGGTGACCAACGGTGCCAGTGGGATGCCGTCGTTCAAGGCGCGGCTGACTGCCAAGCAGATCCGCGACCTGGCGGCCTACGTCGTCACGGAGACGCACTGAAGCGTCAGGCGCGGCCGAGCACCACGGCGAGCTGGGCGCCGTGCAGGTCGCGGGCCCGCAGGCCGTCGAGCGGCGAGACCAGGGCGAGGCCGAGGTCGTGCGCGAGCCGAACCGCCTCACGGCGGAAGGTTCCGCGGTAGATGACGACGCTGCGGCCGTAGTTGCCGCGCGCGTTGCCGACGAGCCCGACCTTGTAGCCGCGCGCGCGCACGCGCGAGGCTGTGGTTGCCGCGGCGCCCGCGATCCCGTTTCCGTTCAGGACGGTCACGCGCACGGCCCGGCGGGCGAGGATCGGCGTCGTCGGCGCCTTCGGCTTCGCCGGTGCGGTCACGTGCTTGCGCGCAGACGCGCGCGCTGCCTGGGCGACCGGCTTGGCCAGGAGCGCGGTGCCGGCGACGACCAGGCCGAGCAGCTCGAGGGTCGCGACTCCGGCCGCGACGACGGCGATCGTTCGCCAGGGGTGAGGCCGGCTGGGGTTCGGCAACGCGTGCTCCACGGGGAGCATCGGTTTCGCCGCGAAACGGCTTGATCCTTCCCTGCCGAAGTCGTTCTCTCGAAGCCGACGGATCGACCGGTCATTTCAGACGGACCTACCACTTTCTTAGGTCGTGCCCGTCGAAGTAGGCGAACACCGCCGGCCGCGAGGGGTGCGGCGCCGCGACCGCGAGGCGGCGGAGCCCGGGCGGGAAGTCCGCGGGGCCGCCGCGCGAGAAGTCGCAGTCGCCGTTGAGGGCGGCCTGCCTGCGCAGGACCGGGAAGTCGAACGGCGCATCCCAGGTCGAGCGTGCGCGGAACCTGCCGTCCGGGAGCCGCTGGAGGCGAACCGCTCCCGCCTTCTGCGAGCGGACGTGCACCGGTATGCAGAACGCCGTCGCGAGGTCGCGCCGCCCGGCCTGCGCGACCGCGTCGTCGATGTCGCCGTCGGTGAACACGATCGCCGTGCGGTAGGTCAGCGGCGCTGTCAGGAGCACGAGCTCCCCGTTCCGCGGGCCGAGCCGCGTCGCCTGGCGGACGATTCGCGCCGAGATCCGGCCGGCGATCACCCAGTTCCAGGCGGTGCCCAGGCAGAGCGCGGCCAGGACGACGCCGAGCGGCGCGAGCAGCCACGGCCGCCAAGGCACCACCGCCGCCACGAGCAGGGCGAGCCCGACCGACGGGAGGAAGATCAACCGCTCGCCGTTGGCGTTGTTCAGGTCGACTGCGATGTTCAGCGATGGGAGCGCGCTGACCGCGAACCAGGCGATGCCGGTCGCCGCGACAAGCAGCGCGCCTGTTTGCCGGCGCATGCCCCACAGCCGCCAGACGAGCAGGGCCAGAAGCACAGCGGGGACGAGCAGTAGCACCGGGTTGCGAACGAGCTCGAGCTGAGGCGGGCTGACCGCGGCCACCACGTAGGAGACGGCTACTACGACGACGCGCAGCGGCCGCCATGGGTAGGCGCCCTCGTAGCCGCCGATGCCGCCGATCACGATCGTGCGCACCGCGAACACGGCGAGGAGCGACGCGAGCATCGCGACTGCTGTGAGGTAGCGGCGCCGCCCGAGGCGCGCGAGGTCCGGCGGCGGGATCAGCCAGAGGACGAGAAGCGCGAGCGCCGGTAGGACGAAGGCGCTCTCCTTCGACAGTGCCGCGGCCGCGGCGAACGCAGCCGCCCCGCCGATCCGAACCCACTCGCGCCGCGAGACCGCGCAGAGCACCGCGGCCAGCGCGAGCAGCGTTGCCGTCAGGTCGGTCGAGCCGGTGATCCAGACGACCGACTCGCCGTGCCGCGGGTAGACGGCGAAGAAGCCGGCCGCGATCCAGGCCGCCGGCGAGCCGATCAGCCGCCGGGCCAGCAGCCAGACCTCGAGCACGATCGCTGCGTAGAGGGCGAGGTTGACCGCGTGGAAGGCGAATGCGTCGCGGCCCCAGAGCCGGTAGAGCCAGCTCTCCCAGCTCACCCAGAGCGGCCGGTAGAAGAAGCCCGCGTGCCCGGCCTGGCCGGCCGAGTTGCGGTCGAAGGCCCAGCCGAGCCCGTGGAAGTGGCGCATCAGCGTGACGAGCGGGTAGTCGTCACCGACGAGACCCGACCAGAGCGCCGGCAGGAAGACGAGCGCCCCGAGGGCGGCCACCCCCAACGGTGGTAACGCCTGACGAAGGACGTGTCGACCGGTCATTTCAGACGGCCGCGTGGGCAAAGCCCACGCGGCCTGAGCGAGACGCCGCGAGCGGCGTCTCGGCCGCCGAGCGCTGTGCGCCTCATCCCAGGAGCGATTCCCAGGTCAGCCGCAGCCCCTCCTCGAGGTCGACCTCGGGTCGCCAGCCGAGCTCGCGCCCGGCGAGCGAGACGTCGAGGACGCTGCGCTGCAGCTCGCCGAGCCTGGCCTCGGCGTGCTCTGCCTGGAGCTCGGAGCCCGCGACCCGCCGGCAGAGCTCGTACAGCTCGAGCACCGACGTCTCGATCCCGGTGCCGACGTTGAAGACGCCGCCGTCTTGTCCGGCCGCCGCGAGCGACGCGCGGGCCACGTCGCCCGCGTAGACGTAGTCGCGCGTTTGGCCGCCGTCGCCGAAGATCCGCGCCGTCTCGCCCGCCGCGAGCCGCCCGAGGAAGATGGCGACCACGCCCGCCTCGCCCTTGGGGTCCTGCCGCGGCCCGTAGACGTTTCCGTAGCGAAGGGAGACGTACCGGGTGCCGTAGAGGCGGTTGTAGCCGGCCAGGTACTCCTCTCCGGCGAGCTTGGAGACGCCATAGGGCGCGACCGGCCGCCGCTCTGCGTTCTCCGGGGCAGGGCCGTCGCACTCGCCGTAGATCGCACCGCCGGTCGAGGCGAACACGACCTGTGTCCCGTGCCGCCGCGCCGCCTCGAGCACCCGGATCGTCCCGAGCACGTTCGTGGCCGCGTCGTCCGCCGGTCGCTCGACGGACACCCGCACGTCGACCTGCGCCGCGAGGTGGAAGCAGGCCTCGGCGCCTTCGAAGTGCGCGTCGACCGGCTCGCGGACGTCGGCGACCTCGAGCTGGGCGCCGTCGGGGACGTTCTCGCGCTTGCCGCTCGAGAGGTCGTCGAGGACGAGCACCTCGTCGCCGCGGGCGAGCAGCGCGTCGACCACGTGCGAGCCGATGAACCCGGCCCCTCCTGTCACGATCGCTCGCAAGGGCCGTATCCTAGGCGCGCGGTGTTTGTGACCTTTGAAGGGATCGACGGCTCGGGAAAGTCGACGCAGGCGGGGCTGCTCGCGGAGGCGCTCGCGGCGGACGGGCGCGACGTCGTCGCCACCCGCGAGCCGGGCGGAACGGAGGCGGGCGAGCGGATCCGCGAGCTGATCCTCTCGGGCCCGGAGATCGCGCCCTGGACGGAGGCCGCCCTCTTCGCCGCGGCTCGCGCGCAGCTCGTCGAGGAGGTGATCGCTCCTGGCCTCGCCCGCGGTGCCGACGTCGTCTGCGACCGCTACCTCGACTCGTCGCTCGCCTACCAGGGGATCGCGCGCGGCCTGGGCGTCGAGCGGGTGCTCGAGCTGAACGTCCACGCAATCAAGGGGATCCTTCCCGACCGGACGTTCCTGCTCCTGGTCGACCCCGGGGAGGCGGCGCGGCGGCGGCGCGAGCCCGGCGACCGGATCGAGCGCGAGGACGAGGACTTCCGCGCCCGGGTCGCCGAGGCCTACCGCGAGCTCGCGGCGGCGTTCCCGCAGCGGATCGTGGCGATCGACGGGACGCGGCCGCCCCGCGAGATCGCGGAGGAGATCCTCGAGGGTGTTCGAGAGCATTCCTGAGCAGGTCGAGGCGAAGCGCCTCCTCGCGGCCGCGCTCACCGAGGGCCCTGCCCACGCCTACCTCTTCCACGGGCCGGCCGGGGTCGGCAAGCGGGCGACGGCGCTGGCCTTTGCCGCAGAGCTGCTCGCAGGCGACCCGCGGGTCGAGCGGCGGACGCATCCCGACCTGTACGTGCTCGAACCGCTCGGCGACCAGATCCGGATCGACGCCGTCCGCGAGATGCGGCGCGACCTGCACATGCGCCCGTTCGAGGCGGACCGGCGTATCTACCTGCTCTTCGGCGCGCACCTGCTCAACGACGAGGCCGCCGACGCGCTGCTGAAGGATCTCGAGGAGCCGCCGGCCTACGCGGTGATCGTGCTCGTCGCCGACGAGGTGGGCTCGCTCGCGGAGACGATCCGCTCGCGCTGCCAGGCGATCCCGTTCCGGCGGCTCTCGGAGCGCGCGGTGCGCGAGGAGGTGCAGGCCCGCGCGCCCCAGCTCTCCGACGACGAGGCGACCTCGATCGCCCGCGTCGCCGGCGGGCGGCTCGACCGGGCCGAGCGGCTGCTCGACCCGGCGGCGGCGCGGCGGCGCGAGGAGCTGCTCGAGACGGCGCGCTCGGTCTACGCCGACCCGGGCTTCGACCCGGGCGCGGCGGCGGAGAAGCTCATGGAGGCGGCGCGGGCCCGCTCGGCCGAGGCGAAGGAGCGCGAGGAGGCGGCCCTGGAAGAGCTCGACCTGACCGCCCGCGAGGCCGAGCAGCGCGTCCGCCGGGCGGGCCGCGGCGCCGAGCGCGAGGAGCTGCTCGCGGCGCTCGAGGAGCTCGCCGCCTGGTACCGCGACCTCGTCGCCGCGGCGGCCGGGGCGCAGAGCGCGCTCGTCCACGCCGACCGGGCCGCGCAGCTCGGGGAGGACGGCACGCTCGAGCGGCTCGAGGGCTCGGTGCGCGCGGCCGAGCTCGTGCGCGAGACCTGGCGCAACTTCGAAGAGTTCCAGCTCTCAGCGAGCCTGGCCCTCGAGGCATTGTTCGTCGAGCTCCGCCGCGCCTTCTCGGGCCCGGTCGCGGTCGGCTCGTGAAGACCGCCGAGCTCGGCCGGACCGGCCTCGAGATCTCGCGCGTCGGCGTGGGCGCCTGGGCGATGGGCGGCGCGGAGTACGACTGGGGCTGGGGCTCGCAGGACGACGACGACTCGATCGCGGCGATCCATCACGCGATCGAGCTCGGCGTCAACTGGATCGACACGGCTGCCCAGTACGGCTTCGGCCACTCGGAGGCGGTCGTCGGCCGCGCGATCGCCGGGCTCGACCGGCGCCCGTTCGTCTTCACCAAGGGCGGCCAGCCGGAAGGCCCGAACCGCACCACGATCCAGAGCCTGAAGGCCGACTCGCTGAGGCGCGAGCTCGAAGGGAGCCTCGAGCGCCTCGGCCTCGACGCGGTCGACCTCTACCAGATCCACTGGCCGATCCCCGACGAGGAGATCGAGGAGGGCTGGGCGGCGCTCGCCGCGCTGAAGGAGGAGGGGCTCGCACGCCACATCGGCGTCTCCAACTTCTCGGTCGCGCAGCTCGAGCGTGCGCAGGCGATCGCCCCCGTCGAGACGCTGCAGCCGCCCTACTCGCTGATCCAGCCCGCCGCCGAGCGCGAGATCCTCCCCTACTGCGAGGAGCACGGGATCGGCGTGATCGTCTACTCGCCGATGGGCTCCGGGATGCTGACCGGCTCGATGACCCGCGAGCGGATCGCGGAGCTCCCGGACGACGACTGGCGCACGCGCGCCCTTGCCTTCCGGGAGCCGAGGCTGTCGCGCAACCTCGAGCTGGTCGAGCGGCTGAAGCGCGTCGCCGACCGGCACGGCGTGGCGCCCGGTGCGGTCGCGGTGGCGTGGACGCTGCACAACCCGGCCGTCGACGGGGCCATCACCGGCTTCCGCCGGCCCGACCAGGTCGATCCCATCGTCGTCGCGGCCGGGCTCGAGCTCTCCGGCGAGGATCTCGCCGAGATCGGCTAGATCACGCGGCTGACCGGGCGGTCGCGCTCGAACGCGTCGACGAGCCGGTACCCGGCCCAGTTCACGATCCACACGATCACGACCACGCCCACGTAGGTCCAGAAGCCGTCGATCGAGAAGTTCGGCGCGATCCACTCGGCGAGCGCGACCATCGCGATGTTGATCACGAGCAGGAACAGGCCGAGCGTGACGATGATCAGCGGCAGCGTCAGCAGGGCAAGGATCGGCTTGATCACGGTGTTGGCGATCCCGAGGACGGCCGCGCCGATGATGTAGGCCCAGGCGCCCTGGATATGGACGCTGCCGAAGATCCCGTTGCAGATCCAGAGCGCGAGCGCGTTGATCCCCCAGGCGATGACGAGGCGAAGCACGGGCGTGAGTCTACGAAACCGCCGATACACTGAGAATCCCGCCGACGTAGCTCAGCTGGTAGAGCACTTCACTCGTAATGAAGGGGTCCCCGGTTCGAGTCCGGGCGTCGGCTCTCTCGATTTGCAGGGACTTCTTCTCCGACTCGCGTGCTCGACCAGCCCGCTTCGCGTCTGAGGGGTCTACCCGGGGTCTACGACTGGCCGCGACACGGCCTCTGCGGATCGCTTCACTGATCGTGATGCGTCGGCGGCGCGGGGCGTCACGCATGATGTGCGCGTAGGTGCGGGCGGTGAAACCGGGGTCGGCGTGGCCGAGGTGCTCGGCGACCTCGTTCAGCGTTCGGCCCTCGTAGAGGAGGAGCGTCGCGCAAGTGTGGCGGAGGTCGTAGCTGCGGAAGTAGGCGATCCCGGCGCGCTCGAGCGCCGGGATCCAGACGCGGCGGCGCCAGTTGTGCCGACGAAGGTGGCCGCCCTGGCTGTTCGGGAACGCGAGCTCCTCGGCCTGCGGGCGTCCGCGGGCGAGGTAGAGCTCGACGAGCTCGCGGGCGACCGGCTTGAAGAGCTCGGGCTCGCGGCCGCGCTGCGACTTCGTGGTCGAGATCTCGTTGCCGGAGATCGCCCGCTGCACGCGCAGACGCTTGCGCGGCTTGCCCCTGTCGTCCATGACGTCGCCCCAGACGAGCGCGTAGGCCTCGGCCGGGCGCAGGCCCTCGTAGGCGAGCACGCTGACGAGGGCGGCGTTCTGCGGGTCGAGCTGGCGGCGGATCGCCTCGACCGTCTCCGGCGTGCGGGCGTCGATCGTCTCGGCGCGGGTGTGGGCGACTCGGCGCACTCCGACGACGGGGTTCCAGCCGAGCCGCCGCCATTCGACGGCCCGGTGGAAGACGCCTTGGAGGACGCCGAGGGTACGGTTGATCGTCGGCGCGCCGGCGCCGTCGACGCGCAGCCGGGCGGCGTAGCTGTCGATCGTCTCGCGGTTGATCTCGCGCAGGCGCTTGCGGCCGAGGTAGGGGACGATCCACTTGTCGAGCAGCGTCGTGTAGGTCGCGAGTGTGTTCGGGCGCAGGTGCGTGGCTGCATAGGTGTCCCACCACTCGACGAGGAACTCCTCGAGCGTCGCGTTCGAGCCGATCACCTCGGAGGCGAGCTGGCCGAGCTGGCGGGCGCGCCGGACCGAGGCCTCGAAGAGCTCGGCGTCGCGCCGGCGGTCGAACGTGCGCTTGCGCCTGGTGCTGTCCCGGCCACTCTCGTACCAGCGAACGACATAGACCGTCCGGCCGTCGCGTCGCCTACGCCGCTCGATGCTCATCTCGTTGCGACCGTAGCCGCTCGGCGAAGGAGACGCGAGCGCGGCTGCGGTCGGGCGTGACTTCCGCCCGGGCGGCGGGGGGTCGGGCCGAGCGACTCTTGAGCCGCGCGGTCAGATCGGCGATGTCCGTTCGCTCGAAGCGGACGGCAGTCCCGACATGGACCGCTGCTAGCTCGCCGCGCTCGACCAGGCGCTGGACGGTGCGGGGATGGACGTGCAGCAGGTCGGCCGCTTCTCGGGTCGTGAGGAGCGCGGCTTCGACACTCCGCACGGACGGGTGCGACTGAGGGCGACTGGGAACGACAGGCTGTGTCGGAGCCTTCATCTCGCCCTCCGAATGAGCCTTAGGGGTCGCGCGCTCGTCGGAGACGGCCTCGTCGAAGAGCGACAGCTGACTCGACCCGGGCTTCATAGAGGTCGCGTAACTTATCAGGTACGAGCGGCTAGGTCAACACGGAGATAGACTGCGCGCCATGACCGCCGGGCAGCTGATCCGCGAAGCGCGCCTCCGTGCCGGCCTGACCCAGTCCGAGCTGGCGGCGCGCCTTGGCCGCGAGCGGGCCCAGGTGGCGCGCTGGGAGATCAGCGCCCAGGAGCCGAGCTTCGCCAACCTGCGCTCGGTCGTCGAGGCCTGCGGCTTCGCCTTGCGCGTCGAGATCGCCGAGCGGGAGGAGACGCCGGCGCTTGACGCCGAGCTGGCCGAGAGCGTGCCGCAGGCGCCTCAGCAGCGCGTCCAGGCGCTGCTCGAGCGGCTCGGACAAAGCGAGTGAGCAGGCAGCCGCCCTTCGACCCCTACGCCCTCTTCGCGGCGCTCGAACGGGAGAAGGTCAGCTACGTGGTGGTCGGCGGCTTTGCCCGGGTCGTGCACGGCAGCGCCGAGGCCACTGACGGGCTCGACGTCGTCCCCTCACTGCGGGAGGAGAACCTGCGCCGGCTCGGACACGCGCTCGAGGAGTTCGAGGCGCCGCAGCCTGATCTCGCCGAACGGCTTGCCGACTCCGAACCGGTGACTGCGCAGACGCGCGCCGGCGAGCTGCGGGTCGTGCCCGAGCCTTGGGGGACGCGTGGCTACGACGACCTACGCATCCGCGCCTTCCGCGAGAACCTCGGCCGGGGCGCCCGCCCGCAGGTCGCCTCGCTCGTCGACTGCGTGCGCATGCTCGAGGCGAGCGCGCGCGAGCCCGATGCTGAGCGTCTGCAAAGGCTCCGCCGCCTGATGGAGCTCGAGCGCCAGCTCGCCCCCGAGCGCGGCCTCTCGATCGACCTCTGAGAGCACAACGACAGAGTCGCGAAACGCGCGACTACTCACCTCCATAGCCAGCGAGACACAGATGCACTTTCCCGAAGTGCCCGCTGTGGCGCTCGCTGCCTTGTCTAACACCGCCCGGTTGTAGCGCGGACAACCCTGAACTGCCGAGGCGGAATGCTGCCCTCTATTGACAATCGCAACGCGATGTTTTAGAACCCCGTCAGTATCCGCCGTCTTCCGTGAAGGGGTTGTCCGGCCCCCCTCTATCTGGTCCAGGGCGTATGAGGGTCCTGCCAACTTTGAGAGCCAGATTGGAGGTGGAGCATGCGCGCCAAGCGCTACAGCGTGGAGCAGATCGTGGCCAAGCTGCGGCAGGCCGAGAAGCTGCAGGCAGAGGGCCTGACGATCCCGCAGGCCTGTAAGCGGATCGGGATCTCCGACCAGACCTTCTACCGCTGGCGGATCCGCTACGGCGCCCTGAAGGAGGACGAGGCCCAGCGCCTGAAGGCGCTCGAGGCCGAGAACGGCCGCCTGAAGAGGATCGTCGCCGAGCAGGCGCTCGACATCTCGCTGCTCAAGGATCTGCAACGGGGAAACTGGTGAGCCCGGCGCGCCGCCGTGACGCCGTCCGCTTCCTGCAGAAGCGCCGGCGGATCTCGGAGCGTCGGGCCTGCCGCCTCGTCGGCCAGCACCGCTCGAGCCAGCGCTACCGCCGTCTCGAGCCGGACTACGAGCGGCGCGCTGGTCGCGCGCATGAACGAGCTCGCGGCCGCCCACCCGCGCTACGGCTACCGCCGCGTCTGGGCCCTCTTGCGCGGCGAGGGCTGGCAGGTGAACCGCAAGCGGATCGAGCGTCTCTGGCGCCTGGAGGGCCACCGGGTGCCGCCGCGGCGGGTGAAGGCAAGCGGGCGCAAGGCCCAGGGAGCCGCGGCCAACGCCTCCTGGAACCTGGCCGCCTCCGCCCCCAACCAGATCTGGTCGTACGACTTCATGGCCGCCCGTACGCGCTCGGGCGCCTCGCTACGGATCCTGAACGTGGTCGACGAGTACACGCGGCTGGCGCTCGGCTGCCGGGTCGACCGCTCGCTCGGCGCCGCCGAGGTGATCGCCGAGCTCGAGCGCCTCTTTGCCCGCCACGGCAAGCCGCAGCTGCTGCGCTCGGACAACGGCCGCGAGTTCATCGCCGCCTCGCTGGCGGACTTCCTCGCCGAGCGGGGCGTTGGCCAGGCCTTCATCGAGAAGGGCTCGCCCCAGCAGAACCCCTACGTCGAGCGCTTCAACGGCAGCATGCGCGACGAGCTCTTGAACGGCGAGGAGTTCGACAGCCTGCTCGAGGCCCGGGTCGTGATCGCCGCCTGGGTCGAGCAGTACAACACCCTGCGCCCGCACCGCGGACTCGGCATGATGACGCCCAGCGCCTATGCCGCGAGCTGCAGTGAGGGAGGTCCGTGACAGCAACCACCGACACAGGATCTGGACCAGTCGGTCGAGCCCAGCCGCAGCTCGGCTACGGCACCCGGCGGGCTGGCGGTGCGGGGCGGTCCCTCAGAAGAACTGGACCAAAAGCTGGGGGCCGGTCAACCCTTAATAGTCTTGTGGATCAGGCTGGCAGGCGTGGTGGCTGGGTCAAAGAAAAGACTGGTTCGGGAACGAGATGGTATGAGACGGGTCCGAAAGCGTTTCGCCAAATCCGTCTCTCGTACGAACACACCGAGATACGCCTCTATGCTCAATACCTCCATCGCAGTGGTAGAGCGGCGCTGAGGGACGTCGCCATACTCCGTCCATGATTGAGGTAAACGAGTCGGACCGCTATCAACAGTTCAAGAACCTCCTCTTAAGCGAAGCGAAAAACGAGGAGGTGGGGCTAGCGTACTTTGTCGCGAAAAAGTTCTATCCAGAAAAGAGGTCAGGTGAGATAGATGAAGTTGTAAAGCAAGCACTTCTCGAGCTTCTTGACGACGGGCTGATCTTCTTTTACCGTGCCGACCGGCACCGTGGTTATGGCGTCAAGCGCGATGAGGTTGAACCGCTCGGCCGGGCGGAAATTGTCGAACCCCTCGAACTCGGTTCGTGGGTGGATCCCCCAGACGGGATTCTCTTCTTTAAAGACACCGAGAGGGGCGAGGCCTACTTAGCCAGTCTCCCAACGCAACAAGTCCCAAAACTTTCTGAGATCCTCTAGACGTTCGCTCATACGACACAATGAACTTAAGCAGACAAAAGAAGCCAAGGGATTCGCTCGGCGCACTGGGATCGTGTACGGGCTGCGCCGTTGAAGGCCGAAGTCAGGTCTTGTATTTCGCCACCTCCGCCTCTTCCGTCGCTGAGAATCGGAGGATGGGGTTAGCCCAACGCGGTCGTGATCACTGAGGACTGGGCGCAGCCACACGATGCGTGGAGCAGAAGATTCGTCCCGGATACGCGGCACTGCTGGGCGGCGAAGCCCAGAAGCATGTCTTTGCATTGGAAGGGATCGGGGTCAGGTCTATGCATTTCGCCAGTTCTTTCTCGCGCCCGAGGCATCTGCTGACCGTCAGCCTACGCGGAGCTGAGGCTGGCACGCCTGAGCGCCCCCGTCATCAGCACGGTGGCTCGTGTGACGAGTGGTCCGGGGTCTACGCGGGGTCCACGTCCTGTTCGCTCCAGGTCTTCGGCCGCCATCTCGGCTGACGCGATTTCTTGGAGCAATGCGGCTTCGCGCGACTCGGCGCGACCGACGACGACTTCGGATCACCGCTCGTAATGAGGTGCGGCGCTGGCCCCTCGCGTGCTCCTCAGGCGAGTAAGAGCTCGCAGAGCCGGGCGGCGTCGCGCTGATACTGCAGCGTCGTCAGATGAAGAGGCATTGGCCGCGTCAATGGCTGTCGGCGATGACCTTCTTGCTGTCGACGTCATAACCGTAGGTGTTCTCCGCCGTGGTTCCGGGGACGGCAGGGCCAAAGATGACGCAGGCATAATCCCAATCCCGCCACTGTCCTGAACCGGGACGGCATCTGACGTGGACACCTTGTTTCGCCCGCGCTTGAAGCCACTGCTGCGTCTCCGCCGCCGAAAGCTTCGCGGTCCCGCCGTGCGTAGCGTCAACGGCGAGACCAATAGCGATACCGATGCCGGCCGCCAGCAAAAGGACGAGAACTGCTTGCGCCGGACGGCGCGCTCTACGTCGCACTCACCACCCACCAGACAGCATTTGCATTGGCCGGATCCGCCTGGAGGGCCTTGAGCGACTTGTCTAGGCGGTTGTGCGTGTGGTAGGTGAGATAAATGTCGCTTGCGCCGACTGTCGTGGCGATCGCTGAGTGGATGATGTGAGGATGGCCGTCGCCGTCCTTGCCGTTCCAGTCAACCAGCACGATGTCGCCCGGCTGCACTTGCGACCAGTACCGGACGAAGCTCCGCCTGCCGGTGACTTCGATGTGGCGAGCGAACCACGACGAGACAGACCAGGTTCTTGTGTAAACCGGCGGATTACCACCGTAGTAGAACCAGTCGCGGGGATCGCTCCAGTCTGCGGTCGGGTTCTGGTTCGTCCAACCACCGGCCTTGAGCGCTTGCGATACGAAGTTCATGCAGTCGTTCGTGAAGTGGATGTATTGGGCGTTGTTGTAGCCCGCCGAGCTGTCGGTGTTGAGAGTCCCAACGTACTGCCGCGCGTACGCGATGATCGCGTTTCTCCCGCCATCGCCGCCTCCATCGCCTGGTGGCGAGTTCGGCGCCGCCCCGGCGGGTGCAGTCCACCCAATGACGCTTGCGGCGGGTGTCGCTCCCGTGTAGTCGGCGGCGAGTGCGGTGCCGGACGAATCAAATCCCGTCTCACCTGCGAGAGCGGGAACCGTGAGGACGAGGGTCGCGCTCATGGCAGCAACCGCACAGAACGCCAGTGTTCTCAACTGCATCTCTACCTCCAAGCGGTCGGGGCGCAACCATTTCACACGTTGCCTCTAGGGTCAACGAAACGCAAGAAGATGCCGCCCTGAGGCAGCGCTCGCCTAAGGAGCGGAGTCAGGCTGCTGCGGCTGCCAACCAACGACGGTGCTGGTTGGAGCGGGTCCTGTATATGGCGGAGGATTCGGGACGCCAGTCGGATCGGACCCGGAGTCGTCTGCATGAGCCGTCCAGCCGACCGCTAGAGATACGCCGACTGCTCCGACGAGCAGCAGGAGGATGATGAAGCGGAGGTTCATCAGTCAGCTCCTTTAGGTCGAAGTATCTCACTATTCACGTCGTTGCCGCAATTAGCATGGCGAGCATTCGTGTGACGTCGGCGGCTTCGTGCGCGAGCACTTCCGGCGCTACTCGGCACGGGGCTTGCCGCTCTACGGGACGGCGCCTCGCCGTTACTCGGACGACCCGGTCGGCCGGCTTGCTACGCCCGCCGTGCTCGCGGCCGAGTAATAACGGGCGCTTAGAGGGGCTACGCGGGGTCTACGTCGTTGTCGTTCGAGGACTTCGGCCGCCAGTGCGGTCGGGCAGAATCAGCAGAGCGATGCGGCTTCGCGCGTCTGGGCGCGACAGGGGGCGACCCCTGGTCAACGCTCGTAATGAATATCCGCGGAACCGCCACGCCGATGACCCTCGCCGTCTTGATCGTACGCGTACGCGCGCCGACGTTGCCGATCCCGAGCCGGAAAGTGAAGCCGCTTCACGGCGCCTCGCAGCTCGTGTGCCGTCACGCGCGTGTAGCGCTGCGTCGAGTCGAGGTGCTTGTGGCCGAGCAGCTCCTGGATCTGGCGCAGGTTCGCCCCGGCGCGCAGAAGCTCGGATGCGAAGACGTGTCGGAGCGTGTGCGGCGTCACCCGCTTGCGCTCGGTGACCCCGGCGGCCCGCGCGTAGCGGAGGAAGGTCTGGGTCAGGATCGTCTGCGAGAGCCGTCGGCCCTGCACACCGACGAAGAGCGCCGGCTCGGGGTCGTGCGCCCGGACACGGAGGTAGTCGAGGAAGAGCGGCTCGAGCGCAGGGTGGATCGGCACCACGCGCTGCCGGCCACCTTTCGCCCTGCGCACCTTCAGCAGCCGGCGCTCGAGGTCGACGTCTGCCCAGTCGAGCCCGAGCAGCTCGCTGCGTCGAAGGCCGGCGTAGGCGAAGAGCGCGAGCAGCAGCCGGTCGCGCTCGCGCTTACCGTCATGCTTGCGCTTCCAGACGTCGTCGCGCTCGGTCGCGTCGAGCAGGCGCGCGAGCTCGCGCCGGTCGAGCACGTCGGGCAGCGCCTCGCGCTTGCGCGGCGTGCGCAGCACTTGCGCCGGATCGCGCTCGAGCTGCTCGTTCTCGAGCAGGAAGCGGAAGAAGCACTTGAGCGCGGCGACGGTGCGCGCCTGGCTCGACGGCGCCGGCCGGCGGGCCGCCTCCTCGGCGAGGAACCGCCGCAGCTGGGCGGGCCGCACCTCGCTAACCGTGACGATTCCCTCCCGCTCCAGGAAGGCGAGGCAGGCAACAACGTCGCGCTCGTAGGCGGAGCAGGTGAGCGGCGCGAGCCGCCGCTCGAGCCGGCAGTAGGCAAGGAAGTCGACCAGTTCTCGGTGCATGGTGTCCTTTCGGCAGGCCGAGGGCTGCTGCTCCCAAGATCGTGACCAGTCTCCGGCTTCTGCACGCGCGGCGCCGACCGTTGATCCGAGGGCGACTGCCAACTTTCGTCGACCTGAGGGAAAAAGCCGCTCGTTCCGCATCTCAGGCCTTGAACTCTGTTTCCAAATGTGCGATACCTGCGGCGCCGTCAGAACACCAGCGGTTCGCGAGTCAGCGGCCGCCTCGCTGATGCGACCAGGACGATCGAACCGCCGCTCAGGAGGGGGTCGTCCGTGCACGCTTCGTTTCGCAGGTTCCTCACTAGGTTCACGCCGGTCGTAGGGTCGCCGCTCAAGTTCCACAGAATCCCAGCAAAGCTCGCGAGAGCCGGGGGCCTCAGTGATGCACTTGCTTGGTTCACCGCCGCGCTCCTCGTAGCGACGATCGTCGCGCTCGACCGGCCGGCGAATGCTTGGGCGACCAACGTCTCCGGAACGATCTCTACCAACACGACCTGGACTGCTGCGAACAGTCCGTACGTGATGACCGGCAACGTCAGTATCGCCTCCGGCGTGACACTGACGATCGACCCGGGGGTGACGGTCGAGGGAAACTCCTCGAGCCGCCTGTTGACGGTTAGCGGTTCCCTGTCGGCGGTCGGGACGGGCTGCCAACCCGATCACCTTCTCCTCAACCACGGACTCCGCTCCCGGCCAGTGGAACGGCATCAGCTTCCCGTCGGGCTCCGGTACCTCGACCCTCGACTACGTCAACATCCGCTACGGCGGCGACAGCAGCGCCTCGCACCTGAACGGGATGATCGCGGCCTCGGGCGGCACGATCACGATCGACCACTCGACGGTCAGCTCGAGCAAGGTCTCGGGTCTGGCCGCAAATGGCGGCAGCACCGGATCGGGCCTTTCGCTCACGATCCGTCACACCAAATTCGAGAGCAACGGCTTCAACGGCAGCACCAAGCAGGGCGACGGCCTCTACGCCAGCAACGCCAACCTGACGATCCGCGACTCCGCCTTCTGGTCGAATGCGATCGACGGCCTCGACTACCAGGTCTCGAGCAGTTACACGGCAGCGCAGGCAACCATCGCCGGCTCCTCGCTCTGGAGCAACAAACGCGACGGCGTCTTCATCTCCGACTCCAACGCAACCACGCTCGGGCCCATCGGCCACGCCTCGGGCGAACTTCCGAACGACATCTACGACAACGGCACCTTCGGCTTCAGCGTCACCGAGAATTGGAACCAGCTCTCGACCACCAACCCCTCGAGCACGCTCGACTGGAGCGGCAACTACTGGGGGCCGGTCGTCTCGCAGCCCTGCAATCTCGGCACCCAGACCGGGCACCTGAGCTACTCCTTCCCCGACCCCGACCCGGGCGCGCTCCGGCCGGTCGACCGCGGTCCCGTCTCGCACGGACTGGCGGTCAGCGGCTCGCTTTGGTGCGGCAACGACGATGTCTCGAGCGCCCCACCCGCCTACGATGCGCCCGACCTCTACTTTAACCCGCCCCCACCCACCTTCGGCGGGCTCCTTTCGCGCCTCGCTCTGGAACTGCAAGCAGTGCATGCGCCAGTTCGCGGAAAACGCCGGCGGGCTCGATACGGCGGGCCCGAACCCGGCCCAGAACATCGGCGACCCGGTCAACACGGCAACCGGCGATCTGTTCGAGAACGCGACCGACCTGCGCCTCGGCGGGCCCGGGATCCCGTTTGTCTGGGCACGCTCGTACAACTCGGCCGACACGGGCAGCTCCGGGCTCGGCGTCGGCTGGACGGACATGTTCGAGGCCAAGCTGACCCCCGGAACTCCTCTTATCTACCGCGCGGGCTCGGGACAGGAGTTCCAGTTCACCAAGACTTCAGGCGGCTCAAGCGGCGCCGCCACCTACGCCGCCAAGGGCTTCGACGGCGTCCTCAAGCGCCTCTCTGACAACAGCTTCCAGCTGGTGACGCGCGACCAGCGCACCTTCCTCTTCAACAGCTCCGGCAACCTGACCCAGATCAAGCCGCGCTTCCTGCCGGCGACGACGCTCGCCTACACGAGCGGCAAGCTCACCTCGATCACCGACTCGGCTGGCAGGACGATCACCATCACCTACTCGTCCTCCGATCCCTCGCTGATCGAGAAGGTCACGCTCCCGGATGGCCGCTACGTCCAGTACGGCTACACGAGCAGCCGGCTGACCAGCGTTCAGGATGCGCGCGGCAAGAGCTGGACGCTTGCCTACGACGGCAACGGCCGACTGACCTCGATCGAGGATCCCCTCGGCCACTACGAGCTCCAGGACGTCCAGTACGACAGCCAGGGCAGGGTGACGAGCGAGGAAAACGGCAGCGGCGATACGACCAGTTTCGCCTACACGACTTCCGACCCCTACGACGTCACCACCGTAAGCATTCCTGGCCGAGGCGACTGGGTCTACAAGCAAATCGGCAACCTCGTGATGAGCGTCACCGATCCGCTCGAGCGGACGACCTCCTACACCTACGACGCGATGGGACGCACGGCGAGCGTCACCGACGCGCGCGATAACACGCGCCGCTTCGAGTACGACGCCCACGGCAACCTCGTCAACCAAGTCGCGCCGACCTCGCTCGGCTTCTCGATTCACCGCACCTTTAACTCGACCAATGACCTAATGAGCGAGACGGACGGACGCGGCAACGCGACCAGCTACGCCTACGCGACCGGTTCCGATCCGGCCGCGGACTACCAGGTCGGGCAGCTGCAAGACGATCACCGACCGCGAGGCCGGGCTCACGACCTTCAAGTATTGGACGACGAGCTCCTCGCCGAGCCCGCCCTCGGACAACGTCGGCCTACTGAAGAGCGTGAGCAACCAGCGCTCAAAGACGAGCACCTACGACTACGACTCGAGCGGCAACCTGACCAAGATCACCAGCCCGCTCGGCCTGAAGACGACGATGGGCTACGACTCCTCCGGCCGGCTGACGAGCCGCCGCGACCCGCGCGGCAACGTTCCCGACCCACCCGACGGCTACCTGACGCAGTGGACCTACGACGAGGTCGACCACGTCAGCACGCTGACCGATGCCCGCGGCAACGAGACCGACTTCGACTACGACGACAACGAGCTGCTGGCGAGCGAGACCCGCACCGACCGCGACTCGACTCAGCGGGTGACGAGCTTCCAGTACGACGATGCCAACCGGCTCTGGAAGACGACCGCACCCGGTGCCGCAACGCCGGAAATTCGTCTCTACTGGCCGGACGGCAAGCTCGAGTCGGTCGAATCGCCCGAGGGAAGGACGACCAGCTACGCCTACGACGACGCCGGCGAGCTCGAGACGCTGGTCGAGCCGAACGGCAACGAGGCCGGCGCGACCGCCTCCGACTGGACTTGGACCTACGGCTACGACGATGCGGGCAACCGGATCAGCGAGTCGCATCCCGACGGCGGCACCCGCACGATCGCCTACGACGCGCTCGACCGCCCCACCCAGTGGACGGACGAGATCGACGGCACGCACAGCCGCTCGACGAGCGTCGAGTACGACGCCGACTCGAACATCACCAAGCGCACGGATGGGCTCGGGAACTTCGCCACCTACGGCTACGACAAGCTGAACCGGCTGACGAGCTACAAGGACGAGCGCCAGCTCGCCGGCGACCCTTGGACGTACACCTACTACCCGACCGGCGAGCTCAAGTGCGTCACCAGCCCGAAGGGCTTCGTCACCAACTACGGGATCGACGACGACGGGCGTACGACCTCGATGATCGACCCACGCGCCGACGTCGCCTGCGGTGGCAGCTCGACGCCTTTCACCTGGCAGTACGGCCACGACGAGGAAGGCAACCGGACGAGCGTCACCGACCCGCTCGGAAACGAGGTCGACTACGGCTACAACGCGCTCGACGAGCTCGAGTCGGTAACCGATCAACGCGGCAACGAGACGACGCTCAGCTACGACGTCATGAACCGGCTCTGGAAGGTGACGCCGCCGGCTGCCGGGGCAAGCGGCACGCTCTACACCGAGTACGCGTACGACCCACGCGGCGACCTCGCCTCGCGCACCGATCCCAACGGTCACGAGACGACCTGGACGAGCGATCTCGACGGACTCGTCACCCAGAAGACGTCGCCGGTCGGCACCTGGAACTACAGCTACTTCCCGAACGGGACGCTGAAGACGCTCGAGACGCCTGCCGGTAGCGCGACGCCGACAGGCGGCGACGGCACGATCACCTACGACTACGACCGGATGAGTCGCCTGGCTTCGGTCGACTACTCCGATTCGACGCCGGATGTCTCCCGCAGCTACGACCTCGCTGGGCGGCCCGTGTCGATGAGCGACGGCTTCGGCACGGCCACTTACACCTACGACGACGCCGACCACTTGACGGAGGTCGCGCGCAGCGGCGGCGGCGCCGGCCTGAACGGAAGCTTCCAGTACCAGTACGACGAGGCCGGCAACATCACCGATCGCACCTACCCGAACTCGAGCGAGGCGAGCGCCGAGTACGACGAGGATGGACGCCTGACGAGCATCACCTCCGGGAGCGCGACGACAGACTTTGGTTACGACGAGGCGAACAACCTCACGACGGTCACGCTCCCCTCGGGGAATGGCCATGTCGCGACGCGCAGCTACGACGACGCCGGACGGCTGACCGGGGTCGAGAACGCCAAGGGCACGAGCGTCCTCTCCCAGTTCGACCGGACCCTCGACGAGGCCGGTAACCCGACCGTCGTCGAGACGACGCGCGGAACGAGTCACGTCTACGACGCCTATGAGTACGACGCTCGCAACCGGCTGACCGCTTCCTGCTTCGACGTCGGCTCGTCGGCAAGCGACTGCAGCTCGGCGAGCAACGAGATCGACTACGCCTACGACAAGGTCTCCAACCGCACCCAGGAAATGAGGAGTGGCAGTGTCGGCAACACAGGGACGATCGACTACTCGTACAACAGCGCCGACCAGCTCACTCAGACCGACGACGGCACGAACACCGTCTCCTACGGCTACGACGACAACGGCAACCGCGCCTCACGCGGCTCGGACACCTTCAGCCACGACCTCGCGAACGAGCTGACCTCGGCCGTAGTCGGCGGGGCGACCACCGACTACGGCTACGACGGCGACGGAGATCGCGTGAGCTCTTCCACGACTGGCGGCGCCGACCTGCGCTTCGGCTGGGACGAGCTTGCTCCGAGCGGCCTGCCCGAGCTTGCGCTCGAGCGTGACTCCTCCGGCGACGACGTTCGCAGCTACCTGGAGGGACCGCAGGGGGCCGTCTCGATGACCGACGCAAGCGGCACCTTCTACTACCACTCCGATCCGCTCGGAAGCGTGACCGACGTCACAGACGCGAGCGGCGCTCCACAGTGGAGCTACTCCTACGAGCCTTACGGCACCCAGCTCAGCGCCGCCGATGTCTCCGGCACAGCTCCTGCCAGCCCGCTCCGATTCGAGGGCCAGTACCTCGATCCCGCAAGCGAGCTCTACGACCTGCGTGCCCGGCAGTACGACCCGGCGACGGGGCGCTTCGACTCGCTCGACGCCCTCGAGGGCCCGCTTTCCCGTCCCGCAACCAGCTCCTACCTCTATGCCGATGCCCAACCGACGACCCTCAGCGACCCGCTCGGGCTCTGCAGCTGGAGCGCTCCCTGGAGCTGCGGCTCCGACATCGGGCGGGCCGGTGGCAACGCGATCGCCGGCTCCGCCAGCAGTGCGTGGAATTCGACCGGTGGCGCTGCCATCGACTGGGTGTCAGACCACCCTGTCCAAGCCGCAGTCGGCGCTACCGTCGCAGTTGGGACCGCGGCATGCGTCATCCTCGAGCCATGCGGGCTCGGGGAGGCCGCGGCGCGGGTGCTCTAGGCGCAGAGGAAACCACCGCCGTAGGTGAGGGCGCGGTCGCAGAATGCACTGCGGCAGACGAGGCTGAAAGCATTCTGCCGAGACTTGGCGCGCGACCGAGCTTCGAGAGTCCAGCTGAAAGTCCGGGTGAGGGATGGGAGTGGCGAGGGAGTGGCGATCCCGCTTCTGGCAAAGGATCTTGGTACAACCCGGAGACCGGTGAGTACCTACACCCGGACCTTGCCCACCCAGATCCGATTGGTCCGCACTACGACTGGCGAGCACCAGACGGAACCGTCTACCGGGTCTTCCCGGACGGGACGGTTGCACCGAAGTGACGAGCGGCAGTATTGGTCGCCTGCTCGACCCCGACATTGCGCGAGACTGGATCCGGGGATCGCTAGCTCAAGGATCCTTGCTGTCGATGTTGATGACCGAGCAGCTTGCCTCACTATCCGGAGCTCTGCTGATAGCCCCTATTGACATCGACCCTGGGCAACCACGGCTGGACGATCACGGCCACGGTTATTCGTCCGCGGAAGTCGATCGATTGGCGGTCAAGCTGCTCCAAGCCCTAGTGGCCGAGGGCGCCCGAACTCTGGTCGTCGAGGACGATCTGGCGCGGCGCGGAGATCCAAGGCTGGAGGGCAACGTTGGGTTCGTAGAGGACCGCGTCGTCAAGTGGGCGGAACTTGACCGGGGCACCGTTGACGCGGTGACCCTCCTGCGAAGTGGATCTTCGGGGTACCCGCTGAATGCCTTTGTCAGCACTCTCAGCGCCAGGGAGCTCATGCTGGAGCCTCGGTCACAGCTGCGGTCGGAGACCCTTTCGTCCATTGTCCGCTCAGTCGTGGCTGTCATCGCTTCTGTCTATGACGCAGAGGCATACGTGGCCCTGCTGACCGACGAAGCGCTCGAAGTCACTTCATGACTCAGGGCCAGCGCCTCCGCGTTGCGGAATCGACCGTTGCCGCCCGACCCTGCTGTCCTGCCCGCGGACATTCAGGAACATGGCTGATGTGCGGCCTGGTTAGGGCGGAAGCACTTTGGGCTGGCGGCCCTCCCGATTCATTGGTGACCTGGATGATTGGACTCTTCTTCGTCCTCCTGCTCGGAATGGGATGATGAGTCTGGCGATCGTCGTGTGGTCGTCGGAGCGCGTCTCGATTGGGCTCTGGACACTACCAGCCACGAAGTCGCGAGGTCCTTTTCGGCGGCGCACGCGTCAGGAAGCGGACGACCGAGCGTGGCGCGCGGATTGATCGGCGTCGCCGCGGTCCTGTCGTCTATCAATTGTCACTCTGACTGAGCCCGAGAATCACGCCACATGATCGTTCCACGTCCGGGGCGTTCGCTCCAGCCGTCTTCGGCTGGACGCGATCCTTCGTTCTCCGAAGGGCTGATTCCCACATGGAGCCCTGCGGTTGACGTGACATGAAGGGGTCCCCGGTTCGAGTCCGGGCGTCGGCTTCGCTCAACTGGGCGGTTTCCGGCCCCTCAGGGAAGCCCACTGGGCAGGGGTGACAACGCAACTGACAACGCGACTACCCGCAGCCGACTGGCAAGGGATGATCCGCTTTCCCTTGAGCCCTCGAGCTCCGGCAGGATGTCGCCCTCGAAAGCGGTTGCCGTCGGAGGCGTTCGCCAGCAGCTGGATCGGGCCGTAGTCCTCGGGGACGGAGGTCATGTCCAGGCGGGGCCTTCCGGCCGCGTGATCTGGGGCGAAAGCTGTGCGAGGCTTGGGGAGTGATCAAGCGGCGCCGTCAGCTCCACAGAGCTCTCTTTCTGGGCATCAGTCTCGCGGTGAGCTGCCTCGCGGTGCTCGCGTACGAGCTGCACGGCTTCAAGCGGCTCGAGCTGACCACGGTCGACACGAGGTTCGGGATTCGGGGGGATCTCCCGATCCCCGAGGACGTCGTCGTGGTCGGCGTCGACGACGTCACGTTCAACGAGACGGGGCTGCGCTGGCCGTTCCCGCGTGACGTGCAGGCGAGGGTCGTGAATCACCTCACGGACGCCGGGGCGAAGGTGATCGCCGAGGACGTCCAGTACACGGAGGAAACCACACCGATGCACGGATGCGGCCTGCTCTGCAAGAACCTCGCGACCGATCAGGACAATGCGATCTTCCTCGCCGTCCAGCGAGCCGACGCGAAGGGGTCAAAGGTCGTCCTCTCGACAACGGAGGTCGGGAAGAACGGCTCGACCAACATCTTTCGCGGCCACATCGGCCTGACCGGCGCATTACCGGCGAACGGCGACATCCCCCTTGACGCCGACGGCGTCAGCCGCCGCTTCCCGTACGAGATCCAGGACCTGAAGACGTTCGGCGTCGTCGCCGCCGCGCGCGCGCTCGGCCACCCCGTCAGCTCATCCGACTTCCCGGACAAGGACGTCTGGATCGACTACGCCGGCCCGCCGGGGCGAATCCCGCGCATTCCCTTCTCGAGGATCCTGCACGGCAAGTTCGACCCGGCGAGCGTGCGCGGCAAGGTCGTCGTCGTCGGCGCGACCGCGCCCTCGCTGCACGACACGCACCCGACGGCAACCTCCGGCGGTGCCGAGATGTCTGGCCCCGAGATCCAGGCGAACGCGATCGAGACCGTGCTCCGGGGATTCCCGCTGCGGAGCGTGCCCTCATGGGTGAACTGGGTCGCGATCTTCGCCCTCGGGATGATCCCGGCCTTCCTCGCGCTTCGCTTCTCGGCGATCTGGACGATCCTCGGCGCGGTGCTGCTCGGCTGCATCTACGAGGTGATCGCGCAGCTCGCGTTCAACCACGGGAAGATCCTCGCGTTCGTCTATCCGCTGGGTGCGCTCGTCCTGTCCACCGTCGGCGCGCTTGCCGTCCACTACCTGCTCGCGGCGTTCGAGCGCCAGCGCACACGCGACACCTTCGCCCGCTTCGTCCCGGAGGAAGTCGTGAACCAGGTCCTCCTGCAGACGGACGAGGGCCTGCGCCTCGGCGGAGCACGGGTGTTCGGCACGTGCATGTTCACCGACCTGCGCGGGTCGACGCAGTTCGCGGAGTCGCTGCCGCCGGAGACGGTCGTCGAGGTGATCAACCGCTACCTCGGCGAGCTGACGGAGGCGATTCTCGGCCACGGCGGCACGCTGATTTCCTATCTCGGCGACGGCTTCATGGCCGTCTTCGGCGCACCGATCGAGCAGGAGGATCACGCGGACCGCGCGGTCGCGGCGGCCCGTGAGATCCTCGGCGAGCGGCTGCCGCGCTTTAACGAGTGGCTGCGCGAACAGGGCCACGGCGACGGCTTCCGGATCGGCGTCGGGCTCAACACCGGGCCGTTCATGGCCGGCAACGTCGGCTCCGAGAAGCGGCTCGAGTACACGGCAATGGGCGACACGATCAACACCGCGTCGCGCCTCGAGGGGCTGACGAAGGACTCGGACTTCTACCTGCTCATGGCCGACTCGTCGCGCGAGGCGCTCGTGCGCCCGCTCGACGACGTCGTCCCCGTCGGCGAGGTCGAGGTCCGCGGCCGCGAGGGCAAGCTGACGGTGTGGTCGCTCGAGGAGGCCCGGAAGCCGGTCGCCGTGCCCGCGGCCTGAGCCCCGCGCTACCTGAGCTGCGCCATCCGTGTCGTGGTTGTCCCCTAATGAAGGGGGTCCCCGGTTCGAGTCCGGGCGTCGGCTCTCCTACGGGTGACCTCTTAGCGACTCCTTAGCGCGCTCACAGGCTCCTCTCAGTCCGCCCTGCGACCGTGGGCCTCGTGCCCGGTTTCGGGCGAAGCGACAGAAAGGAGTCCAGCGATGGACAGGAACAGACGGTGGTCGCTCGAGCGCACGGTGGTGGTCGGCGCGATCGCCTTCGGAGTCGCGGCCGGCAGCTACGGCGTCGCCAGCGCCGCGAACGGGTCGGGCTCGAGCTCGGGCTCCACGGCGGCAGCGCCCAGCGCGCGTCAGCCGTGGGGCCCGCAGCGGAGTGACGAGACGCCGCTCACCGGCTCGACCGCCGCCAAGGTCCGCGAGCTCGCGCTCGCCAAGGTGCCCGGCGGCACGATCGTCCGCGTCGAAACCGACGCCGATGGCAATGCCGCCTACGAGGCGCACATGGTCAAAGCCGACGGCTCGCCCGTCACGGTCTACGTGAGCAAGCAGCTCGAGGTCGTGAGCGTCCAGTCCGGAATGCCCCACCCGCCCGGCGGCGTCCGCCTGGCCCCGACCGGCGCGAGCGCGTAGAAGCAGAAGAGGATGCGGAGGGGCGCGAGGCCCCTCCGCATCTGCGTGGAGCTAGAACTCGAGCCTGTCCTTCAGGTTCCAGAGCAGCATCTCCGCCTCGCGCTCGTTGAGCTTGAGGAGGAACGGCTCCGTGAACTTGCCGAACAGCGCCTTCGGCATCTCGTAGCCGATCTCGAGCTCGACCTTCGTGTGGCCGTCCTTGCCGAGGAACTTCCACTCGAAAGTGCTCTCGATCTCGCCCTTCGTCTTGTCGACGATGGTCTTCGTCGGGACGAACTCGGTGGTCTCGGTCTCGCCCTCGAACTTGAAGCCGGCGAGGCTGTAGACCCAGTGGTAGCGGTACCCACCGGCCGGGAGCTTCTCGACGTTCGTCACCTCGATCAGGCTCGGGAAGATCTCCGGGAAGTGCTTCGGATCCTCGAGGAACCTGAACACCTGCTCCGGCGGAACATCGATGGTGATGTCCTTGTCGATCGTGACCACGGTGGACCTCCTTTGGGTCGCAGTTGATGTTCCTGCGCCCGGGGCCACATCGCGCGACAGCCTTTTACGCTCCTGGTCGCGCGGGGAATCTCGGACCAAAGGGCAGCGTCTCAGGCGGAAGCGCCGCTTGCATCAGCGATCTCGCTGATCGGCCTTGCGTAGTTTCGAGCAGCTCGACCGCTCGACCTGGCGGAAGGGCGGGCTGCATCGGCGGCTTCTGTGGTACACGTTGCGGGTTATCAACCGGCAAAAGGGCGTTCTGCGGCTGGGTTGGGCCGGGACGCGTCGCCGCTCGGCAATTCTCGTGGTTGTGGCCGTGGTCGCGGCAGTCGTCTCCGTCTCTGGTTCCGCGCGGACCGGCCCAACCGGGCCGACCTCCGATCTCGCCGCCCTGCGCATCTGCGGGCGAAGCCGGCCCGTGGAACCCGTGGCGCGCTACCGCTACGCGATCCTGCAGGCCTGGGAGTACCGGCAGATCCGCGCGATCAAGCACCGGAGCCCGGGGACGAAGGTGCTCGTCTACAAGGACATCGCCTCGACCCGCGACGACGCGCGCCGGGCCGACGTGCTCCCGACCGGCGTCAGCTACGCCTACGCGAACCGGCGCCACCCCGAGTGGTTCCTGCGCGACACGCAGGGGCGCCGTGTCAGCTGGAGCGACTGGCCGCACGCCTGGCAGATGGATGTCGGCAGCCGTTCCTACCAACGGGCGTGGAAGCACAACGTGGCGGCCGAGCTGCGCCGCCGGGGCTGGGACGGCGTCTTCCTCGACAACGTGGCGGCCTCGATGCAGTACCCGTCGTACCTGAACGGCCGCGTGCTCGCGCGCTACCCGCGCCCGAGCGACTATCAGCGCGCGACCTACCGCTTCCTGCGCTCCGTCGGCCCGGCGTTGCGCCGGCGGCACCTCCTCGTGCTCGGGAACATCAACGACGCGCGGCCGAAGGTCTGGAGGCGCTGGGTCTCCTACCTCTCCGGCGCATCGAAGGAGTGGTGGACGAAGTCGGCGCCGGGGCTCGGTGCCGGGGCGCTCAGCGGCGCCGGCTGGGACTACCAGATGCACCTCCTCGAGCAGGCCCAGGCGAGGGGCAAGGCGTTCGTCGCGATCGCCTACGGGCAGGCGGATGACGTGGCCGCGATGCAGTACGCGCGCGCCAGCTTCCTGCTCTTCGCGCGTGGCTCCAGGAGCGCGCTCACGTTCTCGACGGGCTGCGGCGCCGAACCCGCTGCTGCCGACTGGCGCCAGGACCTCGGCGCCCCCGAGGGCGGCGCTTCCCGGGTCGGAGCGGTCTGGCGGCGGACGTTCGTCGGCGGGATGGCAGTGGTCAACCCGACGGCCGACCTGTCGGTGACGCTCCCGCTCGGCGGCAGCTACCTCGACCCCAGCGGGGCACCCGTCACCTCCGTCGTGCTCCCGCCGCACAGCGGGCTCGTGCTGCGCCGCGCCTAGGGCAGATCGACCCGCTCGATGACGACCGCCTCGTGGGGCTTGTCGCCCGCGTCCGTCTCGGTCGCCGAGATCGAGTCGACCGCCTCCATCCCGTTCGTGACGCGGCCGAAGACGGTGTGCTTGCCGTCCAGCCAGGGCGTGGCCTCGGCGGTGACGATGAAGAACTGGCTGCCGTTGGTGTTCGGCCCGGCGTTGGCCATCGCGAGGGCGCCGCGCTCGACCTTGTGGTCGTTGATCTCGTCCTCGAACGCGTAACCCGGGCCGCCCATGCCGGTGCCGGTCGGGTCGCCGCCCTGGATCATGAAGTCGGGGATCACGCGGTGGAAGGTGACGCCGTCGTAGAAGCCGTCCTGCGCGAGCTTGCGGAAGTTCTCGACGGTCTTGGGCGCGTCCTCGTCGAAGAGCTCGACCTCGATCGGCCCGTGGTTCGTGTGCAGCGTTGCGTTGCTCATCCGGTCAATCCTCTCTCGGCCAGCTCGGCGGCTGCCCGGTCGAAGCGGTCGGTTGCTGGTTGAGTCTGGAGCCATTCGGCCAGCTCCGCGAGGCCGTCCTCGAGGGCGACCTGCGCCTCGAAGCCGAGCAGCTCGCGGGCGAGCGCCACGTCGGCGATGCAGTGGCGGATGTCGCCGGCGCGGAAGGTGCTCGGGAGCTCCGGGTCGATCTCTTTCCCGAGCAGACCGGCGAGCGCGTGGGCGATCTCGAGCACTGAGGTGGCCCGGCCGCCGCCGACGTTGACGACGCGGCCGTCGGCGCCGTCCCGCTCGAGCGCGAGCCGGAAGGCGCGGGCGACGTCGGAGACGTGGACGAAGTCGCGGGTCTGGGCGCCGTCCTCGTAGACGACCGGCGCGTGGTCGTTCAGGAGGCGCGAGGCGAAGATCGCAAGCGCACCGGTGTACGGGTTCGAGAGCGCCTGGCGCGGGCCGTAGACGTTGAAGAGCCGCAGGGCCACCGCGGGAACGCCGTAGGCCGAGCCGAAGAGGAGGCAGAGCCGCTCCTGGTCGAACTTGGTCAGCGCGTAGACGGACGAGAGGGCGGGCTGCTTCGTCTCCGGGGTCGGCACCGGCGTCAGCTCTTGGCCCCCGGCGCCGCGCGGCTCCCAGTCGCGGCGCTCGAGCTGCGCACGCGTTCGCTCGACGGCCGGCGCCGGCTCGTAGGCGCCCTCGCCGTAGACGCTCATGCTCGAGGCGACCACGAGCTTGCGCACCGGCCGCTCGGCGAGCGCGTCGAGGAGCACCGCCGTCCCGACGGTGTTCGCGCCTGCGTACTCGGCCTGCTCGTACATGCTCTGGCCGACGCCGACGCGGGCGGCGAGGTGGACGACGGCGTCGACGCCCTCGAGCGCGCCGCGGACGACCTCCTCGCTGCGCACGTCGCCGGGGATCAGCTCGACGTCGTCGCTCAGGTACTCGGGCTTGCTGCCGTCGTGCACCTGGTGGACGAGCACGTCGAGCGCGCGCACCGTGTAGCCGGCGCCGAGCAGCTCGTCCGCGAGGTGGGAGCCGATGAAGCCGGCGCCGCCGGTGATCAGGACGCGTTCCACGGCCGGAACGTTACGGGGCGAACCTGGTCAGCAGAAGGGCTATACCCAAGTTCGCAACAAAGCCAAGAGCGGCGAGCGGCGGGCGGCGCAGCCAGGCCGGGCCTTCGCCGAGGGCCCAGAAGATCGGGAACGCGTACAGGCTCTGGCGCCCGAAGCTCTGCATCAGGCCGGAGCCGAGCAGCAGGGCGACCACCACCGTCGCGAAGGCGGCCCAGGGGCGGTAGCGCTCGCCCATCCGCCAGAGGACGACGAGGAGCGGGAGGACGAGCGCGCAGCGGGCGCTGTCGACGAAGCCCTGCAGGTCATGCGTCGCGGCGAGCAGCAGCGGCACGGCGCAGACATAGGCGACCGCGGCCGTGGTCAGCGGGCCGAAGCGCCGCCAGGCGATCACGATCGCGGCGACGGCGACCACGAGCAGGATCGCGACCGGCGCCGGGTGGGCGGCGACCCGGTCGCGAACGTGGCCGGCCCAGTGGCCGATCCCGGTCGGACCGTGCCGGCCCCAGAGCCGCTGCGCGTGGAAGAAGGCGTCGACGTGGTCGCTGCGCGTCCAGAAGAAGAGCTCGACCGCGAGCGCCGCGGCGACCGGCGCCGCGGCGGCGAGCTTGTACCGCCAGTCCTTCCCGCGGGCGAGCCAGGCGAGCGGCAGGGCGATCAGGAGGCCGTTCGGGCGCAGCAGCGCGGCGGCGGCCCCGAGCGGCGCCGCGAGGAGCGGCCGCTCGCGCAGGACGAGCGCCGCCGCCCAGGCCGCTGCCGCGAGCGCGAGCCCGTCCGGGTAGGCGAGCAGTAGCGCGAACGAGCCCGGCCAGCACGCGAGCGCGAGCGCGGCCTGGCGCGGCCGTCCCGCCGGGCTTCCGGCCGCGACGCCGAGGAAGGCGAGCGCGCTGGCGGCGAGGGTGACCGCGCCCGCGAACTGCCAGTCCGGGACCGAGCCCGAGGCCCGGATCAACCACGGCCAGAGCGGGAAGAACGCGTAGCGCCGGTCGGCGACGGCGGCGTAGCCGTGCTGCGCGATCCCCTCGTACCAGCCGAAGTCCCACGAGAAGAACGGGAAGAGCGGCGTCCCCGGCGCCGCTTTCGTCCGGTCGTAGGCGCCGGCGGCGATCCCGATCGCGACGGTCGCGACGACGGCGCCGGCCCACACCGCCCAGATCGCGCAGACGCCAGCGTACGGCCGGGCGAGAAGTGAGCGCAGAGCCGTCGCGGGCCCATCGACCCTGACGACGGCGGCACCTCGGCCCTCCACGGGCCGAAGAATGGACTACGCGGCAGGTGGCTGAGGCGCCGCCTCGGCGGCGCCGACCAAAAAGGTCATGCCGGCTTTGCCGGCGTGACCGTCTGACGCACCGTCCAGGTGAGCCATGGTCGCTCTCGTCACGCTGCCGGCGCCTCAGACTCGCGCCCGAGCTGCTTCTGCCACCACTCGGACTCGCGGCGCTGGAGCTCGGTCTGCGCCTGGGCGACGTACGCGGCCACCTCGGACTCCTGCTTGATGAGCCGTTCCTCGCGCTCGGCCAGCTCCGCCTCGCGCCGCTCCACCTTGTCGGAGCGGATCTCGACGTCGGCTTCGAGGCTCGCCTCGCGGAGCTCGAGCTCGGACTCGCGCTCGTCCAGCTCCTTGAGCCGGTCGTGGATCGTCTCCTCCATCGCCGAGAGACGCTGCTCACGCCGGTCGGTCCGCTTCTTCTGGGAATCCGTGGAGGACTCGTAGCTCGTCAGCTCCGACTCGCGGGCGGCGAGCTCGCGCTCCCGCTCTTCGAGGCGGACGTTCCACTCCTCGAGGTCGCGGCCGCGGTTCGCATCGCGCTCCGCGTGGGCGATCGAGGCCTGGAGGCGGTTCAGCTCGGCCTCGCGCGCGGTCAGGTCGAGCTCGCGCTGGTCGAGCTCGGTGGCGCGGGCGACCGCGTCCTGGGCGAGCCGGCCCTTGTCGGAAAGCTCGCGCTCGAACCGCTCGGCGTCGCCGCGCAGCTTGTCCTGCCGGAGCAGGATGTCGGCCTCGCGCTCGCCGATCGCCTCGTCCTTGGCGGCCACGCGCGCGGCATCCTTCTTGAGATCGGACTCGCGAGTGGCCAGCTTGCGCTCTCGCTCGGCCACTTCCTTGTCGCGTGCGCGCAGCTCCTGGTCGCGCTTCTCGAGCGAGCGCTCTCGGCCCTGGAGACGGACCTCGGTCGCGCGCTCGCGCGTCTCCAGCTCGTGCTCCTTCTTCTCGAGCTTCCGCTCGCGGTCGCCGTAGGCGGCCAGCTGCTTGGCCAGGTCGGCCTCGGCCTTCGCGCGAGCACGGTCGGCGCCGGCGAGGTCGCTGATCCGCTGTTCGGCCTGCTGCTGCCTCTCGGCTGCGAGCTGCTGCTCGGCGGCCAGCTCGGCCTGGAGGTCGGCGACCCGGCCGTGCTCGGCCTCGATCGCCTCGCGCTCGACGCGGGTCTTGCGCTCGCGCTCCTCGAGGTCGACCTCGAACTCGGCCAGCTTCGCCTCGCGCTCGTCGAGCGTCGCCGCCCGCCGCGCCAGCTCCTTCTCCAGGCCGATGCCGCCGTCGTAGGCCTCGGTCTGCTTCTCGAGCCGCAGGCGCAAGGTCTCCTCGCGCCGAAGCGCGGCCTCGAGCTCGGACATGAGCGTGGCCAGCTCCGGCGCCGTCACCACCGGCTCCGCGTCGAGGGAGCGCCCGGCCGCCGGCTCTACCGTCAGCGGGCCAGCTTCCTCGACGACCTCCTCCCGCCGCCGCTCGAGCTGGGCGCGAAGGCCGGTGCCGAAGCCCTTCTCGGTCTCGGCGGGCTGGTTCTCGGGCTGGTCGGTGGTGGACATCGATCGCCTCCGGTCGGGGTCAGAAGATCTTCGAGAGGTTGAGGAACGCCGGCCCGAGGATCACGAGGAACATGGCCGGGAAGATGAAGAGCACCGTCGGGAAGAGCATCTTGATCGGCGCCTTCATCGCCTTCTCCTCGGCGGCGGCCTGGCGCTTGAGGCGGCTGTCCGTCGCCTGCACGCGCAGGATCCGGCCGAGGGAGATGCCGAGCTGGTCGGCCTGGATGATCGACCGGACGAACGAGGAGAGCTCGGGCGTGCTGGTGCGGTCGGCGAGCTTCTTGAGCGCGTCCTGGCGCGATTCGCCGATCCGGATCTCGCTCAGCGTCAGCGCAAACTCGTCGGCCAGCGGGCCTTCCATGTGCTCGGTCAGCTTGGAGATCGCGCCGTCGAAGCCCATCCCGGCCTCGACGCTGACCGCCATCAGGTCGAGCGCGTCGGGCAGCTCGGCGCGGATCCGGTCCTTGCGGGCCCTGGCGCGGGACGAGACCGCGAAGTCCGGCGCGATGAAGCCGAAACCGGCCAGCCCGATCGCGAAGAGGAGGATTCCGCCGGGGCTGCTCGCGGCTCCGCCGAACACCGCGCCCAGAACCCCGCCCACGATTGCGAGGCCCGACTTGAGCGCGAGGAAGGTCGTCGCCGAGATCGACCGCCCGAGCCCGGCCGCGAGCAGCCGGTTGCCGACCCCGTCGACGGTGGTTTTCGGATGCAGCTTCAGCGTCCACTTCGCCAGCCGCTCGCCGATCGGGATGAGCACGCGATCGCGGAAGGGCTGGTGCGCACGCCCGAGCGAGGGCCGGAAGCTGCCGTAGCGCGCCGCCCGGCTCACCGAGGTGCTCCGCTCGCGCGCGGGCAGCGTGACGGCGTCGCCGATGAAGTACGCCGCGAGGGCCAGGCAGACGAGACCGATGAAGATCACGATCAGCATTCGTTACCCCCTGAAGGAGACGATCCGTCGCAAGAGGAGCGACCCGAAAGCGATCATGGCGAGGCCGATCATGATCATCGTGTGGCCGGTGGACGAGTGGTAGAGCGGGTCCATGTAGGACGGGTTGAGCACCGTGATCGCTACCGCGACGACGAACGGCAGGCCGACCAGCACGTAGGCCGAAGCGCGGCCCATCGCGGTCAGCGAGCGGATCTTGCGGGCGAACTGCTGGCGCTGGCGGACGGTGTCGGCGACCATGTCGAACAGGCCGGCGAGGCTGCCGCCGACCTGCCGCTGGATCGTCACGGCGGTGATCACGAACGAGAAGTTCTTCGAGCCGATCCGCTCGGCGGTGTCGGAGAGCGCCTCGTCCATCGGGCGGCCGAGGCTCGTCTCGGTGAGGACGCGGCTGAGCTCCTTGCTGGCCGGCTCCTGGCCCTCGTCGACGATCGTCTGGATCCCCTGCTTGAAGCTGTGCCCCGCCTTGAGCGAGGCGGCGAGCGTGACGAGCAGGTCGGGGAGCTGGTCCTCGAACTTCAGCATCCGTCGCTTGGCCTTGACCGTCACCCAGGTGTAGGGGATCGCCACGCCGATCACGCACGCGATCAGCAGGCCGAGGGCCGAGCGCCCGGTCAGTGCAGCCAGGATCATGAGGAGCAGGCCGCAGCCGGCCATGAGGTAGAAGAACTCCACGGTGCGGAGCGGGATATCGGCGCGCTCGAGGCGGTTCTGGATCTTCTTCCAGAGCGTCCGGTGGCCGAAGGCCTGCTCCGTCGCGCGGAAGAGCCCGGCGAAGGCCGCCAGCCGCTCGCCCTTGCGGCGCCGGCGGCCGCGGGAGGAGCCCTCGACGTGCGGGGCCAGCCGGCTCTTGACCCAGGAGCCCTTCGAGCCCGTCAGCAGGAAGCCGACCGCGCTCAGGCTCAGGAAGGCGACCAGAAGCACCATCAGCAGGCCGCCGAGCGGCGTGTAGAAGATCGAGGGGAGCGAGCCCGAGCCCGATCCCGCCGGCGCGAGGCTGCCCGGGACGGCCACGTTCGTCGAGGCGGCGCCCTCGGGGTCGAGCGAGACGCGGACGTGCAGCGTTTCGCCCGGGCGGCCGGCGGTGACGTACTCGAGCCGCCAGGTGCGGCGCAGCTCCTGCGCGATCGAGGAGTAGACGCTCTTCAGGGCCGAGCTGCTGGCGGCGCTGTGGTAGGCGCCGCCGGTCTCCTGCGCCATCCGCTCGAGCGGCGTCCGGGTCTGCGTCGAGGCGCCGACGCCGATCGGGTAGACGAGCACGCCGGCCTGCTTGGCGGCGGCGATCGCGCCTGAGAGCGTGGTCTTGCTCGAGACGTCCTGGCCATCCGTCAGCAGGACGACCACGCGCGCCCGCTCCTGCTGCTTCGTCAACACGGTCGACGAGAGCGCGAGCCCGTCGTAGAGCGCGGTGCCTGACTTCGAGTCGACCGCCATCGTGCGCAGGGCGTCGTCGGCGTCGATCGTCGAGGACGAGAAGCCGCTGAGCTGCACCGCCTTCGAGCCGAAGACGACCACGGCGACCCGGTCGGCCGCGGCCTTGTCGGCGACGAACTGCCTGGCGGCGGCGACCGCGTCGGAGAGGCGCTGGCCGGCCATCGAGCGCGAGCGGTCGATCGCGATCACGATGCTCTTGGCCGAGGCGAGGCTTCTGGCACTGAGGCCGACCACGGCGCTGCCGTTCTCGGTCAGCGTCGGCGCCTGGTCGGAGGCGACGGGCGCGACGAGCGTCAGTCGGACGGTCGGGTAGCCGCTCGTGTCGACGTTGCGCAGCGTGATCCCGGCGTCCGCGGCGAGCGGGGCGGTCAGGGCCACAGCTGCGACGGCGAGCAGAACGTGCAGGCGCCTCACTCGAAGCCGCCGTAGCTCGCGGACTGGAAGTTGGGCCGGAACGTGCTCGGGTCGCCGAAGAAGGTCGGCGGCATCACGACGCCGTTGGCCGCCATCTTCTCGAGGAAGTGCGGCTTGAGGCCGGTGCACTCGAGCGTCCCGAGCAGGCGGACGGGTTTCCCGACGCCGGTGCCGGTCGCCTCTTCGTCCGGCGGGCGTGCGACGAAGATGTCCTGCAGGGTGATCACGTCCGACTCCATCCGCAGCACCTCGGTGATGTGGGTGACGCGGCGGGAGCCGTCGACCAGCCTGGCGATCTGGACGAGCAGGTCGAACGCACTCGAGATCTGCTCGCGGATCGCACGGTGCGGCAGTTCGACGCCGGCGGTCAGCACCAGCGTCTCGAGCCGGGCGAGCGCGTCGCGCGGCGAGTTGGCGTGGATGGTGGTCAGCGAGCCCTCGTGGCCCGTGTTCATCGCCTGGAGCATGTCCAGGGTCTCGGCGCCGCGGACCTCGCCGACGATGATCCGGTCGGGGCGCATGCGCAGAGCGTTGCGGACGAGCTCGCGGATGCGGACCTCGCCCTCGCCCTCGATGTTCGGCGGGCGCGCCTCGAGCGTGATCACGTGCTGCTGCTGGAGCTGGAGCTCGGCGGCGTCCTCGATCGTGACGATGCGCTCGTCGTTGGGCACGAAGGCCGAGAGCGCGTTCAGGGTCGTCGTCTTACCGGTGCCGGTACCGCCCGAGATGAGCACGTTCAGCTTCCCCCGTACGCAGGCGGAGAGGAACTGCGCGGCCTCGGGGGTGGTCGTCCCGAAGTCGATCAGGTCGTCGATCGTGTACGGGTCGCGCGAGAACTTCCGGATCGTCAGCGTCGGCCCGCGCAGGGAGAGCGGCGGGATGATCGCGTTGACGCGGCTCCCGTCGGGGAGGCGCGCGTCGACCATCGGCGATGCCTCGTCGACGCGGCGCCCGATCTGCGAGACGATCTTGTCGATGATCCGGAGCAGGTGGGCGTTGTCGACGAAGGTCGCGTCGGCCGCCTCGATCTTGCCCTTGCGCTCGACGTAGACCCGGTCGTAGTTGTTGACCATGACCTCCGTGACCGAGTCGTCGCGGAGGAGCGGCTCGAGCGGGCCGTAGCCGAGGATGTCGTCGGTGATCTCGCGCGTGACCTGGCGGCGCTCCTCGCGGGTCAGCGGCGTCCGGTCGAGCGCGAGCTGCTCGGTGACGACGCGGAGCACCTTCTCCGCGAGGTCGTCGGTCGCACCCTCGGCCGACTTGCCGGCCGAGAAGAGCTGCGGCCCCAGCTTGGCGATGCAAGCGTGGTGGATCCGTGTCTTCAGCTCGGCATACGGATCCGGCCGCCGCTCGGGCGCTTCCGCCGGCTGGCCGGGGCGGAGGTCGAGGACGTCGGCCGCCGGGCCGTTGCCGGAGCCGTTCTGGCGGTGGAGGCGGTCATGAAGACCCATTGGTCCTCCCGAGGGTCGCCAGGAAGCTCTTCTTCTGCTTGGCCGCCGCCTGGGCGGCAACGAGCTCCTTTGCCATCGCGCGGACGGCCCGGGAGAAGTCTGCCTTTCCATCCGAGAGCACCGCAGGGTTGCCGCGGTTCACCGCGAGCGGGACCGAGCGGTCGCTCGGGATCTCGTAGGCGATCTCCCGCTCGAGGGCGGCCTCGACCTCTTTCGGCTTCATCCCGACCTTGGAGTTGGCCCGGTTGAGCACGAGCTTGACCCGGTCGGGCGGGAAGGAGAGCAGCTCCAGCGTCTGCAGGCTGAGGCGGACGTTCTTCAGCGTGGGCACGTCCAGCCCACAGATCAGCAGCAGCTCGTCGGTGCGGTCGAGGGTCGCCAGCATCGGCCCGTGGAAGAAGGGCGAGGTGTCGACGACGATCACGTCGTACGACTCCCGCGCGACCTCGAGCAGCCGGGCCAGCTTGGCCTCGGTCACGAGCTCGGCGTCCTCCGGGCGCAGGGGCGCCGGGAGCACGTCGAGCCCGGACGCATGCCGGGTCGTGTAGCCGGCCAGCTTCTCGGAGTCGAGCTCTCCCGGAGCCGTGACCAGGTCGTAGATCGTCTTGTCCGGCTCGATTCCGAGCATGATCGCGGCGTCGCCGAACTGGAGGTCGAGGTCGAGCAGGAGCGCCCGCTTGCCCCAGTGCTTGGCGAGGGAGGTGCCGAGATTCGTCGCGGTCACGGTCTTGCCGGTGCCGCCCTTGGGCGAGAAGACGGTCACGAGCCGGCCGTGGCGCTTGCTCGGCCCCGTCAGCCGCTTGCCGGCGTGTCCGGCCTTGCGGATCGCGAAGACGACGTTGTCGGTCAGCTGCGGGAGCAGCAGGACGTCGGCCACGTCGTGCTCGAGCGCGTCCTCGAGCAGGGCCGGGGAGCCGTTCGAGGCCAGCAGGACGATCGGCGCCCGGGTGTGCTCGCGCAGGGCGGCGATCTCGTTGACCGGGAGTGCGGTCGAGCGGGTCGCATGCAGCACGACCTGCAGGTGCCCGCCGGTCAGCATCTGCGCGGCCTCGGCCACCTGGTCGGCCGAGCCGATCAGCTCGACCTCCGGGTGGTTGGCGAGAGCCTCGCGTACGTCCGGCAGCCCGTCGCAGTCGCCCGTCACGTAGATCCGGGCACGCTCGCGTGCGGTCGGCCGGACGTCGTTCTCGGCCTCGGTCTGGATCTGTGTCTGTGTCGTCTCGTCCATCATTGTCAGCCTCCCTGGGCGACTCTCGGCAGGCCGCCCTTCAGCCCGTCTGTGAGGATGGACTTGAGCGTTGTCGCGTTCTCAGGGCTGTCGTCCGGATGGGCCACGGGCCGGAGCGTGAGCGCCCAGCTCGCGTCCTGCGTGGACGAGGCCACGGTCTCCGTGAAGTCGAGCTTCTGGGCCTGGCGATCGGTGACGGCGAGCATCACCGGGAAGCTGTTCTGGAGCCCGTTCGTCAGCTTGCTGCCGACTGCCGGGCCCGACGGCGCCTTCAGCACGAGCAGGTTGCGCAGGACGGTCCGCGTGACGTGGATGCAAGTCGAGCAGGCGTCCGGATACTTGAAGGTTGCGACGACGTCGACGTGGTCGCCGTCCTGGAGCGTGCCGGCCAGCGTCTGGTTGCCGTCGCCCTGGAGCTGGAACACACGCATCGTGCCCTTGACCTGTGCGCGGACGCCGTTCTCCGCGACCGGGCTGAACCGGCGCGTCGTCACCTGCTCGCCCTGGAGCGTCGGCTGCGAGGCGATGAGGTTGGCGATCTGGTCGGGGTTCGAGATCGCGCCCGGGACGACGCTGTGCCGGGGGACGTCGACCCGGCTGAGCATGCCGGCGGCCTCGGCCCCGGTCGTGCCCTGCACGATGTCGCGCTTGGCAACGAGCACCGTCACGTGGTCCTCGCTGCGCTGGACGTGCCGCTTGTAGCTCGTCACGTAGAAGCTCGTGAGGAGCGCGGCCACGGCCGCCAGCGCGACCGCGATCACGATGTTTCTCGCTCGGTATGCCATTGCTCCTTGTCCTTTGTCGTGGGGTCGGGGGTGGAGTTACTCCACGCGTTCTTCGGTCGTGCTCGAAAGCCACCCGCTCTTGACGGGCAGGCCGATCAGATTGAGGTTGTACGGGTAGGTGGCCGTGACCGTCACGTCGGAGCCGGCCGTAAAGTCCGAGGTGACCGTGACGTTGAGGTCGCTCTGTTTCAGGTCGCTGGCCGAGGTGCGCACCGCCTGGACGACGGCGTTGTTCGCCGCCACCGCGCCGAGCTGGCGCGAGACCGCGCCCTTGCGCGCGCCGGCGCGCGTCGCGTCCGTGAGGGTCACGTAGTTGTTGAAGATGATCCCGAACTGGATCACCGCGAACAGCAGCAGGATCAGGATCGGCAGCGCGAGCGCGAACTCGGTCAGCGACTGACCCTTCTGCGAGGAAAGCTGGATTGTGCGGTGCTGTTTGTTCTTCACGGGAGTACTTCCTGGTGGATTGCGGCTGGTGGTTGCTGCGTGTTTCGAAGGAGTGGGCCCCTTCCGAAGAAGGGGCCCTTGCCGGAGAAGCTGACTGCCTTACGGCAGGATGTTCGCGACGCTCTCGATCGCGCTCCGAACGTTGTCGGAGAGCAACGTGATCGCGCCGATGACGGCGAGAGTGATGACGGCGAGCACGACTCCGTACTCAGCCATCGTCTGCCCCTCCTCGCGGCGCCGCACCGAATCGGCGGCGACCTGCATGAAGGTGAAGAGCTTCAGCATGTGATTCACCTCCCTTCTCATCTCGACGCGCACGCCGGTGCGTGCGTCCTGCCCTGGGGGTAGGCCGGGGGAAGTGGCTTGAGGTTGTCGAGGAGCCTGTTGATCCTGCGGGCGATGCGTCTGGTCACGCCGGAAAACCTCCGAAGTGTCTTGGGCGTGGCCGCGCCGCCTTTGGGCTCAGTTGCCGCGATCATCGTTCCGTTCGGCCGGGGCGCCGATCCCTCGTTCTGGTGATTTCCGGGGCGCATCCCTTGATCGGGGGAGGGCCGCGGGCGCCTCCGGTCGATATCGCTCCCAGTCCGTACGGCCCGCGGGCCTCAATCGAGATCCGCGCCGAAGTGGCGGCCCCTCGGCGCCCGACCAACGGGAGCGACAAGCCAATGCCACGACGGAACTACGTGAAACGGATTCTCTTCCTCGGGCGGGGCTGGGACGAGTGGGATCGCAGGAGCGAATCGGCGGCGAAGCCGCAACCGGCGGCGAAGCGCAACACCACCAGGCGCTTCGGGACCGCGCTGTCGTTCTGCGCCCTCTTCTTCGCGGGCCTCGCGCTCTCGGCGGGCGCCGGCAACGGCGTGCGGGCGCTTCTCGACGACGGCTCGTCCCAGCAGGCGGGCGTCGGCGCAACGGGCGCCACCGGCGCCACCGGCCCGACCGGGGCGACCGGAGCCTCCGGGCCGGCACCGCTCGTTCAGGCACAGAAGCTCGCGCACGCCCAGGTGAAGTCGGCGCAGGGCCTCTGGGTCCGCCCGTCGGCGACGCCGTCGGCCGGGCGGACGGTCCAGCCGACCTCGACGCACCGGTTCGGCACGAAGCCCGCGGCCACGCGCCACGCGCGTCCGGTCAAGGCCGCGAAGGCCCCAGCGCATCACGGCACGAGGGCGCACAAGCCGGCGAAGAAGCAGCCGCTCGACGGTGAGGCCGACCTCCCCGGAGCCACGGTCTGGCTCTACCGGGCCGCACCGGACCCGACGCCTCCCGCCGCGCGCCTGCGCATGGTGTTCGCGCGCGAGCTGGTCGCCGATTCCAGGCAGGCACACGTCGACTGGACGCTCGTCCTGGCCGTGCTCCGCGCAGGCGGGCACACCGGCCGCACGCCGGCGACCCCTGTCGGGACGCAGGCGCTCGCGGTCAAGCTCGCGACCCTCGGTGGCCGCAAGAACGGCTGGGCCGCCGCGCTCTCGTACTCGAGCGACACGTCCTTCGCCGACCACGTCGTGGCGCTTCGCCACTACTACCGCGCGGTCGGGATGGCGAGCCTCGTCCACGGGCTGCTCTCGCAGAAGCGCGATCTCGAAGACCGCGTTCTCAACGACAAGCGGCTCCTGATCTACCCGGGCGGCCGCAACGACGTGGCCTTGCACAAGGTCGACGTCCGCGTCCTTGCCACGATGCTCTACCTCGCGGACACGTTCCACGAGGTCACGGTCTCGTGCCTGATCTCGGGCCACCGGCTGTACGCGCGGCCCGGCGTGATCTCGGCCCACATCTACGGGCGGGCGGTCGACGTGGCCGCGCTGAACGGGATCTCGATCTACGGGCACCAGCAGCCGGGTGGGATCACCGAGCAGGGCGTCCGCGCGATGCTGATGCTCCCGGGCTCGATGCTGCCGGCGCAGATCATCTCGTTGCTCGGGCTCGGCGGGCCCTCGTTCCCGCTGGCCAACCACTACAACCACATCCACATTGGGTACTGAGCTCGTCTTGGGACCCGCAAGGACGGGGCACTAGGTGGAGTTGCCCCAGATCGCGCTGGCGAGTGACGACGGAACCGTCGTCTGCGAGCGGTGTTTCCTCGCGGAGACGCCGCTCGCTCGCCTGCGCGGCCTGCTCGGGCGGAGCGACCTGCCGGTCGGCGAGGGGCTGCTGCTCCGGCCCGCCGGATCGATCCACACCGCGTTCATGCGCTTTCCGATCGACGCGGTCTTCCTCGACCGGTCCGACCGGGTGCTGAAAGTGGCCCACGAGCTTGCGCCCTGGCGGATGGCCGGCTGCCGCGGCGCCCGCGCGGTGCTCGAGCTTCCCGCGGGCGAGGCCTCGAAGCGCGGCCTGCACGAGGGTGTCTCGCTCACGCAGGTCTGGCACACGGTTCCCCGCGGCAAACGCGCCGGCCGCTCGGTTCCGGAACCCTCCTAATCGTCACACTTCCGGCACTCTTTGCCCTTGACAAGAACCGGGGTCTGACCCCGGTTTTGACGTTTCGCGGACACGTTCGTTCTGTGAGCGTTTGACGAGGCGGGTCTCCGAGGGCCATCGTTTCCCGGTGGATCCGGCCTCCGTCAGCGCCGTCGCCGCGAGAGCGCGAACCGAGAACTTCCCCGTCGCGTCGCTTCTTTTCCCGCGCGCCGTCCGTCCGCACCTGCGCGCGATCTACGGCTTCGCGCGCCTCGTGGACATGCTCGGCGATGAGGTCGAGGGAAATAGGCTTGCCGCCCTGGACGAGCTCGAGCGTGAGCTCGGCGCTTGCTACGAGGCAACCGAGGTTGACGTCGATTCGCGCGATCCGGGTCAGAGGCGCAGACGGACGCGCGGGCACAGCCCGCACGTCCTGAAGCCGGCACCGCAAGCGGTGCCGGGGCCGACCTGGGCCGTAATGCGCGCGCTGCAGCCGACGATCCGCGCCTGCGACCTGCCGCGCGAGCCGTTCCTGCGCCTGATCGAGGCGAACCGGATGGACCAGCGCATCACCGCCTACGCGACCTGGGCCGACCTGAGGAACTACTGCGTCCACTCCGCCGACCCGGTCGGCCGGCTCGTCCTCGGCGTGCTCGGTCGCACGGAACCGGAGCTCGTGAAGCTCTCGGACGACGTGTGCACCGGCCTCCAGCTCGTGAACTTCCTCCAGGACGTCCCCCGCGACCTCGCGCTCGGCCGCGTCTACCTGCCCGCCGAGGACCGGGCCTGCTTCGGCGTCACCGAGCTGGCGGAGCCGAACCCCCAGCTCACGCGCCTGCTCCGCTACGAGGCCGACCGCGCACGGATCCTGCTCGGCTCCGGCGAGGAGCTCGGCCGCAGGCTCGGCGGGCGCGTCGGGCGGGCGGTGGCGGTCTTCGCCCGCGGCGGGCTCGCGGCCCTCGAGGCGCTGGAGCGGGCCGACTGGGACATCTTCAACGGCCGCCCGCGCCCGTCGCGCGCGCGCCTCGCCCTGGCGGCGATCCCGAGACGACGCTTGCGTCGTCTCGGTCAGGCCGGGCGGGCTTTGCCTGCTCGGCCGTCTGAACCGACCGGTCGACACGCCGTCCGTAAGAAAGCCGGCCAGTGATGACGATTGACCAGGCGTATGCCGAGGTGGAGCGGATCACCCGCCGCGAGGCGCGCAACTTCGCCTACGGGATCATGGTGCTGCCGCGGCCCAAGCGCCGTGCGATCGCGGCGATCTACGCCTTCGCCCGCCGGGTTGACGACCTCGCCGACGGCGACCTCCCCGAGGCCGAGAAGCGCGCGCTGCTCGAGCAGCTCCACACCGAGCTCGACAAACCGGGGTCAGACCCCGTCTCGGTCGCGCTGGCGGACGCACGCTCGCGCTACCCGATCCCGGCCGAGGCGCTGCACGCGCTCGTCGACGGCGGGCTCCAGGACACCGAGCAGCGCCGGTACGCGAGCTTCGAGGAGCTGCTCGGCTACTGCCGCAAGGTCGCCGGCGCGGTCGGCATCGCCTGCGTCGCGGTCTACGGCTCGGACGACACCCGGCGAGCCGAGACGCTCGGCGTCGCGCTGCAGCTGATCAACATCGTCCGCGACGTCCGCGAGGACTGGGAGCTCGGCCGCGTCTACCTGCCGCAGGACGAGCTGGCCGCCTACGGCGTCACGGAGGACGACCTCGAGGCCGGCCGGGTGACCCCGCACTGGCAGGCGCTGATGGCGTTCCAGGCCTCGCGTGCGCGCGCGTACCTGCAGGACGGCCTCGAGCTGCTCGACTCGCTCGACTCGCGCAGCGCGGCCTGCGTCGGCACCTTCGCGGGCCTCTATCGCGCGACGCTCGACCGGATCGAGGCCCGCCGGTTCGACGTCTTCGAGGGCTCGCTGCGGCTCTCGCCGCTGACGAAGCTGCGAATCGTGGGCGCGGGGTTTCTCCGATGAAGGTGGCCGTGGTCGGCGGCGGGCTCGCGGGGCTGGCGGCGGCGCTCGAACTGGCCGACGCGGGCCACGAGGTGACGCTGCGCGAGGCGCGGCCGACCCTCGGCGGCGCCGTCCAGACCCTGCCGCGCCGCGAAGGCGACCCCGAGCCGCCGCCCGACAACGGCCAGCACATCGCCCTCGGTTGCTTCACCGCGTACCTGAGCTTCCTTGCGCGGATCGGCGAGGACCGATCCGTGCGGCGGGGGCGACTGGACCTGCCGGTGATCGATGAACGCGGGCGATCCGCATCGGTCGCGCACTCGCCGATTGCGCTCCTGCGCTATCGGCACGTGTCCGTCCGTGACCGGCTGGCGATCATCCGCTTCCTCGCAACCGGCGGCGGGCCGCGGACGCCAGGGACGTTCGCGGACTACCTGCGCGCGAACGGGCAGTCCCAACGCGCGATCGACCGCTTCTGGGAGGTCTTCATGCGGCCGGCACTCAACCTGCCCACATCCCAGGCAAGTGTCGAAGCCGGCGTCGTCACGGTTGCCGCGGCACTCCGTTCCGGCCGTCGCGCTTCGGAGCTCGTGCTCCCGATCCGCCCGCTTGGCGAGATGCACGGAGAGGCTGCGGGACGAGCGCTCGAAGCTGCAGGTGCCGACGTACGTGTGAGCGCGCGTATCGAAAGCCTCGACGAGCTCGATTCCGACGCTGTCGTCGTCGCGGTCCCTCCGCATGAAAGCGCTCGGCTGCTCGGCGAGCCAGAGCCGCAGCTCGAAGATTCGCCGATCGTCAGCGTCCACCTCTGGTTTGACCGGGCTCTGCTGGCCCACCCGCTTGCGGCATTGCTCGGCAGCGACGCTCACTGGGTCTTCGACCGCGGCGCCCTCACCGGTCAGCCGCCGGAACGCGGCCAGTACTTGACGGTAGTCTCCTCCGCCGTGCCCGAGTTGATGGAGCTGCGTGGGCGCGAACTGGTCGAGCACATCGCCCGGGAGCTCACCGGGCGCCTCGGCGAAGCAGAGCTGCTCTGGTCGCGGGTCAGCCGCGAGCCTGCCGCGACCATCGCCGTCACCCCGGAAAGCGAACGCCAACGCCCGCGTTTCACCACGGAGAGACCGAACGTTGTCCGCGCCGGCGCATGGACGAAGACCGGCTGGCCGCCGACGATGGAAGGCGCAATCCGGAGCGGGTTGGCGGCCGTCCGCATTCTTACGGCCGCCCCGCAGGAGGTCGCCGCATGACAGTCGCCCCAGAGCGGATCGAGACGCGCCTCGACGCCGCGATCGACGGAGCCACCAGGCGCCTGCTCGAGCTGCAGCACCCCGGCGGCTGGTGGGTCGGCGAGCTCGAGTCGAACGCGACGATGATCGCGCAGCACCTCTTCTGGCACCACGTCCTCGGCCTGCGCACGCCCGAGCTGGACCGCAAGATCGCGAACGAGCTCCTGGCGCGGCAGCGCGACGACGGCACCTGGTCGATCTGGTTCGAGGGCCCGGCCGACCTCTCCACGTCGGTCGAGGCCTACGCGGCGCTGAAGCTCGCCGGCGCCGACCCGGGCGAGAAGGCGCGCGACTACATCCGCCGCGAGGGCGGCATCCCCAAGACGAGGATCTTCACCAGGTGCTTCCTGGCGCTGCTCGGCCAGTGGCCCTGGAACCGCATCGTCCCGATCCCGGTCGAGCTCTCGCTCCTGCCCCCCGGCGCGCCGGTCTCGATCTACGACTTCTCCTGCTGGGCGCGGGGCACGTTCGTCCCGCTCTCGGTCTGCCGGGCGCTTCAGCCCGTGCGCGGCGCCGACCTCGACCTGCGGGAGATCGGCGCGCGCCTGGCGAAGAGCCGCAGCCCCCACCTCTCGCGGATGAAGCGGGTCGCAATTCGCGAGGCCGAGCGCTGGGTGCGCGCTCACCAGGAGGCCGACGGCTCCTGGGGCGGGATCCAGCCGCCGTGGGTCTGGTCGATCCTGATGCTGGCCTCGCTCGGGCACGGCTTCGAGGACGAGACGCTCAGACGGGCGGTCGAGGGCTGGGAGGGCTTCACGATCGACGAGGGAGACCGGCTGCGCCCCGAGGCCTGCCAGTCGCCGGTCTGGGACACCGGCCTCGCCGTGCTCGCGCTGCGGGACTCCGGCGTCGGCCCGGAGCACCCCGCGCTCGTCCGCGCGGCCGAATGGCTCGTGAACGAAGAGGTGACGGTCAAGGGCGACTGGGCCGTCCGCAGGCCGGAGCTCGCGCCCGGTGGCTGGGCGTTCGAGTTCGAGAACGACCTCTACCCGGACGTGGACGACTCCGCCGTCGTCGCCCTGGCGCTGCGCCGCTGCCACCGTGGCCACGAAGCGGTCGAGCGCGGCCTCGCCTGGACGGCCGGGATGCAGTCGAGAAGCGGCGGCTGGGGCGCCTTCGACGTCGACAACGAGGCCTTCTGGCTCTACAAGCTCCCGTTCTGCGACTTCGGGAAGGTCACCGACGAGCCGAGCTCCGACGTCACCGCCCACGCGCTCGAGGCCCTCGCCCCCGAGCCCGGCTACGAGCGCGAGGTCGAGCGCGGCCTCGAATGGCTGCTTCGCGAGCAGGAGGCCGACGGCTCCTGGTTCGGCCGCTGGGGCGTCAACCACGTCTACGGCACGGGCGCCGCGCTGCCGGCCCTCGAGGCCTGCGGAATCGATCCCGGCCATCCGTCGTTCAGGCGTGCGGTGGCCTGGCTCGACTCGGTGCAGAACGAGGACGGCGGCTTCGGCGAGGACATCCGCTCCTACGCCGATCCGGCCTGGCGCGGACGCGGCGCCAGCACGCCTTCCCAAACGGCCTGGGCGCTATTAGCCTACGCCGCTGCGGACAAAGCAGGAAGCGCCGCAGCAGCACGCGCAGCGGAGTGGCTTTGCGCCGCACAGGAAGCAAACGGCGACTGGGAGGAGAAGCACTACACCGGAACCGGCTTTCCGCTTGACTTCATGATCCGCTACCACCTCTACCGCCTGCATTTCCCGTTGCTCGCCCTGGGACGTCTACGAGAAAGGTTGGCCAGATGAAGTTTCCGCTCGCCTCGACAGTTCAGATCGCCGGCTACGTCGCGCGCAACCAGCGCAGCGGCAAGCGCTACCCGCTCGTGCTGATGCTCGAGCCGACGCTCGCGTGCAACATCGCCTGCATCGGCTGCGGGAAGATCCGCGAGTACGAGTCGAACAAGGCGAAGCTGTCGGTCGAGGAGTGCATCGACGCGGGCGTGCAGTGCCCGGCTCCGGTCGTCTCGATCTGCGGCGGCGAGCCGCTCGTCTTCAAGGGGATCGAGGAGGTCGTCGCCGGCTTCATGGAGCTGAACAAGAACATCGAGCTGTGCACGAACGCGCTCCGGCTCGAGCAGTACCTGGACGTCTTCGAGCCGAACAAGCGCCTGACGTTCGTCGTCCACCTCGACGGCATGCGCGAGATCCACGACTACATCTGCGACTACCCGGGCCTCTGGGACATCGCGGTCGGCGCGATCGTCAAGGCGCGGTCGCTGGGCTTCCGGGTCACGACCAACACCACGATCTTCAAGGAGACCGAGGTCGAGGACGTGGTCCAGATGATGGACTACCTCACGAACGAGATCGGCATCGACGGGATGCTCGTCGCGCCCGGCTACCAGTACTCGCAGATCGACCCGAACCTGACGATGACGCGGGCCGAGCACGAGGAGAAGTTCCGCGTCATCCGCGCCGCCGCGCGCGAGAACAACTACCGCTGGCTCGCGAGCCCGATCTACCAGGACTTCCTCGCCGGCGACCGCAAGCTGGCCTGCGCGCCGTGGGGCTCGATCACGCGCAACCCCTACGGCTGGAAGGGCCCGTGCTACCTGCTCACCGACGGGATCTTCCCGACCTACGACGCGCTGCTCGACGGGATCGAATGGGAGGACTACGGCCCCGGCAACGACGACCGCTGCGAGCACTGCGCGATCCATTCCGGCTTCGAGCCGTCCGCCGCGTTCGAGGCGGCGAGCAGCCTGAAGGACACCGTCCGCAGCACCGTATGGACGCTGACGGGGTGACGGTCGTCCTCGCAACGGACTTTGCCTGTGGGACTGCCGCAGAAGAGTTCGCGACGCGTGCTGCGAATTTGCACGCTGTGGTCGTCGGTCTGCGGTGTGCGAACGGATTGCCGGCCAATCCGCTCATCTCGTTCGGTCTCGCGGGTGCCTTGCGCGATGACCTTCCTGCGGGCACGGTGATCGACGCCACGCGTGTTGTCGACGAGTCAGGAGAGGTGCTATGGGACGACGGCCCTCTTGGAGTACCGATGGCTGTGAACGGGACGATCCTCGCCGCTGATCGGGTGATCGACGACCCGAGTGAAAGACGTCAGGCCTGCGAAAGGACGGGCGCAGACGCGGTCGACCTCGAGAGCGGGCCCATCGCCCGGGCGGGCCAGTTGCGCGGTGTGATTCGAGCGGTCAGCGATACGCCGCTGCGCCCACTTGGTCGCCTCAGCTCCGCGGTCAAGCCCGATGGTCGCGTTCATTGGCCGGGCATCGCGAGGAGCATCGCCGCTAGTCCCTTCGGCTCTGTTCGAACTTCTGTCGACTCAATGCGAGCGCTCCGGCGACTCGCTCGTGCGCTCGAGGGCTGGCACGCCGAATTCCGCCAAAATCTGCCCAACGGGGGGAGCATCAAACCGCTATGAAGCAAGTCCTGCTGGCGGCCCCGAGGTCGTTCTGCGCCGGCGTCGACCGGGCGATCGAGATCGTCGAGCGCCTGCTCGCGGAGCACGGGCCGCCGGTCTACGTCCGCCACCAGATCGTCCACAACGACCACGTCGTCAAGCGGCTCGAGGGGCTCGGCGCGGTCTTCGTCGACCACGAGAACGAGATCCCGTCCGGCGCGATCTGCGTGCTCTCGGCGCACGGGGTCGCGCCGTCGGTGCGCGAGAACTGCGAGCAGCGCGGGCTGGTCGTCGTCGACGCCGTCTGCCCGCTCGTCTCGAAGGTGCACGCCGAGGCGCGGCGCTACGCGGACAGCGGCCACCTGGTCGCGCTGGTCGGGCACGCCGACCACGTCGAGGTGATCGGCACACGCGGCGAGCGCCCCGGCCAGACCGTCGTGATCGAGTCGCCGGAGGACGCCGCCAGGCTCGATGCCGGCGGAAAGCCGGTGGCGGTGATCACGCAGACGACGCTCTCGCTCGACGACGTGGCGGAGACCGTGGACGCGCTGGGCGAGCGCTTCGGCGACTTGCGCCGGCCGGCCGCGGACGACATCTGCTACGCGACCCAGAACCGGCAGGACGCGGTCAAGGCGCTGGCCGGGCGGGGCGCCTCGCTGATCCTCGTGATCGGATCCGAGACGAGCTCGAACGCGCGGCGGCTGGTCGAGGTCGCGCAGCGCGCCGGCGCCGAGGCGACGCTGATCGACGGCGAGAGCGGGATCGACCCCGACCTGCTCTCGGGACACGAGACCGTCGGCCTGACTGCGGGCGCGTCCACTCCCGAAGAGCTGGTCGCGCTCGTCCTGCGCGGCCTCGCCTCCTTCGGCTACGACGATTACGAGGAGGTCGAGGTCGCGCGCGAGGACGTCCACTTCCGCCTGCCCCGGGAGGTCGCCGCCACGTGACAAGCGTCGAGGTTCCCTACTCGATCGCGTCGGCGCTGCCGTCGCTGACGGTGCTCGACATCACGAACGAGATCCGCCACGAGCTGCGCGACTCGGGCCACGCCGACGGGATCGCGTACGTCTCGCCGCTCGACGAGGTCGGCCTCGTCCGCGTCCAGGAGCGGGAGAGCGGCTTCTTCAGCGACCTCGAGGACCTGCTCGAACGGCTCGTCCCGCAGGAGGAGCGCGAGCGAGAGCGGCTGCTGTGCATGCTCCTCGGCCCGCGCACGGAGCAGATCCCTTTCAGCGGCGGCGACCTCTGCCTCGGCCAGTGGCAGCGGATCCTGCTCTTCGGCTTCGATCGCCCGACCCAGCCCCGCTGGGAGCTCACCCTCCTAGGTTAGTAACACACTGTTACTAAGTTCCGGTCTCGCCTGGGCCCGTCCGTGGTGCACACTGTGCGCGTGCAGCGGGCGCGGAGGCACCAGCGGCTCTTCTCCGGTCTCGCCTTTGCCCTGCTTGCGCTTGTCGCGGAGCTCGTCGGGCGGAGCCTGACCCACCGGCTCGACGTCGGCCGGCACGTCCGGACGCCGAGCTACTCCGGCGCCGACTACTACCCGTTCCTGCTCGCGGCCGTAAAGCTCGGGGTCGCGCTGCTCCTGGCCCGGCTCCTCTGGCGGTTCGTCCGCGCCCGCGCGGCGGCAAGGGCGGCGAGGCGCGTGCTGGCCGCGGTCGGGAAGACGCCGACCCCGGTGCCGCGCGTCCGGGTCGAGCTCTCGCCGCGCCTCTGGCTCGCGGCATTCGCCGTCACCTCGACCTTCGCGCTCGTCCACGTCGACGCCGAACAGGCGGCCTCGGGCAACTGGCCGCTGTTCTGGCCCTGGCTTCACTCGTCCGCGCTGCCGGTCTTCGCGGTGCTCTCGGTGCTCGTCGCGCTTGCCTGGAGCGCCGTGTCGCGCTGGCTGAACGAGTACGAGCGCTACGCGGAGGACACGTGCGCCCGCGCGAACCGGCTCGCAACCGCCGTGACCGCTTCGCCCGAGTGGCACGGCACGCCGGTCGTCCTCTCGCCGCGCAAGCTCTTCGGCCTCGCCTTCGAGAGCCGTCCGCCTCCCCTGACCGCGTAGCCCCCGGGCACGTCCAGACGCCCGCGGGCTTGGTGTCGTTCAGCCAATGCGGGAGGTGAGATATGAGCACACAACTTCTGAGCGAACGAGCGGCCGTCCGGCGGCGGTCCAAAGCGGCACGCGCGGTCGCGTCCCTCGGCCCGGCGACGATGCTCGCGGGCGTCGTCTGGGCGTTCGTGCAGCCATACCGGGTGACGCTCTTGCACCCGCACGGGCAGGGCTTCTGGTGGCTGGCGATCGAGCCGCCGCTGCTCGTCGTCCTGGCAGGAATCGTCTTCGCGCTCCTCGTCGCGCCGAGCGTGATCGAGGACCTCGAGGATGGCGGCTGATGGAACCGGCAGCCGAGTTCGTCCACTGGATGTTCGCGACCGGCCTCGTCCTGGTCGGCCTCTGCCTGCTCGCGCAGTCGATCGTGGGCGACGAGGTCTGGCGGCGGCGCCCCTGGCGGGCGTACCTGTGGCCGGGGCTCGCCTTCACGATGGGCGTGCTGATGTTCCCGGTGATGGTCTTCTTCACCAACTCGACCATCCACATGCTCGCCCACGGTTCCTGGGCCCAGGTGATGATGCTCGCCGGCGCCGCTGAGCTCGGCCTCGTGCGCGGGAAGCTGCACAGCCGCTACTGGCGCCTGACGATGCCGCTCGCGTTCCTCGTCTCCGGCGCCGCCTTCCTGATCCACGAGCAGAACAGCTGGTTCTTCGCCCGCGCGGCGTTCCTGCACCACCTGATGGGCTGGACGCTGGTCCTCGGGGCGATCTTCCCGCTCGCCGCGGTCTTCCGGCCGCGCTCGGCGGTGTGGCGCTCGGGGTTCGCGCTGACGTTCGTCGTGCTCGGCGTGATGCTCTACTGCGACCGCGACGTGGCGCCGGTGTTCGGCCACCTCTCTCCGTTGGCGGGGCAGCAACACCGATGAAGCGGCTAGTAACACTGTGTTACTTGGTGGGTCTGGCGCTCGCGGTTCCGGGGGCGGCGTGGGCACACGCGACGTTGACGCAGACGTCGCCCTCGTTCCAGCAGCGGCTCGAGCAATCGCCGCGGTTCGTCCAGCTCCGTTTCGACCAGAGCGTCAAGGCGCTCCCGAACGCGATCACCGTCTACACGGCCAAGGGCCACGTCGTCTCGGAGCTCGCGCGGCCGGGGAAGGACCCGCGCGTCGTGACCGTCCCGGTGCGACGCCTCCAGCGCGGGGCCTACACGGTTCGCTGGCGCGTCGTCTCGGCCGACAGCCACGTCGTCTCCGGCGTGTTCACCTTCGGCGTGCGCGTGCGCGCGCCGCCGGCGACCGCGGCCTTCGGGGCGAGCGGCCCCACCACGCGGGAGCACCTCGTCCGCTGGCTCTACTTCGTCGCCCTGGCGCTGGTGGGCGGTGGACTCGGCTTCCGCCTGCTGATCGTGCGCGGGCCGCTGCCGGAGAAAGTCGAGCGGCGCTTCTACCACGTGGTCGGCGTCGGCGCGGTCGGCGCGATCGAGATCGGGATCCTTGCCTTCCTGCTGCGGGCCGAGGACGCGCTCCAGCTCCCGTTCGGCACCTTCCTCTACGGCGACCTCTCGCCGATCGCGGTTCTCCGCTTCGGGAGGGCCTTTGTGGTGATGACGCTCGGCTTCGCGCTCGTCAGCGCACTGCTGTTCCTCTCGTGGCTGACGGAGAAGCGGATCCTGCTCTGGCCGGCGTTCGTGCTCTCGATCGGCTTCGCATCGGGGCTCTCGCTGTCGGGCCACTCGGCCGTCGACTCGGGCTCGTCGTGGCTGTCGGAGCTCGCCGACTGGGCGCACCTGGCCGCCGCCTCGCTCTGGGTCGGCGGGCTCGTCCAGCTCGCCTTCGTCGTCTGGCCGCTCGCGCCCGAGCTGCGGCGCGCCGCGTTCCTGCGCTTCTCGCGGCTGGCGACCGTGCTGATCGCCGTGCTGCTCGGCGCCGGGACCTACCTGAGCATCCTGCGGCTGCCGCACCTGCACGACCTCTGGACGGTCAGCTACGGGCAGGTGCTGCTCGTCAAGCTGGGGCTCGTCTCGCTCGCCCTGCTCTGGGGCGCCGCGCACCACTTCGTCGTGCGGCCGGCGCTCGAGCGCGGCTCTCCGCCGTTCGCGGGCCTGCCGCGGAGCCTGATCGGGGAGAGCGCGGTCGGGGTCGCGATCCTGCTCGTCGCCGCGATCCTGGTCGAGTCGAAGCCGCCGCCGCAGCCCGTGCGAGCTCCGCCGCTGCGTCACACGCCACGACGCCGTAGCGCGAGCACGTTGGCGACGAAGGTGCGCGTTTCCGCGGCCACGCCGTAGCGCCGGACCGAGGCCGGCCCCTGGTACCAGGCCGCGAGCGCGAGCGACTCGCTCCCATGGAACTCGCGCAGAAGCTGGCGGAGAAAGACGACGCCGACCTGGATCCCGCCCGAGACGCTCGTCGGCGCGCGCCGCCCGAGCAGCACCGTCTCGACGTAGCGCCGGGTGACCGGCAGCACCTGCATGACGCCCCGCGCGCCGGATGCTGAGACGAGCCCGGGCTGGTAGCCCGACTCCATCCAGGCGAGCCCACGGACGAGGCGCGGGTCGACCCCGTAGACGCGGGCCCAGTGGCCGAGCAGCGCGCGGACTCCGACCGGCGCCGCCCGTGTCTTCCCGGGCGAGAGCTCGGGGCGCCCTCCGGCGAGCGCCCGCAGCGTGTGCGGTCCGGCAATGCCGTCCACCTCGAGTCGATGCTTTCTCTGGTAGCCGCGCAGCGCGCGCTTCGTGGCCGCGCCGAAGTAGCCGTCGACCGGGATGAGAGCGCCGTGGCGGGTGAGCAGGAACTGCAGCACCGAGACGTCCCAGCCGAAGATCCGCCGCCGCAGCGTCCGCTGCCCGAAGAGCGGCTCACCGAGCCGGCCGAGCGCCTTGCGCGTCCGCGCGCCCGCCAGGCCGTCGGCGGGAAGGCCGGCGCGCCGCTGGAAGGCTTTCGTCGCGCGCACCGTCAGCGGGCCGGCGATCGAGTCGATCGGGCCGCGATAGAGCCCGTGCGCGCGCAGGGCGACCTGGAGCCCGGCGATCTGCGGGTTCAAGGCTCGCACGGGCGCCGCCAGCAGGAGCGCTGCCAGCGACGCCGCGGAGAGTGCGACGATCCTGGCGGTCACGGACGGTCCGGGTTCGCCTCGCTCGGGCCGATTCCTCTACCTTCCAGACGATGCGGTGGGCGATCTCAGGCGGGGCCGGCTTCCTCGGCCTGCATCTCGCGCGGAAGCTCGTGGCCGAGGGGCACGAGGTGCGCACCCTCGACCTGGCGCCGCTCGACGACGCGGAGCTCGAACGCTCGGTCGAGGAGCTGCGCGGCGACGTGCGCGACCCGGGTGCCGCGGCGCGCCTGGTCGAGGGTGCCGACGTGCTCGTCCACGCCGCCGCAGCGCTGCCGATTCAGGCATCGCGCGAGTCGATTCGCTCCGTGAACGTCGAGGGCGCCGCGGTGACGCTCGCGGCCGCGCTCGAGGCCGGCGTCGGCCGCACCGTGCTGATCTCCTCCACCGCGGTCTACGGGATCCCGAAGCACCACCCGCTGCGCGAGGACGCGCCGCTCGTCGGCGTCGGCCACTACGGCGAGTCGAAGATCGAGGCCGAGCGCGTCGCCCGCCGCGCGGGCAGGCGCGGGCTCGAGGTCGTCGTCCTCCGTCCCAAGACGTTCATCGGGCCGGAGCGGCTCGGCGTGTTCGAGATCCTGTTCGACTGGATTCGCGAGAGCCGCCGCATCCCGATCCTCGGCGACGGCTCGAACCGCTACCAGCTGCTCGCGGTCGAGGACCTGGTCGACGCGACCGTGAGCGCCGCGAGCGCGGAAGTCGCCGGCGAGACGTTCAACATCGGCGCAACCGAGTTCGGCACCGTTCGCTCCGACCTCGAAGGCCTGATCGCGCACGCGGGCTCGGGCAGCCGCCTCCGCCCGGTGCCCGCCCGCCCGGCCGAGCTCGCCCTGCGCACGCTCGAGCTGGCGCGGCTCTCACCGCTCGCCGAGTGGCACTACCGCACCGCGCACCGCGACTCGTACGTCGACGTCTCGAAGGCGCGGAAGCTGCTCGGCTACAAGCCGCGCCTCTCGAACGAGCAGGCGCTCTGCGAGACCTACGACTGGTACCTGGCGAACCGCGAAGGGCTATCCGCCGCCGGCGTCACGCACCGGGTCCCGTGGGACCAGCGCGCGCTCGGCGTCCTCAAGCGCCTCAGCTAAGGCGCCGACTCGGCGGCGCCGACCATGGAGGCCGTGCGGGCTCTGCCCGTGCGGCCGTCCAACGCGCCGACTCGGCGGCGCCGACCATGGAGGCCGTGCGGGCTCTGCCCGTGCGGCCGTCCAACGCGCCGACTCGGCGGCGCCGACCATGGAGGCCGTGCGGGCTCTGCCCGTGCGGCCGTCCAACGCGCCGACTCGGCGGCGCCGACCACGGAGGCCGTGCGGGCTCTGCCCGTGCGGCCGTCCAACGCACCGGCTCGGAAAGAAAAGCCTTGACCTGGACCTGGAGTGGCCTAGTCGACGTCGCCGAAGACGTCGCTCCAGGAGACGTCCGACCAGGAGACGTCCGACCAGGAGACGTCGCTCCAGGAAACGTCGCTCCAGGAGACATCAGACCAGGAGACGACCGACCAGGTCGCGCCGAGCCAGCCGTCGCGCCACGAGACCGAGTCCCACGCCGGCGACTCGGTGGCCGCCTGCTTCCAGGCCTGGTCGTCGAAGACGACACCGTTCCCGGACGGATCCGGCACGAGGAACTGCTCGAGCGCGAGGTTCGGGTTCGGCGCGTGGTGGATCGAGGCCGATCCCGGCGCGTAGACCTCGCCGACGCCGTCAGAGAACGAGCGCGCCCTGGGGAGGGCCGCGCACCGAGCATCAGCGCGCCCTTGACCCGGTCCGGGGTCAGGCTCGGGTCGAGGGCGAGCAGGTCGGCCGCGATGCCGGAGACGATCGGCGCCGAGAGCGAAGTGCCCGAGAGCGTCATGTAGGTGCCGTCCGGCGTCTTCAGCACCTGGCGCTTGAACTGCTTCAGGCTCGGCAGGGTCGCGCCGGCAGGCACGGGCCCGGTGATCGCGCGGCCCGGGGCGCTCAGCTCGGGCTTCGCGAAGCCGTCGAAGGTGTAGCCCCAGCTCGACCACGGCGTGACGGTGGTGAGGTCGGGGTTCGTGGAGTGGTGCAGGTCGAGCGCGCCGACCGCGATCGCGAAGGGGTCGTTCGCGGGGGCGAAGCCCATCCGGGTCCGCCGGCCGTCGTCGGCGTTGTTCCCGGCCGAGGCGACGACCACCACGCCGGAGAACCAGAGCTTCTCGATCGCCTTGTCGAGCGGATCCCAGCGGAAGCTGCTCGGCGTCGTCGAGTGCAGCGAGAAGTTCGCGACCCGGATGTTGTACCGGACGTGGTTGGCGAGGATCCACTGGGCGGCCCGAATCACGTCGCTCGTCTTCGCCATCCCGTTGTCGTCCATCACGTCGAGCGAGACGATGCCGGCGGTCGGAGCCGCGCCGGTGTACCTGGCATTCGAGCCCGCCGCGAGGCCGGCGATAAGCGTCCCGTGACCGAAGCCGTCGCCCGGAGAGTTGTTCGGCAGGCTGCTCAGGTTGACGTGGGCGAGGATCCGGTTGCCGAAGTCCGCACGGCCCGTCTGGATTCCCGAGTCGACGAAGGCGATAGCCGGCGCCGGCCCGGAGACACGCCGCACCGTGTCCTTCGAGGGCCGGTGCCCAGCGGGAGCGAGCCCTTCGGGCCAGAGCTGGTCGACGCCGACCGCCTTCTGCCAGATCGGGTCGGAGCCGGACGCTCCCTTCGCGTCGTGCTGTCCTCCAGGCGCGTCGAGCGCGACGGGGTTGTCCGGGGTGACCACGAGCCCCGGCTGCGTGGCGAGGTCGTCGAGGGCGCTCGCCTGGATCGTGCCGGCCGAGGCGTCGGCGATCCCGAGCTGCGAGTCGGCGGCGCCGTAGGTCTCGAGCACGCTGCTCGCGTCGGCCGCGCCGGCCTCGCTCTGGACGATCACCCGCACGGTCGCGTTCGGGGTGTCTTCGGCGGCGCGCTCGAGCGAGGGGGCGAGGTAGCTGCGCATGGGCTTCCCCCCATGACTGCCGGCGGAGGCCGCCAGCGGAGCAGCCAGCACGAGTAGGAGCAGGGCAAGGAGGCCGCGCCGGACCGCGTTGCGATTGCGGCCGTTCGATCCCCGGCCTCCCCGCCCTGAGCCCCAGAGCCCGCTGGATCGGGACTCTCCCCAGGAACCGCCCTCGTGTCCTTGCAACCCCTTTCCCCCTTCCGCGCTCGGCAGGCGCGTGCCGCGGTGACCGAAACTGCCCTGAACCTAGGTGCAGCCGGTCCGGCGACCCATCACCCCGAAAGGGGATTCGGCCCTCAAATCCCTCGTTCGAGGGATCGGGAATTGCGTCCTATACTCGCCGCGTGGACGACCTGCTCGGCTACCGCGACCGCTTTCCGATCCTCGCCGAGACGACCTACCTGATCAACCACTCGCTCGGCGCGATGCCGGCCGCCGTCGAGGAGCGGGTGCTCGAGTACGCGCGCGCCTGGAACACGCGCGGCGTGCGCGCCTGGGAGGAGGGCTGGTGGGAGCTGCCGCTGACCGTCGGCGACCAGATCGCGCGGCTGATCGGCGCGCCGGCCGGAAGCGTCTCGATGCACCAGAACGTCACCATCGCCGAAGCGATCGTCCTCTCGTGCTTCCGCCCGGCGGGGAGCGGCGGCGGATCGTCTACGAGGAGGGCAACTTCCCCTCGGTGCGCTACCTCTACCAAGCCGCGCCGGGCTTCGAGGTGGTCGTGGCGCCCGACGACGCGGGGGTTGCCGAGGCGATCGACGAGCGCACGCTGCTCGTCCCCGTGACGCACGTCCTCTACAAGACCGGCGAGATCCAGGACGTCGAGGCGATCGTCGCCCGGGCGCACGAGCAGGGAGCGCTCGTCGTCCTCGACGCGTACCAGTCGGCCGGCACGGTGCCGCTGGACGTCACCGAGCTGGACGTCGACTTCGCGGTCGGCGGATCGGTCAAGTGGCTCTGCGGCGGGCCGGGCGCCGCGTGGCTGTACGTGCGGCCCGAGCTGGCCGAGACGCTCGAGCCGGCGCTGACCGGCTGGCAGGCCCACGCGCGGCCCTTCGCGTTCGAGCCGCGCCAGGACTACGCGGAGGGGGCGGCCCGCTTCCTGACCGGGACGCCGAACGTGCCCGCCCTCTACGCGGCGACGGCCGGCTACGACGTGATCGAGGAGGTCGGCGTCGACCGGATCCGGGAGCGGTCGCTCGAGCAGACGACCCTGCTGCTCGAGCTGCTCGACGAGCACGGGCTGGAGTCGGGGACCCCACGCGACCCGGCGCGGCGGGGCGGCACGGTCGCCGTGCGGGTCCCGGAGCACGAAGCGATCTGCCACGAGCTGGCCGCCCGCAAGATCATCTGCGACAGCCGTCCCGGCGTCGGCCTGCGCCTCGGCCCGCACTTCTTCAACAGCGAGGAAGAGCTCGGCTTCGCCGTCGAGCAGATCGTGGAGCTCAGCGGGCCAGGAGCTCGAGCAGGCGCGCCGCGTAGGCCGGCCCCGTCGGCTCGTCCTCGTGCTTGAAGTAGCAGTAGACCCGCACGCCCTCGTCGAGCAGCGGCCGTAGCCGCTCGGCCCATGCGTGGAGGTCGTCGTCGGAGTACGGCGGCTCGCGCAGGCGCAGGTAGCGGAATGGCGCGCCGGCGTCGAGAGCGTTCACGCGCACGGCATTGGGCGGTAGCCCGGGCTCGACGCCGTCCCACGAGTCGTGCCGCAGATCGAGCGCCAGTTGCATCGACGGCTCGAACGAGCCGAGCACGAGCGCCAGCAGACCCTCGTCGCGAGCCGACGTCACGACGGCGCGAATCGGGCCGAGCCGATCGCCGAGCAGCCGCACCCGCTCTGCGAAGGTGCCGAGATCGGAGCGCCGGTGCGCGTTGCAGCTTCGGCGCGAACAGGAACCCGGCCGGCGTCTGCTCCGCCCAGCGCTCGAACAGCTCCTCGCGAGGCAGGCGGTACCCGGTCGTGTTCAGCTCGACTGTGTGCGAAGCGCTCGGCGTAGTGGCGCAGGAAGTCCGGCGGGCGAACGTCGGCGGGGTAGAAGCCCGGCTTCCAGGTCGGGTAGGACCAGCCGGAAGTTCCGACATACAGCCCCGCTACACTCGCCGGCGTGGCGGTCACGGCAGAAGTGATACCCGACAACACGATCCCCGTCCTCGACCACGGCTTCGTCCGCCTCGACGACGCGATGGCCGACGACCTCTCCGTCGTCAACGGCGCGCGCGTCAGCTTCGCGCGGCACAAGGAAGAGATGGACGAGTCGGACGAAGGCCTGATCCGCTTCCTGATGCGCGACCGCCACGGGACCCCGTTCGAGCACAACTCGTTCCGCTTTCACGTCCGCTGCCCGATCTTCGTCGCGCGCGAGTGGATCCGCCACCGGGTCGGCTCGTTCAACGAGTTCAGTCTTGCGATACGCCAAGGCGACCGACGACTTCTACGTGCCCGAGGCGGAGGACGTGCGCAGCCAGGTCGGCAAGCCGGGTGCCTATTCGTTCGAGCCGGTCGCCGACGAGATCGCCGAGGCGACACGCGAGAAGCTGCAGGCCGTCTACGAGATGGCGTACCTGGCCTACGAGCAGCTCGTCGAGCTCGGCGTTGCCCGCGAGCTCGCGCGCTGTGCGCTGCCGGTCGGCGCCTACACCGAGTTCTACTGGACGATCAACGCGCGCTCGCTGATGAACTTCGTCTCGCTGCGAGCCGCCGAGAGCGCGCAGCGTGAGATCCGGCGCTACGCCGAGGCCTGCGAGCGCTTCTTCGAGCAGCTGATGCCGGTCACGTACGCCGCGTTCGTCGCGAACGGCAGAGTCGCGCCCTAGGTCGTGAGAACGACCGCGTCGCGGTGCGAGCCCGGCAGGTGGCGGGTGACGACCCAGCCGTCGTAGCGCCTGAGGCTGTAGGGCGCGTTCAGCCGCACGGTCGAGCTGGTCCCCGAGGTGACGAAGGTACCGCAGGTCGCGACGGGCTTGCCGTGCTTCGTCAGGTACATCTCGTAGTAGGCGCCGCGTGGGAGGCTCGGCAGGTTCCGGAGCTCGACCCGCAGCGGCCAGTTGCCGCTCTGGTCGATGTCGCCGAGGTCGATCGTCGCCGACGCTGTCTGGGCGATCCCCGTCCCGTGCATCGGGAGGCTCTTGAAGGTGCTGAACCTGTCGCTGCCGTTGCGGCCGGCGACGTAGCCGCCGAAGACGGCGACGAGGGCGATGGCGGCCGCGATCGCGAGCAGAGCGCCGGCGCGGCGGCGCGGCAGGGCGACGACGTTCTCGGGCTCGGACGAGAGCTCGGCGATCCCCGGGGGAAGCTCCGGCGGCGGCCCGGCGGCCACGAGCAGCTCGTGCACGTGCTCGAGCCGGGCGCGCTCCTCCTCGGGCACGTCGTCCCCGACCAGCTCGCGGAAGTCTGGGGTCATCCCAATTCCTCCTCGAGGACGCCGGCCAGGCGCGCGAGGGCTGCGCGCGTCCGGGTCTTGACCGTGCCGAGCGGGATGCCGAGGTACTCGGCCACCTCGGACTGCGAGAGCCCGCTCCAGTAGGCGAGCTCGATCACCGAGCGCTCGTTCGGGCTCAGCGACTCGAGCGCGCGGTGGACGCGCCAGGCGATCCAGTTCGCCTCGGCCTGCTCGGGCGGGCCGTCGGCGAGCGACTCCTCCTCGGGCGTCTCGACCGGCGTCTCGCTGCGGGCGCGGCTGCGGTCGACGATCGCGTTCCGCGCGACGGCGTAGAGCCAGGGCCCGCCGGGGCCGCGCTCGGGCTTGTAGGTGCGGGCCGCGCGCCAGATCGACGCGAAGGTCTCCTGGACTGCGTCCTCGGCGCGCCCGCGGTCGCCGAGCCGGCGCAGCGCGAGCCCGAACACCGGCCGTGAGTAACGGCGGTAGAGCACCTCGAAGGCGCCCCGGTCGCCGTCGCCGGTGCGGAGGATCAGCTCCGCGTCGGTCAACTCGTTCGTGGACACCGGGCGCATCGTCGCGGCTCCGGACGGCCGGGGCAACCGGAAGGGTGTTTCGAGTGCGATTTCCATTCCATCGTCTTACGGTGGTCCGGGCCGCATGGATTGGAGCAAACGGCCCCCGTCGACGACGAGGGTAGCCCCGGTGACGAAGCCCGCGCCCGCCAGGAAGGCGACCGCCTCGGCCACGTCTTCGGGCGAGCCGACCCGGCCGAGCAGCGTCTCCTCGGCGCGCCGCTCCTCCTGGCCGGGCTCGACCGCGACCGGGCCCGGCGCGACGCCGCAGACGCGCACCTCGGGCGCGAGCGCCCGGGCCAGCACGCGGGTCAGCATCGCCTGGGCCGCCTTGGCCGCGCAGTGGGCGGCGAACGACGGCCACGGCTGGTAGGCGGCCACGTCCTCGATCATCACGATGCAGCCTTCCGAGGCGCGGAGGTGCGGCGCGGCCGCCTGGCTGACGAAGAAGCTCCCCTTCGCTGTCGCCCCGAAAGCGGCGTCCCAGTCGGCCTCCGTCAGCTCCTCCACCGCGCGAGGCGCGAACCCCTCGCCGGCGGCGTTGACGAGCAGGTCGAGCCCGCCGAGCTCCCCGGCAGCTCGCTGCACCAACGCGCGAGCCTGCGCGGGGTTGGCCACGTCGCCGTCGGCTCGGCCCGCCGCGACGACGGCCCAGCCGTCCCCGTCCAGCCGCGCGGCGATCGCCGAGCCGATCCGGCCCGTTCCCCCGGTGACGAGCGCTCGTGCTATGTGGCCGGTGCGCCGAGCTCGGCGGCCGCCTGCTCGAAGCGCTTGGTGACGGCGTCCCAGTTGACGACGTTCCACCAGGCCTCGAGGTAGTCGGGCCGCCGGTTCTGGTACTTGAGGTAGTAGGCGTGCTCCCAGACGTCGATGCCGAGGATCGGCACGTCGTCGTTCAGGAGCGGCGAGTCCTGGTTAGGCGTCGAGTAGAGCGAGAGGCCGGTGCCGTCGTGGACGAGCCAGGTCCAGCCCGAGCCGAAGCGCTTGACGCCACCGTCATTGATCGCCTTCTTCAGCTCGTCGAAGCCGCCCCAGAGGTCGTTGATCGCCGCGGCGAGCTCACCGGTCGGCTCGCCGCCCCCGCCCGGGCCCATGATCTCCCAGAAGAGCGAGTGGTTGGCGTGGCCGCCGGCGTTGTTGCGGACGGCCATCTGCTTGTCCTCGGGCAGCGACTCGAGGTTGGTGAGCACGTGCTCGACCGGCTTGTCGGCGAGCGGCGTGCCTTCGAGCGCCTTGTTGGCGTTGTCCACGTACGCCTGGTGGTGCTTGTCGTGGTGGACGCGCATCGTCTGCTCGTCGATGTGCGGCTCGAGCGCGTCGTAGTCGTACGGAAGAGGGGGAACCTCGAATGCCATGTGCGTTCCTTTCTCCGCTGTCGTGCCGAGGCTACCGCGTTTGAGGCCGCGGGATATGCTCCTGCGTCGTCGTTCGCCGAAAGGAGCCGCTTGTGGCAACGCTGGCCTTCAACCACGAGGAGATCACCGCCCGCGAGCTGAAGCCGGCGCTGCTCGAGCTCGACGGCATCTCCCGCGAGACGGTCGAGGCGCACTACAAGCTCTACGAGGGCTACGTCAACAAGCGCAACGAGATCATGGCGAAGCTGGCCGAGATCGACCTCGCCGTCGCGAACCAGGTCTACTCCGAGGTGCGCGCGCTGAAGGTCGAGCTCAGCTTCGCCCTCGGCGGGATCAAGAACCACGAGATCTACTTCGGGCACCTCGGCGGTAGCGGCGGCGATCCCGACGGGGCGATCGACGACCTGATCGTGCGCGACTTCGGCTCGGTCGCGGACTGGCGCGCCGACCTGAAGGCGACCGGGATGGCCGGCCGCGGCTGGGCCTGGACGGCCTACGACTGGGACGAGGCCAAGCTCTTCAACTACGTCGGGGACGCGCAGAACACCTTCCCGATCTGGAACGCCACGCCGCTGGTCGCGCTCGACGTCTACGAGCACGCCTACTTCCTCGACTACCAGACCGACCGCGCCTCGTACATCGACGCGTTCTTCCACAACCTCGACTGGGACGCCGTCAACGACTGGGTGAACGGGTACCAGATCTCCTGAACACGGCGTTGTTCGTACTGGCCGGCTATCTCGCCGGCAGCATCCCGAGCGGCTACTGGCTCGTTCGGATCTTCCGCCACGAGGACATCCGCAAGACCGGCAGCGGCAACATCGGCGCGACCAACGTCTGGCGGACGTACGGGGCGAAGCTCGGCGTCCCCGTGATGGCGCTCGACGTGGCGAAGGGGTTCGTCCCGGCGTTGCTGGCGACGATCTACGTCGGCCACCTGGCCGGGGTGCTGGCGGGCGGCGCGGCGATGCTCGGCCACTGGCGGCCGCTGTTCCTCCGTTTCGCGAAGGGGGGAAAGGTGGTCGCGACCTGCGGCGGCGCGTTCTTCGGCGTGGCGCCGATCGTGGGCGGGATCGGCGCGGCCGTCTGGGTCATCGTCTTCGCGCTCTGCCGCTACGCCTCGGTCGCCTCGATCGCCGCGGCGCTCTCGCTCCCGGTGGCCTCGGTCGCGCTCGGCGAGCCCTGGCCGGTCGACGTCTTCGCCGGAGCCGCGGCCCTGGCGGTGCTCGTCCTCCACCGCTCAAACATCGCACGCCTGCGCACGGGCACCGAGACCCGCTTCAGGTTCAGGCGGCAGCCTCAAGCCCCAACGGATCGACCGGTCATTTCAGACGGACGCACGGGCAAAGCCCGTCCGTCCTGACATGGCATCGCAAGCGACGCCTCAGCGGAAGCCCGCTACGCGGTGAGCCAGTCGTGCAGCTCGGTGTGCCGCTCCGCGGGGCGGCCGCCGTCGAGCTCGGCGCGCAGCTCGCCGGCTGTTCCGTGGCGCTCGGCGATCACGTCGTGGGAGTGGATCGTCTCCAGGTTCACCTGGCGCGAGAGCAGGAAGTCGCCGTCGGCGAGTCCGGGGTAGGCAGCGAGCGCGTCGCGCAGCGCGATCCGCACCGAGTCCTCGACGAACCGCGGCTGCAGGTGCGCGTGCTCGACCACGAACAGCTCGTCCGGACGCTTCAGCAGCTCGTAGACCGGCGAGCTCATCGAGCCCTCGACGATCCGGACGAGCTCCTCGGCGTTGACGGCGGTCTCGGTGCCGACGAAGAGCGTCCCGCGCCCGCGCTGGTTGTGCGTCGCGAGCGGGACGAGCTCGAGGATCCGCTCGACGTCCAGCTCGTCGAAGCCGGCCTCGCCCAGCCGCTCGGCGGCGCGCTCGCGGACGAGCCCCTGGGCGCACGGGCAGGCGTTGATCCCGGTCGCCTCGACGCCGACGAGGCGGCGGGTGCGCTCCGCGGAGGCTCCGGCGAGCCCGATCAGAGAAACCATCTCCTGGGTCGGCAGCCCGGTCACGGGGGTCTTGCGCTCGACCGGGTAGCGCGCCTGGATGCGCACCTCGGCCCGCAGCGCGCTCTGGCGCTCGACGATGTGGGCGGCGATGTGCTCGGCGAGCTGCTCGACCAGCAGCGCCTCGCCGATCACGACCTGCTCGATCGCCTCCTCGAACAGCTCCGGGAAACGCGACATGTGCACGCCCTTCTGCGACTGCTCGAGGTCGACGGCGCAGTCGATCTCCGCGGCGATCAACTTCTCGGTCTCGCCGTAGCGGATCCGGATCGCCTTCTGCAGGCCGCCGACGCCCGCCCGCGAGAGCGCAAGCGGCACCTCGGACGGCGACGCCTGGAGGTCGTGTGTTAGAAGCTCGCGCGATTCACTCATGGCCGACAACCTGAGGCATCGCGGCAACGCTACCAACCCCCCGATTGCGCACCGCTAGCGATGCCGTCATCAGGGCGGGCGAGCTTTGCTCGCGCGCCCGTCTGAAATGACCGGTCGACTCGCTGTTCGTGAGAATGTGGTCGGCATGGAGAGAGACGACGACTTCGCCCGCCTCGTCCTGCTTGCGTGCCACGACCTGCGCACGCCGCTCGCGACGGTGCACGGCTTCGCGCAGACGCTCGTCCGCACGGGCGAGCTCGAGGAGCCGGCGGCGCGCTACCTGGAGATGATCGACACCGCCTCCGGGCAGATCGCCGACCTGATCGACGAGCTCGCGCTTTTCGCGCGGATCGAGGCGGGCCGCTACGAGCCCGTGCGCAAGGAGGTGGACACGCTCGAGCTCGTGCGGGCGGCTGCAGCCCGGCTCGGCGAGGAGCGGGTCGAGGTCGACGGTGACGGCGCGCAGGTGGAGCTCGACGCCGAGCCGACCGAGCGGGCGGTCGCCGCGCTCGCGCGCTGCGCGCTTCGACACGGCGGCCTCGAGCAGGTGCGGCTGAGCGCCCGCGGCGCGTCGCTCGAGCTCTCGCGGGTGACGCCTGCCTCGGCGCCGGTCCTCCTCGGCGAGGACCTTCGCGACCTCGGCGCGGCAGTGGCGGTGCGGCTGCTGCGCGCACAGGGCGGCTCGGTCGAGCTCGACGGCGAGACGCTGCACATCGGCCTGGCCTGATGCTCGTCAACGTCGACGACTTCGAGGCGGCGGCCCGCGAGCGGCTCGACCCGGGCGCGTACGCCTACTACGCCGGCGGCTCCGGGGACGAGCAGACGTTGCGCGCCAACGCGGCCGGGTATGCGCGCTGGGAGCTGAGGCCGCGGGTGCTGGTGGACGTCGACGAGGTCTCGACCGCGACCACCGTCCTCGGCACCGAGCTGTCGATGCCGCTGCTCGTCGCGCCGACCGCCTTCCAGCGGCTCGCGCATCCCGACGGCGAGCTGGCGATGGCGCGAGCCGCCGCCGCGGCCGGGACGGCGATGTGCCTCTCGACGCTCTCGAGCGTCACGCCGGCCGAGCTCGCCGCCGCCGCGCCCGGCGCGCCGCAGTGGTTCCAGCTCTACTGGTCGCGCGACCGCGGCTTCACCGAGGAGCTGCTGGCTGCGGTCGTCGAGGCGGGGTTCGGAGCCCTGATGCTCACGGTCGACTTCCCGGTCGCCGGCCGGCGCGAGCGCGATATTCGCGAGGCCTTCACGCTCCCGGACGATCTGGTCTCTCCGAACCTGCCGGTTGCGCTCGCCCGCCGGGACTTCCACGCGGCACTCGGCGGGGTCGTCGATGCGAGCCTGACCTGGCGCGACCTCGAGTGGCTGCGATCGACGTGTGAGCTCCCGCTCGTCCTCAAGGGCGTGCTCACCGCCGAGGACGCACTGCTCGCGGCCGAGCACGGCGCCGCCGCGGTCGTCGTCTCCAACCACGGCGGCCGGCAGCTCGACGGCGTGCCCGCGACGCTCGACGTCTTGCCCGAGGTGGTGGAGGCGGCCGGCGAGGTCGAGGTGCTCGTCGACGGCGGCATCCGGCGCGGCACCGACGTGCTCAAGGCACTCGCGCTCGGCGCGCGCGCTGCGCTGACCGGGCGGGCCGCCCTCTGGGGGCTCGCCGTCGACGGCGAGGAGGGAGCGGCGCGCGTGCTCGCGCTGCTGCGCGAGGAGATCGAGATCGGCCTGAAGCTGCTCGGCTGCCGGGCGCCGGCCGAGGTCACCCGTGCCCATGTCCGGCCCGCGGGGCCGTCCGTATGATCCGGGCAATGGAGTACGAAGGAACTGCCAAGGCGCGCGACGGGCGGACGCTCGCGTTCGTCCAGCGCGGTGCCTCCGACGGCGTGCCGGTGATCGTCTGCCACGGCACCCCCGGCAGCCGGCGCGCCCGCCATCCCGACCCGCAGATGTACGAGCGCCACGGCGTGAAGATGGTCGCCTACGACCGGCCCGGCTACGGAGGCTCGTACCCGGACATCGGCCGCTCGGTGGCCGACGCTGCCGGCGACATCGAGGCGATCGCGGACGAGCTCGGCTTCGACCGTTTCGCCGTCGTCGGCGGCTCCGGCGGCGCGCCGCACGCGCTGGCCTGCGGGGCGCTGCTCGAGGACCGCGTGCTCCGCGTCGGCGCCCTTGTCACGCCGGCACCGTCCGACACCGACGATTTCGATTTCTACGAAGGGCTGGCCGACATCAACGTGCGGGAGTTCGGCGCGGCTGTCGAGGGGCGGGACGCGATCGAGGCCTTCATCCAGCCGTACGTCGATCAGCTCCGTCGCGATCCGGACGCCGTGATCGACGAAATCGTCTCCGAGCTGCCCGAGGTCGACCGCGAGATCGCCGCGCGCGAGGGGTTCCGCTCGGTCATGCGCGAGTCGTTCGTCGAGGCGGCGCGGCAGGGCGTGCGCGGCTGGGCCGACGACGACCTCGCCTTCGCCAAGTCGTGGGGCTTCGAGCCGGAGGACGTCCACGCCGAGGTGCGCCTCTGGCAGGGCGAGCTGGACGTGCTTGCGCCGCGCACCCACGGCGAGTACGTCGCGAGCCGGCTCCCGAGCGCGCGCTTCGAGCTGCTCGAGGGCGGCGGGCACTTCCTCGACGAGCAGTGGGCCGTGGTGCTGGACTGGCTCAGCGCGGGCGCCGGCGTTACGTAGCGCGCGTCCTCATCGGAGTAGGCGAGACATGCGGCGGTCCTTGAGCACCCGCCCTCCGGTCTGGCACTCGGGGCAGTAGTAGATCGTGTGCTCGTCGAAGTCGACGCGGGCGATCGGCGTGCCGCAGACGTGGCAGGGCTCGCCGAGCTTGTTGTGGACGCGGTAGACCTTCGCGTCCTTGGCGCCACGCTCGCGCAGCTCGAGGCCCCGCTGGAGCTCCGACTCCATCGCATCCGCGAGCGTCTGGACCTGTCCCGGGGACAGTCCCTGGGCCGGGGCGAAAGGGGACAGGCCCGCCGTGTGCAGGATCTCATTCGCCCAGGCGCGGCCGATGCCGGCGATGATCCGCTGGTCGCGCAGGAGCGAGTGCAGGCGCCGCGGCTGCCCTGCGAGGATCTCCCCGAGTTGATCCGCGCCGAGGCCGAGCGCCTCGGGCCCGAGGTGCGCGAGCTCCGCCTCGGCGGCCTCGGGGGTCAGCAGCCAGACTCCCGCGCGTTTCTTCGCGCCGGCCTCGGTCAGCACGAGCTCGCCGCCGCCCTGAAAGCGGAGCCGGAACGCGGGTTTCTTCGGGCCGCTCTCGCCCGCGACCAGGTAGCGAATGCGGCCGGCCGACATCAGGTGGACCAGGAGGACGAGCTCCCCGTCCTCGGTGGGGAAGAGCAGCCGCTTGGCCCGCCGCCCCGCGCCCGCGAGCCGCCGGCCCTCGAGCGTCGAAAGGGGCGGATCGAACGTCTTCAGCGTCGCGATGTGCGCCGGCCCGGCCTGCTCGATCGGGAAGGCGCTGACCGGGTCGTCGAGCGCAAGGCGCCACGCTTCGACCTCTGGTAGCTCAGGCATTTACGCTCCCGGCCATGGCTGAGCCGCTCAGCGTAGCCGTGCGGCGCGGCGAGATCGTGGAGTCGGTGCACCGTGTCCACGCCATCGCGGTCCGGGACGGCGCGATCGTCGCGGAGGCCGGCGACCCTGGCCTGTCGGCCTCGCTCCGCTCCTCGGCCAAGCCGATCCAGGCATTGCTCCTCGCGCGCGCGCACGAGAACCTGGGCGACCGACGATCTGGCGATCGCCGCCGCGTCGCACTACGGCACGCCCGTGCACGTCGCGGCGGTGCGCGATCTCCTGCGTAAGACCGGCGGCCGCGAGGACGAGCTCGACTGCGGCCTGCAGGACGGGCGGCACCTCGGAGCCGATCTACCACAACTGCTCCGGCAAGCACGCCGCCATGATCGCCGTCTGCCGCGAGCGGGGCTGGCCGGTCGACGGCTACCGCCGGCCCGACCACCCGCTCCAACGGGCGCTGCACGAAGAGGTCGCTGCGGCTGCCGAGCTCGAGCCGGAGCAGGTCGAGACCGCGACCGACGGCTGCGGGGTCGTCTGCTTCGCGCTGCCGCTCGAGCGCGCGGCCCGCGCCTTCTCTCGCCTCGACCGCCTGGACGGGGGTGACGGGATCGCTGCCGCGATGCGTGCCCACCCGGAGCTGATCGGGGGCGAGGGCGCGACCGACACGGAGCTGATGCGGACGCTTCCGGGCTGGATCGCCAAGGGCGGAGCGGAGGGGCTGATGTGCGGTGCCTCGACTCGGACGGGGTCGGCATCGCGCTCAAGGTGCGCGGACGGCAACTCGCGCGCGCTTGCGCCCCGCGCTGGCCGCCTTCGGGGAGCTGCTCGGCCTCGACCTGTCCCGGTTCGCCGAGGTACCGGTGCGGAACAGCCACGAAGAGCGCGCCGGCGGCGATCGCGCTTTGTAAAGAAAATGTTTCCGAATTTCCGTGATTCGTGTGTAACATCCGACCGCGCGAGGGGAGGCTGAGGGAGAGAGCGGGCCGGTTCTCGCCATTGTCAGGTTTCGGACAATCCGCGAGACCGCCGGAGGTCAAGTGCTCACCGTCGACATTTCTCTTCCGGACGTCGAAGAGCTCCACAAGCTGGTCCAGGACGGGCTCGAGAAGGGTTTCCTCACTTATGACGAGATCGTCTCCGGGCTCGAGGAGGTCGAGCTCACCAAGGAGCAGATCGAGGACTTCTACACGTATCTGATCGACCACTCCATCGAGCTGATGGAGGGCGAGCAGCACAAGCACCCGCCGCACGAGCAGCCCGCCCTGGCCGAGGAGGAGAAGGGCCCGAAGCTCGACCTGACCGTCGAGCCGTCGCTCGACTCGCTCCGGCTCTACCTGCGCGAGATCGGCAAGGTGCCGCTGCTGACCGCCGACCAGGAGGTCTACCTGGCCAAGCGGATCGAGCGCGGCGACATGAGCGCGAAGACGCAGATGATCGAGGCCAACCTGCGCCTCGTCGTCTCGATCGCCAAGTCGTACCTCGGCCGCGGCCTCTCGTTCCTCGACCTGATCCAGGAGGGATCGCTCGGCCTGATCCGCGCGGTCGAGAAGTTCGACTACCGCAAGGGCTACAAGTTCTCGACCTACGCCACGTGGTGGATCCGGCAGGCCGTGACCCGGGCGATCGCCGACAAGGCGCGCACGATCCGGATCCCGGTGCACATGGTCGAGAAGCTGAACAAGGTCGTGCACATCGAGCGGCAGCTCGTCCAGCGCCTCGGGCCGCGAGCCGCGGCCTGACGAGATCGCGGCCGAGCTGGAGATGACGACCGCGGAGGTGCGCGACATCCTGCGCATGGCTCAGCACCCCGTCTCGCTCGAGAAGCCGATCGGCGAGGAGGAGGAGTCCGAGCTCGGCGACTTCGTCGAGGACGAGCAGGCCGAGTCGCCGTTCGACACGGCGCAGGTCTCGCTGCGGCGCGAGGACATCGAGAACGCGCTCGCCTCCCTGCCCGAGCGCGACCGCAAGGTGATCGAGCTCCGCTTCGGCCTCTCCGGCGCCAGCAGCCGTGCACGCTCGAGGAGGTCGGCAAGGCGTTCGGCGTGACGCGCGAGCGCATCCGCCAGATCGAGAACAACACGCTCAAGAAGCTCGAGTCGCTCCCGGAAGCGCAGGGCCTCAAAGACTGCGTTAGGAACACAGGGGAACCCTGGTTCCCCGGGGACCCCTCCTTCGGACGGTCCGGGGCGCCGGCGGATTACATGCCGCGAATCGTGGCTTGGGCGAGCGTTGCTGGCGCAGGAGCCTCCCGCCGGCCAAGCCCGGCTCCGGCGGCTGCTCGCAGCGACCTAGAATCGCTGACGCGTCGAGCGCGGGCTACTCCGATGATTTCTTACGAGGACGTCGGGGCCGCGGTCGACTGGCTCAGCGACGCGTTCGGCTTCCGCGAGTCGGGTGAGCGGTTCACCGACGGCGACGGGCGGGTGACGCACGCCGAGCTCGAGCTGGACGGCGCAACGGTGATGCTCGGCTGGCCCGGGCCGGACTACCGCAGCCCCGCGCATCACGCCGAGGAGTGCGAACAGGCTGCACGCTGGCTGGCGACGCCGTGCGTGGTCGACGGCGTGCAGGTCGAGGTCGATGACGTCGACGGCCTACGAGCGGGCGCGGGCAGCGGGCGCGACGATCATCCGTGAGCTCGAGGATCTTCCGTTCGGCCGGCTCTACTCCGCGGCGGACCTCGAGGGCCACCGCTGGATGTTCATCCAGCCCGCCTAGGCGCTGGTTGTCGGCGGGGAGGTCCCGCAGAAGAGGCCGGTGAACGTCGGCATCTGCGCCTGACGCTGATCGGGCGGTCGTCCGACGAGGTAGCCCGGGCGCTCGGCGCGGAAGTTCAGCGACCACGGCCCTCGGTGCGAGACGTGTAGGTGCAGCACGACGGAACGGCCGGGGAGGACGACCACGCGGCGGGCGACTCCCGGGCCGCGGAGCTGCAGGACCGTTCGCTCCGCACGGGGCTTCGGCGGCAGCGAGAGCGGTAGCGTCAGTGTCCCCCGAACGCGGCCGTCGCGCGGCGGGCCAGACGGTGATGTGCCCGCTGCTCGCGAGCCAGCCGTCGTGGTAGAGGCCGCCGACGAAGAGCGCGATCCGCGGCGTGCCGAGCGGGCGCCAGAGGTCGTAGTTCGCCCCGCGTGCGACCCGACCGCGCCGGAGAGCAGCACGCGCACGGCGAAGTTCGAGACGAGCAGCGGTCCCTGGAGGGTCCGGCCGCCCGAGACGAGCCGGCCGTCGGGCGCCGCGTGTGTCTTCGCCGAGCCGAACGCGTCGATCGCGGTGGCGTCGTCGAGGAAGTAGAGGTGCTTGAGGGAGCGTGTTCCAGAAGAGCTGCTCGTCTGCGGCGGCGTGCGGCGTCGCCGGCGTCTGCACCAGCGTCACGTCGCCGAGCCCCGAGTGGTCGACCCAGCGCGCGTCGGTTGGAAGCAGGCTCGCCCGCACCGACTTCACGACGTGGTCGTCGAAGGCGACCGCTCCGACCGAGACGGCGCAGGAGGCGACGAGCGTCGCCAGCACGGCCCAGCGGGCGAAGGTCGCCCGGAAGCAGGCGGCGGCCCCAAGGCAGGCGAGAGCGCTGGCGACGATCGCGACCAGCAGCGAGCCGTTGCCGATCCCGATCGCATGCTCGAGCCGGAAGACCGCGAGCAGGAAGGGCGAGTCCTGCTTGGAGTCGCTGATCGTGTAGCCGGAGAGCGGCACGCGGGCGGCGAGCGCGATCAGCCCGAGCGCGAGCAGCGCGACGACCCGCGCGCCCGGGCGGCCACGCTGCGTCCAGAGCCAGAAGGCGGGGAAGACGAGCGGCAGCAGCACCATCAGGTAGCGCTCCTGGAAGCGGTCGGAGCCGTTCGTCGCGTAGAGCGCCGCCTCGGCGAAGATCGCGAGCAGGACGCCGATCGAGAGCGCGGCGTAGGCGCTCTCCTCGCGCGTCCGCGGGCGGCGAATCGCGTATGCGAGCCCGACCAGCGCGCCCGGGACGAGCGCGAACCCGGCCGCGTAGGCGAGCAGCAGCGCGTCGGTGCCGAGCCAGTGGCCGATCGCGACCGGCTTGACGCCGAGGTCGGCGACCCCCGAGTAGTAGCCGAGCAGGCGCTTCGGCCCGAGCGCCGCGACGAGCGCGAGCGGCGCCGCGTAGAGCACGAGCGAGAGGCGGAAGCGCCGCACGGCCGATCGCAGCGAGAAGCGCTCGACGACCAGCGCGGCCGCCAGGAAGACGAGCGGCAGGAACACGTACTGGATCCGTGTGAAGGTCGCGAGCCCGGCCAGCAGGGCGAAGCCGAGCTGATTGCCGCGGTTCGGGCAGGCGAGGGCGCAGACGCCGAGGTAGACCGCGCCGAGGACGAGCGGGTAGGCGATCGCGTCCGCCAGCACGAACGAGGCGAAGAAGAGGTCGGCCGAGGCGACGGTCAGGGCCGCAGCAGCCAGGGCCGGCCACGAGCCGCCGCCGAGCCGGCGGACGAGCAGGTAGGCGGGCACCGCCGCGAGCGACATGAAGAGCGCGTTCTCGGCCTGGGTCAGGCGGTACGCGACCGCGGGGTCGTGCGAGAGCCAGAACGGCGCCGCGAGCAGCGGCTCCAGCATCGCCGGGAAGTGCGCCGAGTGCCCGCGGATCAGCGGCCGGCCGTTCTCGCCCAGCGAGCGCGCGATCCCGGAGTAGATGTACTCGTCGGGGAAGTAGAGCGGGGTGGTGTGGACGAGGGCGGCGGCGAAGCGGACGGCGAAGCTGACGGCGACGATCCCGGCCAGAACCAGGCGGGCCGGGACAGCCGCCGAGCGGGCGAATGCATCGGTCCGCGGAAGAGAGACGTCGACCGCCACGTGACCCGTATCGGCACGGCCCGGCCATCCCTTGAACGAGGGATACTTCCCGCATGGCCGTCGCCCACGCCGGGGTCTCGGGGGCTGCTTCGCGCGCCCGCCTGCGGGGACTCGCGATCCGAGGCGCGCAGCTGTTCGCCGTCTCCGGCTTTGCCCTGGCGCAGCCCCTGTTCGACATCCTCGGCAAGAACGCCGAGTTCTTCGCGGTGCGCGGGTCGACCCCCGGCGACATCGTGCTGTTCGCGCTCGTGCTCACGTTCGTGCCGGCGCTCGTGCTCTGGCTCGTCGAGCTCGTGGTCGGCGCGGTCAGCGCGAGCGCCGCGACCGTGCTGCACCACGTCTTCCTCGGCTTCCTCGGCGCGGTCTTCGGCGTGCAGGCGCTGAAGCGCTTTGGCCTCGACGGGACGACGGCGCTGATCGTCGGGGCGGTCGCGATCGGGGTCGCGCTGGCCGTGGCCGCGTGGCGGCTGCGGCCGGTGCGGTCGTTCCTGACGGTGCTCGCGGCGGCGCCGCTGGTCTACCTCGCGCTCTTCCTGCTCGACTCGCCGACGTCGAAGCTCGTCATCTCGAGCGGCACGGCCCAGGCGGCGGAGATCCGCACGCGCTCGACCACGCCGATCGTGTTCCTGCTCTTCGACGAGTTCCCGGTGATCGACCTGCAGCAGGCCGACGGCGGGATCGACGCCAAGCGCTTCCCCAACTTCGCCAGGCTCGCCGCGAGCTCGACCTGGTACCGGAACACGACCACCGTCTCGGCTTCGACCACGGTCGCCGTGCCCGCGATCCTGACCGGGCAGAAACCGAAGCCCGGCGCGCTGCCGATCCTGAGCGACCACCCGCACAACCTGTTCACGCTGCTCGGCAAGCGTTACCACCTGGTCGTGCACGAGTCGCAGACCCGGCTCTGCCCGCAGAGCCTCTGCGACGAGAAGAGCTCGAACCTGTCGTCGCTCTACTCGGACGTGCGCACCGTCTACCTGCACCTGATCGCGCCGCCGGAGCTCGAGCAGCGCCTGCCCGTGATCGACGAGTCCTGGGGCAACTTCGGCAGTGTTTCGGGCGACGAGACCTTCGCGGCGAGCGGCTCGGGCGCCCTCCCGAAGGTCAACCTGAGCACCTTCTACCTGAGCCGCGTCCACGACTTCAATCGCTTCGTGGCCTCGTTCAGAAAGCCCGGCACGGGGCGGCCGACGCTCTACTTCCTGCACGTCCTGCTGCCGCACACGCCCTGGCTCTACCTCCCCGACGGCCGGGCACGCGCGGTCACAAGGACGGACGCGCCGGGTCGCTACGGCGAGCGCTGGTTCAGCGGCCAGCTCGCCACGCAGGCCTGGCAGCGCCACTTGCTCCAGGTCGGCTACACGGACAAGCTGCTCGGCAAGTTCATCGCGCGGCTGCACGCGGTCGGGCTCTGGGACAAGGCGCTCGTGATCGTCACGCCCGACCACGGGATCAGCTTCCGCGGCGGCGACCTGCGCCGGCGGCCGACTGAGACCAATCTGGCCGACCTGGCCTTCACGCCCCTGTTCATCAAGTACCCGGCGCAAACCGAGGGCCGCGTGGTCGACTCGCGGCACGTGAGCACGCTCGACATCCTCCCGACGATTGCGGACGTGCTCGGGATCACGATTCCCTGGCACGTCGACGGCACCTCGGTGCTGAAGGGCGGCGCCGGCTCGACACTGGTGGACGTGGCCGGGGTGCGTAAGCCGTACCGCGCCGCGCTCGCGCAGCGGCAGACCTCGCTCGCGCGCGAGCTGTCGCTGTTCGGCAGCGGCGACTGGGGCGCACGCTTCGACGGCACGGGGCCCTACCGCGGCCTCGTGGGGAGCCGGGTCTCGACGCTTGCGGTCGAGGCGGCGCCGTCGGCTTCGGCGCAGGTGGACCGGCTCGGTAGCCGGCTGCTCCGCCGCTTCCCGCGCGGCTCGGCCGTCGTGCCGTCGCCGGTCGTGGGAACGCTCTCGGGCGTGCGGGCCGGGCAGTCGCTGGCGCTGGCGCTGAACGGCCGTATCGCCGCGGTCAGCGTCGCCTACCGCAACCCGGGCGGCGGCCCGGTGCGCTTCTCGGCCCTCGCGGGCGAGGATGCATTCAAGACCGGCCGCAACGCGGTGCGCGTGTTCGTGCTCGCGGGAAGCCCGTCGCACCCGAGGCTCGACGCAGTGCGGACGTCGCTGGCCGGCTAGGCGTCCGAGGCCCTAGGCGGAAGCTTCGATGCGCTCGAGCTGCCGGCCGATCAGCGCCGAGATCTCGCCCGCGACGGCAGCCTGACCCTCGTCGAAGGCCTGCCCGTTCGCGTAGATCTCGACCAGGCCCCAGCAGTCCCCGCCGGCCGGGAGGCAGACCATCATCAGCGACTCGAACCCGAACCGGCGCAGCAGCGAGGCTTCCATCGGCTCCGGCGAATCGTCGAGCAGCGAGACCGTTCGTGGCTCGCCGAGCGTGATCGTCTCGGCGGTGAGCGGGTAGTCGGAGATCAGATACTCGTGGCCGAGGTCCTGCCCCTCGTCCGTGGCGAACTCGGCCAGCAGGATGAGCAGGTCGCCGACCACTCGCGAGACGACGCAGGCCTGCGCGTCGAAGGTCTCGACCAGCTCACGGCATGCGGTTGCCAGGAGCCCACGCACCGTTTCCTCTTGCTCGAGGGCGGCAGCCGCCCGCTCGATCGTCTCGTCGGCCATCGCGTAATCCTAGAAGCGGACGATTCCCGCGCTCGTCCCGATCACGATCAGCGGCTTGCCGGCGGGCCGCAGCCAGCGCAGGGTCTGGACGAGCCGCGGCAGTGGCAGGCTCACGCAGCCGAGCGTCGGGCGGCCGGTGCTCACGTGCAGGAAGATCCCCGAGCCGCGACCCTTGACGATCGGATCGCGGTTGTAGGCGATCACGGCCAGGTGCCGGTAGGCGGTCGGCGAGCGCGAGAGGTCCTCGCTCGTCGTCCGGAAGGGCGGCGTCGAGCCGCAGGGCACGTGGCGGAAGCGGTTGTACCAGCGCGAGCTCGGGTCCTCGACCCACCAGTCGCCGCACGCGAGCCGGTGGTAGCGGTAGTGGACGCCGGGGCTCGCGGCGACGCCGTACATCGTCGGCAGGAAGCCGAACGCTCCGGCCGGCGTGGTGCGGTCGCCCTCGCGCTTGTCGGTGGAGACGCCGCGCTCGCCGAGCCACGCCGTCCAGGGCCCGGCCGCGGGCCGCCAGCAGCCGGACGCCTTGCGCCAGACCCGAAGCGTGCCCTGCGTCGAGCGTGCCCGCGGGGCGACCACCGTGACGAGCTGGGTCGCATCGCGCGTCGAAGCAAGCCGGTTCGCCAGCGTCTCCGGGCACGAGGTGGTGCTCCGCTGTCCGCCGGCCGCCTGCGCGGCCAGCCAGAGCGGAACGCAGAGTGCGAGCGCGATCCACCGCATCGACGGGCAGACTACGTGCCGACGATGCTCGCTCCGGCTGTCGCCGCGCCGCCTCCCTTCTCGCACTCCGTCTCGCGGGTGACGGCGGCTCAGCTTCCCTACTCATGGCACAACGGCTGCCCGGTTCCGCCCTCGCAGCTGCGGCGGGTGCGACTCACCTACTGGGGCTTCGACCGCCGGGCGCACGGTGGCGCGCTCGTCGTCAACGTCCAGGTCGTCCCCGAGGTCGTGCGGATCTTCCGGCGGCTCTACGTCAAGCGCTTTCCGATCCGGCGGATGCGGCCGATCGACGCCTACCAGGGAAAGGACGAGCGCTCGCTGAACCACGACAACACCGCTGGGTTCAACTGCCGCTACGTCGTCGGGCCCGGGCCCAAGCGCTGGTCTGTGCATGCCCTCGGGCTGGCGATCGACGTCAACCCGGTCGAGAACCCGTACCTCGAGGGAGGGCGCGTGCACCCGAAGGCAGGGCGGGCCTACCTCGACCGCGCGCGCGTCCGCCGCGGGATGGCCGTGCCGGGCGGCCTGCTCGTGCGGACGTTCGCGGCGCAGGGCTGGCAATGGGGAGGTCGCTGGACGTCAGCGCCCGACTACCAGCATTTCTCCGAGACAGGCGGCTAGCGGAGAAGCGCTTCGAACTCCGGCGTCAGCGTCAGCGCGCCGTCGACGCTCAGGTGCGTGCTGTCGCGGTAGAGCATCCGCCCGCCGCGTGCGCTCGCGCAGACGTTCGTGCACAGCAGGCTCTCGAAGCTGACGGCCCGCGCCCTCGGTGCCGCGGCGACCGCGGCCGACTCGACCTGGTCCGACGCTTGGAGCAGCCGGTCGATGCTGCGGCGCGTCGCCGTTGCCGTGCAGCTCGCGGTCAGGACGCGCAGGACCGCGCACGTGCGGGGGTCGATCGCGAGCACCGGCACCGGGTGGATGATCAGCGTCGGGATCCCGGCCGCGCCGAGGCGGCGCAGGAACCGCTCGAGGCCTCCGCGCCAGAGCCGCTCCTTTGCGGCGGCCGTGTAGGCCGCCGCGCCGCCCGCCGGCTGCAGGCCGATCTGCGGGTCGTCCAGGTAGTGGTCGGTGCGGGCCGCGATCACGACGAGCCGCGGCCGGCGACGCAGCAGCTCGCGCAGCGAGGCGTGGTCGAAGGTCCAGCAAGAGGCGTCGCCGCTGTTCGTGCCGAGGACGTGCAGTTCGACGAACGGGCAGCTCGAGTAGGTCGCCACCGAGGCTGTCAGCCGCAGGGCGTTCGCCGCGCGCACGAATGGCTCCGTGAACTGGCCCGCGTTCGAGTCGCCGATCAGGACGACCTCGCCGCGGCTTCCGGCCACGCGCCAGGAGCAGCCGGGGTGGGAGCCGAGCGGCGCCGAGTCGCTGCAGCCGCGCAGGTAGTCGGCGTGGAACCGCTCCATCCGCTGCCAGCTCTGCACCTCGGAGCTCGCGGCCAGGCCCGCGCGGGGCGAGCGCGAGCCCGGCCGAGGCGGTGCCGGCCACCGCGACGCACGCCGCGCCGAGTGCCACGACCAGCCGGCCGCGCACGCGCGGGTCGACGCGGATCGGGTTCTCGACGTAGCGGTACGAGAGCCAGGCGGGGAGTAGCGAGACCGCCGCGGCCGCGACGGCGGCGTGCGACCAGCCCGGCCAGAGCGCCCGGGCGAAGACGATCAGCGGCCAGTGCCAGAGGTACCAGCTGTAGGACAGGTCGCCGATCCAGACCGCCGGCCGCGTGCCGAGCCCGCGCGCAACCACGCTGCCCTGGCCGGAGCCCGCGACGAGGAGCAGGGCGACCCCGACCACGAGCAGCGCGGTTTCGCCGGCCGAGAGCACCCCGGGCCCGTCGAGGACGAGCAGGCCGACCCCGAGCCAGGCCAGCCCGGCGGCCGCCACGACGTCGGTGAGACCGAACGGGATCCGGCGGAAGAGCGGCACGCCGAGCGCCACCAGCGAGCCGGCGCCGAATTCCCACGCCCGGCTGGGCGAAGCGTAGAAGCCGAACCGCTGCGGGTTCTGGACGCCGCCGACCGGATACGCGAGCGCGTAACGGTAGGCGAGGTAGAACGAGAGCGCGGTGGCGGCGGCGACCGCCGTGAGCGCAAGCGTGCGCCGCCCCAGCCGCCAGCTCAGCAGCAGGAGCGCCGGGAAGACGAGGTAGAACTGCTCCTCGACCCCGAGCGTCCAGGTGTGCAGCAGCGGGTTCAGTCCGGCGCTGACGTCGAAGTAGCCGCTGCCCAGGTGGTAGAGGTAGAAGTTGGCCGAGAAGAGCGAGGCGGCGATCCCGGTCAGGCCGGCGGTCTTCTGCGATGCGATGGGGCTACCGAGGACGCCGACAGCGGCGACGAACACGAGCAGCACCGTCAGGGCCGGCAGCAGGCGCCGGACGCGCCTGCCATAAAAGGCGCCGAGGCGGAGCCGGCCGGTGTCCACGAGCTCGCGGACGAGCGTCGCGGTGATCACGAACCCGGAGATGACGAAGAAGATGTCGACACCCGCGAAGCCGCTCGGCAGCGGCAGGCCCGCGTGGTAGCCGACCACGAGCAACACGGCGAGGGCCCGCAGGCCCTGGACGTCCGCGCGCCGGTTGCGTCCGCTCCGCATCCGATCGGTATCGGCTGCCGAGCGCCCTGAATTGACCCGCGGCTACGGGTTCGAGCCGGGCGAGCCCAGTCCGTGCAGGAGCCGGGCGGCGATCCCGCGCAGCGTCTCCTCGCCGTACTCGTGGCTGTCGTCGTCGGCCGTGAGAATCGCGACCGAGACGCGCTCGTTCCCCCGGGTCAGGAGCGCCACCTGGTGGTCGACCGCGCCGGTTCCCGAGTCCCAGCCACCCTTGAAGTAGAGGCGCCACCCGTGCGGGCGGACCTGTGCGACCCCCCAACGCTGCGAGGGGACGATCGAGCGCAGCAGGTGCAGCGCGTAGGCGCGGTGGCGCTCGACCGTGAGCGAGTCGATCCGGAAGAAATAGCGGGACTGGTCGGCCGCATCGATCTCGCTCAGCCCCCACCACCCGTCGACGGGAGTGAAGCGGCGCATGCCGGCCCTGCGCGCGAGGGCGCGGAGGCGATCCGAGCCGACGATCGTGTCGACCCGGCTTGCGGCGTCGTTGTCGGAGTAGCGGATCATCGGCGCCAGCAGCGCCCGGTCGTCCGGCCCGAGCGCCCGATGTCGCACCGACGGCAGGTCGAGGTAGGCGACGAGCAGCATCGCCTTGATCACGCTCGCCGAGTGGTACGTGCGCCCTGCGTGCCAGTGCCAGTAGCGCGTACGTGTCCGGACGGCGAAGGCGATCGTTCCGTCGCGCTGCGAGGCGTAGCGGATCGCCGCCTTGAACCACGGATGCCAGGCCGACGCGGGCTGTGCCGAGGCAAGCGAGCACGTCGTCGCCGCGAGCGCCAGCAACCCGCCGAGCCGCAACACGGGCCGTACCCTAGTCGCCGGTTACGGGGCGAGGCTGAACGGGGGGTACTCGTCGGTCACGAGAGCGAACGCGTAGCCAACGACGCGGTTGCCCCAGCGGATCACCCCGAGCACGAAGTCGAACAGCCCGCGCGGGTAGCGGCCGGTGAAGAGGATTGCGAACCACGCGAAGATCACGCAGACGATCGCCGCGAGCCAGAGGAAGACCAGCACGATGTAGTGCGGGATCGCAAGCAGCCACTTGACGAGCGGGAGCCAGCGGTTCAGACCGGCGCGGGCGTCCGGGTAGGGGAAGTCGAGGCGAACCGACTGGTGCTCGTCGGTCGACGGGTACGTGTCGTCCATCAGGGCGAGGTAGACGCCGATCCGGTTGCCGAACCGCATCAGCTCGAGGTTCCAGTCGTACCACCAGCGGGGGTACTTCTGGCGGAAGACGATCATCAGCAGCGGCGCGAAGAAGAGCAGGCCCGCGGTACCGCTCGCGAAGCTCGAGCCGTGGCTGCTGGCATAGCTGCCCCCGCCGGCTTCGAGCAATCCGGCGACGATGCAGATCGGGATCGCGAAGATGATCCGGAAGAACGTCGTCAGGCGGTTGAGATCTCGGTCCGGGTAGTCGACGTCGAACTGCACCGGGTAGCTCGTGTCGCTGACCTGCTCCATGGCTCCTCCTGAAGTCGGGAACGGACACCCCTGGGCTGGCGGGTTCGTACCCTAGTGGGGCGATGCGCGCGATGCTCCTCGACTCGCCGGGAAAGCCTCTGCGGGAGGCAGAGCTGCCTGACCCCGAGCCGGGGCCCGGCCAGGTCCGCGTCCGCGTCGAGGCCTGCGGCGTCTGCCGGACCGACCTGCACATCGTCGACGGCGAGCTGACCGAGCCGAAGCTGCCGCTCGTCCTCGGCCACCAGATCGTCGGGGTCGTCGACGCGACCGGCGACGGGGCCGAGCTCGCGGCGGGCGAGCGCGTCGGCGTCCCGTGGCTCGGCTGGACGGACGGCGACTGCCGCTTCTGCCGCAGCGGCCGCGAGAACCTCTGCCTGCGGGCCCGCTTCACCGGCTACCACCTCGACGGCGGCTACGCGGAGCTTGCGATCGCCGACGCGCGCTACTGCTTCCGGCTACCGCAAGATCACTCGGCGCTGCAGCTCGCGCCGCTGCTCTGCGCCGGGCTGATCGGCTACCGCTCGCTGCGGCTCGCGGGCGACGGCGAGCGGCTCGGGCTCTACGGCTTCGGCGCCTCGGCGCACATCGTCGCGCAGGTCGCGCGCCACCAGGGCCGGCGCGTCTTCGCCTTCACGCGCGCGGGCGACACGGAGAGCCAGGAGCTGGCGCGCTCGCTCGGCGCGGAGTGGGCGGGCGCCTCGGACGAGCTGCCGCCGGAGCCGCTGGACGCGGCGATCGTCTTCGCGCCGGTCGGCGCTCTGGTCCCGGCGGCCCTGCGCGCGCTCGACCGCGGCGGCACCGTCGTCTGCGCCGGGATCCACATGAGCGACATCCCCTCTTTCCCGTACGAGCTGCTCTGGGAGGAGCGGGCCGTCCGCTCGGTCGCCAACCTGACCCGGCAGGACGGCGAGGAGCTCCTCGCGCTGGCGCCCCGGGTGCCGGTGCGGACGCACGTCGAGGCGTTCCCTCTGGCCGAGGCGAACGAGGCGCTCCAGCGCCTGCGTTCGGGCGCCATCGTCGGCGCCGCGGTGCTCGAGATCAGCTGACGAGCTCGTGCCGCACGAGCCGCTCTTCGAACTCGAAGCCGGCCTCGATCGAGCGGCGCAGAGGGCAGGCAGCCGCGACCTTGTCCAGGCGCGCGAGCTGCTCGTCGCCGAGCTCGCCGGTCAACCCGATCGCGATCTCGAACCGGCGCGGGGTCGAGTGGTGGTCGTAGTCGACCTCGACGGTGACCTCGCCGAGATCCCACTCCTTCGTCCGCGCGTACCTGACCAGGGTCGTCGAGATGCAGGCGGCGAGCGCCGCGGGCAGGAGCTCGTGCGGTGCCGGGCCGAGCCCATCGCCGCCGAGCTCAACCGGCTCGTCGGTGACGAGGTGGTGCCGGCCGTCGACCACGACGTCCTGGCACAGCTTGCCGGGGATCGAGTGGGCGGTTGCGGTGAGGCTCATCTCCTCCAAGCCTTGCCGCCCGTGCGCGCCGGGGCATCCGCGGCTGCCCCGATCGAGTTGCGGGCAACTACCGCCCGGCGAGCTCTGCAGCTGCTTCGGTGAAGACCTCCGTGTGCAGGTCGACGTCGGCCTCGGTCGTCGCCGGCGACATCAGCGCCATGTTGTGGAAGGGCGTGAGCAGGATGCCGCGGTTGAGCGCGTAGAGGTGGATGAAGCGGTCGAGCTGCGGGTCGGCGCCCGCGGCTGCCTCGGCGCCGGTTCGGGCGGGCTCCGGGCGGAACAGGTACTCGATGCGGCAGCCGAGGCGGACGACGTGCCAGGGAAGCGCTTGGTCGTCGATCGCCTGCTGGACGCCGGCTTCGAAGCGCTCGCCCAGGGCGATCATGCGCTCGAACGCCTCGGCGGTCAGCACCTCTCCGAGGGTCGCCTTCATCGCGGCCAGCGAGAGGACGTTCGCCGCGAGCGTGCCGCCGATGCCGCCGACGTCGGCCTGCTCGTCCGGGATAGCGTCGATGACGCGGCGGGCGACCTCGGCGGAGAAGCCGTAGGCGGCGGCCGGAATGCCGCCCGCGATCGGCTTGCCGATCGTGAGCAGGTCCGGCTCGAGCCCGTGCGCCGCGGTGTAGCCGCCGGGGCCCGAGCAGATCGTGTGCGTCTCGTCGATGATCAGCAGCGTCCCCGTCTCCCGGGTGGCGCGCCGCAGCGCGTCGTGGAAGCCCGGCTCCGGCAGGACGATGCCGACGTTGGTCAGGGCCGGCTCGGCGAGCACGCAGGCGACGTCCCCGGGTGCGAGCTCGCGCTCGAGCGCCTCGACGTCGTTGAACTCGACCACGCGTGTCGTCTCGGACGGCTCGACCGGCGCGCCGACGGTCCCTTCTCGCTCGACCACGCGGCCGCCCTCCAGCGTTGCGAACGTCTCGTCGACGGTGCCGTGGTAGCACCAGTTGAAGACGAGGATCTTGCGGCGGCCGGTGACGGAGCGCGCGAGCCGGATTGCGAAGCGGTTTGCGTCGGTCGCCGTCAGCGCGAACTGCCAGGAGGGAAGGCCGAAGCGGCGCGACAGCTCCTCGCCGACCCAGAGCGCATCCTCGCTCGGAAGCATCAGCGTGATCCCGCGCGCGGCCTGCTCGGCGACGGCGCGCACGGTCGCCTCGGGCGAGTGGCCGGTCATCGCGCCGGTGTCGCCAAGGCAGAAGTCGACGTACTCGTGCCCGTCGGCATCGCGGAACCAGGCGCCCTTCGCCTCGGTCGCGAAGACCGGGAACCCGCCGGCCCAGCGCACCATCCAGTGCATCGGCACGCCGCCGAGCAGCGAGCGCTTGGCCCGCTCGCTCAGCTCGAGCGAGCGCGGGTGCTCGCGCCTGAACAGGTCGAGCTCGCGCCCGAGCAGCGTGTCGAGATCGGCGCGGTTCACGCGCCCATCCTTGCACTCGTCGGCATACGATTCGCGGATGCTGTTGAGCGAGGTGGGCTACGCGCGACCGGAGACGCTCGAGCAGGCTCTGGACGTGCTCGCCGAAAATCCCGGAGCCCGCGCGCTCGCCGGCGGGCAGACGCTGATCAACGTGATGAAGGCCCGCGCCGCCTCGCCCGACGTGCTCGTCGACCTGGGCGGGCTCGGGGAGCTGAAGGGAATCGAGCTCGGCTCCGACGGCACGCTCGAGCTCGGCGCGATGACGACGTACAGCGAGCTGATCGGCTCGGCCGAGGCACGTGCTCGCCCGATCCTCGGCGAGGTCTGTGCGCAGATCGCCGACGTCCAGGTGCGCAACCGCGGCACGATCGGCGGGAACGTCTGCTCGAGCGACCCGACCAACCACCTGCCGCCGCTGCTGGTCGCGGTCGGTGCGAGCTTCACGATCGCCTCGCGCGACGGCGAGCGCAGCGTGCCCGCGGAGGAGTTCTTCCTCGGCGTCTATATGACCGCCGCCGGGCAGGGCGAGCTACTGACGAAGATCGTGATCCCGCCCGGCCGCTCTGACGGCTTCGCGTCGGTGCCGGTCGGCGTGGACGGCACCTGCATCGTCAACGCGGCCGCCTCGGTGAACGGCGAGGTGCGGGTCGCGCTCGGCTGCGTCGGCGCGACGCCGGCGGTCGTGCAGCCCGTCTCGTCGGAGGAGGAGGCCGTGCGCGAGGCTGTCCGCGCCGCCGACCTCGACCCGCCGGGCGACGTGCACGCCTCAGGCGAGTACCGGCGGCACCTGGCGGAGATCGTCGCGGCCCGCGCGGTCGCGCAGGCTTCCGGAAGGGCAAAGGACTGATGGAGGTCGTCACCTCGCAGCGGATCAGCGTCGAGGTCAACGGCACGATCTACGAGCGCGAGGTCGAGGCGCGGCGCCTGCTGATCCACCTGCTGCGCGACGACCTCGACCTGACCGGCTCGCACGTCGGCTGCGACACCGGCAACTGCGGCGCCTGCAGCGTGATCGTCGACGGCACGCTCGTGAAGAGCTGCATGCTGCTCGCGGTCCAGGCCGACGGCGCGTCGATCGAGACCGTCGAGGGGCTCGCCGAGGACGAGGAGCTGACGCCGTTGCAGCAGGCCTTCCGCGACCAGCACGGCCTCCAGTGCGGCTACTGCACGCCGGGGATGCTGATGAGCGCGACCGCGCTCCTGCGCGAGAACCCGAGCCCGAGCGACGAGGAGATCTCGCGCGCGATCCAGGGCAACATCTGCCGCTGCACCGGCTACTGGAACATCGTCAAGGCGATCAAGGCCGCCTCCGGCCAGGAGGTCGGCGAGTGAGCCAGAGCCGGCGCTTGCGACGGCGTCATCAGGCTGCGCGGGCTATGCCCGTGCGGCCGTCTGAACTGACCGGTCGATACGCCGAACGTCAGGAGAGCCGTGACTGAGACGGTCACCGAGCCGATCGTCGTCGAGGAGACCGAGGCCAAGCCGGGCTACGCGGGGCAGAGCGTCCCACGCAAGGAGGACAGCCGGCTCGTGCAGGGCCAGGGCGTGTTCGTGGACGACGTCAGGCGCCACAACATGGGCTACGTCCACTTCGTCCGCTCGCCGTACGCCCACGCGAAGATCCGCTCGGTCGACGTGTCGAAGGCGCTCGAGCACCCGGGCGTGCTCGGCACCCTGACCGGGGACGAGGTCGCGCTGCTGACCGATCCCTTCTTCCAGATCTCCTCGCCGCCGGGGGCGCACCTGCGGGACTTCTGCCTCGCCGTCGGCAAGGCCCGCTTCGTCGGCGAGCCGGTCGCGGCCGTCGTGGCGACCACGCGCGAGACGGCGCGCGACGCCTCCGAGCTGGTCGAGGTCGACTACGAGCCGCTGCCGGCCCTGACCGACGCGCGCCGCGCCCTCGACGACGAGACGCCGGTCCTCCACGACGAGGCCGGTACGAACCTCACCTGGGAGGGCGTCTACGAGTGGGGCGACCTGGACGCCGCCTTCGCCGAGGCCGACCGCGTGATCAAGATCTCCGAGCTCCACTTCGACCGCTTCAACTCGACGCCGCTGGAATGCAACGGCGCCCTCGTCGAGTACAACCGCGGCACCGGCCAGTGGACGATCCACACCAACAACCAGTTCCCCGGCTTCGCGGCGATCATGATGGGCCCGGCGATGCGGGTCGGGCTGGACAGGCTCCGCTTCGTCACCCAGGACATCGGCGGCGGCTTCGGCAACAAGATCACCTCGCACCCACAGCTCGTCGCCTGCTGCCTGCTCGCGCGCAAGCTGCACCGGCCGGTCCAGTGGACCGAGTGGCGCACCGACTTCCACCTGTCGATGTCGCACGGGAACGAGCGCTGGTTCCAGGACACCGAGGTCGCGGTCAAGAAGGACGGGACGCTGCTCGGCTTCCGCACGGTTGCGCTCGACGACGCGGGCGCCTGGCTGCGCTACGAGCCGCTCGGCGGAGTCATCTGGGCGCAGGTCACGCCGGGGATGTACCGCTGGCGCAACATCCGGCTCGACTTCCGGCAGGTGGTGACGAACAAGGCGCCGGTCTCGCCGAACCGCGGCTACTCGCGGATGCAGCACCTCTGGTTCACCGAGCGGATCATCGACATCGTCGCGCACGAGCTCGGCCTCGACCCGGTCGAGGTGCGCAAGCGCAACTACATCCGCGCCGACGAGATGCCCTACGAGACGCCGAACGGCTGTGTCTACGACTCGGGCGACTACGCGCAGATGCTCGACGCCGCGCTCGAGCTGATCGGCTACGACGGTCTCGCCGAGCGTCGGGCCGAGGCCGAGTCGCGTGGGCTGCTGCTCGGGCTCGGGATCGGCTCGACCCTCGACTCCGGGACGAACAACTTCGGCCAGTCGCGCCTGATCAACCCCGAGCTCCAGTTCTCCGGCAACAACGAGGTGGCGACGGTCAAGCTCGACATCTTCGGCGAGATCGTGGTCACCCTCGGGACGACGCCGCAGGGGCAGAGCCACGAGACGACCGCGGCGCAGGTGGTGGCCGACATCCTCGGCTGCTCGGTCGACGACGTGAACGTCCGCGCCGGCCATGACTCCTACTGGAACTCGCACGCGGGCTTCTCGGGCACGTACGCGAGCCAGTTCGCGGTGACCGGGCTCGGCGCGGTCAAGGGGGCGACCGATCAGCTCGCCGGCGAGATGAAGAAGCTGGCGGCAGTCGTGCTCGGCTGCGAGCCGGACGACATCGAGCTGGCCGAGGGAATGGCGCGCATGAAGGCAAACCCCGAGGCGGCGCTGCCGTTCATGGCGCTCGGCGCGATCATCAACGCCAACAACGCCGGCCTGCCCGAGGATCTCGACGTCACGCTCAACTGCCGTTACGTCTACCGGCCGCCGTTCCAGCCTCCGGACGTCGAGCGCAAGTTCGGCAACCTGACGCTGACCTACGCGGCGCAGGTGCACGTGGCCGTGGTCGAGGTCGACCCGCAGACCGGCGTCTACGAGATCGTCGACTACGCGGCCGTGGACGACTGCGGGAAGCGGATCAATCCGCAGGTGGTGGAGGGGCAGGTGATGGGCGCGACCGCGCATGCGCTCGGCGCTGCGACCCACGAGACGTTCACCTACGACGAGGACGGGAACCTGCTCACGCCCAACTTCTACGACTACCACGTGCCGCACGCGCTCGACATGCCGCCCTTGAAGACCGGCAACATCGAGAGCCCGTCGCCCTTCACGTCGCTCGGGACCAAGGGCATGGGCGAGGGTGGTGGCGCCGGGATCCATGCGGTCTGCGCGGCACTGCAGGACGCGCTCAGGTCGCAGGGGAACGCGATCGTCTACAACAGCTGCAACCCGTACCACCGCGTCTGGGAGCTGCTCTCGGAGCCCGAGTCCTCACGCGCGCGGGTGTCGGTGGTGCCGCCCGCGTGAACGCGACGGAGCCGAGGGCGGAGGAGGAGGCGTGAAGGTCGCGGGCGAGCGGACGTTCGCGGCGCCGCGCGAGATCGTCTGGAAGGTGCTGAACGACCCGACGGCGATGGCGGCGACGATTCCGGGCGTCGAGAGCTTCGACGTTCAGGACGAGCGGAACTGGCGCGCCAACGTGAAGATCCCGCTCGGGCTCGGCACGCTCGGGATGACGCTGAACATGGAGAAGATCGAGCAGCGCGAGCCGGAGCTCGCCCGCCTCGCGATCAAGGGCCAGGGCGTCGGCGCGATGCTGAACATGACGACCGCCTTCGGCCTCAGCGAGGACGGTGACGGCACGAAGATGGACTGGGAGGCCGACGTGCACCTCGCCGGGCCGGTCGGGTCGATGGGCCAGCGTGTGCTTCAGCCGATCGTCAACCAGCAGGTGCAGCAGGTTCTGGCCTCGCTCGACGAGCAGGTCTCGAAGGCCCAAGCGCAGTAGTGGCTAAAGGCGGCGACTTGGCGACGCCGACCATAGAGGCTGTGCGGGCTGTGCCCGTGCGGCCGTCCAACACACCGTGTCGGAAGGGCACGGACCCACCCCGCGGTTAGCCTTGGCCATGGAGTTTCGGATCGGCGTTATGCAGCTGACCATGGAGCCGCTCGACGAGATGGTCGCCTCCGCGCGCGCGATGGACGAGGCGGGCATGGACACCATCTGGCTGGCCGAGGCCTACCCGTGGTGGCGCAAGCACGGAATGGAGGCCCGGTCGTCGACGGTGACCTCGGCGCGTGCTGGCGCGCGAGACCGAGCGGCTGACGATCGGCTGGGGGATCATCTCGCCGTTCACGCGCCACCCGGTGCAGGTCGCGATGGACGCGCGCGTGGTCGAGGAGGCGGCCGGGCCGGGGCGGTTCATCCTCGGCTTCGGGACCTCGAAGATCTTCCTCAACAACGCGATGATGCAGACGAACAAGACGCTGGGGCCGATGCGCGACGCAGTCGAGATCGTGCGCGGCGTGCTCCGCGGTGAGCCGTTCGAGTACCAGGGCTCGACCTGGAGCGCGTCGGTGCCGGGACTGGCTGCGGAGGCTCAGACGCCGCGCGAGGTGCCGCCGGTCTACGTCGCGGCGACCGCGCCGAAGATGCAGGCGCTGGCCGGCGAGATCGGCGACGGCTGCCTGACGCCCTCGATCACCACGCCGGCGTTCGTGAGGTACACGCGTGAGAACGTCGGCGCCGACATCGACATCGGCTGCACGATCGTCGCCTCGATCCACGATTCCGACCGCGACGCCGGCCGCGACGGTGCGCGCGAGATCGCGGGCATGTACCTCGCGAACAAGGTGCAGAACATCCAGGGCGCCGCCGACACGCTGCTCGACCTGGCCGGGATCACGCAGGACGAGATCCGGCCTGTGGCGGAGGCGATGGAGCGGGGCGGCCGGCTCGCGGCCAAGGCCGAGGTGAGCGACGAGCTCCTGGACAAGTGCAAGCCGATCGCGGGGACCCCGGAGGACTGCATCGCCGCGATCGAGGAGTACCGCGAGGCCGGCTGCACCCACGTCATGCTCGAGCTCTGGGGCGACCGGCGTCACGACCAGATCCGGCTCTTCGGCGAGCGCGTCCTGCCGGCCGTCCGCTGATGGCGCTGGCGATCGACAGGGAGCGGCTGGTCGACCTGGCGCTGCGGCTCGTCTCGACCCCGTCGTTCACCGGCTCCGAGGAGGAGGCCGCGCGGCTGATGGAGGCCGAGCTGGAGTCGACGGGCCTCCGGACGCAGTGGCAGCAGGTCGAGGCCGGGCGCGCGAACGTGCTCGGCACCTGGGCCGGAGCGGGTGGCGGCCCGACGCTGATGTTCAACGGGCACCTCGACACCTCCTACTCGGGCCGCGAGCCGTGGCTGGCCGGCATCCCCGGGTTCCAGCCCGAAGGGTTCGAGCGAGACGGGCGCATCTACGGCCTCGGGATCTCGAACATGAAGGGCGCGCTCGCGTGCTACGTCGAGGCGGTCCGGGCGCTGCAGGACGCCGGCGTCCGGCTCCGCGGCGACGTGCTGATCGCGGCCGTCTCCGGCGAGATCGAGAAGACCCAGCAGGGGGACGCCCAGGGCGCAGAGTTCCGCGGTTACGCGGCGGGCTCGCGCTACCTGGTCGGGCACGGAGGCGCGGCGGACATGTGCATCCTCGGCGAGCCGACCGAGAACAAGGTCGTGCTCGCGCACTTCGGCTCGCTGTGGCTGCGGCTGTCGACACACGGCCCGTTCGTGCACACGGCGTTCAGCGAGGGGCGACGGGAAGAGAACTCGATCCTGCGCATGCGGCCGGTCCTCGACGCGGTGCTCGACTGGCTGCCGCGCTGGGAGGAGCGCATGAGCTACGGCCAGGTCCGGGGGGTCGCGAACGTGGGCGGGATCGAAGGCGGCTTCGGGTGGCGCGCCTCGCGGACACCGCACCGCACCGACCTGTTCCTCGACCTGCGCGTGCCCCCGGACGTGGAGATGGCGCAGGCGCGGCGGGAGGCCCTGGACTTCGCGCGCTCGCTGGACGGCGTCGAGGCCGAGGTGTACGTGACCGCGCCGGGGGCGCAGGTCGACGAGGGCCATCCTGTGGTGGTCGCGGTGGAGGCGGCTCACGCGGAGGTGTTCGGCACGCCTGCGGAGCGCGACGTCACGCGCTGGTTCTCGGACGCGTCGGTGCTCTCTCGCTACGGCATCTCGACGGTGAACTACGGCACCTCGAGCGGGCTGCCGGACGCGGAGCTCGGAGAGAACCTCGACGTCGACGGGCTGGCCAAGACGGCCGAGGTCTACGCGCTGGCGCGCGCAGAAGGCCTGCGGGGTGGCATGAAGCTCGTCACCTTCGACGACGGCCGCGTGGGCGAGCTGCGCGACGACAAGGTGGTTGAGCTCGCCGCGCAGTCGATGCGCGAGTACTTCCAGAGCGGCGCGGTCGCGCGAGCGACCCGGCGCGAGCACGCGCTCGAGGAGGTGCGGCTGCGGGCGCCGATCGTCCCGAAGAAGTTCTTCCACACGGCCGGCAACTTCCGCGAGCACGAGGAGGAGTCGAAGAACGTCGACTGGTCCCACGAGATCGCGCCCTGGATCGTCTTCTTCCAGAACGTCGACGCGATCATCGGGCCGGACGACCCGGTCGTGTACCCGGAGCACCTGACCGAGGAGCTCGACTACGAACTGGAGCTGGCGGTCGTCATCCGGAAGGAGGGCAGGTGGTTCACGCCGGAGGAGGCGGTCGAGTACATCGGCGGCTACGTGATCTTCAACGACATCACGGCGCGCGACATCCAGCGGCGGGAGATGCGCTCGGGCGTGTTCTCGTTCTGCAAGGCGATCGACACGTTCTGCCCGCTCGGCCCGTGGATCGTGACGCCGGACGAGATCCCCGACCCGCACGATCTGGCGATGGAGCTGCGCGTGAACGGCGACCCGCGGCAGGTGTCGCACTCGAAGAACATGTCCGTGACGATCCCGGAGATCATCAGCCACTACTCGCCACTCGGGTACTCGGCCGGCGACGTGGTCTCGACCGGCACGGTCAGCGGGGTGGCCGGGTTCAGCGACGACCCCGCCTCGCTGTACCTGAAGCCCGGCGACGTGATGGAGGCCGAGATCGAGCGGATCGGCGTGCTGCGCAACCCGGTCGTCTCGTGGCAGGAGGCCCACGGCCAGCCCGCGCCGGAGCGAGTGCGTTGGTAGCGCCCTCTTCTAGGTACACGCGACTACCCATCCCCCCACCCAAGGGTGGGGTTACTTACCCGCCTCCCTCGGGGTCCAGCGTACTCGCCGGCGGCGCACGTCTGGGTGACGCGGGCGTGCCGGAAGCGTGACGATCTCTCCATGAGCTGGCCGCGCGACGACGCCAAGCTCGACCGCGTCCGCGCGCTGATGGCGGAGGAAGGGCTCGACGCGCTCGTCGTCCGCGCGCCCGACAACGTCCTCTACCTGACCAACTTCTGGGGCATGAAGGGCTACGAGGCCGTCCTCTTCCCACGTGAGGGCGAGCCGACGCTGATCTGCCTCGAGGCCTCGGCCGAGGACGCCGAGCACACCGCGTGGACGACCGACGTCCGCCTTCTCGCGGGCTACGCGCCGGATGACCCGCGCCCGCCTACGGCGCGCACGCTCCAGCTCGCGCAGGCGGCAGCGCGCGACTACCCACGCGTCGGCCTCGAGCTATCGCTCGGCACGCAGGCCTCCGACCGGATGGTCGGCGAGCCGACCACCTTCACCACCGCCTGGTTCGCCGGGTTCGGAGACGCGGCCGACGCGGCTCCGCTCCTTGCACGCGCGCGCGCGGTCAAGACCGATCAGGAGCTCGAACGGATGCGACTGGCCAACGAGATCGCCGCGGCCGCGATGGACCACTGCCGCCTGCTGCTGAGGCCCGGCATGAAGGAGTCCGAGGTCGGCGCGATGTGGAACGGCTTCGTCCACGGCTCCGGCACCGGCTGGCAAGGCAAGGTCGAGCTCGCGCTCGGCTTCTCGCTCATCTGGTCCGGGCCCGGGGATCAAGACGTTCACGGCCACCGGCGACCTGCCCGTACAGGAGCACGAGCCGACGCTGTTCGAGATCTGGGTCTGCGCCGACGGCTACTGGTGCGACCACTCGAAGAACCTCTGCCCCGGTGAGCTCACCCCCGAGTACGCCGAGCTCGAGGCGCGCCTGCTCGACGTCTACAACAGCGCGATCGACCACTGCCGCCCAGGCGCGAGCCTCGCCGACCTCGACCGCCTGATCCGCGACGGCCTCGCCGAGGCCGGCTACCCGGGCCAGCCGAGCCATCCGATCGCCCACGGTGTCGGAGCCCGCGCGCACGAACCGCCCTACGCCCACCAGGCCGGCACGGGCGAGCTCGAGGAGGGAATGGTGCTCGCGATCGAGCCCGGCGTCTACTGGCAGGGGGGCGGCGGCCTGCGGGTGGAGGACAACTTCCTGATCACCGCCGCCGGCGCCGAGAAGCTGTCGCCGTTCCCCGACGGAGTGGTCGTCGGATGAGCGCGGGGGCGCACTCGTTCAGCTTTGAGGCGTTCGATCACGGCGGCCTCTGCACGTACTTGCATACCGCGAAGGAAGACGTTGTGGAGGATGCCGTCTATCTGAGGCTGATCTGGCGGCTCACGGATGGGCTCAGGCGCTACGGGATTCCTCGTTATTTCCGCACGGCCGGGGCTGTCGGAGAGGAGCCGTACGCTCTGGTCGACTGGGAGTACGAGGTCGAGGTCGAGCCCGAACGCGAGCCGAAGCCCGATGCGATCCGCGCTTTTGTTCCCGCCCGATCGTCCGTCCGGGGTTCACCGCCGCCGGGTCCATACGAGGTCGCAAACGCAAAGAAGGCCGGGCTGTTCGAGTTGAGGGCCTTCCGCCAACTGAGCGATGTCATGACCGGGCTTCAGAACGACGCAAGTGCGGAGCTCAATCTGTTTGCATTGGCAGAGGGTCCCGGTCGATTGCTCAGCGCACTCAGCCAGTCAAAGCGCCCAAGGCTCGCTGATGTGCTCGAACCGATGGATGTCTTCGTCGACCTTGTCATCGGTGTCGACATGGGATACAGCAACGTTCTCCTCATTCAGTCCCACTCCGATCTCTCGGCGAAGCTCGATCCGCTTGTCGCCGACCACAACGCCGGGATCGAGGAGTCGACGGAGGATGCGTGAGCAGATCTGGACCGGCGAGCTCAACGACCCGTACCGTCTCGGCGGCAAGGTCGGTCTCTACGACACCACGCTGCGCGACGGCGAGCAGACTGTCGGCGTCGTCCTCGACCCGGAGCAGAAGCTCGAGATCGCGCGGCTGCTCGACGAGCTCGGGATCGACCGGATCGAGGCCGGCTTCCCGCGGGTCTCCGAGGACGACTGGGAGGCGGTGCGGCTGATCTCCGACGCGGGCCTGCGCGCCGAGATCTGGGGCTTCTCGCGCGCGGTGCCGGCCGACCTCGAGGCGCTCGTCGAGCTCGGCGTCAAGGCGTCCGTGATCGAGTCGCCGATCTCCGACCTGAAGCTGGACGCGATCGGCGTGTCGCGCGAGACGATGCTCGGGCGGATCACGGGCGCGATGCAGTTCGCCGCCGAGCACGGGATCCACGCGGCCTTCTTCGGCGTCGACTCGACCCGCGCACAACCCGATTTCTACGAGCAGGTCTACAAGGCGGCCGTCGAGGCCGGCGCGAAGGAGGTCGCGGTCGTCGACACGCTCGGGATCGCCTCGCCCGAGGCGGTCGCCGATCTCGTCGGCCGCACGGTCGAGTGGACGCGAGGTGCCGGTCCACTTCCACGGCCACAACGACTTCGGGCTCGCAACGGCCGCTGCGGTCGCCGCGGTGCGCGCGGGCGCGAGCTGGGTGCACGGGACCATCAACGGGATGGGCGAGCGCGCCGGCAACGCGAACCTCGGCGAGGTCGCGTTGACCCTGAGAGCGCTCTACGGCGTCGAGTCGAACCTGCGGCTCGACCGGATCCGCGAGGTTGCCGGCCGGGTGCGCGAGCTCTCCGGCTACGAGCTCGAGCCCTGGAAGCCGGTCACCGGCGAGACGCTCTTCCGCCGCGAGAGCGGCGCGGTCGCGAGCCAGTTCCACGACCCACCCTCGATCGAGCCCTACTCGTCGGAGCTGGTGGGCGCCGAGCGCGGGATCGTGCTCGGCAAGAAGAGCGGGCTCGACTCGATCCGGATTGTGGCCGAGGAGCTCGGGCTCGACCTGCCGGAGGAGCGCCGCGCGGACGTGCTCGCGGAGGTGAAGGCGCTCGGCGCGCGCAAGCGCGGGCTCGTCACCGACGAGGAGTTCCGTGAGCTCGCCGGCGGCTGAGGCCTCGACGCGGTCGTCGTCGGCAGCGGGATCAACTCGCTCGCCTGCGCGGCGCTGCTCGCACGCGGTGGCTGGAGCGTGCTCGTGCTCGAGCGCGAGGACGAGCTCGGCGGCGCGGTCCGCACCGCGGAGCTGACCGAGCCCGGCTACCTGCACGACGTCTTCAGCGCCTGGCACCCGCTCTGGGTCGGCGGGGCGGCACACGCCGAGCTCGGCGCCGAGCTGGCCGAGCGCGGGCTCGAGTACCTGAACACCGAGCTGCCGACGGCGACGCTCTTCCCGGACGGCGAGGCCACGTTCCTGCTGCGCTCGACCGAAGCGAACGCGGAGGAGCTCGGCCCGGAGTGGCCCGGCGTGGTCGAGTCGTTTGCGGCGAACGCCGACCTCGCCTTCGGCGTGCTCGGCACGGAGCTCTGGTCCCGCGACGGGCTCAGGCTCGCGCTGCGCGCCTACCGGCGGCTCGGCCGGCGCGGCCTGGTCGAGTTCGCCGGCACGGTGCTCGCGACGAGCCGCGACTGGCTGACCTCGACCTTTGCCGTCGGAGCGCGCCCACGGACTGCTCGCTCCGTGGGTGCTGCACACCGGCCTCGGCCCCGACGCGGCCGCCTCGGGCTTCATGACCCAGGTGATCGGCTTCGCCGTCCAGGAGGGCGGCATGCCGATCCCGCGCGGCGGTGGGGCCCGCCTCGTGGACGCGCTCGTTCGCCTGATCGAGGACCACGGCGGCGCCTGTGAGACCGGGCGCGACGTGGAGCGCATCCTCGTCCGGGAGGGCCGCGCCCAGGGAGTGCGGCTCGTAGGCGGGGAGGAGCTACGCGCCCGCCGGGCCGTGATCGCGAACGTGACGCCGACCCAGCTCTACGGCCGGCTGCTCGAGGGCCATGAGGAGCGTCGGCCGCCGCTTCCGCTACGGCCGGGCGGAGATGCAGATCCACTTCGCCCTCTCGGAGCCGCCGCGCTGGGAAGGCGACGAGCGCCTCGGGCGGACGGCGATCGTCCACCTGACCCCGGGCCTCGACGGCGTCTCGCGCGCGGTCAACGAGGCCGAGCGCGGGCTGCTCCCCGCCGAGGCGACGGTCGTCGTCGGCCAGCCGCTGACGATGGATCCGAGCCGCGCGCCCGACGGCGCCGGCCTGCTCTGGATCCAGCTCCAGGAGCTGCCGTGGCACGTGAAGGGCGACGCGGCCGGCGAGCTCGACCCCGGCGACGGCGCCTGGACGGAGGAGCTCCGCGAGCTCTATGCCGACCGCATCCAGGCGCGGATCGCGCGCCACGTCCCGAACCTCGAGTCGGCGATCCGCAGGCGCGTCGTGCTCTCGCCGGCCGACCTCCAGGCCGCCAACGTCAACCTCCACCACGGCGACCCGTACTCCGGCTCGCTCGCGCTCGACCAGAACTTGCTCTGGCGCCCGCTCCCGTCGCGCCCCGGCCACTCCACACCGGTCAAGGGCCTCTGGCAGATCGGCGCCAGCACGCACCCCGGGCCCGGGCTCGGCGCCGGCTCGGGAACGCTGGTCGCGAAGAGGCTGCTGCGGTGAAGCTCTCGATCTCGCAGATCACGACCGTGACGCAGGGCTTCGCCGACGACCTCGACGCGTACGCGGCGGCCGGGGCCGACGCGATCGGGATCTGGGAGACGAAGCTCGAGGAGGACTCGCTGGAGCGCTTCTACGCGAGCGGCCTCGAGGCCGCGGCCGCGGTTCCCGCCGTGCCCTCGATCCTCCCGCTGCCGCTGATGGAGGGGCCGGCCGACCCGGGCGAGCGGGTCGAGGCGATCTGCGCCGGGATCCGGCGGCTGGCCCCGTTCGGACCGGCGTGCGTCCTCTTCCTCACCGGGCCGGGCGACGACCGCGCGGCGATCCTCGAAGGCATCCGCGCGATCGCCGACGAGGGCCGCGCGCAGGGCGTGCCGGTCGCGCTGGAGCCGACCCAGCGCGAGTTCGCCGAGCTCTGGACGACGGTCAGCTCGCTCGCCGAGGCCGCTGCGCTCGTCGACGAGGCGGGCGCCGACTGCGGGCTCCAGTACGACTCGTGGAACCTCTGGCGGGAGCCGCTCGATCAGATCGAGCGCCACCGCGACCGGATCCGGGGCGTCCACCTCGCCGACTGGCGCGAGCCGACGCGCAACACGAACGATCGCGTGCTCCCGGGGGACGGCGCGATCGACTTCGGCCCGATCCTCGACGCGCTGCGCTGGGACGGGGCGTTCGACCTGGAGATCTTCTCCGACTCGGAGCTCCCGGGATCGCTCTGGCAAGAGGACCCGCGCGAGCTCGCCGCCCGCGGGGTCGAGGCGCTGAGGAGGACGCTGTCGAGCGCGTCTGCGTAGTCGGCGCCGGCGTGATCGGCAGCCTGTTCGCGGGTCACCTCGGCCGCGTGGCCGAGGTCTCCGTGCTCACGCGGCGCGAGGAGCACGCACGTGCGCTGAACGCCGGCGGCCTGCGCGTCTCCGGCCGCCACGATTTCGTCGCGCAGGTGCAGGCCGCGACCGACCCGGCCGTCCTGCCCGAGCCCGAGCTGGCGATCGTCGCCACCAAGACGACCGAGCTTGCCGAGGCCGCCGCGCGCCTCGAGGGCCACTGGCCGGACGCCGCGGTGATGACCGTCCAGAACGGCCTCGGCGCCGAGGCCGCCTTCCCCGGCCGGCGGGTGCTGTCGGCGGTCACCTTCATGAGCGGCACCCGCCACTCGGACACACACGTCGAGTACATCCTCGACACCGAGACCTGGCTCGGCCCCTACGGCGAGACCCCCTACGAGCTGGCCGAGGAGGTCGCCGGCCTGATCGTGAGCTCCGGACTGAAGGCGCGCGCCTTCCCCGACCTGCGCCCGGCCCAGTGGTCGAAGCTGATCTTCAACGCGACCGTCAACGCCGTCGCCGCGCTCACCGGCCTTCCGCACGACCACCACTTCGCCGAGCGCGAGCGGCCCGGCGACCTGGGCAACCTCGTCTACGGCCTGGTCGAGGAGGGCAAGCGGGTCGCCGCCGCGGCCGGGGTCGAGCTGCACGAGGACCCGTGGGAGATGAACGTCCTGGCCACGAAGCGCGGCAGCCGCCACTATCCGTCGATGCTCGAGGACGTCGAGGCGCGCCGGCCGACCGAGATCGAGCACATCACCGGCGCGCTCGTCCGCGAGGCCGAGAGAGCCGGCGTCGAGGTTCCGCTGCACACGGCGCTCTACCGTCTGGTCAAGGGCCGCGAGGCCTCGTGGGAATCGGATTGACCCGGCACCCCGTAACGTCTTGAATAGTGGCTTCGCAACCATGTTTTCCCGACAGGAGGAGAGTGCTGTGAGACGTGCGACTAGGTGGGGCATCCTGGCGGCATTGCTAGCTGCCGCCGTGGCTATCGCCGCTCTCGCCGGCACCACCGGGAGCCACGCGGCTCCCACGGCGAAGAAGAACGTGATCATCGGCTGGGCCTATGACCAGTCAGGACAGATGGCGCCGTTCGACAACCCGGCGCTGGCGGCGGCCAGGATCCGCGTCAAGAAGATCAACTCCAAGAGCCACAAGTACCACTTTGTGATCAAGACCTGCGACACGCAGAACAACGACGGCGCCAAGGCGAAGGCCTGCGCGCTGAGCCTGCTCGGCCAGCACGCGAACGTCATCTTCACGACCTGCGACGTCGACTACGCGACCCCGGTCGTGCAGGAGGCGATCAACCACGGCAAGCTCGCGATCGCGCCGTGCATCGGCACCGACCAGATGGGGCCGAGGCGCTTCGGCAAGAAGGGCAAGCTCGCCTTCAGCTTCGGAAACGTCGCGCAGGACGAGGGCTCTGCGATGGCCCAGTACGCACACAGCCGCGGCTGGAAGACGGCGGGCCTCGCGACCAACACGCTGCTCGTCTACTTCAAGAACGTCGTGCAGGCGTTCGACATCCGCTTCCGCGCGCTCGGCGGCAAGATCGTCGACCGCGAGAGCTACCAGACCGGGAACAACGACGTGGGGACCGCGGTCTCCCACCTGAACTCGCACAAGGCCGACGTCTACGTGACCTCGACCGCGTTCGGGGAGCTGCCGGCCTTCGTCTCCGGGCTCCGCTCGCTGCACAACAACACGCCGATCCTCAACTCGTGGGCCGGCGACGGCACCTACTGGGACACGTCGAGCCCGAAGGTGACGAACTACTACTGCGTCACGTTCGCCTCGGTCTTCGGGGACGACCCCGACCCGGCGGTGCGCTCGATGATCGCCTCGCTCAAGGCCGCGGGAGCGACTCCCGGGACGGGCGGCTTCCTCGGCGGGGCCGACGCGATCGACGGTGTCTACACCGCGATCCAGCGGGCGCACGGCTCGCTGAAGGGCTCCGTGCTGGCGGCCAAGCTGGTGAAGTTCAGCCATGTGCCCGTGCTGGGCAGCAAGATCAGCTTCTCGACCAAGTGGCACACCGTCTTCGGTCGCCAGTACCGCGTGATCAAGACGCAGAACAACGTTGCAAAGCGCGTGGGCCTCGTCACGGCCAAGGTCCTCCCGAAGATCCACTAGTGCCGGAGACGGCGCTCGCCGGCGAAGCTCAGAGGAGGCCCGGAGAGACACTCCGGGCCTCCTCCGTGTCTCGGTCATTCGAGGGCGTCCAGGCGCTCCGCGACGTCACGCTCGAGCTGCGCCGGCGGGAGGTGGTCGGCCTGATCGGGCCCGAACGGCGCCGGCAAGTCGACGCTGGTGAACGTGCTCAGCGGCTTCGACCGCCCCGACGAGGGCGGGGTCGAGCTCTCGGGGAGCGACATCACCGGCTGGAGCCCGCAGCGGCGGGCGCGAGCCGGGCTCGCGCGCACGTTCCAGCACAGCCGCTCGTTCCACGGCCTGTCGGTGCGCGAGAACGTCGAGGTCGCGGCCCTCGGCGCCGGGACCGGCCCGCGGGAGGCGCGGCGCCGCGCCGACCGGCTGCTCGACCTGCTTGGGCTCGCCGGGGTCGAAGGGCGGCGGGCCGCCGAGCTTGCGCACGGCGACGAGCGGCGCCTCGGCGTCGCGCGTGTGCTCGCGACCGACCCCTCGTTCGTCCTGCTGGACGAGCCCGCGGCCGGCCTGCCGGACGCCGAGGTGCCCGAGTTCGCGGAGGTCGTCCGCTCCCTGCTCGAGGAGCACGACGCCGGGATGCTCCTGATCGACCACAACATGGCGCTCGTGATGGGCGTCTGCGACCGCATCCAGGTCCTCGACCAGGGCCGGACGCTCGCGGCCGGGACGCCGGCGGAGATCCGCGGGAACCTCGACGTCGCCGCCGCCTACCTCGGCGAGACGGCCGTGCACGAGACCGGTGGCTGAGCCGGCGCTCGAGCTCGAGGGCCTCGAGGTCCGCTACGGCAGCGTCCCGGCGGTGCGCGGCCTCAGCCTCCGCGTGGACGAGGGTGAGATCGTCGGCCTGATCGGCCCGAACGGCGCCGGGAAGTCGACGACCCTGAACGCGATCATGGGCGCGATCCCGGCGCACGCCGGCGAGATCCGTCTCAAGGGGCAGTCGATCCGGAAGCGCTCGCCCGAGTCGATCGCCCGTCGCGGGATCGCGCTCGTGCCGGAGGGCCGGCGGATCTTCGCCGAGTTCACGGTCGAGGAGAACCTGCGCCTCGGGCTCGCGTCACGGCGGAGGCCGAACGGCGGCGACCCGCTCCGCCGCGCCTACGACCTGTTCCCGGTGCTGGAGGAGTTCCGCGGCCGGCATGCGGGGCTGCTCTCCGGCGGCCAGCAGCAGCAGCTCGCGATCGGCCGCGCGCTCGTCGCCGGGCCGGAGCTGCTCCTGCTCGACGAGCCGTCGCTGGGGCTCGCGCCGCTGGCGGTGGACGGCGTCTTCGAGGCCCTGCGCGGGATCCGCGAGCGCGGCGTCACGATTCTGCTGGTCGAGCAGCGCGCCCTGCACGCGGTCGCGCTCGCCGATCGCACACACGTGCTCGCCGGCGGCGAGCTGCGGATGACGCTGACGCCCGCCGACGCCGCCAACCCCGACAAGATCGTCCAGGCCTATTTGGCGTGATCCTCGGCGTCCTCGACTTCCAGACGGTGACCGACGCGGTCGGGCTCGGCGCGATCTACGCGCTGATGGCGGTCGGGATCGGGCTCGTCTTCGGCGTGCTCCGCCTCGTCAACTTCGCCTACGGGCAGCTGATCATGGCCGGCGCGTACACGCTCGCCTACACGTCGGGCTGGCCGCTGGCCGCGAGCATCGTCGCCTGCTTCGCGGTCGTCGTCGGCCTCTCCCTGGCGATGGAGATATCCGTCTTCCGCCCGCTGCGGGGCCAGTCGCCTGCGGTGATGCTGGTGACGACCTTCGCGATCAGCTTCCTCCTCCAGTCGATCGCGCTCATCTTCGACCTGCGCAACGGCCAGCTCGGCGAGGTCGCCGCCTCGCTGGCGACGCTCGCCCAGCCGATCACGGTCTTCGGAGCACAGGTGCGCGAGATCACGCTGGTCGAGCTGGGCGTCGCGGCCGGGGCGCTGCTGCTGCTCGCGCTCCTGCTCCTGCGCACGACGATCGGCCTGCACACGCGCGCTGCGGCGAGCGACTTCGGTACTGCGCGGCTGCTCGGCGTCCGGGCCAACCGGGTGATCCTCTTCTCGGTCGTCCTCTCCGGCCTGATCGCCGCGGCCGTCGCGGTGATGATGACCGTGCAGTACCCGTTCGTGATGCCGGACTTCGCCCTCAACGACACGATCGTCGTCCTGGTCGGCGTCGTCGTCGGCGGCATCGACCGGCTCTGGACGGCGACGCTCGGCGGCTTCACGATCGGCTTCGTCTCCGGCCTGATCAACGGACTGCTGCCGACCGACAAGACCGTCTACCTGCCGTCGGCGGTCTTCGCCCTCGTGATCCTCGTGCTGCTCCTGCGGCCGGCAGGCCTCTTCGTCTGGGGCCGGCGTGCGGCGGTGCCGGACCGCGTATGAGGCGCGGGCTCGACGCGCTCGTCCAGCTCGGCGCGCCCTCGCTGCTGGTCGTCGCCGTCGGGCTGGTCTCGACCACCGTCTCGGCGGCGAACCAGGTCTACTTCATGAACGCGCTCGTCTCGGTGGCGATCGTCGTCGCGATCTACGTCTTCGTCGGCAACTCGGGCGTGATCTCGTTCGGGCAGATCAGCTTCGTCGCGGTCGGCGCCTTCGCCGCCGGCGTGATGACCGTCCCGCTCGACTCGAAGAAGGGCGTGCTGACGACGCTCTTCCCGCTGCTGCGCGACCACACGATCGGCAATGTGCCGTCGCTCCTGCTCGCGGCCGGGATCGGCGGACTGTTCGCGTTTCTGGTCGGCCTGCCGCTGATGCGCCTCAACGGCCTCGCCGCGGGGATCGCCACCTTCGCCGTCCTCGAGATCACCAACAACGTCCTCACCGAGTGGACGAAGATCGGTCCCGGCGCGACCACGCTCTCGCTCGTGCCCGAGACGACCGGTGCACTACAGGGCACTCTCGGCGCGCTCGTTGCGATCGCGGTCGCCTTCGCCTACCAGCGGAGCCGGCTCGGCCGCCAGCTGCGCGCCTCCCGCGAGGACTCGGCCGCCGCCGTCGGAGTCGGGGTCAGCGTCCATGCCCAGCGGCTCTGGGCCTTCACGCTTTCCGGCGCGCTTGCCGGCTTCGCGGGCGCGCTGCTCGTGCACCAGCTCGGCTCGATCACGACCGACCAGGTCTTCCTCGAGCTGACGTTCCTGACGCTGGCGATGCTCGTGATCGGCGGGCTGACCAGCCTCTGGGGAGCGGTCGTCGGCGCGCTCGCCGTCAGTGGGCTCGACTCGTTCCTGAGCCAGGCCGAGCAGGGCGTCCACGTGCTCGGCTTCAAGCTCGACCTGCCGTCGGGCACGCGGCTCGTCTTCCTCTCGGCGATCATGGCGCTGGTGCTGATCCTGCGGCCATCGGGACTGACGGGCGGGCACGAGGCGCGCCTGCCGTGGAGGCGGCGGTGAGGGTCTGCATCGTCGGCTGCGGCGCCGTCGGCTCGCTGTTCGCGGCGAACCTCGCTCAGCTCGAGGACGTCGAGGTCTGGGCCTACGACCTGGCGCGCGACCACGTCGACGCGATCAACGCAGACGGGCTCCGCCTCTCCGGAGCGGGCGAGGTCGTCGGCCGGCTGCGCGCGACGGCGGACGCGGGGGCGCTGCCGCCGTGTGAGCTCGGGATCGTGGCCACGAAGGCGATGCACACCGAGAGCGCGATCGCGGCGACGGCGCATGCGTTCAAGGGCGGCTCGGTCGCCTCCGTCCAGAACGGGATCGGCAACGAGGAGGCGATCGCCGGCCACGTCGAGCGGGTGATCCGCGGGACGACCTTCCCGGCCGGCCGCCTCGTCGAGCCGGGCCACGTCCAGTGGGACGTCAAGGGCGACACGACGATCGGGCCGTTCGAGCCGAGCCCGGCCCCGATGGCCGACGTCGAGCGGCTCGCCGAGGCCTGCACGCGGGCCGGCCTGCCGACGAAGGCGGTGGCCGACGCGCGCGAACCGCAATGGCGCAAGCTGATCTTCAACGCCGCCACGAACCCGGTCGGCGCGCTCACCGGCCTGACCCACGGGCGGGTCTGCGAGGACCCGGGCCTGCGGGCGCTCGTCTCCGGGCTGGTCGACGAGGGCAAGGCGGTCGCCGCCGCGCAGGGGATCGAGCTCGACGCGGATCCCGAGGAGCTGATCGACCACGCGGCCCGCCCCGACGTCGCCTACGACCACAAGGCGAGCATGCTCCAGGACGTCGAGGACCACCGGCAGACGGAGATCGACTACCTCAACGGCGGCATCGTCCGGTTCGGCCGCGAGCACGGCGTGCCGGCGCCGCTGAACGAGGCGATACTCGCGCTCGTGAAGGGGCTCGAAGCTTCGTGGTGAGACGACGCTTGCGTCGTCTCCATCAGGCCATGCGGGCTTTGCCCGCGTGGCCGTCTGCACTGACCGGTCGATGCGCCGGTCGTTACGGTGACGGCCAATGAGGGGGGCGGAGGTGGAGCGGCGCTACGCGAACGTGCGGGCGGCTCTCGAGCGGGACGGGCTCGACGCGGCACTCGTCTGCGGCAGCGAGTACACGGGGTTCGAGGGGGCGGTCACCTACCTCTCCGGCTTCCAGATCGTCCATCGCTACGCGTACGTGCTGCTGCCGCGCGAGGGCGAGCCGGCGATCGTCTTTCCGAGCGAGGCGCGCTACGTCGGCGAGCACGGGACGAGCTGGATCGAGGATCAGGTGTTCGCCGAGCGACCGGGAGACTGGCTGGCCGAACGCCTCCGCGGGCAGCGGATCGGCGTCTACGGGCTCGACTACGTGATGCCGCCGCGCGACTACGCCGCGCTCGCCGGATGCGAGCTCGTCGGCTGGGACGTCGCCTTCGACCACGCTCGCGCGGTCAAGAGCGAAGAGGAGCTGGAGTCGGTCCGGGAGAGCGTTCGCATCAACACCGACGGCTTCCACGCCTTCCGCGAGGCGTACGCGCCGGGCCGCAGCGCCGCCGAGGTGCTCGCGCCGGCCGAGGAGCTGTTCGTCGAGCGCGGCTGCGGGCGGCTGACGATGAACATGGTGCTCGTCGGCGCCGAGTTCGCGATCGCGCGGGCGGAGACGATCCTCGGCGACTTCTGCATCCCCTCCCTGGAGGTCGCCGGGCCGGGTGGGCACTGGGTCGAGGTCTCGCGCGCGCTCGGCACGCCGAACGCCGAGGTCGAGCGGATGAACGAGGCCTACGACGAGTACTTCGAGGCGGCGAAGTCGGCGCTGCGGCCGGGCGCGACCGCGCACGACGCACACCGGGCCGTCTCGAAGGGATTCTCGGAGCGCGGCTACCACCTTGGCCACGTCACCGGCCACTCGATCGGGATGACGATGATCGAGTTCCCGAAGATCGGCGAGGGGATCGAGACCGAGCTCGAGGAGAACATGGTCTTCTCGCTCCACCCGCATGCGATCGCCGAGAACGGGCACGACTGCCTCTACATGCAGGAGACCTGGCTCGTCGGCGCGGACGGCGGTATCCCGCTCTCGGGCCTGAAGTCGAAGATCTACCGATGAGTTCCGGCCGCGCCGGCGGTCTGAGGGGAAACCGCGAAAGGAGAAATCGATGCCTGCGATCAGCCCGTTCCTGTGGTTCGACACCGAGGCCGAGGAGGCGGCGAAGCACTACACGTCGATCTTCCCCAACTCGCGGATCACCGAGGTCACGCACTACGGCTCTGCGGGCCCGGGCGAGGTGGGGACGGTGATGACCGTTGCCTTCGAGCTCGACGGGCAGCGCTTCGTCGCGCTCAACGGTGGGCCGGAGTACCGGTTTACCGAGGCGGTCTCGTTCTCCGTCGACTGCGAGACGCAGGCGGAGGTCGACGAGTATTGGAGCAAGCTCTCCGAAGGCGGCGAGGAAGGACCGTGCGGGTGGCTCAAGGACCGCTTCGGCCTCTCGTGGCAGATCGTCCCGAGGCGGTTGATGGAGCTGCTGACGGATCCCGACCAGGAGCGCGCGCAGCGGGCGATGGCGGCGATGCTGAAGATGGGGAAGATCCAGATCGGCGAGCTCGAGCAGGCCGCCGCCCCGGCGTAAGCCGCTCCTTGTGGGCGAAGAGTTCCATTTCCGGCGCGCTTTCCCCTTGACAAAAAAAGGTGTCGGACACCGGTTTTCGCGCGTCGCGGCCGTGGGCGGTTCGGCCTAGGCCAGGAGTGACCGATTCGCGGTCAGCGCCTCGAGGAGCGCCCGCACGTCGTCGGCGGTGTTGTAGGCGTGCGCCGAGATGCGCAGGTTGTCGTCCCGCGACGAGGTGACGATCCCCTTCGCGTCGAGCGCCGTCACGAGCGCGTTCACGTCTGTCGAGCGAACGCAGAGCAGCGCGCCGCTGCGCTCCGGCTCCGCCGGCGTCACCACCTGCGCGCCGAGCTCGTCGAGCCCGTCCCGCAGAAGCCCGTTCAGCTCCCGCACGTGCCGCTCGGTCTCCGCGATCCCGATCTCCTGCATCAGCTCGATCCCCGCGATCGCCGCGTAGATCGACGGAATCGGCGGCGTCCCCGCCTCGAACCGCCGCGCCGAAGCCGCCGGCGAGTAGTCGTGGATGTCCATCTCGAAGATGTCGCGGTCGGCGAACCACCCCGTCGCAGTCGGCTCGATCCCGCCGACCAGCTCGCGCCGGCAAAACAGAAACGCCAGCCCCGCCGAGCCGAGCAGGTACTTCAGGGCCCCCGCGACGAGAAAGTCGCACCCCAAAGCGCCCACGTCGATCGGCAGCGAGCCGACGGTCTGGTACGCGTCGACCAGGACCAGCGCCCCCCGCTCGTGCGCCAGCCGGCCCACCGCCTCGACGTCGAGCCGCGACCCGTTCCGGAAGCAGACGTGCGTGACCGCCACCAGCGCTGTCCGCTCGTCGATCGCGGCCTCGAACCGCTCGAGCGGGATCGTCCCGTCCGCCTCCGCGGGCACGTGCTCGACGCGCAGCCCGCGCCGCTCCTGCGCGTGCCAGATCTGCCCGATCGTCGGAAACTCGAAGTCGCTGACGACGATCTTGTCGCGGCCGCCGTCGAACCGCAGCCCCGAGGCCAGAGCGCTCACTCCCGCCGAGACCGACGTCGTGACCGCGACCTCGTCCTCGCTCGCCCCGATCAGCCCCGCGATCGAGGAGCGCACCGCGTCGAGCTGCGAGACCCAGTACTCCCAGGGCGCGCCGTGCTCGTCCCAGTCGTCGAGGTAGCGGGCGTAGGCGCCACGCACCGAATCCGAGAGCGCCCCCTGCGAGCAGCTGTTGATGTAGATCCGATGCTCGAAGACCGGGAACCGCTCGCGGATCCCCGCGAGCTCAGCGGCCAAGGTAGGCCTTGCGAAGATCCTCGTGCCGGAGCAGCTCCGCCGCCGGCCCGGAGAGCACGACCCGCCCGGTCTGAAGAACGTAGCCGCGGTCGGCGATCGCCAGCGAGACGTTGGCGTTCTGTTCGACCACGAGAATTGCGACCCCCGACTCGTGCACCTGCTTGATGATCTCGAAGTTCTTCTCGACCAGGATCGGCGCCAGCCCCATCGAGGGCTCGTCCATCAGCAGTAGCTTCGGGCGGGACATCAGCGCGCGACCCATGGCCACCATCTGCTGCTCGCCGCCCGAGAGCGTCCCGGCGAGCTGGGCCCCCCGCTCGCGCAGCAGCGGGAAGAGCGTGTAGACGCGGTCCCAGTCCTCCTTCGTGCCGCCGCCGTGCAGGTAGGCGCCCATCTCGAGGTTCTCGCGGACGCTCATCGGCGCGAACAGGCGCCGGTTCTCGGGGACGATCGCCATGCCCTTGCCGATCCGGTAGCTCGTCGGTCGCCCTGTCACGTTCTCGCCGTCGAACTCGACCGACCCCGCACGCGGCTTGACGATCCCGAGGATCGTCTTCAGCGTCGTCGACTTTCCGGAGGCGTTGCCGCCGAGCAGGCAGACCAGCTCGCCCGCGCCGACCTCGAGCTCGAGCCGCTGCAGGATGTGAATCGGCCCGTAGTAGGTGTCGACGTTCTCGAGCTTCAGCAGGGCGCTCACTTGGTCGCCGCTCCCTTCAGGCCGAGGTACGCCTCGACGACCTGCTCGTCGGTGGCCACCTGGTTGTACGAGCCTTCGGCGATCTTGATGCCGTGATCGAGCGCCATTACCCGGTCGGAGATCCCCTCGACGACGTGCATGTCGTGCTCGATCACGAGGATCGTGTAGCCGCCCTCGTCGCGCAGTTTCCCGATCAGCTCCGTGATCTCGTGCGTCTCGACCGGGTTCATCCCGGCGGCGGGCTCGTCGAGGAGCAGGAGGCGGGCGTTCGTCGCCATCGCGCGCGCGATCTCGAGCCGCCGGCGGTTGGCGTACGAGAGCGAGTAGGCGGGCTGGTTCCAGCGGTAGCCCATCAGCCGCTGGCCGAAGAACGCGAGCCGCTGCTCGGCGAGCAGGTTGATCTCACGCTCCTCCCGGCGCATGCCGGGCGTGCGCAGGACCGATCGGATCACGCCTGCGCGCGTATGCCCGTAGGCGGCGGCCATCACGTTCTCCTTGACAGTCATGTTCAGGAACAGCCGCAGCGTCTGGAAGGTGCGCGCGATTCCCTTGCGGGTGATCTTGCTCGGCGGCAGGCCCACGATCGACTCGCCGTCGAACAGGATCTCGCCTTCGTCGGGCCGGTAGACGCCGGTCACGAGGTTGAACAGGGTCGTCTTGCCGGCGCCGTTAGGGCCGATCACGCTGACGATCTCGTTCTCGGCGACGGAGAAGTCGAGGTTGTCGATCACCTGCAGTCCGCCGAACGCCTTCGAGACGTTCTTCAGCTCCAGCACCGCCGCCATCAGGCGATCTCCACCTTCGCCGTCCCGAAGAGGCCCTGCGGCCGGGTCGCCATCAGCGCGATCAGGAGCACCCCGAAGAGCACGTAGCGGGTGACGGCCGGCTGTTGGATCAGGAGGTTCTCCCAGACGAACGCGGTCAGGACGAGCGTCGGTGGCACCACGGCCACGCGCCACCAGCCCTTGAGCTGAACGATCGTGATCACGAGGACGATCAGGGCGAGGTAGCCGTAGATCGCCAGCCGGTTCGGGTTGGTCGGGAGCAGGACCCAATGCTTGATCGCGCCGGTCAGGTACCCGCCGGAGGTGACCTGCCCGCTCGTCCCGCGCGGCCAGACGGCCTGCACGATCGCGTGCAGCGCGAAGCCGAGCGCGACGGTGGAGGCCACGGCGACCGCCATCTGCACCCGCGACTTCTTGAACAGCACCACGACCCCGACGACCAAGCCGAGGTAGAACAGGGTGCGGGCGTTGTTCGGCGGCGAGGTCGAGTCGAGCACCTGGAAGGACACGATGATCGCCGTCGCGCCGGCGATCATGCCGGTCAGGCTGCCGGCGCCTCCGAGGATCACGACCGCGTAGATGAGGATCAGGACCTGGGTGCCGAAGTTCTGTGGGAAGGCGCCGGTCTGGGCGGCGGCGAACACGCTCCCCGCGAGGCCTGCGATCGCCGCTCCGAAGGAGAAGGCCATGATCTTCAGCCGATTGACCGGCATGCCCATCATCTCGGCCGCGAGCGGGTCCTCCCGCGAGGCCTTCCAGGCGCGCCCCGTTCGCGACTCGCTGACCAGGTGCAGGACGATCAGCACCACAATCACGCACCCGAAGAGGAACCAGTAATAGCCCCGTGTCGAGGAGACGGTGAAGCTCTTCCCGAAGGCGGAGAAGCGGAGCGGGTCGATGTTGCCGAGGCCGTTCGAGCCGTTCGTGATGCCGTACGGGTCGGCGGAGTTCGTGAAGACGACGAAGGCCTGGCCGAAGAAGAGCGTCACGATTGCCAGGTAGTCGCCGAGCAGCCTCCTCGAGCTCGATCCGAGGAACAGCCCGAGCACCGCGCACAGCACGACGGCCGTCAGGATCGAGTACTGGGCGGACCAGTGGTGCGTATAGACGTGTCCCTTCTCGTGATGGGTCCCCGAGAGGAAGGCGTAGGTGTAGGCGCCGAAGCCGAAGAACGCGACGTAGCCGAGGTCGAGCAGCCCGGCGAAGCCGACGACGACGTTGAGACCGAGCGCGAGCAGCGCGTAGATCAGGATGAAGAGGCCGTAGTTGTAGACGTTCGCTTCGCTGAGGGGAAGGAACGGCACCAGGACTGCCGGCGTGAGCAACGCGAGCTTGCCTGAGGGCGGCAGCTTCTCCCAGGTCCGCCCCAGCCAGTTGCGCCCCTCTCGCCGCTGGTCCTCCTCGGAGACCCAGCTGTCGACCCCGATCTGCGCGTTCGCGGCGACGGGAGGCTCGGGGGTCGGCGGTGAGGTGTCGGCCATTTCCTCAGACCTTCTGCAGCGCCGGCGTCCCGAGCAGGCCGCTCGGCCGGATCAGCATCACGCTGATCAGAATCCCGAACACCACCAGGTCGGCGACGTTGCCGTTCAGGTAGCCCTTCGCCCAGGACTCGACCAGCCCGACCAGGAGGCCGCCGAGCATCGCGCCGGGAATGCTGCCGATCCCGCCCACGACGGCCGCGGTGAAGCCCTTCAGGCCCGCGAGGAAGCCCACCAGGTAGTAGATCTGGCTGTAGACCAGGCCGAACATCACCCCGGCCGCGCCGCCGAGCGCCGAGCCGACGAAGAACGTGGTCGCGATCACGCGGTCGGGGTCGATGCCCATCATCGCGGCCGCTTCCCGGTCGAACGAGACCGCGCGCATCGCCTTTCCGAACTGCGTCCAGCGCACGAGCGCGACCAGCGCGACCATCAGCAGCAGGGCCCCCAGTATGACCATCACGCCCAGGTAAGAGACGAACACGCCGGTCGCGCCGCCGAGGTGAATCCCGTTGTAGCTGATCAGGTCGTAGCCGTCGTAGTTGCGGTAGTCCGCGCCCAACAGGAGCAACACCGAATTCTCGAGGAAGAACGCGACCCCGAGTGCCGAGATCAGCGGCGCGATCCGGGGTGCGTCGCGCAGCGGCCGGTAGGCGAAGCGCTCGATCGCCAGGCCGAGAAAGCCGGAGCCGAGCATCGCCACGAGGAACATGCAGAGGACGAGCAGCGCGACCGGAATCGCCGGGCTCAGCGGCCCGCCGAGCAATGTCAAGACGCCGAAGCCGATGAAGGCGCCGATCATGTAGACGTCTCCGTGGGCGAAGTTGAGCAGCTTCAGGATCCCGTAGACCAGCGAGTAGCCGAGCGCGATCAGGGCGTAGATGCTGCCCAGGATGATCCCGTTCACCGTGAGCTGGAGGAAGAACGTCCAGCCCTGGCTCGGCGACAGGTAGACGGCGTAGACGACCCAGACGACGAGCAACACGCCCAGGCCGGCCAGGTTTCCGAGCGCCTGTCGGGGAGTCGGGCTCACGTCGCTTCTACTCTCTCAGAAGCGACGTGCGGCCCATCGGGATGGGCCGCACGTCGCTCTCGAATCGGAACGGTTTTGCTAGCCGACTCGTTTGAAGGAGCCGTTCTTCTGGATCTGGAAGATCCCGAAGGCGGCCGGAAGGTTCATCTCGCCGCTCTTCTTGAACGAGACCTTGAACCCAAGAAGCGAGGTCGCCAGTTTCGTCTTCGCGATCTGCTTCCGTACCGCGGCGCGGGTCGTCTTGCCGTGACCGGCCTTGCACGCCGCGGTGATCGCCAGCGTGTCGACCTGCGCGGCCACATACGACGGCAGTCCGAAGAACTCGCCGTTGCCACCGTGCGCCTTCACGTAGGCCTTGACAACCGGATCAGCGGGGTTGTACGGGAACGCCGAGTCGTACGAGCCCGCGATCTTCCAGACGCCAGGAGCGAACAAGCCGTCCGAGCCGAACAGCTTGATGTTCCCCTTGCCGGCTGCCTGCAACTGCTGGCCGAACGCCTGGGCCTGCGGAGCAAGCTGCCAGGGGATGTAGATGCCCTGGTAGTTCGAGGGGATCTTCGCGATCGCCGCAGAGAAGTCCGAGTCCTTCTGGCTGATCGAGTCGCGCTTCGTCGTGACACTGCGGCCGTTGAGGATCTTCTGCACCCCGTCGGCCAGGCCCTGCGAATACGTCTCCTGGTCGTCGATGATGTAGACCCTCTTCCACTTCAGCTTCTTGGTCATGTAGTTCGCGACCGTCGGGCCCTGCTGGCCGTCGTTCGGAACCGTCCGGTAGAAGTAGCCGACCCGGTTGCCGTCCGTGTGGCCGTCCGTGAGCGTGACGCGGGTCGCAGACCCGGAGACGAAGCCGAGGCCGCCCGCCTTGTAGGCGGACGTCGACGCCACGACCTCCTGGCTGCCGGCTGGGCCGACCACTGCCAGGAGCTTGGAGTTCGACTTGAACGACTGCGCGACCTTGACCGCGAACGCCGTATCGACGCCGAGCTGCGTGTCGCCCAGCTTCAGCTGGATCTTCTGGTTCCGGTTCGCCTTGTTGGCATTCCAGCGCTTGACGAAGGCCTTGGCCCAACGGACCTGCTGGTTTCCGATATCCGAAGCGGGCCCCGTGATCGGAGCCGCCATGCCGATCGTGCGGAGCTTCCCGCACTTGACCGACGCCGTCGCCAGCGAGCTCGCCTTCGCCCGGGCCGGCGCGTTGGCCGAGCCCCAGGCGGTGGCAGCGAGAATCGACAAGGCCACGGCAAAGACCGCGGCCACCATCACTTTCTTCATGTTGCCCTCCTCCCGTTCCTTTGAATACGAGGTGAGACGTAGGTGCCGATCATTCGATTGCCTCATACGCGCGCGAGGCCGGATCGCCCGCCGGGTGGAACACGGCGACGATCCTCATGGGTGAGTCGCCGCTGTTCTCGAGCGAGTGCTCGAGGAGCGGTGGTAGGTGGATGCACGTGCCCCGCGATACGGGCTCGTGCGAGCCGTCGATGTGGAGCATGCCCTCGCCCTCGAGCACGTAGATCACCTCGTCGTAGACGTGGCTGTGCTCGGGTGCGCGGCCCGGGGCGATGATCCCGTAGAACTGGGTCAGCTCGGTGCAGCCGACCTCGTCGGTGACCAGGTAGCGGAACTCCCGGTCGCCGCTGGCCGTGAGCACCGGCTGGTCGTCGTAGCGGACGATCCGCTGCCCGTTGAGCTGCGGGGCTGAGGACTGGGGCGCGACGGCCGAGACGAGCAGCAGCGTCTCCGGGCCCGGATTGTCGACCTCGTAGCTCTCGCCGGAAACCAGGTAGGCGGCGGTTCCCGGCTCGAGCTCGAACTCTTCGCCGCCGACGATCAGCGTGGCCCGGCCCGCTGCCGCGTACAGGACCTCCTGGACGCCGTTCAGGGTGCGCGGCCGCGAGCGGCCGGGGTCGTAGCGGGCGACGTGCAGCTCGAGCAGCTCGGAGCCGAAGGAGGCGTCGATCGCAACCGCCCGCTCGGCGGTGTCGCCCTCGACTCGCGCGGATCGAAGATCCCGCTCGGATACCGCATGCCCCGGCACCGGAGCATTCTCCCACGCAAATTGCGCGATTCCTAGGGGGTCTGACCCTCCAGGATCGCCGCCAACACAGAGGCGTCGATGTTCCCGCCGGAGACGATGCAGGCCACGGTTCCATCGCCTCCGTGACCGGCCAGCGCGGCCGCGAGCGCGAGCGCTCCCGCGCCTTCGGCGACCACGCGGGCGCGCTCCGCGAGCAGGCGGACTGCGGCGGCGGTCTCGTCCAGCGGCACGGCAAACGCCCCGTCGAGCGCCTCGCGCGCGCGCGGCCACATCTCCGGCAGCACCATCGGTGCGCCGGCGCCGTCCACGAACGAGGTCGCGTACTCGATCGGCACTGGCTCGCCTGCCGCGAAGGCCGCGGTCAGCGGCGCACCGGGCTCCGGCTCGACGGCGTAGACGTGCGTCTCGGGCCGCAGCGCCTTGACCGCGCTCGCGATCCCGACGCTCAGCCCGCCGCCGCCGAACGGGACGAGCACCACGTCGGGAGCGGGGAGGTCCTCCAGCAGCTCGAGCCCGATCGTGCCGTTGCCGGCCATCACGCGCTCGTCCTGAACGGGGTGGACGAAGACGCCGCCTGCCTCCGGGTAGCTCGAGGTCTCGAGCGCCTCCCACCAGCGGTCGTAGGGCACCTTGTCGATCCGCGCGCCGAGCCGCTCCATCGCCGCGAGCTTGGTCTGGGGCGCATGGTCCGGGACGACCACCGTGCAGGGGACGCCGAGCTCGCGCGCGATCCAGGCGACGCCCTGGCCCATGTTCCCGGCCGTCGCGGTGACGACTCCGGCCTGAAGCTCCTCGGGCGGGATCTGCAGCACGGCGTTGGTGGCCCCACGCAGCTTGAAGGAGCCGATCGGCTGCAGATTCTCGAGCTTCAGGTAGATCTCGCCGTCGTGCTGGAGGCGCACGAGCGGCGTGCGCAGGACGCGCCCCTTCAGGCGCTCGCGCGCCGCCTCGACCTCTGCGAGCGGGATCAGAAAGGCACCGCCGAGCCGACGCCCTCGGCGCGGGCGCGCTCGTAGACGTGCTCCGCGGCGGCGAGGTCCTCGACGCCGAGGCCGAGCGACTTGAAGACGGTCAGCTCCTCCGTGTCGCGGCGGCCCTCTGCCGAGCCGATGAGCACCTCGCCCAGCTCGGCGCGGATCGAGTCAGGGCCGAGCCCGGCCAGGAGGTAGTCGCCGGCCTCGTTCACGAGCGACTCGCGCGCGTCGCAGAAGAGCGCCGCCTCGGCCATCGTCTCGTCGTCGAGCTCGCGCGCGGTCGGGATCGACGAGCCGACCGCGTTCACGTGCACGCCGGGGGCAAGCCACGAGCGCTCGAGCACCGGCTCGCGCGACGAGGTCGCCGTCACGACAACGTCGGCCCCGGCCACGGCTGCCTCGGCGCTCTCGGCCACCTCGACCGCTAGCTCGGTCTCCCCCGCGACGGCGCGCGCGTGCTCGGGTGTCCGGCTCCAGATCCGCACCTTCTCGAAACTGCGCACGTGCGGCAGCGCCTCCAGGTGTGAGCGGGCCTGCACGCCGGCGCCGAGGATCGCCAGCTCTCTGGCGTCTTCCCGCGCCAACGCCCGGGTCGCTACCGCCGACACCGCCGCCGTGCGAACCGCGGTCACCGCCGAGGCGTCCAGCAGCGCGCGCAGCTGCCCGGTTTCGCCGTCGCAGAGCAGCACGCCGCCCTGGTGGGCGTCGAGCCCTCGGGCCGGGTTCTCGGGGAAGATGCAGATCGCCTTCAACCCGTACGCGCGCTGCGGCTCGGAGCGGTGCGCGGGCATCAGGCCCATCAGGGTCTGCTCCTCCGGCGGACGGATCACGAAGCGCAGCGGCTGCCAGGCGCGCCCGCGCGCGAGATCCGAGAGCGCGGCCTCCATCAGCTCGATGCACTCGTCCATCGGCAGCAGCCGCCGGACGTCGTCGTGGGAGAGGACGAGGAGCTCGGTCATTCCTAGCGCGGAAGCCTCTCACGTCTGGTGTATCGACCCGTCATTTCAGACGGCCGGACGCGCAAGGCTCGCCCGGCCTGATGTCGGCATCGCAAGACGATGCCTCATGAGAAGAGCCTCGCCAAGTCGTCGCGGTCCTGTTCGGAGAGTCGGAGCTCCAGCGCCGCCAGGTACGGCTCCAGCTGTGCGGGCCGGCGCGGGCCCGCGATCACCGCCGTCACCTGCGGGTTGCCGAGGATCCAGGCGATCGCCAGGGTCGCCGGCTCGGCGCCTCGCTCGGCCGCTGCAGCCTCGAACGCCTCGAGCGCGTCGAACGTCGTTTCCTTCTCGAGCGCCTCGTACGGCCCGGGCCGGGTGGTCATCCGCGAGCCGGCCGGGTACGACTCGCCTCGCCGGTACTTGCCGGTCAGCCAGCCGCCGGCGAGCGGGCTGAACGGGGTGAAGCCGAGCCCCTCGCGCTCGCAGATCCCCATCACGTCTTCGGAGCTGCGGTCGAGCAGGCTGTACTCGTTCTGAACCCACTCGTAGCGGGCAAGCCCGAGGCGCTCGCTCGTCTCCAGCGCCTCCTCGAGCTGCTCCGCCTCCAGGTTGCTCCCGCCGATTGCCCGCACCTTCCCGGCGCGGACGAGCTCGTCGAGCGCGCGCAGCGTCTCTTCGATCGGCGTCTCCGGATCGGGCGCGTGGGTGAGATACATGTCGAGGCGCTCGGTCCGGAGCCGCTCGAGGCTGCCTTCGACTTCGCGCAGGATCCGCTCGCCCGCGAGCCCGTAGTCGTCGGGGTCGCCGGTGACCGACGAGAAGACCTTGCTGCTCAGCAGCACCGGCGAGCCCCGCTCCTCGCGCCAGTGGCCGATGTAGGCCTCGCTGCGCCCGCCGCCGTACGAGGCCGCTGTGTCGAAGAAGGCGATCCCGGCGGCGACGGCCGCGTCCAGCAGCTCGAATGCCTCCTCCTCCGACTCGCCCTGCCCCCAGGTCGCCGGGTCGGAGCCGATCCCGCCGAAGTTGCCGCAGCCGAGGCCGATGCGGGTCAGCTCGATGCCGGTCCGGCCGAGGCGGGCGGTCTCCACCGGGTGAATGTAGACATCCACCTGTCTTGATGTGGATGTAGGCCTACATCACGCGCTGATGCCCGCGTGCTAGAACGTCGATGTGCCGATGTTCCTCGTCGTCCTACGGCGCTCCGGCCCCGAGTACGACCACTCGAAACCGCTCGAGGAGCAGTCGGGCTGGGAGGAGCACGCGGCCTTCATGGACGCGCTCGTCGACGACGGGTTCATCGTCCTCGGCGGTGTGCTCGCCGACGAGGTCCGCACGGCGCACGCGGTCGAGGCCGAGTCGGAGCAGGCGATCCGAGAGCGGCTCGCGCGCGACCCCTGGAGCGGGAGTCACCTCGTGGTCGACTCGATCGACCAGTGGACGATTCGGCTCGACAGCAGGCTCACCGCGTAGACCGCGACTGCGACGCCGATCACCGCCGAGCTGGGCGGGAGGCTGGGAAAGACGTAGGCCAGGGTCAGGCCGAGCCAGACCGAGCCGACCGCGAGCGCGGCCGAGACAGCGAGCCCCGCCCACGGACGCGTGGTCAGTCGGTGGGCCGCTCCCGCCGGCGCGGCGAGCAGGCCGAGCAGGAGCAGCGCGCCGATCGCCTGGGTTGCCTCGGCGCAGACGACACCGAGCAGCGCAAGAAACAGCAACCCCAGCGCGCGGACGGGCACGCCCTGCGCCTCCGCCACGCCTTCGTCGAGCGACGAGAAGAGCAGCGGTCGCGCGATCGTGAGCAGCGCCGCGGCCGTGACGACCGCGATCGTCACCGAGACGCGGACGTCGTGCGCGCTCAGCCCGAAGATCGAGCCGAACAGGACGCGCACGCCGGCGGCCCCGTTTCCGCTGCCGCTGCGCTGCGTCGTGAAGATCGCCAGGAAGAGCACTCCGAGGCCCAGGGTCCAGGCGAACAGCGAGCCGATCGCGACGTCGTCGGCGCGCGCCCGCTCGCCCAGCGTCCCGATCACGAGCCCGCCGCAGATCGTCGCCACGAACACGCCCCCGAGCAGATCGAGCCCGAGCGCGGCCGCGCCGAGCGCCCCGGTGAAGGCCACGTGGCTGAGCGCGTCGCCGGCGAAGACCTGGGCGCGCAGGACGACGAAGTAGCCGACGAGCCCGCAGGCGAGGCCGACGAAGGTCCCGGCGATCAGGGCGTTGCGCATGAACTCGTGCGCGAACATCAACGGGTCGCGAGCCGCACGAGCACGTAGAGAGCGAACGAGAGCGACGTCACGTAGAAGCCGACCGGGTAGACCGAGAAGTAGGCGAGCGCGAGCCCGATCCAGGTCACTGCCAGCGCGAGCGCGACCGAGAGCGTGAGCCCGAGCCACGGCCGCGAGGTCAGCCGGTGCGCGGTCGCGGCCGGAGTCGACGAGCAGCGCGAAGACGAGCAGGGCACCCGTGATCTGGCTCGTCTCGGCCACCGAGAGGCCGAGCACGAGCAGGAAGCCGAGGCCGAGCACGCGGACCGGCACGCCGCTCGCCCTGGCGACTTCGGCGTCGACCGAGGCGAAGAAGAGCGGCCGCGCCGCCACGGCGGTCACGGTGACGGTGGCGACTGCCACGAGCAGGAGCACGAGAACTTGTGACCTGGTGATCCCGAGGAAGGTCCCGAAGAGCAGCGAGTCGAGCCCGGTCAGGATGCGGTGCGAGAGCGAGACGAACAGGAAGCCGAGGGCCAGGGCCAGCGCCTGCAGCGACCCGATCGCCGCCGACTCGGCCCCGAGGCTCCGGCGCGTGCCGGCGATCGCGGCCAGGATCAGCGCCCCGCGCTCCGCAGAAGCCGAAGTAGCCGAAAGCGAGCGGCACGCCCGCCCAGCCGGCGGCGGCCGCGCCCGGGAAGGCGATCACCGAGAGCGTGTGCCCGGCGAACGCCTGCCGGCGCAGGACCATGAACCAGCCGGTGACCCCGGCCATGACCGCGACGATCGCCCCGGCCTCGAGCGCGTTGACCATGAACGGGTAGGCGAACAGCTGCCGGAAGTCGTCGAGCAGGTTCCACGAGAGCCCCTGGAAGACGCCGGCGTCAACCATGGGCGACGGAGGTCTCAACCATGGGCGTGGCGGTCGCCGTGGTGGAACGGCGCCTCGGGCTGGCCGACGACGACGAGCCGCCCGTCCGAGGCGCGCAGCACCTCGATCGGCACGCCGAACAGGCTCGCTCAGCGTCTCGCTCGTGATCACCTCTTGGGGCCGGCCGCCGACCGCGCTGCCGCCCGCGACGTAGACGACCTGGTCGATGAAGCCGAGGATCGGGTTGACGTCGTGCGCGACGAGCAGGACGGCCACGTGCTCCTGCTCGCAGATCCGGCGCACGAGCGCGGCGACCGCGGCCTGGCTGGCGAGGTCGAGGCTGTCGAGCGGCTCGTCCAGCAGAAGCAGCTGCGGGCCGGCGGACGAGCGCCTGGGCGATCAGCAGCCGCTGCTGCTCGCCGCCGGAGAGCTCGCCGATCGGCTCCTTCGCGTAGCCGCTCGCGCCGACGAGCTCGAGCACCTCGGCAAGGCGGCGCGCTTTTGTCTTCGCGCCCGGGAGCCACGGCAGCGGAATCCCCCAGCGGGAGCCGTCGAAGCCGAGGCCTACGAGGTCGATCCCGCGGATCCGGGTGCCTGCGTCGAAGCTGCGCCGCTGCGGCAGGTAGCCGATCTGCGCGTTCGCATCGCCCGGCGGCCTGCCGAGCACCGTCGCCTTCCCGGCCGCGAGCGGCAGCAGGCCGAGGATCGCCTTCACCAGCGTCGACTTGCCGGCCCCGTTCGGGCCGAGCACCGCCACGAACTCGCCCTGCGCGACCTCGAGCGAGACGTCCTGGAGGATCGTCCTGCCACCGAGGCGAATCGTGGCCCTCTCGAGGGCGACCGCGGTCTCGGTCACCTTCCCGTCGCCTCGGCCAGCGCGTGCATCAGCGCCTCGAGCTGGTGCGACTGCCAGTCCTGAAACCCTGCCGAGGCCGGCGTCATCGTCTCGGTGATCGTGGTCACCGGGATGCCCCGCTTGCGGGCCGCGTCGGTGATCCGCTGCACGTCCGGGGTGCTGTTCTGGCTGTTGAAGACCCAGACCTTGATCCGCCGGGCCGCGATCTGGCGGTCGATCGTGGTGATGTCGGAGGCGTTCGGCTCGGCGCCCTCGCTGATCGCCTTCAGGAAGGAGTCCGGCGTCAGCAGGTTCAGCCCGAGCGCCTGGGCCAGCGGCGCGAAGATGCTCTCGGAGGCGCCGACGGGCACGCCGTGGTAGCGGCGGTTGATGGTCGCGATCAGGCGCTTGTACTGCGCGAGGCCCTTCGTCTCGAAGCTGGCCTTCTGCGCCCGGAAGTAGGCGGCGTCCTTCGGGTCGAGCTTCGAGTAGTCGACGGCGATCGCGTCGATCACCTGCTCCACGTTCGGGGGCGAGTACCAGCGGTGCGGGTTGCCGCCCGCCGATATCCCGACCAGGTCGCCGACGGTGAGCACGATTCGACCGCCGACCGGGTTCGAAGCCAGCAGCTTGCCGGCCCACGGGTCGTAGCCGATCCCGTTCACGATCGCCATCCGCGCGCCGGCGAGCAGGCGCCCGTCCGCGGCGGTCGGCTCGTAGTCGTGCGGGTCGGTCGCCGGGCTCGTGATCACGCTCGTCACGTGCACCTTGGAGCCGCCGAGCTGCGCGGCGATGCTGCCCCAGAAGTTCTCCGCGGCGACGACCTCGAGCGGGCCGTCGCCGCCGGCCGTCGTGGCCGAGCCGGCGCAGCCGGCCAAGCACGCCAGCAGTGCCGCGAGCAGGAGAGCCGGGGCCATCCGTCCCATCGGGGCCGGACTATATGCTAACGATACTCATTCCCGCAACCACAAGCGAACCGAGAACCGCTATCGTTACCACCGTGCGAGACCGGAGCACCGATTGGATCTACGCGACGCTCGAAGCGCTGCGGATGAAAGGCCATCGCGACGGCAGCGCGCGGCGAACCGTGATCCAGCTGCTCGGGCGCCAGGATTGCTGCGTGACCGCGCAGGAGATCTTCGACGACCTCCGCGTCGAAGGAACCCCCGTCGGCATCGCGAGCATCTACCGGACGCTCGAGCAGCTGACGCGCGAGGGGTTCGTGCAGCGGATCGACGTCGGCGCGGGCATCTCGCGCTTCGAGCCGCTCCACGCCGACGGCGAGCATCACCACCATCTCGTGTGCGACGGCTGCGGCAAGGTCGAGGCGTTCTCGGACGACCAGCTCGAGCGCGCCCTGCGCCAGGTCGAGGGGCGGACCGGCTACTCGGTCGCCGGCCACGACGTCGTGCTCCGCGGCGCCTGCCGCGAATGCGTCAAGTAGGAGGGCTTGGCGGAACCTCGCTCGTCGGCGGGGTGCGATGGCCGTTCCGAGGCAAGGACGCAGGGAGTCCCTGTAGTGGATAACTACAGGGACGACTGAGGACGCGGCCTCGGGGCGGACAGCGCGGCCCGAAGGCACAGACTTGGTTCTGCCAGGCCCTCCTAGTAACCGAAGACGCTGCCGGCCAGGGCGCTCGGTCTCGCCGCGCCGACGTAGCCCATCTCCGCAGCCTCCTGCGAGAGGCTCGCGATCTTGACCACGTCGCCGGTGTGCGGCGCCTCGATGAAGTTGTCGCCGCCCGCGAAGATGCCGACGTGGCCGGGCCCGTTCGAGCGGGGCTCGAAGAAGACGAGATCGCCCGGTTCTAGCTGCGAGGCATCGACGTGCGGGAGCATCTGCCACTGGTCGGCCGCGTAGTGGGGCAGCTGGATCCCGAGCTGGGCGTAGACGTACATCGTCAGCCCGGAGCAGTCGAAGCCGGTGAGCGGGTCGGCGCCGCCCCAGCGGTAGGGGATGCCCAGGAACTGGTCGGCGATCGAGACGGCCGTGATGCCGGTCGTGCCGGAAGGAGCCGCGGGAGCGAGCGGCACGACCGTCTGTAGCGGGGGCGGCTGAAGCGCCACCTCGAGCTGCGCAATCTCCTGGCGCAGTTCCGAGACGCGAGCCGAGGCCGCCTCGGCGTCGGCCCGGAGCTGGGCGGCGCGCTGCTCGGCGGCAAGCTGATCGGAGAGCAGGACAGCGGATGCGGCCCTTCGTTCGACGCGCGCGAGCTTCGCGTGGAGCGTCCGGCTCAGGCTCCGCGCCTGCGCGAGCGCCTGCCGGTCGGCGCCGAGCTCTCCGTTCGCGGGCGCCGAGGCCGACGCGTCGGACGGCGTGGTCGGGACGACCACGAACACCGGCCCGGCGGCCGCCGCGGGTGCGGCGACGGCGAGCGACACGAGCAGGGCAAGGACAAGCGCGCGCAACTTCGTCACCTCTGCGGCATCGGCAGGTGGAATCCCGTCCTTGAGGCGGAACCGTCTAGGGTGCCGGGGCGATGAGCGAGCAGCGTGCGGACGTCGTCGACGCGACCCGCCGGACGAGGCTCGCGAACGAACGGACCTTCCTCGCCTGGCTGCGCACCGCGCTGACCGCGGTCGTGGCCGCGATCGGCGCCGGCAAGATCGTCCCGGGCCTGACTGACGTGGCGCACTGGCCGTTCGAGATCCTCGGCGCGGGCTTCGCAGCGCTGGCAGTCGTGCTTGTCGCCTACGGTGTTCAGAGGTTCCTTAGCGTGGAACAGGCGCTCGCGGCGGGCGAGTTCACGCCGCTGCGGCCGAAGGACGCGCTGTTCCTGGCGGCGTTCGCCGGCGTCCTCGGCCTGGCCACGCTCGGCTTCATCTTCATCCATTGAGCCGGGCGCGGGCATGAACCCGGGCGTGCTCCTGCTTGCGCTCGCAGCGGCAGTCCTCTACGAGCTCGGCCGCCGCCGGCTGGGCGGCGGGCGCAGTCGCCGCGAACGCGGTTGGCGGGCGGAGGCGTTCTACGCCGGGCTCGTCGCGCTGATCGTCGCGACCCAGCCGCCGCTCGACGGGCTCGCCGACCGGTCGTTCTCGGCGCACATGGCCCAGCACCTGCTCCTGCAGACGGTGGCGCCGCCCTTGCTCGTGCTCGGAGCGCCCTGGCTGCCGGTCTGGCGAATGCTTCCGTCCGGCGGCCGCCGCCGGCTCGGCCGCTGGCTTGCCTGCTCGCGCGGAGCCGTTCCCCTGAGCCTCCTCGGCCGAATCCTCGGCCGGCCCCCGGTGGCCTGGCTGCTCTTCGTCGGCGCGATCGCGCTCTCGCACCTGCCCGCGATCTTCGACTTCGCCCTTCGCGACCCGTTCTTTCACGACGGGGAGCACGCGCTCTTCCTCGGCCTCGGCCTGCTCTTCTGGTCGCGCGCGCTCGACTCGCCGCCCTTCCGTGCCCGGCTGCGCCCGCCGGAGGCAGCCCTCTACTTCGCGACCGCGATCGTGGCCGAGTCGGTGCTCGCCCTCGCGATCCTGCAGGCGCGCTCGCCGCTCTACGTGCCCTACGCGGCCGAGGCCCACCGGCCCGGCGGCCTGACGGCGCTCGCCGACCAGCAGCTCGGCGGAGCGGTGATGCTCGAGCCGGCGTCGCTGCCGCTGCTGATCGCGCTGGTCTGGTCGCTCAAGCGCTGGCTCGACGCGGCTCAGCCTTCCGCCGCCGCGGGATCCAGCCGCTGACCGCGGCCGCGAGGCCGTCGCCCGGGGACGAGGAGCGAGGCGAGGATGCAAACGGCCAGGAACGCGAGCGAGAGGAGGAAGGCGAGCACGTAGCCGTGTTCCGCGGGAAGGCCTCCCGCTCCGAGGTGGCCGGCGATCAGCGTCGCCGCGACCTGGCTCCCGACGGCGCCGCCGATCGTCCGCATGACCGTGTTCATGCCGCTCGCGACTCCCGTCTGCTCGGCGGGAACGGCCTGGACGATCAGGTTCCCCATCGCCGCGAAGGCGAGCCCGACACCGGCGCCGAGCAGCGCCGCCGCGACGTAGATGTCCCACGGCTGGCCGTGAGCGAAGGAGAGGACGATGAACGAGCCGGCGCTGATCGCCGCGCCGAAGACGAGCGCCGTCTTCGAGCCGAACCGGCCGGCGACGCGCCCCGCCAGCGAGCCGGTCAGGAGCATCGTCCCGGTCGACGGCAGCAGGAAGATCCCTCCGGCCAGCACCGAGGCGCCGAAGCCGTAGCCCGTCGACTTCGGCTCCTCGACGAACTGGGGGATCAGCACGAAGGACGCGTACATGCCGCCGCCGAGCAGGAAGCCTGCGAGGTTTGTCGTCCAGACGCCGCGCAGCCGCATCATCCCCATGTCCACCAGCGGCTCCTTCGCGCGCAGCTCGGCGAAGACCCATGCGGCGCAGAAGGCCAGCCCGACGAGGAGCAGCCCGATCGTCTTCGCCGACCCCCAGCCCCACGTCGTCGCCTCGCTGATCGCGAGCAGGACCGCGCTCAGTCCGACCGCCATCAGCAGGGCGCTGAGCCAGTTGATCTTGCCGGGGACGCGGACGGGCGACTCGGGGACGAAGCGGGCGGTGAGGACGACGGCGCCGACCAGAAACACGAGCGGGATCCAGAACAGCCAGTGCCAGTGCAGGTGCTCGACGATCAGGCCGCCGAGGACGATGCCCGCGGCGGCGCCGATCCCGAGGAGCGCCGAGAGGAACCCGATCGCCCCGGCGACCTTCTCGCGCGGGAACTCGTCCCGGATGATCCCGAACGCGAGCGGGAAGATTCCCCCGCCGGCGCCCTGAATCACGCGCGCCACGATCAGCAGGCCGAGGGTGTTGACGAGGGCCGCCATCAGCGTCCCGGCGGAGAGGATCACGTACGTCCAGAGCAGGAGCCGCTCCTTCCCGAACATGTCGCCGAGCCGGCCGAGGATCGGCGTCGCGATCGAGGCCGAGAGCAGGTACGCGGTCAGCACCCACGCGATGCCGGTCTCGCTCGTGTGCAGGCTCTGCTGGAGCTCCGGCAGGGCGGGGATGACCGCCGACTGCAGGAGCGCGTACGCCATCGCGCCCAGCGCGAGGATCCCGAGGGTCAGATTCGGGTGCTGGCGCTCGTGCTCGGCCATCTCGGGGAGGGTACACAAAACCGGAGTGATCGCTCCGCTTTCTGCTAGCCTGGGGTGGTGAGCACGGCGACCCTCGAAGGCAAGACCCTGCGCAGCGATGCGCGCCGGAACCGCGAGCGCCTCGTCTCGAGCGCGGGCGAGCTCTTCGCCGCGGAGGGCCTCGACGTTTCGGTCGAGGAGATCACCCGCCACGCCGGCCTCGGCATGGGCACGCTCTACCGGCACTTCCCGACCAAGGAGGACCTGATCGACGCCGTCCTCGAGGATGCATTCGCGGGCCTCCTCGACGCGGCCAAGGAGGCCGCCGAGGCGGAGGACGCGTGGGCCGGCCTGACCAGCTTCCTCGAGCGGGCGCTGGCCGAGCACGTCGGCAACCGCGGCCTGAAGGACGTCATCGCCATGCGCGCGCACGGGCGCGGGCGCGTCGCGGCGCTGCGCGAGCGGATCCGCCCGGTGCTGCGACGCCTGATCGAGCGCGCCCAGGAGCAGGGATCGCTCCGCGCCGACTTCGCGCCCGAGGACCTGCCGCTCGTCTTCTGGACCGCCGATCGCGTGATCGAGGCGACGGCGGGCGTGAGCCCCGACTTCTGGCGGCGTTACCTGGCGCTGCTGCTCGACGGCCTGCGCGCCGAGGCGGCGACGCCGCTGCCGCACCCGCCGCTGACGCGCGCCGAGCTCGACCGCGTCACGAGGTCGCGCGCATGAGCCCGGCTGAGGACGGCCGGCTGAAAGGACGCGCGCTCTGGACGGTCTTCGCGGCGCTGATGCTCGGCATGTTCCTGGCCGCGCTCGACCAGACGATCGTCTCGACGGCGCTGCCGACGATCGTCGGCGACCTCGGCGGCCTCAACCACCTGTCGTGGGTCGTGACCTCCTACCTGCTCGCCGCGACCGTCTCGACGCCGCTCTACGGGAAGCTCGGCGACATGCTCGGGCGCAAGCCGGTCTTCCTGGCCGCGATCCTGATCTTCCTCGCGGGCTCGATGCTCGCCGGGCTCTCGCAGACGATGGGCCAGCTGATCGGCTTCCGCGCGCTCCAGGGGCTCGGTGCCGGCGGCCTGATGGTCGGCGCGCAGGCGATCATCGCCGACATCGTCCCGCCGCGGGAGCGCGGCCGCTACATCGGCCTGATCGGCGCGGTCTTCGCCGTCGCCTCGGTCGCCGGGCCGCTGCTCGGCGGCTTCCTCGTGGACAACCTCTCCTGGCGCTGGGTCTTCTACGTCAACCTGCCGATCGGCGCGCTCGCGATCGTGATCGTCGTCACGCAGCTGCACCTGCACACCCCCACGGTGCGCCACCGCCTCGACCTTCTCGGCGCCGCGCTCCTCAGCGCCGGCGTCACCTCGCTGATCCTGCTCACGACCTGGGGCGGCAACGAGTACGCGTGGGGCTCGTCCACGATCGTCGGCCTCGGCATCGCCGGCGTCGCCCTGCTCGGCGCGTTCGTCTGGTGGGAGACGAAGGCGCCCGAGCCGATCCTGCCGCTCTCGCTCTTCCGCTCGCGGGTGTTCAGCGTCGCGAACGCGATGGGCTTCACGATCGGGATGGCGATGTTCGGCGCGATCATCTTCATCCCGCTCTACCTGCAGCTCGTCTACGGCGCCAGCCCGACGAGCTCCGGCCTGCGCTTGCTGCCGCTGATGGCCGGGCTGCTGGTGGCGGCGATCCTCTCGGGCCGGGCGATCACGCGCTTCGGCCGCTACAAGATCTTCCCGATCGCCGGGACGGCGACCCTCGTCGTCGGCATGTACCTGCTCTCGCGGCTCGGCGTCGACACTCCGCCCTGGGTCGTCTCGGTCTACATGCTCGTCGTCGGCGTCGGGATCGGCCTCGTGATGCAGGTGCTCGTGCTCGTCGTCCAGAACGACGTGCAGCCGTCGGAGATCGGCGTCGCCACCTCGACCGCGACCTTCTTCCGCTCGGTCGGCGGTTCCTTCGGCGTCGCCATCTTCGGGGCGATCTTCGCCAGCCGGCTTTCCGGGGAGCTGGCGAAGTTTCCCCGCGCCGTCACGGCGAGGCTCGGGAGCGGAATCCACCTCAACCCGGAGCAGGCGAAGCACCTGCCGTCCGCGGTGCACGCCGACTTCCTGAACGCCTTCTCGCACGCGCTCAACGACGTCTTCCTCTTCGGAATGGCGGCTGCGCTGGTGCCGTTCGCGCTCTCGTGGTTCCTGAAGGAGGTGCCGCTGCGGACGACGCTCGCCTCGAGCGCCGAGCTCGACGCCGAAGAGGCGATCGCCGGCGCGACACCGGACGAACGGACGCTGGCCGCCGCCCCGGGCAGCCGCTGATCTCGCGCCGACGGATTGCCGGCCTCGGCGGTCCGCGCCGCGAGCCGCCGCCGGTCAGTACGATCGCCGAATGAGCCCGGTCAGGCCAACGGTCCAGGTGGTCGGCCGGCGACTGGACGCCGATCACTACCGCCTTCGCGACTTCCTCACGCGCACGGCCCAGCCCTACGAGTGGTACGAGGCGGGCTCGGCCGACGCGGACCTCTTGCTCGAGAGGCTCGGTCTTGTCGACCCCGCGCTGCCGTTGCTCGTCGACGGGGAAGAGACGTTCCAGGCGGCGACGGTCGACTCGCTCGTGGCCGCGTGGGGCGGCCGCCGGCCGGCGAAACGGCAGCACTACGACTTCGTGGTCATCGGCGCGGGGCCGGCGGGCCTCGCCGCAGCCGTCTACGCCGCTTCGGACGGCCTGTCGACGCTCGTCTGCGATCGCGACGTCCCCGGCGGGCAGGCGTCGTACGCGACGAGGATCGAGAACTTCTTCGGGTTTCCGGACGGAATCGGCGGCGCTGAGCTCGCGCGGCTGGCCGGCCGGCAGGCGGAAAAGTTCGGCGCCGAGCTCATGCTCATGCGCGGCGTCCGCGGCAGCCGGCTCAAGGGCCACGACGAGCCGGTGGAGCTGATCCTCTTCGACGATTCCGAGGTGACCGCGTCGGTCGTGCTGGCCGCTCCCGGCATGGACTGGACCCGGATCGAGCTGGACGGCATCGACGATCTGATCGGTCACGGCGTCTACTACGGAGCGGGCCGCAGCGAGGCCGCGCAGTGCGCGGGGCAGAGCGTCGTGGTGGTCGGCGCCGGCAACTCCGCGGGCCAGGCCGTCCTCAACTTCGCGAACAACACGGCCAAGGTGACGATGCTCGTTCGCGGCGACAGCCTCACCAAGAGCATGTCCGCCTACCTGATCGAGCGGATCGAGCAGCACCCGCTGATCGAGGTCCACCTCGAGACGGAGCTGACCGAGCTCCACACGAAGGGAGGCAAGCTCGCCGCCGTGACCTTCGCCGACTCGGCCGGCAAGGCCGACACGCGCGCACTCGGGTCGGTCTTCCTCTGCATCGGCGGGACCCCGCACACCGAGTGGTGCTCGCGGGAGCACGTCATGACCGACGCTCGCGGATTCATTCTCACGGGCCAGGACCTCGCCACGGACGGCGCACTCCCCGACTGCTGGCCGCTCGAGCGCGACCCGCTCCCGCTCGAGACCAGCCGCGTCGGGCTCTTCGCCGCGGGCGACGTGCGGCACGGCTCGATCAAACGCGTCGCCGCCGCGGTCGGAGAGGGGTCGATGGCGGCGTCGCTGATCTTCAGCCGGCTTGCCGAGCTCGGTGTCACCTACTGAGGCCGCCGCGGCTCTCGGCCACGCGCGCGAGCGAACCGAGGCCCTGCTCGCGCCGCTCTCGGACGAGCAGCTCACGCGCCAGTATTCGCCGCTCCAGTCGCCGCTCGTCTGGGATCTCGCGCACATGGGGTACTTCGAGGAGCTCTGGCTGCTGCGCCGGGCAGCCGGCCGCGAGGCGATCTCGCCCGCCTACGACGACCTGTACGACTCGTTCGCCCATGCGCGCGCCGAGCGCGGCGGGCTTCCGATCCTGTCGCCGGGGCGGGCTCGCGCCTACGTGAGCGAGGTGCGGGAGGCCGTCGTCGAGCTGCTCCCGGAGCTTCCGCAGGATCTCGTCGCGATGGTCGCCCAGCACGAGCTTCAGCACGGCGAGACGATCGCCCAGACCCTGGCGCTCGCCGATCTGCCACTGCCGTTGCCCGAGGGCCCTCCCGAGGTCGGGGCCTCCGGCGACGTCCTCGTCCCCGCGGGCGAGTTCGTCCTCGGCTCCGACGATCCCTGGGCCTACGACAACGAGCGGCTTCCGCACGCCGTCGAGCTGCCGGCCTTCCGGATCGACCGGGCTCTCGTGACGAACGC
>CAVPGJ010000006.1:0-5336 GCA_963704005.1 uncultured Actinomycetes bacterium
GGCGATTCATCCCCGGCCCGGGCGGGCTCACCCCCGCTCTGACTCTTGCGGATAGTGCCGGTCGAAGAAGTCGTCGAGGATGGGATTGACCCTGTCAGCATGGCGATACTGCCGGCGTGGAAGAGGAGACGAGCGACGCGGAGTTCGCGTATGCGCGCTTTCCGGAGACGGAGCCGACGCCGTATCGCGACGGCTGGCGTCCGAGCAGCTAGTCGCCTCTCCCCGGCTGGAGCTCGGCGGGCAGGCCGAACCGCCCGAAGGCCTCAGGGGCGAGGAAGGCTGTGATCTCGACGATCTGCACTCCGCGCAGCGAGAGCACGTTGACGCCGTGCGGACGGAAGCTCCCTTTGTCGACATCCAGGATGTACTTACCGAATGCCAGCTGCCCGTTCGCGCGCACGGGAACGAGGCGCCAGCGGGTCCCACCCGAGAGCGGCCAGCCGCTGAGGAACGCGGCGACCGCTTCGCGTCCGCGATACCACGTCGGCAACGGGGGCATCGCGATCCTGGCATCCTCGGCGAGCATGGCGACAACCGCGTCGATATCGCCGCGCTCCCAGGCATCGACATAGCCCTCCACGACGTTGTTCAGCTCGACGTCACCGAGCGAGCGAAGCGCGGCCTGCTGACTGAGCTCGGGTAATCGCTGGTCGACGGTCTTGTGCGCGCGCTGCAGGGCGCTGTACACGGAAGCCGGCGTCGTCTCGAGCACGTCGGCGACCTCGTGAGCCGCGAAGCCGAGCACGTCCCGAAGGACCAGAACGGCGCGCTGCCGCGCCGGCAGGTGCTGGAGGGCCGCGATGAAGGCGAGCTCGACGCTCTCGCGCTGCTCGTAGCGCGCCTCGGGAGCGGCGAAGCCGTCCTCGAGGCCCACCTGATCGTCCGGGTAGGGGTCGACCCAGACCGATTCGACGAGCGGCTCGCCCGGGCCGTCGTGGGGATCGGCCGCGGGACCGTAGTCGACAGGAAGCACCCGCTTGGGCCGCCGCTCGATCAACCTCAGGCAGGCGTTGGTCGCAATCGTGTAGAGCCAGGACCGGAACGAGCTTCGGCCTTCGAACCGGGGCAGCCCGCGCCAGGCGCGCAGCAGCGCGTCTTGGAGCGCGTCCTCGGCATCCGGAACCGAGCCGATCATCCGGTAACAGTGGGCGTGAAGCGCGGCGCGGTGCGGCTCCACGAGCCGGCCGAAGGCGGCCTCGTCACCCTGCCGGGCGGCCTCGAGCAGCTCTCGCTCGCTCCCGGTCGACGTCGTGGCAGCAGAGCTCAGCACTCGCTGCCCACAAGTCGAGGCACGGCCGAGCTCATTTGCCCACGCCCGGCCTTCGGCTGCCAGAACGCGATCTCTCCGCTCTCGGGTGTGGCCACGACGCTGCGCCAACCCGCCGGGCCCTCGCGGGGCTCCAACAGCACGGATGCCCCGAGCCGGCGCGCCCGGTCGGTGAACTCGTCGACCAGGTCGACCTGGACGTAGGGAAGCCACAGCGAGCGCCGGGCGCCGCACTCGACGATGCCGCCGCCGAGCCCGCCGCCCAGCTCGAGGTGGAGGTACGAGCCGGACCCGGCGTCGACCTCCTCGGTGCGCCAGCGCAAGAGTTGCGAGTAGAACGCACTGGCGCATTCCAGATTGCCCGTGTGCAGCTCCAGGTGGACGACCGGATTGAGGGCGGGACGGCTTCATGTCCTTACCCCTTAGATCCGGGCCGACCCTGGAATTCATCGCCGAGAGTCGAGGAAGCGAAACGAGCCGATCTCGTGGAGCTCCGTCGCGACCGGAGCCTCGTCGCACCGGTCGCCGATGTGCTCCTGGAACTCGCTGAACGCCTGCACGTCAGACAGCGGGCTGTGCCCGTCCTCGGTCTCGATCGACGCGAGGTGAACGAAGCTCACGCCGTCGTCGAGCTTGAAGGTCGCATACCGGAGCCCGGCAGGCTCGGCTCGCTGGAGCTCGTCGTAGACGGCGCGGACGAGCTCCTCGTTTTCGGCTACTCGTTCGGGCTTGACCTTGTAGCGGACCATGACGCGTCTCATCAGATGACCTCCTGTGCTGTGATGGGCTTCTCAACCCCGGCTTTCGGCCTCCAGCGCGGGAATCGTCCGCCCGACCGCCTTCTCGCTCGCCCGGCGACGGCCGGGCAGCGCCAGGCCGACCATCGCCCCGGCGAGCGCGAGGCCTGCCGCGACGCCGATCGCCGGCGCGAATCCGTCTGTGAACGCAGCGGCGGAGGCGTAGCTGCCCGCCGCGGCGAAGACGGCGACGGCGACCGCGATTCCGAAGACGCCGCCGAGCTCGCGCATCATGCTGTTGGTGCCGGCCGCCTTCCCGACCGCCTCCAGTGCCAACGAACCGACAACGGAGTTCTGCGCGGCCGGAATCGCCATCGAGACGCCAACTCCGGCGACGACGAACGGCGCGAGCAGCTCCGAGTAGGCAAGGTCGGGCCCGACGATCAGCGCCAGCCAGGCCATCCCTGCTGCCTGCAGGAGGAGCCCGCCGACCAGCAACGGCCGCTCGCCGATCCGATCGGCGAGCGCGCCCGCGATCGGGGCGACCGTGATGAAGGTGGCGGTCCAGGGAAGCAGCCGCAGGCCGGCGTCGAGTGGCCCGTAGCCAAGCACGGACTGCAGCAACTGCGCGTAGAAGAACACGGCGGCGAACAGCGACGCGAAGGTGAGGAAGATCGCCGCGTTGCCGGCCGAGAAGGCGCGAGAGCGGAAGAAGCCCATCGGTATCATCGGCTCGCGGGCGCGCAGCTCCCAGGCGACGAACGCCGCCGTGAGCAGCGCCCCGGCCGCCAGCGACCCGACCACCTCGGGGCTGCTCCACCCGGCCTCGTTCCCGCGCACCAGCCCCCAGACGATCCCCAGGGCGCCGCCGGTGACGAGCGCGAGGCCGCGGATGTCGAGGCTCGTGTCCGGCCCGAAGCTCTCCTTCATCCGGGTAAGCACCAGCGGGATCGCGACCAGCCCGATCGGAACGTTGACCCAGAAGATCCACTCCCAGCTGATCCCTTCGACGATCGCGCCGCCGACCAGCGGGCCGCTGGCAACCGCGATCCCGGTGATCGCGCTGAAGATTCCGATCGCAGCGCCCCGCTTCTCGGGCGGGAAGGCCGCGCTCAGGAGGGCCAGAGCCAGGGGCACCAGGAGCGCGGCCCCGGCACCCTGCACGGCGCGCGCGGCTATCAGCCAACCGACGCCCGGTGCCAGCGCGCAGGCGGCCGACGCCGCTGCGAACAGACCGAGGCCGGCGGCGTAGAGCCTCCGGCGCCCGTAGCGGTCGCCGAGCGCCGCGCCGGTCAGCAGCAGCACGGCGAAGCTCAGGTTGTAGGCGTTGACCGTCCACTCGAGCTGCTCGATCGAGGCGCCCAGGTCGAGGCGGATCGTGCTCAGCGCAGTCGACACCACCAGCGTGTCCAGCGCGGCCATCAGCGAGCCGATGCCCGTCAGGGCCAGCACCCATCTTGTCGCCGCTCCCCTGCTCGTCTGGGTGGATCTCGTCGCGTTCACATCTGCCTCCCGCAGCGGTTCTCTTCGTCCGTTCGGCGAGCCGTTCGCCGTGTTTCGAATAGAGATCCGCTCGAGCGCGCGAATCCATCGCTCGACGGTAGGCCGGTTCAGCCGTCCTCGTACTCGTCATGGCGGCGGAACCAGGGGCCGCGTTCGTTGCGCCCCAGCGGGGCCCGGTCGAGCCACTGGTACATCCCCCAGAGGACGTCGGTGCCGCGAGAGTAGGTGGAGTAGGTGTGGTAGACGACGCCGTCGTCGAGCGCGAAGGCGCTCATCCCGGGCGACTCGGCGGCGTCCACGGGCTCGACACCGTGGCCCCCGCCGGGAAGGGTGCGCGGGTCGACCTCGACGGGGCGGTAGTTGTGCTCCGCGCCGTGGGCGAGCTGCTCTTCCGTGAAGGAGACGCCGAAATCGAAGTTGAAGTCGCTGCGGAAGGTCGAGGCCCAGGGGAAGCGCCACCCCATGCGCTGCTTGTAGGCGGTCAACAGCTCGATCGGGGCGCGGGACACGGCGGTCATCGCCACGTCGTGCTGCTCGAGGTGCACGCGGAAGCCGTCATAGCCGTCCGCGACCGACGAACAGCTCGGGCAGCCCTCGGTCCAGCCGGGGCTGAACATGAAGTGATGCACGATCAGCTGGGAGCGGCCGCGGAAGAGGTCGCCCAGCGACGCCTCGCCTTCCTCGGTGTCGAACCGATAGTCCTTGTCGATGCGCACCCACGGCAGCTCGCGTCGTTGCCGGGCGAGCTCGTCGCTACGGCGGGTGAGCTCCTTCTCGGCCTCGAGGAGTGCCAGCCGTGCCGCGAGCCATTCAGCGCGCGTGCCAACCGTGTGTCTCGTCGTGGTCGCCACTGTGCCTCCTCAATCAGTTTCCTGAAGAAACCCATAGATACCATGGTGGGTTCCCTAAAGCAACTCAGGTACGATGGCCCGCATGCAGAGAACCCGGTTCGGCGACATGGCCTGCTCGATCGCCCGCACGCTCGACATCGCGGGAGAGCCCTGGTCGCCGCTGATCCTCCGGGACGTCTTCGTCGGCATCACCCGCTTCGACGACCTCCAGCGCGATCTCGGGATCTCGCGCAAGGTGCTTACGGAGCGCCTCAAGCACCTCGTCGCGGAAGGGGTGCTCGAACGCCGGCCCTACTCAGCGCGGCCGGCGCGCCACGACTACCTGTTGACCGAGAAGGGGTGGGAGCTCTGCGACATCCTGCTGGCGATCACCGCCTGGGGCGACCGCTGGACGGCCGGCGAGGACGGACCACCCGCGCTGCTCCGCCACCGCAGCTGCGGCGAGCTCACCAGCGTCGAGATGCGCTGCGCCCACTGCGGAGAGCCGCTGCGCGCTCACGACGTCGACGTCGAGGCGGGGCCTGGCCTGGCCGCCGCGATGCTCGAGCAGCGACCATGATCGTCCGAATCTGGCGGACGCAGGTTGACCCGACCCGCCTGGAGGAGTACCGGCTCTTCGCCGAGGAGCACTCACTGCCGATGTTCAGGGCCCAGCGCGGTTTCCTCGGCGTTCTCTTAGCCGGCGCCGGGAGCGAACGAGCGGTCCTCAGCCTCTGGGCCGACGACGAATCAGCGGCAGCCCTGGATTCGTCACCCCGCTACCGGGAGACGGTTGCCCGGATCTCGGCGGCGGGCTTCCTCGTGGGCCCCTCGTCCGTCGAGGTGTTCGAGGTGCATGGCGGCGACCTGAGCCCAGCGCGGTCACTGAGCATCGAAGCCAATCCCTAGCGAATCGCGGTCCTAGGCGTCCCGCCTGCTGAGCGCGGCGTAGGCGGTTGCCTGCGGGATTGCAGGCGCACGCCTCGTTCGTGCCCGATC